>CAVPRI010000001.1:0-1596836 GCA_963707835.1 uncultured Acidimicrobiaceae bacterium
CTCAGAAGGCTCCACCCAGCCCGGTTTCCAGAAGTGGACGTCGAGATGGACGACGGGAAGGCCGGTTTTGGCTGACAACGCTCGCGAAAACGTGCTCTTGCCAGCTCCGGCCATGCCAGTGACCACGACACGTCGCCCGACAGAAAATCCGGGCAGGATGTCCCTTGCGGATCGAAACACCGTGAAGCCGTTATCCAGCACCAGCGAATATTGCCGGATTCCGGTGGACGAGGAGGCATCCCGCCAATCCGCCAAGTGGAAGCGGCCCGTCGCCTGCGGCTTCAGCTTGAGCTGTCGAGCACCGCAGGAAGCCAAGCTACGGCAGCTCGAGCGGCGGCGATTGCCTCGGCCTCGTTGGCGAACTCCCTACCTGAGTAGTAAGCGATCGGCGTCCAGCTACCCATATCTTCCGGGTCACGTCGGAACTCCTCGAATCCGAACGTTCCGTCAGGCCGTCTAAAGATGTCGACACATCGATCCACTGCGGGAGTCGAGGGGCTCGCCACGACCGACCAAGATCGGTCCAATCGCGCCGACATCGCCTAATGATATGAGGCCGACGAGAGCCTGCCAGCCCGGCGAACGGGGCACTCTCATCGAAGCCACTCCGGTTCGTCACTTGGCCAGTCGGAAGGGCCCTCATCCATACAAACTCCTGCGCCTTTCGAAGAGTCTGCTGGACATCATTACCAGCGACGCATTCGTCATACGCATTCAGTGCGGATTTCTGAGCCTTAACAGCTCCCTCGAGGGCTGCGGGAACGCCAGGTCGCCCCGGAGAACGAGACAGGGAAGGTCATCGGAAATGTCAACCCGCCTCGGTCTTCGTGGATCTCCACGAGGTTGTGCAGAGCGGCATTCCGGGCGACGTGCATCCCAAGGACGATTCGCCCTCCAGCCTCCGAATCACGGCGAGCCCGATAGCCGCTGTCGCTACGCAGGTGCTCGTCTACGGCGGCGATCCACATAGCGGTTTCGACGGTCGCACCGTAAAAGTGATCGCGGTCTTTCATCTCCCACGCACGATCCATTCGGTCAGCGATTCTCGGATGGCCGTCTGGACGCGGCGCATGGCTTGAACTGAAGGTACAGAGTCCACGACGAGAGTCTTGTCCACCGCTGAGGCGAGGCCCTGCACACTCGCCGGCGAACGGGGACCGTCTCTGTAGCCTTGAATCATGTTCTTCGGAACCGCCGACGCTTCACATGGGGTCGCCTTCTTCCTTCTGATCTTCGGCCTCTTTTCGCTGTTCGCCTGTCTGGCCTTGATGATGAGGGCTGGCATGGCCGCAGGTTCAGGGGAAGCGATCCCCGAGGACCCGGACGCACCCCCGGAGGTCCGATTTGCCCGTTGGTTCGCGAGAAGTGAACGGAGGCGAATCCCGACCTTGCGGGTCGTCTCACGGGCGTTCCTGGGGCTAGGCCTTGTCCTGTTGGTCGCTGCTGGGGTGGCTTACCTGGTGTCCGTCGCCTGACTCCCGCCCGGCGTAAGGGGACAGCCATGGGTCGACGCTGCCCCACGTAAATTGGGTCGTGAGATGGCCGGAGAGTCGCAGATTCTCCTTGCGGTGGAGCCCGGCACGCCCGGGTCGCCGTTGACGCCTTCGGGGAAGGCCGCCTCGTGGACCTCACCCAGTACGAAGAGAGCCACGGCTGGGAGGACGCTGGTATCCACGAAGGCCTCGTCCTCGGCAGGGAGCAACTCCAAGACCTACCCAGATTCCTTCTTGACGGTCAGTCCCTCGAACAGTTCGGGGCCACTGGAACCGTCCTACTACGTGACCTGCGGCAACATCGAATGACGGGCCTTCTCGGGACCGTCCAGGTGACGGACGAACATGTGACCTGGCGTGAATTCCAGAATCCGTTGGCTCGCGAGCTTGATCGGGATGACTCCGACCTTGGACCATTCGTGTTTGACAGCCGAGATGACAGGCCATCACCGATGCGATGGCCGAAGCCCGCGGCTAGGCAGGCAGCGTCCTCATCCCGGCGATCGGGGTCATGCTTGGAGTCCAATGTCAGAGGACATCATCTCGATGCCTTCGCCTCTCCGACACGCCTCGTTTTGATCGGCGGAAATGAGAACTAGAGGCCGCCGCCGCGATGATGTCGGCGCGTCACCCGCCTTGAGTTGTTGATTGCTTGCCACAATGGGGATTGCACTTGCCGTCATTGTTGCAGTAGAACTCGCAGCGGTGACTCAGTCGGGGCATCGGGAACGGTGGGTGATTTGATGAGACGGATAATCATAGCTGTCGCCGCGGTGATCGGTCTGGCCGTTCCTGCTGGGATAGCAGCAGGATCTCCTTCGGGTGCAGCGACCAATCCCCACACCGTGCCGCTGGACTGCAGCCAAGACGGAGGCGACCAGCGAAGCACGTACGACGCGGTCAGTCCAGCCGGGAGTCATCGTTCCTGATTTCTCAGGATGGCCGCTATTTCCCCCGACGTACACGGCGTTTGGCTTCAACGTGGAGGCCAAGGAGCCGATGATCATCGGCAACACCAGTACGGTCGTAACGACCGATCACCTCGTCGCCGCTTGGATGAACAGTACGAACTGCTTCGGCGGTGTGACTGGTGACGGCGATATCTCCCGCAATGCCTGGGTCGCCGACGCGACCGGACACGTGATTGGTGAGAGCGATCTCTCTGGGCCGCCGGCCAACAACTTCGGCGACGCATCGGGCCTGCCCCTGAACCAGCCAATCGTTGACATGATGCCCACCGCCGACGGCAGTGGATACTGGCTTGCGGCCGCAGATGGCGGGATCTTCAACTACGGGGACGCAAGCTTCTATGGCAGCACCGGGAGCATCCGACTCAACCAGCCCGTCGTCGGCATGTCGGTCAGTGGGAGTGGCCACGGCTACACCCTCGTGGCGACCGACGGTGGTGTATTCGCTTTTGGGGATGCTCAGTTCTACGGTTCAATCCCAGGAGTCCTGGGGCCCGGGCAGGAGTCTCAACGAACCCATCGAGGGCATCGTCACTACTCCAGATGGTGGCGGCGATTGGATGGTTGCCTCTGATGGCGGGATCTTCAACATCGGAGATGCCGCCTTCCTCGGGTCATTGGGCAACCAGCACCAGCATCCCCGATAGCCGGAATGTTCGCCAACGGGAATGGATATACGCTCGTAGCACAGGACGGAACCCTCTACCCGTTCACGTAGGTCTTGTAAATGTGGGTCCGTTGGTTGGGTAGGTCGGAATTGCCGTTGACGAGTTACAGCGGCGCTGGGTCCGAGCCATTGAGTAGTAGTGGTCCGTTCAATGACCGTCTCACCGATCCGGCGAACGGGGGCAGTTCGGCTCAGGCCGGGTCGGTCATGCCGATGCGATGGGTGACGGTGCCAGCCTCACGCCAGGGGACGAAGGCGAGCCGGGTCGTGAAGGCTTTCCTGGGTAGCAGCGTTGGAGGAAAGCGATCAAGTTCAGGACCGCCCACCCGAGGGCTGACCAAGCGTTGCACGCCTCCGCATAACGATATCGGGCACGCAAAATGACGCACGGGACGACCAGCCAGAGAGCAACGCCTCGAACCAAGAGAAGCGTCATACCCCCAAGTGATCGCATCACCAACAGTCAATCATCCCTGGAAAAACGTCTCACCGACCCGGCGAACGGGGGCACCGCCTTTCGACCCGTCAGTTCGTTCTATGTGTCGTGAAACGCCGAGGTGTAACAAACAGCGACGAGCAAGCCTTCTGGGCTCAACAGTCGGGCGGTGATCTGGCCCCACGGCTCCGTGCGGGCGCCATGGATGAGGCGATTGCCCTTGGCTGTGAGTCATCCGCTGCGGCGGCTACGTCAGCAACCTCAACTCATGCTGGCCTGCGGGACGGGAACGTCGGCAGGCCATTCCGGACTTCCGAAGCACGCATTGGCCGCCTCCGAAAGGGGCCAGAGTCCGAAGTGTTTCGCCCCCTTGAGTTCGTGGGTGTACCGGTACTCGCCGCCTTGGCCCTCGAAGCTCAGGCCCCTAAGGCTTCCGTGTAGAAGGACCGAGAGGCCTCGGAGTCTCGAACGATCGGAGCAATGCTCGTTAGGAACTGGACTTCCATCAGCTCTACCTCCAATGAATCGCTTGTCCCCATTCCATATCGAGCGATGTGACGGGACGGGACGGATACAGAGACGACTCGCCTCGGCAACTGCTGAGCTTTCTCCTGATCTACACCGTCTCGCAATCCCAAGTCCGGCGAAGTGGGGCAGCCCAACACTCGGGTCGCCAATACACTTCTGAACGTGAAGATTCCCATCGAGGTGCTCCCTCGAAGCCGGGGCAGCCAAGACCCAACTCGGAGAGTGGCGTCAACTGCTTGGCCGGGTGGATCATCGAGACCGGGTCTCGTCAACCAGGCTCGAACTTGGCCCCTTGCGTCACTCCGACATTGCGGAGGTTGTCCACCTTGCCGAACGTGAAGTCGCGTGCTGCCCATTCTTCACCTTCACGATTGAAATAGGGCATGAGCGGCTTATTCTCGCCATCGAAGTACCTGACGAAGCTGTCGAAGTACTGGACGAAGTGATGGCTGGCGCTCGGCCGAACTGAGGTTCAGCGCCCGCCGACCCGGCAGCGATCTGGGGCACTGGGCGAGTTGGTCAAAACCAGCGAGGGCGCTAAGAAGGACCAGTACCGCTGGGAGGATCGCTATGACCATTCAACTAGAGCGTGGAATGACGTTGCGCAGCGCCGCAGATGGTTGCGAACTGCTCGTGATCAAGGCTCCAGCTGAGCCCATCGACCTGCGGTATGGCGGTCACCCATTCGGAGAAGTAACTGGCGGAATGATTGAGAGCGGATTCGACGCAGGGACCCTGCTCGGCAGGCGCTACTTCAGTGAGGAGCACGGGGTGGAGGCTCTATGCACCAAGGGGGGCAATGGCTCCCTCTCGGTGGGGACGACGCTGCTCCTGCTCAAGCCCTTCAGACCGATGCCAGCTACCTCGCATTAGTGATGAGTTGAGCAAGCCGCATATCCGGCGTTCGGGGACACCCACGTCATACCTTCCCGGACACGAACATGTAGGTATGTAGGCGTACACTCGCCACCAGAGGTGCCGAACCGGAAGAAGGTTCCGTGAAGAGACTCGCGAAGTTGTCGTGGCGGGCTCGGGGTCTGCTGGTGGTACTTGCACAGCCGAAGTTGACCACCCGATTCGCGGCTATCGACTCGAACCAAAGTACCGGTCCAATCCTCCGCGTTACCAGGACCCGAGGGATCGCCCCCTACGGTGTCGTGGATCTCCTTCGACGGGGATGCCTATTGGGTTCGGCTCTCAGCTGCCCAGGGCTGGCCGCGTTCGATTCGGGTGACCCAAGGCGATGTGGACGGAGCGGAGATTAGGCGTCCACGGCCCGGTGAATGGGGCACCAAAGCTCGCCTAGTCAAGGTGGTAGCGTTCCGCGCTTACAACGGGTGGAGCCAAACTCGGATGCGCCGCCGGAACCGCCAGTCGGCGGAGAGGTCGAAAGGCGAAGTCCCATCAGGGAGGACGCCGATGTGCACGACGAAATAGGCCCCGAAGCTGTGCTGCTTGTCGTTGACACACGAAGTGGTGCCCACCCCGACTGGCACCTGATCGACACGGTGAACGCTCTGACGTGGTGCGGAATGCGCATCGGCTACGCCAGCCAACGGCAGTTATGGAGTGATACCCCCGCCGGTGATCGCTGTCAGGAGTGCCTCAGAAGCATCGTCAGTCCCAAGCTCACTTAAGCGAACCGAGCCGAAACAAGGCCCTGAAGCAGTACCGATCCGTAGGCTCCACCCAGACTGAACCAGAGTCGCAAGTGGACGCTGGGTGCCACCGTCGTGCCGTACGGGGCTAGGCCCTCATACAACCGCGGCGCTTGCTTTCCCTGCTCTCTGCGTCAGCCTCCACTCTGGTGTCGCTCCGCTTCTCAGGTGACGGCCGGCGTCGTCAGTGCGGCGCGTCCGGTGTGGCGCTCGGCGGTTGCGAGGTCGGTTGGCGGTCGGGGCTTTCTCTCCCGACGTCGACGTTGCCGTACCCTCGAGTCCTGGATGTAGGTCCGTTCGGGGTGACCAGCAGGTAGGGAGACCATGTCCGCCTTTCAGCGTGGGCGGTAGATGTCGGCTCGATGATCGATTCGCAGCACTATGACTTCACGCTTTTCATCATCGATCTCGTAAACGATGCGATACGGACCCCGCCGCGCCGACCACAGACCGGCCAGCTCGCGTACGAGCGGATGGCCCACGCGTTGAGGCGATTCGACCAGGGGACCGACCATGAATTCGACGACGGCCGCAGCGACAGCTTCTGGGAGACGGGCGAGAGACCGTTCGGCCGTCGCAGCAACCACCAGCTTGTGCGCGGCGGCACTCACCTACTCAGATACTTTGCGCGCAACTCGTCGGCGCCGATTGATCTGCCTTGGGCCACGTCGTCACGTCCAGCCTCGATCTCGGCCATAGCCGAGGGGTCCGAGAGGAGCTCGAGCGTGTCCTCGAGGGCGGCCAGGTCCTCAGGGCTCATGATCACTGCGGCCGGGCGACCATGTCGGGTCAAAACGATGCGCTCATGTTCGTGCTCGATGCGATCGACGATCTCGGACAGATGGGCCTTGATCTCGGCCAACGGCAACGTGTCAGACATGACCATAATTATAGTCATATTTGGGGTTCGACCCCCAACATCACCGCCGGCCTCGAGTTCGGTTCACCTGCTGAGGCGATCGGCGTTAGCCAGTTCCTTGCCTCTTGGAGGCTTGGCCTATAAGTGGGCCTATATTTTCGGGTCCAACCCTCTTTGGTCCCCACGAATTGTGCCTGGTGAGCGATTCAGGTGTCGGGAGATTCGTGCCTGAGTCCCCCAAACCTCGGATTAGCAGTGAGTCCGATTCGGCCGCTCTCGCACCTCTCCGTGCAGGTCAGAACGTTTCAGCCATGAAGCGTTGGGCTATTTGCCCCACCTAGCCCCACAAACCATAACGCTGTCCCACAGGGACAAGAGTAGAGGAGCGCGGACGGTGGCGAGGGCGGCCTACGGCGGCGGCTCCCTGAGCGAGCGGGCTACAAGCGACACTGGCGGCCGCGGCTGCGCTGGCGGGAGAACGGGCGGCATCGGAAACGACGTTCCGCGGCTCGAAGGCGGCAGCGGCGACTGAGCTTCGCGGGAGCGTGCGGCTGGGGCCGGGGCGCCGGCCCCAGCGAACATTCCCGACTTCGCCGAAGACGGGCAGTCGGTCGGCGACGCCCTCGACGCCTGGATCGCCCATATCGACACGGGCTCGACGATCCGCCGCTACTGCGCCTCGCTATCTGCCGCCCTGAAGCTGGCGACGCTGCCGCGAGGCCGATGCCGACGAGGAGCTCCCCATGCCGGCTTCGAGCTGACGCACTCCCGCCTCAGGCTTGGGTGACGACCGGAAGCGACTCCCAACCCCGTGTATCCACCGCATCGGTGAGCTGAGCTGAATTCAGATCCACCGTCCAGTCCGGAAATCGCGTCAGAACCTCTTCGAGCAGGACCCTTCCCTCGAGGCGCGCCAGGTGAGCTCCGATGCAGAGGTGGGCGCCGAGTCCGAAGCTGAGGAGCCGGCCGGCACGCCGGTGAATGTCGAAAGTGTCGGGCTCGGGAAATCGACGTTCGTCATGGTTGGCCGAGCCCGGCAGCACGATCACGACGCTTCCCGGATCGAGCGTCTCACCGCAGAGCTCAACCTCTGACGCGACGTATCGGCCAAAACAGTACGACGGAGGCTCGAATCTCAGAATCTCTTCAATTGCGTTGGGAACCAGGGCCGGATCGTCAACGAGTTCCCTGCGCTGGTCGTGATGCTCTCCCAGGAGTTTGGCGGTCCATCCCATGAGACGGCTGGTGGTGTCGCTCCCGGCCGCGGCGAGCACGTTCACATATACGAAGACCTCGTCACGACTCAGCCGCCGGTGAGAGCCCGTCTCGTCTTCGAATTCGACAGTGAGCAGTCGGGTCATGAGGTCGTCGGAGGGATTCTCCGACCGCCAGTCGAGATAGTCCCCGAACAACTCCTCGGACAGCGCCAGTCCCTCGAAGCGGGGTCTGTCTTGATCGACGCTCGCCTCGTTCATCTGTGTGTGAAAGTGCTCGCGAAGATCGGTTTGGTCACCTTCGGGGATCCCGAGCAATATCCCGATTACGGCCATGGGAATCTTGCTGGCCAGGTCCCCGCGTAGTCGAATCGCTCTGCCCCGACGAGGCTATCGAGCGTGTCGGCACAGAAGGCACGGATCTGTGGTTCGAGCGCTTGCACCTGTTTGGGCGTGAAGATTCGCGAGACCAGGCCACGGTGGATGGAGTGTGGCTGGCCGTCCTCAGCGATGAACAGACCACTCGGAATCGTGAGTTCGCCACGTATGACGTAGGGCATGAAGCTATAAGCGGAGCCCTTCGACGAACTGTAGACGTCGTTTTGCATGAGCACTCTCTCGATGTCCGCGAAGCGACTCACGACATGGAATCCGTACTGCTCGTTGTAATAGAGCGGGGCAGAGTCACGAAGCTGTCGAAAGACCGGATAGGGATCCGCGTAGATCTCGCGGTCGTACATATCGAAGGCGACATCCGCTGGTGCTGTCGTCATGGGACGCACTCCCCCGGTCGTGGTCTACCGACGGCGACGATATGGACATCGGATGGGACCGTCAAGCAAGAAATCGGGGTCAGAACGTGTGGTGGTGGCATCGGTCAGTGCCGTCGGACGATACCGTGCCCCGGCGTACGAAGGGCCCGAGGGCCGCCCCGGTCAGGGCCACCGAGGCGGCGACGAGCATGACCACGTGAAATCCCGCCATGAAGGCGGCGTGGCTGGCTTCGGTGATGGCACTTGCGAGCCGACCCGTGTCTCCGGCTGGTACTGGAGCGAGGCCCTGGGACACCTGGTCGGCGGCCTTGGTCACCTGATGGGTTACCGATACCGGAACGCCCCTCGAGGCGAGATCGCCCGAGAGTGCGCGGGTCACCTGGAGTCCAAGAATCGAGCCGCAGACTGCCGTGCCCAGCACCCCTCCGAGCTGAATCGCCGTCGTCTGGAGGCCTCCGGCTACCCCTGCGTCGTCCTCGGAGGTGTTCCCGATGATGGCATCCGTGGCCGCCGTCACCACCAGACCGATACCGAGACCGAGCAGGACGAAGGGGGGCCATAGGTGGAGGTAGGACGAGTGCACCTGGAGGGTCACGAAGCTGAGCAGCGCGAGCGACGACGCGGTCAGGCCCAGGGTGATCGGGAGCCACGGTCCGAACCGGTCAGTGAGCCGGGCTCCGATTGGGCTGGACACGGCGAAGGTGATGGTGAGGGGAAACAACCGCAGTCCTGCCGCCACCGGGCTGTAGCCATGGACGTTTTGGAGGTAGAGCGAGACGAAGAAGAGAACACCGAACAGGGCGAAGAAGTCCAAGAGTACGACGACCGTCCCGACCGAGACAGAGCGATCCCGGAAGATCCGCAGAGGGAGGAGGGGGTGGGCGCTGCGATGCTCGATCACGACGAACAGTCCGACGAGCAGCAGGCCGAGGCCAATCAGGGCCAGGGTGCCGGCCGTCATCCAGCCCCAGCTCTGGGCCTTGATCAGTCCGTAGACGACCGCCGTGAGGCCGAGACCGAGGGTAAGGGTCCCGGCGACGTCGAAGCGTTGAGCGACCGACTCGCGCGACTCTCGGAGCACAAGCGCGCCGATGGCCAGGGCGACCGCGCCGATCGGTACGTTGATGAAGAAGACACTCTCCCAGGAAAGGTGCTCGACGAAGAGTCCGCCAACGATCGGGCCGGCGGCCGTCGCGATGGCCGTCGCCGAGACCCAGATACCGATGGCCCGATTCAATTCGTCAGCTGGGTAGGCCGTCCGCAGGAGGGCCAACGAGTTCGGCAAGAGACAGGCTCCGAAAGCGCCCTGTGCGCAGCGCAGCACGACAACGCCGTCGATCGTGCCAACAAGTCCAATACACAGCGATGTCAGGGCGAACCCCACCACTCCCGTCAGGAAGACCCGGCGACGCCCGAAGTGGTCACCGAGCTTTCCCCCCAAGATGAGGCTCACGGCGATGACGAGCAGGTAGGAGTTGGTGACCCACTGCAGATCGGCCAACGACGCGTGCAGATCCCTGCCGATGTAGGGATTGGCCACGGCCACGACCGTCCCGTCGACACCGACCATGATGATCCCGAGCGTGACGGCGACCAGGGTCAGCCGGGGATCATCACGCAAGCGGGCCCGTCGGGATGTGCCGGTGTTGCCCCCGGTCACGGGCCTTTCCCGAAGCTGGTCACTGCAGGCCCCGGAGACACGACCGACGAGGTTACCGGGATCGGGCCAACGTGCGATCCCGATACGGCCGGCGGGTTCGTGGCGTCGGCATGCTCCTCAAGAGGTCGAGCGGAAGGCGGCTTCGGCCCGGTCGAACTCGCGCCGCACCGCGTCGAGATCATAGGGCTGCTCCGTCAGCGTCGTAGGGTCCCATTGACTTCGCCGAGTTCCAACGAAGTCTCCGCCGTAGACGTGAATGGCCCCCGTGTACGAGTGCTGAGCTGGGTTGTGGACACTGTGAATGACGTCGTCACCCAACAGGAGCACTGCGCGGTCGGTGAGTTCCTTTCCCCCTGAGGGGATCAGGGAGTCGCCATGTCGTCGGTAGAAGGTGTTGTCCTCACGGCCGCCGTAAATGGCGATGGCGGCCCACATGCGGTGGTCGTGGGGGAACAAGGACATCATCGGGGGCCAGATCACGTTGAGGACGGTCAGGTCGGGGGATCGGTGCAAGATGTGCAGCCCGACCGTCGTCTCATTCCCCTCACTGGTCAATGTTCCGTCCGTGACGGACCGAGCCAGCACCTCTCGGATAGCTCCTCTTGCGTCCGGATCGCTGATCGCCTCGATGCAGGCAGCAACCAATGCATCCGTTGCGGTCATGACCCACCTCCGACCTCGGGCGAGACCGGCCGTCCCGAACGACGGGGTAACTCGAACCACCCTGTCGGTCCGCTCTTCGTCACCCGCTCAACGATCCGTGGATTCGGAGCGATCAAGATAGGACCTCAACTCACCGACCAGTTCTCTTCCGCATCGACGCGTGCACCATCGATGAAGCTCCACTTGCGACGCCGGAGCAAGGGGCTACCAATCAACTCGCAGGTTGCCCGCCGTTGGAGCTTTGCCGCCTCTGGCGCATTGATCAAGCCGCCGGCGCGCCGAGTAGGGCTTCGACGTTCACGCCGTTGTCAACAAGGGCCCTGGCCTGGTGAGCTGAGCGGCTGACGAGCACGAACCAGAACGTCGATCGCCACGGCCTCCCCCTCCGGAGTAGACACCGGCCGGCGGACACGCTCCGCCCTCTCAATCGTGAGGACCGACCCGATGTCACCGACCACGTCATCGGGTCCGTAGAGGACCGCCGGGTCCTGTGGCCCGCCGAATCCCTCAGTGAGATTCGACAGGTCATGAGCGACCACGAGCATCGTTCCGTCCCGTGCCACTGACTTCGCCATCCGCGCCAAGACGCTGTGCCGAAGGTCTTGAGGGAGATGCAGGTACATCACCTCGACCAGGTCGTAGGTGTTCGGTGGCTCCCATGTCGTGAGGTCGGCCTGCACCCAATCCGCCCTGACGCCCCTCAGCGTCGCCAACCGACGGGCCTTGTCGAGTCCCACCGCAGAGAAGTCCACACCGACGACCTGCCACCCGATGCTCGCGAGCCACACGGCGTTGCGACCCTCGCCGCAGGCCACGTCCAGCGCAGTCCCGGGTCGCAGGTCGGTGACCTCATCGACGAGGAATCGATTCGGACCGGCGCCCCAGACCAGCTCGCCGGACCCATAGCGCTCGTCCCACCCGTGCTGGTCCATTGTGCTCATCGCATCGCTCCCTCCGCCTTGGCATATCTCTCAGTCTGAACCGAGATGGGGTTGATACCCCCGGGGGTACCATGCTACGTTGCTAGATACCCCCATAGGTATCACGCTCCCGCCCCTCTGGGACGCGGAGAGCGGTCTGACAAAGGACGTTTCCCATGACGACGACCCGAGGAGCCGGTCTCGAAGCACCCGACGTGGCGGTGGGGAGCGGTGTGGCCCACCCGTCGGCCGGGACCCCGGAGAGCGCTCGAGCCGACGAGGCCACCGCGCACGGGACCGGTCCGGGACCGTTCGCCCGGCTCGGCCGCTGGGCCGCTACCCACTTTCGGCGCGTGCTCGTCGTGTGGCTCCTCGTCCTCCTCGGCTTCGGATTCTTTGCCATCCACGTGGAGAACGCTCTGGCTGGCGCCGGATGGCAGGCCTCGAACAGCCAGTCCGTCGCGGCACGGGCCATCGTCGAGAGGAACTTCTCTGGCCTGGGTGCCACCGGCCTGCAGGTCGTGGTCGTCGACCACCACGGTCCGATTGCCTCCGACCCGCAGGCCCAGGCCATCGTGGCCGAAGCGACAAACGTCCTCCACAACGATCCCCGGGTGTCCACCGTCGTCCCGCCACAGGCGGGTGTCTCGCTCTCACGAGATGGACGGACCGCGGTCATCACGGCGGGGTCCGCCGCCGACTCCAACAAGATGGTGCAGGCGGCCGATGCGGTCGCGACGCCCCTCAGCAAGCTCTCCACCTCGGCGGTCAGCGTCACGCTGACCGGGGACAGCGCCCTGTGGGCCAACTTCAACACGGCCAACCGCTCGGCCATGTTGCGATCCGAGATGCTCTCGTGGCCGGTGACGATCATCATCTTGATCATCGCCTTCGGCAGCCTGGTGGCCGCCGGCTTGCCGCTGCTGTTGACCATGGCCGGTCTCCTCGTGGCGGCCGGAGCCCTGGTCATCACCACGAAATTCACGCCCGTGTCCATCTGGGCGCTGAACTTCGCCCTGATGTTCGCCCTGGCCTTGGGCATCGACTACGCGCTCTTCCTGGTCATGCGCTTCCGCAGCGCGCTCGAACGCCGTGGCGCGCAACCGGGGGACCGGGAGGCAATCGTCGCCTCGGTGGCCGAGACGGTCGACACGGCCGGCAAGGCCGTGGCCTTCAGCGCACTCACGGTCTTGGCTTCGCTGGCGGCCATCTTGATCGTGCCGAGTCCGGCCTTCCGGTCAATGGCCCTCGGCATCATGCTGTCAGTCATTGCCGTGCTCGCGGCGACCCTGACCCTCTTGCCCGCCGTACTTGGCAAGCTAGGGACGAACATCAACAAGGGCAGCATTCGGTTGCGGCGCGGTCCTCGGGCCGAAGGCGAGGAGGGTCCGCTCGACCGGGCCCTGCACTCATGGGGCAAGTTCTTGTGGCGTCATCCGTTCCCCGCCGGCGCAGCAGCCGTTGTCTTGCTTCTTCTGGCGGCCGCGCCGATCATCGGGATGCGGACCAACATGCCCTCGATCACCATCGTGCCGGCCAGCAACAACGCCCGGGTGGGGTATTACCAGGTGACCGATGCCTTCGGCCCCGGCACTCCGGGCACCCTCCAGGTGGTGGTTCCCAAGGGTGAGCAAGCCCAGGCTCTCGCCACGCTGGCTCACAGCGCCGGGGTGGCCGGTGTCGCGCCCGGGCCGACCAGCGCCGGGTGGACCCTCGACCAGGTGGTCCCCACCACCGGCCCCTCGACGACGGCGACCGGCATGACCATCGACCGGCTCCGACACGTGCTGCCGGCCGGGACGTTGGTCGGCGGGGCGGCGGCCGAAAACCACGACCTTCAGCAATCTCTGGCTTCGCACACCCCTCTCGTCCTGGCCATCTTGGGCGTCTTCGGATTCCTGCTGCTGCTCATCGCCCTCGGTGCCCCGTTGATCGCCGCGCTCGGTGTCCTGATCACGGCGCTGTCCGTGGCCGGCGCATTCGGAATCGGTCGGCTGATCTTCCAGAACGGTGACCTTTCGGGTCTCCTCAACTTCCAGCCCCAGGGCTTCATCGACGCCTGGGCACCGCTGTTCTTCGGTGCCATGGTCTTCGGCGTGGCCATGGACTACACGCTGTTCATGCTGTCTGCGGCCAAGGAACGCTACGAGACCCACCCCGACCCCGAGCACGCCATGGTCGGATCGATACGCACCTCGGGCCGGGTCGTGCTGTCGGCGGCCGCGGTGATGATCGCCGTGTTCCTGACCTTCGCTCTCTCGGGACCACTGGCCCCCAAGGAGATGGGGGTGATCCTCGCCATCGCCGTGGCCCTCGACGCCCTGGTAGTGCGCCTAGTGGTGCTGCCCGTTGCGCTGCGCTTGGGCGGTCACGGGGCCTGGCACCAGCCGAAGTGGCTCGGACGGATCCTGCCCAAAGTGAAGTTCTCCCACTGAGAGGAACGCGTTCCCTGTGCTGAGCGGGTTACCGACGAGGGAGGAAGAGTGGTCATGGAACTACCCGACGAAGCGATCCAGGACCTCCGCCTGCGGCTCAAGCGAATCGGAGGGCAGGTGCACGCCATCGAGACGATGCTCTCCGATGGCCGTAAGTGTCGCGACATCGTGATCCAGCTGAGCGCGGCAACCAAGGCAGTCCGGGTACCCGCTCGACGAGGTCCAACGATTGTTCGCCAAGTTGGAGTGAGCAGTGAGATCACACGGCAACGAAGCAACGAGCGAGGAGGAGGAGGAACAACAATCATGGCATTCTCCAAGTTCATGGCATCGAGTGCATGCCCGGGCTATCAGGATCATCGCCGGTCTGGCTCTGATCGTCGCCGGGGGGATCCTCGGTGGAGGTTGGTGGGCTCTCGCCGTCGTCGGCGTGATCCCGCTGGGCGCCGGCGCCCTCGACCTCTGCCTGTTCGATGCTCTTTTCCACAAGCCGCTCCCCGATTCGAAAGGCAAGCGCATGAACACGACGCCGGCTCCCATCATCGAGGTGTTCGCTGACATCTGGTGTCCGTTCACCCATGTCGGGCTCCGGGCGATAGACGAGCAGCGCATCCGCGCCGGCCGCACCGACGCGGGGATCCGGGTCCGGGCGTGGCCGCTCGAGCTGGTGAACGGGGCACCGCTCGACCCGGTCATGACCAAGGAGCACGCCGATGATCTGCGACGCCAGGTGGCCCCCCATATGTTCCGCCACCTCGACGTCGAGCGGTTCCCGCGTTCGACCCTCGATGCCCTCGAACTGGCCAACCGCGCCTATCGCACCAGTCTCCAGGTCGGCGAGCGGGTTAGCTTCTCGCTGCGCGACCTCCTCTTCGAAAACGGTTGTGACATCTCGGACCTGAGCACGCTCGAGCAGGTGGCGAGCGAGTACGGCATCGAGATGCCCGACGAGTCCGATCATGCCGACGTGGTCGCGGACTGGCATGCCGGCGTTCAGCGTGGCGTCCTCGGCTCGCCACACTTCTTCTGTGGCACCGCCGACGTGTTCTGTCCCTCGCTCCATATCTCCAACGACCCCGACCGGGGAGTATCGATCGTCAGGGACGCTTCACGTCTGACGGAGTTCTTGGAACGGTGCTTGGCCCAACCCGGAACCGCATGATTGTGTTGGCCGCTCGATACCCCTGGGAGTAGCACGAGTGGTCGTTCCTGGGCGGGGAGATTGGCCGTCCGCGTCCCTCCACCTCACCTACACCTGCGAGGGAGCGGCGGCCTTCGAGTACGCATTCAACGTGGAGAACGAGGTCTGTCAGGCGGAGGTCCGCGACCTGGCCGACATCGTCTACTGAAAGGCGAGTACGAGGGGGCCCCTTCGTGCAGTAGTTCCCGAGTGACGGAACGGGGACCTTGGACCCTTCCGGGCGTTCGTCCCGAGGGACAAGATGGCCCCGAGAGAACGGGAGTAGGTATGTATCGCATCGTTGTGTTGGGTGCGGGGACAGGTGGGACGTTGGCCGCCAACCGGTTGCGTCGCGCCTACAACGAGGCAGATGCGTCCATCACCGTTATCGACCAGGACGACCGTCACGTCTACCAACCAGGGCTGCTCTTCGTTCCTTTTGGTCTTGCCCAGCCCGAGGACATCGTGCGTCCGCGCGGGCGCCAGCTCCACCGCGGCATCGAATACGTGGTGGACCCGATCCAGCGAGTGGAGTTGGAAGAACGCCGTGTGCACCTGAGCACAGGGCGAGAGTTCGACTACGACGTCCTGATCGTGGCGACCGGCGCCACTCTGGCACCCGAGGAAACCGAGGGGCTGACCGGCGAAGGCTGGAAGGAGCGGGTCTTCACCTTCTACGACCTCGAAGGTGCCGAGGCACTGGCCGACCGACTCAACTGGTTCCATGAGGGCCGGCTCGTCGTGAATGTGGTCGAGATGCCGATCAAGTGCCCGGTCGCTCCATTGGAATTCTGCTTCTTGGCGGACTGGTTCCTGCGCGAGCGCGGCGTGCGTGACGACGTGGAGCTGGGCTACGTCACTCCCCTCGATGGCGCCTTCACCAAGCCGGTCGCCAGCAGCCGACTGGACGGGATGCTCAAGGACCGGGGGATCGAGCTGGTGACCGAGTTCAACACGGGCGAGGTCGACGGTGGTGGTGGCCGCCTGGTGTCCTACGACGAGCGCGAAATCCCCTTCGACCTGGCCGTCGTGGTGCCGGTCCACAACGGCGCCGCCTATGTGACCCGCTCTCCGGGCCTGGGCGACGCCCTCGGGTTCGTCCTGACCGACGAGCACACCTTGCAGTCGAACGCCTCCCCGCACGTGTTCGCCCTCGGCGACGCCGCGTCGGTCCCCACCTCCAAGGCCGGCTCGGTGACCCACTTCGAGGGCGAGGTCTTGGTCGAGAACGTGCAGCGCTTCCTGGCCGGGCAAGGCCTCGACGCCTCTTACGACGGGCATGCCAACTGTTTCATCGAAACAGGATTTTCCAAGGCCATGTTGATCGACTTCAACTACGACACCGAACCGCTGCCCGGTCGCTTCCCGTCCTCAGTCGGGTTGCCTCTGATGAAGGAGTCGCACCTGAACCACCTCGGGAAGCTGCTTTTCCAATGGTTCTACTGGCACACCCTCCTACCCGGCCGCGACATCCCGGGCGTGCACAGCGCGATGCCAACGAGCGGCAAGAACCGGGGGGCCGCCCCGAGCGAGGAGGTATCTGCATCATGACAACCGACACCATCGCCGGCACCACGGTCGACCTCAACGACGAGGGGTTCCTCGTCGACCCGTCCCAATGGACCGACGAGATAGCGGTCGAGTTGGCTCGGCGCGAGGGCGTCGAGCCGCTGACCGAGCGGCACTGGCTGGTCATCCGCCTCATGCGCGACCAATACGAGCGGACGGGTTCGGGCCCGACCGTCCGGGTCCTGGGCAAGACGTCGGGGGTACCCATCAAGGAGCTCTACCAACTCTTCCCCAAGGGTCCGGCCAAGCTCGCCGCCAAGATCGCCGGCATTCCCAAGCCGCGCGGCTGCATCTGATCCCAGATCCCAGTGCGAAAGGAGCACCATGGGTGAGACCATCGAAAAGGTGTCGATCATCATCTCGAAGGGATCCCTCGAGGGCGTCTACCCCGGGCTGATCATGGCGAACGGCGCTCGGGCCGAGGGAATCGAGGCCAACTTGTTCTTCACATTCTTCGGCCTCGATGCCATCCACAAGAAGCGGCTCGAGCACCTCAAGGTGGCGGCCGTCGGCAATCCCGGGATGCACATGGCCAGCCTGATCGGGGTGCTCCCGGGTATGTCAGCCATCGCGACACACATCATGGAGAGGAAGATGGAGGAGCACGACATCCCCGGCGTGCCCGAGTTCATGGAAATGATCGCTGACACTGGCTGCGGGATCTACGCCTGCAAGGCCTCCGTAGACCTCTTCGGTTTCGCGAAGGACGACTTCATCGAGCAGGTCGAGGACATCATCACGGTGGGTGAGTTCTACGAGAAGGCCGTCGGCGGCGAAATCATCTTCACCTGAACAATCCGCACCATGCACGCTGAGCACGGGCCGCGAGCCAGGAATCCTCGTCCTGCGTCTAGACCGATCATCTCAGTCATCGGGGGCTGGCTGGGTGTCGCCTCCTGCCAACATGGCCTGGAACTGCTCGGTAGTGTTGGTGACCGGGAAGGCCTGCGCTGGGACGGGAAGTCCGAGTCGCTCACAGATGGGGGGCCATCCGTCAGTCGCCGTCCACTCCAGCAGCCGATCGGCGGGAATCGATGCCCGCACCTCGGCATTGTGGCGCTCATAAGCGGTGACCATGGCTTCCCGATCGGCGAAGTCGTCGCAGAACCGATCGCCCAGCATCCGGCGCACGGCGGCGAGCCACGGTCCAAGCTCCTCGTCCGAACTACCCATAGCGGTGAAGATCGTGTCCGATGCGCTGCGATACCAGTCATCGGCGGGGCGAACCGACAGCAATACGAGCGCGTCGGGATTGGCGATAGACAACTCGGGCCAGAAGCTGGCCCCAGGCCAGTCGACCTGGGCCACATAACCATCGAGGAGGATCGACCAGTCGACTTCCGCACCGTTGATTGCATGGGTCCATCCGGCGACCTGGGCATCGTCACCGAACATCTCGATCATGTGATGGCACTTCCCGTCTAGTAGCTGCTCGAGCGAGATCTTCAGCGAATGCGTACCTGTCCTACCGACGCCAGCACCGATGACGCGCAAAGCCATCCACGTACCCCCTTGAGCCCACCGGCGTTGGTGCCGGATCACCCGACGGCACGTGTGGGCGCCTTGGGGGGCAACCGAGTTCATACGATTATTCCGCTCAGAATTGGGCGATTAGGACTGCCGTTCAGGCTTGATGTTGCCCGATCAATACCCGACCGCCCTTCGCGGCCTAGGTTGACACGACTCGTCGGAGGAGACGCCAGTGGGTATCGATCCGTATATCGTGCTCGGAAGCGCCGTGATCGGCTTCCTCGTGGGAATGACCGGGGCGGGAGGGGGCGCCTTGATGACCCCGATGCTGATCCTTCTGTTCGGTGTCAAGCCCGTGGCCGCCATCTCCAGCGATCTCGTGGCCGCAGTTCTTATGCGTCCCGTTGGAGCCTTCGTCCACCTCCGCAAGAAAACGGTCAACCTCAGGCTGGTGGGATGGATGGTCCTCGGGTCAGTCCCCATGGCGTTCCTCGGCGCCTACCTGCTCCACGTTCTGGGGAATTCGACGTCGGACGAGAACAACATCGAAGTCTTCCTCGGCGCCGCGCTGCTCATCGGGGCCGGCGCCATGGTTCTGCGGCTCTATCTGGATCGCCGCACGGGTCAAAGTCGTCAGGAGGTCGTTCACGGCATCACAGTGCGTCCCGCACTCACCGTCGCTATCGGCATGATCGGAGGGTTGATCGTGGGCATGACCTCGGTCGGTTCGGGATCGCTCATGATCGTGCTCTTGTTGTTCGCCTACCCGGTGATCGGTGCCAATCAACTGGTGGGCACCGATCTCACCCAAGCAGTTCCGCTGACGATCGCGGCCGCCCTCGGCGCATTGGCGTTCGGCCACGTGGAGTTCTCGGTCACGGCCTCGCTCGTCATCGGCAGCGTGCCCGGGGTCTTCGTCGGGTCGCTCATTTCGTCTCGTGCTCCGGATCGCTACGTCCGGCCGGTCATCACGTTCGTGATCTTCGCCTCGGGCCTCAAATATGTCAGGGTCGGCACAACTGCCCTCGGCTGGATTCTCTGCGCTGTCCTACTCGGGGGGGCTGTCGCGTGGCTGTTCTACGCCAGGCCTTTGAGCAAGGGGGTCGCCATGGGGGCCTCGGAGGTTCGAGAGGGCGAATAGGCGTTGGCTCGACGAGGGCGATCCTTCTTCGACTCCGACGCGGCGCGACCTCGTCACTCGGGCCGGGCACAGATCAGCGCCCCTTCTGGTTTCACCTCCCCCACCGGGACCTCCGTCTGGCCGAACCCCAGCGCAGGCTTCGGAGGTGCCTTGGCGCAGGTCGCGGGTCCCACGCGCAGTCCGGCAGTTCGACCTCGACGAAGAGCACCCGTCATCAAGCAGTCGCGCCTTCTCTATCACTCGCTCTCAGATGAAGGGCCATCTTCGGGCACAGATCCACCGCTGCGTGGGCCAGACTCTCGAGGCCTCGAGGTACCGGACCGTCGCCAATGATCGGGTATCCCCAGTCGTCGAGTGCGATCAGCTCGGGCAGGAGCTCCGCGCACATCCCACGGCCGTCACATGCGATCCGGTCAATGTGCAACACCACCGCGGATCTCACCGAACCCCCTCGGTGGGAACAGCGAGCAACGACCACCTGCTCTTGGCCGAGCAGCGCCCGGCGAGGTGCTCCGAAACCTCGGGACCGAAGACGTCGAAGGCCGAGCGGATGAGGCGTACGACGCCGTCGGGGTGGCCACAGGCTCCGCGACCCTCGATCTCGTCGACCCAACGCGTCAGATCGTCGTAGCGAACCGGCCCGCCCGCTGCCAGGAGTTCCAGTTGCTCGGCAACCGCGGGGAGTCCGAATTTGCAGGGCCCGCATTGGCCAGCGGATTGCGATGCCAGATAGCGGACGAGTCGAGCGGTCTCGAGTACACCGCACCCGGCGGCGGGAAGGGCCACGACCAGGCCGGCACCCAGTCCGACTCCGACCCCGCCCGCGCTGAACGGGGCAGACATCGCGGACAGAGCCGGCACCCATGTGCCGAAGTACCCTCCGATCAGGAGCGCCTGGAGCGGCGCGCTCGGGCCACCGGCGAACTCGAGGACGTGAGAAGTCGGGGTCCCGATCGCGACTTCGAAGACACCGGGAGTGACGACGGCACCGGAGAGGGTCACGAGCATCGTTCCGGGCTCGTCGGGGGTGCCCTGCCGCCGGAACCAATCGGACCCGTGGCGACCCACGAGGGCCAGGTGTGCCAGCGTCTCGACGTTCTGGACCAGGGTGGGTCGGCCCCGAAGTCCGCGTTCTGTCATTCGATGCGTCTTCCCCAGTGGGACAGGGACGCCTCGTCCGACCCAATTGACGACTGCGCTCGCCTCACCGGCGACAAAACCGTACGCGGCCGTCACGGCGCTGAACCTCGTGCTGTCAATGCGGGCTCGTCGACGTTCTGCCAGGGCTGCATCGACGCTCTCGCGCGCCTCTCGATGAACGACCAGGATGACCTCGGTCGCCCCAACGAGACTGGCCGCAAGCGCAGCACCGTCCATGACCAGATGGGGCGAGCGGGTCAGGAGCACCCTGTCCTTCATGCTGGCCGGCTCGCCCTCCGTCCCATTGGCCACGACGAAAGGCCTGCCACGGTGACTCAAGAGGGCCCGAAGCTTGCGACCGGTCGGAAAGGCGGCCCCACCTCGACCCACAAGTCCGGCGCGTTCGATCTCGCCCAAAGTCGCCTCTCGCCACTGTGCGGATGATGGATGGTGCACCAAGGCGCCATGGCGTTCGAGGTGCGCCGTCAGCGTCCCTGGATCCCACGGCTCGGGTGGCAAGAGCCTCTGTGTGCTCGTCAGCGCCTCCTTCGACACCGCGTGATCGTGAAGTTGCATCGAGGTCATCGATCGAACCCCCGGACGGGCGGCAATCGCCGGCCGGGAGGGCGGGCTCGGGCGCTGGACCGCTCCCTTCAGGGACCGGTGGGTGAAGAGGACCCGATCGACCACGGCCAAGCCAACGGCGCTGCCCGATCCCCACACCACGCCGGCGACCCACCAGATGCTCAGGTCGTTGCCGGCGCTGAGCGAGTGCATGAAGGCCAGTGGCCACGACGCGTACGCCAGCCAGTGCACCGTCCGCCACAATCGGTGCCCGAGCCGTTGGCGAACCAGGCTGGTGATCACCACGGCCGCACCGAGGTCCACTGCCAGTGTGCCGAGGCTCAACGCCAGCGGCCTGTAGTTGGCGGTGAAGGGCAGGACGGCCGCCCACCATCCGATCGAGACGTAAGGATCGAGTACCGCGGTCGCCACATGGAGGGCCAGGAGCGCCACGGAGAACAGGGCCAGAGTCCGGTGGAGCTCGGCCACTGCGAAGCGTGGAACCGACCGCAGGCGGGTTCCAAGCCTCGTCGATATGCCCAAGACGAAGACCGTGGAGAAGAGCACGAGGAGCATCAGACCGCTGGCCCGCGACACGAGCCACATCCACGGGAGCTGGCTCACCGCCGCACCCGCGCTCACCGGACACCCCGGAGGGCCCTAACCCGCGAACCGAGGCGGTCCAGGCTGGGAGCAACGAGTTCATCGCCGTCGCCGTCCGGCCAGGACCCGATCAGGTGGACTGAACCGTCGTGCCCGATCAGCCGCGCCGGGAGTCCGGTCGCTGTGACCATGTCGAGCGCTTCCTCACCCCCGACGATCAGTGCGGTCGATGCCGCGTTGGCGTGGGCACATGTGGGTGCCGCGACCGTCGCCGTGCGCCAGTGAGCCTGAGCCGGCTCGCCCGTGCGTGGGTCGATGACGTGGTGCAACGTGCGGTCTCCTCTGCGCCAGCGACGGCAGAGGACTGAGGACGTGGCCACCCCACCCCGGGGAAGCCGCACCACGTGGCCTGACCATCTCTGGTCACCGATGGGATCCTCGGCCACCAGGATCGGCCATCCACCCTGGGGGTTCTCGCCCGCCACGGCCAGGTCTCCTCCGAGGCTGACGAGGACGCCACCGCCCTCCATTGAGCTGCGGGCCGCGGCTGCCGAGCGATCCGAGCCCACACCCTTGGCGGTTGCTCCCAGATCGAGGACCACGCCGACTGGTCTCCTGAGCAGTCGGCCGTCGAGCTCGATGGAAGCCCACCCCGGGGCCGGCGTCCCCGCGGGTGGAGCGTGGGACCCATCTCTTGGGATCAACGAGAAGTCGCGGTCGTAGCCCATTGCCATGAGCGCCTCTCCGACGGTGGGATCGACCAGCCCTGCCGTCAACTCTGCGGCAGCCACCGCAGTGGCGAGGAGCTCGGCGAGCCCTTCGCTCAAGAGGAACGTGTGTGACCGAGACGAGTTCACCTGGGAGATCTCCGAGTCCTCCCGGAATCGGCTGGCTTGTTGATCGAGTCCGGCCAGTTGGCGATCGACCGCATCGAGTGCGTGTGCGAGCTCGTGCGGCGGCCAGACGACCACCCGGACGGTCGTGCCCAGGGCGGATCTCTCGGCCGCCGCGACGCCTCGTTCCTTCAAGTCACCTTGCCGCCAGGTTGGGCTGGTCCGGGAGCCGACGAGGGTCTGCATCACGAGTCACCCGATCCCGTGGCAATGACACGTCCAGGGCTCGCGGCGCTCGGCACTGTACCTTGCTGCGCTGCTGGCGAAACCGTCACCCCCGAGGCGCTCGTCGTCGCGACAGGGCTCCTCAGGCTGGGTCCACTCTGGGCTGCGCCCGTTGCGGAGGTCGTGGCCCCGGCCGTGGTTGTCACGGCGGCCGTCCCGACGGTCTTGGATTGTGTGGCGGCGGCCAGCGCGCCCGTCGTGGCGCCGACGCCAACGACCAGCGCGGCAAGCGACCAGTTGGACATCCGCCGGATCTTTCGGAGTCCGTCGCTTCTGGACCTTTCGGGTGCGGGAGGCCTTCGGCCAACTTGGCCCGCCGCCTCGCTCGACCGCTCGAGATCTGACCCATAGTTGCGCTTCTCCATGTTCCGTGCTCTCTCTTCGCTCAATCCGACCGGTTGGCCTGTGATGAGTGTGCGCCTCGCTCGATGAGGCGATGGTGAGGAGAAGATGTGAGGTCTCACATGAATGCGACCTCGGCTCGGCCGCCCGCCGAGCGGCGAGGGATCCCTCTAGCCTGGACATATGAGAGTCCTGGTGGTCGAAGACGACCAGCGGATGTCCAGCTTGCTCCGGCGGAGCCTCGAGGAGGAGGGTTACGCAGTCGACGTGGCCAACGACGGGCCCAATGGGTTGTGGATGGCCAGGGAGTTCCCATACGGGGCGATCGTTCTCGACATCATGTTGCCGGGGTTCGACGGCTTCGAGCTCTGCCAGCAGCTGCGGGATGCGGCAAATTGGACTCCTGTCCTCATGCTCACGGCGCGCGACGAGATCGGCGACCGTGTTCGTGGGCTGGACGTGGGGGCTGACGACTATCTGGTCAAGCCCTTCAGCCTCCTCGAGCTCGCGGCCCGGATCCGTGCCCTCACCCGTCGTGGCGATCGGGCCCGACCGACGGTCCTGACAGTCGGGGACCTGCGGCTCGACCCGGCGGCCAAGCGCGCCTGGAGGGGCGACACCGCGCTCTCGCTGTCCCCAAAGGAGATGGCACTCTTGGAAATGTTCTTGCGGCATCCCGGCACTGTGCTCTCCCGCACCCAGATCATCGATGCGGTCTGGGACTTCGCATACCAGGGCGGCTCCAACGTCGTCGACCAATACGTGAAGTACCTGCGAGACAAGGTCGACACGCCGTTCGGCCGCAGTGACATCGAGACCGTGCGCGGCATGGGGTACCGCCTCAGGTCGGAAGAACCTCAGTAGACCATGTCCCTCCGCCTTCGGCTCGCCCTCCTCTTCGCGATCGCTTCGGCGGTGGTCCTTTCGCTCGGAGCTTGGCTGTTCGTCTCCGTGCTCTCAAGCTCGCTGTTGAGCTCCGTCGATTCGCAACTTGCGGTTCAGGCGTCCCACACGTTGAGCTATCTCAACGGGGGATCGCAGTTTCCGCAGACAACATCGAGTGCCAACGGGCCGGAGTACGTCGTCCAGGTGGTCGACGGCTCCGGGACTGTACGTGGTTCGAGCGCAGACGCCCCGGCGGTGCCGATCGTCCCTGCTGCCGTCATAGGTCAGTCCAAAACGCACCCGGTGGTCGTGACCCACACCCGCAACGATGAGCACGAGCGCGTCCTCGCCCAACCGATGCCCGGTCGAGCGGGGTGGACCGTCATCGTCGGGGCTTCGCTGGAGACGTACGACGCCACCATGAGCAGGGTGATGACCGAGTTGGTGATCGGATGCAGCCTGTTCGTCCTCCTCGCGGCCGGCGGGTCATATCTGCTCGCGAAGGCCGCGCTCAAACCAGTGGAGCGGCTCCGCGCCGAGGTCTCGGACCAGTTCGTTCGCGATGTCCCCGGGACGCTCGCAGTTCCTCGGACCCATGACGAGATCAGCGCGCTCGCCAGCACGATGAACGACCTCTTGGTCAGGGTTCGCACGGCGCTCGACCGCGAACGAAGCTTCGTTGCCGATGCCAGCCATGAGCTGAGGACGCCGTTTGCCATCCTCCAGGGTGAGCTGGAGCTGGCGCAACGCCCAGGACGGACCCGCGACGAACTCGTGACCGCCGTAACCGTTGCCGCCGAGGAGGTCGCCAGGCTGACCAGGATCGCCGACGATCTTCTGCTGCTGTCCAGAAGCGATCAGGGCCAGCTGCGAATCCTGCCCGTCGTGGTCAGCGTCCGGGACCTCCTGGAAGGGATCATGGGACACGCAGGGCCCCGGATCTCCGCGCACGGGATGATCGGCCGGGTCGAATGCCCTTCGGACCTTCGGGCTCACCTCGACCCGGACCGAATCAGACAGGTGATCGACAACCTCGTCGACAACTCGTTGAGATACTGCCCCCCCGGCTCCAGCGATCGAGGTGCGCGCCGGGTCAATGGGTCAGGACGTCTGGCTCGAGGTCGCGGACGACGGACCGGGATTCGACCCGGCCTTCCTCCCCCACACGTTCGAACGGTTCCGGCGCTCGGACGTCAGCCGGTCCCGAGACCACGGGGGTGCCGGTCTCGGACTGGCGATCGTCTCCTCGATCGTTGGTGCCCTTGACGGGACGGTCACTGCCGAAAACGGGCCTGCCGGCGGAGCCCGGGTCCGTGTGACACTTCCGGACGTTATGGCCCCGAAGCTGACGCAGGGTTAGGGCATCCTGACCCTGGCGTGGCCCAAGGCGCAGTCGTATCGGAGCCTTTCGACAACTTGATCGCTCCAATTGCGTGGACCGTGGTCTTTTTGCATAGACCGTGATCTTGCTGCTGGGCCCACAACATGGACCCTGTCGCCCAGGTACACCGTGCTTCAGAGCTGGTGATCGCGGACGCTCGTACCATGTGGGAATCGTTGGCGAGAGCCATCTACCATCGGGGAACTCATGGTCCTCGTCAACAACGCCATCTATGCCGACGGCAAGCGGAGTGCCGATCCGCACAGCCTGGACGACACCTACCGCGCAGTCCGGGAATGTGCTGGCATGGCCTGGATCGGGCTGTACAGACCGGACTTCGAAGAGATCCAATCCGTGGCGCGAGAGTTCAACCTGCACGAACTGGCGGTAGAAGATGCCATTGCTGCTCATCAACGACCAAAGCTTGAACGCTACGGCACCACTCTCTTCACGGTATTGCGACCGGCACGATATTTGGATGAGACGGAGGAGGTGGAGTTCGGAGAGCTGCACGTCTTCACGGGAACCGATTTCGTAGTGACGATTCGCCATGCGGAGACTCCCGATCTGAGTCAAGTCAGAAAACGACTCGAGGGGACGCCTGAGCTACTGCGACTCGGCCCTGAGGCGGTGCTCTATGCCATTCTCGACCAGGTCGTGGACGAATACGGTCCCGTGGCGGCGGGTCTTGAGAACGACATCGACGAGATCGAAGACCAGCTGTTCAAGGGTGACCCCAAGGTCTCACGAAGAATCTACGAACTGTCGCGCGAAGTGATCGAGTTTCGAGCGCGCCACCCATCCGATTCTCGAAATCCTCTCGGCCTTGGAGGAGGGATTCGACAAGTATGAGGTCGACCTGGAGCTCCGGCGAAGCCTCCGTGACGTCAATGACCACGCCATCCGTATCGTTGAACGGGGCGACGCCTTTCGTGCTCTGCTTCAGAATGCGTTGACGGTGCAGACCACACTCGTGAGTCAACAGCAGAATGAAGAAATGCGCAGCCTCACAGAGGCGAGCCTGGCCCAGAACGAGGAAGTCAAGAAGATTTCGGCTTGGGCAGCCATCTTGTTCGCGCCAACACTGGTTGGAACCATCTACGGCATGAACTTCACGCACATGCCCGAGCTTCACTTCTTCTATGGCTATCCCGCTGCCATAGGGTTGATGGTCGCCACATCCACGATTCTCTACTGCATCTTCAAGAGGCGTCGCTGGCTCTAGTCGAGGCCCGGCAGCGGTCGGTAGCGCTCTCGGACGGTTCCCGTGGAACCTCTTCGCCCGGGAGGTCAGCACCGTCCTACTCCCACCTCCCACGGCGTCAGGGGATGACTAAGGTTGCGCCCCAGTCTGGGGATTACGTTCAGCCGGAGGGTGGCCCATGCCTGTCGTCCTGAGTGAAGCGCTGCCCGCCCACCTGCTCGAACCGTACGAGGCACCCTTTTGCACGCGACGAGGTGAGGGGCGCAGTGCCGGATTCTTCCCCGAGGGGTACTCGCTCTGGAGGATCGTCGGTGCTCTCGGGGCGGGTGCCGAGCTCGAATGGGGTTCCGAGCATGGCGACGAGGGCCTCTACATCCTGAAAGGGCAACTGGAAATAGGCGGGACGGTGGTGACGGCCGGCTCGGCCGTGATCATCGAGGCCGGTGTTGCGGCGACGGTTCGGGCGCTCGATGACACCTCGGTGGTCCACATGGGCCCGAGCTCGCTGCACACGCCCACCGAAGGGCCCCTCGGTCCCGCTGCCGACTCTGGTCGAGGCGTCCACCTCATCGGGGCAGACCGAGCGGCGCACCGTTCCAGCCCTGGATACCCCGAGATGACCTACTTCACGGATGGAAGCTGCCGGACGTGCCGAATCGCCTTCTTCATGGCCGACTTCACCGGTGGCGAGGGTTACCAGGGAAAGTCGCACATGCATTCCGAGGACGAGATCATTCACGTCCTTCGCGGTGTGCTTCAGGTCGGTCCGCTGCGGGTGGAACCAGGCATGAGCATTGCCGTGCCAAAGAACCGGCGTTACAGGTTCCGCACAGACGGGCCATTCTGCTTCATCAACTATCGGGCCAATGCCGCCACGATGGTAAGGGGTCGCACGTCGGAGGCGACTCTCGAGGTGGTGTACCCGGCCGGGACCGACCCGATTGGCCGATGATGCGGCGGGGCACGCGGCCGCCGTGATCGCCTAGGAGCTACTTCCCGTTCGCCAGGCCATTTCTCGGAGCGTCATGATGCCCCCACCGGGATCAGGGAAACGCCCAGCGAAGGAGCTCTACTGCCCCGGGCGGGCAGTACGTGCCGTGGCCAGGGGCTCCCCGGTCTCGAGCAGTGACTTCAGACTGGACAACAGCACGGGCCAGCCGTTCCTCACCATGGTGGCCGCGGTGCTCCCTGGCTCGAAGTCATCGTGGATGACGGTCAGCTTGACGATCTCCCCCACCGGCTCGAGGTCGAATGCGACGCGTGACCGGCGTTCGCTGGAAGCGAGCTTGGCGAACAGCTCGTCCTCGAACTGCAGGCGCTCGATTGAGCTCCGGCGTGAAGGTGTGCCACGTGTAGGCCAGCCTGCGATACGGATCGGATTCGAGGACGACCTGGTCCGGATCGGCGATCACGACGCCGTTGTTGTCCCAGATCATGGACGAGCCCACCTTCCAGTCCGTCTCGAAGGTGGTCTGCCACCACCGTCGGGTGAACGACGGATCGGTCAGTGCCTGCCACAGGCGTTCGGGCGTGGTCCTGATGTACGTCGTGTAGACGAACTCCGGTTGCTCCATCGGGTGACTCCTCCAGTGCTCGTTTGAGGTCCGAGAGGGCTCGGACTCGTCCTCGGTCGTAGCGATTGATCCAACGTTCGGCGATCTCGTTGATCGGCACGGCGTTGAGGTAGTGGAGCTTCTCGCGGCCCGCGTCGGATCGTCGTCACGAGGTTGGCTGCCTCGAGGATCGCCAGGTGCTTGCTGACGGACTGCCGGGTCATGTCCAGACCCTCGGAGAGCTCCCGGAGGCTCTGTCCGTTGCGAGCGTTCAGCCGATCGAGCAGATGCCGGCGACTCGGGTCGGCGAGCGCCTTGAAGACGTCGACAGTCAGTGGCTCCACCTCTGTGTTCAGAATTTCAGGTCGTCCGGGAACGGCGTGCCCTTTCCGGTCTCGAGGAGGCACTTTAGGCTGAGCAGGAAGTAGGCCCACCGGGCACTGCAGTGGGCCATGAACTCGCTCGGGCTCTCGCCAGTCGGCGTGGGTGAACAGCACAACGGTCTCGCCGTCTGTCTCGGTGAGGTCGAAGGTCAGCTTGGTCCCCATCCACTCATCGGCGCCGCCGACGCAGCTCCACGCCACCTGGCCGTCGTCACTCGAGCCGAGTGACCTCCATGACAGCGGCCGGTTCGGGCTGACCGAAGAAGAACTCGAAGGTTGGAACCTTCGCGTCGACTCCCCTCGGACCCCGTCACGGGTCCACCATTCGGAGATTCCCTCCGTCGTTGCCACTGCTTCGTACACGCTCTCGAACGGGGCCGAGATGGCCACACGGTGTCTGATGTCCGGCATTGCTCCTCCTCCATTATGCAACCATTCGACTGCCTCTTATTATGCAGGCAAATGGTTGCATGTCAAGTCACGGCCTCACCTGGCCCACAACAGAAGGGGGTAGCACCAGTACGGTCTCAGAGAACAAGGGTCGCCAGATTGGGGGACTCCGAGAGACTTGCCGGACGGAAAGGCCAGCGTCGCCATGACCGCGTCGAGCGCGCTGACGAAGGATCAGCAGGAGCGGTCGCTGATACTTCTTGACGTCGACGGGGTGCTCAATATCGACGAGCCCGTGCCAGGCCCGGGGCGCAGCGATCATCTGCTGTTGGCCGAAGGGACAGGCGCACACGTGACCGTCCGCGACAACCTTTCGCACCTCCTGGAACGCCTCGCCGTGGCCGGCGACTTGTTGTGGGCGTCGGGATGGAACGACGCGGCTCCGCTTCTGTTCGCCCAGCTGGTCCCGTGGCTACGATCAGTGCCACATCTGACCTTTGCCGTGGCACGCAACGGCAACGTGGAGAAGCTGTCCGTGGTCATGGAGTCCGTTGGGGAGCGATCGCTTGTCTGGATCGATGATCGGATTCCCAAGCCGGCGTGGGAGTGGGCCGAGGCTCGCGGACCATCGACTCTGCTGCTTCCCGTCGATCCGGCAGTCGGCCTGACCGAGTACGACGTCGAGATCATCGAGCGCTGGGCTCAGGACCCGACCATTCCCGAAACCACGAGCGTCACGTCGCCGAGGTGACAACCTGGTGACCCGACACGCCAGTCCACCTCCCTGCGCAGGCAAGACGGAGCACGTGCTCGAGGGCTCCGATCGAATCAAAGATCCGGATAGACCGGCCTGATCTCGTCGATCTTGCCGCCAGTGAGCTCCATGAGCAGCGCCGTGATCCACGTTGCCGCAGGGGAACAGAGGAAGATGGCGGCATTGGCCACGTCTTCGACGGTCCCAAGGCGTTTCATCCGCGTGTGGTCGGCGAGCACGTGACGCAACGAGTCGTCCTTCTCGTCCCAGTAGCGCTGCAGCGCCTCGGTCACGATTGGACCTGGCAAGAGGGCGTTCACCCGGATTCGCGGTCCCAAGTCGGCGGCCATCGAAAGCGTCAGCTGCGACTCGGCCGTCTTGCCGGTGTGATGGGCGAGCGAGCCGCGAACCGACACCAGCGTCGTCTGGGAGCTGATGTTCAAGATGGACGCGCCAGGCCGTTCGAGCAGGTGCGGTACAGCCAAACGGGACAGCTCGAAGGGCACCAGCACGTTGAAGTGAAGTGCTTCCTTGATGTGGTCGACCCGCGTGTCGAGAAAGGGGGGTGAGATCTCGCCGCCGGCATTGTTCACGAGGATGTCGAGACCCCCGAACTCGTCCACGGTGCGATCGATGACGTCGGGTAGTGCGTCGAGGTCCTTCACGTCCGCCGCGAGGGCGAGTGCCCGACCCCCTGATTCTTCGATCTCCTTGGCGACGGCATTGACGTCGGCTTGTGTACGAGCCACGACCGCAACGGTGGCTCCAGCCTCGGCAAAGCCGCGGGCGATGCCAGCGCCGATGCCACGGCCCCCTCCGGTGATGAGCGCAACTTTCCCTGCGAGTGAGAATTGATTCATGGGAGGCTCCTCAGTCTGCGACTTGATGGGCGAGTCATCCGACGAAGGGCGACGGGCGACACTGGGCCAGAGGTTGGATCAGACGGCATTTGTGTAGACGGGGATCTCGTCCGGTGCCAGTGATGGCATCGGTGTGGCCACCTTGCGTAGAGTCCGAACTGGCCCATCGGCGGGGACGTTCGGTCGAGCGTGTTGAACGGCCAGGTTGTCCCAAAGGGCGAGGTCGTGGAGCTCCCAGGCGTGATCCCATACGTGGGCCGGGGCATAGAGGTGATCGAACACTTCGTCGAGCAGCGCCTCGCTCTCCTGTGGGTCCATGCCAACGATCTCGCGAGTGTTCTGTTCGCACACATAGACCAAGCGTGCGCCGGTGCGCGGGTGTGTGAGCAGGACGGGCTTGCGTGTCCAGGGTGGATTCTCGACCGGGGAGAGGAGGACATCGCTCAGGTCCCCTCGCCGCCGGATTTGACCAGCGCTGTTGATCGCCTCCAGGCCCTCGAGGCGAGCGCGAAGTTGTGGGGGGAGTTTCGAGTACCCCTCGACCATGCTGACGAAGCTGGTGGGCGCCACTGGGGGTTCGAGTTCGGAAGCATAGAGCGACACGATCTCGTTGGGCTTGTCGGCCCATGCGGTGTCCATGTGGAACTGCAACCGCCCGTGAGGCGCCGCGGAATTCGGCCTCACGTTCGAGACGTACCAGTGGTCCTCCGTCGGCACGTCGCTGGGAGTCGTTGCGCTCTTGCGAATCAACAGCTCGCAGATCTGGGTCTGTTCCGCGTAGGACAACTCGACACCACGGATCACGATGACTCCGCGGGTGTCGAACAGTTCCTGCAACGTCGCCACGATCCCGGCGTCGTCCAACATCGACGGTTGGTATCCCTCAACGATGGTCCCGAATCCCGGGCCCACGTCTCGAGTCTTCAATTCGGCCACGGTGGTACCCCCTTCGTGACTCCAGATTCACGCCACCTTGCCGGGACTTCCCCGGTGATCGAGCCCGGAGTAGGAGTCACGATGATCCGGGCTTGCCTCCCAGTTGAGTGCTGCGATCATAAGAGACGATCGATCACCGGCTCAACCGGGTCGGCGACCAACGCTGTCCGGTCTATCACTCGTTCACGTCACGCACTCGTTCGCGTCAGGTAGACACTGGTCGACAATGGAGGGACCGCTCGCTGGTTGCCAGCGAGCGGAGACCGGGCTCACAAGGGGGAAGGGCGCGATGGGCGAGCTGCGATTCGATGGAAAGGTGGCCATCGTCACCGGTGCCGGTCGCGGTGTGGGCCGTTGCCACGCGCTGGCGCTGGGTGCCAGGGGGGCAAGAGTGGTCGTCGCCGACCTCGGCGGTGCTGTGGATGGTGGTGGCAGGTCGTCGGAACCCGCCGACGACGTGGTGGAGGAGATCAGATCCGCCGGCGGAGAGGCCATCGCCGTCTGCGGCTCGGTGGCCGACGAACACGAAGCTCAGGCGATGGTCGACATGGCGATCGACACGTACGGGCGTGTCGATGTACTCATCAACAACGCAGGCATTGGCGATCCCGAGCTCTTCGAGGATCAGACGGTCGAACAGTTCCAGCGCTTGCTCGGGGTGCATTATCTGGGCGTCGTGTATGTCTCGAAGGCTGTGTGGCCCCGCATGGTCGAATCTGGCGGTGGGCGGATCGTCAACACCTGTTCGGAGGGGCCACTGGGGATCCACGAAAAGATGACGGCGTATGGGGGCGCAAAGGGTGGTGCAATCGGATTTACCCTCGCCCTCGCCGCCGAAGGACCCAAGTACGGGATCTCCGTCAACGGCTTTTCGCCGCGGGCGGGGACCCGGCTCTCGGCACCCGAGATCATGGCAAAGGTCTACGACCTACCGAAGGAGCACTTCGAGCAGACCATGGGCACGTACCCGCCCGAACTGGCATCGCCGGCCGCGATCTACCTTGCCCACGAGACGTGCCCACTCAATGGGGTCATTCTGGTGTGTGGAGGCGGGCAGGTGCTGCGGATGGCCTTTTCTGAGAACCAGGGCTACCTGGACGACGCCATGACGGCTGAGGCGATCGCGGCACATGTCGACCAGATCGTCGACATGACCGATGCCCGGCCGGTCGAGCTCGGTTCGGCCGATTCCGCATCCCAGGCACAAGCTGGGGTGTCCGGCCAGGGAACCTGATCCTGATCCCGACGAACGAGCCGTGGTGTCCGCTCGGACAGCTCCTAGCTTGCTCCCACCGACGCCGTCAGCCAACGGAAGTTGGGGTCATCGGGTAGGTCATCAGGAGTGAGCGGAGTGGCGACCTCCTCGACTGTCGGGCCGATCTCGTCGGCCAACGTCTGAAGCAGGTCGAGATCGATGTCGTAAGCACGTGCGGCGTTCAGAGAGGTGAGCTGGCGCACCTCGGCTTCGGGCACATCCCAAAGGCACGCTCGCATGGTTTCCCGTGTGTAGGGCGCACTCCCTTCGTGGTGTGGGAAGTCGATACCCCAGAGGATCTGACCGATTCCGATCTCCTGACGCTTGGCCACTTCTCCGCTCGACAGCAAGGTGCTCACGAAGCAGTTCTGTCGGAAGTACTCGCTGGGCAGCATCGAGAGCTGGTCGGCAGCCTCGGCGGCAAACATCGCATTGATGCTGCCGTCATGGTGCGCGCCGGTGACGAGCCGGTCCAACGATCGCAACTCGTGGATCACCCAGGCGGAGCCCCCGACCTCGGTGAGTATGAAACGAAGCGTCGGGTGCCGCTCGAACACCCCGGCCAGAATCAGCTGGAAGAGCGCCCGTCGCCCGAAGTAGTAGGACTCGTGGACACCCACAGCGCGAGCCGCGGCGCGGCGACGCGCCGCCACCTTCGTCGGACGAAGGCGCGTTGGCATGGCGATGGACCGGCATCTCGAGCTCGGCGCAGATCGTCCACAACGGATCGAGCTCCGAGTAGTAGAGATTGGTGATACCGAGGTGGTGGTCCGGGGGAAGCAGCACCCCCTTGAGTCCGGACTCCTTCGCCCAGCGCACCTCCTCGATTGCCGCATCGAGATCGTCGAGGAACAGCTGCACGAGTCCCAAGCGTCGGCCCGGTAGGTCGTCACAGAAGTCACGCAACCATCGGTTGTGCGCTTGCACACCGGCCCAGCGGTGCTCGTACTCGTCGCGGCTGCGCGGCCCCGGCGCGGTGAGCGCACCACTCGGGTAGAACGGTTGCGCGGTATTGGGGAAGAGCACCTCGGCGACCACGCCCTGAGATTCGAGCATCTCGCGACGACCCACACTGTCCCAGCTGACGGGCGACAGGAACGAGGAGACGCCGGCCTTGTAGTCAGAGTCGGGATCGACCTGGCCCCAGGGATCTTCGAACGAGGAAGCCCAGGCGTCGAATTCATCGTGCCAGCGCCGTTCGAGGTAGGGCTTGTAGTCCCAGAGGTCGGCTCCCGCATGACAGTCCGTCGAGATCAGGGCATACGGCCTCCCCGACGATGCTGACGACGTCTTCGCCTCCACGATGCTCCCCCGTATGGCCGCCGACTGTTTTGCCGAGCGTAGCATCGGCGCCGGAAAGCCCTGGAGGTCGAATCCACAGCACGGCGGGCAACATTCCCTGGGGAAAGGGAAAGGGTTTCAGGGACAGGGCGCCAACGGCGGTGCATCAGTTGTGCTGAATCTCGTTGAACGGGGCTCCGATGTCAGGGGCTGGTTCACGAGGAAGTCCGAGGACCCTTTCACTGACGTTGTTTCTCTGGATCTCGACGGTGCCACCGCGAATCGTGGCGCTCCGGCTCTGCAGGTAGACGTCGGACCACTGGCGGCCGAGTGGATGATCGGCCGCCCAGGTGACGCCGTCACACCCGGACAACGCGAGAGCCAACTCGCCTCGGCGCTGGGTGATGATGTCGTTGCCCAGTTTCACGAGGCCGCCGTACCCGTTCGGAATTGTTCCGCTGGCCACAGCCCTGGAGATCCGCTCCGAGAGAAGCCTCTGTGTGACAGACGCCACGTGAAGCGTCACGATGCTCCGTCGCACTCCCGCGTTCACGCCAACGCCCCTGGTCGCCATGGACACCAACGGGGCCACGGATCGGTTGCCGTCGGCCACGCGGCTCCGGCTACGGCCCGACCAGGAGTGCTCGATCTCGAGGAGGCCGCGGGCCGCTCTCCACCCGTCGTTCTCCTCGCCGACAAGGTGGGCAGCCGGGACGACGACGTCGGTCAGGAACACCTCACAAAACTTGGTGCGGCCGTCGATCTGCTTGATGCGCCGGATCTCCACGCCCGGGGATTTCAGGTCCACAATGAGCATCGAGATCCCTTTGTGCTTCGGAACGTCCCACCGGGTGCGCACAGGGCAAAGTGCGAAATCGGAGAGATCGGCCGCAGTACTCCACGTCTTTTGCCCGTTCACGATGAACGACGCGCCGTCCCGCATGGCGCTGGAACGGAGTCCGGCCAGATCCGAGCCACCACTCGGCTCGGAGAGAAGCTGGATCCACAGCTCGGCGCCGGAAAGGATGCTCGGAATGTGCGCAAGCTTCTGTTCGGTGTTTCCGAACCGTTCCAGGGTTGCGCCGAGGATGTTGATCGAGACGCCGAAATTCCGTCCCGGCATCTCATAACCAGTCGCTTCCTCCAGAACGACCCTCTCATGCTCGAGTGTCAGGCCCTGCCCCCCGTACTGCACTGAGAAGGAGAAACCCGCATAGCCGGCCTGGTAGAGCTTCCGCTGGCGGTCCCTCAGCAACACCAGGCGTTGCGGGTCGGACTCGAATTCTTCCTCGGGATTGCCCCTCACCGTCGTTCGTGGCACGTTCGCGGCCAGCCATCTTCGGGCTTCGAGGCGGTACTCGTGCAGCTCCGGGCCTTCGGTTCGCACTTCGCTCACTTCACCCTCCTCGCAGTCGCGGCATCTCCTCGCCACCCGCCGATCGGCCAGCCCATTGTGCTCGCCACACCGCGTCCGGCGCGGCGGAGTGAAAGCATGCGGCCGCCCGGCATCTATGAGTTGATACTTACGTAAGGATTCACTAACGTTCGAGCATGCCCACCCTACGAGCGACACGCCTGCATCTCTGCGGAGCACCGTCCGAAGCGCGGTCGTCCGCATGAAGGCCCACGAGGTTTGGAGGCACATCCACGCCGAGCGGGGTGACCTGGCGGACACGCTCGAGGACCTCACGGCCGCGCAATGGGCCACCGACTCGTGGTGCGACGGGTGGACCGTCCACGAGACCACCGGGCACGTGGTTGCCGCGGCGGAGCAGACATTCCCGAACTTCTACAAGGAGCTCATCGGCGCCGGGTTCCGCTTCCATGTCTTCACGGCTCGTGGGGCGACCCGCATGGCTCGCTTGGGTCCCCACGAGCTGGTCCGGCGGCTCCGGGCACGAACCACGACCACCAACCACCCCCCGGCACCGGTCATGGCCATGCTCGGCGAGATCGTGGTCCACGGCGAGGACATCCGCCGACCGCTCGGCCTTACCCACAACAGTCCGCAGCCCGCGCTGGTCGCGGTGGCGGACAGCTGGAAGAACTCCAATCTCCTCATCGGCGCGAAGCGCAGAATCGCCGGACTCCAACTCCGGGCCACTGACGCCGAATGGTCCCACGGCGACGGGCCCGAGGTCGTCGGACCCCTTCAGTCTCTTGTCCTGGCCATGACCGGTCGCCAGGGGTCCCACCGGGATCTCACCGGGGAGGGACTCGCCGTACTTTCCGGCCGCTCCTGACGCAGGGGAGGACAAGAGGAGGTCGCGCGTCGGCCCGTCACGACCTTCACGAGGACGGTGATCGGCCAGGGAATCATTCCCCTGCCGCGATATGGTCAGGAAGGCTACGGTGGCGCGCTGAAGGGGGGCAGGTGGTGACTGCCGGCAACGACCTGGCCGGACGGACCTGCTTGATCGTGGGCGGTGCGGGAGGCGGGATCGGGACTGCCGTGGCACTGGCGGCCGCTCACGCCGGAGCAGCTGTCGGCATCATCACCAACATCGGCGAGCATGCCGAGTCCGTCCTCACCGAGATCACGTCGACCGGGGCGGTGTGTGCCGCCGTGGTCACCGACGCCACCGACGAGGCTCGCCTTGTCGATGGCGTGGCGTCGCTGGTGGACGAGCTCGGCCCCTTCGGCCACGTGGTCAACGTGGTGGGGGGCAATCTCGCAGAGGACTACCAACGGACCGCCGAGTTCGACCTGACCGCGCTCGACCGAGTCATGGCCCGCAATCTCCGCTACGCCGTGGTGTCCTGCCGAGAGGTGGCGCGGTCACTGATCGCCCGGGGTGAGCCCGGCAGCATGGTCAACATCTCCTCCCTTGCCTCCCGTGGAGCACCGCTCCTGGCGGCGTACGCCGCAGCCAAATCCGGACTGGAGTCGTTCAGCAGGACGATGGCGCTCGAATGGGGTCCACGAGGGATCCGGGTCAACGTGGTGTCCCTCGGGATGATCCGCACCCCCCGTACCGGCATGGAAGCGGCCGGCGACGACGTGGCGAACTCGATCCCTCTGCGCCGCAAGGGCTCCCCCGCCGAGGTCGCCGCCGCCGTCATGTTCCTCCTGTCGGAGCGGGCGAGCTACGTGACGGGCCACACACTCAACGTGGACGGCGGGATCGCCCTCGGGAACCCCGGCGGCGACTCGCTCTCTCCTCTCGTCACCCGGGCCGACGTCCGAGCCCGGTTCGCGGACTGACCGCTAGGCTCCGCGGTGACGGGACTGGACCACGAGGCAGGTGCACGATGACAGCGTTGAACACGATCGAATTCCAGAGGATGGACGGGAGTGCCGGCAAGCTGGCCGACTACTCAGGAGACGTCGTGTTGGTCGTCAACGTGGCATCCAAGTGCGGGTTGACCCCGCAATACGAAGCCCTCCAGGCTCTCCACCAAGGCAAGCAGGGAGAGGGGTTCACCGTCCTCGCCTTCCCAGCCAACAACTTCGGAGGTCAAGAACCCGGCACCGACGCCGAGATCGCGGACTTCTGTTCGACGCAGTACTCGGTGACCTTCCCGGTCGTCTCGAAGGTCAGCGTGGTCGGGGATGATCAGCACCCGCTCTACGCCGAGCTGACCCGGCGAGTCCCCACCGCTGGGGCCAAGGAGCAGTTCCGCGAGGCGCTTCGGGGTCACGGGATGACCCCGACCGAGGATCCCGACGTCCTGTGGAACTTCGAGAAGTTCCTCATCGCCCGGGACGGGAGCGTCGTCGGCGCGCTTCGCCCCGACCGTCACGCCCGACGATCCCGGGCTGGTCTCGGCCATCGACGAGGAGCTGGGCAAGCAGCCCTGACGCAGGAGGCGGCGGTCCGGGGACCTACTCCATCGGACGAGAGGCGATCCCGGTCGCTTCTCGTCCCGCCAGGATCCAGCCCACGGCGGTGGCCAGGACCGGCATGGCGATCACGACGAGGAACAGGTTGTTCCAGGGGATGTGGTCGATGATGTCCGACAGGCCACCTTCGAGCGGGTTCGAGCGGAACCATCCCGCCAGCCCGACGTAGGCGGCCACCGTCCCGAGCAGCGCGCCCAGGAAGGCCAGGCCACCGGCGGTCACTGCCGTCAGGGTGCGCCGGGTGCGCGAGCTGGCGCCGGTGGCCGTGAGCGTCCGTAGCTCGCTGGCGGTCTCACTGCGAATGAGGCCCACGCTCATGGCGAGGATGCCCAGGGCGAGCGCGGTGGCGAACACGGTGGCCCAATCGACGATCTCCGACGACGTCGGCGCGCTGTTCTTCGACTCCACGCTCAGCTGGTTGGTGGCCGCTGCCGCCCGGGCGTTGGTGATCTGAGCCGATGTGATCGGGCTCTGGGCCTGGAGTATCCAGCCGTCGAGGCTGCTCTCGCTCGCGATGTGCAGCCGGTGCAACGCACCCTCGGTGATAAGCGTGTTCGGTGCTGACGTGCCTGTGGGCAACTGGCTCACCTCTTGGACCACCGGGTCGGCGACGCACGAGCCGGCCGGACAGGAGTTCGTGTCGCCCCGACCCGGGGCCCCGCCGCCACCAGGACCGCCCAAGCCTGGACCGACCAGGGTGCCACCGCCCTTCCCGCTCCCTCCGTAGGTGAGCTCCACGCCCGAGCCGGACAGACCGGGGCGCGAGGTGAGGACATCGACGTCGGAGGAGACCGAGGACGGGTCGATGCCGTAAGCCCGCAGCAACGTGGGGGTCGCCACGTAGAGTGCGCCGCTCCACTGCCGGCCGGAGGCGCTGGGGTTCTGCAGGTTGGCCGCAGGATTGTCCAGCTCGACGACGGCCGTGGCGCCGACGGCGGAGGCGATGGAGTGGACGGTCCCCTCCTGTGACTGGGCGCTCGGGGGCACCAGCGCGGTTTGGGGGCCTCTCTGTCCTGGGCTGATGAGCTCGGTCCCGGCGGGCGGCGGGCTCCACACGGCCAGCTCGTTCGAAGCCAGGTTCGGCCCGACGTAGTCGAACACGTTGCTGTAGCGGGCTACGGCGACGGCGCAGACGACCACCGCGATCAGCACGCCGATACTGATGGCCGAGAGGGCTGAGCCGGAACGGGCTCGGTACCGCGACATGTCACGCAACGGAAGGCGGATGGCCACCGGTGACCTTCGTCCAACTCGCGCCAACAGCGCCAGGAAGAACGGGGACACGAGGATGATTCCGGCAACCAGAGCAACGAACCCGGGGACCAGCCACTTCACACCGTTGCCCTCGTGCCCTGCTCCCGAGAGGGAGAAGAACACGAACCCGATGACGAGTGCGATCACACCTGGGACGAACGATCGGTGGACCTGGCGCGGTGGCGCGGGGTGCCCGGCCAGGGCGGTGACGACCGGGATGCGTGTGATGGCGCGCGCGGGGTAACCAGCGGCAACGAAGGTCGCGAACGAGCGCGAGCACCATCGCCGGCACGATCACGTTCCACGGGAGGGCGAACATGGCGATGAGATGGTGCGCGCTCTGCTCGTTGTGCGGTCGGTAGGCCAACCAGGCCACCAACCCCAGCGCGAATCCGGCCAGAGCGCCCACCATTCCGACCATGGCGCCGTTGGCCTCCAGCACGATCCGGACGTTGCGATCCGTGGCCCCCAGGGACTCGAGCATTCCGAGAGAGCGCATCCGACGCTGCGCCAGCACGGTGAATCCGCCGATCGACACCAGGGCGATGAGGAGCATCCCCACCGTCGCCAGCGCCAGGACGATGGTCCCGGGATTTATCGTGTTGGTGTTGGCGCTCTGCGCCGGCGTGGAGACGTTGGATCCGATCCGGCCCGGGTCCACACCTGCGGCGTCGAAGAGGGCCTCCACCGTGGTGGGGTGTGAGACCTGCCCTGGCGGGACGAGCGCGAACTCGTCGAGCAGGCTCTGGGGGTTCTGCACGATCCCGACGACCCTCTTGCCCCCCTGGGCCCAGGTGTCGCCGACATGCAGGTCGAGCTCGGATGCCAGCCCTGGTGTCAGGGCGACCTGGTTCGTCCCCGCGGGGTAGTGGCCGGAGAGCAGTTGAAGCATGGGCCCGGCATAGGGGCCATGCGGGTCCTGGGACCGTAGTTGGTACGTCTGCGTGCTGCCGGGAACGGTGTGCGTCTCGTTCTCGATCACCTGGACCGCGCCGTAGCGGCGGGACAGCGCCGCAATCCGGGCCTCCACGGTCGACAGCCCCTGCGTGGCCGACTTGCTCGTGGGAGCCGAGAGGTTGAAGACCGCGAGGTCCTGGGCACTCCCGAAGCCCGCATTGGCCGGGGACGGCGTATTGGTGGCGACGGCCGATCCGACGACGACGGCAGCCACCGCGACGGTGACCAAGAGCAAGATGAGGATCTGTTGCCGCCACTCGCGCCTGAAGAGTCGCCAGGCCCAGCGGATCATGGCCCGACGAGCCGGGACGCCGCCCGTGCTCCGCCCAGGGGCCGACGGGGCGGGGGGACCGTCGAGGATGCCGGCATTCATTGCTTCGGGAGATCGGCCAGGAGCGCGTCGGGGCTCTCGGGCGGGAGCGTCTGGTCGACGATGCGGCCGTCGCGCAGGAACACCACGCGGTCGGCCCACGAGGCGAGCTGGGCGTCGTGGGTGACCACGACGGCAGCCATCCCCCGATGGCAGGCCGCATGGATCAGACGCATGACAGATTCGGCGTTGGTGGAGTCGAGCGCGCCGGATGGCTCGTCGGCCAGGAGGAGCTGGCGTCCACCGACCACGGCCCGGGCGATGGCGACCCGTTGGCGCTCGCCACCCGAGAGCTGGTCGGGATAGTGCGAAGCCCGGTCCATCAGCCCGAATTCCTCGAGTGACGTCATTGCGATCGCCTGAGCCTTGCGGGCCGAGACGCCGTCGAGCTCGAGCGGGAGGGACACGTTCTCCAATGCGCTGAGCCCGGCCAGCAGGTTGTAGTCCTGGAAGACATAGCCGATCGACTGGCGACGCAGCCGCGCTCTGCCGTTGCGTGAGAGGGAGGAGAGCGGGCGGCCCCCGACATAGGCCTCACCACTGGTTGGGCTCTCGAGGCTGCCGGCAATGGTCAACAGCGTGCTCTTTCCCGAGCCGCTGGCGCCCATGACGGCCACCAGCGTCCCCGCGTCGACCGACAGATCGATGCGATGAAGCGCATGGACCTCGGTGGCTCCTTCTCCGTAGATCTTGGAGATGTCACGCAGTTCGAGATAACTCATGGTGAATCCACCTTGCGCCGAGCCCTGGGGAGGGGGGCCGGCTGCGATGCCGGCGCCGTGTCGCCTGCTGCCGCCCTCTTGAGTCGTCCGTCTGCCATGTCCAGCCACCGGACCAGCGAGTCGAGCCGGAAGAGCTCTGCGTCCACGACCAGGGCGAAGTGCAAGTCGAAACGAGCCTCGTCCTCCTTGAGTCGCGTCCATTGCTGCATGAGCTCGACCAGATAGCGCCGGTGCACCTGAACCACCTCGTGCACGTCCACCCCGGGCAGACCGAGCGCCACCAGCACCTTGATCACGAGCTCGTCACGCGGTGGCGAGGAGAAGTCGGGCGGCGTACGCAGCCACTGGGCCAGCTCCGCAGCCCCCTCGTCGGTGATGTGGAAGCCCCTCTGGGGACCATCGGTGGCCTCGTCCTCGGACTCGACCAGCCCGTCGCGCTCGAGCCGCTGGAGGGTCGTGTACACCTGCCCGACGTTGAGCGGCCACACCTGCCCGGTCCGGATCTCGAATTCCTGCCGCAGCTGCAGCCCGTACTTGGGACCCTCGCTGAGCAGGGCCAACAACGCGTGTCGGATGCTCACCGGTTATGATTTCGAAGTAGCATACCGAGTATTATACTTCAGAAACCCGTGCACAGCAAGGGGCGTCTTCCATTTACCCGGGGCGGCCCCGCTGGAGGCCTAGGACTCGACGAGCTCGTCGGTCAGGACGTCGACACCCGCCAGTCGCTGGCCGAGAGCGGGAACGAGGTCGTAACGATCCGCCAGGACCGATGGCGCGACGTAGGACACCTTGGACTGCCCCAGGTCGTCCCAGACGAGAACCTTCAGCGGCAGATCGAGTGCCGACAGAGGTGTGGCCTCCATGACTGGTGTGCCCGCGGCCGGACTGCCGAACACGACCAGCACGGTCTCCCGAAGGTCCAAACCGACCTGGCGAGCTTCAGCGCGCTGGTCGATCACGGCGAACAGCTTCAGACCCTTCGCGTGAATGAGCTCACTGAGGTGGGTGACGGTGTCGGTCACCGATCGTGAGCTCAATTTCGTTATGACGCCGGCTCCGTCGGGCCTCGCAGGGACCGCCATTCTTCCTCCCTTTCTCGGACGCTGAGGTGAGAGACGGCTACGCGGGTCCTCCGGCGACGTCTGCGGGCTCGGGGGCAACCGGCCAGCCGGGCAGGAGCCCGTGCTCGCGGCACACCTCCTGTGCCTGGATCGTGCGCCCGTTCGGCTCTGCTGCGTCGGGGGCGGTGACCAACCACGCCACGACGGCCCCGACGACCTCCGGAGGAGCGCCGGCCGAGGCGTCGAAGCCGAAGCGCGCCATGTCCTGCGCGATTCGCTCGGTGGCAATGAACCCGGGCTGGAGGTTGTAGGCGCGGATGCCGCGATCACCGAGCTCGAGGGCGAGAATCCCGGCGATCCGGTGCAGCGCACCCTTGCTCATGCCGTACCCGAGACCCCACCCCCCGTCCCCCGCTGGAGCGGGGGGATCCTCGTACCCCGCGGTGGAGGTGATGTTGACGATCGTCCCCGAGCCACGTTCGAGCATGCCGGGCAGCACCCGCTTGCACAGGGCGAGCGGCGCCATGACGTTGGCCTCGAGATGCAGGTCGAGCAGCTCGAGTGGGGTCTCGACGAAGGGGTCCATGTGACCCGGCCCGACGTACCGCCCGTTGTTGACCAGGACATCCACCGGCCCCAACACCGAGACGACCTCGTCGGCGGCGGAGATGACCGATCCCCGATCGGTGAGGTCGGCAGGGACGACCAGACACCGGGCGCCGGCGGCACCGATCAGATCAGCGGTTGTGGAAAGCGAGCCTGGTAATGGAGTCCGGTCCGAACGGCGGAGGGTCGAGGAGTGCTCGCGCGGCTCCCCCTCACCGATGGTTCGGGCGGTGATTGCCACGTCGAACCCCAGCCCGGCAAGCGACACCGCGATCGCCTTGCCGATACCCCGGCTCGCTCCGGTCACCAGTGCAACGGTCATCTCGGTCGCCACGCCCCCTTTGGTCCGCCTCCCACACTAAGGGTGACGCCGCGCCGGGGCCACCGGCTATGGAGCCAGCCGGAAAGGCGGATACTCGTCACGAAGGAGCAACACATAGGACTGGACCCGGACGTTCCATCGGAGCGCACCGACACCGAATTCGTACAGGGACTCCGGAAACCTCCCGGTGAAGACGATGGCGAACCACGCGATCACGGTGGTCACGAGCCACGCGATGTTCACGAACAACAGGACGACCACCTGGGGGATGGCGTAGATCAGCCTGAGGCCCACGGACCACCGATCCCGGTCCTTGTCGGGATACGCGACTTGGTACTCGGACGCATACGGACCCTCCCCGAATGGCGGGTACTCGTCTCGCAACAGGGCCAGGTAGGCGCTCACCCGGATCAGCCAACGCATGTAGAAGACGGCGAAGTCCCACAGGCCGCGCGGCTGGCTCCCGGTGAACACGATGGCGAACCACGATATGAACGCCATGGTGAACGCGGCGGCAGCCAATGCTCCCGACGCCCTCAATCCCCCGGCCCAGAAGCCAATGGCGCTGATCCCACCGACGATGATCATCTGGGGCACCCCCAGAACGAGACGGAATCCCGTGGTCACGCGGTTGCGGTTCGCCGTCTGTCGCTCAACGGCGACACCGATCGGGTAGGGGATGGGACGCCTTCATCGGAACCATTCACTCGAGAGATCCTCCTCTTGTTGCCGCCCACCGCGGCCACGTCTCCATTGCAACTGATCCCGTGGTCGTGCAGCAGAGTCTTTGGGCCCCGCTTGTCCCGTCCCTTGACGTGGCGTCCAGCCATGACACGATGGCCGGATCGACCCCCAAACCCGCTCCTCCGCGCCACCCGCCGTTCGCCCGGGCGGGCCGATGACGCCCACCCTCTCCGGGCTGAGGGTCCTCGATCTGAGCTGGGGGACCGCCGGCGCGGTGGCCACCATGCTCCTGAGCGATCACGGGGCGGAGGTGATCAAGGTGGAGCCCCCGGGCGGCGATCCGTTCCGGGCGATGCCGGGCTACACCGTGTGGAACCGCGGGAAGAAGAGCGCTGTCCTCGACCTGACACTCGAAGGCGACCGCGAGGTGCTGCGGGCCTTGGCGCACAGGGTCGACGTTGTGATCGAGAGCTTCTCGCCGGGGGTGGCTGACCACCTCGGCATCGGGTACGAGTCCCTCCGGCCCGACAACCAGCGCCTGATCCACTGCTCGATCACCGGGTACGGGTCCTCGGGGCCCTCGAGTTCGCGCTCCGGGTACGACGCCCTGGTGCAGGCCCGATCCGGCCTGCAGTACGAGCAGCCCGGACTGCGCGAAGGGCCGATCTTCCTCCGAGTGCCTCTCCCCAGTTTCGGAGCGGCGCTGCTGGCCGCGGTCGGGATCAGTGCGGCGCTGCGAGCCCGGGAGGTCACCGGCTCGGGGCAGCGGGTCGAGACCTCACTGGCCCAGGGCAGCCTTCTGTGGACGACGCAGATCTGGAAGCGGGCCAGTCGTCCCACGGCCGCGCTGTCGGCCATGTGGGAGAACAAGGACCTGGGGCCGACGCCGTGCTTCGAGGACAGCGAGGGCCAGTGGTTCCATCCCATGGTCAACGGCGTGTCGGTTGCGCTGGCCCACCTCGGTCGCCCACCGGACGAGCTCGACGTGGCCACCATCATGACCGGGGACCGAGCCTCGCGCCAGGAGTTCTTCGAGCAGGCCCGGGACCTCTTCAAGCAAAGGCCCCGTGACGAGTGGGTGGCCCTGTTCGAGGAACACGAGATCCCGTGCCAGCCAGTGCAGCCGCCCGGGCCGGTCTTCGAGCACCCACAGGTGGTGCACACCGGCGCGGTGACCACGGTCGAGGTTCCCGGGATGGGTCCGGTGGTCCAGCTCGGCCACACCTATCACCTCGAGCACCACCCCGACGTGGTCCAGGGTCCACCTCCGTCGGTCGACCAGCATCGTGGGGAGATCCTCGACGTGGTCGCCGGCCCCCCGCCGGGGCGGCCGGCGCCCACCGGTCGCCCCCTACGGCACGCCCTCGAAGGCATCAGGGTGCTCGACCTCGGCACGGCTGTCGCCGGGCCTTTCGGCACCATGCTCCTGGGCGACCTCGGAGCCGAGGTCATCAAGGTCGAGCCGGTCTCCGCCGCGGTGGGAACCCCGGGCGACGCCACCTGGGTCTGCGGTGCACGCGGCAAGCGCTGCATCGCCGTCAACTTGAAGTCGGCCGAAGGTCAGGAGATCCTGCGGCGCCTCATCGCCACCGTCGATGTGCTCCACTACAACCTGCGTCCTGGCGTGGCCGAGCGCCTGGGCTTCGGCTACGAGGAAGCCCGGAAGCTCAACCCCAGATTGGTGTTCTGCCATCTCACGGCCTACGGAAGCACCGGCCCCCTTGCCGGCAAGCCGGGAACCGACCAGATGGCTCAGGCGCTCTGCGGTCTGGAGTACGAGCAGGGCGCCGCCTCCTCCGGTGGCCATCCGACCTGGTATCGCTTCGGCATGACCGACGCAGTGAGCGGGGCCCTGAGCGCGCTGGGCGTCATCCAGGCCCTGTACCGGCGGGAGCAGACCGGTCAGGGACAAGCCGTGGAGACGGACATCCTGAGCGCCGGCATGCTCTTGGCTTCGGACGAGTTCATCGGGCCGGCCGGGCTGGTGCGGCGCACGCCGCTCGACCGAAGACAGACCGGCCTCGGCCCCTATTACCGGTTGTACGAGACGCGGCAGGGGTGGATCTGCATCGCCGCTGTGGGACCGGGTCACCAGGAGCGTCTGCACCGGCTCCTCGGGCTGCCGACGGGATCCACCGTGACGTCGGATGCGCTGGAGGCCGCCTTCGAGGGGGAATCGGCTATGGAATGGCAGCGACGGCTCGACGCGGCCGGTGTCCCCTGCGAGGTCGCACGGGAGCAAAGCGGCACCTGGTGCGACGATCCCCACGCCAAGGTCAACGAGTGGGTGGCCAGCTACGACCATCCGGTATGGGGTCGCCTCGAGCAACCGGGGGAATTCGTGCGGCTCTCAGAGACTCCCGGCTGGATACGGGGCGCTCCGCCCATCATCGGCCAGCACACCGAGGAGGTGTTGCGAGAGATCGGTTACCAGGACGCCGAGATTGCCCAACTCGATGCTCAGGGCGTCGTGGGAGTCAGTCCGGGCTCGCGCCACCCAAGGTAGACCCGCCCAGGGCCTCGACCGCGTCCATGACGCTCTTCTGGTCGTAGTACTCCTGCCACCGTTCGATCTTGCCGTCGGTGCCGACCTCGAACACGCCGACGACCTCCATGGTGAACCGGCTCCCACCGAGCGCGACCGTGTCGACTCGCTCGGTCATGACGGTGCGTCCGTCGGAGACCAGCGCCTTGATCTGTGCCGTGGCGCCACCGATGATCGCCTTCTGTTCTTCGAACTCGTGTCGAATCGCCTCGGCGCCACGAAGCCGTACCTCCCGAGGGCCGTCCACCATGACAGCATCGTGGCCGAAGAACGAAGCGAGATGGTCCGGATCGAACTCCTGCCACGACTCGACGAATTCCCGCACGACCGACTCTGCCGACTTGCTCATGTCCACCTCCTCGAGATCCGAGACTGCCACTACCAGGTGAGCGGCAACGCTTCGACGCACCGCATGAAGGAGGTCGGTGACCACTGCACATCGGCGGCCGGGACAGCCAGCCGCAGATTCGGGAAGCGGGCGAGCATCTTCGCCAGCGTGGCCTCGATCTCGATCTGGGCCAGCGGAGCGCCCATGCAGTGATGCGGTCCGAAGCCGAGTGACAGATGCGGTCTCGGGTCGTCGCGGTGGAAGTCGAGCTCCCAGCCGTGGGGGAAGACGGCTTCCTCACGATTGGCCGCACCCCGCTCAGGCAGGATGGGCTCCCCGGCGCCGATGACCACGCCGCCGCTGAGCTCGACGTCCTCACGGGCCCAGCGCACGAGCGGCGAGCCGTAGCGGTGGCTCGGTATCCAGCGCCACAGCTCCTCGAGCGCTGCAGGCAACAGGTCGGGGTCGTCGACCAGTTCTCGCCAGAGGTCGGGATTGGCCATCAGGACGTACATGGTCGAACTGAGCTGGGCCACAGTGGTCTCGAAGCCCCCGAGGAACAGGTTGAGGCAGAGCATGATCAGCTCGTCCTCGCTCAGCGCGTCTCCCTGGTCTCGAGCCTCGACGAGTGCCCCGAGCACGTCGTCGGTCGAGTGCTGGCGACGCTCGGTGATCCTTTCGAGGATGTAACCACGCAGGCTCTCCTGCGCCTCCCGGCGCCCCTCCGTCGTGGCGTTCGTCACCAGCATCGAGTCGATCCAGCCCCGAAAGATCGGGACGTCCTCTCTCGGTATCCCGAGGATTCCCGTCACGACGAGGTTGGGCAGCGGCCACGACACACACGAGAAGAAATCCGCGGGCTGACCCGACTCGACCATCGAGTCGAGCAGCTCGTCGATCAGTGATTCGACCCACGACCTCATCCGACGGATCTTGGGGGGCGAGAAGCTCCCCATGGCCAATCGCCGAAGCCGACTGTGCCGCGGCGGATCCATGCTGGCGAGCATGTTGGGGTCCTTCGGCGCTCCCGACTCGTGCCGCCGAGGGATGTCGCGGGTGAGGCCCAGCTCCTTGCTGAAGCGGCGGTCGAAGTGGATCAGCTTGACGTCGTCGTAACGGGTGGCCAACCAGCACGGCTCACCGTAGGGCAGGCGCACCTTGATGGGACCCTGTTGTTGGAGCTCCCGGTAGAGCGGATCGATGTCGAGAGCCTGCTCCCCCACCATGGGGTAGTCGATGATCTCGTCTGCGAGGATGGTCATTCCTCCTCGCTGAACGCCTCGGCGTCGTCGTAGCCCGCCATGATCTCCCTGAAGCGGTGCTCGACGGCCGGCCGGCTCTCGGGGTGGGTGAAGATGTAGAAGTGCCCTTCCCTTATGGCGCGGACCACGCGTGCCGCGCACTCGGGGGGCTCCCGCTTGAAGGCGACACGTGACTGCGCGGCCTTCTGCGCCGCGTTGGCGGCAATGCCCCGGTACTCCTCCTCGCTCATGGGCCCCCCGTACCTCTCCGGTCGGTAGCGGGGCGAGTTGTCCCAGATACCAGTGTTCTCGTGATGTGACGGGAGGAGCACCGAGACACCGATCGGCGTCCCCTTCAGGTCACCGGCGAGGGTCTCGGTGAGGGCCACGACCGCGTGCTTGGTCGCCATGTAGCCGTACATGGCGCCCTTCTCGGGCGCCCCGTCGCCCAGGGTGATGCGGTTCTTGTCCAGCCCGCCGGCGCCCACCACACCAGCCAGGGAGGCCACGTTGACGACGTGGCCCTGCCTGCCGCTGGCCAGCATCCTGGGCACGAAGGCCTGGAGCCCGTAGACCACCCCGAAGAGGTTCACCTCGACGATCCAGCGCCACCCCTTCTCCTCGGGTTCGAGGACGGGGCTGTAGGACAGGACGCCGGCATTGTTGACCAGCACCGAGGCGCCACCGAGCTCAGCGTCGACCCGGTCGGCCAACGCGGCCACCGAGTCGCGGTTCGTGACGTCGACTTCGATGGCGACGGCCCGGCCGCCGCTCTTGCCGATCTCGGTGGCCACCGTCTCGGCCTCACCGAACCGGTTGTCGGCAACGACCACGGTCATGCCTTCGCGGGCGAACCGCTCTGCCATGCCCCGCCCCAGACCACTCGCTGATCCGGTGACGACGGCGACCTGGCCTGCCAGCTGCTTCATGTTCTCGTCCCCGGTTCTCTTGTCAGCGCGCGCCCCTGCGCCCGCCTCCGGCAAACTACTTGAGCCCGCTGCCAATTGGAAGTGGGCCGCGATATTGAACCGCGGTACGCTCTCGCCATGCTGCCGTTGGCCGTCACCGCGGTTCGGGTGCCCGAGAGTCAGCTCTCCAAGCCCGAGGGCCTCCGCGCCCGCAAGCGCGCGAGGACCCGCCTCGGCATCGAGGATGCGGCGCTCGAGCTGTTCGCCGAGCAGGGATACGAGGCGACGACGGTTGAACAGATCGCCACCCGTGCCGACGTCTCGGAGGGGACGTTCTTCCGGTACTTCCGCTCGAAGGGTGAAGCGCTCTTCGTCGAGCGGGACCATCAGCTCCCGGCCCTGCAGCGGGCCATCGTCGAGCGCCCGTCGGACGAGGACGACTTCGAGGCCGTGCGCCGGGCACTCCAGAACGAGTGGGTCGCCAAGCTGGACCCCGAACGGATCGTCCGCCAGACCAAGGCCATCAACCGGTCGCATGTCCTCACCGGTCTCAGCTATCAGGTCGGCGTCCGATGGCGGGAGGCCATATCGGACGCCTTGGCCGACAGGCACGACCTGGCCGAGCCCGACGGGCATTGCCGGCTGGTGGCCGGCACGGCCCTCGCGGTGTTCGGGAACGCCCTCCTCTCCTGGATGACGGACGGAGCAGATCGCGAACTGGGCATCGCCGTCGACGAGACGTTCGACCTGATGGCTGGCATCTGCGAGAACTGGCTCGGAGACCCCGGGCGCACCCGGAGTCGCGCGCCAGTCGGGCGCGGTCCCTCGGCTCGACCGCGCATCTGACGGATCGGACGAGCCGGCCGGACATCGCCTCGTTAGGATGAGCGCGTTCGCCCGGTCCGGTCGTCGGAGGACGTCGGGGCCATCGGCGGCGAAGGATCGGGGGGATCCGGTGAGGGCTGCAGATGCGACAGCGTCGGGCACCGTGTGCATCGGCATCGATGTCGGAGGCACCTTCACCGACGCGGTCCTCACGGACCGTCGCGGGGTGTGGAGAGCCAAGGCCCCGACGACGAGGAACGATCTCGGACGTGGCGTTCTCGAGGCGTGCCGCCTGGCCGCGATCCGGGCGGGATCGTCCCTCGAGGGGGTCCTGCCCCAGGTCAGCCGGTTCGGTCTCGGCACCACCGCGGTGACCAACGTGCTCGCCACCCGGTCCGGGCCACCCATCGGGTTGATCACGACGACCGGATTCGAGGACACGATCCCCCTCTCCAAGGGCCGCCAGGTGCTCGACGACGGGTGGGTCGTCAACCCGGTGCCCATCGTGCCCCGCAACCTCGTCGTCGGCGTCGAGGAGCGCCTCGACCGGGAGGGCCAGGTCCTGGACCCCCTCGAACCCGAGGAGATTGCCGACGCGGCCCGCCTACTGGTCGAGCGGGGCGTCGACGCCATTGCGGTCTCGTTCCTCTGGTCGTTCAAGAATCCGCGCCACGAGGAGATCGCCGTGGCAGCGATCCACAATGAATTCCCCGATCTGGCCGTCTTCTCGGGCGCCGCCATCAACCCCGTGATGCGCGAGTTCGAACGCACCACGTTCGCCCTGCTCAACGCGTACGTCGGGGGGGCCTACGAGGGCATCGAGGCCCTCGGTGACGAGCTCACCCGCCTCGGCCTGACCGTGCCGCTGTTGCTGGTGCACTCCGGTGGCGGATCGATCACGGTCGCCGAGGCCCGTCGGATCCCCCTGGGCTTGGCCGCATCGGGACCGGCGGCCGGCGTCGCCGCGTCGGTCGCGCTGGTGGCGGCGTCGGAGCTCGAGGATGCCATCACCTGCGATATGGGAGGGACGTCCTTCGACGTGTCGGTGATCTCCAGCGGAAAGGCTTCGCGCCGGACCCGCGGTGAGCTCGCAGGCATCTGGACGGCGATGCCACAGATCGACGTCGAGTCGATCAGCGCCGGAGGTGGCTCGGTGGGTTGGGTCGATGCGCGGGGCATGCTGCGAGTCGGCCCGCGCTCGGCCGGATCGACCCCGGGACCCGCGTGTTACGGATGGGGTGGATCCGAACCCACCGTGACCGATGCGTTGGTCGTGCTCGGCTACATCGATCCGACCCTGTTCCTGGGCGGTGACATGACGCTCGACGTCGATGCCGCACGCGACGCCTGTGAGTCGGTGGGCCGTCGAATCGGCCTCACCGCCGGTGAGACGGCGTGGGGGATCCGCGAGATCGCACTGGACGGGATGGTCAAGGCGGTGCGATCGATGCTCAACGGTCGCGGCCTCGATCCGCGCCAGCACGCCTTGATCTCGTTCGGCGGCTGCGGGTCGCTGTTCACGCCTGAGATCGCGCGGGCCGCCGGGGCGGGGCGGGTGCTGGTGCCCGAGCTGGCATCCGTGCTGTCCGCCTTCGGGGCGGCGACCGCGGACATCCGTCGAGACCGGGTGCAGTCCCTGGGGATGCCGATGCCGGTCGACCCGGAGCCGCTGAGGATGCTCGCCGGGAAGCTGGAGTCCGAGGTCCTCGAGGATCTTGCCGCCGACGGGGTGGCCGAGCAGGACCGCTCGGTCGCCTTCGAGGTGGACGTGAGGTTCAAGCGTCAGATCTCGGAGCTGTCGATACCGTTCACCTCGGGATGGCTCGAAGAGTCCTCCCTCGAGGACCTGGCCGAAGAGTTCCGCTGCGAATACGCCCGTCGGTACGGCCAGGGCTCCATCGTGCTCGGGGCACCGATCGAGCTCGTGAGCCTCCGGGCGGTCGGCATCGGGCGGACCGTCCGCGCTTCGCTGGACGCCATCGCGCGGGACCCCGTGTCGCCGCGCACCATGGCGGTACCGGCCGGGTCGAGGCCCGTCCAGATCGGCCGCAACGACGAGCCCGCGGCGGTGGCGACCTTTCGGACATCTGACCTGCGTCCGGGCCACGAGGTCGATGGCCCCGCGCTGGTCGACGGCTTCGACACCACCATCTGGGTGCCGCCCGGTGCGACCGTGACCGTCGACGAGCGATCGACACTCGTCGTGGAGGTTCGCAGATGACGCTCACGTCCGACGGGGCGACACGCCAGGTGACCGACCCTATTGCGCTCGAACTGCTGCGGAGTCGGCTCGAGGCGGTCGCCGAGGACGCGGCGATGACCATCGAGCACACGGGCGTGAGTCCGACCGCGACGGAGACCCACGACCTCTCGGCCACATTGCTCGACGCCGACGGCAAGCTGGTGGCAGGAGGGGGCTGGGTCTCGTACCACTGGGTGGCCGCCACGCACGCCGTCCGGGCCACCATCGACCGCTACGGGGACCTGATCGAGGCCGGAGACGTCTTCTTGGCCAACGATCCCTACAACGGCGGGGGGCTGCACCCGAACGACGTGTTCGTCCAGCGCCCGATCTTCGTCAATGGCCGGCGGGTGGCGTGGATCGCCATGTCGGCGCATCTGGCCGACATGGGCGGCATGGCCATGGGGTCGTTCGCCCCGACGGCGACCGAGTGCTTCCAGGAAGCCTTCAGGGTGCCCCCCGTCCGTCTCTTCCGGTCCGGCGAGGAACTGACGGACGTCTGGGACCTGCTGCGGACCAACGTCCGGATGTCCATGGTGGTCGAGATGGACCTTCGCGCCCTGGTCGCGGGATCGCACGTGGCACAGGAGAAGGTCACCGAACTCGTCGAGTCCGTCGGCATGGACGCCTTCGTCGACGGCATGACGGCCCTCCAGGATCTCTCGGAGCGGGAGCTGCGCAACCGGATCGAAGCCATGGCGGACGGCACGTACCGCGTGGTCGGATGGGTCGACTGGGACGAGGAGCTCTTCTGCGTCCCGTGCACGCTGACCATCGCGGGCGACCACATGACGTTCGACTTCACCGGCGCCTCACCTCAGGCACCGCATTTCTTCAATTCGCAGCCGTACATCATCAAGAGCGCCATGGTGATGCAGTTCGCCCGGGTCGTCGCCCCCGACCTTCCCTATACGGAAGGCCTTCTGGTTCCGATAGAGCTCAGGTGCCCCGAGGGGACCATTGTCAACGCCAAACCCCCCGCACCCATGAATGCAGGGCACATGCACGTGGGGGCGCTGGCCGCGGAGATGATGCTGCAGGCCGTTCGGCTGGCCCTCTGGGCGAGCACCCCGGAGCTGCCTGCGGCCCGGTTCGTGCACGGTTGGAGCGGCGCGGCGCTGCTGAGCCTGGCCATGTGGTCGGGGACGGACTTCGACGGGCAGCCGACCGTCTGGGGCATGGTCGATGGCACGTGGTCCGGTGGCAGCGCGTCACAGGTACGCGACGGAACCGACCTTGGCGTCGTACCGGTTGGCATGACCCAATCACCTTCGTCGGCCGACGTGGAGGTGCTCGAGTCCTGGTACCCACTGCTCATTGTGGAGCGCCGTGTCCGACCCGGGGTGAACGGGGCCGGTGAACACCGCTCAGGTAGCGGCGTGCAGATGAAGATCCGGCCCCACGGCGGTGGTGCCCTCGGTGGACAGATGCTCGGGACGCGGGAATGGCTGCCCCTCGAGGGTGCTGCCGGAGGCGCTCCCGGGTCGACCACGGTGTACGAGATCCTGCGCAAGGACGGGACACGTGAGCGTGTCTCCACCAAGGCGGCGGGCATCGTTCTCGAGCCGGGCGACACCTTCGAGATGCGCGCCGGATCGAGCGGTGGCGTCGGCGACCCCCTGGACCGCCTTGTCTCGGCGGTCGAGAGCGACGTCGCGGTCGGGCGCATCACCGCGGCCGAGGCCTCCTCCGTGTACGGCGTCGTCTTCCACCCGACCGGAGCAGTGGACGAGGACGCCACGGGCCGGCGACGGTCGGAGCGCCGCGCCGACCGGCTTGCCCGGGCCGCTGCGCCCAGAAAGACGGTGCGCCAGGAGGACGTCGCCGAGCTGGGTGTTGGGGAGGATCTCCCCCTCTATCCCGGCGTGGTCCACCGGGGCCCGGTCGCCTACGCCCAGCATTCGGGCACGCCGTTGGCCATGGCACCGGACCACTGGACAGACGGCTGCGCCGTGCTCGAGGAGCCGCTCCCCGAGCGCGGACCGGGACCTCAGATCTTGGCCCGCTCCTACCTGGACCCGCGAACCGGGAGGTGCCTCTGCGTGGAATCGGTGCCCACGGGCGAACCTCGTGCATTCGAGGTGAGCCCGCAGCGCTGGACGGGTGCGCAAGCGCAGAGCCCGGGCGACGGCAGAACAGGCTCGAGGGAACCGGCGAGGTCGGATCGTGGGTGAGCTCGAGGGGAAGGTCGCCGTCATCACCGGCGCCGGTTCGGGCATGGCAAAGGTGGCGGCCAGGGTGTTCGTGCGCGAGGGCGCTCGGGTCGTCGCGGCCGACATCAGTGGGGCCCAGGAAGAGACGGCCGCACTCCTCGGCGATTGCGCCCGGCCGTTCCAGGTCGACGTGTCGAGCGAGCCCGACGTGATGGCAATGATGGAATATGCGCTGCGTGAGTTCGGACGCGTCGACGCCATGCTCAACGTGGCCGGGCTCGGCTCCGCCGGCCCGATGGCCGATACCGACATGGCCGAATACGACCGCGTGCTCGACGTCGACCTGCGCGGCGTGTTCCTGGGCACCAAACATGCGATCCGAGCCATGCGCGACGGTGGTGGTGGCTCCATCCTCAACTGGTCTTCATTGGCCGGCTTCGGTGCCGCGTTCGAGACCAGCGTCTACGCCACGGCGAAGGCGGGCGTCTTCGGACTGACGAGGGCGGCAGCGGCCGAGTACGGACCGCTGGGCATCCGAGCCAACGTGATCTGCCCCGGCATGATCGTCACGACCGAAGGGATGGGGGCCGAATCGTCGGACCTGTACCCCGACCTCATGAAAGCTTCGGCGATGGGAAGACCGGGAACTCCCGAGGAGGTTGCCGAGCTGGCATCGTTCCTCGCTTCGGACCGGGCCTCGTACATCAGCGGGGCGATCATCCCCATCGACGGCGGCCAGTCCTGCCAACTGCACTGAACGGACGCCTTTGGTCCTGGACCGGAGTCCGCGTGGTCAGGTATGCGATGCTCGAGCGGTGACCAGGGGCAGGCTCGAGGCCTTCACCGACGCCGTCGTGGCGATCGTCATGACGATCATGGTGCTGGATCTGCGCTCGCCGGCCGGGCACGACTTCGGCGATCTCAATCCGCTGATACCGAAGCTTCTCGTGTACGCGCTCAGCTTCACGTTCCTGGCCATCTACTGGAACAACCATCACCACTTGATGCATCTGGTGGAGCACATCGATGGTCGGGTCCTCTGGGCGAACATGGGGCTCTTGTTCTCACTGTCACTCACACCTGCTGCCACGTCGTGGCTCGGCGAGCACCCTCGGGACACCGCCCCGGTCGTGGTGTACGGGATGGTGCTCCTGCTCTCGGCCATCGCGTACTTCGTGCTCACCCGGGCCCTCCTGGCGGTGCACCCGCGGGACTCTCCCCTGGCCGTGGCCATCGGCAGTGACCGAAAGGGGCGCCTCTCGGCCATCGCCTATCTGGTGGCAGTGGGCCTTGCCTTCGTGGCCCCGTGGGCGTCCATCGCCATCTACGTGGCCGTGGCGGTGGTCTGGCTGGTACCCGACCGACGGATCACCCGGGTCCTCGAGCAAGGAAGCGGGAACGGGTGAGGCAGCGACGGTGCGTCAGCGTCCGTTGAGGCGCGCCACGACCGGCGCCAGCGCGTCGAGGAAGTGGGCCGGAACGGTGACGTAGTTGACGCCGAGCTCGGCGCGTCGACTCTCGAGCTGCTCGGCCACGTGCTCGACCGTGCCAATGAGGACCAGGGGGTGGTCACGCAGAAAGGCGGGCTCCACCCCGAAGAGGCCGGCCGCTCGATCGAGCGCGGCCTCGGCCTCGTTCGTGATCTCCACCAAGACGGGCATCAACTCCAGATCGAGCTCGCCGAACCGCCGTCCAGCGGCCGCTCGCACGTGCTCGACCTGGCGCGCGATGTCCGCAGCGACATCGACGCCGGGGCTGATCACGTTGCTGAGGCTGACGATGTCCGCCTCCCGGCCGGCCAGCGAGAGTACGCGCCGCTTGGAGCCGCCGACCATGAGGAGTGGGCGTGGGCGCCGCGCCGGAGTGGGCAGGCCCACGAAGTCGTGGATCTGCACCTTCTCTCCGTCGAAGTCGAAGGGCTCGCCGCGCCAGTGCGCCTTCAAGACGGCAACGACATCCTCGAGCTTCTGCACACGATCCGGCGCGGCCGCGAACTCGATGCCCATCGCCTGGTACTCCAGCTCGTGCCAGCCGGCGCCCACCCCGAGGACGAGGCGGCCGTCGGACAGCATGTCGATGGTCGCCGCCTCTTTGGCCAACGACACCGGCACGTGGTAGTCGATACAGGCCACCCGAGTACCGACCTGGAGATCGGTGGTCCACGCCGCGGCCGCCATCATCGCGGCGATCGGCGCCAGGTGTTGCGAGGGGTACCCGCATCCGCCCGCCGGCAGGTGGTAATGGTCGGCGACGAACAGGGTGGCATACCCGAGGTCCTCTGAGCGTCGGGCGATGTCCTGCCAGCGTTCCGCCGTGGGCGCGTCACCGCAGACGGCGAATCGGAACGGCCGCACACCCTCGCTGCTCATGGCTCCCCACCCCGAGCGACGGCCCCTCCGTCAGGCTCGCCCGCAACGTAACGACTGGCCTCTCCGTCGTCAACCAAACGAGCCCGTGCTCAGCCGTCGCCCGACCGAGAGAGGTGTTCGATGAGGGCAGGAAGGTCCCCGATGGCATCGATCACATGGTCCGGTGGCACCCCGCCGTCCCGGAGATCGTCAGCCCGGAACTTCCCGGTCCTGACCAGAACACCCGCGATGCCCACGGCCTGGGCGCCGCGCACGTCGGAGTCGATGTCGTCGCCCACCATGATGGTCTCGCCCGGATCGGTGCCGATCGCCGCCAATGCGGCACGGAAGAACTCGGGCGAGGGCTTGCCGAGCACGGGGATCTCGATCCCCGCGGCCGCCTCCAACCCAACGATGAACGCGCCCATGTCAAGGGCGGGGCCGTGCGCCGTCTGGTAGCGGCTGTTGCGGTGCAGCGCGACGACGGGCACACCGTCGAGGGCGAGGTTGAACACGCTGTTGAGCTCGTCGTACCCCACGGCGGGCCCCGCCCCTCCGAGCAGGACGACCCCGGCCGCCTCCGGGTCCTCCGTCACCACTACGTCGGCCAGATCCTCGCCAATGGGCCCGTCGTTGACCACCACACATGCGGCGTCAGGGAAGTTCAGACGGAGGAACCGTGCCGCGCTCGACACCGCAGTCAGGATGCCCGTCGGGTCGACCGGCATCCCACCGTCCTCGAGGATCCGCGCCATCTCCCGGCGGGACCTCGACGAGGTGTTCGTCACCAGGCACGTGTCGATGCCTCTCTCTCGGAGCCACTGCAGGCACTCGGCCGCGCCGGGCAACGGTTGCCACGACACGGCAAGAACGCCGTCCACGTCGAGCAGGACCCCACGGCACACAGCTGAAGCCCGGCTCAGCCGACGCGGCCCGTCACGTCGCCGGTGTCCTCGTTCACGTCGATCATCACAGCGTCCCCGGGTGCATCGCGCCTGGCGGTGGAACCTGTTCCAGGCTCTCCGCCCTCTGTTTCGACTGCGTTGGGGCGCGGTGAACGCTGTGTGAAATCCGACTCCCCGCCTCACCCACCCTGACCGACCATCGACCGGTACACGGCCAGCAGGGCCCTGCGCTGCTCCCCGCTCAGCCGTGGATCGCTCCCGATGGCCTCCTCCGTGCTCGGCGGAGAGGCCCCAGCAGCCACCCCTGCCGCCTGGGCCAGGAGATCCTCGGTCGAGAGCTTGAGCGACTCCGCCAGGGCGCGGATCACCCCGACCGAGGGTTGGTGCAGTCCACGCTCGATCTGGCTGAGGTAGGCATCGGACACACTGGCCAGCCCGGCGAGCTGGCGCAGGCTCAACTGCGCGAGGTGGCGCTGCGAGCGCAGGTACTGACCGAACGCGTTGGCGGTGCTCGCGTTCTCCGCCGATCCGTCGTCGCCCATCGGTTGTGACCCCTCACATGCCGGCCGGAGGTCGCCGTCGTCCGGCGGGTTCCCGGTCCTCCGGTTCCGGCACCCCGCTCGTCCGAGGCTAGCGAAGAAGGCCGTCGTACCCTTGACGGTGCACGTTGCCGTCGCTATGAATCGAACCGGGGAAGAATCGAACTGTCGAACTTCCTCGTCGATCGGAGTCCAGAGTGACCGCCACGGTGGCCCACACCGAGTATGAGCCGGCCGTGGTGGCCCGCGACTACCTGGGCGCCCTGGACCAGCTCGGTTTCGTGGAAGCCCTTGCGTCGGTGGCGACCCGCACCGCCCTGTGGGCTGCGCCCAAGCGGGGCGTGGAACTGGGTGCGCAGCTGGCACGCATCGTGCTGAACCGGTCCGACGTGCGACCCGCGCCACGGGACTGGCGGTTCAAGAACCGAGCCTGGGAGGACAACCCGCTGTTCAGCAGGCTCGGGCGCTCATACCTGGCTTGGGTCGAAGCCCTCTCCGGTCTGATCGACGATGCCGACCTGGACTGGCGCACCGAGGAGCGCGCCCGGTGTGCCTTGAGCAACATCACCGCCGCCCTGGCCCCGACCAACTTCCTCCTGCTGAATCCCGATGCCTGCGAGCGCGCTTTCGAGACCGGGGGGCGGAGCGTGGTCCGAGGGCTGCGCAACATCGGCCGGGACCTGGTGCGCAACCGCGGCATGCCACGATCGGTGGACCCGGACGCCTACCAGGTCGGCCGGAACCTGGCCGCGACGCCAGGCGCCGTCGTCTTCCGGAACGAGGTGTGCGAGCTGATCCAGTACGCCCCGACTACCCCGACCGTGCGCGAGATCCCCGTCGTCGTGGTGCCTCCCCAGATCAACAAGTACTACGTCATGGACCTCTCCCCGGGTCGGAGCTTCGTGGAGCACGCGGTCCGAAGCGGCTTCCAGGTCTACGCCGTGAGCTGGCGGAACCCGACCAGCGAGCACCGGTACTGGAACCTCGACACCTACGTCGCCGCCGTCGCCGATGCCCTCGCCGCGGCGGCGGAGATCAGCGCCAGCGACGCGGTCAACATGGTGGGTGTCTGTGCCGGAGGCCTGACCGCGGCGAGCCTCCTCGGCCATCTGGCCGCGGAGAGCAGCAGCCTCGTTCGTGCGGCGACCTTCGCCGTCACCCAGATCGACTACGAGGTGCCTTCGATGATCGGCATGTTCGGGACGCCGTCGGTCGTCCGGAACTCGATCCGGGCGTCCGGCCAGTCGGGACTGCTCGAAGGCAAGGTGCTGGCCGGCTTGTTCGCCGCGCTCCGCCCCAATGACCTCATCTGGAACTACTGGGTGGCCAACAACCTCTTGGGGGAGGACCCTCCGGCCTTCGACGTGCTGGCCTGGAACGCAGACTCCCCGGCCCTGCCCGCCGCGCTCCATGCGCAGTTCCTCGACGTCTTCCTGCACAACAAGCTGGCCCGAGGTGAACTCACGGTGCTCGGTTCGACGGTCGACCTGTCCAAGGTCGAATGCGACACCCTGGTCGTCGGCGCCCGCACGGACCACCTGGTCCCGTGGAGGGCCTGCTTCGCCAACTGTGCCCTCTTCGGCGGTGCGTCCGAGTTCGTCCTCTCGTCGTCCGGGCACATCCAGAGCCTGGTCAACCCGCCCGGTTCGCCAAAGATGACGATCACGACCGGACCAGAGCCGGGGCCCGAGCCGGGCGACTGGCTGCGCCAGGCCACCGAGTCGCCCGGCGTCTGGTGGGACCACTGGACCGAGTGGCAGACGCGCCGGGCCGGGCGAGAGCGCCCGGCGCCGGCGAGCCTGGGTAGTCTCGCCCATCCGGCCGGATCGCCGGCACCCGGCGACTACGTGCGGAACGCCTGATCATCGATGGACCGATTGCCATGATGCGTGACCAGCTCAACAGCTGGATGCTGTTCGAGCCGGGCCCCACCAACTGCCCTGACGCCGAGATCGTGACGCGGCGCTCGGACGGCACCGTGGCCAGGACGACCTACCGCGAGCTCGGACGCAAGACCAGACGACTCATGCACGCGCTCGACGCACTGGGGCTCGACCACGACCGGCCAGTCGCGAGCTTGGCCTGGAACGGGGACCGACACCTCGAGGCCTACTTCGCCGTGCCGTGCACGGCACGGGTCCTCCACACCCTCAACGTGCGGCTGTCAGCCGAAGAGCTCGCCTTCATCATCGCCGACGCCGACGACCAGCTCCTGCTCGTCGAGCCCGACTTTCTTCCGCTGGTCGAGCAGGTGGCCCGGCTGCGTCCTGACCTCCCCCCGGTGATCGTGCTCGCCGGGGCGGTGCCCGACACCGCGCTGCCTGGCGTGCTCGCCTACGAGGACCTCATCAGCGGGCAGCCCGACAGCTACGACCCGCTCGACATCGACGAGTCCGCGCCCATGGGCCTGTGCTACACCTCGGGCACGACGGGCCCACCAAAGGGTGTGGTCTCCACGCATCGCTCCAACTTCCTCCACGCGCTGGCGGTCACCTCCGCGGCCGGCATGGCCATAGGACCGGGTGATTCCGTGCTCCCCCAGGTCCCGATGTTCCATGCCACCGCCTGGGGCATGCCCTATGCGGCCGCCATGGTCGGCGCCAAGCAGGTGTTCTTCGGGGGCGCGCTCGACGCACAGGCGTTCGTCGACCTCATGGTCGCCGAGCGGGTCACCGTCACGGCGGGCGTTCCCACCGTCTGGCTCGCCGTGGCCGAGGAGCTGGCCCGCCGCAGCGAACGCCTCGACGACCTGCGTCACATCGTCTGCGGGGGCAGCCAGCCCCCCGCCCCCTTGATCGCCCGCTATCGCGACGAGTTCGGTATCGACCTGATCCAGGCCTGGGGCATGACCGAGACGTCACCGATGGCCTCCATCGCCTGGCCCCAGGAGCGGATGCGGGATTGGGATCCCGGCGACCGGCTCGAGGCCGCACTCTCACAGGCCGGCCTGCCGCTCCCCGGTGTACGCATCACCATCCGCGACGCCGACGAGCAGCCGGTCGAGCGCGATGGGGCGTCCATGGGTGATCTCTGGGTCCGCGGACCCTGGGTCGCCGACGGCTACCTGCACGGAGCGGGAGCCGAGGCGTTCACCGACGACGGCTGGTTCCGCACCGGCGACGTGGCCATCGGATCGCCGAGTGGCTACTTCGTCATCGCCGACCGTTCCAAGGACCTCATCAAGTCTGGGGGCGAGTGGATATCCTCCGTCGACCTCGAGGCCGCCATCATGAAATTGCCATCGGTGGCCGAGGCGGCAGTCGTCGCCGTGCCGCACCCACGCTGGCTCGAGCGCCCGCTCGCCTGCGTCGTGCCGCGCCCGGGCCAGACGGTCACCCACGAAGAGCTGCGGGCGCACCTGGAGAAGCTCGGATTCGCCCCGTGGCAGGTGCCCGACCGGATCGAGCTCGTCGGCGAGATTCCCAAGACCAGCGTCGGCAAGTTCGACAAGAAGGTGCTGCGCGCCCAGTTCGACTGACGGCCGGACCTCCTGCCTCCACCACAGAATGCGTGATATAGTACGCACGCTGAGTAACATCCCAACGACACGGGCCGGCTCCGGCCCTGGAGGTCCCCATGACAGCCACCGAGATCACCGAAACGCTCCAGGACGGCATCCTCAAGGCCGTCGAGACGACGCAGCGGCTCACGCTCGAGGCGTTCAGCGCGGGCATGTCGTCGCTCGACGGTGTCCTCCCCGTCCGCCCGGCCATGCCCTTCGCGACGGCGTTCGCCAGCCCCGAGCAGACCATCGCCGCCAGCTTCCGCTTTGCCGATCTGCTGATGGCCTCGCAGAAGTCCTTCCTGACCGAGCTGGCGGCCATCGCGGAGGCTCCGGCAGCAAAGTAGTCCCCACGGCGTCGCGCCGCGCGCACCGCGCGGCGCGACGCCGACGCGTCGTTCGGTCGGTGTCGCGTGTCATAGGCTGGGCCCAACCTCAGCGGGCGCGCCGCCCCGCACCGAACGACCGGGGGTGCCATGAGTCACGCGACCCTGACCATCAACAGCCGCAATTACGGGGCGTGGTCGTTACGGGGTTGGCTCATGTGCCGGTTCGCCGGGCTCGACTTCGACGTCGCGCGTGGTCGACAGCGAGGACCCCGATTCCCGGGCCGAGCTGCTCCTGCTCTCGCCGTCGGTGCTGGTCCCGTGCCTCGAGAGTGACGGTGTCCGGGTGTGGGACACGCTCGCCATCGGTGAGTACCTGTGGGAGACCCTCCCCGAGTCGCCCCTGCTCCCGCCCGATCCGGTCGACCGGGCGCGGTGCCGCTCGGTCAGCGCCGAGATGCACGCCGGCTTCTCCAACCTGCGAGCCGCCCTGCCGATGAATATCAAGGCCCGTTACGAAGGGTTCAAGGTCTTCAGTGGTGCGCGGGCGGACGTCGACCGGATCATCGCCATCTGGAGGGAGTGCCTGGCCGGCTCGGGGGGCCCACTGCTCTTCGGGACGACGCCCACGATGGCAGACGCCATGTACGCCCCGGTCTGCACGCGGTTCGTGACCTACGGGGTCGAGCTCCCCGAGGACTGCTCGACCTACGTGGACAAAGTGATGCAACTCCCTGACCTCGTCGAGTGGACGTCCGCAGCGCTCGACGAGCGCGACGCACTCGAGGAGCTCGAGGGAGTGGACGTCGAGTTCTGAGAGCCCGTGCGGGCCATCCCCGCCGGCTCCTGGTTACTCGTTGGCCAGGACGAAGTTGCGGACGACGGGGCAGATCTGGCGCTCCCATGCCGAGCCGCTGAACACTCCGTAATGGCCGACACCGGCCTGCAGGTGGTGTCTGCGCCGTGCCTGGGGGACCCCGGCGCAGACCTCCTGCGCCGCCATCGTCTGGCCCACCCCGCAGATATCGTCGCGCCCACCCTCGACGGTCAGGAGTCCGGTGCGGCGGATCGCCTCAGGTCGCACCCGCCGGCCCCTGACTTCGAGCTCGCCCCGGGGGAGGAGGAAGCGCTGGAACACGCGGTCGACCGTCTCGAGGTAGAACTCGGCGGGTAGGTCCAGAACGGCGCAGTACTCGTCGTAGAAGGCCTTGGTGCCGTCGGCCTTGGCCGCGTCGCCCACGATCAGGTCATGGAAGAGGTCGAGCTGGCGGTCCAGGTGCGTCTGCCAGTTCATGGCGACGAACGCGCCGAGCTGGAGGAAACCGGGGTACACCCGCCGGCCCGCTCCCGCGTAGCGCCGGGGGACGACGGTGATGGCGTTCTCCTCGAACCACGAGAGAGGCCGCTCCGTGGCCAGGTCGTTGACCACCGTCGGGTTGACTCGCCCGTCGACCGGACCCGCCATGAGGGTCATGCTGCGAGGGGTCGCCGGGTCGCCGGCCTCGGCCATCAGGGCCACGGCAGCCAACGTGGCCGGGCACGGCTGGCACACCGCCAGGACGTGGCCTCCGGGGCCGAGGGCCCGCAGGAAGGTCATCACGTGCTCCACGTAGTCGTCGAAGCCGAAGGCGCCCTCGGCGAGGGGAACGTCCCGCGCGTTGTGCCAGTCGGTGATGTACACGTCGTGGTGCTCGGACAGTCCTCGCACCGTGGATCGCAGGAGCGTCGAGAAGTGGCCGGCCAGGGCGGCGACCACCAGCATCTTCGGCTGGACCACCTCGGTGTCCTTGGCAAAGCGCAGGAGCGACCCGAACGGCGTGGAGGTGACCACTTCCTCGCGCACGGCCACGGAACTCCCGCCGACCTTCACGGTGTCGATGCCGAACGACGGCCGACGGTGGGTGAGGCCGGACCGACCCACCATCTCGTTGGCGGCCGACACCCAACGCACCACCGGGTCCTCTCGCAGAGGTCTGGGCAGGTGGTCGAGGGCCCCGACCACGAAGTTGGCGAAGGACTTGGCCGGTGCCATGGCATCGAGTTGGGCCTGATACGCCCTGTACAGCATCGGCCCTCCTGGTGCCACCGCTCGTGACCGGAAGGAGGCAGTCTACCCGTGCCCTTGGCCGTCAGGAATTCGACCGTGCTGCCTCGAGGACGTAGCCGGAGAGGACCACCAGCTCGATCTGCATGACCAGATCGGCCTCCTCGCCGCGCGCCCACGGTTGTGGCACCACGCTTCCGGCCGCGGCCAGCTCGTCGGGTCGCACGGGCAATCGGAACGTCCCGATGGCCCGCACGTGCCAGCCACGCTCGCTCTCGGGGTCGAAGGAATCGACCTGGAACGCCACCACCGTGCCCTCGGCCTCCTGGGCCAGGACGGACTGGGAGTGAACTCCGAAGATGACCGTGCCATCGACCACGCGGAAGTTGACGGGGATGATCTCGGGCAGCGCACCCACGGTCAGGGCCACGCGGCCGACCTGCGCTTGGGCAATGAAGCGGAGGCACTCCTCCCTCGAGATCTCACGGCGGCCCATGGACGTCGTCTCGTGCTCCTTGGTGGGATGGTCCGTGCCCCTGCACGGCATCCACTTGCCACGGTGCCGGTCCCAACCCCGAGCAGGTAGGGGCGTTGGTCCCGTTGAGCAACCGGGCAGCCCTGCTACGAGATGGCGATGGCCAACTTCCCGAGGGAGCCGGCCCCGAAGTCCTCGAGCGCCCGCGCCGTCTGGTCGAGCGAGTAGCTCCGGGTGATGGGCACCCGCAGCGCACCTTCCGCCACGGCAGACGCCAGCGCGCCCAACATTTCCGGATTGGGGATGGTCATGACCGGGATGGCCAGCACGTCGCGTCCCTGCATGGCATCGGGACCGGCACCCAGGGTCGACGCCAGCTTCCCACCCGGGACGAGCAGGTCGGCAACCGCCACGGGATCTCCGACCAGGTGGATCACGCAGTCGACCCCATTCGGGTACAACGCCCTGACGGCGCCGGCCAGGTCCCCGGTGTGGTCGACCGTCTGGTCGGCCCCCAGACCCTTGACGAAGTCCGCCTGGTCCGCCCCGGCGGTGGCCACGACCGTGGCACCGAGAGCCTTCGCCATCTGCACGGCGTAGGCGCCGACGCCGCCCGTGGCGCCGACGATCAGGACACTCTCCCCTCCCGCCAGGCCGAGCGCGTCGACGGCCGACCGGGCCGCCCCGCCCGCCAGGCCGAGCGCACCGGCGTCCGACGCGCTGAGCTGCTCGGGTCGCTTGGCCACGCTCGACGCCGGCACCAGCGCCTGCTCGGCCCATGTGCCCTCGTGCAATGGATAGGAGAGGAGCATCCCGAAGACCGGGTCTCCGGGGGCCAGATCGCTCACCCCGGACCCGACGCTGGCCACGGTGCCCGAGAAGTCCCGCCCGAGGGTGATCGGGAACTCGTAGGGCATCATGTGCTGGACCATCCCGGTGCGGGTGGCCAGGTCCATGCCGTTGACCGACGAGTGCTGCACGTCGACGACGACCTGGCCCTCGCCGGGCTCGGGCGCCGGCAGGTCGTGCACAGCGGGATCGGTGTTGAACTCGTCGATGGCGACGACCTTCATGGGCGGGAGCTCTCTTTCGTTGAATCAGGGTTTGAATCAGGGATCGACAACGCCGCCGAGAGGGCGGTCAGGTGTCAGCAGGGTAACGGGTCAGGCCTCCACCTGCTGGTACTGGGCGATCTTGTGCTTCTCGACGTCCGCCGGAATCGGCAGGCCGATCTTCTGGAACGTGCGGGCGGGCCCTTCGACGGTCACGTTCCGACGGCCGTGTTGGAGGGCGATGTTGTCCCACAGGATCAGGTCGCCGTTACGCCACTCGTGGTCGTACACGCTCCTCGGGTCGTAGAGATGCTCGAAGAGCTCCTCGAGGAGATCCTCGCTGGCCTCCGAGTCGAGCTCCACGATCTCGTTCGTCATGCCCTGCATGACCAGGAGGAGGGTGCGGCCCGTCCGGGGGTGCTGGTACACCACCGGCAAGATGGAGGTGGGCTGGTATTCGCGATGTCCCTGGGACAGCTCCTCACCGAACGACTGGCGCCGCCGCTCGTGGATGTACTCGGGACCGGTCACGTGCTCGGCATGGAGCCCCTCGACGCGGGACCGCAACTCGTCGGGGAGCGTCTCCCACGCGTGCACGGAGCTGGCGAACGAGGTCGGGACCACGGGAGGCTCCACGTCGACGGCGTAGAGGGAGAGGGCCTCGAAGGGCTCACCCGACCACATGCCGTCACAGTGGAAGAGCAGGCGCCCGAAGGGGGCAGCCGCTTCGGGCTCCTTGTTGGAGATCATGAAGCTCCCCTGGAGGGCCGCGCCCGCCTCCGACTCCGCCCGGGTCGGCGGCCGATGGCCCATGAGGATCTCGGAAAGGTAGTACTGGTACGGGCGGTCGATCTCGACGTCGCGGAACAACAGGAGCCCGCGGTCGTCGAACTCCCGGCGCAAGAACTCGATGGCGTCGTCGTCGAGCCTGGAGCTCAGATCGACGTCGAGGATCTCGGCGCCCAGGACGGGGCTGGGTTCACGGACATTGGGGAGTGCCATCGTCTACAACCTCCTCTGCGATGCTGTCGGGTCGGATCGATCGGGTCTGCGGTCGCTGCTCACCAGGCCACCGGGATGTGGTCCACTCCGCCGCCGGTGCGGTCGTTGCTGACCTGGAGCTCGTTGACGTCGAAGGCGAGCCGGATTCCGGGGAAGCGGGCGAAGAGCGAGGGGAACACGATGCGCAGCTCAGTGCGGGCCAGGTTCTGGCCGATGCAGAAGTGCGCGCCGTGTCCGAAGGCCAGGTGCGGCTTGGCGTCGCGCGTCGGATCGAAGGTCTCGGGATCGGGGAACACCGACGGGTCGCGGTTGGCCGCGGCCTCCGAGATGATCACCAGGTCTCCGGCGCCGATGGTGACTCCGCCCATCTCGATGTCCTCGAGTGCATAGCGCATCAACCCGAGATTGTGCGCCGAGGTCAGTCGGAGGATCTCCTCGACGGTCTGCTCGATCCGCCCCGCGGGATCCTGCATGAGCCAGTCCCGATGGCGCACGTCGCTGAGCAGGTACAGCAGCCCGAAGTCCATCCGGGCCACCGTGGTCTCGTGGCCCGGGAAGACCAGGCCCGCCGCGTAGTACTCGACGGGCCTGGTGGAGAAGAACTCGGGGTCCGCGTCGTTGGCCCGGATCATGTCCGAGATCACGTCCTCCCCGAGGTTCTGGCGCTTCTTGGCCACCAGCTCGCCCATGTACTCCTGCAGCTCGCCCATGGCGACGAAGGGATCCATGCCGCTGCTGTACGCGCCCATGCGGTGCGACAGGCCGAAGACCTGGTCGCTGTCCTCGAGGGGAACGCCGAGCAGCGCGCAGATGACGAGCACGGGCAGTCGGTACCCCAGGAGCTCGTGGTAGTCGACGTCCTCGCCGGCATCGTGAGCCGCCTGCATGTCGTCGAGGCACCGGTTGGTGAGCTCCTGGATCCAGTCGGTCAACAGGCGCGCCCGCTTGGGCGAGAAGCTCGGCACCATCAGCTTGCGCAGCCGGCCCATCTCGGCTTCGAAGTCGATGCCGCCCATGGGCGCCGAGTGCAGGGCGGCGTCCGACATGCGGGATGCGTGCTGGGGATCAGGGTGGGTGTAGTAACCGAAGCGACGGTCCGAGAACGCCTGGCGGGCCTCCTCGTACGCGACCACGATCCACGCCGGGTCACCTGCCGGCGTGGTCACCCGGACCACCGGCGTCTTGCCCCTGACGAGCTCGTAGAGCGGTGCCATCTGCAGCACTCCAGCCCGATCGAAGGGCAACTGCAACACATCGTCCTGGGTGTCTGTCATGGTGGCGCCGACCTCAACACTGGCTCACGCCGAGACCTCAACGCTCAACAGTGAGATCCCGACTTCATTTGAGATGACACTATCATGGAGTCCCCGGCCCGGACAAGCGCACATCTGGGAGCGGACGACCTCGTGTGACTAGGCCGCGGTGAGCACCACCTTGAGCGCGCCGGTGTCGGCGGCTCGCCCGAAGACGTCGTAGGCCTCGAGCATCTGGTCGAGGGCGAAGCGGTGGGTCACGAAGAGCTCGGCGTCGATCTGACGGCTGGCCACCAGCCGCAACAGGGTCGGGGTCGAGAAGGTGTCGACCAGCCCCGTGGTGACCGTGACGTCGCGGATCCACAGGGACTCGAGATGGAATGTGGCGGGCTTTCCGTGCACGCCGATGTTGGCCACGTGACCGCCCGGCCGCACCAGCTCGGTGCACAGCTCGAAGCTCTCGGGCAGCCCGACCGCTTCGATCGCCACGTCTGCACCGAGACCCCCGGTGAGCTCACGGACGAAGGCCACCGCATCCCCCCGAGCATTGTTGACCGTCAGGTCCGCCCCGAAGTGCTTGGCCGCGTCGAGCCGGGAATCGGCCAGGTCGATCGCCACGACGTGGCTGGGTGAGTACAACCTGCTCCCCACGATGGCGGACAGCCCGATGGGACCCGCTCCCACGATGGCCACGGTGTCACCCGGTTGCACGCGCCCGTTGAGCACGCCGACCTCGTAACCGGTCGGCAGGATGTCGGCCAGCATGAGGATCGCCTCGTCGCTCACGCCGTCGGGGACCGGGTAGGTCGACGTGTCGGCGAACGGCACCCGCACCCGTTCGGCCTGCGTCCCGTCGACCAGATGGCCGAGGATCCAGCCACCACCACCGGTGCACTGTCCGGAGCGTCCCTCGCGGCAGAACCGGCACAGACCGCACACCGAGATGCACGAGACCAGGACACGGTCACCGGGGCGGCGGGCGCGCACGCCGGGGCCGACCTCGAGAATGGTTCCCACGGCCTCGTGGCCGAGGACACGTCCTGGTGTCACCTCCGGGACGTCGCCCTTCATGATGTGCAGGTCCGTACCGCAAATCGTCACCGTGTCGACCTTCACGACGGCATCGGTCGGCGACTCGACCCGCGGGTCGGCGACCTCCTCCCATCCCTGGCGGCCCGGCCCGTGGAACACGAGAGCCTTCATGGCGAGCTACCTCCCTGCCGCGGCGCCTGCAGGGTGGCGCCACCGGCTGGAGCCCATGGTCCTCCGGATCGGGCCGGCTGCCCAGGGACTTTGGTCCTCGCGGGGACCTTCGGCTCTATCCGTGGGCCCGGCGGGGGAGCACGGTGGCCGAGTGTTCGAGGTTCGCTTCCACGGGCGGGGGGGCCAGGGGGCAGTGACGGCTGCGGACCTGCTGGCACTGGCGGCATTCGAGGAGGACGTCTTCGCCCAGTCCTTCCCGAGCTTTGGCTCCGAGCGGACCGGGGCACCGGTGGTGTCCTACTGCCGGCTGGACCGGCGCACCATCAGGACGCGCCAGCCGGTGACCACACCCGACTGCGTCGTGGTGATCGACCCCACCCTGGTGCACCAGGTCGACCTGTTCGACGGTTTGGGTCCCGAGGGTTATCTGTTGATGAATTCGGCTCGCTCGTGCACCGAGCTGGGACTCGGAACGTTGGAGCGTCGTCTGCGGCCGGGACGGGCCCTGACCGTCGCCGCCACCGACGTTGCCCGCCGGGTGCTCGGCCGGCCCATGCCCAATGCCGCCCTGCTCGGGGGGTTTGCCGCGCTGACCGGACAGATCCAGATGTCATCGGTCGCCGCCGCCATCCGCGAGCGCTTCGGGCGCGAGCCGGCTCTGGCCGAGCGCAACGTTGCCGCCGCGTCCGAGGTGTTCGGCCTGGCCAGACAGAGCCTGACCGGCGACGGGAGGTCGATGCTCGATGCTCCGGCAGTGTGAGGGTTCCGCGCCGTCGCCTGGACGGTGGCGCGCTGCCGACCCGAGGTGGTGTGCGCGTACCCGATCTCGCCGCAGACCCACGTGATCGAGGCGCTCGGAGAGATGGTCAAGACCGGGGAGCTGTCCCCGTGCGAGTTCGTCAACGTCGAGTCCGAGTTCGCCGCCATGTCCGTGGCCATCGGCGCCTCGGCGACCGGCGCCCGCTCCTACACGGCCACGGCCAGCCAGGGTCTCCTCTTCATGATGGAGGCGGTCTACAACGCGGCGGGCCTCGGACTGCCCATCGTGATGACCCTGGCCAACCGCGCCGTGGGTGCGCCGATCAACATCTGGAACGACCACAGCGATGCCATGGCGGCGCGCGACGCCGGGTGGGTGCAGTTGTTCGCCGAGACGGTCCAGGAGGCGGCCGACCTGCACATCCAGGCGTTCCGGCTGGCCGAGGAGCTGTCCCTGCCGGTCATGGTCTGCATGGACGGCTTCATCCTCACCCACGCCACCGAACAGGTCGATCTCCCCGACCAGGAGGCGGTCGACGCCTACCTACCCCCGTACGAACCCCGCCAGCTCCTCGACCCTGCGGAGCCCTACTCCATCGGAGCCATGGTCGGCCCCGAGGCCTTCGAGGAGGTCCGGTACCTGGCGCACGCGCGCCATCTGGCCGCGCTCGACCGGATCGTCGAGCTCGCTGACGAGTTCGCCGAGGCCTTCGGCCGGGACTCAGGAGGGCTCGTCCACCCATACCGCAGCACCGACGCCGAGGTCGTCGTGGTCGCCATGGGCTCGGTGCTCGGGACGATCAAGGACGTGGTGGACGCCCAGCGCGACGCGGGAACGCGGGTCGGCGCACTGGGGATCACCTCGTTCCGCCCGTTCCCCGCGGCGGCCGTGCGAGGCGCCCTGGCCGGCGCCCGGCAGGTCGTCGTGCTCGAGAAATCCCTGGGCGTGGGGTTCGGCGGCGTCCTCTCCACCGACGTCGCCCTCGCCCTCAACGACGCGCCGGCACCGGTCCCCGTGGCCACCGTGGTGGCCGGCCTGGGCGGGCGGCCCATCACGGCCGACTCGCTCGGAACCGTGCTCGACGCGGCGGGCCAGGGCCGACTGGCGCGGCTGACCTTCCTCGATCTCAAGGAGGAGCTGGTGGCGCGCGAGCTCGAGCGGATGGCGACGTGCCGGCACTCGGGGCCGACCGCGGAAAACGTCCTGCGGGACCTGGGCGCCGGCACCTCGAGGATCGGCTGAATCGTGAGCGTCCGCTTCTACCAGGTGGGGAGCTTCGCCGTCGGCAACAGGCTCGTACGGCGCGAGGAGCGGACGGTCCAATCGGATCCGGGACGTTCCAACTCCCTCACCTCGGGCCATCGCGCCTGCCAGGGCTGCGGCGAGGCGCTGGGCGCCCGGTATGCGCTGGACGCGGCGATGCGGGCCACGGGCGGGCAGCTCGTGGCGGTGAACGCCACCGGCTGCCTCGAGGTGTTCTCGACTCCATATCCCGAGACCTCATGGCAGATCGCCTGGCTCCACTCCCTGTTCGCCAACGCTCCGGCCGTGGCCACCGGGGTGGCGGCGGCACTGCGCGCCAAGGGTCGCACCGACGTGCGCGTGGTGGCACAGGCCGGTGACGGGGGCACGGTCGACATCGGCTTCGGATGCCTCTCGGGGATGTTCGAGCGCAACGACGACGTGCTCTTCGTCTGCTACGACAACGAGGCGTACATGAACACAGGCGTGCAGCGCTCCGGGGCGACCCCGCCGACGGCACGCACGGCGACGACCGAGGCGATCGGGCCTCATCCGGGCAACCCGTTCGGTCAGGGCAAGAACCTGCCGGAGCTGGCCATGGCGCACCGCATCCCCTACGTCGCCACGGCCACCGTGGCCGACCTCCACGACCTCGAGGACAAGGTCACCCGGGCCATGGCGCGGCACGGCGCTCGCTACCTCCACGTCCTGGTCCCCTGCCCGCTCGGGTGGGGCACCGCGGCCGGCGACACGGTGCGCGTGGCGCGGCTGGCCACCCAGACCGGCCTCTTCCCCGTGTTCGAGGCCGAGCACGGGGAAGTCGTCCGCGTCACGCCGATCCGCCGCCCGGCCCCCGTCGAGGACTACCTGCGCCTCCAGAGCCGCTTCGCCCACCTTTTCGACGCATCGGGGGGCCGGGCGCGGCCAGAGGAGATCGAGGCGCTCCAGGCCATGGCCGACCGCACCATCCGAAGGTACGGCCTGCTGCCGTGACGGAGATACCGTTCGCCATCACGCTCGAGCCCGGCTCGAGCCTGGCCAACAAGACGGGGGCATGGCGCACCGAGCGCCCCGTCTACGTCGACCGGCTCCCGCCCTGCAACGACGCCTGCCCGGCCGGGGAGGACATCCAGCGATGGCTGTACTTGGCCGAGGACGGCTCCTACGAGGAGGCCTGGCGCCAGATCATGCGCGACAACCCCCTTCCGGCCGTCATGGGCCGCGCCTGCTTCCATCCGTGCCGCACCGCGTGCAACCGGGCCACGCTTGACGAGGCGGTGGGGATCGACGCCGTGGAGCGGTTCCTGGGTGACCGCGCCCTGCGCCAGGGATGGTCGGCCGGGCCGGCGGGTCCCGACACGGGGAAACGGGTGCTCGTGGTCGGCTCGGGGCCCGGTGGGCTCTCGGCGGCCTACCACCTGCGCCTGCTCGGCCATCAGGTGGTGATCCGAGAGGCGTCGGCCCGGCCCGGCGGCATGCTGCGTTACGGCATCCCCTCGTACCGCCTCCCGCGCCACGTCGTCGATGGGGAGATCGCCCGGATCGAGTCCCTCGGTGTCGAGATCATCTGCGACAGCGCCGTGCACGACCTCGATCGGGCCGTGCGGGATGGCGGCTTCGACGCGACGTTCCTGGCCGTCGGCGCCCAGCAGAGTCGCCACGCCGACATCCCCGCCGGCGACTCGTCCCGCGTGGTCGACGCGCTGGCCCTGCTCCGAGCCACGGCCGACGGCGAGCCCCCTTCGGTCGGGCGTCGGGTCGTGGTGTACGGCGGTGGCGACACCGCCATGGACGCGGCCCGCACAGCGCGACGTCTCGGCGCCGAGGACGCCGTCGTCATCTACCGCCGGACCGCCGAGCGCATGCCCGCGCACGCCGAGGAGGTGCTCGACGCCGCGCGGGAGGGTGTCCGCTTCCAATGGCTCTCGACCATCGTGGGCGCCGGCGACGACGGGACGGTGCGGATCGAGAGCATGGAGCTCGACGCCACCGGCTTCCCCCAGCCGACCGGGCGCTACGAGACCCTCTCCGCCGACTCGGTCGTCCTCGCCCTCGGGCAGGACGCCGACTTGTCCCTGCTCGATGGCGTCCGCGAGATCCCGGTGGCCCGCGGACTGGTCCCCGTCGACGAGGACATGGCCACGGGACGCCCGGGGGTCTTCGCCGGAGGCGACGTCGTGGCCGGTGGGGGCACGGTGACCGACGCCATCGGTCACGGCAAGCGTGCGGCCCGGGCCATCACCGCCTGGCTGGCCGGGCACCACTTGGCACGCCCCCCGCGTCACGAGCTGGCCGGGCCCGAGTTCCTCAACACCTGGTACTACGCCGACGCCCCCCACGAGGTGCGCCATCGGCTCGACGCCGCCCGGCGCTCCGGGACCTTCGACGAGGTCGTGCGCGGCCTCGACGAGTCGACTGCACTGTACGAGGCCCGCCGGTGCCTCTCGTGCGGCAACTGCTTCCAGTGCGACAACTGCTTCGGCGTGTGCCCCGACAACGCGGTCAGGAAAGTCGACGAGGCACACGGGTACCAGTTCGACTATGGCTTCTGCAAGGGCTGCGGCCTGTGCGTCCAGGAGTGCCCCTGCGGGGCCATCGAGATGGTGCCCGAGCAGATCTGAGGGCGGGTCAGCGGACCCCGGGGCGGGAACGCGGCGAGAAGGGATGCCGCGGCACCACCCCTACGGGCGACCCGCCGCGCTCGGGCACGACCGCCTCGAGGAGCATGCGCCATTCGGCCGCACCCACGGACGCCCTCACGGCGTCGACCGCGTCGGGGTTGACGGAGATGGAGGTGATCCCCTGCCCGACCAAGTACTCGGCGAACGCGGGGCGGTTGGACGGGGCCTGCCCGCACAGCGACGAGGTGACTCCGGCGGCCTGGCATCCCTGCACGATGCGGCCGATGGTGTCGAGGACGGCGGGATCGGCTTCGTCGAAGAGATCAGAGCAGACCTGGGAGTCGCGGTCCACCCCGAGCACCAGCTGCGTCAGGTCGTTGCTCCCGATCGAGACCCCGGCGATCCCCATGTCCGCATAGGTCGGAATGTAGAAGGCCACCGAGGGCACCTCCGCCATCACCCAGACGGGCAGCCCGCCTCCGACCGGGCTGGCGTCGACGACGTCGAGGCAGGCCTCGAGCTCCCAGGCCGTCCGCACGAACGGGATCATGAGGACGACGTTGGGCGTCTCGGAGAGCACGCGCTCCAACACCTCGAGCTCGAGTCGGAACAGGTCGGGCTCACGCACGTACCGGTAACAGCCCCGGAACCCGATCATCGGGTTCTCCTCGTGGGGCTCGTAGGCCGACCCACCCTCGAGGTTGGAGAACTCGTTGGTGCGGAAGTCGATGCTCCGGTACACCACGGGCCGGGGCGCGAACGCCCGCGTGATGCGCAACAGGGACTTGGTCATGCCATCGACGAAAGCCTTCTCGTCCCCGCGCTCGAGCAGCCGGCGCGGATGCACCCCGGCGAGGGCATCGGTCACCATGAACTCGGCGCGGAAGAGGCCCACGCCGTCGACCGGCATGGCGGCCACCTCCTCGGCGTGCTCGGCGAAGGCCAAGTTGACGTAGATCCTCGTGGCCAGGACCCCGATGGGCCCACCGGCAGCGCCGCGTACCTGGGCGGCGGGTGACGCCGACGGCCCGGTGGCGGGAACCTGCACGGCTCCCTCGGTGACCATCCCCCGCGCCCCGTCGACGGTGACGAGCTCGCCGTCACGCAGCACGGTCGTGGCGGTACGTGCCCCCACGACGGCCGGGACGCCGAGCTCGCGCGCCACGATGGCCGCGTGGCAGGTCATGCCGCCACCATCGGTCACGATGGCCGCGGCCCGCCGCATGGTCGGTACCCAGTCGGGGCTGGTCATGGCGGCCACCAGCACCTCGCCGGCCTGCAGTCGCGGGCCGTCCTCGGGGCTGGCGAGGACCCGCACGGCACCCGAGGCCCGGCCGGCGGAGGCGGCCAGACCCTGCACCAGGGTCGCGCCCAGCTCCTCTGAGGGCGGGTGGCCCGGACCCGCCGCGGTGACCGGCCTCGACTGCACCAGGTAGGTCCGGCCGCCGGCCATGGCCCATTCGGTGTCCTGGGGTGACCCGTAGTGGGCCTCGACCTCCAGCCCGAGCCGGGCCAGGTCCACCACCTCCTCGTCGGAGAGCACGCGCCTGCCCCCCTCCACCGGGCCTAGCTCTCGGCGCAGATCCCGGCCGTCGGGTCCACGCACGATCTCGAACGCCTGGTTGCCTATCCTCGCCTGCACCACGCGGAGCCCCTCTTTAGCCACCACGTAGGTGTCCGGCTCCACCTGCCCGCTGACGACCACCTCTCCCTGGCCGAAGGCCGCCTCGATCACAAGGCGGTCCCGTTCGCCCGTCGAGGGATCGATGGTGAACATCACGCCGGAGCGCTCCGAGGGCACCATCACCTGGACGACCACGCCGAGGGACGGCTCGCCCGCCAGGTTCTTGCTGCGTCGGTAGAACAGGGAGCGCCCGCTGTAGAGGGAGGCCCAGCAGTCGACCACGCTGGCCAGGACCTCACCGGTCCCGGTCACGTTGGTGAACGTCTCGTTGATGCCGGCGAAGGAGGTGTCGGCGGCATCCTCGCCGATGCCCGACGACCGCACCGCCACCACTTCGTCGGGCCCCAGCCGCGCGTACGCCTCGGTGATGGCGCCGGCCAGGTCGTCGGGGAGCGGGACCGAGTGCACGAGATCCCTGGCCTCCCCGGCCAGGCGCTCCAGGTCCTCCGCCGGCGCCGTGGCGGCGGTGGCCAACACCGCCAGCACCTGCTCGCGACGCCCGGAACGGTCCAGGGCATCGAGGTAGGCCTCACCCGTGACCGCGAACCCCGGCGGCACCGGCAACCCACCGGCGGTCAGCTGACCGAGGTTCGCCGCCTTGCCCCCGACCGAACCGGCCTCACTCAACCCGATCTCGTCGAACCACCGAATCGCCTGCACGACGGCTCACCTCCACGGGGCGCCACGGGGCGCCTCCCCTGGCATCCTCTCCCCCGAGGTCGCCCCCGGGTAGGGCCCAACGCCCCTGATGCCCCTGGCTCGGTCCCGGACGGGTGCCGGCGACGGGCCGACGCCCCGGGGTCAGTCGAGGTGCGGAAGCACCGCGTCGGCGAAGAGCTGGAGACTCCGCCAGCCGACGGCGGGATCGAGCCCGCCAACTAACGGCTTGAACATCACGTGGTGGTGCCGGCGGGCGTGCTCGAGGCACTCGTCGGGCGTCAGCACCCGGTAGTTGCCCTTGACCCGGAGCTCGTCGTAGTCCGCCATGTCGGAGAAGCCCCCGCCCCTCCGGCCGGCAATCCATTTCGCGTACTCCGCGGTGTCGTGTGCCGCGTGGGGGGCTATCAGGGCCCATTCCCGATCGGGATCCTCGGCCACGAAGACGTACGGGTCGTCCGACAGGTTGGATCCCGGGGCCAGGCCACCCGCCGGTCGCGGCTTGCCGAGCGCATCGAGCTCCTCGAGGTAGACCTGGTACAGCTTGGGGGAGATGGGCTGGTAGGCGTCGGCTATCCGCGCCGCCCGCTTGGCGCTCGCCGGCGACGCGCCGCCCATGGAGATCTGCGGCCGGGGTCGCTGCGCCGGCCGGGGCAGGATCCGCACCTCGTGCCCGCGGAACTCGAAGGGCTCCCCCGTCCATGCCAGTTTCAGCGTCTCGACAGCCTCCTCCATGATCGAGGGCCGACGCTTGATATCGACACCGAATTGTTCGTACTCGTCCTCGCGGTAGCCGAGTCCCACGACCAACCGCAGCCGGCCCGCGCTGATCAGGTCGAGCACCGCCAGGTCCTCGGCGGCACGCAACGGATGGTAGAGCGGGAGCAGCATGAGGCAGATGCGGATACCGAGGTGGCGCGTCACGCCGGCGATGGCCGACCCCAGCACGATGGGCGACGGCAGATAGCCGTCGCTGCTCGCATGGTGCTCCATGACGAGCGCGTCGTCGAAGCCGAGCCCGTCAGCCCACGCGGACTGGTCGAGGGCCGCCCGGTAGAGCGTGGCGGCATCGGCGCCGAACTCGGGCGCTCGCATGTCGTAGGCCAGAGTGAGGACCGTGGTCCTTCTCGCTTCCTCGTCCCCGCTCGCTGCGGCTGGCACGTCGGCGTCCGCCTCCTTCGGTGTCGCTCACGGGCTCCGTGGCACCCACGATCTGTCGTGGCGGACACCGACACTAACCGCAGGAGCTTCCCCGAGCCTCAGCTTGACTCGGCCGCGGGCAGCATGTCGAAGGCCGGATCCAGCCGGCGCGCCCGCTCCTGCTCCTCGTCGAACGGGACGACCGCGCCGGACGTGTCGCACAGCACGACACGGTCCCGACCCTCGCGCTTGGCGGTCAGCAGCGCACCATCGGCGCGTCGGAGGACATCGAGCATGTCCTCGCGCCCTTCGGCTGAGGTCACCCCGAAGCTGACCGTGAACGTGGGCAGGCCGCCAACCGTGATGGCCGCATCGAGCTGCGCGCGCAGTGCGTTCAGGGCGCGGGCGGCATCGGCCGACGAGCAATCCGGGAACGCGATCACGAACTCCTCGCCGCCATAGCGCGCCACCAGATCGCTGCCCCGGAGCGACTCGCGCACCACCCGCGAGAAGAGGCGCAGGGCGCGGTCACCCGTGTCGTGGCCGTAGGTGTCGTTCAGCTTCTTGAAATGGTCGAGGTCGGCCATGGCCACCGTGAGCGGTGTATCGGGCGGGAGGGCCCCAACCTTCTCGGAGAACGACCGGCGGTTGAGAAGGCCCGTCAGGGTGTCGGTGGAGGCCTGCAGCTGGGTCTCCGCCATCACCCGGAGCAGTCCGATGCGCGCCCCGGCCAGCTTGGCCAGGGTGCCCAGGTCGTCGACCCTCGCCCCCTCGACCTCCACCTCGGGGCGGCCGGTGGCATGGATCACCCCGACGGTGCGACCCATGATGGAGACCGGGACGCAGAGCGCAGAGAGGCGCCCCTGGGGCCGGTTGCGGAGCTTCGGGCATGCGTCGAGCGCGTCGCTGTCGGGAAAGGTCTGGACCTGCGCCCGGCGAGCTGCGGGACACTGGTCCGGCGAGTCGACGCAACAGCCCGGAGGCTCGCCTCCGGGTCCGACCGCGGCCATGCGCGTGAGGTGGGCATGGCTGTTGTCGGCCAGGAGCAACTCGAGGGCCGAGTCGGGCAGCACGGCGCCGAACGAGCGCTCGATGACGTCGATCACCTCGGGTTCGCCCTCGGCCATGTCGAGGGCATTGGCCAGCCGGCTCTCGAAGCGCTGCCGCTGCACCTGGGTCTCGCGGATCTCGGCCTCGCGCTCCGCGGTGGTGACGGCGTCGGTCAGCTCGTGGGTGAGCTGGCGCATGATGCCCTCCTCGCGGTTCGCCTGCCGGCTCAGCAGGACCGCCATGACAATGGCCATGGGGAGGATGGCGGCGAGAAGCACGGCCGCGCTGATCACATAGCCGGCGAATCCCGACGCCAGGGCGTGGCCGGCCATCATCGCCGGCACCAGCACCGCCACCAGGTACACGGCGGAGAGGGCCGGGGACAGCATGTTGCGTTGTCGCGTCCTGGCGGCCTCGTGGTCCCACTCGTCTTGCGTCACCATCAGGACAGTCCCTTCAGCTCGTCACGTTCCCCCTGGCGGTCTGCCCCAACCGCTGCCCGGGACGCATCGCGACCCGACGAGGTGGTGTCGTCCCGCGGTGGCGTTCCCTTGAGATCTCGCCGTGCGGCGAACCCACATGGCAACCATCCACCAGGGGATACGGCGCCGGGAGCGCGGGAAGGAACCGGGGCGAGGGGTGCCCGGCCCAGGCCTCAGTGCCGTCCGAGCCCGTCGGCCACCTTGCGCAGAGCGGGCCGGAAGTCGGGGTGCGCCAGGTCGACCAGCAGGTGGGCGCGCTCGCGCACGGTGCGCCCGGTCAGGTCGGCCGCGCCGTGCTCGGTGACCACCACGCCGGTGTGGTGTCGAGGTGTCGAGACGACCGAACCCTCGGGGAGCAGCCCGGTGATCCGCGAGACGACCTCACCGCCCCGCTCGGCCGTCGAACGGAAGCAGATGAGCGAGTGCGCGTCGGGGTGCATCTCGGCACCGGCCACGAAGTCCTCGTGCCCCCCGACCCCCGAGATCTGGCGGCCCTCGATGCTGTCGGCCACCACCTGCCCGTAGAGGTCGACCGACAGCGCGCCATTGATGGAGATCAGGTTGGCGTTGCGCGCGATGACCGTCGGGTCGTTGACCGTCTCGACCGGCACGAACGCCACGTCGTCGTTACGGTCCAGCCACTCGTAGAGCTCCGCCGACCCCAGGGCGAAGGTGGTGACCGACACGCCGTCGAACACACCCTTGGCGTCGTTTGTCACCTTCCCGGCCTGATGGAGCCGCATCAGTCCGGTGGTGAACATCTCCGAGTGCACGCCGAAGCCGCCGAGCGATCCCTTGGCCAGCACGGTGGCCACGATGTTGGGAATGGCACCGATGCCGGTCTGCAGAGTCGAGCCCCGGTGCACGTAGGCCAGCGCCTGACGCGCGATGGCCTCGTCGATCGCGTCGGCCGGTGGCTCGGTCAGGACGAACGGCGGGGCATCCGCCTCGACCAGGACATCAACCAGACCGAGCGGGATCGTGTTGTCGAATTGCGGCGGCAGACTGGAGGTCCACGGCAGCCCGGGGTTGACCTCCACGATCAGGAGCCGGTCGGGGTCGCGACCGGCCCGGAGCAGCTCGTCCCGAGTGGCGCCCACGTGGAGGGCCAGGTTGACCCGGTCGCCGTCGGGCGGCGCGGCCTGGACCACCATCACGCGCGGCGCGAAGGCAGCCAGGATCGGTGCCATCTGGCGGAACCCGCCGGGGACGAGCTCGACGTGGTGACCCATGGAGAGCAGGAGGCGTTCCGCCGGACCGAAGAACCCGCAGCGGTAGGTGACACCGGACTTGGTGAACACGTCGTAGAGGTTCAGGCAGAGGGCGCCACCGAGCTGCAGGTCTTCCCAGTCGTGGCGACTTCCCAGCGCCCTGAGGAACGAGTCCGGGTTCCCCGGACCGAGCCCGAAGCCGATGGAGTCCACCGGTCGGATCAACGACACGGCCTCGGCCAGGGTGCGGTGGGGGTCGGGCATCGGCCCACTCTCCCATCCAGTCGATCCCGCGACCAGGGACTCTGGTCCCTGTTCTCGCCTCCGCACCCAAACGATGACTTTCGGCCCTAGCTCGCTCCCGGGACCCTCACCACAATGACGGAGACACCCTCCTCTTCCCAGACAGAGGTGCTTGGAGAATGGCGACCAACCCCCTCGGTCGCCATTTTCCAATTCCGGGTCCTGACTGTTCCCGCTACTCTCCGACCCGGACGCCCGCCGTCCTGAGCCGGGCGTCGCCGACAGGGGAGCAACGATGAGCAACCGTTCGTTCGAAGGCCTCGACGCAACATTGGGCGGCCTGCACCTCCGGCCTCCCACCATGGTGTCGGCCTCCGACACCATGGCCGCCGTGGCGGCCGCCATGGTCTCCGACGGTGTCTCGTGCGCCATCCTGAGCGAACCTCCCCTGCGGGTGGTGACCGAGTTCGACCTGACCCGCGCCCTGGCCCGTGGCGGGCGCCCCGAGGACGCAGTGGCCGACATCGCCTCGGAGAACCCCAACTGGGCTCCTCCCTCGGCCAGCGTCGCCGAGGCCGCCGCGCTGATGGTCAGTCTGGGTATCCGGCACCTGGTGGTGGTCGACATCTCGGACCGACCGTCGGGCGTCATCTCGATGGCCGAGCTCTTCGACGTCCTGGTTCGCTCCCAGGAGCCCATGGCCCTGTACGCCAAGTTCGCCGACATCATGCTGCACGGCGGGAGCGAGGTGGCCCACCCGTGGTTCCGCCGGGCGGACGGCCCTACCTGATCACCCTCGGGGTCATCCCTCGACGGTCACCCCACCGCGCGACCGTCGACCATGCGCACCACGCGGTCGGCGGCGGCGGCCACAGCCTCGTCGTGGGTCACCATGACGATCGTCGTGCCGCGGTCGCGGCGCAGCCGTCTGAAGAGCGTCATCACGACCTCCACCGACCCACTGTCCAGACTCCCCGTGGGCTCGTCGGCCAACAGGACTGGGGGGTCGTTGGCCAGCGCACGGGCGATGGCCACGCGCTGGCGTTCCCCGCCTGAGAGCTGCGGAGGACGGCGGCTGCTCAGCCCGCGCAGCCCGACCTCGTCGATCAGCTCGTCGGCATGGGCAGCACGCCGGCGCATCGGGCGAGCCGAACCGGTCATGGCGATCTCGACGTTCTCGCGCACCGAGAGCCGCGGCAAGAGGTTGTGGAGCTGGAACACGAGCCCGACCTCCTCCCGGCGGAAGCGACTCGGGTCGCGCAGGTGCACCACGTCGAGGCCGTTGACCCGAATCGTTCCCGAGGTCGGCACGTCCAGCGCGGCCAGGAGGTGCAAGAGGGTGGACTTCCCACACCCCGAGGGCCCGGTGATGGCCACGAACTCCCCCACGGCGACGGAGAGGTCGACCCCGGCGAGGGCGCGGATCACGCCTCCGTCGTAGCTCTTGACCACCTGGCGCGCCTCGACCGCGAAGTCGGCGGCCCGGGGGTGGAGCTCGGCCCCGGCCACGTCCGCGACGCCCTCACTCACGGCTGAGCGCCGCCAGTGGGGTGAGGTTGGCTGCCCGCAGCGCCGGGTAGAGCGCACCGAGGACGGCCATCCCCAACCCCGTGTACAACGCCCGCCAGAACGCCTGCGTGGTGTAGCTGATCTGGAGCACCCCACGAAGCTGCGGGAGGTGCTCGAGCGCCACAGTGGCCGCGAAGGAGAGGAGCACCCCGAGGATCGAGCCGGCCAGGGCCAACACGATGCCCTCTCCCAACACGAGCCAGACGACACGGGAGCGGGTCCACCCGACGGCGCGGAGCAGGCCGAACTCTCGGGTGCGCTCGAAGAGGGAGAGCAGCATGGTGTTCCCCACGATCACCGCCCCGATGAGGATGGCCAGCACCGTGCTCCCCGTGGCGGCTGCCTGCAGGAAGACCAGGTTCCGGTCGGCCCGGCCGAACTGGGAGGCCGTGCGGATGGTGGTCATCTCGGGGTGGTTGGTCGTGATCGCCTTCTCGACCCTGGAGACGGGCACCCCGGGCACGACGTTGACGAAGATCAGAGTCACCGCACCAGGGACGCGGTTGTAGGTCTGCAAGTCCGTGAGCGGGAACATCCCCCCGAGGTCGCCGAAGGAGATCCCGGTGGAGTAGATCCCGACCACCGTGTTCGACGTGCCGTTGGCCTCGAAGTGGTCCCCCACATGAAGGCCGAAGTTCTGCGCGGCGCGCCAGCCGAGCATCATCTCGTGGGTGGCCAACGCGCTCGAAGGGCCGCCCGGCGAGCACGGACACGCCGAACTGCCGCAGCGAGGTCGGCGGAAGGCCGATCTCGATGAACAGAGGGTTCGCCGCGTCGATGCGCTCGGTCTCGAGGAGCACCCCCACGGCGCTCTTGACGCCCGGAGTGGTCTCGACCTGGTGGACCTGGGCCTCGTCGAGGTTGGAGTACAGGATCTCGGACACGCCGTTCTGGGCCACGGTGAAGTCGGCGTGGCCCAGGGTCAGGACGGCAGCCGCCGACTGCTCGAGGCTGCTGCTCACCACGGTCAGGGTCACCACCGTCATGACGGCTATGCCGATGGCGAAGGCGATGCCGAACGAGCGCGCCTTCTTGAACCAGATGTTCTCCAGGATCAACCTGATCAGGGGCATGCCGCTTCCCTACCTCGCGGGCGCCCGCAGGCTGCGTGGCGGCGGGACCTTCGGCCCTGTTGGCGTGCCCATGGCAGACCAATGATGGACCAACTCGAAGGGAGGGGTGATGAAGGCCAACGTGGGAGACAGGATCATCATCCGGGGTCGGCACACCGGGCAGCCCATGCGTGCCTGCCGGGTCGTCGAGGTCCACGGAGGCGAGGGGCCATACCTCGTCCGCTGGGAAGAGAACGAGCACGAGACGCTTTACTTCCCCGGCAGCGACGCCACCGTCGAGCACGCGAAGCGACCGGCCAAGCGCTCCGCCCGCTGAGGGACGTCAACCCCGCGAGAGGACCGACTGGGCCGCCTCGATCGCCGCCTTGACGTCCTGGACCAACTTCTCGACACCCTGCCGTAACGTGCGTGCGTTCTCCGTCGCGTCGTGGCCGGCTTGGCGGAGTTTGCCGTAGGCCGCCAGGCACGCGTTCTGCGCCACCTCGAGCTGCGAGGTCGCCTGGGCCCGCACGTCGAGCTTGGCCAGGTCCACCTGGACCTTGAGCTCGTCGATCCGTGCCCTCCACGAGTCCAGGACGCCCGTCATGGATGCCACGACCTGCTCGGTGTCCTCGGGGGCGGCCCCGGCGCCCGCCCGCTCCGAGCCCGACCCGCCGGCTCCCCCCTCGGCTTCCGCGTTGGCTGCCATCGCCCGCTCCTCTCGTCCGCCGGGGCGACATGGGCCCCGGTCTGCTCATCGGCCTTCTCTCAGCCTGTCGGGAGCGAGCCCGACGGCGTAGGGCCGAACGTCCCGGGAAGGCCGGGCTCGGCCTCGACGAGTCGCAATACGGCACCGACCGCGGCACCGGGCCCGCCGCTCGAGGTGTCGATGGTCGCCGCCGAGGGCCACGACTCCAGACGGGCCGCCAGGAGATCCCGCACGGCCACGGTGGCCTCGGAGGTGTCGTCGCCGCGCCGGGCGCGCTCGGCGATGCGGACCGCCGCCACATCGTCGTCACACGTGCAGCAAACCTCGACCAGCGCGCTCCCCGTCTCCGCCGCCGCCTCTGCGGCGGCGCGGCGCCACCGGCCCCACACCCATGACGCGTCGAGGACCACCGATCGGCCCAGGGCCAAATGGGCACGGGCCCGGGAAACGAGGTGCTCGTACACCGCAGCCACCGCTTCGGGGGAGTAGCGGTCGCCACCGGCGATTGCCGCGCTGCGGATCTCGTCGCTGCGCTCGAGCGCCCACCCGGTGGCGGCGGCCAGCCCAGTCGCCAGCGTGCTCTTCCCCGCACCGGGGAGCCCACCGACCAGGACGAGCACGGGCCGGGCCCGGCGTAGGTGGCGCAAGGCCAGCGCATGCAACGCACGCGCCGAGTCCGCTGCGTCCGCCCTGCCCTGGACCGACTGCTCGGCCCGCAGGCACGCCACCTTCGTGCGCACGTAGGCCCGCTCGGCCACGTAGAGATGGAGCAGCGAGGCCGGGATCGGCGTGCCGGATCGCGCCTCGTACTCGCTCACGAACCGGGTGGCGAGGTCGGCTCGACCGAGACGCTCGAGGTCCATGGCTAAGAAGGCCACGTCCGAGCACACGTCGCCGAACCGGAGCTCGTCGGAGAATTCGAGGCAGTCGAGGATGCGGACACCGTCGTCGAGGCAGAAGATGTCCTCGGCCTGGAGGTCGCCGTGGCCGTCGCATGCCCGACCCTCGGCCACCCGCACCTCGAGCAGCTCGCGGTGATGGCCCAGCCACTGATCGACCAGCTGGCGGATCTGCCCGTCAGCCACCGGATCGAGCACCGAGCCGACGAAGCGGTCCACCTCGGCGAAGTTCTGCTGCCATTCGCGCCCGATCGCCTCGGGAGCGGCCGAGGCTGCGATGGCGTCAGACCGCAGGGCCGACGCGTGGAATGCGGCCACCGCCGTGGCAACCTGCTCGATCCAGCCGGCGACATCGCCGCCCGACCGGACCAGCGCCGCCAGCCGCCGATCCTCGGGCAGGGCCCGCATGACGACGAGATGATCGATCGGTTCCCCGTCCATCACGACGTCGGCGACGCCGAGGTAGACGTCAGGGGCCAGCCGTCGATTCAGCTCCACCTCGCGGTGGCAATCGGTGCGGCGTGCCTCGCGGTCGGTGAAGTCGACAAAACCGAAATGGACCGGTTTGCGCAGCTTGTACACGCGGTCGCCCAGGAAGACGAGCACCGAGACGTGCGTCTCGACCATCCGGGTCCGCTGCCCCCCCTCTCGGTGATCCGTCACCCGCGGCATGGCTAGAACATGGTGACAGGGTCCACGCGGCAGCGCCCGCCGGCCGCATGGACCAGCGCCCCGACGTCGTGGAGCACGGCACCGCCGCCGGCCTCGATCTGCAGGTGCGTCACGTCGAGCACGAACTCTCTCTGCCCCTCAGCCATGCAGTCCTCGACGACGCGCGCCACGTTGGCCCCGGTTGCGCCGTCGAGCACTCCCGCGAGCCGGATGGCGACCACGGTCGGCCTCGTGTCGATCCACATCTCGAGGGTCACATCGTCCCGCCAGACCCCGTCGACCAGCCGTCGCCCGGGATCGGGTGCCACCTGGGGGCCCCCACCGTGTACGGGCTTCGTGTCTTGGGCCACGTTCACTCCGGACTTCGCCCCCCTCGGACCTGCCGGCGTTCCGGCGTCGGCAGGTCGATTGTCACGGTGGCGCGGGGACCAAAGTAGGGCCGAAGGTCCCGGCCCCGCTTGTGACATCCGACCCTGCCGCGACTGCTTCCTCGGGCACACACTGAGGTCACCCCGAGGTGGGTACGGACACCACGACGAACGTGAGGAAGGGAGGCAAACGTGAAGAGCTCACGGTACCGGAGGCGGCGGCGTCGAGATCACGATGCGACCGTGCTGCCCTCCTATCTGCTGCCCCCGCCGCTCTCCGAGGTCGTCTTCGACCCCTCGCTGCGTCGAGCGGGTGAGGCGGCATGCGTCGGCTAAGAGCCGCGGACGAATGGTGACGTCCATGTACGCCCAACTCCTCACGGCGGCTCTCCGACAGAACACGCATGTCGCAGAGAGCGATGCAGAGCGCCAATTGGCCCTCGAACAGCTGCGGCAGTGTCGCTACCAACTCGAGGAGGAGGTGCCCCCGGCTCTGGAGTTCGACACCGTTGCCATCGTGCTGGCGCGCCAGGTCCGCTACGACGCCGCGCTGCTCCGCCTGGCCCAGCTCGTGGGGATCGAGACGGGCCCGAGCCGTTTCGACCGGCCCGGGCCCGAGCGAGCCCGGCTCGAACACGCGCTCTTGGACCTCGGGTTCGACCCCGCGCCGACTCGCTGAACCGTGGCGCGCCTCGGGGTCCCTCAGGTCCCGCTGGCGTCCGAGCGCTCATCGTGCGACGCCCGCTCGTCGAGTCGAGCCGCGAACGTGGCCGCCTGGGTGCGTCGCTCCATGCCCAGTTTGGCCAGGAGATTGGAGACGTAGTTCTTGACCGTCTTCTCGGCCAGGAAGAGAGTCTCGGCTATCTGACGGTTCGTGCACCCCTGGGCGATGAGATCAAGGATCCGCCGTTCCTGAGGCGTGAGCCTGGCCAGCCGGGCATCGACGGCGGGCCCGTCGCGCAGACGGGCCAGGACACGCTCGGTGAGCGCGGGGTCGAGCAGCGACTGCCCGTCACCGGCACGGCGTATGGCGTCGAGCAGGTCCACGGTCCCCACCTGCTTGAGCACGTACCCGGCCGCACCGGCCATGACCGAGGCCATCAGGGCCTCGTCGTCGGCGTAGGAGGTCAGCATGAGACAGGCGATCTCCGGATGCGCGGCACGCACCTCGCGGCACACCTCGACGCCGCTCCCGTCGGGCAGCCGGACGTCGAGGATGGCGACGTGGGGCTTGGTCGGGGGGATCCTGGCCAGGGCCTCTTCGACCGTCCCCGCCTCGCCGACCACCACGATGTCCTCCGAGGACTCAAGAAGCGACCTGATGCCACGACGCACGACTTCGTGGTCGTCGAGGAGGAAGACTCCCAAGCTCACGGCGCCATCCTGCCACCTCGGTCTGCCCGGGAGCGACCGGGAACGATCCGGTCCACACAGGGGTAGGCTCCCAAACGGTGCCATACACCTCGATCGAGGATCCGACGAAGCTGCGCAGGGTGCTCGAGGCGACACTGCTGATCCAGTCGAACCTGGAGCTGCCCGAGGTACTGCGCCACGTCGTGGAGGAGGCGCGCTCCATGACGGGGGCCCGCTACGGGGCACTCGGCGTCCTCCACGAGGACAGGCACTCCCTCTCGGATTTCATCACCGTGGGGCTGCCCGAGGAGGACAAGACCGCCATAGGACCGCTGCCGACCGGGCTCGGCGTGCTCGGTCTGCTCATCGCCGACCCCCACACGCTGCGCATCGCCGAGATCAGCAGCCATCCCGAGCATTCCGGGTTCCCCGAGGGGCACCCGCCGATGGCCTCCTTCCTCGGCGTGCCGATCAAAGTGCGCGACGAGGTCTACGGCAACCTGTACCTGACGGACAAGATCGGCTGGTCGGAGTTTACCCGTGACGACGCCGCGCTCGTCGAGGTGCTCGCGGTCGCCGCCGGCATCGCGGTCGAGAACGCCCGACTCCACGAGAGGGTCCGTCGCTCGGCTGTCTACGAGGACCGTGACCGCATGGCCCGCGACCTCCACGACACGGTGATCCAACGACTGTTCGCGCTCGGACTGACGCTCCAGGGAATCGCCGCCCGCCTTCCGGAGAACTCGGCGGGGCAGATACACCAGGCCGTCAAGGAGCTCGACCATGTGATCACCCAGGTCCGCTCCACCATTTACGAGCTGGGGGCGAGCGACGAGAGCCGCGGCCTGCGCGACGACGTCACGGCGCTGGTACGCGAGCTCAAGCCGGTCGTCGGCTGCGAAGTGGAGCTGACCTTCTCGGGTCCGGTCGACACCAACGTGTGCAAGCCCGTTCCCGAACACATGCTGGCCACCATCCGCGAGGCGCTCACCAACGTGGGCCGGCACGCCCACGCCTCGCGGGCGTGGGTCGCCGTGGCGGTGGACGGCACGACCTGCCGTGTCACCATCCGAGACAACGGGGCCGGTCTCGGTGGACCCTCGACCAACGGTGGCGGGCTCGGGCTCCTCAACCTCCGGCGGCGCGCCGAGAAGCTCCACGGCACCTTGGAGGTCGGTGACGCTCCCGCGGGCGGTACCGTGCTCACGTGGACCGTGCCGCTGCACACGTCGTGACGCCGCGGCCCTCGCCAGCCCGGGCGCACCGACTCCGAGGAGGAAACACGCGATGACGTCCCAATCGACGACGGGCAGGATCGTGATCGGCGTCGACGGTTCCGAGTCCTCCCTCGACGCGCTGTCCTGGGCGGCGCGCCAGGCCGACTTCACCAGGAGCACCCTCGAGATCGTGGCCACGTGGGAATGGCCCGCCAGCTACGGCTGGGCCGTCCCGGTGCCGAGCGACTTCGACCCCGAAGAGGACGTCCGCAAGATGCTCGAATCCGCCACCGCCGGGGTGCAGCGCTCCTTTCCCGATGTCCGCATCGACGCTCGGGTCGTCAACGGCCATCCGGCACCTGTCCTGGTGGAGGCCTCCAAGGGTGCCGACCTGTTGGTAGTGGGCAGCCGGGGCCACGGTGAGTTCATGGGCATGCTCCTGGGCTCGTGCAGCGAGTACTGCACGAGCCATGCACACTGCCCCGTGCTGGTGCACCGGGCCGTCACCTAGCACGGTCCACCGTGCCCGGCGCATCCCCGCGCATCGTCGTGGGCGTCGACGGCTCATCCGCCTCGGAACGAGCACTCGACTGGGCCGTCGCCGAGACCCGCCGGACCGACGGCAGTCTGCACCTGGTCTCGGCCTGGGTCTTCCCGATGGCGCTCGGCTACGCCTTCACGACGACGGTGCGCGACGTCCGCCAAGCGGCCGAGGAGCTGCTCGACCACTCGACGGCGCACGCCCGGGAGGCCGCACCCGGTATCAAGGTCAGCGGCGAGACCACCGAGCAGCTGCCTGGACCCGCCCTGGTGGCCGCGGCCCGCGACGCCGACATCCTCGTCGTGGGCTCCCGCGGGCTCGGCGGGTTCGAGGGCCTCCTGATTGGATCGGTCAGCCGTTACTGCTCACGCCATGCCGCCTGCTCGGTCGTGGTGGTGCGCTGATCAGTCCGAATCCGTTCCAGGCGGGACGATGACCACCGGGACCGGCGAGTGCTCGGCCAGCTCGAGGCTGGTGCTCCCGAGGAGGGTCCCAGCGTGCCCGCCCGCCCCCCGAGAGCCCACCACGAGAATTGCCCGCGGCTTGGGCTCCCTTGGTGGTCCGCAGCATGGCTGAGCAGGGATCGCCGTCGACCACGCTCCACGTCACGGCTCCGGCGTCGAGACCGGCCTGGCGTGCCACCGACACGGCTTCGTCGCCGTCGACCGGCGAAGCTCCCGCCACCCCGCCGTGCTCGAGCAGCCCGACGGCGTGCACGATGCGCAGCGGCATACCGAGAGAAGCCGCCATCCGCGCCGCCCAGGCCACGGCCCGGCGCGCCGGGGGGAGCCGTCGAATCCCACCACCACCGGAGCGCCGGTCACGGCCCCACCTCGAGGAATGCCCGGTCGATGGCGGTCGACCGGGCAGCACCGACGGCGCGGACCTGGTCGATGCCGGGCCCTCCCGCCGTCGGCGGCGCCCCGCCGGTCGGCACGCCGACCAGCGCGCCCAGCGTCGCCTCCACCGACGAGGTGAGGGCGGCCAGGTCGTAGCCACCCTCGAGGAACAGGGCGACCCGACCCGGACGAGGAGCGAACGAGCTCACCAGGCGGGCCAGCTCCGCGAAGTCGCCGCTCGAGAGGGCCAGCTCGGCCAGAGGGTCGGCACGGTGCGCGTCGAACCCACACGAGACCAGGACCCAGTCCGGGCGGAACTCCTCGATCGGCCGCCGCGCCACCTCGTCGAGCGCCGTCAGGATCACGTCCCCGGTGGCGCCGGCCGGAACCGGGACGTTCACCGTCAGGCCCGGGGCGCCCGGGCCCCCCACCTCGTCGGGTCGCCCCGTTCCCGGATAGAGCGGATCCTGGTGGGTCGAGACATACAGGACGTCGGGATCGTCCCAAAAGATGGCCTGTGTCCCGTTGCCATGGTGAACGTCCCAATCGACGATCACGACCCGCTCGCCCCGGGCGACCCGTGACGCAGCCGCCACGGCCACGTTGTTGACCAGGCAGAATCCCATGGCCCGGTCCGCCAGGGCATGGTGGCCGGGCGGCCGAACGGCCACGAATGCCACCCCGACGCCCTGACGTTCGAGCTCCTCGAGGGCCACGATGCCCGCCCCGGCCGCCCGGCACGCGGTACGCCACGAGTCGGGGCGGGCATAGGTGTCCGGGTCGATCGAACCTCCGCCACGGGCGCAGAAGGCCTCGAGCTCGGCCAGGTAGGCGGTGGCGTGCACGCGTGACAGCTCGTCGACGGAGGCCTCGCGCCCGGGAGCGTCCACGATCTCGTCGTCGATCCGCAGGGCGCGTACCCCGTCCATCACGGCCGCCAGCCGATCGGGGCGCTCGGGGTGAGCCCGCCCACCGTCGTGTTCGACGAGGCCCACCGGACCGGCCAGCACGAGGGGCGTCATGACTGGCGCACCGCGGGAACCCGCCGTGATGCCTCACGGGCGTGCAGGGCCCGGCCCGCCTCCTCGGTCATGGCGATGGGGAACCGCAGCGAGACGGTGCCCCACTCGACGTGTGACGTGAGCGGGTACCCGGAGTGGCGAAAAACGTCGAGCATGCCCGTGTTCTCGGCCAGCGTCTCGGCCCGGAAGGCCGTCACGCCCCGCTGGCGACCGGCGCGAGCCAGCTCATCGAGCAGGAGCGAGCCCAGCCCGTGCTGTTGGTGTTCGTCTGCCACCACGAACGCCACCTCCGCTTCGGTCGTGCCCGGTTCCCGGTCGAAACGTCCCACAGCCACCAGTGTGCCCTCGAACGTCACCACGAGCGCCAGCCGGTCGCGGTAGTCGACCGTCGTGAATCGCTCGACCTCCGCCTCCGACAGCTCGGGGTGGAAGGAGAAGAACCGCAGGTACACCGAATGTGGCGACAGCGCCCGGTGGAACGCAGCCAAGGCCGACGCGTCGTCGGGCCTGATCGGACGGACGTGGTAGCGCGGAATGCCGGCCTGGTCGGCGACCGCACCGGCGACATCGCGTTCGAGGTCCGACGGGTAGCCGGCCGGGCCGAGACGTGCGCCGCCCCCCGATGGCGGCGCCGTGAGCGGCGCTGTGCGTTCTCCGTTCGCCTGCATGCTCCTCACCCAGCGTGACACCGCCGGATGGTTCGACCAAGGGTCGAAGGTCCATTGGCATCAGGCCGGTCCGGCTTTACGCTCGGCGCGATGGGGAGCACCATGCACGCCTGGGCGGTCGACCGGCCCGGGCCTATCGACGGGGCGCCGTTGGCCAGGATCGAGCGTCGAGTGCCCGAGCCGGGCCCGGGACAGGTGCGCCTTCAGGTCCACGTCTGCGGCGTGTGCCGCACGGACCTGCACCTGGCGGAAGGGGACCTGGCCGCACGGCGCCACGGCGTGATCCCGGGTCACGAGATCGTGGGGGTGGTCGACCGTGTGGGGGACGGCTGCCGTCGCTGGCATGAAGGGGATCGGCTGGGCGTGCCCTGGCTGGCCCACACCTGCGGCCGCTGCCGGTTCTGCAGGTCGGGCCGCGAGAACCTGTGCACCGGCCCGAGGTTCACCGGGTGGGACGTCGACGGCGGCTTCGCGCCCTTCACCGTGGTCGAGGAGGAGTTCGCCTACGCGCTGCCCGAGGCCTACGGCAACGAGGAGGTGGCCCCGCTCCTGTGCGCCGGGATCATCGGCTACCGCGCCCTCCTCCGGGCCAATCTACCCGAGCACGGTGGGCGCCTCGGCATCTACGGGTTCGGCGGGTCTGCCCACATCACCGCCCAGGTCGCCCTGGCCCGCGGGGCGCGCTGTCCACGTCATGACCCGATCGGCCCAGGCCCAGGAATTGGCCCTCGATCTGGGCGCGGCCAGCGCCCAGGGGGCGGAGGCAGCACCACCCGAGCCGCTCGACGCCGCCATTCTCTTCGCGCCCGTCGGGACCCTCGTCCCGGTCGCACTTGGTGCGCTCGACCGGGGCGGCACGCTGGCCGTGGCCGGCATCCACCTCAGCGACATCCCGTCACTCGACTACCAACGCCATCTCTTCGAGGAGCGCACTCTCCAGAGCGTGACCGCCAACACTCGGCACGACGGGGAGGCGTTCCTGGCCGAGGCGGCACGGATCGGCATCCGGGTCTCCACGGTCGCCTACCCGATCGACCGCGCCGACGCCGCGCTGCGCGACCTGGCCCACGACCGCGTGAACGGTGCCGCGGTCCTGACCCTGTGATGGCGACCAGCCCGAAGCGGCGGGGCGCGACGCCGGCAGGCAGAATGGTCCCCATGGCGACACCTCCTCCCCAACCGCCCGCTCGGCACGTCTCCGACTTGGCCCGGCGTGTCACGGCTCGCCGGGAGGCGATGGGCATGAGCATCGAGGAGCTGGCGTCACGAGCCGGCATCGACCCGGGCTACCTGACCTATTTCGAATCCGCCCCGGACGCCAACCTGAGCAGCGGGGCGCTGCTCCTCATGGCGCTCGCGCTCGACACGACGCCCTTCGAGCTCGCGGGCGGGAGTGAGGACCGACCGCTCGGACGTCCAGCCGGCAATGCTCTCGGGGAGCTCCGACACCTCACCGAGGACCAGTGCCGGGCCCATCTCGCCGTGGGCGGGGTGGGCCGGCTGCTCTACGCCACCGACCGCGGTCCGGTCGCCATCCCGGTCAACTTCGAGTTCACCGAGGGGCAGATCGTGTTCAGCACCGACGACACCAAGGCCGCACACCTCGAAGCGGAGGGCGAGCCGGTCGGCTTCGAGATCGACGCCGTCGACGAGCGGATCAGCGAGGGCTGGAGCGTGCTGGCCACCGGCACCTGTCGGCGCGTCAGCGACCCCGGCGAGGTGGAGCGGCTCTCCTCGCTGGACCTCGAGTCCTGGGCCGGTGGGGACCGCCACATCCTCGTGGCCATGGCCGTGCACGAGGTCACTGGGCGGGTGATCGTCCACCTCGAAGCCGACGACGAGGGGTAAGGACGACGTATCAGGGAGGCTCCAGGAGCCCACTCGGTCGCCAACACCAGCGTGCGGGAAGTCCCCCCGCGGCGCCCCGCGGCGCCGACGGTGCCCCAGTCGATCGGCGCCGAAGCGCCGTCACAGGACCCTTGGCGATAGGCCCTGGAACTATCGACTGGGGCACGTACGTCGGCAATGCGATCAGGCGGTAGATCGCTCCCTCCATTATTCACGATCCGATCCCGCTGGATGAAGGGAAATCCGACAAATTTTGCTGGGGTTTATGCGGGGAGGGTCAAATGACCGGATCCACCATGTCCGCGGCGCCCAGCACTTCGACCAATTCCTGGTCTCGGGGGTAGGAGAGGATGTCGGACGCGCTGGCCAACGCCAACCAGCGCAAGTCGTCCACCTCGTCGTTCGGCGCGAACTGCCCGGACTCGGCCGCCATGACCCAGTAGGCCACGATCTTCGGGCGTCCCTTGCGGTCCACGTAGTCGGTGTGGCCCATGAAGCGGATCAGCCGACATGCCAGTCCCGTCTCCTCGTAGACCTCTCGGATAGCGGTGATGTCGAGCGTCTCGCCCTCTTCGAGCTTGCCCTTGGGGAACGACCAGTCGTGCTGGACGGGCCGGTGCACCACGGCGATCTCGAGCCGCGCCAGCTGACGGCGGACCACCAGGCCGCCGGCCGCCTGGACCACGCCGGCCACGTGAGTGGGAGGGGGATCCGCCGTCACTGCTCGTCGGGCCACTGTCCCGCAGGTTACCGCCACCGCGTCGACGACCGGTGCACCGGGTGCGGATCGCCTCCTGCTGCGGCCACGAGTGCGCAGTAGCCTGAGCGCGGTGACCCCTTCGACCGACGAGGAATCCGGGCACCAGCAGGTACCCACCGAGATCGAATGGCAGTTCGACGCGCTCGACCTGCGACCCGTGGAGCGTTGGCTGGCGGCACTGCCCACCCTCGGCCCGCGCGCCGCCGCGGGACCGCTCACGGCTCTGGCGCGCACGCCGCGACGGCTGGTCGACTCCTACATCGACACCGACGACTGGCGCATCGTGCGCGCCGGCTTCGTGGTCCGTACCCGGCGTCGGGGTCGTCAGGACGAGGCCACCCTCAAGGACACGCGCCCGGCCGAGGGCTCCGGGCTTCGCCGGCGGCTCGAGGTCACCGAGGTGCTCCCTGAGGCAGGGCTCTCCGCACTGGGCACCGAAGGACCGGTCGGCCGTCGCCTTCGGGCCATCACCGGGACGCGACCGCTCAAGGAGGTGCTCCAGGTGCGCACGCGCCGGCGCCCCTTCGCCCTGCGCGTGGGCGGCGTCGAGGCGGCCGAGGTCGCACTCGACGACACCGTGATCGTCGTGGGATCCGGTGAACGCCCCATGCAGCTCCGGCGGGTCGAGGTCGAGGTCCGGCCCGAGTGGCTCGACGAGCTCGAGCCGGTGGTCGAGGAGCTCCGATCCTCCTGCGGCCTCCAACCGGCCCGGCTCTCGAAATTCGAGGCGGGTCTGCTCGCCATGGGACAGGAGATCCCGGGCCCGCCCGATCTCGGACCGACCGGCATCTCGGAGCACTCCACCATGGGGGAGCTGGCCTTCGCGGTCATCCGGCGTCAGCTGGGGGTCATCCGGGACAAGGAACCCGGAACCCGGCTGGGCGAGGATCCCGAGGAGCTGCACGACATGCGGGTGGCCACGCGGCGGCTCCGGGCCGCGCTGGACCTCTTCGCCGAGGTGCTCCCCGTCCGGGCCCAGGTCTTCCGGGAAGAGCTGGGCTGGGCTGGTCGTGTGCTCGGTGCCGTGCGCGACCTGGACGTGCAGCTCGAGGGACTGGCCGACATCGCCTCGTCCATCGCCGGCTGGAGCGCCGCGACGCGTGCAGCGGACCACGACCCGCTGCACGACCTCTCGGAGCTCCTCGAGCGCGAACGCGAGAGCGCCCGGGCCGCCATGCTCTCCGGCCTCGACTCGATCCGCTGGGAGCGCCTGCTCAAGGGCCTGACCGCCATGGCCCAGCAGGGGCCGGCGCGTCGCTCGCTCGCCTCACGGCAGCCGGCCGAGATGGGCCTCCCCGACCTGATCGAGGCACGCCACCACGCCGTGACCAAGGCGGCCAAGCGCGCCAGGCGCTCGGGCGCGGCACCCGACTTCCACCGGGTCCGCATACGGTGCAAGCGGTTGCGCTACGCGCTCGAGTTCGGCGCCGAGGTCTACGACGGGCGCACGGCGCGCTTCGTGCGCCAGCTGACCGCTCTGCAGGACGAGCTCGGCCTGATGCAGGACGACGAAGTGGCCTCGATCCAGCTGGCCGGGCTGGCGACCGGGGAGGCGCACCTGCCGCGGGCCACAGTCTTCGTCATGGGAGCCCTGGCGGAGCGCCACCGCCGTGACGTGGATCGCCGGCTTCGCCGGCTGCCCAAACAGCTGTCCCGCGTGGAGGGTCGGGAGTGGCGAGCCCTCCGCTCGCTCCTGGAGCGCAGGCGCGCTCGGGCCGAGGCCGACCTCCCTCCGCCGCGACCGTCGCTGCGTGCCCTCCCGCGGCCGCAGCCCGAGCCCGAGGCGAGGGAGGGAACGACGCCGGCCGCCCAGGCGTCCGCATCGACCTCGACGCCCATCGCCGCATCCCGCGCGTCCGCAGACCGCGGCCCGTTAGCCTCCCCGCCGTCAGACCCGCCGCTTCCGGGCACAGCGCCCGGCCCGGCACGATCGGCCGAGCAGGTCGCGGGGGTGACCCCGACCCATCCCGCGGAGGCTCCACCTGCGCCGGCCGGGGAACCGGCGCGCGATGCCGCCATCTCGAGCGTGGGTCATCCGAGCCCGCCCGTGCCGCCTCCCGGCGTGGGCGGGGCGGCCACGGCACTGCCGACACGACCGGCCGTTCAGCCCGACTAGCGGTGTCCGCATTGCATCCGGGTACGCCCGTGGTGGTCGGCCGAGCCGCAGGTCCGGCGCACTTCTCCTCTCGCTGAGAGGCCCGCCGTCCCGGTGCCCGCGTCCCATGTCGTCCTTCTCGTGCTCGCCGGAGTGGGCGCGGGCGTCTTCAACGGCGTCGCCGGCGGGGGCAGCCTGATCTCCTTCCCCGTGCTCCTGGGCCTGGGCTACCCGGCACTGACCGCCAATATCACCAACACCATCGGCATCTGGCCCGGCTACGTCGCCTCAGCGGCCGGGTTCCGCCGCGAGATCGGCGACCAGTCAGGCCACCTCGCCCGCTTGGCCCCCGTGGGGCTGGCCGGAGGCATCCTCGGCGCCGTGCTGCTGCTGACCACGTCGGCGGCAACCTTCGACGCGGTGGTGCCCTGGCTCGTGCTCGGCGCATCCGCTCTCTTCGCCCTGCAGCCGATGCTGCGGGGCGCGCTCGACAAGGGCTCGACCCACCCACGCCCACGACCCGTGCTCCTCGCGGTCGGGGTCTTCGCCGCCTCGGTCTACGGCGGCTACTTCGGGGCCGCCATGGGGGTGATGTTCCTGGCCGTCATCGGGGTGGCTCTCCCCATCTCCCTCGCGCACTCGAGCGGTCTGCGCTCCGTCCTCTCGATCATCGTGAACGGCGTGGCCGCCCTGGTGTTCCTGGTCCACGGCGGCCTGGCCTGGGAGGCGGTGGGCCTGCTGGCCGTCGGGAGCCTGCTCGGCGGCTACCTGGGCGCTCGTCTGGCCCTGTCCCTCCACCCCGGTGTGCTGCGGGTCGCCGTGGTGCTGATCGGGGTGGGCACGGCCGTGCGACTCCTGGTGTGACCCGGCGCCCGCCCGCTCAGCCGACGGCCAGCGGGTAACGCCCCAGCACCGCCGCATCGAGCGTCCGGGCGACGGCGGACGCCGCCTCGAGCGCCGCCTCGGGATCGACCGGGAGCAGGCGCAGGCGGGTGCCGGGCCCGCACTGCCCCAGCCGACCCAGATCGGCCTGGACCACGACCGCCAGCACCGGGTACCCGCCCAGGGTGGCGTGGTCGCTCGAGAGGATCACCGGACGGCCGTCGGGCGGAAGCTGCACTGTTCCGGTCACCACCCCGTGAGAATCGAGGGCGCTGACCGGCGCGCCCTGGGCATGGAGGGCGCCGGGATCGTGCTCGGCGCGCAGTCGGATACCAACCCGGTTGCTCTCCGACTCCACCACGAACGTGGTCCCGGCGGCGCGGACGAGCGCGTCGGATGCAAACAGCTCGGCGTGGGGGCCGGGTACGACGCGCAGCTCGACCGGCTCCCCGTCGACGAGCTCGGTGGCCACGCCGGACGCCAGGCGATCACCGAGGGGAGCCGCCCAGACGCCGGCGAACAGCTGCTGGCCGGCCTGCAGGGGTCCAGCACCGAGCTGGGTCAGCTCGTCGCTCGCCGCGCTCCCGAACATGGTGGGTCCCAGGATGCCCCCGGCGACCGCGACATAGGTCCGGCACCCGTTGCGCAACGGCCCGACCCGGAGGAGCTGGCCCCGGGCCAGGGGCAGCACGCGACCCGCGAGTGCCGCCACGCCGTCGACCTCCATCGCGGGCCCGGCGCCGACGACCGCCACGTGGCACGCGTCCAGTCGCGGAGCGTCGTACCACCCAGGGTCAGCTCGAGCGCACCGGCCACCGGCGCGTTGTTGACGAGTCGATTGGCCAGACGGAAAGAGACGGGGTCGGCCGGCCCTGCACCCGGGATGCCGGCCGAGGCCACCCCGTGGCGGCCGCCGTCCTGCACCACGGCACGCAGCCCGGGCGCCACCACCTCGAGCACCGCCCGGGCACCGCGGGGTGGGGACCACGTGGGCCCCGGAACGAGCGCGGGCTCACGCGGGTCGGCGGGACCGGCCACCCGGAAACGGACCCGGTCGCCCGGCGCCAGGCGTGCGTAGGGCGGCCGGTCGGGCGTGAAGAGGGGGAAGCCGGTGCGGCCGATCAGATGCCAACCCCCCGGTGACGCCGTCGGGTACACGGCGGCCCGGCCGTTCGCCAGCGCCACCGACCCCGTGGGGACGATCGGGCGGGGCTGGGCACGCCGAGGAACCGCGGCCAGCTCCGGAGGCAGCCCCTCCAGGTAGGCGAAGCCCGGTGCGAACCCCACCACGCCGACCGAGAGGTGGCGTCCGGTCACGAGTGCCACCAGCTCGTCTGCGGCCAGACCGGTGAGGGCGCAGACCTCGTTCAGGTCGGGCCCGTCGAAGTGGCAGGGGATGGTGACCACCGGCCCCTCGTGACCCGGTTCCGCGGCGACCGACCCGGCGTCGCCGGCCGCGGGCCGCGGCGGCCCTGACCATCTGGTGGACGGCATCGCGTTCGCGTCCCGCGTGTGGTCCGGCGCCCGGCCCGCCCACCGCCACCATCACGGTCGCCTCGCCGCAGACCACCTCGACGTCGTGGGGATGCCCCGGCCGGCCGAGGGGGTCGGGGGGCTCGCCCCTCGGGCCCAGTGCTCCGCGCACCAGGCCCGCCACGGTGCGCGCTGCGCCCGCATCCTCGACGCCGATCAGGAATGCCCGGTCTCCGAGGAGGCGCACCGCCCCTACGGGAACCGTGCGGGTCACCATGCGTCGGATGCTGCGACGGCGATGCCCGCCTCGGCCATCGCCCGGCGCACCGCAGTGGCGATGACCACCGCCCCGGGGGAGTCCCCGTGGACGCACAGGGTGTCCACCCACAGGGTCAGCACGCTGCCGTCGTGCGCCACCACGGCACCGCGGGCGAGGCTCACCGCCTGCGACACCGCATCGGGGTCCGACAGGATGGCTCCCGTCTCGTGACGAGCGACCAGACCACCGTCGGGTCGGTACGCCCGGTCGCAGAAGCCCTCCTCGCGGGCGGACAGACCGTCGCGCAGCGCCATCGCCATAGCCCGGCACCCCGATGGCATCACGACGGGAACGTCGACGCCGCACACGTCGCGGGCCACGTCCCGGAAAGCTTCGTAGGCCACCCCGCCCTTGGCCACCTCCTCGTAGAGCGCACCGTGCGGCTTGATGGAGGCGATGGACGTGCCCGCCGAGCGGCAGACCCGCGCCAGAGCGCTCAGCTGCTCGCCCAGCGCGGAGTGCAGCTCCCGCCGGGCCATCTCCACGGGCCGGCGACCGAACCCCTCCCGGTCGGGATAGCCCGGGTGGGCACCGATCCGGACCGAACGTTCCAGGGCGGCCGCCACCGTGGCGACCATGGAGGCGTCGTCGCCAGCGTGCCCGCCGCAGGCGACGTGGACGGTGGTGACCTGCTCGAGCAGCGCTCGCTCCACCGCAAGCCCGTCGGGCCCAGTGGCCTCGCCCACATCGGCGTTCAGGTCGATGCTCCGCGATGTCACGATGTCACCGGCTCACCCGGCCTCGAGGTGCTCCACCACGACGCCGTCCCGGTAGACGACGCGCTGGTTCCGGCGCGTGGGTACTCGCACGCCGCCGAGCACCGAGCCGGTCATATTGAGGGGGTCCGCTCCCGCCACCTCGACCCGTTCCCCTTGGGCACCCCGCCGCCGGACCGCCTGTAACTGCTCGAAGGCCTCGGGGAGCGCATACTGCTCCCCCGAGAGGCCGGCCACGAACCGCCCCCCGAGCGCGACACCACGCGCCTCGAGGCGCCGGAGGGCCCAGACGACCTCACGCCACGGCACGGTGTAGGACTCGCGTCGCCACAACTCCCACACCACCACACCCCAGCGGAGCAGGAGCTGATGCGCCACCGCCTCGGCCACCGCCTCGTCCCCGGGGAGGAGCACCGAGCCGTCCGCCGGTGGGGCGCCGAGCACCTCGGGACCCGGGAGAAGCGACCACCGGCCCTCGCCGATGCCGCTGCCCACGGGCGCCCTGCGGCGGGACAACCGCCCCGGGGTCCCCCGGACCGTCCGCGTTCGCCAACGGTCGCGGGCCGAGAGCAAGGACCGGACGGCGGAGAACGCGTCGGCCGTCACCAGTCCACGGGCCACCAGTTCCCACAGCCCCTCGTCCACCTCGGCGGGGAGCCGACCCGTGAGCGGCACCAGCTCCGGTCGGAAGCACGCGCCCCTGGTCCGGAGAGCGGCCAGGACGTCGGCGGCGGCGCCCACCTCGGGCTCGGGAGCCGCAGAGCCGGAGCGCACGGCGCGCAGCATCGTCTCAAGGTCGTCACGCAGCACGAAGGCCAGCGGACTGGAGCCCGAGGGCGCGCCACCCCGACCTCCCGTCTCCGCCTTCGGGGTGAGCCGCCCCCAGACGACCTCGCCGGAGAGACAGAGCTCGTCGAGCCAGCGAGGGTCGTACCCGCTCACTCGTGCCGGGAAGATCTGCCGCTCCCACTCGGCCGCGGGAACCTCGATCCCCTGGAGCCGCTCGATCACCCCGAGGAGTCCGCCCCGACCTTCGACCCGGCTCGTCGGTGCCGCGTGCTGCCAGTGCGTGAGGAAACGAATGAAGTCCGCCATCGCCACGGCCTCGACCCGACCCCTGCGGCGATTGCGGCTGGCGCCATGGAGGCGCACCAGCAGGTTGCGGGCGCACCAACGACCGTCGGGCAGCTCGATGGCCGAGCCCCGGGCCTCGAGCCGGGCCAGCGCCGTGCGCGCCCTGGCCACTCCCAGCGGTGCACCGAGGGGGGCGCCGGCCGGCAGCACGGCGTCGGCCACCAGCTCCTCCAGGGTGACCGGCCCGGCCAGCGCCAGGTGGCCCGAGACACACGCGGCAGCCGCATCGTCGTCGTCCGCCAAGGCGTCTACCGCCTCCCGGCGCTCGGTGGCCACCCACGCATCGCCCACCACGGCAGCCCTGCCGTCGGCCACCAGCGCGTCGAACCAACGGGTCCACTCCGGAACCGGACAGCGCCGACACCAGCGAAAGCAGGAGGTCGTGCAGCTCGTCGGGGTCACGCGGGCGCGGCCGGACGTTGTCGAGGACAGTGGCGACGGCGTCCGGATCGAGTGCGTCGAGCTCGGCCGCCGGCACCGGCAGTCCGCCGGGTCCCAGCTGCCCGAGTCCACGCGTCAACGACAGGGCGCGGGTGCGCCGCTCCTCGAGCGGCGCGTCGTCCAGGTAGGTGTAGGGCCGCCCGCTCAGGATCGCATGGGAGAACGGTGAGGGCTCCGAGGAGTCCACGGTGTGGACCTCGACCGCACCCGACTCGACCGCCGCCCACATCTCGACCAGCCCGTCGACCGAGAGCCCCTCGCTCAGGCAGTCGGCCACCGTCTGGCGGGCCAGGACGTGGTCGGGCACCGCCACGGGACCCGGGGCGACGTTCTCCTGACATGCGGCCAGACCGGGCCAGACTGCCGCCAGGAGGTCGTCCGCCTCCATGCGCTGCAGGTGGATGGGGCGCCGGCGCCCGCCGCGCATGCGGGGCATGACCAGCGCCCGCGTGAGGTTCCATCGCCAGCGCGCCCCCAGCATCGGATGGGGAAGCACGGCCTGGGTCAGCACCGCCGGGACGGCGGCGCTGGACAGCATCGACCGAACGCTCGTCAGCGGGAAGCTGTGCTGGGGACCCAGCGAGAGCACCACGGCGTCGTCGTCGGCGGCAGCCTGCAGTTCGAAATCGAACGAGACGCAGAACCGTTTGCGCAAGGCGAGTCCCAGCGCGCGGTTGACGCGGCCCCCGTAGGGCGAATGGACGATCAGCTGCGAGCCCTCGGTCTCGTCAAAGCACCGCTCGACCACGATGCGCTCCCGGGTGGGTAGGTGCCCCAGCGCGGCCAACCCGGCCGCACAGTAGGCCACCACCTGCTGGGCCACCTCCTCGGAGACACCGGCCCTCTCGCGAACGAGCGCCCGGGCGGCGACGCCGTCGTGCGCGTGCAACAGCGGCTCGAGCGCGGCGCGCAGGTCGCTCACCGCCTCGGAGAGCTCGGCCGTCCGGGCCGGGGCCTCGCCCAGCCAGAACGGGACGGTGGGTGGGAGGTCACCCGCATCGTGCACCCGCACCGTCCCCACTTCCACCTTGGCCACCCTCCAGGAGTGCGTGCCGAGCAGGAAGATGTCCCCGGCTGTCGCCTCCACCGCGAAGTCCTCGTGCACCGAGCCCACCGTCACACCCTCGGGATCGAGCACCACCCGGTAGTCCCCGGTCTCGGGGATGGCGCCGCCACCGGTGAGCGCGGCGAGCCGCGCCCCGCGCCGGGCACGCAGGCGCCCGTTGACCGCGTCGTGGTGGAGGTGGGCACCACGACGGCCCCGCCCGGTCTCGATGCCCCAGCTGACCAGTGCCACGATCTCGTCGAACTGCTCGGGAGTGAGCTCGGCGTAGGGCGCGGCCGCTCTGGTGAGTCGCCAGAGCGCCTCGACCTCGCACTCTCCGCTCGCCGCAACCTCGGCCACCACCTGTTGCGCGAGCACGTCGAGCGGAGCCACGGGCGGATCGAGAGCGTCGAGCCGGCCTTCGCGCACCGCGGCCAGGAGGGCGGTGCACTCCACCAGCTCGTCCCGGGTCGTCGGGAAGAGCCGACCCGCCGGCGTCCCGTCGCGGTGGTGGTTGGCGCGACCCACACGCTGGAGAAAGGTCCCGATCGCCCGAGGGGATCCGATCTGGCAGACGAGTTCGACCGGCCCGACGTCGATCCCGAGCTCGAGAGAGGCGGTCGCCACCAGTGCCCTCAGGTCACCGGCGCGCAATCGCGTCTCCACCAGCCGCCGCCGTGCCGCGGACAGGCTGCCGTGATGCGCTGCCACCGACAAGGCAGCGTCCACGTCACCACCGACCCCGGTTTCGTCTCCCCCCAGGCGCTCGGAGAGCTGATGGGCCACCCGCTCGGCCATCTTGCGCGTGTTGACGAACACCAGCGTGGTCCGGTGGTCCTGGGTGTGCTCGGCGATGCGATCGAGGATGTCGGACATCTGGCCACCACTCATCACCGCCTCAAGCTCGGTAGAGGGGAGCTCGATGGCGACCTCGAGGTCCCGGGCATGGCCGCAGTCGACGATCACCGGTGGTTCCCGTCCCTCGTGCACCCCGGTCAGGAGGCGCGCCACCAGGTCGAGCGGGCGCTGGGTCGCCGAGAGTCCGATCCGCTGGAGCCGGCCCTCGTCGGCAGTGACCAGCGCGTCGAGGCGCTCGAGGCTCAGGGCCAGATGGCTCCCCCGCTTGTCGCGCGCCAACGTGTGCACCTCGTCGACCACGACCGTGCGCACGCCGCGCAGCAACGCCCGGGACGAGGGAGCAGTGAGCAGGAGGTAGAGCGACTCGGGCGTCGTGACCAACAGGTCGGGCGAGTGCCGGCGCATCGCCGCCCGCTCGGCCGGAGGGGTGTCGCCGGTGCGCACTGCCACACGCAGGCCCGGATCGGGGACGCCCAGTCTGGCCGCCTCCTCACGGATCTCGCCCAGCGGGACGTGCAGGTTCTCGTGTACGTCCACGGCCAGGGCTCGCAGCGGTGAGATGTAGAGGACCTCGGGCACCCCGCCCGTGCGTGTCCCTTCTTCGGCCGCCCGGTACGCCGCGTCGATGGCCACCAGGAACCCGGTCAGGGTCTTGCCCGACCCGGTGGGCGATGCGACCAGGACGTCGCGCCCCGCCGCTATGTGCGGCCACGCCGCGGCCTGCGGGGCCGTGGGCCCGGCGGGGAAACGCCGGGCGAACCATCGGGCCACCGCGGGGTGGAAGAGCGACTCGGGCACCCCTCTATTCCACCAGCACGCAGTGACGGCCGCGGCCGCGGGTCACGGTGACACCCCCGCTGCCGTCACCTCGCCCGAGGGCACTGCGGCACGGTCGAGCACGCGGCTCACCTCGGCGCGGCCCTCGTCGATCATGGTGGCCGTGCCCGAGAAGTCCCGGTACTGGCCCGACGGCTCGCCACCCCCGCTGAACACCACGACCTCGACGTCGGGCGGGACCAGGGCCAGCTCACGCACGAAACGGGCGTGCACGGCCACGAAGAAGGCCGTCAGCAGCGCTTCGGCGGGCCGGCGGGCCGGCCGGGGTTGGTAATGCATGGGTCCGCACAACAGCACGTAGATGCGGTCGCACTGCGTCTCGATGGCCCGGCTGATGGGCACGTTGTTCACGACGCCGCCATCCACGAGCACGTCCCCGTCGATGCTCACCGGGGGGAAGAGCGAGGGAATGGCCGACGAGGCCAAGACGGCGTCGACGGCGCGGCCGCGAGCGATCCAGTGCTCGCGGCCGTCGGTGAGCGAAGTGGTGACCACCTCGACGGGGATGGTGGCGTCCTCGAGGTTCTCGTAGTCGAGGCCGGCCTCGATGATGCCGCGCAGTCCGGTATTGGCATGCAGCGCGGCGCGCTTCTGCAGGTACGCCCAGGGGCCGTCGAAGGTCCCCCGCGGGAAGATCTCGGTTCCCTTCACCCCGCGCCACACCGCCGCCATGCGCTCGATCCCGGCCATGGTCGGGTTCCCCGCGTACGAGGCGCCGTTGATGGCGCCCACCGAGGCACCGAACACGCGGTCGGCGCGCACTCCACGCCGGATGAGCTCCTCGAGCATGCCGACCTGCACGGCACCACGGCTGCCGCCCCCGGCGAGGACGAACGCCGTGCGGTGCGGGCCGGGGGGCGGCCCGGTGTGAGCACGGCGCCGCCGCGCCCAGCGGCCACGGAGACGCTCGGACAGCCGCACGCTCGCCCCATCGGCGCCCTCAGGAAGGAGCGCCCCCACATCGGCTGCTGCCGTGTCGTTCACGCCCGTGGCCGCCGGGGTGGACCGCTCTGCGGATCGGCCTGCGGGGTGCGCTCCTGCTGGCGCGCCCGCCACGCCGTACGGCCGGCCATGTCGTGGCGCACCGCCCACATGACGACGAGGACAGCGAGGACGATCATGGCGACCACGAAGATCCCGAAGACCACGTAGAAGGCCGAAGCGGCCGCCGATGCTCCGAGGATCGCGGCAGATGCCATGGCACTCGCCAGGGTAGAGGGTGTCACACCCCGGGGCCACACTGCCCGAATGCTCCTCGTCGCCCCGCCGCCGCCGGCACAGACCGAGCCTCCCACGAGGAGGGATGCCCCGGTGCGGGCCGTCGCCCACTCCGGCCACGAGATCCTCGGGCGCCTGCGCGGGCAGGTCGGCGACCGACCCGTCTTCGACCCCGGTCTGGCCGGCGGCCTGCGGGCCTGGCTCGAGGACGCCGCCTACGATGCCGTGGCGCGACGGAGGACGCCGCTCCCCCCGATCGTCCTCGGTCCACGCCGTCTGCTCGGGTTGGCCGCCGAGGTTGGCGGGCATGGAGCGCCGACCGCGTCACCCGAGGACGATTCCGGCACCCCGAATGCCGACCTCCTCCCGAGCCTCGTCCGCGTGCTCTTCCGCCAACTGGTGTACGCGGGTCGGATCGCCGACGCCCTGCCTGAGGCCCTCGACGGATTGCGCGCCGACGGAGCCGTGGCGACGGTCGAGCGGGTCGAGGCCCTGGGCCCCTCCGAACGGGCCGCCGTGGCCGGATCGCTCGCCAGCCACGCGGCAAACCTGACCACGCTCGTTCCCCGGTTCGCACCCGGCTGGATGCCGCGGTCCGACGATCGCGTCGCCATCCCCCTCGCCGGTGGCCGTGTGGTCCTCCATGGGGTCTTCGACCTGCTCGTAGGCCTCCCCAGACCCCCGGCGGCGTCACTCTGCGCTCTGGGGCTCTCGACGGGAGGACCGTGGCCGAGGGAACGCCGGACCCTGCACTACCTGGCGCTGCTCGAGACGCTGCGCAGCGGTGTGCCCCCCTTCCGGCTGGCCCTGCTCGACTCGGCGACGGGCCGATACGGCATCGAGGACGTGCGCGAGGAGCACCTGTGCGCCATCGCATCCCACATCGCCGCCTGGCTCACCCACGAGAGCACTGCCGATGAATGATCGTCTCGCCGCCGCGCTCGACGCACCTCCCTCGGCGCCCGACCCGAGCAGCTGGCTTGCGGCCTGTCGGCACGCCGAGTCCGTGCTGGCCCGCCTGGCGGTCCGCCGTGGCGCGGCGGGCCCCTTTCGCGTGACGGGCCACGAGATCCGCACCGCGCTGGGTGGTGGCCAGGGCGATGCGAACAGCGAGGCGCCGTTCACCTGGACTGCTCGCACGGCCCGGCGCCCCCTCGGATTGGCTGCCGTTCGGCTGCTGCTCGACGGCGCCGTCCGCTCCCCGGCTGAGGCGGTTCGGCACCGGGTGGCCGAGAGCACCCGTTTGCTCGCGGAGGGCGATGCACGTGTCTCCCGGCTCGACCGCTGGGTGGCCGAGCTCTCGCCATCGGCCGCCGCGATCGTGGGGGCGGCCGCCGTGACGTGGGCGACCAGGCTGTGGTCGGCCCACGACTGGTCGGCCTGCGCCGACCGCCCGGTCATCGGCCGGGACCGGTGGTGGGACAGCCCACACTCGGCACTCCTGGCACTTCGCGGTCGGGCCGACGTCCGCACCGGAGGGGTCGGACTCGTCGTGCTGTCAGGGCCTCGCCGCGACTCCGTCCGCGCCGAGCTCTCGCTGGTCACGCTGGTGGACACGCTGCGGACCAGGGACCGATCCGCGCCTGGGCGCGTGGTGGGATGGTGGCCCGATTCGGGCCACGTCATGGTGGTCGAACCCGAACCCGCAGTACTCACCGAGGCCGCCGAGGCCGTGGCCACGGTCGTGCTGGGCGCCGCACCAACCATCCGTCCTGCCGCCTGAGGGGGCCTCGGAGATCGACCCCTCCCGAGTTCCTCTATCGTTGGCTCCCCCATGGGGCGACGCGACGACATAAGGAACGTGGCCATCGTGGCCCACGTGGATCACGGCAAGACGACGCTCGTCGACGCCCTGCTGCGCCAGACCGGTGCCTTCGGCGCTCATCAGGAACTGACCGACCGGGTCATGGACTCGGGCGACCTCGAGCGGGAGAAGGGCATCACGATCCTGGCCAAGAACACCGCGGTGCGGTGGGGTGGGGTCAAGATCAACATCGTCGACACCCCGGGCCATGCCGATTTCGGCGGCGAGGTCGAGCGAGGTCTGACCATGGTCGACGGCGTCCTGCTGCTGGTCGACGCATCGGAGGGTCCGCTGCCCCAGACCCGGTTCGTGCTGCGCAAGACACTCGAGGCCCGACTGCCGGTGGTGCTCGTGGTCAACAAGGTCGACCGGGCCGACGCCAGGATCGCCGAGGTCGTCCACCAGGTCGAGGAGCTCTTCTTGGACCTCGACGCCGACGAGGATCAGATCGACTTCCCGATCCTCTACGCCAATGCCAAGGCGGGATGGGTGAGCAACGAGGCCGGTGCCGTGGGGACCGACGTCGAGCCGCTACTGCGGGCCGTGGTCGAGCATGTCCCGGCACCGGTGTTCGACGAGGCCGCCCCGAGCCAGGCGCTCGTGTGCAATCTTTCCGCCTCCCCCTACGTCGGGCGGCTCGCCGTGTGCCGAGTGCACAACGGCACACTCGTGAAGGGCGCCACGGTGGGCTGGTGTCGGCTCGACGGCGTCGTCGAGCGGGCCAAGATCACCGAGCTGTACGTCACCGAGAACCTCGATCAGGTCCCGGCGGAATCAGTCGGCCCAGGCGAGATCTGCTCGGTGGCCGGCATCGCCGAGGTCACCATCGGCGAGACATTGGCCGACCCCGATCGCCCCGTCGCCCTCCCCGCCATCACCGTCGACGAGCCCAGCCTGGCCATGACCCTCGGCATCAACACCTCCCCGCTGGCTGGACAGGACGGCACGAAGCTCACCGCCCGTCTGCTCAAGGCGCGCCTTGACGCCGAGCTCATCGGCAACGTGGCCATACGCGTCGGTCCGACCGAGCGACCCGACCTGTGGGAGGTTCTCGGCCGGGGCGAACTGCAGCTGGCCGTGCTGGTCGAGACCATGCGCCGCGAGGGATTCGAGTTGACCGTGGGTAAACCGCAGGTCGTGACGCGCGAGATCGACGGGGTGGTGCACGAGCCGGTGGAACGGGTCAGCGTGGACGTGCCCGACGAGTACCTCGGCGTGGTCACCCAGTTGCTCGCCCTGCGCAAGGGGACCATGCTCGAGATGGTCAACCACGGGACCGGCTGGGTCCGCCTCGACTACCGGGTCCCGGCCCGCGGCCTGATCGGGTTCCGGACCGAGTTCCTGACCGAGACGCGGGGAACCGGGATCCTCCACCACGTGTTCGACGGGTGGGAGCCCTGGCACGGCGAGCTGCGCACCAGGCGAAACGGCTCCATGGTGGCCGACCGGCGCGGCGTCACGACGACCTTCGCCCTCATGAACCTCCAGGAGCGGGGCACCCTGGTGGTGGGCCCGGCCGAGGAGGTCTACGAGGGGATGATCGTCGGGGAGAACGCCCGCGCCGAGGAGATGGACGTCAACCCGACCAAGGAGAAGAAGCTCAACAACATTCGCTCGTCGACCGCGGAGGAGTTCGAGCGCTTGACGCCGGCACTGACCTTCTCCCTCGAGCACGCGCTCGAGTTCATCGCCGAAGACGAGTGCGTCGAGGTCACGCCCAAGTCCGTCCGGCTGCGCAAGGTCGTCCTCGACCAGCCGACCCGGGCCCGTCACCGTAAGTCGGCTAAGAGCTGAGTCACCCTGGACCACCGCGGTTCACCGTGCCCGAAAGGAGCCCTATGAGCGAGCCGGGGGTCCCATCGAGGATCGAGCCGAGAACCGAAGGGTTCGACCACATGACAGTCGTCGTCGACGACCTCGACGCCGCGAAACGGTTCTTCGGGCTCCTCGGCTTCGCCGAGCGGATCGCCGTGGTCGCCACGGGGCCCCGGGTCTCGGAGTACATGGCGATCCCAGGTTGGGAGGCCGACCACGTGACCTTGGTGCTCGAGGGTGCCGCGGCGCACCAGGAGATCCAGCTCCTTCGATTCCACCGACCTCCGGCCGACACGGACCCGGGCGCGGGCACCCTCCATCGGATGGGTTTCAACCACGTGTGCTTCCGGGTCAACGACCTCGACGCCATGCTGGCCCACCTCGCCGAACAGGGGGTGAGCCCCCGCAACGAGGTCCTCGACTACCACCAACGCAAGCTCGTCTTTCTCGACGGCCCGGGCATCGTGGTGGAGCTGGCCGAGTGGGCGGGCGACGAGTCGGGCGGGCGGCACTGAGGGCCGTCGGCAGGGAGTACCGCTCGGTAGCATGACACGTCCGGAGGGATGGCAGAGCGGACGAATGCACAGCTCTTGAAAAGCTGCGAGGCGCAAGCTTCCGTGGGTTCGAATCCCACTCCCTCCGCCGATCACGGGCCCTGACATGAGCTCGGGCCCAGGGCATCACTCGTCTCCACCGATTACGATGTCCAGTTCGGCGAGCCTGCTCGCAGGCAACGACTTCCCGGGGCCGCCCAGATGGCGTGGAACTACATCACAGTCGAGTCGCTCGACGACGATCGGATCGTCCGCATCACCTTGAACCGCCCCGAGACGCGCAATGCGCAGAGCCGCGGCCTGTTGGTGGAACTCGACGAGGCCTTCTCCCGGGCCGAGGAGGACGACCAGGTGCGAGTGGTGATCCTGGCCGGCGCGGGCTCCATGTTCTCCTCCGGGCACGACCAGCGGTCCCCGCAGGGCCGCGCCGACGTCACACCTGGTCCTGACGGACACCCCAGCATCACGATCAACGGCGGGACCCGGCGCGGTGCCGAGAGGCGCATGCTCCAGGAGTGGCACTACTACTTCACGAACACGCTCCGCTGGCGCGACCTGCGCAAGATCACCATCGCGCAGGTCCACGGCAAGGTCTACGCAGCCGGGCTCATGTTGATGTGGGCCTGCGATCTCATCACGGCAGCCGAGCAGACCACCTTCGCCGATGTCGTCGGAACCCGGCTCGGGATGTGCGGGCTCGAGTACTTCGCTCACCCGTGGGAATTCGGTCCGCGAAAGGCGAAGGAACTGCTGCTCACCGGAGATTCCATCGATGTCGACGAGGCCCACAGACTCGGGATGGTGACCAAGGTCTTCCCACCCGACGCTCTGGCCGATCAGACCTTGGAGTTCGCACGCAGGATCGCTACACTCCCGACCGCGACGGCGTTGCTTATCAAGGAATCCGTCAACCAGACCGTCGACAACATGGGCTTCCACAATTCCCTGCAGGCCGCGTTCTCGCTCCACCAGCTCAACCACGCGCACTGGGCCGGGATCCATGAAAACAGGGAAGAGTCGGCGCTCCCCGAGGATGGCGGGATCTCCTCTTGGAAGACCGTGCCTCCGGTCATGCCGGCCCTGAAGAGCGTCCCAGGTTTCTCCGCGACGAACACCTGAGTCGGCCCAAGCACAGCGGCCGACTCCCTGGACCCTCGCGTCAGCCGCGGGGCAGCCCGAGGACCTTCTCGGCGATGATGTTGCGCTGGATCTCTGACGACCCGGCGCTGATCGTGCCCGCGAAGGACGACCAGTACTCCTGCATCCAGGTGCCAACGTGGCGGTCCTCATGCTCGGGGAAGTCGAGAGCGGCCGAGCCTTGGACCTCCGAGGTCACCAACGCAAGCAGGCGCTCCGTCTCGCTGGTGAACACCTTCATGAGTGCCTGCTCGGGTGCGGTGCCGCCGCGCACCAGGCGAGCGAACCCGCGATAGCCCAGACAACGCGCCGCCTGCACGTCGGTGTAGAGGGCGGAGAACGCGTCGACGGCCACTGCACGCTCCTGGACGCTCAGCGGTGCCAGCAGCGCGGGAACCTCGTCCAAGAGGCGACGCATGTTCTTCTCGAGCTTGAGAACGCCCATGAGCCAGACCATCCCACGCTCGTGGGCCAGTGAGCCGTTCGCCATGGCCCATCCGTTGTTCATCGCGCCCACGAGCCGATCGGCGGGCACCTCGACCTCCTCGAGAAACACCTCGTTGAGATCGGGGTGCGCTGGGTCGACGATTTCGGGCAGCGGGCGCACGGTGAGCCCCGGCGTGTCCATGTCGACCAGGATGATGCTGATGCCCTTGTGCTTCGGGGCCGACGGGTCCGTCCGGCAGAACAGAAAGCAGAAGTCGGCGTAGTTGGCGCCCGAGGTCCACACCTTCTGCCCGTTGATGAGGAAGCGGTCACCGTCCAGCACGGCCTTCGTGCTCAGCGACGCCAGATCGCTGCCGGCGCCAGGCTCGCTCATGCCCAGGCAGGCGGTACGTTCACCGAGCAGCACCGGCATTGCGAAGTCGCGGATCTGCTCCTTGGTGCCGTAGTCGATGATCGAGGGCGTGACGATGCCCAGACCCTGCGGGTTGGTGGTGCGGGGCACGCCCGCCTTGGTGAGCTCCTCGAGGTAGACGAGGGTCTCGATCGCGCTGGCGTTGCGGCCCCCGAGCTCCGGTCCCCAGCCAGGCACGAGCCAGCCCGCGTCGAACATACGACGGGTCCAGGCGCGCGCCCATCCCGGCGCGTGCGCACTCGACAGGACGGGGTCCGCCGCCATCTCCTCCTTGGTCGGTCGGTTGGCTGCCAGCCAGCCCACGAACTCCTTACGGAACGCCTCGACATCCTCCCCAAACGACAGCTTCATGCCATCTCCTCGCCGGTGAGTCGAACGAGCTGCGCCAGCTCGGCGCGATGAGCGGTCGCGGTGCCGAAGAGCGCCTCACCCGTTTTCGCCCGCTTCAACCAGAAATGGAGGTCGTGCTCCCACGTGAACCCGATGCCACCGTGCAACTGAAGGCCGTCGAGCGCGAGCAGCCGCTGGCAGTCGCCGGCAGCGATCTTGGCCAGCGCGGTGGCCTCGGCTCGCCGTGGGTCGTCCTCGGCGATGGTCAGCGCGGCGAAGTAGAGGAGGGCGGTCGCGCGTTCGACCTGCAGAAACATGTCGACGAGACGGTGCTTGAGCGCCTGGAACGATCCGATGGGCCGGTCGTACTGCACGCGGTCCTTCACGTACTGCAGTGTCGTCTCGAAGATGCTGCGGCAAGCGCCGACGGTCGACGCAGCAACGGCGACGGTGGCTTCTTGCGCCGCGCGTTCGATCGCTCCGAGGGCCCGCGGATCGCCGGGAGCGACGAGCACGCGGTCCGCTTCGACGAAGATCGCATTGAGGGCGAGGTCGGCCAGTGGCCATGTGGGGTCCATCACGAGCCGCGGCGACGGCACCACCGCGCCACCCGGCACCACGAACACCCCGAGGCCGTCGCGACCCGAGGAGCCCTGCACACGGGCGACAATGGCGATCTCGTCGGCCGTGGCGCCGTCAAAGACGCTGCTCTTGGCACCCTGAAGCACCCAGCCGCTGCCTTCGGGTCGGGCCACCGTCGCGATGTCGGACAGGACGAATCGGTCTCGCTCGGCGAGCGCGAGGGTTCCGGTGCGGCCGTCGCGCACGACGGCACCGAGGAATGCCGCCTGCTGCTCGGCCGACCCGGCCTCTCGCACCATGGGGGCGAACTGGGTGGACGTGGCGAACAACGGGCCGGGCGCAGTGGCCCGCCCGAGCTCCTCGGCGAGCAGCGCGAGCTCGACGTAGGTGAGGCCGATGCCACCCACCGCCTCGGGGAGCGCGAGTCCGGGCCAGTCGAGATCGACCATTGTGGTCCAGAGCGAGTCAGCCGGCACGCCCTCGTCGTATACGGCACGCACCAATGCCCGCGGGCACTGATCCTCCAGGACCTGTCGGATGGCGTTGCGAAGTTCCTGTTGGTCTTCGGAGAGTTCGAGGTCCATGTCGTCGTGGGGAGGGCTCTAGCTCACCGAGTGGGCCCGTATGTCATGCTATCGAACACGCCACCCGAGGCTCATTCCAGAGCATCCCATGACCTCGTCGACACTGATTGCACTCCCGTGATCCGCCCAGCAGGGCGGGCACCACGCTCTCGAATGTGACGAACGCCCTTGTTCCCGAGGTGGTGGGGCCGGTCCTGGGCTCGAACCCGCCATGGGGCGGGCCGCGCTTCGACGTGACCGGCGCAGGCTACGTGGTCGACGAGTTCTACCTGGGCGGGACCACCATGGCCTACGACCTGGTGCCCGGGGCCGACTATTCGGAGGACGGACGGTGGAGCGCAGTGGGAGGGGCCACTGCTCCCTACCTGACTCGAGTCCTCGTCGTTCGACCCCGCGATGCGACGGCGTTCAACGGGACGGTCGTCCTCAACTGGCAAAACGTCTCGGCCGGCTACGAGTACGGCAGCCTGGGTCCGGACGACGAGGCTCTCCGGGGCTATGCGTGGGTCGGGGTGTCGGCCCAGGAGGTCGGCATCTACGGGTTCTCCGCGGGTCGGGCGAGTCGAGGCTCGTGGGGCAACGGCCGACCGCTTCGGGCACAGGACTCCGAGCGGTATGGTCCGCTCCGACACCCCGGAGACCGCGGGTCGTTCGAGATCTTCGCTCAAGCGGCGCGCGCCGTAGGGCCGACCCGCAGTCGCCATGTCGACCCCCTGGGCGGGCTCGAGGTGCAGCGGGTGATCGCAACCGGCGGGTCCCAGTCGGCCATGCGCCTCGTCGCGTACGCCAACGCCGTGCATCCGCTCGCCCCGGTCGTGGACGGATTCCTCTTGTCGGTGTGGGAGGGCCGGGCCCCGAGGCTGAGCGCCGGTGGTGAGGACTTCTACTACGTCCGTACGACGCTTCGCGATGACCTGGGCGCCCCGACGGTCATCGTGAACAGCGAGTTCGAGGTGCTTGCGCTCGCGGGGCTCGAAGTCGAGGATCACCAGGCCCGGCGGCTCTGGGAGGTGGCCGGCACGCCGCACGGGGGGTGGCCCGGACCGGTGAAACCCGACGAACGCGGTCTCGTCCCCAATCCGCTCAGCTCCCAGCCGGTCCAGCAGGCTGCCCTGCGCCAGCTCAACCGGTGGTTGGTCGACGGCACGCCGGCACCGCATCAACCCCGCATCCGCCACGTGGTCGAGCCGCGCCCGGCCATCGTGCGCGACGCCTTCGGGAACGCACTCGGTGGAATCCGCCTGCCCGACTTGGCGGTCCCGACCCACGTCCACCGCGGCATCACCTTTGACACGCCCTACCCGCCGATGTTCGGTGGGTCGCTGCCCTTCACAGCCGCAGAGCTGCGGGCGCTCTACCCGTCGCGGGAAGCCTTCGTGCAGCGTTGGACCGATGCCGTCGACGCTCTGGTGGACAGCGGCACGCTGCGCGCCGAGGACGCTGGTGCCATGAAAGCTCGAGCCGAAGCCGAAGCCGCCCGCCTGCCCGAACACGACGCCTGATGCGCCCGGCTGGCCCTCAGGCCGGATAGACGACCACCTCGGTCGCCTTCACCGAGGCCCACACCGAGGCCCGCTCCTCGAGACCGAGCGCCGCCACTGCAGCGGGCGTCACCTCGGCCGTGAGGGGCATACCGCCGGTCACCTCGAGCTGGATCCGGACGCGGCTCCCCAGGGCGTCGATGCCGGTGACGACGCACGGCCAGACGTTGCGCGCGCTGCTCTCGGGAGCGAGCCGGTGCAACGTGACCGAGGACGGCTGGATCATGACGAGCACAGGCCCCCGCGAGGGCTCGGCGACCACCACCTCGGCGCGGTGGCCCAGATCGACCGTGGTGCCGCGGCCGGTCCCCCGGAGGAGGTTGACCCCGACGAGGTCGGCGACGTAGCGCGAGCGGGGCCGGGTGGCGATCTGCTCGAAGGTCCCCGACTGGATCACCGCACCGGCCTCGAGCACGACCACCCGCTGCGCCAACGCGAGGGCGTCGACCATGTCGTGGGTCACCAGGATGGTGACGCCCGGGAACCGCGCCAGGTACGTCCGCAGGTCGCGTCGCACACTCAGGCGGGTGCCGGCATCGAGCGCGGCGAAGGGCTCGTCGAGGAGCAGGAGGCGGGGCTCGGTGGCCAGGGCGCGGGCCAGGGCCACCCGCTGCGCCTGCCCACCCGAGATCGACCTGGGCTTGGCCTGGACCAGCTCGCCGAGTCCGACCCGCTCGAGCCCGCCGTGGGCCCGCTCCCGGGCGGCGGCCTTGTCCATCCCCTGCGCTCGCGGACCGAACGCCACGTTCTCGAGCAGGCTGAGGTGGGGGAAGAGCAGGTAGTCCTGGAACACCATCCCGACTGGGCGTCCCTCGGGGGGAACGCTGCGGCGGGCCCCCGGGTCGTCGAATCTCCTGCCGTCGATCTCCACATACCCCTGGTCCAACGGAAGGAGACCGGCCAGGGCGCGCAGTACGGTGCTCTTGCCCGCGCCGTTGGGCCCCAGAAGGGCCACCACCTCCCCCGCCTCGGCGCGAAGCGCCACCTCGAGATCGAGGGCGCCCAGCCGCACCCGCAGATCCGAGTCCAGGATCACGACGACCCGCCGATCCAGCGGTCCCGCAGCCCCACGATGACCACGAGCGACACCACGACGAGGACGAGGCTGAGGGCGATGGCCAGGTCCGGCTGCTCCTCGAGTGCCAGGTAGACGGCGAGCGGGAGCGTCTGGGTGCGTCCGGTGACGTTGCCGGCGAAGGTGATGGTGGCGCCGAACTCCCCGAGCGCCCTGGCCCACGAGAGCACCGCCCCGGCCACCAGGGACGGGGCGATCATGGGCACGGTGATCCGCCGGAACACGGTCCAGCGACCGGCACCGAGGGTGGCGCCCACGTCCTCGTAGCGCCGGTCCATGCTCCGCAGGCCGGCCTCCACCGTGATCACGAAGAAGGGGAGCGCCACGAAGGTCTCGGCCAGCACCGCACCGGCGGTGGTGAAGGTGAACTGGATCCCGAACCACGCATAGAGGTGCTCACCGACGATGCCCGAGCGGCTGAACGCGCTGAGCAGCGCCACGCCGGCCACCACGGGCGGGAGGACCAGCGGCAACAGCACCAGCGCCCGGGCCACCGACCGGCCGGGGAAGCTGACCCGGGCCAGCACCCAGGCGAGCGGCAGGCCCAGGAGCACCGAGAGGAACGTGGCGCTGAGCGAACAGACCAGGGAGAGCCGCAACGCCGTCAGCGATGCCGACGATGTGAGGTCCCGGCCCAGGGTCGACCACGAAGCGCGCTGGACCAGGCCGATCAGCGGGACGACGAAGAATGCGAGCGCCAGCGCAGCGAGCACGACCACGAGCAGTGGCGGCCGCCGCTGCCGGCTCACGGTGCGAGGAAGCCGTACTTCCGGAGGATCGCCTGCCCCTTGGGACCGAGGACGTCACGCATGAACGCCTGGGCGACGGGCTTGTTCGCCGTGGTCTTGATCACGGCGATGGGGTACTTGGCCAGGGCATTCTGTGACGCGGGGATGGTCACCGCGTGGACGGTGGCGCCGGCCGCCTTGGCGTCGGTCACGTACACGATGGCTGCGTTGGCGTCGCCTTGGGTCACGGCCGCCAGCGTCGACTTCACGTCCTCGCCCCGGGTGATGCTCATGGCGGGCACGGTGACCTTGGCCTTCTGCAGGATCTGGTCGGCGTAGAGGCCGCACGGCGCCGAGTCGGCGCACAGCGCGATGGTCCCGGCCTTGGCCAGGTCGGCCAGCTTGGAGATGTGCATGGGGTTGCCGGGCTTCGTCACGATCACCAGGTGGTTGGTGGCGAAGATCTTGGCCGGTCCGGCGAGCAGGTGCGCGGACGCCAGCTTGGCCATGGGCACCTGGTCGGCGAAGGCGGCCACGTCGACCGGCGCGCCGCTGGCGATCTGCTGCTCGAGCACGCCCGAGGAACCGAAATTCGTCGTGATCGTGGTCCCCGGGTGGGCCTTTTGGAACTGGGTCTGGATCGCGCCGAACGCAGCCGTCAGCGATGCCGCGGCGGAGACGGTGGCGGCTCCGCTGACCGACGAGGTCGACGCGCTGGTGGCCGCGCCCGCTGGTCCAGCGCCGGCCCCGGCGGTGGCCCCGCCCGCCACCAGGAAAAAGGCGGCGGCAATGGTCCACAGGAACGTGCGCATGGGATAACTCCTCCTCGAGGCGGTCAGCAGCGCCGGGCATCATATCCAGAGCTCGCAGATTCCGCCTAATCAGACGAAGTATCCTGCAGACGCGGTGTGTGAGGGTGGGCTTGCTCGGATCAGCGCTGTTGGGCCAAAGCCTCGGCCCGCCGGAGGAGGGCGGGCGCGTCGAGCTCGGCGCATACTTCGGCGAACGCCGCCGTCGGCCCGGTCCACCGCAGCTCCTCGACCGAGGTGAGCAGGGACCGGTCGACCCTGAGGGTGGCCAGGCGCTTGAACAGCAGGGCCGCCTCGTGCTGCGCACCCAGCGTGGCCGCCAGCCCGGCCGCGCCGCGGACCGACACCTCCCAATCCGCGGGGCGCTCGGGGATGTCCTCGAGATGGACCCAGCGCGCCAAGACCTTCGCCGCTGACTTGGCCCCCCAGCCCGGCAATCCGGGGAACCCATCGGCGCTGTCACCCACCAGGGCCAGATAGTCGGGGATGGACCCCGGGCCCACGCCGAATTTCGCGCTGACCGCCTCCGCGTCGAGCACGAGGCCCTGGCGTCGGTCGAGCTGGACGATCCGGTCGCCCTGCACGCACTGGCCCAGGTCCTTGTCGGGGGTGCAGATCAGCACCTGCTCGACCTCGGGATCGTCGCCGGCGACCGCCGCCGCGCTGGCCAGGGCGTCGTCCGCCTCGACCTGCACCATGGGCCAGACCACGACGCCCAGGGCGACCAGTGCCTCTTCCAGCGGTCCGGCCTGCGACCACAGGTCCGGGTCGACGCCCTCCCCCGTCTTGTAGCCGGGCCACAGATCGTTGCGGAAGGACTCGATCACGTGATCGGTGGCGACACCGAGGTGCGTGGCGCCCTCGGCCAGCAGCTGGAGGACCGAACCGACCACACCCCTTGCCGCCGCCACCTCCCGTCCGGCGGCGTTGCGATGTGCCGGCGCCCCGTAGAAGTGGCGAAACAGCTCGTAGGTGCCGTCGACGAGATGCACGTTCATGGCCGTCCGAGTCTGGCACCACCACGGCGATGGTGGAATCCCCGGTTCCGCATAAGCTCGACGCACCCCCCGGTGACCGGCACGTTCCACCAGCGGGGGGGGGCGGCGGGACGAGGGAGGAAGATGACGGGAGACCAGGCGGCCGCCACGGTCGAGCTCCGGAGCGGGCGCGTCGTGGCCACCTGGATCGTGGTCGCCATCGTGTGCGTGGGCCAGTTCATGGTGGTCCTCGACGTGTCCGTGGTGAACCTGGCGCTCCCCTCGATTCAGCATTCCCTGCACTTCGGGCCGACGAGCCTGCAGTGGATCGTCAACGCCTACACCGTGACCTACGCCGGTTTCCTCCTCCTCGGGGGTCGGGCGGCCGACCTCTTCGGCCGGCGCCGGATCTTCATGATCGGCCTGACCGTGTTCATCGTCGGCAGCCTGCTGTGCGGTGCCGCCCAGACCCAGGGATGGCTCGTGGGGGCCCGCGCGCTCCAGGGCCTGGGAGGGGCCATCCTCGCCCCGGCGACGCTCGCGGTCCTCACCTCCACGTTCACCGAGGGGCCCGCCAGGGCTCGTGCGCTGGGCGTGTGGACCGCCGTCGCCGCGGTCGGTGCCACCATGGGAACGCTCGTCGGAGGCCTGCTGATCGAGATCGCCGACTGGCGGTGGATCTTCTTCATCAACGTGCCGATCGGCGTGCTCGCACTGGTCGCCGCCGTGCGGTACCTGCCCGAGTCGCGGGTGCATGTATCGGAGCGCAGCCTCGACCTTGCCGGCGCGATCACGGTGACCGCCGGCCTCATCACGCTGATCTTCGGGTTGGTGCGCACCGAGACCTATCCCTGGGCATCGTCTGAGGTCCTGATACCCCTGGCGCTTGCCGCGGTGCTCCTGACCGGATTCGTCTGGTTGCAAGCCCGCGTCTCCAAGGCCCCGCTCGTCCCGCTCCGTCTCTTCCGCTCCCGGTCCGTGACCGGCGCCAACATCACGGTCTTCATGCTCTTCGGCGCGCTCGTCACCTCGGGGTACTTCGAGTCTCTCTACCTGCAGCGGGTCCTGGGTTTCAGCCCACTCGTGGCCGGGTTCGCCTTCCTACCCCAGGCGGTGTTCATGGCGGGCGCGGCACAGGTCACGGCGCGCCTCGTCTCGCGTTTCGGACCCCGCCCGCTCATCGCCATCGGAACCGTGCTGTCCGGGTTGGGGCTGTTCTGGCTGTCCCAGATCACCCCCACCAGCACGTACTTCGCCGACGTGTTCGGGCCCTTCGTCCTGGTCGGGGTGGGCATGGGCCTGGCCATGACACCGGTGACGGTGGCCGGAACCGCAGGAATGGTCCCACACGAAGCCGGGCTGGTCTCGGGCGTGCTCAACACCTCACGCACCGTCGGATCGTCCATCGGCCTGGCCGCCCTGACCACCATCGCGGCGAAACGCTCGGCAGGTTTGCTGGGTGGTGCCACGGCCTCCGCTGCCCACACGGCGGCCGCCCTGACCGACGGCTATGCCTTCGCTCTGGCCGTCTCCGGCGGAGTGTTGATGGTCACCGCCGCAGTCGCGCTGATCACGATCCCCGCCCGGGCCCGCCCCCAGGTCGCCGCTCCTGCCCCCGACTCCGCCCCGGCCCCGGCCCCGGCCCCCGACAGCAACCTCGCACTCGAGGAAGCCTGACCGGCCGACCAGCCTGCTGCTGCCGGCATCGCCCTCATGTTGCTGCGTCCTGCGCCCCCGCCTTGCCCTCTATGGCCGCCAGGAGGACCTCGACGGCATCGTGCAGCCCACCTTCGGTGTGGATGTCGAGCAGCGAGATGGCGTGCTCGATCTTCTTGCGGGCGTCCTCGACGTCCTCGAACGTCTTGGCGGCGCGCGCGTCCGACGCCCGGGCCTGGATGTTCTGCCCGACGATGATGATCGGGAGCAGGACCAGCTGGATGAACTCCGACGACAGCCACAAGACGAGCACCGTGGCACTGTGCTGTTTGACCGTCGAGGGCAGCGACACGAAGGCGATCAGGGCGAACACGTAGGCACACCACATGGTGCCGACCAGGATGGTGATCTTGAGTCCGACGGCGGCGTTGATCCGCTGCCACAGCGTCTTGCGCTCGACGAACTGGTGCGTCCTGCCGTGCACCGCCAGACCGCTCTTGGTGTAGCCGTGTGTCGGCGGCCGCTGCTCGGTCGTGGTCATCGTGCCCTCCTGGTCCGGTCCCCAGGGCGGAGTCTCACAGCCCCGGCCCGGTCACCGGTGGACACGTGTGCCGTTCAGACGATCGCGCCCCGCAACCCCCCGACCCAGTCGTCGGCGGCCTGCCAGGCCGCGTCGGCCTGGCGCCGCTGCTCCGGTGCGTGCTCCCCGGCCGCCGGGTACGAGCCCAGGAATTTCACCCCAGCCAGGCTGGCGTGGAGGTCGCGGAGGCAGTCCGCCACCACCTCGTCGGCGACGTGACCCGAGAGGTCGATCACGAAGCAGTAGTTGCCGAGCCCCCGCTTGGTCGGACGCGACTCGAGCTTGGTCAGGTTGATGTTGCGCGCCGCGAACTGCCCCAGGATGCCGTGCAGGCTGCCCGGGCGGTCGGCCCGCTGGAAGCACACGATGCTCGTCTTGTCGTGGCCGGTTGGCTTGGGCACCACAGAGCGAGCGACCAACAAGAAGCGGGTCTGGTTCTCTGGATGGTCCTCGACGTCCTCGTCGAGGACCACGAGCCCATAGCGCTCCGCGGCCAGCCGAGGAGCGATGGCGGCACGGTCGCGCGCCCGGACTCGCCGATGGCGCGCGCCGCGTCAGCCGTGGAGTTGGCGGCCAGCTGCTCGGCACCGGGAACCGTCCGGGCCAGGTACTTCTGGCACTGGGCCAGGGCGTGCGGAAAGGAGGAGACGGAGACCACGTCGGCCAGGGCCACGCCCGGGCTGGCCATGAGGTGCAGATGGATGTCCATGACCACCTCACGCTGGATGTAGAGGTCGACGTCGTGGATCAGGCCGTCGATGGTCTCGCTGACCGTGCCCTCGATGGCGTTCTCGACCGGGACCAGACCGTAGGAGGCCTCACCCCGGGCCACCGCGTCGAGCACGGCCGTGATCGACCCCATGGGGGTGGTCCGGGCCGGGCGAAGGTCCGCCTGGGTGAGGAGCGCCTCCTGGGTGAAGGTCGCCTCCGGACCGAGATAGGCCACGCTGAACACAGAGGGGGTCACGGTTGGGCAGGATAGAGCAGGTCATGGATGCTTCCTCGCTACGTGCGCTCATCGATCAGGTCGCCGCAGGCCGCTGCGCCCCGGACGACGCCGTCCGCCAGCTCCGCCGGCTCCCCTACTCGGACCTGGGGTTCGCCCGCGTGGACCACCACCGCGACCTGCGGCTCGGGTTGCCAGAGGCGGTCTACGGGCCGGGCAAGACCCCGGAGCACTGCGCGGCGGTGGTCGGGGAGCTCCTCGGCGGCACGGACTGCCCCGTCCTCCTCACCCGTGCCAGCGACGCCCAGCTCAAGGCGGCCACGGCGGCGGCGGACGAGCTCGGGCACGGTCCGGGAACCGTCGCCGACAGCGGGGCGTTCTCGACCCTGGTGTTCCGGCCGGCGACGGCGCGTCCCGGCCACGTGGTGGTGGTGACGGCCGGGACGGCCGACCTCCCGGTGGCCACCGAGTGCACCGCCGTCCTGAGCGCCCTCGGTTTCGAACCGTCCCTCCTGGTCGACTGCGGGGTGGCCGGGCTCCATCGCCTCCTGTCCGAGATCGACACCATCGCCATGGCCGACGTCGTCGTCGTCATCGCCGGGATGGAAGGGGCCCTGGCCAGTGTCGTCGGGGGCCTCACCCCCGCCCCCGTGGTGGCGGTGCCCACCAGCACCGGTTACGGCGCTGCGCTCGAGGGCGTCACGGCCCTGTTGACCATGCTCGCCGCGTGCTCGTCGGGCATCACGGTGGTCGGCATCGACAACGGATACGGCGCGGCGTGCGCGGTGGCACGGCTGCTGCCGTGACCGACCCGGATGAGCGTCCCGCCGACCTGGGTCGTGCCGGCGCGGCAGGAGCCCCGAATGTCGCCTGGTTCCACTGCTTCGCCGGGATCGCCGGTGACATGGCGCTTGGTGCACTGGTCGACGCCGGAGCCGACGCGGCCGAGGTCGCCGCGCTCCTCGATCGCCTGGCGCTCCCGGGATGGGAGCTGCGCTTCGAAGAGGGGCTGCGCGGCGGCATCGCCTGTACGCGCGCCATGGTCGGCGTCGACGACGGCGTCGCCACCGTGACCCGCACCTACGGGGCGATCACGGCCCTCATCCGCGAGGCCACGCTCCCGCCGCGCGTGACCGAGCGCGCCCTGGCCGCCTTCGGCGCGTTGGCCGGCGTCGAGGCGGCCCTGCACCGCACCGCCGTCGAGCGGGTGCACTTCCACGAGGTCGGTGGCCACGACGCCATCGTCGACATCGTCGGGACGGCGGCAGCCCTCGAGGTACTCGGTGTCGACGAGGTGTGCGCGTCGGCGGTGGCCACCGGAACCGGCATGGTGACCAGCGCTCACGGGCGGCTCCCCAACCCCGCCCCCGCCACGGTTCGCCTGCTCGAGGGCATCCCCAGCTACGGACGCGACGTACCAGTGGAGCTCACAACCCCGACCGGGGCCGCGCTCGTCCGGTCGCTGTGCTCGTCGTTCGGCCCGCTGCCGCGAATGCAGGTCAGCTCGTCGGGGTTCGGTGGCGGCGCGGCCGAGCTCGAGGGCCTGCCCAACTGCACGCAGGTGGTCGTCGGGCGACGCGTCGACAGCGAGGCCCTCGGGGGCGGGCAACCCGCCGTCCTCCTCGAGACCAACCTCGACGACGTCACCGGTGAGCACCTGGCCTACGCCATCGAGGAGACCCTCGGAGCTGGAGCGCTCGATGCGTGGGTCAGCCCGGTGGTCATGAAGAAGGGCCGGCCCGCCCACGTCCTGCACGCACTGTGTGACCCCGCCCGGCTCGCCACGGTGCGCCGGGCGATCGAGCACAGCACGGGAACCCTCGGCGTGCGGGCCACCGCGGTGGAGCGCTGGCCACGTGCCAGGCGCGTCGACGAGATCGTCCTCGACGGCGCCACGGTGCGGATGAAGGTGGCGGGCGATCGCGCCAAGGCCGAATTCGAGGACGTGGCGCGGCTGGCGGCCGAGTCCGGTGCGCCGCTGCGGGAGGTGACGAGCAGGGCCGAGGCTGCCTGGCGCCGTGCCCACGGCGGCAGGGGTCGCCCAGGGGGTGACGGGGTGACGGGGTGACGGGGGGGGTGACGGGGTGACGGGGTGACGGGGTGACGGGCAATCCGATGTTCCGCTACGACCCGGCCATGACGGAGATGATCGTCGAGGCGTGCCGGGCACGGCTCTCCATGGACCCCGTCTCGCTCGACTACGGCGGGCTCATGGCGTCGCTCGACGCCGAACTGGCCGGCCTCATGGGCCCCACCGGCAACGATCCCGCCCAGGTGCTCAAGCTCTTCGTCGACAAGCTCGCGACCGCGGTCGTGTCCTGCGACAGTCCGCGCTTCCTCTCGTTCATCCCGGCCGCTCCGACCAAGGCCTCCCTGCTCTTCGACATGTTCGTCTCGTGCTCCTCCCTTCACGGGACGTCCTGGCTCGAGGCCGCCGGGGTGGTGGTCGCCGAGAACCAGGCACTCCGGGTGCTGGCCGACCAGGCCGGCTTCCCCGACGGAGCGGGGGGCTGCTTCGTGGCGGGCGGCTCGGCCGGCAATCTCTCCGCCCTCATGGTGGCCCGCGACACCGCGTCGTACCGCCGAGGCGGCGTCGCACCGCGCCATCCCCTGGTCGCGGTGAGCGGGGACGCGCACTCTTCGGTGGGCAAGGCGCTGCACGTGCTCGGCGTGGGCATCTTGGAGGTGCCCACGGACCAGCATCGCCTCACGGGCGACGCGCTGGCCGCCGCGCTCCGCCACGACGTGCGCCGTGACGACGTCATCGGCGTGGTGGCCACGGCCGGCACGACCAATGCGGGGATCGTCGACGACCTCGACGGGGTGGCCGGCGTGGCCGACGAGCACGGGCTGTGGTTCCACGTCGACGCCGCCTATGGCGGCGCGGCAGGACTCTTCGCCCCCTCCGTGCGCCAGCAGTTCCGCGGCTTCGAGCGCGCCGACTCGTTCATCGTCGACCCGCACAAGTGGTTGTTCGCACCCTTCGACTGCGCCGCGCTCGTCTACCGCCGGCCCAACCTGGCCAAGGCCGTGCACACCCAGGACGCCCGGTATCTCGACGTGCTGCACAGCGAGAACCCCGAGGAGTGGAACCCGAGCGACTACGCCTTTCACCTCACCCGGCGTGCCCGCGGCCTCCCGTTGTGGTTCTCCCTGGCCGTCAACGGCCTGGACGCCTACCGAGACGCCGTGGAGGCCGGACTGGCCATCGCCCAACGCGCCGCCGAGCGCATCCGGTCGGAACCTCACGTCGAGTTGGTGCGCGATCCGGGGCTGTCCATCGTGCTGTTCCGCCGACCCGGCTGGACCCGCCCGGACTACGAGGCGTGGTCGGCCCGGATCCTCCGCGAACAGGTGGGCTTCGTCACCCCTACCAGCTGGGAGGGCGAGACCGTGGCCCGCTTCGCCTTCTTGCACCCCGACACCACCGTGGCGATGGTCGACGAGATCCTGGACTCAATGCGGCAGCCGTGACCAGGCATGCTCGAGGGTGAGCGTGAGGGTCTGCACGTCCTGGGCGCCCGGGATGCCCCAAGCGCCGCCGATCAGGAAATGAGGGACACCGGTGATCTCGCGTGCCGCCGCGGCAGCCTCGTCGGCGAGCACCTCGGCCGCGAAATCGTCGCTGTCGAGGGTCGAGCCCACCAGGTTCTCGGGCATGCCGGCCTCGCTCGCCACCGTGCGCAGGACATCGTGGTCGGCCAGCTGCCGGCCCAGAGCGAATCGGGCCTCGAACAGGGCGCGCACCAGCGCTCCCTCCCACGACGAGCCGCGCGACGCCTGGGTCAGCCGATGGGCATCGAACGTGCTGCCGAGTTGGACGCGGTCGAAGGCGAACACCATTCCCGCCTCTGCGGCAAGCCCGGTCAGGTACTCGTTCAGGGCGCGCACTCGTTCGACCGGCATGCCGTACCGACGGGCCACCGCATCCTCCATGGAGGGCGTGCCCCGACGGGCGGCGGCATCCCGACCCGACCAGGCGCCGGGGTCGAGCTCGTAGGAGCGATGGACGACCGTGACCTCGCTCCCGTGCGCGAAGGCGCGCCGAGCCACCTCGAAACGCGCCAGGCCCAGGGCGCACCACGGGCAGGCGTAGTCGGACCAGACCTCCACCTGCATGGCGGCGACCCTACCGGGGCCTGACCCGGAGGATTCAGGCGGCCGCCAGGGCAGCCTCGAGCCATGCCGCCGCACCGAGCAGGCGCTCCTCGCCACCCCAGGGCCCGATGAGCTGGATGCTGGTCGGGAGGCCACCGGGAACCGGGACGGGCAGGACGACCGCCGGGAGGCCGGCCAGGTTGACCGGGAGGGTGCAGCGAGCCTCGAGCAGCGTTTCGGCCTCCTCGAGGCGGGGCGGGAAGATGGTCAGCGTCGGCGTCACCACGAGGTCGACCTGTTCGAACGCCCGTTCCAGCGTGGCCTGCCAGGCGCGTTGGAACGACCGGGCCCTGCGCTCGGGCCGTTCCTGCACGCTCGACCCGACGAGCAGGCGCGCCAGCACCTCGGGGCCGATGCCGTCGGGATCCTCCGCCACCAGCCCGGCGTTGGAGCGCCAGGCCTCGGCCACCAAGAGCAGGGCGCCCTGGCGTGTCGCCTCCTCCCATCCGGCGAGCGGCAGCACGCGGCTGGCCCACCCGCTCAGCTGCACGGCCCGGTCGAGGGCCGCCACCAAGCCCGGAGCAGCCTCGATGGGCACCCGGCCGATCGTGAGATCTCCCGTCGGCGACTCCGGGCGGAACCCCGGCTCGAGCAGCTCCATCCCGCAGACGAGCCCGGCGACGTCACGGGCCATGGGCCCCACGGTGTCGAGTGCGGGGGCTAGGGGGCGAATGCCGTCGAGGGGCACGCGGCCCCAGGTCGTCTTCAACCCCGCGGTGCCGCAGCAAGCGGAGGGGATCCGGATCGAACCACCCGTGTCCGTGCCGTAGGCCACGTCGGCGTCGCCCCCGGCCACGGCCACGGCGGATCCGCTCGACGACCCACCGGGGGCCAGGTCAGCATCGAGCGGGTTCACCGGTGTGCCGAACCAGGGGTTGATACCCGTCACCCCAAAGGCCAGCTCGTTGAGGTTCGTGCGTCCCACGATGCGCGTCCCTGCGCTCCTGGCTCCGGCCAGGCAGGCGGCATCCGCGTCGGCCGGGCTGGCATGTGCCACCACGGCCCGACACCCTGCGGTGGTCGGCTCGCCGGCCATGTCGATGAGGTCCTTGACCGCGAGGCGGATCCCGGGACCCGCCGTGTCGAAGCGGCTGATGAATGTGCTCACGGCACCTCGGCCGAGGCACCCTGCTCGACCGAGGTGTGCGGCGCGATCTCCTGACGTCCGTGCTGGAGGCCGACCAGGGCGATCAGGCCGGCGAGGGCCATCACGCCGCACATGACGTAGAGGACCACCTGCGTAGCGTGCGCGAAGTCCAGCGACACGTAGTGCGGGATGGAGGACACAGAGCCGTTGCCCTGCTTGAGCTGCGCGATGCGGTTCGCCTCGCCGGCCGGGTCCGAGGACCCGAGCTTCCGGAAGCTGGTCGTGAGGTGAGAGCGGAAGCTGAACAACAAGACGGTGCCGAGCGCGGCCAGCCCCAGGCTGGCGCCGTAGTTGCGCACGGTCTGGGTGATCCCAGTGGCCTCGCCGTACGAGAGGTTCCCGGCGCGGTTGATGGCGTCGGTGTTGGCCGGACCGAGCATCATGCCCATGCCGAACCCGGCCACGATGACCCAGAGCTGCTGGCGTCCGAACGAAAGCGTCAGCACCTTGGACGCCCACATCCCGAATCCGACGGCGGCGATGGCGCACCCGATGATGACGGCCCGCTTGGCCCCTTCACGGTCGAGCATCCGTCCACCGATCTGCGCGGCCACCACGAAGCCGAGGAAGAACCACAGGAGGAACACGCCGGCACCGGACGCGCTCTTGTGCAGGGAGATCTGGGCGTACTCGCTGGCGAAGAAGAAGATCGGGATGAAGGCCATCATGGAGATCATCAGGATCAGGTTTTCCATGGCGAAAGGTCGGATGCGGAAGATGGAGACCTGTATCAGCGGCGTCGGTGTGCGCAGCTCCACGAACACGAAGATGGCGATGAGGACGAGACCGCCCACGATGCACAGCCAGATCAACGGGTTGCCCCATCCCCACAGGACCGACTGCTGGAGCCCGAAGATGCTCAGTGCGATGCCGGCGGCGATGAGGACGGCTCCGGGGTAATCGAGCGGGGCGCGTCGGAACTGGGTCCGGGGCTTCGAAACCCAGATGAGCACCAGCGCGATCAGAGCCACCGGGACGTTGACCCAGAAGATGGCCCTCCAAGTCCACTGGGTGAGGTACCCGCCCAGGATCGGCCCGATGGCGGTGAGCCCACCGGCGATGCCGAAGAACAACGCCAGCGCCTTGCCCCGGTCCTGGAGGGGAAAGGTGTTCACCACGATGGCCAGAGCGGCCGGGAACATCAGTGCGCCGCCAGCCCCCTGGACGGCACGGAAGGTGACGATCCAGGCCTCGGCACCTGCACCGGTTGGGGTGAGCCCGCACATGACCGAGGCACCCACGAACACGATGACGCCGATCACGCACATCCTGGTGTGGCCGTAGATGTCGGACAGGCGGCCCCCGAGGGCGAAGAGGGCGGCCAACGAGATCAGGTAGGCGTTGACCACCCACTGCACGCCGGTCGACGTCAGCCCCAGCTCCCGTTGGATGTTCGGCACGGCGATCGACACGATCGTCTGGTCGATGAACGTCATGGCGACCGCGAAGATCATGGCGGCCAGCACCCAGTTGCGACCCTGCAGCCGTCCCACGCTCCCGGCCCTCCCCGTCACCCACTCACCCAAGTCACTTCGACCTTACCCAGCCAGAACGCCTGGAGGAAGTGTCTCGGTCGCGCCGATCAGGCGGGTGTCTCGCTCGTCAGTTCCGCTCCCGGCCCGGCCCGCGAACACCTGTCGGCTAGGAGCTGGTGGTACGGCGCGTTCACTCAGCTGCTCATGGTGAAGCGGTAGACGTTGGTCTGGCGCTCCTCGAATCCCATCCGCACGTAGAGACGGTTGGCCGCGGCCCGATTTGGGCGCGAGGTCAGATCCACCGTGCGGGCGCCCAGAGAGGCCGCGTGCGCCGAGCGCGGCCTCCACCAGGGCGGCTCCGGCGCCCGCCCCCCGGGCGGACTCGTCCACCACGACGTCCTCGATCAGGGCGCGCACGCCAGTCGGGATCTCGAAGGCGACCAAGGTCAGCACGCCCACGACGCGGCCGTCGTGACGGACCACGAAGAGCGTCGTGGCCTCGCCCGCCACGATCCGCTCGAGGGCCGCTCGCGACGGGGCCGGCGAGGAGCGCGACAGCTGGGGCACCAGCGCCTCGACCGCCGCACAGAGCTCGTCGTCGACCGCCGCGGCGGCCTCGACCTCGATCACGAGTTGGCCTCGCCCCGCCAGGTCGGCTGGCGGACCCGGTCGTAGAGGACGTCGCGGTGCTCGCCGTTGATGGCGGCGAAGACGTGCTCACCCCAGCGCTCCGAGCCGACGAGGGGCTGGGGAAGGGCGTCGCGGGTGAACCAGCCCACGTCGCGCGTCTCGAGCGGATGCGGCTTGAGCTCGCCGCCGACGGCGCGGCAGTAGAAGAGGAGCGAGTACAGGGGCACCCGCGAGAAGCCCAGGCGCAGCCCGTCGAGTACGGCGATGAGCCGGATCGGCTCGACGATGATGCCGGTCTCCTCCTCGACCTCCTTGACCACCACCTCGGCCGCGGAGTACCCCACGTCACACCACCCCGTCGGGTAGAGCCAGATGCCCGAGTCCGACCGCTGGATCAGGAGCATCTCGCCCCGGTCGTTCCCGACCGCGGCACCCACGGCCACCTTGGGGGTGACGTAGCCGGGCACACCCTTGCCCACCGAATCCATCCACTCCTGCACCAGGCTGCTCTCGAAGTCGGGGGCGGAGCGGTCACCCTCCGCCTCGGAGCGGATGTCGGCAGCCACCTTGAGGATCTCCTCGAAGCGCTCCTGCTCGTAGAGGCTCTCGGTAAACGCCAAACCGGTGCGGGCCACGGCCGAGAGCGCTTCACTCCAGCGCAGGAGGGTCTTGAGGGGGACCTCCCGGTCGCTGACCCCGCCCGCCTCGCTCACGTCCCTGCCCTCCACGGGCGCCGACGCTACCGCGACCCACGCCGTGGGCCAGAATGGGGCGTGGCCGTCAACGAGGACTGTCGTCACTACGTCATGCGCACCACCCCTCGCGGTGAGCGGCTCGAACGCTGCAAGATCGACGCCAACGAGCCCCTTCCCTTCGGCTGCCCCGAGGGCTGCGTCTTCTACGAGCGCCGCAACGTCTCGTCTGCCGGCTGGCACGTCCCCCAGAACCCCCAGGACTGACCTGCGAAGCCGGGGCGCGGACCCGGCAATGGGGAGCTCAGCCCTCGAGGACGTCGCCCAACAAGTCGACGGTGATCCCCTCGCCGCGCAACCAGGCCAGCGCCGCCTCCACCTGGGTGGACGCACCGTCGAGCTCGCACAGGATCCAGCCCCGGTGCTCCTCGACGTCGGCCCGGCGGATGTTGGGCTCCACGTCGAACTGCCGCACCAGCGTGGCCAGCACGGGCTGGCGCACCTCGGACTCGGGGAACGTCAGCCTGACCTTGACCCTGACCCGGCTCATGGCACGGCCTCGCGATCTGGTTCCCCCTCGATGAGCGCCCGGTTGAGGCTGCCGGAGCGAAAGCCCTCGAGGTCGAGCGAGACGAAGCGGAAACCGGCGGAGCGTACGGCGGCCACCACCTCGTGACGCCGGGCCAGCACGGCACCCAGCTCACCGACCTCCACCTCGAGGCGTGCGGCGTCGCCGTGGTGGCGCACCCGCAGCTGTCCGAAGCCGAGCGCGTGCAGCGCGGCCTCGGCCGCCTCGACCGCGCCGAGCCGTCCGAGGGTGACCGGGGTGCCGTAGGGGAGACGCGAGGCCAGGCAGGCGGCGGCCGGCTTGTCCCAGGTCCGCAGGCCCAGGGCGTGGGACCAGTATCGGATGTCGTCCTTGGCGAAGCCGGCGTCGACCAGCGGGAACACGGCGCCGGCGGCCGCCGCGGCGGCCTGGCCGGGCCGGTGGTCACCCAGGTCGCTCACGTTCACCCCGAGGACGACCGTGGCACCCTCGGACTCGGCCAGGGGACCCAGAGCGGTCATCAGCGCCGTCTTGCAGCGAGCGCAACGCTCGGGGCCGTTGGCCACGTAGACGGCATCCTCCATCTCGGTCGTCTCCACCCCGATCCAGCGCAGGTCCCACTCTCCGGCCAGCTGCCGGCAATCCGCTTCCTCGGCTCCCGCCAGCGAGGGGGAGAGCGCCGTGGCGCACAGGACGTTCGGCCGCCCCAGGGTGTCGTGCGCCACCTTGGCCAGGAGCGCGGAGTCGGCACCACCGCTGAAGGCGACCACCACGCGGCCGAGGCGGCGCAACCGCTCCTTGAGGTCGTCGAGGGACGCGCCGGTCGGCGCCAGGTCGAGGGTGGCCGGCGCGGTCATCGCTCCCTCAGGCTCCCAGGACCGCCAGCACCTCGTCGAGCGTCCCCACCATGCCGGTGTAGAAGGGACCGAACTCGGCGTAGTGGGCCGAGGCCTCGTCGAAGCGCATCTGGTAGACGCACTCCTTGAGGTCGTCAGGGTGGACGCCGAAGAGCGTGACGCCCCACTCGTAGTCGTCGAGCCCGGTCGAGCCCGTGATGACCTGGAGCACCCGCCCGTGGAAGGTGCGGCCGACCTTGCCGTGGCCGAGCATGAGCTCCTTGCGTGCGTCGTACTCGAGGGCGTACCAGTTGTGCCCCTCGTCGCGCCGCTTGCTCATGGGATAGAAGCAGAACGCACGCCATCCCCTCGGGTGGGAGCCGGGGGAAGAGGCGGGCCTGGCGCATCTGGTCGGGGATGCCCGCCGCGTACTCGGAGATCTCGGTCAGCGAGACGTAGGACTGGGAGAGGGACAGGCCGGCGGCCACCGCCTCGGTCTGGAAGCGGCGGAGGCGCCAGGTGTCGGGGCCCAGAACCATGAGGGCCACGTCGGCCTTGTGGCCGAGGAGGGCGGCGGCAACCACCTGGTAGCCCTCGGCGCCAGCCGACTCGACGGCGGCATGGAGCGCGCCGACGTCGAGATCGGGTCCCGACCGGCAGAAGAGGTGAAGGACTGCCCAGCCGGTCGTCGGGGTCAGGGCCACGGGCCAAGTGTAGAGGACACAAGAGATACGCCCGGCCAGGAGGCCGGGCGTATCAAACCTCGGTTGGGGAATGAGGTACATCAATCCTCACGCATCGTCATGACACCGCCATGACACCTGGGAGACACACCGAATGCCGCCCTGCACCCGGTGGCCCGACGCGAGCCGGACTAGAAGTCGTCCATCCCGCCGCCGGGCATGGCCGGCGCCCTTCCTCTTCGGGCTTGTCGACGATGACCGCCTCGGTGGTGAGGAACAGCGCGGCGATGGAGGCGGCGTTCTGCAGGGCCGACCGGGTCACCTTGGCGGCGTCGATGACGCCGTCCTTGAACAGGTCCTCGTACTCGCCGGTGGCGGCGTTGAGGCCCTCGGGCGCCCTTGAGGTCGCGCACCTTCTCGACGACGACGCCACCCTCGAGGCCGGCGTTGACGGCGATCTGCTTGAGCGGCTCCTCGACGGCCCGGGCCACGATGCGGGCGCCGGTGGCCTCGTCGCCCTCGAGCTTCTCGGCAGCGCTCGAGGATGGCCGCCTGGGCCCGCAGCAGGGCGACGCCGCCGCCGGGGACCACGCCCTCCTCGATGGCGGCCTTGGTCGTCGACACGGCGTCCTCGATGCGGTGCTTCTTCTCCTTGAGCTCCACCTCGGTGGCGGCGCCGACCTTGATGACGGCCACACCGCCCGACAGCTTGGCCAGGCGCTCCTGGAGCTTCTCGCGGTCGTAGTCGGAGTCGGTGTTGTCGATCTCGGCCTTGATCTGGTTGATCCGGCCCTTGATGTCGGCGTCGTCGCCGGCACCCTCGACGATCGTGGTCTCGTCCTTGGTGACGACCACCTTGCGGGCCGTGCCCAGCAGGTCGAGGGTCGACGTTCTCGAGCTTCAGGCCGACCTCCTCGGTGACGACCTGCCCGCCGGTGAGGATGGCGATGTCCTGGAGCATGGCCTTGCGCCGCTCACCGAAGCCGGGGGCCTTGACGGCGACCGAGCTGGAAGGTGCCGCGGATCTTGTTGACCACCAGCGTGGCCAGCGCCTCGCCCTCGACGTCCTCGGCGATGATCAGCAGCGGCTTGCCGGTCTGCATGACCTTCTCGAGCACCGGCAGCAGGTCGCGCACGGCGGTGATCTTCGAGCCGACGAGCAGGATGTAGGGGTCCTCGAGGACCGCCTCCATGCGCTCGGGGTCGGTGACGAAGTAGGGGGAGATGTAGCCCTTGTCGAAGCGCATGCCCTCGACCAGGTCCATCTCCATGCCGAAGGTCTGCGACTCCTCGACGGTGATGACGCCGTCCTTGCCCACCTTGTCGATGGCCTCGGAGATCATCTCGCCGATCTCGGCGTCGGCGGCCGAGATGGAGGCCACCTGGGCGATCTGCTCCTTGGACTCGGTCTCCCTGGCGATGCCCGTGGATCGAGCCGACCGCCGTCTCGACCGCGGCTTCGATGCCCCGCTTGAGCGACATCGGGTTGGCCCCGGCCGCCACGTTGCGCAGGCCCTCGTGGACCATGGCCCAGGCCAGCACGGTGGCCGTCGTGGTGCCGTCACCGGCCACGTCGTCGGTCTTCTTGGCGACTTCCTTGACCAGCTCGGCGCCGATCCGCTCGAAGGGGTCCTCGAGATCGATCTCCTTGGCGATGGAGACGCCGTCGTTGGTGATGGTCGGGGCGCCCCACTTCTTGTCGAGCACGACGTTGCGGCCCTTCGGGCCGAGGGTGACGCGTACGGCGTCGGCCAGCTTGTTCATCCCGGTCTCGAGGGCCCGGCGGGCCTCCTCGTCGAAGGCGATGATCTTGGCCATCTGGCCTCGTTGTCTCCTCCGTTGAGCCACTCGGTCAGCACTCTCATGTCGAGTGCTAACAGCAAACCACGCTTGCGGCGCCCGGCGCAAGGCCGGGTCCGGCGCCCGCCGGGGGCGGGGGCGGGTCAGCCGCCGGCGACCGCGGGGACGATGGACAGGGTCTGCCCCTCGGCCACGGGCGTGGCCAGCCCGTCGAGGAACCGCACGTCCTCGTCGGCCAGGAACACGTTCACGAACCGGCGCAGGTTGCCCGACTCGTCGAAGAGGCGCTCGGCCAGACCCGGGTGGGCCGCGTCGAGGGCCTTGAGGGCTTCCCCGACGGAGGCCCCGTCCACCTCGATCTCGCCGACCCCGGCGGTCAGGGTGCGCAGCTGGGTGGGGATGCGGACGGTCACACTCATCGGGGTAGCTCCTCGTGGTCACGGTTCTCGATTGCGTCGATGGCGGCGTCGAACGCGTCGAGCGTCGGCGCGATGGTGGCTGTGGGGCCGTACCCGGCCACGCCGGTCAGGGCCTCGACCGTCTTGAGCCCGTGGCCGGTCACCAGCGCGACCACCCGTTCGTCGGGCCGGATGGCCCCCGAGGCCGCCAGCTTGCACAGGGTCGCGATGGTGACCCCACCCGCGGTCTCGGCGAAGATGCCCTCGGTCCGGGCCAGCAGGCCGATGGCCTCGATGATCTCGTCGTCGGTCACCGCGGCGCAGCACGCCGCCCGAGCGACGCACGGCCTCGAGGGCGTACCAGCCGTCCGCCGGGTTGCCGATGGCCAACGACTTGGCGATGGTGTGCGGCTTGACCGGCCGGATGGCGTCGGTCCCCTCGGCGAACGCCGTGGCGACGGGTGAGCACCCGGCGGGCTGGGCACCCGAGACCCGCACGGCGGGCTCCTCGGGCAGCAGGCCGACCTTTCCCAGCTCGGCGAACCCCTTGGCCACCTTGGTCAGCTGGCTGCCCGAGCCGACCGGGACCACCACGTGGTCGGGCGCCTGCCAGCCCAGCTGCTCGGCGATCTCGAAGGCCAGCGTCTTGGACCCCTCGGCGTAGTAGGTGCGCACGTTGACGTTCACGAAGGCCCAGGTCGGGCGCTCGCTGGTCAGCTCGGCACAGAGCCGGTTGACGTCGTCGTAGGTGCCCTCGACAGCGATCACCCGACCCCCGTACACCGCGGTCATGGTGACCTTGGCCGCCTCGAGGTCGCTCGGGATGAGCACGACGGAGTCCATGCCGGCCCGGGCGGCGTGGGCGGCCACCGAGTTGGCCAGGTTGCCCGTCGAGGCGCACGCCGCCACTTTGAAGCCGAGCTGGCGCGCCTTGGTCAGCGCCACCGAGACCACCCGGTCCTTGAACGAGCCCGTGGGGTTGGCCGTGTCGTCCTTGATCCACAGCTCGCCCAGGCCGAGCTCGGCGGCCAGGCGGTCGGCCCGCACCAGCGGGGTGAAGCCGGCTCCGAGATCGACCGGGTGAGCGTCGACCACCGGGAGCAGGTCCCGGTAGCGCCAGATGGTGCGGGGGCCCGCCTCGATCCTCTCCCGGCTGATCAGGGCGGCGATGCGCTCGTAGTCGTAGGCCACCTCGAGCGGCCCGAAGCAGTAGTCGCAGACGTGCAGCGCCTCGGCGGGGTAGGTGCGCCCGCACTCACGACAGCGCAACCCGGTGACGAAATCGACCATGGGTCCTCCTCATCGATCGGGCATTGGCACCTGGTGCGTCTCCATCACGAGATGCACTGGTTGCCGCGGCGTCAACGGGCCCGTCCCTCAGTCGCTCTGGATGATGCCGACCATGCTAGCCCGACCTGCGTGAACGCCTCAACGCGGCCCGGCTGCTTGAATCGTGGGCGTGACCCAGACCTTCCACCACGGGGACTTTCCCTCCGGCCCGGTCCTCGAAGCCAAGGTCCGCATGGGCCGGACGGTGTCGGTGTGCATCCCCGCTCGCGACGAGGGGTCGACCGTGGGCTCGGTGGTCCGGGCCGTGACGCAGCCCTTCGTGACCGCCCACGGCGGCGACGGGCTGGTGGACGAGGTCATCGTGCTCGACGACGGCTCGGCCGACGACACCGCGGCCCAGGCCAGCCAGGGCGGGGCCGTCGTGGTGCCCGGGCCCGGCGGGCCGGGGGGCAAGGGGCACGCCATGGCGGCGGCGCTCACCGCGTCGACCGGCGACATCGTCGTGTTCCTCGACGCCGACGTGGCCAACACCGCGCCCGCCTTCATCACCGGTCTCCTCGGCCCGCTGCTCACCACCGACCACGTGGCGCTCGTGAAGGGCTTCTACACGCGCCCGCTCAACGGCGAGCCCACCGGCGGCGGCCGGGTCACCGAGCTGGTGGCCCGCCCCGTGCTCGAGCTGCTCTTCCCCGAGCTGGCGTGGGTCCGCCAACCGCTGGCCGGTGAGACGGCGGCCCACCGCTGGGTGTTCGAGAAGGTGGGCTTCGCCGACGGCTACGGGGTCGAGGTCGGGCTACTCATCGACGTGGCGCGCCAGCTCGGGCCCGACCGTCTGGCCCAGGTCGACCTGGGCGAGCGGGTCCACCGCAACCGGCCGCTCCACCAGCTACGTCCCCAGGCCGTCGACGTCCTGCGGGCCGCCCTCGAGCGCACCGACCCCTCGACGCTGCCGCGGCGCTCGATCACCGCGCCGTGAGCGGGACCGTGGTGGTCGTCTCGAACCGGGGACCGCTGACCTTCCGTGCGGGCCCCGACGGGACACCCGCGCCCGCCCCGATCGGTGGGGGCCTCGCCTCCTCGCTCCACCACCTGCTGGCCGGCACCGGCGCGACGTGGGTCTCGGTGACCATGGGTGCGGCCGATCGTGAGGCGGTGGACCGAGGCCTCATGACGGCCGACGGCCTCAACCTGCTCCCGGTCGTGATCGACGACGACACCTACCGGCAGGCCTACGACGTCGTGGCCAACACCACCTTGTGGTATTGCCATCACCACCTCTACGACCTCCCCCACCGCCCGCGCTTCGACCGCCACTGGCGGGCGGCCTGGGAGGGCTACCGGGCCTACAACCGGGCCGTGGCCGACGTGGTGGTGGCCCGGGCCGAGCCCGGTGCAGCCGTGCTGGTGCAGGACTACCACTTCTCGCTGCTCGGCGGCATGCTCGCCGAGGCCCGGCCCGACCTGCGCACCGTCCATTTCCTCCACACCCCCTTCGCCGATCCGTCCATGCTCGGGGTACTCCCCGACACCGTGCTCGACGAGCTGCTCGAGGGCATGGCCGGCTACGGCGCCTGCGGCTTTCACTGCTCGGCCTGGGAGGCGGGGTTCACCGCCTGCTATGCGGCCGCCGGGCGGCGACCGCCCCCCACCTTCGTGGCCCCTCTGGGTCCCGATCCGGGGCTCCTGGCCGAGGAGGGCGCCACCGGCGCGGTCGGGGCGGCGGCGGCGGCGCTGCGGGTCGAGGTGGGCGACCGGCGCATCGTCGCAAGGAGCGACCGCATGGAGCCCTCCAAGAACATCGTGCGCGGCATGCTCGCCTTCGAGGAGCTGCTCATGACCCATCCCGAGTGGCGGGGCCGGGTCGTGCACCTGGCCTCGGCCTACCCCTCACGCCAGGGGCTGGCCGAGTACCTCGCCTACGGGGCGGACGTGGTGCACACGGCCGAGCGGATCAACCACACCCACGGTTCCCCGGCCGAGGGGTGGGTCCCCATCGTGCTCTCGGTGGAGGACGACCGGTCGCGCTCGCTGGCCGCGCTGGCGATCTGCGACGTCCTGCTGGTCAACCCGGTGCGCGACGGGCTGAACCTGGTGGCCAAGGAAGGACCCCTGCTCAGCACGGCGGACGCGGTCCTGGTCCTCTCCCGCCAGGCCGGGGCCTGGGAGGAGCTGGCCCTGGGCGGGCGCGGGGCCATCGGGGTGAACCCCTTCGACGTGGTGGCCACCGCCGAGGCGGTGCACACCGCCCTGTGCATGGGTCCCGCCGAGAGGGCCGAGCGGGCGGCCGCGCTCCGGACGGCCGTGACCGGGCGCACGGCGGCCCACTGGTGGGAGGACCAGCTGGCTGCCGCAGCCGCTCACGGCTGACCCGGCGTCACCGCACTGGGCGCGCCGCGTCCGCGAGGCGCCACAGGAGCTCCACCGCGCCCGTGGCCCCCTCGACCCTGACGTCGGCCGCGGCGGCCACCTCGGCGGGGCTCTCGGCGTCGACCGCGGCGATGCGCGCGGTGTGCAGGCGGTGCCCGTCGGGGCCCCGGAGCTCTCCGAGGGCGGCGAAGGTCGGGAGGTCGCCCATGTCGTCGCCGAAGGCGGCGACGGCGAGGAGCGCCGCCGCGCCGGGCCGCTCGTCGTGCTCGGCGACCAGCGAGCGCACGACCGTGCCCTTGTCGACGTGCACGGGAGGCCGCAGCTCGCGCTCGGCGCGACCCTGGTGCACGGCCAGGCCGTGGGCGTCCTGCTGGCGCTCGGCGAAAGCCAGGACCCAGGTGCGTTGCTCGGGCGCCCGGCGCCAGTGCAGGGTCACCGTGAGCCCCTTGGGCTCGACGTACACGCCGTCGGGCGCCTCGGCGCGGGCCTCGGCCACCACGGACTCGATCACGGCCGCCCAGGCGTCGTGCTCCGGGCCGCGCAGCGCCTGCTCGAGACCGTAGAGCCCGGCGAGCACCACCCCACCGGGCTCCCCGAGGGCATCGGCGAGGAAGGCCGTGGGACGTCCCGATACCACGGCGACCAGGGCGAACACCCCGGCTAGCTCGCCCAGGAGCGCCGGGACACCGGGCAATGGCCTCGCCGCACGGGGGTCCGCCACGACGGCCGCGAGGGTTCCGTCGAAGTCGAGGAACATGGCCGCCCGTTCCGGCGCGGCCACCAGCGGGAGGAGGGACGCCGGGATCTCGGCGCCCGCGGGGTGCGCCGAGGGCACCTCAGGTTCCCGCGGTGGTGGTCGTCGACGTGGTGGCCAGGTCGGAGCCGATGACCACGACGACGTCGGTCCCGGTCACCCCGCTGACCGGGACCGCTGCGGTGAGGGGGAGGACCTGGCTCGACTTGACACCGATGGACGAGGCGATGGACGCGGCCGCCGCCTGCTGACCGGTGGCGTAGTACACCGCGGACGTCGTCTGGGGCAACGTGGTGTCAACCGGCGTCTTCATGTTCCAGCCGCCGCCACCGATGATGGTGCTGTAGTGCGCGGCCAGCCCGCTGGTGCTGGTCCCGTTGGCCACCACCACGCTGACCGAGCCGTGAGCCACCGTCGTGGTGGTGGCGCTACCCGAGGCCTGATGGTGCGTGGTCGTGGTGGTCGACGCCGGAGCGGTGGTGGTGGACCCACCCGGAGCCGTCGTGGTGGTGCTCGCCACCGTCGTGGGTGTCGTCGTCGTGGTGGGTGTCGTGCTCACGCTCGGGCGGGTCCCGACCGCCACCAGCACGGCCACCGCCACGACGAAGCCCACCAGGACCGCGGCCGCCCGCGGCAGGGACAGCGCTCCGGACATCCCCGAATGCGGCTGCTCGGTCTCCATCAGCGACCAGCCTGCCGTGCCCCCTCCCCCCATGCAAGCCTTTCCGCAGGTCGCCGCCGGGTCGGGCAGGGGCGGACCGGTAGTGTTGGCGCCACGCCCGAGTAGCTCAGTCGGTAGAGCGCTTCACTTGTAATGAAGATGTCGCGGGTTCGATTCCTGCCTCGGGCTCGGCATTCATCGACCGGAGCGGTCACTGTGCGCCCCCCGCTGGCGGGCCACCTCGAAGCAGCCCACTGCCCCGGCGGCGCCCACGTTGAGGGAGGGCAGCGACCCGTGTTGGGGGATGGCGGCCACCACGTCACAGCGCCGCCGCACCAGCGGTGCCAGGCCCTTCTCCTCGCTGCCCACCACGAGTGCCACCGGCCCCTCCCCGAGCCGCAGCTCGTAGAGGGACTGTGCGGACTCCCCGGCCAACCCGACCGACCAGACGCCGTGGGCGCGGAGCTGCTCGAGCGCGGTGGGCACCCCACCGACGAGCGCGAACGGCAGGTGCTCGATGGCGCCCGCCGCCGTCTTGGTGACCGTGGGCGAGAGCCGGGCCGAGCGGTGGCGGGGCAGCACCACCCCGGTCACACCGGCGCACTCGGCACTCCGCAGGAGTGCACCGAGATTGCGCGGGTCGGTGATGCCGGCTGCCACTAGGAGGAACGGGGCCGTGCCCCCGGCGGGCGACGTGCACAGCTCCTCGAGGGTGACCGGCTCGAGCGGGCGGGCCAGGGCCAGCACTCCCTGCGGTGATTCGGTGCGCGCCTGTGCGTCCAGGCGCGCCCGCGGCACGGTCTCGACCGGGACGCGCAGGCGCGCCGCCAGCTCCTCGATCCGGTCCAGGAGCGGGGAGGGCTCCTGCTCCTCGGCCAGCACGATCCGGCGCACGGTGCGGCGCCCGACCCTCAGGAGCTCGAGCACGGCGCGGCGGCCCTCCACCTGGTCGCCTCCGAGGTCGCCGCGCCCTCCCTGGCGGGAACGTGGGCCTGCTGGCGCGGCCCCGTCCTGACTCCGGTCCCGGCTGCGCCCTTGACGTGCCGCGGTGCCCGGACGGGGGGCGCCACGGCGCGGCGCCGGGCGGGCGGGGTGCCGGCTCACCGGCGCTCCATCAGCACGACGGCCAGGCAGGCGATGCCCTCGGCCCGCCCCAGCGCCCCGATCCCCTCCGCCCGCGTGGCCTTGACCGACACTGGCGCCGTCGAGCACGGCGCTCAACCGCTCCACCATGGCCCCGGTGTACGGAGCCAGCCGGGGGGTGTCCGCGATGACGGTGCAGTCGGCATTGGCGCACCCGAAGCCCTCCTCGGCGGCCATCCGCATCACCTCGGCCAGCAGCGCCACGCTGTCGGCTCCCTCCCATGCAGGGTCCGTGTCGGGGAAATGGCGGCCGAGATCGCCCAGGCCCATCGCACCGAGGACGGCGTCGGCCAGTGCGTGGCACACGGCGTCGGCGTCGCTGTGGCCGCCCAGTCCGCGCGCACCCTCGATCACGACGCCGCCGAGCACCAGCGGGCGATGCGGGTCCTCGGAGAAGCGGTGCACGTCGATCCCCTGTCCGATGCGCACGCTCAGTCCCTCCCCTCGTCGCTCGCGCCGGTGGGGACCCGCCGGTCCAGCACCCGCTGCGCCACGTCGAGGTCGCCCGGCGTCGTGATCTTGAGGTTCTCGGGGTCGCCGGGCACCACGCGGACCCGCCCTCCCGCAGCCTCGACCATCATGGCGTCGTCGGTGGCGGACGGGTCCGGGGCGGCGTGCGCCTGCCGGAGGATCGCGGCCCGGAACGCCTGGGGGGTCTGGACCGCCACCAGCGTCCGCCGGGACGGCGTGCTGACCACCCATCCCTCCTCGTCCACGACCTTGATCGTGTCACCCGGCGACTGACCGGGCACGACCCCGGCCACGTCCTCGTCGGCCAGCGCGCCGAGGACGGCCTCGAACAGGGCGCGCCCCGAGCACCGGGCGCGCCGCGTCGTGGACCACGATCACCTCCGCGTCAGCGGGGACGGCGGCGAGCCCGCAGCGCACCGACTCGGCCCGCGTCGATCCGCCGGCCACCACGGTATCGGCGCCGAAACGAGCGTTCCCGTGCTCATCGGGTCCGGCCGGGAGGACCAGGACGACACCGGCCGAGACGGCCCGGCAGGCCTCGACGGCCCATTCCAGCACCGGGCGCCCCGCCAGCAGCGCGAACTGCTTGAGGGACCCGAACCGCGCGCCGGCGCCACCGGCCACGACGATGGACCACACCACGGGCATTGGGGAAGGGGCGGCGGGGCGACCGGCGGACGGATCAGGTGAGCGCGTCGTTCAGACGCTGCTCGGCCGCCTCCTCGTCCACGTTCAGGGCGAAGGTCAACTCCGAGACCAGGATCTGACGGGCCCGCTGCAGCATCCGCTTCTCTCCAGCCGAGAGGCCCTTGTCCTTGTCCCGGATGGAGAGGTTCCGCACCACCTCGGCCACCTGGTAGATGTCCCCCGAGCGCAGCTTCTCCGAGTGGTTCTTGTAGCGCCGCGACCAGTTGGTCGGCATGCGCGCTTCCTTCTTGCGCAGGACGGCGAAGACCTCCTCGACCTCCTCATCGTTGATCACCTCACGCAGGCCCACGCCCTCGGTGTTGTCCGCCGGCACGTTGAGGATCAGATCCCCGTAGGCGAGGCGTAGGACCAGGTATTCGCGCTTCTCGCCGAAGGCGACCTTGGTCTCACGCTTCTCGATGACGGCGGCCCCGTGATGGGGGTAGACGACTTTGTCTCCGACCTTGAAGGACACAGGACTCAGGGCTCCCTTGGTGGATCGACGCTCGTGATCGGCGTCGTCCGCACGAACACGGCGACGTGCGGACGGTGGGTTTCGGGGGCCACCGGGACGGGACACGGCCGTCTCGCGGTGGCGTTCTATTTTAGCAGAACGCCGGCGGGACCGATCCCCGCTCCCTGGAGCTGCGCCCCCTACTCGTAACGCTCAAAGATGCTGGCCTCGACCAGTCGGGCCAGACCGTCGCGGATGTGCCGGGCCGTGGCGTTCCCAATACCTTCGACCGACTCGAGCTCGGCCGCCGACGCCGAGAAATTTCGGGCAACGTCCCGAAGCGATCCACGATGCGCACGATCATGCCCTCCGAGAGCTGTTGGGGCAGCCGATGCAACAGGCGGTACCCACGCGGGGCGAGCTCGGCGTACATCTTGTCGCCCGTGCCGACTGGCTCGAGCACCGCCACGACCTTGCGCAGGTCCATGAGGTTCTCGGCCGAGAGCGACTGCAGGTGCATCACCCCTCGCTCGTCGGTGTAGTCCCGCAGAACCAGACCGAGGCTCGCGTCCATGCCGGCGCACAGCTCTTCGGTCTGGAGATGGATCAGCCGGCCGTCGGACCCCAGCTCCACCAGGTGGCTCTCGATCTCCCGGGCGATGCGCCGGACCATCTCGCCGGGCTGCAGGACCGACACGACGTCACGGGCGGTGACGGAGTCCTCGACCTCCAAGCGCGTCAACGCCGAGAGCGCGTCGTCGTAGCGCGCCCGGAACCGCTGCAGGGTCGACAATGCCTGGCTCGATCGATCGATCAGCCAGCCCGCCGTCTGCGTGGTGTGCTTGCGGTCGTTGCGGTACACCGTGATGGTCGCCATGGCTTCGGAGACCGTCAGCACCGGCACGTCGATGGAGCGGGCCACCCGCTCTGCCGTGCGGTGACGGGTTCCTGTCTCGGAGGTCTGGATCGACGCCTTGGGCATGAGATGCACGTTGGCCCGGGCGATGCGCGAGGCGTCAGTGGCGAGGATGATGGCTCCGTCCATCTTGGCCAGCTCAGAGAGGCGCTGAGGCGTGAACTCGGCGTCGAGCAGGAAACCCCCGGTGCACACCGACAGGACAGCCGGATCGTCCCCGACCACGATGAGCGCCCCGTGCTTGGCCTGCAAGATCCGATCGAGCCCCTCGCGCAGATTGGTCCCGGGGGCGATCAACGCCAGGGCGTCGTTCAGTGGCTCGCTTGCGCCCGCTCCGTCGGCCACGCCCGAATCGTACCCGCCTCGGTCGGCCGCCAGTCCGGCGACCCCGTGACCCCGAGCCCGACCCCCATGGCCTCGGCCAGGGTACGGACGCCGTGGACCACCAGACCCTCGGGAGCCGCGTCGACACACGACGCCGGGACCAGCGCACTGACGAACCCGGCGCGCTGGGCCTCGGCCAGGCGCCGCTCCACGCCACCGACGGTCCTCACCTCCCCGGCCAGACCCAGTTCGCCGATGGCCACCATGTCGGGCGGCATGGGGTGGTTGGCGAATACCGAGGCCAGGGCAAGCGCGACCGAGAGGTCGGCGGCCGGCTCTGTCACGTGGATCCCTCCGACCGCCGCCACGAACACCTGGGCTGCCGTGGGCACAGCGACGTCCGTACGGCAGGCCAGGACGGCCAGGAGCAGGTCGGCACGGGCCGGGTCGACACCGAGCGCCCGCGGCCGTGACCCCCCGGCGCCCCCGCCGGGACCGACCAGCGCCTGGATCTCGACCAGGAGCGGGCGGCGACCCTGCAGCACCGGCACGACAACGCTGCCGGCCACCCCCGCCATGCGGTCGCCGAGCATCAACGGTCCGGGGTCGGGCACGGCCCGGAGCCCGTCCTCGCGCATCTCGAAGATGCCCACCTCCCCGGCCGGGCCGAACCGGTGCTTGACCGAGGTCAGGACGCGCAGCGCGTGGTGGCGGTCGCCGTCGAAGGAGAGCACGGTGTCGACGAGGTGCTCGACCGCCCGGGGCCCGGCCAGGTCACCGTCCTTGGTGACATGGCCCACGAGGATCAGGGGGACGCCGCTGGACTTGGCCATCCGGGTCAGGCGCTCCACACAGGCACGGACCTGGGCCAAGCTGCCGGCGGACTGCGCCAACAAAGGGTCGCTCACCGACTGGAGCGAGTCGACCACCACCAGCGCCGGACGATGCTCGTGCACCGCAGCCTCGATGGCCTCCACGTCGGGTCCCTCGAGCCCCAAGAGGCGCGGCGGCACCGGGCCGATGCGGGAGGCTCGTCCGATCACCTGCCCCAGCGACTCCTCGGCCGAGGCCAGCAGGACGTGGCGACCGCTCCCGGCCACCGATGCCAGGACCTGGAAGAGGAGCGTGGACTTGCCGATGCCCGGCGGCCCGTACAGCAGCGTGACCGAGCCCCCGACCACGCCGCCGCCGAGGACGCGGTCGAGCTCGCTCACCCCGGTGCGGAGCGGCGCGGCGGGGTCGGTCGAGACCTCGGCCAACGCCACGGCTGGCACGTTTCCGCCGTGCCCCTCGAGCCCGGGTGCGCCCCCCGCCGCGCGTGGCACGGGGACGATGGCCTCAGCAAAGGTGTTCCACTCGCCGCAGCCGGCGCACCGTCCCACCCATCGCAGCGAGGTCGCGCCGCAGGCCGCGCAGGCGAAGTACGTGGTGCCCTGCCGTCCTCGCGGCCAGCGCGTTGGGCAGTTGGCTCGCCTCGGTGACCGACATGGCGGCAACCTTAGGGAGGGGATGTCACACCGGGACGGATTGCCCCTCATCCGTATACGGATGAAACGTATACGGATGAAACGTATACGGGCAGAGCCCTCTATCGATGGTCTGTCTGGGCGAGCAGTGGACGGAAACCCGACGGACGAAGAGCCTTCACCGGCTCACGCCGGCGGTGGCTCGAGCCGACCGCTTCGCTACTCGTGGGCTACTCGGCGTCGGCGCCGGCGCCGGCCAGTTCGAGAGGCGGTGGCTGCAGCCCCTCGATGGCCGTGAAGGTCAGATGGGGACCCTCGCCCTCGATGGGGGCATCGGCCACGTCGACGACGATCGTCTCGCCGACACGGAACTCCTTCCACAAGATGCGCTCCGAGAGGGGGTCCTCCACCAGCTGCTGGATGGCCCGGCGCAGCGGGCGGGCCCCCAGCTGGGGGTCATAGCCCTTCTCGGCGAGGAATGAGCGCGCCGCAGCGGTGAGCTCCAACCCGATGCCCTGGTCGGAAAGCTGCCTGACCGTGCGGGCCATGAGCAGGTCGACGATCTCGGTGACCTCGGCCCGCGTGAGCTCGTGGAAGACGATGACCTCGTCGATCCGATTGAGGAACTCGGGCCGGAAGTGGGCCTTGAGCGCCTCGTCGACCTTGGCTTTCATGCGCTCGTAGGTGACCGCCTCGGAGGTCTTGGCGAAGCCGATGCTCGCCTTGCGCAGATCAGCCGTCCCGAGGTTCGACGTCATGATCAGCACGGTGTTCTTGAAGTCGACCGAGCGCCCCTGGGCGTCGGTCAACCGGCCGTCCTCGAGGATTTGGAGCAGCGCGTTGAACACGTCGGGGTGCGCCTTCTCGACTTCGTCGAAGAGCACCACCGAGAACGGCTTGCGCCGCACGGCCTCGGTGAGCTGACCACCCTCCTCGTAGCCGACGTACCCCGGGGGTGAGCCGACCAGTCGGCTCACCGTGTGCTTCTCCATGTACTCGGACATGTCGAGCTGGATCAGTGCGTCCTCGTCGTCGAAGAGGAACTCCGCCAGCGTCTTGGCCAGCTCGGTCTTCCCCACGCCGGTCGGCCCGAGGAAGATGAACGACCCGCTCGGACGCTTCGGGTCCTTGAGGCCCGCCCGGGTGCGCCGGATGGCACGCGAGAGCGCCTTGAGCGCCTCCTCCTGTCCGATGACGCGCTTGTGCAGCTCCTCCTCCATGCGCAGGAGCTTGGCGGTCTCCTCCTCGGTGAGTCGGTAGACGGGGATGCCGGTCCAGGCGGCCAGCACCTCGGCGATGACCTCCTCGTCGACCACGTCGAAGAGGTCCACCCCTTCGGCTCGCAGCTCAGCGTCCTGGCTCTCCTTGCGGTCGAGGCGCTCCTTCTCCTGCTCGGCCAGCTTCTTCGCCTGCTCGAAGGCGCCCTTCTCGATGGCGGCCTCCTTGTCGGCGCGCAGCCGGGCGATCTCCTCATCGAGCTTCTTGGTGTCCTGGGGCGTGTTCATGCGGCGGATGCGCAACCGGCTCCCGGCCTCATCGATCAGGTCGATCGCCTTGTCCGGCAGGTAGCGGTCGGCCAGGTAGCGGTCGGCCAGGTTGGCCGCCGCCACCAACGCCTGGTCGGTGATGCTCACCGCGTGGTGCGACTCGTAACGGTCGCGGAGGCCCTTGAGGATGTCGATCGTGAGCGCCACCGAGGGCTGGTCCACCTTGACCGGCTGGAAGCGCCGCTCGAGGGCGGCATCCTTCTCGAGGTGCTTGCGGTACTCATCGATGGTGGTCGCGCCGACCGTCTGCAGCTCGCCGCGGGCGAGCATGGGCTTGAGGATCGAGGCGGCGTCGATGGCGCCCTCGGCGGCACCGGCACCGACCAGGGTGTGGATCTCGTCGATGAACAGGACGATGTCGCCCCTCGTGCGGATCTCCTTGAGGACCTTCTTCAGTCGCTCCTCGAAGTCGCCGCGGTATCGGCTCCCGGCGACCAGGGCCCCGAGGTCGAGCGTGTAGAGCTGCTTGCCGGTCAGCGTCTCGGGCACCTCGTTGGCCACGATCCGCTGCGCCAGTCCCTCGACAATTGCCGTCTTGCCGACGCCCGGCTCGCCGATCAGGACCGGGTTGTTCTTGGTGCGGCGCGACAGGACCTGCATGACGCGCTCGATCTCTTTGGCGCGGCCAATGACCGGGTCGAGCTTCCCGTCCCTGGCCAGCTGGGTGAGGTTGCGCCCGAACTGGTCGAGGACCGGCGAGCCCGAGGGGTTCTCGCCCGAGCCGGTGCCCTGGCTGGCGCCCACGGCTTCCTTGCCCTGGTTCCCCGACATGAGCTGGATGACCTGCTGGCGCACCCGGCCGAGGTCGGCGCCAAGGCTGACCAGTACGGTGGCGGCGACACCCTCGCCCTCACGCACGAGCCCCAACAGCATGTGCTCGGTGCCGATGTAGCTGTGGCCGAGCTGGAGCGCCTCGCGGAGCGAGAGCTCGAGGACCTTCTTGGCCCGCGGCGTGAACGGTGGCGAGCCGCTCGGTGCGGTGCCGGCCATGCCGATCGTCTCCTCGACCTTTTCGCGTACGGCCTCGAGCGAGATCCCGAGGGACTCGAGTGCCTTCGCGGCCACGCCCTCGCCTTCGTGGATCAGCCCAAGGAGGATGTGCTCGGTGCCGATGAAGCTGTGGTTGAGCAGGCGCGCTTCCTCCTGCGCCAGCACCAGCACCCTCCGTGCCCGGTCGGTGAAACGTTCGAACACGCTGACCGCCTCTCCTTGTCCCTGTTCCTGTCGGTTCAGTGTACCTGTGGCCTTAGTCGGACACGCCGCACCGTGCGTGGCGGGCCACCGGCGCGTCGGCCCCACGGCGCTTCGGCGGCACCACCGTTGTGACCAGGTAGTTCTCCGGATTCGGCGGCGGTGCCCTAACGTTTGGAGCAGTGAATCCGACCGAGGCCCTCGGCCTGCCCCGCCTGGAAGAGGGACTTGAGCGCGTCGAGCCCCTCCTCACCGCCTCGGTGACCACCGGGGACGCCTTTCTCGACGAGGTGACCACCCACCTGATCGGCGCCGGTGGCAAGCGACTCCGGCCCCTGTTGGCCCTGGCCAGCGCCACCGCCGGGAACCGCGATCCGACGGAGGACGACCTGATGGGGGCGGTCGCGGTCGAGCTGGTGCACCTGGCGTCGCTCTACCACGACGATGTGATCGACGAGGCGACCATCCGGCGCAACGTGGAGAGCGTCAACCGACGCTTCGGGAACCTGGTGGCCATCGTGGCCGGCGACTACCTGCTGGCCCGCAGCGCCGCCATCGCCGCCGACTTGGGCACCGAGATCGCCGCGCTCCTGGCCAACACGCTGGGACGGCTGTGCCAGGGGCAGGTGACCGAGGTCCGCTCGGCCTTCCAGCTCGGTCGCACCCGTGACGACTACTTCGCAGCCATCAGCGGCAAGACGGCGGCTCTGACCGCCACCTCCTGCCGCATCGGCGCGCTGACCGGATCGCTCCCGGGCCCCGAGGTGGAGGCCTGCACCGAGTTCGGCCGGTACTTCGGCATGGTCTTTCAGATCCGAGACGACATCCTCGACATCACCGCCTCGGACGGGCAGCTCCAGAAGCCCGCAGGGCAGGACCTGGCCGAGGGGATCTACACCCTGCCGACGCTCGTGGCGCTGGCCGATCCCGACGCCGGTCCCGACCTGCGAGCCCTGCTCGGCCAACCCCTGGCCCAGCCCGAGCGCGACAAGGCCCGCGCCATCGTGATGGGATCCCGGGGCATCCTCGACTCGATCGGTGCGGCCCGTGCATTCGTGGACGAGGCCCAGGCGGCGGCCGGAGCCATCACACAACCCGAGCTCCGGGACGGTCTGGCGCGGCTGGCCGCCGAGCTGCTGGTCGACCTCCCCGCCTGAGGGGCCGGGCCGCCCGAGCCGCGCCGGATCTGGGCGAATCAGGTGGGAGTGCCCGACGTGGCCGTTCCGCACCGCGCCTGGGCTGCGGCCAGGCGGGCGTTGACCCGCTTCTCGCGATTCTCGAGCCGCGTGATGCGAGCGGCAATGGTGTCGGCCCGGGCCGTGTGACCCTTGGCCCGCTGCGTCGCCTCGCGCTGCTGGGCCTGGGGCACCCAGGTCGACAGCTTGCCCTCGAGGGTGTGCACCTTGGCCTCGATCTGGGGCAGCTTGGCGCACACTGCCGACGAGGACCCCGAGGGGCCGGTCCCAGCCGCGCCGGCCGCGCCGGAGATGGCGATGATCGACGCCCCGGCGGTGAGCGCCCCGGCGACTCCGAGGGCGAGCGCTCCCGAGATGATCCTTCGCACCATGTGTCCTCCTTGGACTCGTCCGTACCTCGCGGTCCGAGGGCCCACTGTGCCGTGCAGATGTGAGGGATCTGTCAGCGAGCAGCCAAGAGAGGTTCAGCCCCGTTCGGGGCGCAGTGTCGGGAAGGCGATGACCTCGCGGATGTTGGGCACGTCACCGAGGAGCATCAGGAGCCGGTCGACGCCCAGACCGAATCCCGACGTGGGGGGCAAGCCGTGTTCGAGGGCGCGCAGGTACTCCTCGTCGACCACGGCCGATTCCTCCTCGTCGCCTGCCTTCGCCTTGGCCGCCTGCTCCTCGAAGCGGGCCCGCTGGTCATCGGGGTCGATGAGCTCGGTGAACCCGTTGCCGAGCTCCCGTCCGGCCACCACCGGCTCGTAGCGCTCGACCAGCTCGGAACCGGCCCGGTGCCGGCGGGCCAGGGGGGAGACCTCGGCGGGGTAGTCGATCACGAAGACGGGCCCCCACAGGCCGGGCTCGGTCGTCTTCTCGTAGACCTCGAGCAGGATCTTGCCCGGGCCCCACGAGTCCTCGACCACCAGGCCGGCCTGCTCGGCCGCCGCCACCAGCTCGGCCCGGGGGGCGCCGAGGTCGAGGGTGAGCCCGGTGGCCTCGGCCACCAGCTCGGTCATGGTCGCCCGCCGCCAGGGCGTGGTGAGGTCGAGGTCGCGACCGCCGTAGGCCAGCTTCGTGGTGCCGAGCAGGTCCTGGGCCAGGCCGGCGACGAGCTCCTCGAACACCACCATGGTGTCGGTGTAGTCGGCGTAGGCCTGGTAGAGCTCCAGAGTGGTGAACTCGGGGTTGTGCCGGGGCGAGATGCCCTCGTTGCGGAAGCTCCGCCCGATCTCGAAGACGCGGTCGAAGCCGCCGACCACCAGTCGCTTGAGGTAGAGCTCGGGGGCGACGCGCAGGAACAGGTTCACGTCGAGCGCGTTGTGGTGCGTGACGAAGGGCCGGGCGGTGGCCCCGCCGGCGATGGGATGCAGCAGCGGTGTCTCGACCTCCACGAATCCCTGGTCCCACAGGCGCTCGCGCATGCGCCGCACGACGTCGCTGCGCAGCCGCAGGAGGTGCCGGGTGCGCTCGTTGGCCCACAGGTCGACCTCGCGCTGGCGGTAGCGGGTCTCGACATCGCTGACGCCGCGCCACTTGTCGCCGAAGCCGCGGCGGGCCTCGGCCAGCAGGACCCACTCCTCCACCTTGACCGACAGCTCGCCGCGCTTGGTCCGCACCACCTGGCCGCGCGCCCCGACCCAGTCGCCCAAGTTCAGCTTCACGAACTCGTCGAACCCCTCGGTCACCGAGGCCAGGGCGAACAGCTGCACCGAGCCCGACGCGTCGCGCAGCTCGGCGAAGGCCAGTTTCCCCTGCGGGCGCGCCAGCATGATGCGCCCGGCCACCGCCACGATGACGCCGGACTCCTCGCCGGCGGCCAGCGAGGACCAGGCCTCGACTACCGCGGCGGCGTCGTGCGTCCGCTCGTAGCGGTACGGGACGGTGCGCTGGTCGCCGGGCTGCTCGCCGGACGCGCTCACGCGCCGACGTTTCGCTCGAACACGATGCGCAGGCCGTGCAGGGTCAACCAGGGCTCCACGTGGTCAATGGTGTCCGAATACGGGGCGATGAGCGAACTGAAGCCCCCGGTGGCCACGACGGTCGAGGGGCCGAGCTCCTTGACGAAACGACCGACCAGGCCGTCGACCATGCCGGCGAAGCCGTACAGGGTCCCCGACTCGATCGACTCCACGGTCGAACGACCGATCACGCTACGCGGCTCGACCAGCTCGACCCGGCGCAGCGCCGCGGCTTGCTGGTAGAGCGCCTCGAGGCTGATGGCCACGCCGGGGGTGATGGCGCCGCCGAGGTACTCACCCTTGTCGCTCACCGCCTCGACGGTCGTGGCCGTCCCCATGTCGACCACGATGCACGGGCCGCCGTAGAGGTCGTACGCGCCCACGGCGTCGGCGATCCGGTCGGCGCCGACCTCCCTGGGGTTGTCGTAGAGGATGGGCATCCCGCTCTTGGTCCCGGGCCCGAGCACCACGCAGGGGACACCGCCGAACCACCGGCCCGCCATCTGGCGCAACCCCGCCGTCACCTGCGGCACCGAGGAGCTGACGGCGATGCCGGCCACCGAAGCAGCAATGTCGAGCCCCTCGAGGTCGAGCAGCTGGGTCAGCAGCACGGCATGCTCGTCGGGCGTGCGCGTGGGCACGGTCGAGAGCCGCCAGTGATGGGTCAGTCCTCGCGGTGCGGTCGGGTCCTGCTCGGTCCCGATACCGGCCCCCACGCCCTCGTCGACGGGCACGGTCTCGCTCGCGTCACGCGTGTAGAGGCCGATCACCGTCTCGGTGTTGCCGACGTCAATGACCAGCAGCACCGGGCACCTTGGTCCAGATCAGGTCGAGCCCCAGGTCGAGCACGGGCGCCGAATGCGTGAGGGCACCCACCGAGATCCGGTCGGGCCCGGCGGCGGCGTAGGCACCGATGGTGGCCAGCGTGACCCCACCGGACACCTCGGTCAGGATGGGTCCCGGAGCCTCGAGGTGGGCCACCCCGATGGCCTCGACGACGGTACCGGGCTCCATGTTGTCGAGCAGCACGGCGTCGGCCCCGGCCCGTGCCGCCTCCGAGACCTGGTCCAGCCCGTCGCACTCGACCTCGACCATGAGACCGGGCCACAGGGCGCGGGCCCGGGCCACCGCATCGGTGATGCTGGTGCCGGCCAGGTGGTTGTCCTTGACGAGCACGGCGTCGGAGAGACCGGTCCGGTGGCTGCTCCCACCCCCGGCCCGCACGGCGGCCTTCTCCAGGGCGCGCAGGCCCGGGGTGGTCTTGCGGGTGTCGAGCACCGCGACGCTCGGATTGCTCTCGTGGGCGGCCGCCACGTACTGCGCCGTCAGGGTAGCGATGCCCGAGAGCCGGCCCAAGAAGTTGAGGGCCGTCCGCTCCGCCGTCAGGATCGGGCGCAGGGGTCCGGTCACCTCGAGAACGGTGTCCCCGGCCGCCAGCTCGTCGCCGTCCGCGGCGTGCCAGTCCAGCTCGGCGTGGGGCGCCACCCGTCGGAAGGTCTCGGCTACGCAGGCCCGACCGGCGAGGATGCCGTGGCGACGGGACCGCAGCGCGAAGCGCGCCGTGACCTCAGGCGGGACCAGCGCCGCGGTCACGTCCCCGGCCGGCCCGAGATCCTCGGCCAGCGCCCGCTCCACCGCCTCGGCGACCACGAGGGCTCCTGACCCCTCGTGCGTGCTGTCGCTCATGCCGTTGTCCGCGCTCATGCCGCTCCTGGGCCGCCGACGGCGGCGCGGGCTCGCCCGGGCTCCTCGTCCGCCCGGTCGCTCGCGCCCGACGCCCCGTGCACCAGTCGGCGGCGCCACGAACCGTCCGCCCGCGGGTAGTCCGAGCGGGCGTGCGCGCCGCGGCTCTCGGTGCGCGCCAGGGCCGAGGTCAACAGGGCGTCGGCCAGATCGAGCAGGTTGGCCAGCTCGCCGGTGGCGGCCGACGACGCCCTGACCCCGAGCGCCGCCGCCGTGTCGTCGCGCACGGCGCGAGCCTCGTGGAGCGAGTCGGCACTCCGCACGACGCCCGCGCCCCTCGGTGAGGGCCCGCTGCAGGATGTCGCGCAACTTGGCCACGTCGGTCACGCCCGGGACGGGCCCACCCGAGGTGCAGGCGTCATGGTGCGCCGCGGGCCGCTCGAGCATCTGGCACCCGATGCCGTCGATGGGGGCCACGCCCAGGACGGCACGCAGGGCACCGCTCGGCTCGGGCCCGTCGCCCCCGGCTGCGATCCGCTCGGCCAGGCGCGCCCCGAAGACCATGCCCTCGAGGAGCGAGTTCGACGCCAGCCGGTTGGCCCCGTGCACGCCGGTGCAGGCCACCTCCCCCACCGCCCACAGGCCCGGCAGCGCGGTGGCCCCCCACAGGTCGGTGACCACGCCGCCCGAGAGGTGGTGCGCGGCCGGGGCGATGGGCAGCCAGTCGCGCTCGGGCTCGAGCCCGATCGACGAGAGCGAGGCGGCGATGGTGGGGAAGCGCGCCGAGAACCGCTCCAGCCCGGTGGCATCGAGCCACAGGTGGTCCACGCCCTGGGCCGCCATCCGCGAGGCCATGGCCCGGCTGACCACGTCACGTGGCGCGAGCTCGTCGACGAACCGCTCGCCGTCGCGGTCTCGGAGGATGGCCCCGTGGCCCCGCAACGCCTCGGAGAGCAGGGGGCGGGGCATGGCCGGATGGTGCAGCGCCGTGGGGTGGAACTGGATGAATTCCACGTCCGCCGTCGGCACGCCGGCCCGCAGGGCCATGGCCACCCCGTCGCCGGTCGACTCGGGCGGGTTGGTGGTGACCGAGAACAGCTGGCCGGCGCCGCCGGTGGCCAGGACCACGTGGCGCGCCCGCACCTCGAGCGGCCCGCGGGCCGGATCGGCCCCGGCCCCCGGGGCCAGCCCGGTGACCCCCACGCAACGCCCGCCCTCGATCAGCAGGTCAAGGGCGAACCAGCCCTCGAGCACCGCGGTGGCCGAGCGGTAGGTGGCGTCGACCAGCGCGCGCTCCACCTCGGCGCCGGTGGCCGCACCGCCGGCGTGCACCACCCGCGGCACCGAGTGCCCACCCTCGCGAGCGAGCGAGAAGGATCCGCTCGACTCTCGGTCGAACTCCACGCCGAGCGCGATGAGCTCGTGCACCCGGGCCGGCCCTTCGCCGACCAGAACCCGCACGGCCTCCTCGTCGCAGAGCCCCGCGCCGGCAGCCAGCGTGTCGGCCAGATGCAGATCGGTGGAGTCCTCGTCGCCCCCGAGCACGGCGGCGACACCGCCCTGGGCCCATCGCGTGGCCGCCTGCGAGAGGACGCCCTTGGTCAGCACACCCAGGGTGGGCGCGGTCGCACCCGCCGCGCCGGGCCCGGCCAGCCGGACGGCGGCCGACAACCCGGCGACCCCGCTACCCAGGACCAGGACGTCGAAAGGTCCCGGGCCGGCCTGCTGCGTCACGCCGACCCGGGCCGCGCCAGCTCGGCGTCGAGGCGGGCCGACGACTCGTCGATGACCCGGTTGCGGCCGTCGACGTGGACCACGCGGGGGGCATACGACTCCAGCTCGGCCTGCTCGTACTCGGCGTAGGTGATGATGATCACCTTGTCGCCTGGTGCCACGAGGCGCGCCGCGGCGCCGTTGAGGCAGATCTGCCCGGGTTCACCCTCGATGGCGTACGTCTCGAAGCGCGCCCCGTTGTCGATGTCGAGCACGGCCACCTGCTCGTAGGGCAGCACGTCGGCCAGCGCCATCAGCTCGGTGTCGATCGAGACGGAGCCGACGTAATTGAGGTTGGCGTCGGTGACCGTGGCGCGGTGGATCTTGGACTTCATCATGCGGCGGCGCATCGTCTCAGGCTGTCCTTTCGAGGATGTGATCGGCTCGGTGGATGGTGTCGATCGTCGGCTCGGCGTCCCCGAAGGCATCGCAATTGTCGATCAGACGCACCGGGCCGACCCGGGCGGCGATCAGCAGCCGCAGGGCGCCATGCCCCTCGAGCGCCCCGACCTGGACCAGGGTCGTGGCGTCGACGGCGACGGCGTAGTCGAGCTGGGCCAGCGGCTCGGCGGCGACGACGGCCCTCATGGCGTCGCCGACCGCGGTGCCTGTCTGGGCGCCGGCGCGCACGGCGGCCCGTCCGGCGGCCAGCGCTCGCGCCAGGACCGTGGCCGCGGCACGCTCGTCTCCCGCCAACCGCGCGTTGCGACTCGAGAGAGCGAGGCCGTCGTGGTCGCGCACGATCGGGCACCCCACGATCTCCACGGGCAGGCACAGGTCGGCCGTCATGGTGCGCACCACCGCCAGCTGCTGGAAGTCCTTCAACCCGAAGTAGGCGCGGCACGGGCCGGCGATGGTGCACAGCTTGCCCACCACGGTGGCCACCCCGTCGAAGTGACCCGGGCGCGACGCGCCCTCCCAGGAGTCGGCCACGCCCCGCACCGAGATGGTGGTGGCCGGGGGTGCCGGCCACGAGGGGTACATCTCGGCCACCGACGGCACGAACGCCACGTCGGCCCCGCCCTCGGCGCAGGCCTCGAGGTCTCGCTCGAGCGTCCGCGGATAGCCGTCCAGGTCATCGCGGTTCCCGAACTGGAGGGGGTTGACGAAGATGCTGACCGCCACCACGTCGCACTCGGCGCGGGCCCGCTCCAGGAGTGCCAGATGGCCGCGGTGGAGGGCCCCCATGGTGGGCACCAGCCCCACCCGGCCACCGGCCGAGCGGGCCTCGGTCAGGAGGCGGCGGCAGCCGGCCACCGTGTCGACGACCTCCACCGTTAGACCACCGCTCGCAGTTCGTGCCGGGCCAGGCGTGTGGCCAGGGCGGCAACGGCCTGGTAGCCAGCCCGCTCGGCCTCGGGCAGCGCGTCGAGGTGGCGGCTCAGCGTGGCCCAGTCGCCCCGACGGGCCGGACCGGTCAGCGCAGCCTCGGCGCCCAGCGCGGCCACGTCGTCGACCGCGGCGCCGCGCCAGGGGCACGAAGGAGTCCAGATCGAGGCCGACCGAGGCGGCCACCCGCTCGACCTGGCCCAGCAGGGCCACGACGTGGTTGGCGGCGATGCATGCGGCGGCGTGGTATGCGGCACGGTCGTCGTCGGCCACCTCGACCACACGCCCGCCGAGAGAGGCCGCCACGGCCCGCCCGAGGGGAGCGCCGGCCACCGCGAAGGTCACCCCCGACGCCAGTCGTGCCGCACCGAGCTCGGCGTTGGGCAGCGGCACCAGCGGGTGCACCGCGGCGCGCAGCGGGTGGGGCGCCAGCACGTCGAGCCCGAGCGAGCCCGAAAGGTGCACGACGGTGGTGGTGTCCGAGGGGAGCACCGACGACGCCACCTCGGCCACCGCGTCGTCGGGGGTGGCGATCACGAGCACGTCGACGCCGTGCGCGGCATCGGCCACGGGGTCCGGGCGGGAGAGGAAACCGGCGAAGGCCCAGCCCCGCTCCGTGAGCGCGGCGGCCAAGGAGCGGCCGGCGCGGCCGGGACCGATGATCCGGATGGAGTACATCTGACCTCCTTCGGCGTTCCGGCCCCGTGGGGGTGCCGTTCGCCTACAGACGATCCGAGAGTCGACGCCTACAGCGTACCCACACGCACGACCTCCCCACCAGAGGCCGTGAGCTGGGATGCCGTGACCAGGTCGGGTGCGAGGTCGGCCAGCGGGGCCACCACGAACCGGCGCTCCCAGAGCCGGGGGTGGGGGACGGTGAGGTCCGGCTCGTCCACCCGGAGGCCCTCGACCCAGAGCACGTCGGCGTCGAGCGTGCGCGGTCCCCAGCGCGCGCTGCGCACTCGCCCGGCCGAGTGCTCGAGCCCGCGGCAGCGCTCGAGCAGCTGCCGCGGGCTGTCGCCGGTCAAGAGCTCGACGACCAGGTTGAGGAAAGGACCCTGGTCCGGGCCGCCCACCGGCTCGGTCTCGTAGAGGGGGGACACGGCGACCAGGTCGCCCGCGGCCCGCAGGGTCCCCACCGCGGCCTCCAGGTGGGTGCGGCGGTCTCCGAGGTTCGAGCCCAGGCCGATGAAGGCGCGCCGGCGGCGAGGCCCGGGCGGACCCGGGACCGACGACGGTCCCCGCATCAGCGGGCCCGGCGCACCCGGACCCCGGTCGACGCCACGTCGAGCGCCAGGGGTGGGCGCAGCTTGCGCACCGTCACCTCGACCGCCTCGATTCGCGAGTCCACGATCAGCAGAGCACTCGCCATGCGGCCGGCCAGGGCCTCGAGCAAGCGGTAGGAGCGGCCCGCCACGATGTCGGCGGCCGCCTGCGCCAGCACGGCGTAGTCCACCGTGTCGGCCAGATCGTCACTGTGCTGGGCCGACTCGGTGTCCACCCATGCCACCACGTCGACCGAGAACGGTTGGGCCCGCTCGCGCTCTTCGGGCAGGACCCCGTGCACGCCCGTGACCCGCAGATCGCTGATCTCGATCCGGTCCGTCAGCACGTCGCCGGACTCACCGCCGCGCCCGCACAAGAGGGTTCACCCCGCTTGGCCGCGGGCCGGCATGCCGTCGAGCTCGGCCAGGAGCTCGCGACCCGGCTCGCCCATGGCGTGGCCGACCACGTGCTCCACGAGGGCGACCGCCTGGGGCAGGGTGGCGATCCTCTCCGACCACATGAGGTAGCCGGCGATCACTCCCATGACACGGTCACCGAGCTCGTCTTGGTGCACGAGCACCCGCAGCCCGGCGGCCAGGGAGTCGTCGATGTCCCGGTAGCAGGCCGCCAGCACCGGTCGCGGGTCGCCGGTGCGTTCCAGGGGGTAGTCGGCACACGCCAACCCCTCCTCTTCGTAGGCGGCCAGGTTGTGCGGCGAGGGAAGCAGCGAGATGATCCGCCCGAACCCCTGGACCCGCAGCCAGATGATCTCCTCGGTCCGCCGCACCTTGCGGTGGTTGACCGAGAACCCGCCGGGGCGCTCACTGACGGCCAGGCGGTCCCTGATGATCCACGTGAGGTTGCGAGGCGGGATGCCGGCCGCCCACTTTCCCTTCATGCGCCCCGGCCGTCCTTCATGCGCCAGGACCATACAGCCGGGCCACCTGCGCCGTCGCCGCCACGTCGTGGACCCGCACCATCCGGGCCCCGGCCACCATGGCGGCGGCGGCCGTGGCCAGCGAGCCCTCGGCACGCTCGGCGGTCGGGGCCGGTCGGCGCGCCTCGAGCGGAGCGCGCCCCCCGGCGGCCAGGAGGCCGAGGAACCGCTTGCGACTGGTGCCGACCAGGACCCCCGAGCAGCCTGCGGCCGCGGCAGCGGCCACCAGCTCGGGCAGGTGGCGCAAGAGCGCCAGGTTGTGGGCGGCGCTCTTGCCGAACCCGATCCCCGGATCGACCCAGACCTCGGCCACCCCGCCCCGGCGCGCCCGGTCGGCCTGCTCCAGCACGGCGGCATGCACCTCGCCCACCACGTCGGCGTAGCGCGGGTCGTCCTGCATCGTGCCTGGGGTCCCGCGCATGTGCATGGACACCCACCCGGCACCCGCAGCGGCGGCCACCTCCCACAGCGAAGCCGAGATGTCGTTCACCAAGGTCGCCCCGGCCGCCAGCGCGGCCACCGCCACCTCGGGCTTGACCGTGTCGACCGAGAGCCGCGCCCCGGCGGCGGCGGCCGGTGCGGCCAGCGCCTCCACCACGGGCACCACCCGCTCGAGCTCGGTCGTCGACGGCCACGGGCGCCGCGCCCGGCCGTGAGGACTCCCCGCCCACGTCGATCACGTCGGCGCCCTCGTCGAGCATGGCCCGGCCCCGGGCGACCGCGGCATCCGCCGTGGCGTAGAGGCCGCCGTCGAAGAACGAGTCCGGGGTGACGTTGAGCACACCCATCACGAGCGGCCGCCCCGCCACTCCGACCGTCACCGCGCTCAGCGGCCCCGGATGAACTGCATGGCCTCGGCCCGCGTGGCCACGTCGGAGCGGAACAGGCCGCGCACCGACGAGGTCACGGTGACCGTCCCGGGCTTCTTGACCCCGCGCATCGACATGCAGAGGTGCTCGGCCTCGATCACCACCAGGACGCCACGCGGGCAGAGGACGCCGTCGATGGCGTCGGCGATCTGTGTGGTCATGCGCTCTTGCACCTGGAGCCGACGGGCGTACCCGTCGACCAGCCGGGCCAGCTTGGACAGCCCGGTGATACGCCCGTCGTCGGCGGGGATGTAGGCCACGTGCGCCTTGCCGAGGAACGGCACCAGATGGTGCTCGCAGAGCGAGGCGAACGGGATGTCGCGCACCATGACCATCTCGTCGTGCTCGGCCGCGAACGTCACCTCGAGGTGGCGGGCCGGGTCGTCGTGCAGGCCGGAGAAGAGCTCCTCGTACATGGTGGCGACCCGCGTGGGCGTTGCCACCAACCCGTCGCGGGTGGGGTCCTCCCCGATGGCTTCGAGCAGCTCGTTGACCGCGGCTCGCACCCGCTCGACATCGACGCTCATTGCGACACTCCCTTGAAACGATGGACGCCCCGCAGGTTGCGGTAGCGCTCGGCCACGTCGAGGCCGTACCCGACGACGAACTCGGGGGGGATGGTGAACCCCACGTAACGCAGGTCCAGGTCGACCCGTTGCTCGCCCTCCTTGACCAAGAGCGCGCAGATCTCGAGGCTTCTGGGTTGGCGGGCCTGCAGGTAACGCCGCAAATAATTCAGCGTGAGCCCGCTGTCGATGATGTCCTCGACCACGAGGACGTGGCGGCCCTCGAGCTGGGCGTCGAGATCCTTGACGATGCGCACCACGCCCGAGGTCCTGGTCGCGCTCCCGTAGGAGGAGACCGCCATGAAGTCCACCTCGACGGGGAGGCTGATGGCGCGGCACAGGTCGCTCATGAAGAGCATGGCGCCCTTGAGCACGGCAACGAGCAGCGGGGGCTCGCCGGCGTAGTCGGCAGTGATCTGTGCACCGAGCTGAGCCACTCGCGCCGCCAGCCGCTCGGCGTCCACCAGGACCGGTCCCACTTCCGAGTCGGCCCAGGCGGGCGCGCCCGGGGCCTGCCAGCTCGTGTGTCACCGGCGTGACACTACCGGAGCACGGCGGGGGCTCCACCCGGAGCCGCCCCCGCGTCCGGCGCAGCCGCCGCCCGCCCGACAGCTCCGTCCCCACCCGCTCACCACGGGCCACGGCCAGGGCGCGGTCGACCTCGCGCAACGACGGGGGGTGCTCCCTCCCCCGGTCGCGCGCAGCCAGCGCCGCAACGCGCGGCGCGCCAACGGCGTGCCCGCCCGGGCCACCGCCCGGGCATCGGACGGTTCGGGCACCGCCGCGTCGGCCAGCGCGTCGAGGAGGGCCGACTCCCCGCGCAAGACACCGGCCTGACGGGCCAGCACCGGCACCGGATCACGGCCCGAGATCGCCGCGCAGAGGGGCAACAGCTCGTGGCGCACGCGGTTGCGCACGAAAGCCGGGTCCGCATTGGTCGGGTCGCACACCGGGACCAGGCCGGCCGCCGTGCACAGCGCGTGGGTCTCGCTCCGGCGCAGGCCGAGCAAAGGGTGGCGGGGACCGGGCTCCATCCCGGCCAGGCCGTCGACACCCGCGCCGCGCAAGAGGTTGACCAGGATGGTCTCGGCCTGGTCGTCCATGGTGTGGCCGGTCGCCGCGCCCTGGGGCAACGTGGCCAGTCGCGCCGCCCGGGCCCGGGCCTCGAGGTTGGGTCCCGGTGTCAGGTCCACGACCCGGGACTCGAACGCCGCGCCGACGCTGGCCGCCGCGGCGGCCACCACACCGGCCTCGCTGCCCGATCCGGGACGCAGGCCGTGGTCCACGTGCACCGCGGTCACCTCGCACCCGGCGGCCGCGGCCAGCAGCAGCAGAGCCAGGGAGTCGGCACCCCCGGAGACGGCACACGCCAGCGGCGTGCCCGGCGGCGGGAAGGTGCAGCGGGTCAGTAGGCCAGAGGCCAGGCCGGCAACGGGATCGAGGCCGACGCCCGGAGCGCCGGCCTCCTCACCCACCGGCGCGCGCCACCCAGGAGGCGGGGTCCCTGATCTCCTCGAGGGTGGGGAGCCACTCGGGGCCCTCCCAGACGCGGGCCAGCAACCCCGGCCCACCCGCTGCCTCCACGGCCTCGACGAACTGCTCACCCTCGGCGTACTGGCGCATCTTGGCCTCGAGACCGAGCAGCTTGGACATGAGCTTGGTCAGGCCCCGGGCCGAGCTCCGCCGTTCGTGGAGCACCCGGGAGAAGTGGGCCGCCCCGGGCACCTCGGCTGCTCCGGCGCGGTCCATGATCACGTCACCATGACCCTCGACGAGGCTCATGAGCCCCGAGATCTTCGACAACGCCACCCGTTGCTCGGGCGTGGCCACCATGGCGATCACACCGGCCTCTCCCGCCGGGTTGCGCCCCGCTCGCAGCTCGCCGGCGGCACGCCGCAGCAGCTCGGCGAAGCCGGCGGCGTCGCCGGCCAGCGGGCCCACCAGCTCGGAGACCAGGCCCACGAAGTGGTCGCGCAACCAGGGCACGGCGGTGAACTGCAGCCGGTGGGTCACCTCGTGCAGCGCCAGCCACAGCCGGAACTGGCTGGGTGCGAAGCCGTAACGCTCCTCGATCATGACGATGTTGGGCCCGACGTAGGACACGAGGTCCTGGTCCTGGGGTGCCTCGTCGTCGATCAGGAGGTCGTACTGCCCGAGCACCCGTGTGGCCATGTAGGCCAGCATGAGACCGAGCTGGGTCCCGGCCACCGCCCGCCCCACGGCGAGGGAGGGTCCGCGCGAGCTTGTCGCTCCGGGACCGCTGGAGCTCGAGCAGCGCCGGCCCGACCAGCCGCTCCACCGAGCGCACGTTGGCGGCGGCCCAGCCGGGCCGGTCGGTCACCTTGGCCCGAGCCGAACCGTGGGCGGAGTGCCAGCCCGTGGTCTGGCTGACCAGGATCTCCGCCCGTGCCGTGAGCTCCTCGAACTGCTCCTGGAGGTCATCCGAGCGATAGGAGGCCGGCGCCGGCTTCAAGACGAGCGCCCCCGCGGCCACGCGCCGGGCCAGCGCCCAGTCGACCATGCCGGGCCCGCCGGACGCGGCAACATCCGCGTCCGGGGAACGGTGGTGCGCCCTCGTTCAGGTCAGTGCTCGCCGTGGCGCTGCCGGCTTTCCTCGTCGATGGCCTGGGCGACACGCTGGATGAGGCTGTCGGGGACGTGATCACGGCACCGGTCGGCCACGATCCGCCGCAGCTCGGCCTCGAAGTCGGCCGCACCGCCGCACGGAGCGCACCATTCCAGATGGACGCGGATCTCGTAGCGCCGCTCCTCGGTCAGCTCACCGTCGAGGTACATGTACAGCTCGTGCACCGCCTCCGAGCAGTCCACCGCGGCGCCGAACAGACCCGCGGCGTCCGCTACGCCGGCGCCGCTGCCGTCCGCGCTGTCGATGCCCTCGCCCACGTCCTGGCTCACTCCCTCGTACCCCCGGGCACGCTCCCCACGAGACCGCGCACCTCGGCCACATTGTGCAACGTCTTCTGGAGCGCCCTTCTTCCCCGGTGGATCCGGCTCATGACCGTCCCGATGGGCACCTCGGTGATCTCCGAGATCTCCTTGTAGCTGAATCCCTCCACGTCAGCCAGGAGCACGGCCATTCGGAAGTTCTCGGGCAGCGCCTCGAGCGCGGCTTTCACGTCCTCGTCGGTGAAGCGCTCGAGGGCCTCGTCCTCGGCCGAGCGTCCCACCCCGGCGGCGGACGACGGCGCTAGACGGTTGTACAGGTAGAGGTCCTCGACATCCTCGACATCGGTCGTCTCGGGACGGCGCTGCGCGGCGCGGTAGGAGTTGATGTACGTGTTGGTCAGGATCCGGTAGAGCCAGGCGCGCAGGTTCGTCCCCTCGGTGAAGGAAGCAAAGGACCGGTACGCCTTGAGGTAGGTCTCCTGCACCAGGTCCTCGGCATCCGCCGCGGTTACGCGTCATGCGCAACGCCGCCGAGTAGAGCCCCGGCATGTACTCCATGGCGACGTCGGTGAAGGTCGCCTGGTCAGCCATGGACCAACCCTATCCACCCGGCGAGCTGAGCTCACCAGCGGCTCACCCCTTGGCGTAATCGGCGAAGCCCTGCCAGTCGATCACCACGCATGGCTCGTCGCCCACGATCCAGGCATCGTGACCCGGCGGGATCACGGCGAAGTCGCCCGGACCGAACTCCTCTTCCTGGCCGTCGTCCATCACGACCCGCATGCGTCCCGAGACGTAGTACCCCAGATGCGCCGCCTGGCAGCTCTCCGTCCCGGCCAACGGCTTGACGTGGCTCGACCACTTCCAGCCCGGCTCGAAAGTGGCCCGGCCCACCGGCCCGCCGCCCAGATTCACCAGCTCGAGTCGACCCTTGCCGTCGGCGAACGGGCGCACCTCCTCGGGTGCGTCGAGGCTCATCTTCTGCATCTTGGTCATGGCGTTTCTCCCTCCCTGTCCTCCCCCTCTGCTGGCCCCTCTGCTGGTCGTCAGATCGATTCGCTGGTCATATCGGTGCTGGTCACATCGACCCAGGTCACATCGACCCTGGTCACATCGACCCTGGTCACATCGACCTGGTCACATCGACTCCTCGCGCCGCACCTCGAGGTTGCGGAAACTGGGCGGGGCGCTGCACAGGGCGGCCAGGCGCTCGGCCAGCTTCGCCGTCTCGGCTCGCTGAGAGTTCTCCATGGCCGCCTCATACGACGGGAACTCGACGATCTGCACGTAGGTGTCGGGCCGGTCCCGGTCCTGGGTCCGCGCCGAGCGGACGGCCGTGCGCCAGGGCGCCGACTCTCGTATCCAGTCGTCCACGGCGGCGTCGAACTCGTCGATCTGGGTCGTCTGGAACTCGATCAGCTGGATGAAAGGCATCCCGGGCCCCCCTTCAGCGAGTGCGTCGGTCCAATGGTACGCCTGCCGCCTTGGTCGGGCCTGAGAGTTATTCGAAATGATTTCGGTTATGATTCTGGCGTGATGATCCGCGCTGTGGTGGCGATCACCCTCTTGGCAGGCGCCGTGACAGGCGCCGCCGTGGTCACGGCCGCGGCGGACGGTGCGGCCGTGACGGCCGCCTCCCGCTCGACTGCCCGAACCGTCGTCCCGGTCGTGGCGGCGGAGAACTTCTGGGGCAACATCGCCTCGCAGATCGGCGGCTCCGACGTGCAGGTCACCTCGCTCATCTCGAACCCCAACGCCGACCCCCACCTCTTCGAGATCACCGCCCGGGACGCCGCCACCCTGGCCCGGGCCCGGGTCGTGATCGAGAACGGGGCGGGCTACGACACGTGGATGACCGCGCTCCTCTCCGCCGACGGGGGCTCGCCCCGCCTCGTGGACGCGGCCGCGGTGCTCCACGTGCGGGGTTCCGACCCCAACCCGCACCTCTGGTACGACCTCCCGCGGTTGCCCGAGGTGGCGGCGGCCATCGCCACTGCGCTGCGCGCCGCCGCCCCCTCCGACGCTGCAGCCATCGACGCCGGGCTGGCCCGGTTCGACGCCTCACTGGCCCCCCTCGATGCCGTGGTGGCCTCGATCCGGTCTCAATTCGCCGGCACGCCGGTGGCCTACACCGAACGGGTGCCCGGGTACCTGCTGGCTGACGCTGCGCTGAGCGTGCGGACCCCACCGGGTTTCCCCCGCGCCATCGAGGACGGCGTCGCGCCCTCGGCCGCCGACACCCTGGCCATGCGGCGGCTGCTGGGCACGCACCGCGTGCGCGTGCTCCTGTACAACGTCCAGACCGTCACGCCGGTCACGGCCCAGATGCGCGCCGTGGCCCGTCAGAACGGCATCCCGGTGGTGGGGGTGTCCGAGACCATGCCGCTCGGGGCCGCCTCCTTCCAGAGCTGGCAGCTGGCGCAGGCGACCGCACTCCGTCGGGCTCTGCAGGTGCGCCACCCATGACCGTGGGCCGGCCGCGGGTCGTGCTCACGGATGCCGCGGTGCGCATCGGAGGCCGCACGCTGTGGTCCGGCCTCGACCTGCGCGTGCACGACGGGGAGTTCGTGGCCGTGCTCGGCCCCAACGGGACGGGCAAGACCACGCTGCTGAAGGTGCTGCTCGGCTTGGTCCCGCTCTCGGGCGGCACGGTGGAGGTGCTCGGCGCCGCGCCACGGCGGGGCAACCACGAGGTGGGGTACGTGCCCCAGCAGCGGGCCTTCGAGCAGTCCTTGCCCGTGCGGGCCCGGGACCTGGTGCGGTTCGGCAACGACGGCCATCGCTGGGGGCTGCCGCTGCGCGGCGGCCGGGCTCGCCGACGCGTGGATGCCGTGCTCGAGGCGGTCGGCGCCTCGGCCTACGCGGGCGCTCCGGTCGGCCTGCTCTCCGGCGGGGAACAGCAGCGGCTGCGCATCGCCCAGGCCATGCTCGGCGATCCCAAGGTGCTCCTGTGCGACGAGCCGCTCCTGGCACTCGACCTGTCCAGCCAGCAGGCAGTGACCCAGCTGATCGACCGGCGCCGCCACCTGGCCGGCACACCGGTGATATTCGTGACCCACGAGGTGAACCCCGTGCTGCCCTACGTCGACCGCATCGTGTACCTGGTACGGGGCAGGTGCGCCATCGGGACGCCTGAGGAGATCCTGACCAGCGAGCGCCTGAGTGCCCTGTACGGGATCGACGTCGACGTGGTGCGGGTCCGTGGCCGCTACCTGGTGGTGAGCGCCGAGGACCCGCTCCCCACCGAACCCGGGGCCCACGCCCACCACATCCACGACCAGGGGCAGCCGCACTGATGGGGATCGGCAACTACCTCCAGTTGGGCTTCGCGCAGCATGCGCTCGAGGCCGCGTTCCTCGTGGCCTTCAGCTGCGGACTCATCGGCCCCTTCGTGATCACCCGGTCGATGTCCTTCGCCGTGCACGGCACCAGCGAGCTGGCCTTCACGGGAGCGGTGGGCGGGTTGTTGGTCACCGGCAACGTGCTGGGCGGCGCCCTGGTCGGCGCCCTGGTGGTGGCCACGCTCATCGGGCTCCTCGGACACCGGGCTGCCGAGCGCGACTCGACCATCGGCGTGATCCTGGCGGCGGGACTCGGGCTCGGAGTGTTCCTGCTCGGCCTCTACCACGGCTACGCCAGCGAGGCCCTCAACATCCTGTTCGGCAACATCTTCGGCATCAGCTCGGGTCAGATCCTCGTGCTCGGCCTCCTGGCCGTCGCCGTGACCGGCGTCCTGATGGTGATCTGGCGGCCCCTCCTGTTCGCATCGGTCGATCCCGACCTCGCCCGCGCCCGCGGCGTGCCGGTGGGGTTGCTCGGCATCGTGTTCCTCTATGTCCTGGCCGTCACCGTGACCGAGGCCGCGCAGATCGTGGGCACCCTCTTGGTGCTCAGCCTGGTGATCACGCCGGCCGCGGCTGCCCAGCGCCTCAGCGCGAATCCCATGGTGGTGACCGCTCTCTCGGTGGCCATGGCGGTGCTGGCGGCCGACGGAGGGCTGCTGCTCAGCTTCGTGTTCTCCAGCGTGGAACCGAGCGTGCCCATCGTGGCCCTCAGCTTCTGCTTCTACGTGGTGGCCCGCCTCGCCGGACCTCCGTTGGCCGCCCGCCGGAGGAGCCGGACCATGCCGCCAAACGCTGGGCTGCCGACACTCGCGGGGCCGGCCGGCATGGAGCTGAAAGAGTGGGACCGTGGCTGAGCGACCATCGCACACCGCCCGGACGTCACGCCGGACCCGCCAGGGCGAGGCGGTGCTCAAGGTGGTGGTGGCCTCGGACAACTTCCGCAGCGCCCAGGACATCCACGCCGCCCTCCGCTCCGCTGGGGAAGGGGTCGGCCTCACCACCGTCTATCGTCACCTGGCCCTGCTCACCGAGGAGGGCCGGCTCGATGCGCTGCAGACCGCCGACGGCGAGTTGGTGTACCGACGCTGCCACAGCGACGCCCACCATCACCACGTGGTCTGCCGGCAGTGCGGACGCGGCAGCGAGGTCGAACTCCCCGACCTCGAGCGCTGGGCCGAGACGACCGCGGCCGCTCTGGGCTACACAGAAGTCACCCACACGGTCGAGATCTTCGGCGTGTGCGCCGCGTGCCGCGGCTGACCGCGGCCGCTCAGCGGGCCAGCAGCAAGACGCCGGCGTCGATGACCGCTTCCCCCCGCTGGGTCTCGGTCCGGAAGCGGTAGGCGCCCGGCACCCGGTCCCCGGCGTCCCACATCGACACGGTGAGGACGTCGCCGGGCATGGTAGGCCGGGAGAACCTGGCCCGCATCGCCCCGAACCGCGAAGGGTCCGACCCGCAGAGCGCATGCAGCAGGGCCCGCCCGGTGAACCCGTAAGTGCACAGCCCGTGCAGGATCGGGCGGTCGAAGCCGGCCTGCCGGGCGAACGCCGGGTCCGAGTGCAGCGGGTTGTGGTCGCCGCTCAACCGGTAGAGCAGCGCCTGATCCGGGCGGGTCGCGTACGTGACCACCGCGTCGGGGGCCCGCTCGGGCATCGGTTCCGCGCCCAGCACCGCCTCGGTGTCCTCCGGGTCCTCGTCGGGACTCCGCGGCCCGCCGAACCCGCCGGCGCCGCGGAAGAACAGTGTGGTCCGGTTCGTGAACGCCGGCTCTCCGCCGGCCAGCGTGGCCTCGCTCTCGAGGACGACCAGCCCCGCGCTGCCCTTGTCGTACATGCCGACGATCTTGGTCACCACCGAGATGGTCGCCTCGGTGGGCATCTCCCGGTGGAGCCGGATGCCCTGCTCGGCGTGGAGCAGGGTGGTCAGGTCGAAGTCCCCGAATGAGGGGGTGGCGTGGCCGCCCATCCCCAGCACGGCGCCCTCCTGCCCCACGATGGTCGTGAAGGTGGGCAGCACCCGGGGCACGACCCCCTCGGAGTTCTCGGTGGTGAACTCCAACTCGACGGTGGGATCGGGCGACCCCGCGCCGACCCCCAGCGCGTACAGCAAGACGTCGGTCTGGTCCCAAGACCGCTCGAACGGTGACGAGGTGGCACCCACTGCGGCCGGATTGAGTCCCATGGGCCCTGCACGCTACCGCTCGAGGCCTGCCGGCGCGAGAGGAGCGTCGGCCGGCCGTTGCGCCGTGGCGCTCGGTCCTCGCTATGGTCGGCGCGGTGCCCCGGGCCCCGGCTGTTCCCCTCCTGCGCTGGGAGGGCGCGACCCGGCTCGGTGTCGAGGTGGCGGTCACCACCCGCGAGGGCGGGGTGTCCGCGGCACCCTACGACTCGCTGAATCTGGCGCTGCACGTCGGCGACCGTCCCGAGGACGTCGCAGCCAACCGTGACCGGGCGGCCGGGGCCTTCGGCGTCGACCCGGCCACCCTCGTCTTCGCCCGACAGGTCCACGGCGGGCGCGCCACGGTGGTGGGGCCGTCCGATGCCGGCCGGGGGCGCCACCGCGAGGACGACGCCGTCGGGGACACCGACGTCCTGGTGACCGCGGTCAGCGACGTCACACTGGTCGTCCTGGTGGCCGACTGCGTGCCCCTGGCCCTGGTCGACCCCGACGTGGGCGTGCTGGCCGCCATCCATGCCGGTTGGCGCGGCGTTTGCGCGGGCGTCGTCACGTCCGCCCTGCGCGCCATGGCTGACCTCGGGGCGCGTCCGGAGCGGGTCGCCGCATTCGTGGGTCCTGCCGTGGCGGCCGACCGCTACCAGGTCTCCGAGGACGTCCACCAGGCGCTCGCCGGCGCGCTGCCCGCCGGGGAGGACCGTGCCGTGGTGAGACCGGACGGTCCCGGCCACTGGCTGGTCGACCTTCCCGGGGCCACCCGGGCCCAGCTCCGTGCCGGTGGCGTCGAGCCGGAGCGGATCACGCTGTGTCGCGCCACGACGGCGGAGCGGCGCTTCTTCAGCGACCGCGCCGCCCGCCCGTGCGGACGCCAGGCCTTGCTGGCGCGGGTGCTCGGCTGACCCCCTCATGGGCGGCCGGCGGGCCGTGGCGCCGTAGCATTGAGGGACGGCCCGTGCACCGGGGCCGCCCACCACCGATGCCATCCGAGACCTCCGCCGACCGATTCCGCTACGACGGGGTGACCGTGGAGCCGGACGCGTCGGCAGTGGTCTGCCGCTATTCGACCGGCACGCACCGTTTCGCCGAACGCTTCACCTTCCCGGAGGGCGGCGACTGGGACGACGAGGCGACCCGGGCGGCGGTGCGGATCCTCTTCCTCATGACGGGCGTCTCGTACTACAAGACGACTGCGGCGCCGATCGTGGACCTGGGCGACCTCCCCACCACGCCGGCCGAGCGGTCCTTCCTCCGCACTTACTACGTACACGGCCTGGCCGAGTTCGCGTACCGCAACGGCCTCGACCTGCGGGGCGTGACCATCGAGGGGCCCGACGCCGCGGCGGAGGCGTCCGCGCCCTACGACCCCGCTCCGGGCCGGCCCTTGATCCCGTTCGGTGGGGGGATCGATTCGATCGTGACGGTCGAGTCCGTCGCGCCCTCCAACCCCGGCTCCGCCCTGTGCGTCGTGGCGCCACCCGGCCAGCGTTTCGCGGCCATCGACGAAGCGGCGGCCGCCACCGGCCTGCCGGTCACCCGGGTCGCGCGGTCCCTCGATCCGCAGGTCCGCCGCTCGACCGAGCTCGGCTTCCTCAACGGTCACGTGCCCGTGACCGCCGTGATCACCGCGGCCTCCCTGGTGGCCGCCGTGCTGGCCCGGCGCGACGCCGTCGTGCTCTCCAACGAGTGGTCGGCCTCGGCACCGACGCTGGTCGCCGAGGGCCTGGCGGTGAACCACCAGTGGTCCAAGGGCGACGAGTTCGAAGCGGGGTTCGCCGACCTGGTGACCCGGGCACTCGGCCCCGGGATGGCGGTCTTCTCCTATCTGCGCCCGCGCAGCGAGCTGTGGGTGGCCCACCGATTCGCCGAGCTCAGCCACTACCACGGCGTCTTCCGCAGCTGTAACCGCGCCTTCCACCAGGACCCCGGCCACCGGCTCGACCACTGGTGCGGGCGTTGCGACAAGTGCTGCTTCGTCGACCTCGTGCTGGCGCCGTACATGACGCGCGACGAGCTGGCCGCCGTGTTCGGAGGCGACGAGCCGCTCGAGAACCCCGCCAACGTGCCGCGGTTCGAGGCCCTGGTCGGTCTGGGCTCGGGTGCCAAACCCTTCGAGTGCGTCGGCGACCTCGACGAGTGCCGTGCGGCAGTGGCCCTGGCCTCCCGGCGGCCCGACCGGGCCGGGAACGTCATGCTGGCCCAGTTGCACGCCGCGTTGGCCACGGCGGGCGCTGCCCCCGAGCCCGACGAGAGCGCCGCGCTCCGGCCGCGGGGCGCCCACCGCATCCCCGATCGCTATGCCCCCCCGGATCTCCTGGTCCGCACTCGCTGAGGCCGCCGTCGGGGTCTGGGGCCTCGGCGTCGAAGGCCGGGCGACCGTGCGCCGGCTGCGCGCCATGGGCGTGGACCCCGTCCTGGTCGACGACGTCCCGGGTTCGCCCCTTCCCGGGGAGGCTCCCGTGCTCGCCACTTCGTCGGGCGGCGTCGAGGCGCTCCTGCGCTGCGAGGTGGTCGTCAAAGGTCCCGGCGTGAGCCGCTACCGCGCCGAGGTGGCGCGCCTCGAAGCCGCCGGTGTCCACGTCTGCGGCGGTCTCGGGCTGTTCATGGAGGATGCCGATCCCGAGCGGGTCGTGTGCATCACCGGCACCAAGGGCAAGAGCACCACCACGGCGCTCACCGTGCACCTGCTCGACCGCCTCGGCTACGACGCCCGGGCCGGGGGGAACATCGGCCACCCCCCGTGGGACCCCTCGCCCGACCCCGGACCCCAGTACTGGATCATCGAGACCTCGAGCTTCCAGGTCCCCGACCTCCGGCGCGCCCCGCGGGTCGTCGCGGTGACCTCCCTCTCCCCCGATCACCTCGACTGGCACGGGTCGGTCGAGCGCTACTACGCCGACAAGCTGGCGCTGTGCTCCCTGGACGGGGTGGCGCTGGCCCTGGTCAACGGGACCGACGAGGAGCTGCGAGCCCAGCGTGCGCTCCTCGGTCCGCACCTGCGCTGGGTCACCGAGGGCCAGGTGGCGCAGGACCGGTCCTGGTCCGAGCGGTTCGGGCTCCCCGGCGCCCACAACGCGTCCAACGCGTCCGTGGCGCGCGCCGTCCTTGCTGGGCTCGGCATCCCAGAGGCCGACGATCCCCTCGCGCTGGCCGAAGCGGCGCACACCTTCGAGCCCCTCCCCAGCCGATGCCGTTCGCTCGGTCGGGTGGGGACGGTGGAGTTCGTGGACGACAGTCTCTCGACGAACGTCCTGCCCGCCCGCGCCGCCCTCGAGACCTTCGCCGATCGACCGGTCGCCCTGCTGGTCGGCGGGCACGACCGCGGCCTCGACTACGCCCCGCTCGGCACCGCCGTGGCGCGGCGTGAGCCGCCCACGCTCGTGGTCACCATGCCCGACAACGGCCGCCGCATCGGCGCGGCGGTGCGCGAAGCCGACGGCGCGCGAGTCGAGGTGGTGGACGCCGACGACATGGACGACGCGGTCACCTCGGCCCACCGGTGGGCCGCATCGGCCGGGACGGACGCCGTGGTCCTCCTGTCGCCGGCCGCCCCGAGCTTCGGTCGCTTCGATGACTACCGGGCCCGGGCGGCCGCCTTCGCCGAGGCGGCGTCCCGGTGCGGGCCGCTCAGCTGAGCGCCGTTGCCGGCGCCAGCTCCTCCCGCTCGCTCAGGAACAGCCACCACGAGTCGGCCGACACAATGGCGGCCGCCAGCACCACGTCCGGATCGGCCCCGGCGGCGGCCAGCGCCTCGGTGGACCATCCGGCGTGCTGGCGCTCCTGGGTGCGGTGCACGTCCCAGAACCGGGTGCCCTCGTCGTCGAAGCCGTAGTGACGACGCAGGCCGTCCGCCTTGGAGGCGGCGATGTCCGCGGCCTGGACCTCGTACGCGGCCACCATGCCCAGCGCAGCCAGGGGGTCGGTGGATGCACAGGTCCGCACCAGCGACAGCATCGCTTTGGTCGTGGGCGTGGGGAGCGCCTCGGGCGCGGCTCCGGCAGCCGTGGCGAACGACTCGAACAGGCCCACGTGCGGCTCGGGGCGCCCGAGCTCGTCGGCCAGGTTCGCCTCGACCAGCTTCCGCGACCTCCCGTCGGGCAGTGCGGCCACGATGGCCGACAGCGTGACCGGGAGCTCTCGCTCGATGTGCCGATACTGCTCCGCATAGGCAGCCAGCTCACCCTCGGCGAGGGTGCCGGCTTCCCAGCGGCGGTAGAAGGGGTGCGTGAGCAGTCGACGTCCGACAACCGCCTCCGCCAGCACCTCGCTCATCTCGTGCGTGTGCATCGGCGCAGACTAGCGCCTCCGGGCGCGGCCGGCCCGGGGCCGGAGGCCCCCCCACCCTGGCGCGCCGGCGTGGCGCCGGGTCAGCCCGCGGTCAGCGGCGGCGCAGGGCGCGGTCGAGTTGGGCCACGGTCATGGGCTCGTGGGTCATCGGTCTGCCACCGGGACGGAACCCGTCGAGCACCAGCTCGAGGAAGCGCCGCGAGGGCGCCGCGCCCCTGATGTCGCAGACGTCGGCGATGGCGCGCACCGACATGAGCCCGACCAGGACATCGGTGACTCGCAGATCGGGACGCACCGTCCCGGCCCGCTGGCTCCGCGCCAGCAGCTGGCCCAAGAGAGGCTCGATCGTGTCCAGCCCGGTCCCACGGGAGCGCCACGGCGGGGACGAGATGGTGGCCCGCCAGCAGCTCGGGGCGGCCACACAGCGGCGCACGAACTCGAAGACGGCGTCACCGTCGGCCACCTCGCCCAGGACGTCCTGGGCGATCTGGCGGTTGCGAACCTGGGCGGCCTCGACCACGGCACCGAGCAGGTCGGCCTTGGTCGGGAAACGGCGGTACAAGGTGCCGACCCCCACGTCAGCGCGCGCCGCGATGGTCTCCATGGGGGCGTCGTAGCCCTGCTCGGCGAAGACGTCGCGGGCGGCCGCCAGGATGCGCCCGAGGTTGACCTCCGCATCACGCCGGAGTGGGCGCCCCCCGCCACCTCCCCCCTCTGCACTGGCCTGGGGCCCCCGTGTCACGCCGGCTCCTCGGGCACAACGGCCGTGAGGACCATGCCCCGGTCGCGGCCCGCCCCGAGGGCCGGGGTGATGACGAAGCTGCTGGTACGTGTCGCGCCCATGTGCGCCGTTCCCCAGAGACGGAATCAGAAGTTCCGGTTAGGGTAGCAGCGGCATGGCGAGGAGGACGGCAACGGCAGCACCGGTCGTGACCGGGCGCGCCCTGACGGGGACCAGCACGACCGAACGCCAGCAGTGGGTGGCGCTGTTCATCACCACGCTGGGCGTGTTGATGGCCACCATCGACGGCTCGATCGTGCTGATCGCCCTGCCCGACATCTTCCGCGGCATCAACCTCGATCCCCTGCTGCCTTCGAACTCCTTCTTCCTCCTGTGGATGATCCTCGGCTTCCTGATCGTGACCAGCGTGCTCGTGGTGAGCTTCGGGAGGCTCGGCGACATATACGGCCGGGTCCGGATGTACAACCTCGGTTTCGCGGTCTTCACCTTCTTCTCCCTCATGCTCAGCATCACCTGGATGACCGGCGTGGCCGCCGGCATCTGGCTGATCGTGATGCGGATCTTCCAGGGTGTCGGGGCGGCCCTCCTCATGGCGAACTCGATTGCCATCCTCACCGACGCCTTTCCGCCGGAGCGCCGCGGCTTCGCCATCGGGATCAACCAGGGTGCCGCCATCAGCGGGAACTTCATAGGGTTGCTGCTGGGCGGGCTGCTGGCCCCCATCAACTGGCGGCTCATCTTCCTGGTCTCCGTGCCCATTGGGTTGTTCGCCACCGTGTGGGGCGCCATCTCGCTCCGCGAGCTGCAGCCGGGCCGGCCGGCGCGGATCGACTGGGCCGGCAACATCACCTTCGCCATCGGACTCGTCCTGCTCATGGTGGGCATCACCTACGGGATCGAGCCCTACGGCGACCACCCCATGGGATGGACCAATCCGGTGGTCCTGGCCGAGATCGGTGGCGGGCTGGCCTTCCTCCTGCTGTTCGGGTGGATCGAGCTCCGCACCGAGGAGCCCATGTTCCGGCTACAGCTGTTCAAGATCCGCGCCTTCAGTGCCGGCGTGTTCGCCAGCTTCCTCGGCTCACTCGGCCGTGGCGGCCTGATGTTGATGCTGGTCCTGTGGCTGCAGGGGGTCTGGTTGCCCGAACACGGCGTCTCCTTCGGAGCCACACCCCTGTGGGCCGGCATCTACATGCTCCCGCTCATGGTCGGCTTCATGGTCGCCGGACCGGTGTCGGGGATCCTGTCGGACCGGTACGGATCCCGGCCCTTTGCCACGTTCGGGATGGTGGGCTCGGCCTTCTGCTTCCTACTGCTCGAGCTCCTTCCGGTCGACTTCAGTCCGACCGCCTTCGTGCCCGTCCTGCTGCTGACCGGCCTGTGCATGGCCACCTTCGGCGCCTCCAACCGCACCGGGGTCATGAACAGTCTCCCGGCACGCCACCGGGGCGCCGGCTCGGGGATGCACTCGACCTTCCAGAACTCGGGGCAGGTCCTGTCGATCGGTATCTTCTTCACGCTGATCATCGTCGGCCTGTCCGACTCCCTCCCACCGGCCCTCGTGCACGGCTTGACGGTCCACGGGGTCCCGGTCGACACCGCCGTTTCCATCTCGCACCTGCCGCCCGTGGCCACCCTCTTCGCCGCCTTCTTGGGCTACGACCCCGCCACCCACCTGCTCGGGCCGCACGTCCTGGCCCAGCTGAGCCCGGCTCAGCGCGCCACGGTCACGGGCGAGCAGTTTTTCCCCAGCCTCATCGGCGGGGCGTTCCGCCAGGGCCTGCACGCTGCCCTCAACTTTGGCATCGTGACCTGCCTGATCGGGGCGGTGGCCTCGTGGACACGGGGCGGCAAGGCGGCGCCGGCCCAGGCCGTGGTTCTCGACGACCTCGTTCCCGAACCGGCACTGTGAGATGCGGGGATCGGCCGGTGAGGCCGAGACCCGCCCGACTCAGCTCCCCGAGCGGATCACCCGCCCGGCGCCGTCATCCCCACGACCGAGGCGTGGTCATCCCCACGACCGGGGCGCTCAGCGGAAGGTTCCCGGCGGAGCCCTCGAAGGGAGCATCGCCGAAGTTGAAGATCCCGCCGTCGCTGGCCACCAGCCAGTACCCGCCGCCGTCGGGGCTGGCCGCCATGCCCACCACGGGCCGGTTCAGGGCCATGCCGCCGGTCGAGCCGTGGAAGACCGCGTCCCCGAAGGAGAAGATCCCGCCGTCGCTGGCCACCAGCCAGTAGCCGGCGCCGCTCCTGGAGGCCGCCATGCCCACCACGGGCCGGTTCAGGGCCATGCCGCCGGTCGAGCCGTGGAAGACGGCGTCCCCGAAGGAGAACACGCCCCCGTCCGCGGCCACCAGCCAGTACCCACCGCCGTCCGGGGTGGCGGCCATGCCCACGATGGGCCGGTTCAGGGCCATGCCGCCGGTCGAGCCGTGGAAGACGGCGTCCCCGAAGGAGAACACGCCCCCGTCCGCGGCCACCAGCCAGTACCCACCGCCGTCCGGGGTGGCGGCCATGCCCACGATGGGGCTGTTCAAGGCCGTGCCGCCGGTCGAGCCGTGGAACGCCGCGTCCCCGTAGGAGAAGATCCCGCCGTCGCTGGCCACCAGCCAGTACCCACCGCCACTGGGGGTCTCGGCCATGCCGACCATGGGCCGGTTCAGGTAGCGCCCGCCCTCCGAGCCGCAATAGGGCAGGTTGCCGTAGTTGAACACCCCGCCGTCCGCCGAGGCCATCGCATAGCCCTGGGGGCCCGACGGGGCCGAGCAGGGGACGGACCCGTTGACGTTGGGCAGGGCGATCGGCGCCACCATGAGCTGACGGGCTGCCCCGCACCCGTAGTCGGTGCAGCCCGGTGCGCCACCCCGCCAGGCGGCATAGTCCAGCCACCAGTTGCCCTGGGCGTCGGGGAACAGTGCTCCCCCGCCGGGGCCAAGCTCACCTCCGTAGGTGGTCAGGATCTGGCTGTCGACGCCACAAGGGCCGAGGGGGCCGGTGCACACGGTGATCCCCTCCGAGTACGAAGCGCTCTGGTAGAGGCCGGCGGAGAAGGCCAGGTAGAAGCCCCCACCGGCGGCCACCATCGAGGGGTTCTCGACCGTGGCCTCCCACGGGTAGGCGACCGTGTTGTTGGTCATGAGGGGCACGGGGGAGGAGCCCGGAGCGAATCCGGTGCCGGTGCCGTCGAGCTGCTGGGCCCAGATCTCTGCCGGCGCAGGCGACCCACCGTCGTTCTGCTTCCACATCAGGTAGGCAATCCCAGTGGCGGGGTCCACGTAGGGCTGGGGGTCGACTGAGCCCTCGGGCTGGCACGCCACCGGGAAGTTGCCGATCAGGCTGTTGGTCACGTCGGTGAACTGGACGTTGGAGGGAGAGATGGAGGGTGCCGTGGCCACGGCCAGGCAGTCGTAGCCGCTGTCGGAGGCACGACCGGCCTGTGCGGCGTCGTAGAACATGACCCAGTGCCCGGCGTACCAGAACACGCCTGGGGAGGTCTGCGTGTTGGGCGCCTCCCAGGGCGAAGGGTTCGGCAGGGCCGACGAGCCCCAGCACGATCCGGTGTACGACCTATATCCACCGTTGGGAGAGCTCGAAACGAGGGCGGCGATGTGGTTCCCCAGTGCGTTCCCGGTCGTGAACGCGTAGTAGGTCCCGTTGGAGTAGACGACCTGCGGGTCCGCGGCGTCACCGCTCCCGGCGTAGTTGTAGGCGGGAGTCCCGGTCCCGCATGCGGGCGGGACGAAGGCGGGGATGGCACTGGGGACGAGCGACACGCCGTAGGGCGATTGGGCCACAGCGACTGCACCGGGCACCAGCACCGACAGCGGGATCACCAGAGCCAGGAACAGGGTCTTTCGGATGTGTCGCTTCGGTCCACCAGTGCCTGCCATCCAACCTCCTTGGCCGCCCCACACCGCACGCAACCGCGCCATCAGTTGCGACAGAACAGTGACCGTTCCGGTGGCCCAGGATGTGGGTGCCCGCGGACCAACCGCGCCAACGGCTTGTTCAGAAGGGGTATCGGACAAAGATCGCACAGCCTGAATGCCCATCCGAGAATTTTTCGGAGTCACGCGACGAAACGCCCCTCTCGGTGAACGAGAATGCCGATGTGTTGCGCCGGCATCTCGGCATTCGCGAAAACTGCCAACCCCTCATCCCCGGGTCTGCGAGGACTCCTGGGTGGACCCTCATGGCGCCCGGCTCCGTCGCCCCGGCCACCCTCCTGCGCCGTGCCCGGTGGGCCCCCCGCGGCGGGGGGCCATCTCCGACCCCGTGACCTGGTGTTTCGCTCGCCCATGCGCAGCTCGACCCGCAGCCCTGGACTTGGGATCAGTGCCGGCGCATCGATCGACGCGAGAATCGACGTGGTGACCAGCGACCGCATCGACGAGTGGATCGACGTGCGGATCGGCAGGATTCTCGACGTCTCGGCGGATCTGCTCGGGGCCACCGGATACGACGGGTTCCAGCTCCGTGAGGTGGCGCGGCAGGCCCGGGTCTCCATGACCACGATCTACGACGCATTCCCCTCCCGCGAGGAGCTGGTCGTCGCCTCGCTGGACCACTGGATGCGAGAGCACATCTACGCGCGGCTCCCCTCGCCCCTGCCGGGGGAGCCGCTGAGGGACACCCTGCTACGCCTGTTCCACCAGCTCATCATCCCGTGGAGATCCAACCCGACCCTGCTCAACGTGATGCTCCAGGCCGCCCTGCTGCCCGAAGGTCGGACGCTCTGGACCACCGGTGAGGAGATCATCCGCGCCAAGGACTACTTCACCGGGTATCCCCCCGAGCTGGTCCAGGACATCCAGACCGTGCTGACCTACGTCACCCACGGCTTGGTCAGTGGGCTGGCGGTCGGAAGGATCAGCGGCTCCGAAGTCCTCCGAATCTACGAGCGCACCGTGCGCCGCCTCACCTCGGACGTCGGACCACCGGCGGCCGCCGGCGACGCCCACGCGACCGCGCCTGAGCTGGCCGGCGGCACCTCCACGGCCTCGTTGACACGAGAGTGGTAACGCCGTTACCGTGGCCCGGAGCAGCGGGGCGCTGGGCCCGTCGTTCCGGAAGGGTGCCATGCGATTCGTCCTGGTCCACGGTGGTCATCACGGTGCGTGGTGCTGGGAGAAGCTCACGCCGGCCCTCGAGGGGCTCGGTCACGAGGTGCTCGCCGTGGACCTCCCCGGTTGCAACGAGCGGACCGCCGAGGCAGCGTCGCTGACATCCTGGAGGGGGGCCCTGCGGGAAGTGATCGAGGACGGCGACGTCCTGGTCGGGCATTCGATGGGTGGGTTCGCCATCTCGTTGGCCGCCGACGAGGTGCCCGACAAGGTCGCCCGACTCATCTACCTCTCCGCCGCGGTGCCCATCGAGGGAGAGACCATGGGCGCCGCCACCTCCGACACCACCCAGAACGACTGGCCGGCCGTGGTCGGGATGCCCTACGAGGAGTTCATCGAGGTCGTGGACCTGCCGAACCGGGGTCCCTGCGTGCGGCTGACCAGGCAGGAGGCTGCCAACGCCCTCTTCTACCACGACTGTTCCACCGAGGATCAGGACTGGGCCTGGGAGCGCCTCAGTCCCCTCCCGCTCGCTCCGGCTCTCGAGACGTTCCACCTCCCGAATTTTTGGGACGCCCCGGTACCCCGCAACTACGTCATCACGACCGACGACCGCTCCCACCCCGTGTCCATGGACAACGCCTTCATGGGCCGCCTCGGCCTGTCGACGGCCGTAGGGATCGTCTCCTCGCACTCACCCTTCCTCAGCCGTCCGACCGAGACCGCGAGGGTCCTCGACACGTGTGCCCGAGGTTCTCTCGACTGAGAGACTCTCTCGACCGAAAGGAGTCCCAATGCACAGCACCGCGACCGAGGTAAGGGCATATCCCTTCGTCCCCTCCGAAGGCATCACGGTGGACCCCCTCTACAGGGAGCTCCAGCAGCAGGGGCCCATCGTGGTCCAACTTCCCTACGGCGAGCCGTGCTGGCTGGCCACCCGCTACGAGGACTGCCGAACGGTCTACGGCGACCGGCGTTTCGGCCGGAAGCTGGGCTTGGAGCACGACTGGCCAGGAATGTTTCCCGGTGAACTGGCCAAGGACCCCACACTGCTGTTGAACATGGACCCCCCGGAGCAGACGCGGCTCCGTCGGCTGGCCTCGGGAGCCTTCTCCCCCGCTCGGGTCCTGCTGCTCCAAGAGCGGATCCAATCGCTGGTCGACCGGCACCTCGACGCCTTGGCCGCGGCGGGGCCGGGGGCCGACTTCGTGGCGACGTTCAGCTCCGCCCTGCCACCGCTGGTGATCGCCGGCATCCTCGGCGTCGACGAGACCGAGGCGCCGCACTTCGCCGAGCTGATCGACCACCTGGTCGGGATCGACCTCCCGGTCGAGGCGAAAGCCGCCGCTCATCAGGAGCTCCACGGGTTCGTGCTGGGCCTGGTGGCCGACCGCCGCCGAGAGCACACCGATGACCTGCTCAGCGTGCTGGTCGACGCCCGCGACGAAGGGGACCGTCTCAGTGAGCAGGAGCTGATCAGCCTTTCCCTCGCCCTGTGGCTCGGCGGTGTGGACACCACGCACAACATGCTCGGATCGATGCTCTTCACCTTGATGACCCATCCACGACAGTGGCGGGAACTGGTCGACGACCCCGGCCTGATCCCGAGCGCCCTCGAGGAGCTGTGGCGGTGGATCCCCAGCCACAAGTACGGGACGCTTTTCCCCCGCTGGGCCAGCGAAGATCTGGAGCTGAGCGATGGAACCCTGATCCGTGCCGGCGAACCGGTCATGGCGGAGCACACCGTGGCCAACCGTGACGAGCTCGCCTTCCCCAACGGATGGGAGATCGATTTTCACCGGGTGGATCCCCGACCCCACCTCACGTTCGCGCACGGACCCCACCACTGCATGGGCGCCCACCTGGCCCGACTCGAGGTCCGACTGACCATCGAGTCGATGGTCCGCCGATTCCCGACCCTCGAGCTCGCCACGTCCCCCGATGAGATCGCCTGGTCACCCACATCGATGTTGCGCAGCGTCGTGGCCTTGCCGCTGACCTGGTGACACCCCGGCCGGTACGGTTGGCCGCGCCTTCTCTCATCGAACGAGCTGAACGGGGCGACAGATGATCGATTTCACAGGCCAGGTGGCGATCGTGACCGGTGCCGGTCGAGGGCTGGGCCGCATGTACGCCCTGGACCTCGCTCGCCGTGGCGCCGCCGTGGTCGTGAACGACCTGGGTTGCTCGGTCGACGGGCACGGGTCGGACCCGGCAGTTCCCGACGCGGTGGTCGAGGAGATCCGCGCCGCCGGCGGAACGGCGGTGGCATCCCACGACTCGGTGGGCACACCGGAGGGGGGTGTGGCGATCGTTCAGGCCGCGCTGGACAACTTCGGTCGCGTGGACGCCGTGCTGAACAATGCCGGGATCGTCGAGATGATGCCCTTCGAGGAGATCCCGGCCGAGAACTGGCGGCGGATGATCACGACCCACCTCGACGGTGGCTTCTTCGTCAGTCAACCGGCGTTCAAGGTCATGAAATCACAGGGCTACGGCCGTTTCGTGTTCGTCGCCTCGTCGGCCGGCGCGTTTGGGATGCCCCACGGGACCCACTATGCCGCGGCGAAGGCCGGGGTCCTGGGCCTGACCAACAACGTCGCCCTCGAGGGTGCGCCCCATGGGATCCTGGCCAACGCCGTGCTCCCCTTCGGAACAACCCGGATGGCCGGCGAGCCTGAAGAGGGCTCGCTCCTGGCGCTGAGCGGGACCGAGTTCGTGGTTCCGATGACGGTGTTCCTGGCCAGTCGGGAGTGCACGTGGTCCCACCAGTACTACTCGGCCTGTGCAGGCCGCTATGCGCGGGTCTTCATCGGGGCCGCCGAGGGGTGGGTGCCCGACCGCAGCCCGGCCCCGACGGCCGACGACGTGCTCGCCCACCTCGGCGAGGTGGGATCGCCCGAGCCCTTCACGATCCCCGGATCGATCGTCGAAGAGATGGAGGCGGTGGCCCGGCGCATCGGCCTCGGGTCGTCGGCCCTGGGCTGAGTCTCCGCCCGCCACAGCGCCCCGGCCGGGCACGATGTGCCCGCTGAGCCCCGGGCACGGTGGGCTACGCGATGGTGACCCGCTGGATCACCCGCTCACCGGCGAAATCGTTGGCCACCCGGTGAAGGGTGCACCGGTTGTCCCACATGGCGAGGGCCCCTTTTGACCACCGATACCGGCAGGCCATGCTCGGCTCGTTCACGTACGAGCGCAGGAACGCGAGCAGCGCATCGCTCTCGGAGCGATGGAGCTCCACCACCCTGGTCGAGTACATCGGGTCGAAGTAGAGCGACGTGCGACCGGTCTCGGGATGCCGACGCACCATGGGGTGCTCCGCCACCCGTCCAGGTTGCCGGCCGCTCAGGGCGGCGGAGTCGTAGGCGACCGTGAGCCCATCGAGGAACTCGCGCATCGGTGCCGACAGCGACTCGTAGACCGCATACATGTTCACCCACATCGTGTCGCCCCCCACCGCAGGGCACCTCACCATGCTGAGCAGGGACGCCGCCGGGGGATTCTCGGCGTAGGAGGTGTCGAAATGCCAGATCTCGGGGCGTGCGATGAGCGGTCGTCGGTGACGAGCTCGGTGACGTCGGGGAATCCTTCGGCCTTCGGGCTCAGCGGATTCGGATAGACCTCGCCGAGCCGGGTTGCCAGGTCGAGCAGCTCACCGGGGCCGAGGTGCTGGCCCGGGACGAACACCACCTGAAACTCCAGCAGCGCCGTGTGCAGCCCAACCAGCACATCCTCGCCCGTTGTCGCGAGCAGGTCGAGCCCGGCGAGCTCGGCGCCGATACAACCCGTGAGGCGCCGTGCCTCAAAGGGCAGCTGGATCCCACTCGGCTGCGCAGGCGACACCCCCGAACCCCCCTTGCACGCTGCCCTTTTCCGCTTCCGGTGCCCGGTCGCGAGCATGCCAATGCCCGGCGCGGGCAAGGTAACACGGGGCCACCGCCAATTGACAGGGGGCTCCGATATCGATCTGGCCGAACCCTACGGGGCCAGTTCGGGGCCGAAGGAGACCTTCGGGAGCTGGCCGATGGCGCCCAGGAGCGCCTGTTCCCACACCCCCCGCAACTCTTGGAGCAATGGCGCGTCACTCTCAATGCGAAACTCCTCGACCAGGAGCGAGTCGTTGAGGTACACGGCGCCGTCGTAGGGCGGTCCCACGGACACGTTGGCCCGCGCCGTGCTCATCATGGAGCCCAGGGCGATCTTGGTGGCCGTCTCGAGGTCGACGTGGGCCTCCACGGCGAGCTCGAGCATGAACTTGCCGTACTTGCTCTCGCCGATCTGGAGAAACGGTCGGTCGTCCGAGGCGCGGATGTAGTTCCCTTCCGGGTAGACCAGCAGGATGTCGGGGGGATGGGGCAGGATCTGGCCGGCCAGGATGAAGGTGGCAGTACCGTCAGCCCCGGCCTCCTTCAGCGCCGGCCCGTGCTCCTCGGCCACCTGGCGGCTGCACTTCCCGACGTAGAGGGCGACTTCGAAGAGATGGTCGAACGTCGCCAGGCTCTCGGTCCCGGGCTGGGCCAGGTCACGGGTCAGCCTGTCCATCACCTCCTGGGTGGTGGCCAGGTTGCCGGCCGACTGCAGAACGAAGGCCCGGTCCTCTGACGGGGTGAAGACGTGCAGCTTCCGGTAGGTCCCGACGTTGTCGACCCCCGCGTTGGTGCGCGTGTCAGCCAACAGCACGAGGCCTTCATCGAGTCGCATCGCGAGGCAGTAGGTCACGGGCTCCTGGGTGGCTTGGGGGAAGGGACCGACTCGTGTGCGGCGGGGGGACACCACGACATCGTCAACCGGCTGGTCCGAAAAGCTAGCGGCTGCCCGGGAGACGACGAGCTGCTTATGCGGTGAAGGCCCCTGACGCCACCGGGAGTCGATCGGGAACGGCAACCCCCCCCGAGGGCTCGACCGTCACCGCGAGTTGCGTCGGGCGGCCGGATGCCAAGGTGAACGCCGCCGCGCCCGGATCCTGCCCGAGCAGACCCAGTGACACGGCTCTCGAACCGAACATGGCCCACAGCTGGTAGGTCCGGTCGGCGGCGAGGGAGGGCAGCGACGACGAGACCAGGTACCCGCGCCCGTTCGGCAGAACGGCGATCCGACCGAGTTGGGACCCCGACGCCGAGCGCAGCGAGACCATCCGGCTGCCCGGGGTGGCCTCGGCCGCCTGAACGACGGCCGCCGACGCATGGCCGTCGAGCGCCTGACGCGCCTGGCCGAGCTTGTCATTGGCGCGGACAAGGCCCGCCGAGAGCAGGGCGATCACCACCAAGGAGGCGGCGACCACCACGGGCAGCGTCCACCGACGGTTCAGGCGTCCACGCCGCCCGGATCTGCCAGGCAGGCCTGGCTCTTCCACGCGCCCGGTCCACGCGGCCGGAAGTTCCGGGGTTCGGTGTGGCCCCGACGGAGTGGCAGGTTCCCACGGTTCTGGCTGGCGGGGCGCGCCACCGTCTGGGGCCAGTCCCAGCCCGCCGGCGATCCGGCCCCACAGGTCGGCTGGCAGCGGTTCGACGCTGTTCCCCAGGGCCGCCGCCATCTCCCGGTGCTGGTCCACCTCCACCTGACAGTCGGCGCAGCTCCCGAGGTGCCGCTCGACTGCATCGGCCTCGCCCGGCGTGAGGGCATCCAAGGCATAGACCCCGAGAAGCTCCTGAACCAGTTCGTGCTCCCGGCTTGTGGTCATCGCTCCGTCACCTCGCTGTCGGAGAGAACACTGCGCATCCGCCTCAGGCCATTGCGAATACGGCTCTTCACCGTGCCTTCGGGCTGGTCAAGGAGGCCGGCGACCTCCCGGTACGTGCAGCCTTGGAAGTATGCGAGCTCGATAGCGACGCGTTCGTCATGGGAGAGGGCGTCCATGGCCCGATCGACCCGAGCGGCCACCACCAAGTCGTTGACCTCACGGTCCACGTCGTAGCCTCCGGCGGCCACGCTCCGGGCGTCACGTTCCTCCCGGAGCTGCCGCGCGGTGCTCGAACGCACGAGATCAACGGCGCGTCCGTGGCACTGGGTCAAGAGGAACGTGCGAAGCGATCCGCGGGTGGGATCGAAGCGGTCAGGATGATGCCAGAGCCGGAGGAAGACGTCCTGCGTCACGTCCTCCGCCTCCGCCGCGCTGCCGGTCACCCGTCTGGCGAGACCGATGACAGCGCCGCCATGACGACGATAGATCTCAGCCAGGGCGTCGTCGCGGCCCAGCGCCGCGGCCACCACGAGTTGGGCGTCGCTCGTCTCGGATAGCGAGAACATCACCTGTGTCTTCGTAGCGGGGGGCCGGGCGGATGACTCGGACGTGGCGATCACCGACGGTGTGAGAAATCTCCGGCCATCGACATCCGGAGCGGTCGTCGGCACCGGAGAAGGTGCCGGGACCACACAGGAGGAGAACCCAATGACGGCAGATTCCAGGGAGCTCCGGGATCTCTTGGAAGCATCCCAAGATCTCCAGGCCGATGCCCTCGTCGCCACTCGCGAACCGCTCGCGGCTCTCGAGGAGTCGCAACAGGGGACCGGGAGCACAGGCGACCTCGACGTGTTCGGGAACAGACGGTTCTTTGCTGAGCACCGGCGAGTCGTGGAAGGGAGCGTTGCGGGGACCGCCATCCTCGGCGCGGCCGGGGGTGCGGCGCTGGTCGGTCTTCTGGCATCCCCCGCCTTCGCCAGCTCGTCACCGGACGTCCAAATGCTCCAGACGGCGGCATCGATCGAGAACCTCGCCGTCAGCACCTACCGCACTGCGTTGACGCTGCCCTACATCGGTGGCGGTGCCGCCAACCCCGTGGTGACGAAGTTCTGTCAGGTGACCCAGTCGCAGCACGCCGACCACGCCAAGGCCTTCAACGCCGCGGCCCGCAACATGGGTGGTGCCACCCAGAGCAAGCCCGACCCGGCATTCGTCCCGGTCGTGCACAAGGCGGTCGCCTCGTTGTCTGGTGCATCGCCATCGCAGGGCGCGCTCGGGGTCGTGGCGTTGGCTCTCGAACTCGAGAACGTCGCCGCGGAGACCTACGTGAACGACACGGTCAGGGCCACGCGGTCGACGAACAAGGCCCTGTTCGCCAGCATCATGGGTGTCGAGGCACAGCATGTCTCGGTGCTCCTGGCCGTGCAGGCACTGCTCGAGGCCGGGACACCGCAGCTGATCGCACTCTCGCCCTCCACGGTCGCGGAACTACCCGCAGCTGCCGGGAGCGTGGGATTCCCCAACCCCTTCTATCCGACCAGTAACGCCGCCCCAGGTACCCAAGGAGCCGTCAAGTGAAGATCCGCCGCCGCACCACCACGGATGCATCGAACACAGAGGTCACCCACATGACGGACGACCTCGAGCAGCTCCATCGCGATGTCGGTCTCCCGGCGATGGCCGAGGCATTGACCGGGTGGACCGATGCCCTCAGAACTACGGCCAGCAAGCCGACCAACCGGAGGATCTTCCTCCTCGGAGCAGGCGGGCTCGCCGCTGGCGCCGGCGTCCTGGCCGCGCTCTCCTCGGCACCGTCGCTGGCTGCTGCCGCGGGCGTCACGTCCTCCCGGGCGGTGGCGGGTGGGAACCCCGAAGCCCATCTGTCGGGCGACCTGGCGGTCGCCGCCCTCGCAGCCAGCCTGGAGAATTTGGCCGTCTCGACCTACCAGGCTGCGGCGACAGCGGCTGGCGCCGGAAGGCTCGGAGCAGTTCCCCCGGCGATCTCGACCTTCGTCACCACCGTGGCGAGCCAGCACCAGCAGCACGCCGCGGCCTGGAACAGCCTGTTGACCGGGGCCGGAAAGAACCCGGTCACGATCGTCGACCCGGCGCTTGCACCCGTGGTCAACCAGCGGCTGGCCCAGGCGACGACCCTCACGGAAGTCGCGGCAACTCGCGCTCATGCTCGAGAACACCGCGGCGCAGACCTACCAGGTGGAGGCAGCCAAGCTCAAGAGCGCCAAGGCGGTCTCGGTGGCCGCCACCATCCAGCCGGTCGAAATGCAACACGCCGCCATCCTCTACTACGTGCTCGGCGAGTACCCGGGCATCCAGACCTCGTCGGGAACACCGCTCGCCTTCAACCCCACCAACCTCGCCGCCTGACCGCGGCCACACACCAAGACTGGAGACACTCATGCTTGCAATGATCGACGGCCCGGACATCTTGATCGTCCTACTGGTCATCGTGGTGCTGTTCGGCAGCACCCAGATCCCGAAGCTGGCCCGCTCACTCGGCACCGCGTCACGCGAGTTCAAGCGCGGCCAGTACGAGGAGGCCGGAATCGAGACGCCGACAGCCTCGGCATCTGAGGACGGCGCCTCGCACGTCACGCCGGGTCGATGAGCCGGACCGGCCCCAGGGAGCGGCGGACCGGCCTCGTCGTCTGCGTCACCGCCTTGGTGGGTGCCGTCGGCTCCTCTACCCTGGCCGGCGCGAGCACGACGCCGTCGACGGGGAATTCGATGTCCGGGGCCAGCATGGCCAAGATGAAGTCGGCCAGCGCACTGGCGCGGGGGGCGAAACCGATTGCGGTCGCGCACATCACGATACGAAACTTCTCGTTCTCCCCGGGGGCCGTCAAGGTGCATCCCGGTCAGCGCGTCAAGGTGACGAACGGCGACACCGTGGCCCACACCGTGACGTCCCTCACCGGGAAGTTCGATACCGGTGACGTCAGCCCCGGCCGGACAGTGACATTGGTCGCCCCGCGCAAGCCCGGACGGTACCCCTATCGCTGCACCATTCATCAGTACATGACCGGCATGCTTGTCGTGTCATCGGGTCGGCGATAGTCATGTTTGCCCTCGACCCGGGCAAGTTGCTGGTCATCGCCGTCGTGGCCCTGCTGGTCCTCGGTCCCGACAAGCTCCCCGTGGCGGCCCGCAAGGCATCGTCCCTCCTGTCGGAGTTCCAACAGTTTCGTGCCTCGCTCCACGGACACATCCACCAGGCCCTGGGTGACCACCCGGTCGTGAACGAGCTGGGTGAGCTCCGAGACGGCCTGAGGCGGGTGCGGGACCAAGCCGACGTTCGGCGCTTCCTCCCGAGCGCGCTCGGCGACCCTCCGGACGCGGCCACGGGACCCCATGACGAGGTGCGCGCCGAACCGTGACGACGTCGGTTCGGGATCACGGGATCGACCGGTCGACGATGCCGCTGCGCAACCACCTCGCGGAACTCCGCAGACGCGTCCTGGTCACGGTCGCCGCCCTGGCCGTAGCGACCGTGATCGTCTTCGTGGCATTCGACCACGTCCTAGCTGTGCTGCTGTCCCCCTACTGCCACGTGGTCGGACGGGATCACGCCTGCGATCTGTACGCGACAGGGCCGCTCGACGGGCTGTCCATACGGGTGAAGGTCGCGGTCTACGGCGGGATCATCCTCGCTTCACCAATTGCCTTCTGGCAGTTCTGGCGGTTCGCCGCCCCCGGCCTGCACACCCGGGAGCGGCGGGGCGCGGTCGCGTTCGTGATCACTTCGGCGATTCTGTTCCTCGGAGGTGCCGCGGTTGCCTTCACCTCCTTCGATCACGCTCTTTCGTTTCTCTCGTCCGTGGGTGGTCCCTCCTTGCGACAGATCTACAGCCCCTCGAGCTACGTGGGCCTCCTCGTGGTGATGATGGTCGCGTTCGGAGTGGCCTTCGAGCTCCCGGTTGTCCTCGTCGCGCTCCAGCTGGCCGGCGTGGTCACCTCCGCCACCCTGGCCTCTTGTCGGAGATGGGCCATCGTCGGCCTGGTCACCCTGGCGGCGATCGTCACTCCCAGTTCCGATCCCTTCTCCATGCTGGCCCTGGCGATTCCGCTCGTGCTCTTCTACGAGATGGCGATCATCGCGGGGAGAATCCTGACCCGCCGGCAGCGAGTCTCGTGACACGGCGACGACACGCGGCAACCCTGATCGGAGCCTGGGTCGGCGCCGGCCTGCTGGTCTGGTCGTCCGTCATCCACTTGCACCTCTGGGCGTCCGGGTACCGCGACATCCCGACGATCGGCTCGCTGTTCCTCCTGCAAGGCGTTGCCGGTCTCGTCCTCGCCCTCACGGTCATCGCCATCCCACGGCGTCCCGTGCTGTTCGCCGGAGCCCTGTTCGCTGCGGGGACCCTTGGCGGGCTGCTGTTGTCGGTCAACGTCGGGCTGTTCGGCTTCCGTGACAGCATGGGTGCCCCGTTCGCCCTCGAGTCGGCGTTCCTCGATGTGGCAACGGTCGCTGTGTTCGTTCTCTCCGTGGTCGTCGCCCGGAGGCGGGCCACAAGAAGGGGCGTGGTCGCGGAACCAGGACCCTCCCCCTCGACGCGATCGGGGTTGGACCGAGCCTGACTCGACGGTTTCGAGATTAATGCATTAGCCTTCAATCCAGCAGGATCACGCCTCGCGCAGCAGTCCCCCAATTGCGTCCGGTGCAAGGGTCGCCGGAGTGCGCATGCCGGCGGGCGGGTACGCGGAGTGGAACCGAAATGTGCCGTCACTGCGGGCATGGACGGCCCGCGCAAGAAACCCTGCGCGTACCTTCTGAGTACGGTGGCGCTGGTGATAGGGGGGTCTGCGATGAAGAAGGTCACAATCGTCTCGGCTGATGGCCACGCCGTGATGCCCAGTGAGCTCTGGCCGGAGTACCTGGAGACGAAGTACCACGACTACCTCCCGGCGCTGCGCGCCGAGAACGACGTCAACGCCCAGGCGATGATCCCTCTCAACGACGCCATGATGGTTCCGGCCCTCGACGTGTTCGACCAGGACGAGGCCTATCGATCGGGTGGCTGGGAGGGTGCCTGGGACGCCGACATCCGCCTGGCCCAGATGGACCGTGAGGGAATCGCCGCCGAGCTGGTGTACCACGGCTTCTTCCGGGTTCCCGACCTCGGGTTCAGCGTGATGAGCGCCAAGTATCCCAACGAGGTGGTCGACGCCGGCGTCCGAGCCCACGACCGCTGGGCACTCGACACGTTCGGCGGCGCCAAGGACCGACTCCACCTGGTCGGCGGCATCGGCGCCTGCCTCGACATGGAAGCCACAATGGCCGAGGTCGCCTGGGTCGCCGACCACGGCTTCGTCGGCACCTATGCGCCTGGGTTCCTCGCCGTGTCCGGGCAGCCACCGCTCTACGACGAGTACTGGGACCGGCTGTGGGCCCTCTACGCCGAACGAGGCCTCGCGCTCGTCGTGCACGGTGGCTACGGGCTCGAGCAGGGTTTCGCCTACAGCGAGATCGAGTCGGCCTGCCAACGCGTGGACGCGGCCGGCGGCACCACCATGGATTTGATCATCGAGCTCACCAGCAGCATCTTCAGCGCCGACTTCTTCACTCACCTGGGGCACCGCCAGGCGATGTGGCAGCTGATGCTGGGGGGCGTGTTCGATCGCCACCCTGACCTCAAGCTGATGATGACCGAGGTGCGCGCCGACTGGATACCCGCCCTCCTGCGCTACCTCGACGGCGTGTTCGAAGAAAGACGGGCTGATCTCCCAGGCCGGCGCAGGCCGAGCGAGTGGTGGAACACGAACTGCCTCGCCGGCGTGTCGTTCATGCACAAGTCCGAGGTCGAGATGCGCGCGGAGATCGGCGTTGACACCATGAGCTTCGGGCGCGACTACCCCCACGCTGAGGGTACGTGGCCCAACACCCTCGCGTACCTGCAGGGCCTCTTCGCCGGATCGGGCGTGCCCGAGGCCGAGGTGCGAAAGATCCTCGGCGAGAACGCCATCCGCTTCTTCGGGCTCGACGCCGCCCCCCTCGACGCGCTCGCCGAGCAGATCGGACCTTCGATCGCAGGGCTCACCGCCCCAGCCGAGTTCGATCCCTCGCTGATCGAGCACCTCGACGCCCGCTGCGGCTACCTCAAGCCGGCCGAAGGCGACCGCAGGATCAGCGAGATCGAGGGCATGGTGCGGGCAGACGTCGAACGCGTCAGCGCATTGGCGCGGTAGAGCAAAGCTCCGAACCATGACCATCTACCACCTTCACGGCGACGACGCCGGGGAAACGCACCTGACCCCCATCGAGACGATCGTCTACGACTCCGCATCGACGGGACAGAGCTTTGGTTCGGCCAAGCGGGTCCGGGTGGGACCGCGATTCGCCGCCTACGACCTCGGGTTCGCCGAGTGCATCGATCCCCTTCAGGATTCAGGCCTGCACGTGGCGACCCGCCGGCAGCTGCTCGCAATCATGAAGGGCCAGTACGAGATCGTCACCACCTCGGGCGACCAGGTCGTGCTGCAGCCGGGTGATCTCCTGTTCACCGACGACGTCGAGAGCAAGGGCCACTGGAGCAAGGAAGTGGTGGGCTCCGAGCCGCTCACGATGGTATCGGTGGGCATTCCGGACGATTGGGAGCTCCCGAAGCCCTAGCCCTCGCTTGGGCGGCATGGAACCACCACCATTCTCGGAGGTCTCGGACCAGTTCGGGACCTCAGAGATCCACTCGGCCATCAGCTGGATGATCTGACCGGTCAGGTACGTCAACGCGTACACCGGTCACGACCCCCGAACCCTTCCCAATCTCTGAGGGCGACGGTGCGCATTGGAACCTTCGGCTCTCGTCGACACGTCCGGCACGATGGGCACTACCCCTGTGGGCGTTGGCGACTGTCACGGGCGATACGGCCGCCGGATCGAGGGTTCGAGGTCCGAAGCACCTGAGCGCCGTGTGGGACGCGGGCGTCTGTGGACGGATGCAGCAGCTCGGCGAGGAGCTCCACCCCGTCGACCACCCTTGGTCCGGGACGCGAGAAATAGGCATTGGCGTCGACCGCGAAGACCGAGCCGAGTCCGGCTGCGTCCGGACGGGACAAGAGCTTGGGCGCTTGGGCCACCGCTCCGTCCAGGTCGAACCCACAGGGCATGAATACGGTGATGTCGACCGGTTCGGGCACGATCTCCTCCCACATCAGTCGCCGTGACCGAGCCCCGGGGACCGCGAGGACCGGCACACCTCCCGCCGCCTCCACCATGTCGGGAACCCAGTGCCCGCCACTGAACGGCGGATCGGACCACTCCAACACCAGCACTCGGGGTCGGACCCGTCCCCGGACCCGCCGACGCACCGCTTCCACACGGGCGCGCAGGCGCTCCATGAGAGCGTCTGCTCGGGCGCTGGCGCCCGTCGCCGCACCCACGAGGCCGACGCACCCGATGACCTCGTCGAGCCGGCCCGGGTCGAGGGAGAGCACTTCGGCGTGGCACCCGATGACGTCGAGCGCCTCCTCGACAACGCCCGACGGCACCGCACAGACCTGGCACAGATCCTGAGCCAGGATCAGGTCCGGGTCGATGGCTCGGATCCGGGCGTCGTCGAGGGTGTAGATGGACTCACCCGCCGCGATCCGGGCACTGACCTGGGCATCGATCTGCCGCGCACCGAGCGACCCGTCCGTGGACAGCGCCGTTCCCGACACCACCGGGACCGACCGGGCCGCCTCCGGGTAGTCACACTCGAAGCTCACGCCGCACAGGTCCTCACCGAGACCCAGGGCGTACACGATCTCCGTGGCGGACGGCAGCAACGAGACGATCCTCACGGCTCCGTCATCCCGTGCTCCCATCGCCATCGAGATCTGGAGCCGACTCACCCTGAGCCGGGCCGATGAACTCGATCTGCGGCTCGAAGACCGCCCGGTGCGAGGCACGGCGTAGTGCGGCGAGGACCGGACGACCCAGCACCAGGACCATGACGGCACAGGTTGCCGCCCTGGTCAGGTCGAAACCCATGGAGGTGGTCAGGTCGAAGAGGATGAACCGGTGAAGGTTCTCGATCGTGCCGAGCCCGGGCACGAAAGCGTAGGTCGTCGAGCCGCCCACGAACGGCCAGAACCAGAAGTTGACGAGGAGCCCGTAGGCCAACGCGGAGACCACGCCGTAGCCGGCAAGCATGAGCCGCTCCGGGAATCCACGCATGGGCGGCAGGCAGCCGGCGCCGAACCCGACCCAGGCGGCGGCCAGCATCTGGAACGGCAACCAGGGCCCGACCCCACCGGTGATGAGTCCCGACGCGAAGAACGCCACGGCACCCATGACGAATCCGAAACCCCGCCCGAACACTCGAGCCGAGAGCACCAGGAGAAACCATTCGGGCTCGAAGCCGTTGATCCCGGGGCTGGGCACCCGGAGGGCGGCAAAGCACGCGGCGAGGATCCCGAGCAGCGCCACGGCCTTGGCATCGATCGCTCCTTCTGAGAGCTCGGCCATGACGATCGCCAACAGGAGCGGGACGAGCCCGACGAAGATCCACGGTGCATCGCCGTTGTGGGCCGCGTCCGGTCCTGACGATTGATGGATCAGCAACGGCCAGGCGAAGGCGGCGATGCCGAAGAGCGTGGTCAAGAGGAGCAAGAAGGAGGACCGGGTACCGATCCGCACGGCCGGGACCCGCCGGCGATCCGGGCCGCGGGGCGGACCGTGGGACCGACACGGTCACGCCGGCCCCGTTGTGCCGAGGGCCTGGCGCACTTCTTCCACCGTGAGCCACTCCTCGGGGGCGAGCACCTTGGCCACCTGGGGGGCAAAGACCGGGGAATGGCACACCACCTGGCGCGCCGGACCGTCCGCGATGATCTGGCCGTCAGCCAGGACGACGGCCCGGTCACCCACCCGGGCCGCCAGCTCGACGTCATGGGTGGCCAACACGACGGCATGTCCGGCATCGACCAACTCCCGCAGGACGTCGATGAGGCGGTCCTTGCTCGGGTAGTCCAGCCCCCTGGTCGGTTCGTCGAGCAGCAGGACGTCAGGACGCCGGCGCCAAGATCACGGCCAGCGCCAGGGCGAGCCGTTGTCCCTCCGAGAGGTCGCGGGGATGGCGATCGCCGGGCATGCCGGGCAGGATCCGCTCGAGTGTGCGGGCGGTGGCCCCCTCGTCCAGGGCGGACACCTTGTCTGAGGTCCTGCACTCGGCCTCGACGCTCTCCCCGTAGAGCAGCAGACCAGCATCCTGGGGAACGAGCCCCACGTGGCGGATCAGCTCGGCCGGGCGAAACGTCCGCGGGTCTCGTCCGTCGACGACCACGGTGCCCCGGGTGGGCCCACGTGCTCCCGACAGCGTGGAGAGCAGCGTCGACTTGCCCGAGCCGTTCCTCCCCATCAGCACGAGGACCTCGCCCCGGAAGACCGAGAGGTCGACCCCGTCGAGCGCGGCCACGCGTCCGTACGCGACACTCAGCTTCCGGGTGGCGGCCACCTCGGCCTCGGGGGTCCCGGCGCCGGCCACCCTGCTGGAACCCGGGGGTGTGACGGGCGCCAGGCGCTCACGCAATGGCCCGGCCTGTCGGCGGGCATCGCGGACCGAGAGCGGCAACGGGTCCCAACCGACCAGGCGGCCCAGCTCGACCAGGGGCGGAGCGACCGAGGACGCGCGCATGATGATCTCGGGTGAGCCGTCGACCAGCGGCGCACCATGGCCGGGCACCACGACGACGCGGTCGGCAAAAGGCACCACACGCTCGAGCCGATGCTCGGCCATGACCACGGTCAGCCCGAGATCGTGCACCAAGCGGGCCAGGGTCCCGAGGACCTCCTCGGCCGCCGCCGGATCGAGGGCGGACGTGGGTTCGTCGAGCACCAGCACACGGGGCGATGCCGTGAGCACCGCCCCGATGGCCACCCGCTGCTGTTGACCCCCCGAGAGCGCCCGCAACGACCGATCACGCAGGTCCTGGAGACCGAGCAGATCGACGGCATCCTCCACACGCCGACGCATGGCGTCGGGGGGCACGCCCAGGTTCTCCATGGTGTAGGCCAACTCGTCCTCGACCGTCTCGGTCACGAAGGTGGCCAGCGGGTTCTGTCCCACGAATCCGACGACATCGGCCAGGTCGCGCGGACGGTTGTCCTCGGTCGTCCGCCCGTCCACCGTGACCGTCCCGGCGAGCACCCCGCCGCTGAAGTGCGGCACGAGCCCATTGATAGCCCGCAGCAGAGTCGACTTGCCGCTCCCCGTTTCCCCCACGACCACACACAGCTCGCCCTCGGGAACCTCCAGGCTGACCCGGTGCAGGGTCGGCTGAGCGGCGTCGGTGTAAGTGAAGGACACCTCGGCGAACCGGATCATGCCGGAGCCCCCGAGAGATCCGACGGCGCCTCACGAGCGTTCCGGCCCGAGCGCGCCGGCGCGGCGGGCACCGCTTCGATGCGGGGCCGTTTCGACGAACTCACCGGGCGGGGAGCCGCCATCGCCGGGACCGCGGCGACGAGGATCCCCACGACGGGGAGCCAGGGGATGCTGGGGAACGCCAAAGGGGAGAAGGAGACGGTGAGCCCCGGCACGTCGAGCACGTGCCCGATGACCATGGCCACGAGGGCGACGAGCCCGGAGCCGGCCACCAACCACTCGGGCGTGCGCCAGGGGTCGGGCCGATAGCGCGAGCGTGCCGAGCGTCGACCCCCGACGGTGAGGCCTGTCCCGATCATGACTGCGGCCACGGCCATGACCGGCAACCCCAGACCAAAGAGCGAACCCGAATCGATCACGCCATAGATGCCGACGGCAACCAACAACAACCCCCCCATGGTGGCCCCGCTGGCCAACCACCGTGAGCGCTGGCCGACGGAGATCCGTCTGCCATAGCCGCGTGCATCCATGCTGACCGCGAGCTGCAACGACCGGTCGAGCGCACTCTCGAGCACCGGAACGGCGACGCCGCGCATGCCCCGCAAGCCCCTGACCGGGATGCCCCGCTGACGACGCGCCCGGCGCACGACGCCGATCGACAGGACCAACTCAGGGGTGAAGGCCAGCGCGACGGTCACCGCGACACCCGTCTCGTACAGCACGGCCGGCAAGGAGCGCAGGAGCCGGTACGGACTGGCCAGCGAATTCGCTGCCCCGAAGCAGAGCAGGATCACGGCGATCTGCAGTCCTTCCACGAAGGCATCGAGAATCGACTCCAACGTGACGGCACCGCCGATGCTCACCGCCACGGCCCAGGACGGCAGCGGCACCTGGGGCAGATGGAAGAGGACGTGCCCCGGGACACCGCGTTGGCCGAAAAGGATCTCGATCACCACCCGTATCACGATGACGAGGACTCCCAAGCGCAGGAAGAAGGCGATGGAGCGCGACCACGGCGCGCTGCTCCGGCAGACGGACACCACGAAGCAGGCGACCGCCCCTATCAGCGCCAGGAGGAAGGGGTTGTTCGTCCGCATGGCGCAGATCGCCAACCCGGCCGCCCACAACCACCACGCCACCGGGTGCAAGGAGCGGCGCCGGGGAGCAGCGGCCCGGCTCACTCGTCCGCCGGCCTACGGCGCCATCGGACGAAGGCGAGGACGCCGAGGCCAGTCACCACGGCAGCGACGAGGACGACGGGAAGGTACGCGTGGCCGCCCCCACTTGCATCGTGGTGGGAGGCAGAGCCGAATATCGCGGCCGCATGTGTACCGGAGGTGGGATGCCCGCCTCCGGTAGCTCCGCCCGGGGCCACCGAGTCCGTGGTCGTAGTCGTGCCGGACGCCGCGCTCTTGGGTTCTGCCCCCGACCTCGGCGTGGTCGACGTGGTCGATGTGGTGATCGGACCGGGGCCCGTGGACGTTCCACTACGTGTCGTGGTCGTGACGGACAGCGGGGAAGAGGTGGCGGTGGTGGTAGTGGCCGCAGACGGCTGCTGGGCCGGGGCTACCTCGGTCGAGGCGTTGCAGATCTGTGCATACGAGGGCGACGTTGCCGGAGGCGGGTCACTGGCGTTGTCCGGTGCGTTGGTCTGGTACCTCAAGCCCTCCACGTCATTGCCCGGGTTCGCCACCGACTGCTCGGAAGGCCCGTTGTTCGCGTAGACCCAGGACCCCGATGTCCCGTGCCAATACGACCAGTAGTCGTACTGACCGGATCCGACGCTCTGGCCGCAGTTCTGCACGCCATTGGCCGGAACGTTGTCGATGGCGCACAGCAGGCCCGCGCCGTTGTAGCCCACGTTGGCTTCGCCCACCGCCGCCGCCAGGGCGTCAGCGTCCCGACCGCTCGACGGCACGGGAACGCACTTGCGGACCGGAGGCGTCGAAGACCCGCTCCCGAAATCGACGACCACGGCAACGTACACGTCGTTGCCGACCGTGTCGGCCGACACGATGGCCAACTTCAGCGGGACCAGGGCCCCCGGCCCGGCGGGCGCCAGCGCCGCGCCCGCTGCACCGAGGAAGAGGCCCCCCATGAGCACTCGAGCCCGCAGTCCCATGCTGCGACCTACGAGGAGCTGGCCGATCCGCCCACGGCGTTGCGGATGCCGAGCGGAGCGGCCGAGCCCGAGAACAAGGCATCGCCAAAGGTGAAGATCCCGCCGTCGGTGGCGATGAGCCAGTAGCCACCGCCGTCACGAGTGGGAACGATCCCGACGATGGGCTTGTTCAGGACGATGCCTCCCGTCGAACCCTCGAAGGCGGCGTCGCCGTAGCTGAAGATCCCGCCATCGGAGGCCACCAGCCAGTAGCCACCGCCGTCGGGGGTGGCGGTCATGCCGACGATGGGCTTGTTGAGCGGCTGGCCGCCGCGGGAGCCGAAGAAGGCGGCGTCGCCGTAGCTGAAGATCCCGCCGTCGGAGGCCACCAGCCAGTAGCCGCCGCCGTCGGGAGTGGCGGCCATGCCGACGATGGGCCTGTTGAGCGGCTGGCCGCCGCGGGAGCCGAAGAAGGCGGCGTCGCCGAAGCTGAAAATCCCGCCGTCGGAGGCCACCAGCCAGTAGCCGCCGCCGTCGGGAGTGGCGGCCATGCCAACCACCGGGGCGTTCAGACGGAGGGAGCCCGCCGAGCCGAAGAACCCGGCGTCGCCGAAGCTGAAGATCCCACCATCGGAGGCCACCAGCCAGTAGCCGAGCCCGTTGAGCGTCGAGGCCATCCCGACGACCGGCTTGTTGAGCGCGGTGCCGGACAGAGAGCCGTAGGTCGCGGCCGAACCGAACGAATGGACGGCGCCGGTGGAGGTCGCGACCCAGTAGGAGTTGGTCGGCCCGAAGCCATAGATCAGGCCCGCCAGCACCGGCACGTCCTGATTGGTGGCGAGCAGATTGCCCGAGGTGTTGTCCTGATAGCCCAACGCACCCTGGTCGGTCCCTGACGTCACGACGAAGGACAACAGTGCGGTGACGGGAGAGCGACCTGAGCCGCTGAAGGTGGGGCTCGTCGGAGACTCACCCATGGCGAGAAGCGCTTGGATCACGAGGCCGGTGGACTCCGCGTCGGTCTGTTGTGGCTGGGCCACCGAGTTGGGGTAATAGCTCCAGCCCCTGTCGGTGCCCTGGCCGCCGGTGAAGAAGGACAGCGCGCTGGAGGAAACGGCGGTCGTCAGGGCGCCCTGGGCCGCCAGCCCCTGAACGGCGACGGAGGTGGTCTGATCGTCCGCGCCCTCGAAGCTGGGTGGGTTCTCGGCGCACACTCCGACCGCCTGGTTCGGGATGGCCCATCCGCCACTCGGGCACTGCTGATTGATCAGCCAGCTGACCGCGGCGGCATCGGCGGAGCGTCCCGCCGCCTTGAGCGCGGTGAACACGAGGCCCTGGACATAGGTGCCGACGTAGTAGTCGCCCAATTGGGTCTCCGTCCCGAACAGACCAGCGTCGGGACCCGAGGTCTGCTCCGTTGCCTGCAGGCGCGCCACCAGGTTGGTCCCGCCGAAATTGGCCGGGTCCACGCCCATCGCGTGCGCATCGAGGATGAGGGCAGCCAGCTGTCCCGGTCCGTCGGCGCCGTCAACGGTGACGTAGGAGCCGGCGTTCGCCTCCACGTAGGACAGCGCGGCGTCAGCGGCCGGGAGGTCGACATGAGCGGCAGCCAACGACAGGATGGCGTTGACGGTGGCCGACAAGGAGCCTCCGATGCTGCCATTGGGGGCCTGCTGGCCGGCCACCCACGTGGCGGCCGACTGTGCCGCCCCGAACTGCGGGATCTGAGGCAGCACCGACGCCGCTCCCGCGGGTGCGCCGAGTGAGGTCATGGTGGCAGTGGCCAGAGCGGTGGCCAGCCCCAGGGCGGATGCACCCATCAGGGTGCGGCGGGCGATGTGCACGGTTCTCGCTTCCCGGTCCTCGACCCGGGAAACTCCGCCAATCACGGGGTCACACCGAGCCCCGAACCTTGTGTCTCGACGGTGGGAACTCTCCTGACCTCGAGGTATCCCGGCTCATGGTCGCCTGTTCGAGACGCCATTCACGGTTGCGGACCAGCGCCGGATTCACACCGGCTTCCCCTGTCGGGCAGTACTCCAACAGCACGTGTGCTGCGTGCGTACGGTACCACGCTGTCTGCGAGTCTCGACAGGGTCCCTGACGACTCACGACATCTGCATTTCCATCCGTCCTGGTCACGGAACGCTTCGTTCACTCCTGGGTGCCATCCTCCACCGGAACCAGCGACGGATGCAGGGGATCGAGATCAGCCGCAGGAGTGAACTCGATCTGGACCTCCGCCTCGGGTCGGCGGACCTCCATCCGCGCCAGGCGCTCGAAGACGAGCCTGTCCGCCATGGTGAGCGGTGGTTGGGTCATGGATCTCGGCCAGAGCCGGTAGCGCTTGACCACGTTGATCTCCCCCGCCAGGAGGAAGAACTGTGCCCCGAGGTAGATCCAGGCCAACAAGACGAGGACGATGCCGAAGAAGCCATACGTCTCCGTGGCGTGGCGAAGCTCGCGGCCGACGTACCAACTTCCGGCGAGTTGCAGTGTCTGCCAGAACAGCGTCGCCAACACCGCTCCGAGAATGACGTCATGCCATTTCAACTTCACGGCCGTCATGACCATGAACGCCAGCAAGATCAGCCCGAAGTTCAACGCAAGGGAACCGACCAGCAGGAGCACCCTCGAAGCCTCGTCGTGAGATGCCAGCGTCGCGAATCCCGTCAGCAGCGTCGATCCGACGGTGGAGGCGGCGAGCAGGACCAGGACAGCCAACCCTCGCAAATAGCGCAGTGGGAAGGACGGCCAGTCGACGTAGGGGATGTTCCACACCTTGTTCATCGCGCTCTGGGTCGCCAAGCCCAGACCGATGGCACCGTAGAGGAGGAGGACACCGCCGACGACGACCGCGAAGACGCTCCCGCTCAGGCCGTGGATCTGCGATTGCAGCTGAGGGCCGATGATCGGGAAGCTCCCGAGAGCGCCGTCGACGAGGTCCTTGCGAAGCTGGTCGTTGTTGTGCAGGACGTAGCCGAGGATGGTGGTGAACAGCATCATGAGCGGGAAGACGGCGAAGAGGCCGTAATACGCAATGAGTGCTGCCTTGCTACCCGCCTGATCGTTGCCGAACTTCTGAAGGACGGCGAAGGGAAACCCGAGAACGGTGTGTCTTTGCTGGAACGCGTCAACCCGGCGGACGAGGGTCTCGACCCGGCCGGGTCGTGCGGGAACGCCCCCTCGTATGGCGTCGTGGCCACGTTCTGGAGAACGCGTTGGCTGATTGTCGGGATCAGTCACTTTGGCGTCGGCTCTGGCGGGTGTGCTTCGGCAAACTCACCCCCTGAACTGGAGCCTGAGGTCGGATTCGAACCGACGACCTGCGCATTACGAGGGAGCCATCGGAGATCTTCGCCAGTGCCGCCACGTACCGCGACGTCGCAATCAGTCCTGGCCAGGAAGGTGTCCCGCGATCCAGGTGAGATCCAGCCGGATCGTCCGGGACAGCTCGGCACCCAGTTGTTGGGACGGAGTTGGGACAGATCGACGCGTCCCCGCACCGCAATGTCCCCCCTCCCGGACTCTCCCAGCTCTGAATACTCAGCCCGGTCGAACGAGGACAGACCGGAGTGGCGCCAGGGTGGTCAAGGGCAAGCCGAAGGCTTAGGGAGGACACGGAGCGAAGCGGCGGCCCGCACCGGCCCTTGACCAGCCGGAGTGTGTGCACGGAAGAAAATGGCGTGGGCCGGCCATCGTGGCCGGCCTCGTTGCCCCTCTGATTCGTTGGCTGTTCCACGACCTCAAGGGCTGGATCGGGCGGAATGGGCGAGGCGGCCTTCCGTCGCATGGCAATCGATCGTACTGAACCTCCTCACGCCATCGAGTGCGTGGGAGACGCTTCCGCTGGGAGCGCATCTGGCCCCGATCCCCCGGTCCGTTCTCCCCGCGCCGGATGGGCTCGCCGGGGAAGGGCGGGCGATGTCATCGGTACACTGACCGACGGAGAGCCGGGAAGCCTGGTCGGCACAAGGCGCGACACGCGAGGAGTTGAAATGTGCCATTTGGTTTCCCCCATCCAATCTGTCGTATTGCATGCGTTCAGAGGTGGACGTATCGGACCTAAGAGCCCGTGACGGTTGGCTCCGCAGGCGTCGTCTTCGTCATTGGGGCTGCGGTCAGCCTGGCGACGAGCTGGGTGCTGGTCACGCGGTTGGAACGCGTCGGGGAGCGCCTCGGGTTCTCGGAAGCCAATCTCGGCGTGGTTGCTGCCCTGGCGGCCGATACTCCGGAAATCACGGCGGCCGTGACCGCGTTGGCCCACCACCAGCAGGCGGTTGGCGCTGGCGTCGTCCTGGGCTCGAACGTGTTCAACCTGGCGGCACTGCTCGGCCTTGGCGCCGTGGTGGCCGGCCGGATCAACCTGCACCGTAAGGTCGTCATCCTGGGAGGGACCGTTGCCATGATTGTTGGGGCGGCGTGCCTCTTGAGCGTGGGCGGTCAGATGTCGGCAGAGGCCGGACTCAGCGTGGTCCTCGCCGTCCTGTTCGTCTACGTGGCGCTCCTCGGTGCGCATCGCAGCCTTTTACGCCGCTTGCGCCTGCCGGAGTCTTGGTCGAAGTGGGTCACGGCGGCGATCGTCGAAGAGGAGAGCGAGCTCGAAGAGGCGATCCGTCCTCGGCGCGGAACCGGCGCCGACGCGGCACTGGCTGCCGGCGCGCTGGTCGTCGTGGTGCTGGCCAGTGTGGCCATGGAGCGTGGCGCATCGACGCTCGGTCTGCATTTCGGTATTCCCGCGATCATCCTGGGGGGACTCGTGCTTGCCGCGGTCACCAGCCTGCCCAACGCGGTCTCGGCGGTGTACCTGGCCAGGAGAGGTCGCGGCGCCGCCACGCTGAGCACTGCCCTCAACTCCAACTCCATCAACGTGGCCGCCGGCCTCTTGATCCCTGCGGCAGTCCTGGGGTTGGCACGACCCTCTGGAACCGGGGTGCTGGTGGCGGGCTGGTACGTCGGTCTGACCGCGCTGACCCTCTTGCTCGCCTACAGCGGACGCGGGCTCGGGCGCACTTCGGGAGGTGCGATCATCGCGGCCTACCTCAGCTTCGTCGTGATCCTGCTTGCCACGACCTGATGGCCGGTCCAACGCACACCACTGGTGGGTTCGCCGGTCGACCCCCTATGCGCTCCGCAGCAGGGGGCGGAGCGAGGCTCCGACCTGATCGGCGAGCGCGACCGCCACCACCCTTGGCCGGAGTGGGATCCCGTGGCCCGGAGTGGGCGTGAGGACGAAGCGACCCAGGGTCTCACCGCGATGCTGAACGAGAAGCTCGATTTCGGACCCGGGCAGCCCCAGGCGATCGACACGCCAGTCCCAGCGGCCGAGCAACACGTGCCCGTCGTGCTCGAGACGCAACAGGGGACGAGCAGCGGGACCCTCCTCGTAGCGGCACGCACGGAGGTACAGCAGGGCGATCAATGCGGCACGGACTTGGTCGAGAATGTCAGCCGTGGCAGCTCCCGACGCGACCAGCTCGGAGACGTCGTAGATCATGCCGACGTAGTCAGCCTCTTCGGTCGCAACCGCGTGGTGATGCCGATTGCGCGCCGCGAGCTCGGTGACGATGATCCCCACGACGAAGAGACATACCGCCGTCTCGACGTCCGGACGGTGGGTGATGGCCAGCCTCCCATAGGGCTGGGTGAGGAAGTAGTCAAACCACAGGGTGGCGCTCACCGTGGCCACGAAGCCGCTGAAGCGGTTGCCGAGGGCGGCCACCGCGACGATGACGGCGACGAGGATCAACGCTGATGCTGTCCTTGCGAAGTCGGCCCGGAACGGGATCAAGGCCGCCGAGATCCCGAGCGGCAGGATGACGGCTGCAACGAGCGCCAACTGGTCTCGATACGGACGGAACCGCTCCATCAGCGCCTCGCTTCGATCAGGTATCCGCAGTCTTCCACGGCTTCCGGGCCGCCGAAAGTGTGCCTGACCTGGCGCCGATCCTGCCAGCCTCGTGCGGACTTGACCAAAATGCGAGGCCGCCCGAGAGGGGCTCCCTCAGCGCTTGGTCATTGACTCGACGATCCCGGCGCCCCATGTGCACGCGATCCCGACCATCAACACGGCACCGGTGAAGGCCAGCTGGGCCGGGGTGTCCCAGATCCCGTCCGGGAGTGCCAGCAGTAGGGCGAGGACAACCGCGAGAGCACACACCTGTGCCGCGCAAGCCCGTTGAGCGGTGAAGAGCGCGCAACACGGGCCGACGATGAGCAGCCCGATGAGGATGACCTGCGACCCGAGCGCGGCATCGGTGGCGGCTATCACCAGCGTAAGGACGATGCTGAGCCTCCAGAGGCGCCGTGAGGTGCGGGGCGAAACGAGGGACCCGCCCTGGGGACGGCGGGGGGCCGGGACGCAGCGGGGGAACTGGTCCTCCTGGGCGCCACTGTCGTCAGACCATGACATAGCTCATCTCGTGGCCGAGCAGGGAAACCGTCACCGCTTTGAGCGTAGTTGTGTACTGGCCATCGACGTCTCACTCCTGATCCCCTGAGACGCCCGGACCACGCACCGGGGACTGCCGAACACACCGTCCGCCGCCTGGTGCGAGGGGCTAGAAGGCGACGATACCTTCGCCGCCTACCGCGCCCGCCACGGCCACGGACCCGATTGCGGCCAGCGATCCACTTGCACCGACGCGGAACTCGTCGACGATCCCGTTCCCACCCGTCTGGACGTACAGATACTGTCCACCGATGGTTGCTGAGGCGTCAACTGTTCCCGGGTCCGTCGCCGTCTGTCCGAGCAGGCCCAGGGAACCGCTGATCGAATCCGAGTACCTGCTCACCGAGGCGCTCCCGGCGTTGGAGGCGTAGAAGAATCCTTGCGCCTGAGCGACCCAGCATGTCGCTGCCTGAGCGGTACCGACCGCATCGATCGGGGTCACCGTGCCCCCCGGGTCGAGGGTGAAGGTGGCCAGTGCGTTGGTGCCAGCCTCGGCGATCACCAGATGTCCCGCAGCGTCGAAGGAGATGGCAAAGGGCACTGCACCGGGCTCGGAGTTGACGACTGCGCTGGGCGACAGCAGCCCGAAGCGCCCCACCGCGAATACATCGATGTCGCTCCCGTTGGCCTTGGTCGTGACGATCAGCTTGGAACCGTCAGGCGAGAAGGAAACCTGCCCCGGCGTGTTCACGAACTGCGGCGTTGCCGTCGGGTTGAGGCCCAAAGCCCGGTTTGATCCGGGGATGGCGAAGAGGCGGCCGAGGAAGTTCACGTAGCCTTGGACCGATCCACCGTTCTCGGCGTTGAGAACGTAGACGAGGCTTCCGAATGTGGCCACGCTCACCGGGAACGCGCCCCCGGAGTTGACCACCTGACGCAGCGCGAGGCGGTCCCCCCGGACCCCGAGGACCGAGACGCTGTTGCTGCCGGCATTGACCGCATAAAGCGTGGCACTGTGCTGGTCGTAGGTGAGAGATCCTTGCGAGGCCAGATGATCGACGACCGAGCCGGTCAACTGTCCACCCAGACCGCCCGTGTTATACGCGCCGGCCAGGGTGAGACCACCATTGTCGGCACGTTCATAGGCCACGACTTGGTTGCCCGCCGTATTGTCGGTTTGCACAAAGACCGCGTGATCAGCCCCGCCGGAGAAGAGTGGTCCTGGCGGATCTGCGCCGGCGACAACGGGTGCGGCCAGCGTCGACAGCCCCACGACCGCTCCGGCACCAACCGCAAGACGGGTGAATCTCCTCATTGCATCTCCTCCACTGGGGACGGGTACACCACAACCCACAGTCCTCTCACTGCTCTCAGTCGTTACGCCGCTCCGGTGAATCGAGCTTCTGAGCTGCCCGTAACGGAACACCAGTCGACCAGGACAGAAGGGTATGGCCCGAACCCGATCTCTCCTCTGAGTTCCGAGGTGCAACCGGAACGAGCGTGGCGGACCGGCGCTCTATCCCATCGACATCCCAGACCTACGATTCGAACCGTGGACACGGACCTCGAGCTGCTGACCCGGCTACGAGATGGTGACGAGAATGCGTTTGTGATGCTGGTGGCCCGATACCAGCAGCCAATGTTGCGTTTGGCCCGTACGTATGCCCCCAGTTCGCGCCGTTGCCGAGGAGGCCGTGCAGGACACATGGATGGGTGTGGTCAAGGGCATCGAGCGCTTCGAAGGGCGCGCTGCCTTCAAGACATGGCTCTTCCGGATCCTCATCAATCGGGCACGCTCCGCTGGCGTTCGAGAGCAGCGTCACGCATCGATCGAACCGCATCATGCCGTGGATCCGATCCGCTTCGACATCGACGGACAGTGGGCGGATCCTGTCGAGCGCTGGACCGAGGACAGTGAGGATCGCCTTGAGGCCGCCACTTGGGGACCAGCTCTCCACGCTGGCCTCGATGATCTACCTCCGCGTCAACGTCAGGTCGTGGTGCTGCGTGACATGGAGGGACTCGCCGGCGACGAGGTGTGCGAGCTTCTCGCCATCAGTCCCGGGAATCAACGACTCCTGCTCCACCGGGGCAGGAGTCGCCTGCGCGAGATTCTCGAAACTCATAGAGCGAAGGCTTGAACGATGCTTTCATTGCGACGTAGGGACATCGTGTGTCAAGAGGCGGTGGAGCTGGTGACCGACTACTTGGAGGGAACCCTCTCACGCCGTGGGAGGCGCCGGTTCGAGGCCCATCTCCGAGCATGCCCCAACTGCGCCGCCTACCTGGAGCAGATCAAGATGACCATCGAGCTGACCGGTGCCATCGAGCCCGAAGACCTGAGTCCCGAGGCAAAGGCGGACCTGACCGAGCTCTACCGAAGGTGGCGATCCGAATAGCGAGGAGTGCAGTGCCTGAGCTATCCCACACACGAGGAGTGGCCGACCGGTGACCGCCGAGCCGACCGGATCGAGTCGCCAGGAGGCCCAACCACGGGTCCCCGTGGGACGGCGGGTCTTCCTCGGACTGGTGGGTCTGGGCGCCGCCGGGATCGTGTTCGGCGCCAAGGTGCAGAGTGCTCTCCGCCATGTGACCGGTTCGGGGCTGGCAGGTTTGCTGTCGGGAGGGAGCTTTCGCATCTACTCGATCACCGGCTCGTACCCGGTCGTCTCACGTTCTGCGTACCGACTCGAAGTCACCGGACTCGTCGACCGGCCCCGGACCTACACGGTCGACGATCTCGAGTCGATGCCGCGAACCACATTCGTGAAGGATTTCCACTGTGTGACCGGCTGGTCCGTCCCAGGTGTGCATTGGGAAGGCGTGCGGCTGTCGGAGATTCTCGATGACGTGGGCATAGGGAACAGCGCCGTCGCGCTGCGCTTCGAGTCCTACGACGGTGCCGACACCGAGAGCCTGACGCTCGATCAGGCGCGCCTGCCCGACGTCATCGTCGCCTACCGCATGCTGGGAGGCCCGGTCACCACCGAACACGGAGGGCCCGTACGGCTCTACGTCGCTCCCATGTTCGGCTACAAATCGCTCAAGTGGCTGTCGGCCATCAGGGTCGTGGACCACGTGATGCCCGGGTTCTGGGAACAGAACGGCTACCCCGTTGACGGATGGATCGATGGGTCGACCGGTGCGACCGACCCCTCCCTGACGAGAAGCGCCGAGTGACACCGACCGTCACGGATCGTCCGAGCACCGCTCGACGGATCGTGCGGTTCGACTCCGTGCAACGGACCGCGCACTGGATGAATGCCCTGCTCTTTGGGGTGCTCATGGCGACGGCGCTGCCGCTCTATTTCGGATCGATCGCCGGCCTGGTCGGACGCCGCGCCCTGGTCGAGGAGATTCACCTCTGGGCGGGCATCGCCCTCCCGCTGCCCCTCATCGTGTCCATCGTCGGCCCCTGGGGAGCCCAGTTCCGCCGTGACCTCCGACGGATCAACGTCTGGAGCAGCGACGAGATGACCTGGCTCAAGTCCCTGGGCCGAGGGGCGCCACAGGTCCTGGACAAATTCAATCCTGGTCAGAAGCTCAACGCGATCTTCACCGGCGCCGCCATCGTGGTGATGCTCGCCACCGGTGCCATGCTGAAGTGGTTTCGCTTCTTCCCCGTCGGATGGCGCACCGGAGCCACATTCGTTCATGACGTCTTCGCCCTTGCCATCTTCGTTGTGGTGGCCGGCCATGTCCTGTTCGCCCTCACCCACCCCGCCTCGCTGCGCGCCATGATCAGGGGTTGGGTCACCACGACGTGGGCCGCCCGTCATGCTCCGGGCTGGTTGGCTGAAGAGCAGTCGAAAGTGGAGCCCGACGCCGTGTCCTGACGAGTGCGGAGCAAATGCAACGAGAGGACTACCGCCGGAGCCTGGTTGGGCCAACACCGGAACCGGACATCAAAGATCACTAAGTCGAATCCAGTCATCCGGACGACTGGGGACGAGGCCCCTGATCGACCACTCGTCAATCCCGACTTCTCCTGCCGCCTTGATGAACGCAGACAGCGCTGCGGCGAACGGAACCTGCATGTCAGACGGCATCTGGGTGAAGATGTCGCTGAGCAGTGCGATCCGTCGTGTGTCGATCTTCGCAAGCTCCGCTCGTCCCCGCGAGGTGACGAAGAGAGAAACCGATCGGCGGTCGGCCCCGGCCCGTCGGGAGATCATCCCTTTCTGGACCAGGCGATCGCACAGCGTCGTTGTTGTCGAGGGAGTGACGCCCAGGGAGCGGGCGAGATCCGCGGGTCGTTGGCCCGCTCGAGACGAGATCAAGGCAAGCGCTCGGTACTGCTGGATCGACAACTCCCCGTCCTCGACCGCCAGTGAGTTCGCCGCAATCGCCACGAAGATGCGGCTCAGCCGGAGGAGGTCGTCGTTCAGGTGGTCAGGCAGGTTCTCCTGCGGGTTGATCGAGCCTTCGGCCGGAGGACGGACTGATTCCACAGTTCACACTGTGACACGAACTATTGCTCTCCTCAAGTTATTCGGTTATCCTAATAGTTCGTGCAATCAAACTGATGAGGAGGGGACAGCGTGTCGGACCCACCTACTTCCGAGATGCTTCTTGAGCAGCCGCCAGCGAGGCCCGCGGAACACGGGTGGCGGCCTCGGTGGATCGCGCCGGTCGTTGTCGGCGCGCTGGTCGTCGGACTGGCTGGGCTGGGGGTCGGGACCTATGCGCTCGCTACCATGCCGGCCAAGACATCTGGCCCCCGGGGGCCCGTGGGACCACAGGGGGCGACCGGCCCTCAGGGCGTCGCGGGCCCCAAGGGGGAGACCGGTCCGGCCGGCACCATCGCTGACACGTCGATCGTCGCCGCGTCTGCACTCACATCGGCTGTCAATCCCGCCGTCGGGACCGTACTGGTGGCAAGGACATCGTGTCCGTTCGGACTGCTCCTCCTGAGTGGTGGAGCCGAAGTCTCCGCCCCAGGTGTGCAAGCCGACCGGAATGTGGAACTTCGCTCATCGTTTCCACTCAACAAGTCGCATTGGCAAACGGTCGCCATCGTCACCGGCCCGCTCGGGGCCGGAGTCTCAATGACAATGAAGCCGTTCGTGGTGTGTGGACTGCCGGCAACGTCGACCTCCACGACGACGACGACAGCCCCCTCACCCTCGACGTGATCGGTGGGGTCGTGGATCGATGAGCCCCACGTGACCCCATGTGTCTGGCCGTCGTCTTGGGCGGGCACCCGATCCTTGCCAGATAGACCGGTCCGCCACGCCATCGGGACGACGCCTCCTCGATGCCCCAATCTGCGTGAGGATCAGGCGGAGCACCGTCGGGCCGTGCCCACTCCCCGTCGCATCTTCCGTCGCTCATCAGCGGTGGTCCCTCCCCACATTCCGACGAGCTCAGGGTTCGCCAGTGCTTCATGAAGGCACTCCTCGCGCACCGGACAGCTGCAGCAGAGCGCACGCTTCTCGTCGTAGTCGGCACGCTGCTGCCCGTCGCGGGCTATCCGGGTGACCTCCATCCAGTCATTCGGATCCTGGCCAGAACAGGCGGCGCGCGCCCGCCATCCTTGGTCAGAACCATCTTCCCGCAGTCGTAGGTGGGACCGACCGTCTTCCTTCCGGATCATGACACCACATGTTGTCATATCGTCGGGCTGAGGGGGCGCATCCGGTCGCGGAGATCCAACGATTCACCGCGAGGAACCGAGCGCTCGCCGACGAACCGACAGGGAGGACAACACTCTGGCTTCGCAACTCAGGTCGCTTCTTCGGCGTCCCTTACCTCGCGTGCGACTCGGGCTGCGAGCTGGCGGGAGAAGCCGTAGAGCCGCCCGAGCTCGCCGATCGTCATGCCCTCGGAGAGTCCCAGGGCGAATACGGCCGTCCGCACCCGGTGTCGGATGCGTTCGAGCTCAGCGAGCTGCGTCGTGACCTGCGCCCACGGCATGGCCATGTCGGAGAATGCGTTCGCCACGGGTGTCCCTCTCGAGATCCGCCTGCGAAAGGTGGCATAGGTCGATCCGGCCTCTAAAAGCACACTCTGGGTCTGAGCCATCGATCGCTCCAGGTCGGCCAGGGCGGACGTCAGAGCCTCGCGCTCGCTGCTCATTTCCGCAGCCTACGGCGCTGGCCAGGCAACTTCGGGCTCAATTCCCACCCTGTTTGGACCGACACCATGTGTTGTCACCCCATCCAGAAGCGGTGGGGCGGTGATGGATGGGCGAGGTGAGTGGGTTCACGGATGGAAATGGAGCGCAGAACATCGTCAAGGGCCGGCACGAATGGGCGAGAACGCGGTGACGCCGGGTTCACGCTCTTGGAGCTCCTCGTCACGATCGTCGTACTCGGAATCCTGAGCTCGACCGTCGTCCTTGCCCTACAGAGCGTCCGCAGTTCGGCAGCTTCGGCCGCGTGTCAATCCGACTTCGCTACGACAGCGGTGGCGCTCAACGCCTACCGCGCCGAGATGGGTGGGTATCCAAACGGCCTCGGAGGCAGCGGTACGGATGTGGTGACCGATTCTGATCCCGGCACGGCTCCGAGCTGGATTCCCGGCCAGGTGCCCAGCGGCGTCAACGCCGCACGTTCCGGAGGCGAGCTCTTGGTTGCCGGTACGACATCACCCAATACCGGCAGCGCCGATGTGGGTCCATGGATCAAGCAGGCTCCCGCCAATGCGGGCAACTATTCCATCTGGGTGGCCAACGACGGATCCGGCGCGATGCAAGTCCTCACCTCTGGCGGGGATGTCCCATCGCAACCGACTGGGACCGCCAACGATTGCAGTTCAGCGACGGCGCAAGCAGGCTCGACGACCACGTCGGATGTGACGACGACGGTTCCGGCGACAACGTCCACATTCGCCCCTCCGACGACCACGACGGTTCCACCACGGTCGACCACGACGACGACGACGACCATAACCACGACGACAACGACCACCACCACGACGCCAGCCCGAGTAGCACCGGCTTTCACCAGCCAGGCCGGCGTCACATTCTCCTACCGCGTCTACGGGTCGTTCACGGCGACTGCTTCGGGCACACCTGGCGCCTCAATCAAGGTCGCCGGACGCCTGCCGTCGGGATTGACGTTCGATCGCTCGACCGACGTCTTCAGTGGCACCCCGAAGACAACTGGGGTCTTCCGGCTCACACTCACCGCCTCGAACGGAGTGAACCCAAATGCTGTGCAATCGTTCACACTCACGGTTCGGTAACATCCGGCGGTTTGGAATGGCAATCCAACCCATCCGAGTGACCTCAGAGGCGGAGCTGCTCACGTGGGGGGTGTGGCCGTACACCCGATGCACGGCGACCGGCCCGTGAAGTAGGCCGGAACGCTTGGCGAATCGCTCGGTGGATTCGTCGGGAGGAACACCGGGGGCCTGGGTGGCTGGGAAAAGTTGAAGTCCTTGAGGAGATTGCCGAGCCGAGGAACATCCTCTCGAGTGTCGGGACGTGGATCCGGTCGGTGGTCGGTTTTGGGGTTGAGGCGAGCAGCATTCAAGAAGTCGTCCTCGATGAATTTCAGATACGCGTCGCTGCTCAACGTCTGATGGTCGATGTAGCCGCGCCGGGCATACGCCGAGAGGACGATGCTCGGCACCCGGAGTCCATAGCCGTTCTGGTCAATTTGGGGTGGGACGACATGGTCATAGAACCCACCCCAGTCGTCCCACGACAAGAAGATAGCGGTGGACGACCAGTCAGGGCTCTCCATGGCGGCGTTGATCACTGACGTCACATTGGCCTGGCCGGAATGGATGCTGCCCGGCGGGTGCTCACTATCCGCCTGCGCCGGTGTGATCCACGAAACAGAGGGAAGTGTGCCGTTCTGTGCCGCAACGAAATACGAGTCGACAGATTGCACGTTGGCCAGTTGCCCGTCCTGGCGGACATCGCCGAACAGAGGCAAAGGGTTCCAGATGCCTGGCGTCCGATAGCTCTGCGGGGGTTGGGGGCAGGAGACAGAGGAGTCGTCGGTACAGTCAGGCTGCCGACCCGTCTGGACGTAGTAGGCCCAGCTGACGTGGTCCAGATGGAGCAGCCACGTGATGTCGGTCCAGGCGAGGTCGATCGACGTCTGGCCCGTGGTCAGCTCCCGGGTGACGGCGTGATCGAACCGGTTGACGCCGTAGGGTCCCACGATGTCGTTCACGCAGCTCTTGGGCGAGCTTGTGGCACATCGGGCAGACCATCCCGAAACCAAATCGAGATGGTCTGGCTCCGACCACGAACTCACCGGTTCGAACATGCGGTCGTCCAGCACGAAATCCTTGGCATAGGTCCAGTAGTTCGGGATCTCTGCCGCAGTGTGATACCCCATGACATCGGGTACCTGGGTGCGACTCACCGAGCATGCGGCGTCATTGGGGTTGGTGCACTTCAACGAGGCCTGGCGCTGCTGAGCAACGAAGCCGTCCATCTTGCCGCCATCGACATCGGACACGGCGTTGGGGTGGCCATGCGGCCCGCCACCGTTGACGTCGGCGGTGTCGTGGAAAGGCCGGTCGCACTGACCCCTTTCTGGATCCGGCACACACACGGTCGGAGTGCCGTGTTTCATCGGAATCCCGTCCGCTCCAGGAAAGGTACCGAAGTAGCTGTCGAAAGACCGGTTCTCTTGCATCACGATAATGACGTGCTTGATCTTGTGAATACCCACGGGCACGACATAGGTACCGGTGGAGCCACCGGTCGCCACCTCGGTGTGCCCATGGCCAAGCGCGCCCGTGCTGGCAGTGGTGGTGCCGGCGGCGGCCGGGGTCGAGAGCCCCACGGCACCCGCTGTGACCATAAGGGTGCCGAACAGGCTTCGGACTGCCGCTCGGGTCGGTCGAGGAATCCTCCGCACGTCCGGTCAACCGTAACGACTCGTGGAGCGGACTTCCTCTCGCGTTGCCTATCGGCCGATCACGGGGCAGCGCGATCGCGAGCGCATCGTTGCGGACGTCACGAAAGACAGGTGCGCCGATTACGCTGAGAAGCGTATCAGTACGCGAGTTGCAGGCACTCAGAGGAGGGGACCTCATGGATCTTGCACCGAATAGAGGGGCTCGGCGGACTGGCGTCACGCGCTCACGCGGGTTCGCGGTGATCGCCGCACTTCTGTGTCTTCCGGTTCTGTTGGTGGCCTGCAGTTCTACCCCGGCAACCGATCAGGGGATCGGGGACCTCACCATTGCCCTGATCGGTTCCCAGACCGGTGTGGCAGCATCGCAGGACGCCGGAACGGTCTCGGTGTTCAAGGCAGCCCTCGACGCACAGAACGCCAGGGGTGGGGTGAACGGACACAAGCTCGTCCCACTGATCATCGACGATCAGACGAGCCCGACCGCGGCAGCAACCGGTATCCAAGAAGCCGTCTCGAGGAACGCCATCGGCATCGTGTCGATCTCGGCCTTGATGGATCTGGTAGCGAAGTATCCCCAGCAGGCCGGCGTTCCGGTGACTGGCGACAGCTCCAGTGGTCCGTCTTGGGGAACCGAGCCCTATACCAATATGTTCGGGATCGGGTCGAGCGGCAGCGTCGACCCCGCATACCCGGTCAGCACGCTCTTCGGAAAGCTGGTCAAGCAGTTCCACGGCACCCGGCTGGCCGTCTATGCGCTCGCCATCTCGCCGAGCTCTATCCAGGCCAACTCCAACGAGACCCAGTCGGTGGCCCGCATCGACCCTTCGGCCAAGACGGTGGTCGACGACCGTTCGGTGGCCTACGGCAGCTCCAACTTCGGGCCCCAGGCGCTGGTGGCCAAGCAGAACAACGTGGACGTCGTGTGGTCGAACATGGACGCACTGTCCAATATCGGACTGGCCACTGCCTTGAAGCAGGCCGGGGTCAAGACCAAGGCCACCTTCTTCCCATCGGGCTACGACCCGAAGCTGGTGAACTCGCCGTCGTGGGGCAACGTCCAGGGGGACATCTTCCAAGTCGTGTTCCATCCCTTCTACGACCCGAATGCCGGCACAGAGGAGATGCAGTCCGCGCTGATGAAGTACGCCGGCTGGACCAAGAACCAATTTCCGACCTTCTCCCAGGATCAGGCCTGGTTGGGGGCCAAGCTCATGATTCAAGGGATCCAAATGGCGGGGTCCCATCCCACTCGAAACAAGGTGATCGAGTCGTTGCGGAGCATCAAGGCGTACAACGGGAACGGGCTCCTGCCGTTCACCATCGACTACGCCACACAGTTCGGCAAGATGAGTGGACCCAACTGTGTCTGGCTCACCAAGGCCGGACCCGATGGCTACGTCCCCATTGGGAAGAGCCCCGTGTGTGGCGTCTACCTTCCCGGTACTAGCTCGGTGTCCTCCTGAGGACGTATCAGGACGACTCGGAATCAGGCCCCTTCATGAGGTCGCGTCAGATCTGCGCCGTCAGAGGCTGACGATGGCAGACCTGCTCAGCTCTTTGCCAGTGGAGTCCAGGGCGGCCACCGCCACGGTGGTCGCGCCCGGCGGCACCGGCAGTGCAGTCTCAAAGCCCGAGCTCACCACCCCCGCGACCGGCTGGAGGTTCCCTGTCGGCGTGGCCGCGAGAAGCTGCCAGCGAGCGGTCTCGGTCGACCCGTTCCACGATGCATACAGGGTCGTCTGGCCGTTCTTGCTCGTCGTGGCCACGGTGGGTTGGTCGGTTGGCGTCCCGGTCCAGCCAAAGCGGAAGGCGCGGTAGGACGAGCCAGTCGAGAATCGGCCGTCGAGCACCAAAGTGCCGTCTTGCTGGAACTCGGTGTAGTAGGGCTCCGCTCCCCATCCAATGAAGACATCCCCACCAGGGAGATATTGGGTGCTTCCCTGGCTTCCGGCGAGCAGATGCTTGCCGGGATGGAAGTATTGGGTGCGCTCAGAGACCACTCTCGCACCGTCGTCGACTGCCAGCACCAGGCCGCGCGACTGCTTGGCCTCGGGAGGGTCACCCTCGTCATCGAAGACCGAAATTGTCCCGTCAGCGTGCGTCCGTGCGTCGTGTTGCCACGCGAAGCGCACCCGCGCTCCCAGGTCGAAGTCACTCTTCTTGCCGCCCAGGCGCCACAGTATCTCGCCCGTGACGGGATCGACCTTGTAGACGCACCACGTATTGCGGGCTGAGAGGAGCAGCTTGCCGTCCGGCGTGAAGTCGATGGAGTTCAGGTGCACCGGGTCGTAGGGATACTGGCTCGAGTACTTCTGATAGGACTCGCTGAAGGCAATGTGCTGCGCGCTACGCCAATCGAACACCAAGTCGCCCGTCGCCAGGTCCACACCCTGAACGGTTGCATCCAGCGCCGTCCCGTGCTTCGGGCCGCCCACGCGGGTCAAGTCAGTGATGTAGTGCCGGTAGGCGGTGAAATAGGCCACGCCGCTGTGGTCGATGATGAACTCGTGAAGATCGGCTGAAAGCCCATGACGTGCCTCGACGGTCATTAGCTGGCGGTACGACTCGTCCGTGACCACGTACTCACCGCTCTGCCCTACTCCGTAGTGGGTGACCTCGCCCTGCCACCAGGTCAGGACCGGTCGGTCCTGGTACCGCTGCACCCGTAGGTTGGTCGCTGCGTGCGGGACGGGGTGCACCCAAACAGGTTGACCAGCGTTGTCCACCAGGATCGGTCCCCCGGGCGTGACACAGATGAGCCCCTGGCCGGGAGTGCCTGCGCCCCGACGCACCTCGATGAGTGGGGGCGTCAGGTCCGGCCGAGAGTGAAATCGGGCGGTCGTGGAGGCGGTGAGCTTGTTCGAGGGGGAGCTCGTCGACGAAGAGCTCGCCTTGTCGCAGGCGGCCAACGTCACGCCCGCCAAGACACCCGCACCCACACGGAGGAAGTCGCGGCGAGAGTGACCGGACGTTCTGATCGGCGTTGTCGGTATCTGTCCACTGTCTGTGGTCAGCGTGTCACGATCATGATCCATGGATTCGGTTACCTCCATCGCTTTCCATGTACCGAGCGGGATCAGGATGTGCCCGTATGTGCTCTGCCCCCGTGGACCTGGAGCATGTATTCGAATGCGGTCGCTGATCGCCGACCCCGATCCTCACGACGCGATCCAGCGCTGTGACCGCTCGCCAAATCGCGTCACTCGCATCGAGCAAGTCAATGAAATCGTTTGAACTGGTGGTCAGAGCACTGATGCGGTCAGCGATGGTTCGAAGACGCGTGCGGAGCTCCGCGAGTACGCGCATGTCGAGATGGTCCCGCTGAGGACCGCTGAGGGCGCGGTTGCACCCATGGGGGGCGACTTCGTCGCTCATACGGTCGTAATCCACGGTTGCGAGCAGTTCGTGCTCGTGCCCGCCGGGTGGGAAGCAGCGACCATAACGTTGTGCTGGCCTTCAGCTGGTCCGGCAACCTGATCTCCGTCGCCCAGCAGGACCCGTACGAGGGAAGAGGCGACGCTTGTCGGCACCACGGTGCCCATCCCAGAACCAAGAGCGGAGAGCGCGGAAAGCGAAAGGGCCTGTGTCCCGGCTCCGTTCGCGTCGCCCCTGTTCTGCTGAACTTCCGACACCAAATGTCCCGCCTGCCCGGCTGATCCTGCGGGATAACTTTGCCCGGTGCCCCACGAGGACCAGCCGGGCCCGGCGATCGGGTTGAGACCCCGGATGCTGTGGGGCTGATGCACATCCGAGAGACCTTGCAGACTCTGTGGCGCTGTCACTCGGTTTCCGCCACGCGGCGCTGCAGGGGCATGTGTGCCTGTCCGATTGGCAGACAACAGCGCAAGAACCGCAACGGCGGCGGCGGCGGCCAGCACGCAGTCACCGGCGACAGCCCAAAACACGAGCCGATCGTTGCGTTCCGGAGCCGTTGGTGCGGAAGCCCGGTCCAGCGAATCTCCCGGCACATCCACATCTCCTGAGCCCCAGAGCTCGGGGGCGAAGCTGTCGCCTGTCAGGATTTTCGTGATGGCCCCCCTCCTCCTTATGAGCGAGGTGAACAGCAGGACACCTGCTACGAGTGAGCGCCCATGCGTACATGTATACGTGCCACGATATCAGGGGTCACCGAACGCTTCATAAGGGCCGAGTAAGAGATCGATGGCACTTTCGTTACGAGTGCGGACAGAGGTGACTCCGTGACGGGAACTGGACCTCCTCGTGGCCCGCACCGGAGTTCGGAGCCGGACGAGTCATATACCGCATTCCTCGTTGGCCCCTCCTCGCGAGGGTCAAGTCGCCGACTCGGTGAAAAATGGGGCGTGAGTCACGGACTCCGCTGGGTGGTCTTCGTACACGTACGCATCCGCTAAGATCGCGTCGTGGGCGCGAGCGAAGGTCGAAGGGGGGGCCGTCGCTCGAGGCAGCGCGCTGGGTGGGGCACGATCTCGAGGGCACGGGTAGTAGACGCCGCGGCGCTGGCGGTACGGGAGGGCCGCTCGGATCGGATGACCATCCGCAGCCTCGCGAAGGAGCTCGGCGTCGCTCCGATGAGTCTGTACCGTCACGTCCGGGACAAAGACGATCTGCTCGACGAGGTGACTGACGGCCTGCTCTCTGACGTCTGGAGGCCTCACGGGCGCCGAAGTAGCTGGCGAAGTTGGATAATTGAAGCGGCCGATCGACTGCGCTCGTTGTTGGTCAGCGAACCGGTCGCCCTGCACGTCTACTTGCGCCACCCAGTCGTATCCCCATCGGCTATCGCTCGCATGGACGTCATGCTGGAGGTGCTCGAGGGGGCCGGATTCGGAGAAGCGGAAGCCCGGCGAGCCTACGGGGCTATCCATACCTACACCATCGGATTCGCCGCCCTCGAAGCGTCACGGGGGGAATCCGTCGGTGAGCGGGACGACACGGACCGGTTGAGACAGGAACTGGCGAAGTTCACGACTCCAACTCAGTTCAAGGTCGGCCTCGAGCTGCTCCTCCAGGGACTCAGGCCGTCCGCAAACTCGTGAGTTTCGATTTTCCCGCAGTTGGAACTGCCGATCATCGTCACAGTCGCCACGGACTGAGCCTGGTCGCCCGCTGCCCCCCGTGCTCTGGCGCACTCCAAGGCCGCAGTGCGAGCGCCACCGCCGGAAAGAGCAGCACGGACAGCAACGCGGCGCCGATCAGTGCTGCCGCAGTCGCCTTACTCAGCAGGTTGAGGGAGACGCCGATCTCCGCGACCACCACGGGGAATGTGAGAGTTGCCGATTGAAGAAACCCGACTGCAATTGCGGAACGCGTCCCCAGCCGTGATCGATAGAGCAGAGCTGGCACTCCGCGCACGACGATGATGGCGACCACCAAGAGCGGTACGAGCTCGAGAGAAGCGGAATGGGAAAAGAGGGCGTCCACATCGAACTGGACCCCGGTCACCACGAAGAACACGGGAATCAAGAACCCAAACCCGATGGCATCGAGTTTGGCCTGAAAGACTTCGATATGGGGGCGGTCATCGCGATCAGCCAGGCGAAGGACCACCCCGGCGACGAAGGCCCCAAGGAGTGAATCCACCCCGAACCCGTGAGCAAGCCCGGCAAAGATCAGCAGGATCACGAAGGCGCCGCGCACGCGCAGCTGCGACGCAGTGTCGTCGAACGCAGCAAGGATTCGGCCCATGCGGCCTGTCCTCCACAGGAGATAGAGCCCGAACCCGGTCGCCGTCGCTGCGAAACCCATGATCACGACGTACAGGATCTGATCCGGGGTGGACTTCGCGTCTGCGGAGAAGAGGATCGTGAGCAACAGCAGCGACGCGAACTCGCCCACGGTGCCCGCCATGATGGTCAGCTGTCCAAATTCGGATTTGATCTCACCGGCGTCCCGTATGACCGGAACCACGATCCCCAGCGAGCTCGACGTCAGCGTGAGCGCGATGAGGCGGAGGTCGCCACCCGAAGAGAGCGCAAGAAGACCCAAGGCGACGGGGAAAGCCAGAGCCAACGAGAGGAAGTACGCCGAGGCGGTGAGCCGTAGGGTCGGATCGCGGAAGCGAGCGGGATCGATGTCCTGTCCCGCCAAGAAGAGAAGAAATCCGAGGCCCATCAGATAGAGCAGCTCGACGGCCCCTTTCGGCTCCACCCAACCAAGACCCTGAGGCCCGACGGCGACACCGAAGAGAACCTCGAGCACGACCGCGGGGACGAGTCGGCGAGGCACGAGCCCAGCCACCATCGGCGCCAGGAACGCCACCACCGCCACGACGAGCAGCCCGGTGAAATCGAAGGTCACCATGCGACGGTCGCCAACTCAGTCGGTGCCAGCCGCCGACGTGATCTCACCGATGCGAGCCAGTTCGGGGCCTTGTCCGATCACGGTGAGGTGGTCCCCGACCTCGAGCGTCGAATCACCCGTAGGGAACAGCACCATGTCACCCCGCGAGATTGAGGTGATGAGGAGACCGGCGGGGAGCTGTGCATCTCGCAGCGTCCGGCCGGCCACGGGTGAATCAGCCGTCACGGTCACTTGAGCGGCTCCGGTGGTGACTCCGAGGTCGGTCATCCGTTCCGCGCTGGAGGCGAGCTCCTGACGATAGGCGCGGACCATGTCGGAAATCGACAACGTCCCGACGACTCGGCGCTCGTTGTCAAGGACTGTGACCCATGATTGGGGTGCCACCGTGAGGCTCTCGAGCGCCACATCGAGCCGGCTGCTCGCCGCAACGGTGGGCACTCCCGCATCGACGAGTTCCCCGATCTCCCTTTCGTCAGTTCTCTGGTCAGAGGACTCGAGCGCTGCAGCATCGACGATCCCCTCGAACCGACCGGCTCTGTCCACGATTGGAGCGCCGGTGAGGCGCGCCTGGCTCAGCGCCGTGCGAACGCTGGTCCTGCTACTTCGGTGGGCGTCGACGACCAACGTCGGTTCAGCCATGGCCCGCGTCACCGGAATAGCGGCAAGGAGTGGGAGCCCGGCGAGAAGTCGCTGGGAGAGTGCATCCGATCGGCTCTTCAGCTGGCTCCGGTACATGGTGTCGTCGCTGCGACGGACGATCAGCCACGAGATACCGACGGCAATCATGGCCGGCGTGATGATGGACAGGCTGCCGGTCATCTCGGCCACCATCAACATGACGGCCAACGGAGCTCGCGAGATAGAGCCGAAGCAGCTCATCATGCCGACGATCACATAGGGAGCCGGGTCGTGTCCCATGGTGGGGAACACCGGATCGAAGACCCGCCAGACCCCGGCCCCCAAGAACGCTCCGATCACGATTCCGGGGCCGAAGATTCCCCCGGATCCCCCCGAGCCAATGGAGAGCCCGGTCGCGATGATCCGAATGAAAGGGACGATGAGCACGATCCACAAGGGGATGGATTCGAGTCCGTGGTAGGTGAGGCACTGCTGCACCCATCCGTACCCGGTCCCGATCACCTGCGGAATGGCGATGGCAATCGATCCGACCGCGAGGCCCCCGACGGCCGGCGCGAGCCAGCGAGGCAGGGGTGAGCGCTTGAAGAGATCCGCCAGACCGTAGAACCCCTTGGCATAGAGAAGACCGAGCAGGCCGGCAAGGAGCCCGATGAGGGCGAACCACAGCAATTGGTAGGGATCGGTGAAGCGGTACCTTCCCACGTAGCCGAAGAGCGGAGAGAAGCCTTCGACCGCTCCGAACACCACGAAGCCAACCACCGAGGCGATGAAACTCGGCAGCAGCGCTGCCGGGTCGAAGTCGTCTCGGTAGAGGATCTCCGACGCGAGCACGGCCCCCCCGAGCGGGGCACCGAAGATCGCTCCGATGCCCGAACCGATGCCGGTTGCCACGGCGATCCGGCCGTCTGCGGGTTCGAGATCGAAGGTGCGGGCGAGGAGCGAGCCGAACCCGGCGCTGATCTGTGCCGTCGGTCCCTCTCGGCCACCCGAGCCACCCGAGCCAATGGTGAGCGCCGAGGCGACGATCTTTACGAGGACCGAACGAAACCGGACTCCCCGTGGGTTGTGGTGCACCGCAGAGATGGCGGCGTCGGTGCCGTGTCCCTCGGCTTCCGGGGCGATCCGAAAGACGAGAACGGCGCCCACCAGAGCACCGAAACCGGCTACGAGGGGAAGGACCCAGGGTCGAGCCGCGGAGGACGAGGCCGCGAGCCCTCCCTCAGCGGCCGGTGTCGGTACCTGGTAGCCGGCACAGACATTCAAGAAGAAGTGAGTGCACACGACGAGTGCCTCGTAGAACACGATGGCGCCCAATCCAGCCACGGCGCCGATGACCACACCGAGGACGCTCCATTTCGCGAGATAGGAAGCCTCCGCGAACCGTCGACCTGCTTGCGCGCTCAGTGCCCGTGCCCATGCCGCGCGACTGGGATGCGGCGTCGCCTCCCTTTCGTTCACAGGTCCCATCCGGCGCTCCAGTCCTGCTCAGGCGCCTCGCCCGCCGCTCGTGCCAAGGCGGCTAGAGCCACCACCACGTTGCGTTGCGTTTCGACCGGGATCGGCTTGAGGAGCGCAGCAATCTCTCGGCGGCGGCGAAGGGTCACCGCATCGATGAGCTCTCGGCCGGTGGCCGTGAGGGCAATACGAACCTGGCGGCGATCGTGCCGAGCGGACCTCCGACGAATGAGGCCCTTCTTGACCAGTCGTTCGCAGAGCCGAGAGGCGGTTGGAGGGGTGACGGCCAGGAGCTCCGCGAGATCGGCCACGGTCTGCGGCCCGCGTGAAGCCAGCACGACGAGCGATCGGTATTGCGTGAGGGTGACGTCCTCACCGGCATCGGCGAGCGAGCGGGCGGCGATGGCGACCAGCACCCGACTGGCACTGAGCACGGCGTCCACCATCGATTCCGGGGGCGGCGACGGACCGGGCTGGACACTTGCATGCACCTCCTAATCATTGCATAGAGTACGAATATGTGGCGCCCTGGCCTCGTCCGTCGCGCCGTCCCTGATCGTGGCTGGCCTCACTGCCGCGAGCGTGGCCACCGGAATCGATCTCGTGACGACCTCGGGTGAGAAGCGCCCGGATCCCACTCGATCCCCTTGATCACTGGCTGCACAAGCGATTCTTTGCCGGCGGGATGCCCAGGATCGCGAATGGTCCCCCCGTGTCGGTCGACTCCTCGACGCGAAAGGAGTCGACAACCTGCGCGATCCAAGGGGGCGGCGGTGGAACGTTTCTGATGCGTTGGACGCCATAGGGTGGCTTCTCGGACGGGCTATCGGCTGATTGGTTGTGGTCGTCGGCCATCGCCAGCAATCTGTTCACGCTCAATCCAACGCCGTGAGAGGTTCGCACGAGTTCGGTGAACCGCCCGCCGAGGCGGCGGCGAAGCCGCCGCCCGAGGCGAGGGCGGCTTGATGTAGGACTAAGGACATCTGGGCCTGAAATGCCTGAAATGCTCCCCGATCATCCCCTTCCTCCCGTCTGATCTGACCGCTTTTCCGGTTTCTCGTGGTGCTCCCTGTTCTGCGCTGCTGCGCGTTGTCCATCGTTCCCCATGTCTGTCCTGCTCCCCGTTGCTCTTTGGTGCCACTTCGAGCTCGTTGATCGTCGCTGTGAAAGTCGATCTGCTCGTCTGAGCTGATTCTCGGGCCGCTGACCTGGGTCTTGCTCGGTCGCGCCGTTCTCGCTGCCCCTCCCTTTGTAGGGAAGGACGTTCCTTCCCGTCATGGAAGGAGCATCAAATGCATTTGCCCGTCGACACCAGAGCCCTGAGCTTCGTCTCCGCGTCGTCACGCTCGAGAAGTGTTTCGAGATGAGACGGGTCCACAGCCGGCCGCTTCTCGGCCTCGAGGAATCAGCGCTGATGCTCGGGATCGGGAGATCAACCCTGTACCGGGCCGTGAAAGACGGCAACGTTCCGTTTCCCGTACACAAAATCGGCGCGTACTGGTACGTGCCAAGGGCTTCGCTCCAACGATTCCTCGACGGCGCCGGTGCGAGCGAGGGCACGGCCTCGGACCGGTAGACCGCGTTAGACCTGAGAACGGTCGTCCAGGAGGGCTCCGATGTGCTCGGCGGCGCGCTCGTCCTCGCCCACCGGGACATCGGTGTAGTGGCGGGCCATGTGGACGGTCGACCAGCCGAGCCTGGCCTGCTTCTGGCGTTCGGGGATGACGGCGTCGAGTACGGTCGCCTGAAAGTGTCGCAACGAGTGCAGGTGGATGTCCTCGGGGAGCTCTGCGGCAACCCGCGTCTTGGTGAAGGCGTGGCTGACTGAGTCGGGGTGCGGCGGTATCTCGCCACCCGGCTCGGCTGAGAAGATGAACGAGGCTTCATCGACGGAAAGGTCGGCATCGGCGGCCAGGCGCTCCTGCCCTTGTCTCAACTGCTCGAGTAGTGCCAGGGTGCCCTGGTCGATGGCGACCGCCCGAACGCTGGCCCGGGTCTTGGGGGATTTGACCTCGGCACCGCCCTGGGATGCGACCACCGATTCGTCGATGGTGACCCTCCCCTGTCTCCAATCCACGTCGGACCACCGCAAGGCGCACGCCTCACCCCGCCGGACGCCCGTAGCAGCGATCACGCGCAGGCACGTGGCATAACGCGGATCGAGGTCCTGGGCCTTAGCCAGGAGGCGGCGGACCTCGCTCGTCGACGGAGCACGCACTGGTCTTGCCGTGCCCTCGATCCCCCAGGATGGGAGCTCCGAGTCGGCAATCGGGTTCGGCAGTGTGTTGCCGCTCCACTTCCGCGCCAGGCGGCACGCGCGGTTGAGCACCGACCGTACATAGCGGACGCTCTCCCGCCCCACACCGTCGGTCTTCAGCTGACGGAAGTAGCGCTCGACGTCGTAGGGGGTCAACGTGGCGATGCGTTCTTGGCCGATCGTCCTTTCGATATGCACCTTCCAGACGCTGTCGTAGCGACGCTGCGTGGCCGGACTGAGGTCGGCCCAGCCGAACTCCTTCCATCCGGCGATTGCGTCGTTGACCGTCGTCGTCCGGTTCCACGAGATCGTGCCGGGTTCGGGGAGCACCTCAGGTTCGAAGTCCTGGGCCAGCACGAGCCGGGCTAGCTCCTTCTCGGCGGCGCGCTTGGAACCCCGGAAGGTCCGGCTCTTGTGGCGGACCCGGCCACGGCTGTCCCGACCGAGGAAGACACGCAGCTCCCATACGTCGGGGCCCCGTTCGGATCGCTTGCGAAGGCTGCCTGGCATTAGTCCTCCAGAACGGTCCCCTCTCGGTCGGCCCCGGCGCCGACCATTGTTGGGATGCCTGTTGGGATTAATCCTACCTGGCAGCTGATCGAGGACAAAAAGGGCCTCTGAACTGGAGCCTGAGAGGAGATTCGAACTCCTGACCTGCGCATTACGAGTGCGCTGCTCTACCGACTGAGCTACCCAGGCAGCCACGGCCGCCCGAACTCGCTCTCCACCGGGCGCGGCGAGCGGATCAGGCGACGGGAGCACAAGTGTAGGCGAGCCCCCGCCGCGCACGGATCCGAGGTCAGTCCGGCTCGGCAGCCAGACGGGCCAGGCGATGGAGCCCCAGCGCCCGAGCGGACTCCTCTCCGTGCCGTAGCAGCTCGGCCACCCGCTCGGCCTCCTCGTCGGGACGCCGTCGGCGCAGCGTCCGCGCCAGCTCCACCTCGGCGGCGATCTGGAAGGGAAGGGATTCGAGACGCCGCGCCACGGACAGTGCCGCCTCGAAGTGGACCTCGGCCAGGCCGTGGTCCCCCATGGTGGCAGCGAGCATCCCGAGATAGTGGTCTGCCGGTCCGAGGCAGCCGGCCACCGGGGCCCGGACCACGATCACGGTGCCGGCGAACCGGCTCGTCAGTTCGTGGAGCTCCAGGGCGGGTTGCGCGGCCTGGGCGCCGAGGGTGGCACAGGCGGCCGCCATCATGGCCAGGCTCAGTCCTTCGGTCATCGTGGCGGCCTGGGTCACCTGGTCCTTCTCGAGGAGCGTCACCAGGTCGCGGAAGGCCTGCTCCCTCTCTCCGACCACCGCCCGGAAGTGGATGAAGGCAGCCTCGTGGCGCTGGTGCTCAGGGACGCCCGCTGACATGACCTGCCAGTACAAGTTGTCCGGCCGGCCGATGGCATCGCGTCTGCCACCACGTCCACCACATCAGGACGGAGTTCGCGCTGCGCACCATCTGGGGGTATTCCGCCCCCGCTTGGTGTGCGAGGCCTATCGCCGCGTCGGCCGAGTCGTAGTCCCCCCGGATGAGCGCCATCATGGCCGACCGATGGTGCCCGTAGGCCCTCTCGAGGGGATGCAGAGGCCCGGTCTCGCGGCCTTCCGTGCGTTCGATCTCGCTTTGGACAGCCTGCAGATCCCCACGGACCAGCAGCTCGCGTACCCGCCACATGTGCCCCAGCAGGGCCTGGCGGCCGTCTCCTGTTGCTTCCGCGATCTCGCCCAACTCAACTGCCGCGGCCATGCGCTCGGCGCCCGATTCGATTCCCCACAACAGCCGTAACCGGGTGCTGAGGACATGCCCGAGGATCCTCGGGTCGTTGAGCCGGCGGGCCATCGCTTCGCCTATGGCATTTCGCTCCAGAGCCGCCTGGAGCTCTTGGTGGGTCGCGGCACGTGGGTGCCCGACCTCCATGAGCGACAGTCGCGCGATCAGCAACGCCCGCCGTGACGAATCCGCTGCCGGAAGCTGCTGCAACGCCTCGCGCACCAGCTGCACCTCGTCGAAGTCCGGGCCTGGGCCTATGCCGAGGTAGGTCGGTGCGCCGACGCGCATCGCTACCTGAGCCAGGCGTCCGGCGTCGCCCGATTCCCGGGCCAGGTCGGCGGCCCGGCCGATCGTGTCGGTGAACAAACCGGCGCCCCCCGCCCTGAACTGTGCGTCAGCCAACTCGACAAGGAGATCACACCGTGCGCCGGCGTCGAGGATGCCGAAGCGGTCCGTCACCTCCCACCCCCTCGCGAAGTGCGCGAGCGCCTCCTCGAACGCCAACGCCTGCGTGGCGCGGGCACCCGCGGCCCGGCTGTAGCGGACCGCCTTCTCGGCGTCGGCAATGCTCGCGCCAGCAGCGAAGTGGTGGGCCAGCTCGTTGACGTTCGCATCGATCTCCGATGCCCGGGCTCGTTCCACGGCGACACCCAGCCGGTGGTGGTAGCGGGCCCGGCGGCCCGGCGGCAGTCCGTGATAGATCGCCTCACGTGCCAACCCGTGGACGAACGAGCGCCCGTCGCCGGCGCTTTCCTGGGGGTGAACCAACCGGGCTCGCTCGACTTCGTCGACGGCATCGAGGATCCGGTCCGGAACCACCCCCGCGGCCTCGACGACGACGTCGAGCTCGAACTCCCGGCCTGCCACTGCGGCCACCTCGAGCAGGGCAACCGTGTCCGGGCTCAGCCGGGTCATCCGGCCCGACACCAGTGCCTGCACGGCCTGGGTGGGGCCGAGGCCGGCCGTGGTGACCGCCTCGTCCAGCGTGGGCGTCGAGCCGGCCAGGCCGGCGCGAGAGAGCACGGGGCGCAGGATCTCGTCGAGAAAGAGCGGGTTCCCCGCCGTTAATTGATAGAGCCGTGGGACGACGTCAGGCGCCCCCTCCACCAGCGCCTCCGTGATCTCTTGCACCGCAGAAACCGGCAGGCCATGCAGGTGGAGCGTGTCGATCGCGTGCACCGGACGGAGCTCGCCCCAGAGATCCCGGAGCGGGTGCTGTGCCGCGATCTCGGCCTGCACGTACGTGCCCACCACGCCGATCCTGGACTCTCTGGCTCGCCGGATCACGTGGCGAAGCAACTGCATGGTGGAGTCGTCGGCGTAGTGGAGGTCGTCCATCACCAGGAGAACGGGATCCTCGGTCGCGAGCTCGGCGAGCGTGACGGCCACGGCATCGAAGAAGCGGAGCCGCTCGCCCGGGGGGTCGACGGCCGGCACGGCCGGCGATCGCTGGACGGGATCCTGCAGCCGGACCACCAGGCGGGACAGCTCGGTCCGCTGCCACGCGGGCATGGCGGAGAGGCGGTCGGCCGAGAGCGACTCGAAGTAGCGGCCCAGCGCTTCGGCAAAGGGCTGGTACGAGGCAACGGGATCCCTGTCGCATCGGCCGTACAGGGCCACGTGGCCGCGGCCGGCCACTGCCCTGGCAAACTCGGTCACCAGCCGCGACTTGCCGATGCCGGGCTCACCCTCGATGATGATGGTCCGGCCCCCGTCGGCGCGCACTGCGTCCCACCAGCTCCAGAGCCGGCCGAGCTCGTTGTCGCGGCCAGCGAATCGAAGGAGGTCGTAGCGTTCCGAACGGAGCCGCTCGGGAGCAGGCGGTTGGGACTCGCTCGACACGACCCCGCCCGGCTCCTCTGCCCGCTCTGCCAGGACGGGAAGATCCAGTGCCGGGTCGTGGGTGAGGATGGCATGCTCCATCCAGGCGACATCGTGCCCGGGCTCGATCCCCAGCTCGGTAACCAGGATGGCGCGCAGATCCTGGTACACGCGCAGCGCCTCGGCCTGACGTCCTGACCGGTACAGCGCCAGCATCCACTGCGACCAAAGCCGCTCGCGCAACGGATGGGTCGCGATCAGCGACTGCAGCTCTCCCACCACGTCCCGATGCCGGCCCAAGGTCAGGGCGGCGTCGATCCTGGCCTCGGCCGCCGTGAGACGGAGTTCCTCCAGCCGGCGTGCCTCGGCCCGGGCAAAGGGTTCGTCCCGCACGTCGCCGTACGCTGATCCCCGCCAGAGGCCTTCGGCCTCGATCAGGATCCGCTCAGCTCCGGCGGGGTCGCCCCGGGCCAGGAGGCGGCGACCCTCGGCGACACGATCCGCGAAGCACTGCGCGTCGGTCGCCGAGGCCGGCACGTCGAGCAGGTAGCCGGGGGTCCTGGTGATCAGGACCTGGTCGGGCACTCCCGCGGCCCGCAGCCGCTTGCGGAGCCGCGAGAGCGTCGATCGCAGGACCACGGCTGCGTCCCGCTGATCCTCTTCCGCCCACAACGACTCGGCGAACTGGTCGACCGACACCACGAGACCCCTATCGACGAGGAGCCGCGCCACCAGGGCCCGGGACTTGAAGCCACCGATGTCGACGGCGACACCGTTCCAGGCCACCCCGACCGAGCCCAGGACGCGGAACTGGAGACCGGTGGCCTCACTCGCCACCGAAACCGTCTGTTCCCCCTGACCGTGCCCCGGCATCCAGTCCTCCATTCGGAGCCCCGGGTCCGCATGCTAGGCCGCGACTGCAACCTTGGTTGAGGGAGCCCGCCTACGCGTCGAGGCCCGCCAATCGGACGAAGAGCGCTTCGATCAGAAGGCTCTCGTTGGGGTTCCGAGGCAGTGCGGCTGCCGCCTCGGTGACCAACGCGACCGCCGCCGCGGCATTGCGGACGTCGGGATCTCCCACGGAGGCGGGCCCGCCGGTGACCGCGTCGACCACGCGCCCTCGGTAGGTACGGGCCAGCACACCGAGCCCCGAACGCAGGGCATCGGTGCGGTAGCGACGTTCCTCCCGCTGATGTTGCTCGACGATCTCCCTGCGCCCGGGGAGCCCACGCTCGCCCATCTCCTTGGCTGCCGCCGTGAGGGACTCGAGCTCGCGGCGCGTGCTCGTCGCGCAGAGGCTCAACCGCCCGGTCGGCCAACCCGAGGACGCGGCGCGCCAGCCCGGAGGCGGCTGCACCCGAAGCCCCGAGCGACTGCGGCACCGAGGCCCACAGGGCCATCCGGTTCTTCACGTCAGGATCCTCCACCATGACCCTGGCCCGCTCCGGGTTGCCTCCACTGCTGTCGGCCACCACCGTGGCCATGTCGGCCGGAACGCCCGACGCCGTCAGCCATCGCACCATCTCGGCGTGCGGCACCGGCGGGAACGGGATCTCGACGCACCGACTCGCCACCGTGGCCAGCTCGGGCGAGACCTCGTCGGCCAGCAGCACGAACACGGTGTCCCCGGGGGGTTCTTCCAGCGTCTTGAGCAGAGCCGGGGCCCGCAGCGCCGCCAGATGCACGTCGAGGACGATGATCACCTGGCGTGACGCGTGCAGCGGCCGGCGCTGGGCCAGGGAGACGATCTGGCGGATCTCCGCGATCGAGACCGAGGCGCCGCTCCGACGGACGACGTGGAGGTCGGGGTCGGTGCCGGCCAGCGAGGCCCGGCACGTCGCGCACTCTCCGCAGCCACCCTCGGGGCACAACAGCGCGGCGGCGAAACCGTGGGCCGCCGCCAGGCCGCCGTTTCCGGCCGGACCGCGCAGAAGGTATGCATGCACCGGGTTGGCTGCTGCCGCCCGCAGGGCCGCCACCGCCTCGTCCTGCCCCACGATGCCGGCGAACAGCGCCGCCGCCGGCCGGTCCGCGGTCATGGGTCCAACGGCGGAGTGGCCGGTGGGTCTCCGAGGCGCTCACGCACGGATCTCACGATACGGCCCGTCAGGGCGTCCGGCTCCTCCATCCCGTCCAAGACCAGCCAATGGTCCGGGTCTGCCTCGGCCTGGGCCAGGAACCCCTCCCGAACCCGGGCGGCGAAAGCGGGTCCCAATCCCTCGATCCTGTCGGTCCCGCTGCGTCCACCCGCCGCGGCAAGTCGGCCGGCCGCGACCTCGACCGGCACGTCCACGAGGACCGACAGGTCGGCCGCCACCCCCGCTGTGGCCCAGGTCACGAGCATCTGGAGCTCACCGGGTTCCAGGCCGCGACCGTACCCCTGGTAGGCCACGGTCGATCCCCCATAGCGGTCGGTCACGACCCACTCGCCCCGGGCCAACGCAGGGCCGATCACGGCGGCCACGTGCTCGGCGCGGTCCGCCACCATGAGCAGTGCCTCGGTCCGGAGCGACGGAGCGGGGTCTCCTGGCATGAGGAGCAGGCTGCGCAGCCGGGCACCGACCGGTGTCGCTCCGGGCTCGAAGGTGAGCCGTGCCCCCAAGCGGGCAGCCACCCCCCGGGCCTGGGTCGACTTGCCGCAGCCGTCGATCCCCTCGAGCGCGATCAACCGACCGGGGGTCGCAGGATCGACCGGGCGACCGGGGGTCGCCACGTCAGATCGATTCGGAGGGTGCGATTCCCGGATCCGCCTTCTTGGCGGTCGCCTTCTTGGCCGGGGCCTTCTTGGCGGTCGTCTTCTTGGCGGTCGTCTTCTTTGCCGGGACCTTCTGGGCGGCCGTCTTCTTGGTGCCGGCCTTGCGGCCACGCGTGGAGGGGCCGGCGGCCCGGCGCTCGGCCAGCAATTCCGAGGCCCGGTCGATATCGATCGACTCGACGGCGTCACCCTTGCGCAGGCTCGCGTTGGTAGTCCCATCGGTCACGTAGGGGCCGAACCGACCCTCTTTGACCACCACGGGCAGATTCGTGGCGGGGTCTGTCCCCAGCTCGCGCAGTGGGGCGGCGGCCGCGCGACCGCGGCGCTGCTTGGGCTGGGCGAACAGCGCCCGGGCCTCGTCGAGCGTGACCGTCAGCAGCTGCTCCTCACTGGTCAGGCTCCTCGTGTCCGACCCCCGCTTGACATAGGGACCGAAGCGCCCGTTGTGAGCGACGATCTCCTCGTCGGTCTCGGGATCGGATCCCACCGATCGCGGAATGCGCAGCAGGTCGAGCGCCTGCTCGAGTGTGAGGGTGGCCGGCTCCATGGACGAGAACAGTGAGGCGGTGCGCGGCTTCTCGCCTCCTTCGACGAGCTCGCCCACCTGGACGTAGGGGCCGAACCTTCCGGCCTTCAGCTGGATCTCGAGACCGGTGGCCGGGTCGGTCCCGAGCACGCGGTCGTTGGACGGGGCGGCGAGGATCTCCTCGGCGCGGGCCACCGTCAGCTCGTCGGGCGCCAGGTCGTCGGGGATCGACGCCCTGTCCTCGCCCCGCTGCAGATATGGCCCGTAGCGCCCGACCCTCGCCACGATCTCCTGGCCGTCGCCGCCCACACCGAGCGGAATGGAGTTGATCTCCCGGGCGTCGATATCGCTCAGATGTGACGCCACCGAGGCCTTCAACCCCAGGGCTTCGACCTCCTCACCCGAGGTCCCGTGCCCGTTGCCGGCGCCCGGCGCTGCGCTCCCGAAGTAGAAGCGGGTCAGCCAAGGCAGGGCTTCCTCACGGCCGGCGGCGATCTCGTCGAGATCGTCCTCCATGGAAGCGGTGAAGCCGTAATCGACCAGGTCGCCGAAGTAACGCTCGAGCAACCCCACCACCGCGAACACGGTGAAGCTGGGAATCAGTGCGGTCCCCTTCTTCCACACGTAGCCCCGGTCGAGGATGGTGGCGATCACGCTGGCATACGTCGAGGGCCGCCCCACACCGAGCTCCTCCATGGCCTTGACCAACGAGGCCTCGGTGTAGCGGGCCGGAGGCTGGGTGGCGTGCTCTCCCGGTTCGAACGCACTGCCCTCTACCGTGTCGCCCACGGCCAGCGCCGGCAGCACGACCTCCCGGTCCGCCAGCTCCGCTTCGGGATCGTCCTCACCCTCCACATAGGCGCGCAGGAAACCCGGGAAGGCGATGACACGGCCGCTAGCCGAGAACTCGGCCTCCTGCCCCTGCGCCACACCCTCGGGGACGGTCACGCTCAATCGCAACTGGGCGCTGGTCCCGGTGGCGTCGCTCATCTGCGAGGCCACCGTGCGCTTCCAGATGAGCTCGTAGAGGCGGAGCTCGTCACCTGACAACTGACGAGCCGCCTGCTCGGGAGTTCGGAAGGACTCGCCGGCCGGCCGGATCGCCTCGTGGGCCTCCTGCGCGTTCTTCACCTTGCGCTCGTACCGGCGCGGCCCGTCGGGCACGTACTCGGCGCCGTACATCTCCCTGGCCTGCGACCGGGCTGCCGTGAGCGCCTCGTCCGACAAGGTGGTCGAGTCGGTGCGCATGTAGGTGATGAAGCCCTGCTCGTAGAGTCGCTGCGCCACCTGCATGGCCCGCTGCGCGCTGAACCTGAGCTTGCGGCCGGCCTCCTGTTGCAGGGTCGAGGTGATGAAGGGAGCGGCCGGCGAGCGCCGGTACGGCTTCTCGGTCACCGCGATGACGGTGAAGGCCCGGCCGATCAGGGCGTCGGCGACCGACGTCGCCTCCTCGGCGCCCAGGATCCGGGCGGAGCTGCGGCCCGTCTGGCGACCGTTCTCGTCGAAGTCCTTGCCCGTAGCCACCGTCGCTCCGCCGAGCGTCACCAACGTGGCACCGAACCCCGCCGGGGCGGCGACGTTGGTGAACGTCCCCTCCACGCCCCACCAGCTGGCCGACTGGAATCGCATCCGGGCCCGCTCGCGCTCGACCACCATGCGGGTGGCCACGCTCTGCACCCGACCGGCAGAGAGCCGCGGCATCACCTTGCGCCACAGGACCGGCGAGACCTCGTAGCCGTACAGGCGATCGAGGATGCGACGCGCCTCCTGCGCGTCGACCAAGCGCCGGTCGAGGTCACGCCATTCGTCGACGGCACGTGCGATGGCGGCCGGAGTGATCTCGTGGAACACCATCCGCTTCACCGGCACCGTCGGCGAGAGCACCTCGGAGAGATGCCACGCGATCGACTCGCCCTCGCGGTCCTCGTCCGTGGCGAGGTAGAGCTCGTCTGCGCCCTTCAGCAATCTCTTCAGATTGGCGACCACCGACTTCTTGGGTGCCGAGATGACGTACAACGGCTTGAAGCCGTTGTCGACGTCCACCCCGAGCCGTGCCCATGACTCGCCCTTGTACGTGGCCGGGACCTCGTCGGCGCCGCGCGGCAGGTCGCGGACGTGACCGACCGAGGACTCCACGATGAAGTCGGGCCCCAACATGCTGCCGATCGTGCGCGCCTTGGCCGGCGACTCCACGATGACGAGGGCCTTACCCACGGTGCTCCCTGCGGGCCGGCGGTCGGATGGTCAGATCGGATGGCATGGTGACCTCAGAGTGGGGGGCCGCCGCCCTGCCTGTCAAGGGCGGCCGCCGCTCCCGACCCCCGGAGAACCACGCTCCGGGGCCGCTGAACTGGTCAATCGGTCGATGCGACCGCCACCGCGGGGGCGTCCGACTCGACTCCGACATCCATGGCTTCGGGAGCCCGCTTGGAGAAGGCGAGGGCGATGAGCAGCACGACGAGCGATGCGCCGGCAATGGAAAGGCGCGCCCCGGTGTTGTTCCGCAGCGTGATGACCGCCGGCAGGATGAGCAGCGAAACCAAGTTCATGACCTTGATCATGGGGTTCAACGCCGGACCAGCTGTGTCCTTGAAAGGGTCGCCCACCGTGTCTCCGATGACTGCAGCCTTGTGGGCCTCCGAACCCTTGCCGCCCTCGTTCCCATCCTCGATGTACTTCTTGGCGTTGTCCCAGGCGCCGCCCGAGTTGGACAGCGTGTTGGCCAACAGCTGTCCGGTCAGGATGGTGCCGGCGAGGAATGCGCCCAGCGCGAAGTAGTTGATTCCGAAACCGATGATGACCGGGGACAAGACCGCCAGCAGGGCCGGAGTGGCCAGCTCGCGTTCGCGGCAGAAGTGCAGATGCCGATCACTCGGCCGTACTCGGGCTTCTCCGTGTAGTCCATGATGCCCGGGTGCTCACGGAACTGCCGGCGCACCTCGAGCACCACGGTGCCCGCCGAGCGACCCACGGCGCGGATGGCCAGCGACGAGAACAGGAAGCCGATCGATCCGCCGATGAGCAGTCCGATGAAGGTCTTGGGATTGGACACGTTGATCTGCGTGAAGGGCGACACCAGCAACTGGTTGGCACGCAAGTGCAGGTTGAGCTGCGAGTTGATCGTCTCGATGAAGGCGGAGAACAGAGCAACGGCGGCGATCACGGCCGAGCCGATGGCCACACCCTTGGTGATGGCCTTGGTGGTGTTACCGACGGCATCGAGGCTCACCATGACGCGCTCCGCCTCACCGGTGAATTCGCCCGACATCTCGGCGATGCCGGCTGCGTTGTCCGACACCGGGCCGAAGCTGTCCTCGGAGACCACCATGCCCGCCGTGGCCAGCAGGCCGATCCCGATCAGGGCGATCAGGTAGAAGGTGAGCTCGATGTTGCCGTTCCCGAGCCCGATGGCCACGCCGAGAGCAATGGCGATGGCGATGATCGCCCAGACGGAGGACTCGAGGCCGATGGAGAAACCCGAGAGCACCGTGGTGGCTGGACCGGTGCGGGCCGATGCCGCGATCTCCTTGACCGGTCCCCGTTCAGTGGAGGTGAACTGCTCGGTGATCTGGCTGGCCACGAGTGCGAGCACGACACCGGTCAGCACCGCCCAGAAGACCTTCAGGTCGTGCACGTAGTACTGAGCCACCAGGAACGCGCCCACGACGGTCAGCGCTGCGGCGAGCCAGAAGCCCCGGTTGATGGGCGCCATGGCGTTGCGATCGCTCTTGCGGGCCCGCACCACGAGCACGCCGACGATCGAAGCGAAGATCCCGATGGCCGGAACGATCAGTGGGAAGAGCACGGCCGGCGTCGGGTTCTTGTGGATGGACGTGAAGGCGGAGTAGCCGAGGATGAGCGACGAGATGATGGTGATCTCGTAGGACTCGAAGAGGTCGGCCGCCATGCCGGCGCAGTCACCCACGTTGTCACCCACGTTGTCGGCGATGGTGGCGGCGTTGCGGGGGTCGTCCTCGGGGATCCCGGCCTCGACTTTGCCCACCAGGTCGGCACCGACGTCGGCCGCCTTGGTGAAGATACCGCCCCCCACACGCATGAAGAGGGCGAGCAGCGAGGCTCCGAAGGCGAAGCCGATCAGCACCGCTGTGGCCGAGTTCTGGAAGATGAGGACGATGGCGGTAGCACCCGCCAGGCCCAGGCCGACGCAGAGCATGCCTGTCACCGCGCCGGTGCGGAAGGCAACCCGCAGGGCGCTGGCCATGCCACCGCCCTCGGTGGCCGCGGCGGCCGTGCGGACGTTGCCCCGTACGGCGATGCTCATCCCGATGAACCCGGTCAGTCCGGAGAACGCGGCGCCGAAGAGGAAGCAGATGACGCGGTAGAGACCGTCCTGCTGAAAGGTGAGCGCCACACCCCCGTCCGGCTTCACCACCTTGGTGGCCGTGAAGAAGATGAGGATGGCCAGCGGGATGATGATCATCGCGATGGCCCGGAACTGGCGCCCCAGGAACGCCTGGGCCCCCTCCTGGACCGCCTGGGCGATCTCCTTCATCTTTGCCGTGCCCTGGTCGAAGGCCAGGACGTTGCGGGCCAGCAACAGGCCGGCGATGATGCCGATGATGCCGGCCGCCAGGCAGACGTACAGCCAGGTCTTGTCCGCCCCGCTGAGGTGAAAGGCCTGGTAGCCACCCTCGGCTGCGAGGAGTCTGATCATTTCCCGGTGAGCCCTTTCTCTTCCTGTCGGTCTGGGGGACAAGGGGCGGGAACGCCCCCTCCCTGCGCTGCGGTAACGCCCGTCACCATGGCGATCGCTCTCACGACCCCGAGCCGCGGGCGCGCCAAGGAGGTCGCACCCCGCGCCGGGCCGCCGGGGACGTTAGCCACTCCCGCGAGGCCAGGGGCAATTTCCCCCGGGCGACGACCCCGCAGCCGGGCCGGTCGGCACGGCCGCTGGTCCCGGTCAGGATCCCTCTTGGTCGCCCGTGGCGCCCTGTACCAACTCGAACGACGGATTGAGCAGGGCGGTCCGGCGACCCCAGGTGCCGACCATCCCCTCGGCCACCAGGCGGGTACCCGGCTCGATCCCGGCGATCTTGGGGCGCCCCTGGAAGACCAAGAGGAGCCCCCCGGTTCCGTCGCTGAGCACGCACTCGAGGTTGGAGGTGCCGGCGCGTGGCTGGACGCGGACCGATTTCACCCGGCCGGCCACGCGCACGCGCTGCCGAGGGGACACCCCCGCAATGGGGGTCGTGACGCCGGCCCGCTTGGCCAGGGTCTCGTCCGCGGCCAGCAACACCCCGCCCTTCTTGGCACCGTCGCGCCGCCCGCCGGCGTGCGGCACTCCCGCCCCGCCGTCGGAAGACGGCGATCCGGGCTCGGCCTGCCGGCTGGCCTTCTGCACCGAGCGCCCGTAGGAGCGCGCACGCTCGGTCAGGCGGGAGCTGCCGACCGTGAAGGGGATGATGGTGGCGCTGACGTGGGGCACCTGGCCCAAGACAGCGGCGATCTTGTCGGCCGTCCGGTCGTGCAAGAAGCGTTCCCACACGCCCGAGTAGGTGCGCCTGGGCAGGAGCACCGTGCACTCGGTGTCCCCGTCGAGCGTGGCGTCGGCCGCCAGCTCGATGGCTGCCCGGCCGATGCGGCGATCGCGACACTCGATGATGTCCAGCGGCAGACGGGCCAGCCCGAGCCGGCTCCATTCGGCCTCGAGCTCGCGGGCCGCCTTGGTGTCGACGTCGAAGTGCACGGCCCGGATGTCGTCGGGGGCCAGCGTGCGGGCGTACTGCAGCGCGCGCGTGGTGGCCATGTCGAGACGGTCGACGAACACCACGACAACATGGCGCCGCAGCACGGGGGCCGCCGATGCCTCTGCCACGCCCGTCTCGAGCATGTCGGCCTCACTCTTGTAGCGCCGATTGGTGCGGATCAGACCCACGTAGAGGAGCGGCCCGACGATGAAGATCAGCCAGGCACCTTCCTTGAACTTCACGATGGCGAAGATCAGCACGACGATGAAGGACAAGAAGGCCGAGAATCCGTTTACGGCGACGCCGCGCTTCCAGTGCCCGACGCGGGCATCCCAGTAGTGCTTCACCAAGCCGGCACCGGCGAACGTGAAGCCGGTGAACACGCCGATGGCGTAGAGGGCCACCAGGCCGTTGACCTGGGCCTTGAAGGCCAGAACCAGCGCCAACGCCACGGCGGCCAGCACCAGGATCCCGTTGGAGAAGGCCAGGCGGTGGCCGCGCTTGGTGAGCTGGTGGGGCAAGAACCGATCGCCCGCCACGAAGCTGGCCAGATAGGGAAAGCCGTTGAAGCTCGTATTGCCACCCGTGTAGAGGATGAGCATGGTGGCCAGCTGCACGACGTAGAAGCCGAGGTGGCCGACCGGACTGGTGCCGAAGACCGCTTTGACCTCTTGGGAGACCACGGTCGGTGAGCCCTGGGCGTAGGGGACGGCGTGGGTCCACTTGGCCAGCAGGGTGACGCCGAGGACCAAGAAGCCGAGCGTGCAGCTCATGACGACGAGGGTCTGGCGGGCATGGCGCGCTTCAGGGCGGCGGAAGCTGCTGACGCCGTTGGAGATCGCCTCGAGGCCCGTCAACGACGAGCCACCGTTGGCGAAGGAGCGCAGGAGGGACACGAAGGCCAAGCCGTAGAGCAGGCCCGAGGAGGGGTGGCCGATCTTGCCGCCGTAGACCTCGCCGGGCGGCGGGAGCGGGATCTGGTGCAGCGTGCCCATCACCTCTTTGGTGAGGCCGAAAATGATCACGACGGACAACGAGACGATGAAGAAGTAGGTGGGGACAGCGAAGTAGCTGCCGGCCTCGCGGATGCCGCGCAGGTTGCCGAAGAGCAAGAGGAGCACCACGCCCACGGTGATGGCCACGGTGTCGAGGGTGTTGGCCAGGCTGGGCACGGCGCTCGTCAACGCCGCCGTGCCGGCCGACGTCTGCACGGCGACCGTCACCGTGTAGTCGATGAGCAGGGCCACGGCGGCGACCTGCGCCACCTTGGGCCCGAAGTTGTCCCGGGCCACCACGTAGGAACCACCGGCCTTCGTGTAGAGCCCGATCACGTCGAGGTACGACAGGGTGACGAAGAAGAGGACGCACAAGATGGCGACCGTGATGGGCACCAGGAGCGCGAAGGCCGCCAGGCCGATGAACGGGACCAGCTGGGTCAGCATCTCCTCGGTGCCGTAAGCCGACGACGAGATGCAGTCGGGCGCCAGCACGCCCAGCGCTACCGCTTTGTTCAGTCGCTCGGTGGCCAGCTGCTCGGTCACCAGCGGCGGCCCGAGCAACACGTTCTTCATCCGGTAGCGGAACGTCTCGGGGATCTGGCCGCCCGACGGGCCTGACGGCGGTGGCCGAGATGTGGCGCGGGTCTCCGAGGTCGTGGGCATCGCCACGGCCACACAGTAGGCCGCAGGCGGCAAGGCGAAGTTCCTTTTGCATGGCCCGTCGGGGCGTGTTGCACTGTGGCGTGCACGTGATCGTGGTCGGCTGCGGCCGGGTGGGATCGGGCCTCGCCCGGTCCCTGAGCGACCAGGGTCACTCGGTGGCCGTCCTCGATAGGTCGGCCCGCGCCTTCCGCCGGCTCAAGGACTGGGACGGCCCCTGCATCGTGGGCTCGGGCTTCGACCGCGACGACCTCGAGAAAGCCGGGGCCAACGAGGCCGAGGCGCTGGCCGCGGTCACCAGCGGCGACAACACCAACATCCTCACGGTGCGCATCGCCCGCGAGACCTACAAGATCCCGAACGTGGTCGCCCGGATCTACGACCCCCGGCGCGCCGAGATCTACCAACGGCTCGGCATCCCGACGGTGGCCACCGTGACATGGACCATCGACCAGGTGCGGCGCCGGCTCCTTCCCGACCTCGACGTGCTCGACTGGTCCGACTCCTCCGGTCGCCTCTCCCTGGTGGACCGCTCGCTGCCCGACCGCTGGGCCGGCCGCGCACTGCGCGAGATCGAGCAGCCGGGAACCGTGAGCATCGTGGCCGTCTCGCGGGCCGGGATACCCCGGCTCGACGGCCGCGAGCTGGTGGGGCAGGAGGGTGACGTGCTCCACCTGGCCGTGCTCGACAATGCGCTCGGCCCGCTCGACGAGACCCTGACCACGGAGACGGCCGGCGCCGGAGGGAACGGACCGCCGGCGGGCGGGACTCCGTGAGGGTCGCCATCGCCGGTGCCGGGAGCGTCGGCACCGCCATCGCTTCCGATCTGCACGCCAGCGGGCACGAGGTGCTCGTGCTCGAGCAGGATCCAGAGCTGGTCGAGCGACTCCGCCCGACGCTTCCGGTGACCTGGGTGGCGGCCGACGCCTGTGAGGTCTCCTCGCTCGACAGCGCCGGACTGTCCACCGTCGACGTCGTCGTGGCTGCCACGGGCGACGACGAGGACAATCTGGTCATCTCCCTCCTGGCTAAGCAGGAGTTCGCCGTCCCCCGCGTGGTGGCGCGGGTGAACCACCCCAAGAACCAGTGGCTGTTCAACGAGAGCTGGGGTGTCGACGTCTCGGTCTCGACCCCGCAGCTCCTGACCGCACTGGTCGAGGAAGCCGTCTCGGTGGGGTCGCTGGTGCGCCTCTTGCAGTTCCAGGGCGGTTCGGCCCACCTGGTGGAGATCACCCTGGCCGAGGACTCGCCGGCCAACGACACAGCGATCGCCGATCTCGACTTCCCCCGCGACGCCGTGGTGGTGGCCATTGTCCGGGGTGACCGCCTGATCGTGCCCCGCGGCGACACCACCGTGCAGTCCGGTGACGAAGTCCTCGTGCTGGTCACCGCCGAGGCCGAGAACGCCGTCCACGCGCTCTTCATCGCCGACGCCCAGCGCTGAGCCGAGCCCCTTCGGGCGGGTGACACCGGGGTGACGCTGGGGTGACGCGACTCGGCGCGCTCAAGGGAGGCCGCCTTTCACCCGTACCATGAAGACATGGAGGCAGCGTTCTTCGACCTGGACAAGACGGTCATCGATCGCGCCTCGATCGCCGCATTCGGTCGGCCCTTCCTCAAGGGCGGCCTCATCAACCGACGTCTGGTGGCCAGGGCTGCGCTCTCCCAGCTCATTTACCTCTACTTCGGGGCCGACGAGGAGCGGCTGGCCCACGTACGCGAGTCCATGCTGGCCGTGACCAAGGGGTGGGACCGCGCCCAGGTCCGCCAGATCGTGCGCGAGACGATGCTGCAGACGATGGAGCCCATCATGTACGCCGAGGCGCTCGAGCTCATGGAACGGCATCGGGCGGCGGGCCACCGGGTGTACCTCGTCTCGGCCTCACCGGAGGAGATCGTGCTGCCGCTGTCCGACCTGCTCGGTGCCGACGGCGCCATCTGCTCGCGAGGCGAGGTCGACGAGGAGGGGCGCTACACCGGCCGGATGGCGTTCTACGCCTACGGCGAGTCAAAGGCCGACGCCATGCGGGAGCTGGCCGCACGCACCGGCCTCGACCTCGAGGCTTCGAGCGCCTACTCGGACTCGGCCACCGACTTGCCCATGCTCGAGGCGGTCGGCCGCCCGGTGGCGGTCAATCCGGATCGGGCGTTGGCCAAGATCGCCCGGGAGCGTGGCTGGGAGGTCCGCAACTTCACCAAGCCCATACGCCTGCCGCGACCGGGTCGGACGGACCACGCCGGTCGTGACCACGAGCCTCGCCGTGGCGGGTGCCGCTCTGATCCTGTGGCGACGCGGCCTACGCGCCCGTCACGCCCAGAGCATCAAGGGGCGGCGCGCCGCCTGAGGGGCAGGATCAAGCCTCGCGCAGCCGACGGGCGGCAATGACGCCCAGAGCAACCAGCAGGGCCAGGATGATCAGCTTCTTCATGGTCGTGCAGCTTAGGTCGTCAGACCGTGAGCAGATCTCGGGCGCCGGTGTCGGACGAGGGATGGCGCAGCTTCGACATGGCCCGCGCCTCGATCTGTCGGATGCGCTCCCGGGTCAGGTTGAAGTGCTCCCCGACCTCCTCGAGCGTCCTGGGTTCCCCGCGATCGAGGCCGAAGCGCAGGCGCAGGATCTCGCGCTCACGCTCGTCGAGCGGTGAGAGCAGCCGCCCGATCTCATCGGGGAGCAGCGAAACCGCTGCCACCTCGAAGGGGGACTCGGCGGACCGGTCCTCGACGACGTCACCCAGCTCGGCATCCCCGTCCTCGCGCAGGGGCTCGGACAGCGAGAGTGGCTCGGCCCGAAAGCGCAACGCCTCGACCAGCTTGTCCTCGGGCATCTCCACCTCGACGCCCAGCTCGGCCAGCGTGGCCGGTCGTCCGAGCTTGAGCTCGAGACGGGCCTGGGCCTTCTGCACCCGGGCCAGAGTGTCGCCGGCATGGACGGGCAGACGGATCGTCCGGCCGGTGTTGGCGATGCCCCGGGTGATGGCCTGGCGGATCCACCACGTGGCGTAGGTGGAGAACTTGAAGCCCTTGCGCCAGTCGAACTTCTCGACCGCGTGCATCAGGCCGAGATTGCCCTCCTGGATCAGATCGAGCAACGGGAGTCCCGACGCCTGGTACTTCTTGGCAATCGACACGACCAGCCGCAGGTTGGACTGCACGAAGGTCTGCTGGGCCTGCTCGCCTTCCATGACGGAGCGACGGAGCTCCCGCTTCTTGGCGGTGGTCAACCCCTTGGGGGTCTTGGCCATCTCCGCCTCGGCCTCGCGCCCGCCCTCGATGGCCTGGGCCAGGCGCACCTCGTCGTCCTTGGTCAGGAGCGGGTACTGTCCGATGTCCGTCAGGTAGAGCCGGACGAGGTCCTCGTCATCGCGCTCGATACGTTCCTTCGCCAAGTTCCTCGCCTCAACCTTCCGTCCCACGACCTCGGCAGGGGGACCTGACCAGGCGTTCGGGGGCTCGCTCCACGCAGCTCCCGCCCCTCCCCGGCGCGTGTGAGCTGCGGATCACAGTGTAATGGCGCTGTCAAGATGGGCGTTCAGCAGGCAGAACGGGCGGATCACCCCAGGCCTGCACGAACGCGCTCAGGGCGTCCGCCAGTGGGGCCCCGACAACGGACCGCCAATTGTCGAGGCCGCCCGAGGGCAGCCGGTCGGCACTCTTGAGCTCGCCGGCCAGCTCCCGGGCGGCCCGCACCAGCACCTCCGCCACCGGTGCCTCGCTCACCGGTGAGGCGCTGCACAGATGGGACCGGTAGAGGCGCTGCAGACAGGGCAGGACCACCGTGAGCAGGCCCAGCACGCCCGAGGCGGCGGGAGCGGCAGCCAAGGCCTCGAACGCCTCGGAGGCCCCGGGCCCCGGCGCCACGACCAGCCCGGCACGGTCCACACCGGCGCGCACCGGCAGGCGCTCGGCCCAGGCGCAGGCGAGGAGACCGTGGCGCCGCGAGGCCGCCGCACACCACAGACGCGTCTCGGCCGCGAGCTCCTCTCGGCCGGCCCATTCACCCGCGAGACCGAAGATGCGGTCCTCGGCCCAGCAATAGGCGCCCACCAGGCGGGCCAGCGTGCCGATCTCCCGCCAGGCCGGCGCCACGGCTCCCGGAAGCTCAGCCATAGCCGGACTCGTCGCGCGCCGAGGAGCGGTAGGCGTTCGTGATGGGCATCCGCCGGTCCTTTCCGAATGCCTTGGTGGTGATGCGCACCCCGGGCGGCATCTGGCGGCGCTTGTACTCGGCGGAGTCCACGAGCCGCACGACCCGATCCACCAGTGCCGGGGGGAACCCCTCGGCCACCAGCTCTGCTGCCGTGAGGTCGCGCTCGACATAGCCCTGGAGCACCGGGTCGAGCTCGTCGTACCCGGGCAACGACTGGTCGTCGCGCTGATCCGGGCGCAGCTCCGCCGAGGGCGGCTTGTCCAGCACGCTGTCGGGGATGGGCCCGGGCAGTCCCTCGAGCACGGCCCGTGTGTTGCGGTAGCGGCACAGGTCGTAGACCAGCGTCTTGGGAACGTCCTTGATCACGGCGAAACCGCCGGCCGAATCTCCGTAGAGCGTCGAGTAGCCCGTGGCCATCTCGCTCTTGTTGCCGGTGGTCAGGACGATCCACCCCTTGGCGTTGGAGAGCGCCATGAGCACCACGCCGCGCAGGCGCGACTGCAGGTTCTCGTCGGTCAGCCCGGACGGCTCCCGACCGAGCTGGGGGGCCAGCATGGCGGCGAAGGCCACGTGGGCTTCCTCGATGGGGACGACCGACAGCTCGATGCCCAGACGCTCGGCCAGGACGGCCGCGTCGTGACGGGAGCCCTCGCTGGAGTAGCGCGACGGCATGGCCACCCCGTGCACGCGCGCCGGCCCGAGGGCGTCGACCGCCACCGCCGCCACCAGTGAGGAATCGATTCCACCCGAGAGCCCGATGACCGCCTCGGTGAAGCCGTTCTTGCGCAGGTAGTCGCGCGTGCCGAGAACCAGGGCCTCGTAGACCTCGGCGTGGTCGCCCAGTGCGGGCCGCTGCACCGCCGGTGGGAGGGGACGATATGGAGCGGTTCGTGGCGCGCTGACCTCCACGCGGGGGAGCAGCGTGCTCATGCCGTGCGGAGGACGCCGCCCGACAGGGAGGTCGACGACGACCAGGTCCTCAGCGAATTGGGCCCCGGCGGCCACCAGCGCGCCACTGGCGTCGACGATCAGCGAGTCCCCGTCGAAGACAAGCTCGTCCTGCCCCCCGACCTGGTTCACGTAGGCCACGGCGCACCCCGCCTCGGCCACGCGCCCCGAGAGCAGAGCCAGGCGTTGCGCCCGCCGGCCGCGATTGAAGGGCGACGAGTTCAGGTTCACGACGACGTCGGCACCGGCGCGGCCCGCCAGCGCCACCGGCCCCTCGTCGAACCACACGTCCTCGCAGATGGACACGCCCACCCAGGCGCCGGCTACGCCAAAGAGCGTCGGCGGCTCGGACCCCGGAAGGAACCAACGCTGCTCGTCGAACACGCCGTAGTTGGGCAAGAAACGCTTGTGGTACAGGCCGTGGACCCGCCCCCCGGCGCAGACCGCCGCCGCATTGGCCAGCCCCCTACCGCCCCCCGCCGCGCCGACGAAGCCGACCACCACGGCACACGACCCGGTGGCGGCCGCGACTTTCTCGAGCGCCGCCACGTTGTCGGCCACGAACCCCGGCTTGAGCAGCAGGTCCTCGGGCGGGTACCCCGTGATGGCCAGCTCGGGCGTCACGCAGAGGTCGGCCCCGGCCGCCTCGGCAGCCGCCAGGGCTCCGAGGACGCGCTCCACGTTGCCCGCCAGGTCACCGACGACGGTGTTGATCTGCGCGGCGGCGAGGCGCACGTGCGGCACGGCGCCAGACTACCGGCGGCCCCACCGGGGCCCCGAGCCCGACACCGGCGTGGGCGTCCGGCTGGACGAGGTGGGTCGCCGCACATGCGAAGCTGGGGGCGTGCAGAGCCAGCGAGACTACGTGCTGCGTACCGTCGAAGAGCGAGGGATCCGCTTCGTCCAGCTCTGGTTCACCGACGTTCTCGGCATACCCAAGGGGTTCAACATCACGCCGGCCGAACTCGAGAACGCACTGGACGAGGGCATGACCTTCGACGGGTCCGCTATCGACGGGTTCAGCCGAGTCCAGGAGGCCGACGTGCTGGCGCGGCCCGACCCGACCACCTTCCAGCTCCTGCCCTGGCACCGCGACGACGCCCCGGTGGCCCGGGTGTTCTGCGACGTGGCCAACCTCGACGGCACGCCGTTCGGTGGCGACCCGCGCCATGCGTTGCGCCGCACCCTGGAGAGCGCCCGGGCCGCCGGATACACCTTCTTCGCCTCGCCCGAGGTCGAGTACTTCTACTTCGCCGACGCCGACCCCAACCGGGGCCCCGTCCCGCTCGACTCGGGCTCCTATTTCGACCTGAGTGTGGCCGACCTGACCAGCGAGCTTCGGCGACGTTCGGTCCTGGTGCTCGAGGAGATGGGAATCCCCGTCGAGCACACCCAGCACGAGGACGCACGCAGCCAGCACGAGATCGACCTGCGCTACACCGACGCGCTCACGATGGCCGACACCGTGATGACGACCCGGATGGTGATCAAGGAGGTGGCTCGCCAGGAGGGCGTCCATGCTTCCTTCATGCCCAAGCCGCTCGGTGGTGTCCAGGGCTCGGGGATGCACACCCACATCTCGCTCTGGCAGGGAGAGCGCAACGCGTTCGTCGACCAGAGCGACACCTACGGGCTATCCGAGGTGGCGCGCCGGTTCATCGCCGGGCTGCTCCACCACGCGCGCGAGATCACCGCGGTGACCAACCAGTGGGTCAACTCCTACAAGCGGCTCATCGGCGGGTACGAGGCGCCGGTGCACGTCAGCTGGGCCCGCAACAACCGTTCGGCGCTGGTGCGGGTCCCGGTGGTGAAGATGGGCAAGGCGGAGTCGACACGACTCGAGTACCGCGCACCCGACAGCGCCTGCAATCCGTATCTCACCTTCGCTGTCATCCTCGCCGCCGGGCTGCGCGGGTTGACCAACGACTACCCGCTCCCCGCCGAGGCCGACGACAACCTCTTCGCGCTGAGCCCGAAGGAGTTGGCCATCAAGGGAATCGAGCCCCTGCCTTCGAGCCTCCACGACGCCGTCAACGAGATGGAAGGCTCCGAGCTGCTGGTCGAGACACTGGGCGAGCACGTGTTCGAGTGGTTCCTGCGCAACAAGCGGGAGGAGTGGGATGCCTACCAGTCCCAGGTGACGCAGTTCGAGCTGGACCGGTACCTACCCCTCCTCTGAACCCGACGCCCATGGACCCCCTCCTCTGCTTCCCCACTGACCTTCCCGCCGAGGTCACCCTCGCGCTGCAGAGCGCAGGGCTCGGCCACCACGGGGTGGGCGGCGCCGACGAGGTGGCGGGGGCGGGGGCGGACGGACGGATCCCGGGCTACTCGGGCGCGCTGGTGGTCGCCGGCAACGACATGACGGCAGCGGTGGCCCTTTGCCGGCACCTGCGCCTGCGCGAGGTGCCCGTGACGCCGCTCCTCCTGGCCATCACCCCCGACCAGGTCGGCGAACTGCTGCTGCGCGACGACCTGTTCGATGACTTCTGCGTCCTGCCGGCCCGTCCCGAGGAGCTGGTGGCACGGCTCCAGCACCTCTTCTGGCGCACCGGACAGAGCATGCGACCCGACATCATCGAGTACGGCCCCCTGGTCCTCAACCTCGAGACCTATCAGGCCGCGGTGTCCGGCCGGGTGCTCGACCTGACCTACATGGAGTACGAGCTCCTGCGATTCCTGGCCGGCCACCCGGCCAAGGTCTTCACCCGCGAGACCCTCCTCAGCCGGGTCTGGGGGTACGAGTACTACGGAGGCGCGCGCACGGTCGACGTGCACATTCGCCGACTGCGGGCCAAGCTCGGCGAGGAGCACGCGCACCTGATCCAGACGGTGCGCTCGGTGGGCTACCGCTTCGGCCAGATGGCGTGGCACCCGGGGAGCGCAGCCCGCAGCGGGTCGGGTCCTGCCGCGGTGACACCCTCGGATCAGACCACCGGCGCGTAGGCCCAGGCCTCGACCTCTACCCGGGCAGAGAGGGGCAGCGCCGCCACCTGGACGGTGCTGCGCGTCGGGCGGTCACCCGTGAAATACTCCATCCAGACCTCGTTCACCGCCTCGAACTCGCCCATGTCGACGAGGAAGAGGGTGGTCTTGACCACGTCGGGCAGGGTCGCCCCTTCGATGGCCAGCACCTCTGCCACGTTCTGCAGGGCTTGACGGAGTTCGGCGACCGTTCCGCCTGTTACCAGGGCGTTCCCACCGGCGCCATCACGCGCCGAGCCGATCTGACCGGAGGCGATCACCCACTCGCCGACCCGGCGCACCGGGGAGTACGGACCGACTGTTGCACTCATGTGGCCTCCTCTCGAGGGTCCGATGGTGCCACGTCCAGGCGTGGCGAGCGAGGGGCAGACCGCCTCGTCGGCCATTGCGCGAGCCGCCCCTCAGCCATCCACGCCGCCGCCAGCGCGGCCACGAAGACGGCATCGGAGCCGCAGACGGGCCACCCCTCCCCCGGGTGGACGCTCACGGTCACGTCGGGCAGGTCGCGCGCGGCGAGGATCCCGAAGGAACGCACGGTGAGATCGACCGGGCGGCCCCCGTCGTCGACGGCGATCCCCTCGCTCCAGACCAGACCCAGGGCCTGGTGGACGGCACCGACGACGTACGAGCGCAAGGTGACCTCGCACAGCACCTCCCCGGCCCAGACCTCGACGTCCACCCGACCGCGTCCTCCCTCCCCGGTCCGGACCTCGACCACGGCGCGTCCGCCACCCGGCACCGCCACCTGGGCGCAGCCCACCCCGGCCGGGCACACGGGCGCGGCCACCACGGTCTGCGCGGCGAGGACCTCCGCCCAGGCTGCTCCCCGCAGGTCGGGCGCCACCGGAGGCCCCGCGACGTCCACCTGCTCGACCTCGACACCGGGGCACAGGGCCCGCACCCGGGCCACGGCCGGCTCGAGGTCCGCCGAGCCCGGGCTCCGGCCCAAACGGACCACACCGGTGCCGTCCGCCCGGAGCGCCAGGGCGAGCGGCGGCCGTTTGGGACCGCTGCGCACGACGTCCTCGCGGCGCCACAACACCCGCACGACCCGACCCGAATCCTCCGCCAGGTCGCTGGCTCGCCCGGACACCGAGCTGTGTCGTTTCCCCCCGAAGGCCCCTCCGTTCCCCAACGGGTCCGCCGGCAGCCCGCCCGGCCGGCACCAGCTGGCGTCGGGCTCCACGTACGCCGGCTCGACCCACGTCGTCCGCAGGGTGAGCGCCCAATCCCCCTCGGGCAGATCCACGGGGTGCGAGAGGGGCACCGTGCTGTTGCGCCCCTGGATCCGACCGACCCGCGCCCGGGCCGCCCGCAGGCCCGGGTCGAGAGGCCCGTCCGCCCCCAATTGGACCAGGGCGTCCGATGGTGCGCCGTCGTCGGCGAACCCGCCGTCGCCGAGCACCACGTCGGTTCCCGAGCGCTGCATCGCCGACCCCTCGACCTCGGACCTCCAAGCTGCGAGCAGCGGATCCCGTACTCCCTCGCCGCCCACGAACGGGGGTGGGGGATCGGCCGAGCCGAGCACGCTGCACGCCGCGTCGACGATGGGCTGCCAGCCGGTGCAACGGCACAGGTGTGCCCGCAACGCCGACTCGACGTCGAGGCGCGAGGGCGGCGTCGCCCCGCCGGCCGCCTCCAAGGCGGTGAGCCGCATGATGATGCCGGGCGTGCAGAACCCGCACTGACTCGCTCCACGAGCGACGAACGCGTCGGCCCAGCGGCGACGGACCTCGGGATCGAGGCCCTCGAGGGTGGTCACGTGCCGTCCGGCGATGCGCCGGACGGGGGTGACACACGAGATCCTGGGGACACCGTCCACCCAGACCGTGCAGCAGCCGCACTGGCCCTGGGGACTGCAACCATCTTTGACCGACCGGCAGGAGAGCTGCTCCCGCACCGCGTCGAGCAACGAGATCCCCTCGGGCACCGAGACGCCGACGCCGTTGAGGCGGAAGCCGACTGGCGGCCGATGGGGCTCCTCCGCTCGCCCGCCGGGGTGGCGCCCCTGTTCGGGGATGTGGGTGCTGTCGCTCAGGACGCGGTGGCCCGGAGGCCGCGGGTCAGCTGAAGGACGAGCCGCACCCGCAGGTGCGGGTGGCGTTCGGGTTGGTGATGTGGAACCCGGCTCCTTGGAGGCCGTCGCTGTAGTCGAGCGTCGAGCCCGTGAGCAGGTCCGCGCTGGCGGCGTCGACCACGACCTTGACCGGCCCGAACTCCTGTACGACGTCGTCGGCCAGGAACTCGGAGTCGAAGAACATCTCGTAGCTGTAGCCCGAGCAACCGCCTGGCTTGACCGCCACGCGCAGCGCCAGGTCACCGGTGGTCGGGTCGTCGGCGCGCTCCTTGTCGAGCAGCTCGGCCACCTTGGCGGCGGCCTCCTCGCTCAGAATGACCGGTGCCGGCTTCTTGCCGATGTTCACAGACGTGGCGATGGACGTCACTGTTCCTCCTCGCGTGCCGGAGGTCTCCGGCACCGGCAACCCTCGGCGCCCTGTACGCCGTGGACGGCCGCCATGTTACCGGGACACCGGACCAGACCAGCCCCAACAGCCGCGACGACGCACGGCATGACGGTGTCCCGGAGGGAAATCGCCGTCTCGCAGGTAGAATTCACCCGATGTCCCCCGATCCCTCCACTCGCCACGAGGAGGTCCGGGAACGCCTGCGTGCCGTCGTCGACCCCGAGCTGGGGGACACCATCGTGGACCTCGGCATGGTGCGCCGCATCGAGGTGGACGACGCCGACGTCACGGTCGAGGTGGCCCTGACGGTGGCGTCGTGCCCGCTGCGGACCCAGATCGAGAGCGACGTGCGGACGAACCTGACCTCGCTCGGATGGGTCCGCTCCGTCGAGGTCACGGTGGCGACCATGGAGGCCGACGAGCGCGCCGCGGTGATGGCACGGGCGCGCTGGAAGGCCCGGGAGGACGCCCCCGAGACGGCGGTGGCGGCCCGCACCAGGGTGCTGGCCGTGGCGTCCGGCAAGGGGGGCGTCGGCAAGTCGTCGGTGACGGTCAACCTGGCCGTCGCACTGAGCCTGCGGGGGCTGACCGTGGGGATCCTCGATGCCGACATCTGGGGATTCTCGGTGCCGCGACTGCTCGGGATGGACGGCGAGGTCGAGGCCAGGGCCGGGAAGATGCTGCCGCTCGAGCGCCGTGTCGGCGCCGGAACCGTGCGGGTCCTCTCCATGGGCTTCCTGGCCGACGAGGAGCAGGCGATCATGTGGCGGGGCCTCGTCCTCAACCGGGCGGTCCAGCAATTCCTCCAGGACGTCGATTGGGGCGACCTGGATTACCTACTCATCGACCTGCCCCCCGGCACCGGTGACGTCCAGATGGGGTTGGCCCGCCTCCTACCGCGGACCGAGCTGCTGGTCGTCACCACTCCGCCCGTGGCAGCCCAGAAGGTGGCGGCGCGGGCGGCCGACATGGCCCGCAAGGGATACCTCCGCGTGGCGGGAGTGATCGAGAACATGAGCGACTTCACCTGCGAGCACGGGACCACCTACGCCCTCTTCGGCTCGGGAGGCGGGCAGCGACTGGCCCAGGGGCTCGGGGTCCCGCTGCTCGCCTCGATCCCCCTCCACCCTGACCTGGCTGCCGGCGGCGACGTGGGCGAACCGGTCGCACTGCGGGGCGATGCCGACGAGCTCGGCGCCGCGTTCAGCGAGCTCGCCCGGGTGGTGGCCGAGGAGGTCGCGCCCCTGGTCGACACCGGCGGCTGCTCGGCCCGCCTGCTGGCCAGGATGGAGGCGGCCGTCGGCGAGCAGGCTGACGCCGGCTGATCAAGTCCAGTCCGGGCCCGGGTATGGTCCCGGCGCGCCGACGGGACCTTCCAGGTTGGTCCGGAGCGAGGCGTCCCGGATGGCGTCGTTCAGCTCCCCGAGCATGGCCGGCTCGACCGGGCCCGACAGCGAGGGCAGCTCGTACCCGGGCTCGCCCGGCTGCACCAACCGGAGTCCGTCGGCATCCGCCACGACACGCGGCTCGACGGTGGGGACCGCTCGCCGTGCGGCTGCCGCAGCCAGGAGCTCGGGCGCCGACCCGAAGCGAGTCAGCGTCTGGAGGGTGCGCACCGTGGGAACGATGAGGTCGATCTCGCCCGAGCGATGGCGGGCGAGCGCGTCGGGCGGGGTGATCCACACAGCGGCGATCGTCTCGCCACGGCTCGACGGCGCAGCCTGGCCCACCGGGGCGCGGGCCAGGAAGAACCTGGTGTCGTAGCGACGGGGCGAGCCCAATGGCGTGATCCAGCGGGCGAAGTACTCGACGTCGCCGACCAGGAGCTCGAGATGCTCGCCACGGCACATCTCGAGGAAGCTGCGGGTCCCGTCGTTGACCGCCTGGCGTCCCGCGGCAAGGCGCGCCCGCTCGTCGGGTCCTCCGGCCCACGGCGCCGGACCGGCCCCGCTCCGGCCGAGGAGGAGCCCGCACTCCTCGAAGGTCTCGCGCGCCGCGGCCACCCAGAAGGCCAGGCCTCCCGAGGCGACCCCGAGCACTTCGCTGGCCTCGGCATCGCTCCGTCCCCGGCACAGCGCCTCGGCCTCCGCACCTCCGTCGGAGGGGTCCACCGACCCTCCGGGGAACACGAATGCGCCGCCCACGAAGTCCGTGCGCAGGTGACGCTGGACCATGAGTACCTCGAGCTCCGCACCACCCGCCCCGCTCGGCGTGTCCCGGACCAGCACGACCGTGGCCGCCGCACGGAGAGGCACGGGGCCGGAGGCTGAACTGGCGAAAGTCACCTGGTCGGATCGGCGGCGGGCCGGGGCATGCCGGCGAGGGTACCGGTGTCTTGCGGCGCCCCGAGACGCGGGGTCCTCTTGGCTATCCTGACCCGGTCCCATGAGCCAGCCCGGCCAGTCCGCCCCCGTGCCTGCGTCGGCGCCGTCGCTGCGCCGCCTGCCTCGTCGCTCCCTGGCGCTCGGCCTGATCGTGGTCGCCATCTGCCTGCTCGGCGCCCTGGTGCTCATCCGGGACAACACCGGTCCAAGTGGCACCTCGACGGTGGAGACCTTCAGCCCCGCCCCTTCCTCGCTGATCGCCTCGGTGACGTCCGTGCCCGCATCCGTCTTCGACACGATCGGGGTCACCTCACCGGTCGTCCCGGTCACCCCGCTGCAGCCGGTGCACCCCACGACCGCGGTCTGGACTGCGGGGGCGCCGGGCCCGGCCACGCGCCCGGTCGTCTACTTCTATGGCGCTGAGTTCGCGCCCTATCCGGCCGCCGAGCGCTGGCCCCTGATCCTGGCCCTCTCGCGGTTCGGGACCTTCGGCCAGCTGGGACTGATGCAGTCCAGCGGCAGCACGGCGTTCGCCGGGCTATCGACCTACACCTTCTGGCACGTGGACTATCGCAGCCGCTACCTCGACCTCCAAACGGTGGAGCGTTACAGCGCCCTCAACCCCACGGGGGCCGCGTACCTGACCCTCGAATCACCCACGACACGACAGGCCGCCGCCACCGCGGCCTTGGGCGGCGGTGCCACTACCTTCGCCTTTCTCGATGTCGGTGACCGGTACGTCCTCGACGGTGCCGCCTTCTCCCCGGGATCCCTCAGCGGGCTCTCCCAGCAGCAGATCGCCGGGAACTTGAGCACGCCGGCCAGTCCCCTCACTCAGGGTGTGGTGGCGTCGTCGAACGAGATCACCGCCGCCATCTGTGCAGTCGACGGCAACCGGCCCAGATCGGTCTGCGACAGTCGCGGCGTGCTGGCGGCGGACGCCGCCCTCGGGATCAGCCCTCCCCGGTGAGCAGGAAGGTGAGCAGGAAACAGGGTGGACGTTGGCCCGGGGCCTGCGCCCCTCGACGCCGTGGGCCCTCAGCTGGCCCGGCGGTCCAGCATGAGCTTGCGCTCGACCTCGTTCATGCCGCCCCAGATGCCGTGAGGCTCACGGATGCGGATGGCGTAGTCGAGGCACTCCGCCCGGACGTGGCACTGCTCGCAGATCCCCTTGGCACGCAGCTCACGTGCCGCCTTCTCGTCCTTGCGCTCGGCGTGTGGCGGCGGGAAGAACATTGCCGCCTGCGGTCCCCGGCAGGCTGCCTTCAGTTGCCACGTCTCTGATCCCTGGCGCATCTCACCCCCCGGCTCGGCGCTCTCGGCTTGGTCCCTTTGGTCAAGCTAGTGCCGGAGGCGGAGGGCGTTCAAGGGGTCTGACCGGCCTTTTCGCGGCAGATCAGGTCTCCCTGGCAGGGCCGCCCACTACGCTCAGCCCGGCATGGACGTGGGGACCTTCTGCGCACAGAGCCGGGTCCTGATCGTCGCCGGAAAGGGTGGCGTCGGCAAGACCACCATGAGCGCGGCGCTGGCCCGGATGTCGGCCGACGCCGGAAGGTCGGTCCTGGTCGTCGAACTGGAGGGCAGGTCCGGGATCGCCGCGGCCTTCGGCGCCCACCGGGACCTCGGCTACGAGGAGGTGACGCTGGCCCACTTGGTGCGGGCCCGACGGCTCACACCGGACGACGCGCTGATCGAGTATCTCGAGGATCACGGCCTGCGGCGGATCTCGCGGCGCCTGGCTCATTCGGGCGTCCTCGACGTGGTGGCCACGGCCATTCCGGGCATACGCGACGTCCTGGTCCTGGGCAAGGTCAAACAGCTCGAGCGCTCCGGCGCAGCGGACCTGATCATCGTCGACGCCCCCGCCACCGGCCATGCCATCACCTTCTTGACCTCCGCGAGCGGACTGGTGGGTGCGGCCCGGGGCGGACCGCTGCGCTCGCAGGCCCAGGAGGTCGTCGAACTCCTGGCGGACCCGACCCGCTGCCGCGTGGTCCTGGTCACCGTGCCCGAGGAGCTGCCCGTCTCCGAGACGGTGGAGTCAGCCTTCACGCTCGAGGACAAGGCCGGGGTGCAGCTCGGCCCCGTGATCGTGAACGCATGCGACCGCAGACCAGTCGGCCTGGACCGTCCGGCGGCCGAGGTGGCCACCGAGGCCGGAGTGACACTCGACCCGGATCACCTCGACGCGCTCGAGCGGGCCCGTCGATTCCGCCTGGAGCGCCACGCCGTCTCGACCGAGCAGATCGAGCGCCTCCGCCGCGAGCTGCCCCTGCCCCATCTGGTCGTCCCGGCCCTCGGCACGGGCAGCATCGGTCCGGTCGAGACGAAGACCCTCGCCGACGCCCTGGTCCACGCCCTGCACGCGCTTCCCGAGGAGGCGGCACCGTGAGCGCGGCGGGACGGGAGCTGTCCCGCCTGGTCGACCAGGGCACCGTGGTGGTGTGTTGCGGGGCCGGCGGCGTTGGGAAGACCACCGTGTCAGCCACCTTCGCCCTGGCGGCGGCGCGGTCTGGACGTCGCTCCTGCGTGGTCACGGTCGACCCGGCGAGGCGGCTGGCCGACGCTCTCGGCGTGAGCTCGCTGCCCAACACGCCAACCGAGGTGGAGGGCGACTGGCCGGGTCACCTCTTTGCGCTCATGCTCGACGCCAAGGGGACCTTCGACGAACTGGTCCACCGCTACGCCCGCTCACCCGAGCAGGCAGAGGCGATCCTCTCCAACCGCATCTACCAGAACCTGGCCGGATCGCTCTCCGGGACCCAGGAGTACATGGCCATGGAGAAGCTCTACGAGCTGGTGGGCTCGGGCGAATTCGACCTGGTGGTGGTGGACACCCCACCCACACGCAACGCACTCGACCTGCTCGACGCCCCACGACGCCTCACCCGGTTCCTCGAGAACCGGATCTTCCGCGCCCTTCTCGTGCCGACGCGGCTCGGACTCCGAGCGGTCAACGTGGCCACCCAGACCCTGTTGCGGACGATCGCCAAGGTGGCCGGCGCGGAGATCGTGCAGGACGCCGTGTCCTTCTTCCAGGCGTTCGAGGGGATGGACGAAGGCTTCCGCGCCAGGGCCGGGGCGGTCCGCGAGCTGCTCAGTGACCCCGCCACCGCCTACGTGCTGGTCACCTCCGCACGTCCCGACGCCATCGACGAGGCCACCTACTTCGCCGAGAAGCTCGGCGAGCGATCCCTCGAGGTGGCGGGGCTGGTGGTGAACCGGATCGCTCCCTCGTTCGGTCTCCACGGCTCCGCCGGCGGGACCGGCCTACCCGGCGAACGCCCGGAGCGCTCCTCGGCCTCGCTCGCCGCGCTGGAACGGAACCTGGCGGAGCTCGACGCCGTCGCCGCTCGGGAAGAAGCGGCCTTCGCCCATCTCGCCGCCCGGGTCGCCCCGGCTCCCGTGGGCCGCATCCCGCTGTTCGGTCAGGACGTCCACGAGCTCGAGGGCCTCCGGCGGGCCGCAGACCACCTCTTCGGCTGAGCACCGGCGCTTCGACTGACCGCCGCCTCCTCCCCAGGCCATCGGTTTTCCGACCAGGCATGCCGGTCCGATAGTGTCCGGTCGGTGCAGACCATCCTGGTCGCCAGCGACGCGCCGACGCTTCGCCGAGAGATCGAGGCCGTGATCAGTGGGCCTGACGTCGAGGTGCGTGCCGTCACATCGGGCCCCCAGGTGGTGACCGCAGTGGTCGAGGAGGCACCCGACCTGCTCGTCGTCGACATGCAGATGGGCAACATGGGCGGCATGGCCGTCTGCCTGGAGCTTCGGCTCCAGGAGTCCTACGACGCCGTCGACCACGTGCCGGTCCTCATGCTGTTGGACCGCCGCCCGGACGTCTTCCTGGCCCGGCGCTCGGGGGCCGAGGGCTGGTTGGTCAAACCCCTCGATCCGCTCCGTCTCCGAAGGGCCGTCGCCGCGCTGCTCGACGGCGGGGCCTTCGCCGACGCTTCCTTTACGCCGGTTCCCGTGCTGGTGGGGGGCGGACCCCAGCTCGGGGCGGGAACGCCGACCATCCCCTGAGCGGCTCGGCCGTGTCGCACCGACGGGAGCACCCCGACCCTGAACCGGACCGGCGACCGCGACGCCTATGGCGTCGTGGCGCGGACCAGAGCCGCACAGGCTCCTCACCGCACGGCCTCTCGCTTGACCGCGGACGCGTCCGAGCAGGAGCGTGCCATCGTCGAGGCCCTGGCCGACCTGCGGGATATGGGCGTCCGCGAGGTAATGACCCCGCGCGTCGACGTGACCTACCTCAACATCCCGGTTCATGCGGAGGACATCGCACAGGCGGTGCGCACCTCGGGCCACAGCTGCTTCCCTGTGGTCCACGACGACCTCGACGACCTGGTCGGCATCCTCTTTGTCAACGACATCTTCCGGACCGGGCGCGGGCAGGAGCCGCGAGTCGGTGCAGCGCTCGTCACCGAGGAGCGATCCGAACGCGACGCCACCGACCCCAGCCCACTCGAGATCTCCCGCAAGGTCCGACAGCCCTACCTCCTCCCCGAGTCACTCGGGGTGCTCGAGGCTCTGGCGGACATGCGCAAACACCACCGTGCGGTGGCCATCGTGGTCGACGAGTACGGCGGGGTGGCTGGCCTGCTCACCGTGAAGGACCTCCTCGAACCGCTCGTCGGAGAGTTGCACGACGAGTTCGACGACGAGACCGAGGCGCACGTCATCCGGGTCGACGCGGAGCGCTGGCTCATCGACGGTCAGACCAACGTCGACGACGTGCGCGAACGTGTCGGCATCGACATCCCCGACGGCGAGTACGTCACCTTGGGGGGTCTGCTCTTCGAGCGCTTCGGCCACATACCCGTCGAGGGCGAACAGGTCCGGGTCGGCGAGTGGGACCTCCGAGTGGTGGAGATGGACAAGCGCCGGGTGGCGCAGGTCGTCGCGACGCCCGCCGCCGGTACCCCCGGGACCGACAGCGATGCGCGCGGCACCTCTGCGGGTGAGGCGGGCGGCGGCGAGGCACCCGGGCGCGTGCAGGTGGAGGGTGACAGCGTGGAGACGGCAGGCTGAGGCCAGGTAGTGTTGCTGGCTGCTCCCGTCGCGGGAGTGGACGGGCTGTGGCGCAGTTTGGTTAGCGCGCTGCGTTCGGGACGCAGAGGTCCCCGGTTCAAATCCGGGCAGCCCGACTCCAAAGTCCCTGGTCAACCCATTGCGGTCGCTCTGGTCCCGCCTGGCTGTCAGACCGCTCCGTCGAGCACCGCGGGCAACCAGGAGACGGCGTCTCGGGCCGCGGCCATTGCATCGGCCTGCGTCCCGTACTCCCCGGTCGAGGAGTAGGTCACGGGCGTCCACGCCCCCATGTCCTCGGGGTCACGGCGGAACTCCTCGAACCCGAACGTGCCCTCGGGCCGGACGAAGATGTCGACGCACCGATCGACCGTTGGGGTCGAGGGACTGGCCAGGACCGACCAGGACGGATCCAAGCGTGCTGACACGTCCTACGAAGCCCAGGACCCGTTGCGTCCGGTTCGAACGACCCAGGCGCGCCTTCCTGAGGTGTTCAGCATCGCCGCGCTCCTCGCTTCCACACCGGCTCGGGCGGCCGCCCCTTCCATCGAACCGCCACGGTGCGTCAGCTGGTCGCGGCCAACGAGACGTCCCCGTCCACGTCGACGTAGATGTCGCCGGCCTCGACCTTGAGGGGGTACTCGGCGATACGGCAGCCCGGTGGGTTCACGCCCTGTCCGTTCTCGGCATTGAATATCCATCCATGGCCGCTGCAGACGATGGTCGTGCCGTCGAATGCCCCGTCGACGAGAGGAAAATCCTCATGCGGGCAGGTCCCGTCGAACGCATGGAGCCCGGCTCCGCTGTGCACCACCAGCACCTCGATGCCCTCGCTCTCGAGATAGAAGGACTCCATCTCGCCTTGGGGCAGCTCATCGACAGGGCAGAGCCGGTGGAATGCCATCGGCGCATTGTACCGAGCGACGACGACGGCTCCGCCGGCGCGGAGGGGGGGATTCCCGCGCCGGCGGAGCCACCGGAGCCCCGACATACCAGTCGGGAGCACCGGCCATGGGACCTCTCAGGCGGCCACGCCGAGCAGGTCGAACATGTTCCCGCCCATGATCTTGGCCTCGTCCTCCCGCGAGAGCCCCGCTTGGTCGCGTATGTACAGGGCGTACTCGTTTGGGTCGGCGATGCCCTCGGGGTGCGGCCAGTCCGAGTTGAACAGGATGTGCTCGAACCCGATCGCCTCGATCAGAGGTTCGATCGGGTCCTCCCAGTACGGAGCGATGTAGAGAGCCCGCTTGAGCACATCGCGCGGGTGCTCGGCGAAGAGCTGCGGCATCTTGCCGTAGGTCACATCGAACTTCTCGAGCATCCGGGGCACCCAGGAGCTACCGCACTCGATTGAGCCGATGCGCACGCCCGGGAAGCGCGAGAGCATGCCGTGGGCGACAGCCGAGAAGAGGGTGTCCATGATCGGACGCTGAGCCGCCGAGAGATCCAGGAACGCGTCGTACTCGAACGGCCGGTACTCGAGCTCCGAGCCGGTCCAGTCATGGGCGTACTTGGCGTACCCCGAGTCCGACGAGTGGAACATGACGGGGATGCCCGCCTCCTCCACTCGCCTCCAGAACGGGTCGGCGAAGGGCAGGAACGGCGACTTGGGTCCGCGGTAACCCGCGACCGGGGCCGGCCGCACCAACACTGTCTTGGCCCCGCGCTCGAGGGCCCACTCCAGCTCGCGTACCGCGCCCGCGGCGGTCGAGAGGTTGATCACCGGAGTGGTGAAGATCCGGTGCTCGTAGTCGAAGCTCCACTGGTCGTGGATCCACTGGTTGAAGGAGTGGATCAGGGCCTGGCTGGCGTCGGGATCGTCCATGAGGTTGACCTCGATGATGGACGCGAGTGTGGGGAAGTTCACCTGGGCGTCGATGTGCATGCGGTCCATCAGGGAGAGTCGGGCGCCGGGGTCGGTGAACGCCGGGATGGCATGCATCGGCGTCACGATGTCCCGGAAGCTCTTGCCCTCGGTGTTGCGACCCGAGAAGTAGTCGAAACCGGACCCTGGCTCGGCCACCACCTCGAAGGTCGGGTTGGGGATGTAGTCCGACACTCGGTCCCGGATGATCATCTTCGTGCGCCCGTCGATGTTGGCCAGGCGCACCAGTCCCTGGTACGGCTTGGGCAGATAGCGGGTGAACGAGTCCGCCATCTCGTAGAAGTGGAAGTCGCAGTCGAACACCTTGTAGGGGAGCTCGGTGAAGGTCATGTCCGGCTTGTAGGGGGTGAAGGTGAAGTCCATGGCGTGCTCCTTGCGTGTTCGGGATGTCGTCACCGCGCGCCAGACTTGGCGAACGTCGGTGTCTCGGCGGTCAGGATCGGTACCGGCGCGAAGGCCTTGCGCAGTGTCCGGGCCGGCCCGTCGCGCTCGACGTTGCCCCGGGCGTGCTGCACCGCCAGATTGTCGAACACCACCAGGTCGCCCGTACGCCAATGGTGCTCGTACACCACAGCGGGGTCGTAGAGGTGGGCGAACAGCGCCTGGAGAACCTCCTCGCTCTCCTCGGCCGGTAGCTCGACGATCTCCCTGGTCATCTGCTGGCTCACGTACAGCACGGTCTTCCCCGTCCTGGGGTGCCGCCTCGCCACCGGCGTCACGGTCGAACGCTCGACATCTCGCTCGGGACGCAGCAGGTCGTCGCCTCCCCGGCTGTAAACCTGGCCGGTGACGTGCACGGCGTGGAGGTTCTCGACTCGGCGGCGCAGGTCGGCCGGAAGGGTCTCCCAGGCGTAGACGCCGCTGGCCAGCGACGTGGTCGCCGCACCGGGCTCCACGTCCACCCCGTACAGCGAGATGGCCTCGAACGGGTTGGGTGCCCACATCATGTCGGCGTGGAAGAGCAGGCGTCCGTAGGGGGCGAGCGCCTCGGGCTCGCGGTTCGAGATGAACCGGGGCACCTGGCCCACCTCGGTACCGGGGCCGTCGTCGCCGACGAGCAGCCGGCACAGCCGGTCCTGGGACACATGGTCCAGCTCGACACCGGGGAACAGAAGGACACTGCGGTCGTCGAAGAGGGCGCGCAGGGCACGGCGTGTCCCGGGTCCCAGATCCCCGGTCAGGTCGACTCCTTCGACCACGCTCCCGAAGCCGGGGCTGATATCGGTCACATGCAGTTCGCTCATGGCTTCTCCTCGCGTCACGCCGCAGGCACGCTGAACGGCGGATTGGACTCGTATCGGGCACGCCACTCGCGCCGGGAGACGATGGCCGTCTCGACGTCGCCGGCGCGGGCCCGCAGCTGGCCCACGGTGGCATCATCCTTGGCGATCACGCTGAACGGGTCGTACCCGCAGAAGCGGGCCACGTTGCGCCAGGTGACCTTCTCGATCTCCTCGTCGGTCATGCCCGCCCCCTGGCACTGCGCCAACAGGAACTCGGGGGCGTCGGGCCACACCGAGTCCGAGTGCGGGTAGTCCACCTCGAAGGCCAGCAGATCGGCACCGATCTCCTTGTACAGCTTCAGCGAGGTGGGATCCGAGATGAAACAGGCCAGCGAGTGCTCGCGGAACACCTGGCTCGGGAGCTTGCCGCCGAAGTCCTGACCGGTCCAGCGCTGATTGGTGTAGTGCCGGTCCGCCCGATCGAGCATGAACGGAATCCAGCCGATCCCACCCTCCGAGAAGGCGATCTTGAGGCTCGGGTACTTGCGCATGGCCGGGCCCCACAGCAGGTCCTGCACACACAGCACCGACACCTGCGTGGCCAGGACCATGAAGTTGTCCGGCGAGAAGTCCGGCCCCATGTCGATGGCGTCGAGCCCGAGCCCGATGTGAAGGCACACCACCATGTCCTCGTCACACACGGCGGCGAAGAACGGGTCCCAGTACTCGCTCTGGTATGTCGGCAACCCCTGGACGTGGGGGAGCTCGGGCATGCTGATGGCCCGGCACCCCTTGGCTGCGGTGCGGTGGACTTCGGCCACCATGGCATCCATGTCCCAGGTGGGGCCAATGGCCAGTGGCATGAACCGACCGGGGTGCGCCGCGCACCACTCGTCGACGTGCCAGTCGTTGTAGGCCTGCAACATGACCAGGGCCAGGTCCGTGTCCTCAGCCTCCTGGAACCGCCGGCCGCTGAACCCCGCCATGCTCGGGAAGCACATGGAGGCCAGGATCCCGTTGCGATCCATGTCGCGCACACGCTCGTCGACCAGGTACGCGCCCGGTCGCATCTCGGCCAGGGAACTGGGGTCGAGTCCCCACTCGTCCTTCGGCCAACCCACCGTGGCGTTCAGCCCCACCGTGGCCACCGGCTTGCCCTCGAACATCCACTGGTCGAACCCGTTCTCGTCCCGCACGAGCTTCGGGGCGCGGTCCCGGTACCTCTCGGGCAGGTGGTGCTCGAAGAGGTCGGGGGGCTCAATCACGTGGTCGTCGATGCTGAGGATGATCATGTCGTCGACTTTCACCGGGTGTCCTCCTCGCCTACGCCGACACCACGGCGGGGTCCGTCCCGTGGCCAATGCGACCGATGAACCGGCCGTCGGCCGCCGGGATCAGGAACTCGGCCGTGTGGAACGCAACTGTGCGGCCAGCGTCGGGACCACTGGTCGGCACGACGGTGAAGCGCAGCTCGGCGAACATGTACCAGGGCTGGACGACGCGATGCATGAGCTCGACCTGTTCGATCGAGAACAGGTCGAACATGCTCTGGTAATAGCGTCGATGTCCATCCTTGTCGTCGATACTGACCAGCGTGCCGGTGTCCTCGACGTAGTCGCGCACCGCAGATTGGGCGCCGTCGGTCAAGGTCCCCACGAGCCCTTCGACGTCAGCCTTGCGCAGGGCCGCCATGTACCGGTCGTGCTGCACCAGCGTGTCGCGACGGCTCTGGATCTCGCTGACCGCCTCGACCTCGTCACGGTGAAGGCCGAGCTCGGAACGTTGCATCCGCCACCACGCCAGCTCGCCGGTGATGCCCGTACCGGTGGTCACCGGGAACAGGGCGATGGTCTCGGTCTCCCCGTACCGGTCGAGGGATGGGACGTAGGCGAGTGACATGCCCTCCTGGAAGGTGTACCAGCTGCCGCGGATCTCCACGAGCGGCTCGAACCCCAGCACGTTGCTCTGCCCCCGGACGATGCGGTACCAGGCGGCGATGTCGTCGAGTGTGGTGGCGATGGGCACGTTGATGCCGCCGTCGTCGCGGATCTCAGGCTTGATCGCCCAGGCCCACGGGCCGGTCGGCGTCAGCGTTTCGAGGAGCTTGGGGACGCCACTCTCGTCGCGGCAGGCGATCTCTCCGTCCATGTGGATGGCGGCCTGCTCGGCCGCGTGGACCGCCGCCGCCGCGTTCTTCTGCAATAACGCCGGATCGATGTCGATAACACGCATCGCTCCCCCTTTCATGTTCCTTGTCGGTTGTCTCTCGGTCCCCGTCGCTGCCGCTAGGCCGCCGAGGAGATCTCGTCGGGAGCGTCGTAGGGCATCGAGTACAGATCCGCCGCGTTCTTCCAGAGGATCCGCTCCATCTCGCTGAGCGAGGCGCCGGCGCGCTCGAGGACCTCGACCCCGATCTGGTAATCCATCGGCCAGGCACTCGACGAGTGGGGGAAGTCGGGGCCCCACATGATGTTGGGCACGCCGATGTCGTAGCGGTTGGCCGCGCCCATCTCGTCGACCACGTACACGACGTTGATGTTGCGGCGGAAGTACTCGCTCGGGAGAAGGGGCAGGTTCCACTCTCGGCGGTTACGGACCACCGACTCGTCGAACTGCTCGAGGTAATACGGCACCCAGCCCGTCTCCACCTCGGCGCCCACGAGTTTCAGGTCCGGGAATCGCTCGAACACCCCGGTCGCGATCATCCGCCACATGATCACCGGGAAGGTTCCGGCATCGACGTCGATCCCCCGCACCTGGGCCCGCTCTTTCTGCTGCGCCACACCCCGGGCGTCGATCTTGGACCCGAGGTCGCCGGCCGGGAAGAAGAACTGCAGGTGGATGTTGATGGGCATAGCGAGCTCTACGGCGGCCGCCCAGAAGCGGTCGTCCTCGGGGGTGGGGGCGCTGAACGACCCGCTCGGGTACGACTCGAGCTGCACCGTCCGCAGCCCCAGGTCTGCACAACGGTGCAACTCGGCCAGGGCGTCGTCGATGCCCGTGGTCGGAATGGTGCCGTTGCACACGAACCGCTCGGGCACGTAGGCCTGGAACTCGGCGATCCAGTCGTTGTAGACCCGGTAACAGGCCAGGCTCAGCTCGCGGTCGGGACAGAGCTTGATGCCGTTCCACACGGTCTGCACTCCGTTGTAGATGACCTCGGCGTCCGTCTCGTCCTCGATGATCTCCTGCACCCGGGCCGCGGGGTCATAGGACCCGGGGAACATGTCCTCGTAGCGGACTCCCCGGTCGCGGATCTGCTTGAAGCTGTCGATAAGGCTGGCCCGGTCGAAGCGCTTCGACGCCCTCGAGTACATGGAGCTGAAGCCCATCGGGGAGGGCCGCTTCTGCCCCTCCATGATCCAGGCGTGCCCCTTGGTTCTCGGGGTCTCGATAACGTGCGGGCCGCGGTCCTTGAACCTCGCGGGCAGGCGGTCGACCCACAGCGTCGGTGGCTCGTTGACGTGCCCGTCGGCGGAGATCGACTTGTACTGCATCTGCCTCACCTTTCCCGGTCCACCGCTGCTCGTTCGGGGCGGCGATGCTCACTGGCCCGACCATTACCTTATCTATATGACTTTACGTCTACTCACTGACTCTAGGTATAGCGCCCCGATGCAGGATCCGCCAGGGACTTTGGTCCGCGATCTGCGACCCCTCCCCCGTCAGGCGCCTGGCTAGGCTGGCCCGGTTCCGACCCCACGGCCGGGGCCGTCTCGGGGGCGCGGGCGGCGACCCATTGTCCGGTCGCACGCGGCAGGTCGACCCATTCACCATGAGCCCCAGCCCTCCCGACCCACACGACGATCCCGTCCACCGTGGGCTCCACGAGCTGGGACGACAGGATCGAGGAGGCCCAGGTATCGGGCCACCGAAAGCGCAGACGGCGCAGACGGGAGCACGGTGCTGATGGCCCGTCCCATGCCGCACCCAAGAAGCGCTCCCGGGCTCGCGTCGCAGCCTGGATCGGCGGGACACTCGCCCTGGTGCTCGTCCTCCTGGCCGGCGCCGTCGCCGGGTACGCCTGGTACCTGAACCACGAGATCCACCGGGTCGACCTCCCGAACCTCACGTCGGCACCCGCGCACGGCGCCGACGCCGGGACCGAGAACATCTTGATGATCGGCTCCACCGACCGCTGCGCCCTCAAGGTGCAGAACCCCGCCTACGGGCTGTGCTCGCAGGGCGTCAACGGGATGAACAGCGACGTCGTGATGATCCTGCACCTCAATCCGGCCACCCACCGCCTGTCGATCCTGTCGATTCCCCGGGACCTGTTCGTGCCCAACGCCCGCAAGGAGGGCGCCAACAAGATCGACGCCGCGCTCTACGAGAGGTCCCGACCAGCTCATCGCCGCCAGTCGAGGAGGACTTGGGCATACCGATCCAGCACTTCGTGGAGCTCAACTTCGACAGTTTCATCAACGTGGTGAACGCGCTGGGCGGGATCAAGATGTACTTCCCCGAACCGGTCTACGACGCCTACTCGGGCCTCAACGTCCAGACCACGGGCTGCATCGCCCTCAATGGCACCCAGGCACTCCAGGTGGTGCGGGCCCGCCACCTCCAGTACAAGGGGTCCGGGGTCACCACCACCAACCCCGCCTACTGGCCGGCGGAGAACGAGAGTGACCTGGCACGGATCCGCCGGGACCACGAATTCCTCAGGGTGCTGGCCTCAGCGGTCAAGGCCAAGGGTCTGAGCGACCCCATCACGGACCAACAGCTGGTGGCGGGAGTCGTGGGGCAGCTCACGGTGGACCGCTCCTTCTCGGCCTCGGACATGCTGGGACTGGTCCTCGGCTACCACGGCGTCGACGTCAACTCGGCGCCCCAGCTCACGGTTCCGGTCTCCGTGGACCAGTTCGGCAATTACGTCTACAAGGGTGGGAGCTACGGCGACATCGAGTTCCCCGCCGAGCCACAGGACCGCACCACCATCGACCAGATTCCTCGGGCTCAAGGCCGGAGCCGACACGTACTCGGGGAGCCGACTGCCGTTACCGGCCGCGATCACCGTCTCGGTGCTCAATGGCTCGGGGGCCTACAACCAGGCCACGGACACCGCCAAGAGCCTGCAAGCCCTGGGGTTCCCATCGGCCCCATCGGCGACAGCACGCCGGTGGGGCGAGAGTCCGAGACGGTCGTCGTACTACGCCGCCAAGACGCCCGCCGATCTCGCCGCCGCCCAGCAGGTGGCCAACTCCTTCACGGGCTCGGTGATCATGGCCGACGACCCGGGTGAGGTGTCGCCCGGCTCCCAGATCACCGTGGTCACCGGCACGGACTTCTCGGTCGATCCCCCAGCGCCTGCCCCGGTCAGCACCGCCACCACGGGGAAAGGGATCGGGACCGGTTCCGCCCCCACCACGACCACGACTCCGTCGACGACGACGAGCACCCGCAGTTCGGGCTCGGGCGCCTTCCAGGCCCCGACCTCAGCAGTGGAGCCCCTGGCCCCCTGGGACCCTCGCTCGTGCACACCGAGCGGTGGCAAGGGCGCCTGACCCGGAGCCGGGTCAGGCCTCGGAAGGGTACGCAGGGGGCCGCCGGTGCAGGATGGCCTCCCGCGCCTCAGCGGAATCGGGCTCGCCTGAGAGCTCGGTGGTCAGGCTCTGTTCGAAGGTGTACCCCGACTGCAGCTCCATGGGTTCGGACGCGGTCGAATGCACGCTTGGCGGTCCGCAGCACGACCACGCTGTACCGGCTGATCAACCTCGCATGCCGCAGAGCAGTGGCCTCGAGCTCCTCACGCGGGACCACCTCGACCACCGCGCCCAGCGATCGCATTTGCTCGGCCGACAGGGGCTCGGCCGTGAAGTACATCCAGCGCACCCACGGCTGGGGCAGCAACCTCCCCAGGTGACGGGCGCCGCCCATGACCCCTACTCCCACCTCGGGCGTGCCGAATCGGGCGTCCTCGGCGGCCACCACGAAATCGCAGGACGCCGCGATGGCCAACCCGGTCCCCAGCGCGGCGCCGTGAACGGCACCGACGACGGGCACGGGGCAGTCCTGTATGGCGAAGAAGGCCGTCCGGACCTCGAGCATCCGCTCGTCGGAGTTCTCGGGCGAGAGGGTGCCGAACTCATCGAGGTCGTTGCCGGCACAGAAGTGCCGGCCCGCGCCCCGGAGGACGACGACTTTCGCCCGGTCCAGAAACGGGCTTTTCGGCCCGAAGGCCGCGGCGATCTCCCGGTACATCTGCTGGGAGACCGCATTCACCGGCGGCCGGGCCATCGTCACCAGGGCGACGCCGTCGTCCAATCTCCACTCGAGGTAGTCGTAGGAGTTCACGGGTCGTCCTCTCGTCGCTTCGACATGTTCGGCACGCACCGTATACGGGGGACCACAGTCGGCCCGTCACCGCAGGCCCGGACGGGCCGTCTCCACAGAACGTGGGCGGCCGGCACGTGCCCGACCACCGGCTCGGAGCCATCCGCGCCGGGATCGTGACGGCCTGAAATGATCGACGCGGCTGGTGAACGGAAGGAGAGCCATGGCCCTTTGTGCGCACTGCGGTGGCGAGGTGAACGACGGCATCAGCTGCCTGACCGACCCGGTCGTGATCGACGGGCGGGCCTATCAGCGGGTCCGGTGGGGCCAGGAGCCCCGGCCCCGACACCGCTACGAGCCCGACGACTGCCGGGACTGCGGCACGCCGCTGGGCGGCGCGCATCATCCCGGGTGCGTGATCGAGCGCTGCCCCGCCTGCCACGGACAGGCGATCGGGTGCGGGTGCGCCGCAGAGCCCGACGCCGACCACGCCGTCTCGCCATCCCGGCGTTGTCGTGTCCACGCTCTGTTGCGAGTCGGGTGGAGGTGAGGCTGCTGCGACCGGCCCGGGGTCAGGCGTGAAGATCGTCCATCTGCACACGGGGGCCGACGGGCGGTCGCACTTCGAGGACGTGGAGCTTCGACTGGCACAGGGGCCGTACGGAGTTTCGGTCGACCTGTCTTCGGCCGTCCAGGGCCTCTCGTTCCGCGAGGTGGCGCCCGGATGGAGCCTCGATTACCACCCGGCGCCCCGCCGGCAGATCGTGCTCCAGCTCTCGGGGTCTGGGGAGCTGATCTGCGGTGACGGGACCAGCCGGGTCGTCGGGCCGGGGGACATCCTGCTGGCGGACGATCTCACTGGACAGGGGCACATCTCCAGGGAGATCTCCGGTCCCCGGAGTCAGGCCGTCATCTACCTCGACCCGGCCTTCGATCTCGAGTCGATCCGCGACCGGTCCTGAATACCGGCGCACGGGCCGTGTCGGTGGAGGTGAAGGGACTCGAACCCTCGGCCTACGGCTTGCAAAGCCGCCGCTCTTCCAGCTGAGCTACACCCCCGGGACCGCCGAGGCGGGGCCGGCCGAACCCGGAGGGCTCGTGGGACGCCCCATCGTAGGCGGCGCACCGCCCGCGACGCGACGGCCACATCGACCCTCAGGGCGGCGAGACTGGGAGCAATGGCGGACGACGCAACCCCCGCAGAGGTCAGACCGGGCCACCGGCGGCGCCCAGTCCTCGTCGTGATCGCCGTGCTGGCCGTCGTCGGGGCCGGCATCGCGACAGCGGCGGTCGCGTGGCAGGGCACGCGATCCACCCGTCACGCCACGACGCCGGGCCGTGGTCTGGCGCACACATCCTCCGTGGGGACAGGCCGCGCGACCACCACGATCCCGGCGCCCACAACCACCACGCCGACGACACAGCCACCCGGACCCGGCTTCCTCGCCGGACGCGTCAGCGCGGTCGGGGACTCCGTGATGCTCGACTACCAGGACCCGCTGAGGGCGGCGGAGCCCGGCATCGACGTGGAGGCTGCCGTCAGCAGACAGTGGTCCGATGGCCTGCAACTGCTCGAGTCGCTCAAGGCACAGGGGCAACTGGGCGCGGAGGTCGTCGTCGGCCTCGGCACCAACGGTCCGATCAGCGCCGCCGACGTCGACGCCATGATGGCTGTCCTCGGAGGCGCCTCGCGGGTGGTGTTTGTCAACGTCCACGTCGACCGACCCTGGCAGGACCCCAACAACGCCGTGCTGGCCGCCGCGCCGAGCCGCTATCCCAACGTCGTGGTGGCGGACTGGGCCGACCTGGCCGCCCAACACCCCGAATGGTTCGGGGCCGACGGGACCCACCTCGCCATCGACGGGCCGGGGGCCGACGCCCTGGCCGCCCTGGTGGTGGCAACCCTGGTCAACGGATGAGCGAGAGCCTCCGCCCGACCGGGGCGGGGGATTGGTGGTGTAGCCTCGACCTTCGCCCGACCGGCGGTCGGCGCCCGGGGCTATAGCTCAGTCGGTTAGAGCGCAGCACTGATAATGCTGAGGTCGCTGGTTCGATTCCAGCTAGCCCCACCAGGGAAATTTCCGGGTGACGAGGGACTTTGCGGCGATCTCGCCCACGCCTGTGGTGGAAGTCAACGGCTCGAGGGCGGCCCTACGGAGCGGTGTTCACCGTCTCATAGCTCTCGATCAGTGACTCGGCGATAGTCGACTCGACAACGGGCAGCGCGACCTTGCGGAGAGTTCGCGCCGGACCTTCGTTGTCGACGTCGGGTCGGCCGTGCTGGACGGAGTAGTTGTCCCAGATGACGAGGTCGCCGTTGCGCCACTCGTATTCGAGCACGTTGTCGGATGCATAGAGATACTCGAAAAGCTGTTCGATGAGATCCTCGCTCGCCTCGGCGTCGAGTCCGACGAGGCGCTGAGTGTTGGCCTGACAGATGTAGAGAAGGCTTTGTCCGGTGCGGGGATGATTGCGCACTACCGGCCAGGTGTACGAGGGTACGTGATCCCGCTTGCCCTGGATCAGATCATCGAAAGCTCGGATTCTGCGCTCAGGCAGGTACTCGGGACCCGAGACGTTCACGGCTTCGAGGTTCCGGATTGCACTCTGAAGGTTCTCGGGTAGAGCCTTCCACGCCATCGTCGCGCTGGCGAACAGGGTAGGGGCCGCCGGTGGCTGGACGTCGACGCCGTAGAGCGAAATGACGTCGAAGGGGAACTCGGACCACATCGAATCGGCGTGGAACATGAGACTGCCGAACGGTGCAGCAGCCCCATCCACCTTGTTGGAGATCCAAAAGCCGTCCTGCTTGTCTGCGAGCCCGACGGACTCTTGCTGGGTGGGAATCCGTTCACCCCGCAGCAACTCGCACAGGTACGCCTGTTGGGTTCGGTCGAGCTCGACGTCACGGACCAGCACCAAACCGTGGCGGTCGAACGTGTCCCGCAGGAAGCCGACCTCCTCGTCGTCAAGTCGCTGTGTCACGTCGAGACCCGTGATCTCGACGCCCAGCATCGGGTGGAGCGGGTGAATGTCCCGTGCGGTCATCGATGTCTCTCCTCGTTCCTGCTCGTTGTCAGCGTCATGGGCGCGTTGGGATTCAAAGGGCAATCAGAGTGGGTCCGTCATGGGGTGACGACGGGGAGCTTCGCCCATCCCCGAAGGTCGGACCCGTAGTGCACGAATTCGACGCGATCCTCGTCAACTTCCCAGTTGGGAAACCGCTCGAGCACCTCCTCGAGGACGATGCGCGCCTCGAGCCGCGCCAGCGCTTGGCCGAGGCAGAAGTGCGACGCGAACCCGAACGTGAGATGTGTCCCGATCTCGCGTCGAACGTCATAGCGGTCGGGATCGGGGTAATGCCGATCGTCGCGATTTGCCGATGCCAGGAGCAACGCGATGCTGGAGCCAGCTGGGACCGTCTGGCCGTAGTACTCGACGTCGCTTGCCACGTACCTGCAGCTCTGAAGAGGGGGTGGTTCGAAGCGCAGCGTCTCTTCGACAGCGTTCGGGACGAGCGATCGGTCCTCGACGAGAAGTCGTCGCTGGTCCGGGTGATCCGACAGAAGCCTCCCCATCCAACCGATCGTCAGTCGCGTGGTCTCATCACCGGCACCGGCGACGATGCTCACGTAGGCGAGCACCTCATCGCGAGTCAGGGTACGGCTGTTGCCATGCTCGTCCTCGAACTCGGCGTACATGAGCTGCGTCATGATGTCGTCGGAGGGGTGCTCCACTCGCCAGTCGATGTAGTCGGCGAACATCCCTCCGCTCAGCACATCGGCCGCGTCGTCCGTGTCGCTCTGGTGGTGCTCGTCGAAATAGCTTCGGATTGCCCCCTGATCGGCCTCGGGTATACCGACGAGCACGCTGATGACGCGCATGGGCAGTTCCTTCCCGAGGTCCTCGAGGAAGTCGAATCCGCCTGCGCCGACGAGCGGATCGAGGAGGCTCGCACACAGTCCCCGGATGCGAGGCTCGAGCTCCGCGATGCGCCGAGGGGTGAACATCCGCGCGAGCAAGTTCCGGTGGATTGCGTGCGTCGGCGGGTCCTCGAAGATCACCGTTCCGGGCGGGATCTCGAAGCCCGATTTCAAGATGTCGAGGGTTACGCCACGTCCGGAGATAAAGGTCTCTCGCTTCACGTCCGCACGCTGGACGTCTTCGTGTCTGCTCAACGCATAGAAGTCGAGCTGCCTGTTGTAATAGAGCGGCATCTCCTCCCGGAGGCGTCGCATGATCGGGTGCGGATTGCGGGCTGTGTCGCGGTCATACGGATCGTAGACGAGGTCACTCGTCTCGGTCTCGGTCGCGCTCACGTTCTGACAGGGCTACTTGATCGTGACGAGGACCCGGTCGACACCGCCCCCGGTCCGGTCGTCTCGTATCCGCAGGTTGCTGAGGTCTTCACCCAGCCTGATGTTGGGAAACCGACGGAACAGGGAAGGGAAGACCGTTCTCAGCTCGGCGCGAGCGAGGCTCTGTCCGAGGCAGACATGGCCTCCGATGCCGAAGGCAAGATGTCCCATGCGCTTTCGGCTGGGATCGAACGTCTCGGGATCGTCCCACACCTTTGGGTCACGATTGGCCGCAGCCTCGGAGATGATGACGAGATCACCGCGCCGGATGGTCACGCCGGGGATCTCGATGTCCTCCACCGCCCAGCGCAGCAGCCCGAGGTTGTGTGCCGACGTGAGCCGGGCGATCTCCTCGACTGTGTCGTCTTTCCGGCCTTCCGGATCGACCATGAGCCAGTCCCTCCACTTCGGCTCATGGAGTAGGTAGAGAAGACCGAAGTCCATGCGGGCCACAGTTGTCTCGTGCCCCGGGAACACCAACCCTGCCGCGTAGTGCTCTATGGGTTGGTTCACGAAGATGCTCGGGTCGGCATCGTGGGCGGCGACGAGGTCGGACAAGACGTCAGGGCCTGGGTTCTTCCGTTTGGAGTCGACGAGCTGTCCCATGTATTCCTCCAGCTCCCGCATCGCGGCGAACGCATCGCCCTCGTCCTCGATGTTGCCCATCCGATCTGAGAGCTCCATCACGTGATCGCGCATGTCGTCAGGTACGCCGAGAAGCGCGCCAATAACGAGGACCGGCAACCTCCAACCCACATACTCGTGGAAGTCGATCGGCTCGCCGCCGTTACGATCGAAGGCGGACTGCATATTGTCCAGGCAGCTGTCGGTGAGCTCCTGTATCCAATCGGCGAGCAACTTGAGGCGCTTCGGCGTGAAGGACGGCGCGAGCAACCGGCGGAGCCGGTTCGACTCCAACTCGAACGTCTCATCGCCGAATGGTCGCCCATGCATGATGGAATCCGACGCGCGCGGCGCGTGCTCGGGGTCGTCATGAATGTAGAAGCCGAACCGGCGGTCAGAGAACGCCGTGCGGGCCTCCTCGTAACCGGTCACGAGCCACGCTGGGTCCCCGGCGAAGCTCAGCACCGGTGCGATCGGGCCCGCCTCGCTGCGTACGCGGGCGTACATGGGGGAAATGTGCAGCACGTCCTCCCTGGTGAACGGCATGCGTGGACGTTGCAGCGTGGCTGTTCCCAAGTCACTCACGAGAGGTCCTCCCCTGCTCTGTTCGCGAGACGCATCGTGAGATGCTCATCTCACTCTAGACACTTCTCTCAGTTCGGTCCATGTCGATTCCGCGAGGCCATTCTCCGCCGGCAATCCCTCCACGCAGCCTCTCTCGGCAACGCGAGAGGTCCGCCATCGCCCGACCCGCCAGCATCGACGGTTTCCGCCAGGGCCTCAATGGCTGCGGGATGTCGAGCCCCCATCGACCGGCATGAGGTGTCCAGTGATGTAGGACCCATCGGGTCCGCAGAGGAACAGGGCGGCCCGGGCGATGTCCCATGAGTCACCTTCGCGACCAAGGCATGTCTTCGTTCCGAGGCTGAAGGCTTCCTCGCTGGTGCCGGCGGCGGCCAGCAATGCCGCTCGGTGGGGTGTGGTGATCATTCCGGGCGCGATGGTGTTGACGCGGATGCCATCCTTACCATAGGCGTCGGCGAGATCGATCGTCATGCCGTACATCGCCGACTTGGTCGCTGCGTAAGCTGTGCGGCCGTCCCCGCCCTGGCTCCGGACACCGGCGACCGACGAGATGAACAGGATGGCACCGCCTCCAGCCTTCTGCATGACGGGAATGACCGCCTTGCAGAGAAGGAAGGGTGTGACCAGGTTTACGGCGATGGTGTCGTTGAGTAGGTCGACACCGGTCTCGAGAATGCTGATGGGCACCGCGACTGCCGCGTTGTTGACAAGGATCTCGACGGATCCATATCGCTCGACTGCGGCGTCCACAATCTGCGAGCCGGCGTCGACGTTCAGCAGATCGGCGAGCACGACACTTGCAGTGCCGCCCTCGCTCTCGATGATTGCTCTGGTGTCGTTGGCGCGGTCCTCGTCCCGGTCGACCAACACCACCTTCGCTCCTTCGCGGGCGAAGAGTACCGCCATCGCTTTCCCGGTGCCGTACCCCTCACCGACCGATCCAGCGCCCGTGACTATGGCGACTTTTCCCTCGAGTTTCCCTGACGTCGTCACGACGCGCTGCCCAGCGGTTGCACGTGGATTGCGAGTTTGCCGAGTGCCCCGGCCCCGAAATCGTGCAGCGCACGGCCGACCTCCTCGAGCTCGTAGGTCTTCGTGATCGGTACCCGCAGTTCGCGCCCGGCGACTGCGGCCGCGAGCCTGCCGAGGAGCTCCGGACTGGGGATGGTCATGACAGGCTTTGCCTCGATCCCCAGCCCTGCGACCTGCTCGGATCCGACGCCGAGTGTCGATACGATCCTCCCCCCGTTGCGCACGAGACCGGCCAAGACCATCGGGTCGCCGGCGAGGTGAATGGCGGCATCCACCCCGTCAGGGTGCAATGCTCGGACCGCAGCCTCCAGATCAGCCCCGTAGTCGACCACCTCGTCGGCTCCGAGGTCCTGCACGAAGGCCGCCTCGTTGGAGGTGGCCGTAGCGATGACGACGGCGCCGAGCTGCTTGGCCATCTGTACCGCCAAAGAGCCCACGCCTCCTGTGGCACCGCTGATGAGTACCGATTCACCCTTCTGGACTGAGGCGTTGTTAACGGCGATCTTCGCGGCGGCGCCGGCCAGACCGAGTGCGCCGGCCGAGCTCGCGTCGAGCCCGTCGGGACGCTTGACCACGGCGAAGGCCGGGACCAATGCCTTCTCGGCGAAGGTGCCGTCGTGGAGTTTGGTCATGGGCAACACGAGCCCGTAAACGGGGTCCCCGACCTCGAAGCCAGCCACTGCGCTGCCGACCTCGGCAATGGAACCGGCGAAGTCCCGCCCAAGGGTGATCGGGAACTCGATAGGGATCATCCCCGCCATCATTCCGCTGACCGACATGATGTCCATGCCATTGACCGACGCGGTTTCCACGTTGACCACGACGTCGTTCTCACCCGGTCGAGGAGGTTCCACCTCCGTCACGGACGGCTCGGTATTGAATTCAGAGATGACCACAGCCTTCATAGCGTGCCTGTTCCTTTGCTCTTCTTGATCGGACTTCGAGGCTGGTTGCCCCATCCCCGACGAATCCGGGAACCGCTGTGCCGGGGAGGTTCTTCCATCAGCTCTGCCAAGGCCGCGCTCCGCACACCCCGGGAGCCCCGGGTTAGACCTTTGCAACCTTGCTGAACACCGGCGTCATCACCTCGTCGGGATCGAGGTTCATGGGACCAGTGACCTTTCTGAGCGTCCGTTTCGGGCCCTCGAGAGCCACGGTCCGGCGACCGTGCTGGACGGCCACGTTGTCCCATACGACGAGATCCCCTTGGCGCCAATGGTGCTCGAGAACGCCGGACGGTTCGTAGAGGTACTCGAAGAGCAACTCGAGCAGTGCCTCATTCTCCTCCGGGTCCAAGCCCAGTATTTCGATCGTTGCCTGTTCGGACACATAGAGCATGGTCCCGCCAGTCCGGGGGTGAGGCAGAGCGATCGGCCTCACAGATGAGCGCGCCTCGGGGTAGTCGGTGTCGATCACATCCTCGTCGCCACCACGGTTGGGGTAGCCATGGTCGAAACCGTGGCGAGCCTCGAGGCTCTCGACACGAGCGCGCAGGTCGTCGGGAAGCCTGTCCCACGCGTCGCCCATGCTCACGAACATGGTGGGAGCTGTCGGCTGCTCGACCTCGAGGCCGTAGAGCGAGATGATCGGCTGTTGACGCCGTGCCCACATGTTGTCGCAGTGAAAGAGCAGGCGCCCGTACGGAGCTGCCCCGTTCTTCTCCTTGTTGGACACAAGCATCGGCGTCTTCTCGGCCCGGTCCTCGGGATCGGGCATCCCCTCCCCGAGGAGGCTGAAGACGAGGTAGCGCTGCATATCCTCGTCGAGGTCGAGGTTGCGGAACACCAACACGCCGCGGTCGTCGAATGCGGCCCGCAAATCACGGACGGTGTCGTCGTCAAGCGGCATGCGCGGCTCGAAACCCTCGATCTCGGCGCCGACGGCGGCGTTCAACTTCCGCATCCTCAGTTCAGCCACCTCGCCAGCTCCGCGATCTCTTCAGGGGCAATCTGTTAGGGGCAAGTCTGCGCTTGCGCTGCCGGCACCATTTCTTTATCATACTGAACTACCAAATGAGATGCAACTCTCAGGCTTACGTTCGCGTCTCCGTTTTGGTGCCCCGGGCCTCCATCGAAGTCCACTTCCCACCGGGGCGTCAGAGCACTGATCGTGCGTCAATCCACTCCAAGTCAGCCCGAGAGGTCCCAATCCCATGTCCCTAGTGAGACCCGTTCCAATCTCCGTGCTCGACGGCGCGCCGGTGGCGGAGGGTTCGACACCGAGTGATGCGTTGCGCAACAGCATCGACGTCGCCAAACGCGTGGAGGATTGGGGTTACCGGCGATTGTGGGTGACCGAGCACCACAGCATGCCCGGGGTAGCCGCCTCGGCCCCTGCAGTCCTGCTCTCGTACTTGGCTTCGGTCACCGACCGAATCCGGCTCGGATCGGGTGGAGTGATGCTTCCAAACCATGCTCCGTTGGTCGTGGCTGAGCAGTTCGGCACTCTCGAGGCTTTTGCCCCGGGCCGCATCGATCTCGGTCTCGGGCGTGCTCCCGGAGCAGACCAGCGCACTGCGCAGGCTCTGCGCCGGAACGCCGCCGGCACGGACGAGGAATTCGTGACCACTCTGTTGGAGCTGCAGGCCTTCTTCCAAGGCTCATTTCCCGAGGGCCATCCCTATCACAACGTCCAGGCGGTGCCCGGTGAAGGCAACGTGCCAGAAATTCTGGCTCCTCGGCTCCAGTGGTTACAGCGCCCAGATCGCCGGCGCTCTGGGTTGGCCGTTCGTATTCGCACATCACTTCTCGCCGGCCAATACCCTGCCATCCGTCGAGCTCTATCGGGAGAGTTTTCGTCCCTCGGCCAGGCTCCGGGAACCGTACGTCATGATCGCCGTGGCCGCGATGTGCGCCGATTCTGATGACGGGGCCCACTTTCTGCACGGCTCCACCGAGTTGTACACGCTCCGGTTGCGCCACGGCTACCTCGGTCGGGTGCCGACACCGGACGAGGCCGCCAAGTACACGTACACCCCTGCCGAGAAGGACTTCTTGCGAGGTATCGCCGGAGCGCACATCGTGGGCAGCCCCGAGACGGTGGCTGCCGGCTTGGATAAGGTCCTCGCCGAGACCGACGCGAACGAGCTGATGGTGGCTTCAGGGGGTTGGGACCACGAGGCCCGGTTGCGTTCCTACGAGCTCATCGCCGAGATGGCCGACCTCACCGGTTGACCCCGGAGGGGCCATCACCCTGGCTCCTCCGAGGCGACGACGAGTACTCGGGGGCGCTTCTCTTGAGAAGCGTCACCTGATCACGGCGGCGCGAGGTGTTCGAGGACCGACCGGAGTTCGCGAGAGGCGCCGCTTTGGTGAGAACCACACCGACCCCAAGTGCCACGAACTGAGGTTGTTAACCTGTCTGGATGTCGTCATACGTTGAATCGGCGAGTCCGCCGGCGCCGGGCCTCCGAACCCGCAAGAAGGAGAAGACTCGCCTGGCTATCTATGACGCCGCGCTCGAGCTGTTCGCCCAGCAGGGATTCGATGCAACGACGGTCGAGCAGATCGTCCAGCAAGCCGAGGTCTCAACCGCCACCTTCTTTCGGTACTTCCCGACCAAAGGTGACGTCGTCTACAACAGTGGCGCCTTCGACATCGACCTTCTTGAGCAGGCCATCATCGAGCGACCCGCTTCGGAAGACGATCTCACCGCCATTCGGCGGGCCGTTGTCGATAGATGGGTGCCCGCACTCGATCTTGAGCGGGTGGCTCGCCAAGTCCGAGCTGCCGCCAAGTCGCCCATGCTCGCGGTATGAGCACTGACCTCAGCGTGCAGTGGCAGGGCGTCATAACCAGCGCGTTGCAAACGCGACGCGGGATCGAGGGCCTGGATCCAGACTGCCGGATAACGGCATTCGTCGCGCTTGCCGTGTTCAGCTCCGCTTCTAGCTCATGGATGGAGGGGAAGTTCCGAACTGAGTTTGCGGACGAGCTGGATCAGGAGTTCGATCGTCTCGCACGGTTGTGCGCCGACTGGTCCGGGTCCGTACACGCCGGGTTGAGGTAGAAACCGGCCGGTCGTGGCCCGCCGGGTCGGCCCTCACGGCGACTCCGTGGCAGGAAGTCCGCACCAAGGGCGTCGGCATCCGAGAGGAGCGCCCGCTGCCTTCACCAGATGCGACGGAGCTGAGCGCCCTCACGGCGAGCCCGCAGTTGCTCGCGTCGCTGTTCTGGCGTGACGTCCGGAGTATCGGCAGGCAGTTGATCGCGAACCTCGGCCACCGCGACTTTCCTCATCGTCGGGACGGGGTAGGAGCTCGCTCGATAGAAGCGCATCTGGATGACGCCCCACGGGTAATCCGCCTTGTCGAGCCAGTTGGGCACGCCAGGGTCACGGTTGGATATCACAGCCCGGAACCGCCCGTCGGTGTCGATCCGGGCCTGCGCGTCGTTCAGACTCGATTGGCGATTCACCCAGTCCACCGTGCAAAACCGATCGTCGCCCACGAGCGCCTGCCAGTAACGGCACTCATCCGGTAGCTCCGTCTCGAGGATCAGCGCCTCACTGTCGTCCAGCTCGTGGATCCCGTCGTAGTAGGCCTGCTTGGGCAAGCCACCCATGTCGTCCACCTTCGCGGACCGCCTGAACTCATTCACTCCGTGGTGCTCGCGATACCAACGAATGAGACCCATGTCGAAGGCGATCATGTCCTCAACCCAACGCGGAAGGTCCGAGAAGCGACGGGCGATCTCCTCGGCCGTCATGTCCGCGCCCGGCTTGTCGAGCCGGTCAATGGCGAGGCTCGCATCGGTCTCATTGCGCCAGTCGCAGGCACAGCGCCGGACAATGAGCCGGCGAGTGGACTCCTCCATCTTCCACCAGTCACCCTCGTAACCCTCGGGTCGCTGCGGGCTCAGGATCACACTGAACGAGGCGTCCCCCGCGAGGGTGAGTGAATCAAGGTCATGGGCGAATACGGTCCCACCACTCGAAATGAGCGACGGGGACAAGAAGTCCCACGTTTGCTCGGTGATTTCGACGAACCGCGCCGTCCCGCGGAAACCAGTGATCCGATACGTTCCCGTGGCATCGACCTCAGCCGTCGAGTACACGTAGTCCGGGTCGGGGCCGCCCTGGTTGTAGGCGTAATTCCACAACGGCATGAAGGCCGGTCGCATGGAGTCGGTATAGACGCGACATGCGTACCCAGAGGCCAGCATCGACAGCGCCAGTTTGTTCATATCCTGGATCTCGATCTCTGTAGCGCCGTCGGGCCGCCACAGGGCGAGAAGGTTGTCGACCACCGGTTCGAGGGCACGCATCTGCTCCGCCCAGGTCGGGAGGCGCACGGACGGGTTGGGTTCAGTCATCGATCCTCCATGACGCCGCCCGATCGTCACGGTGTCCGAAAGAGGCCGTGATCCCGCACGCGGCTACGTCGCCTTTCGTACGAACTTCTCTCGGACATAACGTCGAGGACGATGAATTCGTGAATCTCGGGGATCGTACCGTATGGTCGCCGATCCGGACGGAGGTGAAGCATGTCGTCCAAAGCCGCTATCGATATCGATCCCGATCTGCTGCGTCGAAGTGCTGAGGCGCAGGTGCACGCTGCTGCCGAGAGCCTGAAGCACGTCGCGATGGAACAGACGGGCCACGTTCCAACGATCCTGAATACATTGGTGCCGCACGGTCCTTGGGCGTGGGCGATCATGATGATCCCGCAGCCCGACGGGAGCATTGTCCTACCGGTACAGACCACCTTCGAGGCCATCGAGGAGATCTACACCCAGGTCCGCGGTCACTCTGACATTCTTGCCACGGCGCCCGTCCTCGAGGTCAACGGAGCGTGGTATTCCATGTTGGAGACCTTTGCCACTGCTCAGGTCAAGGAGACCGGCGAGGTGTCCGAACACCAGATGGTTCTCGTCCTCCCCGTCACGAGCGGCCCGGGGATCACTGGAGAGCTGTGCTGGATCAGCGTCGACCGCACGCTCCTCGGTAAGGGTCTGCCCCTGGCCGAGCCCAAGTCTCCAGCGGAGATCCGCAAACACCTCCTCGGGTTGCACGACCGGCTCATCGAAGCGCTCCGCACCAATGACGGCGATGGGTTGGTCGCGTTGTTCAGCCCAGGCTGCCAATCGGCCATCCGCGACTACGTGGCCGATACCGGCACCCTCACCGGCCTCGATGGCCTGGACGGCCTCCGGGATCACTATCGGGCGCTTTTCGATCGATACGAAGTCGTGTCGGTGGACCTGCTCCAGCGCGTCGTGCAGGAGTGGTACTTGTTCGCCGAGCTACGCATCGAAGTGACCGAGCGCTCGGGCCCGGCGCGCCAGAACCGACTTGCCTTCCACACGGCCACCGTCCTCGCGCCAGGCAAGGAAGATCAAATTCATCGTGCAAATCGGACACGGCACCGACCTTTCGCTCTGAAGATGCTGAGGTCGCTGGTTCGATTTCCAGCTACCCTCATCGAACGTCTTCCACGCAAAAGGGGGCTCCGTGGGCACACACGTCAACACTGCCGACCCGCTGGCGGATCGCATCGCCATCGAGGAGCTCATCAATCGGTTCGCCGATGCGCTGGACAGGAAGCAGTGGGACCTCTTGGACGACTTCTTCGTCGAGGATGCGGTCGGCGAGTTCAAGGCCCGGGACCCCAGAATGCCGCCGATGGTGATCACCGGTCGGACGAATCTCATCGAGTTCGCAAGCGGCGCGATCGGGAGCGAGCAGATCGTCACGCAGCATCTGCTCGGCAATTTCTCCGCCGTGATCGACGGCGACACCGCAGAGGCGAGCGTTCGGATGCGCGGATATCACGCTGGGGTGGGACCCCGCCAAGGGTTGTTCGAGGAGAGCATCGGTCACTACGCGGGTCGGTTCAGGCGAACCCCGGCGGGATGGCGCTGCACCTGGTGGGAGGAGGACATCTACATCATGCTGGGCGATCCGGCACTCTTCGCACCGGAGGTCGGCGGCAGCTGAATCAGACGAGGCCGCGTTGGAGCCGCGGCTGAACGTTCGGGATCCGCCTAGGTCGACTCCGCCTTGGGTGGCTTCAGCTCCCCCGTCTTCCAGGAGGATCCGAAGGTGAAGATCCGCCGTCCCTTCCGCAGGGGTAGCGGTGATCCCCGATACCGCTCGACGATCACCCCGAAGGTCCCCTCCGGCGTGACCTCGAACCTCGACTCCTCGAATTCGTTCTCGGCGAACAATCCTCGTATCGTCCCGGTGCGCTCCGGCAGTACCTCGTAGGAGGTCCAGATGACACTGCTCTCCGGGGCGCACACCTCCTTGAGGAAGGCGATCGTCCGCGTGAGGTCCTCCTTGTCGATGTGCCCGAAGACCCCGGAGAGAATGACGATGTCGGCAGAGTCGTACCCGTCATAGGCGTCGCTCAGGGACGCGTCCTCGTTGCGCAGGTCAAGACCGGTCATGCCGGCGCGCACGGCCCATTGGCGTGCGAACAGGGCGCTGGCCGGGTCGAGCTCCACCATCACACCGCTGACCTCGGAGCGCCGGGGGTGGTGCTCGAGCGCTCCGATCAGCTCACCACCCCGGCCGCCGCAGATGCTGACCACGGAGACCCGGCGGGGGGCACGCTCATCGACGGCCGCGACAACCTGCTCCTGGACGAGGCGAAGCCGGAAGGGAAGATCCGAATTGGGATCGTCGTAGTACCGGTTCCAGCTGTTCCAATCGCTCACGTCCATCTTCACCGGCTTGGCCATTGCGAACCCCGTTCAGGACGATCGGCTAGTCCGTCGCGCCCATGCTCGGCATCATCTCATGGTTCATCGACACGATCTGCCAGAGGTCGGTGCAGAACCGCCTGGCGTCGATGCCCCAGACGCCTTCACGGCGCGACATGACGTCGAGGTAGCGCCCGCGAATGAGGTAGACGAGATCCGTGCCCCGGATCCGGCACGCTGCTGTGACATAGGCCTCGCTCTTGGCCCTGGACCCGCCGACTTCGATCGTGACGTTGGTCACCTGGTGAGACGTTCCGTCGAAGACGGTCTCGTGTGCCCCGATGCCGAAGTCAACGAAGTCCCGGCCCAGCCCGTCGAACATTCCCTCGTAGTTGGCAGTTCCGTCGGGGTGCCAGACCGTGTATCCCAATTCCCTGTCGTTACGGTCCATGGCCCGGCAGTACGTGTAGAGCACCTCGGTGATGCGCTGCTTGTCCAGCAGGTCCCTCAGCTCGGTCCGGGTACCGCCCAACCCGTCGGCCGCGGTGTCCTGATCGCTCATCGCTTCCCTCCCTCTCCACTGGGCAGCCCTCGTCGCCAGGCTGTGCCGCTGGACCCGCGCCGACCAGCACGTGTCCCCTACCTGGCCCGGCGCACCCCCACAAGGTGGAACATGCGGCCCCCGCGACGATAGGGATCGCGCCGGCTCGCCAGGAGCTCGACTGCCAGGAGGTCCTCGGTCGCCTCGGCCGCGGGCCGGTGCGGTTCCCACCAGTCGGTGAAGAAGCCGACGCCGTACCAGCCGACCGTCTCGACCCCGAGGTTCCCCAGCTGCGCGCCCAGGTCTTCGGGCGTGTCGGCCCGGGTATCGACACCGAGGCCACACACGGTGCGGTCCGAGTTGAATGCGGCCAGCGACTCCGCCCACCGGCCGGCGAGCGCCGGCGGGATCGGCACCGTCGCCTGGTTCTTGGCCACGATGGACACCAACCCCCCGTCGTCGGCGAGCTCGGTCAGGGCGGACAGCAACGGGCCCGGGTCTTCCAGGTACTGCACTACGCCGTGGCAGAGCACTCCTGAAAAGCGCCGTCCCGCCACCGCGTCCACGGCCTCCTCGCCCGCTGCCCTCACCAGCGAGACCCGCTGGCGCACCTCGGGGACCTCCAGGGCAAGCATCTCGCTCGCTCGCTCCAGCATGGCCTCAGAGGGCTCGACGATCGTGACACGATGGCCGTCGCGAGCCAGGGGCAGCGCCTGGTGCCCGGCCCCCCCACCGACGTCGACGAGCTCGACCGGCGCAGCCCCCAGATGGCCGCGCAGCTGGCGGTCGATCAGGTGCGTCCTGACTCTCCCTTGGATGGTGCCGTAGTAGCCGATGAACCGCTCGGCCAGGGGCTCCCAGGTGTCCTGTTCCTCCATCGGGAACACCGTAGCGAACGTTCACCGGCTCAGACGGGTGATCGTCGAGGGTCCAGCAGGACGGGACCGGTCGCATCCATCACGCGCCACCGCAGATCACTGTCTCGCCGGTGAGGCGGCACGCCCGTGCGCCAGTGCCCCGGTGAAGGAGTCAACAGCCCAGCTGGAGGGACTCGTCAGGACGGCGGCATGGCCGAGCCGACGCGTTCGGAGCGGTAGGCACCGAACGCCACGCGGCTCCCGGCCCACGCCTCCCGCGGAGCAGCCATCTCGATTCGGGCGACATCGTAAGCGTCGAGCTCCACGCTCATCGCGGCCGCATTCTCCGCTAGGCGCGCCACCCGCTTCGTCCCCGGTATCGGGACCACGTCGGCGCCTTGGTACAGGAGCCACGCCAGGGCGAGCTGGGCCGAGGTGATCCCTCGCTCCGTCGCCACCTGTCCAAGACGCGCCGCCGCCGCCAGGTTCACCTCCACGTCCTGGCCCGAGAACCTCGCATCGCCCCGGCGTAGGTCACCCTCGCCCAGCTCGGTCGCCGGGACCGGTGATGCCAGGAAACCGCGCCCGAGCGGGCCGTAGGGCACGACACCGATGCCGAGTCGGCGGGCCTCGGGGATCACGTCGTCCTCGGGCTCCCGCCACCACAATGACCACTCCAGCTGGAGCGCGCTGATCGGATGCACCGCGTGGGCGCGCCGCAACTGCTCAGGGTTGCACTCCGAGATCCCCAGATACTGCACCTTCCCGTCGGCCACCAGATCTGACATGGCCCCGATCGTCTCCTCGACGGGCACCATGGGATCAACCCGGTGGAGGTAATAGAGGTCGATGCGGTCGGTGGCCAACCTTTCCAGAGAAGCCTCGCAGCAGGACCGCACGATCTCAGGTCTCCCGTCGAGACGAGGGCCCTCGTTCGTACGCGTGATACCGAACTTCGTGGCCACCGTGACCCGATCGCGGCGGCCAGCGAGGGCCCGTGCCACGAGCCGCTCGTTGTGACCTGCTCCGTAGCTCTGGGCCGTATCCCAGAACGTGACCCCGAGGTCGAGTGCCCGCTGCAACGTCCGCAGCGACTCGTCGTCGTCGGTGGGGCCGTATGCCTGGGACATCCCCATACAGCCCAGCCCGAGCGCCGAGACCTCGAGACCGTGACGCCCGAGGGCACGGCGACGCATGGGGTCAGCCTAGGACGACCGCCTCCGTTGTCACCGAGATCGCCTGGTTCGGACATGCCCGCTCGGCGCGCACGGCGCGCGTGAGGGCGCGCCTTCCACGGGGCGCCTCGGCGAGGGGCCTCCCGTAGCCCCAGCGGTCGAGCTCGATCCCCTCCGAGCACAACAGGGCGCAGATCCCGTGTCCCCGGCATCGGGTGGGGTCAACGCGCACCACCACGGTGACCTCGTCCTTCATGACGACACTCCGAGATCCGCCCGGAGTCCGCCCAGCTCGTCCCCCGAGACCCGTTCGGGGCCGACCAGGGGGAACACCCCCGGGGTGAGCGACCCCGCACAGACCCCGCCGCGCCGGTGGCGCGCCACATCCTCGCCGAAGACCTCGAGGGCGCTGGCCACCAGCCGGGCCACGCCATCGGGATGCCGGCACGCCCCGCTTCCGGGGAGCGTGACCACGTTCCGGCGGACCCGGCGCAGCGACCGCCGCCCTGCGGTCCCGCGAGCCAGGGCCGACAGGCCCTGGGCCAGGGCGGGCAACCCGTGGACGCACGGACCGCACTGCCCGGCGGATTCGCCGGCCAGGTACGCGGCGAGGCGGGCCGTCTCGGCCACTCCGCACGCGCCGTGCGGGAGAACTCCCAAGAGCCCACAGCCGCGAGCAGCGCCCGCCGCCGCCAGTGCACCGGGGTCGACCCGGGTGGTCCAGGCCACGTCACCGGGCACCCAGGTCCCGGCGTAGCCTCCGACCAGCACGGCCTGCGGTGGTGTCGGGACCCCACCGTGGCTCAGAACGGTCCCGATGGTGGCCGAGCCGATCAGCTCCACGACCTTCCCGGGCGTGACCACGCTGCCGGCCAGGGTCAAGAGTACGGGACCGCCACCGCCGAGCGTTCCCGCAGCCCGCCACCGCCCCGCACCTTCGCGGGCGATGACGGCGACGTGCGCCGCCGTCTCGGCGTTGGACACCACGGTGGGCCGCCCCGATGGTCCCCGCCTCGCCAGGGGGACTTCCGAGAACAAGGGCAGAGCGGTCCCAGAATGCACGAACCGGGCCACGGCGCTCGCTTCCCCGGCGACGTAACCTCCAGGGCCGGCCGAAAGCGCCCAGATCGGATCGCCCGACGGTTCGTGCCGGGACTGGGCAGCTCGCTCCTCAATGGCCCTCTCCAGGGCGCGGCGCGCCTGGGCCGAACCCTCGTGCACGTGCACCACGACCCGGCGCGCCCCGAGGGCCCGTGCTGTCGAGCGCGGCACCGTCGAGCACCAGGTGCGGACGGTGCGCGCACAGCACCCCGTCCTTACGGCTGGCCGGCTCACTCTCACTGCAGTTCACCACCACCTCCGGCTCGCCTCCGGATTCGAGGGCCACCTCGAGCTTCCGCCACAGGGGGAAGCCGCCGCCGCCTCGGCCCTTCAACTCGCTGGCGCGGATCTCCTCGAGGATCTCGCGCGGTGCGAGCCACGGGAGGGGACCCACCCGCGCCCGGTACGCGGACAGACCTTCGGCGCCGTCCGTCGTCGGAGGCCCCGCCAGCAGCATGGCGCCCGGCGACCCCAGGAAGGCACACACGCCGCCTTCTGCGGGAACGACTCGGCTCGAGGCAGCCGTCGTCGTTGTCACCACGCCTCGACCAAGTCGGTCGGTCGCGCCACCAGACGCGACACCTGCAAGAAGGCCACCGCCAGTCCGGTTCCCGCGTACAGGGCCCACAGCACGTGGCTGTCGCTGCCGGCCAGGAGGCCGTGGGCCAGACAGAGCACGAACAGGACCGAGGAGATGCCGTGCACGGGCAACCACACCCGCCGGGCGATGGATCCGGCCAGGGCAGCGGTGGCCCCGACCAGGATGATCCCGTCGAGGGCCAGCGTCCCCAGGGCGACCGCCGTGGGTCGGTACTGCGCCCCCCAGGGGACGAGCGCGCCGCGCCAGCCGACGCCGGCATAGCGATCGAGGGCGACCGCCGCCACGTGGCCCGCCAGGAGCACCACCGTCGCCGCCGCCAGGCTGAGGTGGGCGCGCAGTAGGGACTGCGGCGTCGGGGTGCGCCGCGCCACGCGCCACGGATGCCGGTACCAGATCCCGACCGCCACCAGCCCACTGAGCGCCGCGTAGGCGCCCAGCCCGAGGCTGCGCCCGAGGATCCACGGCAGCATCTTCCCTCCGAACACGGTCGAGTGACCGGCGACCAGGTAGCCGGTCCCCACCGACGCCGCCAGCACCACCAGCGCCCACGCCACGTTCGACCCCACACCGGTCGCGCGGGGCCGGTCCCGGCGCGGCACCGGGCCCGTCACGCCGACCGCCAGACGACGTGCTCGCTGAAGGCGACGGTCTCGCCGGTCCGTCCGTCCGCCGCGACCCAGAACGCGGCCACGCCCGCTCGCCTCGCCCGGTGCGCGATGGCACTAGAGCCCTCGAGGAACAGCGACTTGCTCAGCACCTCTGCCTCCACAGGATCGGGTGCGACGACCGTCACGGCGAGCAGCCCGGCTCCCCCGGGGCGACCTGAGCGGGGGTCGATCAGGTGATGGACCCGTCGTCCATCGCAGCGCCATCGGCGCACACGGATCGACGACGTGGCGCACGCCCGGTCGCTCAGCGCCACCACTGCCACGGGGTCGGTTCCCCCCCGGGGGTCCTCGATGGCCACCCGCCATCCGTCGCCCTCGGGTCCCCGACCGCGGCAGGTCACGTCGCCTCCGGCCGCGATCACATGCTCATCGACCTCTTCCTCCAGGCGCTTCGAGGCCCAGCGGATGGCCAACCCCTTTCCTATGCCCCCGAGGTCGAGCGCAGCGCCTCCGGAATGGAGCTGAGGTCGCGGCCCCCCACGGAACCGAGGACGCCAAGGCCCGGCGGGCCGCCGCGTGGGCGGGCCACCCGGGGTCTCGACGCTCCCCTCGGCGAAGGCCAGAGAGCGGTCATACCCGAGCCCGACCAGGTCCCGATGGACGCGCGGATCGAAGCGACCCTTCGACGTCTGGTACGCCTGATGCGCCGCACGAACGGCCTGGTAGAGCAGGGGCGGTACAGAGTGCCATCGAGCTGGGCGAGCGTTGAGTCGCGCCAGCGGGCTGCCGGGGTCAAACCGGGTGCACGCCGATTCGACCTCACGGAAGATCTCGAGGGCCCGGCCGGCAGCCACTTCCTGCCCCGGCACCCCGGCATCCAACGCGTGCACGCTGACCTCGGTGGCCATGGCGCGCGCCGTTCCGACCACGGCTGTTCCCCGCTCCATTCCCGCTGCCCGCTTATGCGCTCGTCGCCCCGGTCGTCGCCGTCACCGGGGGTGGAGGGGCGGTCGTCGTGGTGGTGGGTGGCGCCGTGGTCGGCGTCGCCGCGGCCGGGGACGCCGACGTCGGAGAGGCTGCAGGGGTCGAAACCGAGGCCGGCCCCGACGTGGCGGCCGTGCCCGAGGGGCTGGCGGTACCAGATCCCTGCGGTGCGGCACCGGGAGCTGCCGACGCGGCTCCCGACACGTGCGCCGATGTCGCCGACGAGGAGGCCGCGGTGGCCGGCGACGCGCCCGCCGCGGTCGCACTGCCCGACACAGCGGATCCACTCGCCGGCACGGCCCCGTGCCCCCCTACGGCCCCGATCTGCCCCTCGGTCGAGGTGATCGAGGCGTGCAGGTGGGCGATGCTGGACTTCTCGTGCGCGATCTCCGCGGCCACCGTCGCCGCCGACGGCGCATGCCCAGCGCCGGCGGGGGCCGTGCCGGCTGCGTAGGCGAAGGCCAAACCCGTCGTCCCGAGCGTGGCCGCAGTGACCACAACCCCCGGGACCGTTGCCGATCTCCAGCGCCGGCGCGGCGCCGCGTTCGGGCTCACCATCAGTCGTCACCTCGCGAACGTCGCGGCACGGTGGTCGTGGTGGCCGGCGTCGGCGCCGTGGTGCTCGTCGTGGTGGGCACTGGTGCCGTGGTCGTGGTGGTGGGCAGCGGGCTTGGGGCCTCATTCGGCTCGCTCGGTCCGGGCCCGGTCGAGGGAGCCGAGGGTGACGCGGTGGGATGGGTGGGCGAGGGCACAACCGGCGCGGACGGTGCCGATGTGATCAGGGCGAACGAGGCCGGCGGCGCACCTGCCGGAGGAGCCGTGGTCGGGGTGGTCGGGGCGGTCGGCCCCGGGGAGCTGGACGACGCGTGCTGTTCCGAGAGCGCGGACTGGAGGTACGCGGCGCGTCCACCGAGCGCCAGTTCGCGCTGGTAGAGCTGCTCGGCCTCGGCCAGGGAGCCAGGGCTCGCCCCGTGCGACGGCGGCGACCCGGCAAGGGCAGCTCCGGCGCCGAGGCCTGTCAAGGCGAGCGCGCCAAGCATCCATCTCGAGATCATGATTCCAGCCCCCTCTGGGCGCCGAAGCGCCTTCACCTCTTCCTTCTCGGAGTGTTCCGGAGTCTCCCTGACGTGTACATGTTGGACCGGGCGAATTGTCCGTCCGATGTCCCGTTCTCGACCGATTCGGGGCCGGAACACAACCGCCCGCACGCGTGTTGGAATGGAGCGCGGCGGGTCCTCCGAATCCGAGCCCGCAGCACGGTCGGTGCACCACGGGAGCACAGAACGCAACGAGAGTGAGGCCGCCATGCCAGCAGTCACCGTTCCAGACAACCTGGTCCTGCCCCGGATCCCCGCCGCAACGGGGTCGGAGCAGCTACGGCCGGTCAAGAGCATCACCGAGGCTCCGTCGGGCCTCGAGGGTGAGGGCTTCCCGGTGCGCCGAGCCTTCGCCGGCGTTTCGCTGGCCGAGCTCGACCCGTTCATCCACATGGACCAGATGGGCGAGGTCGAGTACGCGCCCGGCGAGCCCAAGGGCACGCCGTGGCACCCCCACCGCGGCTTCGAGACCGTGACGTACATGATCGACGGCACCTTCCAGCACCAGGACTCCATCGGCGGCGGGGGCCTCATCACCGACGGATCGACCCAGTGGATGACGGCCGGGTCGGGCATCTTGCACATCGAGCGGCCACCCGAGCAGCTCATCGCCACCGGTGGCCTCTTCCACGGGATCCAGTTGTGGGTGAACCTGCCGGCTGCCGACAAGTGGCTCGACCCGCGTTACCAGGGCATCGAGGGCGATCGCGTCCTGCTGCTCACCTCTCCGGACGGTGGGGCATTGGTTCGGGTGATCTCCGGTGACGTGGCCGGCCACCACGGGCCCGGCTCGACCCACACTCCCATCTCGCTCGTCCACGCCACCGTCGAGTCGGGTGCCCAGCTGGACCTGCCGTGGCCCCGACAGTTCAACGCGCTGGTGTACGCGCTCTCGGGGACCGGTACCGTCGGCGTGGACGCGCGCCCGCTGCACGGCGGGGAACTGGCGGTCCTCGGTGCCGGGGACACCCTGCGCCTCCGGGCCGACTCCGCACAGGATGCACGCCACGGAGCGTTCGACGTGCTCGTGCTCGGTGGACGTCCGATCGGCGAGCCCGTCTACGCGCACGGCCCGTTCGTCATGAACACGCGCGACGAGATCATCGAGGCGTTCGAGGACTACCAGGCGGGGAAGCTCGGTCGCGTCCCAGCCGACCACATCGGCAACGCGTGATCCCCGGAAGCGAGGCCACGGGGGCCCCAACCTGGTCTGCCGCCGACATGGGCGACCTCACCGGGCGGGTGGCCCTGGTCACAGGGGCGAACAGTGGGATCGGCTACGCGGTGGCGGGGGCCTTGGCGGAACACGGCGCCCACGTGATCCTCGCCTGCCGCGACGAGGAACGGGCGCGCCGAGCCCGGGACAAGCTCGAGAGCGAGCTCGACCGGTCCTCCCTGGAGCTCCTCCACCTCGACCTGGCCGACCTGGACTCCGTGCACCGGTCCGCCCAGGCCGTGCTCGCGACCCATGCACGCCTCGACATGGTGATCAACAACGCCGCGGTGTTCGGGACACGCCAGCCCGCTTCCGTCTCGGCGGGGGTGGGTCGGCTCATGGCCACCAACTACCTCGGTCACTTCGTGCTGACGTCCCTCCTCCTCGACCGCATCGTCACGACCGAGCGGTCACGAGTCGTCACCGTCACCTCCTCGGTACACCGGATCGGACGGATCCGCCTCGACGACGTCGGCGGTGCCACGCCCCGCGGGGCATGGCCTGGATACGCCGCCTCCAAGCTCGCCGGCGTGCTGTTCGCCCTCGAGCTCGCCCGGCGGCTCGAGGCCTGCCACCTCTCGACCGCCTCTTTGGCCGCGGACCCGGGCTGGTCGCGCTCCAGTCTGCTGGGCAACGGGACGGCCTTCGGGCGCGGCCGCGTCCCCCGTGCCCTGGCCAGGGCCATCGGCGCCACCCTGGGTCAGTCGACCGAGGCGGGTGCGCTCCCGGTGCTCTGTGCCGCCACCTCGTCGTCGGTGCGCTCGGGCCAGCACGTGGGCCCCGGCGGCGCGGTCGGGCTCATCGGGCCGCCGCGCGTGAGCCGCCCCTCGGCCCGAGCGCGCAACACCGCCTTGGCTGCCGCACTCTGGCAGGCCACCGAGGAGCTGACTGACGTGCATTCCTCGCTCGACGTCCCGGTTTGAAGACACCGGCACCAAGGACCGGTGCCGCGGGAGCGATCCGGTCGCCACGGGTGACGGTCACCGGGCCTGGGCCAGGTCACCGACGGGTAGGATGCAGCGGCTCGGAACCGCGCGCAACCGGGGCCGTCCAGACTGCATGGCCCGTGGCCGGACCGGCCACCTGATGGGAGGAACACCATGACCACCGCCGTCATCGTCGATGCCGTTCGGACCCCCGGCGGGAAGCGCAACGGCAAGCTTCGGAACTGGCACCCGGTCGACCTGGCCTCCGAGGTCCTGAGGGCCGTCGCCGAGCGCAACCGGCTCGACCCGGCCCAGGTTGACGACGTCATCATGGGCTGCGTCACCCAGGTGTCCGAGCAGGCCGTGAACATCGGCCGCAATGCCGTCCTGGCCGCCGGCTGGCCCGAGTCCGTGCCCGGCACCACCCTCGACCGGCAGTGCGGCTCGTCGCAGCAGGCCATGCACTTCGCGGCGCAGGGCGTGATGGCGGGCGCCTACGACATCGTGGTGGCCGCGGGTGTCGAGTCGATGACCCGGGCGCCCATGGGATCCTCGGTCGTGCCCGAGCACGGGCTCCCCTTCGGACCTCGGATGATGGAGCGCTACCGCGAGACCGGGCTCCCCGGGCAGGGCATCGGCGCCGAGATGATCGCCGACAACTGGGGCATCACCCGTGAGGAACTCGACGAGTTCTCGGCGCGCAGCCACCACCGGGCCGCCCGGGCCTCGGAGGAGGGGCGGTTCGAGAACGAGATCGTGCCGGTCCCCGTGCGCGACGACCAGGGCAACGACACCGACGAGATCTTCTCCGCCGACGAGGGCATCCGGCCCGACTCGAGCGTCGAGGTGCTGGCCAGGCTCAAGCCCGCCTTCAAGGAGGACGGGAAGATCACGGCGGGGAACTCGTCCCAGATCACCGACGGGGCATCCGCCGTGCTGATCATGAGCGAGGAGAAGGCCAACGCCCTCGGGCTGCGCCCGCGGGCCCGCTTCCACGCCTTCGCTCTGGCGGGAGTGGACCCGGTCACCATGCTCACCGGGCCGATCCCGGCCACCGCCACCATTCTGGAGCGGGCCAAGATGACGCTCGACGACATCGACGCGGTCGAGATCAACGAGGCGTTCGCCTCCGTCGTCCTGGCTTGGGAGCGTGAGCACCACCCCAACATGGAGATCGTGAACCCCAACGGCGGGGCCATCGCCCTGGGCCACCCACTCGGCGCCTCAGGCGGCAAGCTGATGTCCACCCTGGTGAACGAGCTCGAGCGGACCGGCGGCCGCTACGGGCTGCTCACCATGTGCGAGGGCGGCGGCATGGCCAACGCCACCATCATCGAGCGGCTGGGCTGAACCGAGCGGGCGGTCCGAACAGAACGGGTCGGCGACCGCCGGACCGCTATCCGAGGCTCAGCGATATCGGGTGGCGAGCAGGAAACCGGCGAACATCATGGCCAGGCCGATGACCAGACCCCAGGGCGAGCCGTGGGCCATGAACGGCAGGTGGCCCAGGTAGTTGATCGTGATGACGAGCACGCCACCGATGAGCAGTACCAGGAGCAGGACCCCGTACCACTTCGGGCTTTGGCGCACGCTCCGGGGGATCGGCGCGGTGTAGCGCCCGCTATCCGAGGCTCAGCGATATCGGGTGGCGAGCAGGAAACCGGCGAACATCATGGCCAGGCCGATGACCAGACCCCAGGGCGAGCCGTGGGCCATGAACGGCAGGTGGCCCAGGTAGTTGATCGTGATGACGAGCACGCCACCGATGAGCAGTACCAGGAGCAGGACCCCGTACCACTTCGGGCTTTGGCGCACGCTCCGGGGGATCGGCGCGGTGTAGCGCCCGCTCTCCTCGGCCGTTTTGTAGCGTCCCACCTTGGCGGCGCGCCCCGAGGCCGACCTGCCCCGGCGCGACGCCCCTCCGGGGCCCTTGGTGCTCGTTGCCACGCTGAGAGGTTAGCCAGCGCCGACTCCCGATCAAGGGCGGTACGCTCGTCGGCCCATGGGACCCCGAGTACTGGTCATCGACAACTACGACTCGTTCGTCTACAACCTGGTCCAAGAGCTCGGTGAGCTCGGTGCCGAACCGGTCGTGCACCGCAACGACGCCATCGACATGGCCGGCATCCGCGCCGCCCACCCCGACGCCGTGCTCATCTCACCGGGGCCCGGGCGGCCCGAAGACGGCGGGATCAGCCTCGAGGCGATCGAGACACTGGGCGGCGAGATCCCGCTGCTCGGCGTGTGCCTCGGCCACCAGTGCATCGGCCAGGTCTACGGCGGGACCGTGGTCCCCGCCCCGGCGCTCATGCACGGCAAGACCTCCGAGATCCATCACTACGGGCGAGGGATCTTCGCCGGGCTGCCCAACCCCTTCGTGGCCACCCGCTACCACTCGCTTGTGATCGACCCGGCCACGGTTCCCGAGGTGCTCGAGGTCACGGCCACCTCGTCCGACGGGGTGATCATGGGTCTGCGCCACCGCACGCTGCGCGTGGAGGGGGTCCAGTTCCACCCCGAGTCGGTCCTCACGGCCTCGGGACCGGCACTGCTCGGCAACTTCCTGGCCGGGCTCGGCAGCTCCGCTCGGGTCTGACCCCGACAGGGTCAACCCGGCTGGAGGACTAGCCGGGCCGGACGGTCAGGGTCCCTAGGTGGTGGTGGTGGTGGAGCTGGAAGTTGTGGTGGAGCTGCTGGTGGTCGTCGTCGTGGCCTGCTGACAGACCGAGAGGTTCACCGTGGTGCCCGAGGACACCAGCGCGTTGGGCCCAGGGTTCTGATTGTCCACCGTCCCGGGCGCGGCCCCGTTGGGACAGGAGGTGTCCGTGGTCACACTGGCCGACAGACCGGCCCCGCCCAACGCCGACTGCGCGCCCGCCGAGGACTGCCCGACCACGTTGGGCACGGTGACGCAGTTGGATGTGACGATGTCGACCGACCGGCTGGGTGAGATCGTGGTGCCCGCCGCGGGGTTCTGGGACTGGACCAGTCCGGCGGCGTACTGACCCGAGCACGCCGACGTGGTGTTCCCGACTGTGAGCCCGGCCTGACCCAGGGTCACACCCGCCCCGGCAGCCGATTGGCCGAGCACGCTCGGCACGGTCACCGACGTCTGCGTTCCCGAGACCGTGAGCTGCACCTTGGTGGTGGACACGACCTTCTGACCGCCGGCCGGATCCTGGGCCAGGACCGTCCCGACCGGCTTGTTGCTCGACACGTACTTGACCGTGTAGCCGAGGCCGGCGCCGCTGAGCAGCTGCGTGGCCTGCGTGAACGTCTGGCCGACCACGGAGGGCACGTCCACGGGCGGCCCGGCGCTCACCACCAGGTCGACCGAGGCGTTCTTGGAGACCGAGGTCCCCGCCTTGGGATCGGTGGAGACGACGACACCCTTGGCCACGGTGGTGCTGGCGACTGACTTGGTGGTGCCCACGGCCAGGTTGTCGCCCTGGAGGATCTGCGTGGCCTGGACTGCGGACTTCCCCACCACGTCGGGAACGGTCACGTTGCCCCCGAGCAGCGAGCTGAACAGGAAATAGGCGATCACGGCCAACGCCACGAGCAGCACAACCAGCAGCCCCACCAGTCGGCGGGTACGGCGCTTCCTGGCATTCGCGTCATCGTCGGTCGCCGCCACCCCGGCGGCGGGTGTGGCTACGGGGACGACGCCGGTCGATGGCCCGATGCCGCTCATCATCTGCGTGGTCCCGACCGCTGCCATCATCGACGTCGCGGCGGCGTCCCCCGCCTCCACCGGGCGCCCGTCGGCAAATCGGAGCAGGTCGGCCCGCAGCTCCTCGGCCGAACGGTAGCGGTCGTCGGGATTCTTGGCCATGGCCTTCATGACCACGTCCTCGAGGGCCGGCGGCACGGCGGCATTGACCTGACGCGGCAGGGGAGGCTGGTCACGGACGTGCTTCGACGCCACGGCCACGGGGGAGGCCCCGGTGAACGGGGGGCGCCCGACCGCCATCTCGTAGAGGACGACGCCCAGCGAGTAGATGTCGCTGCGGGCGTCGACGCCCTTGCCCTCGGCCTGCTCGGGGGAGAAGTACGCAGCGGTCCCCATGACCGCGCCGGTCTGGGTGAGGCTCTCCTCGGTGTTGACCGCCCGGGCGATGCCGAAGTCGGTGACCTTGACACCGCCTTCGGGAGTGATGAGCACGTTCCCGGGCTTCACATCGCGGTGGATCACACCGTGGCGGTGGGCAAAGGCCAGCGCAGCGGCCACACCGGCACCGATGACGGCAACCTGGTGGGGTGGCATGGGTGTGGGGTCACGCAGGACAGCCGAGAGCGGTCGGCCGTCCACGTACTCCATCACGATGAAATAGGCGCCGTCGTCCTCTCCCCAGTCGAAGACGGGGACGATGTTGGGATGCGAGAGGTTGGCCGCGGCCTTGGCCTCCCGACGAAAGCGGTCCACGAAGGTGCGGTCGACCGAGAGCTCGGGGAACAGGACCTTGAGCGCGACGGGCCGGTCGAGCTGCAGGTCGATGGCCCGGTACACCTGGGCCATCCCGCCACGGGCGATGAGGTGGGTCAGCTCGTAGCGTCCTGAATAGACGCGCGGGGTCTCGACCGGTTGCATCGGGCCCCGAGCCTACGCTGGACGGGTTCTACGTCGGGAACCGGTCGGGCGCGTCATGGGCCAGACGACACCGTGGTCGTGGGCCCGGCGGGCGAACCGGCCGTCGTGGTGGTCACTGCCGTGCCGGCGGTCGTTCTCTTGGTGGTGGGCGACGCACACGAGTTCGGCCCGGTGATCTGCTTGATGTAATCCTGCCGCGCTGTGCAGCGACGATTTGTCGACCCCGGACCTGAGCGCCGCCCTGGCCGAGGGTGTCACGTCGCTGGCGCGGCAGGCCGTGCGATCCACCACCTTGGGGTTGAACCACAGCACACCGCCAGGCTGGCCCTGGGTGATCACCACCTGGTCGCCTTCGAGCGACACCCTCCAGTTGTCGTAGGCGTACCAGTGCAGGACGAAGTAGGCGGCCACCGGAACCGCGGCAATCAGGAGCAGGAAGCCGATCACCCGGAATGTGACTCGGTGAGGGATTCCGAGCCGTCGACGCCTCTCGCGCCGTGTCTCGCTCTCGGGGGATCGTGGCAACGGTGGCGGCGGGACCCGGGTGGTCGAGCGGGACAGGGGGGCCGACGAGCCGGCCCCCACGAAGAACTCGTCGCTGCGAGGACCGACCTCGGCCAGCACGGTCTCCTCGGGGCCGAAACCGAGGCGCGCCCCGGGGGCCAGGGTGTCGTCGGGGCGTACCGCTCGGATCACGGCCGTGTCGTCGGGCCGCGGGGTCGGAACGCCGGCCGCTCCGCCGGTGCCCGGACCAGCATTCGACGATGCGGTCGGGCCAGAAGACGGCGTGGCAGGGGACGGCGTGGCAGGGGACGACTCGGACGGATGGACGGACGGCACGCCGCCGACCACGCCGGACGCGGCGGATCCCGCAGACAGCGCGGTGACCAGGACCCGCTCCCCGCCACGATCCTCCGCCACCTGCACGTCGACGACGACGACCGTGATGTTGTCGGCGCCTCCGTGCTCGTTGGCCACTTCGACCAGTCGGGTCGCCGCCTCGTGCGGGTCTGCGACCTGGCCGAGGATGGCCGCCATCTCGCCCAGATCGACCTCGTTGGAGAGGCCGTCTGAGCACAGCAGCACCCGGTCGCCGGTGCGCAGCCCGAGCTCCCACATGTCGACCTCGACCTCGGCAGCGACGCCGAGCGCCCGGGTCAGGATGTGGCGCTGCGGATGCACGGCCGCCTCGGCCTCGGTCATCTCCCCGAGGCGCATGCGCTCCTCGGCCAGGCTGTGGTCGTCGGTCACCTGGACCAGCGCGCCGTCGGCGTAGACGTAAGCCCGCGAGTCGCCGACGTTGGCCAGCGCCACCATGTCCCTTCCGACGCCCCCCCCAACCAGCGCCATGGCGGTCAGGGTCGTCCCCATGCCCCGCAGGTCACTGTTGACGTGGCTCTCGTGCCAAACGGCAGCGTTGGCGCGGGTGATCGCGTCCCGCAGCCCCTCGAGGGTGGGGGTCTGCTCGAAGGCGAGCGCCAGTGTCTCGACCGCCACCCGCGCCGCCACCTCCCCCCCGACGTGCCCACCCATCCCGTCGGCCACGGCGAAGAGGTTCGGCCGCTCGAGCGGCATGTCCTGGTTGACCGCGCGGACTCGCCCGACGTCGGTGGCCGAGCCGGACCGCAACAGCGTCACCGCGCCACCTCGAAGACGGTGGACCCGATCTGCAGGTGGTCACCCTTGCCCAGGCGGACCGCCTTCTTGATCTGCTCGGAGTTGACGAACGTGCCGTTGGTGGAGCCCAGATCCTCCACCCACACCTGGTCGTTGTGGCGAAAGAGCCGCGCGTGCAGCGTGGAGGTGTAGATGTCGTCGGGCATGGCCACTCCACACCCCGGAGAGCGCCCGACGGTCAACTCGTCGTCGAGGTCGTACGTGCGACCGGCGTGGTCGGCGGGCTGGACGACCTTGAGGAAGAGCGGCCGGCGCCGGCCTGCCTTGGCCGGGCGGGCGGGGGCCGCCGCCGCCACGGCAGCGCGTTGCTCCCGGCGCTCCTGACGCCGCATCGACCGCGGTTTGCGGACAGTGACCGGGCTCATCTCGACCCAGACGGCCCTGATGACACGCAGGAAGAACAAGAAGATGAGCGCGATCACGCCCCACTGCATGATCCGGAGCACGGCATCGAGGTTCTGCGTGGCGATCAGGACCGCCACCGCACCAGGTGCCGTCACGACATCTCGAAGATGAGCTTCGTCGACCCCACGCTGATCTCGTCGCCGCTGGCCAGCAGCTGCTCGCGCACCGGTGCGCCATTCACCCTGGTCCCGTTGGTGGAACCCAGGTCGGTCACGAAGACGCCATCCCCCCGGCGACGGACTTCGGCATGGCGCCGGCTCACGTTGGAATCCGCCAGGACCACGTCGCACCCCGGGAGACGGCCGATGACCAGGGCTTCCGAGCCCACCGTGACACGGCGCCCGTCTGGCAGGAGCACCTCGGCCAGGAAGCCGCCGTCCTCACTCTCCCGGACCTCGGCCGTGACGGTGAACCGCCCGGCCTTCAGTTCGGCGCCTTCGAAGACCTCCACCTCCACCGGACCCACGAAGGCGTAGCCCTCGACCCGGGCATGCTCGCGGGCAGCGTCGGAGAGCTCGCGGGACAGCGCATCGATGAAATTGGAGAACCGGCTCACGTCTGCTGCCGAGAGCGTGACCGCGAAGGCATTGGGCGCGATGAGTCCCCGGACCCCCACCCGGCGGTGCAGGTCCATCTCGCGCGTGAGCCGCCGGCCGATCTCGACCGGCTGGAGGTTGCTGCGGAATGGCTTTGCCAACGTACCCTCCACCAGACGCTCGAGGCGCTCCTCAAACTGCTGGAGTCCCATGGTCCTCCAGAGAATACCGGTCCACGTCGCCACCCCGGGTGTGCGCGACCGCCTGACCTGGTCACCTCCGCCCGCGGGGTCGCTCCCGGCACTCGGGGCCACGGTGCCAGCGACTAGTGTTGCCCGGTCACTCGGGCGAGTGGCGGAATTGGCAGACGCGCAGGATTCAGGTTCCTGTGTCCGAAAGGATGTGCGGGTTCAAGTCCCGCCTCGCCCACCAACCAACCACGACCACCGAACGCCGTCGTCGGCCGTAGCCCCGGGCCGACACCTCCCCTGGTCGCCGGGCACGCCGACCCGCCGTCTGCTGGACTGGCCAACGCTGCCACGCTGGCCTCTCGCGGCGGACGTCGAGGGGGCTGACACCCAGACACGGTGGCGCGCCGCGTGAAGGAGGCCCTGGTGTCCGGATCGGTCGACGACAATCGGAGCACACCCGCTCTGAAGCGCACGCAGGCGCCTCCACCGCATGAGTCCCGACATGCTCGAGTACGTCAACCGGTCGGTGGACCAGTACCTGGCCAGCCGGCCCACCCCGCCTGGCCCCACGTAGACGAGACACGGCCAATGCTCCCGGCGCTCCTCACACCGTCGCCGCGGTCGCCTCCTGCTGGGCCAGCTTGGCCAGCTCCTCGGAAACCCGGCGCTCGTGCTCCTCGAAGTCACGGCGGGCCGCCCGCGGGCTCCACCGGCCCCGCATGAAGAAGACGAGCACGGCGAAGATGACCTGGCCGATGAGGCAGACCGTCCACCAGCGCTTCCACTCGCCCGGTGACGAGCGCTGAGCCGGCACGAGCTTCTGCTCGGCCGTCAACAGGCTGGCCAGGTTCTGGGAGTGCACGCCCACCGAGTCGATCTGGGCCTGACTGACCGGGTGACCCTCACGGATCGCCGTGGCCAGCGGCTGGTACGCCTGCAGGCCCTGGACCTGGGGATTTCCCAACCCTCCGGCAGCAACGGCGGCGGCCAAGAGGCTGTGCGACGTGTTGCAGCTCTCGAGGATCGTGGCCAGGGTCTTCGGACCGACGTCGCCGGTGGCCCGCAGGTCGGCGATCACCGACCCCGGCGCCGGGCTGGTGGCACACGCCGTGGCCGACGGAGAGTACGGCTGCGCCGCCTCCATCGCTTGCAGCGTGGGCGCCACATTCTGGTAGTCGACCAGGGTGGTCGAGGTGGTGATCACGTGGGGCAGCACCAGGAACGACAGCGCCACCGTGATGCGAAGGATCCAGCCCCAGACCGCGAGACCGGTCGCCGAGAGGGCCGGGTTGTGCGACTCGACCTGCTCGGTGTAGTTCGCCATCCACGGGGCGTAGGCGATGGCGATGGCCACGGCCAAGAGGACGATGACCAGGACGTTGGAGTAGTAGCCGGTGGTGCGATGGTCGGCCTGGACGATCAGGAACCACGTCATGATCACGGCGAAGATGGCGCCTAACAGCATGAACGGCTTGCGCACCCGGACCAGGTCCGAGAGCAGCCCGGCGACCACGAGCCCGCCGGACAGGAACGCCGCGTACCAGACGTTGATGCCGTTGGCCTGCGATGCCGTGCGGCTGAAGGTGACAACCCAGTAGATGGTCAGCACGCTCACGGACGCGAAGTAGAAGAGCAGGAACAGCGAGATCGCGATCGACGACGAGATCAGGTCGAGGCGCAGCATCGAGCGCAGCGGGTGCACCATGGCCCGGTCGACGTCGATCCCGCGGGCCCTGGCCTCGACCAGGGTCTTCTCGCGCTCGGTGACCATGAGCTGGTCACGCAGCGGTGGCGAGAGCTCGCGCAGGAACAAGAAGGCAATGACGACCACACCCATGCACACCAGGCCCGAGATCACGAACTGGTCCTGCCAGGGCTTGAGATGATCGAGGGTGTGGGTGGCCACGAGGCTCGCGGCGAGGCTTCCCATGGTGGGCCCCAGCGCCCAGAAGCCCATGGCCACGCCACGCCCCATCTGCGGCGAGAAGTCGCGCATGAGCGCCGGCGTCGACACGAGGATCACGCCCTCGACGAACCCGATCACGCAGTACGCCGCCGCGAACCACCACCGGTCGGTGATGTGCGGGATGGCGAAGAGCTGGACGAGCGCCACGACCAGCGTTCCGTAGATGGTGAGGTTGGCCCGGCCGATCCTGTCGGAGAACCCACCGAGAAACGCGCTCGAACGCCCCGATCGCGTTGGAGACCACCAAGAGGTAGAGGAAGAACTGGAACGACATGTGGAGGGAAGGCAGCATCCGGGGCGTCACCGCTCCCTCCACGTAGTAGAGGTAGTACAGCATGATCGTCGTCAGCACGACGATGCCCAGATAGCCGATCCGTGGCCATGTATCGGGATACCGCGAGAGCTCGCGCCTCCCGAACGCATTGGCGAGTCCTCGCCGTGGCGCCGGCACCGGCATTGCGGTGGTGCTCATCACGCTCCCCCTTCACGCAGCGGTCCGTCCATCTCCGTCAGGCCCCCGCACCAACGGTCCGCTGCTCTTGGGCCGCTCCAATGCTAGGGCGCGGCAACGGCGACGGGGCGCGCATCGCGGCCGGCGATGACGTCGCGACGCGCTGCACCGGCACGGGGTGAGTCAGGACTTCCGGCTCTATACCCATTGCGGCACGTGTCTCAGACTCGGCCCCTGAAGAGGGAGCACCATGAGCGAGCGAGGGACCGCCCCATCGGACGTCGACACCATGAGTGGCTCCGACGCCCTGTTGTGGGCGCTTGGAGCGGACCCGGTGCTGCGGCCGACGGTGGTGGCCGTCATGATGTTCGACGGCTGCCCCGACTGGGATCTGCTGCAGGCCCGGGTGCTGGCGCTCACCGGCGGCGTCCCGCGACTGCGCTCGTGGGTCGTGACCGCCCGCGCCACTCCGGGACGTCCCTCCTTCGTCCCCGACCCCGCCTTCGACCTGGCCACCCACCTGCGACGGATGCGCCTGCCTGCGCACGGGAACCGGCGCGACGTGCTCGACCTGGCGCAGACCATGGCCACCACGGGTTTCGACCCGGCGCTGCCCCTGTGGGAGGCCGTACTGGTCGAGGACGTGGGGCCCGGCCAGAGTGCCGTCGTGCTCAAGGTGCACCATGCCCTGATCGACGGGATCGGGGGTCTTCGCGTGGTCGGCCACCTCCTCGAAGGCGGGTCCGCCGGGTCCCCAGGCTCGGCGCCGCGCCAGCAGAGGTCGGAACCACCGTGCCGGGACGGCCTCGGCCACTGGCCGCTGGCGCTGACCGGCGCGCTGGCCCACCCGGCTCGATCCGCCGTAGACCTGGTGGCGCTGGCGACCTCGGTGGCACGGCTCGTTACGCCCGCGCCCACGCCACTCTCCCCGATCATGAGGGGGCGAAGCTGTCGGCGTCACGTCGAGGTGCTCGATCTCGGCTTGGGCGAGCTGCGTGCCGCGGCGACCGCGTGGAAGGCCACCATCAATGACGTGTTCGTCGCATCCGTCCTGCGTGGCCTGGCGGAGTACCACGCCGAGCACGGAAGTCAGGTGTCCTCGCTTCGCGCCCTCATGCCGGTCAGCGTGCGCGCCCCGGGTGATCCCGAGGCCGGCAACCAGTTCGTCCCCGCCCGGTTCGTGCTTCCCATCCACGCCGACCCGGCCGACTGCATGGCCGAGGTCCGGGCCCGGACCACCGCATGGAAGAACGCCCCGGGACTCGCCCTGAGCGATGTGCTCGCCACCCTGCTCAGCACGCTGCCCCCTCCCGTTGCCCGCTCGGCGTGGAGTACCCTGCTGACGGGGACCGACTTCTGCATCTCGGACATCCCCGGACCGAGCGATCGGGCCTGGCTCGCCGGCGCGGAGCTCGAGACGATCTACGCACTCACCCCGCCGTCGGGTGCCGCGCTGAGCGCCTCGCTGGTCTCGTGCGCCGACCGGGCCGCGGTCACCGTGACGGCCGACACCGCTGCCGTTCCCGACGCGGCCGCACTCGCCGTCCACGTGGCGGACGGGTTCACCACATTCGGCGTACCACCACGGGCTCACGAGGACGACGGTGCCCGCAGCTGACGCCCTCTCGGCTCTGGACGCCTCGTTCCTCGCCCTCGAGTCCGAGGCCACGCCCATGCACATGGGCTCGATCGGGATACTCGAGGGGTCCCCGTTCCACGACGAGCGCGGCCGTCTGCGCATCGACGACCTCCGGCGGCGAGTGGCAGGCCGTCTGCACCTGGTGCCCAAGCTCCGCAAGGTCGTGCAGTTCCCCCTCGGGGCCGAGGCGCCCCCCGTATGGGTCGACGACACCGCTTTCGACGTGGCCGAGCACGTACGTCAGGCCGCGCTGCCCGCACCCGGGGACGAGCACCAGCTCTTCGAGCTGTGCGCCTGCCTGATGGCCACACCCCTCGACCGCGCCCGTCCCCTATGGCAGATCTGGTTGGTCGACGGAGTGGCCGGTGGACGTGTGGCGCTCGTCGAGCTGCTGCACCACGCCGTGGCCGACGGCCTGGCCGGGGTGGAGCTGACCGCCGTCCTCCTCGACACCGAGCCACGTCCCGGTCCCCCGGCCCCGGTACCGGCATGGGAGCCGGCGCCCGGACCAGGTCGGCTCGCGGCCGCCATGGCCGGCATGGGACGCCTGCGGACACTGTCGGGCCTCGCCGCCGGCAGCGGCTGGCGGGCGCTGCGGCATCCGGCCACGGCGGGCCGGTCACTGGCTGGCTACGGGGCCGGTCTGGCCGGTGTGATCGGGAACCCGATCGGGCGGCACGGCTCCTCGCTCAACAGGCCGATCGAGTGCGACCGGCGCGTGCTCGCCGTCCGGCGGGAGCTCGAGCCTCTCCTGACGGCGGCTCGGCGCACGGGGGTCACGCTCAACGATCTCCTGCTCGCTGCGGTGGCCGCCGGCGTGCACGACCTGCTCTCCTCCCGAAGTGAGGTCATGGAAGGCCGCTCGCTGCGCGTGCTGGTCCCCATCGGAACGGATCACCACGGCGACCGCCTCCTCGGCAACCGGCTCTCGGCCATGGTGGTCACCGTCCCCGTGGGCGCGGCGACCCCAGCCGACAGGCTCCTCGAGGTGGCTGCGGCGGCGCGAGCCGGCAAGGACAGCGGCGAGGCGGTCACGCTGGACACGCTGTTCACCTCGCTCGACGCCTGGCCCCCCGTGGCGGTCGCCGCGGCCGCACGGACGCTGCACCATCAGCCCTTCGTCAACCTGGTGGTGACCAACGTGCCGGGGCCCGAGACGCCCCTGTACGTCCTCGGGGCCCGGATCCTCGAGGCCGTGCCGATCATCCCCCTCGGGGGGAACCTCAGTGTCGGCGTCGCCGCGCTCTCTTACGCGGGGCGCCTGTGCGTGGGTATCCTCGTCGACCCCGTCACCTGCCCCGACGCCTCGGTCCTGGCCCGCGGCATCGGGGCCGCCCTCGACGCGCTGGCCGGGCTCGACGGCCAGGTCCAGGCCCGTCCTCGGGCGGGCTGACCCTACGACTGGTCGGTCTCGGGACGAACGAGCGGGACGCGCCAGGTGAGCCGTGTGCCGCCCTCGCGGGACCGGCCGAGGTCGACTCCGCCGCCCAGGCGCTCGGCCCGCTGGCGAATGTTCTTCAGGCCGAGACCCGTCTCAGTGGGCTCGGCGAGCCCGTTGCCGTCGTCGGCCACGATCAGCCGGAGCTCGTCCCCCGCGGCGATGGTGACCACGACCTGGGACGCCGAGGCGTGCTTGCCGACGTTCGTCAGGGCCTCGCGGAGGACCACCAGCACCTCGTCCGCCAGCGGCCCGGTGACCACCGCGTCCACCGGTCCGGTGAACGCCACCTGGGGGTGGATGCCGAGCACCGGGCGCAGCTCGTGGGCCAGGTCGAGGACCTTGGGGTGGAACCCCTGCTTGGCGATCGTGAGCTCGATGTCGAAGATGGCCTTGCGGAGCTGGCGGATGGTGTCGTCGAGCTTGTCGATGGCCTCACCGATCCGCATGACCGCCTCAGGCCGCTCGACCAGGCGCGCCGTGCCCTGGAGTGACAGCCCAATGGCAAACAGCCGCTGGATCACCGAGTCGTGCAGGTCCCGGGCGATGCGGTCCCGGTCCTCGGTCGAGCGCGCTGTCACGCACCACCCCGTGGAGGCGAGCGTTCTCGAGAGCGATGCCCGCAGCCACCGCGAGGGCGGCGACCAACTCCTCGTCGTCCTCGGAGAACTCCGGTGCACCCTGCTTGTTCGTCAGGAAGAGGGTCCCGAAGAGCTCGCCCTGCGCCCGTACCGGCACGGCCAACAGGGACGTCATGAGGGGGTGGCGCCCGGGGAACCCCGACCGGTCCGGGTGGGCGGAGATGTCGGCCATCCGGAGCGGCCGGTCCCCGGCGATCGCCGCTCCCAGCACGCCCCGGCCCGTGGGTCGAGGACCGATGGCCAGCTCGTCCTCCTGACTGAGTCCCACGGTGACGAACTGCTCGAGGGAACGGCCGTCCTCGGCCACCACCCCCAGCGCACCGTACTGGGCATCGACCAGGTCGCAGGCCTCCTCGACGATGCGGCGCAGCACGACCGGCAGTTGGAGCTCGGCGTCGAGGATCAAGATGGCTTGTACCAGGCGGCGGAGCCGCTCGGGATCCTCGATCCGGTCCAGGGGCTGCACGGCGCGCCAGGATAGGGCCGCCGGGGGGCCGCGTGGCGCACGCCAGGGCCTCCCCAGGCGCAAGGGACCTGCTCCCGTGGCAAATTGGGCGGATGTCCATTCGGGTGTTCGTCCTCGACGACCACGAGCTAGTCCGAACGGGCCTGCGGACGCTCCTCGAATCCGAGGACGACATGCAGGTCGTAGGCGAGGCGGGAACGGCCGAACAGGGCCTCAAGCTCATTCGCGACCTCGAGCCCGATGTCGCCATCCTCGACGTCCGCCTGCCCGACGGCAACGGGATCGAGGTATGCCGGGAGATCCAGTCAGTGGCGCCCGGCGTGCGCTGCCTGATGCTGACCTCGTACTCCGACGACGACGCCCTCTTCTCGTCGATCATGGCCGGGGCCTCGGGCTATGTCCTCAAGGAGATCGGCAGCGGTGATCTCCTCGGTGACATCAGGCGGGTCAGTCAAGGCATGTCCCTGCTCGATCCGGTGCTCACCCAGGAGCTCTTCGACCGCCTCCGAAAGGAGCAGGAAGCCGAGTCACGCCTGACCGTGCTCACACCCCAGGAGAGGAGGGTGCTCCAGCTGATCGCCCAGGGCCAGTCCAACCGCCAGATCGCCGAGCAGCTCTTCCTGGCCGAGGCCACGGTCAAGAACTACGTGTCCAGCCTGCTCTCGAAGTTGGGCATGCGCCGGCGAACGGAGGCCGCGGTCTACGCGGCGGTCCTGGCCGAGCGCAAGGCCGTCGGCCCCGCTCCCAAGCCCGCACCCAAGACCAGGGGCTGAACCAAGCCGGGTCTGATCCCCGGCACACAGTGGTCCCACCCGACGGCCCGCCGGGGATCGGACGCCTCAGGCCACCTGCCGGTGGTCGTCGAGGGTGCGGAAATCCACGCCCTCGTCGCGCAAGGCCTCCTCGAGCCGCTCCCGCTCGGCCAGCGGATTGGCGAACCGTGTGGGATCGCTCTCGATCCCCAGCGCGCGGCACAGGCGCAGCAGCATCAGGTCGTGGTCCAGCTCGAGGGCCAGCTCCTCGGCCATGGTGGGCCCGCAACGCCCCTTGTCCTGTTGGTCGTGCCGGTTCTGCACCAGGATCACCACCAGGTCGTCGCTCGACGAAGGGAGGGCCACCGGCTCCACATCCGCGCACAGACCGGTGAGCAGCTCGCTGTACATCGACATTGAAAGAATTTTGCTGGAATTGACGAAACGGGATAGAGCCGATCCGCCTGTTTTGGGATGGGCCGATCGACCCTTCCGCCAGACGGGTCAGTGCCGGGTCACGCGCGTCGACCGGTCGGCGCGGGCCAGGAGCTGCTCCGCGGACTCGTCACCGCCCGCCACGGCCACCCCGAGCGACGCACTCACCCGGACCTCGCCGCTGTCCGTGAGCACCGGCTGATCGAGGGCGCGTTGCAGCCGCCGCAAGAGAGGCCCCACGGCCTGCTCGTCGTTGACCGTCACCACGGCCACCAACTCGCTGCTCCCCACCCGGCCGATGGTGTCCTCGGCCCGCAACACCGAGGTGAGGCGTCGCGACAGCTCGCCCAAGACGGTGGTCCCGGTCAGATACCCCAGGTCGGCGTTGATCTCCACCAGGTTGTCCAACTCGATATGGCAGGCGACCACCTCGCCGCCGTGCCGCCGACGCCGGACCAAAGACTGGGTCAGGCGGTCGAGGAGGAGGAGCTGGTTGACCAGCCCGGTGTGCGGATCGGCCATGGACAGCTGCCAAAGCTGGTCGTACCGACCCGACGGCCCGGCCCGCCCGGCGCCGGGCGCGGCTCGCTCCCCGCTGATCTCCTCGAGCATCGACTCGACGCTCTCCGCGTTCTCCACGGTCTCTCCCTCGGACACGGACTCTCCATCTCCTATCGGATCCCCGCGCCTCCGTCCGAAGCCGGAATTCGGCGGATTCGCCAACCGAGCGAGCGCCGGGCGGCCGCTCTCCCGCTGCAGCATCCTACCGGTGCCGACCCAGCCCCTCGTGCCCTCGAGAAGCGGGACCACCCGCTGTGAACTGGGAGTTTCGGCCTGCGCTAGCCTCGCTCCACCCGAGCTCGGCCCGGGCGACCTCCCATCTCTCGTGGTGACGAACCGACCAAGCACTCGACCTTGCACCGGTCACCGTTCCGACCGATGACCGCCTCGGCGTTCATGGTCACCGACGACGACGCCCTCGACACGCTGGTCGGCCAGGTCGCGGCCGTGGACGTCTACGGCTTCGACACCGAGTTCCACACCGAACGCACCTACGTGCCCGACCTGGCCCTGATCCAGATCGCCTGGGGCGACGAGGTCGCCCTGGTCGACCCGCTGGCGGTCGATCCCGCCCCCCTGGCAGCGGTCTTCGGCGGTCCGGGACTCGCGGTGGCGCACGCCGCGTCACAAGACCTCGACGTGCTGCAGGCTGCTTGCGGGAGGGTGCCCGGTCGGATCTTCGACACGCAGATCGCGGCCGGCTTCCTGGGCATGTCCACCCCTTCGCTGTCCCGGCTGGTGGACCAGCTCCTCGGGGTCACGCTCCCCAAGGCTGACCGGCTCTCGGACTGGCTGGTCCGACCCATCCCCGAGCGCCAGGTCACCTACGCCGTCAACGACGTGGCCCACCTCCTCGTGCTCAAGGATGCGCTGTGCGAACGGCTCCGTGCGTTGGGACGGCTGGAGTGGGCCCTGAGCGAGTGCGATCAGGTGCTCGGTGCGCGCGCCCGCGTGCGCGCCCCAGAGGAAGCCTGGTGGAAGCTGGGCGACGTGCGGGGTATGTCCCGCCGTTCCCGTGCCGTCGCCCAGGAGGTGGCGGCGTGGCGCGAACGCACCGCGGCCGCCGTCAACCGCCCGCGGCGTAGTGTCCTCTCCGACCTGGCCCTGCTGGCCATCTCCCAACGCCCGCCACGCAGCGCCGACGAGCTGCGGGGCATGCGCGGTGTGGACGGGCGCCATCTCGCGCAGGGCCGCGCCACCGAGATCCTCCAGGCGGTCGAACGAGGGCTGGCTCTGCCCCCCGCCCAGCTCCACATGCCTCCCGAAGGCCGGGACGTTGCCGTCTCCGCGGCGGCCGTCTCGGTCTGCTCAGGGGTCGTACGCCAGCTGGCCGACGACCTCGACTTCGATCAGGCCCTGCTGGCCACGCGGTCCGATATCGCCCAGCTGCTGGCCGGCGAGCCGGGAAGGCTCGACGATGGCTGGCGCCGCACGCTGGTGGGCGACCCGCTCCGCCGTCTCATCGCGGGCGAGGTCGCCGTCGCCTTCGACCACAGCGGCCACCTGGTCGTGGAGGAACGCCCCGAACCCGTGTGATCCCGCCCTGCGTCAGAAGTGACCGAGCACGGGGTGGGGAGCGTAGGGCTTCTCGAGCGCGGCGATCTCATCCGGTGAGAGCGTGAGCTCCTCGGCGGCCAGGGCGTCACGCAGATGGCGCTTCCTCGTCGACCCCACGATGGGGGCGGTGACCCCCGGCCTCGAAAGGACCCAGGCCAGCGCCACCTGGGCCGAGGGGACGCCCCGGGCCGCTGCTACCTCGTTGGTGGCGTCGACCACCTCGAAGTCGGTCGGCTGGTCGTAGAGGTAGTCCGTGAACGTGTCGGAGTTCGAGCGTGTCGTGTGGCGACCACCGTCCCGCGTCCGCGTCCCGGCCAGCATCCCCCGCGCCAGCGGACTCCATGGGATGCACCCCACTCCCTGGTCGGCACAAAGCGGGATCATCTCGCGCTCTTCCTCCCGGTAGATCAGGTTGTAGTGGTTCTGCATCGACACGAACTTGGTCCACCCGTTCGTCTCCGCCGTGTGCTGTGCCTTGGCGAACTGCCAGGCGAACATGCTGCTGGCGCCGATGTAGCGCGCCTTGCCGGCGCGCACGACGTCGTGCAGCACCTCCATGGTCTCCTCGACCGGTGTGCGCGGGTCCCACCGATGGATCTGGTAGAGGTCCACGTAGTCCATGCGCAACCGGCGCAGCGAGGCGTCGATCGCCGAGAGCACGTGTTTGCGACCCAGGCCGCCCCCGTTCTCCCCCGCGGTCATGGGCATGAAGACCTTGGTCGCCACCACCGCCTCGTCGCGGCCGAGGAATTTCGCCACGAGCTTGCCCGTGGCCACCTCACTGGCCCCGGCGGAGTAGGTGTCCGCTGTGTCGAAGAAGGTGACGCCGCCCTCGACGGCGGCACGAACGATCGGTTCGGCGGCATCCTCGTCGATCACCCACGGCCGTTCGCTGCCGCTCCCGAAGCCCATCATGCCCACGCATATGCGCGAGACGCGCAGACCGGAGCGCCCAAGGTTCGTGTAGTTCATGGCTGACCTCGCTCGAGCCTGACGCGGCCTCCGCCGGAGCAGGCACCAGCATGCTTACCAGCCGTGACCGGACCCGCCCGCGCCCTTCTGGCCCCCCCGGGACCCGTCGCCCCGTCCGTCATCGCCAGAGCCCCCCCGGCCCGCACCCGGCGGGCCAGACCCCGGCGGACCACCATCGGAGGCCGAGCCGTGGCCGGAGCCCTGACCACTACCCCAGCTGTGGCCTGTCCCTGGGGTATTCGATCCCAGGGTGTACCCGCCCTGAGACGACGAACCCGAATTCCCATCTCCTGACGACCCCGACCCGGTTTGGGTCGGTTGCGTCGTCGTGGTGCTGGGCGGCGTGGTGGTGGGCACCGTCATGGGTGCGGGAACCGCCACGCTTCCTCCGGTGCTCGTCGGGCCACCGCTCGAGCTCGGGGTCGACGCCGAGGCTCCCGTGGTGGAGGCCGACGCTCCCGACCCGCCCGGCGACGTCGACGAGACGAGCACCAGACGGGACACGGTCACGTTCCCCGTGCCCAGAGGCAAACCCGTGAGTGCGGCGTTGGCCCCACCCGGAGCACTCGGCGAGACCGTCGGCGCGGGAGGCACCGTCGCCGTTGGCGCGGGCCTCGAAGGCGGCGCCACATCGGGAACCGGTGCGGCGAGCCCGGTGGGGGCCCCGTTCCGACCTGACGGCGACCGCCCTCCGGTCGCTGATCCGACGCTGACCCCGGCCACCACCGAGAGGGCTGCACCGCCGAGCGCCAGTGAGGCAACGAGCCTGTTGTGCCCGAAGTAGCGGCGCCCCGCGTACAGCCCTCCGGCCACACCGGAGCCATTCGCCGGGCGCGCCGGTGTGCGACGACCAAACGACCTCGACGTGAACACGTCCTCGAGTGACGCGATCTCATCGGCACCGGCCTGCTCGGGCACCCGCCCCCCTCTAGCTCCTCTGGGAATCGTCAGGACTGAGGGTCTCATGCGCTCCGAAACGGGAATCCACTCGAACCGAAACACCCCTCGTTCTCACCATATAGCGATGCCCTTATGACGGGAACCTGATTCGCGAAAACGATCGAGATACCACCGGGCTGCGACAAACGCGTGTGAATCCCGAGTGAGAGATGTGCGAGCGCGCAGCAAATGCGCGGCTATGTCGACGCGTTGTCTCGTTGTCTCGCAGTTGTCGCGTCGGGCCCCAGAGTGCGGTCAATTCGCCATGTTCCACACCGCGCAGTGCGGTATCGGCGCATGGCCGCGTGACGCCATCGTCCAACGCGCCGTGACGCGCCGTGACGCGCCGTGACGCGTGCCGCGACGCGCGCCGTGACTCCTTGGGCATGTGCGCGCCAGATCGCTACCAGCCCGCAACCAAATGGCACCGGCGCGTTGTTACGCGCCAGTGCGCCGGAAGTACCGGCTGAGCGTCTCCTCCTGCTGTTGGTAGGAGGAGCCGATGCCGCTGCCGTAGAGAGCCGTGGGCTCTTCGAGCATGCGCTCAAAGGTGAGCTTGCACACCGACTGTCCGTTCTCGACCATGAAGGGCACGTCGTGCGCACGCACCTCGAGCGCGGCGCGCGAGCCGTGGAACCGCCCAGCCGGGTCGAACCCGAAGCCCGGATCGAAGAACCCCGCGTAGTGCGTCCGCAACTCGCCGCTGGTGGGGTCGTAGGCCGTCATCTCAGCCGCCAGGTTCGGGGGGATGCTCACGGCCTCGTGCGACATCAGGAGGTAGAACCGCTTCGGCGACAGAACCAGGCGATCACCCTCTTCCCGGTGCACTGGGTCCCAGAACGCAACGGGGTCCGCTTCGACGCCCGAGGCGAGATCGAGCAGGGGGGCGCTGTCACGGGCGCTGTGACCCACCTGCCCCCGGGCATCCCCGTGGAGGTCGAGTCCGAGAAACAAGCCCTGCGAGAGCACCAGGTCCTCCACGGGCACCGGGGCGCCGTCCCGGAAGAGCATGGGCTCCTCGAGGTGGGCCCGGCGCACCTCGTCGTCCGTCAGACCGGGCCGGCCCATCGACAGGCGGAGCTGGTTGAGGGTCAGGTCCTCCCGGACGCGGATGGCGAAGGAGAGGGGCACCACCTCGAGGTAGAGAGGGCCCTGGTACCCCGGCGCGATCTCGTCGAAGCGGTCGCTGTAGTCGGTGATCACCCGGGTGAAGACGTCGATGCGCCCGGTGGAGCTCTTCGGGTTGGCCTTTCCTCGGAGCCCGGCCGGCAGGTCCAGGCGTTCCTTGAGCTCGATCAGGTACGGGCAGCGCGCCTCGAGCATGGCCCCGTCGCCCCGCAGGTCGATCTCGTCGAGGACGTAGTCCTTGAGCTTGGCCTCCACCGAGTCCGTGCCGGGCAGGAAGCTGCACCGGATGCGCAGGGCCCGCTCACCGAGCCGCAGGTCGAGGCTGGCCGGCTGCACGTTGGAGTCGGGAATGTTGAACCGCCCGGCGTCCACATAGCCGGCCCGGATGGCGCGTTCGAGCAGCTGGCCGGGCAGCACGCCCTCGGCGGAGGGTTGCAGGCTCAGCACGGCTGTCCCGGGCGGCGTGGTGAAGCGGTGGTTGGCGGCACCCACAGAGCAAAGCACGGCCCGGGACCGCGGGAAAGGTGGAGGTGGGGAAAGCTTCGGGCACAGGGTGTGGACGAGTTGGGGAAAACCCCTACCAAAGGATGCGGCGCGGCGCACGCCGACCCTCCCCCGGAACCCGGTCGGGCCGTGGTAGACCGGCGCCGTGGCGTCAGGCCATGTGCACGACGGGGGCGAGGGGGATGGCGGCCCCGGTGCCGTCGCCTCGGGCCACGCCCCCATCTCCCTCCAGGAGGTCGGCCGCGTGCTGGCGCAGAGTGCGACGGCCGCGCAGGCCACCCATTTGGCCCTCGTGCGTGCCTGGCGGGCCGACCTCGAGGTGGTCCACGACGCGCTCGGAGCTGGCCCACGAGGTCCTCTCGTCGGACATCGCCCTCCTTCATCACCGCCTGGCCGACGACCCCAGCAACGAGCTGCTGGTGGGGCGGCTGCCCGGCGTCCTGACTTCGGCGCCCGAGGATTCCGCTTCGTCACGGCGCACCGTGCTGGCCGATCCTGGGACCGTCGAGCGCGCCGAACCCCTGTACGCGGCGCATCGCTCGCTGGTCCGCGCCGACCGCTGGTCCCCGTGGCGCGCTGCCGTGGTGCTCGATCGGCTGGAGGCCGACCTCGCCGCGGTGGCCGACCGCCGGGACGCCGTGGCCGTCCGCCTGGTGGAGCTGCGTGCAGCTCTCTGCGCCTCCTCGCAGTCCGCTCGGCCACGGCGCTCGAGGCCCCTGCGTGAGGGCGCCGGCAACCAGGCCCGCGAACTCCCGTCCTATCCGGCGCGGTCTAGCCTGCCATCGGTGACGCCCGACTCCGACGACCCGGCGCTCACCGTCGACGCACCCCCCGCCCGCACCCGGCGATCAGCCGCCGGCCGGCACGGCCGCCACCCACCGGCCCGCACGTCCACGACGCGCTGGCTGCGGGAGGGAGCTGTGATCGTGGTGGTGGCGGTGCTGGTGGCCGTCCTGCTCCGGACCTTCGTGGTCCAGACCTTCTACATCCCGTCGGGGTCGATGGAGCCGACGCTGCAGATCGGCGACCGCATCCTGGTCAACAAGCTCAGCTACGACTTCCACGGCCTCCACCGGGGCGACATCGTGGTCTTCGCCCGGCCTCCGGCCGAGAACTGCGGCGGCCCGGAGGTGAACGATCTGGTCAAGAGGGTCATCGGCCTGCCCGGCGACCTGCTCTCGCTCTCCCGCGGCTACGTGTACGTCAACGGCAAGCGCCTCGACGAGAGCTGGCTCCCCGGCTCCGAGCAGGGCGTCACCGCGCCTGGCCCGGCCGGCACCGCGACAGACCTGGCCCACCCCTACCGGGTTCCCACCGGCCAGTACTTCGTCATGGGGGACAACCGCGAGCGACTCGTGCGACAGCCGCTAGTGGGGACCGATGGCCAAGTCGCTCATCGTGGGCAAGGTCGAGCTGCGGGTGTGGCCGCTCACCTCGATCAAGCTGTTCTGAGCCCGCCGGATCGGCCCGAGCGGACCTCGGCGTGCTCACTCCTCGTCGGTATCGGCGGTCACCCTGGCCACGGCGGCCACGCTCTGGCCCGCGTCGAGGTTCATGACCCGCACGCCCGTGGCGTCGCGGCCCTGCGAGGCGATCTCCCGCGCCGCGGTGCGGATGACGACGCCGCCCGAGGAGACCAGCAGGATCTGCTCGTCGAGCCCGATCATGAAGGCGGCCACCACCTGCCCCGGGTGCCGGTGAGCCGGATGCCGCGCACGCCCTGGCCGCCACGTGCCTGGCGGTTGAACCGCTCGAGCTTGGTGCGCTTGCCGTAGCCGGCGTCGGTGACGATCAGGATGTCGGTGTCGTCGGCGGCCACGTCGCAGGAGACCACGGCGTCGCCCTCGCGGAGCCGGATGCCGCGCACCCCGGCGGCGTCGCGGCCCATGGCCCGCACGTCCTCCTCGTTGAAGCGGATGGTCATGCCGCTGCGGGTGACCTCGAAGAGGTCGTCGTGACCCGAGGTGGCCACCACCCGGACCAGCTCGTCGCCGTCGCGCAGGTTGATGGCGATGAACCCCTCCCGCCGCGACTTGTCGTACTCGCTCAACGCCGTCTTCTTGACCTGGCCCTGGGCGGTGGCGAAGACCAGGTACTGGTCCGGCGAGAACTCGCGGGTGGCGATGATGGCGGTGATCGACTCGTTCGGGTGCCAGCGGCACCAGGTTGACGGCGGCGGTGCCCCGCGCCGTGCGGTCCTTCATGGGGATCTCGTGGCCGCGCAGGCGGTAGACCTTGCCCCGGTTGGAGAAGAGCAGCAGGTAGGCGTGGGCCGAGGTGTGCACGACCTGGCTGACCAGGTCCTCCTCCTTCAGCCGCGCGCCCTGCACGCCCCGCCCGCCGCGGCCCTGGGTCCGGAAGGCCGCGGCCGCCACCGACTTGATGTAGCCGGCCCGGGTCATGGTGACGACGATCTCCTCGTCGTGGATGAGGTCCTCGACGCCCATCTCCCCGGGTCGTGGGTGATGACGCGAGCGTCGCGGGTTGTCGAACTTGTCCCGGATGGCGGTCATCTCGGTCTCGATGACCCCGCGCAGCTTGGCGTCGTCGGAGAGGATCGCCTCGAGCTCGGCGATGGTGGTCCGCAACTCGGCCATCTCCTCCTCGAGCTCGGAGCGGCCCAGCCGGGTGAGCCGGCCCAGGGTCATGTCCAGGATGTGGGTGGCTTGCACCTCACTGAAGGAGAACGGCTCCGCCATGAGCGCGCTGCGGGCCTCGGGACGGTCGGCCGAGGCCCTGATGGTGGCGATCACGGCGTCGAGCATGTCGATGGCCCGCAGCAGGCCCTCGACGATGTGGGCACGGCTACGGGCCTTGTCGAGGCGGAACTGGGACCGGCGGCGGATGACCTCGATCTGGTGGTCGACGTAGTGGGAGACGGCCTGGGCCAGGTTGAGCGTGCGCGGCACGCCGTCGACCAGCGCCAGCATGTTCACCCCGAAGCTGGTCTGCAGCGGCGTCTGCTTGAACAGGTTGTTCAGCACCACGTTGGCGTTGGCGTCTCGCTTGAGGTCGATGATCAGTCGCGGCTGCTGATTGGCCGAGGCGTTGAGCACCCCGCTGATGCCGTCGAGCTCACCGGCTTTGACCAGGTCGCTGATCTTCTGCTCGATCACCTCGACCGAGGTCTGGTAGGGCAACTCCGTGACGACGATGCGCTGGCCGACCCGGCCCTCCTCGATCTCCGCGACGGCGCGCATCTTGATGGAACCACGCCCCGTCCGGTAGGCGTCGAGAATGCCCTGGCGGCCCAGGATCAGGGCACCGGTCGGGAAGTCGGGCCCCTTCACGAACTGCATCAGGTCGTCCGAGGTGGCGTCGGGATGGTGCAAGACGTGGATGGCCGCGTCGATCACCTCGCCCATGTTGTGCGGGGGCACGTTGGTCGCCATGCCCACTGCGATGCCCTGCGAGCCGTTGACGAGGAGGTTCGGGAACCGCGAGGGCAGCACGGATGGCTCGACGGTCGACCCGTCGTAGTTGGCCACCATGTCGACGGTCTCTTCGTCGATGTCGGCCATCAGCTCCATGGCCAGCGGGGCCAGACGGCACTCGGTGTAGCGCATGGCCGCCGCGCCGTCGTCGGGCCCTCGCCCACCGAAGCTTCCGTGTCCGTCGATCAGCGGGTAACGCAGCGAGAACTCCTGGACCATCCGGGCCAGGGCCTCGTAGATCGCCGAGTCGCCGTGGGGATGGTAGGTCCCCATGACCTCACCCACGACCTTGGCGCACTTGTTGTGCGGCCGGTCCGGGCGCAGCCCGTTGTCGAACATCGAGTAGAGAATCCGCCGGTGCACCGGCTTGAGACCGTCACGCACGTCGGGCAGGGCGCGGGAGACGATGACCGACATGGAGTACTCGAGGAACGAGCGCTCCATCTCCTCTTGGATCTCGATCGGCTCGATCGAGCCGCCGGTGTCGCCGTTCTGCTCGGGGGGCGTGCCGTCCCCGCCGCCCGAGCCGGAGCCCGCCCCGGCCCGTCCGGGCCCGCGTGTGGTCTGCCGTGCCATCTATCTGCTTTCCGTCTGCTCGCTCAGATGTCCAGGAAGCGGACGTCTTTGGCGTTGGTCTGGATGAAGTGGCGCCGCAGCTCCACGTCGTCGCCCATCAGGATCGAGCAAACCTCGTCGGCCAGGGCCGCCTGCTCGACGTTGACCTTGAGCAACGAACGCTTGACCGGGTCCATCGTCGTCTCCCGGAGCTCGGCGAAGTCCATCTCGCCCAGGCCCTTCAACCGGTTGAACTCATGCTTGTGGTCGGGGTGCTCGGCCAGGAAGCCCGCCCTGGCGGCATCGTCCTTCAGGTAGACCTTCTCCCGGCCGACCAGGGTCGAATAGAGCGGGGGCTGGGCCACGTAGACGTAGCCCCCCTCGACCAGCGGCTTCATCTGGCGGAAGAAGAAGGTCAGCAGCAGGGTGCGGATGTGGCTCCCGTCGACGTCGGCGTCGGCCAGCAGGATGACCTTGTGATACCGGATCTTGGCGACGTCGAACTCCTCCGCCAGCCCGGCGCCGATGGCCGAGATGAGCGCCTGGATCTCGGTGTTCTTGAGCATCTTGTCGATCCGGGCGCGCTCGACGTTGAGGATCTTGCCCCGAATTGGCAGGATCGCCTGCGTCACCGGGTCGCGTGCGTCCTTGGCGGAACCACCGGCGGAGTTCCCCTCCACGATGAACAGCTCGGACTCGCGCGGCTCCCGTGACGAGCAGTCGGCCAGCTTGCCCGGCAGGCCCGCTCCGTCGAGTGCCGACTTGCGACGAGTCAGGTCGCGCGCACCCTGGGCGGCGAGCCGGGCCCGGGCTGCCTGTGTGGCCTTCTGGACGATCTGGCTGGCTTCCCGCGGGTTCTCCTCGAGCCATTCGGTCAGCTTCTGGTTGGTCGTCCGCTCGGCCAGGGAGCGGATGGATTGGTTCCCCAACTTGGCCTTGGTCTGGCCCTCGAACTGCGGGTCCCGCAGGCGGACCGACACGATGGCGGTGAGCCCTTCCCGGATGTCCTCGCCTTTGAGGTTCTCCTCCTTCTCCTTCAGGAGGTTCCTGCCGCGGGCATAGCGGTTGATCACGTTGGTCAACGACTTCGAGAAGCCCTCGACGTGCATCCCGCCCTCCACGGTGGAGATGCCGTTGGCGAAGGAGTGGATGGAGTCGTGGTAGCCCGTGTTCCACTGCAGCGCGATCTCGACCTCCTGGCCCTCGTCGGCCTGTTCGAACGCCGCCACCTTGCGGAACAGCGCCTCCTTGGAGGCATTGAGGTGCTTGACGAAGTCGACGATCCCGCCGTTGTACTTGAACGTCGTTCTGGCCACCGGGTCGGGGCGCTCGTCGGCGAACCGGATCTCGAGGCCCTTGTTCAAGAAGGCCATTACCTGGAGACGCTCCACCACGGTCTGGGCCCGGAACTCGGTCTCGTCGAAGATGCCGGCGTCGGGCCAGAAGGTCACCGTGGTGCCCGTCCGGGGCTCTCCCGTCCCGCGGTCCGTAGGGGCGGGTCCCACCGCGGCGACCTTGCGCGCCACCCGGCCGCCCTTCTCGAACTCCGCATCCCAGTGTTGGCCCTCGCGGTCGATCTCGAGCACCAGCCTGGAGGACAGGGCGTTCACGACGGAGATGCCCACGCCATGGAGGCCACCGGAGACCTGGTAGCCCTTCCCCCCGAACTTCCCGCCGGCGTGGAGGGTGGTCAGGACGATCTCGGCCGTCGAGACCTTGGGGTGCTTGGGGTGCGGACCGACCGGGATGCCGGCGCCGTCGTCGCTCACCCGGCAGCCGCCGTCGGCCAGCAGGGTTACGTCGATCCGGGTACAGCGTCCCGCCATGGCCTCGTCGACGGAGTTGTCCACGACCTCCCAGATCAGGTGGTGCAGCCCGGTCGGGCCCGTGGAACCGATGTACATCCCGGGACGCTTGCGGACGGCCTCGAGGCCTTCGAGGATCGTGATGTCGGCCTCACCGTAGGAGGTCTGGCCCCCTTTCGGGGTCTCGTCCACCTTCACTGCCACAGGCGCGTCCTTTCACAACGAGGGTCTTCGCGGTGCGTCTCGAATCCCCGGATGGTGCTCCCCGGCCTTTCGGTACGAACGCACCATTCTACCCGACACCACTTCGATTCCGGTGCTCCACATCACGGCGCCGCACAACCCTCGTGCCCGCTCGCTGCCTCCCTCAAGGACGCTCGACGACCACCTCGACACGGTCGATCCGGCTGTCGGTACGGGTGCCCAGCGCGCCGAGGATCCGCCCCGATTCCATGCGGGCTCGAGTGGCCCAAGTGGCGTGGTCGGCCGCCAGCACCAGGGTGGTCCCGTTGATGCGCCGGGGGCGCACGTGCTGGCTCAATTCGGCGCCCGCGATCTCCTCCCAGCGGGTGAACAGCGCGTCCAGGGTGGCCGGCGTGGCGGGGGCGCCCAGCCGAGCCATGAGGCGTGCGACCGAGGACCCGACCGGGCGCGGACCGGGCTCACCGCGGCTCACCCTGCCCCCAGGGTCCCGATCGGCACGCTGCGGGCAACCGTGATGCCGGGGGGCAGTGGTACCGCTGTGGTCAGGATCGACTGGCCCGGGGGCAGCTCCGCCACCAGGGCCGCCCCGCTCGGGGATCGAGCTCGGAGAACACGTCGTCGAGCAGCAACGTCGGGATCAGGGGAGTCCGGGCCCGGACCAGCTGGTGGACACCCAGGCGCAGGGCCAGGGCCAGGCAGCGCTGTTCGCCCTGTGAGGCATGGGTGCGAGCCTCACGCCCGTCGAGGACGACCATCAGATCGTCTCGGTGGGGGCCCACCGTGTTGACCCCCCGTCGCAGGTCGTCGGTCCGTGACGACGCCAGGGCCTGGAGCAGTTCCCCGCTCCAGCTGCGCTGGTAATGCATCTCGACCACCGAGGGCTTCCCGCCGGCCAGTCGTCCGTAGGCGGGAGCGACCAGCTCAGCGAGCTCCTCGGCGAGCCGCTCTCGTGCTTCCACCAGGACCTTGGCCGCTTCGGACAGTCGTTGGTCCCACACGTCGAGCGTGGTGGCCACGTCGTCGGATACCCGGCCGCCGGCCTGGCGGAGGAGGGCGGCGCGCTGCCGGAGGATCCGTTCGGTCTCCTCGGCTGCTCGCGAGCCCTCCGGGTCCAGCACGGCCAGGGCGTCGTCGAGCAGGTCGCGCCGGCCTCGCGGACCGCCTTGGACCAACGCCAGGTCCTCGGGGGAGAAGATGGTGCACGGAGCCGCCGTGGAGAGGTCCCGACGGGCGGTCACGGGTTTGCGGTTGAGCCGCGTCCGGCCGCGTCCGGCGGTCGTGATCTCGGCCTCGATCAGGGTCGGGGAACCAGCGCGTTCCAACTCGGCCCGCACGATGGCGCTGGTCGCCCCGGTGCGCACCAAGGATTCGGTCGGCGCACCGCGGAACGAGCGCCACGTGCCGAGGTAGGCCAGAGCCTCGAGCACGCTGGTCTTGCCCGTCCCGTTGGCACCGGTGAGCACCGTGGTTCCTTCGGGCTCGGGTTCGAAGACGGCGCTCTCGAAGATACGGAAGTCGTGCAGCTCCAGGTAGTGCAGACCCACCGCGGCGGCGCCCTCGTTCAGGAGACCCGCACCGGCATGAGGAGGTAGCGGAACTCGTCGTCCTCGGCTCCCCGCACGGTCGCCGCTCGTGACGCGTCGGCCGTCTCCACGATGACCTCGTCCCCGGCGACGGCTTCGACCCCGTCGATCAGGTAGGAGGGATTGAAGGCGATCACCAGCTCCTCTCCCGTGAAGTCCCCGTCCACGGATTCGCTGGCATCCCCCACCTCCTGGCTCTGCACGCTCAGGTCGACACCGCCGGGACGCATCGAGAGCCGCACGGGGGTGGTGTTGTCCCGCACCAGGAGCTGCACCCGCCGCAACGCGGCGAGGAAGCTCTCTTTGCCGAGGTGGAGACGGTTGGGGTACCCATCGGGGATCAGCTGCTTGTAGTCCGGGTAGCGCCCCTCGAGCAGACGGGTGCTGATCCGGACCTTGCCCTGCCAGAACGTGATCTCGTTGGGACCGGTGGCCACGCCTACCTGTGCCCCTCCTTCGCCCTCCCCCTCGGAGACCGAACGGAGACGCTGGAGCTCCGAAAGGGCTCGGGCCGGCACGAGCAGGTCCTCCTCCCCCGCCAGTGGGCTGGCCCCGCTGACGTCACGCATCGCCATGCGGTACGAGTCGGTGGCCACCATCCGCAGGGAGCCGTCCAGCCGAGACAGCAGCACGCCCGTGAGCAACGGCCGGCCATCGTCGTGGGACGCGGCGCGCACGACCTGCCGGACCGCCTCACCCAGAGAAGCCTCGGAGAGCTGCGCCTCAGGTTCGCTGGCCTTGCCCACCGGTGGGAATTCCACGACCGGGTAGGTGTGCAGCTTGAAGGCCGACCGCGCGGCCGTGATGCTGATGTGGTCGCCTCCGTCGGTGAAGGTCACCGCACCGGGCTCGAGCCGGCGAACGATATCGGTGGACAACCGGGCCGGAACGACACAACTCCCGTCCTCGAGCCCGATGACCTCGTCGACGACCTGGATGGTCAGATCGAGATCGGTCCCGGTCACGCTCAGGGAATTCCCGGTGCAGGTCAGTAGGAGCCCAAGGAGGACTGGAGACGACCCGCCTCGGCCGCTGACGGCACGACTGGCTGTCGCCAACATGTCCACGAGTGCATCGCGCTCGGATCTGAACTTCACCGCTCTCGGTCCTTTCCGAATGCCCCGCCGCCTGTACGCGTGGAATGGGAGGAGTATGTGATCTGTAAAGGTAGTAAGGGCTGTGGATTGTGGACGACATGGTCCATTCCCAGGTGGTGGGGACAAAGGGTTTCCCCATGGCGGTGGGGAAGGCGCGCGGGGCGCCGGGCCGGCGCTGCGACCCCCGCGCGGGGATGGGGACAGCGACGGCAGTGGTCCCCAGGCCCAGGGGCGGACGTCCACAGCATTTGCCCCCGGTATTGCCCCCAGCCCGAGACGGCATCTTGGGGACCGCGCCGAGGAATCCCCAGATCGGGGTCAGGTCGATCCGGCACGGATTTTCTGGATCAGTTCGGTCACCTGCTCGTAGATCTGACGCCGTTCCTGCATCTGACCTGCGATCTTGTCGACCGAATGGATCACCGTGGTGTGGTCACGGTTGCCGAAGGCCCTTCCGATGGCGGGATAGCTGTAGTCGGTGAGCTCGCGGGTCAGGTACATGGCGATCTGACGGGCCGTGACCAGTGGACGCGTTCGACTCGGTCCGATCAGGGCGTCGACGGTGAACCCGTAGGTCGCGGCCACGGTCTCGAGGATCGTCTGCGGTGAGATCCGACGGGGCTCCCCGGCCCGGACCAGGTCCGAAAGGACATCTTCGGCTTGGGCGAGCGAGATGGGTTCTTGGTTCAGCTTGGCGAAGGCACAGATCCTGATCAGGGCGCCTTCGAGCTCCCGGATGTTGTCCTTGACGTGCGAGGCGATGAATTCGAGGACGTCGTCGGGGACGTCGCGACCTTCACTGAGCGACTTGGAACGTAGGATGGCCAGGCGGGTCTCGAGGTCCGGCGGATCGATCTCGGTGATCAACCCCGAGAGAAAACGGCTCCGCAGCCGGTCCTCGAGGGTCTCGATCGATTTCGGCGGGCGGTCCGATGTGAGGACGATCTGCTTCGAGGCACCCTTGAGGTCGTTGTACGTGTGGAAGAACTCCTCCTGGAGGCCCTCCTTCCGCTCCATGAACTGGACGTCGTCGATCAGGAGGACATCACAGTCCCGGTAGCGGCGTTTGAAGGCCAAGGTGGTGGAGGTCCGCAGGGAATCGACGAAGTCGTTCATGAACGTCTCGGTCGTGACGTAGAGGATCTTGCGGCGGGGGTAGTTCTCGGTGACGTAGTTCCCGATGGCGTGGAGGAGGTGGGTCTTGCCCAGTCCCGAGTCCCCGTAGATGAACAAGGGGTTGTACGAGCGCCCCGGCGTCTCGGCCACCGCCTGGGCCGCGGCGTGCGCCAGGCGGTTCGACGACGCGGCGACGAAGGTCTCGAAGGTGAACTTGGCGTCGAGCTGGACCGCTGGCGACTCCCTCCCCGCTCCACTCGGTGCGCTGCGGGTGGGTGTGGGATCGGGCACGTGGGCCTGGACCGACTCCTCACTGACCGGGTCGAACTCGGTCGACGCGGCGACGGGCGCCGGTTCGTCGACCTGCAGGCGGCCGCGGACAGGGGAGCCCACTTCGTTGGCCAGCGTGTCCTCGATCATGAGGAGGTAGCGCGATTCGATCCGCTCCCGGATGAGCCCGTTGGGCACGGAGAGCACGAAGACCCCGTCGCTGAACTCGACGGGCTCGATTCCCGAGAGCCACAGCTGCCACGTGCTCTCGGACACCTGGTCGCGCAACGACCCGGTGCACTTCGTCCAAAGATCTGCTGCCTGGGTCACTGTTTCAGCCGAACGCCCTTCTCCACCATTCAGTGTCCAGCCACCGTGTCTGGGACGGCCCCGGTAGGGGGAATCGGACGAAGGTACACCGTGGCGTCCCCCGGGACTAGAGGCACCGGTAAATCGCGCCTAACATGGGGCGACTCGCCGCCGCCGGCCCGACCGTACCCAAGGCCGCGGCACGGACCCTGCGACGATCCGGCCCCGGGCCGCCCCGGGCCGTCGCGACAGGTAAGCGAAAGGCTGAATCGTGAAGCGGACGTATCAACCCAACACCCGGAAGAGGGCCCGTACGCACGGGTTTCGCAAGCGCATGTCCACCCGGGCGGGCCGCGCCATCTTGAGGTCACGGCGGCTCAAGGGGCGCCACCGCCTCACCGTCTGAGGACCCCGGTGGCCTCACGGACCCTCGGGCGGATCACCAGCCGCTCCACCTTCGCTCAGTTGCAGCGCACACGCGCCCGCGGCGCCTGTGGGCCGGTGCGCGCCACCTTCGCCCCGGTCGACGACGCCGAAGAGGGCGTCTTTCCCCAGGTCGGTTATGCAATCGGACGCGCCTGTGGCAACGCGGTGACCCGGAACACCCTGCGCCGCCGAGCCCGTGAGGTCGTCCGCTCGACCGCCCCGATGCTGCCCAGGGGTGTGTTCCTCCTCCGGTTGGACCCTGAGGCGGCCACGGTGAGCGCGAGTCGCTTCAGAGAAGACGTGGCCATCGCGCTGCAGCGCGCCGCCCGGGCCGGAGTCGGAGCGTGAGCGGCCCCCACCAGCACGACCATGCCGAGGACCAAGCGTCCTCCCAGCTCAGCCTGCCCTCCCGTGTGGCGGTCGGGTTGGTGACGCTCTACCAGGGGGCGGCGTCGGGGCGGGTGTCGCCGTGCCGGTTCTACCCCAGTTGCTCCAACTACGCGCTCGAGGCGTTCAGCCTGCACGGCTTCTGGCGCGGCCTGGGCCTCACGGCGCGCCGGCTGCTGCGCTGCCGGCCTCTCGGTCCCCACGGCGTGGACCTGGTCCCGATCCCGGCGCATCTCGGGCATGCGGAGCGGCCGTGCTGAATTACCCGCTCTTGGCCGAGAATTCCCTGTTCAAGCTGATCGGCCAGATCTTCCACCCGCTCTTCGAGCTGTTCGGCCTCATCATGTCCGGGCTGTACGCGGTCTGGCCCAACTACGGCTTCGCCATCACCGGGCTGACCGTGATCATCATGCTGGCGCTGACCCCGGTGACGGTGAAGAGCACCAAGTCGATGCTGGCCATGCAGCGCCTGCAGCCGGAGATGAAGAAGCTGCAGGCCAAGTACAAGGGCCCCGAGAACCGGGAGGAGCTCAACAAGGAGCTGATGCGGCTCTACAAGGAGAACGGGACCAGCCCGTTCGGGGCCTGCCTGCCCAGCCTTCTGCAGATGCCCTTCCTGATCGTGCTCTACACCCTCATCCGCGGGCTCTCGGCCACGGTGGCGCACGGCCAGAAGTACTACAACGCCGCAGGGGTGTATACGACCTGCCATCAATCTGTATGTGGTTCCCCAAAATACATACCGACGAATTCACAAATGCATCATGATCTGGTCGTCAGTAACGGACAGATGAATTGGTGGTTCGGGATGGACCTTTCCTCCCTGCCATTCCAGAGCCACACGACCGACCCGATCACACACCTTCCTATTCACGGCAGTACGAGCCAGGCCCTTCTGGTCATCCCCTACCTCGTCCTTATTGCCGCCGCGATGTTCCTGCAGTACTACCAAATGAAGCAGATGAACAGCCGTAATCCGCAGGCAGCTGCAGCCAATCCACAGATGCAAACCATGCAGAAGTTCTTTCCCATTATCTTCGGCGTCATTTACCTCAGGGTGCCGGCGGGAGCGACCCTCTACATGGTGGTCTCGTCGGCCATGCGCATCGGGACCCAGGAGATCATGTTCAAGTCCGGGATGGTCACACCGGTCGCGGCCGAACGCGAGATCGGCTCGACCAAGGAGAAGGAACGACCACCCGCCAAGCTCGACAAGCCGGCACCTCAGAAGAAGGCCTCTACCGCGACCGACGGGACGGCTGGGGCCAAAGGCACGCTGCCGCCCAAGCCCAAGCCCAAGCCCAAGGGTGGTGCGGGCTCGAACGGCAACCAGGGCGGAGCGGCTGCTCCCAAGCACCCCCGCTCGCGCTCGAAACGGACGAGGAAGGCGCGCTAGGCGATGGAGTGGGTGGAGGTGGCCGGCAAGTCGGTCGAGGAGGCGACGGAGCGGGCGCTTGATCAGCTCGGCGTCGCGGTCTCCGATGCCGAGGTGGTCGTGTTGAGCGAGCCCAAGACCGGCCTGTTCGGTCGGGTACGAGCCGAGGCGCGGGTCCGGGCGCGGGTGCGTCCGATCGGCGCTCGCCCGCGGCGCGAGCGCCCGCGGCGCAGTGGCCGGTCCGGTCAGGGATCCAGGCAGTCCGGCCAGCAGGGCTCCGCCAGGAATGGATCGGGACGGAGTCGCGGGGAGGGCCAGCAGCCGGCCAAGGAGGACGGAGACGTCCCCGCGGTCCCCGCCGGCGGGGAAGCGGGGACCAAGACCGGGTCGAGCCGGTCGGCACGCCGCCGCCGGAGCCGGAGTGGGTCGAGCTCTGCGGCAAGAAGCTCGGTCGCAGGGAACGGGTCGGGGCCGCAGACCGAGATCTCGACACCGGGCCACCCAATGGCGGGCGGTTCCGCTTCGGGAGAGGCGAGACAGCGTTCTGCAGGAGCGAAGGAGACAGTGGACATGGCCGAGGGAATGACGCTCGAGGAGCAGGGCGAGATCGGGCGGGCCTTCGTGGCCGGCCTCCTGGCCGAGTTGGGGATGGAGGGCTCGGTCACCTGCCGGTTGCTCGATGAGGAGACGGTCGAGGTGGCCGCCACGGGTGCCGAGCTCGGGATGCTGGTCGGGCCGAGGGGCTCCACGTTGAGCGCCCTCCAGGACCTGACCAGGGCCGTGGTGCAGCGTCAATGTCCGTCGCGGACGGATAGGATCATGGTCGACGTCGCCGGCTACCGCGAGCGCCGCTCCGCCGCCCTCAAGCGGTTCAGCATCCAGATCACCGAGGAGGTGCTGGCCTCGGGGCAGGAGCGGGCACTCGAGCCGATGAGCCCGGCCGATCGCAAGACCGTGCACGACGCGGTCAACGAGCTCGCCGGCGTGACCACCCGCTCGGAGGGTGAGGACCCGAACCGCTACATCGTCATCGCCCCTGCCGGCTGACGACCCGGTGGTTCCCGGCGCGGGAACGGGGTGCCACTCCCCCGCCGAACTCTTCGAGGTCCTGAGCGACGCTCGTACGGCGGGTTTCCTCGGGCCCGGCCCGATCGAGCCCCATATCCGCCATGCCGAGGGCTTTGCCGTGGTGGCGCGAGGACTTGCCACGAAGATCCTCAGCCGGCCCCGCCTGGTGGATCTCGGCTCAGGGGGCGGACTGCCCGGCCTGGTCATCGCCGGGGGCTGGGCGGACCTCCAGCTGGTCCTGGTCGAAGCCAACGGCCGGCGGGCCGCCTTCCTCGAGAGTGCCGTGGACCGTCTGGGATTGGGTGATCGGATCGAGGTGGTCCGAGAGAGGGCCGAACGCCTCGGTCGTGAAGAGGGATACCGGGCCGGTTTCGACATCGCCGTGGCCCGTTCGTTCGGCCCCCCAGCGGTGGTCGCCGAGTGTGCCGCTCCCCTGCTCAGGGTTGGCGGCTGGCTGATCGTCTCCGAACCACCGGACGAGGTGACCACCGGCCATCCGGGTCGGTGGCCGCACGAGCCACTGGCCGACCTGGGACTGGAGGTTCTCGGGATCACTCGGCAGGGGTTCGACTACCAGACCCTGCTCCAACGCTCCGCGTGCCCTGCTCGTTTCCCACGCCGGGACGGTGTGCCGGCCAAACGGCCACTTTTCTGACGACGCCACGTGACCCTCGAAACCCTCTGATGGTCCCCTGGAGGCCGGATCCGGATCCGGATCCCTGACCTGGGCCCGGCGCGGCCCGTGTTCCACGTGGAACGAAAGGCGCAGCGGGCGGACCCTGAGCCCGAGGCCCCTCACTCCCCTTGTTCCACGTGAAACAACGGAGGATCAAACGTTCAACCCTTGACCTCGGGCCGTCCGGGCGGCAGGATAGGCGCCGTGCACCAGCGACGCGGGCTCCCTGTTTGATGCGCATTAGGCGCCGAGAGCGGGATTCCCGTGCGGGCGACGAACGGGCAGGTGAGCAGGGGCCTCCCCGTCCGGCACCGTTCGATCAGGACGTGGCCGGGCGAGGCCCGACTTCGACCGATCCGGTGAAGCAGGTCTCCGTCACTCCCCCGCCGGAGGCCGCGTCGCCATCCGTGCCATCTTCTGGCGTGGAATCCGGCGAGGAACCCCGATCGACGGCAAGTCCCGCGGATGTTCCCCCCGGCCCGGCGGTGACCGAGGAGCAGCTGGCCCCTGCGGTCGCCCCCGAGGAGCCTCAGGGCCCGCGGCACGCCAAAGCCCGGGACGAGCAGCTGCCGGTGACGTCGGGGCCCCGGACCGAGCCGGGTGGCGAGCGTGAGAAGCCTGTGATGCGCCCGCCCTCGATCGATCAGGAAGCCTCTGCACTCCTCAACGGGGCCAAGCCCACAATGCGGGAGCTTCCCCGCGTCATCGCCATTGCCAACCAGAAGGGTGGGGTGGGGAAGACGACCACCACGGTCAACCTCGGGGCGGCGCTGGCCGAGCTGGGCTATCGGGTCCTGGTGATCGACCTGGATCCGCAAGGCAATGCCACCACCGGCCTGGGAGTCAACGCCCGCAACCTCGATATTCGATCTACGACGTGATAATGCACGACCAGCCGATCGAGGACTGCATCGAGCCGACCAACCTCAAGAACCTCTTCGTCGTCCCGGCCACCATCGATCTGGCCGGTGCGGAGATCGAGCTCGTGCCCGGCCTTCAGTCGGGAGCTGAAGCTGAAGCGGGCCATCGACACCGTCGTGGATGACTTCGACTTCATCCTGATCGATTGCCCGCCGTCGCTCGGCTTTCTCACGGTCAACGCGCTGGCGGCGGCGGACGAGGTGCTGGTTCCCATCCAGTGCGAGTACTACGCCCTGGAGGGACTTAGCCAGCTGCTCCGCAACATCAAGTTGGTTTCGTCGAACCTGAACGAGAGCCTGGAGGTCAGCACCATCATGTTGACGATGTTCGACGCTCGTACCCGGCTCTCGGTGGAAGTGGCGTCGGAGGTGCGTGAGCACTTTGGCGATCGCGTCTGCCGGGCCGTGATCCCGCGGACGGTCCGCCTCTCCGAGGCTCCGTCCTTCGGCCAACCAATCACGGTGTTCGATCCTGCCTCGCGGGGAGCAGTGGCTTACCGCGAGCTGGCCAAGGAGGTAAGCAATGGCGCGCCGCAGCGGGCTCGGTAAGGGGCTGAGCGCCCTGATCCCCAGTGAGGCGATGGGGGAGTCGGACTCGGTTCTCCGGGTGGTGCCGATCTCGCACATCCGCCCCAACGTGTATCAGCCGAGGAGCCACTTCGACGAGGAGTCCATGGCTGCGCTGGCCGCCTCCATCAAGGCAGTGGGGCTCCTCCAGCCGATCCTGGTGCGGCAGGTGCAGGGCGAAGAGGAGTCCTACGAGCTGATCGCCGGAGAGCGTCGGTGGCGCGCGGCCGGCGCGCCGGGCTCCAGACGATCCCCGTCCTGGTGCAGGATGCCGACGACGTCGCCAGTCTCGAACAGGCTCTGGTGGAGAACTTGCACCGCGTGGATCTGAACGCGCTCGAGGAGGCGGCTGCTTACCAGCAGCTCATCGACGAGTTCGGATTGACCCACGAGCAGGTGGCCATCCGCATGGGGAAGGGACGGGCCACCGTCACGAACACGCTGCGCCTGCTCCAGCTGCCGGCCGGAGCGCAGCGGGCACTGGCCGAACGGACCATCTCGGCTGGGCACGCCCGGGCCCTGCTCGGCACGCCGGATCGCAGTCTCCAAGAGAAGCTGGTGGACCGGATCGTCGACGAGGGGCTGACGGTGCGGGCGGTCGAGGAGCTGGTCCGCGACGGGGGAACCGAACTTCGTGTGGTCGAGGTCGAAGCCGAGGTGTCAATTCCCGATGGCCGCGCCGCCGATGTGTCGAACGGGCTCCGAGAAGAGCCGGGGGCCAGCGAAGGGGCGGCTCGGCGCTCCGCGGTGCGGAAGTTGCCGGAACCAGGCGTGCTCGAACTCGAGGACCTGCTTTCGACCTACCTCAACACGCGCGTGAAGGTCGACATCCAGAACCGCAGAGGCCGCCTGGTGGTGGAGTTCGCGACCCTCGAGGACCTCGAGCGGATCTACCGAGCCATGGTCGGGGAGGGCGGCGTCGACGAGTTCGCGTAACCGTCAAGAGGCGGTTCAACTTCATCCACAACCTGTGCAAGACGTTGTGGATTGTCACCTGGTTCACCTGCCGGATGGCTTCATCGCGGAACCGTTGCCCGGCGTTGTCAGCGCCTTGATCCATCTTGCGCACGGCCTCCCGAGGGCTACCGTGGCGGTGAAAGTGATTAGGTAATAAATATTACAAGTGAGTGACTCAGTCCCAGCGGGCGTCTGCCCAGCGGACAAGGGCGCCGGAGAGCGCGGCGGCCAGTGTGGTGGCCCGCTCGACCACGGTCGCCGCAGGGCCGACCTCGACGACCACGGTGGGCATCCTGGTCTCCCGCAACAGTGGCACGGACATGCCGTGGACGCCGGCATCGGGTATCCCGAGAGCGAGCGGCACGGCTTCTTGGACCAGTTCGGCCAAGCGGCGGCCGCCGGGGGAGTCGTCGTGGGTTCCCGACCAGAACGCCGTCCGGCAGCCCGCGACTGCGGGCGTGAGGCGCAGGGCCACGAACACGTCGACCTCGAGCTCGTTGGCCTCCTTCGCCTGAACGGCGTCGTCAGGGTGGTGAAGCTCCGTCACCCGGCTGCCCCCGAGGCTGAGGCGTCGCTTGAGGGCTCCGGTCACGCTCCCGAGCCCGCCGCTCTCGCCAACGGCCACGTGGCGGCCGCGAAGGGTGTTGGGGGCTTCCCGGAGCACCGCCCGGGCCCGGACGGACGAGACCAGCTCGGGGGCGTCATACCTGCTCTCGAGCCTCAAAAGCTCATGGAGGGTCGCGCCGCCGACGATCCCGTCCACCGGGAGGCCGGCATTGCGCTGGAACTCGCCCAGTGCCCTGACGGTGGCGTCTCCGAAGATCCCGTCGACCCGGCCCGTGTCGAACCCGAGCGTGCACAACCGCTGCTGGAGCTCGGCCACGTCGTCACCCCGCTGCATGGGGGTCCGGCGGTACAAGAAGCGGTCACCCAGGTGAAAACTCGCCTCCACCAGAGTGTTCCAGGTCTGGGTCCCGCACACGCCGTCCACCCGCAGCCCCCGGAGGCGCTGGAACGCCTCCACGGCGGCTCGGGTGGCAGGTCCGAAGTCCCCGTCCGCCTCGACCGAGGTTCCTAGGACCGCGCTGAGTCGATGTTGGATGTCCGAAACCGCGTGCCCGCGGTCTCGGACGGTCAGGGGGAGGCCTACAGGTAGGCCGAGATCTCCTCGAGCAGTCGGCCCTTGGGCTTGGCCCCGATCACCTTCACTTGGGGCTCCCCGTCCTTGAACAGGATGAGGGTCGGGATGCTCTGCACCGCGAAGCGGCTGGCCACTCCCAGGCTGTCGTCCACGTTGACCTTGGCCACCTTGATCTTGCCCGCCTGCTCCTCCGCGATCTCCTCCAGAACCGGCGAGATCATCTTGCACGGGCCGCACCACTCAGCCCAAAAGTCTACCAACACGGGTAGGTCGGAACCCTTGACTTGCTCGTCGAAAGTGTCGTCGGTCAGGTTCACGATGTTCTGGCTCATGGCATCTCCTTGTCCGACCGGTCCAACACCGGCTCGGGGTCGTCTGTTCCCGGACCGGTTCGTCCCGGCACGGTGCTACTCGCCGCGGGCCTCGAGCCAGCGTTCGGCGTCGATGGCCGCCATGCAGCCCGAGCCCGCCGAGGTGATGGCCTGGCGGTAGTAGTGGTCCTGCACGTCGCCGCAGGCGAAAACGCCTTCGACGCTGGTCCTGGTGGTGCCCTCGAAGGTCTTGACGTACCCCGTGTCCTCGAGCTCGAGCTGGCCCTTGAGCACTCCGCTGTTCGGTTCGTGCCCGATGGCCACGAACAGGCCGGTGGCATCGATCTCGCGCTCCTCGCCCGTCACGGTGTCGCGCAGGCGCAGACCGGCCACCTTGGTGTCACCGAGGATCTCGACGACCGTCGAGCTCCACGCGAACTCGATCTTGGGGTTGGCCAAGGCGCGTTCCTGCATGATCTTGGACGCCCGGAGCTCGTCGCGGCGGTGGATCACGGTGACCCTGGAACCGAAGCGGGTCAGGAAGAGGGCCTCCTCGAGGGCCGAGTCGCCACCGCCCACTACGGCGATGTGCTGGCCCCGGAAGAAGAAGCCGTCGCAGGTGGCGCAGGTCGAGACGCCGTAACCGAGGAGCCGGTCCTCGTCGGGCAGGCCGAGCATCAAGGAGCGGGCCCCGGTGGCGACGATGAGCGCATCGGCGAGCAGCGACGGCTCGTCCGCCTCGGGATCACCCACCCACAAGGGGAAGGGCCAGGTGGAGAGGTCGAGACGGTTCACCCTTCCGGGGCGTATCTCGGCGTCGAACCGCTCGGCCTGGGCGCGCATGATTCCCATGAGCTCGGGTCCGGTGACGCCGTCCACGAACCCGGGGTAGTTCTCCACCTCGGTGGTGAGCATGAGCTGCCCGCCCGGCTGGTCGCTGTTGGAGGAGGGCTCGCCCTCGATGATCACCGGTGTGAGCTGTGCCCGGGCCGCGTAGAGGGCGGCGGTCAGCCCGGCCGGGCCGCTGCCGATGATGACGACCTTGCGACGCTCAGGCATCCGGGGGCAGACCGCGGCGTGCGTAGAGGATGGCGCCCACTCCGCAGAAGATCAGCCCGAGCACCATGTAGGAAGCCCAGATCTTGTGTCCGGCGATCGTGGTCACGCGGATGAAGCCGACACAGAAGAGCACCACCACGGTGACGGCCACGACGGCGATGATCACGCCGAAGACGATGCCTCGGGCGGCCACGATGGCCGGACGGATGGCCTTGTCGTTGACGGTGGCGACCACCGTGTCGACGGCATCGAGGGCCCGGTCCGAGAGGGCGTCGGTCAGGTCGTTCTCGGCCACGGCGTGAGACTAGTCGCCGCTCGCGCCGGTCCTGGCAGGGACGATGTAGCAGACACCCACGGTGCTGGGACCCGCGTGCGTGCCGACCACCGGACCGAGCTCGGCCGGGACGATCGGATGTTCCGTGGCGATGTCGCCGAGCCGGGCCAGCACGTCGGCGAAATCGTCGCAGGCGCCGTCGGCCACCGCGATGCGCTCGAGCGGGGCGTCGGCACGGACCTTGTCGATCATGTACGACAGTGCCCGCGAACGCGTCCGCTGCTTGGACTCCTCGGCCACCTCGCCGTCTTTGAGCTGGATCACCGGCTTGATGTTGAGCAGCGAACCGAGCAGGGCCTGGGCGCCTCCGATACGGCCACCACGCTGCAGGTGCTCCAGTCCACCGATGACGCCGTAGATGTGGGTACGGGCCAGTCGGTCCTCCGTCGCCGCCACCAACGAGTCCAGGTCGGCGCCGGACGCCGCCTCCTCGGCCGCGGCCAGGGCCAGCAGTCCCTGGCCCATGGTGAGCGACCGGGTGTCCACCACTCGGACCGGCACGGCGTCGAAGCTGCCTGCCGCGGTGACGGCGGACGAGTAGGTCCCCGACACCTTCGAGGAGATGGTCAGGCACAGCACGGCCTCGGCGCCGTCGGCAGCCGCCCGCGCGAATGCGCTCTGGAACGCACCGGGGGAGGGCGCCGCGGTCTGGGGCAGCGCACCCTTGCCGCGGCAGCGCTCCCAGAACTGGGCCGGCGACGAGCTCGCGGCGGTCCTGGAGCTCCTCGTCGCCGAAGCGGATGGTCAGGGGCACCACGATGATGTCGTGCTCCTCGAGCAGCTGGTCGCTCAGGTCACAGGCGCTGTCGGTGACGATGTGGACCCCGGGCACCCAGGGAGTCTGCCACGGGCGGCCTCCCTGGTGGCGCTGGGTCTAGGGCGCGGTGCCCACCGGTCGGCGCGGCGCCCGCGGGGGCCCGGAGGCCGGAGTGCGTCGCTGCGCCGTCCCTGCCACACGATGGCGGCCACGAACGTGACGGCGCCGCCCAGCACGGCGCAGACGACCCGGACGAACAGGGCGCTGATCCTGGTCGAGCCCGAGAGGTTCGAGACGATGAGGACCACGAGGGCCATGGGGATGCAGCGCCACGACGACGCGACGCAGGGGGGCCCAGGATCCCGGTTCGGCCAGCCGGCCGAACCACCGCCGGAAGGTGGCCCATGCCGCCACGGCCGCCACCGTGTAGGCGATCGACAGGGACAGGGCGAGGCCCCGCACGCCGAGCGGGTGGACCAGGGCCAGGGCCAGGACCACGTTGAGGCCGTTCTCGAGCAGGTACAGGAAGAACGCGACCTTGGTCCGCTGCATCGACTGGAGGACGCGCACCATGTAGAGGTAGGTGCAGAAGCCCGGGAGACCCAGGGCGAACATGGCCAGGGCGGCGCCCGCGGTCGCCGTCTGCGCGGGTGTGCTGTGGCCCATGCCCAGGAGGAGTGCCAGAGCGGGCCTGGCCAGCAGCAGCATGCCCACGGCCGAGGGGATGATCAGGGCGAGCACGGCGCGCAGGCCCCCGGTCATGCGGTGCAGGAAGGCCGGTGTCTGCCCGGTCGACCACTTCTCGGCCAGGTCGGGCGTCACCACGGACATCACGGTCACCGCCACGATGCCGTAGGGGAGCTGAAAGAAGGCGTAGGCATAGGTGTACGAGGAGACGGGGTCGGGCCCGGGGACGCTGCCGGCGAGCACGGTCACGACGAACAGGGCGATCTGGTTGGCCACCACGAAACCGAAGGTCCACCCGCCGAGCCGGGCCACGGCGCGCAGCGCCTCGTCGTGCAGGTTCCACCGCCAGCGCAGTCGCCCCCAGTGGGACTGCAGCAGGCTGGGCACCAGGGCGATGCCCTGGACCACCACGCCGAGCGAGGTCCCCAGGCCGAGCAGGATCAGCTGGGTCTGGTGTTGCTCGATGGAGGACAGGGAGGCGCCACGACCGGCCCACAGTCCGAACCAGATCAGGATGCCGATGCACACGAGGTTGTTGAGGATGGGCGCCCAGGCCACCGCGACGAAACGCCGGCGGGTGTTCAGGAGGGCGGCCCCCAGGGCGAAGACGCCGTAGGCGGCGATCTGGATGACGAACCATCGCAGGAACACGGTGGCGACGTGGCGCTCTTGGAGCACCGGCTGGAGCTGGCCGCCGTGCGCGTGGGTGTCGAGGGCGGTCAGCGCATCGATCAGGTAGGGCGCGGCCACGAGCGCGGCGATCGGTGGTGACGCCCAGGACGACCAGCGAAACCGAGAGGACGGCCGAGATCGACTCGTAGGCCTCGTCCTCGGACCGGTTGGCCAGGCGGTCGACGAAGACGGGGATGAAGGTGGCGGAGAGCACGCCGCCCAGCACCACGTCGTAGAGCATGTTGGGCGTGGTGTTGGCCAGGTTGTACCCGTCGGCCAGCAAGGTCGGTCCGAGGGCCCAGGCCAGAGCGACGAAACGCAGCAGGCCGGTCACGCGTGAGACGCCCGTGCCGAACGCGACGTAGACGGCCGACGTCCGCAGGGGCAGGGTCCTGGCCGGCGCGGGCGGGCCATCCTCACTCCGCCGGCGGCTGGGACCGCAGGCGGCGCCGAGCGTTCCGGCGCCAGGTCCGCACCCACCACACCAGGAGCACCGCCGCAGCGAGTGCGGTCAACGCGATCCCCACGAACGAGATGGAGGTGGAGTGCACGGTGAGCACGCGTGTGGGCCAGGAGCAGCTGTCCGTCTGGCGTGTGCAGGGTGACGTCGATGGGAAGCCGGTCGCCCGAGGTCCGGGCCTCCGCCGTGACGCGCACCGAGGTGGTCCGGCCGGTGAAAGCATGAGCGGCTGGTGCTGTCCATCGGGGAAACGTGAACTTGTCACTCGTCAAGGTGAGGTCGACCGTGACGGGATACGTGGCGGCTGAAAGGATGGTGACCGGGATGGCTGCCTGCCTTGCGGTGAAGGTCACCGTCTGCTCCGTGGCCAGGGTGATCTGCCCGGTCACGGCGCCGAAGGCCTTGGTGTAGGCGCTCAGCGCGGCGGCGCGCCCGGGCGTGCTGAAGCTGCGCGCCTCGGTGCTGAGGAGCCTGTCGGAGACGGCATCGACGGCCGCGATCCCCGAGGGGCTGCTGCTGACCGCGGTGCCGAACGAGGCCAGCTGCTGGCGGTCCAGAAGCGATGCGCTGGGCCGCACCGCGGGTGATGCCGCGCCCGGCCGCGCCGGCCTGGAGGTGGCGGACCTTGGGTTCACCGTTCCCACCCACCGGTACCTGCGCCAACAGCTGGTCGAGGGTGACGGGGCTGAGGGCCGGATTGCCCGAGAGCCCGCCGAGAAGGGTGTCGAGGAAAGTGGCCGACGGCTGCCACCCCGCAGGCGGCGCAACGACCTCGCCGCGGGGCTGCAACACCGAGGCGTTCTCGAAGTGGACGAAGGCCAGGCTGGCCAGCAGCTGCTGGGCGCCGAGCACCGGATCGCCCGGCTGGGCCGTGAAGCGGGCGCCCAACGTGGAGTCGGCCGCCATCGCCTCCACGGTGGCACCGTGGCCGAGGTCCAAGGTGAAGGGCTGGGCGTCGGTGAGGTTGCCGGTGTTCCCGCTGGCGAGGTCGGTGTCGCTGAGCACCAGGTGGCCGGTCCCGGCCGCCTGCAGGCCGGTGTCCAAGCCAGCAGCGTCGCCCTGGGAGAACGAGGAGGCCACGTCCAACCAGGGGCTCCCGGTCGGTTTGAGCCTGGCTTCCCGCAGCAGCTCGTCACCGCGGGTGACCTGGGCGTTCACCTCGCTGGCGAGGCCCGCCTCGGACAGGGCGGCCACGTTGACCGGGACGTAGGACTGCCCCAGGACCTGGTCCCCGGACAGCTCGGCCAGCTGGTCGAGGGCGTGCAGCCCGGCGGCGGCTCTGCTGGCCTGGACCGACTCCACGGCGACGGGGCTCACGGCCAGGGTGGCGGGGACCTCGCGGTGGACGGCCAGTGGCCTCGGCGGAGCCGGTCAGTGCGCTCGTGCCGACGGGAACGACCAGGCCCACGCGCAGCGGTCCGCCTTGGCCCACCGGACCGCTTGGCTCCTCGTAGGTGATGAACGTGGTGAAGCGGGCAATCGGGGTGCTCGATCCCTCGCGTTCGAGCGCGACGGCCACCGGGTAGACGTCCCCGCAGGTCTCGGTCAGGGGGGGACAGTCCAGGTCAAGAGTGGGGCTTCCCGCGGGGCAGGGGCTCTCGCCGACGGCCGGGACCGAGGAACTCAGCTGGGGCACCACGGTGACGCAGCTCGAGGCCGCCAGGGACCCGCCCGAGCTCGCCACGGGGAGGGTGTCGGTCAACAGCGCTTTGCTCGGGAAGGTGCCGGCGATGGCCTGCTGGAGCTGGGAGGGGTTGTTGACCCGGCCGTAGTAGGCCACGCTGATCCGCAGGGTCGAAGGCGACCCGGCCGCAGGGTTGACGCCATGCCGAGGTTGAACCAGGGCCGGTCGGGATCGACCCACGGGGTCTGGGAGGTCAAGGAGAGCAGCGGGCCGGATGCGGCGCCGGGCGGTCGAGGCCCCGCCGACACGCCACGCGCGGTCCCCGGCGAGGCCCCCACCGACGCCGCCCGCGACGGCGAGCAGCGTCGAGACACCGGCGGCGAGCACGCAGCGCGCGGTCCTGGCCCAGCGTGTCGGCACAGGGAGAGGCTAGAGGGCGCACTACCGTGGGCGGGTGCAGTCCACCCGGTCAACGCCGCCGTCCCCGACACCGACGGTCCCGGAGCGGTTTCGCCGCTACGTCGAGGCTACCGAGGAGCTGGCGCAGCGTTTCTCGGCCGCGGGGCGGAACCTGTACCTGGTTGGAGGCTCCGTCCGCGATGCGCTGATGCCCGGCGGGGCCGACGGCGACGCCGACGTCGACCTGACCACCGAGGCGCTCCCGGACGAGACCCAGCGCCTGGTGCGGGGGTGGGCCGACGACGTGTGGACCCAAGGGCGCGCGCTTCGGGACGATCGGGGCCCGCAAGGGGGGCCAGATCTACGAGATCACCACCCACCGGGCGGAGGTCTACGTGCCCGAGTCCCGCAAGCCGGAGGTGAGCTTCGGTGACGACATCGAGCTGGACCTGTCACGGCGGGACTTCACCGTCAACGCCCTGGCGCTGCACCTGCCCGACATGCGGCTCATCGACCCCTTCGACGGGCTCGGCGACCTGGCCGCGGGCCGGCTGCGTACCCCGCTCGACCCCGAGGTGTCCTTCGGGGACGACCCCCTGCGCATGCTCCGTGCGGCGCGCTTCGCGGCGCGCTTCTCGTTGACGCCGGACCCCGCCCTGGTCGCCGCCATCGAGCGCATGCGGGGACGGCTCGCGATCGTCTCGGCCGAGCGCATCCGCGACGAGCTCGACAAGATGGTCATGGTCGACGTCCCTTCGCAGGCGCTGTGGTTCGTGGTCCGCACGGGCCTGGCCGCCGAGTTCTTGCCCGAGCTCCCGGCCCTGGCCGTCGAGCAGGACCCCATCCACCGGCACAAGGATGTCCTGGCGCACACGTTGGCCGTGGTGGACAAGACCTCCAAGGACCGCATGCTGCGGCTGGCCGCGCTCTTCCACGACGTGGGCAAGCCCCGCACGCGCGCCATCACCGACGGGGGAGTGAGCTTCCACCACCACGAGGTGGTCGGCGCGCGCATGACGCGGACGCGCATGGAAGCCCTGCGCTACCCGAGCGGCCGAGGTCGACACGGTGGTGCGGCTGGTCGAGCTGCACCTGCGTTTCCACACCTACCGGCTGGGGTGGACCGACAAGGCCGTGCGCCGCTACGTCCGCGACGCCGGTCCGCTGCTCGACGAGCTCAACGAGCTCACCCGCTGCGACTGCACGACCCGCAACGCGGCGAAGTCGCGGGCGCTGTCCCGGCGCATGGACGAGCTCGAGGCGCGGATCGCCGAGCTGCGCGAGCTGGAGGAGCTGGACGCGCTCCGCCCGGACCTCGACGGCAACCAGGTCATGGAGCTGCTGGGCATCGGCCCCGGCCGGGCCGTGGGCCAGGCCCTGACCTACCTCATGGAGCTGCGGCTCGACGAAGGGCCACTCGGGGAGCAGGAGGCCTCGGCTCGCCTGCGGGAGTGGTGGGCCGAGCAGCCGCCGTCCGCGTAGCCGTTCCCCTCAGCTGCCGATGGTGAGGTCGCCCGGCACGTGCCCGGTCACCGTCAGCCCGCGGTCGAGGACCAGCGTGGCGCCGTTGAAGCCGGCGGCGGCCCGAGAGGCCAGGAACGCCACGGCGTGGGCCACGTCGAGCGAGGTGGGGGGACGCCCACCGGTGGCGCGGCGCACGACGTCGCCGATCCGTGGGTCCTCCAGGAAGGGCCGGGTGGCGTTGGTCTCGATGAACCCGAGCATCAGGGTGTTGGCACTGATGCCGCGGTGCCCGTAGTCCACCGCCACCTGGCGGGAGAGCCCGCACACGGCAGCCTTGCTGGTGGCATAGCCCAACTCCCCGGGTCGAGGCGTCGCGGCCTCCACCGACGACATGGTGACGAACGAGCCTCCTCCGGGTGCCATGACGGGGATCCCGTACTTGAAGCACCAAAAGACGCTGTGGACGTTGGCGTGGAGGAAGTGGTCGAAGTCCTCGGTGCCGAGATCGACGACGGGACGATCGCGTTCCGCCACGTCGGTGGCCGCGGCGTTGTTCACCACCACGTCGAGCCTGCCCCTCGATCGCCGGATCTCGGCGAAGAGTCCCGCGACCTGGTCCTCCTCGGTGAGGTCGCAGGGGAGGAACGAGGCGTCGCCCCCGCGCTCGACGATGTCGGCCAGCACCCGTGCGGCCCGTTCGGCGTTACGGCCGACCAGGACCACCTCTGCCCCTTGGTCGGCCAGGTGGGTGGCGACGACCTTGCCGATGCCCCGGGTCGCCCCGGTCACCACGATGATCTTCCCGGCAAGGTGATCCACGCGGCCCTCCCAAGGTCGCTCCGGCGGCCGACGCTACCGTGAGCGGCGGCTCCCCACCGGCGGGAGCGGGGAAGAGGGGAGGCGCAACGCGTGGAGACACTCGGATACGAGGCCGTGCAGTACTCGCCCACGGTCGGTGGTCCCGACCTCGGCCTCGAGCGCCAGCTGCGGGCCGCCGCGGCGGCCGGGTTCGACTGGTGCGCGCTCGACCAGCCTTCGATCGAGCGCTTCCTCGCCGGCGGGGGCGAGCTGGACCGGTTGGGCGAGCTCGTGACTTCCCTCGGGCTGCCCTGCGGCCAGCTCCAGACGCTGCTCGTCCCCGCCATGGGGTCCGAGCCGCCCATCGTCCAGGCCCGTCGGATGGCCGACACGGCTCGGGTGCTGCAGCCGGCGACCGTCCAGGTCATCTGCGTCGGGCGCCCGGACGCCGCGGTCGAGGAGTTCCGCGCTGCCGCCGCCCTGCTCCGGGCGGCGGCCCCCGAGACGCTGTTCGCCATCGAGTACATCCCGGTGCAGCGGGTCAACACCATCGACGCCGCGCTCGGGTTCGCGCGCCGCGACGGGCGTGGAGGGCTTCGGCCTCAACCTCGACACCTGGCACTTCTTTGAGGGCGCCGAGGACTGGCCGGATCTCGAGCGGCTGGCCCCCGAGGACATCGTCCACCTGCAGTTCAGCGATCACGGGCCGCTGCGCCAGCCCGTCGACCTGATCGACGAGATGATGCACCGGCGCGTGCTCCCGGGCCTGGGCCAGTTCGATCTGCCCCGCTTCTTCGAGATCGTGCGGGCCAAGGGCTACCACGGGCGCGCCGGGGCGGAGATCCTCTCCGAGGAGTGGCGATCCGTCGGCCCCGAGGAGTTCGCCACCGCGGTGCACGCGCAGGCCAGCCGCTTCTGGGGCGGGCCGACCACCGGCGACTGAGGTCAGTCTTCGGGCCAGGTCTCCTGGGCTTCACCGGCGGCGAAGGCCTGGACGAGATCGTGGGCCACGTCGTCGTGGTACTGCACCGGAGGTGACTTCATGAAGTACGACGAAGGCCCGAGCAGCGGGCCGCCGATGCCGCGGTCGAGGGCCAGCTTGGCGCAGCGCACGGCGTCGATGATGACCCCGGCCGAGTTCGGAGAGTCCCACACCTCGAGCTTGAGCTCGAGGTTGAGCGGCACGTCGCCGAAGTTGCGGCCCTCCATGCGGATGTAGGCCCACTTGCGGTCCTTGAGCCACGGGACGTGGTCGGAGGGCCCCACGTGGACGTCGTCCGCATCGAGCACGTTGTCCTCGAGCTGGCTGGTGACCGCCTGGGTCTTGGAGATCTTCTTGGATTCGAGCCGCTGGCGCTCGAGCATGTTCTTGAAGTCCATGTTCCCGCCGAAGTTCAATTGGTAGGTGTGGTCGAGGGCCAGACCCCGGTCCTCGAACAGGCGGGTCAGGATGCGGTGCACGATGGTCGAGCCCACCTGGCTCTTGATGTCGTCGCCCACGATGGGCACCCCGGCGTCCCGGAACCGGCGGGCCCACTCGGGGTCCGAGGCGATGAAGACGGGGATGGCGTTGACGAAGGCCACCCCGGCGTCGAGGCAGGCCTGCGCGTAGTGGCGCTGCGCCTCCTCGGAGCCGACGGGAAGGTAGGAGACCAGGACGTCGGCCCGTGCCTCACGCAGGGCGGCGGCCACGTCGACGGGCTCGGCCGGCGACTCTTCGACCAGCTCCTTGTAGTACTGCCCCAGGCCGTCGAGGGTGGGGGCGCGCAGCACGGTCACGCCGAGCTCGCCCACCTCGGCGAATCGCACTGTGTTGTTGAGACCGGCCCCGATGGCCTTGCCCAGGTCTGTGCCGACCTTCGTCTGGTCGACGTCGAATGCGACCACGGGGACCAGGTCGCGCACGTGGTACCCGCCCAGCTCCACGTGCATCAGGCCCGGCACCACCTCGTCGGGGTCGGCATCGCGGTAGTAGGCGATCCCCTGGATGAGCGAGCTGGCGCAGTTGCCGACGCCGGCAATGGCGAGCCGGATGGGGTTGGTCGGGCTGGACATGGGAAGTCTCCTTCAGTTCTTTCTGTGCTGGGGGCGGTCAGGTCACCGGCTCGGGGTCGGCGGCCACGAGCGCGGCGCGCTCGGAGGTGATGAGGGTGTCGAGCCAGCTGATGTCGCGGGTCACTCCGTCGGCGGTGTGCTGGACCACCGAGCGGGCGTATACGTCGAGGTCTGAGCGGGTGGCCTCGACCTCGGCGAGGCGCTGGACCAGCATGGCGCGCCGGCGCTCGAGCAGGGTCAGCCGGGCCTGCGGCGCCAGGTGGCGCGCGAAGGCCAGACGTAGGGAGAAGCTGCGGGCGTCGTCGGCCGCGCCGCTCCCGGCCAGGAGCTCGGCGAAGAGCCGTCGGCCCTCGTCGGTGATCCGGTAGACCTTGCGGCCGCGACGGCCGCGGACGGGCGAATGGCGGCGAGCCCGGAAGACGGCCAGTTCACCGCTGAGGGAGCCCGTCGGCGGAGCCGGGGTGGGAGCAGCCGCGGCCCGCGGCCCGGCCTCGGTGGCCATCACCGCGCCGGAGCGCTCCAGGCGGGTCAGGGCGGGGTAGATCGAGCCGAACGAGACGTTGGCCAGGAGCCCCAGGTGCTCACGGAGCCGGCGCCGGATCTCGTAGCCGTGGAGGTCGCCCTCGGAGAGGAGGCCCAGGATGGCCAGATCCAGCATGATCGCCACAGTATATCGGTTCGATATAGCGCGGGACACGACATGGTCGCGCCACCGTCACCGGAGAGCCGGGGAAATCGCCCGGGGAATTTGCCCGGGGAATTGCTCCGGCCCGGCCGGGTGGACGGGTAGCCTGGCCGCCGTGTCCGTCACCTCGGAGCCGAGGTCGCCTTCTCGAGCCGTGAGCCCGGGCGTCACGGCCGAGGTCGAGTACCGGATCGTGCGCAACGGGCTGGTCCGCCAGGTCGAGCAGGGCAGGATCGACCGGGTCGACGTCTGTGACGCCCACCCCGAGCTGCTGCGCGCGGCGCGCAACGTGGGCCGGCCGACCAAGGAGGTCTGCCCGATCTGTGACGATGGGCGCCTGGTCACGGTGACCTTCGTCTTCGGGGCCAAGCTCCCGGCCGGAGGGCGCTGCCCGGGCACCGCCGCCGAGCTCAAGACGCTGTGCCGCCGCCCCGAACCGGTCCTCTGCTACGAGGTCGAGGTGTGTCCGGTCTGCGCCTGGCACCACCTGATGCGCAAGTACCCCGCCGGCGGGGGGCGGGCCCGCCCCAAGAAGGCGGCGCCGACCCGGTGATCGAAGCGTCCGGGAGCGACCCGGCGCGGCAGGCGCCGCCCGTCACCGTCCCCTCCCTCCGCTCGCGCAAGCGGCGCCACGGCGACGCGCCGATCGTGATGGTCACCGCGTACGACGAGCCCAGCGCACGCATCGTCTCAGATGCCGGAGCCGACGTGATCCTGGTGGGGGACTCGGTGGCCAATGCGGTGCTCGGCTTCCGCGACACCCTCCACGTCGACATCGAGGTCATGGCTCACCACACGGCGGCCGTGGCCCGGGCGGAGCCGCACTGCCTCATCCTGGGCGACATGCCCTGGATGAGCTACCACCTCTCGCCTGACGACGCCGTGCGCAACGCCGCCGCACTGGTGCGGGCGGGGGCGCACGCCGTCAAGCTCGAGGGAGGCCGGGCCCGGCTGCCCGTCGTGGAGGCCATCATCCGGGCCGAGATCCCGGTCATGGGGCACCTCGGCCTCACTCCCCAGTCGGTGCTGGCCATGGGAGGGTTCCGCGTGCAGGGAAAGAGCGTCGACGCCGCGGCCGCCCTGCTCGACGCGGCCAAGGCGCTCAGTGCGGCCGGCTGCTTCGGCTTCGTGATCGAAGGGGTGCCCGATGTGGTCGGGGCCGCCGTCACCGAGGTGCTCGACGTCCCCACCATCGGTATCGGAGCCGGACCGGCCTGCGACGGCCAGGTCCTGGTCTTCCACGACCTGCTCGGCCTCAGCCGAGGCGAGCCGCCCAAGTTCGTGCGGCGGTACGCGGAGGTGGGCCGGATCGCCACCGAGGCGATCGCGGCCTTCGCCGCCGACGTCCGCAACGGGTCCTACCCGGGGGACGCCGAGAGCTATCACGGCCCTCCTGGACTGGGCGATGCCCTGGCCTGAGGTGGTGCGGTGGGAGCCAGGCCGGGGCGGCCCCGACGCCGGTGGCCCGGATCCGGGCTAGCATGACCGCCCACAACACACCCTGCTCCTGACCGTCAGGGGCCCGGGCGCAGCCCGGTCCAGAGGGAGGTACGCCGCCCATGCGGCCCTACGAAGTCATGGCCATCTTCGAGGCCACCACCGAACCCACCGTGATCCAGGGCGTGCTCGACCGCGCTCTGGACGTGATCCGCGGCGCGGGGGGCAACCCCGGCGCCATCGACCGCTGGGGGCGGCGTCCCTTCGCCTACGAGGTGAACCACCGCCGCGAGGGCTACTACGTGATCGTGGAGTTCACCGGCGAACCCGAGACCGTGGCCGCGCTCGACCGCATGCTGGGGCTGGCCGACGAGGTCGTGCGCCACAAGGTCGTCCGGCTTCCCGGTGCCAGCCCCAGTGCGGCAATGCCCGAGCCGGCAGCGAGCTGAGCGGCGGCGAGAGGAGCAGAGATGGCAACAGACAACAGCGTGACGTTGGTCGGCAACGTCACCCGTGATCCCGAGCTGCGCTTCACCAACACCGGGCAGGCGAACGTCACCTTCGGGTTGGCCGTCAACCGGCGCTGGCAGAACCGCCAGACCCAGGAGTGGGAGGAGGCCACGTCCTTCTTCGACGTCGTGTGCTGGCGCGAGATGGCCGAGAACGTGAGCGAGTCCATCACCCACGGGGCGCGGGTCATGGTGGCGGGACGCCTCGAGCAGCGCAGCTGGGAGACCCAGGAGGGGGACCGCCGCTCGAAGGTCGAGGTGGTGGCCGACGAGATCGGCCCGTCACTGCGCTGGGCCACGGCACAGATCACCAAGAACGAGCGGCGGGGCCCCGGTGACGGGTCCCCGCGCGGCGGCCGACAGGCGGCCCCGCCGCCGCCGGCGGCACAGACCGGCGGCTACGGATACGACGAGGAGCCTTTCTGATGGCACGGAACAACCAGCGCGGGGGATCGGCGGCACGGCGCGCCCCCAAGGACCTCGGCCGCCGGGTGAAGAAGAAGCCCTGCGCGCTCTGCCGGGACAAGGTCGAGTGGGTGGACTACAAGGACGTCCCCATGTTGCGCAAGTACATGAGCGACCGGGGCAAGATCAGGTCGCGCCGGGTCACCGGCAACTGCGCGCAGCACCAGCGGGCGCTGGCGCAGGCCATCAAGACGGCGCCGCGAGTTGGTGCTACTGCCCTACACCCAGCGCACGGTCACCGAGCGCCCGGGCGGGCGCGGGGGCCGCGATGGCGGCCGAGACCGGGGCGATCGCGGTGATCGCGGTGATCGGGGCGAGCGGGGCGAGCGGCGCGGCGGAGAGGCTGCAACGGCGCCGGGTGCCGGGGCCGTTGGTGCTCCTGGCGGTGTCGAGTCGGTCGAGGATGTCGAGGCCCTGGCGCTCGAGGGCCTGCAAGGCGGCGGGGCCGGTGCGGCTCCCGACCTTCCCGGCGAGATCCCGGTCGGTGCCGGCGAGGGCGGTTCGGACGCATGAAGGTCCTGTTGCGTGACGACGTGGCCGGCGTGGGCCGGCGGGGCGACATCGTCAGGGTCGCCGGCGGCTTCGCCCGGAACTTCCTCCTGCCCGAGGGTCGGGCCATCGTGGCCACCGAGGGGATCGAGGTCCAGGCCGAGCAGATGCGTCGTGGCCGTGATCTGCGCGAGGCGCAGGATCGGGGCGCGGCGGAGACACAGGCCACGTTGCTCGCCGGCGCGGTGATCCCGATCTCGGCGCGCGCCGCCGAGGGAGGGCGCCTGTTCGGCTCGGTGGGTCCTCAGGAGGTCGCCGAGGCGATCACCGCGGCCAAGGGGGTCGAGGTGGACCGCCGGAACGTGGTGCTGCCCGAGCACCTCAAGGAGACCGGTTCCTTCGAGGTGGCCGTCGAGCTCTACCGGGACGTCACCGTGGTGGTCACCGTCGAGATCAGTCCGGCCGACTGACGGCGCGCCCGACCGGCCTGCGGCCGAGCGCGGGCGTCGGGCCTGCGGCCGCGGCCGCATCCCCCCTGCTGTCACAGCTGTGTGCCCATCATGGCTGTGTGACCGCGCTCTCACGCGCCCGGCTTATCCACACGGCCCGAGCGATTCCACGCATGGTTTCCCACATGCCCGGGGCCGTTTCCCACAGCAAGTTCTCGGTACCCTTCCCCAGCGCGGGGCCGTCAGAGTAGGGGAGCCGTGGTCCAAGCCTTCGATGACATCCGTCCCCGCCCGCTCCGCCCGAACACGGCTCTGGCCCCCTCGGGTGGCCGCCTGCCCCCCCACGACCTCGAGGCCGAGGAGTCCCTCCTCGGGGCCATGTTGCTCTCCTACGACGCCGCCTCGGCGGGCATCGAGAAGTGCTCGGGCGGCGACTTCTACAAGCCCGCCCACGGCCACATCTTCGGCGCCATCAAGGCGCTCATGGAGCGCGGTGAGGCCGTGGACGCGGTGACCGTCACCGACGAGCTCAAGCGCTCGGGCGTGCTCGACGCGGTGGGCGACCCCTCGATCTTCATCTCGCTGCAGGCCAACACGCCCTCGATCGCCAACGCCAAGCACTACGCCACCATCGTGGAGGAGCTGGCGCTCCTGCGGCGGCTGATCGGCGTGGCCGGCGAGATCGCCGACATCGGCTACGCGGTGCCCGAGGACGTGAAGCTCGCGGTCGACGAGGCCGAGCAGTTGGTGTTCAACGTGGGCGAGCGGCGGACGGCCGACACCATGCGGCCGCTGCACGAGCTGCTCGGCGACGGCCTGGACCGGATCGAGGAGCTCGGCCAGCGCGGCTCGCACATCACGGGAGTGGCCAGCGGGTACCACGAGCTGGACCGGATCCTGCTCGGCTTCCAGCCCTCGACGCTCAACATCGTGGGGGCCCGCCCCGGCATGGGCAAGACCAGCTTCGCGCTCGGGAGTCCTGGCCAACGTGGGGCTGAGCGTCGGGCGTCCGGCCCTGCTCTTCTCGCTCGAGATGGGTCACCTCGAGCTGACCCAGCGCCTGCTGGCCTCGGAGGCCGAGGTCAACGGCCAGAGCCTCCAGACCGGGCGCATACGGACCCAGGACTGGAGCAAGATCGGCATGGCGGTGACCCGGCTGTCGAGCGCGCCGATCTTCATCGACGACAACCCCGCCGTGACGGTGATGGACATCCGGGCCCGGGCGCGCCGCCTCAAGAAGTCCGAGGGCGACCTGGGCGTGGTGGTGGTCGACTACCTCCAGCTCATGACCGGTCGAGGCCGGGCCGAGAACCGCCAGAACGAGGTGGCCGAGATCAGCCGCGGCCTCAAGATCCTCGCCCGCGAGCTCGAGGTGCCGGTCATCGCCCTCTCCCAGCTCTCCCGGAACCTCGAGTCGCGCCAGGACAAGACGCCCCAGCTCTCCGACTTGCGCGAATCGGGGTCGCTCGAGCAGGACGCCGACGTCGTCCTGTTCATCTACCGCGAGTCCGAGTACAACGACGAGGTGCCGATCGACCGGGCCGACGACGCGCTGATCGAGGTGGCCAAGCACCGCAACGGCCCGACCGGGAAGGCCAACCTGCTGTTCTTGAAGCAGTACGCGCGCTTCGAGAACCATCGCGGGGTATAGACACCCCACCGAGCGCGCCAAGCCGGCCCGCGGGTTGGGGCGCCCGCTAGAACGGCGAGATGACAGTCCCGCGAATCCCCGAAAGCCATCGTGACCTCCTCGAGGCCCCGTGGCCACGGTGGCCACGTTGGGTGCCGACGGATGGCCACAGGTCTCCGAGGTGTGGTTCCTCGCCGAGGACGACGGCATCGTCGCCATCTCGCTCAATTCGACTCGCCAGAAGACCAAGAACCTAGGGGCCAACCCCGCCTGCACCCTGTCCTCGACCTGGCCAACCCGTATCGCTACCTCGAGATCAGGGGAACGGCCGAGGTGACGCCCGACAGCGATCGGGCCTTCGCCGCTCGGGTCGGCGCCGAGTACGACGCCGACCCGAGCGAGCACGACGCACCGGGCGACGAGAGGGTGGTGGTGCGGATCGTGCCGTGGCGGATCAACGCCGTCGACATGGCCGGCTGAACGGCGCTCAGGAGCCGGCAGCGCCCGGCATCACCGAGACTCCCGAGCCGCTTGCCCTCCTCGACCTGCGCCGGCGCGTCACGAGGATGCCGACGGGCACGGCGACTGCGAGGGCGGCCCATGGTGTGAGCACCCAGGCGCAAGCGCCGGCCGTGACCACCTCGGCCGCCACGACGAGGGCCAGCGCCGCCGGTCCGCGCTCGTCGAAGCGACGGTGGAAGCGGGCGAGGGCCTCGGGCGTGGTGATGCGGCGGCCCAGGTACACGGCCAGGCCGCGCACCAGGCCGAAGAGGACGCCGACGGACCAGGCCAGCCACGGGCGTCCGGTCAGCGCGGCCAGGGCGATGGTCACGTAGACGGCCGAGGTCTTGACGTAGGTGGCGAGCCCCACGCCGATCTGCCAGCCGAACCCGGCTCCGTAGACCCAGGGCCGGAACTGGTCGAGCCAGCGCTCGTTCACCTGGCGCCGGTGGATCGGCAGGTGGAAGCCGCCCACGGCGGCATCGGAGGCAGCCGCGGCCAGGCACGCCAGGGTCCCGAGCAGGGCCAGCACCACGGGGCCCGGGCCGAGGGAGCGGGTGCCGGCGGCCAACGCGGCCATGAACAGGCCGAGCGTGGCACCACCGGTGACACTGCCGGCCACGAACCAGGCCGCCGTGGAGCGGTAGCGGTGGCCTCGGCCGCGCTCGGCCAGGGGCGTGATGCTCGAGAGCATCGAGGTGCCGCACGGTGACCACGTCGAACGGGCGGCGCCGACCAGTGCCATGAGGGCCGCTCCGGCACCCAGGACGGAGACGGTCGTGGTGGTGTTCATGGCGCAGGGGCCTCCTCTCGTCGCGGTCTCATGCGGCCGAACCCAGGAAGGGCGCCCCTCCGAAGGCGAAGACCCCGCCGTCCTGGGCCACCAGCCAGTAGCCGGCGGCCGCGCCGTAGGGGGCCATGCCCACCACCGGCCGGGACAGGTGGATCGCACCGGTCGAGCCGTCGAAGGGCGAGTCCCCGAACGTGAAGATGCCCCCGTCGCTGGCCACCAGCCAGTAGCCGCCGCCGGTGGGTGTGGGCGCCATGCCCACCACGGGCTGGTTGAGCCGCTGCCCGCCCATGGAGCCGAAGAAGGCGGCGTCCCCGAACGTGAAGATGCCCCCGTCGCTGGCCACCAGCCAGTAGCCGCCGCCGGTGGGTGTGGGCGCCATGCCCACCACGGGCTGGTTGAGCCGCTGCCCGCCCATGGAGCCGAAGAAGGCGGCGTCCCCGAACGTGAAGATGCCCCCGTCGCTGGCCACCAGCCAGTAGCCGCCGCCGGTGGGTGTGGGCGCCATGCCCACCACGGGCAGGTTGAGTCGGTGCCCGCCCGTCGAGCCGAGGAAGGGCGCACCGCCGTAGGCGAAGATGCCCCCGTCACTGGCCACCAGCCAGTAGCCGCCGGTCCTGCACGCCGCGCCCGCCACGATGGGGGCGGCGAGCGGTAGCCCAGTGGCGTCGCCGTCGAGGGCGAAGTCGCCGTAGCCGAGGACCCTTCCGAAGGCCGTGACCACCGCGTACCCGCCACTGTCCGCGCTGGGGACCAGCGCCACCGTCTGGCAGTTGGTGGCGGCCGAGGCACAGGGCGGCACCGGGGGCGCGGGGGTCCAGCAGGCCTCGTTCTGCTCGGCGGTGGCGTTGTCGACGGCCACGGCGGTCGTGCAGGAGGGGTCGACCTGCCAGGGGGGGACGCAGGCCACCACCCGGCACACGATGCGTCCCATGCACGCCACGTCCTGGTTGCACTGCCCGTAGCGGAACTGAAGGCAGCCGGTCAGGAAGGAGTTGCACCCCTGGGAGCCGCAGCCGCAGGCGGTGTGGTCGCAGCCGGGCTCGCAGAAGGGGAACCCGGCACTGCACCCGGCGCCGCAGGCACAGGTGGAGTTGCAGTCCATGTAGTAGCGGGGACCGCCGCAGTACGAGGAGTTGTCGGCCACCCACCAGCCCCCCATGACGGTGTTCTCGGGGCAGTAGTTGTACCCGCTCACGGCGCAGCAGAACTCGGAGAACCCCGAACAGCAGGTGGAGCCACACCCGCAGCCCTGGTTCCCGCACTCGCAGATGGCGCCGTAGGCGCTGCCTGGCCTCAGCGCGAGGTCGAGGCCCGAGCCGACGGCCACGGCGCTGCCCACGAACGCCGAGCGATTGATCAGGCTGCGCCGCGAGAGGCGGCCCTCGAGCATGGAGGCGGTGCGGGTGACCAGGGTGGTCGAGATGCTCATGGGGCGCTCACCGGTCGGCGTCTTGGCGGTCCGAGGAGGCGGCGCGCCCCCTCGAGTGTGGCCAGGTCCGAGAGTGCGAGCAGGGTGAGCCACGCACCGACCGTGCCGGACAGCAGGAGGGGGAGCCCGTGCCAGGGCTGCTGGGCCAGCACGGTACCGAGCGTCGCGTGCGCCGGCGCCCGGAGCGCCACGGCCAGTGCGGCGGTGGCCAGCAGGAGGGTCAGCGCCACGTGGGTCCGGGTGGGCACGGTGTCGGGCCGGCCGAAGCAGCCGCAGGTCGACAGGACGCCGCCCCGGCCGGCTGTGGTGGCCACCATGACGGAGAAGGCCAGGTAGGAGAGGGCGACCAGGGCGGCCGGGAGCGTCCGGGGGAGCGCCACTGCCGCCGCGCCCAGGACGGCCTCGAGCAGGGCCGCCACCCGGACGACCGTCCGCAGTGTTCGGGGCGAGCGTCGCCGTCCCGGCGCCAGGGCGTCCAACGCCCGGGCGGTGTCGTCGGGGTGGCGGGCCTTGGCCAGGCCGGCCACCACGAGGAGGGTGCCCCCGATCAGGTAGAGGCCGAGGAGTGCCACGGGCGTCCCGGCGTCAGTTCCACCCGGGCGCGGGGCCCAGGGCGCTCGACGGGGACGAAACGGTCGGGGTCACAGTGAGCGCACCGAGCAGCTCGTTGACCCGCGGCACCAGGAGCCGGCGGAGCGCGTGGCTGCCCAGCACGGCGTAGAGCGAGAACGGCCGCCCGCCCTCGGTGAAGAACCACTGGGTGCCGGAGTGGCCCGGGAGACCCCGGCGCAGGGTGGTGGGCGAGAAGTCCCCGGGCGAGAGCACCGAGGGTCTCCCCTGGCGGGTGAACAACGCCTTGCCCAGGCTCTCGGGACCGTATTCGAAGAGGGTGGTGAAGACGTCGTAGGGGCCCATGAGGTTGACGGCACCGCTGCCGAAGTCGCCCACGTCATCGGGGATCGGGAAGGTGGCGAACTGGGCGATCGGATAGGTGGCGCCTACCGCCGAGGGGCGGACGAAGATCCGACCCTCGAACCCGGCGGGGAGCCGGGCGGTGATGCCGTGCGCGCCGATGGTCGGCACCGCTCAGCCCCGGGACGCCGTGGTGCTCGTCGAGCCGGCCTCGGCTCCCTGGCCGAAGGGGAACACGTCCTCGAGCGTGCGCGGATAGAGGCTCGGGTCGCCCGGGTGGATCCCCGCCGTTCGCAGCACGTCGTCGGCCGCGGCCGAGCGGGCCGGGCCGGCGAGGCCCTGGTCCGCCGTGGTCACCGTCGCCGTGGTCACCGTCGCCGTGGGGGCCGGCGACCCCGGGGCGGTGCCGCCGGAGGTCGAGCGGTCGTGCTCAGCCCGGCGGACCAGCTCGGCCAGCTGCCCGACGTGGCCGGCCACACCCTGGCCGACCGTGCGGCCGGTGGCCCCGTCGACCAGCACGAAGAACGGCGAGCCCGGCACCTGGTAGTCGAGCCAGGCCTCGGTCGACATGACCACGGGTACCCGGCCGGTGCTCTGGGCCCGCACCTCGGCGGGAACTTCGCGATCGGGGCCCTTGGTGACCACCACGACCCGGGTGCCCGGGGGAAGCGCCAACTGCTCGGGGTCCTGGAGGGCCTCCCAGAAGGCCGCGCAGGAGGCGCACCCCGAGGAGAGGAAGCCGAGCAGGGTGAAGTGGGAGCTGTTGTCCACGGCAACGGCGCGTGCGTCCCCCCATGGGGTAACCCCCGCGATGGGCGCCGCCGGCCCCAGGGGGGCGGCTCCGGGCGGGGTCTGCAGGGAGCCGGGCGGCTCCACCGCGACCGGCGCGGCACCGGCTGCGGCGGCTGCAGCCGGGTCACCGACCCCGGCGCCCAGGTCGTGCAGGGCGCGCAGGATGTCGGCGTGGCTCCGCAGGAGTCCGGCCACCAGGAGGCCGAGCACCAGGACCACGAACGTCGAGACAACGACCAGAGCGACCACATCGCCTCCTTCGGATTGCTCCGTCGGTCCCAGTATTGGCACGCCCGCCGCCGACGCGGTGGGACCCGCTCGGACCGGCCCCGACGCGCACGCGATGCCGGTCGACGCCGGCGCGTCAGCGTGTGGAAGGGCCGAAGACCTCGCTCAACTCGAGCGGCACCGGGGCCTCGAGCTGCTCATAGGTGCACGATGCCGGATCGCGCTCGCGCCGCCATCGAACGAAGGACGTGGCGTGACGAAACCGGTCGCCCTGGAGGTGGTCGTAGGAGACCTCGCACACCGCCTCGGGCCGGAGGGCCTCCCAGGACATGTCCTTTCCGGCGTTCCAGCGGTTGGTGGCGCCCGGTGTCCGCCCGGCTGCCTCGGCCCAGGTCCTCCACGGGTGCTGCTCGAGCGCGCCCTCGCGGTACGGGGCGAGCTCGTCGATCAGCTCGCGCCGCCGGGCCACGCTGAACCCCGAGGCCACACCGGCGTGATGGAGCGTCCCCCCGCCGTCGTAGAGGCCCAACAGCAGCGAGCCGACGCCGGCACCGTCCTTGTGCACGCGGAAACCGCCCACCACGCACTCGGCCGTGCGCTGGTGCTTGACCTTGAGCATGGCCCGCTTGTCCGGCAGGTAAGCCAGGTCCGAGGCCTTGGCCACCACGCCGTCGAGGCCGGCACCCTCGAACCGTGAGAACCAGTCCGCGGCCACGTCGGGGTCCTGGGTGACCGGCGTCAGGTATACCGGTGGCCGTGCCTTGGCCAGGAGCTTCTCGAGGACGGCGCGGCGGTGCACGTAGGGCGACTCCATGAGGGACTCGTCGTCACGGGCCAGCACATCGAAGGCGACGAAAGAGGCCGGCTGCGACTCGGCCAGCTGGCGGATCCGCTTCTCCGCCGGGTGGATGCGCTGGGAGAGCGCGTCGAAGTCGAGACCGTGGGGACCGGCGATCACCACCTCGCCGTCGAGCACGCAGCGGGGTGGGAGTTCGCGACGCAGGGCCTCGACCAGCTCGGGGAAGTAACGCGTCAGCGGCTTCTCGTTGCGGCTGCCGAGCTCCACCTCGTCCCCGTCGCGGAAGACGATGCAACGGAAGCCGTCCCACTTGGGCTCGTAGAAGAGGCCCGGATCTACCGGGAGCTCACGGGCGAGCTTGGCCAGCATGGGGGCCACGGGTGGGCGCACGGGCAGGGTCATGCCGCCTGGCCCGTCCCGTGCGTGGCGGCCCAGTCGACCAGCGCCTCGGCCGGCAGGCGGTTGACGACGCGCTCGGGCGGAACGGCTGCGGCGACGGCGTTACGGCAGCCGCGACCGAGCCATGCCAGCTGGCCCGGGGCGTGGGCGTCGCTGTCGATGGCGAACCAGCACCCGAGACCGACGGCGAGCTGGAGGAGCTCTTCGGGGGGATCCTGGCGCTCGGGACGCGAGTTGATCTCCACCGCGGTCCCGGTGCGAGCACAGGCGGAGAACACGGCCTCGGCGTCGAAGGAGGAGGGGGGACGGCCGCGCCCGGCCAGGAGGCGCCCCGTGCAGTGCCCCAGGATGTCGGTGTGGGGGCTCTCGATGGCCGCCAGCATGCGCCTGGTCATCTCGGCTCCCCCCATGCGGAGCTTGGAGTGGACACTGGCCACCACGACGTCGAGCCGGCCCAGCAACTCCAGGTCGAGGTCGAGCGCACCGTCCTCGAGGATGTCGACCTCCATTCCCGTCAGGATGCGGAACGGGGCCAGTTCGGCGTTCAGCGCCGCCACCTGGTCGAGCTGGTGGCCGAGTCGCTCCTCGTCGAGACCGTGGGCCACCGTGAGGCGCGCGCTGTGATCGGTGAGCACCAGGTACTCGTGCCCGAGACCGCACGCCGTGAGGGCCATCTCGCTGATGGTGCTCCCGCCGTCGGACCAGTCGGAGTGCGAGTGGCAGTCGCCGCGCAGTGACGCCAGGAGCGCGGCCGCCTCTCCCTCCACGACGAGGTCGTCGGGAAGCTCGCCCAGCTTGGACAGATAGGCCGGCACCTCCCCCCGGAGCGCCTCGGCGATGACCTGGGCAGTCGATGCCCCGACACCCTCGATGCTCTGCAGGTGGCCGGCCCGGGCCAGCGCGGCCAGCTGGTCGGGCGGCACGGCGGCGACGGCCCGGGCAGCGTGCCGGAAGGCCCGCACCTTGTAGGTGTCGGCCCCCGAGCGCTCGAGACGGAACGCGATCTCCACCAGCGCCTCGAGCGGCTGCATCGCCCTAACCCTCCCGCTTGGCCCGGCTGGGCGCCACACGCGGGGGCTCACCGGGCATCTTCGGGTACTGGGGGGGCCACGGAGCGTCTGACAAACCCGCCTGCTGGTCGCGCCGGGCCAGCGCGAGGAGCGGCTCGAGGCTTTGCGGCCGCACCGCGATGTCGGCCCACGGGTCGCCCCGCTTCTGCACGAGGTCGGGCACGGTGCGGATGGTCAGCGTGTCGGGGTCCACGCACTCGACCTCTTCCCAAGTCAGGGGTGTCGAGACCTGGCCGCCCGGGCGTGGCCGGGCGAACCAGGCCCCGAAGACGGTCTTGTGCGGGGCGTTCTGGTTGAAGTCCACGAAGACGCGGCTTCCGCGCTCCTCCTTCCACCACTTGGCCGTGACGAGGTCCGGATGCCTGCGCTCGAGCTCACGGGCCAGCGCCACCGCGGCGGCGCGGACCTCGATCGAGTCCCAGCGGGGCTCGAGGCGCAGGTACACGTGCAACCCGTTGTTGCCGGTGCTCTTGGGATAGCCCGCCAACCCGAGCTCGGCCAGGAGGTCCCGACAGCACAACGCGGCGGCGCGCACCTCCTCGAAGCCGATGCCCCTGGTGGGATCGAGGTCGATGCGCAGCTCGTCGGCGTGCGCGGGGTCGTCGGCCCGGTAGGGCCACAGGTGCAGGCCCAGGCAGCCGATGGTCACGGCCCACACGACGTGGGCCAGGTCCGCCACCACCAGCGCGTTGGAGGTCGTGCCGTTAGGAGTCGACACCGTGGTCGACTCGAGCCAGGACGGTGCTCCGGCGGGGATGCGCTTCTGGAAGAACGACTTGCCGCCGGCCCCGTCGGGGAACCGTTGCAACATGGCCGGCCGCCCGCCGGCGGTGTTCATGAGGTGGTCCCCGACGTCGAGGTAGTAGCCGATCAGATCGAACTTGGTGGCGCCCAACTCAGGGAAGTACACCTTGTCCGGTCGCGAGATCGAGAGCTCACGCCCTGCGACCTCGACGGTGCGCTCCTCCCCGGACACTGCACCGACTCTACCGACGCGCTCCCTGGTCGCCGTCCGCCCCGCCCCGCCGGCACCGCCGATGCGCGTCCGGGGCCACGACGACGGAGGTGGCCATACCCCCCTCTCACCGGTCGCCCTCGTGGACGCGTCCCGCGACGTAGTGGCGGAAGGCGGGCAGGAGGCCCCCGACCACGAAGGCGCCGACCATGCAGGCCAGGCCCCCCGAGACCACCGAGAACTCGACGCTGACCAGCGTGGCCACCACTCCGGACTCCATGTCGCCCACGCGCGGTCCGCCCTGGACGACGGCCATCTGGATGGACGACATGCGGCTGCGGAACCGCTCGGGCACGGTGCTCTGCAGGATGGTGTTCCGCAGCACGGCCGAGATCACGTCAGCCCACCCCGCCACGGCGAGCAGCACCAGCGCGACCCACAGCGTGTCGACCAGCCCGAAGACCACGATGGCGGCACCCCACACGGAGACGGCGGCGATCACCGCCCATCCCTGGCGGCGCACGTTGGCAACCCAGCCCGTGGTCACGGCACCGACGAGCGCGCCCACCCCGGGTGCCGCATACATGAAGCCCAGGGCGACGGTGCCGCCGCCGAAGACCGAACCGACCATGGCCGGGAACAGGGCTCGGGGCAGGCCGAACACCATGGCGTTGACGTCGATCAGGTAGACGCCCTGCAGGGCACGGTGCGATCGGAGGTAGCGCAGTCCCTCCTTGCTCGAGTGCCAGAGTCCGAGCCCACCGGCCCCCTCGGCCGGTGGGATGGGCCGGAGCATGGCCGACGTGACGAGTGCCACCACGAAGGAGACGGCGTCGAGCCCGTAGACCAGCGCCAGCCCGATGCCGAGCAGAATGCCCGAGAGTGCCGGTCCCACGACGGCGCCGACCTGGATGATGATCTGGAACATGGCGGCCGCGGCCGTGAGGTGACGCCGTTCGACCAGACCCGGGACCGAGGCCATGCGCGCCGTGCTGGCGAACCCGGTCAGTCCCGCCGCGACCGAGCTGATCAGGTAGAGCGCCAGCAGCGACGGGTGGGGCGCCGCTGCGTTGAGGGCCAGGCCCGCACTGGTCAGCACGCTGCCGGCGGACGTCCACACCATGATGCGGCGCTTGTCCACCACGTCGCCCAGTGGGCCGGCGTAGAGGGCCCCACCCAGGAAGGGGACGAGCTGGGCCAGGCTGATCGCCCCGACCTGGAGGGAGGAGTGGGTCAGGCCGTACACCTGATAGGGGATGGCGACCACCGTCAGCTGGGTGCCCAGCATGGAGATCAGCTGCCCGGTGAAGAGCAGCCTGAAGTCGCGGCTCTCGCGCAGTGGCGTCGTGTCCACCAGGATCCGGCCCGGCACGACGGAACCCCGGGGTCAGGCGGTGCGGGCGCGCAGGGCGGCCAGCGCGCGGTCGGCGTGCGCGCTCATGGACACCTCGCTGTGGATCACGTCGAGCAACGTGCGGTCGGTGTCGATGACGTACGTCACACGCTTGTTGGGGAGGAACCGCGCCCCGCGTGCCGCGCCGAGCTGCCCAGCCACGGCGCGATCGGGGTCCGAGAGGAGGGGGAACCCGAGGGACTCCTTCTCGTCGAATTGCCTCTGCTTCTCCACCGGGTCGGCGCTGATCCCGATGCGCTGGGCCCCGAGCGCACCGAACTCGGCGGCCAGGTCGCGGAAGTGGCAGCTCTCCTTGGTGCAGCCGTACGTCATGGCGGCGGGGTAGAAGAACAGCACGACCGGGCCCCCGGCGAGGAGCTGGCTCAGCCGGCGAGGTGTCCCGCCCTGATCCGGCAGCTCGAAGTCGGGGACCACCTCGCCTGCACGCACGCGGCCACTCTATGGCGACCGGGGTTCGCAGGCGATCAGGACCGGGTCATGGTTCGAAGCGGAACCCCACGCCGCGCACGGTGACCAGGTGGCGCGGATTCGCCGGATCCGGCTCGATCTTCCGGCGCAACCGCTTGATGTGCGTGTCGAGCGTGCGGGTGTCGGTCAGCTCCTGGTCCCACCAGAGCCGGTCGATGCACAGGTCGCGGGTCACGACCTGACCGCCGTGGGACATCAACAATGCCAGGAGGTCGAACTCCTTGCGCGAGAGCTCCACCGGTGCGTCGTTGACCGTGACCTCGCGTCGGCCCGTGTCGAGGCGGGCGGGGCCGACCGTGAGGACCTCGTCGTACTGCTCGGCCACCGCCACGCCCCGCCGGAGGACCGCCCGCATGCGAGCCACCAGCTCGCGCAGCCGGAACGGCTTGGCCACGTAGTCGCTGGCTCCGAGCTCGAGGCCGAGCACGATGTCGACTTCGGAGTCGCGGGCGGTGACCATGATGATGGGGATGGGCTTGAGGCTGCGCATCTGCTGGCACAGCTCGATCCCGGACTGGTCCGGCAGCATGACGTCGAGCAGCACCAGGTCCGGATGCACCCGGTGGAAGAGCCGGAGCGCCTCGTGGCCGTCGCCCGCCGACTCGACCGTGAACCCCTCACGGGTCAGTCCCGATGCCAAAGCCTGCCGATAGGACTCCTCGTCGTCGACCACCAGCACCACCGGAGGGGTGTCCCGGGCTGGCCCGGTGGGCAGGTAGCGGCTCGAGCTCACCGATGCGTTGGTCGTGGACACGGTGTGGCTCAGGCGGCGTCGCGGGGAACCCTGGGCGACCGAGCACGCGGGCGGGCAGGCGACGGCGGCGGACAGGGGGGGAACTCCGCAGGCGTCGCCTGCATGTGCGTCGCCCGTCCCGGGGCGACACGAGATCCGAGTGACGCGGTTCGTGGGCGCGTCGGGCGGATCACGAAGACCTCGGCCAGGTCGTCCTGGCCGTGATGACGACGTGCGCCCGCATCGAGAGGCCGGCCCACAGGGTCGCTGTGCCTGGTCACGGTCGCCATCGGGCCACACGGTAGGGAGCCGAGGTGAACGGGTCGTGAAGGTGCCGCAACCTCCAGGTGTGCGGCAGATGAACTCTTTTCCCCGCTCAGGGTCGGTTTGGCGCCGTTACGCTGCCAGGGATGCGAGCAGGGGTGTGAAGGCGTGAAGTTCACTGTCACGCAGTCCGTGGCCGTGCCGCCGGCGCGCGCGCGATCGCTGCCTACGGGTCGGCCGACTTCTACGATGTGCGTGACCAGGAGGGCGACGTCGGCGTGCGCGGGGTGGTCGATCGGAAGGAGTCCGATGACCGCGTGCGCATCGACGTGCGCTTCGCCTTCACCGGATCGGTGTCGGGAGCGGTGCGGGCGGTCGTCGACCCCGAGAAGATGACCTGGGTGACCAAGATCGAGCTGGTGCCCGACCTGGCTCGGGCGACGTGGGACGTGGTGCCGGATCACTACCCGAGCCTGCTGAGCGCCTCGGGGATGCACCGCTTCGAGCCCGCCGGGGACGGGCCCGCCGGCACCACGGTGCACGTGGAGGGCGAGCTCACCGTGCACGTTCCCTTCGTGGGCGGCACGGTGGAGCGCGCCATCGTGACCGGCCTGCGCACCTACATCGAGGAGGAGGTGGCGAGCCTGGCCACCTGGGGAGGCGAGGCGCCATGAGCGGGAACGGCGACGCCGGAGCGGGCTCCGAGACGGCGGCGCGGGCCGTCGGGCTGCGCAAGACCTACGGATCGGGCGCGGCGACCGTCCACGCCCTCGCGGGCATCGATGTCTCATTCGAGCGGGCCCGATTCACCGCAGTCATGGGTCCGTCGGGCTCGGGCAAGTCGACGCTGATGCACTGCATGGCCGGGCTGGACCGGCCCACGTCGGGCCATGCCTATGTGGGCGACACCGAGATCGGCGGCCTCGACGATGCCGGGCTGACCCAGCTCCGCCGCGACCGGATCGGCTTCGTGTTCCAGTCCTTCAACCTGGTGCCGACCCTGACCGCGGGGGAGAACATCACGCTCCCGGTCGACCTGGCGGGTCGGAAGGTCGACCGGGAGTGGTTGGAGAACCTGGTCACGCAGCTCGGGATCGGAGACCGCCTGCACCACCGCCCCTCGGAGATGTCGGGGGGGCAGCAACAGCGCTGTGCGTGCGCCAGAGCTCTCATCAATCGGCCCGATCTGATCTTCGCCGACGAGCCCACCGGGAACCTCGACTCGAATTCGAGCGCCGAGATGCTGTCGTTCCTGCGCCGCTCGGTCGACGACTTCGGCCAGTCCATCGTCATGGTCACCCACGACCCGCGCGGGGCGTCCTACGCCGACCGCGTCATCTTCCTGGCCGATGGTCTCGTGGTCGACGAGCTCACCGCGCCGACCGCCGATGCCGTGCTGGAGCACATGCGCGTGCTGGGGACCTGACATGTGGAGGGTGACGTTCAAGGGCTTGTTGGCGCACAAGCTGCGCCTGGCCCTCACCGCCCTTTCCATCGTCCTGGGCGTGACGTTCATCGCCGGGACGTTCGTGCTGACCGACACGCTGCACAACACGTTCGACAACCTCTTCGGCAACATCTACCAGAACGTGGACTTCCAGGTTCGCGGGGTGGCGCAGTTCGGTTCGGGTGGCACGGCGACGCGCAACCCGATCCCCGAGTCGATCCTGGCCGACGTGCGCGCCGTCCCCGGCGTGGCGGCGGCGGAGGGTTCGGTCACCGGGTACGCGCAGTACGTGTCGCCCCAGGGCAAGGCGATCACCACCGGGGGAGCACCCACGCTCGGCGTCTCCTACGACCCGGACGAGCAGATCTCGGCGCTCCGGTTGACGCAGGGCCGGGCGCCCACGACGTCCGGAGACGTCGTCATGGACCTGGGAACGGCCCAGAAATACGGCTTCAAGGTCGGCGAGCGGGTGCGCATCCTGCTCGTGGGTCCCACCCGGACGTTCACCATCACCGGCCTGGCCCGGTTCGGCACGGTGGACAACCTGGCCGGGGCCACACTGGCCGCCTTCGACCTCCCAACGGCGCAGACCGTCCTGGGGTCGGTGGGCAAGGTCGACGCCATCAACGTGGTGGCCCAGCACGGGGCGAACAGCGCCACGGTCCAGCGTGCGATCGCCCGGACGCTGCCCCGCGGCGTCGAGGTAGTGACGGGCCAGACCGTGGTCGACGAGGCGACCACGGCCATCGGCCACGCCCTGAGCTTCTTCAACGTGGCGCTGCTCGTGTTCGCGTTCATCGCGCTCTTCGTCGGGGGATTCACCATCCTCAATACCTTCTCGATCATCGTGGGCCAGCGCACACGTGAGCTGGCCCTGCTGCGCATCGTCGGCGCCAGTCGCCGACAGGTCTTCCGATCGGTGCTCGGCGAGGCCGCCATCGTGGGGGTCGTCGCCTCGCTGATCGGCCTGGGTCTCGGCGTGCTGGCGGCCGTGGGACTCGAATCTCTGCTGAGCGGATTCGGCGTGACGCTGCCCTCGGGGCCGCTCGTCTTCGAGACGCGCACCGTGGTGGTCTGCCTGGTCGTGGGTGTCGGGGTGACGGTGGTCTCGGCCATCAGCCCGGCGCGCCGCGCTGTGCGGGTCGCTCCGGTCGCCGCCGTCTCGGAACGCCAGTCGGAGACGGGGATCTCGCTGCGCCGACGCTTCACCCGTGGCGGGATCGTGGCGCTGGTCGGCGCGGTGGCCCTGGGATTCGGCCTGACCAAGCCGGCGATCCAGTTGGTGGGCCTCGGCGCGGTCCTGATCTTCGTCGGGGTGGCGCTGCTGGCCCCGGCCGTGGCCCGACCGATGGCCGGACTCATCGGGCGTCCCCTGGCGCGCCTCTTGGGCATGTCGGGGCGGTTGGGCCGGGAGAACTCGATGCGCAGCCCCTTGCGCACGGCGCAGACCGCCTCGGCCCTCATGGTCGGCCTGGCGCTCGTCTCGGCCATCGCGGTGTTCGGGGCCTCGTTGTCCAAGTCGGCGACGGCCAGCGTGGACCAGGCCATCCGGGCCGACCTGATCATCTCGACCCCCAACAGCGCGCAGGGCGGCTTCAGCGAGTCGGTGGCACCGAAGGCCGCGTCCGTCCCCGGGGTCACGGCGACCTCGGTCGTCTACCAGGGCCAGTTCGAGTTCCAGGGATCTCTGTCCACCCTGGCCGCTGTCTCCACCCGGGACCTCGCACAGACGTTGAACCTCGAGATAACGCAGGGATCTCCGACCGCGCTGGCCCACGGTGGATTGTTGATCGACACGACGACCGCCGACTCCAAGCACCTGGCCACGGGTGACGTCGTCCCGGTGAAGTTCGCCCAGACGGGCCGCGCCACCATGAGGATCGGGGGCGTGTACCAGGCCAACGCCCTCCTCGGGCGCTACCTGGTGGGCGATGGATTCTTCCTGAACCACTACGACAACCAGCTCCCGATCGCCCTCTTGTTGAAGACCGACGGGCGTGCGGGCGTGCAGGCGTCGGTGGTTCACGCCCTGGCCGGGTACCCGAATCTGCGCATCCAGACGCGTGCCCAGTTCGAGCAGTCCCAGCAGGCGCAGGTGAACCAGCTGCTCGGGCTGATCTACGCGCTCCTGGGCCTGGCGGTGATCATCGCCCTCATCGGCATCGTCAACACCTTGATGCTGTCGGTCTTCGAGCGCACCCACGAGATCGGGTTGCTCCGCGCCGTGGGCATGAAGCGCCGCCAGATCCGGGCCATGATCCGTTCGGAGTCGGTCATCCTGGCCGTGTTCGGCGCGGTCATCGGCATCGTGGTCGGCGTGGCCCTGGGCATCGCCCTGACCTGGTCGCTCAAGCAGCAGGGCATCAACCAGATGGTGGTCCCGATCTCGAGCCTGGTGGTCTTCCTGGTCCTGGCTGCGTTGCTCGGCCTGGTGGCGGCCAGTTGGCCGGCGCGCCGGGCCGCGCGGCTCGACGTCCTGGCGGCCATCGCCGCGGACTGACCGAGCGGGACCGCCTCAGACGGTCTCGGCGGCGTGGGCGGCGTGGTGGCGGGTGCGCAGCACGGAGGGCCCGATGGCCGAGTGGGCCACCACGACGTACGCCGAGACCACCAGGACGTAGGCCATGTCGAGCAGCAGCGCCAGGGTGCCGCTCCGGCTCGACCCGATGCTGCCGAACACTCCTGGGGCGACCAGGGCGAAGAGCAGGTAGACGGCCACTCCCAGGGAGACGATCATCTGGAGGAAGTACACGAAGCCGACCACGGCGGCATACGAGTGCATCACGCGCAGGTTGGGACCGGTGATGTCGCCGTCGCCGCGCGCAGTCTCGATGCCACGCCCGAGGTGCAGGAGCAGGGTGGCGCCAGCCAGGACGACGATGAGGCCCCCGATGACCACCGAGCGGGCCACCGAGTTGGTGAGGGGAAGGTCGTGCGGCGCGATGATCGAGAACAGGGAGGTCACGATCACGACCGACCCGGCGAAGGTCAGCTGCAAGGTGACGAAGCTCATCCCGAACAGGTAGACGCTCAGGGGCCGGAGACCACGCTGGTCCGGTTCGGCCCGGTTGGCCACGATCAAGATGATCGGCACCAGCAAGACGATGGAGAAGAACGCCAGGAGCACCGCCATCGTCACGACGATGCCTCCGGCAAGACCCGCGAGCTGACTGGGAACCACGGTCATGCACCCCCCGCTGTCACGCCGGGTCTCCCCAGGCGTGCCCGCACCGTACGCCTCTCCCGATCGAAGAACGCGGATCCCCCGGGGCGATGACGGCCACGCCATAGGCTGCGTGACGTGCTCCGCGTCACGCGCCGGTGGTCCGCCGCGCTGGTGACGGTCTCGGCGTGCGCCGTGCTGATGGCGGCATGCTCGAGCAGTCCGAGCTCGTCGCCGAACGTCACGAGCACCACGTCGCACACGACAGGCACCCTGGTCCCTCAGACGCCGACTGGGACCGAGTTCCTCTCTCCCTCGGGGAACATCAGCTGCGAGATCGACGACAACTTCGGCCCGTCCTCCATAACCTCGACGCTCTGCTTCACACTGTCCCCGCAGCGATCGGTGACACTCGGGACGGACAGCACACTGACCGAGTGCAACGGAACCCAATGCCTCTCGAACGCCGGCCAGGGAACGCCAACGCTCGGGTACGACATGTCCATCTCGCTCGGGCCGTTCACCTGCCTGTCGTCGACCGCCGGCATGAAGTGCACGCTCCCGAATGGTGCAGGGTTCCTCTTGTCGGCCAGCGGCGTCACTCCACTCGGAAGTGCCTCCGTGGTGTCAGGATCGAGCTGAGGAACGCGGCGTCAGCGGGTGCCGGCCCTCGGGCCCCGCGCCGCGGTGCCCAGAGCGATGGCGCGCTCGATGTCGGCACCGGTCACGATCCCGACGAGCTGGCCGGCCGCGTCGAGCACGACCGCAGCCGGTGTGCCGGTGGCCGCCATGTGCTCCACCACGAGATCCATGTGGTCCCCGGCCTGTGCCACGGCCAGGTGGGCGAGGGGGACGAGGACCTCGATGATCGGCGTCGCGGCACGCGCCTGGGGCACGACGGCGTCGACCGCGCGAGCCAGGACCACGCCGACCGGCCGGCCACCGTCTCCGGACACGGCGACGGTGTCGACCCGGTGCTTCCACAGGCACGAGGCGGCGTCCGCCACGGATGCGCTCGCGGGGAGAACCGGAGGGTGGGCGGTCATCACCTGTCCCACGCTCAGAGGAGCGACCGCCTCTTCCACCAGGGCGAGTTGCTCCTCACCGCGGGCGGCGGTGTAGACGAAGACCCCGATGAGGGCAGGCCAGAGCCCCACCGGGCTCCCGGTCGACACGAACACGACCACGCCGAACGAGACGAGCACCGCGGCGACAACCCTCCCGGCGTGGGCGGCGGCCACCGAGGCACGGGTTCGGTCGCCCCAGCGCCGCCAGAGCACCGAACGCAGGATGCGGCCCCCGTCGAGCGGCGCACCGGGGATGAGGTTGAAGACGGCCAGCAAGAGGTTGATCTGCCACAGCCAGGCCAGCAAGGCAGTCGCTAGCCCGTGGATGCCGGCCGCCACGGCCAGCGCCTGGGCGGCGCCGAAGAGCGCGGCCAGCCCCATGCTCGTGGCAGGGCCCACCGCGGCGATCCGGAAGTCGGCGTCGGGCGTATGGGCCTCGCCTTCGAGCTGGGCCATGCCGCCGAAGACGAACAGCGTGATGGAGCGCACCCGCACGCCGTTGTGACGTGACACGAGGGCGTGCGAGACCTCATGGGCCAGCACCGAGGCGAGCACGACCGCGCCACCGACCAGCCCGGCCGCCCAATCGAGCGTGCTGGGATGGCCCGGCCGAGCCGGGAGAACGTACGCGGCCAGTTCCCAGGCGAACAGGGCCAGGATGATCACGACGCTCCAGTTCAAGCCGACTTCGATGCCGGCGTAGGTGCCGAGCCGGATGTTCTGCCGCACGATCCAACCATGGCCCCATGGCCACCCTGGCGACAGGGTCCAAGGTCACCCCACCAGGACTTCCGGCCCTGGGCCACGCCGCCGGACATGCCGCATGCTGGGAGCCGGAGGAATGTCCATGGAACTGCATCTCGTCCCGATCGAGACCGCCGACGACGTGAACCTCGTCATCGGGCAGGCGCACTTCATCAAGACGGTGGAGGATGTCCATGAGGCGCTAGCGGGGACCAGCTCGCACCTCCGGTTCGGTCTGGCCTTCTGCGAGGCGTCGGGACGGCGGCTGGTGCGTCGCTCGGGGAACGACCCCGAGCTCACGGAGGAGGCCGTCCGCCACGCCGTGGCCATCGGCGCCGGCCACAGTTTCATCGTCCTGCTCCGTGAGGGCTATCCGGTCAACGTGCTCCCGGCCCTCAAGGCGGTGCCGGAGGTCTGCACCATCTGGTGCGCCACGGCCAACCCGGTGCAGGTGGTGGTGACCGAGACCGACCTCGGAAGGGGTGTGCTCGGCGTCGTCGACGGCGGGTCGCCCTTGGGCGTCGAAGGCGAGCAGGACGTGGAGGAGCGCAAGGGATTGTTGCGCGCCATCGGCTACAAGCTCTAAGGAGGCGATCCGCTCGTCACGTGGTGCAGACCGCGCCCGCGCCGGGCGTGGCGCCGCTGACCAGGTATGACTGCACGTCGTCACGGACGCAGGGACTGTAGAAGTAGGCGACGTGGTCGTCCCCGTCGCGTGTGAGGAGGACACCCCGATTGAGCTCGTGGGCCACGCTCACCGCCCAGGCGTAGGGCGTGGCCGGGTCGTTCGTGGTCCCGACGACCAGAACGGGCGGCGCACCGATGGCCGAAACCGGCCCCGGCGTCCGGGTCGGCGGCGCCGGCCACACGGCGCAGGCCGCCTCGCCCCACGCCAGCAAGGGACCGAAGACCGGGGCGGACGCCCCGAAGGCCCGGGCCAGGGAGCCGTACGTGGCGATCTGACGGGACACGGGGTGATCGAGGCAGTCGACCGCCACCTCGGCATCGTCTTGGTTGGGTGATCCAGCATCGTTGTAGCGGTCCGACATGGCGACGACCCCGGCTCCGTTGCCCGCGGTGTCGGCGGCCAGCGCGGCACCGAGCTGGGGCCAGTCGTTGCGGGAGTACAGGCCGTCGAGCAGCGCGTCGAAGAGCTCGCCGGCGCCGGCCTGGCGACCGCCACCGGCTGGGACGGGTGCGGTCACGGCGGCCGACAGCATCCCGAGGAGGGCGGTGGACGGGTCTCCGGCTGGTCGCCAGGGGCAGCTCGTCGTCCCGGCGCACCAGCCGAGGAACGCGTCGAGCAACGTCTCGAAGCTATCGGCCTGCTGCTGGGTGAACTGGTCGAAGGAGAGGGCGGGATCGATCACTCCGTCGAGCACCATGGCCCGGACGTGAGTCGGGAACATGGCGGCATAGGTCACGCCGAGGAGAGATCCGTAGGACTGGCCCATGTAGGTAAGAGCGGTGTCGCCCAGGGCGACACGGAGGCGTTCAAGATCCCGCGCCACGTCGACGGTGCCGACGTAGGGGAGGACCTGACCGCTCGCCTTCTCGCACGCGGCGGCGTACTGCTGCAGCTGTGCCATCGAGCGCGACCTGCCGCTCCGGCGTGGAGGGCACCGGGTCGGCCGGGTTCGCCGGGGGGCTCCCGGAAGTCTCGCCACAGGTGATGGGATCGCTGCGGCCCACCCCCCTGGGGTCGAACATGACGATGTCGAAGTCGCCGAGGAGCTGCGGGGTCAGGGCGCGCAGCTCGTTCGCCATATCGTCGACGCCCGAAAGGCCCGGACCACCCGGATCGATGACGAGGGAGCCGATCCGGGCCGCCGGATCCTCGGCCGGGTGCCGGACCACGGCGACGGGGACGGTCGTCCCAGCCGGATGCGCGTCGTCGAGCGGCACGGTGAGAGTGGCGCACTGGAGGCCTCCGTCGCACGGCGACCAGACGAGGGGAGTGACGGGGGGCGCCACCGCGAGCGTGGTGGACGTCGAGGGGACCGGCCGATCCGCGCCGACGTGCCCCGCGCTCGACGCTTTCGGGTCGGGACCGCCGGGAAGCGACGCGCAGCCTGCCGCGAGGGCGGCCGTCAGGACGACGGCAGGAATCAGACCAGGTCGCCGTGGCCGACCTGGTCGCCGCCGGTTCGTCACCGGGCCCACAGTGGCACGGATCGGCCCGGTACCCCGGCCCGATCCGATCAGGCGAGCAGGCGCGCCACGACGCAGCGTTCCGCGAAGGCCAGCACCCTCAGGTGGTAGGCCCGCGCCGCCCATCCGAGGCTCAGGTTGTGGGCGGCGGACGGCTCGATGGCGATCTCGAGCTCCGGGGACCCGCTGAACACCGAGCGCATCTCTTCGAAATGGGCAGCGGTCAGTGGCCAGATGGTCTCATGGTCACCGAAGGTGATCCGCATCGGGACCTCGATGCCATGGCCCATGGAACGGATCTCGGCTGGCCAGGCAGGCCCCTCGGACCGCTGGACGGCCGAACCCCCGTGCGTGGGCAGGACGTCTCGCTCGAGTGCGCCGCTCGGGTAGAACGAGCGCGGGCCCCACGTGTCCACCACCGGCCGCGCCGGTCGGCCCGAGCCGGCGACGGTAGGTTCGGCACCCCACTCGAACGCGTAGGTGATCCCCGAGCTGGCGCCTTCGACACCGAGAAACCGGCGCTCGTCGTCGCGGCTGGCCATGGTCCAGGCCACCTTGAGCCCGTACGAGTGGCCCACCAGAACGACGCCGGCACCCACGGGGAATGCGGACCCAAAGGCGTCGACGGCCCGCGAGAGCAGGTCAGCCTGAGCGAACAGCGTGAGCGACTCGTCGGGGAGGCCCGTGCTCCGGCCGATCCCGGGACGGTCGGGGGCCCACACGGCATACCCGGTCGCAGCGGCCAGCTCCAGGAGTGAGAGCCCGGGCGCCGCCTGTGAGTCGAAGTATCCGGCGTGCATCCCGTGCCCGTGAATGGCCACGATCAATGCCCGGGGTGCCGATGCCGGCGGGAGGGCGACCAACCCCGAGAGGACGACGCCGTCGACCTCCAGCTCGAGCTCCCGGGCGCACGGACCCGGCGCCGGCCGCCTCTCGCGTACCGATGGGCGAACGCTCGAGGTCACCGCTACGCCGCCGTGCTCCCGCCGTCGAGCATGAACGTCATGCCGGTGATGTAGGCCGCGTCGTCCGAACAGATCAAGGTGGCCAGTCCTCCCGCGTCTTCCGGCGTCCCGGCGCTCCGGATCGGCTTGTGCTGGAGCGACTGCTCGTGGATCCTGGCGCCCGCGGCGCTGTCACCGCCCGCCATCGATGTGAAGTACGACCGGACCGAGTCGGTCTCGATGCCGGGATTGATGAGGTTGACGGTGATGCCGAACTTCCCCCATTCGCGGGCCGCGGTCCGTGTCAGGGCGCGGATGGCGGCCTTGTTGGCGTTGTACCCCGACATCTGGGGAATGGCCGCGGTCTCGGCCGGCGAGCCGAAGTTGACGATGCGACCCCACCCCTGCTCGCGCATGCCCGGGAACACGGCCTGCATGGCAAACATGGTCGCCTTGACCCCCGTCTGGAAGACGAAGTCCCAATCGTCCTCGGGATACTCCTCGAGCGGGATCACCGAGACGGCGGGAGAGGGCGAGGCCTTGGTGCCGAACGACTGGGCGTTGTTCACCAGGATGTCGACCTGGCCGAACGAGGCAAGGGCCGATTCGACCATGTGCTCGACCTGTTCCCGCTCGCCCACGTCGACCGTGACGCCGGCGGCAATACCCCCGGCCGCCGTGATCTCCCGGACGGCCTGGTCGACCGTCCCTGCACTCCTGGAGGCGACCACGACCTGCGCACCCTCGCGGGCGAACCGATCGGCGATCCCGCGGCCGATGCCCCGACCGGCACCTGTGACGATCGCCACCTTTCCATCGAGTGTCCCCACCGCCGCTCCCACACCCCCGGTTGTCCCGGACGTGTGCCGGACCAGCCGCAAACCCTACCGCCGCCGGTCGGATCGGCTCTCGGGCTCAGAGGATCCACCTGGCGGAAGGACCGCCATGCCGGGTCAGGTGGCGAGGCCGTGCGCTCGCAGGAAGTCCTTCTGCTCGGTATGCATGGCATCGGGAAGCACGGTGAAGTACGCCATCGAGTCGTCTGGCGACGGGAGGGCCCGTCGTGGCGAGTCGAGGACGGACGCCTTGAAGGCGATGCCGACGGGCCAGTCGATGCCGCGCTCGAGGTGGCTCGGGTACTCGATGTAGCCGAGAAGCTCCCCGACCTCCACGACGAGGCCCGTCTCGTGGCTCGCCACTCGTCGGACGGCGTCGGTCAACGGCTCCCCATAGCGAACGGTGCCTCCGGGAATGTGCCACAGGCCCTGGCACGGACCGGTGCGCCGGAGTGTGAGGACGACGCCGCGACCCGACTCGATCACCACCTCGACGGTCAGGCGGGGGACGCGGGCGTAGATGGCGTCGTACTCATCCTGGGGGAGCGGAGCTCGCATCACTGCCCGAAGGTTAGGCAGACCGAGCGGAGCGGAGTGGGGGCATCGGCCACTCGGGTCACATCGGCCATCGGTTGGTACAGTCCGCCCACGCCAGGGGGAACGGACGGGGGACGGACGGATGCGAGTTGGGTTCATCGGTCTCGGTGACATGGGCGGAGCGATGGCACACCGCATCGTCGACGCCGGATTTCAGACCATGCTGTGGGCTCGGCGACCGGAAGTCCTGGTGGACTTCGAAGCCGAGAACGTCGTTCAGGCCGAGAGCCCCGCCGACCTGGCCGCTCAATGCGAGCTCGTCGGCGTCTGCGTCTGGACCGACGCCGATGTGGAGGAGATCGTGGCCGGAGAGCAGGGCCTGCTCGCCGGAGCTCGGCCTGGCACGGTCATCGCCATCCACGCCACCGTCCTGCCCGAGACGTGCCGGTCACTGGCCGCGGCGGCCGCCGATCGCGGCGTGACGGTGCTCGACGTTCCGGTCAGCGGGGGACGTGCCGGTGCCCTGGCCGGGCAGCTGACCGTCGTCATCGGCGGTGACGGCGCGGCGGCGGAGCGGTGCCGCCCCGTGTTCGAGGCGTTCGGTGACCCCGTCCTCCATGTGGGGCCCCTGGGCACGGCACTCTTGGCCAAGCTGGTCAACAACACCCTCCTGGCCGCCAACCTCGCCACGGCCGACGACGCGTTCGCCTTGAGCCAGGCCCTGGGCATCGACGTGACGGTCATGGCCACCATGCTCAGGCACGGCACCGGTCGAAGCTACGGAGTCGACCTGGCGGTCGAGACCCGCACCTCGGCCGATATCCGGGCCCGTGCGCTCGTCCCCATGGCGAAGGATCTGATCGCCTTGACTGCCGATCCCCTTTGCCGCCAGCACGCCCGGGGGATGCTCCTCACGGAGGCGGCCGCCGAAGCCGTCCGACGGCTCGGCCAGGCCCTTCCCGCGCCGTAGCCGGACCTGTCACAGAAGCGGTCCCGGCATTACACTCGGGCCCTGGTTGAGGCGATCGCCTCTTGGGGTGGGTGAAACGTGCGTATTCGTGGGGACTTGCCATCGTTTCTTCAGCCGCTGCACACCGACGAGTACAGCCCGCGGAGTGCCTCGAGCGAGCTGATCGGTGCCCGATTGCGGGCGCGCCAGTTGAGCGAAGGTGCCCGCGAGAACGGCCACAGTGACGAGCGCTACTGGGTCGGGCGGCAGGGCACGGCGGCAGGGCTCCTCGCCGTGAACGAGCAGTTCCGGAGCGAGTTCTACGTGGTCCCGCCCGAAGCGGTGGACGATCCGGAAGCGGCGAACGAGGCCTTGGGCGGTGACCAGGTCGTCATCGACGTCCAGACGCACTACGTCGCCGACCGTGACCAGAACACGGGCCAGCACCTGCCGATGATGTACCGCAGAGCCATGCCGGGATGGTGGCAGGGCCTCGATGACCTCACCGGCTACAGCTTCGCCGAGTACCTGCGCTGCGTGTTCGTGGAGACGGAGACCGCGGTGGCCGTTCTGAGCTCGTCACCCGGCGTCGAGGAGCACGTGCAGCTCTACAACTCCGAGATGGCGGCCACCCGGCGTCTGCTCGAGGAGCTGGGCGGTCGCCAGCGGCTCCTCAACCACGCTGTTGTGGATCCGATCCACCCCGAGGCGCTCGAGTCGATGGGCCAATGGGTGGAGGAATGCGCGCCCAGGGCGTGGAAGGTCTACACGCTCGGACAGGCCAACATCGCCCCCGATGCGTACATGTTCGATACCAGCTGGCGCGAGACCATGCCGGGGAAGTGGCACAAGGGATGGATGCTCGACGACGACCATCTCGGCCGGGCATTCCTCGATCGCGTGTCGGAGCTCGCCCGCGTGGGCGGTCCGACCGTGATCTGCGCGCACAAGGGCATCAGTGGACTGATCGACACGGGCAGTCCGCGCGACATCGGCCCGGCCGCGCTGGCGTATCCCGACCTGACCTTCGTGGCGTACCACTCCGGCTACGAGATCACCGAGGAGGAGGAAGGCCCGTACAGTGAAGCGGATGCCAACATCGGCACCAACCGGTTCATCAAGACATTGAAGGACAGCGGTATCGGCCCCGGAGGCAACGTGTACGGAGAGCTCGGATCGACGTGGTTCCTGGCCACTGCCCGCCCCCGCGAGGCGGCGCACGTGATCGGCAAGCTCCTCGTGGGGCTCGGGGAGGACAACATCCTCTGGGGTTCCGACAGTGTCTGGTACGGACCGACCCAGCAGCTCATCGACTCGTTCCGAGCATTCCAGATCCCGCTCGACATGCAAGAGGAGTTCGGCTACCCCGCTCTGACCCCTCAGGCAAAGGACAAAATCCTGTCGCGCAATGCCGCGCGCCTGTACGGGCTGAACGTGAACGAGCTCCGGCACAACGCGGAGAACGACGATCTGATGTGGCTCAAGGAAGCGGCGGAGTACTACCAGGCCAAGGGAAACCCGACCTGAACCGCGGCAGGCGGCGGGGTGCCGGCCGGGGCGGAACGCCGCGGCGAGGTCCGCTACGGTCGTAGCCCATGGGTGGGGAGACCGCAGGGAAGGTCGCCTTGGTGACCGGGGCCAGCCGTGGGCTGGGCAAGGTGTGCGCCGTCGAGCTGGCTCGAGTCGGTTTCCGGGTCGCGGTCACCGCCCGGACGCTCACCGCCTCGGACCAGCGCCAGCTTCCCGGCAACCTCGAGGCCACAGCGTCGGCGGTCGCGGAGGTCGGCAGTGAGGCGCTCCCCCTGAGGATGGACCTCGACGAGCGAGCGTCGGTGGAAGCCGGAGTCGACGCCGTGCTCGAGCAGTGGGGGCGCATCGATCTGCTGGTGAACAACGCCTTCTACCAGAGCCGCGAGAGTCAGTACCCACTGGTCGACATGAGGATGGAGCACCTCGACAAACAGATCCGGGTCAACCTCCTGGCACCCCTGTACCTGTCCAAGCTCGTCCTGCCCCAGATGCTCGAGCGGGGTGAGGGCGCGGTGATCAACATGGTCTCGGGAGCCGGCGTCCACGAGCACAACGTGGCACCGGGGAAGCGGGCATGGGGCATCGGGTACGGGACCAGCAAGACGGGCATGATCGAGATCGCGGCCATGTTGGCGTCGCAGTACGGCGATCAGGGCATCCGTTCGTTCAGCGTGCAACCGGGAACCGTCCTGACCGAGCAGCTGGCGGCGGCGCTTGGGGACGGTACCTTCGACTCCGACGACTGGAGTCCTCCGGAGTACTCCGCATTGACCATCGTCTGGCTGGCGACGACACCCGAAGCCTTGGCCATGAACGGCGCGCTGATCGAGGCGCCCACCTTCGTGCACGACATGGGCCTCGTCCCCACGTGATGGATCGCACCTGGGTCATGGACGGGAGGACCGACCGAGGAGCATGACCCCCTGGCGTCGAGCGAGCTCGTGTCGCCCGGCCTCAGGGTCCGACGTCGGTGAGCAGGCGGTCGGACCATGACCGCACGCCGGACGCCAGGCCGTTGGGGGCAACGTGGAGCACATCGTTCTCGATCCCCCGTACGACAATGTCGGCGGCGTCGGCCGCCGACATCTCGGGTCCGCTGACGGTCGCCATCCAGTCAGTCAGACCTCGCATGGTGAGTTCGTCCAACTCCCTAGGCGCCACACTCAGATCAGCGGGTCGGTTGCGCTCGGCGTTGTAGATGTTGGTGACCATCCCGCCGGGGCACACCACGGTCACGCCCACGTTGGCGCCGATCAATGCGAGGTCCGCCGCCAGCCCTTCGGACAGCCCCACCACCGCATGCTTCGACGCCATGTACGGCCCCAGTCCTGGCCCCGCCGAGACGCCCGCCATGGACCCGGTGTTGACGACGTGCCCCCGATCCTGGGCCACGAGGTGCGGTACGAAGGCGCGGATGCCGTGGACGACTCCGAGGAGGTTGACCGACAGGGTCCACTCCCAGTCGTTGTCCTCGAAGATCCACATCGGACCCAGGCCCGACATGATGCCGGCATTGTTGACGACGACGTCGACGCGCCCGTAGCGCTCGAGGGTGGCGGTGGCGAGGGAGTCGACCTGGTCGGCGAACCGGACATCGGTGGGGACGCCGCTCACCGAGGCCCCCAGGGCCTGCATGGAGGTCACCGTGTCGTCGAGCGGTTGTTCCTCCACGTCGGCGAGGACCACATGGAGACCCCTGGCCGCGAACGATGTGGCCAGCGCGCGACCCAGCCCGCTCGCCGCGCCGGTCACGACTGCGACTTGGCCGGGTTCCAATTCCATGCGATCCTCCCCCGTCCCACCCCGACGGCGACCCGCGGCGCGTGCGGACAGTGTATGACGGGAGAATTCCCTGGTGGAGCAGCCTCGGTGGAGCATCCGAAGCGTCCCGCACCCGAGGAGCTGGCCGGCGTCAGCTCCTCGGGGCGCAGTACTCGCCGAAGCGGTCGAGGTATTCGGAGAAGGCCCGGCGGATCTGGTCGTCGGACAGGCCGAACTCCTCGGCCGTGTACCGGTGCTCACCACGGGGTGCGGCCTTTTGCTCATCGCTCCACTCGGCCATCGCCGTCCGCACCTCGTCGTCGAGATTGATCCCGGCGAACTCGTAGATGCGCTGCGCGACGCCGATGGGATCGCTCTGGAGCTCAGGTTGCCCGACGTCGACGAACCGGTCCTCGCCGATCTGGGCACGAGCGGCCATCCCTCGCGTGGCGGCCTCGAGCAGGTGCTCGAGAATCTCTTGTCCGAACTCGGCGGGATCGGGGTCGAAGTCCGGGAGCCGCATCCGGGTGTGCTCGGCGATGACGCTGCATGCAGAGGGGATGACCTTCACCGGGTCCCGATGGGTCACGACGAACTTCGCGTTGGGGTAGTAGGCCGCGATGGGCGGCAGGAAGTACATGTAGTCGGGGCTCTTGAGCAGCCATCGGTAGGGAGGGCGGTGCGATTGGAGCATCCTCAGGACGCGCTCGTGGTAGGGGAAGGCGGACGTGTGGTCCGCATCCCGCCAGTACTGCGCGTGGGTCCTCAGCCCCATGGTCATCCCGTCGTCGTGGAACGACAGCTCATGGATCTTGCGGTCCTCGGTGTGCTGGTCGACCGTGACGATGTGCATGGAGTTGGACTCCACCGACTTGGGGCGGCGCGGGTCGTCGTGCTCGGTGGCCAGGTCGGGGGGAGGCACGGGATTCTCGATCTCCCACTTGCGCAGCGTGCGGAAGCGCGGGTCGACAGCCAGGAGGTAGTGGGTCGCCGTGGTGCCGGAGCGACCGGTACCTATGACGACGAGGAGATCCTCGAGCTCGTGGGCGGCCGCTTCGTCGCCGTGCGCCGCGTACCACTCCTCAATGCGCAGTCGGTGCACCAGGCGCGTGACCACGATCTCTTCGATGCGTCCCACCGCATCGGGATCATCTCCGACGTCCTCGGGAACCGACGCCACCAGGTGCTCGAAGCCCGGTTGCCACCCGTCGGGCCCGAAGTCGGAGAGAGCGGTACGCCGCCGGGCGGCGCTCGAGGAGCTCATCAGGAGTCGCAATCATCGTTTCGTCCACGTTCGGTACTGGTGGTGCACGAGCGCGTCGGACATTAACATCCGCCGCGGTCCGAGGCGAGATCGCGGACGACACGCGCTCGCAAGAGAGCTGGAGCACAATGAGCGAAGAGTCCAACCAGGCGTCACCGTTCGCCGCGGCGAGGATGCCGTCGTCGAGTCTCATCGACAAGCTGCTCCGTACCCTCCCCGAGGGCCCTGACGTTGCACTGGGGGAGCAGACGGTCGATCTCTACTGCCGCCGCCTCCGGGAGAGCGCCGCCCTGTTGTCCGATATCGGCATCACGGCGAATCCGATCGACCGCGCCGAGTCGTACCGGTACCTGTTGACCATGACGGCCTACGCCGTTGACGCGGCTCTCTTGAATTCCGACCCCCTCGAGCCCATGTTCTCCCAGCCCTACCGGCTCAACCTTCTCGACTGGGGTGCGGCGAGTCCCGATTCGGTGTATCGGCGAGCCATGGCGCGTGACGACCACGCGTACCGGGTGCACGGCCGTCTCGGCAACGCGCCGTACATCTCCTTGGACTTCCGGCAGGGCTCGCCGGCCTGCACGATCACGCGTGAGGAGTTTCCGTGCGACGCCGACGGCAACTTCGAGATCTTCGTCGGCGGCCCGGAGCGTGAGAAGAACTGGTGGCCCATGCAGCCGGGCACGTCCGGCTTCTTGGTGCGTGAGTTCTTCGACGACTGGCTCTCGGCCGAGAAGTCGCGCCTGCGTATCGAATGTCTCGACGGCGGGACGGCGCCGCGCCCGGAGCACCGCAGTTACCGGGTGGCGGCCGAGTTCGACACCATCGGGGACTGGATCCTCGAAGGAGCCGTCCGCTTCTGGATCAAGGAGTCGAACCGCCTGGCCGAGAACCCCAACGCATTCGGCTCGAACATGTACCGCAGCGACGCGAAGCTGCCCAACGTCTACAACGGGTGGTGGGACCTCGGTCCTGACGATGCGCTCCTGATCGAGTTCCCGGACCCGAGGGCCCAGTTCTGGGGCCTGCAGCTGGCGTCGTCGTTGTGGCACACGCTCGACTACGCGAACCGGTTGACCACCATCAACCATGGCCAGGCGCACCTCGACGCCGACGGCGTGTACCGGATCGTGCTGTCGGCAGGCGATCCCGGCATCCACAACTGGCTCGACACCACGGGCCTCCAGTGCGGGGTACTGATTCTGCGCCTCGTGGGCGCGGCTGATCCCACATCCATTCGCACGACGGTGCTCACGCTGTCAGAGGTCGCCGGACGTCTCCCCGAGGCGCAGAGGTGTACGCCCGATGAGCGCCGCAGGCAGATCGGCGAGCGCCGCGAGGGTGTCTCCCGGATGCTCTGCGATTGAGTCCCTTCGGATGGTCGGCGACCGAGCTCCTTGACAAGGTCGGCCGGTCCCTCTTAGCTTCAGAATTGGGGCTCGTTCCTTAAGAAGTCCCCAAGGGAGGAAGGGCGGATGGGGATGGGGAAGCTGGACGGCCGAGTGGCCTTCATCACGGGCGCGGCGCGGGGAATGGGACGGTCGCACGCCGTCCTGCTGGCGGAGGAGGGCGCCCAGATCGTCGGGGTCGACATCTGCGAGGACATCGCGAACGTGCAACTACCCCATGGCAACCCAGGACGACCTCGACGAGACCGTCCGACTCGTTGAGAAGACCGGTCAGAAGATGGTCGCGCTCAAAGGCGACGTGCGACATCAGAGTGACCTCAAAGCGGCATTGAACGAGGGGTTACAGCAGTTCGGCCGGCTCGACATCGTCCTGGCGAATGCCGGAATCTCCAACTACCAGGTGGCGCCGTACGAGCTCTCGCAGGAGGCTTGGCAGGACACGCTCGACGTGTGCCTGACCGGAGTGTGGAACACGTTGCAGGTGACGGCACCCGCCCTCGTCGAGGGCGGCCGCGGCGGGGCGGTGGTGATCACGGCATCCACCGCGGGCACCCGCGTGGTCACGACGAATTTCGACGGCGGGTTCGACGCGTACACGGCCGCCAAACACGGAGTCGTGGGGCTCATGCGGTCCTACGCGGGCAGGCTGGCCCGTCACAGCATTCGCGTGAACACGATCCATCCGACGACGACCGAGACCCCGTTGGGACGCGACGATCGCTACATCCGATGGGCCATGGAGGAGACCGAGCTCATCGGCACCTACAACCATGCCCTGCCGATTCCGAGCATTCAGCCGATCGACATCAGCCGCGGCATCCTCTACCTGGTGTCCGACGACGGCCGCTACGTCACCGGTCAGACGCTGCACGTCGACGCGGGGAACACCACCGTCGCCGCCGTCGGCGTCCCGAGCACCGGCGCGGGCGGAGTGCACGCCAGGGTGCAGATCACCCCGCCTGGTGAGAGCGAGTGACGACGGCGCTCTAGCCGGTACGAGTCGGACCCGGCGCCGTCAGAGCAGGGTCCCTGAGTCAGGGGTCCGTGCGAGGTTGCCCGCGTCGGCGTCGCCCACCCAGGCGAGAGGCCTGATCATCGACTGCACGCTGTAGGAAGCCACCAGGTGTCCGTCTCCGGTGAACACGTGGCCCTCACCTTGCGTGAGGCCCCGACCGGCCCACACCGCGGAGTTCGCATAAAGCAGCCACTGGGTGAGGTCAACGTCCTCGTGGAAGGCGACGGTCGCCTGGAGGACCGCGGTCGACAGCGTGACGTGCGCCTCGGCGAGCCCGATCCCGGAATGCGGTCGCATGGCGGCGGCGATGGTCCAATGCGTCGTTGGCTGAGCCAGAAGCGCAGCCCGGAGCGCCGCCGATCCGGGGTTGTCCCGGTACCGGGTCCAGACGTAGATCTCGGGTGGGCCGATACGATCGGGGTCGGGGTCGTACGCGGCGTCGACCACCCGGAACTCCCGACCACTGACCCGGAAGTCGAAGGGCACCGCGGCCTCGGGACCGGGTACGTCGGGCATGTCGGCGTCGTGCCTCACGAGCTCGGGAACGCCGGCGTCGAGGAGCAACAGGCCAGCGGCCCGCGCCGACCCGTCCTGGTCTGCCCGCACCTGGACCGTCGAGAAGCTCCGGCCGGACCGCACCACCTCGGCCCGCAGGTCCACCGCCTTCTCGAAGGAGGCTGCCCTGGAGAACACCATGGACGCCGAGGTGACCCTCTGGCCGGGGACGGTCTTCGACGCCACCACGACGGCTTGGGCCAGGAGCTGGCCGGCCTCGACCACGTTGCGGCGGCTGTACCCGTGGGGCGGAGCGACGAAGACCTGATCGCCCATCGGCTGCGCGTCGATCAACCGGATGAGCTCGGACTCGTCGCCCCACACGGGGAACCCGGTGGTCACCACGGAGCCGTCGGGCCATTGCTCGTTCAGTACCACCTCGAGACGCTCATGGAAGAAGCACACGTAGCCCTTGATCCCCCCCACCTCCGGGAAGGGTGCCCGATATGTCCACACCACGTCCGGTTCGGCGGTGTCCGTCCCGGTGAGACTCCAGTAGTCCGCCTCCCCCTTGAACGGGCACACCGTGTGGTGGAGGCTCGGTTCGAAGAGCTCCCAGCGGACGGCTGCCTCCGGGAAATAGAGCCGATCGGTGTGCTTGAACTCCTCGACGAGGAGACAGTCGGTGCTCTGGGCCAGGAGCACATCCCCCTGCCAGACCTGCCCGGTGGCCCGGCAAGGGGAGACGTCGATGGTGTAGTCGGGGTACTTGGGCCAAGCGGATTCGATCTGCGCGGTCATCGTGCGGCCTCCTGATTCCTGATCGCTGCGCCGTCGGATCGTCCGGTGTCGCCCGCGTGCCGGGCGCCGTCCATGGTATGCGGCACCGGTCGAAGAGCCGATCCCGAAGCCACGAAGTGGGTGGCCGATTGGGGTGGCGTCATCCAACCGGCCCTCGAGCACGAGGAAGCCCGGAGGGCAAACGGGACCACTTCGGCTGGAAGACTCGTGGGGTGCTTCTCGTCGACGCCGCCAACGTGATCGGGTCTCGTCCGACCGGCTGGTGGCGGGACCGAGTTGGTGCAGCCCGAACGTTCGTGGGACAACTCAGAGCCGCCGCTGCCTCCGGGCAGATCGCCCAGCCGGTCGTCGTCGTGCTGGAGGGACAGGCTCGCCAGGGCGTTCCCGCCGGCGCCGCCGACGGTGTGACCGTCCTCCACGCGGCGGGAAGCGGTGATGACGCGCTGGTCGACGCCGCCTCGAGCCAACCCGATCCGGTGATCCTCGTCACCGCCGACCGAGAGCTGCGGCGACGGGCACATGCACTGGGAGCCGAGGTGAGGGGACCTCGGTGGCTCCTCGATCTCCTCGAGTAGCGCCCGCAGCAGTGCCGCGAGGTCGTTGGATCACTTCCGCCGTCCCTGATTCCGCGGACTAATGTGTGAGCGCCGAAAGGGGCTCAATGAGTGAGTGGACGGACGTGCTCTTGCCAACGACGATGGTCGGCTCGTACCCGCGGCCCCATTGGTTCCGCCATCAACTCCACGGGCGTGACGTCCTCGATGCGTTCAAAGACTTCGAACACCACGAAGCGTACGTCGATGCCACCCGGTCCGTACTTCGAGACCAAGAACTCGCTGGTCTCGACGTGGTTACCGACGGTCAGATGTGGTTCGACGACCTCCACGCCGGTATCGGCGCGTTCTTCTGGTACTGGTTCGAACGAATCGGGGGCTTCGGTCGCGCAATGGTGGAACACCGCGGCCTCTCCCGAGCGGCCGGACGTGACGTGTTCGTCATGGAAGAAGTCGGAGCGGCCCAGGTCTGCGGCCCCATCGAACCGGGACCTCTGCGTATGGCCTACCTCCACTCTTTGGCGCAGGGCTCGACACCACTTCCGGTGAAGGCGGGAGTGGGTGCCGGACCCGTACAGCTTTCGGGCCTGGCTCACTTCGTCGACGGTCCGATCCACAATCGATACGAACTGTCCGCCGCACTCGCCGAGCTGTTCAACGCCGAGCTCCTGGCGATCCAAGACGCTGGGTGCACGTACATCCAGTACGAAGACCTGGGGGCGTGGACGCCGAATCTCTCAGGACACGACGACTTCGCTTGGGTCCGAGACACGGTGAACAGGGTGATGGACGGAGTTCACGTTCACAAGGCATGGCACTTCTGTCTCGGAAATGCGTGGGGGAACCGACTCGAAGCGTTGGTCGAGGGGGGGTACGCAGCCGTCCTGCCCCACTACTACGACGTTGACGTCGACGAATTGGTGCTCGACTTCGCATGTCGCGAGATGGCCGACGTCACTCTGCTGTCAGATGTGCCCGAACATCTGCGAGTCGGCATCGGCGTGATCGATGTCCGCAATCTTGAGATCGAACATCCCGAGCAGGTCGCGACGCGCATTCGCCAGATCCTCGAACATATCGCTCCCGAGCGTGTGACTCTGACCACCGACTGTGGAATGAAGCAGCTCCCGCGCCCCGTGGCCGCTGGCAAGTTGCGATCGCTCGTGCAGGGCGCGCGGATCGTGCGGCAGGAACTGACGGGGGTCACCGAACAATGAGCACCCTCGACCTTCGCGACACCGCCAATCCGTTGGCTCGACACGCGGCCTTGCCCGTCGCGGTGGAGGTGAAGGTCCGATGACCCAGCCCGCCGACATGGACTTGAGCGATTGGAACAAGTGGCATGCGTACTATGACGACCCCAACTCCGATCTTCATTTCCGCCTTCGCCTCGTCCAGAACCAGGTCGTCGCCGCTGTGGATGAACGCGCTCTTCGTCCGGTATCGATCGTAAGCATTTGCGGGGGTCAGGGCAGGGAGCTCATCGGAGCGCTGGAACACCACCCCCGACGCTCCGAGATTTCGGCTCGCCTCGTCGAGTTGGACCCCAACAATGCCTCGTTCGCACGTCAATGGGCTCAGCAAGTGGCGATGACCGGGGTTGAGGTGCGCAATGAGGACGCCTCGCTGAGTGACGCGTACGAAGAATGTGAGCCGGCGGACATCGTCATCCTTTCGGGAGTCTTTGGGCATATCGGGACCGAAGATCTCAGACGAACGATCTCCTTCCTCGGGGAGATCTGCAACACCGATGCCCGGGTGGTGTGGACCTCCTACGAGGTTCGGCCGGAACGGACCGACATGATCAAGGACATGTTCGCCGCAAGTGAGTTCGAGGAGATGTCGTTCGAAGTCACCCCGAACGGAACCTTCGGGGTGATCGTGGAGCGTTATCGAGGCTCGCGGCACCCGTTTCGGAAGAACCAGAAGATCTTCACGTTCGGCTCTTCTCGAGAGGGCAGAGGGCCAACGTCCTAGGTCGAACGACCCAGGAACGAAGCGAGTGAGTTACGCTCCACGAAATTGCGGAGGTCGATGTTCGGCGGCGGCCCGCACACCCTCGGCGAAGTCCGCCGTCTTGCTGAGGACCAGTTGCTGGGTGCATTCCTGTTCGAGCGCGTGATGCCGCGTCCTCAACAAGGCGTCGTCGCAGGGTGGCACGGATGGCCCGTACGGCCAGCGGTGCGCCTTCCGCAAGTTCGGTGGCGTACGAAATGGCCGCAGCGATGAGTTCATCACCTGCGACGAGTCGATCGCAGAGTCCCATGACGAGTGCTTCGTCGCCCGGTACTCGTCGACCGGTGAGCAACAGGTCAGCAGCCGCCTGCTGTCCAACGGCCGCGGGCAGAGTGGCTGAGAGTGCGAAACCGTGGTGAAACCCGATGCGGGCAAAGTTCGTGCAGAAACGAGCCTCGTGTGCGGCGACACGAAAGTCAGCCGAGAGCGCCAAGCCGCACCCGCCTCCTATCGCGGCCCCCTGGACGGCCGCCACGACCGGCAGGGGCGCGGTGAAGAGTCGGAGCGCCGCTCCGTACAAGCTGGGAATGTCGGCAGTACTACTGGTGGCGAAATCGAGCCCCGCACAGAAGTGTCGGCCCTCGGACGAGAGCACGATGGCGCGAGACACCAGTTGGTCTCGGCCATCGCCTCGTAGGCCGTCGCCAGCTCCTCGATCAGCGGGGTGTCAAAGTAGTTGTGGCGTCCTCGATGAAAGGTCACGAGTGCCACATGATCGTGCCGGTGGATCACGACGGCTTTGTCGTCAGTGCTCATGGTGACCGCCTTTGTTCGGAGTCTGTGTCGTCGGATACTTTCATGCCGCTTCACCGGATCTCCTCGTCGCACGAGTTCACCGGCCATTGGGGGCGCTCCATCATGCGTCAACGGCTCCCGTCGCGACCTGCCGGGTGATGACCCGCCTACGTACCGGGTACTCGTGGCTCGCGGTAGGTACGACCATTGGGCTCGGTCGGGATGAAATGGGAACCAGCCTGCACGGAGGCTGGATCTGCTGAGAGCGGGGTGCGCTGTCGCCCTCGCGGCGTCAATCCCCCATCAGCGCGAGATCGTTTCTCACGAGCGTGTCGATCTCGCGTATGCGCCGGTCGCCCTCGAAGGGTTTGAGGTATCCACCCCGGGCGTCGAAGTGGCTGACCAGCTCCGGATCGACGACGTGGTTGCCTGCGATCTGCTGGATGCTCGGCCCGATCCGTTCGGCGATGGTTGCCAGTCGAGCGTGGTCGAGCCCGAAGGTGCGGATGGCGTTCTCACCGAGCATGAGGCGAAGTTCCTGCTCGGGTACCCCGGAGAACGCGTGCCGGAGCCATTCGAGAGTGTTGGGCCAGGTCCCCTCGGAATGGGGGTAGTCACGGCCGAACGAGATGGTCTCGACCCCGATCTCGTGCCGGTGCTCGACCTCCGCCTTGTGGATGAACGACAAGCCGGCTTGGCAGTTGCTCTCCCAGTACTCGCTGGGTGGACGCCTCGCCGGCAAGTCGCGGCGATGTGCCGACCACACGTCGTCGAGATGGCGGAGCGTGGCGGGGAGCCAATCGCCCCGCACCTCGTTCATCATCAGCGTGAGCTCGGGATACCGGTCGAAGACCCCACTGAACATCAGCTGCCACATGGCCTGGCGCGGCGTCGGCATGTCGAGAAGCTCACCACGGAAGACGCCGGTAACCAGAAGTTCCCAGAATCGGTCGAAGTCACGCCCGACCGCGTCGAACTGGCCGTAAGCGCTCTCGACCTCCCGCCAGAGTGAACCCTGCTCCATTCCATGGCCGCCGTGGATCCACAGAGCGAGCCCGTGATCGGCACAGCGCGCCCAGAACGGTTCCCAGTGCGCATCGGACAGGGCGGGGTCACCGGGATAGACGGTCTTGCGCGGGATGGCCGTGGCCCGGAATCCGTGCTCGGCCATCCAATCGAGCTCCTCGAGAACGGGGTCGAGCTCGCGGCACGGACCGGCACCACTTGCGCCCACCAGGAACAGCCGGTCCGGGTGGCCTCCCAGCGTGTCGTGCAGCCAACGGTGGTACGCCCGCACACCGGCTCGGCACACCTCGTCCGGTCGGACGCGGTTGCCCGCCTCGAAGAACAGTCCAATGATCCGACCGTCTCCGTTGTTCACGAACTCACCGGCGATGCCTTCTCGGTCCATCTCGGCAAGCCTGAGATCGAGGTCGTAGAGACCCTCCCAGTTTCCCGCCCGGTACACGCCGTCAGTATCGAACACGTCGTACTGCGTGTGGGTCCGGTCGAACACAAGCTTCATCACGAACCAATACCGCTCCTGCTCCTCTCTCAGTTCGGGGAGCAGGTCGTGGTACTGGGACTCGAGATATTCGGGCCACACTTCGGGCGGCGGCTGGGCATGCGAATCGACCGACACCACAATCAACTCGTCCATTGGATCCCCCCATGACGAATCAGCGGAAGGGCGTCTGACCCTCGGAGATCACGATATCGACCAACCTGTTCGACGACAAGAAACTCGAGAGGTGTTCCGCCACCCGGTCCCTGGGGCAGCTCGCAGAGCGCAGGCGACCCGGGCCGACTACCAGGGAGTATCTCGGCACGTTCTGGCGTTGGAGATGGGTGCGAACCTGGACGAGGGCAACGGCCGAAAGAGCGCGCCCCTCTTGACCGCGAGGAGGAGAGCATGAGAATCGGGATTATCGGCGCGGGCAACATCGGGGGAAACCTGACCCGACGATTCGCGGCACTGGGCCATGAGGTCTCCGTCGCCAACTCTCGCGGGCCAGAATCGCTGGCCGAACTGGCGGAGGATACGGGAGCCTCGGCCGTGCTCGCCGCTGATGCGGCGAAGGGTGCCGAGGTCGTGGTCGTCACCATCCCGGAGAAGAACATCCCAAAGCTCCCGACCGGGATCCTCGACGGTCTGGCATCGGGTGCGGTCGTCATCGACACTGGGAACTACTACCCCCAGCAACGTGATGGGAAGATCGAAGACATCGAGAACGGCACTCCAGAAAGTGTCTGGGTTGCGGGCCAGCTCGGGCACCCGGTCGTCAAGGCATTCAACGGTATCTACGCGTCTCATCTGCTCACCGAGGGAAGACCCGCCGGCACTCCGGGGCGGATTGCTCTCCCCGTCGCCGCCGACGATCCCAGGGCGAAGGCGGTCGTCATCGACCTGCTCGATCAACTGGGCTTCGACGGCGTGGATGCAGGTCGCCTGGAAGATTCCTAGCGCCAGCAGCCAGGTACTCCCGTGTACGGCGCCGATCTGGACGCCGAGGGCGTCGAGCGCGCTCTGGCGGAGGCCCACCCAGAGCGCCCCGATGGATTCCGGGCTGTCGGCAAGGGTGCATAGCAGTCCATCACGCGTCGGATTCCACGCCAACAGGCGGCCGACCTAGCCGAAGGCTTGTCGCAGTCTGATCGTGACCAACTTCTTGACGAGTGCACTGGGCAATGGCCTGTCAACAGGGAACTGAAGGGCCCCGGACGAAGTCTTGAACTCTGAGAGTTCGTCACCCAGTTCGGAGAAGACAGATCCGCTGTGAGGGAGATAGCTGAGATGGTTCTTGAACGCCCCAAAACCCGCGATGACCTTGCCCTGGACCCGAAAGGCTGGCAGTCCGTATGAGATGCACTGCTCCGCCTCGGGAATGACGTCGAGAATCGAACGGCGAACGGTACCCAAAGTGCTCCGTTTTGGTTCCTCCAGCGAAGCCAGGTAGTCGTCAACCTGTTCCTTGGACACGGTGCTCCGTACGCGCGATTACCGCGGCGGCTGAACGCCGGGGCGTCTCTCGAATGACGTTCACGTGGTCGTGGCTCTTCGCCCGTTACCCGCCAACGTCGATCAACACCTTCCCGACAGCTCCGTTCTCCACTGCATCGTGAGCTTCACCGGTTCTCTCGAGCGGGAAATGGTGGAGCGGAAGACCGGCGTCACCACCCACCCTGAGAGCGCCGTCCTGGAGTGCGGATGACACGTCTCGAACCCCTTGCGCCTTTGCTTCGGCGGGAACGGTGTACACCAGAACGTACTGAATGCGAGCGCTACGGTAGAGCAACCGCGTGGGAAATGTTCCATCCCCGACTGCGTAGATGGCGATGGCGCCGTGCGGAGCCAACACTTTGGAATCCACGATGGCATTGGCGTCTGGCGCGACCTCGACGATGCAATCGACCCCATCAGGAGCGAGCCTGCGCACTTCCGCCACCACGTCTTCGCTCCGATAGTCGATGGTGTGATGTGCGCCGGCGGCGTGGGCCAGTTTGGCCTTGGCGGGGCCGCTCACGGTCGCGATGACCTCGGCGTCGGACCAGCGGGCGAGTTGGATCGCCGTGTTCCCGACCGCGCCGGCACCCCCGGCCACGAGGACCGCTCGGTTTCGAAGTGTCCCAGGTCCGAGCGAGCGGGGCCCCGAATCAATGATCGTGAGACACCGGTGCGCGGTGAGAAATGGGATCCCCAGACTGGCCCCGAGGTCGAACGACGCAGTTTCCGGGAGGGGGACCACGAGGTGCGCGGGAAGGACGACCAGTTCCTGAGCTGTACCCGCGCTTCGACCGTAGGCGGCTTCCCTCACCCACACGCGCTGGTCGAGCCCGATGGTGTCCACACCTTCACCCATCGCATCGACGACACCCGAACCGTCCTGTCCCGGAACCTGGTCGGACACGAGCATCGTCCCGCTCAGCCCCTTCCGGGCCTTCCAGTCGGTGGGATTCACCCCGGAGCGCACCACCCTGACGCGAACGTCTCCGGGACCGGGTTCGATCAGCGGACGGTCGACCATCCGCAGAACGTCGCTTCCGCCATAATCCGAATAGACGACGGCGTGCACCCGGTCAGACTATTGCGCATGCCGCCGAGAGGTCGATGTCTGTTCCTCATCCGCAGGTTCGGGACGGTGCCGCCTCGAGCATCTGTTTCGTAACGGGGCGGGCGACTCCCGCCCCCGTGTCCACGAAGTTCTGATGATTCGGAGCCACCAACGCAACAGCGTTCTTGGGGTGGCTGGCGGTGCGAACCGACTGGCCGCATGGGAAGGAGCTGCGTGCGGCGGTGTGGCTCGCCCCTCGTCGACCCACGTGACGGTTCCTTGAAGTTGGAGTAATTACTACAGCTGGACTAAACTGCCTGGTGGTGTGAGCACCAAGCTTCATCTCAACACAATGACGAGGGGGATTGATATCCATGCGAAAGCGTGATGGGCGCTGTTCCGTCAGGTTTGCGAGCGTGCTGAGCGTGCTCACGCTGTTGGCGGCAGGATTGGTCCTCCCCACAGGATCGGCTGGCGCGGCACAGCCGAGCGGCACGCCGATCAAGATCGGCTACCTCATGACGAAGACGGGTCCCACCGACATCGACAATGAACCGTCGTTCGCCGCGGCAGTCAAATGGATCAATGCGCATGGAGGCGTCGCCGGGCACCCGGTCACGCTCATCAGCGATTTCGAGTCCGGCGACGTCGCCGTCTCGGTGGCGGACGCCAAGAAGCTGATCGGCGACGGGGTCGATGCGATGGTTGACTCCGACGCCAACGACTCAGCCTGGGCGTCGATTCCCGAGAAGGCGGGCGTTCCGGTGTTCTTGTCGGCTGACACCCTGGCGTTCGCGGGAAGTGACGACGCCTTCGGAGCGCCGCAGGTGGTCACCGTCACTACACCCTTGATAATGCTGGCCGCCAAGAAGTTCGGAGGGGCCGATAAGTTGGCTGTGCTGTACTGCACGGAGTATTCCCAGTGCAGCCAAGCCGTGCCGTACTACTCGTCGATCGGCAAGAAGTACGACGTACACGTCGTCTACAGCGCGGCAGCTTCTCAATCGGCCCCGAACTACCTGGCGCAGTGCCTAGCGGCCAAGGCGGCCGGGGCGAACAGTCTGTTCGTCGCCTCCAGCGCGGATGTGGCCATGCGGGTGGTCAAGGACTGTGCCAAACAGGGGTACACGCCGCACCTCCTCGCGGGGTCGGGCTCGTACCAGAAGTCCTTCGCTGGAAGTCCAGGAACGAATGGGATGATCGTATCCGACCAAAACGTTCCGTTCTTCGACACGAACGTGCCCGCAATCAAGACCATGACAGAGGCCTTTGACAAGTACGACCCAGCCATCACGAGGTCGTCGAACTATGACGACTCTGCTGTATGGAACTGGATCATCGGCGCACTCCTCCTCGGGGCAGGCAAGGCCGCGAACTGGACCCCGAACACCCAGATCACACCCGCGGCGCTGCGCAGCGCGTTGTTCACGCTGCACACGACGACGGCCGGTGGTCTGATGAACCAAGTGACGTTCAGCGAGGGGAAGCCACAGACCAACAACTGCTCGTACACAGTGACAATCAAGAACAACAAGTTGGTCCTCCCGTACGGGTTGAAGGCGACCTGCATCACGACGAGTTAGGGATCAGCCTTGAGAAGTGAACCCCGCGGCACGAGACAAAGCAGGTCACGATGCAGACGCGATGTCGGTGTCTGTCCTCGTCGCGTCGCGTCACCAGGCTTGAGGCAATGGGCCGCTCCTTCACGCCGCGAAATAGACATCTGATCCGAGTGGCTCAGAGCGGGTTTGCCGGATCCGAATTTGCGGATGTCATGGGTTGATTCGCGGACGGAGCATGGTCGAAGTCTGACGAAGAATCTCGTAACCTCGTGCGGTGACTGATTCCCCGCCCGTGCGGAGGCGGAGCGACGGCGAAGCAACGCGTCGGCGGGTTATCGACGCTGTCGTGGCAACGGTGATGGAGGTTGGCTACTACAAGGCCAGCTCCAACGAGATTGCACGCCGCGCTGGCGTGACGTGGAGTTCAATCAGCCACCTCTTCGGTTCGCGTGAACAGCTGATGTTGGATGTCCTGGTCGATATCGGAGACAGCATCGAACGGCACCTCGTGACTGCGACCATTGAAGGGGCGTTGCTCGAGGATCGCCTACTAGGAGTCCTCGATGTGTTCGAGGCCGACATACCGCTCCACAAGGTACAGACGCAGATCCTGCTCGACCTCGCCTCGAACCCTCGGGTATCCGTGGATATCGGCCGCGACATGCGTCGCAGAAACGCCGAGAAATTCCAAGCCACGGCGAGAAATTCTGCTGACACAGGTGCTCGGCGAAGTTCACGTCGAGGACGATGTCGTCATGTACGTCTTCGGCGCACTCAGTGGCTATCTGCAGTGGCGAGAGCTAGCGCTGGTGGCAACGGAGCTGGGTGATGACGGGATGCGGCGAGAACTCCTGGTCTTCGGCGTTGCTGCAGCATTGCGGGCTGAGTTGGAGCGCCGAGGAACCCCGCTCAACCCGGTCGGCTCGTCGGCGCCGCGCAAGCGAACACGCCGTTGACTCAAGTTGTAGTACTTACTACACTCTGTGTCGGCTGGTAAGGAGGCTTGGGCGGTCCGACCTGAGCCGGCCCAATGCCCGACGAGACGGGACCAAATGCAAACGGATCGTCGCAGGGGAGGACACAGCCGTGACGGCAAGTAACCAGGTGGCAGCGATTGAATATGACCCCTTCGACCTCGAAACGGCGATCGACCCCTACCCTCTGTACGGCCGACTCCGCGACGAGGCGCCGCTGTATCACAACGAGCGGCTCGGCTTCTATGCGCTGAGCCGGTTTGAGGACGTCGAACGCGCACTCGTGAACCGGCAGGTATTCATCAATGGTCACGGGTCGACGCTCTCCCTGCTGGCGTCGGATGTCGCGATCCCGCCGGGTACGTTGGTGTTCGAAGACCCGCCAACCCATGCGATCCATCGTGGGCTGCTGTCGAGCATGTTCACTCCAAAGCGGATCAGCACCCTCGAACCTGAGATCCGACGCCTGTGCGCCATGGTGCTCGACCCACTTGTGGGTGCGGGTGGCTTCGATTTCGTGTCGGATGTCGCAAAGCAGATACCCATGCGTGTGATCAGCATGCTGCTCGGTATCCCAACCGAAGACCAGGAAGACGTGCGGGACTTCTTCGCTGATCTGCGTTACAGCGAAGACCAGAGCCTGGAGCAATCAATGAGCGGAACGCTCTTCGAGGACTACATCGCGTGGCGCGTGGAGCACCCATCCGACGACATCATGACCCAACTTCTGAACGCAGAGTTCGTCGATCACACTGGTGCAACGCGTTGTCTCACCCAGGAAGAGCTTCTGACCTACGTAAGTATTGTCGCAGCGGCCGGAAACGAGACAACGCGGGTCTTGATCAGCTGGATCGGAAAGTTGTTGTCGGACTATCCGGACCAACGGAGATGCTTGGTTGACAATCCTCGGGCGATTCCAAACGCGATCGACGAGATCCTGCGCTTCGAGCCGCCGTCGCCGCTCGATTGTCGGTACGTCTCTCGAGACATCGAGTACTACGGTACGACGCTCCCGCGGGGTAGTGCGGTGGCTTTGGTGATCTCAGCCGCAAACCGCGACGAGCGCCAGTTCGTCGAGCCCGAACGATTCGACGTGCTGCGACCCACGGGCAGGATCCTGACCTTCGGTTTCGGCCCGCACTACTGCCTCGGACAGGCACTCGCTCGGTTGGAAGGCAGGGTGGTCCTCGACGAGGTCATTCAACGCTTTCCCGACTGGGAAGTCGATGACGACGGCGCACGGTTCGACTACCCAGCCCCCGAGACCCGAGGCTGGTCAAGTTTGCCAGTGACCACGGCCTAATCTGACGGATTCCTACGTGCCATCACGACGCTGAGAACGCGTGCTCTCAGTTTTCGTGGTTGAGAGCCGAGCCCCTTCGAGTAGCACTCTGTGGCACCTGTGTGGCATGACGCCCATTGACCGCACTGACGAAGCTCGTCGGTGTCGCTGGTTCTTCGAGCTCACACCGTACGGCGAGAGGACCTAGAAGGGCCCTGGTGCCCACATGGTGCCGGAATCGAACGAAGCCGACCGAGGGGCGCGGCCGAGGCGGGACGCTCGTTCGAGATGTTGAAGTTGTCCTCAAGAGCGGCCGCGTCACGTCCATTCCCTCCCTGGTGTCGTCATGACGGATCAGGAAAACGAGCGGCGACTTGTGTCACGATCTTCGGGGATATATCGTAACTGACGATCAGATGGTAGTAACACGCATTTCAGTGTAGGTCGCAAAAGTTCAGGGGGGGGTCTCCGGGTCGTGCTCGGTTGCTCACCCTTTCGGGACGGCCAGCAGGGATAGGGCGATGGTCACTTCGAGAAGAGGGACCCCGAGCCCGTGACACGGCCAGGAGGAATATCGATGGGAAAGCTCGACGGCAAGGTTGCGTTCATCAGCGGCGGTGCACACGGTCAAGGTCGTAGCCACGCGGTTCGTCTCGCGGAGGAGGGGGCGGACATCATCACGTTCGATATATGCGAACAGATCGAGACTGTTCCTTACCCGATGTCGACGCCAGCGGATCTCGAGCAGACCGTCAAGGAAGTCGAGGCGACGGGTCGTTCCATCTTCGCCCGCCAGGCTGACGCTCGAGACGTGGGGTCGCTGAGAGACGTATTCGCACAGGGGACAGCTGAATTGGGTCCCGTTGAGATCGTTCTGGCCAATGCAGGCATCGGCGTCGGTGGATTCGAAGAGCACGACCAGGATTGGTACGACGTCATCGATGTGAATCTCAGCGGCGTCTGGAACACGGTACGTGTGGCCATTCCCTCCATGATCGAGCATGGCCAGGGGGGCGCAATCGTGTTGACCAGCTCCACCGGAGGGCTCATCGGGGTCGCCACCAACTCGCCAGGGATGCTCGCCTACCAGGCATCGAAGCACGGGGTCATCGGTCTGATGCGTTCGTGGGCGAACTATCTGGCCCCACACAACATCAGGGTCAACAGCGTGGCACCGACCGCGGTCAGCACGCCGATGGCGGTGAACGATCTTATGAAGAAGGCGTTGGAGGAGGACCCCGGCCTGGCCAACGCATGGATGAACGCCCTGCCGGTCGGTATGGTCGACGCGATCGACGTTTCCAACGCCATCGCCTGGCTGGTCTCCGATGAGGCCCGCTATGTCACCGGCACGGTTGTTCCCGTCGATGCCGGCATGGTCAACAAGCGATAGCGGGTCTCGACGGGCGGGGCACCTTGTGCCGCGTGCACGATGTTGCTCACCCACCCGCCCTGTGGCTCTGGCGTGACATCGTCCACCGACGACTGGCCGCCAGTTCGAACGCGGAGAGCAACTGGGGCAAGAGCGCTTCAGTCGAGGTGTGCCTTGGCATTGGCGCGCAGGCGCGCTGCCATCGCGCTGGCCCCGGCACTGGCCATTTCGGTGTTGCACACCTGGTAGGCGACGTATGGGTCACCACCCACCGCGGCCAGCGTGGCGAGCATGCCGCCCAGGTCGATGATGCCTTCTCCCGGCACGGGGCGGACGGTCAGGCACTCGACCATGTACTCCTCGGCTGACGAAACGGGCCTTCCTGTGTCGTCGGTAAGCTGCACGTAGTTGATGTGCTCGCCCGGTATGTGACGTAGCCGGTCGAAGTCCGGCCCACCCCGCTGGCGCTGCCAATGCATCAGGTCGACGCAGATGCCGCCGTTGGTGGCACCCGACTCCTGCACGATCTCCCAGGCGGTGTCGATGTCGGGGATGGCGTACCACGGGATGTGCTCGATGCTCACGCGAATGTCGTAGGCCTTGGCGCGTTCGCACAGTGTGGCGAATCCCTCGACGGCCCTTGGAAGGGATTCGAGTTCCAATGCCATCGAGGTGCCGTGGAGCACCCCGGCTCCGATCGCGGCCGTCATCTCGAGTAGTTCGTCGGCATCCTCGATGGCCGCGTCGCGGCCGCCCGGCCATTTGATCGCACCCTCAAGGGCACCGGCGGTCATCCCGGTTTCATCGAGAAGCCTGCGAGTGGCATCGACCCCAAAGCGGCTGACCCAATAGCTCTGGAGGGCCACGCTCGGGAAGCCGGCGGACGCGGCCACGCGGCAGAGGCGGTCGACGTCCTCGGGAACGAACTCCGACGGGGTGATGTGAAGCGTGCTGACGCAGACACCCACGCGGTCAGCGGCAAAGGTTTCTGGAAGCACCCTTCCCCCGTTCCTCGATCCGCCTGTGGGTCGGCTTACGCCACACGGCGGGCGCCGAAGATGGTGCAGCGGGTGTCCGTCGGATAGTTCGGCCACTCGTCGGCCGCCAGCGGTGTGGTCAACTGCTCGACCGTCGGCCCGATCTTGTCCGCCACTGCCTGTAGGGCGGCAGGGTCGAAGTGGTACAGCTCGGTGGCCCGCTTGGCGACGAGCTGGTCGAGCTCTTCGACCGGGAGATCCGAGAGCATCAACCGAATCGCCTCGATCGAGTACGGGTAGGTGCCCTCCGAGTGCGGAACGTCGGCACCCCACATGAGATTTGGGAGACCGAGGTCGTAGGCGGTGCGCAGGTCGTGGGTCGGTCCGGCGACGAAGCAATTCTCGGCGAAGTATTCGCTCGGCAGCTTCTGCAGCGCCGCCACGGCATCCTGGGTCTGCTCGTACATCGGCAGATGCTCACCCACGTTCATGGCCTGGAGCATTCCGTCGAGCTGGGCCAGGTAGCCCTGGATCTGGGACGCCGAAGTGATCTCCGTGACGACATAGGTGAGGTCGGGATGCCGCTCGAACACCCCCGAGAGGATCATGTGACCGATGGAGCGCATCACGTAGAACTGCATCTCGGTCATGCCGATCAAAGCGGAGGCCTGACCTCCCTCCTCAATCGGTTCCGTCGGAAACGAAGCGTGGCGATGGACCGGCATGCCGAGCTCGGCACACACCGCCCATAGCGGGTCGTACCGCGGGTAGTAGAGGTTGGCCATCCGCAGCACGTGGTCGTTGGGAATGAGCACACCGCGCAGACCGGAGTCCTTCGCCCACCGGACCTCGGCGATGGCAGCGTCGACATCGTCGAGGAAGATCTGGGCGAATCCGGCCCACCGATGGGGTGCGACGCTGCAAAAGTCCGCCAACCAGCGGTTGTGGGCCCGCACCCCAGCGAAGCGCAGCTCGAGCTCCTCGGCGTTGCGGGGGCCGGGCGCGGTGACCGCTCCGGAAGGGTAGAACGGCGGCGAGGTGTTGGGAAAGAGGACCTCCGCGGTGATGCCCTGATCGTCGAGGAGCGCAAGGCGCTCCTTGGTGTCCCAGTTCACAGACGCCTGGGCCGAGGCCACCCCGACGCGGTGGTTGGGTTCGCGGTCCTGGTCGATGTCCTCGGCCCAGGCATCGTGGTAGTTCGCCGCCCAGGTGTCGAAAGCCTCGTGGTAGGTGCTCTCGAGGTACGGCTTGTAGCCGAGGATGTCGGCACCGGCGTGGCCGTCGGTGGAGAACAGGACTTGCCGTCGTTGCGCTGAAATGGTCATGTCAATCTCCTAGTGCTGGTGAGCAATTGAGGAACACGCGAGCGTTGACCCGCGACCGGATCCGGTGATGAGTGCGATCTTCCCGGCAAGTGAGAACTGATTCATTGCTCATTCCGTAACGCCTTACCATGAAGCACCCCGAAGGACGACCTTGGATGAGGTGCCCGTCAGGGGGCATTCGTGTAGACGGGGACCTCGTCCTGCTCGAGCGAGGGCATCGGCGTGGCCACCTTGCGCAGGGTGCGGACTGGCCCGTCGGGGGGAACGTTCGGCCGAGCGTGCTGGATGGCGAGGTTGTCCCAGAGGGCAAGGTCGTGGAGCTGCCAGTCGTGGTCCCACACGTTGGCGGGGGCGTAGACGTGGTCGAAGACCTCGTCGAGCAGCGCCTCACCCTCCGCGGGATCCATGTCGACGATCTCGCGGGTGTTCTGCTCGCAGACGTAGACGAGGGGGACCCCCGTCCGCGGGTGGGTCAGCACGACCGGCTTGCGAGTCCATGGCGGACGCTCGACGGGAGAGAGCAGGACGTCGCTCAGATCGCCTCGCCGCCGGATCTGCCCGGCGCTGTTGATCGCCTCGAGACCATCGAGCCGATGGCGAAGGTCGTCGGGCAGCGTCGAGTATCCCTGCACCATGCTGGCAAAACTGGTGGGTGCAACCGGCGGTTCGAGCTCGGAGGCGTAGAGCGACACGATCTCGTTGGGCTCGTTGGCCCATGCGGTGTCCATGTGGAACTGCAGCCGGCCATAGGGCGCCGCCGAGTTGGGCCTGACGTTCGACACGTACCAGAGGTCCTCGGTCGGCACATCGCTCGCTCTCGTCGCGGGCTTGCGGATCAGCAGCTCGCACATCTGGGTCTGTTCCGCGTAGGACAGCTCGACACCTCGGATCACGATGACACCACGAGTGTCGAACAGGTCTTGGAGCCTCGCCGCAGTCGCCGCGTCAGCGAACATCGACGGTTCGAATCCCTCAATGATGGTTCCAAATCCCGGTCCCACATCTCGGGTCGTCAACTCGGGCATGGTCAAGGCTCCATTCTTCAGCCGCTCGTCGCTGGCGGCAATCGCGGTCCACGTCGGTCTCGGCCGGCGGCAGCGAGATCGATTCTCCCGACGGAAGACGACGGAAGGGTCGAATCATCGAATCTCGTCGGCCGGCTTACGCGCCCTCGGGTGCCATGGTGAGAGCAGGCCGCTCATCTGAGACTATCTCTCAGTTGAGAGTATGTCTATGATAAGCAATCGATGTCGCCCGCTCAAGTCGTGTTCTCGCCGCCAGCTGAGGCCTCCGACGGCCTACGCGAACGCAAGAAGGTTCGGACGCGCTCGGCGATCGAGAACGCCGCCCTGGACCTCTTCGAGGCCCAGGGCTACGAAGCCACCACCGTCGAGCAGATCGCGGCGAAGGTCGAGGTGGCAACGGCCACCTTCTTTCGCTATTTCCCCACCAAGGCCGAGGTCCTGGTCGGCAACAATAACCGCCAACTCCCAGCCATGACCCAGGCAATCCTCGATCGTCCCCGTCACGAGAATGGTCTCGTCGCCATCCGCCACGCCATCCTCGATGAGTGGGTACCCGCCGTAGACCCAGTCCTCACTGCCCGCAAGGCCCGGATCGTCGCTACCTCCGACCTACTCAGCGGGCTCAGTTACCACCGAGGGCAGCAGTGGCTCGAGTCGTTCGTTCAGGCACTGGCGCAACGGCGCGACGTAGAACCCAACGACCCCCGGTGTGTCCTCATCGCGCGGATCGCTCTCGAGGCACTGGCGTCGGCGGTCGAGGGTTGGATCGAGGGGGACTGCGTCGGTAATCTCGCCACCGCGGTGGAACGCAGTTTCGATTTGATCATCGACGTGTGCGAGGAACTGTCCAAGGACACATGACCCGGTCGGGTTCGAAGTGGTCCGTACCTGGCACGGGCTCTCCGTCTAGCGGAAACCAAACCTTTCGCAGACCCACTCCAGACAAGTCCGTGCGGAGCACCCCGCGGCTCACCGCAGACGGGACTCCTCTGATCCGGTTCTGCCGTCAGCGCCGGGCCGCCACGACATCGAGGTCATGCGCCACTAACGGCGCCAGCGCCGGGACTCTCTCGTCGCCTTCGGAGGGCTTGAGGTATCCGCCGCGAGCTGCAAAGTTGTCCATGAGTTCTGGCTGAATCTGAGGATCCGTCGCGTTGATCTGCTCGGTCTTGGGCCCGATCCTCCACGCAATCTCGGCTAGGCGCTCTCGGTCCAAACGGAAGAAGTCGATTGCGTTTTCACCGAGCATCTTTCGGAGCTCGTCTTCGGGGACACCATGGAAGGCATCTTGGAGCCACTTCGTGGTGTGGGGCCAGGTGCCTTCGAAGTGCGGGTAGTCACGACCGAAGAGGATCGTGTCGACGCCGAGCTCGTGACGCATCTCCACTTCGACCTTGTGAATGAACGAGGCTCCAGCCAAGCAGTTTGCATGCCAGTACTCGCTCGGGCGCTTCCTCAGGGAAAGGTCATCGCGGCGCTGGTCACAGATCTTGTCGAGATACTGCAAGGTGGCCGGAATCCAATCGAGGCGAATTTCGGTCAGCATCAGCCGCAGATCCGGATAACGGTCAAACACCCCGCCCAACGTCAGCTGCCACAAGGGACGTCGGGATTCAACGTTGCGATTCGTCCAATTGTAGAAGAACTGCGACCACTCCTCGCCGACTGCGTCGGCGTGCTTCAGCATCTCCTCGATGTCGGTGCTGCCAGCGGCCTTGGCCGCATCGCCATAGATGTTCTCGATGACTCTGAACACCACGCCCTGTTCGGTTCCGTAGCCGGCATGAACCACAAGAGCGATACCTCGATCGACGCAGGCCTGCCAATATGGCTCCCAGTATTCGTCGTAGAGGGGCGGAAGTCCCGGGTGTGTCATGTAGTGGGGGCAGTACGTGGCCGTGAAGCCGTGATCCGCTATCCAGTGGATCTCCGCCACGGCGGCTGCGATGTCGACGCACGGGCCGACAGCGGCGGTCACGAGAAATCGGTCGAGGGCGAAGCCAAAGGCGTCGGCAGCCCAGCGGTTCCACGCACGCGATCCTGCCTCCCAGGCGTCGAGGGAATACTGGCGATTGGTCCCGTTGTGGAACAGATCTCCGAGCCGGGAGTCGCCATGGAAGATGAACTCGGCGGTCACTCCGTCTCGGTCCATATCGGCCATTCTCAGGACGGGGTCGTAGAGTCCGTGCCAGTGGTTCCGCTGGACCTCGAGGTGCTCAGGAAATGGCGCGAAGCCGGTCTTCTTGGCGCCGAGAAGCGCCGTCGCCACGGGGTAGATGGCGTTGTCTTGGTGGAGGCTCGGAATCAGATCGTGGTACTTCGAGTCGAGGTACTCGGACCAGAGTTCCTTGGGAATTCCCGCATGGCCATCGGAGGAAATGATGATGAGATTGTCGTCCATGTCGTATCTCCTTCGACTTGTGCAGACACTCAGGTCAGCACGAATGTCAGAGTCGCACTGGAGGAATCGCCGGCGCAAGACCGCCACGGGCCCGGGACCTCGTTACCCACGAACCTGACTCATCATCCCGCAACGTTGCGGGCCCCCATGTCTTCGTTCCCCTTGTACGCCACTGCTTCTTGACGGCACACGCGGCAAATCCTCACCACTGCGGTGATGTACAAACCATAATCATTGGACCATTGAGTGTCAATGGTCCAATGATGACACTTCGGTCGCGAGCGTCCTTGCAAAGACTCACGTGTAGCATCGCCGCTCGTGAGTGATAGGGGCGCGCCGGTCACTCTGCTGGTGACGCTTCTGACCCGTCTGGTCTATCGGCACACGCCGGAGGTCAATCTCGGCATGCGCATGAGGGACTTTCTGCTCCTCGCGTACCTTCGCGACCACGAGAGCGTGACCCAGCAAGAGTTGATCGAGGCGCTGATGATCGACGCGAACAACCTGGTGATCCTCTTGAATCGGATCGAGGCCGAGGGATGGCTCGTCCGCGTGCGAGATCCGAAGAACCGGCGTCGTCATTTTGTCGAGTTGACGTCCAACGGCTTTGCCGCCATCGACAAGGCTGAGGGGGCGGTGGGGGAGATCGAAGAGGAGTTCTTGGCACCGCTCACGACCAAGGAGAGGGTCACGCTCGAGCGCCTCCTCTCAAAGGTGGTGAACGCCGCCACCCCCCTCCCGGCTCCATAGGCCAAGCGCTCTACCCCGACCTGCTCCGTCACCCGCCAGCTCTCCGCAGAGGCGCCGTCGCACTCGGAAGCGCCATGACCCCGGAGGGCGTGCAGCCGACACCCGCGCTGGAGAGCAATCCGAGCGACGGTGGCCTCCGGCACGTCGCCTCGGGTGCTTGAGCGTTTCGGCCTTCCAGCGCCGATGCCACCATCGGCGTTGAGGTGCAAGGTTCACGATGCCGTGGTCGTCGATGCCGCACAGATCGCCATCGACGAGAAGGCGGGCGGGTTCGGGGAGGCGCACCGTCACGCTGGGTCCCCATAATGGATGTCCAGTTGATCGTCATTGAGGAATTGACTATGAATGTCTCGCTGGTTCTCGCCGAGGTGCCAGCGTCTTTGACATCGAGGGGTTCTGCAGTCGAACCCTTCCAAAAGGGGGGACATGCGACCTGTTCGAGCACTTGTCACGTCAGCACTGGCGGCCGCCATCGGGCTGCCGATGCTCATGATCGGGGGGCTCAGCGCCACGGCCACGGCCACGCCACTGACGATCGCCTTGCTCAATGACGTCACTGGTCCCGGTGGGTCGGGAAATGCCGGCACCAATGCGGTCTTCAATGCCGCGATCGACGCGCAGAACGCGGCAGGGGGCGTGAACGGCCACAAGTTGGTGGGCACGATCATCGACACGCAGACCAGCCCGGCTTCCGCGGCTACCGGGGTCCAAGAGGCCATCGCAAATGGGGCGATCGGCATCGTCTCCAACACGTTCTTGATGGACCTAGTTGCCAAGTACCCCAACCAGACCGGCGTTCCGGTCACGGGCTTCTACGCCGACGGCAAGGAGTGGGGTGAGAAGCCATACAACCAGAACATGTTCGCCGGAGACGATGGAAGCGTCGATCCCACCGAGCCGATCAGCACCCTCTACGGGAAGCTTGCCAAGCTCGACGGTGCCAAGCGAGTCGCGCTCTACACGCTGAACGTCAACTCGCAGGGGAACAACCTCCAGACGTATTCTCTGGCCAAGGCCGACCCTTCAACAAAGGTCGTCGTTCAGAACAACTCGGTGCCCTACGGCGGCAGCAACAACTTCGGGCCCGATGCCCTCGTCGCCAAGCAAGCCGGCGTCGACTGGATGTGGTCGAACCTCGACTCGACTTCCAACGTCGCCTTGGTGACGGCCTACAAGCAAGCCGGAGTGCCCACCAAGCACATCTACCTGCCCGACGGTTACAGTGACACGCTTCCCAAATCTCCGGCATGGCAAGACGTCCAAGGCGCCACCTTTATGGCCATCTTCCGCCCCTTCTCGATTCCCAATGCCGGGACCGAGCGGATGCAGGCCGCGCTGATGAAGTACGCAGGATGGACGAAGAGCAATTACCCCGACTTGGCCCAGAGCGAGGTCTGGGCCAACACCGAGCTCATGATCACGGGGTTGGAGACTGCGGGATCCAATCCGACACACGCCAGCGTGGACAAGGCCATCCGCAACATCAAGGCCTGGAACGACGACGGAATGTTGCCCTACACCATCGACTTCCAGACCATCTTCGGGCACGAACCGCCCTCGAACTGCGTCTGGCTCGAGCAAGCGGAGAAGAGCGGCTTCGTGCTCCTTGACAAGCAGCCGGTGTGCGGGCCCTACATCGCAGGAACCCACACGGAGAGCGCGCCGTCGTCGTAAGTCGTGGGCACCGCGCTGTCCCCACTTCCCCCCGGGGCCGGCACGGTGCCAGCGTTCGCTGCGACTGGACTGGCGTCGCCGGCACCTTGATGGTGAGGGCCAGTTGGGTCGAATAGAGCAGGAGGAGAGGGTTCGATGAGTGCGACGACGGTTCGTGCCATGGTGCAACTGGGGCCGGGCGTCATGGAGATGCGGGAGTTCGCACGACCGCCTGTCGCTGAGGACCAGGCTCTCATACGGCTGGAAGCCTGCGGGGTGTGTGGGAGCGATATCTCGATCTTCAAGACCTCGGCTCACACTTCACCCGATGACTTCCCGGTCATTCGAGGCCATGAACCGGTCGGAGTAATCGAGGAGATCGGAGGCGTCCTGGCCCGTCGCCACCGGCTGAAGCCCGGTGACCGAGTGGCCGTCGATCCGTTCCTCCGTTGCGGCTCGTGCCACAACTGCTTGTCCGGACGTGGTGAGCTGTGCACGGGCGGAGTGGGACAGCACAACACACTGAGCTCGATCCCCCTTCGTGTCGCACCGGGGCTCTGGGGTGGTTTCGCCACCCACCTGATGGCCACCGCGCAGACGGTCCTTTACCCGGTTCCGGAGCACGTATCGGGAACCCGTGCTGCCCTCTTCAATGCCATGGGCGCTGGGGTCAAATGGGGGGTGGACGTTCCCGGCACAACGATCGGTTCCACCGTCGTCGTGCTCGGCTGTGGTCAACGGGGCATGGCCTGCGCGCTCGCTGCGCTCGAGGCAGGGGCGGAGTTCGTCGCCGTAACGGGATTGACCAAGGACGCGGACAAGCTGAAGCTGGCCGGCGATCTCGGAATCCCGCTGGCGTTAGACGTCGAACAAAGCGATGTCCGTCAAGCAATTCTGGACCGCTACCCCCAGGGCGTTGAGATCGTCATCGACACCACACCAGTGGCCACCGACACCTTGGCTGAAGCCGTGGCCATAGCCACAACCAGTGCCACGGTTGTCATGGCCGGACTCAAAGGCCGGCTCGCTGACAACTTTCCCATCGACGAGCTCACCCGCAAGGAGATATCGCTTCGAGGAGTCCTCGGGGTGGGCTCGGACCAGTACCGGCGGGCGATCAGCATGATCGCTCACACCTCGCTGCCCCTCCATCTCCTGCAGACCCACGTCCTTCCGCTCGACAGGGCGGACTATGCGATCGACGTCCTCGCTGGCGAGGTAGAGGGTGAGCACGCTCTGAATGTGGTCATCGACACTGCCTGATCCCTCAGTAGAGCCGATGGATCGACTGGATTGGCGGGATGCAGCAATCAAGCGGCCCCTGTTGACCCAGACGCGATTCCCTCCTGGTTTCGGGCTTTCCGAGGTCGCCCAACCTGTTGGCTCACGGACCAATGCGACAGCGATCTCGGCGTTGATCCTGGCTGCGGTCGAGGCGGTGCTCGGCGTAAGCTCCGGTCATTGGAGGCGGGCCAATGTTGAGAGCGCGTTGCATTGGCCTGACATTCCGGTAATAGTTCCAGACACTCGGGCATTAGGGGGGAAGCAATGCGACCTGTTCGATTCGCCGCGGCGGCATTGGCGGGTGCCATCTGTCTGCCGGCGGTGTTGTTTGGCGGTCTGGCAGCGGGGGCCTCGGCAACACCGGCGCCGCTGACCATTGCGTTCATCGACTCACAGAGCGGCGCGGCCGCATCACAAGACACGGGAACCGTGGCGGTCTTCGAGGCGGCCCTCAAGGCGCAGAACGCCAAGGGCGGGGTCAACGGCCACCAGCTCGTGCCCCTGGTCATTGATGACCAGACGAGCCCCGCCGCGGCGGCAACCGGGGTGCAAGAGGCCATCTCGCGGGGTGCGATCGGCATCGTGTCGGACTCGGCGCTGATGAGCCTGGTCGCCAAGTACCCCCAGCAGGCAGGGGTGCCGGTGACCGGCGACAACTCCGACGGCCCCGAATGGGGCACGCAGCCGTACACCAACATGTTCGGAACCGGTGCGCAGGGCAGCACGGACCCCAAGTACCCGGTCAGCAACCTCTTCGGGAAGCTGGTCAAGCAGTTCGGCGGCACCCGGCTGGCCGTCTACGCGCTGGCCATCTCGCCGAACTCGATCCAGGCCAACTCCAATGAAACGCAGTCGGTGGCCCGCATCGACCCTTCAGCCAAGACGGTCGTCGACGACCGCTCGGTTCCCTACGGCAGCTCGAACTTCGGGTCCCAGGCGCTCGTCGCCAAGCAGAACAACGTCAACATCGTGTGGTCGAACATGGACTCGGTGTCCAACGTGGGGCTGGCCACCGCCTTGAAGCAGGCCGGCGTCCAGACCAAGGCCGTCTTCTTCCCCTCGGGCTACGACCCGAAGCTCATCCACTCGCCTTCGTGGGCCAACGTCCAAGGCGACATCTTCCAGGTCATCTTCCACCCCTTCTACGAGCCCAACGCCGGGACCGAGCAGATGCAGGCCGCGCTCGAGAAGTACGCGGGGTGGACCAAGAGCCAGTTCCCCACGGCCTCCCAGGACACGGCCTGGCTCGGACCGGAGCTGATGATCAAGGGTCTCGAGGGGGCGGGGTCGAACCCGACCCGCGCCAGCTTGATGAAGTCGCTACACAACATCACGAACTGGAACGGCAACGGCCTGCTGCCGTTCACCCTCAACTACGCCACGTCCTTCGGGAAGCCGGCCTCGGTCAACTGTGTCTGGCTGACCAAGGCCGAGAAGGACGGCTACGTGCCCATCGGGACGGCTCCCGTGTGCGGGACCTACATCCCCGGGACGACGTCGGTGTCCTCGTCGTAGGGTTCGAAAGTCACCGAGGAACCGGGCCAGCGGAAGCCATTACCACCGAAGGGCAATCGGATGAACGAACTCAACACGGGCCATTGGCCGACCGCAGCAACAATCGGTTCGTGACAATGGATGCGGCGCCACCTCCACTGCGCGTTCCTGCTCGCCAGATCCCGATCCCCAACTCGGTGAGTCCCGAAGCTCAGGCTCTCCTCGCCCTGGGTCGGTTCGCCGAAGACATACAGCTGCCGCCCCCCGACGATCTCGAAGCATGGAGGTCATTCATCGCCACGGGTGAGGCACTGATGGCACCGGTGGTGGCTCGGGCCGACGGGTTCGGTGCCACGGTGACGGAAAAGGATGTCGCGGGCGTCCGCGTGTTCGTCATCACACCACAGGGTGCCGATGAGGCCGATCCTCACCGCTACCTCGATATCCATGGTGGCGGTCTGACCGGGGGGGCGGGACCCCTGTGTCGGGCCATGGGGATCATCGCCGCCGACCGCATGCGCGCCCGAACCTGGGCCGTTGACTACCGGATGCCACCCGATCATCCGTACCCGACACCCTTGGATGACTGCATTGTCACGTATCGAGCCATGCTCGAAGAACACAGACCGGAGGAGATCGTGGTCGGTGGCGAGTCAGCGGGCGGGAATCTCGCCGCGGCGCTCATGCTCAGAGCTCGTGACGAGGGCCTTCCGCTGCCCGCCGGGCTCGTTCTCCTCACACCGGAGGTCGATCTCACCGAATCCGGTGACTCCTTTCAGACGAATCTCGGCGTCGACACAACCCTTGCGGGAAGCCTCATGGAGGCAAACCTGCTCTATGCCGGTGAGCACAATCTCGAAGATCCCTACCTGTCGCCCCTCTTCGGGGATTTCACGAAGGGATTTCCCTCGACGATTCTCACGGCCGGGACACGCGACCTGTTCCTCTCCAACGCGGTCCGTATGCACCGCGCTTTGCGGCGAGCGGGTGTCGATGCGCAACTCCACATAAAGGAAGCTGCCTCTCACAGCGCCTTCTTCGGTATGGCTCCCGAGGATGCAGAAATCGACGACGAGGTACGTGCCTTTGCCCGGCGCCAATGGGCTTAGATCGAGGTTGGTCAAACTTTGTGCCCACACGGTGCCGAATCGATCGTCGTAGGCCCTCGGCTTCGGAACGCGGCGATGAACACGTCGGTCGCGCTCGACTCGCTTCGTGGTCCCTATCCATCGTGTAGGTGAAAGCGATGGACCGGCCAGCGGCGGCGGCAATCTCACAAAGCAAAACGAAGTCGATTACGTGCCGCTCCGCGTCTGTGTACCGCACCAGAAGGTCCAGATTCTGAGGCAGCCTCCAAGTCGTGTCTGGCTCGATCACTCCGGGCGGATTGTCCAGGTGCGCAGCACCCTCAACTCAACTTCGCTGACCGCATACCACATGGCGCGAAGATCCCGCAGGCCCTGGACGGCTTCCCCAGTGGACCCGTGACCAAGGTCGCCACCCTTACGTTCGCGGACTTCGGTATAGCGGTAGAGGTGACTGCACCACCGAGCTCGGCGGTTCTGCACGTGGGTACCGCTCACTCCAGCACGCTGAATGTCCGGCAGAAGACCTACCCACCTTGATGAGAGGCAGCCCGACGGCTGGTCGAATCTCAGAAGCGTGAGGTCACCGGATCGACCAAAGAGGATTCGTGCAGGCTGACCAGGGAGGACTGATTGGAGCGGGCGACGGGAATCGAACCCGCGTTCTCAGCTTGGGAAGCTGATGTTCTGCCTCTGAACTACGCCCGCGGGCGTCCGCCACACTATCCTCTGGTCGCATTGAGATCCCAGGTGGCGCTCGCAATCCGCCGCCTGGTCGTTCGACGTCCCAACTAGGCGAGGAGCATTCGTGCCGGTCAGGATCATTTTGGGCATCGGCGTCACCGTGGTCGGCTTCGGCATCGCCGGCCGGCGGTTCCACTGGCTCTCCAAGCTCATCCGTTCGGGCAAGAAGGACCCGTCCCGGACCCGGGGCCGCATCAGCCGCAGGGCCGAGGCCGAGGTCGTCGAGGTGGCGGGCCAGCGCAAGCTCCTGCAGTGGACGGTCCCCGGCATGGCCCACTTCTTCACCATGTGGGGCTTCACCATCCTGCTGCTCACCATCATCGAGGCCTACGGCGACCTCTTCAACAAGACCTTCCACATCCCGCTCATCGGGACCTGGGACTGGGTCGGCGTCGTCGAGGACTTCTTCGCCGTGCGCCGTGCTGGTGGCCCTGGTCGTCTTCGCCATCATCCGCCTGAAGAACGCCCCGCAGCGCCTCGAGCGCAAGTCCCGCTTCTACGGCTCCCACACCGGCGCCGCCTGGCTGGTCCTCCTCATGATCGCCGGCGTCATGATCACGCTGCTCCTCTACCGGGCGGCGCAGGTCAACACGGTCGACCCCACGCCAGTTCCCCTACGGCTGGGGCGCGTTCGCCTCCCACGCCGTGGCCAAGCTGCTGCACCCGCTGGGCGCGGGCACCAACGCCGTGCTGGCCACGGTGTTCCTCATCCTCAACATGGCCGTCATCTCGGGCTTCATCGTCTTCGTCGCCTACTCGAAGCACCTCCACATCTTCCTGGCCCCCATCAACGTGGCCTTCTCCCGCCGGCCCCGGGCCCTGGGCGCCCTCGACAAGACGCCCGGACATGGACATGGAGAACGTCGACGAGGACACCGTGTTCGGCGTGGGCGAGATCGGCCACTTCACCTGGAAGCAGATGCTCGACTTCGCCACCTGCACCGAGTGCGGGCGCTGCCAGTCGGCCTGCCCGGCCTGGAACACCGAGAAGCCGCTGTCGCCCAAGCTGCTCATCATGGGCCTGCGGGACAACATGTTCGCCTCGGCCGGCCCGCTGCATCGGCGGCGAGGGCGAGCAGACCGCGCTGGTGCCCAACGTCATCGACCCCGACGTGCTGTGGTCGTGCACCACCTGCGGCGCCTGCGTCAACGAGTGCCCGGTCGACATCGAGCACATCGACGCCATCGTCGACATGCGCCGTTACCAGGTCCTCATGGAGTCCGAGTTCCCCTCCGAGGCCGGGCTGATGCTGCGCAACGTCGAGAACCAGGGCGACCCCTGGGGGCTCGGGCCAGGGCAAGCGCACCGAGTGGACCGCGAGCCTCGACTTCGAGATCCCGGTCGTCACCGGCACCATCCCCGACGACGTCGAGTACCTCTACTGGGTCGGCTGCGCCGGCGCCCTCGACGAGCGGGCCCGCAAGGGCGTGCAGGCCACCGCCCGCATGCTGCACCGGGCCGGCGTCACCTTCGCGATCCTGGGCCCCAAGGAGTCCTGCACCGGCGACCCGGTGCGCCGGCTGGGGAACGAGTACCTCTACCAGGAGCAGGGCAAGCTCAACATCGCCACCCTCGACGAGGTGGGCGCCAAGAAGATCATCGCCAGCTGCCCGCACTGCTTCAACACCATCAAGAACGAGTACCCGGCCCTCGGCGGCAACTACGAGGTCATCCACCACGCCCAGCTGCTCGAGCATCTGGTGCAAGGCGGGGAAGCTGACTCCCGGCTCGGGCGTACTCGGGCAAGGTCACCTACCACGACCCGTGCTACCTGGGCCGCCACAACCGGGTCATCGACGAGCCCCGATCGGTGCTCAGCGCCATCCCGGGCGTCGAGCAGGTCGAGATGCGGCGCTGCAAGGAGCGAGGCTTCTGCTGCGGGGCCGGCGGGGCCCGCATGTGGCTCGAGGAGAACATCGGCAAGCGCGTCAACATGGAGCGCACCGACGAGGCCCTGGGCACCGGGGCCGACGTGGTCTCGACCGCCTGCCCCTACTGCATGATCATGCTGGACGACGCCGTGCGGGCCCACGCCAAGGAGGACGAGGTGCGGGTCCTCGACCTCTCCCAGCTGGTCGAGGAGTCGCTCGGCAGCTAGCGGCCGGCGCCGGCTCAGTCGGCCGGGCCCGAGCTCCCATGCCGTAGGCCCGCTCGGGGTGCACGGTGACCACCAGCCGCCGGTCCGCCACCATGGCGGCCCGGTACTCCTCCCAGTCGGGGTGCTCGCCCTGGGCCGATCCGGTAGTAGTCGACCAGGTCGTCGACCGTGGCGTCGTGCGGGATCGGCCGCCACGGCCGAGATCTCGGCCGTGGCCTCGAGCACCACGTACTGGAAGAAGCTGTCGCCCACCACGTAGAGCGATGCCCGAGGGTCGCGCCGCAGGTTGGCCGTCTTGGCCCGGTCGTCGGTGACCGAGATCCGCAGCGTGTTTCCGTCGCCCGGGCACGAACAAGATGTTGGAGAGCTGGGGCCGCCCGTTGGCCCGGATGGTGGCCAGCACCCCCTGCCGGCGGTCCCGGGCGAAAGCGAGTGCGTCGGTCAGGTCCATGACCCGACCGTAGCGGGTGCCGCTCGGGGCTAGACCCCGGCCGCGGCTCCACGGCTCAGGTTGCACGAGCGATGGGCTCGTCCTCGGCCGGTCGGCGAGGAGCCAGGTGGATCAGCGCGGCCACGAGCGCACCGACGAGGGGGGCCACGATGAAGAGCCAGACCTGGCTCAGCGCGGTGCCGCCCGACCACCAGGGCCGGGCCGAGGCTCCGGGCCGGGTTCACCGAGGTGCCCGTGAGCGGGATGCCGATCAGGTGGACGATCACCAGGGCGAAGCCGATGGCCACCCGGCCGCCCCCTGGATGGCCGCCTTGTGGGTGGCGAACAGCACCACCAGCACGAAGATCGCGGTCAGCACGACCTCGATCAGGAAGGCGCCGCCCTGGCTGACCAGCAGATGGGACTGGCGCCGTAGCCGTCGGTGCCCAGGCCCTGGACCGACTTTGAGTACAGCGGCGAGGTGGTGAACATCCAGTACAGGAGGTAGGCGCCGGCGATGCCCCCGGCGAACTGGGCCACCAGGTAGGCCGACGCCCTCGGCCAGCTTCATGCGGCCCGAGGCGATGAAGCCGAGCGTCACCGCCGGGTTGACGTGGCAGCCCGAGATGGGTCCGATGGCGTAGACCAGCGCACCCAGCACGAGCCCGAAGGCCAGGGCGGTGGTGACCACGCCCGCCGACGTAGCTCAGCCCGAAGAGGTTGAAGCCGAACGATTCGGTGGCGACGCCGACGGCGATGACGACGAGCACCAGCGTGCCGAGGAACTCCGCGACGAGCTTGCTGCCACTCGAGCTGCATGTGGGGACCTCCGTGTCCAGGCGAGGAATGGAACACCGGCAGTCTCGCAGGGCGCATTCCCCCGGGTCGCGGATGCTCTCGGGTGGCCGCCGGGCCGTGCCCGGAGCGGGCGAGGGGTGCCTAGATGGCGGCCATCGCCTTCTCGTCTGCCTCGCGCAAGCGGATGGCCATGGCGGCCAGCATCTTGCGGGCAAGCGCCGGCACGGCGTCGAGCACGCCGTTGAACTGTCGTTGGCCCAGGACGAGCAGGGACATGTCGGTCTCCGAGGTCACCGTGGCCGAGCGGGGACGACGGTCGAGCAGGGCCATCTCCCCGAAGTACTGGCCCGGGCCGAGGGTGGCCACCTTGCGGTTGTTGCGGCGCACCGATGCCTGGCCATCGACGATGAGGAAGAACTCTCGCCCGACCGTGCCCTGCTCGCAGAGCACCTTGCCGGCCGGCACGGTGACCTCTTCGAGGGCCCGGCGGATCATCCGCAGGTCCTTGGCCGAGGACGTCGAGAACAGCCAGATCTCCGAAAGGTCCAGGTCACGGTGCGCTCATGGCCGGACACAGTAGTCCAGGCCCTTCATTGCGTGCCCGGGTTCCGCGCCGACCCCGGAGGGCGCGGCCCAGAGGTCCTGACCGGGAGGTTCGGACCCGGGTCGGCCCAGAGTCACACGGCGTCGGGGCCCCGCTCGCCGGTGCGGACCCGGACCACGGTCTCGGCGGGCACGACCCAGACCTTGCCGTCACCGATCTTCCCAGTGGCGGCCGACGTGACGATGGCGTCGACCACGGCGTCGGCGCGGTCGTCCTCGACCAGCACCTCGATCCGGATCTTGGGGACAAAGTCGACCTGGTATTCCTTCCCCCGGTAGTTCTCGGTGTGACCGCGCTGGCGCCCGAAGCCCTGGGCCTCGGTGATGGTCATTCCCTGGACCCCGAGGTTCTTCAGCACGTTCTTCACGTCGTCGAGCTTGAAGGGCTTGACGACGGCTACCACGACCTTCATGTGTCGGCTCCTCACGGCGACGGGTCGTCGCCACCCGGCGCCCACGATACCGAGGAGGGAGGATGGCGCGTCCCCCGGCCCCGCTGGCATCCGCCTTCGGAAGCCGGGCTACGAAATATTGCCGAAATATGGGGGAAATGGGCCGTTCAAGCGCGGGCGCTACCCTTCCTGGGTGCCCACGAGTCCACCGCCCGGCGCCTCGGGCGACCACGACGAGCACCCCATGACGGCCTGGGAGCGAATCAAGTACACCCTGGTGCGTCCGGACGACGAGCCGACAGGCCGGGGGGCGCCGCTCGATGACCGCACGGTCGACGAGCTCGAAGAAGCCATCAGGCGCTCCGACGACAAGGAGCGCACCATCGGGCTCATCGCCGCTCCGGTCGCCGCCATCGTCGGCATCGCCATCAGTTCGGCGTCCATCAGCTACGCCCGAGCCCACAACCAGAACGTCCACGTCTACGAGGAGCTCACGTACGTCCTCCTGGGTCTTGCACTCTTGATCCTGATCGCGTCCCTCATGCGCAAGCGTCTCTTCCAGGGCATCACCTTGGCCCTCTTCGGTGTGGCCGTCTTCCAGCTGAAGTACACCTATGTCGGTTTCGCGCTTCCCTTCATCCTCTTCGGTGCGTGGTATCTGGTGCGCACCTACCGCCTCCAGCAGGCGCTCAAGCGGGCTGAAGCCGAGGGGGCCCCGCGACCAGGGACCCGAGTTCGAGCACGAGATCGCGTCCACGCTCCAACAAGCGCTACACGCCTCCGGGCTGAGCCCTTTCGACGCATCGCTTGCTCACATCATCCGACAGGTTCGGTCAGTCGGCGACCGATGCGTGCTGAGCGGTGCCGCGTGACCGCCTGGACCGCTGACGAAGCGCGAGAGCGGTGACCAAAACGATCAGGATCACAAACAGCACGAGCGGAACGAGGAATACACCGTTCGAAGCTCGCTGATTGCTCTCGACGCTGACCGGCGACACCAGCGCAGGATCCCCCGGAACCGCGACCGCGGCCAACTTGGTCCCCGGGGCGTGCAGGGCCGTTCCGGGAAGTGATTCAACATATCTGTGCCCGTCGAGCACGTACGACCCGTTGCATGAGTAGCTCGCCGTGTTGCTCCCGCTGCCGCCGAGTTGGCCCAGGCATCCGGTAACGGTGACCGTCACGGGAACTCCGTCGTTGTGTAGTCGATCGATCTGCTGGTTCGTATGGATCCCGATCACGGTCATCAGAACGACGAGCACCACCAACGCTCCAAGAACTAGCCCGACTGCGATCTGCACCAGCCGGTGCGAGTCGAACTGGACGGAGGCACCACGCAGCGTGCCGACGCGTCCTTCGCCCCCGGCTTCGGCGGGATCGCCCGGCATGGAGGTGAGAGGTGTCATTGCGCCCTAGGGATGGTAGCGGTGAGCAGATACGGGTGAGGGTCTCCAGGCGACGCGATTCGGCTGTCGCGGGAGCCTCAAAGCCCTGATGATGTGGACGTTTGCCCCAGAGAAGGCCGCGCCAACGGATTAACGCGCTCGAAACACGGGCGTGACGATGCGGAAACTCCCGAACAGCATCCTTGCTGCGGCGGAGAGAACCGTCGGACGTGGCCTTGCCGCACTCGATGCACCGAGGCGCCTTGCACCGCAGGGCGGTGTTTCGGGATCGGCTGACAGTTAGGAGAGCTTGAGTGATCCACCTGATAGCGGCAACAACGTGGGTGCCGTATCCCAGTTGGCTCAATCCAGCCGACAACACGTGGCAGTTGACCGCCGCCACGTTCGTCGGCCTGATGAGCCTCCCGGGCTTGGCAGTCCTGTATGCATCGCTGGTCCCCAAGAAATGGGCCGTGAACGTGCTGGCGATGATGTTCGTCGGCTTCTCGCTGGTCCTGGTGGGCTGGTTCGTCTGGGAGTACCAGCTGGCCTTCGGCTCGACATCCCTTGGACACGGATCCAGCGTCGTCAACGGCGTGGTGACGTGGAACCAGAATTCAGGGACGACCGGGACCTTCCAGCACTTCTTCCAAAACTTCATCGGGAAGCCGGGTACGACGACCAGCGTGATTCAGCAACAGAGCCAGGCCCTCTCGGGCGCCAACACTGACATTCCGTTCCACTTCCCGACGGCGACGCTGGCCTACTTCCAGTTCGTGTTCGCGGCCATCACACCGCTTCTCTTCCTCGGGAGCGTGCTCGGCCGGATCAAGTTCACGGCCTGGTGCCTGCTTGTGCCGCTCTGGTCGACCTTCGTCTACTGCGTGGACGCCTACCTGCTCTGGGGCGGGGGTTACTTCGCACAGGAGGGCGCGCTCGACTTCTCGGGTGGGTACGTCATCCACATGTCAGCCGGAGTCTCCGGATTCGTCGCGGCCTGGGTGCTCGGACCGAGGCTCCTTCGAGATCGCCAGCACGCCCTGCCGAACAACCTGGTCATGGCGTCGGTCGGCGCCGGGATCCTGTGGCTCGGTTGGAACGGATTCAACGGTGGAGACCCGTACTACGCCGGGGCTAGCGCCGCATCGGCCGTCATCAACACCAACATCGCTACCGCAACCGGTGTGCTGGTGTGGATGCTCATGGACGCCTGGTTTACCAAGGAGCGCAAGCCCACGTTCCTCGGAGGTGTCAACGGCATGATCTGCGGCCTGGTGGGCATCACACCGTGCGCCGGCTGGGTGAACGGCTGGGGTGCCATCGCCGTCGGTGCGATCTGCTGCGCGGTCGTCTGGGTGGCCTGGAACTACCTGTCCAAGGTTCCACCCTTCTCGAAGGTGGACGATGCCCTGGGCGTCGTCTACACCCACGGCATCGCCGGCTTCCTCGGCGGCATGCTGCTGGGCATCTTCGGTGACCCCAACATGGTCGAGTACGGGTGTGGACATCTGACCGCCAGTGGCCAAGTGATTGCCACGAGCCAGGCGCAATACCTGACTGCTGGCAAGTGCGTCCCGGTCTCGGTGAACGGACTCATGTACACGGGCTCGGCCCATCAGCTGTGGGAGCAGTTCCGAGCGGCGATCTGGGTCATCTTCTGGTCGGCCCTCGTCACCTTCATCCTGATGAAGCTGATCGGTCTGGTCCTCCGCGGCGCCCGCTACAAGGACGACGTCCTCGAGGTCGGCGACCTGGCCATCCACGGTGAGGAAGCCTTCCCCGAAGAGACTCTCGCCATGCGCTCGGACAGTGCCTTCGCCATGGCCGGTCTCGACACCGGTGGAGGTGGCTCACCGGGAGCAGAGCCGGCACCGTCGGATAGCGGTTCCTAGGCCCGGTCACAGAGAACGAAAGGAGTTCACAATGAAGCTGATCGTGGCAGTGCTGAAGCCGTTCAAGCTCGACGATGTCAAGGAGGCCCTCAAGACCAAGGGTGTGCAGGGTATGACCCTCACCGAAGCCCAGGGTTTCGGCCGCCAGCGTGGGCACACCGAGGTGTACCGGGGTGCGGAGTACGAGGTGGACTTCGTGCCCAAGCTCCGGATCGAGGTGCTCGTCGACGACGCGGAGGTGGACGACGTGGTCGACGCCATCGTGTCGTCGGCCTCGACCGGCAAGATCGGTGACGGCAAGGTCTGGGTCATCCCGGTCGACACCGTGGTGCGCGTGCGCACCGGAGAACGCGGGGCTGACGCGCTGTAGGAAGCGTCAGATCCTGTTGACGGTCGGTGTGGCCGGGGTGCGGCGAGGCGCCCCGGCCCTCCGTCCGTCCGGGGTCAGGTGACTAGGGCAGCGGCCGGTCGGCCTGGCCGGCCACCGCCGCCGCGGCCGCAGCCGCCGCGGCGGGATCGCCGAGGTAACCGGCCGAGTCCACTGAGAGGTCCTCGTTCAGCAGCATCCGGTAGGGGATGCCGGTGGGGATCTCGAGGCCGGTGATCTCGTCGTCGGGGATCTGCTCCAGGTGCTTGCGCAGGGCCCGCAACGAATTGCCGTGCGCCACCACGATGACGCCCCCCCCTTTGGTGGCCGTGGCCCGCAGGTCGGACACGATGGCCGTCTCCCAGTAGGGGACCGTCCGGCGCACGACGTCGGCCAGGCACTCGGTCTGCGGGACGTCCGCCGGGTCGAGATCCTCGTAGCGCGGGTCATCCGACACGTCGTAGGGGTTGTCGGGGTGCGAGCGGCGGCGGCCGGGTGTCGTAGCTGCGGCGCCAGAGCAGGAGCTGTTCGGCACCGAAGCGCTGTTTGATCTCTGCCTTGTTCTGGCCCTGCAGGTCGCCATAGTGCCGCTCGTTGAGGCGCCAGTCCCTGCGGACCGGCAGCCAGCTGCGACCGGCCGCGGCGAGCGCGATCTCGGCGGTGCGGATGGCCCGGGTCAGCACCGAGGTGTGCAGAACCCGTAGGTCCAGCCCCTTCTCGGCGCCCTCGGCCGCCAGGAGCTCCCTCCGGCCCTGGCCTCTGCCTCGCCGGCCGGGGTCAGGTCGACGTCCACCCAGCCCGTGAACAGGTTCTCGGCGTTCCATGTGGACTGGCCGTGGCGCAGGAGGACCAGGTCGAGCACGGGATCGATGGTAGGCGGGTCGGGTGCGAGGGCGGAAATTCACCGGTGTGGGGCTCGACCTTCGCGACATCCGCCGAGGCGTTGGCATCAGTGTCAGAAATCTTTACACATAGACACTCAACTTTGCTACACTGGACAAACCAAAGAACCACGAAACGACAGATCTCGAAGGAAGAACGAAGAAGACGGGAAGGACTGCAGACCATGGCCAAGGCCGTAGGAATCGACTTGGGGACCACCAACTCGGTGGTAAGCGTGCTGGAGGCGGGCGAGCCCGTCGTGATCCCCAACGCGGAGGGAGGGCAGGACCACTCCCTCGGTGGTGGGCTTCTCCAAGACCGGCGAGGTGCTGGTCGGCGAGGTGGCCAAGCGCCAGGCCATCACCAACCCGGACCGGACCATCCGCTCGGTCAAGCGGCACATGGGGACCAGCTGGTCCGTCGACATCGACGGCAAGCCGTACACGGCGCAGGAGATCTCGGCCCGCATCCTGGGCAAGCTCAAGCGGGATGCCGAGTCGTACCTGGGTGACACGGTCACCCAGGCCGTCATCACGGTGCCGGCCTACTTCGACGACGCCCAGCGTACCGCCACCAAGGAGGCCGGGGCGATCGCCGGGCTCGAGGTGCTGCGCATCATCAACGAGCCCACGGCCGCCGCGCTCGGCCTACGGGCTCGACAAGGAGGGCGAGGACCAGACGGTCCTGGTCTTCGACCTCGGTGGCGGGACCTTCGACGTCTCGGTGCTCGAGATCGGCGAAGGTGTCTTCGAGGTCAAGTCGACCTCGGGCAACACCAAGCTCGGTGGTGACGACTGGGACGACAAGGTCATCGACTGGCTGGTGACCGAGTTCAAGAACACCGAGGGTGTCGACCTGTCGGCCGACAAGATGGCCATGCAGCGCCTCAAGGAGGCGGCCGAGAAGGCCAAGATCGAGCTCTCCTCGGTGCAGGAGACGCAGATCAACCTGCCCTTCATCACCGCCACCTCCGAGGGACCCAAGCACCTCGACCTCAAGCTGACGCGGGCGAAGTTCAACGAGCTCACCGCTGACCTGGTCGACGCCTGCCGTGGGCCCTTCGACGCTGCCATCAAGGACGCCGGACTCAAGACGTCCGACATCGACCACGTGGTCCTCGTCGGCGGGTCGACGCGGATCCCGGCCATCCAGGAGCTGGTGCAGAGCCTCACCGGCAAGGAGCCCCACAAGGGCGTCAACCCCGACGAGGTGGTGGCCATCGGCGCGGCCGTGCAGGCCGGCGTCCTCAAGGGCGAGGTCAAGGACGTCCTTCTGCTCGACGTGACCCCGCTGTCGCTCGGGATCGAGACCAAGGGCCAGGTGATGCACCGCCTGATCGAGCGCAACACGACCATCCCGACCAAGCGGTCCGAGGTGTTCACCACGGCGGAGGACAACCAGCCCTCGGTGGAGATCCACGTGCTGCAGGGCGAGCGTGAGATGGCCATGTACAACAAGACGCTCGGCAAGTTCCAGCTGGTCGACCTGCCGCCCGCGCCACGCGGCGTGCCCCAGATCGAGGTGACCTTCGACATCGACGCCAACGGCATCGTGCACGTGTCCGCCCAGGACAAGGCCACGGGCAAGGAGCAGTCGATGACGATCACCGGGCAGTCCTCGCTGGCCAAGAACGACATCGAGCGCATGGTCCGCGACGCCGAGCAGCACGCCGAGGACGACCGCGAACGTCGCGAGGAGGCCGAGGTGCGCAACACCGCGGACACCCTCGTGTACCAGACCGAGAAGCTCCTCAAGGACCAGGGAGAGAAGTTCGAGGGCTCCGAGAAGGACGACGTGGAGGGCGCCCTCAAGGGTCTCAAGGACGCGCTGGCCGGGACCTCGGTGGAAGCCATCAAGGACGCCACCGAGAAGCTGGTCGGCGTGAGCCAGAGCTTCAGCCAGCGGCTCTACGAGCAGGCCTCGGCCTCCGCTTCTTCCGGCCCCGCGGCCGGCGGTCCGGGTGGCGGTGAGGGCGCCGACACCGGCGAGGGCGGGTCCGACGAGGACGTCGTCGACGCCGAGATCGTCGACGAGTCATGAGCCTCTCCGACGAGCACCTGCCCGAGGAGGAGGTCGCTGTCGGGCCCGCACCCCGAGCACCTGCCCGAGGAGAGGACGGTCGCCGGCGCGGAGGTCACTGGGACCGCGCTGGCCGAGGAGGCCGGCCCCCGTGAGGTGCTGGCGCGAGAGCGGGACGAGTACCTGCTGGCGCTCCAGCGCACGCAGGCGGACTTCGAGAACTACCGCAAGCGGGTGGCGAGACTCCAGGACGAGCAGGCGGCACGCGCCGCGGCCGGCCTGGTCGACAAGCTGCTGCCGGTGCTCGACGCGCTCGACCTGGCCGAGGCCCACTTGAGCGAGTCACTCGAGTCGAGCGAGGACGGCAAGGCTCTGCGGGCCTCGCGCTCCATGCTCCTGGACATCCTCTCCCGAGAGGGGCTCGAGCGCCTCGACCAGGCCGAGGTTCCTTTCGACCCATCGGTGCACGACGCCGTGGCCCATGCCGAGGGGGACGGTGGCGAGGGCGGAGAGTCGGTGGTCGACGAGGTGCTGCGCTCGGGCTACCGCTGGAAGGGGCAGGTGCTGCGCGCCGCCATGGTGCGCGTCCGGGGATGAGCTGACCCATGGCAGCCCAGCGCGAGTGGTTCGAAAAGGATTACTACAAGGTGCTCGGCGTCGTCTCGACGGCGACCGACAAGGAGATCACGCGCGCCTACCGGAAGCTGGCCAAGGAGCACCATCCCGACGCCAACCCGGGATCCGAGGAGCGCTTCAAGGAGATCAGCGCGGCCTACGACGTCCTCGGCGACGCCGAGAAGCGCAAGGAATACGACGAGGTCCGCCAGCACGGTCCTATCGGCGGCGGTTTCGGCGGTCCGGGCGGCGGAACCTTCCGGATGGAGGACATGGGCGACCTGAGCGACCTGTTCGGGGGGCTCTTCGGCGGCGGCGGTGGCGCCGGTGGACGACGGACCCAGCGCGGGCCCCGAGCGCGGCGCCGACATGGAGGCCCAGCTGCACCTCTCCTTCGAGGACGCCGTCCACGGGGTGACCACCTCGGTCAACGTGCCGAGCGAGGGCGCGTTGCTCGAACTGCCGCGGTTCGGGAGCCGCCCCGGGCACCTCGACGCACACCTGCCCGCGCTGTGGGGGGACCGGCAGCCTCAACGACAACCAGGGGCTGTTCTCCCTCAGCACGGTGTGCCCGGACTGCATGGGCCGCGGCTCGCTCTTCGACACGCCCTGCCCGGTGTGTCGGGGCACCGGCACCGAGCAGAAGGTCCGCTCGGTGAAGGTCCGGATCCCCGCCGGCGTCGAGGGCGGGCAGCGCATCCGGGTGAAAGGACGCGGGGCACCGGGACAGGGCATGGCCCCACCGGGAGACCTCTACGTGGTCGTCCATGTCTCGAGGCACTCGACGTTCGGCCGGAGCGGGCGCAACCTCACGCTCAGCGTGCCGGTCTCCTTCCCCGAGGCCGCGCTCGGGACCACGGTCACGGTGCCCACGCTCGACGGTACGGTGACCCTGCGGGTGCCACCCGGGACCCAGTCGGGGCGCACGTTGCGCGTGCGCGGTCGGGGAGTCCCGGCCGCCGCAGGGCGCAACGGCGCCAAGGCCGGCGACCTGCTGGTGAAGGTCGAGGTGCAGGTGCCCACCGAGCTGACCGAGGAGCAGCGTGCCGCCATCGAGTCGCTGGCGGCGGTGACCGAGCCGCCGCCGCGGGTGGGGGCGGAGCAGTGACGCCCCCCCGTCAGCGCGACGCCGACCAGGCCGTCTACGTGATCTCGGTGGCGGCCGAGCTCACCGGGATGCACCCGCAGACCCTGCGCATCTACGAGCGCAAGGGATTGCTCGATCCGTCGCGCACCAGCGGTGGGAGCCGCCGGTTCTCCGAGCGCGACCTCGAACGGCTCCGGCACATCCAGGAGCTGACGGCGACCGGGCTCAACCTCGAGGGAGTACGGCGGGTGCTCGAGCTCGAGGCCGACCTGGCCCGTCTGCGGGCCGAGCTGGCCGAGGTGCGGGCACAGGCCCTCGACGCCATCGCGGCAACACATCGCCAGTACCGGCGCGACCTCGTGCCGCTGCGCCAATCGCCCGTGCCCTACCGGGTCGGCCGGCGCAACTAGGCGTGACCGAAACGACGACCATGCTCCACACCACGAAGATAGAGACGATCAGAACAAAGAGGACGGCACCATGCCGATAGACCCAGAACGCTGGACCAACAACACCAAGGCCGCCTTCAGCGCGGCCACCGGTCACGCCGCGTCGTCGAACCACCCCGAGCTCACGCCGGCGCACCTGCTCGACGCGCTGCTCCAGCAGCAGGAGACCATGACCCGCCCGCTGCTGACCCAGGTCGGCGTCGATCCGGACGTGCTGGCGGGCAAGGTCCACGACCAGCTGCTACGCCTTCCCCAGGCCCAGGGAGGCTCGGAGCCGCAGCTGTCGCGTGACGCCCGGACGGTGCTCGAGGCGGCCGACCAGAGCCGGCGGGACCTCGGTGACGACTACGTCTCCGTCGAGCACCTGATCCTGGCCCTGGCGGACCAGATCGGCGTCACCAAGGATGCCCTCCTGACCGCGCTGCGCGCCGTCCGGGGCAACCACCGGGTCACCACGGCCGACCCCGAGCAGACCTACCAGGCGCTGGCCAAGTACGGGCGGGACCTGACCGAGGCAGCCCGGGAGGGAAAGCTCGACCCGGTCATCGGGCGCGACGAAGAGATCCGCCGGGTCATCCAGGTGCTCTCGCGGCGGACCAAGAACAACCCGGTGCTGATCGGGGAGCCCGGCGTGGGCAAGACGGCCATCGTCGAGGGGCTGGCCAACCGGATCATCGAGGGGGACGTTCCCGAGGGGCTCAAGGGCAAGCGCGTCGTGGCGTTGGATCTCGGGTCGATGGTGGCCGGGGCCAAGTACCGCGGCGAGTTCGAGGAGCGGCTCAAGGCCGTGCTCAAGGAGATCACCGACGCCGAAGGGGAGGTGGTCACCTTCATCGACGAGCTGCACACGATCGTCGGTGCTGGCGCGGCCGAGGGGGCGATGGACGCCGGGCAGATGATCAAGCCCATGCTGGCCCGCGGCGAGCTGCGCCTCATCGGCGCGACCACACTCGACGAATACCGCACCTCGATCGAGAAGGACGCCGCGCTCGAGCGCCGCTTCCAGCCCGTGTTCGTGGGGGAGCCTTCGGTGGAGGACACGGTGGCCATCTTGCGCGGGCTCAAGGAGCGCTACGAGGTCCATCACGGCGTGCGCATCCAAGACGCCGCCCTGGTCTCGGCCGCTGTACTCTCCGATCGCTACGTCACCGGGCGGTTCCTGCCGGACAAGGCGATCGACCTGGTCGACGAGGCGGCGTCGAAGCTGCGCATCGAGATCGACTCCATGCCCACCGAGCTCGACCAGATCACGCGACGCATCCGCCAGCTCGAGATCGAGAAAGTGGCGCTCGAGAAGGAGACGGACGACCCCTCGAAGGAGCGCCTGGGCAAGCTCGAGCGCGAGCTGGCCGAGCTGGGGGAGCAGCGCGACGGCATGGCGGCCCACTGGCAGCAGGAGAAGCAGTGCATCGACGTCATCCGCCAGCTCAAGGAGGAACAGACGGCACGGACCGAGGAGGCCGGCCGGCTCGAGCGCGACGGTGACCTGGCCGGCGCGTCCGCCGTCCGCTACGGCGAGATGCCCGATCTGGATCGCCGCATCGACGAGGCCACGGCAGATCTGGCCAAGCTGCAGGCCTCCACGCGGTTCTTGAAGGAGGAGGTCGACGCCGAGGACATCGCCGAAGTGGTGGCGCGCTGGACGGGGGTCCCCGTGTCACGGCTCATGGAGGGCGAGATCCAGAAGCTGGTGCGGCTGGAAGGCACGCTCCACGAGCGGGTGGTCGGGCAGGAAGAGGCCGTGTCGGCCGTCGCCAACGCCATCCGGCGTAGCCGGGCGGGGTTGAGCGATCCCAACCGGCCGATCGGCTCGTTCTTGTTCCTGGGCCCGACCGGAGTCGGGAAGACCGAGTTGGCGCGTGCCCTGGCCGAGTTCCTCTTCGACGACGAGCGGGCCATGGTGCGCATCGACATGAGCGAATACATGGAGAAGCATGCCGTCTCCCGCCTGGTCGGCGCCCCCCCCGGGTATGTCGGCTACGAGGAGGGCGGCCAGTTGACCGAGGCGGTGCGGCGGCGCCCCTACTCGGTGGTCCTGCTCGACGAGCTCGAGAAGGCGCACTCCGATGTCTTCAACATCTTGCTGCAGGTGCTCGAGGACGGTCGGCTGACCGACGGGCAGGGCCGCACGGTCGACTTCACCAACACCGTCTTGATCATGACCTCCAACCTCAGGGGCGAGCCGACGGACTACTTCAAACCTGAGTTCGTCAACCGGATCGACGAGATCGTCCGCTTCCGTTCGCTCTCAGAGGCCGATCTCTCGGTCATCGTCGAGATCCAGCTCGGGCGGCTGCGTGACCGGCTGGCCGAGCGCCGGCTCTCGCTCGTGGTCACTCCCGAGGCCGAGGCCTGGCTGGCGCGGGCGGGGTACGACCCCGACTTCGGCGCCCGGCCCCTCCGGCGGGTGCTGCAGCGGGCCATCGAGGACCCGTTGGCTCTTGCCCTCCTCGAGGGCAAGTACGGCGATGGGGCCACGGTCACCGTCGAGGTGGAGGGTGACGCCATCGTCCTGCGCTGAGGCGAGCGGCGCCCGGCCCCGTCGAAGACGGCGACGTCGCCCAGTGTCAGTGCCCCCGGAAGCGCGGCAGTCCGAATGCGGCCGAGGAGCCGAGAGCATGGAGCGGTGTGTGTGCGACGATGGCCGCGGGGAGTCCATTGGATGCCTGGAGTGTGGGCGAGCCATCGGTGGCCATCCCCACTACCTGGCCCAGACCGAAGCCGACCCCGCTGCCGTAGAACGGCGCGTCGCCGAAGGTGAACAGCCCGCCGTCGGCCGCGCTGAACCAGTACCCGCCGCCTGTGGGCATGGTGGCCATGCCCACGATGGGCTGGTTGAGGTGGATCGCCCCGGTCGACCCGTAGAACTGGGCGTCGCCGAAGGAGAAGATGCCGCCGTCGGAGGCCACCAGCCAGTAACCGCCCCCATCGGGGGTCGACGCCATGCCCACGATCGGCTTGTTCAGGTGGAGGGCCCCGGTGGACCCGTAGAACTCGCGCGCCGCCGAAGGAGAAGATGCCGCCGTCGGAAGCCACCAGCCAGTAGCCCACCACCTGATTGCTGCGAGGGTTGCGCACTGTCGCCATGCCGACGATCGGCTTGTTCAGGTGGAGGGCCCCGGTCGAGCCGTAGAACGGGGCGTCGCCGAAGGAGAAGATGCCGCCGTCGGAAGCCACCATCCAGTAGCCGCCGGAGTCAGAGGTCGCCGCCATGCCAACGATGGGCTTGTTGAGCCGCAGGTTGCCCGTCGAGCCGTGGAAGGCGGCGTCGCCGAAGGAGAAGATGCCGCCGTCGGAAGCCACCAGCCAGTACCCACCGTTGTCGCCCGTCGGTGTGATGTCGACGATGGGCTGGTTCAGCGAGGCAACGTTCGACAGGTCCCCGTAGAAGCCGGCGTCGCCGGCGTTGAAGACGTCGCCGTCGGAGTCGACCTGGTAGTAGCCGATGGCACCGTTGCCCTGGAGATTGGTGGTCACGCCCGTGGTGTCGGCCGAGCCCTTGAGGGTCACCGTCGCCGGTCGTGGGCCGAGCGCTCCGGGGACGAAGTCCACCTCTGGTTGGCAAGATGCCCCGGCGTCTAGAACGATCGCGGTGCCGCTAACAGTGCAATCGCCGGGACGTACTGCATAATCGTTGCCCCCAGTGCCGGCGAACGACACGCCGGAGATAAGGTCGATGTTGTCGGGGGCGCCACCATTATTTGTCAAGGTCACGGTGTTCAGCGGCAGGGAGTAGGTCCCGAGGGTGGTGTCGGCGAACTGCACCGTGGCGGGGCTCAGCGCGAGGTCATGAGGAGTGGCGGCTCCGGCTATCGGACCGAGGGCCACAGGCATCACTGCGACGGTCACGAGGCAGGCCAGCCCCACGAGCGCTTTGCGCCCCGGTCGAGGAGATCCAGTCCCCACTGCACCGTGCTGTCGCGTGCTTCTCACTGAGCCACCCCTCTCGGACTTGGCGCATCTCCAGTTGCGAGGACCCTAGCGGCTCACGCCATCCGCGGACAGAACTGTCACGGATCTTTGTGACGCGAATGTGGCGCCGGCATCGTCAGCCCAGGCGGAGGGGAGGCCACCCCGGCACGGGGCACCGGGAGGGCAATTCAGCCGGGGTTACACTGGTGCGTAATCCGAGGCGAGTGAGCGAACGGAGAAATTCAGTGCCCGCAACCGTGGTGGTCGGGACCCAGTGGGGCGACGAGGGGAAGGGCAAGCTGACCGACCTCCTCGCCGGCGACATGGACATGGTGGTGCGCTACCAGGGCGGTCACAACGCCGGCCACCGCATCGTGGTCGACGGTGATGCCTTCGCCCTCCAGCTGGTCCCGAGCGGCATTCTCTATGACCACATCACGCCGGTCATCGGCAACGGGGTGGTGGTGGACCCCGCCGTGCTCCTCGACGAGCTCGATGCCCTGGCGGCCAAGGGGGTGGACACCAGCCGGCTGGTCGTGAGTGGCAACGCCCACCTGATCATGCCGTACCACCAGGAGCTGGACCGTGTGACCGAGCGATTCTTGGGCAAGAACGCCCTGGGCACCACCAAGCGGGGGATCGGGCCCGCCTACGCGGACAAGGCGGCGCGGGTGGGCCTGCGGGTGCAGGACCTGTTCGACCCGAAGATCTTCCGCCAGAAGCTCGACGTGGTGCTCAAGGAGAAGAACGCCATCCTGGCGAAGGTCTACAACCGGCTGCCCCTGTCGGGCGACGAGATCGCAGATCGGTACCTCGGTGAGTACGCGCCCAGGATCGAGCCCATGGTGGGTGACACGGTCGGCATGATCCACGACGCGCTCGACAAGGGACGTGAGGTGCTGATGGAGGGGGCGCAGGCCACGTTCCTCGATCTGGACCACGGCACCTATCCCTTCGTGACCTCCTCGAACCCGGTGGCCGGGGGGGCCTGCACCGGCACGGGACTCGGGCCGCGCCACATCGGGAGGGTCATCGGCATCGCCAAGGCCTACGTCACGCGGGTCGGGGCCGGGCCCTTCCCCACCGAGCAGGAGAACGACATCGGCGACCTGCTGGTCGAGCGAGGCCACGAGTTCGGGACCAACACGGGACGCAAGCGGCGGTGTGGCTGGTTCGACGCCGTCATGTTGCGCCAGGCCGTGCGGCTCAACTCGCTGAGCGAGGTCGCCCTGACCAAGCTCGACGTCCTCGACACCTTCGAGAACGTCAAGGTCTGTGTGGCCTACGAGACCGACGGCATCCGCTACACCCACCTGCCGTACCACCAGTCGACCTTTCACAAGGCGGTGCCGGTCTACGAGGAGCTGCCCGGTTGGCGCACGGACCTGAGTGCAGCCACCGCGCCGGGGGACATGCCGGGGGCGGCGCGCGACTACGTGGCCTTCCTCTCGGAGCAGATCGGGGTTCCCGTCCACTTCGTGGGGGTCGGGCCGGGTCGCGAGCAGACCGTCTCGTTCGCTACAGCGTGAGGGTCTGCGTCGTCGGAAGCGGTGGTCGCGAGCACACGCTCGCCCACGTCCTCTCCCGCACCGCCGATGTGGTGGTCGCGCCGGGGAACCCGGGGATGGCCCCGCCCATCGAGGTCACGGATGCGCTACCCCAAGAGGTCGAGGCCGACCTCTTCGTGGTCGGGCCGGAGGCACCGTTGGTGGCCGGGCTGGCCGACGCCCTGCGGGCGCAGGGCAAGGCCGTCATGGGACCGGGTGCGGACGGGGCGTTGCTCGAGGGTTCCAAAGCCTTCATGAAGGACGTGCTGTGTGCGGCCGGCGTGCCGACGGCGCGCCACGCCACCTTCGACGCCCTCGAGGTCGACGCCGCACGCGCCTACCTCGACAGCCTGCCCGGCCCCTGGGTCGTCAAGACCGACGGCCTGGCCGCCGGCAAGGGAGTCCTGGTGGCCTCGACGCTCGAAGAGGCTGGCGACGACGTCGTCGCCAAGCTGTCGGGCGCCGCTTTCGGTGATGCGGGCCGCCACATCGTGATCGAGGAGGGGCTGGCCGGGGAGGAGTGCTCGTTGCTCGTCCTCTGCGACGGCATCCACGCCGTGCCGCTGCTCCCCGCGCAGGACTTCAAGCGCATCGGCGACGGTGATGCCGGACCGAACACGGGGGGGATGGGGGCCTACGCGCCCATGCCCCATGTCGGTTCGGCCGAGGTGGACGCCCTCATGGATGCTGCCGTCCTGCCGCTCGTGGCCGAGCTGCGCCGACGGGGCATCGACTACCGGGGTGTGCTCTACGCCGGCCTCATGCTGACGGCCGAGGGGCCCAAGGTGATCGAGTACAACGTCCGCTTCGGCGACCCCGAAGCCCAGGTGGTCCTGCCTCTCTTGTCCTCGGACCCGGCCGAGCTGTTCCTGGCCGTCGCCTCGGGCGAACTCGACCCGAGCCGCCCGCCGGCCGGCACCGGGGAGGCGGCCGTCTGCGTCGTCCTGGCCTCCCAGGGTTACCCCGAGAGCCCGCGCACGGGCAACCGTATCGAGGGGCTCACCCCGACGGGCCAGTCGGTGGCCGGGGTCGAAGGAGTGACCGTCTTCCATGCCGGCACCCGCCGCCACGGGGCGAGCGGGCCCTTCTTCACTACCGGGGGACGTGTGCTCGGGGTCACCGCGGTGGCCCCGTCGTTGACCGAGGCGCGCCGGCGCGCCTACGCCGGAGCAGCACCGATCGAATGGGAAGGAATGCAGATGCGCCACGACATCGCGGCCCGGGTGGCCGGTGGGACCCCCGCCGGAGCGACCGGAGCCCCGTTCATCTCCGAGGCCGTGGTGACCGGGAGCGCGCAGTGATCCCTCGCTACGCCCCGGCCGACATGGCCGCGCTGTTCAATGACACCGCCCGCTTCTCGATGTGGCTCGAGGTCGAGCTGCTGGCGACGGAGGCCCAGGCCGCCGTGGGGGCTGTGCCGCGAGAGGACGCGGTCACGTGCCGGGCCAAGGCGCCCGTGGTCGACGACGTGTTCGTCACCGAGGTGCTCGAGCGCGAGAAGGTCACCGACCACGATGTCGCCGCCTTCGTGGACGTCGTGCAGGAGCGCATCGGTGCGCCGGCCGGATCGCAGATCCACTACGGGCTGACCTCCTCCGACGTGGTGGACACCGCGCTCTGCGCCACCCTCACCCGGGCCGCCGACCTGCTGCTCGACGACCTCGATGCCTTCGTCGACGCGCTGAAGGAGCGTGCCCTCCAGCTGATGGACGTCCCCGTGACCGGTCGCACCCACGGCATGCACGCCGAGCCCACCACCTTCGGCGCCAAGTTCGCGCTCTGGGCCCTGCAAGCGGACCGCGACCGGCGCCGCATGCGCGCCGCTCGCGCCGCCGTCGCCGTGGGCAAGCTCTCGGGCGCGGTGGGGACGTACTCGAACATCGAGCCCGAGGTCGAAGCCCGGGTGTGTGCCGCCCTGGGCCTCACCCCAGTGCCCGCCACACAGGTCATCGCCCGCGATCGCCACGCCGAGTACTTCTACGCGTGCGCGTCCGTCGGCAGCACAATCGAGCTGATGTGCACCGAGATCCGCCACCTGGCTCGCAGCGAGGTGGGGGAGGCGGAGGAGCCCTTCGGAGCGGGTCAGAAGGGCAGCTCGGCCATGCCGCACAAGCGCAATCCTGTGCTCTCGGAGCGCCTCTGCGGGCTGGCCCGCCTGCTCCGGGGCTACCTGGGCGCCGGGCTCGAGAACGTGGCGCTGTGGCACGAGCGCGACATCTCGCACAGCTCGGTCGAGCGGGTCTCGCTGCCCGACGCCTCCCTGCTGACCTGCTACATGCTGCGCAAGGCCACCGGTCTGGCGGCGGGACTGGTGGTCCACTCGGAACGGGCCCGGCAGAACCTGACCGAGGGCACGCTGGGCCTGGTGTTCTCGCAGTCGGTGCTGCTGGCCCTGGTCTCCGCCGGACGCACCCGGGACGAGGCGTACCGGATCGTCCAGCGCGATGCCCGACAGGCCTGGGAGGAGCGCCGCCCCCTCCGCTCCATCCTCGAGGCGGATCCGGAGGTGACGCTGAGCGACGGGCAGCTCGACGAGGCGTTCGACCTGTCCCGCACCTTGCGCCACGCCGACCGCTTCGCCGACGCACTGGCTGCACTGTGAGCGGCGCGGGTGCGCTGGCGCCCTTGCACTCGGGCAAGGTGCGCGAGCTCTACGACGCCGGCGACGGGCGCCTGGTGATGGTGGCCTCGGACCGGGTCAGTGCCTTCGACGTGATCATGGCCGAGCCCATCCCCGAGAAGGGTCGCGTGCTCACCGCCATGACCTGCTTCTGGAGCGAGGAGATGGCCGATGTGGTGCCGGGCACGCTGCTGGCGGCCGACCCGGCCGAGATCGAGCGGCTGCTGGGTGGTATGGCCGTGCCGTCGGAGTGGGCGGGCCGGGCCGTGCTGGTGCGCCGGGCCGAGATGCTCTCGCTCGAGTGCATCGTGCGGGGGTACCTCGCCGGCCAGGCCTACGAGGAGTACGCACGGTCGGGCACTGTCCACGGCATGGCCATGCCGGCCGGGCTGGAACTGGCGAGCCGCCTGCCCGAACCGATGTTCACGCCGTCCACCAAGGCCACCGAGGGCCATGACCTCAACATCGACTTCGCCGCCGCCGTCGATCTGGTCGGCCACGAGGCGGCCACCGAATCCCGGGACATCTGTCTCGAGCTGTATACGCGCGCCGCAGCGCGCTGCGCCGCCGCCGGCTTCGTCCTGGCCGATACCAAGTTCGAGCTCGGCTACGTGGACGGCCACCTGAGCCTGTGTGACGAGGTGTGCACACCGGACTCCTCGCGCTTGTGGCCGGCGGACCAGGTCGTGCCCGGGACCACCCCGCCGGCCTTCGACAAGCAGCCCCTGCGCGACTGGCTCGCCGCGCAGCCCTGGGACCGCACACCGCCGCCCCCTCCGCTCCCCGCCGACGTGACCGCGGCCATGTCAGCGCGGTACGTGGCGGCCTACGAGCGCGTCACCGGCCGCTCGTTGAGCGACTGGTACGGTGCGAGGCCATGAGGTTCCGGGCGCGCGTGGAGGTGCAGTTGCGGCCCGGCATCGCGGATCCCGAGGGCGCCACCATCGAGCGGGCGCTGCCGGCACTCGGCTTCGAGGGCGTGGCCCACGTGAGGGCCGGACGGTCCTTCCTCTTCGAGCTCGACGCTCCGGACGAGGTTGCGGCGCGGACGAAGGCGACCGAGCTGGCCGACCGGCTGCTGGCCAACCCGGTGATCGAGGAGAGCCGGCTCGAGGTCGAGGCGATCTGAGCGTGGCACCACGCGTCGGGGTCGTCGTCTTCCCGGGCACCAACTGTGAGCACGACGTGGTGGTGGCCCTCGAAGCCGCCGGGGCCGAGGGCACGCTGGTCTGGCACGGCGACGCGCAGCTCGGAGCGGTCGACGCCGTCGTCCTCCCGGGGGGGTTTGCGCACGGGGACTACCTGCGCCCGGGCGCGCTGGCCCGGTTCTCTCCTGTGATGGACGCGGTGGGGGAGTTCGCCCGGGCCGGAGGCCCGGTGGTCGGCATCTGCAATGGGTTCCAGGTGCTCACGGAGGCCGGTCTGCTGCCGGGGGCGCTGCAGAAGAACGGCCGGCTTCGTTTCCTGTGCGAGCCGGCCCGGCTGGTGGTGGCCTCGACCGACTCGGTGCTCACGGCCGGGGCGAGCCGAGGCGACGAGCTCGTGATCCCCATCAACCACTTCCTGGGCAACTACACCTGCGACGAGGCCACGCTGCAGCGCCTGCAGGGCGAGGACCGCATCGTGTTGCGCTATGCCGACAACCCCAACGGCTCGGTGGACGCCATCGCTGGGATCAGCAACGAGGCGGGCAACGTGGTGGGGCTCATGCCGCACCCGGAGCGAGCCTGCTCACCGCTGCTCGGCTCCACCGACGGCCTGGTCCTGCTGCGCTCGCTGGTCGGCGCGGCCGGACAGCGAGCCGCGGCCTGAGAGGCTCGGCCTCCGGTCCCGGTCCGGCTCAGCCGCGGGCGCGGGGGATCTCGGCCTTCTGGAGCACTGCCGCACTGACGCCGGCGGCACGCCAGGTGCTGTACGTGATCCCCTTGCGTTCGCCGTAGGCCTTGGCCACCCTGACGAACTGCTTCTCGAGGGTTGACAGGTCCTTGACCTGGTCGCCCCGGGAGCGCTCGTCGAGGAGGTCCTTCTGCTCCTGGAGCAGATGGAGCCTGGTGAGCGCGTCCGCTGCAGCCAGCTGGGAGTCGATCGCGGCCAGACGGCGATCGATCGAGGCCGGGGTGCGCTTGCGGCCCCGCTTCGGCTTCGAGGTCTGCAGCGCCTCGAGGTAGTGACGGACGGTTGCACTCTCGGCACGCCCACGAGCCAGCGCCGCCTTGTGGCCGCTGCTCATGGGCTTGCGAGGAGCCGGAGTCTTTGTCTTTGTTGCCATCTCCCTATTCTGGCCCACGATGTCGGGGGTTCCGGCCAAATCGGAACTTTTTCTTGCCAACGTCCACGAAGCATGCCATCTGGTTCCTCCTCTGTCTTTCCGGAATTCAAGGGGGCTTCCAGCAGGGATGTGACTAATCGGTGCAGCTCAGAGCCGATATCGCACCCCGGCGCCGCCGAATCTGGCGCTCGGGATCTGCCAATCCGGTGCGGCGTCCGAAGATATGTGCCGTCGGGCGAGTGGAGATGTCCGACGTCAGTGTCACGGGGGTTTGATTGCCGTGAATACGGTCAAGTGGCCCAATGAGGCTCGGGCCGGCCGAACACCGCGGCCGCACCATCTATCGTGGGAGGGACCATGACTCCTCCGGTCGAGGTGACGTCCGACGAGCCATCCACCGAGGAGCCCCTGCACCGTGCGCTGGGTCTCACCGACGAGGAGTTCGAGGCGGTCGGAAAGATCCTGGGCCGGACGCCCAACCACCTCGAGCTGGCCCTCTACGCCGTCATGTGGAGCGAGCACTGCTCCTACAAGTCGTCGCGTGTGCATCTACGCCGATTGCCGACCGAAGGGCCCCACGTGCTGGTCGGCCCCGGTGAGAACGCCGGGGTCATCGACGCCGGCGACGGCATCGCCGTGGCCATACGGATCGAGAGCCACAACCACCCCTCGGCCATCGAGCCCTACCAGGGAGCGGCGACCGGCGTGGGGGGGATCCTGCGCGACATCTTCACCATGGGCGCCCGGCCCCTGGCCGTGATGGACCCGCTGTTCTTCGGACCCCCCGACGATGCCCGCCAACGCTGGCTCCTCGAGGGGGTGGTCAGTGGGATCTCCGGATACGGCAACTCCGTCGGCGTCCCCACCGTGGGGGGCGAGCTGACCTTCGATCCCTGTTACGCCCAGAACCCCTTGGTCAACGTGCTCTGCATGGGCGCCTTGCCGGTCGAGCGCCTGGTGCTCGGCATCGCCTCGGGCCCGGGGAACCTGGCCGTCCTGCTGGGCTCGCGCACCGGGCGTGACGGCATCGGCGGCGTGAGCGTCCTGGCCTCGGCGGGCTTCAGTGGTGACGAGGCCGGCGTGGACGACACCAAGCGGCCGAGCGTCCAGGTCGGTGACCCCTTCGAGGAGAAGCGGCTCATCGAGGCCTGCCTGGAGCTGCTCGACACCGGGCTCGTGGTGGGGATCCAGGACCTCGGTGGCGCGGGCCTGGCCTGCGCCACCAGCGAGACGGCCGGGCGAGGGGGCGTGGGCATGGACGTCGACGTCTCCGCCGTCCCCCGGCGCGAGGAGGGCATGGAACCCTGGGAGGTGATGACAAGCGAGAGCCAGGAGCGCATGCTCGCCATCGTCACCCCCGACTCCTGGCCCGCAGTCGCCGCCATCTGCGAGCGGTGGGAGGTGCGGGCCACGGTCATCGGGACGGTCACGGCGCCCGACCCCCTGGGCGGAGGGCGGTTGCGCATCCGCGAAGGCATGAACGGCCCCGTGCTGGCCGACGTCCCGGCTGCCTCACTCTCGGACGACGCGCCCCTCTACGACCGCCCCCGACACGCCCCGCGGTCGGAGGTGGAACCGCCCGGACCGCCCCCGGAGCCGCCGACCGAGTGCGGCGGCGACCTGCTGGCCTTGTTGCGTTCGCCGCGCTGGGTCTACCGACAGTACGACCACCAGTTGTTCCTCAACACGGTGGCCGGCCCCGGGGGCGACGCCGCGCTGTTGCGGTTGGCCGGCCCGGGCCTGCCCCTCTCTGCCCGCGGCGTGGCGCTCTCGACGGACTCGAACCCTCGCGCCTGTGCGCTCGATCCCGCGGGCGGGCACTGCACTGGTCCTGGCCGAGGGCGTGGCCAACTTGGCCTGTGTCGGCGCCACGGCGGCGGCGGTCGTCAACTGCCTGAACTTCGGGAACCCCGAGCATGCCGAAGTCATGTGGCAGCTCTCGGAATCGATCGACGGCTTGGCCGAGGCGTGCCGGGCCCTGTCCCTTCCCGTCGTGGGGGGCAACGTGAGCCTCTACAACGAGAGCGGCGGGGCCGACATCGACCCGACGCCCGTGCTCGGCGTGCTCGGTCTGGTGGGCGCCCTGCACGCCTCACCGCCCGGTCTGGCGTGGGCGGACGGCGACGCCGTGGTCCTGCTCGGGGCACGCGGCGCGCCGGACGGCTCGTTCCCGCTCGAGGGATCCCGCTGGGCCACCGAGCGACGCGGCCACCGCACGGGCTCGGTGCCCGAGGTCGACTTCGCGGCGCACGCCGCCGTGTGTGGCCTGGTGGCCGAGCTGGTCGCCGCGCAGCTGGCCGGTGCGGACGCTCCGGCGCTCGTGCACGCGGTGCACGACGTCTCCGGTGGCGGCCTGGCCGTCGCCGTGGGCGAGATGGCGGCCGCCTCGGGGATCGGGTGCGCGCTCGGTCCGCTTAGCCCGGGCGAGCTCTTCACCGAGGTGCCGTCACGGTTCGTGGTGGCCACCGCCGACCCCGACGCCCTGCTGGCCCGCGCCGGCGCGGCGGGGGTGCCCGGTGCCGTGCTGGGTCGTGCCGGTGGCGACCGCGTCCTGCTTGGCGACCTGGTGGACCTGCTGGTCGAGGACGTGGTGGGCACCCACGAGGGTGCCCTGCCCGGAGTGCTGGGCGATGGGTGAGGCGACATGGGAAAGGGCAGGCCTGTGCGAGAATGGATGACGCGGTGAAAGAAGCGTGCGGTGTCTTCGGGGTCTACGCGCCCGGGGCGAGGGTGGCCAACCTCACTTTCGACGGCCTCTTCGCCCTGCAACACCGCGGCCAGGAGTCGGCCGGCATGGCGGTCAGCGACGGCGACACCGTCACCGTGGTCAAGGACATGGGCCTGGTGGCGACCGTCTTCGACGAGCGCACGCTGTCGGGTCTCCACGGCCACCTGGCCATCGGGCACACGCGCTACTCCACTCATGGTTCCTCCGACTGGGCCGGCGCCCAGCCGGTCTATCGCCCGGTGGGCCGGGCCGGCTTCGCGCTCGGCCACAACGGGAACCTGACCAACACGGCGGCACTGGCCGAGAAGGTCGGCATGCTGCCGGGCTCGATCGCCACCGACAGTGACGTGGTGGCCGAGCTGCTGGCCCACTCCTTCCCCGAGACCGAGGACCTGTCCACGGCGCTGCAGGCCGTGCTGCCCATTCTCGAGGGGGCCTACTCCTTCGTGCTCATGAGCTCCGAGCGGCTCTTCGGCGCGCGTGACCCGTTCGGGTTCCGTCCGCTGTGTCTGGGCCGGCTCGGTCCCGCCGACGCCCCCGAGGGCTGGGTGCTGGCCTCGGAGACGCCCGCGCTGAGCGTCATCGGGGCGACCTTCGTGCGCGAGATCGCACCCGGGGAGCTCGTGGTGATCGACGCGTCGGGCCCCAAGAGCATCGAGGTGCAGTGGTTGCGCGAGGTCGAGCCGCGCCTGTGCATCTTCGAGTTCGCCTACATCGCGCGCCCCGACAGCCACCTCTACGGCAGGGAGGTCCACGAGACGCGCTGCCGCATGGGCGAGCTCCTGGCCGCCCAGGCACCAGCTGAGGCCGACATGGTCATGGGTGTGCCCGAGTCGGGTGTGCCCGCCGCCGAGGGGTTCGCCCGGGCCAGCGGGATCCCCTACGGCCAGGGACTGGTGAAGAACCGCTACATCGGCCGGTCGTTCATCGCCCCCGACCAGAAGGAGCGCGCCGACGCGGTGCGGCGCAAGCTCAACCCGTTGACCGACGCCATCGCCGGCAAGCGGCTCGTGGTGGTCGACGACTCCATCGTGCGCGGTACGACGCAGCGTTCGGTGATCAGGATGCTCCGGGAGGCGGGGGCGGCCGAGGTGCACCTGCGCATCTCGTCGCCGCCGTGGCGCTGGCCCTGCTTCTACGGGATCGACACGCCCTCCTACGAGGAGCTGCTGGCCACCGACCACAGCGTGGATGAGATGGCCCAGCTGCTCGGCGCCGACTCGCTGGCGTACATCAGCATCGAGAACCTCAAGGAGGCCATCGGCGCCGACGGCGGGTTCTGCGACGCCTGCTTCACCGGGGACTACCCCACGCCGGTCCCGGGTGCCGTGGTGGCCCCGGTCACCCTCGGCCGGCACCGGCCCGTCGCCGCCGCGGCCCGCCAGGGCGCCCTGCCCGGGGTCTGAGGCCGGCGCCATGACTTCCGCCGAGAACGGCGGCGCCACCTACGCCGGCGCCGGCGTCGACATTGCTGCGGGCGACACAGCGGTCGAGCGCCTGCGCCCGTTCGTCACCGGGATCGGCGGCTTCGGGGGGCAGTTCCCGCTCCCACCGGGCCGCTACCGCGCCCCGGTGCTCGTGGCCTCCACCGACGGGGTCGGGACCAAACTCGTGGTGGCCCGGGACACCGGTCGTTACGACACCATCGGCATCGACTTGGTGGCAATGTGCGTCGATGACCTCGCCTGCGTCGGGGCCGAGCCTCTCTTCCTGCTCGACTACATCGCCACGGGCAAGGTCGACCCCGAGCACATCGCCACCGTGGTGGCCGGGGTCCACGAGGGGTGCCGCCAGGCGGGATGCGCGCTCATCGGCGGCGAGACGGCCGAGCACGCGGGGGTCATGGCGCCCGACGACCTCGACCTGGCCGGCTTCGCCGTCGGCGTGGTCGAGCAGGGTGCGCAGCTCGGACCGGACCGGGTGCGCGCCGGGGACGCCGTCGTGGGCCTGCCCTCGCCGGGCCTTCGCTCCAATGGCTACACCCTGGCCCGTCACGTCCTTCTCGAACGGGCCGGCCTCGGGCTCGGCGATCCGGCGTGGGACGGTGCCACCGAGAGCGTGGCCGACGAGCTACTCCGACCCTCGGTGATCTACGCCCCCGCCGTCCAGGCGGCATCGGCCGCCGCGGGCGATGCGCTCCACGCCTGCGCCCACATCACCGGCGGTGGCATCGTGGGGAACCTGCCCCGGGCCCTCCCGCAGGGGCTCGGGGCCCAGCTCGACCGCACGGCCTGGGAGGAGCCGCGGATCTTCACCGAGATCCAGCGCCTCGGGGCGGTGGACCCAGACGAGATGGACCGGGTGTTCAACCGCGGCATCGGCATGGTGCTCGTGGTGGCGCCGGCCGGGCTCGAGGCCACGCTGGCCGCCCTGTCGGGTGCGGCACACGCGCCGAGTGTGATCGGCGAGGTGGTCGAGGGCGCCCCGGGGGTGCGCTACCGATGAGCGGGCCGGCCGACGTGGTCGAGGTGCCGGCGGCACTGCGTGACCATCTGCTGGCCCACTCGGTCAGGACGGGGCAGTTCACGCTCAAGTCGGGACGCACCAGCACCTGGTTCATCGACTCCAAGCAGACGGTGTGCCGGCCCGAGGCCATGGTGCTGGTGGCCGATGCCGTGCTGGCCCTCGTGCCTGACGAGGCCACGGCCATCGGGGGCCTGACCATGGGTGCCGACCCGGTGGCCTTCGTGACCGCCGGGGTGGCGGCCACCAGGGGCCGTGCCCTCAAGGCCTTCAGTGTGCGCAAGGAGGCCAAGGACCACGGTGGCGGTGGCCGGATCGCCGGCGCCCTCGATCCGGGTGACCAGGTGGTGATCACCGAGGACACAGTGACGCGGGGGACCTCGCTGCTCGAGGCGGCCCACGTGGTGCGGGCCGTCGGCGCCGAGGTGGTGCTTGCCGTGGCCCTGGTGGACCGGGGCGGCACGGCCGAGGCCATGGCAGCGGCCGAGGGGATTCCCTTCCGGGCCGTGCTGACGGCACCGGACCTCGGGTTCCCCTACGAGGGGGGCTGAGCCGCGGCGACCTGTGCCGCCGACCCGAGCGGCGGCGCACCGACACCGCAGTGCCAGCTTGCGAGGTGGGCATCGGCGCGGGTGGGCATGCGGGTTCGGGCGGGATTGCGGATGGTCACCACGGCGATGCCGCCGCCGACCACCGCGAGCAGCCCGGCGATGAGCATGGCGGTGCGGAACCCACCGGCCCAGGTGGAGGCGTCGAGCGCGCCGCCGGTCAGCCCGGCCAGCAGCGGCAGGAGCGCCACCGCCATGAGGCCGGCGGCGCGGGCCACCACGTTGTTGACCGCCGACGCCACGCCCGAGCTCTCGGTGGGGGCGGCACCCATGGCGGTCGCCGTGAGGGGGGCGACGGTGACGGCCAGGCCCACGGCGAGGAGGAGGACGCCCGGCAGGACCTGGGTGACGTAGCTGCCCGGACCCGTCGCCCGGGACAGCAGCGCCAGACCCATACCCACGAGGACCGGGCCCACACTCATTTGCAGGCGCGGGCCTATGCGGGCGGAGAGCTTCCCCGAACGAGCGGAGAAGGCCAGCATGAGGACGGTCACCGGGAGCAGGGCCAAGCCCGATTCGAGCGGGCTGTACCCCTTGACGACCTGGAGCTCCACCGGGAGTAGGAACAGGGCACCCCCCAGGGCGCCGTAGACGGCGAAGGTGACGGCGTTGGCGCCGCTGAACTGGCGGGAGCGGAAGAGCCCGAGCGGGAGCATGGGCTCGGCGCGCCGGCGTTCCACCAGTACGAAGGCCGGTCCGGTCACCAGCGCCAGGGCGAGGGAGGCGATCACGAGTGGATCCGACCATCCCCGCACCGGCGCCTCGATGAGCCCGTAGGTGAGGCCGGTCAGGAACAGGGCGGCCAGCGCGGCTCCCGGGGTGTCGACGCGACCGGTGCGCCCGGGGTCACGCGACTCGGGGACGTGGCGCGCCGTGACCACCAGCACCACGGCCGCCATCGGGACGTTGATGAAGAAGACCCAGCGCCACGAGGCCACCGCCAGCAGGTAGCCGCCCACGAGGGGCCCGGCGGCGGTGGCCACGCCGGTCAGTCCGGACCAGGCGCCGATGGCGCTGGCGCGGTCGTCGGCCCGGAACGACGCCTGCAGGATGGCCAGGCTGGCCGGCGCCAGCAGCGCGGCGCCCACCCCCTGGAGCACGCGGGCACCGACGAGCAGGCCTGATCCCGGAGCGAGACCGCAGCAGGCGGAGAGGGCGGCGAACCAGACCACACCCACCGAGAAGATGCGCCGGCGGCCGTAGCGGTCACCGAGGGACCCCCCGAGGAGAAGGAAGGCGGCCAGGGTCAGGGTGTAGCCGGTGACCACCCACTGGAGGGTGCCGACCCCACCTCCGACGTCGCGGTCGATGGAGGGCAGGGCGATCCCCACCACGGTGGAGTCGAGCAGGGCCATGCCCGAGCCGAGCACCGTGGCCGCGACCACCCAACGGCCCCGGGCACTGCTCAGCGCCAGGGGGCGGGCGACCGTCCCCCCGGGACCGCCGGCACCCACCCTCGGGCTCACTTCAAGATGTTGACGGCACGGGCCACCACGAGGATGGCCACGACGAGGGAGACGGCTTCTTCGGCCATCATCATCAGCTTCGTCCAGGGTTTGACAGCGGAGACGTCGGTGGGGCTGAAGGCGGTGGCGGTGGCGAAGGCGAAGTGGAGGTAGTCGACGAACGCCGGGACCCAACCCTCCTCGACGTGCTCGGAGTGGACCATCTCGGGGAAGACCAGGGCCGGGCTCCCGCCGGTGCCGGCGGCCCGGGCGGCCGGGCCGCCGCGATCGAGGTTCCAGAACCACAGTGCGAAGGCGATGATGTTGGACAGCCAGATGGCGGCCCCACTGGCCAGCAACACCTTGGCGTTCTGGGTGAAGCCGGCTGTGTTGACGATGCCGATGACCAGGCGCACGGCCGCGTCGGCGTTGGCCACCGAAATCACGCCGATGAGCACGCTGGTGAGGTTGTGCAGCCACGGCCGGTCGCGGTCGATGCGGCCCGGGTCGCCGATGATCAGCACGGCCAGCAGGACGAGGAGCACGGTGAGGAACAGCCAGGAGGCGTCACCGTTGCGGAGCTCGTGGGGAGCGCGGCACGGAGCAGACCGGTGACGATCACCGCCAGCGCCATGGGCCAGCGGGGCTCGCCCTGGCGGGTGCGGCGCCCGCGCGCCCTGGAACGTCCGGCATCGGTGGCCATCACGCCATCATCTCCCACGAGCGGGCGGGAGGGGAGACCTCACGCCGCGGTGGCCTCCGCGGTTTCGGCGGTGCTGCGCCCTCGTACCCGTGGCGGCCGTGCCAGCAGCACGGCGGCGACGACCACCACGACGAGCGGGAGCCCGAACGCAGTCAGGGGATCGAGGTGCCCCGCCGCCGAGCTCAGGGTCAGGGCGAACACGAAGAGCACGTACGCCGCCATGACCAGCGCGCCGACGCTCCGGCGCACGCCGCGGTCGCGGAATGCGAACACCAGGACGAGAGCGGTGAGCCCCCCATACCAGCAGGCCACGAGCCGACCGACGTCGGAGAGCCGAGCCTCGCCGACAACGACACTGGGTAGCAGCAGACCGAAAGCCACGTTGAGGACGTTGCTGTTGAGCGCGGTGCTCAGCATGGCCGCGCCGCGTCCGCGCCGGGCCAGGTACACGGCGGCCACGGCGTTGGGCAGGCTCGTGACCGCAGCCAGCAGCACGCCGCCGACCACGATCCCCGAGATCCCGGCGTCCGCACCCAGCCGGCGCGCCCGCGTGCTCCATGACGACCGAGGCCCCGATCACCGTGACCAGCGAGCCGGCGATCACGGCTAGGTCCCAGTGCCGCGCGCCGGGCACCAGCGCGGCGTGGATCTCCTGCTCCTCCTCGGTCATGGCCCGGGCGAGCCACCGGTGCACGCGTGATCCGTCCGGATGGTCCCGGCGGTCGGCGGCCAGGACCACGTAGGGCACGAGCACGACCGCGACCAGCGCCAACCCGGCCACCGGGGGCGCGGCCCCGGTCACGGTGAGCAGGCACGCCGCGGCGACCCAGAGCGAGACGCCCCCGGCCAGGAGCACGGCGCGTCGGTGGAGGGCGACGAATCCCGCGACGACTGCGCCCAGCCCGATCAGGGCGGCCAGGTTGAAGACGTTCGAACCCAGCACGACGCCCTCGCCGATGTCCTGCTGGTGGCCGGCCAGTGCGCTGATGGCCGAGGTGATCTCGGGGGCATCGGCCGCCAAGGCGGCCAGCAGCCCGAGCATGGCCTCGGTGATGCCGATCCGATTGCCCATCCGCTCGATGCGCGACACCAGCAGCCAGCTGGCACCCAGGCTCACGGCGGCGCCCACGACGAAGAGGAGGACGGCACCGGAGGTACTCATGGCGCTCCGGGGGCGTTCACGGGGCGGTCAGGCGGCACGGGCGGGTGTCCTCTCGGTCGTCTTCCTGCGTGCCGACCAGGCTTCCCGGCGCTCCGCCTGCAGCTTAGGTCGCTGGTCGGGTGAGGCGCACCAAGCGGTGGTCGGGCGTGAACAGCCGTCGGGACAGGCCGAGGGCCATGGCGGCTGCCGTGGTCGCCACGGCGCCGAGGATGAGGAACATCACGGCCGCCTGCACCAGGACGGCGTCGATCGGCCGCTCCCCGGCCAGGATGAGGCCGGTCATGGCTCCGGGCAGGAACACCAGGCCGACCGCCTTGGTCGACTCGATCTGCGTGATCATCGCGGTCCGCAGCGCATCGCGCACGTAGGGACGTGCTGCGTCGTGGGAGGAATGCCCGAGCGCCAGGCGGGCCTCGATCTCGGCCCGCTTGTCGGCGAACTCACCGACCACCCGCCGGGCCGCCACGACCGTGGCCGTCAGCGAGTTCCCCACCACCATGCCCGCCAGGGGCACCACGGTCCGTGCGTTGACCGGAAAGATGCCCAAGCCGAACAGGAGGAGCAGGGAGACCGCGGTGGCCAGTCCGAGCGAGACCAGCGCCAGGCGGCGGGCGGCGGGGATCTCGGGTGCCCGCCGCCTGATGGTCTCGGCAGCGAAGCCCACCATGAAGGCCACCCAGACCCACGACGCCAAGATGGACACGTGGGGGCTGAGGACCACGGCCAGCAGCGCGCCGACGGCGAGGAGCTGGACGATGGCCCGGGCCGAGGCCCACAGCAGTGAGCGCTCCAGCCCGAGGTGCTGCCACGCGGAGATGGCCACGGCCACCCCCACCAGCGAGAGCGACGCCACCAGGCCGAACCATCCCACGTAGCCCGACGTGCCAGACGCGGCGATCATCATGAGCTCACTCCTCTCACGGGGCGAGGTAGCGGGCCGCCACCTCGCCGGTGGCCACCTGCCCCGCCATCAGGACGACGATGTCGTCGGCGATCCGGTGCACCTGCGCCAGGTCGTGGCTGACCCAGATCACCGTGAGTCCCTGCCGCACGAACTCGGTCGAGAGCTCCTCGAGCACGCGTGCGGCCGCGGTGTCGAGTGAGGACGTGGGCTCGTCCATGAGGAGGACCTCGGGGTCGGTCAACAGCGTGCGGGCCAGGCAGGCCCGCTGGGCCTCCCCACCCGAGAGGGTGTCCCCCTGGTCGTCGAGGTGGGTCCGGGCCAGCCCGACCCGGTCGAGCACCTCACCGTAGGTGCTGTCCGCGGCCGCACGCGCGGCTCGAAGGTTGTCCCGCACGGTGCCCGCGAAGAGGGTGGGTCGCTGGAAGACCATGCCGACCCGGCGACGGAGCTGCAGGGGGTCCAATGAGAGCAGGTCCTCGCCGTGGAAGAGGAGGCGGCCCGCCGCTGGCACCTCCAGGCGGTTGCACAGGCGAAGCAGGGTCGTCTTGCCCGCCCCCGACGGGCCGGTCAGGACGGTCACGCGGTGGCCGGCGACCGCCAGCGAGACGTCGCGCAGGATCTCCTGGCCGTCGATGCGTACGGTGACGTGCTCGAGCTCGAAGACGGCGGTCACGGGTGCGAGGGAGCAGGTGGCGCACCCTCGACCTCGAAGACCAGCTCGTCCTGGTAGCACCACCACCAGTCCTCGCCCGGCTCGTAGGAGCGGACGAGCGGATGATCGCGGTGCTGGTGCCAGTGCGCCGTGGCGTGTCGACTGGGTGAGCTGTCGCAGCAGCCCACGTGGCCGCAGTGCATGCACAGCCTCAGGTGCACCCACTGGCCCCCGGTACGTAGGCAGTCCTCGCACCCCGTGCTCGAAGGGGTCATGACGGAAACGTCGGCCAGGTAGTTGCAGGTCGGTGCCATCGAGTCTGCTCCTGTCTGGGGTGCCTGTCGGGTCTGTCGGGTCAGTGGACGGGTGGGGGGTCGCCCTGGGCACTCGAAGCCAGCAGGGGATCCCAGTCGCAGACGGAGCACGCATGGGCCAGGGCCGATCGTCCGAAGGCGATCGCCGAGCGCAACGGGTCGGTCTGGGCGACCACGTCGTCCCAGTCGAAGAGGAACTCACCTAGGGTGGGCTCCCAGCGGGATCCTTCGGGTGAGAGGGTCCCCTGCGAGAGCGTCTCGGGCGCCGGGCTGGCGAAGGCGTAGAACGCGGCGCGTGGGTAGCGCCGATCACCGGGCCACCACCCGATCTCGACCTGCTCGGCGTCGGCGGAGTTCCGGGCGATGAACTCGTCCGACGGCGGGTCGGCCAGGCGGCCCGAGAAGAGGCTCACCGCCAGGTCGAAGGTGCCCCACCAGGCGTTCACCGGGCTCGAGCGCCCACGATAGGGGGCGCGGATGGCGGCCAGGGCCATGGCGGCGCGGGTGGCCGCCGCGAAATAGGCGGTGGCGGCCGGCGGGTCGTAGGTACGGTGCTCCTCGTCGCGGTCGAGCGGCACCGTCCAAGGAACCTCCTGGGGGTGCGTGTTGACCTCGACCCGGCCGGCGAACCGCTCCACCGTGTCGAGCACGTCGCGGGTGACCGCACCCACCGAGCGGTTCGGGACCAGGAGGATCCGACGAGACCGCCCGTCGCTGTGCTCGACCACCACCTCGTGGGCGCGCAGATCGAGCGTTACCACCAGGGCTCCCGAGCGGTCGGGCGCCGGCAGGGGAGCGGTCTCCCACCCCCGGGCGGTGAGCCGCAGGGCAGCGTGCTGGAGCTGGGGTTCGGGAGGCGCGAGGGCCACGGCCAGCTTGCCGAGAAGCTGGGTGTGGGCATGCAAGGTGTCGCAGGTCTGGTGCCAGTGGTCATAGGGGGGGAGCGAAGGCCACGAGGGAGGGGCCGAACCGGGCTTCACGACCATTGCGACCATCCTCGCGCCGGCACACGCGAGCGCGCTTCGATGCCCGCGGCAGCGTCGAGCGGAGGAGTAGCCAAGCGGCTACCGTGCTCGGGATGCGGAACCGGAGCACGTGCGGGGCCGGCCCGACAGAGATGGCCGGGGGCGCGGCCACAACTTGAGCGTGACGCGGCTCCCCTACAAGTGGCTGGTCGCGGCAGTGTTCGTGGGTGCCGTGTTCATGGATCTCCTGGACACGAGCAGCGTCAATGTGGCGTTGCCCACGCTCACGCGGGAATTCCATGCCAGCGTGAACCAAGTCGAGTGGGTGGTACTCGGCTACCTCCTTGCGCTAGCCGTCTCGATCCCGGCGTCGGGTTGGTTCGGCGACCGATTCGGGACCAAGCGCGTCTTCCTCATGGCCTTGGCTGTCTTCACCGGTGCCTCCATGCTCTGCGGCCTGGCGGGTTCGCTGGCCGAGCTGACGGCGTTCCGCATCCTGCAGGGATTCGGGGGCGGGATGCTGGTTCCGGTCGGCACGGCGATGCTCTACCGCTCCTTTCCGCCCATCGAGCGAGCGAAGGCCTCGACGGTGTTGATGATCCCAGTCGTCTTCGCACCGGCCCTCGGGCCGCTCGTCGGGGGCTGGTTGGTGACGTACCACTCGTGGCGGTGGATCTTCTACCTCAATGTGCCGATCGGCATCGTGGCCTTCGTGGTCGGAGCATTCGGGCTCCGAGAGCACCGCGAACCCACTGCGGGCGGATTCGACCTCGCCGGCTTCCTGCTCTCGGGCGGGGGACTCGCGGCGATCCTGCTGGCGCTCTCACGAGGACCGTCGGAAGGTTGGGGTACCCCTGGCGTGGTCATACCCGGAGTACTCGGTCTCCTGGCGTTCGCCGTCCTCGTCATGGTGGAGACCCGTATCGCCGAACCGATGCTCGCCCTGTGGCTGCTCAAAGAGCGCATGTTCCGCCGAGCCAACGTGGTCACCATGCTGTCGTTCGGCAGCTTCGTCGGACTGCAATTCCTGACGCCGCTCTTCCTACAGGGGCTGCTCGGGATGTCCGCGTTCGAGTCGGGACTGGTGCTGTTCCCCCAGGCGGTCGGCATGGTCATCACGAGCCAGGTGTGCGGACGCCTGTACCACACGGTCGGGCCGCGGCGCCTGCTGATCTTCGGTCTCGGATCGATGTCGATCGTGAGCCTCGGGCTTGTCTTCGTCGACTTCACCACCAGCCTCTGGGCGATCGGGGCCATCATGCTTCTCCGCGGGCTGGCGCTGGGATTCGTCTTCGTTCCCATTCAGGCCGCGGCCTACGCCAACGTCGAATCGGCCGACACCGGGAGGGCGACGGCGATCTTCTCCACGCTGCGCCAGATCTCGGCGTCTCTCGGCGTGGCCGTCCTCGCCACCGTGCTTGTCGAGGCGACTGCGCACTTCTCGGCGCGTGCTTCGGGCCATGCCCAGGTGCAGCAGGCATCGCTCAACGCCTTCCACCTTGCCTTCTTCGTGGGGGCGTGCATGATCATGGCGGCCGCGGTTGCCTCCTTCACGATCCGCGACCGGGATGCCGCGAAATCGATGCGCGGGTACGTGGAGCGAGAGCCGTCACCCGAGGAGATCCTCGGCGTCGAGTGATTGCCGTTTGGCCCTAGGAAGACGCGATTCTGCGAGCCATGATCAGGAGGTGCACGGGGACCGAGTCGATGCAACCGGCCCGGCCATCGCCATGGAGGGGCTTAGCGAAGCACAGGTCAAGCTCGAGGTCGACGCCGGCCATGTGAACAGCGTGACCTGGAGCCCGGGAAGGACGATTGGCCAGATCGTTCGAGTGAACGTCGTCACCCGGTTCAACGCCATCCTCGGGACCCTCTTCGTGGTCGTCCTGGTGGTCGGTCCCGTGCAGGACGCGCTCTTCGGCGTGGTCCTGGTCGTCAATACCGCCATTGGCATCGGGCAGGAACTTCACTCGAGGCGAGTGCTCGACAGGCTGGCCGTCCTCACCTCTCCGAGGTCGCGGGTCATCCGTTCGGGTCGATCGGTCGAGGTTCCCTTCGAGCAGGTCGTGCTGGGCGATCTTCTCGAGGTGCGCCGCGGCGATCAGGTCCCCGTCGACGGCGAGGTCGTCATACCTGGCGGTCTCGAGGTCGACGAATCCCTATTGACCGGCGAGTCCGAGGCGGTGGCGAAGCAACCGGGTGACACGGTCCTCTCGGGCTCCTTCATCGTCGCCGGGGGCGGCACGCTCCGGGCCACCGGAGTCGGTGAGGGATCCTCACGCGCGGCAGCTCGAAGCCCGGGCGCGCAGGTTCAGCCTCATCCGGTCGGAGTTGCAACAGGGGACGAACCAGATCCTGCGGGTGGTCACATGGATCATGGTTCCGGCCGGCATCGCCCTCTTCGCCACTCAGTTGCTGCGAAGCCACCAGTCGTCCTCCGATGCGCTGCGGGCATCGGTTGCCGGAGTCGCGGCAATGGTCCCCGAGGGGCTGGTGCTCCTGACCTCGATGGCCTTCGCCGTGGGCGCTCTGCGCCTGGCGCGTCACCGGGTCCTGGTCCAAGAGCTGGCGGCCGTGGAGGGTCTGGCACGGGTCGACGTTCTGTGCATCGACAAGACGGGAACGCTGACCCGGCCGGGGCTTCGTCTCTTCGACGTCGAGGTGTTCACCGACTTGGCGAGGGTCTCCGTCGAGGCGGTGCTCGCGCAGATGGCGGCCGCCGACCCCGCTCCGAATGCGACGACGCGAGCCCTGGCGGGTCTGTCGCGAGGGGACGACGGCGCATGGGTCGTCGCATCGAGCGTCGCGTTCTCGTCGGCGCGCAAGTGGAGCTCGGGTCGCGTTCGAGGACCATGGGTCGTGGGTTCTCGGTGCACCCCAGCTCGTGGCTGCGGCGGACCCGTCGGTGTCGGAGCGAGTCGCATTCCACGAGCAGGCCGCACGACGGGTCCTGGTCCTGGCCCGCAGCGTGGATCCGGTGCTCGAGAATTCCCTGCCCGGGGGACTCGAGCCGGTCGCGCTGGTGGTCCTGGCCGAGGAGGTGCGCCCCGATGCCCACTCCACGGTCGAGTATCTCCTCGATGAGGGGGTGCGGATCAAGGTGCTCTCGGGTGACGCCCCCGGAACGGTCACGCAGGTGGCCGAGCAGCTGGGCCTGCCCCCAGGCGGCGCAGCCCGGGACGTCTCGGGCCTCGACAACGAGGCGTTGCGGAGGGCGGTTTCCGAGACGAACCTCTTGTGCCGCGTGAGGCCAGAGCAGAAGCTTGCCATCGTCAGGATGCTTCAGAGCCGGAACCATGTCGTGGCCATGGTCGGGGACGGGGTCAACGACGTGCAGGCCCTCAAGCAATCGGATCTCGGGATCGCCATGGGTTCGGGTAGTTCGTCGAGCCGCTCGGTCGCGCGCATCGTTCTCCTCGACGATGCGTTCTCAGCGGTGCCGCAGATCCTTGGCGAGGGCAGGCGAGTGGTGGCGAACATCGAGCGGGTGGCGAACCTCTTCGTGACCAAGACCGTGTACGCGGCCCTCCTGGCCGTGGTGGTCGTGGCCTCCTCCGTCCCGTACCCGTTCTTCCCACGCCACCTCACCATCATCAGCACCCTCACCATCGGGGTCCCTGGATTCTTCCTGGCCTTTGCCCCGGAGACGGTTCGAGCGAACCCCGGGTTCACGCGCCGGGTCCTGCGATTCACCGTGCCGGCGGGGATCGTGGCGGCGGCGACGACGGCGTTCTGCTACCTGATCACCCGGGCACGGCCTGGCACCACGATCGGCGAAGCGCGTACGGTCGCTCTCTTGAGCCTCTTCGGTGTCGCCCTTTGGGTCCTGGTCCTCGTCGCTCGACCACTGAACGCGGCGCGCCTGGCCCTGGTGTGTGCCATGGGGGTGTTGTTCGTCCTCCTCTTCGCCGTGTCTCCCGCTCGCCGGGTCTTCACTCTGATCACGCCCGCTGTCGGCTGGATCGCCTTCATCGTGACCATCGTGGTGATCGCCGACGTCGTCCTGACGATCTGGGTCGCGCACCTGGGCCACTCGGCGGGCGATGGCGGATCAGGTGTCAGCGTCCGGGTGCCCTCGTCGGGTTCCGGGAAGGGAGGGTCGTCATGACCGAGTCGGATGCCCCGTCGTCGAAAGTGAACGCGCCCGGTCCCCGGGTCGTGGTCGGCGTCGACGGTTCGGGTTCCTCGCTGCGGGCTCTTCGCTGGGCACTACGGCAGGCGGGATGGATGGACCTGCCACTCGAGGTGGTGACCGCGTGGTGCTTTCCCGAGCACCCGGCGCCACTCGGCGTGACCCCCGACGTCCCGTGGCAGGAGGAGCTCATGGCACAGGCGCAGACCAAGCTCGAGGAGATTGTCTCGGAGGTCGTCCCTGACCGGCAGCGCAGGGTAGTCCGTGCCAAGGTCGTCCGGGGTCCGGCCGCGCAGGTCCTGCTCGCCGAGGCGCAGGGAGCGGACCTGCTCGTCGTGGGGAGCAGGGGTCGTGGTGCGGTCCAGGAGTTCCTCCTGGGGTCCGTCAGCGAGCGCTGTGTCCGGCACGCCGGCTGCCCCGTCGTGGTGATCCCGTAGCAGTCGACGCCACCGGATCGCCGAACGCGTGAGTGCGGATCGTCGATACCCTGTAGGGGTCTCTAGTAGGAGGTGGTCGCGTGCGCGGCATCCGGCGCATGGTCGAGGGGGATCGCTACTGCATCGACATCCTCGGACAGGTCTCCGCGGTGACCAAGGCCCTCCAGGCGGTCGCGCCGGCGCTGCTCGACGATCACCGGGCCCACTGCGGGCCGGACGTCGTGCCCAAGGGCGGTGACCAGGCCGCCGAGAAGCTGAACGAGGCCTCGGTCGCCATGGGCCGCCTCGTGCGATCCTGAGCCTGCCGATGACATCGGCGCTCGCGGTGGCACCTGTTGTCGTGGACATCGGGCGCTCCCTTCGGGAGGCGTTCTTCATGTTCTGGGAGACGCTGTGGCCCCTCGTTCTCGGCTTCGGGCTCTCGGGAGCGGTGCAGGCCTTTGTCAGCCGGGACGCCATGCAGCGGAAGCTCGGTGACCACCAGCCGTCCACCATCGCGCGTGCATCCGGATACGGCATGGTCTCCTCGTCGTGCTCCTATGCCGCCTCGGCCATGGCCAAGTCGCTCTTCGTCAAAGGGGCCGATTACCTGGCGGCCATGGTCTTCATGTTCGCCTCGACCAACTTGGTCATCGAGCTCGGCATCGTCCTGATCGTGCTCATGGGGTGGCAGTTCGCCGTGAGTGAGTTCGTGGGCGGCATCATCATGATCGTCCTGCTGGCTACCGTCGGGGGGCTCTGGCTCCGGGGCCGGGCCATCACCCGGGCCCGTGAGCATGTGATGGCCGGGGAGGAGACCGACGATCACCACCACGCAGCGGCCGATGCGCCGGAGCGCCAACCGTGGACGGCGCGCGCCCGCACTGCCGCCGGGTGGGCCGACAGTGCCACGTACACCATGGCGGACCTCACCATGCTCCGCCGCGAGCTGGTCGTCGGCTACACCGTGGCCGGGTTCCTGGCCGTCCTGGTGCCCACCTCCGTGTGGCACTCGGTCTTCGCCACGGGGCACGGGTTCTGGACCAGTCTCCAGAACGCCATCGTGGGCCCCTTCATCGCCATCATCAGCTTCGTGTGCTCGATCGGGAACGTGCCGCTGGCGGCCGCCCTGTGGCAGGGAGGTATCTCCTTCGGGGGCGTGATCTCGTTCATCTTCGCCGACCTCATCGCCTTCCCGCTCCTGATGATCTACCGCCGCTACTACGGCTGGCGTCTCATGGTGCGGATGCTGGTGGTCTTCTGGGCCCTCATGTCGACCGCCGGGCTCATCACCGAGGCAATCTTCACTGCGGCAGGCCTCGTGCCGACGGTCCGCCCGACCACGGTCGCGCCGGCCCACTTTTCGTGGAACTACACCACGTATCTCAACATCGCCTTCCTGGCCCTGTTCGGCGTCCTCTACTGGCTGTACCGCAATCGGGCACGGTTCGGCGCCGGCCAGGGCTATGCCCGCGACCCGGTGTGCGGCATGCAGGTCGAGACGGCGCACGCTCCGGCCTCGGTGGTCCGAGACGGTCGGCGGGAGTATTTCTGCTCGGACCATTGCAAGGAGCGATACCTTGCCGATGCCCCCGTGTGAGGGAACTACCAGTTCATTCGCACCACTGCCGGGTCGACGATCTCATCGGCCAGTCTGGGCCGGGCGTGCCGATGACTGGCGACGTGCTTGGCCATCTTCTCGGCGACCTGCACGTCGTCCCCGGCTGCGATCAGCTCACTGATCTCCTCATGGCACTCCAACGACGCGAGTGTGGCCGACTTCACTCGCTTCGAGTCGACGTCGCCGAGGTTCTCGGCTGCCCCGAGGTTGTTCGGGAAGTAGATGGACTCGAGAATGCCGCCGAGCATTCCCAACGTCTCGTTCCCGCAGCGTCTCACCAGGATCTCGTGAAACGAACACATCGGTTTCGAGACCGTGAGCGGTCCCCGGTCGAGCAGTCCGCGTGCCGTGGCGTTGCAGTGCCGCAGGGAGGCAGCGATCGACTTGCGATCGGCGCGCTGGGCGCACAGGCGGGCGCAGAACGCCTCGATGAAACTCTGGGCCTGGTAGATGTCCCCGAGATGCGCCCCTCGACTCCTGAGTGCCAGTGCGACCGTGTACGCCGCAGTGGAGGCATCGGGCGAGTGCACGATGGCGCCACCGAACTTCCCGCGATTGACCGTCAGCAGACCCTCGGACTCGAGGATGCGCGACGCCTCGCGCATCGCCGTCATGGAGGCACCGAACTGCCGCGTCAACGCCTCCATCGGGGGGAGCCGCTCCCCGTCTCGCAGCGTGCCGTCGAGGATCTGGTCGCGGATGCGACCGGCCAGGACGTCGGCGACGCGGTGGGCCCGCACCCGGGGCGCTCGTTCGACCCCCGGTTGGTGGTCACAGACGGTCAAGGCAGCGTCAGCGCTCATGCTCACTCCCACCGTCGGGTCCGGCGTGCGGTGCCAACTCACGGAGGACTTCTTCGGGGACGTTGTTTCGCCACCCCTGTTCGGGCCAGTTGAACCAACCCGAGGCGGCATAGGTCCCCCCATCGGCGTGGAGCGTCGAGCCGGTCAGGTACGAGGAGAGGCGTGACGCCAGGAACAGCACGCAGGACGAGACATCCTCGGGGACGCCTTCGCGCCCCATCGGGATCCCGACGCGCATGCCGAGCGGGGACTTCGGCGGGACGTCACCGGCAATCCGGATCATGTTGGGGGTGGGTGTGTAGTCGGGAGCCACGTTGTTCACGCGAATGCCGTCGGGTCCCAACTCCACAGCGAGGGTGCGCCCGAACTGCTCGACGGCCGCCTTGGCCGCCGCGTAGACGGCGAACCCGGGTGCCGCCCGGTGACACTCGATGGTGGTGAGGTTGACGATGCTCCCCCCTCTGCCGCCCGCCTGCATGCGGGGGATGGCCAGCAGGCACGCATGGAGCACGTGGAAGAAATTCTGACGCAGGAGCGCCTCCCATCCCTTGGGAGTCGTCGAGACGAAGTCCGCCTTGAAAGTGCCCCCAGGCACGTTGACGAGCGTGTCGAGGCGGCCCCAACGCTCGTCGATGGCGTCGAACAGGGCGGCCAGCTGCTCGGGATCACGCGCGTCTCCGTGAAGAGCGATCCCGTCTGCGCCCATCTCGCCCCGGAGGGAGTGGACGGACGCCTCGTCGATGTCGAGGGCGCCGACGTGAACGCCGTTGGCAAGCAGGTCACGTGTGACCGCCCCACCGAGACCTCCCGCCCCGCCGGTCACTGCTGCGACGGTGCCGGGCAGCCCCGAGCGTTCGTTGAACCACTGACTCATCGGACGTACTCCTCGCCGAAAGCCTCGATGAACTCGAGGGTCTCCTCTGTTCTGTGGCTCTTCACGGAGATGAAGAGCGATGTGACGCCGATGCCCTCGAGCTCGGCGAAGGCCTCATGATGGCGCTCCTTGTCGTGCGACGCATCGGTCAAGGTCCGGTCGAGGTAGGTCCACGCGATCTCGACCGGGGGGCGACCCACGGCGGCGGCGGCGGCCTGCACCTCTGCGATCATGCCGGCCAGCGTGGCGTGGTCGGGGATGCCCACCGTTCGAGTCGTCGCGGTCAGCTCGGGACCGCCGGGCATCGGCATCCATCCCTGGGCCCGCTCGGCGGCACGGCGGCGGCTGATCTTTGCGTTACCCCCGATCCAGATGGGCAGGGGATCTTGGACGGGGAGGGGGCGGGCCATGACCTCACGGGCGTCGAAATGCCGTCCCTCGTAGCTGAACGGCTCTCCGTGCCAATGCAGCGGCAGGACGTCGAGCATCTCGTCGAACAGTGCGTTGCGCTCATCGAAATCGATCCCGAGCGCAAAGAACTCCGTCTTGTGGTAGCCGACGCCGACGCCGAGGATCATGCGTCCGCCCGAGAGCTTGTCGACCGTGGCCGAGGCCTTGGCGAGCAGGAACGGGTTGCGGTAGGGAGCCACGGAGAGATGGGTCACCAGTCGCAGACGATTCGTTGCCGCTGCCGCGAAGCCGAGTCCCACGAACGGATCGAGAGTCTGGTGCCCCCCGCGTTCGAGCCACCGTGCCCCTGGTATGGGATGGTCGGTGAGCGAGAGGCCGTCCAGCCCGGCACGCTCTACGGCCTGGGCGACCACCTCGAGAGCTCCCGGTTCGAGCATGTCGTGCTCCGTGCCGTTCACTTCGGGGTACGAGAAGAAGAACTTCACTGTCTGGGTCTCCAGTCTTCGACGTCAGCGCTCTGCCGATCCTGGTGATCGACGCGGACTCGGGTAACTGTCCGGCTCCTCGCCAGCCCGTAATCTATCTATAGATTGTAATCTTCCGCACCAGCCTTCGGTGGGGTGGGGGTGCCATCAGGCTGGCGGTGTGCGTCCCCGGACGACCTCGGTGGTGTCATTGTCCTGTTCACGTGCGCAACTATGTCGCGACGGCCAGCCCACGCCGGTCGCGACGCCGCAGCCACCAGCGGCGGGTCTCGTCGGCACCCCAGACGATGAAGGGGAACGGAGCGAGGACGACCAGCTGGTGTGCTGACGGCGCGGCCGTGCCGAAGATGGACTGGAAGGCCGGGACGTAGACCACCACGGCGGCGAAGGACAGCGCCACGCCGATGGCGACGAGCAGGAAGCGGTTGGTGAACACGCCGATCTGGCGCAGCGAGACGCGGTCGGTGCGGGCGGCGAACGCAGTTCCGATCTGGCAGGCGACGATCCCCAGCCACGCCACGGTGGTCGATTGCCGGTAGAGGTGGTTCAGCGGGGTGCCGGGACCCGTCGGAGCGTTCGGGTGCCACCCGCCAGTGTGCAACGTGAACAGGTAGGCGCCGATGACCAAGGCCGCCGAGATCACGCCGAGGAAGCCCCAGGACCGCAGCAGGAGTGACTTCCGGATGAGTCGCTCCTTGGGCGGGCGCGGTGGGCGATCCATGAGCCCCGGCTCGGCCGCTTCCCGGCTCAACGCCAGTGCCGGGAGCGTGTCGGTTCCGAGATCGATGGCCAGCAGCTGAAGGACGGTCAAGGGAAGAGGGATGGCACCGCCGGCAACGGCAAACAGCAGGAAGGGAGCCACTTCGGGAACGGCATGCGTGAAGATGTAGAAGATGAACTTCCGGACGTTGTCGTAGACCCGCCTTCCCTCTTCGACCGCGTCGACGACCGTGGCGATATTGTCGTCGGTCAGGACCATCGTGGCGGCTTGCCGGGCCACCTCGGTGCCCGAGCGCCCCATGGCCACGCCGATGTCGGCCGCCCGCAAGGCCGGAGCGTCGTTGACACCGTCGCCGGTCATCGCCACGACGTTGCCCGAGCTCCGCAGCGCGTCGGCGATGCGGAGTTTGGCTTCCGGCGAGCTGCGGGCGAAGACGACCTCGTAGCCATTGGCCAGGAGGGTCTCGAGTTCGGTCTCGCTCATGGCTGCGAGCTCCTCGCCGGCGACCACGAGCTGCCCCGCCGGGCCGGTGCCGATGCCGACCTGTCGGGCGATCTCGGCAGCGGTGGCACCGTTGTCCCCGGTGACGACGTGGAACATGATGCCGGCTCGGTGGGCCTGGGCGATGGCCGCGGCCGCCTCGGGTCGAGGTGGGTCCAACAGGGCCACCAACCCGAGGAAGCAGAGATGGTGCTCTGCCCCGTCCCGCTCCGTCGGCAGGTGATCGGTTGTGGCGAGCCGACGGCGCGCCACCGCGAGCACGCGGAGCCCACGGCGGCCGTATTCGTCCAGCTCCGCCCGCAGACGACGACGGTCGTCGTCGTTCAGAGGTCGTGTGGTCTGATCGTCGAGGCCCACAGAGGTCGACCGCTCCAAGACGGCTTCGGGCGCACCCTTGGTGTGTATCCAACGCGAGCCCTCGAGCTCGTCCACCGTGGTCATGAGGCGAAGCGTGGTGTCGAAGCGGTAGAGAGCCAGACGATGGTCCTGGCGTCGTTTCGGGTCGATGTCGAGTCCAAGGCGTCGGGCCCACTCGAGGAGGGCCGTCTCGGTGGGGTCGCCGGTTGCCGAGCCGGGGCCCAGCTCGGCGGTGCAACACCGCACCACGGTGGCCGCCATCGTTCGGGTCAGTTCGGCACCCGGCTGGTTGCCGGCGACAAAGGGATCGTGAGCGGTCGCTCCGACGCCGGGCGACGCGCTTCGGACCTGCATGCGGTTCTGCGTCAACGTGCCCGTCTTGTCGGTGCAGATGACGGTGGTTGAGCCGAGCGTTTCCACTGCAGAGAGGCGCTTGACCACGGCGCCTCGCCGGGCAAGGTTCTGTACCCCCACGGCCAGGGCAAGGGTGATGGTGGGCAGGAGCCCTTCAGGGACGTTGGCCACGATCAGTCCGATGGAGAAGCTGAAAGCAGCCGAGAGCGACAGTCCGGCCGCCACCCCCAGAGGCAAGAAGGCAACGGCCGCCACCACAGCGACGACGCCGATGAGTTTGGCGACGCGGCGAACCTGGATCTCGAGAGGGCTGGACTCTCGGCCCACGCGCTGGGACAGGGCCGCAATGCGCCCGATCTCGGTTCGCATGCCGGTCGTGGTCACGACGGCCTGAGACTCACCACCCAGGCAGGCCGTCCCGCTGAAGAGCATGTCCGACGCGGAGAGCAGGTCCTTCGCGACCGTCGTCTCCTGTGGTGACCGAGTGACCGGCTGAGACTCGCCGGTCAGTGTCGACATGTCCACGTCGACCGTGCCTTTGATTATCCGGGCATCGGCGCTGATCCGGTCACCCTCTTCGATCACGAGGATGTCGCCGCGGACCAGGTCCGCCGCATCGACCTGGAGCCGTCTCCCGCCCCGCACGACGCTGGACGACTCGGGGAGATAGGCCGCCAGGGCCTCGACCGCATGTTCGGCGTGGATCTCCTGAAAGAAGGCGAACACGGCGTTGATGACGATGACGGCCACCACGGCCTCGGCGAGGGTGAGGGTGCCATTGACCGCGGCCAGGACCGCGGCCACGGCCAAGAGGATGGCCAGCGGGTGGGTGAACTGGGCGGCGAGCTCCCGAGGCCAGCGCGGCCCCCCTCGGCGCGCCAGGACGTTCGGACCGTCGACGAGCAGCCGACGGGCAGCCTCCTGCTCGCTCAGCCCGTCGGGGGAACTACGAAGGTCGCGGAAGAGCAGATGGACGGGTTCACCCGGGTCCACCTCGAGACCCGCCTCGATCTGGGGGTGCGTGGTGGGATCGGCCCGCGCCTGGCCCAGGTCCATGGCCTTCATGGTGTCCGGGCCACAAGCTCTTGAGCAGGGTCGAAAGACTCACCAGGAGCAAGTGCCGCATCCTCGATGGCGAGTCGGGCCGTGAGCTCCGGCGCGTGTGGGAGCTCGCCGTGGGTGGCTGACCTGCAGACTTTGAGCCCGCGGCCGGGTGGGAAAGGTGGGAGTAGGATCCAAAAGGTAGGGATTGCCAGTTGCGAGGCAACTGGCAATAAGTTGGACCGACCGAGAGCTGGATCGACCGAGAGCTGGGGGAGTGGAACATGACCGTGGTGAGCGCAGGGGCCGACGTCTATTACGACCCGTACGACCGGGAGATCCTCTCCGATCCGTACCCTGCCTTCCGGCGCCTACGTGACGAGGCGCCGCTCTACTACAACGAGCGCTACGACTTCTGGGCGCTCAGCCGGTTCGCCGACGTGGAAGCTGCGTTGGTGGACAAGCTGCGGTTCAGCAGTGAGAAAGGCGTCGTTCTCGACATCATCAAGGCTGATGTCGAGATGCCGCCGGGCACCCTCATCCACGAGCAGCCCCCGAGCCACACCGTGCATCGGCAACTCCTGTCACGTGTGTTCACCCCCAAGGCCATCGCGGCGATCGAACCGGCCGTGCGTCGGTTCTGCGCAGCACGCCTTGACGATCTCGTCGGGTCCGAATCGTTCGACTTCGTTGCCGAGTTCGCACAGTTCGTGCCCATGAGGGTCTTCGGCATGCTCCTCGGCATACCCGAGGAGGACCAGATGCGGGTCTTCGAACACGTCGAGCAGGGAATGAACACGGAAGCCGGCAAGCCGAGCGCGTACGAGGACGGGTTCCCGACCGGAGAGTTCTACGCCGAGTGGGTCGACGACCGCATGGAGAACCCCCGGGACGACGTCATCACGCGCCTGGTCACGATCGAGTTCGACGACGAGAACGGCGTCCACCGTCGGCTCACGCGCCAGGAGGCGCTGACATATCTGAGCGTCATCGCGGGCGCCGGCAACCACACGACGAACCGGTTGATCAGCTGGACCGCCAAGTTGCTGGCCGAACACCCAGACGCACGTCGTGAGCTTCACGCTGATCGATCGCTGATACCGGCAGCCATCGAGGAGACGTTGCGCTTCGAGCCTTCGTCCACCCAGATTGCGCGCTGGCTACCCAATGACGTGGAGCTCTACGATCAGGTGGTGCCCGCCGGCAGTGCCGTGCTGTGCTGCGCCGGCTCCGCCAATCGCGACGAGCGGGTCTTCCCGGACCCAGATCGCTTCGATATTCACCGGAAGTTTGGGCACCACTTGACGTTCGGGTACGGCCCCCACTTCTGCCTCGGCGCCGCACTTGCCCGTCTCGAGGGCCGAGTGGCGCTTGACGAGATGCTGAACCGGTTTCCCGAATGGGATGTCGATCTCGAACAGAGCGAGCTCGGGACCGCGCCGGGCGTGCGCGGCTACTCGTCACTGCGTCTCGTCATCCCGTGACGATCAGCTGAGGCCGGCTATCCACTCCTCGGTCGTCGTCACCGTGGCCCTCATGGGGAGGACCTTGCCGCACAGGACGCGGTGGACCTCGGCGTCGGGATCTGCGCAACTGTCGGAGAGCACGGTCACCGAGTAGTCCAGGTCTGCTGCCTCGATCGCCGTCGAGAGGACGACACCGCTCGTTCCCACCCCGGTCAGGACGAGTCGGCCGACGGACGACGCGCGGAGGAGAATCTCGAGGTCGGTGCCCCTGAAGGCACTGGCTCGGCTGCCGTCGACGACCAGATCTCCCGACTGCGGGTGAATGAGCTCGAGGATCTCCGCGCCCGAGCGACCCTTCTCGAACGCGTCGAAGAAGGGGTTGGACCGGGCGCCGGCCTGGACCTCTGGCCGCCCTGTGCGGAAGATCATGCGGACGTACACGACCGGAATGTGGTGCGCGCGCGCCGCTCCGGTGGCGGCGGCGAGGTGGTCAACCAGCCCGGCGGGATCGGACAGCGGGGTGATCAGCCCGTTCTGCATGTGCATGACGAGCAGCGCGGTAGGCGAGTGGTCGTCCACGGATGCCGAGCGTAGCCAGCCCTCGTGGTGTTGTCACCGACGTTATCCGTGGTCCCGGATCCAGTCGGCAAGGTGCGGGGCTTCGGCTCCGATGGTCGTCTCCTCCCCGTGCCCGGTCAGCACGCGTGTGGAGGGGGGAAGGACGAGGAGGCGGTCACGGATGGACTTGATGATGGTGGGGAAATCGGAGTAGCTGCGGCCGGTGGAGCCCGGCCCGCCGCGGAAGAGCGTGTCGCCCGAGAACACCACCTGCCCCGCCTCGTCGTAGATGCAGCAACCCCCCGGGCGAGTGCCCAGGCGTGTGCAGCACCCGAAGCGTGGTGTCTCCTGCGGTCACCGTCATGCCTTCGGCCAGGAAGCCGTCCGGGGGTGCGGTCCGGATGGACCGCCCGCCACAGGACGAGGTCGTCGGGGTGCAGCCGACCGGAGCGCCGAGTGCCCCGGCCAGGTCGGTGGCGGCGTTGATGTGATCGTTGTGGCCGTGGGTGGCCATGATGGCCACCGTCCGGCGGCCTCCCACTGCAGCGGCGATGGGTCGGTGGTCGTGGGCGGCATCGATCACCACCACCTCGGCGTCGTTGCCGACCAGCCAGATGTTGTTCTCCACCTCGAAGTCCTCGCCGTCGAGCGAGAAGACGCCGGTCCCCGAGGTCACGATCGCGTTCGATCATCCGATGACCACGACCGAGCGCAGCACCTCGCCGCGCTCCATCCGGTGGAACGCCTCCTCCACGTCATCGAGGGCGATGGTCTCGGAGACGAACTGGTCGAGGTCGAGTCGACCCTGAAGGTAGAGGTCGACCAGCACCGGGAAATCACGCGAGGGCAGGCAGTCGCCGTACCAACTGGGCTTGAGGCGACCGCCACGACCGAAGAACTCGATCATGGGCAGGTCGATCCGCATGTCGGGCGTCGGCACGCCCACCTGCACCAGGGTGCCGGCCAGGTCGCGGGCGAAGAAGGCCTGTTCCATGACCGCAGGGTGGCCCACCGCCTCGATGCACACGTCGGCACCGATGCCTCCGGTGAGTGCCCGTACCGCCTCCACGGCGTCACCCGCCGTGGCGTCGACGACGTGGGTGGCTCCGAAGCGCTGGGCCAGCTCGAGCTTGTTCGTATCGAGGTCGATGGCGATCACCGTGGACGCGCCGGCCAGACGGGCTCCGGCTACCGCGGCACACCCCACGCCGCCACAGCCGAAGACGGCCACGGAGTCTCCTGGTCCGACCTCGCCGGTGAACATGGCCGCGCCGAGCCCCGCCATGACGCCGCAGCCGAGCAGCCCGACCGCCTCGGGTCGGGCCGCCGGGTCGACCTTCGTGCACTGACCGGCGGCCACGAGCGTCTTCTCGGCAAAGGCGCCGATGCCGAGTGCCGGGGAGAGGGCGTGTGCCGTCCGTGAGGGTCATCTTCTGGGTGGCGTTGCGGGTGGCGAAGCAGTACCAGGGCCGTCCCCGTCGGCACGCAGCGGCACTCGCCGCACACCGCCCGCCAGTTGAGGACGACGAAGTCCCCCGGCTGGACCGATGTCACGTCGGGACCGACCGACTCGACGATGCCGGCCGCCTCGTGGCCGAGAAGGAACGGGAACTCGTCGTTGATCCCGCCTTCCCGGTAGTGGAGATCGGTGTGGCACACGCCGCAGGCCTGCACCCGCACGACCGCCTCACCCGCTCCGGGATCGGGAACCAGGATGTGCACGGTGGACACCGGCTCGCCCTTGGCCAGGGCCACCACACCTCGTACCTGATCTGTCACACCGTTCCTCCGCGAGCCCATGCCGGGCGGCGTTCTGACCTCATCGGCATCCGACGGGTACATGTGACCGCTCGGCCAACATTGTTTCGTGGGCTTCACCGTACGCCGCTCACCGAACCTGCGGGAAGTGCTCGCAGGTTGGCCTGTGGGGGAGAGCCCGCCTTGGGTTGGCGAGTTCCCGCGTCTGAGGTGGGGAGGAAGGCTTACCCGACGTCGACCGGGAGGCTCTCCCACCCTCGGGTGTCGATGCCCTTGGTCAGCGTGGCGTTGTCATAGTCGGCGGTCCACTCGGGGATGCGGGGCAAGATGGTCTCCAGCGCGATACGCGCCTCGATCTTGGCCAGGTTGGCACCCAGGCAGAAGTGGGGGCCGAAGCTGAAGGTGAAGATCTGCGCAGGCTTGCGGTGGATGTCGAAGCGCTCGGAGTCCTCCCACTTCGCCTCGTCACGATTGGCCGCCGGAGGCAGCAGCACGACGATGCTCTCGGCGGGAATGGTCTGACCGTGGAACTCGGTGTCCTTGGTGCTCCAGCGGCAGAAGTGATACGAGGGCGGCTCGCAACGCAGGACCTCCTCGAACGCCTGGGGGATCATGGAAGGGTTGTCGACCAGCTCGCGTCGCTGGTCCGGATGGTCGCTCAGGAGGCTGCCGGCCCATGAGATGCCCGTGGCGGTCGTGTCGCTTCCCGCCGTGGTGATGAGGGTGAGGTAGGTCACCGTCTCGTCGCGTCGCAGTGTGCGCCTGGTTCCCGTCTCGTCTTCGAACTCGAAGTGCATGAGCTGCGTCATGACATCGTCCGAGGGGTGTTGCTCGCGCCAGTCGAGGTACTCGTTGAACCACGCCGCCGAATCGAGGATCCCCTGCATCAGCTGCTGGTCGGGGTCCGCAGAACCCTCGTGGAGGTTCTTCTGGAAGATGGCCAGCAGTTCAGCCTGATCCTCCTTTGGTACGCCGACCAACATGCCGATGACCTGGACCGGCAGCCGCAGTGCGAAGTCGCGCATGAAGTCGAAGCGGTCACGCCCGACGAGCTCGTCGACGATCTCCTCGCTGAGCGCCCGGATCTGGGGCTCGAGGTTCGACACGGCGCGCGGGGTGAACAGTCGCGCCACGATGCTCCGGTGCATCGTGTGCATCGGAGCATCCTCGTTGATGAACAGTCCGGGCGGCATCTCGATGCCCTGACGGAGGATGTTGTAGACCATTCCCTTGCCCGAGATGAAGGTCTCTCGGTCCGTCAGGACGCGACCGAGATCATCGTGACGGCTGAGGGCGTAGAAGTCGTAGGCCTCGTTGTAATAGACCGGCGCCTCGTTGCGCAGCCGACGGAACGTCTCGTACGGCGACGCGTAGATGTCCCGGTCGTACATGTCGTAGTTGACGCCGGTCTCGGTAACGGTCATGTCCAAAGCCTCCAAGGTGTGTGACGAGAGAGATGACGAAGGGGTCCAGGGAAAGCGGCCTTGAACTCGGTGGTTCGTCGAGGTGAGGCCGAAGTCTCGCGACTGAAGATGTGTTCCGCATGCCAAGCGTACCAAGGGATTTTCGAGGGAGCAGAGTGCGGTGGCGTTTCTGCAAAAAGTAAGCCCTATGACTTAGGTTCTCGAACCCCTGACGGTCTCCGACAGCGATGAGCCCGCCGGTGAGGATCTCTCACCGAGGGGAGAACCTGGTCCCGTCAAAGAGGCGTGACCGCCCTCGCACTGTGCGACCGTTGTGCCGCCTCGATGATCTCGGCGACCAGAACGGCATCCGCCGGCTCGACCGGGGGAGGGGCACCGTCGATCATGCTCGCCGCGAGACCGGCGTAGAAGCACTGGTAGGCGCCCGGCACCGTGGGTTCGGTTTCGCGTCCGCCGTTCGTGGTGACGCTGCCCCAGGACGCAGGTGGTTCGTGACCCCAGTCCGGATCGGTTGGCCGGGCTCCCGCCTGGAGGGCTGCTTCCTGGACATCCATGCCGAACTTGACGTATGCACCGCGGCTTCCGAGCAGCCGGAAGCGGGCTCCCAACTCTGCAGCCACCGCGCTGGCCCAGAGATGGACACGCAGGCCGTCCGGATAGTGCAGGGCGACGAACACGTCGTCGTCGACCCGTGCTCCGGGACGCCGCACGTCTAACTCCGCGTAGACGGCCTCAGGGCGGCCGAACATCACGACGGCCTGGTCGATCAGATGCGTTCCCAGGTCGTAGAGGATCCCGGTCGCGTGTCCCGGTGTCGGGTCTCGCTTCCAGGCGCGAGCGGGCCCGAGCCGGCCTCCGGCCGCCACCGCTCATAGCGCGATTCGACCCGGTGGAGTGTTCCCAGCCTTTCGGACCCCATGAGCGCGCCGATGGTCCGAAAGTCGCCGTCCCAACGCCGGTTGTGAAACGGCACCACCAGCCGGCCTGCTTCCTTTGCCATGTTGGCCAGTCGGCGCGCTTCGGCCGAAGAGGGCGCCATCGGCTTGTCCACCACCACGTCGCGACCCGCCGAGAGCACCGCCTCTGCCAGGGCCACGTGGGTCTGGTTCGGAGTCGAGATCACCACCAGATCGACCTGGTCGATACGTGTCAGCAGATCGTCGAAGGTCGAAACCACCTCGGTGTTGGGGTAGCGCTCGCGCACCGCCGATTGGCGTCGGGGGTCGGAGGTGACGATCACTGCCAACTCGAGACGCGGCTCGGCATCGATGAAGGGGGCGTGGAACATCGAACCGCCGAACCCGTACCCGGCAAGCGCGAGTCTGGCGGTCTCCACGGTTGCTCTCATCTTGTCGCAAGGGATGGGCCAGGACGGTGCGGCCCCATCCGGCCGGTCAGCTGCGGGCGGGCCGGGCATCTGACCTGCGGGTGTGACGACAGGGTGTCATTTCTTCGTCAATCCTTGCTCGCCGACGGTTTCTGCGCATCGCCCGGCGGTAGACTGGGTCCGTCACATCGACCACTGCGGCGTACGCCGTTGGAGATCCTCCGTGTCCTCCTCTGCAGCAGTACTGCCGCGCCCAGATGCGCCGGTGCGCGCCAGGCCGGCCGCCCTCTCCTTTCGGGGTGTCACTCACCGCTACGGATCCCGGATCGCCCTCGACCACCTCGACCTGGAGGTGCCCAGGGGCGAGGTCCTCGCGCTCCTGGGGCCGAACGGGGCCGGCAAGTCGACCACCATTTCCCTGCTCCTCGGCCTCGTTCGTCCGCAGCAAGGATGCCTCGAGGTCCTCGGCAGCGACCCGCGCCGTGCGGTGGCTGACGGCCGGGTCGGCGCCATGCTCCAGTCCGGTTCGGGCATTGGCCTGCCCCCGGGGGTCCGCGTCGATCAGGCCCTGGGCCTGGTCCGACGTCTCTACCAGCGACCGGCGCCGCTCGACCAGATCATCGAGCGCGCCGACATCGGTGCGCTGTTGCGACGGCGAACGGACCGTCTCTCGGGCGGCCAGGCGCAGCGGGTGCGCTTCGCCATCGCCATCGCGGGCAACCCCGAGGTCCTCTTCCTCGACGAGCCGACCTCCGCCATGGACGTGGAATCCCGCCAGGGATTCTGGCGGATGATGCGGGACTTCGGGAACGAGGGCCGCACGGTCCTGTTCGCCACCCACCACCTGGCGGAGGCCGACGAGATCTCCGACCGCGTGGTCGTGCTCAACCACGGCACGGTGGTGGCGGACGGCCCAGGCGCCACCCTCAAGGCGGCGGTGGCTACCAGGCGGCTTCGCTTCGTCACCGACCGGCCCGACTTTGCCGCGCTGAACGAGCTCGACGGCGTTACGGAGGTCGACGTCTGCGGCACCGGCGTCTCGATCGACTCACTGGATGCCGATGCCACGATCCGTGACCTGGTCGGTCACGGTGTCGCATTCCGCGACCTGGAGGTCACGGGGGCAGGTTTGGAGCAGGCCTTCGTGGCCCTGACCGGCTGCGGTACCGTCAAGGCCGCGAGCCCGTCCGCACCCACCAGGGCCCCGTCCGCCGCCACCGTGGGTCGAGACGTTCTGTGACCAACCTCTCGATCGTCCCGCCGATCCGGTCGGACGACCGCTCCGGACGCGGCCCCACGGGCTCCACATCGCGGGACGGCGGGCGCAGCCGCCTCGTCCCCCTCCTGGCCTTCGGCCGATTCGAGGTGGGGCGCCTCTTGCGCAGCTGGAAGTTCCTCGCCATCACCGTGGGCTTCCCGGTGATCTTCTACCTCCTCTTCCTCGGCGATCGACCAGCCGGGAGGGTGGTGGACGGCACGGTGCCCTGGCGCACCTACCTCATGGTCGCCATGTGCTCCTTCGGGGCACTGGTGGCGGCCCTCAACGCAGGCGGCACTCGGTTGTCGATGGAACGAGCGTCGGGGTGGGCCCGTCAACTGCGGGTCACCCCCATCCCTGCCTGGTCGTATGTGGGTACCAAGATCGTTTCCAGCATGCTCGTGGTGCTCCCCGTCATCATCCTGGTGGAAGTGGTCGGAGCCGGGTTCGGTGGCGTCCGACTGGCTGCCGGGGCGTGGGTCGGGCTCACCGCTCTGTTGTGGGTCACCGCGCTGCCGTTCGCCGTCCTCGGCGTCTTCGTCGGCTTCCTGGTGACGACCGAGGCGGCCTTCCCGGTCGTCACCGGGCTCATGTTCGTCCTCGGATATTTCGGCGGCCTGTTCACACCGGTCGACCAGATGCCCGGCTCGCTCCAGTTCATCGCCCACCTGCTGCCGAGCTACCACCACGACGCGCTGGCACTGTCCGCCCTCGACGGACAGACCCTGGCACTCAGCCATTGGCTGGTCCTGGCGGCATCCGTGGCTGTCCTCGGTGTGGCCATCGTGTGGAAGCACCGGGTGGAAGAAGCCCGCGGCAGCGCCTGATCCACTCTCCGTTCAGGGTTGCCCCCCGGACCTTTCGACGCGTCCCAGCTCTGCCATCCATGCTCGAGTACCACGAAAAGTATGGTGATGACTCGTGACGGAGGAGGCCGGGAGCGAGGGCACGCCACACCGAAGCTTCCTGCGTCGAGGATGGGACGCCGCGAAGTTCCCGCCCCCCGCGGAGGGCCAGCTCTTCACGACCCGGGCAAGCGGGGCGTCGTATCTCGGTGCCTGGGGACTCACAGCCACGCACCTGTTCCTCTGGATCCTGATCGCGGTGAGCATCTTGACCTCCGAGGCGGTCACGATCGGGAACTCCGTCCTCTCCTTTGTGGCAACATGCCTCCTCATCTGGATGGTGATCGCCATTCACCATCGCTTCCGGATCGAGCGGGGCGGAAGGACGCGCCACCTCGTCTCAGTCTGGTGGCGAGGGCCCTTGGACCCGGTGGGACGACAGATCTGGCTGCCGGTGAGGTTCGGCAACGCGTGGCGGGTCATGCGTCATGGGCCCGATTGATCGAGCGGCAGGGGAGTCGGCCCCGACATCGGCACGAGGAGGTCCGCACCATGGACGAAGCGAGGGCTCGCGACGCGTCGGAGATCGAGCATGGCTGAGGCACCCCCAGCCAGTGCCGTTCCAACCGATCCTTCCTCGCTGCTCCGCACCAAGAATTACAAGGTCCTCCTTGTACTGGCTGCGGTCATCGGCCTTCTGGTGTCCTTGGTTTCGTGGGGCTACCTCGAGCTCATTCACTACCTTCAGCTGTGGGTCTACAAGGATCTCCCTAGCGCGCTGAACTTCGCCACGGTTCCGTCCTGGTGGCCGTTGCCCATACTGGCCGTCGCCTCGATCCCTATCGCCTTCACCATCGCCCGGCTGCCCGGGGGAGGGGGACACAAGCCCGCCGAAGGTCTGAAGGCCGGGCCCCCCACCCAACCCATCGAGCTGCCCGGGGTTCTCCTCGCGTCGCTCGCGGCTGTTGGCCTGGGAATGGTTCTTGGCCCCGAGGCACCACTCATCGCGCTCGGCGGGGGCCTCGGAATTCTGGCCGTGCGACTCTCCCGGAAGGACACCCCGGATCAGGTCCTCGGGCTCGTGGCGGCAGCCGCGAGCTTCGCGGCGATCTCCTCGCTCTTCGGCTCCCCCATCGTCGGTGCGGTGATCATCATCGAGGCGGCCGGCCTGGGTGGGGCAACCCTTCCCGTCGTCTTGCTCCCGGGCTTGTTGGCCGCGGGTGTCGGCTCGCTGGTCTTCATCGGCATGGGCAGCGTGACCGGTCTCAGCTCCAGTGCCTACGCAATCGCCCCTTTGGCACTCCCGAAGTACCACACCCCGACGATCGCTGCCTTCGCGTGGACGATCCTGCTTGCGTTCGTCGTGGCGGTCGCGGTGTTTGCCATTTCCCGCATTGGCCGGTTGGTCAACACGGCGACGATCGCACGTCCGTTTGTGGTCGTGCCGTTGGCCGCGCTGGCGGTTGCCGGCTTGGCGATCGCCTTCGCGCACGTCACGGGGAAGCCCGACAATTTGGTCCTCTTCTCGGGACAGGACGCCATGGGAACCATGGTCAACCAGGCGAGCAGCTTCTCCCTCTCGGCCTTCGCCTTCCTCATCTTGTTCAAAGGCGTCGCCTATGGGCTCTCCCTGGGAAGTGCACGCGGGGGACCGACCTTTCCAGCCATGTTCCTCGGCATCGTCGCCGGACTCCTGTGTGCCCACCTTCCGGGCTTCTCCGAGACACCCGCCGTCGCCGCCCTCATGGGTGCGGCCACGGTATCGATCCTCAGACTGCCGCTGGCGTCCATCATCCTCGCGTTGGTCGTCTCACAAGCCGGGTTGGCCACGACGCCCCTGATCATCGTGGCGGTGGTCGTGGCGTATCTCACTGTGCTGGCATTGTCCGCCCTGCCCAACCAGGACGTCGAGCAAACCGGGCCCACCACCGACCCGTCGACCACGGCGAGCGACGACCCGGCATCGGCCGGTGCTGCTCAGGCGGCGTCGGCCTGACGGCTGCGCCCGGCGTGATCGCTCCGAGGCGGGCCGATCGACCTGCGGCGACGTTGCTCAGTCACTCAGGGTCCGTGGCAGACCGAATCGGGGGAGCACGCTCGTATCGAAGCGAGTCATCGCGCAGACACGGTCACCGGCCAGCGTGAAGACGATGACGCCGTTGGCATGAGAGATGCCCGTTACCGGATCGACCTCGTAGAACCCCAGAGCCGGCTGGCCGTTGGCCCTGGTGGGGACCACCCTGAAGCGGCGCCCGGGCCGGAAGGCGACAGCTCGGAAGAACTGGGCCGTGAGTTCCTTCCCCTGGTACTCGGCGGGCACGGGTGGCATGGACAGCCAGACGTCCTCGGTCAGGAGGGCGACCAGGCCTTCGAGATCCGCCGTCTCGTAGGCCAGCGTCAGTCGTTGCAGGAGCTCTTGTTCGGCGTGCGAGCCCGGCGCCGGTGGTGGCTCGTGGTGACCGTCGGACGGCAGCTTGCGCTGAAGGCCCGTGCGGGCACGCTTCAGCGCGCTGGTCACGGACTCCTCGGTGGTGTCGAGGATGCCGGCGACCTCGCTGGCGCGAAAGCCGAGCACATCGCGCAAGACGAGCACGACTCGCTGGAGGGGCGGCAGGAGCTGCAGGGCCGTGACGAACGCCAGTGAGATGGCTTCGCGGGTCTCGATGCGGGCCTCGGGCCCCGGGTCGGCGTCGATGACGTCCTCCAGCAAGACGTCCGGATATGGCTGCAGCCACATGACCTCCCCAAGTCGTGTGGGCTCGGGCGGAGTGACGGTGAGCGGCGGCGGCCGGTCCATCTGCGGACGACGTCTAGCCGATCGCAGTGCGTTGAGACAGCGGTTGGTGGCGATCCTGTACAGCCATGTCCGCACGGACGCCCGCTCCTCGAACGCGTCGAAGCCCTGCCACGCAGCCAGGAGTGTCTCCTGCAGTGCGTCCTCGGCATCCTGTACCGATCCGAGCAGCCGGTAGCAGTGCACTTGTAGCTCTCGGCGGTGCGGGTCGACCAGTTGTGCGAAGGCGGCGTCGTCGCCCGCGCGCGTGCTCTCGCGATCAGGTCGGTCGTCACACTTCCATCCTTCCATCACCTCTTCCTCCGGATCTTCGTCTTGCATCTGTACGGACACCGCAGGGTCCATGGAATGGGCGCGGGTCCGCCCAATTTCTGATCCGCCCGGTGTCAGTAGTGGTGACAGCAGAGTGCCGGCACGCAGCCGGTCCACCGAAAAAGGAGCAGAAAGATGCCGAAGTACGTATTCGCATACCGGTCCCCCAAGAGCTATGTGCCTGGTCAGCCGGACGCCATGGAGGCGTGGAGCGAGTTCCGCAACCGCCTCGGGGACAAGGTCGTCGATTTCGGCAACCCGGTCTTCGAGGCCTCGAGTCTCGGCACGTGTGACGACACGACCCGCCTCGGCGGCTACTCGTTCGTCACGGCGGAGGATCTCGAATCCGCAGTGGCTCTGGCCAAGGATGCGCCGGTCCTCGCCGCCGGGGGTGGCGTGGAAGTGGGAGAGATCACAGAAGTGATGTGATCTCGGCGCCGTGGGCGTGCGGGCCAACGCCACGGTCCGCACGCCCAACTCCGCCCGAGCGGTCACCTGAGCCGACTGCCCGAGCACGAATTACCCGAGAACCACGGCCGCCTTGTGGGGTCCGATCGAGGTGGGCAGTGCCACACTTCGCCACTTCCTCACCCGTCAGTCACGATGGCCCGGAGGGTCCGCTCGATCGCCCGGGTGTTCTCGAAACGCCAGAGGGCAACCAAGCGGTCGGGTCCCGTGGCGACGCGAGCCTGCACAGTCAGACCGGAAAAGACGTCGGCGAATGCGTCGAGCTGAGCTCTGGCCAAGGTACGTGGATCGTCACCGAGGCGCTCGATGAGTGTGAGTTTCACCATCAGCTCGGATCGAACGTCGCGTGGATGTGCCACCGGTGACGAGAGCCACCCGGTCAAGTGGCGTCGCCCCGCCGGCGTGGTTCGCATCACGGTCCGTTGTGGGCCCTGGTCACCGGGCTCAGCACGAACGGCCGTGATCCACCCCGCCTCCTCCAGACGATCGATGGCTCGGTACACGATCGGGCGGGGCACCGTCCAGACTCGGCCCAGTCGCGCATCGGGGGCCAGCTCGCGGGCCACGGCAAATCCGTGGCTCTCCTGCTCATCGATCAGGGCGAGAACAACCCATTCGGCAAGGGACGAGGGTGGGGATGTGGCCATCACCTCCTACCCACAGTGGCGCGCTGCGCCGCGACGATCCTTCGCGTGTTGCTGACGTCAGAGCTGGCTCTTCGCGAGGTGTGATCCCGGTCCATCACTGGGGTCGCGCCGCAGAGCGATCACCGCCGACTTCTCCCGCGTGAACTCGAGCACCTCGTCGTGGCCGTAGCCGCTCTCCTTGATTCCGGCGAAGGGAAGCTCGTGTCGGGTCTGCAGGTAGGTGTTCACCCATACGTTTCCCGATCGGATCTCCCGGACGTACCGGTGGACGCGATTGAGGTCTTCACTCCATACACCCGAAGCGAGTCCGTAGCGGCTGTCGTTGGCGAGAGCTATCGCTTCGTCGTCGGTGTCGAACGGGATGATCGCGCCCACGGGCCCGAAGATCTCTTCGCGGCAGATCCGGGGGGAGTTGTCCTTGGCCAGGAAGAGAGTCGGCTCGACCCAGAAGCCACCTGGGTGGCTCGGCACGAGCTCGGCGCCATGGCGGCCACCGAACAACAGCTCGGTCTCCCTGATGCCATCTTGAATGAAGGCCACCACCTTGTCGTACTGATCCCGGGATATCAGCGGACCCATTTTGGTGCTCGACTCGGCCGGGTGGCCGACGACGATCGACCGGGCGATCGCCTCGATCCGCTCCACCATCTCGTCGAACACGGGACGCTGGACCAAGATCCGCGAGCCGGCGACACAGGCTTGACCTGCGTTGAAGCCGAAAATCGACGCCACGGTCACACCCTTGGCAGCCGCGTCGAGATCGGCGTCGTCGAGGACGATATTCGGCGATTTCCCCCCCAGCTCGAAGATCGCCGGGGTCAGGGTGTCAGCGGCGGCCTTCTGGATGAGCTTCGCAGTCTGGGAGGAGCCAGTCATGGTGACCTTCTCGACATCGGGGTGCCGCACCATGGCGTCGCCGACGTCGCCCAGGCCCGAGAGGATGTTCACCGTGCCGGCCGGGAGAACCTCGTTGAGGAGCTCGGCGAGACGCAACGATGCCGGGCTGGCCTGCTCGGGCGGCTTGGCCACCACCGTGTTGCCGGCAGCCAGCGCGCTGGCCACCTTGTTGCTCAGCATCCCGACAGGCATGTTGTAGGGCACGATCGCAGCGACGACGCCGTAGGGCTCGCGGATTGTCAGGCCCAGAGTCTTGGAGTCGAGGGGGACCGTTCGCCCCGTCGATGCTTCGAGGGTCTCGTGCGCCTTGCGATTCCACAACGTCTTCATCCCCGGTCCGCAGGTCAGCTTCATGAGCCCCAGGGGATTGCCGTTGCCGGTTGACTCGAGCTCCGCGAGCTCATCGCCGTGCTCGGTGAAGAGCTCAGCAACCTGTTTGAGGTACGCGGAGCGGCCGTCGGGCGAGAGCGCGGACCAGGCGGGGAACGCCTCCTTGGCCGCAGCCACCGCCGCAACGGCGTCATCGGCATTGCACTGAGGGACTCGCGCCCACACTTCGCCGGTCGCGGGGTTGACCGAGTCCATGTACGCGCCAGAGGCCGCGCCGCGGATTTGACCGCCGATCAGGTTCTGGAACTCCGGAAGATCAGACATCTCGCCCCTTACGGTTCACATGGACTCGGCCAGTCGGACGCATGGCTCACACCAGAGGGGTGGCATGCGTGCACGCAAATTAGTCACATGCTGACTACTTGGACAAGGGCCAGGGGGCATCGGGTTCTTCGTCCACGTCGGTGTCTGGCGGCGGGTGGCCATCGACACAGTGTCGAAGTCGAGATACCCGCAGGACTGGACGTATTCGGTGGTCGGGACCGGCGTCGATCCGGTGACCTCACGCTTTTCAGGCGCGCGCTCTACCAACTGAGCTACCCGACCGGGTCACGTCATCCTGGACGGCCGGAGGCCAAGCCTGGATTCGGTGGCGGACCTGACGGGATTTGAACCCGCGACCTCCGCCTTGACAGGGCGGCGTGCACTCCGAGCTGCACCACAGGTCCGTGGCGACGGTTGCCCGTCATGACCCGAACAGGAGGAACTCCCACCGGGCAGCGCCCCACTCTAGCCGTTCAGGGATTTGGCTTCCCCGACGACCTGCTCACCGCGCCCCCGAGGTCAGTCGTCTCCGGTGGGAGGCGGCGACGAGGACGTCACGCGGAGGACCTGACGGACCCGCGGGATGGTCCCGACGAGTGACTCGACCAGCCTGGTCAGCTCGGCCACGAAGACGTCGAGCTGTACCCCCGACGGCCGGCCCTCGTCGGAGGGCTGCTCCTCGACGGCCTCGGCCGTGAGCTCGATCCGGGCCGGTCCCAGACGGTCGGTCAATCCCCGCAGCGTGGACGCCGTGGCGGAGAACGGCAGGAACGACGGCATCGAGGAGTCGAGTATGTCGACCGCCTGCTGGAGGCCGGCGACGGCCTGGGTGATGCCCGTCGCCGCCACGTCCATCCCGGCTCCTGCCACGTTCAGCCCACCCTCGAGCTTCTCGAGCTGGGACATGAGCCGGTCGACCCGCTCGGCCAACTCGTTGATGGCGGCGAGGGTGTCGATCGCCGTGCTCGGGAGGCGGATGACGGCGCCCGGGAACCGCGTGATGGCCTCGAACAGGGACGGGGATTCCATCTCCCGATCATGGGCCGCGCTGGGTGGGGTGTCCAGAGCGCCCTGGTGAGTCATGACCCTAACGTTAACGTTAAACTTCTCGACGATGAGCACCACGGTCCCGACACGCACCCAGACCCTGCCCGAGCGCAACGGCCAGGCTGGCGTTCACCCCGCGCCTGCGGTGGCCGCCCCCCGCTCGCGCTGGTTGGCGCTCTTCGTGGTCACCGTGGGCACCCTGATCATCTTCATCAACACCTCGATCGCCGCCATCTCGCTGCCCGACATCTTCCGGGGAATCCAGCTCAACCCGCTCACGCCCGGCAACACCGGCTACATGCTCTGGATGCTCATGGGCTTCAACGTGGTTCTGGCCGTGCTGCTCGTCACGCTGGGGCGGGTCGGTGACATCTTCGGCCGGGTACGGATCTTCACGGCGGGCTTCGCGGTGTTCACCGTCTTCTCGGTCCTCCTGGCGCTGACATGGCTCGACGGGACGGCCGGCGCCCTCTGGCTGATCACGATGCGTGTCGGTCAGGGGGTCGGCGGGGCCATGATCTTCGCCAACTCGTCCGCCATCATCGCCGACTCCTTCCCGCCCGAGCAGAGGGGGCTGGGCCTGGGCATCAACAACACTGCCGCCGTCTCCGGCTCCTTCATCGGTCTGGTGGTCGGCGGCCTGCTGGCCCCGGTCGAATGGCACCTGGTCTTCCTGGTCTCGGTGCCCTTCGGTGTGTTCGGCACGGCCATCGCCGCTTTCAAGCTGAAGGATCGCGGCGTGCGCACCCCGGCCAAGATCGACTGGATCGGCAACATCACCTTCGGCCTGGGCCTGATCGCGGTCCTGGTCGGGATCACCTACGGCCTGCTTCCCTACGGCGGGCACGCCATGGGGTGGGCCAACCCCAAGGTGCTGGCGGGCATCATCGGAGGCCTCGCCATGCTGGCCGTCTTCGTGGTCGTCGAGACCAGGGTGGCCCAGCCCATGTTCCGCATCTCGCTGTTCCGGGTGCGCGCCTTCTCGGCGGGCAACGTGGCCAGCTTCCTTGCCGCGCTCAGCCGGGGCGGGATGATGTTCATGCTGATCATCTGGCTGCAGGGGATCTGGCTCCCACTGCACGGGTACAGCTTCTCGGCCACCCCGCTGTGGGCCGGCATCTACATGATCCCGCTGACCGTGGGGCTGCTGCTGGCGGCGCCGGCGAGCGGGATGCTCTCGGACCGCTACGGCGCCCGGCCGTTCGCCACCACCGGTCTGTTGATCGCCGCGACGACGTTCATCCTCCTCTGCTTGCTGCCGGTGAACTTCTCCTACCTGTCGTTCGGCCTGCTGATCTTCTTCAACTCCTTCGGCATCGGGATGTTCATCGCGCCCAACCAGGCGGCCATCATGAACAGCCTCCCGGCCAGCCAGCGCGGCGCGGGGGCGGGCATGTCCGGCACGGTCACGTCGTCGGCGCAGGTGCTCTCCATCGGGATCTTCTTCACCCTGGTGATCCTGGGAGCGTCCGCCTCGCTGCCCGGCGCGCTCTACCACGGCCTGACCTCGCAGGGGGTCAGCGCACACGTGGCGACCAGGGTCTCGCACCTGCCTCCGGTGGGCAGCCTCTTCGCCGCCTTCCTGGGCTACAACCCCATGCAGATCCTCCTCGGTCATGCCGAGCTGGCGAAGCTGCCGCCGGGGACGGCGAGCACGCTGACCAGCCGGGAGTACTTCCCGGATCTCATTGCCTCCTCCTTCCGCAAGGGCCTCACCTGGGCGTTCGCCTTCGCGGCCGGGGCCTGCATGCTCGGTGCCGTGGCCTCGCTGCTGCGCGGTGGGAAGTACCACCACGACGAGAGCGGCCTGGTGCTGGTCGAGACCGGTGAGAGGGTCGTCGGGGCCCAAGAGGCCATGGCCGAGACCGAGTCGGTGGTCGAGTGATGCCGGCCGGCGCTGCCACCAGGTCGGCGGAGTCGGGCGTGCGGATCGGTGACGCCGCCACCCAGGTCGGCGTCTCGCCGCGCACGCTGCGGTACTACGAGGAGCTGGGCCTGCTGACGCCGTCGCTGTACACGTCCGGGGGGGAGCGCCGCTACACCGCGGACGATCTGGCGCTCCTGAAGCGGATCCTCGAGCTCCGCGAGGTGTTGGGGATGAACCTTGAGGAGATACGCGAGTTCCTCGCCATGGAGAACCGTCTGGAGGAGCTGCGCGCCTCCTACCGGGCGACGCAGGGGGTGCCGAGCGCCGCGGCCCGAGCCGAGCAGAGGGCGACGCTCGAGGAGGCGGTGGTCCTGAACGAGTCGCTGGCCGGGCAGATCCGCACCAAGCTCGAAGGAATGGACCGCTTCCGGATCAAGCTCGAGGGTGACGCGCGGCGCTGCCGCGAGCTGCTCGCCGAGCTCGACTAGCTGACGCCCGCCGAAGCGGCCGCGCCGACGGCGCCGGTGTAGGGCGCGGTCCGCCTGGCCCCATGGTCGCCCGGAGTCGGTACAGGCGGGGCAGCCGTGCGTCCTGTCAGGTCACCGGCGTTCCCGATGGGCGATGCCCAAGTCGTGCAGGACGGCGTTGGCGGCGCCCAGGCCGCACATGCCGTGGACGCCTCCCCCCGGCGGCGTCGCGGCCGAGCACAGATAGACGCCCTTGAGCGCCGTGCGGTACGGATTCCAGCGGGTTGTCGGGCGGAAGACCGTCTGGCGCAACGTCGCCGCGCCCGCGTTGATGTCCCCACCGACGTAGCTCGGATTGTGGGCCTCGGTGTCGACGGCGGAGGACGTCGAGCGACCCTCGACGAGATCGCGGAAGCCGGGAGCAAAGCGCTCGATCTGCGCCTCGATCCTCTCGGTCATGTCGACTTCCGACCCGTTGGGCACGTGGCAGTAGGCCCACAGCGTGTGCCGTCCCTGTGGTGCCCGGCTCGGGTCGACCACGCAGGGTTGGGTCACCAGGCAAAACGGGCGCTCGGGGTGCCGTCCGGCATTGACGTCTGCCTCGCTACGCGCGATCTCCTCAAATGTGCCACCCACGTGGAGCGTGACCGCGGACCGGCACGCCGGTGCCGCCCAGGGCACGGGTCCGCGCAGGGCCCAGTCGACTTTGCACACGCCGGGGCCGTAGCGGTAACGGGACAGTCCCCGGCGAGCCCGGGCGGGGAGCCGCTCGCCGCCCAGTTCGAGGAGCTGGCGGGGCGTGACGTCCAGTACGACGGCGGAGGCAGGAGGGAGCTCGGAGAGATTCCGCACGAGCCGACCCGTCTCGATCCGCCCCCCCAGTGCGACGAGCTCCGCTACAAGTGCGTCGACGATGGCACTGCTTCCACCCTCGACGACGGGCCAACCGTACACGTGGGCAAGGGCAGTGAAGAGCCGGGCGAACGCGCCCGTCAGGGGCGCCGAGAGGGGGAGCATGGAGTGGGCCGCCGCACCGGCCACGACGCAACGACCCTCGTCGGTGCGGAAGGCACGGGCGGTGTGGATCGCCGAGCCGAGTCCCCGGAGCCCGAAGCGGGCGGCCGCGATCGGATGGGCGGGGACGGTGCGCATCGTTCCGAGGAAGACCGGCAGGATGTCGTGGAGGTCCCGGACAGTCGGAGCAAAGGTTCGGGTGTAGGCCGGACCATCCGTCCCGAGTGAGCGGGAGACCTCCGCGACGCTGCCCCCGACGGTGGCGGCTCGCGCCCCATCGAGCGGGTGGGCGAAGGCGACGTCTGGCGTGAGCAGCCGGACCCCGTGGGCCCCCAGGTCCAGGTCCGAAAAGGCGGGGGAGGCCATGAGGAGGGGGTGGACGGCCGAGCACACGTCGTGGTGGAACCCCGGGAGGGTCAACTCGGCCGTCCGGCATCCACCTCCCGGATCGTTCGCCGCCTCGATGACGTCCACGGCCAGCCCGCGTCGGGCCAGGATCAACGCGGCGCTCAGCCCGTTGGGTCCCGAACCCACCACCACCACGTCGGCGCGCCTCACGGGTTCCTCGGCTGGTCCGCCGTCACAGGTCCACGACCGCCCCCTCCTTGGCGCCGAAGACAGCGAGGGGTCCCCGGGAGAACCGGGACACTGTGCTGTCGATCTCGGTGTCGGTCCGCTCGGGCCGGTGGTGGAAGAGGGCGACCCCGTGGGCACCCGCCCTGGCGCCGAGCCCGACGGCGTACTCCGCCGCGGCATGCCCGAAGAATCCTTCGGCCGCCACCTCCTCTGCGCGCAGGTGGGCGTCGTGGACGAGCAGGTCGACGTCGTCCGCCAGCTCGAGTACCGCCTCGTGGTACTCGCCGGTGCCCTCGGGGCCGGCTCCGAGGGCGGTGGGGCAGTGGTCCGGGATGTAGGCCAGCGAGGACCTCCCGTCGCTCACGCGAAGCCCCACCGTGCGCCCACCCTTGTGCGGAACTTCACGCGCCAGCACTTCGAAACCCCCGCACTCGAAGCGATCCGTGGGGAGACGGCCGAATTGCCAGTCGCCGCGCAGCTGGCCCGGTCCGATGGGGAAGAACGGCGGCGACATCATCCGGGCCAACAGCTGGTCGATCTCGGTGGTCCCGTCCTCGGTCGGCACGAGCAACGTGACGTCAGAACCCTCACGGTCGCCGACGGTGAAGAAGGGCAGGCCCTGGACGTGGTCCCAATGCAGGTGGGTGAGTAGGAGCGTCCCGCGGAATGGGGTATCGCCGGTGAGTTCGTGCAAGCGGCGGAGCCCCGTGCCCGCGTCGAGTACCAGGGTCGGAACATCCTCGCCGTCGTGTGACAGCGCCAGGCAGGACGTGTGCCCGCCGTAGCGGACGAAGTCGGGACCCGGTGCGGGCGTCGACCCCCGAGTCCCGCAGAAGTGGACGCGCACCAATTCAGTCTCGCGCCGCGTCCTCGCGGCGATGGCCGGCTGACAGCTGTTCCAGGTCGGACCGATCGAGGAGGGAGGCGTCGAAGAGCGCCACGCGGCAGGGGGTGACTGCCACGTTGCTCGAGGTCCGTACCCCGTCCTCGAGGTGCGCCCGCTCGCCGAGCAGCGCTCCGGGCCCGTACTCGGCCAGCCGCTCGCCATCGCGCTCGACCCGGACGATGCCGTCGAGGACGAGGAGCACGTCGGTGCCCCGTTCCCCCTGCTTGAAGAGGACGCTTCCGGCCGGGCGCTTCTCGACTCGCTTGGTCCCGCCGCCTTGCATCACCTGGGCCGATAGCGAGGTCTCGAGCGCCGATTCCACGGTCGCCACCAGTGCCTCGGAGTCCTCGTCGCCCCAGGGAGTGTGCTTGCCGAACGACTTGCGGTACCAGTCCTTGAAGTCGGTGAGCCCCGACTTGTGCGAGAGGCGATTGTCGGCGTCGTAGACCCAGTGCCGGGGGAAGCGGCTCGCACCGATGAGTGCGTGCTCGGCCCGCCCCTCGGCATGGAGGGTCAGCGAGAGCGTTGTCCACACCAGCGGGGCCTGCCACTGGATGAACGGACGCCGCCGCACACGCCGGGGGGCGGGCATCCCGGTGCGCCCGCCACAGGTCTGGACGAAGCGGACCCAACCCTCGCCCCGTTCCGGCTCGTGCTGGATGTCGGGGAGCTGGACCGCCTGGAAGCGGTGCCTGACGGCGCGCAGGTCGACCAGCGTCGAGCCCATGATGCCGCCTCCCAGATAGCCACAGTTCCCGATCCTCCCATCGGCGTCGACGGTGATGAAGGCCCCGAGCTGGTTGGCGAATCGGAACCGGTCTTCGTCGCGGAGTCGCTCGACGTCCATGTCTCGGGTCGGCGGAGGCTGGTCGTAGTGCGTGATGCCCGAATCGAAGGCGAGGCGCTGCGCACCCTGGATCGCCTCGGTCGGGATCCACGACAGTGAGGTGACGAGTCCTTCGTGCCGCGTGGCGTCTCCCTTTCCCTTCGGTGCTCCAAGCGTCCTTCCAGTTCCGCCAGTCGTGGATCTGGTCGCCGTTCCGGTCGTCGTTCTCGTCATGGACTCAGCGTCCATGAGCGGGGAGGTCCTGGCGAGTGTGGTGACAGGCATCCGGAGGTGTGCCTAGCACCACTGCATGTGGGAGGTTCCCCTCCTGTTCACCGCACCCTGCACGTGCGAGAACTGGAGCGATGGACGAGCCGAACGGTCGGAACGCCGCGAGTGGAGACGCCAGGATCTCGGTGCTTTTGGCCGACGACAACCTCATCGTCCGCGAAGGAGTCCGGTCGCTGATCGAGCGTCACGGGGATCTGCGCATCGTGGGTGTGGCCGCCGACTACGACGAAGTGGTCCAAGGTGCGGCCTCGTTGGCGCCGCAGGTGCTGGTCACCGACATACGGATGCCCCCCGATTTCAACCGTGAGGGCATCGACGCCGCCAAGGAGGTCCGCAAGCGCCACCCCGGCACCGGCGTCGTGATCCTCTCGCAATACGACGACCCTGAATACGCCGTCGCACTTCTGGCCGAGGGTTCGGCCGGGTACGGCTACCTCCTCAAGGACCACATCGCACAGGGTGACCAACTGGTCGATGCCATCCGGGCCGTGGCCAGCGGCGGCAACGCGCTCGACCCCGCCATCGTGGATGCGTTGGTCCGCCCGGTGACGTCCAACGGTGGTCTCACGCCCGCCGAGGAGGTGCTGCTCGCCATGGTGGCGGAGGGTAAGCCCATCAAGGCCATCGCCGTCACGCAGGGCCTGCCGCCCGAAGCTGTGGACGCGGAAGTGGAGGCCGTGTTCGTCAAGCTGGCCGAAGGCGTGTCCGCGGGGACCCAGGGTGCCTTGCAGCGGTTGCGCCTGTTGCACAAGGCGATCGTCGATCGAGAGGAGCAGGGAGAGACATTGTCGCGCCTGCTCCCGGGCGGCCTGGCTGAGAAGCTCCGGCGGGACGGCCGTCACATCGGTGCGACCGAGCGTGTGGTCGTCACGGTCCTGATGAGCGACATCCGCTCGTACTCCACCATCGCCGAGCATGCCGACCCGAGCCAGCTGGCCGGGCAGCTCAACGTGCACCGGGCCGCCATGAACGATGCCATCCTGGGCGAGAACGGCACCGTGATGCAGTTCGTGGGGGACGCCGTCATGGCCGTCTTCGGTGCGCCGTTCGCCCAGGAGGACCATGCCGACCGGGCCGTGGCCGCGGCCCGTGCCATGCACGACAAGCAGCATCAGATCAATCACCGGTGGGAGGAGGAGGGCCTTCCCACCTTCGGCCTCGGGCTCGGCCTGTCCACCGGGGAGGCCGCCGCCGCGCTGTTGGGCTCCGAGGAGCGCCTGGAGTACACGCTGGTGGGGGACACCGTCAACCTGTCTCAGCGACTCCAGCAGCTGGCCGATTCGGGTGAGACCGTGGTGTCCGAGGCGACGCGGGAGGCGTGGCGGACACCCCGGGAGACGGTGGCCCTGCCACCCCAATTGGTCAAGGGACGCGAGACCCCGGTCATCGCATACAAACTGGTCGACAACACCTGCCGGTCCGACGGCCGCGCAGCCAACGAGGGATGACGCACATGGACGCTTTGGTGGTGGAGAAGGTCCGGAAGACGTTCGAGGCGGAGAACGCCCCGGTGCGGGCGCTCCGTGGTGCCAGCCTCGTGGTGCCGACGGGGGATTTCGTCGCCCTTATGGGACCCTCGGGGTGTGGCAAATCCACGCTCTTGAACCTGGTGGCGGGGCTCGATGTTGCCGACGAGGGCACCATCACGGTGGCCGGCGAACTGGTCACCGGCCGTTCCGAGGACGACTTGTCTCGCATGCGCCGTCGCCACATCGGCATCGTCTTCCAATTCTTCAACCTGCTGGAAGGTATGACGGTCCTCGAGAACGTGGCCTTGCCTGCGGTCATCGCAGGACGCAAGCGCAAGGCGGCCGAGTCCCGTGCCCGTGATCTGCTCGACCTTCTCGGCATCGGCGACAAGGCCGGAACCGTGCCCGGGATGCTGTCGGGCGGCCAACGTCAGCGCCTGGCCATCGCACGGGCCCTGGCCAACGAGCCCACGTTGCTCCTGGCTGACGAGCCGACGGGGGCACTGGACTCGGAGGGCGGGCAGGAAGTCATCGAGCTCCTCAGCCGCCTTCACGCAACCGGGCAGACAATCGTGCTGGTGACCCACGACCCGAGCGTGGCGTCGGCGGCGGGCCGCATCGTGCGGATGCGCGACGGCAGGATCGCCGTCAACGAATCGTCGGACGTCGCGGTCGCCGTCCAGTCCTGAGGGAGGTCCGGTGACGGTGCAAGGGGAAGTCGAGCTCGAAGTGGGCACCCCGCCTGTGGTCGTGCCCACGGTACCGGCGACCTCGGCCTTCGGGTCGTTCCGACTGCTCCAAGTCCTCATCTTGGGTCTCACGGTCGGTGGCGTGGTGGTCGGCCTGCGCATCACGGTGCCGGGGGGTGTCGCTCCGGTCGACTCGGTCGCGTTCGGGCTCACCGTCGTCTGGGCCCTGGTCGGGTTCGTCGACCGGGGCGCGCGTGAGCGGGTCGGTTCCCGCCTGTCACCCTTCCATCTGCTGGTCGCCGTCGACGCCCTGGTCGCCATGATCGCGCTGGTCGCGGGGCGCAAGGCAGAGGTCGTGCACACGACGAGTGCGGCCCGCAGCGTGGCGACGGTGTCCGCCGTCGTCGTGACCGCCATCTCGTTCCACTTCCTCCTGGCGTTGCCCGATGGTCGGCTGCGCGACGCGTTCCGGCGTGCGGCCGTGGTCGTCGCCTACGTGGCGGCGGTCGGTGTGGGGTGCGCGCTGGCAGCCGATCACCAGGCCTTCACGCCGGTCGACGGCGCCATCAGTTGGACCATCGCCGGTGCCCTGGCCATCGCTCCCGTGCGCGTCCGCTACCTCACCTCGACGGGCCTTCAGCGAGCCCGCATGGAGTGGTTCGGCATCGGCGTCACGCTCGCCGCCACGGTGGCGCTCGTGGCGACGGTGTTGCACCTTCTCGTCGGGTGGCCCGGGCCGCTCGGGGCCGTCGCCGTGGGTGCGACGGTCCTGGTCCCGCTCGGGTTGCTGGCTTCTGAGGGCAAGAGGCTCGGGCCGCACGCCAGCCGTTTCCTCGTGCAGGTCCTGGCCGTGTTCGGCTTCGTGGTCGTGGTGTCGGCCATCTACCTGGTCATCGTCTTGGGGTTCGGGCACGCGCCGAAGACGCAGGGCGACAAGGAGGCGCTGGCGCTGGCCATGGTGGCATCGGGAGTGGCCGCGTTGATCTTCGTGCCGGTGCGTGCCCGCTTCCTCGAGGCCGCCACCCGGTTCGTCTACGGGTCGCGAGAAGCCCCCGACGAGGTCCTACGGACCTTTGGGAGCCGGCTCACCAGGGCCATCCCGATGGACGAGCTGTTGTTGCAGCTGGCGGAGTCGCTCCGCAAGACGATGACGCTCGCCAGTGCCGAGGTCTACACCGGCTCGGGTGAGGTGCTCGAGCGCACGGCGTCCGTGCCGGACCTGGGCCCGGAGTCGCTCGTCATCTCGCCGCGGGAGCGACCCGTCGTGACCCGGGCTGGGGTGTCGGGGACCGCCTGGGCGTCGGTCTGGTTGCCGGCGCTGGTGCACGGACGCGAACAGGAGCAGATCCGGGTGGCACCCGTCAGCCACGCCGGCGATCTGCTGGGTCTGATCGTGGCCGAACGGCCCCGAGAGGCCAACGCGTTCTCCGAGGAGGACGACCGCGTGTTGGCCGACCTGGCGCGTCAGGTCGGGCTTGCGCTGCACAATTCGCAACTCGACACGGCACTGCAGACCACGCTCGACGAGGTGCGCAAACAGGCTGACGAGCTTCGCCGGTCGAGGGCCCGGATCGTGGCCAGTGGGGACGCCGAACGTCGACGCGTCGAGCGCAACCTGCACGACGGCGCCCAGCAGCACCTGGTCGCGCTGGCGGTGAACCTCCGCCTGGCCCGGGACGTCATAGTCGACGACCAGGATGCCGGTCTCGAGATGCTCGAACAGCTTGCCGGCGAGGTGCAGGAGACCATCCAAGAGCTCCGTGAGCTGGCGCACGGGATCTACCCGCCGCTCTTGGTCGACAGCGGTCTCGTGGAGGCTCTGCGAGCGGCGGCGAACCGGAGCCCCCTGAGCGTCGAGATCCGCGCGGAGGGCATCGGTCGGTACGGGGCCGAGACGGAGGCGGCAGTGTACTTCTGCTGCCTCGAGGCGCTGCAGAACGCGGCCAAGCACGCTCCGGATTCGCAGGTCGAGGTACGGCTGTGGGAGGAGTCGGGGGGCCTCCTCTTCAGCGTCATCGATACCGGACCGGGATTCGACCCGGAGAAGGCCAGGCGCGGGCACGGGTATACGAACATGGCCGACCGGTTGGGTGCCATCGGTGGCACCGTGCGATGGGACTCGGAGATCGGCCAGGGGTCGCAGGTGCGGGGCTCGGTCCCGCTCGTCGAGTCGGCGACCTAGCCGCGCTCAGGCGGAGATGAAGCCCGGGGCGTCCCGCTGTTCCCAGAGATGACGCAGCCTGTCCGCCCCGAGGTGCTCCTTGTTGAGGTAGGCGCGTGCACCGCTCGTGGCTACCTCGGGCGGCAGGTCACCGGCGTCGTAGGTCGAGCAGAGGATCACGACGACCTCGGGGTGCAGCGACACCATGGTGCGTGTCGCCTCGATGCCGTTCATCTCGGGCATGTTGATGTCCATCAGGACCAGCGCTGGGTTGAGCTCCTGCTGGAGTGAGACCGCTTCGCTCCCGTTGGCGGCCTCACCGACCAACTCGAACTCGTTCGCTCGCTTGAGCACCGCCTTCATGGCGGAACGGAAGGGCGCCTGATCGTCGACGATGAGAACGGTGGGCCGATCACCCATGCGTCCATTCTCGCATTACCGGAGATGCCCTGGCGGGGTGGTGCCACACACGGTCGGGGGTGGTGTCAGCCACCCCCCGGGTCGCTCAGATAGACGAGGACGGCTTTGACGCGCCGGTTGACGTCCCGCTCCTCGGTCAGCCCGAGCTTGGAGAAGATCGAATTGGTGTGCTTCTCCACCGCCCGCTCGGAGACCTGCAGCGAGGCGGCGATGGCGGCGTTGCTCTTGCCCTTCGCCATCTCCCCCAGGATCTCGGACTCGCGCGGGGTGAGCCACGAAAGGTCGGACTTGCGCCGCGACGACTTGGTATCGATGAGTTCGTCGACGATCTGCGGGTCGATCACGGACCCGCCCTGGGCCACGGTGCGGATGGCCTGCGCGAGCTCGTCGGCGCCGGCGACTTGTTCCTTGAGGAGGTAGCCCCGCCCGGCGGACCCGGTCTCGAGCAGTGCCAGGGCGTAGGAGGGTGTCTTGTACTGGCTGAGCACCACCACGCCCACCTCGGGCTTGTGCTGCCGGAGCCACGAGGCCGCCTGGATCCCCTCGTCGGTCCCGGTTGGAGGCATGCGGATGTCGGTGACCACGACCTCTGGTGACGCGTCGCCGATCAACGCCAGGAGCTCAGGCAGGTCGGCGGCGCGCCCGACCAGCTCGAGATCGGTCTCGCCCTCGATGATGCGGGCGATGCCCTCCCGCAGGAGCGCGTTGTCCTCGGCCAGTGCCACCCGGATTCTCGCCATGCCAAGCGTACGGTAGCGCGACAGGCCTGATCTCCCTGATCCACCGGGGTGAGGACGTGGTGGTGGCACCCCTGTCCACCGGCGGGTTGGCACCCTTGGTGGATCGGCTGTGAGCAGCGAGACTGCACGGCGGTGAAGGAGGACGCCGCGGGAAGCCCGGGGACGTGATGAAGCAGGGCGTCAGCCTGGCGCGGTACCGCATGAGGTCGACGTTCCGGCACCGCTGGGCCGGCTATGTCTCCCTGATCCTCCTGGTTGGCCTGGTCGGAGGTCTCGGGCTGGGCAGCCTGGCCGCGGCCAGACGCACCCAGTCGTCGTTCTCGGTCCTCCTGGCCGCCACCAACCCGTCGGACCTCGAGGTGTCGATCTACTCAGGAGGAGGCGGTCCGAACCTCGACTACCAGCCGTCGCTCACCCGGGAGATCGCCCGGATGCGCGGCGTGAGCCACGTCGATGCCGCCTTCACCGTGACCGGGGCGCCGCTCAACCGCGACGGGTCCCCGCGCATACGGGTCGCCGGACTGGCCTACCCCGTGGCAAGTGTCAACGGGCTCTTCTTCTCCCAGGATCGCCTGGCCGTCAATCAGGGGAGGCTGGCGTCCCCGGGACGGGCCGACGAGATCGTCATGGCCCCGGCCGTGGCCGAGTTGCTCGGGCTCCGCGTGGGCCAGGTGATTCCGTTTGGCTTCTACTCGAACGCCCAGCAGAGCCTGCCGCAGTTCGGGACCGCCGCGGTACCCCCGGCGCTGAAGGTGAACATGCGGCTCGTCGGGTTGGCCTCCTTGAACTCCGAGATCGTCGAGGACGACGTCGACATCCTTCCGACCTTCATCCCGCTCACCCCGGCGTTCGCCAGGGAGGCGCTTGCACACAAGGGAATATCGGGAGCGCTGACGTTCGGCATCAAGACATCTGGAGGGGCGGCCGCAGTTCCGCTCGTCGAGCGCGAACTGGCCCGTCTCACCCTGCCCGGCCTGCAGGTCACCGACCACGCCCTGGCACCGGTCGAGGCCAAGGCGGACCGCTCGCTCAGGCCGATCTCGATCGCCTTGGCAGTCTTCGGGGTGATCGCGCTGCTGGCGGCCGTTCTCATCGCGACGCAGCTCATCGCGCGTCGACTGCGCAGCGAAGGCGACGACCGCCAGATCCTGCGGGCCCTGGGCGCCGGCCCCACCGATACCGCGCTCGATGCATTACTCGGGCTCGAAGCTGCCGTCGCGCTCGGATCAGTCCTGGCCATTGCCGTCGCCGTTGCCCTGTCCCCGTTGGCACCCCTTGGTCCGGTCCGTGCGGTGTATCGGGCAAGCGGGTTCTCCTGGGACTGGACCGTTCTCGGCTTCGGTGTCCTCGTCTTGGTGATCGTGCTCAGCGCGGTCGCCGGCATCTTGGCGTACACGACGGCGCCCCACCGCCTCGTGCTCCGCCCCCGCCTTCGCTCGACGGCAGGGGCGCGCCTGGTGTCGTTTGTGGCGCGGGCTGGGCTGCGTGCTCCCGGGGTGGTCGGCGTGAGGATGGCCCTCGAGCCGGGCGAGGGTCGGGCGGCCGTGCCGGTGCGCTCGGCGCTCCTGGGCTCGGTCATGGCAGTGGCACTGGTCATCACGACGCTCACATTCGGTGCCAGCCTGCAGACGCTGGTCTCGAACCCTCCGCTCTATGGGTGGAATTGGACCTACATCCTCAACCCGGTCGGGTCAGGCGGGGGGGAGGTCCCGCAGGTCGCATCGACATTGCTCAAGCACGACAAGGATGTCGCGGCGTACTCCGGGGCGGACTTCAACTCGCTCCAGGTCGACGGACAGGAGATCCCGTTCCTGCTGGAAGACCACGGGGCCACCGTGACCCCGCCGATCCTCTCGGGACACGAGCCCCAGGGGGCTCACGAGGTGGTGCTCGGCGCGGCCAGCATGTCCCAACTGCACGTCCGCGTCGGGCAAGAGGTCACCATCTCCTTGGGAACCCCCGCCGATGCTCCTGTGTACATCCCGCCGACGCGCCTCGAGGTCGTCGGCACGGCGACCTTTCCCGCCATCGGCTTCGCCAGCACGGTCTCGGACCACACCTCCATGGGAACGGGGATGCTCCTCGAGTCCCAGGTGCTCCCCAGGTCCTTCCTGGCGGCGATCGACGCCGGGCCCGACCCGGCACTGACCGGGCCCAATCTGGTGCTCGTCCGAATCCGGCCGGGCGTCACCCCGGCCGTCGCGCTGTCGGGACTCCACCGCATCGTTGCCCAGGCGGATCGGGCCGACGCGGCGGGACCGGGTGGATCCGCCGGCAACGCCATCGTTGTGCAAAGTGTCCAGCGTCCCGCCGAGATCGTGAATTACAAGACCATCGGGCTCACCCCCTCGCTTCTGGTGGCAGGACTGGTGCTGGGCGCCGTGGTGGCGTTGACACTCACCCTCGTTGCCTCGGTCCGCCAACGCCGTCGCGACCTGGCACTCTTGAAGACCGTTGGTTTCGTCCGGCGCCAACTGGCAGCCACTGTGGCCTGGCAGGCGACCGTCGCTGCGGTCGTGGGAATCCTTGTCGGGATCCCTCTCGGGATCGTCGTCGGTCGATGGCTGTGGGACCTCTTCGCGCTCCAGATCGACGCGGTGCCCTATCCCACGGTGCCAATGGGGGCTGTCGCACTGGCCGCGCTGGGCACAGTCGTCCTGGCCAACCTCGTCGCAGTTGTTCCCGCTCGCAGCGCAGCGCGCACCCCGACGGCCCTCATGCTCTGGTCCGAGTGAGTTGTCGGCCACGCCGCAGTCCGTCCTTCGAGGCGACGACCGCCTGGACGTCGAGCTGCCTCAGGATCGGGAGTGGCGACCTCGAGCACAACGTCTTCTCGAGGGGCCTCGAAATGGCAGGAAGGGACCAGAGCCGTGGATGCGGGGGTTGGGTTGGTGAGTGACGATCGTGCGGGCTCGCCGCGCCCAGCTGCCTTCCACACCGCCTGGTACAGGACCACCACCGGCTGGAGGCGAGAGCGAACGAGCTTCCTCTTGCTCGTGGTCCTGATCGGCCTCGTTGGAGGGGTGGCTCTCGGATCGATCGCCGCGGCACGCCGGACGGACTCGTCGTACGCCACCTTCCTGGCCAATTCCAACCCGTCGGATCTCATGATCGATCCGGCCGGCGGTCCCGGCGTGGGCCAGCCAAACCAAGCGCAGCACCTCGTCGACGCGGTGCGCCGCTATCCAGAGGTGAAACAGGTCGAGGCTTACGAGGCACTGAATGCATCGCTCGTCGTGGCGGGAAGAGTTCATGAGCGCAGCCTCAATAGCAACGTTGTCCTCGTGGGGAGCGTCGACGGGCTCCTCTTCAACCAGGATCGTTTCGCCATCACGAGCGGACGGATGGCGGATCCCACCCGAGCCAACGAGGTCATGGTGACGCAGAACGCCGCAACTGCGCTCGGTTTGCACCTCGATGAAGTGCTCGATGTGCGGGTCTCGTCGACTTCGGGTTCCGGACCCGCGCGAACCTTCGGGCTCAAGGTGGTCGGCATCGGTTTGCTGAACCGCGAAGTGGTGCAGGACCAAATTGCCAGGTACCCCACATACATCGTGGCGACCCCGGCCCTCACCCGGATGGTCTCCGGCGACAGCTCAATCGTGTACCTGGGTGCCCGGCTGCGACGGGGTGCGGCAGATGTCCCAGCAGTGGAGCGGCGCTGGAACTCAACCGAGGCTTACTTCACCGACTTCCAGGTCACTTCGGAGTTGGAGGCCGAAGCCAATCAGGCGATAAGGCCCGAGGCGCTCGCGCTCAGTGTGTTCGGGGGTATTGCCGCCCTGGCCGCCCTCCTTCTCGGGATACAACTTGTGGCGCGGCAACTGAGTGCCCGCGAGCATGACCTGACCGTCATGCAGGCCATGGGAGCAGACCCGGCGACGACTGTTCTCGACGGTCTCATCGGGCTCCTTGGATCGGTTCTGGCCGGGTCCGCCCTGGCCATCGGTGTGGCCGTGGCCATGTCGAGTCTCTTCCCGATCGGACCGGTCCGCGCTGTCTACCCGGATCGCGGTGTTGACGCGGACTGGACCGTGCTCGGTGTCGGATTCGCCGTGATGGTCGGCGTCATCGGGACGGGCGCTGTGCTCCTCGCTGTGTTCCATGCACCTCACCGGACACTGCGACGCTCGCGGTCCTTCGCACGCTCCTCGTCCACCATTGCCATTACGGCGAGGGCCGGGTTGCCACCTACAGCCGTCGCAGGAGCATCCTTCGCGATCGACGCCCGCTCCGGGAGGACGGCCGGTGCCTACCGCTGGTCGCTCCTGGCTGCGCTCCTCGCCATGGTCGTCGTGACGGCGACATTGACCTTCGCTGCGAGCCTGAGCGCGCTGGTGTCCCATCCAGCGCTTTACGGGTGGAACTGGGACTACGCAGTACAGAGTTCCGACGGCTATGGACCCGTACCGAACCAGGCAGTGGCGGCGTTCCGCCATGATCCCGCGGTCACGATGTCGGGTGTCTGGTTCGCCACCATGCAGCTGGACGGGGTCGAGGTGCCTACCTTGCTCTCCGACCCGAGGTCCCCTGTGGCACCACCTGTCACCTCGGGTCACGGGCTGGCCTCGCCGCACCAGGTCGTCCTCGGTGCCGCAACCCTCGCACAGTTGCACAGACGCATCGGTGACACCGTGTATCTCCAATACGTGCCGGGCCATCCGAGCCGCCCCATCCCGCTGACCATCGTCGGTGTGGCAACGATGCCCGCAATCGGGATCGCCGAGGGGCTCCACACCTCCATGGGTGTCGGCGCGGCCGTGCCGGCAGACGCCGGGCCCGTGACGGTGAGCCTGGGACCCCAGGGCTACGGCGCGTCCTGCAATGGACCCAACATGGTCTTCGTGCGGGTTCGGGGAGGACTGAGTCCGAAGCAGGGCCAGGTTGCCGCGCGGCGGCTTTCCGACGCGGCCAACCGGATCCTCGCCGCGCAACCCCAAGACTCGATTTGTGGTGGCAACGTCGCCTCCGTCCTCGGTGTCCAGCATCCCGCCCAGATCGTGAATTACCGCTCCATGGGAACGACCCCGTTGCTGCTCGCCGGGGGTCTCGCGCTCGCTGCAGTGGTGGCCCTCGCGTTGTCCCTCGCCGCGTCCGTACGGCGGTGTCGCAGAGACCTGGCGCAACTCAAGACGTTGGGTTTCGTTCAACGGCAGCTTTCCGCGGCCGTGGCCTGGCACGCGTCCTTTGTGGTGGCGATAGGGATCGTGGTCGGCGTCCCACTCGGCATCGTTCTCGGTCGATGGTTGTGGGTACTGTTTGCCGAACAGATCGGAGCTGTGCCGGCGCCCACCGTTCCGGTACCGTCGGTTGTCCTAGCCGCGGTCGCAGCACTTGTGCTTGCGAATGCAGCGGCGGTGCTCCCGGGCCGCCGCGCCGCTCGCACCGCTCCGGTCCCTTTCCTCCGTGAGGAGTAGCCAACGCGGCCGACGCGCCTACGCTTGGCGCATGGCCCCGGGGCGCGGGTGAGCGAGGCGGCCGCACCGCCGGCGCCCGTGCAGGGCGCGGTCCGCCCCGGCCTGCTCGAGATCTGGCGATCCAAGGACCCCGGGTATCTCATTGCCAAGCGCTCCGTGCGCGCCGCGGTCGTCATGCCGTCGGTCTTCGCCGTGACCCACGCCCTGTTCTCCGATCCCCAGGTGGGCCTGTTCGGGGCCTTCGGGTCGTTCGCACTGTTGCTCCTCGTGGAGTTCTCCGGACCGGTGCGCGCCCGCCTCGTCTCCTTCGCCGGTCTCTTCGTGGTCGGCGTGCTCCTGGTGTCACTGGGCACAGCGGTCTCGACCCACGAGGTCGCCGCGGTGGTGACCATGGGTGTGGTCGCCTTCGTGGTCCTCTTCGCCGGCATCCTGGCGCCCCAGGCGGCCGGTGCCTCCACCGCGGCACTGCTCACCTTCGTCCTTCCGGTGTCCATCGCCCGTCCGGTGTCGGCCACCGGCCCGCGCCTGCTGGGCTGGTCGATTGCCGCCGTGGCGTGCACCGCGGCCTGCCTCCTGGTGTGGCCGGCACCCTGGCACGACGACCTGCGCCGTCGGCTGTCGGCCACCCTTTCCGCCTTGGCGCGCCTGGTCGAAGGCCGTCTGCGCCCCCCGCCGCCGGGCGCTGCCGCGGGCGCCGGGGAGGAGGGTGCCCGCAGCGAGGTGGCCCGCGCGCTGACCGAACTCCGCCGACAGTTCTCGGGGACGCCCTATCCGCCCACGGGCGCCGCCGCCGGAGCGGTTGCCCTGTCCAAGCTGGTCGGCCGGGTCGAGTGGGTGGCGGGGAACGCCGGCGTGCCTCCCGCCGCCGTCACGGCCCAGGCGCAGTGGGCCGACGGGCCCCCAGCGGCGCGCGCCGTCCTCGAGAAGGTGGCCGAGACGCTGGAGCTCACGGCTGCGCTCGTGTGCGACGGATCGGGCCACCCGGTGCGCGAGCGCGCCACGATCGAGGCGGTGGAGCGCTCGGCCCGCGAGCTCGACGAACTCGTGGCGGCGGCCTTGCGGGCCGACGTCACCTCCGTCGCCGACGCCTCGGTGGACGACGCCTCGGTGGACGACGCCTCGGTGGACGACGCCTCGGTGGACGACGCGCCGGAGTCCACCGCGGAGGGAGCGGCGCGCCTGGCCGGCACGCTCGATCCGGGGTTTCGTGCCCGCGCCCTCGGTATCGCCACCGGCATGGTGGCCGACGGCGCGCTCGAGGCGGCCGGTGCCCCCGGGGTGCTCGACCGCCGGCTCGGCGCCGGGAGCGAATCGGACGCCCTGCTCCTCGTCCGGCGCCTTCGCTCCCATCTCTCGTTCCGCTCGGTGTGGTTCCGCAACTCGCTGCGCGGCGCCATCGGCCTGGCCATCGCCGTGGTGGTGATCGAGGTCACCGACGTGCAGCACGGCTTCTGGGTGGCGCTCGGCACGATGTCGGTGCTCCGCTCCAACGCGCTCGGGACGGGAGCCACCGCGTTGCGGGCGGTGGGGGGCACCGCGCTCGGCGTGGTGGTCGGTGCCGCGCTCATGATGGGGATCTCCGACCACACCCCCTTGCTGTGGGCGCTGCTTCCCCTCGCCGTCCTCCTCTCGGGTGTGGCGCCGTCAATGATCTCCTTCGTGGCCGGGCAGGCCGCCTTCACGGTCATGGTGGTGATCCTGTTCAACATCATCCAGCCGGTGGGGTGGAGGGTGGGCCTGACCAGGATCGAGGACGTGGCCATCGGGTGCGGTGTCAGCGTGGTGGTGGGCTTCCTCTTCTGGCCCCGCGGGGCCACCGCCGCTCTGGGCCGGGCGCTCTCCCAGGCCTTCGTGGCCAGCTCGGCATATCTCTCCGACGCGGTGGACCGGCTCACCATGACGAGCCGGCACGTCGAGACCGAGGCCTCCCAGCAGACCTCGTACCGCACCTACCTCCTCCTCGACGATGCCTACCGGCAGTTCTTCGCCGAGCGCGGGGCCAAGGTCGTCCCGCTCGAGACGGTCTCGGGTCTGTTCACCGGGTCCAACCGCATCCGGCTGGCCGCGTTCACTCTGGCCACCATGCCGGTGCGCCCGCCGGAACCGGGGGAGCCCGAGGTGGAGTCGATCGCCGTGGCCGAGGCCGTGCTGCGCGACTCGTACGCCTCCACCCACCGCTGGTACGAGGAGTTCGCCGACCTCCTGGCCGACCGGCGCTCGTCACTCGACCCTCCTCTGCCCCACGGCGAGGTGCTCCACCATGTGCTGGGCGGCGCGTTCGAGGAGGTGCGGGCGCGCCAGCGCGGCGACCGGGTGCAGGCCGCGCTCCAGATGCTCTGGGCCGACGAGCTCCTCGAGAGCCAGGCCACCATGCAGCGCGACCTCCTCGAGGCGGCCGCTCTATTCTCCCGCGCCCGGCGCCGCGGCCGGTTGATCTGACCCACCACCTCGCGGGGCGAGCTGGATACAGTGATGAGCTCCATGCGGCGCACGTTCACCCTTGGTCCGGCGCGCGCCGCGGTATCCGCCGCCGTCCTCGTCCTGGTCATCGTGGCGGCGGCCACCTCCGTCGCATCGTCTGCCTCGGCCGCGCCCGCGGTGGGGTCGGCGGTCCCCAGACACGTGGCCAACCAGCCCAACCTCGACGCCCTCGTCCCCCACGTCGAGGCGCTGAGCGGGTCCGGGGTGCACTACCAGGAGAGTGATGCCGTGACGTCGGCCGACGACGGCGCGCCGTCGGCCGACTTCCTGCAGTCCCCCGGCGGTCCCTCCCTCTACGACGCCGACGGGCGGGTGGTCCTCCTCCACGGCGTCAACGTCGTCTACAAGCACCCGCCCTACATCGCCTACCCCGACCCGGGCCAGCCGTGGGACCTGAGCGACCAGGACGCGCAGATGATGCAGAGCCTCGGCTTCAACGTGGTGCGTCTCGGGATCGAGTGGCAGGCCCTCGAGCCGGGGTCGGGCGGTCCCAACCAGCCCCAGATCTGCACGCCCGGGGCACCCGGCGCACCCAACGAGTTCAACCGGGCCGTGGCCCTGGCCTACCTGGCTCATGTGAAGGCGACGGTGGACCTTCTGGCGCGCCACGGCATCTCGACGCTTCTCGACATGCACCAGGACGTGTACAACGAGAACTTCCGGGGCGAGGGGGCGCCCGACTGGGCCGTGTGCACCGACAACGTGCCCATCGTGCCGTTGGGGGGCCGGTGGTCGAACAACTACTCGAGTTCGACGCTGCAGACCGCGGTGGCCCACTTCTGGGCCAACGACGTGGTGGGCAACCTGCAGGGCAATTTCGACGAGGTGTGGGCCACCGTGGCCTCGTACTTCAAGGACGATCCGTCGGTGATCGGCTACGACCCCTACAACGAGCCGTTCTCCACCGAGACCCAGACCGCGGCGGACTCGACGTTCACCGGGCAGCTCGAGTGCTTCTACACCGGCCGGGCCCACGCCGGCTTCCTGGCCAACGGCGCCACGCGCCTGGTCTGTCCCCCGCACGTCCCGGCCAACGGGGTGGTCCCGACGATCGAGGCGGTGGACCATCGCCACCTGATCTTCACCGAGCCCGACATCTACTGGGTGACCGGTGGCAACGTGCCCTCCCAGCTCGGGCCCATGCCGTTCCCCCGCGTGGTGTTCAACTTCCACGTCTACTGCGGTGACCGCAGCCCCGTCACCGGCAACCCGACCAACCTGTTGCGCTGCCTCGAGTCGGAGGAGACCACGGCGTCGGAGCAGGACGTCACCCGGCTCTCCATGAGCTCGCCCTACCAGCCCAGCGGTCCGGCCATCTTCATGAGCGAGTTCGGCGCCTCCACCAGCATCCCCCTGGTCGGCTTCGACACCGAGTCAGCCGGGCTCGACCAGGTCGGGTGGATCTACTGGGCCTGGAAGTACTACGACGACCCCACGGGCTCCTCGGCCGAGGGCCTGGTCCAGCCCGACGGCAGCTACTCACCCGTGGTCTCGGTCCTCTCCCGCACCTTCCCCGAGCGGGTGGCCGGTGCCCCCCAGTCGGTCCTCTTCAATCCCTTCACTGGGGCGTTCATCCTGGTGTTCTCACCCACGGCGGCGGTACGGGGCCCGACGATCATCGACGTGGCGGCGGCCGAGCACTACCCCACGGGGTGGTGTGCCGCTGCGCGCGGTGGGCACGTCACCTCGGCGCCCGGCGACACCCATCTGACCGTCCAAACGGACGGTCACCCCATGCAGGTCGCCGTCACGGTGACCGCGGGGGCCTGCCCCTCGCACTCCTCGAAGAGCCGGTGACGCAGAGCTGGCCGTAGGCGGTGGCGGAGCGGGCCGACCCCTGGAGCCGGTATTCCATAGCAGCTAGTATGAAAAGGGCTCCCGGGCCAGGTGGGGTGAGCATGACAGTGGGCGTGGCAGTGGGCACAGCGGACTTCGCCGACCGGGTGGTGGTCGTCACCGGCAGCGGCGGGGGCATCGGGGCCGCCACCGCAGACCTCTTCGCGCGCCGCGGCGCCTGCGTGGTGGTCAACGATCTCACCGACCACGCCGTGCGGGCTCAGGTCGAGAAGATCCGGGCCGACGGCGGAGGGGCCACCGGCGTGACGGCGGACATCTCGAAGGTGGACGACGTGGCCAGGATCGTCGCCACGGCCCGTGAGGCGTTCGGGGAGGTCGACGTGCTGGTCAACAACGCGGCGTCCGATCCACGCGGTCCGTTCCTCGAGAGCACGCTCGAGGAGTGGGACCGGGCGTTCGCGGTGAACGTGCGAGGGGCGTTCCTGCCGCAGAAGGCGGTGTTGCCGTCGATGATCGAGCGGCGGAGCGGCAACGTCGTGAACATCGCCTCGATCGCCGGACTGCACACGACCACACCCCACGCCGCCTACGCGGCGACCAAGGCGGCCATCATCTCCATGACCCGCGACGTGGCCGTGGAGGTGGCGCCGTTCGGGGTGCGAGTGAACGCCGTGGCGCCCGGCCCGACCGACAGTCACGGGTGGGGCATGACCGCCGAGGGGCTCGGCGTGCCCTATGTGCGGGCCGGCAAGCCCATCGACATCGCCGAGGCGGTCGCCTTCCTCGCCTCGGACCGGGCCGGATACGTGGTGGGGGAGACCCTGGTGGTGGCCGGTGGCATCAACCTCAAGGTCGGCAAGTACTGAGCTGCGCTCGGCGCAGCAAGGGGGTTCGACCTCCGACGTGGTTGGGTCGAGGCGACGAGCTGACGAGCTGGATGCGTGGGCCCTTTGCTGCCTCGGCTCAACCGTGCCCAACCGGCACCGATGTCGGTGTGCCTGCGTCCACACTCGGGAGACCCCGGCGCGCCATCTCGTCGCGGATCAGCGCAGCCACGCCGCGTACCAGCAGGCTGCGGGTCCGTGCGGTGTCGGGGAGCTCGGCGGCGATCCGGGCGATCGGCTGCGCCGCCAGGTAGCTCTGCAGGGTGGCGAACGTGTAGGCCACCAGGTCCGCCTCGTTCGCAGCCGGGCCGAGCGCCTGGGCGAACAGCGCCTGTGCCGCCGCGTTCGTCTCGGGAACCAGTGTGCGCCGGATCGCATCGCGATCACGCGCCGACATCCCGGGGTTGACCGAGAGGTCGAGCAGGATCTGGAGCTGCACGAGGTAGGCCGGATCCTCGTAGTGCTCCCCGAGGACGGCGAGCACGCCGCAGAGGCGCTCCTCGAGCGTCGAGCCCTCGATACGGGCCTCTCCCAGCTGGCGCTCGAAGCGGGCGCGCAGGTCGCGGACGACCTCGAGCATCATCTCCTCTCGGGAGCCGAAGAGGTGCTGGATCGCCCCCCAGGTGACCCCGGCCTGGCGGGCGATCTCGTTGGAGCTGGCCTTGTAGTACCCCACCTCGGCCACCGTGCGGACGACCGCGTCGAGGACGCGACGTCGCGTCGCTTCGCCCCGCCGCCGCCGTCTCACCGCTGCCCCCGCGCCACCTGTGCCGGTGGGCCCCCGGGCAGTTGATTCCATAGTGCTCAGTATCGTATCTTTGGGAGAAGACTGGATAGCAGTTGCCGCGCTGATCGAGGATCGCCCGGCCCGGAGCAGGCCGGCGACACAAGGGGGCAGGGATGGCAGCGTCGGTCTCGAGCGACCCGTGGATGATCTCGGTGGACGATCACTTGATCGAGCCACCGAACGTCTGGGTCGACCGGTTGCCCGCACGCCTACGCGAGCGCGGTCCGCGCTGGGTCGCCGACGACCTCGGTGAGGCGTGGCTGGTCGACGACTCCATCCGGGTCCCGATCAACGGTGCCGGGGTCGGCGGTGCGTGGTGGCGCATGGGGACGCGGCCGGCGCCCTTCGACGTGTTCAGATGGGACGAGGTCCCCAAGGCGTGCTGGGACCCGGGGGCCCGAGGCGCCGCGATGGACCAGGATCGCGTCCTCGCCTCGCTGCCCTTTCCGAACCTGCCGGGGTTTGCCGGGCGGCTGTTCCAGGGTCTCGCCGACAAGGAGCTCGCCCTGGCGTGCATCCGGGCCCACAACGACTGGGTCATCGACGACTTCGCCGCCGGTCTGCCGGCTCGGGTCATCCCGCTCGGGATCATCCCGATGTGGGACGGTCGCCTGGCCGCCGACGGGGCGGGGCGGATCCTCGACAAGGGCGCGCGCGCCGTCTCGTTCTCGATATCCCCGGAGAACATCGGCTTGCCGTCCATCTCCGACGATCACTGGGATCCGTTGTTCACGGTCATGAACGATGCCGAGCTCCCGCTCTGCACCCACCTGGGCAGCGGCCGACCGAGGCTCGAGCATCTGGCCGACTCCCCGAAGGAGGGCGTCGCGTTCGAGCCGGCAGGCCCGGGCGCGCCAGGCCCCGCCGCGACGGACAAGCGGCCGGGTAGGAGTGTCCTTCCCCAGATCATCGACGCGCAGATCTGCCTGGTCGACTGGCTCGACAGCGGGAACTTCGAGCGCTACCCGAAGCTGCGCCTCGCCCTGTCGGAGAACGGCATCGGCTGGATCCCGGCCGTGCTCCAGCTCGTGGACTGGTCGATGATGATGATGCGCGCCTCGCTGACCCGGATCAGTGATCGAGAGAACGACCCCATCACGGATGCCGCGGCACAGGAGGAGGCACGCCAGGCGCTCGCCGCGCGCGCCGGTGAGGCGGCGGCGCTTCCGATGCCGAGCGAGGTCTTCCGCGAGCACGTGTACGGCTGCTCATCACCGATCCGCTCGGCCTGCGCCTTCTCGACGTGCTCGGGGAGGACAACGTGATGGTCGAGACCGACGATCCGCACGTCTCCTCGGTCTGGCCGACCTCACTGGCGCGTACCGAGGAGGCCCTCGAGGGGGTCGGCCCCGAGGTCCGCCACAAGATCCTCCGCGGCAACGTGGAGCGTGCGTTCAAGTTCACGCCGATGGAACCGCCGGTGGGCGCGGCCACCCCCTGAGGATGAAAGACGACGAGAGGAGCAAGGCGATGGAACCAGTGATGGTGATCTCGGCTGACGGGCATGCCTCGATGCCACCCGAGCTCTGGGAGGAGTATCTCGAAGCCGAGTACCACCAGTACCTACCCCAGCTCCGGGCCGAGCACGAGGTCTCGACGAAGGTCCTGTGGTTGCTCAACAACCTGGTGCTCTCACCCGAGCAGCAGCAGGTCTACGACCGTGAGGGCGTCTACGCGTCGGAGCGTTGGAGTGGCATGTGGGACCTCGACGTGCGGCTCGAGGAGATGAACCGTGAGGGCGTCACTGCGGAGATCGTCTACTTCGGGGACTTCCGCACCCAGGACCTGTTCTTCAACGTGATGAACGGCAGCTACCCGCTCGACGCCGTCGATGCCGGCGTGCGCGCCTACGACCGCTGGGCGGCGGACACATTCGGTCCGGCCAAGGACCGGCTGCTGCTGTCCGGGGGGGTGGGCAGCTACCGGGACGTCGAGGGTGCCATCGCCGAGCTGGAATGGATCGCGGAGAGGGGGTTCATCGGGACGTACGTGCCGGGTTTCGTGTCGTACCCGCACCTGCCCCCGCTCTACGACGGATTCTGGGATCCGATCTGGGCCGCCTACGCCCGCCTGGGTCTGACCCTGGTCGTGCACGGCGGCTACGGCTTCGAGCCCGGCAAGACGCACGGGATCATCAAGGAGGCGCACGACCGGGTCTACGGAGCGGGCGGCTCCGACATGGACCTCGTGGTCGACCTGACCAGCGGCCTGTTCAACGACGGCTTCTTCAAGGACCTGCGCTGCCGCCGGGCCATGTGGCAGATGATGCTCGGTGGGGTGTTCGACCGGCACCCGGACCTCCGGCTCATGCTGACCGAGGTCCGCGGGGACTGGATCCCGGCCACCCTGGGTCAGCTCGACTCGCTCTACGAGAAGCACCGGGCCGAGGTCCCCGCGAGACGCCGGCCGAGCGAGTACTGGCAGTCCAACTGCCTGAGCGGGTTGTCCTTCATGCACCGCTCGGAGGTCGAGATGCGCCACGAGATCGGGATCGGCCAGATCCTCTTCGGGCGTGACTATCCCCACACCGAGTCCACTTGGCCCAACACCGCCGAGTACTGGAAGCTGCTCTTCTCCGGTGTTCCCGAGTCCGATGTCCGCGCCATACTCGGCGAGAACGCCATCGGGTTCTTCGGCCTCGACCGGGATCACCTGGCGGCGATCGCCGCGCGTGTGGGGCCCGACCCGGCCTCGTTCCTCGTCCCCGACGCGCCCGTCGACCCGGCGCTGGTCGAGCACCTGGCGGCCCGCTGCGGGGTGCTCAAGCCGCCAGAGGGCGACGCGGAGCTGGGAGCCCAGGGGCCGATGCTCGAGAAGGACCTCCTCGGCGTTGCCGCGCTGGCGCTGACGAGTACCCCCAACGGGATTCGAACCCGTGCTGCCGCCGTGAAAGGGCGGTGTCCTCGGCCGCTAGACGATGGGGGCACGCCGTGGCGCCGGCCGGAGCCGGGGCACGGGAGGTCGAGCCTACCGGCCGGCCGCTAATGGGCGCCGACGGGGATGCCCGCCGACGGCGCGGGCTCGGCCGGCGCGGCGGGGACCAGCTCGGGCGGATGGTGGGTGCAGGCCAGGAAGGTCTGGACGGTGCCCACGACCAGCGCGGTGGCGCCGAGGATGTGCAGCTCGACCAGCGCGGCGGGGAGGTGGGTGAAGTACTGGGTGTAGCCCACGGCGGCCTGGGCCCCCATGACGATCAGCAGGATCCGTCCCGACCGTCGCACCCGCTCGGGCACCTGGCCGACATGGAGGGCCACGACCAGACCCAGGGTCGTCCCGATCAGGAGCAGGGCCAGGCTCGAGTGGAGCTCGGCCATGTCGCGCAGCGCCACCGGGATGCGCCTGGCCACCTGCTGGCCGGTGCTGTCGCCGGCGTGGGGCCCCGCACCCGTGGTGGCCGTCCCGGCACAGATGACGAGGGTAAGCAGCCCGAGCAGGCCGTAGTAGAGGCGGATGAGCGGGCGTGGCACCAGGAGCCGGGCTGACCCGGGGAGTAGTCACGGCTCGATCGGTGGACCAGCACCACGGCGTCGACCAGGAGGAGCATGCTGGCGGCGAAGTGGACCATGACCACGTAGGGGTTGAGCTTGGTGTACACCACGATGCCCCCGAGGACGGCCTGGCCCAGCACGCCCGCCACCAGTCCCGCGCTCAGCCACACCAGGTCGCGCCGGCGCGGCGCGCGGAGCACCGAGCCCACCAGGGCGGCCGCCACGGCCACCGTGAGGACGACGGTGATGAGGCGGTTCCCGAACTCGACCAGCCCGTGGAACTGCACGGCGGGGGTCAGGTGCCCGACCGAGCACTCGGGCCAGTCGCTGCAGCCGAGCCCCGATCCGGTGAGGCGGACGGCGGCGCCGGTGACCACGATGAGCCCGGTCAGGACCAGGGCCACCACGTCGAGCCGGTGGCTCAGGGCTGGGGAGACCGAGAGGGAGCGGCGCCGAGACACGTCGAGCAAGCGTACCGGGACCTGCGGCCTGGTCCCGGGGCGGGCCCGCGTCGTAGGCTGGAGGCCGCATGTCCATCGAGGCACCTGCCCTCCCGGCTCGGCGAGCAGCGTGGTCGCGGTCCACGGTCGGGGCGTACCTGGCCCTGACCAAGCCGCGGATCATCGAGCTCCTGCTCATCACCACCCTCCCCACCATGGTGGTGGCCCAGCGCGGCCTCCCGCCGCTGTGGCTCATGGCGGCCACTCTGGTCGGGGGCGCGCTGGCGGCGGGCGGGGCCAATGCCACCAACATGGTGGTCGACCGCGACATCGACCAGGTGATGAAGCGGACCAAGAACCGCCCACTGGTGACCGGTGCGATCACCCCGGCCGCCGCGCTGGTCTTCGCCGTGACGCTCGAGGTCGCGGCGTTCGTGGAGCTGTGGCTGGCCGTGAACCTGCTCTCCGCCGTGCTGGCCGTGTCGGCCACGTTGTTCTACGTGTTCGTGTACACGCTGTGGTTGAAGCGTCGCTCGTCGCAGAACATCGTCATCGGTGGAGCCGCCGGAGCCGTGCCCGTGCTGGTGGGCTGGGCCGCGGTGACCGACAGCCTTTCCTGGACGCCCGTGGTGCTCTTCGCCATCATCTTCATCTGGACACCCCCGCACTTCTGGTCGCTGGCTGTGCGCTACCGCGACGACTATCGGGCGGCCGACGTGCCCATGCTCCCCGTGGTGGCGAGCATGCGGCGCACCACCACCGAGATCGTGTACTACACGGTGGCGCTGGTCGCCGTCTCGTTCCTCTTCGGCCCGGTGGCCCACATGGGCTGGATCTACATGATCACCGCAGCAGTCCTCGGAGCGGGCTTCCTCTCCCTGGTCACGCGGCTGTGGGGGCTGGCCCAGTCCGACCAGGCCACCGGGCGCGAGGCCATGCGGGTGTTCGGGTTCTCCATCACCTATCTGACCGTGCTGTTCGTGGCCATGGCGGGCGACGTCCTCTTGCGCGGCCACCTTCACTAGCCTTCCTCGGCGATGTCCACTGTCGTGCCCGCCCCGCCGGCCGCCGCCGGACCGGAGCCGGGCGCGGCGCCTCCAGCGCGCCGGGCCCGTAAACGCTTCATCCTGATCGGCTTCGGCATCGGGATCCTCGCCGTGGTGCTCTTCGGGCTGTTCACCAGTCTGGGCACCAGCCCGAGCTCCTCACCGGCCCCCCATGCCGGGGGACGTGTGCCGGCCTTCTCTGCCGCCAACGTGGGCCCGGTGGGGGGTCCCACCGTGACCGTGTCTGCGGGCGGGGACCATGGCGCGCCCACCGTTCTGGTCTTCTTCGGGGCTTGGTGCTCCGCCTGCCTGGGCGAGCTCCCGCCGTTGGCGGCCGCGGTGCAGGACCAGGCCCGCTCGGGCGGCCCGCTGGCCAAGGTCCGGGTGCTCGGAGTGGACACGCTCGACTCGGCGGCCACCGGGCGCGCCTTCATCGCCAAGGAGGGGGTCCGGTTCCCTGTGGCGTCGGACCCCGACGGCCAGATCACGAGCGGGCAGTTCTACTTCCGCGGGGACCCCTACGCGGTGTTCGTGAAGGGCGACGGCACCATCACCGACGTGGTGGCGGGTCCCATGACGCCCGCCGCTTTCACGGCCGCCGAGCGCGCCCTCATTCCCAGCGGAAGCTGAGGGCGGCAGCCACCGGCGCCGCCACGGCCCAGAGGGCCAGCACGACCCAGGACTCCCACGGGGGCGCCACGCCGCTTCCCAGCGTGGCATGGAGCGCGGCCGAGAGCGCCTCGGCGGGCAGGAGCTTGGCGAAACTGGCCAGCCCGCTCGGCAACTTCGAGATGGGCACGATCATGCCGCCGAGGAGTAACAGGATCAGGTAGAGGCCGTTGCAGGCGGCCAGGTTCACCTCGGCCCGCAGGGTGCCGGCCATGAGCAGCCCCACTCCGGCGAAGGCCGTCGAGCCGAGGAGGATGGCGCCGACGGCCGCACCCACCGCGGGGGCACCGCCGCCGCCCGGGTTCCAGCCCAGGGCCAGACCCACCGGCAACAGGACGGCGGCCTGGAGGAGTTCGACCACCACGATGGTGGCGATCTTGGCGCCAAAAAGGCGCGGGCGGCCCAGCGGGGTGCAGCCGAGCCGCTTGAGCACCCCGTAGCCGCGCTCGAACCCCGTGGCGATGCCGAGGGAGACCATGGCGGTCGACATCACGGCCAGCGAGAGGATGCCCGGGACGAAGAAATTGGCCGGGGTGGTCGTGGGCGTGGAGACGACGGAGACCTTGGAGAAGAACAGCAGGAACACGACGGGAATGCCCAGCGTGAGCAGCAAGGTTTCGCCACGGCGGAGCGTCATGTACAGCTCGGTGCCGGTCTGGCGTTGCAGGGGCCGCAATGCCCCGGCCGTTGGAGGGGCGCTCGTCGAAGGTGCGCTCACCGTCCCCGCCGTCCCCGCTGCTCCTGCCGGCGCTCTCGTCGGCTCCGGCCGGGCCTGCCGCTGGTGGCCACGCCCGCATCCTCGGCGGGGGAAGCGGGCGCCGCCGTGGCACCCACTGCGTCGAGGTAGAGCTCCTCGAGCGTGCGCCCGGCCACCAAGTCGGTCAGTGCCGTGCCGCCCTGAGCCAGGTGCGCGGTGACCGCCGCCGTCAGCACCGGCCCGGTCACGCCGGGGGCGGCCACCACGGTGTAGCGGCCGGGGGAGACCTCCGCCGCCGTCGTGCCCGCTCCGAGGGCCGCGGCCAGAGCGCCGGTGTCGAGCCCCGGTGGTGCACCGAAGCTGAGCAGGGCGGCTTGGCCACCGCCACCGCCACCGCCACCGCCACCGCCACCGCCACCGCCACCGCCACCGCCACCGCCGGCTCCCGAGACGAGCTCGTGCGGCGTACCCTCGAGCAGGACCCGCCCGGCCGAGAGGATCACGATCCGGTCGGCCATCCGCTCGGCCTCGGCGAGCTCGTGGGTGGTCAGGAGCACGGTCACGCCGCGCTCTTTGAGGCCCGCCACCACGGCCCGCACGGTCATGCGGCCCTCGGGGTCGATCCCGGCGGTCGGCTCGTCGAGGAAGGCCACCTCGGGTCGGCCCACCAGTGCCAGTGCCAGCGAGAGCCGCTGCTGCTCGCCCCCGCTCAGGTGGCGCCACGATGTGGCGGCCGCGGCACGCAGGCCGACCAGGTCGAGCAGCTCGTCGGTGGGGACCGGGTCGCCGTAGTAGCCGCCGAAGAGGTCGAGAACCCGGCGCGGATCGAGCATAGGGTAGACGCCGCCGCGCTGGAGCATGACCCCGATGCGCGGTGCCAGCGCGGCGTGGTCGCGGACCGGGTGGAGCCCCAGCACCTCGACCTCGCCGGCGCTCGGCCGGCGGTAGCCCTCGAGGACCTCGACGGTGGAGGTCTTGCCCGCCCCGTTGGGGCCCAGCACTACCAGCACCTCGCCCGGCTCGGCCGCCAGGTCGAGTCCGTCGACGGCGGGCGGCGTCCCCGGGGGTCCGTAGCGCACGGTGAGGCCCGACACCCGCAGAGCTGGCACGGCGTCGCAGGCTACTTTGAGCGGAAATGATCGACGTGCGGGCCCTCCGTGACGACCCCGAAGCGGTGAAGGCCGCGCTGGCCCGGCGCGGGGTCGAGGCCGCCGAGGTGGACGCCGTGGTCGAGGCCGACATGGTGCACCGGGCCAAGGTGGCCACGGCCGAGGCCATGCGGGCGGAGGTCAAGGAGCTGTCGCGACAGGTCGGCCAGGCCAAGAAGGCGGGGGACGCCGCGCTGGCCGACCAGCTCAGCGCCCGGAGCCGGGTGCTTGGCGAGGAGGAGCGCGAGGCAGCGGCCGAGGTCGACGCCCTCTGGGAGCGGGTGCGCACCGGGTTGCTCGTCCTACCCAACATCCCCGACGAGGGGGCGCCGGACGGAGCCGGCGACCAGGACAACGTGGAGCTGCGCCGCTGGTGGCCCGGTCAGGACCGGGGTGAGCCCGAACCCACGCCGCCGGCGCACCAGCGCGTGCCCCACTGGGAGATCGGCGAGGCGCTGGGGCTGCTCGACATGGAGCGCGGAGCACGCTTGTCGGGCTCGATGTTCCCCCTGTACCGCGGGGCCGGAGCCAGGCTGCTGCGCGCCCTGACCGCCTTCGCCATCGACCGTCACGCCGAGGCGTACGAGGAGGTGCGGCCACCCACGGTGGTCCTCACCGACACCATGACCTCCACCGGTCACCTGCCCAAGTTCGCCGACGACGCCTATCACGTCGAACGCGACGACCTGTGGCTGATCCCGACGGCGGAGGTGCCCCTCACCTCGATGCACCGGGGCGAGATCCTCGACGAGTCCCAGTTGCCGCTGCGGTTCACCGCGTCGACGGCGTGCTACCGGCGCGAGGCCGGGGCGGCCGGGCGCGACACCCGCGGCCTGCTGCGCGTGCACGAGTTCGACAAGGTGGAGCTGTTCGCCTACGCCACCCCCGAGGGTGCGCGCGATGCGCAGGCCGACATCCTGCACCGGGCCGAGTCGCTGCTCCAGGAGCTGGGGTTGCCCTATCGTGTGCTCGACCTGTGCTGCGGCGACCTCGGCGGTTCGTCGGCCCGCACCTTCGACCTCGAGGCCCACGCGCCCGGGGTCGACCGCTGGCTCGAGGTCAGCTCGGTCAGCTGGTTCCGCGACTACCAGGCCCGCCGGGCCAACGTCCGGTTCCGGCCGGCTGCCGGCGGCTCGCCGCGGCTGGCGCACACCGTCAACGGTTCGGCCCTGGCCTGGCCGCGTATCTGGGCGGCGCTGGTCGAGCATGGCCGCCAGGAGGACGGCACGGTGCGACTGCCCGAGGCCCTGGCCCCCTACATGGGCGGGCAACTCGTTCTCTCCCCGCGGTGAGCGAGCTCACCTTCCTCGGCACCGGGAACTTCCTGGCGCCACCGGGCCGCTACTGGAACAGCTTCGTAATGGACGGCTCCGTGCTGGTCGAGCCGGCGCCCACCGCGCTGCCGCACCTGCGCCGCTGCGGCTTCACCGTCGGACGCCCTCGACGTGATCGTGGTCTCGCACTTCCACGCCGACCACTGCTTCGGCTGGCCCTTCCTGCTCGAGGCCCTGAGTGAGGCCGGCGGCGGCCGCACGGTGCACGTGGTGGGCCCGCCGGGGATCGAGGGCCACCTGGCGAGGATGTGCGAGGCCGGTGCGGTGCGCTCGGTCGACGAGCTGGCCCGCACCCGCCTCGACCTGCGCTTCGTGGAGGTCGACGGCTCGTGGCAGGAGGCCGGAGGCCTGCGCTTCCGTGCCGTGGAGGTCGACCACGTCCCCTACCTGCGCTGCTTCGGCTACCTCTTCGAGCGCCCCGGCACGGTGGTGGGGTACTCGGGGGACACGACGCCGTGTGCCGGTCTCGACGAGCTGTCCCGCCGCTCCGACGTGCTGGTGGTGGAGTGCAACGGGCGCCACGGGCCGCCCGGGGCGAAGCCGAGCCACATGGACGAGTCCAGCATCAGCGCGCTGCAACGCACCCACCCCGGGGTGCGGCTCGTCCTGACCCACCTGGGCGAGCAGGTCGACCTCTCGGCGGTCTCGGGCGTGACGGTCCCGGCCGACTTCGAACGCCTCACGGTCTGACCGGCCCTTCCGCCGCCGCAAGGTATGCAGCGCGGCGTGCATGGAGATGCGGGCGAACCGGGGCGCTCGGGAGTGGCAGGGCCTTTATGTCAGTGTATATGGGGCCCGTATACACCCCGAGAAAGATGCGGTCATAGGTACCGCGGTGCATACACATGCGATGCGCTGCATACCCCGGGGAAGATCTCGTGGGGGCCGCCGGGACAGGTCGGCCGGGATCGAGGCGGCTGGCGCCCTCGATGCGGGCCTCGGGTCAGGAGCTCCCGGCGAAGCGGTAGCCCACGCCGCGCACCGTGGTGATGAGCACCGGGGTCGACGGGTCGGCCTCGATGCGCGAGCGCAGCCGCTTGATGTGCACGTCGAGGGTCTTGGTGTCTCCGATGTAGTCGGTGCCCCAGACCCGGTCGATGAGGACGTCGCGGGTGAGCACCCGGCCAGAATTCTCGACCAGGAGGCGCAGCAGCTCGAACTCCTTGCGGCGCAGGTGGACCTCCTCACCGCGCACGAAGACCCGTCGCTGGTCGAAGTCGACCTTGATGCCGTTGGACTCCCAGGTCCCCTCGCTGCCGAACTCGACCGCGCCCGCCCCGTCGCCCGACTCACGGCCCCCTGGGGCCCGGCGGAGCACGGCACGCATGCGGGCAACCAGCTCGCGCAGCCGGTAGGGCTTGGTGACGTAGTCGTCGGCTCCGACCTCGAGCGCCACCACGGTGTCGATCTCGGTGCCCTTGGCCGTCACCATCAGGATCGGGACCTGGCTGCGGGCCCGCACCGTCCGGCAGACGTCGATCCCCGACATCTTGGGCAGCATCAGGTCGAGCAGGAGTATGTCGGGGCCGACCTCGTCGAAGAGCTGCAGCGCCTCGATACCGTCGCGCGCGACGGTGACGCGGAACCCCTCGTTCGTCAGGCCGATGACCAACGCGTCGATGAACGACTCCTCGTCCTCGGCCAGGAGGACCTTGACCGGCCCTTCATCGGCCGCGCCGCGCCCGCCCTTCTTGGCCGAGCCCTTGCTGGTCACCGGGCTGCTCACCCGACACGCTCGGTCTGGATGGGCAGCACCAGGGTGAAGGTCGACCCCTCGCCCTCGCGGGACTCGACGTCGACCCAGCCCTGGTGGTTGTTGGCCACGTGACGCACGATAGACAGCCCCAGGCCCGTTCCGCCCGTGTCGCGGCTGCGCCCGTGGTCGACCCGGTAGAAGCGCTCGAAGATGCGCTCGAGGTCGCGGGCCGGGATCCCGATGCCGTGGTCCTGCACGGACAGGCGCACGGTGTCGCGCTCCTCGCTGCGCCAGGGCGCGGCGGCCACCGGGATCTCCCCGGTCACCGGTGGCACCGCCTCTCCGTCGAGGGGACCGGACCCGGCCGGCGCCGTGGTGCCGGTGGCCTGCGCCCCGATCGACGGGGTCTCGCCATACGGCGCGTACTGGTCGAGGATCTCGGGCGTGAAGTGCGGTGCCACACGCCCCTCGGCGTCAGCGGTCCCGGTCTCGGCTATCTCAGTCCTGGCGGCGCCGACCCACCTGGTCTCGCCGGGCTCCGGCGCACCCGCGGCGGCGACAGGACCCGTGGTGTCCTCGGCGTCGGTTCCCGATCCCGTCCCGCCTCCGATGGACAGGGTGGTGGCCGCGCCCACCGCGGGGTGGGTGGGCGAGTGCTCGGCCCGGTGCACCGCCCCGGTCACCACCACTTTGGAGTCCTCGTACGAGTAGGTGATGGCGTTCTCGAGCAGGGCATGCATGGCGGAGACCAGCTGGCGCCGCTCCCCCATCACGGCCACCGGCGGGGAGGGCTCGTGGAGCACGATCTCGATGCCGCGCTGCTCGGCCGAGGCACGGACCCGTTCGATGGCGTCGGCCATCACCAGGTTGACCAGCACCGGCTCGCGCGGTGGCGCCTCCTCGGACTCGATGCGCGAGAGGTCCAGGAGGTCGTCGATGATCCGGCTCACCCGGAAGGCCTCGGTGTGGATGCGGCCGGCCAGGCGCTGCGCCACCTGGGGGTCGGGCTCGGCGACCAGGGTCTCGGCCAGCAGCCCCAGTGCCCCCATGGGGGTCTTGAGCTCATGGCTCACGTTGGCCACGAAGTCACGGCGGATCTCCTCGAGGCGCCGGCGTTCGGAGACGTCCTCGATCAGCGCGATCACGCCCAAGGGCCTGCGCCCGTCGTCGATCTGGCGGGCCCGCACCTGAAGGGTCCGGCGCGGCGGTCCGTACAGGTCGAGGGTGCGCTCGGCCGCACCCTCGTGCCAGGCGTCCTCGAGAACCTCGGTGACCGCCTGGGCGGCCAGCGCGTCCCCGTGCCGGCTGACCATCAGGGCGTTGGCCCGGCCGTTGCGGTAGATCACGGTGCCGTTCTCGTCGCAGAGCACCACACCCTGGGTCAGCGTGTCGAGGGAGCGACGGAGCCGTATGGCGTCGGAGCTGGACTCGCTCACGGCCTGGGCCGCACCCCCGGTCACCTGCTCGAGGTAGGCCAGAGAGGTCTCGATGTTGTGCTCGTCCTGGGGCGGGTCGAGGCCGAGACGCGTGCCCGAGCGCGGCCAGGCGCTGGGAGATGTCCCGCCGGCCCGAGCGGCGGCCCAGAAGGGCGGCGACCACGCCCACCAGGACGCAGATCACGACCGCGCCCAGGATCAGCGCGATCTCCTCCGTCTGGCTCATGGTGACCACGCCTGGCCCGAAGAGTGACACGCCCCCAATATGGCAGGGCTGGGCCCGGCGGAGCGACCATCCGCGACGGGCAACGTCCCCGCAATCGCTGCACACCTTGTTTTCACCCCTGACCTGCGACTCTCGTTGTCCAGGGGGAAGGATGACGAAGCTCACGGAGGGAGCGGCCCACGCGATCGGATCGGGATCGGGTGTCGCGGCGCGGGATCTCACGCGCCCACCGGTCGCCCGAACCGGCGCCATGCACCGCTCGTACCGGGTGCCGGCGGACTCGCGCGAAGAGCGCCGGCACTATGTCAGGGTCCGCACCAAGTTCCTCGTGGCCGCTGTCGCCGCCCTCTGCTGGATGGCCCTCTCGGCCTGGTTGGCGCTCCCGTGGATCCGTGACATGGCCAGCTACGTCTCGTGGCCCGTCTCGATCGTCCTGGTGGCCTTCATCGCCGTGATCCCGGGCGGACTGGTGGCCCTCCTGGTGGTCAGCCTCCTGCTCGACCGCCAACCGCACCTGAGCGTCGAGCGGCCCACCACGGGGGTGACCGTGCTGATCGCGGCGCGCAACGAGGCGTCGTGCATGGCCCAGACCGTGGCCTACCTGGCCAACCAGGATCTCGACGGCCCCTACCGGGTCATCCTCATCGACAACGGGTCGACCGACGGGACCGCGGAGATTGCCGAGGCCCGGGCCCAGGTCGAAGGTCTGGCCCTGACCGTGCTCACGGAGACCACGCCCGGGAAGAGCAACGCCCTCAACGCCGGCAGGGCTCGGGTCGAAACGCCGCTGGTCATCACGGTGGACGCCGACACGCTGCTCCATCGCTCCGCCCTCAGGTTGCTCCTGGCCCGCTACGAGTCCTCGCCCGACGACGTGGTGGCGGTGGCCGGCAGCGTCCTGGTGCGCAACAGGTTCTGGGCCCGCGTGCAGGAGTGGGACTACTTCCTCGGGATCGCCTCGGTGAAGCGCATGCAGGGTCTCTACCAGGGCACGCTCGTGGCCCAGGTGCGTTCAGCCTCTAGGAGGCCGATGCGGTGCGCGCCATCGGTGGTTGGCCCGACGCCATCGGTGAGGACATCGTGCTGACCTGGAAGCTGCTGCGCACCAATCGCCGGGTCTTCTACGAGCCCATGGCCGTATCCTTCACCTCCGCACCGGAGGACCTTCGAACGTTCGCGCGCCAGCGTTCGCGATGGGCCAGGGGGATGATCGAGGGGATTCGCACCGTGCCTCCCTGGCACCAGCCCCGGCCCATGGCCCGGGTCCTGACCGCCATCGACCTGGCCGTTCCCTTCCTCGACACGGCCTACATCCTGCCCTGGGTCCCCGGACTGATCCTGGCCTGCTTCGGCTACTACTGGATCGTCGGCCCCATGACCCTCGCCGTGCTTCCCCTCACCGCGTGCGTCTACGGCCTCCTCTTCCACCGGCAGTGGCGCGACGTCTTCCGCCCGCTCGGGCTCAAGGTGCGCAAGAACTGGGTCGCACTGGTCGCCTCCCTCTTCGTGTACCAGATACACACGTCGGCTGTCTCGGTCCGCGGCTACGCCCAGGAGCTCTTCGGCCGCAGTCGCCGCGGAAGTGACACCGGTCGTGAAAAAGGTGGGAATCACCCGCCGACCCTGAACCGTTCTCCGCCACGACGCGGCCCGGAGTTCCCGGTGCCCGCCAGTGACCCGGAGGGCACCCATGGTCGTGTGGCACCTGGCCGATGTCTCGTTGAACCCGAGCGTGAACGCGCTGCCCGGTGGAGGCACCTTGCAAACGCTCACGGACGGCCTGGCGGCGTGGGCGCTCATCGCCGCGCTGGCCGGTTTGCTCGTCGGTGCCGCCGCCTGGGCGCTCGGGGTGCACGCGCAGAACTTCCAGCAGTCGATGGTCGGGCGCCGGGCGGTCCTGGTCTCGGGTCTGGCCGCGCTGTTGATCGGCGCGGCGCCGCCCATCATCAACTTCTTCTTCCACACCGGCACCAACCTCCACTGAGCCGGCGGGAGGGCGCAGCCATGGTCGAGGCGGGGTGCACCGGTCTCAACGCGCTCAACCCGATCTGCCAGGTCGGCAGCATCGGCGGTTCAGTGGCCGCTGACGGGTTCGAATCGGTACTCAGCGGCATCAGCCAATGGGTGGCCAGCGGTGCCGAGTGGCTCCTCGGGCAGATCGGTGACGTCCTCGTCTCGACCACAACCATCGACGTGGGGGCGAGCTGGTTCCGCACGCACTACGGCCAGATGTCGGCGCTGGCCGGCGTGGTCATCCTGCCGCTCCTCCTCGTCTCCACCCTCCAGTCGATCCTGCGTCAGGACCCCGGGCAGCTGGTCCGGACCTTCCTGCTCCGGTTGCCGGCAGCGCTCTTGTCGGCGGCGGTGGCGATTCAGGTGGTCATCATGAGCCTCTCGGTGACCGATGCCATGAGCGCGGCGGTCGCCGGTGGTACCGGCGCCGACGTCACCTCACTTCTGCGCGGGATCACCACCGGCCTCGCCTCCGCGGCAGCGGACCCAACTGTGGCCAGCTTCGTGGTGCTTCTCATCGCCTTCCTCATTGCCGCCGCCTCCTTCGCGCTCTGGATCGAACTGCTCATCCGGGCCGCCGCGGTCTACGTCGCCGTGCTCTTCTTGCCTTTGGCACTGGCCACCCTCGTCTGGCCGGCCGTGTCGCACTGGTGCCGCCGTCTGGTGGAGACGCTCGCCGCGCTCATCCTCTCCAAGTTCGTGATCGTGGCCACCCTGAGCCTGGCCGCCGGCGCGGTCTCGTCGGGCACCGCAGGTAGCGGGGCGCATGGTGCGGGCTTCTCCTCGGTCCTGGCCGGAGGGGCGCTTCTCCTCATGGCCACGTTCGTCCCGTTCGCCATCCTGCGCATGATCCCGGCGGTCGAATCCGGTGCGGTCGGGCACCTCGAGGGGGTGCGGGCCCGGGGCACGGCCCTCATGACCCAGCTGCCGCGCTCGGCGGCGTCGCACGCGCTCCATGAAGGTCTCGGGATGATCGGTGATGCCGGGCTCCTGGCGCGCACGGCGGCGGGGCAGGCGGAGGATGCCGCCACTCCCGCACTCTCGCCGGCCGAGGGCGACCCGAACTCGGCCGGCCTCTTCCACGACACGGTGGCGGGCGCGGCGGAGTCGGCTGGAGCGCCGGGTGGCACCGGCGCCGCGGACTGCGAGGACCCCGGGGCGGTGGCACCGCCGACGAAGGGTCCCAAGCCGGTCCGGGCGGCACCCCCGGTCCCGTCCGGCGGCAGTGACACCGTGGCGACGGCACGCGGACCGGTGCGGTCCGAGACGGCGGTGGACCGAGCTGCCCGACTGGGCCACCGGAAGGGGCCGGCCACGCCGGACGACGCCTGGAAGTGGGAAGGCGTCCCACCGGGGCGGAGCTTGGTCGGGCTCGTCGAGCCCGGGAAGATGCGGTACTACATGGACGACGACGGCCACGGTCCACAGGTCCGTTGGCTGCCGGCGGCATGGCCGCCTGAACATCCCGACCATCCGGACCAGGCGAACGGCTCCGCTCCGCCTCTTCCCCGGGGTGGGTCGTGAGCACCGGCGGGGCCCGGTACCGGTTCGGCCCACGCGAGCGCGGCGGCGCGCTGGCCGGCTGGCGGGCCGGGCAGATCGTCACCGTGGCGGTGGGCCTCGGTTTCGGCGTCCTGGTACTGCGGTGGGCACCCGACGCCATGGGCGTGGTCGCGGCCATCGGGATCCTCGTGCTCTACGGCGCCCTGGCCACAGTGCCGATCGCCGGGAGGACAGGAGACGAGTGGCTACCCGTCGCCCTCTGCTGGGGGAGCCGGCGCGCCCACGGTGGCGCGGCGCGCCGGAGCCGGATGGGGGCGCTGCGGGGTGTGCAGCTCCTGCGAGCGGGCTGGCGCGAGATGGGGGTGGTCCACGACTGCCGAGAGCGAACACTGACTGCTGCCCTCTCGTTGCGTGGCGCCAGCTTCGCCCTCCTCGGTGCCGACGAGCAGGACCGCAGGGTGGGGGCATGGTCGTCGATCCTCGCCTCGTTGGCCCGGGAGGGCTCTCCGGTGCGCCGCGTCCAGTGGGTGGCGTCGTCTTTCCCCGACGACGGGCGCGGGATCCACTCGTATCTGCACGAGCGGCGTGCCCCGGGCGTGGCCTCGACTTGCACGAACTCCTACGAGGCGCTTCTCGCCGACCTCGACTCGCACACCTGCGCCCACGAGGTAGTGCTCGCCGTGCAGGTGCGGGCGGTACGCTCAGTAGAGGTCGGCTGTGCGTCGTTGGCCAGGGAGCTCGAGTCGCTGGCACGTCTTTTGGCCGACGCCGATGTCGAGGTTGATTCGGTGCTCACCGTCGATCAGCTGGCCGCGCAATTGCAGCGGTCCTACGAGCCCGCGGTTCCCTCCACCTCGTTCGGCCAGGTGGCGGACCCGTGGCCCATGGCGATGGAGGAGGGCTGGTCGAGCGTCCGCGTCGACGGCATGGTGCACGCCTCCTACTGGGTGGCGGAGTGGCCAAGGGTCGAGGTGCGCAGCGACTTCCTGGCACCACTGCTCCTCGGCCGCGCCCGTTCCACCCTCGCCGTGGTGATGGAGCCGATCGGCCCGGACACTGCCGTACGCAAGGCGGAGGCATCGCGGACGGCCGACCTGGCCGATGCCGAGCTGCGCCGAAGGGGAGGGTTCGTCTCCACGGCACGTCACGCGCGACAGTCCGAGGTGCTGGCCCGGCGGGAGTCCGAGTTGGCAGAGGGTCACGCGTCGTTCCGCTACTCGGGGTTCGTCACCGTCTCGGCCCCGACTCCCGAGGAGCTCGACGCGGCTATCGACCTCTTGCAGCACTCGGCGGGGCAGAGCAGGATCGCCCTGCGGCGCCTGTACGGGGATCAGGCCGCGGCGTATACGTGCACGCTTCCGCTCTGTCGCGGTCTGCGCTGAGGGTCCGGTCCCCCGAACCTGAGGGCCGGGCCTCCTGGCCCACATACCATGGCGGGGTGGGGACCTTCGTCTTGCCGCGGATCCCCGCCTCGGCGGGCGCGCTCATCTTCGACGGGCAAGGACGCCTGCTGGTGGTCAACCCCACCTACAAAGCCCGGTGGTCGATTCCCGGCGGGATCATGGAGGCCGACGGGGAGTCGCCCTGGGAGGCCTGCCAACGCGAGGTGCGCGAGGAGGTCGGGCTCAGCGTGGAGAGCGGGCGCCTGGCCGCGGTGGACTTCCTGCGTCCCAAGCCCGACAAGCCGGGCGGCATGCGCTTCCTCTTCGACTGCGGGGTGTTCGACGACGCCACCTTGTCGGGCGTGAGGCTCCAGGAAGAGGAGCTCTCCGAGCATCGGCTGCTCGAGCCTGCCGATGCACTCGAGCTCTTGAGCGGGCCGCTCCGCCGCCGGGTCGGCGCCGTGCTGGCAGCGGACTCTTGTGTCTACCTCGAGGACGGCCGCCCGATCTGACGCGGCATCCGGGAGAAGGTGGCGACGACGGCCACTACCAGAGCGGCTGCCGCGGCCAGTGCCCATCCTGCGCCGGCATGGATCACGAGGACTGCGCCGACCACGGCACCGGCGAACATGGAGACGACCGAGGTGACGCGGTTGCGCAGCAGCGGGTTGTTCCTTCCCGTCAGGGTGGACTCCGAAGCCAGCCTGGTCAGCGTGGTCGTGAGCACTGTGGTGGTCATGTCGGGCACCCCCAGGCGCCGCACGGCGGCGTTGCGTGTGCCCACCGACAGGGCCAGGAGTGCCACCACGCCGTAGCGCAGGCCGCTCTGAGAGACCGGTGCGGCAACGGCGGCGATGACCGTGGCCGTGGCGACCAAGGCAACCTCGAGAACGAGGGCGAAGACCACGGTGACTCGGACTGAGCCCGCCCTCCGGGCCACGGCACCGCCCAGGACGGCGCCGGCGAGGAAGAACCCGAGCGCGACCAGGCTGCCGCTTGCGGACAACCCGGCGGCCCCGGCGACGGCGAAGCCTAGGAGGGCAACGTTCCCGGTCATGTTGGCCACGAAGACGTGGCCGAGACCCAGGAAACTGATCGCATCGAGGAACCCGCTCGCCACCGTCAGCCCGGCCAGGGTGGCTACGAGGGGAGCCGGCGTGCCAGCCGAGCGGCTCATGACGGCAAACGTAACGGAGGAGCGCAGTGGAGCGGGCGACCGTTCTCCGCCCGTGCGAGAGCGGATGCCGCGGCTGCCGGCGCACCAGGTGACCACGCGCAACCTGGGCGCGGCCTACCCGTTCATCGCCGAGGCGGGTCTGGGTCGGCGCGGCGCGGTCATCGGCGACGACCTCCTCGGGGGGGCCTTCGTCTTCGATCCCTTCGAGCTCTACGCCTCTGGAGCGGTGTCGAACCCGAACATGGTCGTGTTCGGCCAGATCGGGCGAGGCAAGAGTGCCTTCGTCAAGACCTTCCTGTGGCGCCAGGCGGTGTTCGGTCGCCGGGCTTGGGTGGTCGACCCCAAGGGGGAGTACGGCGACCTCGCCCACGCCTGGGGCGTGCGGCCCGTGGCGCTGCGTCCCGGGGGAGCCGTCCGGCTCAACCCACTGGACCCGGGTCCGGAGTCGGCCGAAGCACGGGGCGACGGTCCCGACGACACCGGGCGCCGGCGATCCGAGCTCCTCTCGTCGCTAGCCAGCGCGTGCCTCGGTCGCGAGCTCGCCCCGCGCGAGCGGGCGGCACTCGAGGTGGCGCTACTTGCGGCATGCCGAAGCGCGGGCGTGCCGACGGTGCCCCACGTCGTCGAAGCGCTTCTCGCGCCGAGCACCGAGTCGGCGGTGTCGCTGCGCACCGAGCGCCGCGATCTACTCGAGGACGGGCGGGACGTCGCCCTCGAGCTTCGCCGTCTCGTGCACGGCGACCTCCGCGGCATGTTCGACGCGCCGACCACGCCAGGGCTCGACCTTGCCGCGCCGCTGGTGGTGCTCGACCTGTCCGCGCTCTACTCCTCGGCCGCGCTCGGCGTGCTCATGGCCTGCGCCACGGCATGGATGCAGGCCGCGCTGGCCCGCTCTGCGGTAACGACCGGCATCCTTGCGTCAGAAGGGTCGGCCCCACTCGTTCCCGACGCGGCGGCTCGGCGGCCAGGAGACGGCCGGCTCTTCCTGGTGGTCGACGAGGCGTGGGCAATCTTGTCCAACCTCGGGGTGGCGCGCTGGCTGCAGTCGTCGTGGAAGCTCTCGCGGGCCTTCGGCGTGTCGAACGTGGCGGTGCTGCACAGGGTCTCGGATCTGCGCTCGGTTGGGGCGTCGGACTCCGAGCAGGTCGGGCTGGCCCACGGCCTGCTGTCGGACTCCGAGACGCGTGTGGTCTACGCGCAGTCGCCCGGTGAGCTCGACGCCGCGGCCGAGCTGCTCTCGCTGTCGGCCACCGAGCGCGATCTGCTGCCGCAGCTCCGCCGGGGCATCGCACTGTGGAAGGTGGGGCAGCGGTCGTTCCTGGTCCAGCACCGGCTGAGCGCGGCCGAACGCCGGATGGTCGACACCGACCGTGCCATGGCCGCGCCGTGGTGAAGCTGGCCGTCCCGCTGGCCCTCGGCGCCCTGCTGTTGACGGGTATGGGCCGTCCGCCGGGCGGGTCGGGCCGCCGGCTGGGATGGTGGCGCCGGGGCGATGACACCGGTCGTGGGGCGCGATGGGCGCGTCGGCGCGACCTGCGGGCGCTGCGGGTGGACGCTGCCCATGCACCACCAGGTCGCCTCTTCCTGGGGAACGCTCCCGGCCTGGTCCGCCCGATCGGACTGGCCGCCGAGCGGGCCCAGTCCCTGGTGGTGGTCGGACCGACCCAGAGCGGCAAGACGACCGGCTTGGCCGTCCCGGCCATCCTGGGCTGGCGAGGTCCAGTCGTGGCGGCCAGCGTCAAGAGCGACCTCCTCGGGCACACCCTGAGTGTGCGCCGAAGCCAGGGGCATGTCTGGTGCATCGACCCGACCGCCAGCACCGGCGTGCCGTCGGCGATCTGGTCGCCGCTGCCCGGGTGCACGGAGTGGCAGGGTGCGAGGAGAACCGCGGCCACCTTGTGCGAGGCGGCCCGCAGCGAGGGCACCACGTCGGACGGTGAATTCTGGTACGCCACCGCCGCCAAGATGCTGGCGCCGCTCCTGCTCGCCGCTGCGCTGGACGGGCGTTCCATGGCCGACGTGGTGCGCTGGGTGGACATCCAGGAGGTGGGGGAGGTGGCGGCCATCCTCGAGCGCGTCGGGCCGCCAGAGGCCCTCGACGCGGCACAGGCGACCTGGTGCCGGGACGAGCGCACGCGCAGCTCGGTGGCCACGACGGCCGAGACCATACTGGCGCCCTTCGCCGAGGGGTCGATCGCGGGTGCCTCGGGCGGGGACACTTTCACCCCGGCGTCCCTGTTGAGCGGGGCACACACCCTCTACGTCTGCGCCCCCGCCCACGACCAGCGCCGGCTGCGCGGCTACTTCACCGCTCTTATCGGTGAGGTGCTGGCCCTGGCGTTCGCCACCGCCACCCGGCACGGGTCGCTCGACCCCCCGATGTTGGTGGTGCTCGACGAGGCGGCGCACATCGCACCTCTCCCCGAGCTCGACGGCCTGGCCGCCACGTGCGCCTCCCACGGGATCCAGATCGTCACCGTCTGGCAGGACGTGGCCCAGGTCCGCGGCCGCTACGGTCCCCGAGCTGCGACTGTGCTCAACAACCATCGAGCCAAATTGTTCCTGCCAGGCATCGCCGACCCCGACACGCTCGAGTACGCCAGCCGTCTGATCGGCGACTCCGAGTCCACCCGGCCTTCTGTGACTCGTGATCCTACGGGTCGGCGCTCGACCACCTCGACCACCGGCACCAGGCGGCTGCTGGCACCCGAGGAGCTGCGCTGCCTCCCCCGAGGGCAGGCCGTGCTGATCTATGGGTCACTGCCGCCGGTGCGTGTCCTTCTGCGACCCTTCTGGGCTTCTCGACGTCCGTCCCAGGCGAGCGTCGGGAGCTGAGCACCCCGATTCGCTCAGTCCTCCGGAGTCAGCCCGGCCATGACGGCCGCCGTGTCGGCACCGAACGCGGGAGCGGCCCACCCGACGGTGCGTGCCCGCGGCGTGGCCACGACGACGTGGCCGGCCACGGGCAGAGTGGGACCGGCCAGCCCGGCGCAGACGCCGGCCATCGACACGTCGAGGAGCCAGCGCCCTCCGGCCGCCAGTGCGTCCAGGCAGGCGGCGACTGCGGCGAGGCCGGTGAGGGGGTCGGCCACCGCGTCGGTGCAGAAGAGCGGTGCGCCGTCATGCCAGACCACCAGACCGCCGGCCACCGCAGCGTCGTCGCCGAACGCCACACGCCCGCTCGATGCGGCCTGGCGACCGTGGCCGGTGATCGAGACCCAGACACGCGGCCCACCACCGGCCACGAGCTCGGTGGCGTCGATGCCGAACTGCTCGAGGGCGCGCGGGCGGCTGGCCTCGATCACCACGTCGGCCTGTCGGACGAGGCGGCGAAGCGCGGCGACACCCTGGCGATCGCCGAAGTCGAGCGCCACCGAGCGCTTCCGTCCGTTCAGCAGATCGAAGAAGGTGGCTGGTCCCCGGCGCGCGCCGTCGGGTCGGGTCGTCGACTCCACCTTGACCACCGTGGCGCCGGCGCCCGCCAGCAGGTCGCCACAGAGAGGTCCGGCCCACAGAGCCGAGAGATCGACGACCACGAGCCCTGCGGCCGGCACGGGTGGCGCGGTGCGCCCGAGCGGGACACGCACGACGGAGGGCCGTGCCGCCGCTTCACCGAGGAGCGCCACGGGAAGGCCGAGCAGTTCGAGCGCGCTCGAGCAGCTCATCGGCGTGCCGCGTGGCCACGGCGCTCGCCACGGCTCGCCACAGGGCGGGATCGCCCGCCGGGACCTCGTCGAGCTCGAGCCAGGCGGGCACGGCCTCGCGGTCCTCGGCCCGGGGGAGCGAGACGGCCATGAAGCCGTCCGTGGAGGGCAGCAGGCGGCAGCTCCCTCCGCAGCTCGTGGCGCCCCGCCGCCACAGCCCCATGAGCGCGGCGCGCTCTCCGAGGAGCGCCAGTGGGTCGAGGTCTGGCCGCGCCAACGAGCGCGCCAGCCTCTCGATACCCTCGACCAGGCCGGCGGGTGGACCAAGGGGCTGGTCGGGGAGTCCGGTGAGTGCCATGGCCCCGCTGGCGGCCCAGCGCTCGACGCGCGGGTCGACGCGTGGCTCACGCTGAAGTGGGCGCACCCGGGCAGGGTAACGTCTCGCCATCGCGGACCACCTCAGTGCCGAGGCCCTCCTGGCCGAGCTGCGCGGCGCCACCGACCCCGAGCACGACGGCGCGGTCGTGGTCCACCTCGGGCAGCGAGCGCCCCGGACCGAGCCGGGTGACGCCGAGCGCCTGGCCAGTCTGCCCTTCGTCGTGGTGGGCGTGACGGACGGTTCATCGGATCCAGGTTGGGAGTCGCTCTGCGACGTGGTCGTGCCGGCGTCCGACCAGGCGCTCGCGTCGATCGTGGCCAACCTCGACGCGCACCCGATCACCGGGAGCACGCTGGCCCTGCTCCTGCGCGGGCAGCAGCGGCGGACGGTGGACGAGGGACTGGTGGCGGAGTCGATGGCCTACTCGGTGCTGCAGGCCGGTCCCGAGTTCGCCGCCTGGCGTGCCGGGCACCCCGTCGAGCGGGCGCCCGACCATGGGCCGCGGGTCCGCACGGAGCGCCGGGGCGGCACCCTGGTCGTCACCCTCGCGCGCCCGCAGCGGCTCGAACGCGCTCGACGCGGCCATGCGCGACGGGCTGGCCGAGGCACTGGCGGTGGCCGCGGCTGACCCCGACGTCGTCGGTCTGGAGCTGCACGGCGAGGGCCGGGCCTTCTGTGCCGGCGGGGACATCGATGAGTTCGGCTCGCGGGCCGACCCGGCCGCGGCCCACGTGGTCCGCTTGCAACGCAGTGTGGCCCGGGTGCTGCACCACCTGAGCCGCCTGGGCAAAGCGACCGTGGCCTACCTCCACGGCACCACCTTCGGGTCCGGGATCGAGCTCGCCGCGCTGTGCGACACCGTGATCGCCGCCGAGGACACCGTGATCGCGCTTCCCGAGATAGGCCTCGGGCTTATCCCGGGCGCAGGCGGCACGGCCAGCCTGCCCCGGCGCATCGGACGCCTGCGGACCGCCTGGCTGGCCTTCTCGGGCGTTCAGATCGACGCAGCCACGGCGCAGTCCTGGGGGCTGGTCGACGAAGTCGTGGCGGCCCCGATGCCGCGCTGAGAGGGCCGAGCAGGCCACCGGGGCCGCCGGAGCCGTCGATTCCTTTACGCTCGGGCCAGCGGAAGGAGGGGACGCACCACCATGCACACGCACCGGCACCACGCAGGGCCCGTCGTTCCGGCGGGGCAGGGCGGGCCCGCGGGCGGCACCGACGAGCCGTTCCCCACGGTCGAAAAGGTGCGCGACGGCTTGTGGAGCATCCCGGTGCCGCTCCCCAACAACTCGTTGCGCTACGTCCTGGTGTACGTGTTCGAGACCGACCGCGGGCCCTACCTGATGGACGCCGGATGGAACACCGACGACGCCTTCAGCGCACTCGAGAACGGGCTGGCGGTGGTCGGGTGCGAGGTGTCCGAGGTGCAAGGTGTCATGGTCACCCACATCCACCCGGACCACTACGGGCTGGCCGGTCGTATCCGGGAGGCATCGGGCGCGTGGATCTCGCTGCACCCCGCCGACGCCAAGCTCATCCACTCCCGCTACACGGACCCCAAGGACCTGCTGGAGCTGGTGGGGGCGGCGCTGCGCCGGATGGGCGCTCCGGCCGAGGAGCTGGACACGCTCCAGCAGGCGGCCATGCCGGTGCGCCGACTGGTCGACGCCGTGCTGCCCGACGTCCTGCTCGAAGACGGCGCCCGCCCCGAGGTGCCCGGCTGGGAGCTGACCGCCATCTGGACGCCCGGCCACTCCCCGGGTCACCTCTGCTTCCACGAGGCCCGCTACGACCTGATGCTCTCCGGTGACCACGTCCTGCCCCGCATCACGCCCAACATCTCCTACAACCCCCAGGCCGGGGCCAACCCGCTGGGCGACTTCCTGGCCTCGCTCGACAAGCTCGAGCCCTACGAGGTCGAGGAGGTGCTGCCGGCCCACGAGTACCGCTTCTTCGACCTGCAGCGCCGCCTGGCCGAGCTACGGCAGCACCACCGTGATCGCTTCGCCGAGGTAGTGCACATCCTGGGCGACGGGTCGCGCAGCGCCTGGGAGATCGCCGAGCGCATGACCTGGTCACGCCCGTGGGAGGAGATCGCCGGCTACATGCGCCGGGCCGCCGTGGCCGAGGCCATGTCGCACCTGTTCGCGCTGCGCGCCGACGGGGTGGTCGAGGTGGTCGAGGGCGAGCCCGCGCTCTGGTCGCTCAGCGACCCCCGTCCGACTCCGTAGGGGATCGGGCGGGCACGGCCGGGGCGTCGGTCGCGGCCGGATCCTTCTCGGGTGGCAGCGAGACCCGGGCCACCACGATGTCGGTGCGGGCCCGCAACACGCTCGAGAGCACGAGGTCGATCTGGTTGTGGAGGAAGCGGTAGCGCCAGCGGTCGGGGCGGATGACCGGGATCAGCACCACCACCTGGTCGTCGGGGTTCTCGGCACGCACGTCGTCGATGTAGCCCACCAGGGGATCGACCACCGAGGCGTACTCGGTCTGGACCACGTCGAGTGCAACTCCCGGATCCCACTGCCGCCACTGGTCCCGCAGCTTCTCGGCGTCGCGCTCGGCGTCGTCGCTGGTGTGCAGCATGACCGTGACCGCCCGCACCTCCTGGCCGAGCGACTCGGCTTCGCAGAGCGCGTGCTGGGTCAGCCGCGAGACCCGGTTCACCGGGACCACCACGATGGTTCGTCGGGGAGCGGGGTGGCTCGGTCTCTCGTCAATGCGCAACGCCCGGCTGGCCCGCACGTAGTAGGCGTGGATGCGCACGAACAAGAGGATGAACGCCGGGATCGCCACCACGACCACCCACGCCCCCTCGGTGAACTTGGAGACCAGGAAGACGATGGTGGCGATGGCGGTGACGCAGGCCCCGGTGCCGTTGATGACGGCCCGGCGCCGCCACCCGGGCGGGCGCAGCCGGCGCCAGTGCACCACCAGACCGATCTGCGAGAGCGTGAAGCCCACGAACACCCCGATGGCGAAGAGCGGGATCAAGGTGTTGGTGTTGCCGCGCACGGCGACCAGGAGGACCCCGGCCATGAGGGCCAGCACGGCGATGCCGTTGGTGAAGACCTGGCGGTCGCCGCGCATGGTGAAGAAGTGGGGCAGGTAGTTGTCCCGTGCGACCAGGCTGGTCAGGACGGGTAGGCCGCCGAAGGATGTGTTGGCCGCCAGGGCCAGCACGACCGTGATGGTGATCGACACGATGTAGTAGGCCCAGCCGCGGCCGACGGCGAGCGCCATGATCTGGCTGAGCACGGTCTGCCCGCTTCGCGGGCCGACGTGCCAGCGCCGGGCCAGCACGGCCAGCCCGAGCAGCATGGCACCGAGGATGAGTCCGAGCAGCATCTCGGTGCGCTTGGCCCGCACGGCACGGGGCTCGCGGAAGAGCGGCACGCCGTTGGCGATCGCCTCCACCCCGGTCAGGGCGCTGCAGCCGGCGGAGAACGCCTTGAGGATCAGGAGGAACGTCACCGCCTTGAGCCCGGAGGTGGGGAGCTGGGACGTGCCGAGCGGCGCTTCGTTCAGGCCGAGCGGGTGGACCAGTCCCACCACGATGATGGCCAGCAGTCCCACGATGAACACCATGGTCGGCAGCAGGAAGGCCCGGGCCGTCTCGCCCAGCCCTCGCAGGTTCAGCACGGTGATGAGGACCAGGATGCCCAGGCACATCGTCACGGTCCACCCGGCGAGCGAGGGGAAGGCGGACTCGAGCGAGGCCACGCCGGCGGCGATCGACACCGCCACGGTGAGCGTGTAGTCGACCACCAGCGCGGCGGCGGCGACCAGGCTCACGTGTGTGCCCAGGTTGGCCCGCGACACCGCGTAGGCGCCGCCGCCCATGGGGTAGGCGTCGATGACCTGGCGGTAGGAGAACACCAGGATGGCCAGGAGGGCCACGATGGCGATGGTGATGGGCAGCACCAAGTGCAGGGCCCCGGCACCGGCGACTGCCAGCACCACGATGATGGCCTCGGGCCCGTAGGCCACCGAGGTCAGAGCGTCGAGCGAGAGGGCCGAGAGCCCCTCGACCGGGGTGATCCGGCTCTTCGCCCCGCCACCACCGCGGGAGGGTCGGGGCGGCCCGACGAAGAGCTGCCAGACCAGCTCGGCCCGGCCGGGGGCGGTTGCCATGGCGAGGCACTCTACGGGGACGGCAAGCTGGGGTGATGGAGCACTGGGAGTTGACGGCCCGCGAGGCCTGCCGGGACACGCTGGCGCAGTACACCCACGCCGGCGATCGCTACCTGCTCGGGGAGTTCTCCGGCGCCTTCTGCGAGGACGGCGTGCTCGAGATCCGCGGGGACGATCCCGTCCGGGGGCGCGCCGCGATCATGGCCCGCTTCGGCGGGGAGGAGGTCGCCATGGCGGCCCGTGTCAACGCGGCCGCCCACACGACCAGGCGCATCGTGCGCCACAACGTGACCAACGTCCGCTTCGAGTCCGTCTCGCCGGCCGAGGCGCAGGTGGCCAGCTACTTCACCGTGTTCACCGAGATCGGCCTCGATCACATGGGCCGTTACCGCGATCGGTTGGTGCCGGCGGAGAACCGCTGGTTGATCGCCTACCGCTTCGTCTCCGTCGACTGGCGGGCGCCCGAGTCGACCTTCGGGGCGCCCGAGGAGCCAGACGCCTAGCCCATCACGGGGCCTAGCCGACCAGAGGGTCGCGGGGCAGCCCGAGGAGGCGCTCGCCGATCTGGTTGCGCTTGATCTCAGAGGTCCCGCCGGCGATGGACAGGGCGCGGTGGAAGAGCACCATCATGGCGGCGGCCGCACCGTCCCCTTCCGTATACGCGGTGTCGGGACCACCCAGGGCGGCCAGGATGGCCGCCGACTCGTGGCCGACCTCGGTGAGGGCCAGCTTCGTGACGGCGCCCTCGGGCCCGGACTGGGTGCCCGCCACGGCGCGCGATGCGGCGCGCAGGTTCAGAACGGCCACGGCGCCGGAGCGGGCCAGGTGCCGGCCGATCCGTCCGGCACCGCCGGGCAGCCGCTCGGGATGCGCGGCGAAGGGGGCGAGCACGGCGTCGGCGGGCATGGCGGGCAACCCGGCGCCTCCGCCGATGGAGACGCTCTCGTTCCCGAGGGTGGCCCGGGCCACCGTCCAGCCGCCGTTGACCGGCCCCACCACGTGGGCGTCGGGGATGAAGACGTCGGTGAGGAAGACCTCGTTGAACTCCGAGTGGCCGGTGATCATGCGCAGAGGGCGCACCTCGACGCCCGGCGCGTGCATGTCGATGACCACGGTCGTGATGCCCTGGTGCTTGGGCACGTCGGGATCGGTGCGCACGGTGGCGAAGCCCTGGCCGGCCAGGTGGGCGCCACTGGTCCAGACCTTCTGCCCGTTGAGCACCCAGCCCCCGTCGACGCGGGTGGCCCGAGTGGTGATGCCAGCGGCGTCACTCCCGGCGTCGGGCTCGCTGAAGAGCTGGCACCAGACGACCTCCTTGCGCAGGGCAGGCAACACCCAGCGCTCGACCTGTTCGACGGTGCCGTGCTGGATCAGGGTGAGGATGACCCAGCCGGTGATGCCGTACTGGGGCCGGTGCACCCCGGCGGCAGCCAGTTCCTGCTCGATGACCAGCTGCTCGACGGCGCCGGCGTCACGGCCCCAGGGCCGGGGCCAGTGGGGCATGGCGTAGCCGGTCTCGATCATGGCCTCGCGCTGCGCCGCCGTCTCGAGGTCGGTGACCCGGGCGGCGAAGGCGCGCACCTCGTCGCGCAGGGGCTCGGCCTCGGGCGGCAGGTCGACGGTGCGCACCCGCCGGACGCCCCGTTGCTCGAGACCGGCGACGTCGGAGGCGGCCGCCTCGGGTCCGACCACGGCGGCCAGCGCGGCGGCGCGGCGCAGGTACAGGTGGGCGTCGTGCTCCCAGGTGAAGCCGATGCCCCCGTGCACCTGGATGTTCAGCTGTGCGCACTCGTCAGCCGCGACGAGGGCCATCGTGGCCGCGTCGCCCGCGGCGAGGGAGAGCTGGTCCCCGCCCTGTTCGACCGCCCGGGCGGCGTCCCACACGGCCGCGGCGGCCAGCTCGGAGGCCATGGCCATGTTGGCGCAGTGGTGCTTGACGGCCTGGAAGGTGCCGATGGGCCGGCCGAACTGCACCCGTACCGCGGCGTAGGCCGCCGCCTGCTCGGTGCACGCCGCGGCGACGCCGGCCGCCTCGGCTCCCAGGACGACCCGGGCCAGGTCCACCAGAAGTCGCCCTCCCCCGGGGATCACGACGGCCGGCGCGCCCTCGAGGACGACCCGGGCCGACCGGCGCGTGGGGTCGAGGTTGGCGGGCACGGTGACGGTGACCCCGGGGGCAGTGGCCTCGACCACCACGACGTCGTCGCCGGCCCGCAGCACGAGGAGGTCGGCCAGCCCGCCACCCAGCACCGCTGGAGCCGTTCCGGCGGCCCGGCCCGTGGGGCAGGTGAGGTCAGAGGTGAGGCCCAGGCCAGCCCGGACCGAGCCGTCGGCCAGCCCGCATAGCCAGCGCTGGAGTTCTGCGCCCCATGGAGTCTCCCTGGACGGGGTCCCGCCGGCGGTCACCCGGTCGAGCAGCGCGCCGGCGATCACGGTGGGCACGAAGGGACCGGGGGCCACGGCCCGCCCGAGGGCCTCGACCACCACGACCAGCTCGGGGAGGCCGTAGCCGCCGCCGCCGCAGCTCTCGGGCAGGTGCAGGCCGAGCCATCCGAGGGAGGCGGCCTCGTCCCAGAAGGCCGGCATGGACTCGGTGTCGGCCTCAAGCAGGGCCCGGGCCTCGGCGCGCGCACCGCGGGCGGCCAGCAGTTCCGAGACTGTGCGGTCCAGGGCACGGTGGTCCTCGGTGATGGCGATCGGCATCGCGGCCACAGTACGCCCGGGCCCGAGCCGGAACCCGGGCCTGGCTCAGGGGGTGTGGATCAGGGGTGCGGCTAGGGGGTGCGGTAGCGCCGCCGGCGGTCCGCGGTGCCGGGGAGCAGCAGCATCTCCTGGGCGAAGGTGGCGCCCAGACGGCCGTCGCGGTCGCGGACGGAACCGTCGTACAAGCCGCGCCAGCTGCGCGCCTTGATGGGCCGCAGGTCGATGAGCACCCAGTCGTCGGCGCGGATGGAGTCGTGGAACCACATGGCGTGGTCCACCGAGGGCCCGCCGCGGCCGAGCTCGGGGACGGCGATCTGGCCGAAGCCCGTCCCGAGGTCCGAGATGAAGGTCAGCGCGGCCCGGTGGACGACCGGGTCGTCGGGGAGCGGGATGGCCGAGCGCACCCAGGCCAGGTCCGAGAAGACGTCGTTCTCGTCGTCGGTGGGCGTGATCTCGCGCACGTCGAGCAGCGGGAAGTTGCCGACGTGGGGCGCATCCTCGGGAGTGGGCACCGGCCGGTGGGGCGCGTCGTCGAAGACGCCACCTTCGGGTTCGACGTGGAACGACGACGCCATGGAGAAGATGACCTCACCGTCCTGCACGGCCACCACGCGCCGGGCCGAGAACGAGCGGCCGTCGCGGTCGCGGTCGACCTCGAGGATGACCGGGAGGTCGATGCGCCCCGGTCGCAGGAAGTAGCCGTGGAAGGAGTGGGGCAGGCGGTCGGCCTCGACGGTCGTGGCCGCGGCCACCAACGCCTGGGCCGCCACCTGCCCGCCGAAGAGGTTGGGGCGCCGGCCGTAGCTGGCGTTGCGGGCCCGGAACAGGTCCCGGTCCAATCGCTCCAGGGTGAGCATGGCAGCGAGGTCGTCCGCGGTCTCGAGCTCGGTCACGAAGCCGGCCCGGCGTCGCGCATGGCCCGCACCCACGCGGCCCACGTCTCGATCCGTTGCCAGAAGAGCTCGCGGGTGCCGGCGAAGTTGTGCATGTGGGCCATGCGCGGGCAGATGAACAGGTCCACGCTGCATGCCGACTGATAGGCGCGCACCTCGCCGCGCGGGTCGGGGATCACGTCGCGCTCGCCCATGGCCACCAGGACCGGGGCCCGGATGGCGGCCGCCTCGACCAGGATCGCCCCGGGGGCGGCGCACCACATGGCAACGACCATGGGGATGGTGGCCGCTCCCCACGGCGGCACGTTGCCGTGGCGGCCCGGGTAGCCGTCGATGTCGCTCCGGATCAAGTCGGGGTCGACGTCGTCCCAGTGGAACGACCACGCAGCCTCCTCGAGGCTGGCGGCGCGGGCTTCGCGGGTCTGCTCGGCCAGAGCGGGGGCGTTGGTGAACACCCTCGACGAGGGCATGGCGTCGCGGGGGAGCCAGGGCAGGACGAGGGGCGGGGCGCCCGGGCGCGTGGGCGGGTGGGTGTGCACGGCGCTGCAGCCCAAGACCCCGACGCCGTCGTATGGATGGTGCCGTCCCTGCTGCACCACGGTCAGGCAGCCGCCCATGGACTGCCCGATCCCGAGGATCAGCGGGCGCTCGACCGCGGGCAGGCCGTCGAGCAGGGTGCCCGCCGCCAGCCGTGTCCGCACCTCGGCCTCGGCGGCTTCGGCTGCGGCCACCACGGGCGTGTAGGCCAGCAGCTCGAGGTCGTGCTGGGAGCTGGATCCCACTCCCAGGTGGTCGACCGACACGAAGATCCAGCCGCGCTCGGCGTGCCAGGCCGCCTGGGAGCCGGTGCCCGCGGCCAGTCCGGGCCCCGGCAGGTCCTCGGTGAAATATCCCCGCGAGTACCCCGCGCCGGGCTTGGCGAAGCAGACCACGGGCTCCGCGGGCACCTCGTCGGGCACGGTCACGGTCAGGGCCACGTGGGCCGGCTCACCGAGTCCGGCCGCCTCGGTGACGTCGATGTTCAGGTCAGTCGATCGCACCGGCACTGTCTAGGGGCCGGTCGCCGCTCAGCGCAACAGAAGCTGGATCACCGCGTCGGCCGCCTCCTCGGCGCTGCACTCGGCGGTGGCCACGTGCAGCTCGGGGCTCTCGGGCCGCTCGTAAGGGGCGTCGATGCCGGTGAAGTTCGGCAGCTCGCCGCGCCGGGCCTTGGCGTAGAGACCCTTGCGGTCACGGGACTCGGCCACGTCGAGGGGCGTGTCGACGAACACCTCGACGAAGGGCACGTCGCCGGCCAGGTCTCGAGCCAGGTCGCGCTCGGCCCGGTAGGGAGAGATCAGCGAGACCAGCACGATGAGCCCGGCGTCGGCCATGAGCCTGGCCACCTCGGCCGTGCGCCGCACGTTCTCCACCCGGTCGGCCGAGGTGAACCCCAGGTCCCGGTTGAGCCCGTGGCGCAAATTGTCCCCGTCGAGCGTGTAGGTGTGGCGCCCGGCGGCGTGCAGCTTGCGCTCGACGATGTTGGCGATGGTCGACTTGCCCGCGCCGGAGATCCCGGTGAACCAGACCACGGCCGGCTCCTGGTGCTTGAGCGAGGCATGGGCCCGGTTGTCGACCTCGATGGCCTGCCAGTGCACGTTGGTCGACCGGCGCAGCGCGAAGTGGATCAGCCCGGCGCCGATCGTGTTGTTCGTCATGCGGTCGATGACGATGAAGCCACCCATGTCACGGTTCTCGACGTAGGGGTCGAAGGCGATGGGGCGGTCGAGGTAGAGGTTGGCGATGCCGATCTGGTTGAGCTCGAGGGTCTTGGCGGCCATGTGCTCGAGCGTGTTGACGTTCACCTGGTACTTGGGGTGGTCCACGGTGGCGCCCACCGTGGTGGCGCCCACCTTGACCAGGTAGCGGCGACCGGGGAGCAGGGCGTCCTCGCTCATCCACACGATGTGCGTCTCGAACTGGTCGGCCACCTCCGGCGGGGCCGACGCCGTGGCGATGACGTCGCCGCGGCTCACGTCCACCTCGTCGGCCAGGCAGATGGTGATCGAATCGCCGGCGATGGCCTCGTCGAGGTCCCCGTCGTAGGTGACGATGCGCGACACGGTGGACTCAGTCCCCGACGGCAGCACGCGGATGGGGTCGCCTGGCCGGACGGTGCCTCCCACCACCACGCCCGAGAAGCCCCGGAAGTCGAGGTCGGGCCGGTTCACCCACTGCACCACCAGGCGGAAGGGCTGTTCGCTCAGCTCGTTGGCGACTTCGACCGTCTCGAGGTGGCGGATGAGGGTGGGCCCGTCGTACCACGGGGTGTTGGCGCTGTGCTCGGTGACGTTGTCGCCGCGCAGCGCCGAGAGCGGGATGGAGACCACGTCGGTGATGCCCAGCTCGGCGGCGAAGGCGCGGTAGTCGGCGTCGATGGTCTCGTAGATCTCCTGGCTGTAGTCGACCAGGTCGAGCTTGTTGACGGCCAGGACCACGTGGCGGATCCCGAGCAGGGACACCAGGTAGCTGTGGCGGCGGGTCTGGGTCAGGATCCCCTTGCGGGCATCGATCAGGATCACCGCCAGGTCGGCGGTGGAGGCGCCGGTGACCATGTTGCGGGTGTACTGCTCGTGCCCGGGGGTGTCCGCCACCACGAAGGTGCGGTTCTCGGTGGAGAAGAACCGGTAGGCCACGTCGATGGTGATGCCCTGCTCGCGCTCGGCGGCCAGCCCGTCGACCAGGAGGGCGAAGTCGAGCTCGCCGCCTTGGGTGCCCACCTTCTTGGAGTCGGCCTCCAGCGCGGCCAGGTGGTCCTCGAAGACCAGCTTGGACTCGTAGAGGAAGCGGCCGATCAGCGTGCTCTTGCCGTCGTCGACCGATCCGCAGGTGATGAAGCGCAGCAGCGACTTGTGCTGTTGGCGCTCGAGGTAGGTGTCGATGTCGGCGGCGATGAGCGGGTCGGAATGTGCCACTTAGAAGTACCCCTCCTGCTTCTTGCGCTCCATGGAGGCACTGGAGTCGTGGTCGATGACCCGCCCCTGCCGTTCCGACGAGGTGGTGAGCAGCATCTCCTGGATGATGGCGGTGAGCGTGTCGGCCCGGCTCTCGATCGCCCCGGTCAAGGGGTAGCAGCCCAGGGTCCGGAAGCGCACGCTGCGGATCTCGGGTACCTCGCCCGGCGCCAGGGGCATTCGGTCGTCGTCGACCATGATCAGGACGCCGTCGCGCTCGACGACCGGGCGGGGTGAGGCCAGGTAGAGCGGGACGATCGGGATCTGCTCCTCGTGGATGTACTGCCACACGTCGAGCTCGGTCCAGTTCGAGAGGGGGAAGACCCGGACGCTCTCGCCCGGGTTGGTCCGGGCGTTGTAGATCCGCCAGAGCTCGGGGCGCTGGCGCTTGGGGTCCCATTGGTGCTGGGCGGATCGGATGGAGAACACCCGCTCCTTGGCCCGGGACTTCTCCTCGTCACGCCGGGCGCCCCCGAAGGCCAGGTCGAACTGGTGGGCGTCGAGCGCCTGCTTGAGTCCCTCGGTCTTCCACATGTCGGTGTGCACGGCCGAGCCGTGGTCGAAGGGGTTGATGCCGAGGCGGATGCACTCGGGGTTCTTGTGCACGATCAGTTCGAAGCCCAGCTCCTGGGCGATCTGGTCCCGGAAGGCGTACATCTGTTGGAACTTCCAGGTGGTGTCGACGTGCAGCAGCGGAAAGGGTGGGGGGAGGGGTAGAAGGCCTTGACGGCCAGGTGCAACATGACCGAGCTGTCCTTGCCCACCGAGTAGAGCATCACGGGTCGCTCCGACTCGGCGGCCGCCTCGCGCATGATGTGGATGCTCTCGGCCTCCAGTCGCTGGAGGTGGGTCAACGTGCGCATCGAAAATCGATCTCCTCGGGGTCGCCGTCGTTCAGGTCGCCGTCAGTCCGGCAGCCCTCTTGCCAGGCGCCGTTTCAATTCCTGACCAGATTACCCGAGAATCAAATCGCCACCTCCGGGTGGCGGTGCTCAGGGGAGGTCGGCCGGGCCGGTGGGGACGAACCGGTCGATGGTTTGGGCCAGCTCGAGCGGCCCGTCACTCTGCACGGAGTGGCCGGCACCCTCGACCACCACGACCTCCATGGTGGGCAGGAGGTGCTGCATGGCGGTCACGTCCTCGTCCTCCACCATGGGCGATTCGGCGCCGCGCACGAGCAGGACGGGCATCGTGAGCGAGGCCACGTCGCCCCAGAGCGGACGGAAGTCGAACCACGCCGGCTCGCTGCCCGTGGCCCGGTCGGTGTCGGTGCGGAAGCTGTCGTAGCGCCAGAGCCAGCGGCCGTCCGCGCCGCGACGGGCGTTGTGGCGCACGCCGATGCGCACGCCCTCGGGCGGGCGGCGCGGGCTCTGGTCGACGGCTGCCCGGGCCATCTCCTCGAACGTGGCGTACGAGCGCGGCCCCCAGGCCAGGGACACGGCGTCACGCCGCGGTGCGGGGGCGGTGGCGAGTGCCTTGCCACGCTCGTAGACCTCTGGTGTGACGTCGACCAGAACGAGCTGCGGGCACAGATCCGGGCGGGTGGTGGCCAGGCGGATGGCCGAGGCGCCGCCGTTGGACATGCCGACCACGGCACGGGCGCGGGGGGCTCGCGCGTCAATCAGCTCCGCCACCGTCTCGGCGTTGCGCCACGGCCCGTAGTCGCGGTCGGGTCGCCAGTCGGAGTGGCCGGCGCCGGGCAGGTCGAGGGCGATCGCCGGCCGGCCCAGGGCGAGCAGCACCGTGTCCCAGGTGTGTGCGTTCTGCGCGGCGCCGTGGAGGAGCACCAGCTCGGGTTCGTCCTCGCCCCAGCGCAGGTAGGAGAGCGCTTGGCCGTCGGCCCGGGTGAAGCTCTCGCGGGTCACGACCGGCGGTGCCTCGAGGGGGATGCCCCACTCGGCGGCGTTGAGGTGGAGCAGGCCGAACTCGTCGTAGTCGTCGGCCCCCAGGGTGTCGTCCAGGCTCATCACGCTCTCGATGATCGCAGAATGACGCCGAGCGTCACAGAGGTTGCATCACCCCAGCTCAGGGGCACAATCACCGACCGAGGGGGTGCGGTGGTCATTGCGGTCACGTTGCGGTACGGTCTCGGGCGGCAGCGCAGCGCTGCGAACACGGGGGGGATGAGGTTTGGGGGGCCGGTGTTCCGGCCCCCCACCTCTTTCCCGGGGCCTCTGTCCCCGGCCTCTCTGCCCGGCCTCTACGAAGAGTCCGACTCGGACAGCTCGTCGCGCAGCACCCGCCGCAGCAACTTCCCGGTCGGCGAGTAGGGCAGCTGGTCGCGAAACTCGACGACGCAGGGCATCTTGGTGGAGCGCAGCCTCTCCTTGACCCAGGACTGGAGCTCGGCCTCTGTGGCCTCCTTGCCGGGGTGCAGCACCACCACCGAGGCCACCGCCTCGCCCCACTCGGTGTCGGGGATGCCGATCACGGCCGCCTCGGCCACCGCCGGGTGCGCCATGAGCACCTCTTCGATCTCGCCGGGCGAGATGTTCTCGGCGCCGCGGACGATGACGTCGTCGAGCCGGCCGTCCACGTAGAGGTAGCCCTCGGCGTCGAACCAGCCGGCGTCGCGGGTGCGGAACCACCCGTCGTCGGTGAGCACACTCTTGCCCACGTACTCGCCGGCCACCTGCTCGCCGCGCACCCAGATCTCACCCTTTTCACCGTGGGGCAGGACGCTGTCGTCCTCGCCCCGCACCTCGACCTCGAGGGCCGGCAGGGGGCGGCCCACCGAGCCCAGGCGGGCCCGTACGGCGGGGTCCTCGCTGGCGAAGGCCTCCCGGTGGTCGTCGGGGGTCAACATGGCGATGGTCGAGCTGGTCTCGGTCAGCCCGTAGGCGTTCACCAGGTCGATCTGGGGCATGTCGCGCAGCGTTCGCTCGACCAGCTCGAGGGGCATGCGCCCGCCGCCGTAGGAGAGATGCCGCAGCGCCGGCAGGGTGGTGCCCGAGCGCTCCACCGCGTCGAGGATCCGCCCGAGCATGGTCGGGACGACCATGGCGTGGGTGATGTGCTCGGCCGCGGCCAACTGCACCCACTCCTCGGCATCGAAGGAGGGCAGGTACATGATGCGCCGGCCGGCGTAGAGGGAGCTCAGCACGGCTGCCATCCCGGCGATGTGGTACGGCGGGACGCAGATCAGCTGGGCCTCGTCGGGCGAGCACCCCAGGAACTCGACGCTCGTGATGATGTACGAGACCAGGTGCCGGTGGCGCAGGACGGCCGCCTTGGGCTCCGAGGTGGTCCCGCTGGTGAACAGCAGGATGCCGACCTCCTCGGGGTCGACGAAGGGGTGCTCGCCGGCCACCGGTTCGGCGATGGCCGCCGTCAGCTCGTCCTTGGTGACGACGTGCTCGGCGCCGATGGAACGGAGGCGCTCGACCTCCTCGTCGTCGGCGATCATCAGGCTGCCGGCGACCCGGTTCAGGATCCCCCGCAGCTGCTCGTCGGGGGCCCGGTAGTTGATGGGGGCGAAGGGCAGCCCGGCCAGTGCCGCCCCGAACAGGGCGATGGGCAGGATCTCGGAGTTGAGGCCGAAGTAGCCGACCACCTCGTTGCCGCCCTTCTCGAAGAAGACGGCAGCCCGGCGGGCCTTCTCGAGCAGCTCGGCCGACGTGAGGCCCCCCTGGCGGGCGCCCAGGACGACACGCTCGGGGTCGCCTTCGGCCGCCATCTCGAGCAGCATGGCGATGTTCACGAGGGCACTCCGATCACCAGGACGTGGGGGTCAGTCCGAGGCGGGCAGGGGCTTGGCGCCCTTGAGGCCCAGCGGCTCGTCCCCGATGGAGATCGAGGCCTCGCCGGCCTTGGTGCAGAGCAGCTCCACGCCGATCTCGTCGTCGCCGTAGCGCTTGCCGAGCTGGGTGCCGCCGTCGAGTCCGGCCACCATGGTCTCGGGCGCCGCCTCGGCGTCGGGGGCGACGAAGGGGTGCCCGCCGCAGCGCAGGTCCACCGGGTCGCCGGGTGCCTTCACCACGACGACCTCGCAGGCGTCCGTCACGCTGCGCAGCTTCATCCCGGCCTTCAATTGGATCGCCACTGCCGTCCTTCCTCGTCGTCCTGATCGTCCTGATCGTCCTGATCGTCTCGGTCGTCCCGATCGCCCCGGGTGGCACGCGTTGTCGCCGGCCTGCCCACCCCGGGAGCCCATGGATTCTACGTGGCGGCCATGCGCCGGGCCACACGGCCCGCGAGCGGTGGCACCTACTGCGCCGCCCGCGCCTCGTGGGGCGGGCCGACCAGCTGGCGTGCGCTCGGTCCCTCGATCCACGCCGTGAGGTCGACGTCGTAGAGGGCGGCCGGCTCGGGCCCCTCGTCAAGCTGGTGGGGTTCGGAGGCCAGGAAGCGGCCGTCGAGCAACCGCACCTCGGTCAGCACCTCGGCGTAGGGCCGCGTGCTGGCTGCCGCAGCACCGAAACCGAAGACCCGCTCGCTCCCGGTCACCGACGTGACGGCCGCCCGCCCGGCGAGGAAGCGGCGGTAGTCGTTGCGCGCCAGCTCGCCGTAGTACGCGTCGAGCACGTGCAGGGCTCGGGTCAGGACCGGCTCGTCGAAGCCGTAGTACACGTTGGGAACCGGAAGCTCCCCCCAGAGGCCCCACATCCACCACCGCAGGCCCGCGGGCAGCGCCGCCAGGGCGCGCTCGACCCCACGTCCGACCGCCTCGTGGCCGTGGTGGACGTCGTGGGGCGAGGGGGAGACCACGATCGAGGCGCCGTGCTCGGTCACCAGCCCCGGCAGCATCTCGGTGACGCGTCGCGTGGCGCCCGGCAGGTCGCCACCGGGACCCAGGTCGAGGTCCAGCGGCGGATCGGCGAACACGGGGACGAAGCCGGCCCGGGCCGAGGCCTCCTCCGCCTCGGCGCGGCGGCGCTCCCACTGCGGCCGCTGCCCCAGGCTGGCGAAGAGGCTGACCACCTTCCACCCGCGCTCGTGCAGGTGGAGCAGCGCGCCCGGGCAGCCGAGGGCCTCGTCGTCGGGGTGCGGGGCGACGTGGAGGACGACGGGGGCCACGTAGGCACCTTAGGAGCGCCCGAGCGGCACGCAGCCCGAACGAGCATGATGAGGGTATGGCCACGTCCTCCGATACGCCGGCCACCCTCAGGCCCGAGGCCGCCAAGTCCTGGTACGCGGTCGACGTGGCCTCGGTCGTGGCCGCCATGGGGAGCGACGCCGCGAGCGGTCTGAGCCGGAGCGAGTCGGCGTCCCGGCTGACCCGCTTCGGTCCCAACGAGATCGCCCGGGAGAAGCCACCGTCGCTGTGGGCCGTGGCCGGCGGCCAGCTGCGCGACCCCATGAACATCATGCTGGTGGCGGTCACCGTGGTGAGCCTGCTCATCAGCCAGTTCTCCACCGCCGTGATCGTGGCGTTCCTGATCCTGCTCAACGTGACCCTCGGGACCCGACAGGAGCTCAAGGCCCGGGCCAGCGTGGACGCCCTGTCCAAGATGCAGGTGCCCCAGGCCAAGGTGGTGCGCGACGGCGTCCTGGCCCTGGTGCCCGCGGTCGACCTGGTCCCGGGCGACGTGGTGCAGCTCGAGGCGGGCGACATCGTGCCGGCCGACGGCCGCATCGTGCAGTGCGCCACGCTGGAGACCCAGGAGGCTGCGCTCACCGGTGAGAGCGCGCCGGTGAGCAAGGAGGCGCGCACGCTGCCGGCGGGCGACGTGGCGCTCGGAGACCGCACCAACATGGCCTTCCAGAACACCTCGGTGACCCGGGGCACGGCCACCGTCCTGGTGACGGCGACGGGCATGGAGACCCAGATGGGCCAGATCGCCACCATGCTGAGCTCGGTCACCCGCACGCGCTCGCCCCTGCAGCGGGAGCTCGACTCGCTGACCAAGGTGCTGGCCATCATCGCCTGGTCGGCCGTGGCCTTCATCTTCGTGGTGGGCCTGGCCCGGGGCATCCCCGGCAAGCAGCTCCTGCTGCTCGGCACGGCCATGGCCATCTCGGCCATCCCGACCGGACTGCCGGCCTTCGTCTCGGGGCTCCTCTCCATGGGCGCCAAGGAGCTGGCCGAGTCCAAGGCCGTGGTCAAGAACCTGGCCGACGTGGAGACGCTCGGGGCGACCAGCGCCATCAACACCGACAAGACCGGGACCCTGACGCTCAACCAGATGATGGTCTCGACCGTCTACGCCGACGGGGCCTGGTTCCACGTGGAGGGCGAGGGGTACCGCAAGACCGGCGAGATCAAGGCGGTGGCCGGCGCGCCCGCACCCGACTTCACCCGCCTGGCCCTGGGGCTGAGCCTCGACAGCGACGCCACCGTCGATGACGCCGGCAACGTGGTGGGGGACCCGACCGAGGCGGCGCTGGTGGTGCTGGCCGCCAAGCTCGGGGTCGACGCCGAGGAGACCCGGCGGGCCTACCCCCGCCTGGCCGAGGTGCCCTTCGATTCCGAGTACAAGTTCATGGCCACCTACCACCACGTGACGCTCGAGGGGACCGAGTACGTGATCGAGCTGGTCAAGGGGGCGCCCGACGTCGTCATCTCCCGCTGCTCGCAGGTTGGCGGGCCCTTCAGCGGGTCGCAGGTCCCGGTGGCCGAGGCCAGGGGCGAGATCGACCGGGCCAACGAACGCATGGGCGGGCAGGGGCTGCGGGTGCTGGCGTTCGCCGCCCGCCTGGTGGCCGACGAGGAGCTGGCCACCATGCACGACGACCCCATGGCGCTCACCGAGGACCTGGCCTTCGTGGGCATGGTCGGCATCATCGACCCACTGCGGGCCGAGGCCGCCGGTGCGGTGCACACCGCGCTGGCCGTGGGCATCGACGTGCGCATGATCACCGGGGACCACGCCGTGACGGCCACGGCCATCGGGCGCTCGCTCGGGCTCGGCCCCGGAGCCATCAGCGGCAGCGAGCTGCAGGCGCTCTCCGACGACGAGCTGGTGCGCCGGCTGCCCGAGCTCCACGTGTTCGGCCGGGTCTCGCCCGAGGACAAGCTGCGCCTGGCCCGGGCGATGCAGCGCGAGGGGCTGATCGTGGCCATGACCGGCGACGCCGTGAACGACGCGGCGGCGCTCAAGCAGGCCGACATCGGCGTGGCCATGGGCAGTGGCAGCGAGGTGACCAAGCAGGCGGCGCGCATGATCCTGACCGACGACAACTTCGGCACCCTGGTGCACGCCGTGGAGATCGGGCGCCGCGTGTACGAGAAGATCGTCTCGTACGTGCGCTACCAGATGACCCAGCTGCTGGCGCTGGTGATGCTCTTCGTGGCGGCGTCCGCCTTCGACATCAACAGCGGCGTGGCGCTCACGCCCTCGATGGTCCTGTACCTCCTCTTCTTCATGACGTCGGCCGGCGTGGTGGTCATCGCCTCGGACCCCGGCGACCCCGACGTCATGACACGCCCGCCGCGCGACCCCAAGGTGCCGATCACCAACCGGGTGGCCATCTTCTCGTGGGTGCTCTACGGGTTCGTGCTCTTTGTGGCCGCACTCATCCCGTTGGTGGCCGGGCCCGACACGCCGCAGCCGACGCGGGCCAGCGCGTCGATGACCATGACCTTCGTCGTCATGGGGCTCGGCACGGTGTTCAACGCCCTGACCAACCGGCGCGACCCGGCCAGCGGACTCGGCCCCCCAGTCCTCAAGGCGGTGATCATCTCGGTGTTCCCCGTGGTCATGCTGGTGCTCGGTACCCAGCTGCCCACGCTGCAGAGCGGCCTGCTGACCCAGGCCCTCACCGGTCGGCAGTGGCTGGCCTGCCTCGGCCTCGCGCTCCTGCTCCCCATGGTCGTCGAGGTGTCCAAAGTGTTCCGCCGACGCAAGGTGACCGCAGCGGTGGGCGTCCTCAGCGTCGAGCAGGCCGTGACGGGTGGCGTCAAGGTGACCGAGGCCGCGGCGTGAGGGACCAGGAGGCTCCCGAGGCTCAGGGGCGCATGAAGCGCAAGGACTACGAGAACGAGCTGCGCGCGCTCCACGGCGAGCTGGTGACCATGCAGGAGTGGGTCAAGGCCAGCGGGGCCAAGGTCTGCGTGGTCTTCGAGGGTCGTGACACCGCGGGCAAGGGCGGGACCATCAAGGCCATCACCGAGCGGGTGAGCCCGCGGGTCTTCCGGGTGGTGGCGCTGCCGGCGCCCAACGACCGCGAGCGTTCCCAGATGTTCATTCAGCGCTACGTGCCCCACCTGCCCGCCGCCGGCGAGGTCGTCATCTTCGACCGCAGCTGGTACAACCGCGCCGGCATCGAGCGGGTCATGGGGTTCTGCACCGAGGAGGAGGCGCACCGCTTCCTCGAGGGCGTGCCGCTGGTGGAGCGCACCATGGTCGACTCGGGGATCATCCTGATCAAGTACTGGCTCGAGGTCAGCCCCGACGAGCAGACCCGGCGGCTCGAGAGCCGGATCAACGACCCGCGCAAGATCTGGAAGCTCTCGGACATGGACCTCAAGTCCTACAGCCGCTGGTGGGACTACGAGGCTGCCCGCGACGAGATGTTCCGGGCCAGCGACACCTCGTGGGCACCGTGGTACGTCGCGCACACCGACGACAAGAAGCGGGGCCGGCTCAACATCATCACGCACCTGCTGAGCCAGATCCCCTACGAGCGCTCCGAGCACCGCGAGGTGGCCCTGCCCAAGCGGCAGAAGAAGCCGGGCGAGCCCGAGCTGCGCCACCCGGTGCCCCAGCCGCGGGAGATCCCGACCCCCTTCGGCTGAGGGCAAAGCGGGTTAGCGTCAGCGAGCGATGGCGCGCCGGGGGGGCCGGCCATCGGAGGGGGAGGCACGAGATGCTCAAGGTCGTTGGTGCCGGAGTGGGGCGGACGGGGACGCACTCCTTGAAGCTGGCTTTCGAGCAGCTGCTCGGAGGACCCTGTCACCACATGGTCGAGGTGTTCGCCCATCCAGACGAAGTGCCCGTGTGGACCGACGGCGTCGACGGGCGCCCCGTCGACTGGCGTGCCCTGATGGCTGGGTACGTGGCCCAGGTCGACTGGCCCGGTGCCAGCTTCTGGCCCGAGCTCTCCGAGGCCCACCCCGAAGCGCTGGTGGTGCTCTCGGTTCGTGATCCGGACGCGTGGTACACGAGCTGCGCGAACACGATCTTCGGCGGCCTACGCCTCGGCATGGAGCGGGGGGACGAGTGGATGGCGGCCATGTTCCGTCTCTTGGATCAGCGATTCAGCGATCGCGTCGAAGAGCGCGACGCCATGATCGCGGCCTTCGAGAGGCACAACGACGCGGTGCGGAGCGGCGTGCCGACAGATCGGTTGCTCGAGTGGCGGGCCGACGACGGGTGGGCTCCGCTGTGTGAGCGGCTGGGTGTCCCCGTGCCTCAGGAGCCGTTTCCGCATGTGAACACCACGGCCGAGTTCCGGGAGATGATGGGCCTCCCGCCGGTCGAGGCGTAGCCCGGATCACCCGGTGGCTCAGCCGGCGTCGCCGGCCAGCGCCGCATCGATCAGGTGGGGCCACGTCGGGTCGTCCTCGGGGAGGTTGCCGGCCGGGACGTGGCGGCGGAGGTAGAGCGCGGCGACCGCCTCCTTCTCCGAGCCGGGGCCCTCGTGTCCGGCCTCGGCGAGCAGGCAGGCTGCCTGGACCAGGCGGACCAGGAGATCGAGCAGTCTGCGGAACTGCGGTGCGGCGCCGATGCCGCCTCCGGCCTCGTTCCTCGCCGCGTCGACGGAGTGCCGCAGGCGCGCCTCGAGCGCGTCGAGCGCGGAGGAGATCTGCTCGACGTGGTGGGTGGGGGCGCCGGCGCCGCTCGCGCCGGCCAACTCGGCGCGCAGCCAGGCCAGCGTCGGCTCGAGGACGCCGTGACGGCCGCAGTCGCGGCGCACCTGCGCGCAGAGCACGTTGTGCGTGCCCTCCCAGCTCTCGAAGACCATGGCGTCGCGGTACAGGCGCGGCAACGGGGAGAAGTCCTCGATGGTGCCGTTCCCCCCGAGCACCTCGATCCCCTGGCGGGCCACCTCGGTGGCCGAGACGGAGGTAACGTACTTGTTGGCGTTCACCAGCAGTCGGTACGCACCGGTGGCGACCTCGTCCCCCGTTCCCTCGTCGAGCCTGGCCAGCAGCGCGGTCAGAGCCATGGTGGAGGCCAGCGCCCCGTGCTCTTCGACCTTCATCAGGGCCAGCTGCTCGCGCACGGCGGGGAACAAGGCCACGGGAGCGCCGAACGCCCGGCGGTGGCGGGCGAAGGAGGAGGCCTCGAGGTAGGCCCGGCGCATGATGCCCGTCGAGCCCACGGCGTTGAGCCAGCGCGAGGTGTCCAGCAGCTCCTCCACGGCGACGTGGAACCCCTCGCTGATCGGCCCGATGGGCCAGGCCCGCGCACCGTCGAAGTCGATCTCGGCCGAAGCCAGGCCGCGGGTGCCGAGCTTGTCCTTGAGCCGTCTCATGCGGAATCCGTTCGGGGTCGACCCCTCGAGGAGGCGGGGGACCAGGAAGCAGCCCAGGCCGCGTGTCCCCTCGGGTGCTCCCTCCGGCCGGGCGGTGACCACGAACACGTCGGCGTCGGCCACGGAGCAGAACCACTTCTCCCCGCTGATGCGCCATGCGCCCGGGTGTCGGGGTCGGGGACCGCCCGCGCCGCGTTCGCCCCCACGTCCGATCCCCCCTGGACCTCGGTCAGGAACTGCGAGGCGCGTAGGCACCGGTCGTAGTCGGGCGTGGTGAGCCCGGGGAGGAAGCGCCGGCGTAGCTCGTGGCTGCCCCGGTTGGCCAGGGCGCGGATGGCCCCCTCGGTGCACACCACCGGGCAGGCGTGGCCACCCTCGCCGCAGTGGGTCAGCAGGTAGAAGCGCGTCGCCAGAGCGAAGGCCGGGGGCACGTCCGGTTGACCCGAGGCGGCGGCGAGGATCCCCGAGGACCAGATGGCCCGGCCCGCCTCGGCATAGCCCGGGTGGAACTCGATCCGCTCCACCAGGCGCCCGATGCCGTCGAAGGGCACGTGCGCCGGGAGCTCACGGTGGGCCTCGAGCGTCACGACGGCCGGCTCCACAACGGTGGCGACGGCCTGGCCGAACGAGCGCAGCGCCGGCTCCAACCGCACCCGCACGGCCGGACCGGCCCGATGGTCGAGGACCCGGGCCAGGTTCGGGGTGGCGTCGTAGTAGTTGGCCGGCCGCGACGCCCACCAGGCGGCCAGGTCGCCCCGTCCCGGTTGCTCTGGGCTCACGGTCTACCTCCCGGCCTCGCTCCCGGCCCGGAGTCTCGCGCCCCGGCCCGCCGGCGGGAGGAGGCGCTTGCCGAATATTCTAAATCGGATATTCTGTCCGTATGGCACCTCGGTGGTCACGGTCCTCCCGGGCGAACCCGCTGGCGCTCGCCGTGCTGGTGAGCCTCTACGAGAAGCCCATGCACCCCTACGAGGTGGCCCAGACCCTCCGGTCCCGGGCCAAGCACGAGAGCGTCCGCCTGAACTACGGCTCCCTGTACGCCGTGGTCGAGTCGCTCGAGAAGAAGGGGTTCATCAAGGCCACCGGCACGGTCCAGGAAGGCAAGCGCCCGCAGCGGACCGTGTACGCCATCACCGATCCGGGCGTGATCGAGATGACCGACTGGCTCACCGAGCTGATCGGCACTCCGTCCAAGGAATACCCGGCCTTCATGGCCGGGCTCTCGTTCATCGCGGCGCTGCATCCCGACGACGCCCGGGCCGCGCTGCGACGCCGGGCCGAGGCGCTCACCGTCCAGTTGGTCGCCCTGCGCGGCACCATGGACATGGCCCGTACGCTCGGATTGCCCCGGCTGTTCGCCCTCGAGGCCGAGTACGAGGAGGGACAGCTGCAGTCCGAGCTGCGGTTCGTCTCCGCCCTGGCCGACGAGATGGCGGACGACACGCTCGAGGGACTCGAGATGTGGCGGGCGTTCCACGGCGGGGAGTTCGATCCCGACGCGGTGCACTTCAGCTTCGAGCTGCCGCGTGAGACCGGAGCGGAGAGCGCATACGAAGGCGGAGAGAACGAATGAGCACGACGAGAGGGGAGGCGGGAGCATGAGCGAAGGACACGCGCTGATCGAGGCCGAGGGCCTGAGCAAGCGTTTCGGCAAGGTGCAGGCACTGGCGGGGCTGACCCTCAGCGTGCCGCCCGGCGAGCCGGTGGCCATCCTCGGGCCGAACGGCGCCGGCAAGACCACCTTCATCCGCATGGTGGCCACGCTGCTCGAGCCCGACACCGGGACGCTCCACGTCGACGGGTACAACGTGGCCCGCGACCCCATGGCAGTGCGCCGGCGCATCGGCCTGGCCGGCCAGTCCGCCGCGGTCGAGGAGATGATGAGCGGCCGGGAGAACCTCATGATGGTGGCCCGCCTCTACGGCCAGAGCTCCAAGCAGGCGGCGCGGCAGCGCGGATCGCATCCTCGAGCAGATCGACCTGACCAATGCGGCGGACCGCTACGTGAAGACCTACTCGGGCGGCATGCGCCGGCGGCTCGATCTCGGGGCCAGCCTGGTCGGCTCGCCGCGGCTCCTGCTCCTCGACGAGCCCACCACCGGGCTCGACCCGGGGAGCCGCAACGAGGTGTGGGACGGCATCCGGGCCATGGGCCGGGCGGGGACCGACATCCTGCTCACCACCCAGTACCTCGACGAGGCGGACCGGCTGGCCAGCCTCGTCGTCATCATCGACGGCGGCCGGGTGATCGCCCAGGGGACGCCGGGCGAGCTCAAATCGCAGGTGGGCGCGGACCGGGTGGAGCTGCACACCGCCGACGCGGCCATCATGCAGCGCGCCGCCGAAGTGCTCGGTCGGGTCGGCGGGGCCGAGCCCACGGTCGACCCGGCCACCCGGCGGGCCTCGCTGGCCACGCCCGACGGGGCCAAGCTGCTCCCGCTGCTCATCCGCGCCCTCGACGACGCCGGCGTCACGGTCGAGGACATCGCCCTGCGCCGGCCCACGCTCGACGAGGTCTTCCTCTCGTTGACGGGAAGGGGCGCGGCAGCGGCCGTCGCCGACGGCACCCATGCAAGAGCGGCCCACCCGAACGGGCATTCGAACCAGCACGACACCACCGAGAAGGAGCGCACCGCATGACCATGGACGTCACCCTCGACCCGGTCCTCCCGGCACCCCCCGGGGCCACCCTCAACAAGGGGGCCTCGTACCTGGTGGCCACCGGCCAGGTGGCACTGAGGACGCTCAAGAAGTTCATCCGCACGCCCACGCTGATCATCGCCGGCACGGCCCAGGGCGTGCTGTTCCTGTTGATCTTCCGCTACGTCTTCGGCGGGGCGGTCTCGCACACGGGCAACCTCACCTACGTCGACTTCCTGGTGCCCGGGTTCGTGGTGACCGGCGTGCTGTTCCAGGGCATGGGCGCGGCGAGCGGCGTGGCCGACGACAAGGAGGGCGGCCTATTCGACCGGTTGCGCAGCCTCCCCATCCGCCTCCTGGCCATCGTGACCGGACGGGTCGGGGCCGACACGGCGCTGGTGGCGTGGGGCACATTCGTCATGACCATCGTGGGCTTCGCCGTCGGGTTCCGCATCGGCGGCACGGTGGCCGGCGCCATCGCCGCGTTCTGGCTCACCATCCTCTACGGCTTCGCCTTCGTGTGGATGTTCATCTTCATGGGGCTCTCCGCCGGAAGTCCCCAGGCGGCGCAGAGCCTGGCCTTCCTCGTCTTCCCCCTCACCTTCGTCTCGTCGGCCTACGTGCCGGTGGCCACCATGCCCGGGTGGATGCAGGGGTTCGCCGAGCACCAGCCCATGACCCAGATGGTCAACACGGCGCGCATCCTGACCGGCGGGCCCAAGGCGGAGGCGTTGCTCGGGCACCCGCTCTCGACCTATCTCTACCCCTCGCTGTGGTGGACGATCGGGCTGGTGGCCGTGTTCGCCCCGCTGGCGGTCTGGAAGCTCAAGCGCTCCTAGCGCGGCGCTGCGCGCCGCTCGAAACCCTCGTCAGGGGGCTCGCCGGCGTGCGCGATCTCGCCGATGGCGCGGTGCATGCGCTCCTGGGCGTCCATCATCCAGTCGATGTAGAAGGCGTACTCCTCCGAGCGGGTGATGTCGCCCTCGCTGTAGTCGGCCACCCGGAAGGCGGATCGGTCGGGCAGGCGCTCCCAGGAGAGCGGTGCGCCGTAGAGGGTCTCGATCTGGTCGCGCTGGGTGTAGATGGCCTCGAACTGGGCCGCGCTGGCCTCGGGGGAGCCCAGGTCGATGAAGAAGTCCGAGCGCAGCCGGCCGCCGGCGGCGAAGCTCAGCCCGTAGTGGGTGCCCTTGAGCGGGGAGGGCAGGGTGATGAAGTTCTGGGCCGGCAGGGTGGACATCCGGGTCCAGTGGGGGTGGCGCAGCCGCACCTTCTCGAGCCAGCGTGACCAGAAGTCGCGGTAAAGGGCGCCCTTGCCGCCGCCGGCCGGGCTGGCCAGCTCGGCCAGGGTCCAGCCGCTGGTGTCGCGCCACCACGGGCTGCCGGCGTACTCCTGGCTGATCCCGGTGGCCAGCTCCATGATGCTGCGCACGAGCGCGGCGGGCGTATAGGCCAGCTTGTCGGCGTCCCACACCAGCGGCGCCGCCATGTTGTTCTGCCAGTAGGCCGTGCGCCGGGCCGGGTCGTCGTGGAGCCAGAGCTCGAGCTGGTTGCGCGTCTCGGGGTCGAGGTCCGAGGGCGGGCTCAGGGTGAGGACCGCGCCGTCGGCGATCGACTCGGTGGCCACCAGGCGGCGCACCGTGCTGGCGTCGTGCACGCGGCGCTTGGCCTCGGCCATCTCCTTGGCCAGCTGGCGCTCGGGGCTGATGGTGAACTCCTCGACCTCGCGCAGTGGGTAGAGCTTGCTGACCGAGACCATGGGCACGCTGCTCGACCCGGCCTGGTTGTACACGTAGGAGCGGAAGGCGCTGATCTGCATCAGGGTGATGTCGAGGCCCATCTCGCTCAGCCAGACCACGCTGGCGGTGACCAGTGGCGAGAAGTCGTGGGCCAGGAGCACCAGGCGGGGCCGGCGCAGCGATTCGGGGGACATCTCGGGGGCGTGGGCCTGCAGCTCGGCCAGCGCTTCCTCGGGTGAGACGGGCGACTGGAGCCGGGCCTGGAAGCGGGCGTAGTGCCCGGCCAGCGACTCGGGGAGGAGCCGGCTGGCCATGGCGGCGTACTTGAGCGCGGCCACCTCGACGTCGGGTGTGCGGCTGCTCTTGAGCTCGGCCACCACCAGGCGGCCGTCGGCGCCGAGGCCGAGCACGTTGATGCGGTCCCGCCCGCCCACGGTCATCGGGAGGCCCTCGAACTCGAAGGTGATGACCTTCACGGCCTGCCCCAGGATCATGGGGTTGGACAGGACCCACTCCTGCAAGTCGGCGCGCTCCTCGAGCCCCGCCTCCTCGAGCGAGATCATCTGGGCCGGCATCGCCACGGAGCCGGCCACGGTGAAGAGCATCTCCTCCGCCATGTGTCCCGTCAGGGTAAGGCAGGTCGTGTGCACCCGCAGGAAGCGAAAGTCACGAAAAATGACAACGGCATCCCAAAAATGCTGTCCACGGCGGGTGCGTTGTCCGTCCGTTGTGCAAGTCCCTCACGCGGGATCGCCGCGCCGGGGAGCAGTCCGTTGTGCATGTGTTGTGATTTCCCGCTGGACCACCCAGTGGGGCTCGCCCGGGGGCTACTCGGTGGTGCGCTTCTTGAAGACGTGCGCGGCCATCGGGCCGGCGACCGCCAGGATGGCGAACGACCAGAGCAGGGCGGCGGTGACCGGGTGCTGCATGGGCCAGGCCTGGATCGACGCCGAGGGGTTGGGGTTCCCCCACAGGTCGCGGGCGCCGGCACAGACCGCGCTCACCGGGTTCCAGTCGGCGATGGTCTGCATCCAGCCCGGCATGTGGGTGGTTGGGACCATGGCGTTGGAGATGAAGGCCAGAGGGAACAGCACGATGAAGCCGATCGAGGCAGCCGACTCGGGGCTCTTGGAGTTCAGGCCCACGAGCGCGGCGACCCAGGTGAGGGCGTAGGCGAACAGGAGCACCAGGAGGAAGCCGGCCACGGTGCCGGCCAGGTTCGACTCGGGACGCCACCCGACCGCCAGCCCAACAATGGCCACGATGAACGCGCACAGACACGCTGTCATGAGGTCGGCCACCGAGCGCCCGACCAGCACCGCCGAGCGCCACATCGGCAAGGCCCGGAAGCGGTCGATCATGCCCTCGTGCAGGTCGGTGCTGAGCCCGACCGCGGTGCCCATGGTCGACGTCACCAGGTTGAGGGCCAGTAGGCCCGCGATGGCGTAATCGGTGTAGCTCCCGCCCCCCGGGATGGGGATGGCCCCGCCGAAGATGTACACGAACAGGACAGTGAAGAGCACTGGCTGGATGGTGACGTCCGAGAGCTGCATCGGCTCGCGCGAGATGTGCACCAGGTTGCGCCGGGTCATGGCCCAGATGTCCGAGAGTGGGCCGAACCACCGGCCCGCGGGCGCGCGCAACGTGCCCGCTGCCGGTTGCAGTGCCGTGGTGGTCATACCCGTGCCTCCTCGAGCTGGTGCGCGTCGTCGGCGATGGCCGACTCCTCTTCGATGTGACCCCCGGTGAGGGAGAAGAACACGTCGTCGAGCGAGGGCTGGCGCACCTCGATGTTGTCCACCACCACGCCGGCGTCGTCGAGGGCCCGCACCACGGCGGTGGCGAGCCCGGTCGAGCTGTTCACCGCGGCGACGAGTGTCCGTCCGCCGTCACTCAGGCGGATCTGGCCCACGGCCAGCGGCGCCATGGCGGCCGCCGCCGCGGGGTGCGGCTCGGCCAGCGTCACCCGGAGGTGGGCCGACCGGCTGGCCTCCTTGAGCTCGTGGGGCGTCCCGTCGGCGATCACCTTTCCGTGATCTATCACCACGATGCGGTTGGCCAGCGCGTCGGCCTCCTCGAGGTACTGGGTGGTCAACAGCACGGTCACGCCCTCGGCGATCAGCTCGCGGACGGCGTCCCAGACGCGCTGGCGGCTGGTCGGGTCGAGGCCGGTGGTGGGCTCGTCGAGGAACAGCACGGGTGGGCGGGTCATGAGCGACGCCGCCAGGTCGAGCCGGCGGCGCATCCCACCCGAGTAGCCCTTGAGCACCCGGTCGGCGGCGTCGGTCAGCTCGAAGCGGGCCAGCAGTTCGGTGGCCCTGGCGCGCGCTGCGCCCCGGCCCAGGTGGGACAGCTCGCCCACCAGCGTCAGGTTCTGGCGCCCCGTCAGGAGCGGGTCGAGCGTGGCGTCCTGGGCGGCCACGCCGATGTTGCGCCGCACCTCTCCGGGGTGGCGCACCACGTCGATGCCGGCCACGTGCGCCGACCCCTCGTCGGGCAGGGCGAGCGTGGTCAGGATGCGCACGGCGGTGGTCTTGCCGGCGCCGTTCGGGCCGAGCAGCCCCAGGATGGTCCCGGCGGGCACGGCCAGGTCCACGCCGGCCAGGGCCTCGGTGTCCCCGTAGCGCTTTTTCAGGCCCCTGGCCTCGATCATCAGCTCCGTGTCGGTGCCAGCCATGGGTTCCTTACCTGCCGGTTAGTAGAGTGGTGCCGAGGAGTAGGGTATGCCTGGTACTTACCTGTCGTCAAGTAGAAATGAGGGCGAGATGAGGTCGTCATGGTGAGAGAGGTGAGGAGCCGGTGACCGCGGTCACGGACTCGAACCCGCGGGAGGGCGCCGCCCAGGGCACCCGAGCGCGGATCCTCGACGTGGCCCTCGACCTCTTCATCGAACAGGGCTACGACGGGAGCAGCCTGCGCGAGATCGCCGAGCGGCTCGGGGTGACCAAGGCTGCGCTCTACTACCACTTCGAGTCGAAGGACGACATCTTGATGGCGCTGCACATGCGGCTCCACGACTTCGGCCGCGAGGCGCTCATGCGCATGGGGGACGAGCCGGTCAGCCTGGAGCTCTGGGGCGGGCTGCTCGACGAGATCCTGGGCGAGATCATGGCCCAGCGGAAGATCTTCTTGATGCACGAGCGCAACCAGGCCGCGCTCGAGAAGCTGCACCGCTCCGAGCACGAGGCCGAGCACGAGGACATCCAGAACCAGTTCCGCAAGGTGCTGAACGACACCAGGCTCCCGCAGGCCCATCGGGTCAAGATGGCGGCCGCGGTGGGAGTGGTGTTCTCGAGTCTCTTCCTCTCGGGCGACGCCTTCGTGGACGTCCCCGACGACGAGCTCGGCGGGCAGCTGCGCGAGCTCGTCCACACCGTGCTCGGCGCCTGAAGACGCGTCGTTGGATACGCTCGTGCCGTGACCGACATCTCGCCGGGCGATCCGGGCCCGGGCGAACACATCCACCCGTACACACTGGCCATCGACGTGGGCGGGACGGGGCTCAAGGCCAACGTGCTCGGCGCGACGGGGACGGTGGTGGCGGACCGAGTGAAGATCCCCACGACGTACCCCATGCCGCCCGACCTGCTGGTGCAGAAGCTCACCGGGTTGGCCAGCAAGCTTCCCGAAGCCGACCGGGTCTCGTGCGGATTCCCGGGCATGGTGCGTTCCGGCCGGGTGCTCAGCGCGCCGCACTTCGTGACCACCAAGGGTCCGGGTAGCCCGATCGACTCTGGACTCCTGCAGGCGTGGTCAGGTTTCGATCTGGCCTCCGCCCTGGGGGAGTCGATCGGCAAGCCGTGCCGCGTGGCGAACGACGCCGACGTGCAGGGAGCGGCGGTGGTGGAGGGCAAGGGATTCGAGGCGGTCGTCACGCTCGGTACCGGCTTCGGCACGGCGTTCTTCATTGACGGGCGGCTCCTGCCGCACCAGGAGTTCGCGGACGTCGAGTTCCGCAAGGGCGAGACCTTCAACCAGCAGCTCGGCGAGCCGGTGCGCAAGAAGGTCGGCGACAAGCGGTGGAACAAGCGCGTGCAGAAGGCCATCGCCTACCTCGACGCGCTGACCTTCTTCGACCACCTCTTCATCGGTGGCGGGAACGCACCGCGGATCAACCGTCGCGACCTGGGCGAGGTGCTCGAGCGGATCACCGTGGTGGACAACACGGCGGGGATCCTGGGCGGGATCAAGCTCTGGGAAGGCGAGCACATCGCCGTCTGAGCCCCGGCGGTTCGATCTGAGCCTCCGGCTGTACCATGTGCTTTGTGTCGATAGAGCCGATCGATTCCTTCGGATCGGGCGATGGCTCCTACGACCTGAGCATGGCCGTGGCCCAGCTCGCGGCGAACTCGGGCGACCTGCGGGTCATGCTCAAATTGCTCGTCGGGCAGCTTGCCGGTGCGCTCGGCGACCGCCTGGTGGTCGAGCGGGCGGGTCGCTTTCGCAAGTCCGACGAGATCAAGTCGGTGCGGGTGACGTTGGGTGAGGATGCCCTCGACGCCGTGGTCGAGGGGCCGAACGTGTGCTGCACCGTGAGCCACAGCTCCGGGGGCATACGGATACGGAGCGAACAGGTCGGGATGGACGAGTGGCTGACCCGGTTGCTCGGCGCACTGCAGGCCGAGGCGGCCCACAGCGAAGAGGCCCGCCAGGCTCTCGAACGGATCGTGATCGGAGGCTCGACGTGAGCGATGACGGGGACGACACGTCAGCGGACCGGGCGCCCTCGCCCGAGGGGCTTCCGAAGGATGCCGCCCACCGGCTCGAGGAGCTCGAGCACGGCCTCTTCACCTCGGACCTGTCGGTGAACGAGTTCCTCTTGGTGAAAGAGGCGGGGTTCCACCCCCTTGGTTTCGTAATGGGATCGTCGATCTACCACATCGGGATCCAGACCCGGCGGTGGGGCGAGAGCCAGGAGCTCACGAAGCTGACCGAGGCCATGTACACGGCGCGTGAGCTGGCCATGACCCGCATGGAGGAGGAGGCACACGAGCTCGGTGCCGACGGCGTGGTCGGCGTGCGGCTCGACGTGAACTACTACGAGTGGGGCAACGACGCTGCCGAGTTCATCGCCTTCGGCACGGCGGTCAAGGCCGAGGACGGGACCTCGTACCGCAACGTCCTGGGGAAGCCCTTCACCTCCGATCTCTCGGGTCAGGACTTCTGGACCCTGATGCAGACGGGCCACGTGCCCCAGGGACTCGTCATGGGCACCTGCGTGTTCCACATTGCGCACCGCAAGTTCACGCAGGCCCTCGGGTCCATGGGCCAGAACGTGGAGCTGCCCAACTTCACCCAGGCGCTCTACGAAGCGCGTGAGTTGGCCATGACGCGGATGCAGGACGAAGCCGGCCGACTCGAGTCGAGCGGGATCGTCGGTGTGCGGCTCGAGGAGAAGTCGCACCAGTGGGGTTCGCACACGATCGAGTTCCTGGCGTTGGGCACGGCGGTCACCAAACGCAGCGGCGACGTCACGTTGCCCAAGCCGACCACGATCATCTCCCTCGACAACTGAGCGCGGTGGCGTCGTGACCGGACCCGGTAGCGACCTTCCCGAGGCAGCCGTTCGCCGCCTGGAGTCGACTGGGTTCTCGTCGGGGCTCACCGTCCCGGACTTCGCCGCCTGCCTCGATCTCGGCCTGCAGCCGGTGGCACTCGTGCAGGGTTTCTGCGTCATGCAGTGGGGCTGGTACGGAGCCGGGTTCGGTTTCTCGCGCGGCATGAACCCCTATGCCGATCTCGACCGCAGCGCCTATCAGGAGTCCTACCGCTGCCCGCACGGGTACGTCTCGACCGAGCACCGGACGTGGGGCCAGAACTTCGAGCAGCCGTGGGTCGAGGCGGCTTGGGCCAGCGGGTACGGCTCGGCGTTCGGGAGGATGATCGAGGAGGCGCAGGCGCACGCGGCCCACGGCGTGGTGGGCGTGGTCGACCGCGTCACGCAGGTGGCGGAGTCGAACACCACGGAGTTCCACTTCCTCGGGACGGCGGTGCACATCGACGGGTTCGAGCCTCCGCCAGGCGCCGTGCCGTGGAGCACCACGCTGGCCGGCCAGCGGCTGACCAAGTCCGTCGAAGCGGGGTACATGCCCGTAGCGGTCGTGGCGTCGATGGCGTCCGTGCGGGTGTGGGCGTACTGCATGACCGAGTACCTCATGGAAGGGAACGTGGCCTGGGGCGGTCCCGCCGTCCAGACGGTGGACCAGGTGACCCGGGCCCACATGGCCGTCCGCCAGCTCGCCCGCAAGCGGGTGCGGGCCCAGCTGGGTGGGGACGCCATGCACGCAGCCACGATCGACGTCGTCACCAGGGAGATCGGCCAGGGGGACGAGGTCATGGACTGCACGCTGCGGGGAAACCGGGTCCGCCGCTTCAAGGACTTCGACGACGTCCCGCCGCCACGCCCCACGGTGCGGCTCGGGTGAGCGACCCGAAGGCCGAGCTCCTGCGCGGGGCCCAGGCCCTGGCTGCTCCGCCACCGTCCGAGCCCGGCCGTGGCATCACCTCCGACCTGACGGTGGACGGGGCGTTGCTGCTCCATGCCGCGGGCTGGGAGCCACTCGATCTCGTCTGCGGGGTGGGTGTGGTCTCGGTCCCGCCGGGAACGTGGAGCTCGCCCTCGAGCATGCTGAACATGGGGTCGTCGACCGCGCTGGGTTCCGAGGCTTGCAACGCCGCGCTGGAGGTGGCCGCGCAGGCGTTGCGCGACGAGTGCGTGCGAGTCAAGGGGCACGGGGTCGTCGGCGTCAGGTTCGACCTCGACGTGCAGCCGCGCCACATCGAGGTCGATCTCGTCGGCACCGCCGTGCGCCCGGTGTCGGGCGAGGATCCACGGGGCGCCGCCGCAGCACGGGCGCTCCCCTTCGTCTCCGATCTGTCCGCTCGCGACCTCACGCTGCTGCTCCGGGCCGGGTGGTTCCCGCTCGACCTCGTCTTCGGAGCCAGCTTCGTCTATGCGGCCCGACGCGGCGCCGGCGCGGCGATCCGGCAGTCGTCCCAGAACGTCGAGCTGACGAACTACACCGAGGCGATGTACTCCGCGCGCGAGCAGGCCATGGAGCGGATGCAGCGGCTCGCCCTCGGGGTGCAGGCCCAGGGCGTGGTCGAGGTCAAGATCAAGGAAGGCCCGGTGGCGTTCGCCCGGCACGTGATCTGCTTCATGGCCTGGGGCACGGCCGTCCGCCTCGTTGCGGACAAGCACCAGTCGCTCCGGCCCGAGGTGGTGCTGCCGCTCGACGACGCGGTCGTCACGTTCGCGGCCCAGAGCCTGCGCGGGGGTGCGTGAAGCCCAGCTGGCCGTTCCGAGTGGCTGGGCTGAATCGTCACGTGGGGATCACCGCGTCGGGTCGCCTGACCTGGGTATTCGGGCTCTCGTAGGCACGACGGCGGGTCCACTACACTGGCTCCCTCACCAGCGCTCGTAGCTCAACGGACTAGAGCATCTGACTACGGATCAGAAGGTTGGGGGTTCGAATCCCTCCGAGCGCGCAGAATAAGTCCAGCTAGAGGCACTAATAGCTGAAGTCGGTTGCTGGCAATCCCGTCGCGCTGGCAATCTGATTGGCAATCCACCCAGAAAGGGAGGTTGCCGTGGCAGGTCACCTTCAGGAGCGTGGTCCGAGGACGTGGCGCCTGAGCGTCTACGTCGGTCGGGATTCGCGAACGGGCAGGAAGCGGTACGCCCAGCGAACCGTCCATGGCACCAAGCGGGAGGCGGAGCGGGCGCTGGCCCGGCTGGTGACCGAGGTCGACGAGGGCCGTCACTCGGCCTCGGCGGCTGGCACATTTGGCAATCTCCTCGACCGCTGGCTGGAGACCAAGGCGCAGTCGGTCGACCCGCGACGATCTCCAGCTATCGGTGGCTGACCGAGAAGTACATCCGGCCCGGGCTCGGCGGGCCCGGCTGGCGAACCTGAAGGCCGCCGACATCGACTCCTTCTACGTGCGGCTTGCGGCGAAGCCGGGAGAGCGAGGCAAGATGCTCTCGCCAAGAACCATCCGGATGTGCCACGTGGTCATTCGCCAGGCCCTCGAACAAGGCCGGAAGTGGGGACTGATCACCCGCAACCCGGCCATCGATGCGAGCCCACCAAGGTCGCGCCACCACGAAATCCACCCGCCGTCGGTCGAACAGGTTCTCGACTCTGCTCGCTGCGGCAAAGGGGTACGACGAGGACTTCGCGACCTATCTGCGCGTGCTCGCCGCCACAGGCTGCCGGCGAAGCGAAGCGCTCGCATTTCGATGGAACGCCATCGACTGGAAGAAGTCCGAGCTGTTGATTGCGCACTCCCTGACGATGGTCGAACTCAGTGGTTATCGAGAAGGACACGAAGACGCATCAGGGTCGTCGGCTCGAATATCGATAGCCGGGACCGTGAGAGGACTTAGAAGCGCACCGGCAAGATCGTGCTTGTAGAAAGAAGCAGCAATCTGCGACACCCACCATCGATGAGGCGGCGTTTGTCTTGTGCTCTCTGATGTTGAAAGGAAGCTCGCCATGGCGACCGGATGTTGCAACCAACCGGTTTGGCAGGCTACGTAAGGATGTCGGACTGAGCGACGTTCGTCTCCACGATCTTCGCCACTTTGTCGCGTCGCTATTGGCTGCGGAAGGCACCCCTGACCGGACCCCGATTGTTGAGCCACTCGCTATGCGAGCTGTAGTTGCTGTCGGTGGAGCCAGGACTCGACGAACTCGACCGGGGTGAGCCAGCCGTGCGCGCTGTGGGGCCTGTTCATGTTGTAGTCGATCCGCCAGTCCTCGGTGAGAACCTTGGCCTCGAGCAGGCTGTCGAACTGCTGGCCGTTGAGGTGCTCGTCGCGCATCCGGCCGTTGAAGCTCTCGATCCAAGCGTTCTGCCAGGGGCATCCGGGGTCGATGAAGACGGTGCCCGTGCCGTTGAACCTGCACCAGTCGGCGACCGCGTAGGCGATGAACTCGGGGCCGTGGTCGAAGCGCACGTAGGCCGGGGCACCGCGACCGTCGGCCAGGCGGTCGAGGCAGGCCACCACCCCGTCGGCGTCGATGGAGCGCTCGACGTCGGTGGCGAGGGCCTCGCGGGTGAACTCGTCGAGCACGTTCAAGAACTTGAGCATCCTTCCGTCGCTCGTCTGGTCGAACTGGAAGTCCATGGCCCAGACGCACGTTGGGCCTGATGGGGCAGAACGCCCCGACGTTCACTCCGATGCCCCGCAGCGGCTTCTTGCGCTTGCGATAGGGCACACGCAGGCCTTCTGCGATCCAGAGGCGGTGGATGCGCTTGTGATTGGCCCGCCAGCCGGCCTTTCTCGCCTCCACCGCCGCCCGGCGCCAGCCCCAGCGGGGACGGCGCCTGGAGAAGTCCCGCAGCCACGCTCGAAGGGCCAGCTCGTCGTCGCCGGGGACGCGGAGGTGCAAGGCGCTGGGTGGATCGGGGCTGGCCGACGACCCGGCAGGCCCGTCGCTCTGTCACCCCGAACTACTCCCGGAGGGCCATGACGGCCCGCCGGCGAGCGTCCGGGGTCAGAAGTTTCCCCGGTTCAACTCCTTCAGCATGTCGATGTCGAGGGCCTGGTCGGCCACGATCTTCTTCAGGCGCTGGTTCTCCCGGCGCAGTTCCTTGAGCTCCTTGGCGTCGTCGGCCTTCATGCCGCCGTACTGGTTGCGCCAACGGTGCCAGGTCGACTCGGTGATCTCGAGGTGCCGAGCCACCTCGTCGATCGACTTGCCTTCGCCGAGGAGCTTCTCTCCTTCGGCCAGCTTCCGGATTACCTGCTCGGGCGTGTGCCGGCGTCGCTTCATGGCTGTGCTGTCCTCCTTCCCCACATCATGGGGCTCGGACTCGCACAACAGGTGGATCAGCTCACGGGGACCCGGTCACCCCGCCACCAACAATTTCAGCTCGTCTCGGGCATCGAGACAAAGCCACGACCCTGAACATCTATCAACACGCCATGCCTCTCACCGACCAGCAGGCGGCGGAAGTGCTCGGTTCGTTGCTCAGTTCGACCAAGGGCGAATGATGGAGTGGAGCTTCGGGTTATGAGCCCTTCCCTGACCGTCAAGGGCCTCCCAGCCGATTCTCCGCCTCCTCCGTTTTCCACGCTAAACAGGTCTCTTGACTGTCTTAGCGGTTCGACCAGGTTGATCTTGTGACACGGAGTGGGCGAGTTGGTAGGGATTGCATCTCAGCCTTCTTGTTCAGCCTTCGCGTTAACTTTGGGTCGTCGGTCATGTCGTCCAGGAATTCCGATAGCGGCTCGACACCGGTAACCAGCAGATGATCCCGCGCGCGCGTGCAGGCGACGTAGAGCAGGTGGCGCTCGGTGTCATAGACTTCTTGCAGATCGGCGTCGTCGCCGACCGTCTCGATGCGCTCTTGCAAGGGAATGACCTCGTCGTCGCAGGCCATCACGACCACGGCGCGGAACTCCAGGCCTTTGGCAAGGTGCATGGTGCTAATCGAGACGTGGCCGCTGGTGGTTTCGACATGCTCATCGAGAATCTTGAATGCAATGCCTGCTTCCTTGACGGCCGCCCGCGCACGATCCAGTTGCGCCGCCGGATCGGACAAACACGCCGAATTCGTGCGGAAGTACACCCGTCCTTTGCACGCGCTGCGATCCAGTTGCCGACCGTCTTGATCTCCTCGCTTTCATTTTTGAGCGAGCAAATCGTCGGCGGCGGGCCGTTGAACACGGAGACCGTATCGCTCCGGTCTTCGCTGTTCCCATCGACGTCGGTCACGACAGGGCCGAGCAGGCGGTCCGCCTGCGTGCGGATTTGGTGGGACGTGCGGTAGTTGACGCGCAAGCGTCCGGGAGCGTCCCCGGATGTCAACGCCGAGGGCTCTTCCAGGAGAAGGGCTGCTGGAAGATGCGCTGGCCCAGGTCGCCCGCGAAGAATAGGGCGTTCGGTCGGTCCTCTGCCCAAGCGCCGCAAAGAACCGGAGATGGGCGACGCTGATGTCTTGCGCCTCGTCCACGACTGCGAAGTCGAAGACGACGTTCTTGCTCTTCGAGAATCGCGGCTGCCAGTGAGCTGAACAGCTGCGGCATCGGTGATCAGCTTGCGATCCTTCAGCTCGGCACGAACGCGCTCGAAGATGGACCACAAGATCTTGCGCTGCGCCTCCGGAAGCCGCGTCTTTCGTCCGAGCCGCAGCGACATCGCGATACGCCTCCCAGCTCTCCAACTGCCAGGCATCGACCACCTGCTCCCACTCGGTCAGCAGGAAGTGCAGGCCGAACTTGTGGCCGCTCACGGCGCCCGCGGCCTCTTTCAACAACTCCCGGATCACGTCACGGGCTGGCAATCGTCGCCGGACCCACGTGCGCCTTGTAGAGCCGAAGACCGATCGCGTTGAGCGAGTGAACATCGATCCGTCTCCCCGAGCCGCGGCTCGTTGCCAAGCAGCCGCTTCAGCTTGGTTTGCAGAGCGTTCGCCAGCGTGTCGGAGAAGTCGTCAGCAGGACGCGGGCGTCGGGATGCGTGCGCGCAAGGTAGGCGGCGCGGTGCAGCGCCACGATGGTCTTACCCGTGCCGGCTGAGCCGGAGACGCGCGCCGGGCCGGTGTAGTCGCGCTCGACCCATTGCCGCTGCTCGGGGTGCAGGAAGACCGTCCACTTCTCCCACGGGAAGTCGAGCGCGCGCTCCAACTCCTCCACATTCGCCATCACGCGGAAGCGACGCTGGGCATCGGGATGATCGAAGGGATTTGCGTGCTCAGCACGAGGCAGACAGCGGGCACGGGGCTTGCCGCCGGTCGCGAGTTCCAGCAACGCCTCCGCCGCCTCGGCCGGCAGATGGTCGGTCAGGCCAGCAGCGTGTCCTCGGTGGCCTTCTTGACGTCGTTGAGCCACTCCGCGGGCACACCGTAGCCAGGAGTTCGTCGTCCGAGACATCTCGGCGAAAATGCGAGCTTCTTTCGTCGACCGGCGGCTTCGGCTGAGCCAGTCCGCCTGCACGTAGACCGGGACCACGATCTCCTTGACGGTCTCGCGTATCTCGACCAACTGCGCGGCGCCCGTTTTCGGATGCGTCTCGAGTCTTGCGCCGCTCCGCCCAGTCATAAGCCTTGTCGTGGTGGTCGACGTAGCAGAGCAACAGGCTCGCATCGGTCTTGTGAACGATCAGCCGGATGTCGCTGCTCACCCGCACCGACCAGAAGTTCTTGTCCTTCGCCTTGTCGAGCTTGTGGAAGCTCATGCCCGGACTGCGCCGGATTCATCTGCAGGTCGAACGCCGTCGTCTTGACGGCCTTCTGCTCGTCGCCGGTCAGGCGCGCGAGGCTGTCGGTGAAGGTGTCGGCGATGCGGAATTCCATGCGACCTCAGACCTTGAAGACCTTCATCACTTCGTCGCCCAGATGATTGATCACTTTCACCGCGATCCGCCCATTTTTGGTCTTGTCGAACGGGCGCGAGGTGTCGCTGTGCAGCGTCGCCCACGCTTCCTCGTCGATCTCCGCCTTCAGCGTCGTCTTCAGCGCGTTGTAGGGATCGTTGGCGCCCAGGAAGTAGGCATGCCGGACGAAGAAGCTCTCCTCGTTGTAGTCGGTGTCGATGAACCAGCAGGCGATGCCGTCCGCGCTGTCGCTGATCGACTTCGCCGGTCTGCGGCTTGAACACATCCACGCCGTTCACCTTCACCCGCAGCTTGCCATCCTGCTCGCGTCGAGGAGCGTCGATGTCGGGCTCGCCGAAGATGACGAACAGATTGCCCTTGCCCGGTGTTCTTGAGGTCGTCGGCCATGTGCAGGTCGGCGTTCATGCGGGCCTTGAGCACCGGGATGCGTGCCGAGCTTGCTGAACTCCGTGGTGTGCGCCTCGTAGTTGAACGCGCAGGCGATGAGCACATCGAACCCGGCATCGCCCGCCTCCCGCGCGGCCGCGACCAGGTCGGCGCGCTGGACGGTGCCGAACTCGGGGCCGATGAAGATCGCGGCGCGCTTCTCGGTGTCGCCTTCCAGGTAGCGGCCTTCGGCGCAGACCAGATCGCCGGGCCACGGCGTGAGCGCGGTGAAGGTGATCCGGTCCTCCTTGTGCGCCTGCTGCACGCCGGCGGTCTTGAGGTTTTCCAGGATCATCTGCGGGAAGGACTGCTTGGCCCCGTATTCGGCGCTGTCTTCCTTGAGCGGTGTCGATCAGCTCGTCGTTCTCGTCCACGCCGAGCACGCGGTGCGGGCTGAGGCTCTCGACGGTGAAGGGACCGGCGACGCGGACCTTCTTCTTGTCGTCGTAGGGCTTGTCGTAGAGGTATTCGAACTCGGCCTTCGCGGCGATGGAGGCGTCGATCTCCTTCTGCCGCGCGATGCGCGCCTCCCACCAGTCGGCGTGCAGCTTCTTCGCTGCGTCCGGCCATGCCTGCGTCGGCTTCGCGCGGGATCTCCCATTCCTGCCAGTTCTTCTTGAGCGCGGCGTTCAGCTTCTCGCGCAAGCGGCTCCAGCGTACGCCTGCCACTTGCTCCCAGATGACATCGATCTCGGCGTTGTTGGCGATGGACTTGAGCGTGATGTGCGGCACGCGCTCGTAGACGAAGCCGTGGCGGATGTTGCCATGCACGGGCTGCGAACTCGGCGCGGTGCGCGTGACTTCGGCTTCCTTGATCTGGCCTTCGCGGGAATCGGCCAGCAGGTAGAACGGATAGCGCGCGCCCATGATGCGGGCGCGGGCCAGCGCCAGCGCCACGCGCGAGGTATCAATCGTGATCCAGCGGCGGCCCCATTGCTCGGCGACGTAGGCAGTGGTGCCGGAACCGCAGGTCGGATCGAGCACGAGGTCGCCGGGATCGGTGGCCATGAGAAGGCACCGCTCGATGACTTCGGTGTGCGTCTGAACGACATAGATCTTGTCGGTCGCGAAGCTGCTCCGAGCGTGTCAGTCCAGATATTCGAGATGGCATCGAACAGGGAAATCGTCCGAGATAACGACATGTAGTACGAGAGTCTTTCCGATAGCCGAGAACGCGGTCCGCTTTTGCAAGCCGTCCATCCCCGCTCGAGTTCGTCTTCCAATGCGTCCTTGCCGGACGGTCGGATAGCGTCTCCCACGATATCAACGGAAACGTCGCATGCGCCGTGCTTCGCTCGAGCTCGAGCGCTGAATCGCATGGAGATACGTCCGACATGCTCCGAGCGAACAGTCGACTCGATCTCGTCGCTTCATCGACTGTCGAGCACGCTCGATCCGTCGGGCAGTCTCGACGAATCGTGTACCTCGCGATTGTCGTCTCCGGTGCCACCGCTGGAACAAGAGGTCTGATACTTTGAGTGCATCTTCGTCTTGCGCATACCAGAGAACGATAGTCGTACGACGTCGGTAGCCATACGGAGCCAGCTCGGCGACCCGTCGTCTTCTGAAGACGATCTGAGCTGACGAAGTTGTCCTCCCCAAACACCTCATCCATCAGCGCCCGGACGCGATGGACATTTTCGTCGCCGATCTGCACGAAGATCGAACCCGACTCGGTAAGCAGGTCGCGCGCGACGGTGAGACGGTCGCGGAGATAGGTGAGGTAGCTGTGGATGCCGTCGCGCCAGGTGTCGCGGAAGGCTTTGACCTGCTCCGGCTCGCGGGTGATGTGGTCGGCGTTGCCGTCCTTCACGTCGCGGCTGGTGGTGGACCACTGGAAGTTGCTGTTGAACTTGATGCCGTAGGGCGGGTCGAAGTAGATGCACTGCACCTTGCCGCGCAGGCCCTCGCGCTCGGCAAGGCTCGCCATGACCTGGAGCGAGTCGCCGAGGATCATGCGGTTCGTCCAGTTCTGGTCGTGCTGGTAGAACTCGGTCTTGTCCGCGCCTTCGGGATGCCGTTGAAGTCGGCGAAGAGGTCGATCTGCTGCCCGGCCTCGTGCTGAGCGCTCCTCCTGCGTCCGGCGCAGCAGGTCGTCGATCAGCACCTTCGGGTGGACCTTCTCCTGGATGTAGAGCGGCGGCGCATGGACGACGAGGTCGCTCCAGTCCTGCTCGTCCTTGCCGCGCCAGACGAGCTGCGGATCGAGGTCCGTGTTGCGCGGGTAACGCAGTTCGACTGGGCTTCTGCTCTTCCGGCTTGAGAACCGACTGAAACTCCGCCGTCGGGATGTTCTTCCGCTTGTCCGCCTCGTGCTTGAGCGTCTCGACGGTCTTCGTTGACCGGCGCTCTTCTTCGCCATCTCTACTTGCTCCCGTCGGCCGGCTGCGCTGCGACGGACGTCGATCATCTTGTTGAACTCACTCTCGACCTTCGCCTTGAAATCGGACTCGATCTGGTAGACGTCGGTGAACTCGGCGAATGCCCAGCGGCCGTAGGTGCCGAGGTGGTTCACGCCGGGCACCCAGTAGGTGTCCATCGTGGACTTCTTCTCCTTCGCGTCCTCGCGCCGGTAGCCCTTGATCTCGACGACCAGGTGCAGCAGGTCGTCGTGGCCCGTGGCCGTCGTCCACCAGGACGATGAAGTCGGGCCGATACTTCCGCATCTCCGAGCCGTAGCGGTATGGCACTTCCAGACCCGAGGTTGTGGTTCTTGACGTAGGCCGTGACCTGCGGGTGCGACTCGGCGACGCGGCAGAACTCCGCCTCCCAGTCGCTGTCGAGCACGACCCAGTTGACGTGGCAGCTTGTCGGCGCTCGTGTCCCAGCGGTCGGTCCTCGACGTGTTGAAGCGGACGTGCGCGGTCGAGCCCGTCGGGATTGTACGGCATCGAGCAGGGCCTTGATGGGCCGCTCGCCGAGAAACTGCTGGGTGATGGCGGCCGTGATCCGGTTGCAGGCCATGTCCGCGAGTTCCTGATACATGAGCTGCGCCGGATAGGTGCCGCCCTTGCAGACGAGGCACGTGTCGAGCCACTGCTTCGTGATGCGCTTGAGCTGGCCGAAGAGGTGGAGCTTCGGTTCCTCGCCGGGGTCGCGCCATTGCGTATACGAGCAGCCGCTTGGTGAGATTGAAGACCAGCGTCGAAGGCCGCATGTCGCCCAAGTGCTCCAGGCTCAGATCGACGCCTTCGCCGATGATCCCTGAGTTACGGGTGATCGACGGGCCGACGAGATCGGGCGTGAGCTCGAGGACGGAGTCGTCATTGAACTCGGCCGCCAGCCGCTCCTCGGGCAGCTCGACGCGGTAGCCCTCGACGCGCGGGAAGCGAATCTCGAGCGCGTCGCGCTCGGGCCGGATCGCCTTGACCTGGACCGTCTCGCGCGGCGGCTGCGGCGGGGCGACGACCGGCTTCGCGGTGAAGTCGAAGGGAATGCCGAAGACGTCGGCGTACTCGACGTTGAAGAGGCCTTCGTCGTTCAGCTCGTACGACTGCCGGCGCAGCGCGCGCCCGATGACCTGCTCGCACAGCAGCTGCGTGCCGAAGGCGCGAACGCCGAGACATGGGTGACGGTGTTGGCGTCCCATCCTTCGGTGAGCATCGAGACGGAGACGACGCAACGGATCGCCGCCCAAGCTGTCCCGGCTTGCCAACGGTGTTCATGACCTCGCGGAGAAGTTCCTGGTCGGTGATGTTCTCGCCTGCCGCGGATCGCCCGTGCGCTCGACTGATCTCGCGGCGGAAGCGGTCGATCTCGTCGGCCGCCATGCTGCGGAAGTTCGTCGTCGAGCGCGTCGCCCGATTCGAGCTGCTCGCTGTCGATCAGGAGCGTGTTCGGGCGCGCCAGCGGGTTGCCGGTGGACTCGTCGAAGTTGCGAAACAGAGCGAGGCGGCCGTTCACGAGCGTGCGTGCGTGCCGTCTTCGTTGCTCGCGTTCGAAGCCCGAGATGAAGTCGTAGACGAGCTTCGAGATCGCCGTGTTCTGGCAGACGATGATGAAGCACGGCGGCACCCTGATGCCTGCCTTCTTGCCAGAGCTTGAAGGTCTTCTCGTAGTGGCCGTAGAGCGCTTCGAGCGCCGTCTGCAAGCGCGACTGGGAGCTTGAGCGGGTCGAGGTCGCTCGCCTTGCCCGCGGCCCTTCTTGGGCATGTCCTGCCGGATGTTCTCCCAGAGGTTGCGGAACATCGGCATCTCGTCGCCGGGGATGTTCTCGGCGACCGGGACGCGCGGAAGCTTGACGATGCCGCACTCGATCGCGTCCATCAGCGAGAAGTCGCTCATCGTCCACGGGAAGAGCGTGCCCTCGGCGTAGCCGGAGCCGCTGAGGAAGAACGGCGTCGCGGAGAGATCGACCACGCGGCTGAGGCCGAGCTTGCGGTTCACCGCTTCAAGGCCGGAGATCCAGAGCGCGCGCCGCCTCGTTGTTCTTCTCGGCTTCCTTCTTCTCGTCGCCCTTCAGGTCGTCGTCGTCATCGCATCCGGCTTCTCGCGGTAGCAGTGGTGCGCCTCGTCGTTGATCGCGAGGATGTTCTTCATGCCCATCAGGTCGGGCATGACGCGCTGGAGCATCTGCCCTTCGGTTTCGAGCGTGTTGAGCTCGTCGCCGTGCGGCCCTGGAGCAGCTGGCGGCCGCCCTTCGAAAGCTCGATGCGCTCGCGGAGCTTGAAGGCGTGGTAGTTGGTGATGACGATCTTGGCGCGTTCCGAGATCATCGAGCATGTCGGCGGGAACGAGTTCGCGGTTCGCGTAGTAGCTGTCGGGATCGTTCGGCTGGAGCACCCGCAGGCGATCCTTGATCGTGAGGCCAGGCGTGCAGACCAGGAAGCCGCGCGTGAAGTGCTTGCTCCGCGGACGGCGGACGGCGTTGACCGTCTGCCAGGCGATGATCATCGCCATGACGGTGGTCTTGCCGGCGCCCGTGGCGAGCTTCAGCGCCAGGCGCGATCAGTTCCGGGTTGGCGTCGTTGTTCGCGTCGGCGAGGTGTTCGAGCATGCCCTTGCCGCCTTCGGATTGCGGCGCGACCTCGGTGAGCCAGATGGCGTCTCGACCGCCTCGACCTGGCAGAAGAACGGGCGGACGCCGCTGAACTCGTGATGCCGCCAGTGCTGGAGCAGGCGTGCCGTCTCCGGCGTGACCTCCCAGTGCTCGGGTTGGGCAGCGCTCGCCAGGCGTCGACGTGCCCGCGAACCTCATTGATGATCGACGTCGGGTCGTACTGCTGCTCCTGGGTGGAGATGCCCTTGCCTTCGTCGAAGACGAACTGCTCTTCTTGCGGCTTCTTGCCCTTCCGCTTCTTCGGCTTCGGGATCGGCGTGATGAACGTGCCGTCCGGCGACTTTCAAGGATCTGCTGCGTGGGCTGCCCTTGCTCGTCGAGCTCCCAGTGTCGACCAGGGACCGCGTAGGGCGAATTCAGGATCGGACGTTCGAAGAAGGCCTCAGACATTACAGACGCACCCTCGTTCTGGTATTTCGGTCCATGCCATCCACCAAGGGGCGCTCAGCGTGTCCCGAAATCGCGTTCCCCGGTATCAGCTTCTCAAGTTGCGCCATCGGTCTTCGCCCGTCTCCTCATGTTTGCCCATACACCCTTGGTGCTACAGGGGCCACGACCAGCCCACACGAGTTCGACGCAGCCTGTGGATAATAGGCCCAGCCGGCGCCCGCCTATTAACCCGTCTGAGCTGGGAGTAGATGACTGGCCCATACAGACTAGACAGGCCGGAGGTCACCAGTACGTGCCGCTTCAGAAGCCTATGTCCGGCTGGTGCGAAACTTGGGTGTGGCAGGTCGATCCGCAGCTCGGCGAGGCGCTCGTCGTCCTCGGCGTATCCCTGCTGGTCGAGGATGCTGAGCAGGTCTTCTTGGCGCGGCTGGCCGAAGGCGAGGCGATAGAGCGCCCGTTGCCGCTGGAGCCGGTGTTCGCGCTGCTGGTCCTTGCTGAGCGGGAACGACGGGATCCAGCGCTCGATCTTGGAGTCGCCGGGATAGGTCCACCACGGCCACAGGTCGTTCATGTCCGGGCTGGCGACGACAGTTCGGCGGCCGCGAACGCCGCAGTCCAGGGGTCAGGCTGCGTCGCGACCGCAGCGCGTCGTCGCGGTGTGCGGCGCCCACGTTCTTGCGGACGGCGTGGCCCTTGAAGCGATGGACGCGGCCTTCGCGCTGTTCGAAGTCAGCGGGGTTGGCGGGCAGGTTCCAGTGGACGAGCGAGTGGCACCACCAGTGGAAGTCGATTCCCTCCTGGCCGATCGATGTCGATGCGAGGACCATCGGCCAGAACGGCGAGTTGAACGCGGCCTGCACATCCGACATGCGCTCGACCGACTTCTCGTCGGTCTTCGCCGTGCCCTTGGCCGACCCGTAGCGGAGCGCGAAGCGGGTGTTGAAGCGCAGCGGCGTATCGGGACGGGATGGGTCGAAGCCCTGGAGCGGCGGCGACGCGCAGCGCGATCGCTGACCGCACGTCGTCGGCCATGGCGAGGAGGGCGTCGTCGGTTGTCGGGATTCTGGTTGCCGACGAGGTGGTGGAGGTACTCGTCGAGGACAGCCTGCAGGTTGCCGCCGTGGCAGTACTCGCAGCACGGCTTGCCAGTAGGCGAGATCGGAGCCCTGGCTGTCGAGCAGCGCCATGACTTCGGGGCGGTTGAAGAGCGAGCGGAAGCCCGCGCGCGATGATCGCGGCCGCGCTCGGCGCACGCCGTCGTCGGTGAGTGCCGGGGATGCCGGCGGTCACACGCCGCAGCGCGCGCCAGGCGACGTTGGCGGGTCCGGCGAGCCCGACCAGGGCGACCCAGCGCGCGAGGTCGGGCGGGTGGGCGCCGAGTTCCACCTCGTCTCGTGCCGCCTGGTCGGCTGCGTCGAGGTGGGCGACGAGTCCGCGGTCTTCCGACGCGGTCTCCTTCTCGGAGATCGACGTCGGCCAGGTCGATGTGCTGATCCGTGGCCATCGATGGCGAAGGGCGCGGCCCAGAACCACGTGTCGCGGCTCAAGGCGAGGCAGCTTGCCGTCGGCGCGCCGATCTGCGGCGCGACCCGCGCTCTCGGCGCAGGCGAGCGCGCGCTCGGCGGGGAGGACGTCGCCGGGCGTCTGGCGCGCGAAGTCCAGCGGATCGGTGAGTCGCCGCGAGCCTGGGCGTTGGCAGGAACAGGGCGAGAGCGGTCATCCCGGCCGGGCGGCCGTCCTCCATGCGGTATGCGAGGCGGGGTCGGGTCGGACCGTCGCCGTCGACAGCGCCTTGCATGCGGTGGGCTGGCGGTCCAACTCAGGAGCGACGCGATGGCCGTGGGCGCGGCGGCCCAACTCGAGAAGATGAGCCGCTTGGTGACGGAGGTCGGGATCGATCTCGGCGTACGCGCCGGCTGGCTCGTGGTATGGCATCGAGGGTGGGAGCCAGAGCAGGCGCCACAGTCCCCGGTCGAGGGTCTCGGCCACGAGCTGGCGAAGCCGGGCGTTGCCAGGCTCGATCTCACTCGATGCCACTGAAGGTCGTGAGCGTCGAATGACCTGAGCGTCTTCGAGAAGCGCCCTGCGGCTCGACGGGTCCGAGCTCGTGCTGGCGGAACTTCTCGGACAGCTGGTAGCCGTCCATGAAGTTGAGGAAGTACGGCGCCGACTTCCAGTACTCGACGGAAAGGGCGCCGCCGACCTCGTCGGCGATGCGCCTGCAGAGCGACGAAGCCGAGCAGGTCCTCGGACGGTCGGTGGCGCGGGCTGGTCGAGCTTGTCGGTCGAGCATGTCGGCGAGTCCTGACACCGGGCGTTCGGTTCGGCACATCACCTTGCGAAGCAGTGCCTCGACGGTGTCCTTGGCGGTCTGGGGATCGCCGCCGGTGACGGCCTGACGCCGGAACTCGGCCGAGCGCTGCCTTGAGCCGCTGCGTCGTTCCGGCTGTGCGCGGGTATTCGAGGAAGTCGACCGTGCCTATGAAGTCGGAGTAGTGGTCGTCGCCGGTCAGCTCGCGCTCCTCGGCGAGCGTGTACATCTTGTACGGCGTCGCTGAGAGCAGCAGCACCTTGACGTCGCTCGCAGGTGAAGAGGTCGTGGGCGAGCTGGCTGACTTCGCGCTCGGCGTCGGCCTCGCGGTCGTTCGAGGAGGTGCTTGAAGCGCTGGAACTCGTCGAGGATGACGAGATCGGGTTCGAGGCAGTCGACGCTGACTTCGGCGAGGATGCGGCGGAGAGCTCGCCGACGATGGCGAGCCGCCGCTGGATCTGCTCGGCGTTGAACTGGTAGCGGCCGCGCATCTCGTCGATGAAGTCGCGCAGGTCGGCCATGACGCGCGTGCGCCGGACGACGCGTGCGGAACTTCTCGCGACTGTCGGCGTCGGGGAGTGCCGTCGGGTTCGTCGAGGCTGTCGCAGATCCAGTCCCAGCCGTCCTTGTTGACGTCCATCCGGAGGATGCGCTGCAGGGCGTTGCACTCGGCGCGGCGTGCCGTCGACGATCGGTTCGAAGCAGCCAGGCGAGCAGGGCGCGCTCTTCGACGCGGCCGCTGCGATGGCCCTTGTCGAACGAGGTGCCCGGGGTGAAGGCGACGAGGTTCACCGTCTTGCTGCCGTCGGGCATCCGCCGATTGAGGTCGCGCAGCTGGGTGGCCAGCATGGTGATGCGCGTCGACAGCGGCTTGGTGCCGTCGCCGCGAACATCGAGCTTGGCGATGTTCTGGCGTGCGATGTCTGCGTTCGAGCAGATGTAGATGATGTCGATGCGGTCGACGCTGTCGTCGTGCTGCAGCCGCTCGATGGCTCCGGCGATGACGCCGCGAGCCACCAGGGTCTTGCCCATGCCGACCTCGTCGGCGACGAGGAAGCGGTCGGTGGGATCGGGGTCGTCGTACAGGCGGCGGAGGACGTACTCGACGGTGTCGACCTGGAAGTCCTTCAGGGTCGCGAAGGCGGTGTCGGCGCGAGTGTGTGCTCATGGTCGCGTCCTGAGCCGTGATCGCGCGTCGACGACGGACGGCCAGAAGTCGTTCCAGCCGTCGGGCAGGACCTTGCGGCCTTGTTCGGTTGCGGTAGCCGCTTGACGAGTCGGTCGATGTCGTCGATCGTGCTCGGGCGATGTGGCGAGGGCGGTGAGAACGGCCTCCAGCACGCCGAGCCGCCGTCTCCATGCTGCGAAGCTCCGAAGCTGCCGCGGCCGTGGCTCTCGGGGAACCAGCCTTCGCGGCCGGCGAGCTGCAGCAGGAGCAGGATGAAGCGCAGGAACTCGCTGGTGGTGCCGATGCGGCGGGCCAGGACGCGGTCGAGCCGGTCGGCTGGGTCGCCGACGAGGCGGGCCAGCACGACGGAGCTGACCTCGACGCGGCGCTGAGCCCGTTCCCCGAGGCGAGTCGCAGGACGAGGAAGGGCGTGATCTCCTCGACCTCGGACGAGCTGCCAGCGATGATCGAGGCGCATTCCGAATGACGGGCGGTGCGGCTGGCCGGTCAGGGTCAGGAGTTCGACGGTGAGTTCGGTGTCCGCGTGGAAGCGCGGACGCCGCGTCGCAGCGGCTCGTCGGAGCGAACCCATAGCAGCGGGGTCTCGTGCTCGCCCTCGACGGTGGCGGTGTACGTGAGGGAGCTCAGATCGCGAAGGGCGTTCTCGAAGGTGCGGCGGAGTTCTTCCTCGGCCGTTTCCTCGACGGCGTCGCCGAGCGTGTGCGGTAGCAGGATCCGGCCGAAGCCCGACGCTCCGACTGCGCCGAGCGTGGCTTCGAACGCCGTAGGTGCCGACTCTGCCGACGATCTCGACGAGCAGCTCATCGTTGCCGCCCCAGGCCGCATCGGTTGCGTTCGCCGAGCCGATGAAGACGTGCGCCTGCCTGTTGCGCTCGACGATGTAGAGCTTGGCGTGAAGACCGGAAAGCGACCAGCGCAGCCCGGCCTCGTCCGAATCGGGATCGGGGATGGCGGCGTTCTCGTCGAGGACTCGAAGGTCGGCGTGGTCTGTCGAGCCAGTCGCGCCACTCTGTCTCCGAGAGCGTTGAGTTCCTCGCCGCGTGAGAGCAGGACGCACTCCCCTGCTCCGTCCGGCCACACGTGATCGAGGCCTGCGTCGTTGAGGAAGGGCGACACGACGAGGCGGCGGTATCCCGTCCATGTTCGGGCGCGTCCTGCACGGCCAGGCCCGAAGACGTGGAAGTCGAGCCAGTCCTTGCTCGGCGACGACGTTGTCGGGGCGTTCCCACTCGACGTAGCGGACGGCCTCGAGCGAGCTCGCTGATCGCGGCCGCGCGCGGTCTGGCGGGCACGCCGGCCGGGACGCGCCCGGCCAGGGACGCGAGGAGGTCGGCGATCGGCCGGTTGACAGCATGCGCGGCTGAAGGGTGCGGCGGCCCTCCAGGCTGATGACGACATCCCACGCCCGGTCATGGGTGAGGTTGCGGGAGCCGCAGACGAGGCGAAACCGCTCGCTCCCGTCGTCGTTGACGAACCGCAGCACCCAGAGCTTGGGGTGGAACAGGTGACCGGGGCGGGTGCCTTGACCTGATGGACCATCGGTTCGAGGAACGCCAGGAGATCGTTGCGCTGGGAGGGCACGGCGACACGTGCCCGGCCTGGCAGAAGATGTCGATGCGGTCGGAGTAGTTGCGGATCGCCTGAAGGATGCTGAGCGGGTCGGTCGAAGAGCTGCAGGTCGGCGCCGGCAAGTCCCAGCGGCACGGGCAGGAGCGCCGTGAGGTGCAGGGTGAACGTGGTGGCCACCGCACGCTCGAGCCGGAAGCCCGGCGTCCGGCGGCGCCAGCAGGTCGACGAGCAGGGTGCGGTCGTCAGGCGACAGCATGTTCGTCTTCGGATTCGGGCTCGTTGAGGCCGGCGGCGAATATCGGTCAGCATGCGCTGGACCTGCGGCCAGCGGAACGACGAGCGGCCCGGTTCCGGCGTCGCCCGTCCATTCGTCGAGGCGCTTCTTGTTCGCAAGACGCGCCTGGCCGCGCTTGTGCTCAATCTCGCGTTCCGGATGAGGTCGCGAGCATCCGATGACGCGATGGCGGAGGCCTCTCGCGAGAAGGGTCGCCCACCCGTCGAGGAAGCGGCGGGTCGCAGGCGGGATGCGCACCGGTGGTCGAGGATGCAGTCCCAGAAGTCATCGATCCGGGCAGCCCAACTCGGCAAGGCGTACGCCGCGTGGCGGCATCGGCCGCCACTCATCGAGGCGCGGGCGGTAGTTGTCGACCGACGTGGCGTCCGTCGCTTCGAGGTCGGTGTCGAGGCGCTCTTCGGCGAGCATCGAGGTTGTAGAGGAGAGCGGCACCGTGTGCGGCGCACGAGAACTGCTCGGCATGGTGGACCAGATCGGCGATCGACTGCGGCGTGTCGGTTGGCAGTGTCGCGTCCCAGATCGCGTCGGCGTGCAGCGAGGCCTGGCCGCGGCGGAGGTCCGGATGTAGGCGGTGAGCAGGCTCGTCGGCTGGTCCGGATCGGTCGGACGAGATGATCCGCTCGCAGAGCCATTCGGCCTCGTCGCGGGTCAGGTCGAAGGTGGCGACCTTGAAGCGGAAGAGGTCGGGCGGGGGGTCGGGGATGTCGCGCTGCCAGAACGAGGGAGTACGGTCGCCGATCTCGTCTTCGGCATCCAGCGGCGGCGAGACCGCGGGCGACATGGCGGCCGTACTGGCGGATGGTCAATGACGGCGCCAGGAAGATGCCGTAGCGGATCAGCCCGCCCCAGAAGATGGCCGACGGGAGGGTGCGGACGTTCTTGCCCGGCTTCGACGCCGATCAGGCCGGCCGTGATCCCCGCCGGCCCGGAGGGCCTCGATGAGGCTGCGCTCCATGTCGGTGGCCTTGGCGACGAGCTGGTGGGGGTGCCGTCTGCTCGGCCCGGCGGAAGAGCCAGGGCACGAAGAGGAAGTAGCGGGCGCGGGTCTGGATGACCGACGTGCCCGGGAACAGGGAGTTGCTGATCGCGTCCCGGACGGTGCCGATGCCGAGGTCATCGACGGTGCCCTTGTCCGAGAAGAGCTGGAGCATCTCCCGGACCCTGCGCTGGTCTTCCTCTGAGTGGTCCAGCCAGCTGATCGAACGATCCCACGCCACGGCCCTCCATGTCCGAGCGGGCCGTTCCGGCGCTCGTCGATCACAAGGTACCTCGGAGGTGGTGCGCGGTCCGGGGTGGTTCGGCCGAGGACCGACACGGGGCGGCTGAGCGGAGTCCAGAGGAAAGACCGCGACGCACTCTCGAGGCGGCCTTCCGATCAGGAGGCCATGGGTGCCAGCAGGGAGGCGGCCAAGGGTGTCTACGTCGTAGGGACCATGGGGGGCAGTGCGGTTCCAAGGCGGTCAGCGACATGCATGACGTCGACCTCGGTGAGAGGTCCATCAGCAGCGATCATCTCGGCAAGCTTCTGACCCAGGTGACCCAGGCATCGTGGAGTCGGAAGGGCTTCGGGAAAAGCTTCCATTCGGCATCGATGAAGCAGAGTGCGGCGTGGATAGGGACATCAACATCGCCAAGCGCTGTGCGGACCGCCTCGACCTGCCATCGCAGCCCCTCGGCAAGTTTGGTGCGGTCACGTCCATTCACGTAGAGGCGGTAATCGGTCTTGAACCATCCACCCTTGTCTCGCCGCTCCACCAGCCCCGTGTACGTCTTCGCGTCGATGACCCATACACCTGAGGCAGCGATTGCGATGTGATCGATGTTCCCACGGGTCTTTGCAACCTTGCAGTCGTGGAGGAGGACAGCTCGGTCACCGACACGCTTGGTGAGACTCTCGGCGAGACGCCGTTCGCCTTCGGATCCCTTCTTCCATGCCCGAGTGGACTGAGGGTCGTCAGAGAGAAACTTCACAACTCCCGCGAGGCGGCCCCACTTCTGATCAATCTTCGCTTCGCGACGTTGGTGCCGCTTCTGGTACTCACGAGCAGCGGACACGCCGGCCTCGCCGGTGACCGGCCGTCCAGAATCGTTCAGGGTGGTCTTCTGGATCGGCTACTGGCTCTACTGTGGTCACGCCGAATGCCTCGACGCATTGGAGACACGTCGTCGTCCGCGCCTCAGAGTCCCACTGGGCCTGGGTAGACGCGGGCAAAGGGATCCCGCACGTGGCGCAGGTGTCATCACGTCGCAGGGGGATGATCTTGGTCGCCATCAATCCATTGTGGCCCGTAGCTGTGACGGTGGCTCAGTCAGGGGACCTGGCACGGACAATTGCTCCTTGAGCTCTTCCACGGTGAATGCCGGTCGCCTGCGGTGCAGCATGGCGTGACAGTTCGGGCAGACGGGGCGGAGGTCGTTGACCGGATCCACCCGGTAGTCGCTCCCGACCGCTGACAGCTCACGGAGGTGGTGGACGTGGATGAACCCCTTGCCGATTGATCCGTATCGATCCTCGAAGCTCAGGCCGCAAACGGCACAGGCTGGTCCCCAATGCGACAGGCAGGCAGCACGGGCTCGGGGGTCACGCTCGTAGCGATTCACCTCAGCGCGTGTGACTGCTCCTTCGGCGAACGTCTCCCCAGCGGGAAGCTCCTCCGGCGAGTGGAAGAGGACCGCCTCGGCATGGCTGGACCAGAGGTGCTCGACTGTGGCAGCTGCTGAGGCGGGAAGTTCGACCCCCGAACCCTGCATGCGGTCCCAACGGACCTCCGGAACCTGGGCGTTCAGGATCTCCACAGGCAGGCGGTCCTCGGGATCGACGATCGTGTCCCATTCCACCTGGGCGTACGTAGTCAGGCGACCCGATCCATCCCAGTGGGGCCCCGACTCAACTTCGGAGGTGAATCGGCCGCTGGCAACGATCCCCCGGTCCTGCCGCTGGCGGAGGAGGAAGGCACGGTCGCCCACGGCGATGCCGCCAGAGCGGATACCCACACTCCAACGATCCTGATGACGGTTGCCACCGCTGGTGGTCCGCACGGCCCGCTGATACTCATCCGAAGGCCACTCCCAACGGTCCGGGTTCCAGGTCAGGATGAAGGTCGCCATTCTCCTCATTCTGCCGCTTGGGTGCCGATCGACGTCTTCTGCGTCACGCCAGCTGGCTGACCCCGAGTGCTCGTTGGAGCCACTCGGAACCCCTAATGGTGTTATGCACACACTTGCACCTGTCGGTGCCCGACCGCCCTGGCCCGCCGACGCCTACAGGCGGGGAGCGACCGGTCGCCCGACAGAAGATCGGGCATCCAGGCCGGCCGGTTCCCGGCCGGCCAACTCCATTGTGATCAGGGGTGACTCTCCGGGCCGTCAAGGGACGGCGCCGACACGTCGGCGCCTCGGCTTCGCCGCCCTTGACCGCCCTGGCCGTCGCGGAGCAGGCACAGAAATTTCAAGAAATTTGCCAGCTGTGGACATTTTTGTGGACGTCTCTGTGGACGTCCACAGCCCGACGTGGCGTCCATGACAACCCCATACCGCACACTCCAGACACCCGAAGAGCGCCTCGTCTACACCGTCGCCGAGGCCGGCGAGCTGCTCGGGATCTCCCGGGCCTTCGCCTACGAGCTGGTGGCCCGGGGCGAGCTCCCGGTGATCTGGCTCGGTCGCCGCCGCCTGGTTCCCAAGGTCGCCCTCTTGGCCCTGGTCGGCCAGACCCGGCCGAGGACCAGGCAGCCATCACGACCACGGCTGAGCCCGGGTGCTCTCCATCGCCAAGATGGTGGCCGCGCGCCGAGGACTACTACCTGCGCACCGTCGCCGCGGGCCGCGAGGAGTACTACACCGGGCTCGGGCGAGTCCCCCGGCTACTGGCTGGGCGAGGGTGCCCGGCTCCTCGGGCTCGAGCGGCGAGGTCGGCCCGGACGACCTCCGAGCCGTGCTCGCCGGCGTCTCGCCCCACGGCGAGATCCTGACCGCCGGCGGGGTGGCCGAGGCCAGGCGGGTGGCGGGCTTCGACCTCACCTTCTCGGCCCCCAAATCGGTCTCCCTCCTCTACGGGCTCTCGGATCCGCGACGTCTCGGCCACCGTCCGCGCCGTCCACGCCGACGCAGTCGCCCAGGCCCTCGACTACCTCGAGCGCCAGGCGCTGCGCGTCCGCCGGGGAGCCGGCGGGGCTACGCCGCATCGGGGCGCGAGGGACTGGTCGGCGGCCGCCTTCGTGCACCGCACCTCGCGGGCCGGCGACCCCCAGCTCCACACCCACGTGCTGGTGGCCAACGTGGCCCAGGGGGACGACGGCGCCTGGTCGGCCCCCGACGCCCGCCTGATCTACGTCCACACCCGCACGGCCGGCTTCGTGTACCAGGCCGCCCTGCGCGCCGGGCTCGGCAAGGCCCTCGGCGTCCGCTTCGGCCCGGTGACCCGCGGCATGGCCGAGCTGGACGGGGTGCCCAAGACGCTGCTGCGGGCCTTCTCGACCCGTCGGCGCGAGATCGAGGGGCTCATGGCCGCCACCGGCGTGCACATCGCCCGGGCCGCCGAGGTGGCCGCCCTCGTCACCCGCTCGCCCAAGGACCTCGCAGTCGACGTCGGGCCACGACGTGGGCTGCGGCAGCGCTGGCTGGCCCAGGCCGCCGCGCTCGGTCTCGGCGCCGGGCGGCCCGAGCGCGGCGCGCTCGACCACCTGCTCGGGGCCGAGCGCTGGGCGCCCCCGAGCGCCGGCGAGGTCGAGAGCTGCTCGATCGCCTCGTCGGGCCCGAGGGACTCACGGCGCTCGAGTTCGACCTTCGAGCGCCGCGACGTGGTCCGGGCGGTGGCCGAGGGCCTGCCCCGGGGCGCCACGCGTGCGCGACGTCGAGGTCATCGCCGATCGGGTCCTCGGCGCTCCCGACGTCGTCGCCCTGCCGAGCGTCGGGCGGGGAGGCGAGGTCCGCCACACCACGCTCGAGCTCCTGGCGCTCGAGCGCTCGCTCCTCGACGCCGCCGGCCGGCTACGCCACGCGCGGCCGCGGCGTGGCCGATCGACGCGGACCTGGTCGCGGCCGCTCGACCACTTCCCGCTGCTCTCGGGCGAGCAGGCGGCCATGGTCGAGCGCCTCGCCACCTCGGGCGCCGGCGTCGAGGTCGTGGTGGGCAAGGCCGGGGCCGGCAAGACCCTGGCCCTGGCCGCCGCCAGGATGGCGTGGGAAGGCGAGCGGCTACCGCGTGCTCGGCACGGCGCTCTCGGCCCGCGCGGCCCGGGGGCTGCGCGGACGGGGCGGGCATCGAGTCGCGACACCTTGGCCCGCGTGCTGGCCGGCATCGACGCCGGGTCGCTCGCGCCTCGGGCCCGCCGACGTGGTCGTCCTCGACGAGGCCGGCATGGTGGGGACCAGGGCGCTGGCCCGACTCGTCGAGGCGACCGACGACGCCGGGGCCAAGGTGGTCCTCGTCGGCGATCCCCGCCAGCTGCCCGAGATCGAGGCCGGCGGCGCGCTGGCCGGCGCTCGTCGAGCGGGTCGGCGCCATCGAGCTCACCGAGAACCGGCGCCAGCGTGAGCCCTGGGAGCGCGTCGCCCTCGACGCCTTGCGCCTCGGGCGGGCCGACGTGGCGCTCGCCACCTACGAGCGGGCCGGGCGGGTCCACAGCCGCGCCGACCATGGCCGAGGCGCAGCGCGAGCCTGGTCGAGCGCTGGGCCGAGTCGCTACCGCGACGGCCACGACGCCGTGATGCTGGCCGTCGGGCGCGCCGAGGTGGCGAGCCCTCAACGAGGCCGCCCGCGCCACGCTGCGGCGCTCGGGCCGCCTCGGCGCCGACGTGCTCGAGGTCGACGGGCTCGGGCTTCGCCGCTGGGCGACAAGGTGATGTGCCTGCGCAACGACCGGCGCCTCGGCGTGATGAACGGCACGATCGGCACGGTCGAGCGCGCCGTCGGCCAGGTCTGGTCGATCGAGACGGCCGACGGGCCACGCGCCTGCTGCCCGAGGCCTACCTCGAGGCCGGCCACCTGGGCCACGCCTACGCGCTGACCGTCCACAAGGCCCAGGGCCTGACGGTCGAGCGGGCCTTCGTGCTCGCCGAGCGAGTCGCTCACCCAAGAGGCCGGCTACGTGGCCATGAGCAGGGCCCGCGAGGTCGACCGAGCTCTTCGTCCCGCTCGGAGCGGTGGCCGACGACGCCGGCGCACGACCCGCGCCGCGCTCGAGGTGCCCGACCCGCTCGCCGATCTGACGGCGGCGCCTGGGCAGACCTCGCGGGCCAAGCGGCTCGCCACTCGACGAGCTCGACGGCGGAGCAGCTCGGCGACGAGGGCACCGAGCGGCGTGTCGGAACCGACGGGGTCCGGGAGTGCCCGACCCGGGTGAATCGCCGGCGGCTGGGGTCTATCGTTTTCGCCACGCGACGAGGGGAGTCGGCGAGGGTGCGGCCGATGGGTGCGAACCAGCGGCTGAACGAGCGGCACCGGGCTCCGACCGATCGGTGTCGAGGTCACCGTGCGGCTCGGTGACGCCCAGCGCCGCCTCGCCGACAGAGATCGCCGGCTGGGCCGGTGCCGCGAGCTCGAGCCGCCGGGCCGCTCACGAGGTCGAGGCCGGTGAGGGGCAAGCGCAGGCGCCGGCAGGCCGACCGCGGGCCTCGGGCGTTCCCCGACCGACATGCCCGGGCGCCCGTGGTTCGGCCTCTACCGGGGCGACTTCACCGACGCTGACGGTGTGTCGCTTCTCCTTCGCCGGGCCCGAGGCGCTCCATGCTCATCTTGGGCCCGCCCCGTTCGGGCAAGACCTCGCTCGCTCGTCATCCCCATCGTCCTCGACGCGCCCGCCGCGGTGGTCTCGACCTCGACCAAGCCCGACGTGCTGGAGGCCACGGTCTTCCGGCGCTGGGCGCTCGGGCAAGGTGCTTCGTCTTCGACCCGAGCGGCACCGTCACGCTCCCCGAGGGCGCCTACCCGCTGCGCTGGTCACCGGTCGTCGGCTGCGACGACTTCGAGACGGCGGTCGCCATGGCGCACGCCCTGGGCTCGGCGGCGCGTCCGGGCTCGGCGCTGACCGAGTCGGCCCACTGGGTCGAGCGGGCCGAGGGCCTCCTCGCCCCGCTGCTCTTCGCCGCCACGTTGCGCGGGCCGGACATGGCGACGCTGTGTCGCTGGGTGCTCGCCCGGGACCTGCGCGAGCCCCTGGCCGCGCTCGAGGCCTCGGGCCACGAGATGGCGCTGTGCCGTCATGGCCGGCGTGGCCGAGACCGAGGACCGCGAGCGCTCGGGCATCTTCTCGACCGCCGCGGGGCTGCTCGCCGCCTATCGCTCCGAGGCCGCGCTGGCCACGACGACGGACCCCGAACTTCGACCCGGCCGCCTTCGCCCGCTCGACCGACGCCCTCTACATCTGCGCCCCGGCGCCACGCCCAAGAGCAGCTGGCCCCCATCGTGGTCGCCCTGCTCGAGCAGATCCGCGCCGCCGTCTACGCCCGGCCGGCCGACGCCGCGCCGGTGGTCTTCGCCCTCGACGAGGTGGCCGGCATCGCACCGCTGCCCTCGCTGCCCGCATTGGCCGCCGAGGGTGCGGGACAGGGGCTCGTCACCCTGGCCTGCCTCCAGGACCTCTCCCAGGCCCGGGCGCGCTGGGGGGACGAGGCCGAGGGGTTCTTCTCGCTGTTCAACTCCAAGGTGATCTTCCCCGGCATCGGCGACCACCGGACGCTCTCCCTCGTCTCCGCGCTCGCCGGTGAGCAGGTGGTGCCGGTCCGCTCGAGGACGAGCGTCCACCCGCTCGTCGCGCTCATTTCGCCCTCGGGTGCGCCGCCGCCCTCGACCACCAGGTCGATCACGTGGCGACCGAGGCTCCCCGTCGACGAGGTCGCACGCGGGCGACCGGGCCAGGTCCTCTGCCTCGCCGGGGGTGGGATGAGCTGGTTCTCCGTGTCGCACTGGCAGCGCCACGGCTACTGGTCGCAGCTGGCCAGGATGAGCGTTCCCGAGTACAGCGAGATCACGAGTGTCTCCCCGGTGGACACCGACCCTCTCGGAGGTGCCACGTATCGTCAGGGCGACCCGTATCCGGGCCCGCGCATCGTGCGAGCGAGCTCTGACCCTGGTGGCGTCTGGGTCTGGGTCGACAACGGCACCGCCTCGGTCGCCGAGCGCTTCGCCCCGCCGCCCACGCTGGTCCTGTTCTCGAACCGAGCTCTCTTGAGTCCGTGGGCTCGAGCAGCGATGAGCTGGACGTCGCTCGCTGCGCCCGAGGGCGACCACGATCCCCTCTTCGACGGCCCCGAGGCCCAACGCGATGGTGGGGGAGAGGGGACCGAGGCCTGCTGCTCCCGAGCGGGTGCACTTGGAGGACCTGAGGGTCGTCACGGTCCGGGTGCTCGGCCCGGTCGAGGTCACCGGCTGGCTCCTCCCACCCGAGCGGGCCGTCGTGACCGAGCTGGCCTGCTACCTGGCCCTCCATCGGGACCGGCCGGCTTCGGGTGAGCAGCTCCGCGCCGCCATCCGACCCGACGACGACCACGAACCGTCGGCCAAGACGATGCGGACGTACCTCTCCCTGCTGCGCAAGGCCATCGGAGCCGACTACCTCCCGAGCGGTGGGGGCGGTGGCTACCGGTTCTCGTGGTTGGTGACCTCGGACTGGGAGGGGTTCAACCAGCTGAGCGCCAAGGAGAACGACCTCGCAACTCGCCTCGTACGCGTTGGAGCTGATCCGGGGTCGCCCGTTCGAAGGCGTGCCCTCCGGCACCTACGGCTGGGTGTTCTCCGAGCTGTGGATCTCACAGATCGAGACGGCGATCGTGTCGGTCGCGCTCTCGGTGGGAACCGAGTGTCTCGAGTCCGGCCTCCTCGAGAAGGCCGAGCGCGCCGTGCGCCAGGGTCTGTTGGCTGTCCCCTACGACGTGTCGCTGTGGGAGCTGCGGCTCCGGGTTGCCGCGGCCATCGGTCCCACCGCGCTCGCCCGGGCGAAGGCCGAGGCGGCGGCGACCCTCGACGCCGACCTGCTCTCCTCGTTGGGCGAGCTCTCGGATTCGTGACAAGGTGAATCGAGGCAGAACATGCGAAGTGAGATTCACGATCCCGTTGGGCGCGCAACCGCCTGCCAGGATGCGGTAGTGGAATCGGATCGAGTTCGAATCAAGTCCGCGGGCGGTACTGACGTCACGTTTCGATCCCGGCTCGAGCAGGCCTGGGACGTGGGCTTCGTGGCGGATATCACGCTCACCGACGGCACCGAATGTTCGGCCGTGCTGATAGCGATGTCCTCGACTGCGCTGATTCTGGACCGCTGGGATCGATCTCGTCACGCTCCGGCGGGAGACCCCTTCACGCTTGAGTTGCGTTCCGTTGCGGAGGTCGTGGTTCCGTAGAGCCGTCGCCTGGATTCCAGCCGACTGCACGCCCAGCCGGACGGCCTACTACGAACTGGTGTTCGCATATACTTGAGCCTGTCCGCAGATCGCCGGGCAAGCGACCCATGGGTTGCTGGGAGGTATGAGCAGGCTTTCGGCCCAAGGTCTCCCGTCCGTTGGATGAGCAAGGAGTGCATCGATGGCTGAGACCAGCAAGGGCCGGAAGTTCGTTCGGGTCGGGGGGTACAGACGGGGCGACGGAACCCAAGTTAGGGGCCATGCCGATAGACCCCCGGACATCACGCGGTGCCAGACGGAGGTCGGGCAGACGGTAGTGGCGACAGAGGGGGATGATTCCGCAGAGGCGTCCTCGGATTCCGCAGGGCCCGACGTTGGGGACACTGACGTAAGGATCATTCACGTGGTCGGCCCGGCGTTAGCTGTCTCCTCACGCTCGACGCTCGACCTATTGAGCCTTCCTTTTCCATTCAGTCAGGTCGACCTCCTCGCCGTCGGAGTTCGTAAAGGCGGCAGAGCAACGTCGCATAAAGATGTGGGGGCGACACGATCTGGACGAGACTGGTCTCAACTACATCGCCGAGGAGTCTCGTCCCCTTCTATCGAGTTTGTGCTACGGATGCGATAGGCGTGGCACTGGACGTATCGACCAGCCTCAGCGCAAAGCATGTGCGCTCTGGATACGCACCGCTGATATTGGCGGCCGCTGCAGCAGGTCGGCTGACGGACCCTGCGCACGAGCCCTTTACGGCTTGGCCGACCGGCCGGACTCAGTATGACTGGCCTCAAGCCGGGCAGGGCTACCTCTACTCGCAGCACCAGCTGCTCGTTCTCGACAAATGTCGATCGATTGTCGGAAGCCTCCGTCCGCGGGTATTCGAAGATCATCGGCGGATGTTCTACCGACGACGACGTGCCCGATCCGCAAGCAATGCAGAGCCTTCAGTCTTGGCGTGATCTAGCCATCACACTGTCAGCGCTGGATACCAGGGAGTGGCCAGCCATAGCACCATGGTCAGGGGCAGTATCGAAGTTTGGCGGCAATCAAATCTGTCCATGTCCCGCATGAGCTCTTCTCAGCTGGCTGGGACTTACAATCGACCAGCTGCGCCAGCAGAGTAACATCCGCCTGAATGCAAGTCACGGCGATGTGCTAGGCGATTTCTACGACGTGGTTCGTCGGGCAAAGTCGGAAGCATGGGAAACGCTGCGCGGCGACGCGCGGATTGCAATGGATGAACAGATAGCAGCGGACGTTCTTGAACGGTTCCGATGAGGTCGAGGGCGTCGCTCGTCGGCGGACAGACTCCGACTCCCGGAATGGCTCATCCGCTGTCGCATCAAGGGCTGCGAGACCGCCCGCAGACGTTGGACGCATCACTGACGGACCTGCATCTGTCGCCCCACCCACCGTTGGTTGTGGCGCTTGAGGGTAAGACGGAGATGAGGATCTTTCCGAGGGTGCTGGAACTACTGGGAATACATATGATGAGCTCGATGGTGACCGGAGGGAACTCACGATCTGACGCTCTTGCTAGCCCGATTTGCGACTGAACCATTGCTGGGCGACGATCGCGGGGACTATGTAGTGGTCGATCGGCCTGTTATCCGGTTCCTTGTGCTGACCGACGCCGAAAACAAATTTTCAGATGCGACCAAGCGGAGACACCAACGAAAGCTTCTGTTGGACTCGATCACAAGGCAAGTTCCGAAGGACCTACAGCACGACCTCTACGACGAGAGACCCGAATCGTGGAGATATTCACCTGGGGCAAGTCGCCGTTCGAGTTCGCGCATTTCAACAACAACCAGATCGCCGACGCTCTGCTTGCCTTGGCGCCGGCACCGTATCCGACTAGCCGCAGCGATCTCGTCGCCCGCGTTGCAGCGAATCGTCTCGCGGAAACCAAACGTCGACACCATTTGGCCGACCTCTGGGATTCAAAAACCTAAAGGTGTCGTTGTCAGATCAGATGTGGCCAATCCTGGCGCGACGCATTGAGGTAGCAATCAAGAAGAGGAATCAGGGGCCACCAGTGATGAGGGCTGCGGATCTCGCCTATCAGATGGCGATGATGTCGTACGGACGCAATGTGGCATTTCGTCGTCACCAGAGACGTCGACGCTACCAGGGCTCCTCGCCATAGTCGGCGTCCTCTTCGAGGCAACATTCCTCGAAGAGGAACGGAGTGCGTCGCTGACGATTCCAATACTCCTTGACCGTCTCGTTGAAGTTCGGCCTGATGACTCGACCGATCGGAACGATAGCGACGACATCGCCACCTGCGAGTGAAAGAGCAGAGGCAGCGCTCTGTCCGCGTGCTCCGGATGTGAAGGTGTCATCGACCAGCAAGATTCGTTCGCCATCTAGCTCTCGGGTGCATTGATAACCGGTATCGCTGGCTGATAGGTGATCGATGGGTGTCGGCCCCTTTTCAAGCAGCTCCTCGTGCTGTACCACGCAGGATTCCAACCCGGTTGATCGCCCGACCAGGGGGTGTTCGCCCCGACCGAGTCTTTGACGAGGGCACAGTCACAACATCCCACGATCGCCCAGCCTCAACAGTGATGCAGTCAGAGTGAAGCGAAAGGAAGTACGCCAGCATTGCGGCATTTCTCGCCTCGAACTGAGAAGCGACCCGTGCGGACGCGGCCACTCTTGTAGTGGCGAAGCTGATGATGCAGCTGAGATGTGATTTCGTACAACGAGATGGGAACGACCAAATCGCAGCCGCGTGAGACTTGGCCCATCACCGTGTAGCAGCTCCAACAAGTGGAAAAGTCGGAGTTGGAGGGACACCCGTGGCACACTCCGCAGATACCAGGTCCCCGTGGCGGTACTGGAGTGCAGATCCCAGTCAGCGAGACTGCGACCTCGCCGACGCTTGGCATCGGCTGGCTCAGAAGAGCTGCAGTGCAGTTGGGATCACGCGCTCCTCGTCGAGTACTCCGAGGATGTCATCCACCGAAGCGACAATCCGAGCGCCACGACGCTTGGCATACTTTTGCGCCCACTCTTCATGCATAACAAGATCTTCCATGAGAAGTGCTCGTTTGCCATGCTCCAAAGCCAGTCGACTTCATCTTCGCACCGCTGGTTGAACTGGCCTCAATGACCACAGTTCCAACCGCGATCCCGCTTGTCACGACATTGCGCAGAGGGAAGTTTGAAGACCTTGGGCGGCACGCCAGGCCAAAACTGCGAGACGAGTGCACCTTGGAGCGGGATCCGCTCTGCAAGCTCAGCATTTTGCCGCGGGTAGACGCGATAAATTCCAGTGCCCATTACCGCAATCGTTCTACCGCCGGCATCGAGCGAGCCAGTGTGTGCGCTGGTGTCTATTCCGGCCGCAAGGCCCGAGATAACGGTTACACCGCGTGCGGCGAGCTCGAGAAGCCAACTCGTACGCACGCCGAAGACCTTCGGGTGACGCCCGCCTTGTACCGACTACAGCTACGACGGCGTCCTCGTCAAGAAGCTTGCCTCTGACGGATCGAAGGGCGGGTGATTGAAGACCTTGCGAAGGTTCTCGGGATACCCTTCGTCGAGGACGGTCAGCAGTGTTGCATCAGGGAACTGGCTCAGGGTGTTGCTGATGACCTCAGCCCAGTGATCGATCCTCTCGGGCGTAATCGACTCAGCAAGTGCCAAACCCAGGGCCGATTGAGAATCGTCGAGCAGCGAGGCGGTCCCCGTGAGTACCGCTTCGGTTCCGCCGGCGTCTTCGACCAGAGTGGCGACCTCGTGCCAAGGCCGCGGACTTGCCTCGGTCATAGCCAGGAGGGTCGCCTGCTGTCGAGGGTCGGTCATAGCATCCCTGCAGATTCAACGTATGTTCGTATAATCCAGAGCGCACTCGGCTTGGTGCTGCCGCCTCCATCCATCAGATGGTACAGGGCGGAATCCCGACCTAGTTGATGCGGTTTGTCTGGCTGAGCTGGGGCTGTTCGCCGGCAACTGAGCCTCCGGCGTGCAGTTGATCAGGCCCGAACAGATCATCTGGGTCCACTTGAGATCCCGAGCTGATGTACCAGGCTTGCATTCCAAGTCGTGATCACGGCTGCGGGAAATCATTGTGGATGGGAGAAGCGGAGGCGAGGAATGCATCGAGTGCAGCCCGCTGGACCAGGATTCGGCGACCTGTGCGAATCGCAGGGATCTCCCCACGCACGACTGCCTCGTATGCGCTTGCTCGGCGGGTACCCAGCGACGCTGCAGCCTCCTCGACCGCCAACGTAAGACGCTCAGGGCCGGACGTTTTACCGCTTCCCAGAGGTGGTGTGACTTTCACTAAGTGTCGCTTACTGTTGCGACCTCTCGATTGCATCCGCCAACGCTAGAGATCGGAGACCCAGTTCTCGGGAATGGAGACCTCGGCAAGAGAAGCTTCGCTGGACGGTGGACCTGACAGATTTGCTACGACTTTGGATCCCAGCGGCTGATGAGATTAGCACCAGCCAAGTGCTGCGCGAGTTGAGAGGGTCTTCCTTGCCAAGCTTCGATGTTCACGACAGTGGCAAGGCCATCAGAGAGCGCGCTGGGGTCGCTCATTGTCAGGCTACTCGGCAATCTTCGTGGTGTTGCAATCTCTGTTCGGGTTGGCAGCGCAAACAGCTGTTAGCAGCGGATAATCACTAGCCCGCCTATCTGATCGGTTACCCAAGTGGGTATCGGACGATTCTCAAGTGCGTCGATGACATAGTCCGTGGCGCGGTTCGCAGACCACGCAGGACGTGTGGATAGTACGGACGCCGAAAGTGTCCGTAGTCGAGTGGAAGATCCGTGAACATCGCTGCGTCACCTATACGTTGCCGCTCATCCTGCGCTGCTGTGAATACTCTCATGCGGTCATCAGCCACTCCGCTGAATAATTTGCGGGCGACCCGACGCGCCCCTGATTGACCCTCCATCAAGAACTTCCGCAGTTCGCTGTCTGCAGCATTCATGTTCAGATCGCTGATCCTTGTTGGCGCTCTCTCCTGATCCACGAGATCCTCTAACGGTATGGACATTATGAGAGCCTCGGTTGCAGCATCCCTCGGGCTCTCTCGAGTGAAATCCGCCTGTAACGCCGTTAGAACAGAGATGGAGGACCTGTGACAACGCTCGCAGTCGACGGAGTGCTCTGTACAGCCGACACCGCCGCGGAACTCGGGGCTCCCCATGTAGAGAACATAAGTAGCAGGCACATCAAACATGTCAGACGTCTTGAACAGTCGTGCCATCTGCTCGCCGTTCTTGTAGTCGAACTCGATCGTGAAGGATCCATCTGACGGTCGCCGCTTCAGTCGCTTTGCCTGCACGAGCATTCCGAAGGCGTTTCGTTGTAAATCAATCCACCACCAGAGCCAGTCGGCACCTACGGAAGGCTCCTCGCGCTTGGTAAATGGGGCGTACATCACCTCAGGCCTTGCGGCCTGCCAGACCAATTCCGAAATCGTCTCCTCTTGCCATGTAGTGCCGTCCCGCTCGCTTCCCCGCATGTGGTCTTCTGCCCTCACCCGAGCACGCTTCAGGGCAGCGCGGATATCTCCATCCCACGGGTTCGTCACGATGCTTCAGAGCTTCTCGGCGTCGCCCTGCCCAAGGCCTGATAGATACTCGCCAGCAAGCTCGTTGTGCCGAAACCACTTGGCAACAATGTCACTCCACTCGTCTGTTGAGACCTCTCCGTCGATGCGGAACACCTTGCGGTAGCGGTTTGCTCGGGCAGCAGTAGGCATCTGATCTTCTGCTCGCTCTTGAAAGTTCTGATCGCTATACATCCTGACGGCTCCGTCCACATGTACGAATACGTGGCGATCGATATCGCGAATGGAGTGAAGGTAGCGGCACATGTAGCGTCCATCGAGTGCCACCGCGGCGATGGGAAGCTCTTCCATCTGCACGATCTTTTCGGGGGGATTTCCCATTCGCCAGTACGCGAATAGCGCCTCGAAGTCTCTTGACGAGTCCTGACCATTGGCATCTCTATGAACTGTTCGACCCACTTCGTGAGGATCATCAAGCCACTCTTCCGTCAGGTGGGGTCCATACCAATAGTCCTCTTCAATGAATGGTAGGAAGTTCTGCGCCGGCAGATGCGTCGATGATCGATGCCAAGGCGCAGTGTGTTTCCTGAACGTCCGGCGGCCGAGATGAGAACCCTAAGAACGCGTCGTTGACATTTGAAGAGAAGGATCGACGCAAGAATTGGTGATAATGAACTGCCCACTCGGCGACGTAGAGGCAGTGACTGTTCGCGTCGAGGGTGTCTACTGCCACCAACCCATCATCGTCGAGCAATTCGGCAAGATCCGGAAGATGTTGAAACACCCGGTGTGGTTCCGGGATGGAGTCGTACAGAGCGTCTGGCAGAGCAAAGTACGGGTTGTGAGTTGCAAGCTCGAGAAGTGCCAATTCAAGGGGTTCACCCTCCAGGTGGAACGGAAGATTTGCTTCCAGAAGGGCTATCTGCTCATCGTCTCGATTGTCGCGGAGCCAGGAGCGAAGGGCGGCAAGACTGTCATCGAGTGGTTGAGCCAGTTGGTCAGACATGTCGTGCGACAGGAAGATGGGCGGCACGGCCACATCGAGCATCGCTTGAACAAGCTCCGCCAGTCGCGTCGCCGATCGCGCCTCGGATCGCTGGTTCCGCAAGTGTTGATAGTTCAGTTAGTGAGGGTTTTGCTGTCACGGGCGATCAAAGGTTCTAGCGGGAAGAGGGCGATGTGCGAGATCATTTTGGCAATCCATGGCAATCCCGCACAGGGTGAGGTCTTCTGATTCGAACCGTGCAGGTGGACCTGGCAATCCCTTTGGCAATCTAAATGGCGTCACGAGGCCTCACCAGCTATTACCTGACGGATCAGTCATCCCGCCTGAACTGGAAGGATGTCACCAGATGTCACTAGACAGACGAGCTGAATGCGACTACGGATCAGAAGGTTGGGGTTCGAATCCCTCCGAGCGCCGGGCGGAACCGTCGCGACGGTTCAAATCGCCCATTCCGCGAAGGTTGAGCGGGTCCAGGGATGAGCGGGTCCAGGGAGTAGAAAGGTCCGATGTGTGACGACGCCGATCCTCACTCGTCGACCGGGTCCCCGGTCACGGTCGTCACCGATGTCACCGAGGCGGTGGGACTCAGCGAGGCCTTGCACACCACGGCGTCCGTGTTTCTGCCCGATCCCGAAATGCTCGCTCGACCATCCGTCGTGGTATTCGGTTTTCCGGGCGCCGGGTACGGCCGCGGGTACTTCTCGATCGAGATGCCGGGCTCGTCTGACTGCGGGCAGGCGAAATACCACGCCTCCAGGCACGGCTGGATCTTCGTCGCTTGCGACCATCTGGGTGTCGGGGAGAGCAGCCTGCCGGATCCGTCGACGCTGACCTTGGAGAAGGTCGCTGCCGCCAATGGGGCGACGGTCCGGCACGTGACGAGCTTGCTGGAAGCCGGATCGCTGAGCAAACGTTTCCCACCGATCGAGGACCCGGTACGGGTCGGTCTCGGCCAATCCATGGGCGGCTGCCTGACCATCGTCCTCGAGGGCACCGATCCATGCTTCGATGCCGTGGCGATCCTGGGTTTCAGTGCCATCCATGCCACCATGCCCTTGCGTGACGGTCACGCTCTGCCCATCGACCCTGAGACTCAGGAGGTCGACCCGAGCGCACTACGAGAGGCCTTGCGGTGGGCGTTCTTCTCCTCCGACGTGCCGGCGGCGATCGTCGATGCCGACTTGACCCGGTCCGACGCCGACCTGGGGCTGCGGTTGCCGTGGGCCAGCCGTACGACGCCCGGATGTGTCGAACAGATGCAGATTCCGGCCGTCGTGGCGCGAGAAGCCGCCGCGATCGGGGTGCCGGTCTTTGTCGGAGTCGGCGAGGTCGATGGCGTGCCCAACCCGAGGGCCGAACCAGGCGCCTACAGCAGCGCTCCAAGCGTCACCGTGGCTGTCGTACCGGGCATGGCCCACATGCACAACTTCGCGGGCACCCGCACGCAACTTTGGGACCGACTCGCGGCATGGGGGAGCACGGTCAGGCGGGTGGATTGAGATGTGGAGTGCAGCCATGGAGGCTCGCCGTCCGTGGCTCTCGATGGCCGTGGTGAGCACCGGCCGCCAGACAAACCGACAAGCGGAGGAGCAGGCTCAGCCCACGGGTGTGACGCTTAGCGCGAATAGCGGGCGGCGTCCTCGGATCCGCCAGTTGTGTTCCCCTCGCCGTAGGAGTGAGCTCCCGTACCGGCCAACCTTCCTCCTTGAACGATGAGGTACTCGTCCCGAATCGGGCGGCCTTCGAAGAAGCACTCGAGGATCTCTCGGGTGCCGGCCGCGTAGCGCGCCTGCGCGGACAGAGATGTTCCCGACATGTGTGGAGTCATACCGTGGTGTGGCATTGTCCTCCACGGGTGATCTTGTGGGGCTGGCTGCGGAAACCACACATCTCCGGCGTATCCGGCCAACTGTCCACTCTCCAGAGCGCGAACGATGGCCTCTCGATCACAGATCTTCCCCCTCGCCGTGTTGACGAGGTAAGACCCGCGCCTCATCGTCGAGAGCAGCTCCTCGTCGAACAGCCCCTCTGTCCCCGGGTAGAGCGGTGCGTTGATAGTGACGACGTCGCAGTTCGGCACCATGGACCGTGCGTCCTCATGGAACGTGAGGCCCAGCTCATTCTCGACTTCAGGCGACAGTCGGTGCCTGTCTGTGTAGTGAAGTCCCACCTCGAAGGGCTTGAGGCGCTTCAGCACGGCCAAGCCGATTCGCCCGGCGGCCACTGTGCCGACTGACATCCCCTCGAGGTCGTACGAGCGTTCGACGCAATCGGCAATGTTCCACCCGCCTCGGACCACCCATCCGTAGGCAGGAATGTAACTCCGCACGAGGCTGAGAATCATCATCACGACGTGCTCGGAAACGCTGATGCTGTTCGAGTACGTCACTTCGGTCACGGTGATGCCGTTACTCGAGGCGGCCTCCAAGTCCACGTGGTCCGAGCCAATCCCGGCCGTGATCGCAAGCTTCAGCTTCGGGGCCATGGCGATCCTCTCGGCGGTCAGATACGCCGGCCAGAACGGCTGCGAAATGACAACATCCGCATCTGCCAGCTCGCGCTCGAACACTGAGTTCGGCCCGTCCTTGTCGCTGGTCACGACGAAGGTGTGCCCGGCTGACTCCAGGAACCCACGTAAGCCGAGTTCTCCCGAAACGCTGCCCAGCAGCTCACCCGGTGCAAAGTCAATCGCCCGGGGTGTTGGCGTTGTCTGACCACCAGGGTACGAGGTGATGGTGGGTATCGACTCCCTGGCGTAATCCTTTGGGTACCCATTCACGGGGTCTTCGTAGAGCACGCAAAGTACCTTCGCCATTGTGATCTATATCCCTTCGGTCACGTGGGGAACGCAGACGTCCGCACGGTCGACATGAGAGATGCTCAGTGGGGCGGCGCGGCGTCCCGCACTGCACGTTCGAAATTCTGCTCGACCTGACCCCAGTGCTGACCCGTCATCGCGGTGCCTTCGGGGACCTCGACGACAGCACCGAGCATCTCGTGAGCCATCTGGAACGCGGCCTGGTCCGCGTGGACCTTCAGCCACCGCCTCCGAATGATCTGTTTGGCCATGAGCCTCCCCAGGGGCGGCATCGTCGCGATCTCCTCGGCGATCTCCCATGCCCGTGGCAGGAGTCGGTCCCGTGGCAGGACCTCGTTCACGAGCCCGAGATCGAGAGCCTCCGCCGCATTGATCGGGGCACTCCGATACAGGTAGTACGCCGCCCGCTTCACGCCGATCAGCTCCTGCAGGACGAAGGCAAGCCCGTCGCCGGGGGCGGTCCCGAGGGCGCAGTGGGACTCCTGGAAGACCGCGTCGTCCGAACACAACGTGATGTCGCAGAGCAGGCCCGTGGCGAAATGGAAAGGGGCCGGCCCGTTGATCGCCCCGATCGTCGGGATGTCGAAGCTGAACAGGAAGTTCTCCGTGTTCTTCACGGCGTCGAGGTAGGTCTGACCGGTTCGCCGACCCGATGGCAGGCGGCCGGCGGGCGCTGAGATGCCGGCGTTCGACGGCGGTTTGAGCCAGCGATCGCCCGTGCCCGTCAGGATCAGCACGGCGTTCTCGGGGTCGGAACCGACGTCGCGCCAGGCACGGTTCCATGCGTCGTACGACGACCCTGCGGCGCCGTGCACGCCGTCACCACCGGCGGGGCCGCCTCGAGTGTGGAACGCCATCTGGAGGATGCCGCCCCGGCGCTCGAAGAGGAACGTGTCGCGGTACTTCTCGGCATACTCCGAGAGAGTCAGGTACGGAACCGGAATCAACCCATCCGTGTCTGGGCTCATCGCCCCCCCCTCAGCCAAAGCCGCTCTCTTCGGCAGCAAACACGCAGGCTAGCCAAGGACCTTTCCCACGGCAACGGTGGGGCCACTTGACTCTGACGATTCTGGGTGGTGCGCTTGTCCGAGGCAGCGAGCGGGCGCTGTCATGGGAACGACGGAAGGATGCGTGTGGCAGACGATTTTCGGAAGGACGCCGACGCGGTCGCCGCCCTGACTCCGGCGCAGCACGCCGTGACGCAACAGGGTGCGACCGAGCCGGCCTTCGACAACGAATTCTGGGACAAGAAGGAGGCCGGGATCTATGTCGACATCGTCTCGGGAGAGCCCCTGTTCGCCTCGACCCGGAAATTCGACAGCGGATGCGGTTGGCCGAGCTTCACCCTTCCACTCGAGGTTGGCAACGTGGTTGAGCGCGAGGACAGGAGCCACGGGATGACCAGGACCGAGGTCCGATCGGCCCACGGGGACAGCCACCTCGGTCATGTCTTTGCGGACGGGCCGCCCGAAGACGGGGGCCTGCGCTACTGCATCAACTCAGCCGCCCTGCGCTTCGTGCCCTACGAGGACCTCGAAACCGAGGGGTACGGTGAGTACGAGAGGGTCTTCGACGATGCCGTGGCCGGGGGAGGGCAGTCCGATGAGTGAGCGCACCGAGAAGGCGATCCTGGCCGGCGGGTGCTTCTGGGGCATGCAGGACCTCATCCGCAAGCGCCCCGGAGTGCTCTCGACCCGGGTCGGCTACAGCGGCGGTGACGTGCCGAACGCCACCTATGGCAACCATGGCACCCACGCCGAGGCGATCGAGATCACCTTCGATCCCGAGCAGACCTCGTACCGCGACATCCTGGAGTTCTTCTTCCAGATTCACGACCCCACGACACGCAACCGCCAGGGGAACGACGTCGGCACGAGTTACCGCTCGGCCATCTTCTACGTCGACGACCAGCAGCGCCGGATCGCCGAGGACACCATCGCCGATGTGGAGGCGTCGGGACTCTGGCCGGGCAAGGTCGTGACCGAGGTCACCCCCGTGGGCCCGTTCTGGGAGGCCGAGCCCGAGCACCAGGACTATCTCGAGCGCTACCCCAACGGCTACACCTGTCACTTCCCCCGTGCGGGGTGGGTACTGCCCAGGCGGAGCGGGAACGTCACGCACGCAGTGGATTGAGCGAGGAGCGGTCGCCATGGGAGTGACCGGCGAAGACCGATGGGAGGCATCGATGCCCGCTATCACGATCAATGATGTGTCGCAGTTGCCGAAGATCTCCGCGCTCGACCGGGACCGTGCCTCCGAGCGCCTGGTGAGATCGGTCACCACCGCCCCCAGTGGACTCGAGGGAGAGGGTTTCCCGGTCCGCCGGGCGTTCGCCGGTCTGAGTCTGCGTGAGCTCGATCCCTTCGTCCACATGGACCAGATGGGTGAAGTGGAGTATGCGCCCGGGGAACCGAAGGGGACACCGTGGCATCCTCATCGCGGCTTCGAGACGGTGACGTACATGATCGACGGGACGTTCGCCCACCAGGACTCCCAGGGCGGCGGAGGTCTGATCACGGACGGGGCCACGCAGTGGATGACTGCGGGTGGCGGCATCTTGCACATCGAGACGCCACCCGAGCGGCTCGTGGTCTCCGGGGGCCTGTTCCACGGCATCCAGCTCTGGGTGAACCTACCGGCCAAGGACAAGATGATCCCTCCGGCCTATCAGGGACTCGAGGCCGACGATGTCGTCTTGCTGTCCTCGGGCGACCGGGGTGCGCTCTTGCGGGTGATCGCCGGCGACATCGATGGCCACCGCGGCCCCGGCTCGACCCACACGCCGATGGCGCTGATGCACGTCTCGGTGTCCCCTGGGGCACTGGTCGAGCTCCCTTGGAATCGGGGGTTCAACGCCCTCGTCTACGTGCTGGCTGGCTCTGGCAGAGTCGGAAGCGAGGGCCGCCCGATTCGGTCCGGTCAGCTGGCGTCGTTCGGCCCGGGGGACTTCATCGCCGTCAGGGCCGACGATGCTCAGGACTCGCGCACCAAAGTCCTCGAAGTCCTCGTTCTTGGCGGACAGCCGATTGGAGAGCCGGTGGAGCACTACGGGCCCTTCGTCATGAACACCCGGGACGAGATCGTGCAGGCCCTCGAGGACTTCGAGGCAGGGCGGTTGGGAACGGTTCCGCCGAACACGCTCATGCCTCACGTGCCAGACCCCGATCCCGTGCGCGCCGAGCACACGGGCATCTGAGACGTGCAGATCACCGAGACCTGATGACCAGAACGGCACTCGTGACAGGAGCGGCGTCCGGAATGGGTCTGGCGATTGCCCACCGGCTCGCCGAACGGGGTGATCGGGTGGCCATGCTCGACATCAACGGGGAGGCTCTGCAATCCGCCGCCCGCGTCCTGCAGGCCAAGGGGAGTGAAGCCGTTGCCGTCCAGGTCGACGTGGCTGATCGGGCCTCGGTCGACGCCGCCGTGGCTGAAGCCCGCTCGGCTCTGGGTCCGGTCGAAATCGTGGTCACGGCGGCGGGGATCGCGGCACACCGCCGCTTCGCGGACATCACGGGGGACCTCTGGGACCGGATGATCGGTGTCAACCTGACGGGTACGTTCAACTGCATCCACGCCTCGGTGTCCGACATGGTGACCGCAGGATGGGGCCGGATCGTCACGGTGTCGTCGTACGCCGGTCAGGTCGGTGCCGATGCCATGGCCGACTACGCCGCTTCGAAGGGCGGCGTCATTGCCATGACCAAGTCGCTCAGCTTCGAGCTCGCACGGCACGGCATCATGGTCAACTCGATTTCGCCCGGGACCATCGCGACCCCGATGCTGCAGATGAGCGAGGACACCGGCCATTTCGACCTCGAACGGATCGGCAGCATGATTCCAATTGGCCGAGTGGGCACGGCGGAGGAAATTGCAGCCGCGTGCGCGTTTCTGACTTCTGACGAGTGCTCCTACGTGACCGGTCAGATCGTCGGCGTCAATGGGGGTATGCGCTGAGGGTCCGGCACGAGGTGACCGCACGGCGGCGCCCTCTCCGTATGCGGATAGCGTCAACGGGGTGGACGACCGCCTGGACGAGCTGACGCGGCAGCTGCCACCGGACGTCGTGCTGACTGATCCGGCGCGGATCGAGAAGTACCGATTCGATCGTTCGGGCAGTGACGAGGATGCAGTCGGAATGCCTTCTGCCGTGGTGCGGGCCGAATGCACCGAACATGTGCAGATTGCCCTGCGGTGGGCCGACCGCCATCGGGTGCCCGTGGTCACCCGGGGAGCCGGCACCGGGTTGTCCGGAGGAAGTCTCGCGGTGACCGGTGGGATCGTGCTGTCCACCGAACGGATGCGCTCCGTGTGCATCGATGCAGCCACGAGAACGGCGATCGTCCAGCCTGGATTGCTCAACGTGGAGCTGAAGCAGGCCGCGTCCGCGCAGGGGCTCTGGTACCCGCCCGACCCTTCGTCGTTCGAGATCTGCTCCATCGGGGGAAATATCGCGACGAATGCAGGTGGACTCTGTTGCGTCAAGTACGGCGTCACTTCGGACTACGTCCTCGGCTTGGAGGTCATCCTCGCCGATGGAACGGCGTTGCGACTCGGCGGGCCGCGCCTCAAGGACTCCGCCGGTCTTTCGTTGACCAAGCTCATCGTGGGAAGCGAGGGGGTCCTCGGCGTGGTCACCGAGGCGACGCTGCGTCTCCTCCCCCCCCAACCCCCGGTGTCGACTGCTGTGGCGCTCTTCCCGACGACCCAGAGCGCAACGGAGGCCGTCCTCGCCGTCACGAGCGGGATGCGTCCCGCAATGCTGGAATACATGGACCGATGCTCCATCAATGCAGTCGAGGATTGGCTGAGAATGGGGCTCGATCGCAACGCTGCCGCCATGCTGGTCGCCCAGACCGATGCCGAAGACCGTGTCGCGGGCCGGGAACTGTCCACGATCGTCTCCGCTTTCGAGTCATGCGGCGCGACCGAAGTGTTCCAGACGAGCGATCCTGAAGAAGGCCGACAATTCGTGGGGGCCCGGCGGGCCGTCATCCCGGCCGTCGAGCGTCGGGGTCGTCTCCTGCTCGAGGATGTGGGGGTTCCGTTGTCGAGATTGCCCGAGCTTGTCAGCGGCATCGAGCAGGTTGCCGCGCAGTGCGAGGTGGAGATTGCGCTGATTGCCCATGCGGGGGACGGGAACACGCATCCGTTGCTCGTCTTCGACCCTTCGGATCCAGCCTCGGAAAGCGCGGCGCGGCGGGCCTTCGGGCAGATCATGGACCTCGCCATCGCGCTGAACGGGACCATCACCGGCGAACATGGTGTGGGAAGGCTGAAGAAGCCATGGCTTCGTGATCAACTCGGTGACGACGTCCTCGCCGTCACCGAGAGGATCAAGGTGGCGTTCGATCCGAACGGGATCCTCAATCCGGGCGTGATGTTGTAGGTGATCCGTTCAACCCGGCGGGGTGTCCCCCCCCGGCTCAGGGTGCGCCGTCGGCGGTCGCGTTCTCGGGGGTGTCGGGCATCAACGACGACAGGTCGATCGACCCGGTCATCAGTCCGCTCGACACTCCTTCATCGGTGAACACGACGGCACCCGCCATCACCGCATTGAGGCGGCTGTTGAGCAACAGCAGCGGCCAGGCCTGCTCCTCGGCACTCGGAATGCGTCCCAGCACGGGATGGGGGTAGGCATCGAAGACGGCGTAGCCCGTCTCCGCTGCGATCTCGTCGACCATGGGGGTGGCGGTCGGGCCCGGCAACATGCAGTTGACCCGGATGCCGTGCTCGCGGGCCAGCGTCGGTGCCCAGTGACTGGCCCACACAATCATGGCCTGCTTCGAGAACACGTACGTGGCGAATGCTTCACCGAGCTCGTCGGGGTGCTCGTCGCACCAGCGCACCGCCTGCCTGGGATCGGTGATGGCCGTCAACTCGAGCAGCAACGGGAGGCGGGCTTCCCACCCGAGAGCCGTGTTCGAGGAAACCAGGCCGATGGCCCCTCCGGTCACGATGGCGGGCACCAGTGAGTCGATGAGTTGGCGCACGCCGAGGTAGTTGACCTGCATGATCTCTCCCGGTGGCCTGGTCTTCGGGACGCCTGCGCAGACGAAGACGTGATCGATCGGTCCGATCGTTCCAAGAGCGGCGACCGCAGCTGAGATCGTGTCCGGATCGGTGAGGTCGACGTGGTGAAAGGTCTCACCGGCCACGGGAGGCTCATTCCTGCTCACCGTATGGAGGCGCGCACCGAGCTCGACCAGGAGCCTCGCCGTCGCGGCGCCGATGCCGGTGGAGCAGCCGACCACCACCGCTCTCGATCCCTTGTAGCCGAGTCCTTCCAAGGCTGACATCGCACCCCCCTCAGGCACAGAAGTCACCATCCCGTCCCTGGTCTGTGGCGAACGGTCACGCTATCGCGCTCGAAACTGTCACCGTCGAATCTCGCCGACGTCGTGCCGGCGCGTCCGGCTCCTTGTCGTCGACCGTCCTGCCCCGTAGCGTGGTGGTGCAGACCGTTCGACGTGCGGGACCGACCACCCTCGATGGCACGTCGCCATCCTGGGCGAACGTTGCTTCCGACGGGAGGGGGCAGGTATGCGAATCGGATTGGCCGCGACGAGCACCGACCTCGAGGAGGTCATCGCCCAGGCCCGTTCCATGGAGGGTGACGGCTTCACCTCGTTGTGGTTCGGCAATGCGATCTTGGGTGATCCTCTCGCCGGGATGGCCATCGTCGGCCGGGAGACCTCGACGCTGGAGCTCGGCACCTCGGTGCTCCAGACCTATCCGTGCCATCCGCTCCTCCAGGCGAACCGGGCCGCTTCCGTCGCGAACGCCATGGGCCGGAGCTTCACCCTCGGGATCGGCCCCTCTCATGAGGCCCTCATCGAGGGTTTCTATGGTCTGTCGTACGAGCACCCCGGCCGCAACACCGAGGAGTACGCACGGATCATGGTGCGCCTCCTTCGGGGGGAGAAGGTCGATTTCGAGGGGGAGGACTGGACCACGCATGGTGAGCTGGCGGTTCCACTGGCCCATCGGGTCCCGTTGCTCATTTCGGCCATGTCACCACGGCTGTTGCGGGTTGCCGGTGAGCTTGCCGACGGAACGATCACGTTCCTGGCCGGCGCCAAAGCACTCGAGTCCCATGTCGTGCCCAGGATCCGGGCGGCCGCGCACGCGGCCGGTCGACCGGAGCCCCGAGTTGTCGTCGGGCTGCCCGTCGCCGTCCATGACGACGTCGACGAGGTACGCGCCGCGCTCGCCGACCGGGCGGCCATCCTCGATCCCCTGCCGAACTACCAGCGGATCCTGTCGGTCGGAGGCTATGAACGGTCCTCCGACGTCGCCATCACCGGAAACGCCCGCTCGGTGAGGGCCCAGCTTCAGGCCTTGATCGATGCCGGTGCGAGCGACATCTGGGCCGGCATCATCGCGGCGGGCGACGACCCAGAGGCGTCGCGTCGGCGCACCCTCGACGCGTTGCGAGAGCTCCTGGACTGACCGTAGTCCTCGCAGACCTCGGGGTCTTGCGCGCTTGACGCGTGGGGCGCCATCCGGTACAAACCGCACATGTCGGGTGATCCACGGACCGGTGGAGACGTACCTGTGACTCGGCCCGACCCTCCGGCCAAGTTCGAGGATTGGCACGCGATCCACCGGCTTCTCATGACCTACGCCGAGCTGGTCGACGCCGGCCGCTTCACCGATGCAGCTGCGATGTTCGAGCATGCGACCTACCGGGTGGATCAGCGGGGACAGGCTCGACCCGAGACCTACCGTGGCCCGGCGGAGGTCTACGCGTACATGGCGCGCACGCACTTGTTTCCAGACGGTACGCCACGGACGAAGCATGTGAACACGAACGTCATCATCGACATCGATACCGCCACGGCGACATCGCGCTGCTATGTGACCGTCCTCCAGCAGACGGAATCGCTGCCCCTGCAGCCAGTGGCGGCCGGACGTTACGTCGACACGTTCGAACGGGCTGACGGCGAGTGGCGGTTCACGGATCGGCTGATCACCGGTTTCCTCGTCGGAGACGTGAGCCAGCACAAATCCCCGCCCGGATCCTCGGGACAACGGCAGTCGCCGGAGGCGTAACTGGTCCGGGACGGTCAACTCCACACGTCGATGCTCATGACCTGCGCGTCCGTCGGATCCATGAGCGAGTCGAGGTTGCTGGCAAGATCTTCGGGAGTGACCTCCTCCTGGAACGTCACGCCCTTGGTCTCGATGATGGCGAGACGCATGGCCACCAAGCCACCACAGACGATGACTTCGCCGTTGAGTGGGCATGATTCGTGGGCCAGGAACGCCACAGCAGGAGAAGCATTCTCGGGTCGCAGACTCTCGCCGAGGTTGTAGTCCCCCTCCTTGCGGTCGAAGGTGTGGGCCAATACCTGCGGACTGGACAGACGGGTCGAGCCACGTGGCGCGATGGCGTTGACGCGGATGTCGAACAGTCGCCCGTTGAGGGCAAGGGATTTCGTGAACGAGAGCACGGCTCCCTTTGCGCCTGCATAGTCGGCGTTCTTCGGGATGTGCCCGATCACGCCTTCGGACGTGGTGTTGACGATGGCGGCCTGTGGTGCCGCCTTCAGGAGAGGCCAGGCGGCGGAGGTGACGTAGACCGTTCCCAAGTAGTGGTAATCGATCATCCGGCGAAACTGCTCGTTGCTCAGCTGGTCGATCCAGTTGCCGTCCCAGATGCCGGCGTTGTTGACCACGATGTCGACACCGCCGAACGCCTTGATCGCAGTTTGCACGATCTCGGCCGCTCCTGCTTCTCTGGCCACGTTGGCAAAGCACGCCACGGCCTCTCCGCCCGCCTCTTCGATCTCGTTGGCAACCTGCTCCGCCGGTTCGGGGGAGGACCCGGAACCGTCCATGTCGACTCCGTAGTCGGCGACCACGACTCTGGCTCCCCGGGAGGCCAGCAACAGGGCGTGCTGGCGTCCAAATCCTCGCCCAGCGCCCGTGACGATCACGGACTTCCCGTCGAATCTCATTTCGTGCATCGGGCCCCCCAAGGTCTCGGTTCGTCATGGTCAACCACTCGCACTGCAAGGGTGAGGAATGAGCGTGAATGCCCTGGCGGACCCCGGGTTCTGTGGCGGCACGAGGACGGCCCATGCATTCGCTCCTACACTGGCACGGTCAGACCCTCCGCGTGGCGGTCGCTGTCGGGTCGACCATCGTGACAGTGAACGAATACGGGATGGACGGCAAGGGGGCGCAACCATGCAGCAGCTCGAGGCGCGAGATCTCACGACGGCGTTCGGCTCAGAAGTGGTCGGCTTGGAGCCGCGGATCCCGCTCGAGGCCGACGCGTGCCAATGGTTGCGGGACCTCTTCGACGACCGGGGCCTTTTGTTGTTTCGTGGGCTCGACATCGACAAGGCCACGCAGGTGTACCTGTCGAAGATGCTGATCAGGAAGGATGGATTGGCGGACGATCCCCACGCCGACGATGTCGACATCGAACATGAGATGTACATCTCGAACAAGCGGGCCAAGGGGATTGCACCGTTTGGCCGTTTGCAGTTTCACGCCGATGCCATGTGGTGTGAGCAGCCCGTCGAAGTCCTCTCGCTGTACGGGGAGGACGTCGAAGAGCCAGTCGTGCCCACGGCGTTCGTGAGTGCGGTGAACGGCTGGGCCACGCTGCCGCCTGAACTGCGAGAACGCGTCCGTGGCCTTTCGGCACGTCATACCGCCGGCCAACTGCGCCGCGGCGACCTCAGTGATGTGCTCGTTGCCACATTTCACAACCCGAGGTCGACCACCGCCCCCATCGCCTTTCGCCATCAGCGAACCGGGCAGACCGTTCTCCACGTGTGTGAGCAGATGACCCAGGAGATCGTCGACCTGCCGCCTGACGAGGGTGAGGTCTTGCTCGAAGAGATCTTCGAGCACATGTACCAACCGGACAACCAGTGGAGCCTGCACTGGAGAAAGGGAGATCTGGCTGTGTGGGACAACCTCTCGGTGCAGCATGCAAGGCCGAACGTCTCTGCCGATGGTCCGGCCCGGACCCTGCGGAAGTTCATCTCTCCATCCCCGAACATGAGCCCGGAGCAGCTGCCGACGTTCAGCAACGCCGGGTGACCGCGGGCGAATGTTCCCCGTGGCGGCCCGCGGTGATCGGGGGGAAAGATGACGGCTGAGCGGCGGCTTGGCGCCATCGTGGTTGGCACGGGGATAGGAGTCATGACCCATCTGCCGGCATTGCGTGCGGCCGGGTTCGAGGTGCGGGCTCTCGTTGGGCGGGATCCAGCAAGGACTTCGGCACGGGCAGCCCGGTTCTCGGTCCCCAATGCGTGTACCTCGGTTGCCGACGCGTTGGCGATTCCCGATGTGGACGTGGTCGCGGTGGCCACGCCTCCCTTTTCCCACCGCGAGATCGTTCTCGAGGCGATCTCAGCAGGGAAGCACGTACTGTGCGAGAAGCCGTTCGCTCGTGATTCGGCGGAGGCCCGGGACATGTTGCAGGCCGCAGAGGCGGCGGGGATCGTTCATCTGCTCGGTACCGAGTTCCGCTTTTGGGGTCCCCAGGCCTGGTTCACGCGCCTTGTGCGTGAAGGAGTCGTCGGCGAACCGAGGTACTTCGTCAGCATCAGCCAGATGGGGGTGCTTGCCGACCCGAACGCGCGCATGCCGGCGTGGTTCGAATCTGCAGAGCAGGGCGGGAGTTGGTTCACCGGCGCCGGCACGCACACCATCGACCAGGTACGGACGTCGCTCGGGGAGTTCGAACGGGTGTCGGCCAGCCTGCAGACCCTGAGCGGCCGTCCGGGAGCGACGGCCGACGACCTCTTCACGGTGACCTTCAGACTCCGCAATGGCATCGAAGGCCTGATGCACGGGGCGTCCTCGGTGGCTGGGCCCCCGTTGAGATCGAGCAAAGTGGTGGGGACCAAGGGTGCGGTGTGGATGGACGGGTTCGAGGTGTGGGCCGATGACGGATCAGGACCGCGTCATTGGCCGCTTCCCCGTGATCTCGCCGGTGCGGCCCCGGTTCCCCCGCCGGCGGAGCTGCTCCAGACCGAGTACGAGAAGCTCCATTCTCTGGGTATCGACCTGAAGCCGTACACCCGGGTCTACGACGTCATGCGTGATCGCATTCTCGACCGGCCGCTCGGCGACGGTCCGACCGCGGCGACGTTCGCCGACGGGGTCGCGTTGCAGGCGGTCATCGACGCGGTGCGTCGCTCTGCACATGACCACTCCATGGCCGTCGTCGACGATCGCTGAGCTACCTCGGCAGCTTTGGGAGCGCTCGTCCGAGCGTGATCAGACGACCTCGACACCCGGGAGTGAGCGGAATTCCCCGTCGAAGACGGCGTCGAAGTACGGGGTGACCGAACGGTCCAGGAAGAGCGTCTCGCTCAGCATCCGGTCGCCTTCGAACGCGTAGCGGACGATCTGCGAGGAGGTGCGAGTCTCGCCGTCCTCCGTGACGAAACTCGAGCCCATGAGGTGGATGATCGAATCGTCGCTCACGTATTCCTGCAGGTGCATGGAACCCGGAACCGAGAAGGCCTGGTCGTAGCAGTGGATGATCCCCTGGCCCGGACGGAAGATCCGGATCCACATGGCGGTGACGGCGTCCGGACCCGAGATGCGGAGCCGGTACGGGAAGAACTCGTAGAAGGGATGGTCGACCATCGTGGCCAGGGTGGCCTTCCAATCGTGGGCCTGCTCGAAGGACGAGTGCTCGTCGATCAGCTTCCTCATGCCATCGGGCCCGAGCTGTGTCGCCATCCGTCCCCCTGTTCGACATCACCTTCGGCTTGGGTCATCGCAACCACGGGTGGTGCCGGTGACCCACCTCCGAAATCGGGCCACAGCATAACGAGGTGGGTCGTGGGCCGGAGGGGTGGGCACCGAGGCGGTCCCCGAGACACCGTGGGCCTACCGGAGGGTGACGCCACCGTCGATGCTGATGATCTGCCCGTTGATCCACTGTCCGTCGGCTGAGAGAAGGAAGGCGACCAGCGCGGCGACATCGTCGGGACCTCCCAGATGGGTGCTGCGCCGCAGGGCGTCCTCGCGCATGGGGCCCTCGAGCGCCGCCTGAGCGCTCTCGGTCAACACCAGGCCGGGGGCGACGGCGTTGGCCCGCACTCCCTCGCGGCCCCACCGAGACGCCACGTGCCGGACGAGGGCGTTGATCCCACCCTTGGCCATGGCGTAGGAGGGACGTTGCGGTTCACCGATGAAGGCCGCCGCCGAGCTGGTGTACACGAGTGCACCACCACCGCGTTCGAGCAGTCGTGGGACGAGTTGCTTCGTGCACAGCAGGTGACCCCTGAGGTTGGTCCTGAGGGTCCGGTCGAAGGTGTCCAGATCGAGAGCGACCGCATCGCTGTCGCTCTCGATGGTGCCGCGCGACATGTCGGCAGCATTGATGTGAGCCCCATCGATGCCGCCGAAGGCCCCGACCGCCGCGTCGATGGCCGATCTCACGGAATCCTCGTCGCGGACGTCGAGCGTGACGGCAATGGCCTCACCACCAGCCGCTTCGATCGAGGCCGCGGTCGCTTCGGCCGCCTCCCGATCGAGGTCGCCCACCGCCACCCGAGCACCCTCTTCGCTCAGCCGTCTCGAGGTGGCCGTTCCGATCCTTCCGGCTCCACCCGCCATCAGGATGGACTGGCCTTCGAGGCCTCTCATGCGCGCTCTCCCCTCGTTGGTGTGCTCCCGGCCGGGGCTGACCTCGGCGATCAGGTCGAGCCGAAGACGCTCCGGGAAGCCCGGAGGCGTGAATGTAATTCACGAGGCGCTCGGGTGCACCAGCAGCACGTCGCAGGTGCAGTGCGTGACCACCGCGGAAGCGATGTTCCCGACGACGTGCCCGATGAGACCGCCGTGCCGGTGGGAGCCGACGACGATGAGGCTCGCCCCGCGCTCCTCGGCGGTACCGACGATGCCCTTCCAGGTCGGGGACCCTTCCACCGTGAGGCCCTGCGCTCGGAAGCCCGCAGCCTCCGCCAGTGCGGCGCCGTGCGCGGCGGTCCGTTCGGCGGCCGCTCGCACCTCGGCCGCGTTGCCGGCGTCGAACGAGGTTCCGTCGATCGGCGTGAAGCCGACGTCGGCCGGCTGCCAGACACAGACGACCAGGGCCTCGCGCCCCTTCTCGAGCTGCAGCCCGGCCCGTTCGATGGCGAGTGCCGAGAGCCCTCCGCCGTCGTAGGCGAGTAACACGGGTCCGGCGGCACCGACCCCCTCGGGCCGGGTCGAGGTCATCTCAGTCCGCTCCTTCGGTCACCGGGGCATCGGGCATGCCCATGGCCTTCCCGGTGAAGACTCGCGCCAGCAGCGGTGGCGAGTACCAGGCCGGCTTCGTTCCCTCGAGGAAAAGATCGAGGTCCGGTTTCTGGGGACGCGCTCCGCTGAGCAGGTAGATGCCCACGCTCACCACGATGCCACCGAGAGCGATGGCCAGTCCGATCCACAGGGCGATGCTGGTTCCGGCATCGAGGCCGCCCGAGACCGTCGAGGCGAAGTACACGAAGATGGGCGCCACCATGAACGCGGCGACCGCTCGGAGCAGCTCGACGATGGCGAACACCCGCTGCAGTGTCGCCGCGGTCAGCGAGAAGCCCGCCACGAACAGCGCCGGCGCCACCGTCGCACCGAGCCCGAGCCCGGTGAGCGTCGACCCGACCAGGGTGAGCGCCTGGCTCGGCGGCACCTCGATGCGGAAGACAGCGATCCCCGCGGCGAGGGCGACCAGACCGGCCCACGGCAGGTAGTGCAGGGACCGCCTGCTGATCACGCGGCCCAGGATCAGCGCCGTGATGACGGCACCCAGCAGCTCGGGCAGGTAGAGGAGGCCGATGCGGACCGGGCTGTAGTGGGGCGTCAGGACCTCCACGGTGAGCACCGTGGAGGACACCGATGCCGCTGCCGCGAACAGGGCCACGATGATGCCGGCGACGGGGATGGCGCTGGTGAGCATCGGTCGGATGGTGAGCAGCGGTCGGGGCGCCCGGAACTGGTACACGATCAGCGTCACGATGGCGGCCAGGCCCAAGACGAGGGGCACGAAGGTCACCGGGTCCGAGAAGCTGTGGCTGGTGAGCTCCGAGACACCGAAGAAGGCGGCCACGCAACCGAAGGTGGCCAGCCCGATCGCCGGGAGATCGTGTGGAGAGTCGGGGTTGGCGGGTGGCGAGTCCTCGAACGTCAGCAGGGTGAGGATCAGCGCCGTGAAGGAGATGCCGGCGACGATCCAGAAGAGCGGACGCCAGGCGTGTGCCTCCGCCTGCAGGCCACCGATGAAGGGGCCGAGCGCCACGGCGCCGAAGATGCACATGTTCATGATGACCGCCGTGTCGCGGAGCCTGTCCTTGGGGAACCCGATGGTCAACGGGGGCACAGCGGCGATCAGCAGCAGGCTGGTGCACAGACCCTGGAGGATGTGGCCGGCGATGAACATGACGGCACCCAGCGCGGAAGCGGCGAGGACGGATCCGATGACCAGGAGCACGGCGTAGAGCAGGAGCATCCGGCGCTGTGGCAGGTGCTGGGCGAACTGGACGGCCAGGACGGTGCCCAGGGCATAGGCGGCGTTGCCCAGTCCCAGGCCGAGACTGAGCGTCTGCGCGCTCATGTGGAGGTCCCCGGCGATGATCGGCGAGAGCGGGGTCAGCGCGGCCGACAGGACCAGGTAGGGGATCAGGGCGAACATGACCATGGCCGCCACGGCCGGGTAACGGCCGGCGAGAGGACCCTGGCGCATCAGTCGCCGGGCCGGGGTCGGGGCCGTCGTGGGATGGTGAGGGGGAGTGCCATCACTCCCGGGCTGTTTACCATGAATCGGACTACCCTCTCCAGTTCCAGCGGCCGATACCTGTGGGAAGTGTCCCTTCCAGCGCCTCGAATCCCGCACCGCGCCGCCGCCGGGTACGCTGTGCGGACCGATCAGTCCGGTTGGAGAGGGGAGGGGTGTGCCGGTCGTTCACCTGCGCAAGGACGCTGCCCGCAATCGCGAGGCCATCGTGATTGCCGCCCGCGAGCTGTTTGCCGACACGGCAGACGTCTCGATGTGCGAGGTGGCGCGCCGCGCCGGGGTCGGCCAGGCGACGCTGTACCGCAACTTCCCCGACCGCACCGCCCTGGCCGCCGAGGTCCTCAACGAGCACGTGGCGCGCATCGAGCAGTTGGCGCTCGAGTGCGCGGGTGATCCCGACGCCTTCTTCGTGCTGCTCCGGCGGCTGGTCGACGGCGTGGTGGATCTCTACGCGCTGGGGGAGCTGGCCCGGGCCGATGCGTGCGTCGGGTCCGAGCTCGAGCGCGGCCGATTGCGGATCGCCGAGCTGATCAGAGAGCCTTTGGCTCGCGCCAAGGTTGCGGGCACCCTCCGGCGCGACGCGGCGGTCGAGGACGTGTTCCTGGTCCTGCTCATGGCCCGTGGCGCCATGGAGAGGGCGCAGGGCGCCGGCGCCCGCGCCGCGGCCGCGCACCGTGTCCTCACGCTGGCGCTCGACGGCCTGGTCCCGCCCGGCTCGCGGGCCTGACCCGTCGGTCAGCTCGTATCAGCTGCCGGGAGTCTCGCTCGGTGGTGGTTCATCGGCGCGGACGGCCGCCTCGATGAGGCGGATGACCCAGGCCACGCCCCGCGCTACGTCCTCGGAGTCGAGCTCCCACTCCACGGTCAGCTCCTGGAAGGCCAGGACGCTGCCCACGAGGTCGAGCATGGCGGCGGCGAGCTGCCGGTCGGTCGGGGACCATCGAGGGGCCGCGGCTTCGACGGCGGCGACGAGCGCCTCCCGCTTCTGCTGATACGCCGCCGCCACGCCCGGGTCGGGGTCCTGCGGCGACGACGGCGCCGAGAACGTCAGCGCCATGTGCCGGATCATCCGGCTGATCTGGGCCGCGAAGTCCTCGAGACGGAGGTCGTCGAGCTCGACGCCGGCCTCCTCGTGGAGTTGCCTGAGCACGGTGGCGCGGAGCACCCGTTCGGTCGCGAAGTTCCGGTACACGGTGCGCTCGCTGACACCGGCCCGTGCGGCCACCGCCCTGATGCTGATGGCCCGCCAGTCGGAGCTGGGGAACATGTGCACCAGATCGGCACCGGCGTCAACGATGCGCTGCCTGGTCAGGGCAGCCTGCTCGCGCCGAACCGGGCTGTCGTAGTGGCGGGGCTGGCGTGCTGGCTCGTTCAGCTCGACTCCCGATGGGTTGACGGAAAATGGCGCATCAACTATGACATGAATTCGTGATCCGCGAAATCGTCATGCGGGACGGCCGCGGCAGATGAGCGAGCTCGAGGGCAAAGTGGCGTTGATCACCGGGGCCGGCTCGGGTATGGGGAAGGCGGCGACGGCGCGGTTCGTGGAGGCGGGAGCGCGGGTGGTGGCGACCGACATCAGCGGCGCCGAGATCGACACGGCGGCGCCCTTCGGTGACGCCGTGCTGCCGGTCCACTGCGACGTCTCGAGCGAGGAGGAGGTCGCGGCGTCCGTCGAGGCCGCGCTCGGCCGTTTCGGCCGTCTCGACGCCATGCTCAACGTGGCCGGCGTGTTCCCGTCCCTCGCCTCCGAACTGGCCGAGACCGACATGCACGATTACGAGCATCTCATGGGCGTCGATCTGCGCGGGGTGTTCCTGGGGACCAAGCATGCGGTGCAGGCCATGCGCGGCACGGGCGGAACCATCTTGAACTGGTCCTCGGTCGTCGGCGTACGCGCCACGGCGCAGAACACCAGCGTCTACGCCGCCGCCAAGGCCGCGGTGATCGCCGTGACCACGGCCACGGCCAGCGAGTACGGCCGCCTCGACATCCGCGCCAACGTGATCTGTCCGGGCATCATCCTCTCCGACGACATCGTCAACGCCCCTCCCGGGTCCCTGCCCCCCGAGATGGAGGAGGCGATCCGCACGCAGAGCGCCAAGCCGGCTCTGGGGCGGGCGGGGCACCCCGACGAGGTCGCCGACCTCGCCGTGTTCCTCGCCTCCGACCGGGCCGCCTACATCACCGGGTCCGTGATCACGATCGACGGCGGATGGTCGTGCCGGCTTCCCTAGGGGAAGAGGACCTGGTGCCGCAGCGGGTCCGGGTTCCCGGCACCTGTGACGAGTGCGGCGCGGCCGATCTGCACGAGTACCCGGTGCTCGGGGCCGAGGGCTGGTCGGAGGTGGTCAAGTGCCAGACCTGTCTGGCCTCGGCCTCCCGGAGGCCGTGGAACCGGCTGGGCTGGATCTCGTTGCCCGAGGACGTCCTGTGAGCAGCATGCTCATCGGCGTCGACGTCGGGGGGACCTTCACCGACGTGACCGCGGTCGAGGGTGGGCGGGTGGTGGCCGTGAAGGTGCCGACCGATCCCCACCACAGCGAGACCTCGGTCCTCGAGGGGGCCGAAGCCGTCGGGGTCGGCGACGCCACCGTGTTCAACCTGGCCTCCACGGCCGGGCTGAATGCCGTGATCTCCCGCCAGCTCCCCAAGATCGCCTTCCTGGCCACCAAGGGCCACCGGGACATCCTCGACCGGGGCCGGCTCTGGCGCCCGTTCGAGGCGCTCAACGACGCCTCGTGGCGGCGCAGTGTCGGGGACGCCGGCCGGCCGCTGGTTCCGCGGTACCTCCGCCGGGGAGTGCGCGAGCGGTTGGCCAGCGACGGCGAGGTGCTGGTGGCCCTCGACGAGCAGCAGGCCCGCCACGAGCTCGAGGTCCTGGGGAACTGCGGGATCGAGGGGGTGGCCATTTGCCTCCTGCACTCGTACCGGAACCCGGCTCACGAGATCCGACTGCGCCAGGTGGTGGCCGAGGTGCTCGGGGACGTGCCCTGCTCGATCTCGAGCGAGGTCTCACAACGCGCCGGGGAGTACCAGCGGGCCATGACCACCACCGTGGACCTGCTCATGAAGCTCACCTACTCCGAGTACACCGATCGCCTCGAGCGGGGGCTGGCCGAGCTCGGATTCGAGGGGCAGTTCAACTACGCCGACTGCTCGGCCATGCTCCTGCCCTCCTCGTACGCGTTGCGAACGCCCTACCGGCTGGTGGTCGGCGGTCCTGCCGCGGGCACCGTGGCCAGCGCCCACTTCGGGACGTTCATGGAGCGGCCGGATCTCCTCTGCGCCGACGTGGGCGGCACCTCGTGCGACATCAGCGTCGTGCTGCGAGGGAAGCCCTGGGTCAACGACACCTTCGAGCTGGAGTGGGATCTCGTGGTCGAGCGCGCTGTCCACCGACATCGTCACCCTCGGTGCCGGCGGTGGGTCCATCGTCTCCATCGGCAACGCCGGCGAGCTGCGGGTCGGCCCGCAGAGCGCGGGTGCCCAGCCCGGTCCGGCCTGTTACGGGCAAGGGGGTCAGAGTCCCACGCTGACCGACGCCGCGCTGGCCATCGGCGTCCTGGCCCCGGACCGCTTCGTGGGCGGCCGCGTGCCCCTCCACCGGGCGCTGGCCCTGGAGGCGTTCGAGGGCCTCGACTGCACCCTGTCGACCTCGGAGCGGATCCGCCAGGCCTGGTTGATCGGTCTCCACAACGTGGCCGAGGGGATCCTCGACATCGCGGTGCGCCGGGGCATCGACGTGCGCGACTTCAGCCTCATGGCCTTCGGCGCCGCCGGGCCCATGCTGCTCCCGGGCCTCTTGGACCTCCTCCCGTTGCCGAGCGTCATCGTGCCGCCGAACCCGGGCGGGTTCAGCGCGCAGGGCCTGGTCAGCTCGGACCGGGTTTTCTCGAACAGCCGCACCCACTACGGCGTCCTCGACCCCGATCGGCCCGAAGCGATCGCCGAGGTCTTCGCCCAGCTCGAGTCGGACCTGCTCGAGCAGGCCGGATTCGGGGCCGACCAGGTCACCGTGATCCGCACCTTCGACGGCCGGCTGCTCGGGCAGGGATGGGAGACCCCCTTCGTCCCGGTGCCCCCCGGGCCCGTCACCGCCGGGTCCGTGGGGGAGATGATCGCCTCGTTCCACTCCGAGTACGAGCAGCGCAACGGCCACCGCTTCGAGCGCTTCCCCGTCGAGGGTGTGACGTACCGGGTGCAGCTCGTGGCGCCGACGGACAAGCTCCGCTACGAGGCGCTCGAGCGCGGCGCAGGCGGTGTACCATCGAGTCAGGGTTCGGTGGTGCTCGAGCACCTCTACGAGGAACCGGTCACGGCAGCGTGCTTCGAGCGCGCCGGCCTGCGGGCCGGTGACCGCGTCGAGGGGCCGGCCATCGTGTGGGAGGAGAACTCGACCACGTTCGTCCCCCTGGGCCGGTCGGCGACGGTCGGGGCCTTCGGGCAGATCGAGGTGGCATAGCCGTGGCTCGCCTGCGGGACCTGACGGACCAGGAGTTCCTCGCCACCTACGGCTGTGACCGGTTCACGTCGACGGTGATGACGAACCGGTTCCGCTACGTGGTGGCCCACATGGCCAACCAGGTGCGCACCCACGCGTTCTCGCCGGTCATCCGCGACGCCTCGGACATGTGCGCGCTCCTCAGCGGTCCGCCCGCCCTGGGGTTCCCCATGGCCGCGGTGTCCGAGACCATGCCGCTGTTCTACGGATCGATCCCCGACGCGGTGCGCATCACCATGGAGGAGTACGGGCTCGACGAGCTCGAGCCGGGCGACGTGATCCTGGTCAACGACTACTACCGCGTCGGCACGCACCTCAACGACGCCTGCTGCATCCGCCCCGTCTTCCGTGACGGGGAGATCGTCGGGGCCGCCACCATCCGGGCCCACTTCGCCGACATGGGCGGCATCGTCATGGGTGGCTTCGAAGCGGCCAAGCGGACCTCCTGGGAGGACGGGCTGCGGATCCCGCCCACCCTCTTGTTCTCAGGGGGAAGCCGGTCAAGTCCACGCTCAAGCTCCTCTACGACAACACCCGGCTCGGCTATCTGTGCGTTCCCGACATCGTGACGCAGGTCCGGTCGCTCGAGTTCGGGGAGACCCTCCTGCAGGAGTCGATCGACAAGTACGGCCTCGAGGCCTACCTCGGCTCGATCCGTTACGGCTGCGACGCCTCGGCCGAGGCCATGGGCGATGCGCTCCGACGGATCCCCGACGGTGTGTACGAGGGCGAGGACTGGCTCGACGGTGACGGGATCGCGGACTCGCCCGAGTACCGGGTCCACGTCCGCATCACCAAGGTCGGAGGGCGGGCCGAGTTCGACTTCCGGCGTAGCTCGAGCGCGACCAGGTCGGCGGTGAACTCGGCATGGCCCGACGTCAAGAGCAGCCTGGCCATCGCCCTGAAGTTCCTCGTCGACCCGCACTCACCGGTCACGTCGGGCACCCTGCGGCACGTGGACGCGTCTGGTCTCTCCCGATGCGATCATGAACGCCGGGCCGCCTGCCCCGTGCATGATGTACTTCACCGTCGTCGTGACCGCCGTCTACGCCGTCTTCGACGCCTTGAACCCGGTGCTGGGTCAGGATGCGGTGGCCACGGGCTACGTCCCGTCCTCCGCGGTGGCCCTGGGCCGGCGTGACGACGGGTTGGAAGGGACGCTCAGCGCAGGGGCGGGGCCCACGATCCTCGGCCCCTGGGGCGCGACCAAGCACGGCGACGCCGACTCGACCCAGCAGGGCATCCTCTCGAACCTCATGAACGCCGGCGTGGAGATCTACGAGCTGACCGCGCCGGCACTGTGGCTCATGAGCGAGTACATGCCCGACACCGCCGGAGCGGGCACCCATCGCGGCGGAGCCTCCAACGTGCACGACGTGATGTGGCGGCGCACGGCCGATCACGCCATGCAGCTGCTCTTCCACTCCCGCCGGCCCTCGGCCAAGGGGGGAGTGTGGGGCGGACGGCCCGGTCCGACCACTGCCGCATGGCTGTTCGACGGCGAGATCTCCGACTTCGGACAGGTGGTTCCCGAGCTGCCGCTCAGCCTGCACGACCACCTCTACCGGCGGGCCACGCCGCTGGGTGGGCTCGTGGACGGAGAGACCAACGAAGTGGTCACCGAGGGGCCCACCATCTATCACCCCGGAGGAGGCCACGTGGCGGGCTCGGCCGGTGCGGTCACCCGTACCGTGACCACGGCCGGCGGCGGCTGGGGGGACCCGCTCGGGCGCGATCCGGAGCGGGTCAAGGTGGACGTGCGCGACGGGTACGTGAGCTTCGAGGGCGCCGCCCGTGACTACGGCGTCGTCATCACCGGTGACCTGGACCACCCCGAGCAACTCGAGGTCGACCAGGCGGCGACGACCGAGCTGCGGAACCGGCGCCGGGCGTCAGCGTCGACCACGCCCTGAGTGCGTAGACCGGCGCGCTGTCGTCACCCCTTCTTCTCGAGCGCCACCGCTTCGATCCGGTCGCCCAGGATCTTGTCGACGTTCTGCCAGTACTCGAAGGCGCGCTGCGGACCTCCTCGCGCCGCGAGCCCGGCCAGGAGGCCTCCGAACCGTCTCGACCAGACGCTCGCGGGCCTCGTCGTCCATGCACCTCGTTGACCAGGGTGTGGGCCTGGCCGAAATCGTCGTCCTCGGCGTGGAGCGTGGAAGCGGCCCGCACCATCTCGCCGTCGGCCGCCCACACGGCGTGCTCGGCGTAGGTGTTCTCGTCGGCGGCCGGCGCCTCCTCGAACGAGTTCGGGTAGTAGACCGGGTCGGTCACGTTGTCGATCCGCATGGCACCGTCCTTCGAGTAGCTCCGCACCGGGGACTTGGGCCGGTTCACCGGGATCTGCTGGTAGTTGACGCCCAGGCGGGCCCGGTGGGCGTCGGCGTAGGAGAAGCCCCGGGCCAGCAGCATCTTGTCGGGGGAGAGTCCCGGTGCCGGGCACCGTGTTGTTGGGCTGGAACGCCGCCTGCTCCATCTCGGTGTGGTAGTCGGTCACGTTGCGATTCAAGCGTGAGCGTGCCCACGTCGACCAGAGGGTAGTCGCCGTGGGGCCAGACCTTGGTCAGGTCGAAGGGGTTGAAGCGGTAGGTCTTGGCCTCGTCGAACGGCATGATCTGCATCTTGAGCGACCAGCTCGGGTACTCGCCGCGCTCGATGGCGTCGTAGAGGTCGCGCTGGTGATAGTCGGCGTCCTCGCCGGCGATGCGGTCGGCCTCGGCCTGGGTCAGGAACTCGATGCCCTGGTCGGTCTTGAAGTGGTACTTGACCCAGAAGCGCTCGTCGTCCGCGTTGACCCACATGTAGGTGTGCGAGGAGTAGCCGTTCATGTGGCGCCAGATCCGCGGGATGCCCCGGTCACCCATCAGCCAGGTGACCTGGTGGGCCGACTCGGGTGAGAGCGTCCAGAAGTCCCACTGCATGTCGGGGTCGCGCAGGTTGTTGGCGGCCAGGCGCTTCTGCGAGCGGATGAAGTTCTGGAACTTGATGGGGTCCCGGATGAAGAACACCGGTGTGTTGTTCCCCACGATGTCGAGGTTGCCCTCCGACGTGTAGAACTTCAGGGCGAAGCCCCGCGGGTCACGCCAGGTGTCGGGGGACCCACGCTCGCCGGCCACGGTGGAGAAGCGGACCACGACCTCGGTCTTCGACCCCGGCTGGAACACCGCCGCCCGGGTGTACGCGCTGACGTCATCGGTCACCACGAAGGTGCCGAAGGCGCCCCCGCCCTTGGCGTGGGGCTGGCGCTCGGGGATGCGCTCCCGGTTGAAGTTGGCCATCTGCTCGATCAGGTAGAAGTCCTGCAGCAGGACCGGGCCGTCGGGCCCGACGGTCAGCGAGTGCTCCTGGCTGGCGACCGGGATCCCGGCGTCGGTGGTGGTGGCCGGGCGGCGTGCCTTGGGGTCGGGCATGGGGAGCTCCTTGCGGTCGGACCGGAGGGGCCCGAAACCCGAACGGACACGTTCCTGGCCCCGGGCCCTCAATGTCTCTGTATGCCCAATCCGGGGCATCGTCAACCCCCAGAGGGCCGAAACTCCCGGGCCGGGTCGTACCGGACCCCCGTATCATCGACGCCGATGGGGTGGGACCGACCGGCAGAGGTGTCCGCCGACCCGGGGCAGGCGCATCGCTGGTGGGTCCTCGGCTTCTCGTTGCTGGCGGTGACCATCACGGTCATCGACAACACGGTCCTCACGGTGTCGATCCCGCGGATCATGCAGGACCTGCACTCCAACATCGCCGGCGTGCAGTGGGTCTTCACCGGGTACGCCCTGACCTTCGCCAGCCTGCTGGTCATCGGGGGTCGTCTGGGGGACATCTACGGGGCGCGACGGCTCGTGGTCGTCGGGTCGGCCCTGTTCGGCCTGGGCTCCCTCCTGGCGTCGGTCGCCACCTCCATGCCGGTCATGATCCTCGGCGAGGCCGTCATCGAAGGGGCCGGCGCAGCGTTCCTGGTCCCCAACACGTTGGCGGTGATCGCCCGCACGTTCGAGGGCCGGGAGCGAGCGGTCGCCTTCGCCGCGTGGGCCACCGTCATCGGGGCGGCGGGCGCCTTGGGTCCCGTCCTGGGCGGGTACCTCACCACCTACCACTCCTGGCGCTGGTGCTTCCGGATCAACGTGGTCATTGCCCCGATCATGATCGTGGGCATGCTGGTGGCCGGATCCCGGGACGCCCGCAGCGAGGCGCACGAGCAGCTCGACTTCCGAGGCGCCTTCCTGGTGGCGTGCGGCACGTTCCTCGTGGTGTTCGGCCTCACCCAGGGGAACTCCTACGGCTGGTGGCGCCCCACCGGTGGGTTCTCGATCGTCGGAGATCGGGCCTGGCCCGCTCAGGCGCCGATCTCGCCCGTGCCACTCGCCTTCCTGGCCGGCCTGGCCCTGCTCGCCGCGTTCGTCCGGACCGAGACGCGGATGGAACGCCGGGGCGGCCAACCGCTCTTCGAGTTCAGCCAGTTCCGCATCCGCACCTTCCGGCTGTCCAATGTCGTCACATTCTTCATGGCGTTCGCGCAACTCGGCGTCTCGCTCTGCATCGCCTTGTACCTCCAGGAGAGCCGGCACCTCACGCCCATGCGCAACGGGCTCTGGGTGTTGCCGGTCGGCGTGGCCATCCTCGTCGGTGCCCCGGTGGGCGGATGGCTGAGCCGCTCGCTCGGGGCCACCAACACCATGCGGCTCGGCGGCGTGGTCAACGTGGTCGGGCTCGTGGCCGAGGCGTTCCTGCTGTCGAGCAACGCCGGGTACCGGTACGTCCTGCCGGCGTTCCTCGTCTACGGCTTCGGTGCCGGCATCGTCGCGTCGCAGCTCAACCGGGTCCTGCTCCACGAGATCGCCACGGCCAAGACCGGTACGGCGAGCGGCATCAACACCACGGCGCGCCAGACGGCGGCGGCGCTGGGTGTGGCCACGCTGGGAGCCGTCTTCGCCGCCGCGGCCAACGCGCACGGCGTGGCCGCGGCGCTCCGCCCCTCGCTGCTGGTCGGGGCACTGGCCCTGGCCGCCTCCACCGCGGCCATGTGGCGGCTCCCGCAGATCGAGCGCGACGAGCGTCGGGCCGCGGCGGGAGTGGAGGTCGAGGCGGGGGACCAGCGCGCCGGGCTCACCGTCGGACTCGACCCGGCGGGCGCCGGCCTCGAGGCCTGATCAGCCGCCGGCCCCGCTCTCGGCGGCCGGCACGCGCAGACCATCGAGGATGGTGCGCACCAGGCGGCGGTACTGCTCGGGTGTGATGGTGGCGTTGGTGCACAGCGGACCCAGGAGCTGGGGCACATCGGCCCCCTCGATGTCCGCCCGTATGGCTCCGGCGCGCTTGGCGCGGTCGATGACCAATGTGAAGGAGGCGTCGATGATCTCCTTGGCCCCCGACTTGAGAGAGGGGTTCTTCTCGAAGGCCTGGTGCAGCTCGGAGAGCAGCGTCCTCTTGGTCTGGGCGTAGCGGGTGAAGGCGTCGAGGAACGCCTCGACGGCCGGCCAGGGCTCGAGCTCGGACACGGCGCGGTGGGCGGCCTCGGAGAGCTCCTCGACGTCGTCCCGGTAGACGGCCTCCACCAGGTCGATGCGGGTGGGGAAGTGGCGGTAGAGCGTGCCCACGCCCACGCCGGCCTCGCGGGCGATGGCTTCCATCGAGGCGGTGTCGCCCGCCTGGGCGAAGACCGTGCGGGCCGCGGTCAGCAGGCGCTCGCGGTTGCGCCGGGCGTCGGCCCGGAGGGGCCGCTCGGCCTCGGGGCTCGCCGCTTCCCCGTCGGCGCCGGCCAACCCGGAGCCTTCGACTCCTTGTGTGGTGGCCATCCCGTCACTCCCGAACTTTGACTTGAAAAACGGAGGAAGCCTCCGTATGATGAAACGGAAGAACCTTCCGCTTCATCAGATTACCAGCGTAAAGGGCGGTCTGCATGTCCCAATCCCCCCTTCGTGGACAGGCCAGCGGTCGGCTGGCCCACCCGTCGGTCCTCCTGTTCGTCATCCTCACGGCCCAGCTCATGGTGGTGCTCGACGCCACCATCGTCAACGTCGCCCTGCCGCACATCCAGGCGGACCTCGGCCTCTCGACCAGCGAGCTCTCGTGGGTGATCAACGCCTACATCCTCACCTTCGGCGGGTTCCTGCTCCTGGGGGCCCGGGCCGGGGACCTCTTCGGTCGCCGACGGGTCTTCCTGCTCGGCATGGCCGTCTTCACCCTCAGCTCACTGGTGGGTGGGTTGGCCCCGACCGGCTGGGTCCTGCTGGTGGCCCGGGCGGTCCAGGGACTGGGCGCCGCCCTGGCGGCACCGTGCGCCCTGTCACTGCTGACCACCTCGTTCCCCGAGGGCGAGCAGCGGGTCCGGGCCATCGGGCTGTACACCGCAGTGTCGGCGGCGGGTGGCGCGACCGGCCTGGTGGCCGGCGGGATCCTCACCCAGCTGGCCTCGTGGCGCTGGGTCATGTTCGTCAACGTGCCCATCGGCGTGGTGGTGTGGGCCCTGGGTCGCCAGGTCATCGTCGAGACGCCGCAACGTCGGGGACAGTTCGACCTCCTGGGTGCGGTCACCTGCACCGCCGGGGTGGGGGCCATCGTGTTCGGACTGGTCGAGGCGGGGACCTATGGATGGGCCGTCCCCATCACCCTCCTGCCGTTGATCGGCGGTGTGGTGGTGGTGGCCGGGTTCTTGTGGCACGAGGGCCGGGCCGAGGAGCCCATCCTCCCGCCGAGCCTTCTGGCCAACCGCACCCGCGCCTCGGCCAATGCGGCGCGGGCCCTCCTCTTCGCCGGGTTCTACGGCGTCTTCTACTTCTTGGGCCAGTTCCTCCAGGACGTGAAGGGCTACTCGCCGCTCGAGGCCGGGGTGGCGTTCCTCCCCATGCCCATGTCGGTGTTCCTGTCGTCCCAGATCACCAGCCGCATCGTGCTGCAGCGGTTCCAGGGCAAGACGGTCATGGTCGCGGGCGCCGTCACCTCGACGCTCGGCCTGCTGCTGGCCACCCGCATCGGGGCGCACACTCCCTACGTGGTGGTGCTGGTCTCCCTGGTCCTGGTCGGCTTCGGGAGCGGGTCCAGCCTGGTGCCGCTGATCTCCGCCTCGCTGGCCGACGTCAAGCCCAGCGTGGCCGGCGCGGCGTCCGGGTTGGTCAACGTCTCCCAGCAGCTCGGAGCGGCCGTCGGCCTGGCCGTGCTGGTGACGGTCTTCGAGGCGCTGCCGGGTGGCCGCCAGCTGCGGCCGGGTGCCGGTGCGAGCACGACCGTGCCGACTGCGGTGCACACGGTGATCGCCGTGGCGGTCCTCTTCGCCGTGGCGGCGCTGGCCTGCATCATCTTCGGCATCCGGGGCACGCCCGTGGCGGGGTCGTTGGCCGAGGAGCGCGAGGAGCACGAGGAGATCGAAGAGTCGATGCTGCTCCTCAGCGAGGCGGAGATCTAGCCGCTCACGCCCGGAGGGACGCCACGGCGCCGCCGCGGGCGACGAAAGCCGTGACCTGTGGACGGGCTTCCCACCGGAAGGGGCGCCGGGCGAAGCCCGAGCACTTCAGGGGTGACGGCGCCGACTGCGGCGACCGCGGACGCGGCCTCGTGCGTGCTTCTTCGTCCAGAGCAGGACCAGGTCGGCGCGGGCCAGGGTCTCGTGGGGTGAGTCGTCCGGGGCGGGGAGGGCCACGCCGACGGACACCGAGGTGCCCCATCGGGTCAGCACCCGATCGGCGATGTACTTGATGCCTTCGGCCACCTCGCCGGCCCGTCCCACGTCGATGGCGGGAAGGAGACCCAGGAACTCGTCACCCCCGAAGCGGTAGAAGGTGAGATCCGGATACGCGCCGGCCAGCTCGCGGGCAAAGGTGCGCAGCGCCTCGTCACCGCCCACATGGCCGTGGCGATCGTTGACCTGCTTGAAGTGGTCCACGTCGGCGATCACGACGGCCTGGGGTGTATCGCTCGGGCAGTCGAGGGCCCGGTCGAGCGCCATCCGGTTGCCCAAGCCCGTGAGACCGTCGTGGTGAGCCTGACGTCGGAGCTGGTCGACCAGGTCGACGGCGTTCAGCGTGGCCGCGGCCTGTCCGGCCAGGAGCTCGAGTGGCTCGATCACGTCGGCCGTGAGGCGCATGGGCCGCGAGTGAGCCAGGATGATCGCGCCGAGTCCCACGTTGTTGGCTCTCAAGGGCAGCAGGAGCACGGCTCGCGCTCCACCGGCTCGAATGGTCTCGCTGCCCAAGTAGGGGAGTCCCGTTGTCTCGCTGCCGGTGTAGCAGGAGCTGAGGCGCTCGACCAGCTTGCACACCGAGGCCAAGGACTGCGTGTCCATGCCGAGCAACGTCGAGGCGAGCGGGCCGATGCTCCCCTCCATGACGTGTCCCACGCCCTCGACCCTCACCAGCGCGGCTGAATCCATTCCAGAGGCCGTGAGGAGGGTGGACAGGATGGTGGCCACGGCGTCCCCGTCGGCCGCGCCGGCGGAAATGGCCACGGAGCCGTGCACGGCTCGTTGCCAGGGCGAGTCCCGAGGGTGCCATGCGAGGGTGTCGAGTCGACGTGACAGGAGCTCGGCGCAGTCCCGCAGGTGGCGGAGTGCCCCGCGCCGCAGGGGCGAGAGCGAGTCGATGTTGAGCGCCCCGACCACGGCTCCGTTGATCTCGACCGGAACGCAGATCTCGGCCACCGCGCCCGGTACGGCCTCGAGATACTCCGAGGAAGCCGCAACGTCGTGCACCTCGACGGCTTCCCCGGTCGCCCACACCCGACCCGTGATCCCGGCGTCGGGGGGCAGGCCGTCGAGCACCTGCCACAGGCCGCGTTGGGCGACACAGCGCAGATGGCCGTTGTGCTCGAGGTAGAGGCTCGGCATGACCTGGCCCAGGCGGAACAGGTAGGCCACGACCGCCTCGCAGGCGGCCGGGATGTCCTGGGCACCCGAGAGGGCGGCGCGGAGGCTCGAGTGTCCGCCCTTCCCGAAGGTCGCCGGGTCCGGGCGCATGAAATCGTCGACGGTCGGCCATGCCGGCCCTGGGCGACCCAACAAGTTGCCTTGACCGAGCGGAACCTCCGCGGCAGTGAGTGCGGCGAGCTCTGCGGGGGTCTCGATGCCCTCCGCGATCACGCTGGTCCCGACTTCACGTGCGAACGCCACGAGGGCACGGACCAGCGCGTTGCGATGCCCGTCCCTGTCGATGTCGTGCACCAGGGTGCGGTCGAGCTTCAAGAAGTCGGGGGCCAGCTCGACGACGTGACGAAGGCTGGAGTAGCCGGCGCCGGTGTCGTCGATGGCGAAACGCACCCGGCTGTTCAGCCACGGTTCGAGCTCCCCCTTGAGAGTTGTGTAGTCCTCCACCGCCGCCTGTTCGGTGATCTCGAGCACCAGCCTCTCGGGGAGGCTTGGGCGCAGCGCCAACAGGGCCGGGTCGGCGAGCGTGAACGGGCTGGCGTTGACGAACAGCAACGTCTCGCCTGGGGGCGTCCCGAGGCGTGCCGCGCTCTCGAGGAACCTCATCTCGAGTTGCGCCCGCCTCCCCGTGGCCTCGGCGCCGGCCAGCCACCAGTCGGGAGCGTGTACCGGGGTCGACGTGACGCGGGCCAAGGCTTCGTATCCGATGACCACCCGGTCGTCGAGGCGCACGATCGGCTGCACGAGTGAATGGATGTCGGCTTGCACGGGAAGGCCCGACCCGGGCCCGTGGTGCGTCCGGGGTGGGTCGCTCCCTCCCGGGTGCATGGCAGACGGCACGGATGACAGTCGACACGGGACGTCATCGCATTGAGCCGACGCCGGATTACGTCCGGATGAATTGCGAGGAGAACTCGGGATACACTCCGCCCAATAGTAAAGCGGGGGCATTCGAAATTGGCTTTTGACTACATCGTCGTGGGGGCCGGCTCGGCGGGATGTCCACTGGCCAATCGCCTGTCGCGGGACCCCGAGGTGAAGGTCCTGCTGCTCGAGGCGGGTCCGTCTGACCGGAACCCCCTCATCACCATGCCCAAGGGCTTCGGCAAGCTGCAGGGCAATGCGAAGTTCGCCTGGCACTTCCCCCAGAAGCCCTTCCCGCCGCTGCACCAGGAGGAAACCTGGGCCCGCGGCAAGGTCCTCGGGGGCTCGAGTGCCATCAACGGCATGATCTACAACCGCGGCAGCCAGGCCGACTTCGACCACCTGGCCGAGCTCGGCCTCCCGCAATGGGACTGGGAGCACGTGGTCGGCGCCTACCGGGAGATCGAGGACAACGAGCTCGGCGCCTCTCCGACCCGCGGGAGTGGGGGTCCCCTCCACGTCTCCCATCTTCGCGACGCCGATCCGGTCTGCGACGAGATCATCGCCGCCGGGGGCAACCTCGGGTGGAAGGCGGTGGACGACTACAACGAGAGCGACGAGGAGCGCATCGGCTGCGCCATGTGCACCATCAAGGACGGTCGGCGGGTCAGCTCGGCTCACGCCTTCATCCACCCGATCCGCGACCGTCCCAACCTGAGCGTCGCCACCGACTCGTGGGCCGTGAAGCTGCTGCGCCAGGGCGACCGCATCACCGGTGTCCGGGTGCGCCGTGGCGGCGTCGACGTCGACCACCACGCCACCCGTGAGGTCATCTTGTCGTTGGGCAGTGTCGGGACCCCCAAGCTGCTGCAGCTCTCGGGCATCGGGCCGGCCGATGTCCTGCGCTCCGCCGGCGTCGACGTGGTGGTCGACAGCCCGGGTGTGGGCTCGGGCATGCGTGAGCACCGCTGCCTGGCCTTCCACTACCGCCTCAACCAGAACGTCGGGTACAACAAGCTCCTGAGCACGGTGCCGCGCCAGGCCATGACGACGTTGCGGTACTGGGCCAATCGCAGTGGCCCGATGGCCACCCCGGCCTACGACGTCGTGGCCTTCCTCAAGGCGCTTCCGGGCTCCGAGCGGCCCGACGCCCAGCTGCTCGTGACCCCGCTCTCCCTGGCCAGTGCCAACCTCAAGGAGCCGCGTCTCGAGCGCGAGCCCGGGATGCAGTGCATCGGCTACGTGCTGCGACCCGAGGCGGAGGGCTCCATCTCCATCACGGCGTCCGCTCCCGATGCGCCCCTCGAGATCATCCCCAACTATCTGGGCACCGACTACGACCGCGACGTCGCCGTGGGGCTGTTCCGGTCGATCCGCCGGCTCTTCGAGACCGAGCCGCTCGCCTCGTTCATCGTGCGTGAGACCCAACCAGGGTCGGCCATCGACGACGACGACGAGGAAGCGATGGTCAACGCCGTCCTGACTTCGGGCTACTGCGGGTACCACTCGGTCAGCACGGTGGCCATGGGCACCTCCGAGTCGGCGCCGCTCGACCCCGAGCTGCGCGTGCGCGGCGTCGAGGGACTCCGGGTGGTGGACACCTCGGTGTTCCCGACCATGGTGGCCGGCAACTGCAACGCCCCGACCATGGCTTTCGGCTGGATGGCCGGGCAACGGATCCTGGCCCAGGCCTAGCGAGATGCACCGCATGCATGCACCATCACACCGGAGGTTGTTCATGGACAAGCTGATGATCGTCTCGGCCGATTCACACGCCATCGCACCACCCGAGTCGTGGCAGGACTACGTGGAGGCGCGCTACCACGAGTACCTGCCCCAGCTCGAGGAGGAGAACCGCATCTTCACGACGTGCATGGGACCGCTGAATGGGTACGTGCAGGAGCAGACGGACGTCTACGACTTCGACGGCGCCTACCGGTCCGGAGGCGTCACGGGTCTGTGGGACGCCGACGTGCGGATCCGCGAGATGGACCGTGAAGGGATCGCCGCCGAGATCGTCTACACGGGAGACCCCCGGGCCACCGACCTGTTCCACGCCCCGCTGTGCCGCACCTACCCCCTCGAGGTCTGTGATGCGGGCATGCGCGCCTATCACCGCTGGGCGCACGACACCTTCGGCCGTCACGGCGACCGCATCTTGTTGGTGGGGGTGACGGGAACCTGCACCGACATGGATGCGACGCTGGCCGAGATCGACTGGATCGCCGACCACGGTTTCGTCGGCACGTTCGTACCCGGCAACACCGTCTTCCCCGGGATGCGGCCGCTCGAACGACCCCTCCTACGACCCCTTCTGGGCGCGCTGCGAGGCGCTGGGACTCGCCGTGGTGGTCCACGCAGGCTACGGGCTCGACCAGGGCTCGCTGTTCCCCGAGATCGAGCGGATCACCACGTCGGTGACCGAGAGCGGCGGCTCGGACCTGGATCTCCTGACGCGGATCACGAGCGACGTGTTCACGCCGGAATTCGCCTCGGACGTGCGCTCCCGCCGGCCGCTCTGGCAGCTGACCCTCGGTGGGGTGTTCGACCGCTTTCCAGGGCTCAAGCTCCTCCTCACCGAGATCCGGGCCGACTGGATGCCGGCCACCCTGGAGCATCTGGACACCGTCTTCGAGGGCACCGTCGTGACGAGCTGCCGGCCACGAGGCGGCCGAGCGAGTACTGGGGCTCGAACGGGCTCACGTCCCTCTCCTTCGTCCACAGCTCTGAGGTGGAGATGCGCCATGAGATCGGCCTTGACACCCTGGCTTTCGGACGCGACTTCCCCCACGCCGAGGGCACGTGGCCCAACACCATGGCCTGGCTCGTCGACGCCTTCGGCGACCTGCCCGAGACGGAGACCCGCCAGATCCTCGGTGAGAACATCGTCCGGTTCCTCGGGCTCGACCGCACCCGGCTGCAGGGGGTGGCGGACCGGGTCGGGCCGGAGGTGGGGGAGATCGTCGGGAAAGCCTCGGAGCTCTCGCCCGAGCTGCTGGCCCACTTCGATCTCCGGGGCGGCTACCTCAAGAAGTCCGAGGGCGCGCAGAAGCTGTCCGACGTCGACGTCATGGTGCAGAGGACCTGGCCGCAACCCCGTCGTGAACGGCCGCGCCGGTCAGCATCTTCCTTGACCGGTCGAACCGCGCCCACGTAACCTAAGGACAAGAGCTTAGAGTTTGGGGGGAACCCGAGTGGTGCAGAACGCCTCGGCTGAAGGGTCGATGTCCTCGGAACCAACGGTCGACGCGGCGGACCTGCCGCTCTTGGTCTTCTCGGCCGACACGCATGTCGGCCCGCGGCCGGAGGATCTCCGTCCCTACTGCCCGCAGGAGCACCTCGCAGGAGTTCGACGCGTTCGGGGTGACGGCGAAGGACTACAACACGTTCTTCGAGATGCGCGCCTTCTCGGAGGACTACTGGAACGGGCGTCGGCGGAACATGCCAGACGACCGGGCACTTCGACCCCCATGCCCGCTTGCGCGACATGGATCGCGACGGGGTCAGCGGGTGGGATGATCTTCCACGACAGTCTCAACGGGCAGCCCTTCCCGTTCGACTACATGAACTCACTGGGCAACGGCATACCGGCGCCCGAGGCGCGCGAGCTGGCTGCGGTGGGCCGCGCCCTGTACAACCGTTGGCTGGTCGACTTCTGCTCGGTGGAGCCGGAGCGGAACGTCGGCCTGGCCCAGCTGCCGTTCTGGGACATCGACGCCATCGATCGCCGAGCTCGAGTGGTGCGCCGAGCACGGCCTGGGCGGGGTCAACTTCCCTGCGCCCGGGCCAGCCCGGGCTCCCTGCTGTCTTCTCACCCGAGATGGACCGCTTCTTCACGGCCTGCGAGGAGCTCGGGCATGACCCTGGCGACGCACATCGGCGCCATGCCGCCTGCGTCGGAGTACCTCGAATACGGCGATCCGACCCACGAGGGTACGTTCCATTTCGGACTGCTGGACTCGGGCGAATGGGGCGTTCGCACCGTCTATGAGCTCTCGATTTTCGGCGTCTTCGAGCGGCATCCTCACCTCAAGCTCGTTCTCACGGAAGTGCCCGGAGTGTTTTGGAACGAGATGTGCCTCAAGATGGACTCTCTGCAGAAGACGCCGATCCGCCGCAAGGAGCAGGCGCTTCCTCGACTCCCGAGCGAATATGCCGCCACGAACGTATGGATGGGCAACAGCTTCCAGTCGCGCCAGGAGGCCGAGGCCGCAATCGGGATCGGTCGTGAGGACCGGTTCCTGTGGGGTTCGGACTATCCGCACCCCGAGGGCACCTACAGCTACCCCGATGACCCAGACGAGATCCCGATGACACGGTTGTCGCTGGCCTTCACCTACCACGGACTCCCGCTGGAGAAGGTCCGGATGATTCTGGGCGAGAATGCGCTTCAACGCATTTCCCTGCCTCGATGCCGCTGCCTTGAGCAAAGTCGCCGCTCGGGTCGGCATCAGTCCTGGCGAGATCGCCTATCCACCGGAGATGGAGAACCACAAGTACGTTCACGAGCGTGGCACCCTGGGTTTCGCACCGAAGGGCCGTGGAACTAGAGCGACGCTCGGCGGCGATAAATCTGGCGCCACGCGGTATCCAGCTCGGCGTGCCACTCGAAAATCAGTGAGAAGAGGGATGGAATGACAGGTTGACCAAAGAGAGCGGATGCTCCTCGTGTCGTCGGACGGGCATATCGGCCCGCCGGCCGAGCGCTACCGCGAATATTTCGACCCGAAGTACGTGGACGATTTCGACGAGTGGTTCGCCTCATACATCCCGGTGTGGCTGACGAAGGGGACCACTGCCCGAGAGTCGGTCAAAGGCGTGACGCGACACTGTGATGTGGGGAGAGGAGTACCAGCGAAGCCTTCGAGGCTCGGGCAGCGAAGATCCCGTGGGGCATCGAGGGGAAGTGGGACGCCAAGCGTCGACTCGAGGCGCTCGACATCGACGGCGTCGCCGCCGATGTCATGTTTCCCGACGACCAGTCGGCGAACTCGCCCCCGTTCCTCGGCCTCGCCCGTGACTTCAGCGAGAAGTGGGACCGTTGGTCACCGGCGCAACGCCGTGAGGGCGCGCGTGCGTACAACCGATGGCTCTCGGAGTTCTGTTCGGAAGACCCCAATCGACTGCTCGGCGTCGGCCTCATCGGTTCGCTCGCTGATGTCGACGACGCTATCGAGACAGTTCGTTGGTGCAAGGAGAATGGCATCAACGGCGGGCTGATGCTGCCGGTCAACTACTACAACAACGTGCGAACCCTTCTGGCACGATCGAGCGCTACGACCCGCTGTGGTCCGTGTGCAGCGAGCTCGACATGCCGCTCCACACCCACGTCGGTCCTGGCAGCCCGTACTACTCCGAGGACCCGTTCATCGGCGGCCTGCTGTGGTCGGCGGAGGCATCGTTCTGGGTGCACCGGCCACTTTGGTTCTTCATCCTCGGCGGCGTGCTCGAGAAGCACCCGACCCTGAAGCTGGTGTTCACCGAGCAGGGCGTCGAGTGGGTGCCCGGCGCCCTCATGATGATGGACTTCCTGCTCGAAGCGAAGATCACGCCCTTCAGCGAGAGCGAGCGCAAGCAGATGTACTCGATCAAGCCGAGCGAGTACTTCTTCCGCCAGTGCTGGATCGGCGCGACCAACACCGATGCACTGGGCTGGGTCACCTCCGGCGATCGTGAGACGCTCGGCTCCGGGCGGCTGATGTGGGGTTCGGACTACCCGCACATGGAATCGGCCTGGCCACAGACGCGGGAGAAGCTCCGTGACCTCATGAAGGGGATCGCCGGCCGACGAGGTCAAGGCGATGGTCGGCGGGAACGCGATCGAGTGCTACGGGATCGACACCGCAGATCTGGACGAGACGGTGGCGCGGATCGGGCCGACCGAGGACGAGATCATCACCACCTGACCCGAGAGCGGCCGGACCTCGATCGGGCCCGGCGCTCCTAGGACTCGAGGCCGGCGGTGAGGACGCGGATGAGGTCCTCGACCAGCACCTCGAGGGGGGCGCCCAGGGTGCCGCCCTCGAGGGCGTGCTGGTAGCGGGCCAGAGCGTGCACCGCGCTGTTGACCAGGAACTCCCAGCGCTCGGCGAAGATCGCTTCGGGCAGTCCGGGCAGGATGCGATGGGAGATGGCCCGCAGTCCCTGGACCGTCTCGGGAGGGACCGCCGCCTCGAGGCCGCCCGACCCTCCGCGCTCGATGTAGTAGCGCGAGAGGAAAGGGATGTAGTAGTTGCCCTCGGTGAGGTTGCTGGCCAGCGGAACCACGAACGAGCTCACGTAGTCAACCAGCATGGGCCGCTCGTTCCCGACGGCCAGTGCGGCCAGGAAGTCGTTCCTCATGTCCGACACGAATTGGGCCCGGTGGCCGGCCACTGCGTTGACCAGGTTCTCCTTGTCGCCGAAGTGGTACTGGATGGCCGCCTTGTTGCGCTGCCCGGCGGTGATGGCGATCTCCCGGAGCGGCACCGCGGCGATCCCGCGCTCGGCGAACAGGCGTTCCGCCGTGACCAAGATGAGCTCCCGCGTGGCCTCGCCGCGGGCGTTGGCCCGCATGGCCTCTCCCCGGGGGTTGGGCCGGTACCTCTCGGCCACGCGTGCCACGGCGGTCACGAGTGACTCGACTGGGAGGGTGACATCGGGGAAGTGTAGGTGACCATGTGTCCCGGGCGATCTACTGGGGCACCTGCTCGGTGCCGTGGCCGACACGGGCTATGAACTGACCGGTCTTGGCGGGAGCCCAGAACTCGGCGGTATGGAAGGTGGAGCGGCCGGAGGCCTGGCGCGACGAGACGGTGAAGCGCAGCTCCGCGAACACGTACCAGTCCTCGGTGACCTGCGAGAGCTTCTCCACCGACTCGACCTGGTAGCGGTCGAAGAACGCCTCGTAGTAGGCGCGGTGCGCCGCGGCCCCCCGGTGATCGGTGACCGTTCCGGTGTCCTCGACGTAGTCCCGGACGGTCGAGGCCACGCGATCGTGGAGCACGCTCATGACGCCGTCGACGTCGTTGGCCCGCAACGCGTCGAGGAACACCTCGTAGCGGTCGTACACGCGCTGACGGGCACTGAGCTGATCGTCGGGGATGGTGTTGGGCTCGTCGGCTCCGCCGAGCGCCTCGACCGGATAACGGATCCAGATGAGCTCCCCGGTGATGCCCGGCCCGCTCCCCGACGGGAAGAGCCCCAGGGTCTGGGTGGTGTACTCGGGATCGGGGTTCGACTTGATGCGGACGCGTGATGTTGTCCTGGAAGGTGTACCAGGTCCCCCGGATCTCGGTCAGACCGATGACCTCGGTCAGGTCGCTGTGCCCACGAATGAAGCCGTAGGCCCCCACGATCTCCTCCCGGGTGGTGAGCCGGGGCAGCGTCACGCTGCCGTCGGGCAGGATCTCGGGCATCACCATGTAGGCGTACGGTCCCTCGGGGGTCAAGGTGTCGTAGAGCGGCTCCATGTCGCCACTCGACGCCTTGATCTCCTCCTCGATGTGCCAGATCGACTGGGCATACGTGTGCGACGACGCCTCCGCGCTGATGCGGAGGATCTCCGGATCGATGTCGAACCCAGGCATCGGTGCGTCTCCTTCTTTCGTGACGACTCGGGTGCAGTGGTCGTCGCTGAACGGCTCTGTCGCCGGACGGCGCCGCGCTACCTCACAGGGCCTGATACGGCTTGGCGGTCATCAGGTTGACGACCTCGTCGATGCCGGTCTTGGAGACGTCGCGCGGTCGTTGGCGATCTCGAGCTTGCCGGCGTCGAGGATCTCGCCGAGATGGTCACGGATGTCCTCGATGGTCAGGTTCCGGTTGCTGTAGCCCGGGGTCGTGCCGAAGAGGCGAGCCACCACCGTGCCGGCCGAGGAGTCGAAGAGGCCCCCGGAGAGCTCACAGGACTCGTGCGCCAGGTAGGCCACCATGGGCGAGACCAGTTCGGCCGGCTGGGCCTCCACGAAGGCCTCCATGACTGCCGGGTCGTGGATGTCGTAGAAGTGATGGAAGGAGTTGCTCACGCCGCCGGGGCTCACGGCATTGACCCGGATCCCGTAGCGGCTTCCCTCGAGGGCGAGACCGCGGGTGAGGCCGTAGATCCCGAACTTGGCCGCCCCGTAGATCGTGAGCCCGGGCATGCCCCACATGCCCCCCGAGGTGGTGTTGACGATCCGGCCGTAGCCGGCCCCGCGCATGTGCGGCCAGGCGGCGCGGCACATCCAGATGGAGCCCATCAGGTGCACGCCGATGACCTTCTCGAGATGTCGGGACTCGATCTCGTCGAAGTCGGCGACCACCCCGATGCCGGCGTTGTTCACCAAGATGTCGAGACGTCCCCACGTGTCGATCGCCGTCTGGATCGCCGCCTGGGCGCTCTGCTCGTCGGCCACGCTGTGGAGGTCGGCGACCGCCTCCCCGCCGGCCGCGTTGATCTCAGCTGCCACGAGCGCGGGATCGGCCGGAACGACGTTCCGGCCGTCAGGTCCGACCCCGAGATCGTTGACGACGACCTTCGCCCCGCGTGAGGCCAGGAGCATGGCGTGGGCCCGCCCGAGGCCCGGGTTCCCGCCGGCTCCCGTCACGACGGCGACCTGGCCGTCGAACCGCAGACTGCTCATGTTCCCCCTTCCACGTCGAGTCGAGCCACCGTGCGATGCCGGAGCGGGGCTCAGGGTGGCGTGCCCCCAAGGGCATGCACGCCGGGCGACAGTGTAACTGGAATTGAGGCAAGCGTCTTGGTTCGAACGTCGCTCACCACGTGAGGGGAAGCTCGGCCGGGCTGCGCAGGAACGACGTGGTCGACCACGGGACGTCCTGCGGCGCGATCGCGAGCTCGAGGTCCGGGTAGCGGGCCAGGAGCCGCTGCACCATGACCTCGACCTCGAGGTGTGCCAGGTGCGCGCCCAGGCAACGGTGGACGCCCCAGGCCAGGGCGAGATGGGTGGCGGGTCCTCGCGGCGGAAGTCGAGCTCCCAGCCGCGCCGGAAGACCGACTCGTCACGGTTGGCGACATTGTGCTCGGCCACCACCGATTGTCCGGCTGGGATCACCACGCCGCCGCTGAGCTCCACGTCCTCGCTCGCCCACCGGATCATGGGCGTGCCGAACCGGAAGCTCGGGATCCACCGCCACAGCTCCTCGAGTGCGGCAGGCAACAGCGCGTCGTCGTCGAGCAGCTCCTGCCAGAGATGCCGTTGCGACATCAGCGTGAACACGGACGAACCGAGCTGTGCCGCGGTGGTCTCGAAGCCGCCGAGGAACAACGTCGTCGACAAGCTGATGAGCTCGGCTTCGGTCAGCTGGTCCTCGTCGTCGCGGGCGTGCACCAGGACGCTGAGAAGGTCGTCCGTGGCATGCGCTCGGCGCTCGGCGATCAGACTCGTGACGTAGCCCTTCATGTTGCCCGCGGCCTTGATCCGATCCTCGAACTCCGTGCCGGGCCCGGTCATCTCGTCGACCCAGCCCCGGAAGATCGCCACGTCCTCTTCGGGGATGCCCAAGATCCCCGTGAGCACCTTGAGCGGCACGTTCCACGCCGCCGTGGCCACGAAGTCCGACTCGGGCCCCCGTTCCTCGAACTCGTCGAGGTAGCGGTCGATGATCTCGGTGACCCAGCCCCGGGTGGAACGGATCTGGGGCGCCGAGAAGGCGACCAGGGCCAGGCGCCGCAGGCGCGTCTGGCGCGGTGGGTCCATGTTGGCGATCAAGGTGGGGTCGTCGATGTGCGTCTCCCACATGCGCGGCGTGTCGCGCCCCACGCCGATCTCCTTGCCGAATCGACGGTCGCCGTAGACCGTCTTTACGTCGTGGTAGCTGGTGGCCAACCAGCATGGCTCGCCGAACGGGAGCTTCACCTTGATCGGCCCCTGTTGTTGGAGCTCGCGGTAGATCTCGGGGATGGTCAGGTCGTTGCAACTGACGATCGGGTACTGGGTCGGCTGTTCGGATTCGGTCGCCACGCGTGCCCTCTCAGCCGGCGACCATGGCGTCGGGGCCCCATGGCGTCACGACGTCGTCGACCTGGAACCGCTCGGGCAGCGCATCGGTGACCCGCCACGTGGCGACCAACCGGCCGACACCCACGCAGTAGGCACACAGGAGGCCCAGGTCGACGAGCTCCCCCTCCTCGAAGTGCCGGCGCAGGTCGTCGTAGACGGCGTCGTCGATGGCCAGGTGGTCGGTGGCGAAGAGATCCGCGAAACGCAGCGCGGAACGCTCGGCGTCGGTGAGGTCCGGCGCGTCCATGGGTTCCTCGAGCGAGCAGACCAGATCCTCGGACACGCCGTCGTCGATGGCGTACTGGTAGCGCACGGCCATGCAGCTCCGGCACTGGTTGTGGAACGCGATCCTGAGCCGTACGAGCTCGGTGAGGCGCGGACCGAGGGTGCTCTCCTTGGTCCGCGCCCGAGAGAAGGCCCCGAGGGCGGCGGCGGCGTCGGGGCGGTGCGCCATGATCTCCTGGACGGCGAGATTGGTCGCTCTCCCGGGGTCGGCCGGGTCCTGGAGGCTGAACTCCGGGTTTGGATATCGGATTCGAGGCACGTCCCGCTCCCTTGGATCAGCGGACGATGTGGATCGGCCCACCCTACCGGCGGCGCGGTGCGCCCGCCGAGGCGCTGACCTGGGCCGCCCGCTCCAGGTAGGGCCATGCCACCGCCGGCGGCACCCCGCCGCACAGCGGGACCAGGTTGAGCGAACGGCCCCCGGCCACGTGGGCCGTGGCCTCCTCCACGCTCATGATCCGGTAGCCCGTGGCCGTGGCCCGCAGATCGCCGATGCTCGTGGCGTGCGAGATCATGGCGCTGGTCTCGTCCCCTTCGTTCCACGACGAGTACGTGCGGGCGTCGTGGAAGACGTGGGGACCGAGCTCCTCCCAGGCCCTGTCGACGTCGTCGGCCACGAAGACCACCGAGGGCGTGTCCTTGTCGGGCAGGTTGATGAACCCCAGCTCGTGGCCGTGGGCCCGCGACTCCTCCTCGTAGGCCTCTCGCATGCCCGGGACGGAGCCGTGGGCCTGGAGGCCGAGGCCGTAGCGGCCGGCCCGCCGGGCCGCGGCGATGCTGTGGCCGCCCCACAGGATGCGCGGGCCGCCCGGGGTGACCGGGGGCGGGGTGACGCGGATGCGCCGCCCCTCGTGCTCCACGGGCTCGCCCTTGCGCAGCTCGAGGAGCAGTCGCAGCTTCTCCTCGGCGATCCGGCCCCGCCGCGTCCGGTCCACTCCGAACTGCTCGAACTCCTCGGGCCGGTACCCGACCCCGAGCACATAGGAGACGCGGCCCCCGCTGATGATGTCGAGGACGTTCATCTCCTCGGCCAGGCGCACCGGGTCGTAGAAGGGGAGCAGGGTGGCGGCCAGCATGATCGGGAGCCTCTCGGTGCGCGCCGCCACGGCCGTACCCATGATCAGCGGCGAGGGCAGGTAGCCGTCGGGCGAGCCGTGGTGCTCGCAGATCACCACGGTCACGCAGCCTCGGGTCTCGGCCCAGTTGCACATCTCGAGGGCCGTGGCGTACAGCTCGGTGGTCGAGGCGCCCGGCTGCGGGGCCCGCATGTCGAACCGCATCACGAACATGGGTCGATGCTAACGAGCGGGTGCCGCGGTCTGGGGGGTAGCGTCGTCGGCGGAGACATGGACGAAAGGGGATCGTTGTGGCAGGACGCATGGAGGGCAAGGTGGCGCTGGTCACAGGTGCGGCGCGGGGACAGGGGAGGAGCCACGCCATCCGGCTGGCCCAGGAGGGTGCCGACATCATCGCCGTCGACATCTGCGCCCAGATCCCCTCGGTCCTGTACCCGATGTCGACCCCCGAGGACCTGGTCGAGACCGAGAAGGCCGTGCTCGGGCTCGGGCGGCGCATCCACGCCGCGCAGGCCGACGTGCGCGACCGGGAGGGCCTGCGTGCCGCGGTCGAGGCCGGCATCGCCGAGCTCGGCCATCTCGACACGGTGGTCGCCAACGCGGGCATGATGCCGCTGGCGGTGGGCGACCCCGACCCCATGGACTTCGTCGACGTCACCGACGTCTGCTTCGTGGGTGTGCTGAACACCATCGCCGTGGCCATCCCGCACCTGCCCGAGAGCTCCTCCATCGTGGTCACCGGTTCCCTGGCGGCCAAGGTGGCGGGCGCCACCAGCAACCCGACCATGGGGCCGGGGGGCGACGGCTACGGCTGGGCCAAGCAGCACCTGGCGGGGATCGTCGAGCGCTACGCTCTCCACCTCGCCCCGCGCTCGATCCGGGTCAACGTGGTCCACCCGACGAACTGCGACACGCACATGTTGCACAACGACGGGCTGTACAAGTGCTTCCGACCCGACCTCGAGAACCCGACCCGCGAGGACGTCGAGTCGGTCTTCTACTCCATGACCGCCATGCCGATCCCGTTCATCGAGCCGATCGACATCTCCAACGCGGTGCTCTACTTCGCCTCGGACGAGTCGCGCTACGTGACCGGCCAGGAGATCTTCGTCGACGCGGGGACCTTCTTGAAGATGCAGTCCCACTAGGGGCCGCGGGAGCTCCGTCGTGGGAGCTCCCGCTCATCGGGAAGCCTCAGCGCGCCGTGGCATCGAAGCGCGCCACGATCAGCTTCCCGATGAGCGTGTAGCCCGCCGATCTGGCGTGGATGTCCCCCCTGGTGCAGAACCAGGTGAGCGTGCACACCAGCGCCACGGAGTCCGGGATGGTGCCGAACGTGGCCGTGTGCACGGTCTGGCTGAGGGGCCTGTACGCGCCGGTGGCGCGGGTCACGTCGACCAGGTAGCCGTTCGCCGACGCGTAGGCGGCGGCCAGGGCGGGGTTGATGAGGGTCTTGAACGCCGTCACCGACACGGTGGCCAGGCTCACCGTCGCCGCGCTGGGCGGGTTGCTCGGGAACACGTAGCTGCCCAGGATCACGTCGGGGTAGGTGAGCCCCAGGATGGGGACGTTCGGGCCGGCCGCGGCGCGCAGGTCGCCGGCCAGCGTGGTGACGTCGGTCTTGATGCCGGCGGTCGCCGCGGCCAGGCAGCTGAGCGGGTTGGCCTCGGTGGCGCAGCCGGTCACGTCGTTGCCCCCGATGGAGACGGTCACGAGCCCGATGTGGCCCTGGTGCGCGGCGAGGAAGGCCTGGGCCGCGGCGACCTGGGTCTGCGTGGGGTAGGCCATGGCTCCCGCCGTGTGGGGCAGGACGTCGGGGCAGCCGAGGGTGTCGAGGATGGAGGTGGTGGTGGCCCCGCCGCAGCCGAAGTTGGCCAGCGTGAGGCGCGTCCGCCTGGCCACGTAGGCGGCGTAACCGGGGGTGGCCCCCCGCCCCGGCTGATAGCCCACGGCGTACGAGTCACCCAGCGAGACGTAGTAGGTGGTCCCGTGCCGCGCCGTGGCCGCACCAGCACTCGTCCCGGAGAGGGCCGCCGCGCCGAGGAGCGCCAGCACCGCCGTGGCGAGAAGTCCTCTGCGCACGGCACCATCCTGGCGCACCCCAGGGGACTGCCGGATGTCGCGGCCTGCTGTGGTTGACTCTGCGGCAGGGTCACCAGGGAAGGTGAAGGTGGGGGACGACGTGCCGGGAGACGATGTGGCGGGAGGCGACGGGGCGACGCAAGGTGCACCCGGCCGGCTGGCGGGACGGGTCGCCGTGGTGACCGGCGGGGCCTCGGGCATCGGTCGGGCCACCGTGCTGGCGCTGGCCGCCGAGGGGGCGTCCGTGGCCGTGGTCGACCGCGACGGCGAGGGTGCGACACTGGTGGCGGACGAGGTGGCGGGCTCCACTGGCACCGGGGTCCGGGCCGAGGCGTTCGTGGCGGACCTGGCCGACCTCGAGGCGCTCGGCGCCGTGCCCGAGGATGTGCTCGCCGCCTTCGGTCGCGTCGACATCCTGGTGAACTCGGCCGGGATGAGCGGCGCCCCCCACAGCGCGCTGGACTTCTCGGACGCCGTGTTCGAGGCGGTGATGGCGGTGAACCTGCGGGCACCGTTCTTCCTCATCCGTGCTTTCGGCACCCACATGGCCGAGCGCGGCGGTGGTGGCAAGATCGTGAACGTGAGCTCGAGTGCGGCGTTCCGGGCGACCTCGTCGCCGGCCATCTACGCGGCGACCAAGGCGGGCATCAACGGCCTGACCCGGGCGGCTGCGGCCGACCTCGGCCGCCACGACGTCAACGTGAACGCGGTGGCGCCCGGGTTGACCAGGACGCCCATGGTGGCGCCCGACGACGAGACGTTCATGCGCACGTTCACGTCGGCCCCGCTGGGGAACCTGCTCGGGCGGCCCTCGGAGGCCGAGGACGTGGCCAACGTGATCGTCTTCTTGTGCCTGCCCGAGAGCCGTCAGATCACCGGACAGGTCGTGAACACGAGTGCCGGATTGGTGGTGTGAGATGACGATGCCGGACGACGAGCTCGAGGGTGCGGCCCGGGTACGCGAGGTCTTCGCCCGCGTGCACGCCGGCGATTCCGGCGTGGCGGACCTGTACGCCGAGGACGGCTACATCCTGGTGGCCGGCCAACGCGTGGAGGGCCGCGAAGCCATCCGGGCCTTCTACGCCGGCACCATCGAGCGCATCCACCCCAAGCCGAGGGTGCTCACCGTGATGGAGTCCCCGCCGCACTACGCCGTGCTGGTCGAGGTGCCGACCTCGCAGGGGCACCAGCGCGCCCTCGACCTCTTCGAGGTGGGCGACGACGGCATCCACTGGCTCGAGATCTACGCGCGCCCCTGAGGGTCGAGGGAGCTCGCCGCCACCAACCGGCCGGTCTGCTCGGCGTCGAGGGGGTGACCGAGGTGGTATCCCTGGGCCAGGCCACAGCCCAGGCCGCGCAACGCCTCGGCCTGCTCGGCGTTCTCGACGCCCTCGGCGATGGTGGCGTACCCGAGTGTCCGGGCCAGCTGGATCATGGCCGCGGCGAGGCTCCGCCCGTCGTCGCCCCGCACGAGGGTCCCGACGAAGGACCGGTCGATCTTGACGATGTCGACCTGGAGACGGTCGAGGTGGGAGAAGGAGGAGTACCCGGTCCCGAAGTCGTCGAGCGCGATGCGCACGCCCATCGAGCGCAGCTCGGACAGGTTGCGCAAGGTGGCGTCGTTGTCGGTGAGGACCGCGCTCTCGGTGATCTCGAGGATGAGCGACCGGGGATCGAAGTCGCACTCGGTGATGGCCGCGGCGATCCGCGCCCCCAGGGTCGGCTCGATCAGCTGACCGGCCGAGAGGTTGATGCTCATCACCAGGCGCTCGGACCCCGGGTGCTCTTGGTGCCAGCGACGCGCCTGGCGGCACGCCGTGCGCAGGACGGAGAGGTCGATCTCGCTGATGATGCCGAGCCTCTCGGCGATCGGGACGAACAGGCGCGGGTCGACCAGGCCGCCCCGGGGATGCGGCCAGCGCACGAGCGCCTCGAACCCCACCGGGCGTCGCGTGGCCAGGTCGACGATGGGCTGGTAGTGGGCGATCAGCGAGCCCTGCTCGATGGCGTCGCGCAGCTCCTCCTCGAGCTCCACGCGGGCGACCACCAGGGCGTGCATCTCCTGGCGGTAGACCTCGTAGCGGTCCTTGCCCAGCTCCTTGGCCTGGTACATGGCGATGTCGGCGTTGCGCAGCAGCTGGTCGCTCGTGATGCCCGGATCGTCGTAGGCGATGCCGATGCTGGCCGCCGCGCTGACCGACTTGGTGCCCAGCTCGATGGGGGGGCGCAGCGTGTCGAGGATGCGACGGGCCACCGCGGTGATGTCGTCGCGCGTTGCCACGTCCTCGATCAGCACGGCGAACTCGTCACCGCCGAGCCGCGCCGCGGTGTCGAGAGGGCGCAGGCACTCCACCAGCGTGGAGGCCACCCGCTTGAGCAGCAGGTCACCCTCCCCGTGACCCAAGGAGTCGTTGACCATCTTGAAGTCGTCGAGGTCGATGAACAGCACGGCCAGGTGTGAGCCGGTCTGCTTGATGCGGGCCAGGGCGTGCTCGAGCCGGTCCTGGAAGAGCGCCTTGTTGGCCAATCCGGTGAGGGAGTCGTGGAAGGCCTGGTAGGTCAGCTCGACCTCGAGGCGGGCGCGCTCGGTGACGTCGCGGTGGCTGAGCACCCGGCCCACGACCTTGCCGTGCACGCGCTGGGGCCTCGCGAGCCGCTCCACCACGCGCCCGTCCTTGAACTCGAGGATGTCGAGGCTCTCGGTCTCGGGCGCCTCCAGGAGCTTGGTCTCGAGCGCGGTGAAACTGTCGGGGAACGAGAGCTGGTCGAGCGCGAAGTTCAGGCTCGATGCCGAAGCGCCGATGCTGACGGCGTCCTCGGGGATCTGCCAGATCTGGGCGAAGCGGCGGTTGCAGCCGGTGATGATGCCCTCGCTGCTGACCACCAGGATCCCGTCGGCCGTGGAGTCCAAGGTGGCCGTCAGCATGGAGAGGGTCCGGGTCAGGTCGCGCTCGGCGCGCACCTGGGACGAGGCGTCGTGCGCCGAGATGACGTAGCCCTCCACCGTGGGGTCGTCGAGGAGATCCACGATGCTCAGCTCGAAGGGGACCGGGTCACCACCGTCGTGGCGGAGCAGCTCCACCCGGGCTCGTACCGGGTGTGCCGAGGCGGCATGGTGCGAGGCCGCCGAGAGCGCGGTGGCCATGCGCACCCGGTCGGCTTCCGCCACGATCTCGACCAGGGGCCGGTGCTCGAGCAGCTCGGGATCGTGTCCGAGCAGCCGGGTGATGGCGCCGGAGACCGACTCGATGGTGCCCAGGGGCGACACGAGCATGATCACCGAGCCGGCGTTGTGGACCAGCGAGCGGAACCGCGCCTCGCGGCCGGTCGCCAGCTCGAAGCGCCGCCGATCGGTCAGGTCGCGCAGGCACAGCAGGACCACCTGCTCGCCCGTCCAGCGCACGGTGGTGCCGATGATCTCCACCAGCCGCCAGCCCCCGGGCGTCTTGACCCGGATCTCGATGGTGGTGCCGACGTCCTTGTCCTGGATGCTGGCCAGCGAGCGGAAGACCAGCTCGTGGTCGTCGGGGTGCACCATGGCCAGGCTGGACCGCCCGACCCAGTCCTCGAGCTTGACGCGGAACAGGCGCTCGGCCGCCCGGTTGCCCCAGGCGACCTCGCCGGTCGACCCCACCATGACGATGGGGTCCGGGAGGCGGACGAAGGCGTCGGCCAGGAGGGAGACGTTGCCGTCGGAGCCGGGCCGCGGAGAGCTCGAGGTCATCGTCACGCGCTCGCCGTCTCGCCGACCCGGTGCCTCCTCAACCAAGCTCTCGTCACCTCCGGCTCCGGGTCCGCGCCGATGCGGCTCATGTGTGTCATCGGACGATAGACGCGCCATGACGGTTGCCACTCGGTTGCAGAGGGCCGGGTTCCGACCCCGGGGGGGCGCACCGGACCGGCTGCCGGGGGTGGCGGGGGATCAGCGTGGACCCACCCGGCGCAGGGTCCGGGTGCCCAGCACCGGTCCGGCCAGGTGCTCGGGTCGCTCGGGGTGCAGCCGGGCGGCGTAGGCGCCGTAGCGGGCGGCCAGGGGCGAGGCGCTCATGCCGTGCAACAGCACGGAGAGGGCCACGGTGAGGGTCACCGCGCCGAGCACGAGCGACGACTGCTCGGGTGCGAGCGAGTCGACGGCGATCAGCCCGAACACGACCGAGGCCAGGCCGCGGGGACCGAACCAGCCCACGAAGAGCACGGTGGAACGGTCGAGGCCGGCGCCGGCCAGGGCCAGCGCGACGGGGAGCATGCGCACGACGGTGAGTGCCAGCACGGCGAACACGACGTCGCGCCAGGTGACGTCCTTGAGACCGGGCACGAGCATGACGGCCCCGAAGGCGAACCACACCAGGAGCGAGAGCAGGGTGCCGCCCTCCTCGGTGAAGCGCAGCGCGGCCTCGTCGTCATGGTGGTCGACCGCCCCGAAGGCCATGCCGCCCACGAAGGCGGCGATGAAGCCGTTGACACCGGCCACCAGGGCCACCGAGTAGGCGAACAGGGCCAGGGCCAGGATGGCCAGGGGCCGAAAGCCCGGGGAGCTCCAGCCGCGGCGCCGCGTGAAGGCGAGCAGGACGGCGCCGACCACGCCCACGCCGACGCCGAGCGCGGCGCCCCCGATCAGGTCGACCACGGCGGCCGCCACGGTGGGTGCGCCCCGGATGGCCTCGGCCGAGGCGGCGCCAGTGATGAAGAGGTTGACGAACGGGGTGGCGATCCCGTCGTTGAGGCCGCTCTCCACGTTGATCAGGCGGCGCACGCCCTGGGGCACCCGCTCGTCCCCCATGATGGAGGCTCCCAGCGCTGCATCGGTCGGCGCCACGATGGCCCCGATGGCGGCGGCCACCCAGAGGCCGGACCCGCCGAAGAGGAGCGCGGCGGTGGCCGCGCCGGCGGCGATGGTGAGCGGGAGCCCGATCCCGAGCAGGCGCGCCGGCAGCGCCGCCGAGTTGCGCAGCCGCCGGACGTTGACCCGGGAGGCGTCGGCGAAGAGCACCAGGGCCAGCGTGACCTCGGCCAGCGAGCGGATGCTCGACGAGTGGAGCGCCACGTGCACGATGGCGGTGGGGCCGTGGGTGACCACCAGGCCGAGCACCACGAAGGCGATGGGGGCCGACACGTCCCAGCGTTCGAGGCGCGCCGAGACGAGCCCCCAGAGCACGATGCAGGCGGAGACGACGGCGAGGGCTTCGATGTTGAGGTCGTGGCTCACGGGCGCTTTCGTTGGCTCATCCCAGCATGCATCCTGGTAGACGGGCTAAACATGGACGCTGCAGAGGGCGGGTGCTCGCCCACCACCAACCAACAAGGAGACTCCCCACATGCTTGGGACCAGCTATCCGATACTCGATGCATTCTTGACGATGCTCTACTTCTTCCTGTTCATCATCTGGATCTGGTTGCTGATCATGGTGTTCATGGACATCTTCCGCAGCCACGACATGGGCGGCGTGGCCAAGGCGCTGTGGGTCATCTTCATCATCATCCTGCCCTTCCTGGGTGTCTTCGTGTACCTGATCGCCCGCGGCGGCAAGATGCACGAGCGGGCGGCCCAGCAGGCAGCCCAGCAGCAGAAGGCGTTCGACCAGTACGTGCGCCAGACGGCGGGTGCCTCGGGCGACACCACCGCCGATCAGCTCTCCAAGCTGGCCGACCTCAAGACCAAGGGCGTCCTGAGCGACGCCGAGTTCGAGGCGGAGAAGGCCAAGATCCTGGCCAGCTGACGCGTCACGGTCGGATGACCGTCCTCCGCTCGTCACCACCCGGTCCCTTGTCGCGGGTCTCGTGGTGACGGCGGAGGACGGCCCCGACCGCCTCCCCCCGGAGAGCCGGCCCGATGCGGCCTCGGACTCCGAACAGATGTCGCAGCGCCTGGCCGATCAGATCGAGCGAGATGTCGCCGCCCCGCTGCCGTGGCGCACCATCGCCAAGCGGTCGGTCATGGTTGTGGTGGCCGGGATCACCATCTATCTCGTCTTCCCCAGCCTGGCCGAGGTCTTCAGCTCGTTCCCCAAGCTGACCCAGCTGGACCTGGTGTGGTTCGCCGCCGCCTTCGTGCTCCAAGTGGCCCACTTCGCCTGCACCATCTCCCTCCAGCGCATCGCGCTGCGCACCAAGGCGTGGTACTCGGTGGCCACCTCGCAGCTGGCCGGCAACGCCATCAGCCTGATCGTGCCGGGGGGAGCGGCCTTCGGCGCCGCCACCCAGTTCCGCATGCTGGCCGCGGCGGGCAATGACCCCGCGACCGCCGTGGGCGGCCTCACCGCCTTCTCGCTCCTGGGCATCGGGGGCCTCCTCGCCCTGCCCCTGTTCGTCCTGCCGGCCATCCTGGCCGGCACGCCCATCGCCAGCGGCCTGGAGCACGCCGCCCTCCTGGGCCTCGGTGCCTTCGTGCTCTTCGCCGGATTCGGCGCCCTGGTCCTGGTGGCCGACCGGCCCATGTGCTGGGTCGGACAGGTGGTCCAGGCGCTGCGCAACCGGTTCGCGCGGCACGCGCCCCCGATGACCGGGCTTCCCGACCGGCTGGTCTTCGAGCGCAATCGCATCCGTGAGGTGCTCGGTGAACGCTGGAAAGCAGCCATGCTGCTGAGCAGCGGCCGGCTGGCGTTCGACTTCGGCACCCTCCTGGCGTGCATCCGGGCCACCGGTGCCAAGCCCAACCCCTCGCTCGTGCTGCTGGCGTACGCCGTGGCCGGGCTGCTGGCGCTCATGCCGATCACCCCCGGGGGGCTCGGCATCGTGGAGGCCGGGCTCTCGGCGCTACTCATCCTGGCCGGCGTCCCCGGCGGCGACGCCGTGGTGGCCACCCTGGCCTACCGGATCCTCTCCTACTGGTTGCCCATGTTCGCCGGCCCGGTGGCCTACGTGCTGTTCCGCGTGCGCTACGGGTCGCCCGGGGCCGCCCGGGGCGGGAACGGGCCCGGGGGGACCACCCTGGCCGCGGGGTAGCGCCCAGTGCCCCGCTCGGCCGGTGCGGGCTGGAAAGGGCCGGTCAAGGCCGGTTTCGGGCCTGCCGATACCCGACGAGGCGGTTCGCCCGAGACTGGCGACCCAGGCGGAGCCCGGGCGGGGCGAGACACGTTGGAAGGCGATCGGCATGTATGAGGGGACTTGGGAGTCCGTGCGGACCCACCGCGTGCCCGACTGGTACGACGACGCCAAGGTCGGCATCGCCCTGCACTGGGGTCCCTTCTCGGTCCCCGGGTGGGCGCCGCGTGGCCCGAGCCTCGACGCGCTCTGGCGCGAGGGCGGGTCGGCCCGGCTGCTGCGGGAGAATCCCCGGGCCGAGTGGTACGGCAACTCCATGCAGATCAGGGGCGGCCCCACCCAGCTGCACCACGTCGGGACCTATGGGGACGACTACCCCTACGACAACTTCGTCCGCACCTTCAACGAGGCCGCGGCCGGTGCCGACCTCGATGCGCTGGCCGGCCTCTGCCGGTCCGCCGGCGCGCGCTACGTGCTGTTGAGCGCCAAGCACCATGACGGGTTCGCCCTGTGGCCTTCGCGCACGGCGCATCCGGTCAAGGGCCCGTACCACGCCCGCCGAGACCTGGTGGGCGAGCTGACGGAGGCGGTGCGCGACCGGCGCATGCGCATGGGACTGCTGTACTCGGGCGGCTATGACTGGCCTTACAGCGGCCGCGTCCTGACCACGGCGGCCGACACGGTCCTGGCCGTGCCCCACGACCGGGCCTACGTGCGCTATGCCACGGCACACTGGCGCGAGCTCATCGACCGCTACCAGCCCTCGGTCATGTGGAACGACGTGGCCTGGCCGCGGGACCCGCACCTGGCCGAGCTGCTGGCCCACTTCTACAACACGGTCGACGAGGGGGTGGTCAACGATCGCTGGCGACAGCGCCTGCCGCGCCACGCGCTGAGCAGACGCGCTCATCCGTGCCGGTGCCGGTCTGGCCGAGGCGGCCCGGCGCCGCCGGCCCGGCGGGCGACCCATCGGTGCCGCTCCCGTGCCGCGCCACTGCGACTTCCGTACCCTCGCCGCGCCCGACGACGCCCTCGCGGCATCGGGCAAGTGGGAGCTGACTCGCCCGCTCGGGCACTCCTCGGGGGCCAACCGCAACGAGCGGCCCGAGGACGTCATCTCGGACACCGAGCTGATCCGGACGCTCTGCGACGTGGTGGCGAGGAACGGCAACCTGGTCGTGTCGGTCGGCCCCAGGCCGGACGGGACCGTGGCCGAGGAGCACCTGACCGTGCTGCGCTCGCTCGGGAGCTGGCTGGCCGACAACGGCGAGGCCATCTACGGCAGCCGGCCCTGGGTGGTGACGGAGTCGGTCACCGCCGAGGGGACCCGCGTCCGGTTCACCAAGAGCGGCGAGGGTGTGTACGCCCTGGCCATGGGGATGCCCGGCTCCCGGAGGATCACCCTCCGCGGTGTCGACGGCACGCGGACGCGCCGGGTCCGCCTGGTCGGCACCCGGGCGCAGCTGGCGTGGTCGACCGATCCCAACGGCGATCTCACGGTGACCTTGCCCGAGCAGCTGCCCCTGGCCGCGGTGACCGTGCTGGACCTGGGGCCCGAGGTCCGGGCACGGCTGCGCGGCGTTACCTGAGGTGGCCGCGTCGAGCTGGTCGTGTGGACGCCAGCGCCTGACCGGGCGGAACGTCACCGGTCGCGTATACGCCGGGGAGGACACCCCGCCGACTACGTTCGGGCCGACCCGAGGACATGCGGGCGAGTGGGGGAGGGACCCATGTTGCTGGACCTGTTCCTGATCGGCCTGGTGGTGACCCTCGAGCCCATCCCGCTCACGGCCATGATCCTCCTGCTGGCGGCCGAGCGCGGGCTGCTCAAGGGGCTCGGTTTCACGCTGGGTTGGCTGGTCACCATCGCCGGCATCGTGGCTCTGACCGTTCTCGTGACAGGGGGCAAGCCGCTCATCCCGCAGAGCGCACCGTCGACGGGTGCCCTGGCCGCCAAGCTGCTCATCGGCGTGGTGCTGGTCTACATCGGCTACCGCCGCTGGGAGCGCCGGACGCCCGCCGCCCAGCGGGCACCGAAGAAGCAGCCCAAGTGGATGGCCGGGATCGACCGCATCAACCCGCTGGCGTCGGCCGGGCTCGGCTTCCTGCTCCAACCCTGGGTGCTGGTGGCGGCCGGCGTGGCCACCATCACCCAGGCCAAGATCTCGTCGACCGCCGAGTACCTGGCCCTGCTGGCGTTCTGCCTCCTGTGCACGGCCAGCTACCTGGTCCTCATGGTCTACGCCGCCCTCCGCCCGGCGACGGTCAAGGCCCAGCTCAGTGCCCTGCTCGACTGGATCAACGCCCACACCGAGGTGGTGATCGTCTTCCTCTCGCTCGGCCTGGGGACCTACCTGGTGGCCAAGAGCATCTACGGGTTGGTCTCCACCGGCTGAGCCGCGGCCCGCTCCGGCCGTGCGCTCCGTACGATGGCCCGCCATGCCGGCGGCCGCCTGACCCATGCCTGCGGGGAACATACGCAGTCACGCTTACTGGCCGCAGCTCGACGGGGTGCGGGCCATCGCCATCGGCGTCGTCGTGGCCTTCCACCTCGGGTACCTGCGCGGCGGCTGGGTCGGTGTCGACGTCTTCTTCGTGCTGTCGGGCTACCTCATCACTGGCCTCCTCCGCCGGCTCGAGGCCCGGGGCCCCTTTGCCGGCCTCGACGGGTTCTGGGACCGACGGGCCCGCCGGCTCATGCCGGCAGTTCTCGTTCTGCTGGTGGTCCTGTCGCTGTACACCGCCCTGGGCGGTCCGGGGGTGGTCGCCGCTCAGCTCCGCGCTCCGGCGCTGGCCACCTTGTTCTACGTCGCCAACTGGCAGCAGATCCTGGCTGGGCAGGGCTACTTCGCCCAGTTCACCGCCCCCAGCCCGCTGCAGCACACCTGGTCACTGGCGATCGAGGAGCAGTACTACCTGGTCTGGCCCCTCCTGCTGGGTGGCCTGAGCTGGCTCTTCCTGCGCGGCCGGCACGGCCGGACCGGGCAGGCCGGCCGAGCGCGCCGGGGCGGGCTGGTCGCAACCGTGGCCGTGCTGGCCGCGGCCTCGGCGATCTGGATGGGCTTCGCCGCTCACCTCTACGGCCCGAACCGCGCCTATCTGGGGACGGACACCCGGGCCTGGGAGCTGCTCCTCGGGGGGATGGGCGCGCTGGTCTGGCCGCTCGACCGGTGCGCGCCCGACGCTCGGAGCCGGCTCTGGTCGGTGCTCGGTCCGCTCGGTCTGGCCGGCGTGGTGGTGGGCACCGCCAAGGCCGGAGGCCCCCCGTGGTGGGTCTGGAACGGGGGGTTGGTGGCTATCGCCGCCTGCGCCGGGCTCGTCGTCCTCTCCTGCGTCAAGGCGCCCAACGGGGTGCTGGCCCGCACCCTGCGGCTCACCCCCCTGCGCTGGTTGGGCCTGATCTCCTACAGCCTCTATCTGTGGCACTGGCCGGTCATCGTGTTGATGACGCCCGACACCACCGGGCTCGAGGGCGCAGCACTCCTGGCGGCGCGTCTGGCCGCCATGACCGCGGCGTCGGTCGCCTCGTACCTGGTGATCGAGCGACCACTCCGCCGGGCCGACTGGGCCGGCTTGGCCAGGCGCGTCCGCATCCCCGCCTTCGGCATCGCGGCAGCCGCCACGGTGGCGACCGCGGTCGTGATCGTGGCGGGCACGGTGGCACCGCCGCAGGCCGGCTCGGGCCGGATCACCCAGGCGCAGGCTCCGCAGTCGGCCGCGTCTCACATCCGTCTGCCCCGCGCCTCGGCGTCCAACCCCTACCGGCTCTGGATCTTCGGGGACAGCGTCATGCAGGACAGCTCTCTCGGCGTCCAGGCGGCGCTCGGTGCGACCGGCGGGGTGACGACCGCGGTCAACAGCAGCTTCGGCGGATGGGGCCTGAGCACCGACAAGGTCTGGCCTTCCGACGCGTTGGCCCTCATGGCCCAGTATCGGCCGCAGATCGCCATTGCGACCTGGTCGTGGGACGACGACCTGGCGCTCGACGATCCCTCGGCGTACCAGCGCCGGATCGACGACGTGGTGCGTGTCCTCCTGGCGCACGGGGTCAGCCTCGTCGTGCTGCTTGAATTCCCCGCCTTCGGGCCCAACAACCAGGCCACGGTGCAGCTCACCGAAGCCCAGCGCACCGCGGCGTGGGAGCAGCGCCTGCGGACCCAGCAGGCCTGGGACCTCGCCGCGCAACGGGCGGTGGCCGCCTTCCCGACGCACGCGCTGTATCTGCAGACCCATGAGCTGTTCGCACCCCACGGCTACTTCTCCCCCTGGATGCGAACCGCCGCCGGCACCTGGGTGCGGGCGCGCAAGATCGACAACACCCACTTCTGCCCCTACGGGGCGGCCGAGCTCGGCGCGCTCGTGACCGCGGATCTGACCCCGGTGCTCGGCCTCGGGCCCATGGCTCCGGGTTGGGAGGTGGGCTCGTGGATCCACGACCCGCGCTACGACGACCCGGCTGGCGCCTGCCCGGCGGACCAGCCGCCGACGCCGGACTATCGGGGCGTGCGCATCCCGGTCACCGCCTCCCGCCGGAAGTGATGCCGACCGGGATCCCCCGCCCGGTGCCACCACCCCGGTAACGTGGGACCCGGGGAGGTGCACCGATGCTCGCGTATACGTGGCCGTTGCTCAATTTGTTCTGGACATTCCTCATGTTCGCCGGGGTCGTCCTGCTGCTGTTCTTCATCATCTGGTGCTTCGTCGACAACTTCCGCCGGCGCGACCACAGCGGATGGGCCAAGGCGGGATGGACCGCCCTGATCCTGCTGCTCCCCTTCATCGGGGCGCTGATCTACATCGTCGCCCGGCCGGCGGATGCGCTGTTGACCAGTTGACCACTCGTCGATGATCCGACCCGGGTCGACCCGCAGTCGGGTTGGCGTCGCCCGGGTGGTCAGCCGATCTCGACCACGGTGACGCGGGAGCGTTCGGGCCCCAGGGCGTGCTCCACCGCCTTGCGGATGGCCCGACCCTCCGCGCTCAGCGTGCCGCGGTCGGGTGCCGGGCCACGCGCGTCGGCGTGAATCGTCACGTTGAGCAGGTTTCCCCAGCCCCGTCGGATTTCGACCTGCCGGACGGCGAAGTGGCCCTCGTCGGGATGCGCGTCGGCAATGGCTTGCAGCGCGCGCTTCGCCAGCTCGGCTTCGACCATCCCGCGAAGTCTGGGCATGCCCCCGGTCGGCGGGAAGGGACCAAAGTCCCGAACTCCGTTCCCATCCCGTGCGCTCGACACAATACCCATAGGGGTATACTGGGCAACGGAATCAGGACGAAGAGATGGTGAGAGCGAGGTCGACATGGAGCTCCCCGAGGACGTGGTGGCGGACGTGCGCAGGCGCTTGCACCGCGTGGCCGGACAGATCGAGGGCGTCGAGCGCATGCTCGACGCCGGGCGTGAGTGCCGCGACGTGATCACCCAGATCTCCGCGGCCACCAAGGCGCTCGAGCAGGCCGGCTTCCGCCTGGTGGCCGCCGGGCTGAGCTACTGCGTGGCCAACCCCGCCCAGGCGGCCGACGAGGGCTACGCGCTCGAAGAGGTCCAACGCATGTTCATGAAGCTGGCCTAAGGTGGAGCCCCGCCGCATCGTGATCGTCGGCGGCGTGGCCGGCGGGATGTCTGCCGCCACCCGTCTGCGCCGCCTCGACGAGCGGGCCTCCATCACCGTGGTCGAGCGCTCGGGCCACGTCTCGTACGCCAATTGCGGTCTGCCCTACTTCGTGGGCGGGGTCATCGAGGAGGAGGACGACCTGCTGCTGCAGACGCCCGAACTGCTCCACGAGCGGTTCCGTCTGGACGTGCGCGTGGGCGTCGAGGTGGTGGCCATCGACCCCGACGCGCACACCGTCACGCTGCGCCCCACGGCCGAGCCCGGTCCCGAGTCGGTGCTGCCCTTCGACGCGCTCGTGCTCAGTCCGGGCGCCGAGCCCGTCCGCCCCGCGCTACCCGGCTTCGACCGGGTCCGCGTGTTGCGCACCGTCGAGGATGCTGAACGTCTGGCCGGAGCGGCGCAACGCGCACCGCGCACCGCCGTGGTCATCGGGGCGGGGTTCGTAGGCCTCGAGACGGCGGAGAACCTGGCCCATCGCGGCATCGCCACGACCGTGGTCGAGATGGCACCTCAAGTGCTCACCCCGCTCGATCCCGAGCTGGCCGTGCTGGTGGCCGCCGAGCTCGAGCGCAACGGCGTGGGGGTGCTCACCGGGGCGGGGGTGGCCGAGGTCGTCGAGAGCGGGGTCGTCCTCTCCGACGGGCGCCTGGTGCCCGGCGACCTGGTGGTGGCGGCCATCGGTGTCCGACCCGACGTGGGCCTGGCCACCATGGCCGGGCTGTCGCTCGGGCCCCACGGGGGCATCGCCGTCGACGCCGACGGACGGACGAGCGCGACCGACGTCTACGCGGTGGGCGACGCCGTGGAGAAGGAGGACTGGGTGGGCGGGGGCTCCTCGCTCATCGCCCTGGCCAACGTGGCCAACCGCCAGGGACGCCGGGTGGCCGACTGCATCGCCGGGCAGCCGCCGCGGCCCGCGCCGTCCCAGGGGACCGCCATCGTGAAGGTGTTCGGCGTGACGGCGGCCATGACGGGCTGGAACGAGCGGCGCCTGCGCGCCGCCGGTCGCCGGTACCGGGTGCTCCGCTCGCACCCCATGAGCCATGCCTCCTACTACCCCGGCGCCGAGCCCATGGCGCTCAAGCTGCTCTTCGATCCGGGCGACGGGAGCATCCTGGGAGCCCAGGCGGTCGGCGGTGCGGGGGTGGACAAGCGGATCGACGTCCTGGCCACCGCCATGCGGGCCGGCATGCGCGCCGACGCGCTGGCCGATCTCGAGCTGGCGTACGCGCCGCCGTTCTCCTCGGCCAAGGACCCCGTGAACATGCTCGGTTACATGGCCGAGAACATCATGTCGGGGGAGTGCGACGTGGCCGAGCCAGAGGAGGTTGCCGCACTGGCCTCGTCGGGGTGGACCGTGCTCGACGTGCGCACCGAGGCCGAGCACGCCCGGGGTGCCATCCCCGGCAGCGTGAGTGCGCCGCTCGAGTCACTGCGCGCCCGGATCGGCACCCTCGGGCCGGGGCCGTTCCTCGTGTACTGCGAGGTCGGCCAGCGCGGCCACACGGCCACCATGCTCCTGCACGACCTGGGACTGGCGGCGCGCAACCTCGACGGTGGCTACCGCACGTGGTCCGCCGCCGACGCCGCCGCGGCGCTCGACCCCGGCAGGCTGGTCGGCGCCCCGGCGTGACCCGGCTCAGGCGGGTGGCGTCGGCTCCAACCGGGCGTCGGGGTTGCCGACCAGCTTGGCCGAGAACTTGACCGCCTTGACCGCGCTGGTCACCCCGGTCTGCAAGGTGGCCCCCACGGCGATGACGATCACGCCGAACCAGAACAGGTGGCGCCAGCCGAGCATCAAGATGCCCAGACGCCCGAGCAGATAGGGCGGGGAGCACACCACCGCCCCCACCGCGCCGGCCACCACGGTGGCGGCCAGCTTGTCCTTGGTGGTGACCTTGCGTTTGGTCTCCACCCCCACGATGCGCGCCGGGACGGTCAGGTAGCAGAGCATCATGATGCCGACCACGATGCTCTGGCAGATGGCGAACGGCCAGTGCCCCCAGCGGGTGACGATGAGCCCCGAGAAGGACAGGGCCAGGCCGATGGAGCAACCCCAGGCCAGGATGGCGCGTAGGTGGCGGTTGGCCTCGGAGAAGGCGGGGCGGATCTCGGGCTTCCCCGGTTGGGAGATGGCGAAGGCGAACACGCCGTTGAGGTAGAAGCTGGCCGCCGTGAGCGCGGTGACCGCCAGGATGCACGGGATGAGGATCGGGCCGGTGATGACGTGGAACTGGCGCCCACGGAGCATGTGGATCTTGAGGTCCAGCATGGCCAGCCAGATCCACATGGCGGGGATGATCTGGACCAGGGTCAGCCTCCAGTTGGTCACCAGCAGCTTGACGCCCTGGAAGAGCATCATGAAGGCGCCCACCACCATGCCGAGCGGCGCCAGCCAGCGCCTGCGCCGGCTCAGGGCCAGCACCGCCCGCTCCACGGCGGCGTCGTCGCTGGCGTTGATGGCGTCGATCAGGCGGCGGATGGACCCCACGACCCGCCCGCGCCGGGTGCGCCGCTCCCCGGGGGTGGGCGGTCCCACCGGCGTGCTGGTCCCGGTACCCGGGGTCCGGGGCTCGACCGTCACCGTTCGCCCTCTGGCCTGGCCGAGTCGTCCGTCACCGTGGTCATTGTCGCGTCCCGGGGGCGGGGGTCCCGTTCGCTGCGTAGCCTGGGCCCCTCGGCAGGAGCTGTGCGAGTCGCCGGCCAGGAAGGTGCACCATGACAGCGAACGAAGCGATCCCCCTCGGTGAGAGCACGATTCCCCGGGTCGTCCCGCACCTGAGCGAGTCGGACAGCAAGGCCAAGGGGAAGGCGGCCCGGGCCAAGGTGCCCCGGAGCTCGCAGGGGCAGTACGAGGCCCGGCCCGACCGCCCCGATCCGGTGGCACTGCTCGAGGAGCAGGCGGTCACCCGGGTCCCCGAGCTCGTGCCCATCCGATACGGGCGCATGCTGGTGTCGCCGTTCACCTTCTACCGGGGCGCCGCGCTGATCATGGCCTCCGACCTGGCGAACACGCCGCGCTCGGGGCTCCCCGCCCAGATCTGCGGCGATGCCCACCTCTCCAACTTCGGCGTGTTCGGCTCGCCCGAGCGCCAGCTCATGTTCGACTGCAACGACTTCGACGAGACCAACCCGGGACCCTGGGAGTGGGACGTCAAGCGCCTGGCCGCCAGCATCGTGGTGGCGTGCCGGCACCGCGGGTTCTCCAAGGACGTGGCCCGGGAGGGCGTGTTGGCGGTGGGCCGGTCCTACCGCGACCACATGCGCATGCTGGCGGAGATGTCCAACCTCGAGGTCTGGTACTCGCGCATCGAGGTCGGGCCCCTGGTCGCCGCATTGCAGGAGCAGGCGCAGACGACGGGCTCGAAGGCCGAGGGACGCCTGGCGACCAATGCCGAGCGGCTCATCGAGAAGGCGATGACCAAGGACTCGATGAAGGCCCTGGACAAGCTGACCGAGGTGGTGGACGGCCAGCGCCGCATCAAGAGCGACCCTCCCCTCATCGTGCCGATCGACGAGCTCTACCCGCAGCTCGAGAGCGAGCGCACCACTGACTACTTCCACACGTTGTTGCGTCGCTACCGCCAGACCCTGTCGACGGACCGCCGCCACCTCCTCGAGCAGTACAAGTTCAGCCAGATCGCCCGCAAGGTCGTCGGGGTGGGCAGCGTGGGCACCCGGGTCTGGATCATCCTGCTCCACGGCCCACGTCCCGACGACGTCCTCTTCCTGCAGGCCAAGGAGGCCGAGGCCTCCGTGCTCGAGCGCTTCACCAAGAAGAGCTCCTACGCCAACCACGGGGCGCGGGTCGTGGCCGGCCAGCGCCTCATGCAGGCCGCCAGCGACATCTTCCTCGGCTGGCAGCGCGTCGAGGAGTCCCAGTCCGTCGACGGGCGCTCCCACGACTACTACCTGCGCCAGCTCCAGGACTGGAAGGGGTCGATCGATCCCGAGACCGCCGTCCCACAAGGCGTGCAGGTCTACGCCAGCCTGTGCGCGCATGCCCTGGCCAGGGCGCACGCCCGCTCGAGCGACCGGATGGCCGTCGCCGCCTATCTCGGGACAAGCGACACCTTTGAGAAGGCGCTGGTCAAATTCTCCGAGTCCTACGCCGACCAGAACGACCGCGATTACGAGACGTTCGCCGCCGCCTGCAAGAGCGGCCGCCTCCACGCCGAGCAGGGGATCTAGGGCACGGGGTTGCAGTTCGCATTGCGGCGCACGATGGTCTTGTGCGCACAATAGAGGCGCGTCAGATCCGATTGGCGTAGTGAAGTAGTCAACGAACCTCGCCCCGACTCAACGTCACGACCCAAGGAGTCCGCATGCTTCTCGCCAGCTATCAGTACCCGATCCTCGATTTCTTCCTGACGATGCTGTACTTCTTCCTCTTCGTCATCTGGATCTGGCTGCTCATCACGGTGTTCATCGACATCTTCCGCAGCCACGACATGGGCGGCCTGGCCAAGGCGCTGTGGGTCATCTTCGTGATCATCCTCCCCTTCCTCGGCGTGTTCGTGTACCTCATCGCCCGCGGCTCGAAGATGCACGAGCGGGCGGCCCAGGAGGCGGCCAACCAGCAGAAGGCCTTCGACACCTACGTCAAGCAGACGGCGGGCACGCCCGGCGCCACCACGGCGGACCAGCTGTCGAAGTTGGCCGACCTCAAGTCCCAGGGCGTGCTGAGCGACGCCGAGTTCGAGGCCCAGAAGGCCAAGATCCTGGCCAGCTGAACCGGCGACGGCCTCGACACGACCGGGGCCGCGGGCCAGGATGAAGGCAGAGACCCGACTCACCGATCGCACAGTGGAGGAGACACGATGACGATAGGACCGGTCAGCTACACGGTGGTGGCCTTCCCGGGGAACAAGTTCAACGGGAACGTCGCGCCCGAGATCGCCCGGCTGGTCGAAAGTGGGCTGGTGCGCGTCCTCGACCTGGTGTTCGTGTTCAAGGACGACAACGGCGACGCCGTCACCCTGGAGTTCGACCAGCTCGACGAACTGTCTCCCTTCGGTGACCTCGAGGGCGAGGTCGGCGGCCTGATCAACGCCGAGGACCTCGAGCACGTGGCTGCCAACCTGCCGCCGGGGAACTCGGCGCTGGCCGTGGTCTGGGAGGACGTGTGGGCCCGGTCGCTGGTGGAGGCGGTCGTCGGCTCCGGTGGTGTGGTGGTCGACTCCGCCCGTATACCGGCCGACCTGGTCAACGCCGCCCTGGCCGAGCTGGATGCCGCGGGCGAGGGCTGACTCCGTTCGACGCCCGTTCGACGAGATGATCAACGAGACGAGATGATCAACGAGAGGAGCACAGGATGCCTTTGATGCGACGTCCGGTCATGCGCACGGTGGGACGCACCGCAGTGATCGCCGGGACGGCCACCGCCGTGGCCGGGGGCGTGTCCCGCCACCAGCAGCAGAAGTACGCCGAGAAGGACGCGTCGGCCCAGCAGCAGGCGCCCCCCCCGCAGCAGGTGGCCGCGGCGCCGGCCGAGGCCGACTCCGACGAGCTCATCAACAAGCTCAAGGAGCTGGCCAACCTCAAGGACCAGGGCATCCTGACCGAGGCCGAGTTCAACGACCAGAAGGCAAAGATCCTGGCCCAGATGTCCTGACCCGCCGGGTGCTCGCCGCTGGGCGAGCCCCCGGGCCCGGGGGCGGCCGGTAACGTACCGCAGATGTCGCCGTCCGCTCCCGAGGCGGTGTCCGGGCTGCTCGAGCAGGTGCCGGCCCCGGATCCGGCGAAGGTGGTCCGCTCGCGCCGTCGCCGGCGCGGGCGTTGGTGGTGGGTCCCCGGGGCGCTCACCGTCATCACCATCGCCAGCGTCATCGTGGTGACGCTCTCGCAGCTCCACCCGAGCCTGCTCCTCACCGGCACCACCACCACCGGGGGCGACACCGGGGCGCACATCGCCATGCCCCGGTACCTCGAGTCGCTCATGGCCCACGGGCACCTGACCGGCTGGGACCCCGGCTGGTACGACGGCTTCCCCCTCTACACCTTCTACTTCACCATCCCCGACGCCTTCATCGCCGTGGCCGGGTGGGTCATCCCCTACGGGGTCGCCTTCAAGATGGGCACCATCCTCGGGTCGGTCATGCTGCCCGTCTGCGCCTGGGCGTGCGGCCGGTTCTTCCGCCTCCGCCAGCCCCTGCCCACATTGCTGGCCGCGGCCACCCTGCCCTTCCTCTTCGACTCGACCTTCACCATCCTGGGCGGCAACCTCTTCTCGACCCTGGCGGGGGAGTACGCCTACTCCTTCAGCCTCTCCCTGGCCCTCCTGTTCCTCGGCCTCTTCGCCTGCTGCGTGCGCGAGGGCCGGCACCGAGGCTGGACCGCCCTGGTGCTGGCCGGCTGCGTGCTCTCTCACATCGTCCCGGCCATGTACGCGCTCGGGGGTGCGGTGATCCTCACGGGGCTCGAGATGCTCCCGGCCGGCTGGCGCATCGGGGACACCGGCCCGGCGGCCGGAGGCGTGCCCGCCGCCCCGCCGCCCGGCGCGCCGGTGCTCGGCTGGCCACCCCCGGTGAGCCGGCTCCGCCGCCTGTGGTGGGCCGGGTCCACCGTGGCCGTGGGGCTGCTGCTGTCGGGGTGGTGGCTCGTCCCCTTCGGGTTCGAGCACTCGTACACGACCGCCATGGGGTACACCAACGTGGAGGGGTGGGCCCAGTACTTCCCCGAGGCCGATGTCTGGGCGCTCGTCCTGGCCGGGCTGGGGGCGATCCGGGCGGTCGTGGTGCGCAGCCGTTTCGGGATCACCCTCACCCTGCTCGGCATCGCCTCGGCCCTGGCCACCGCGCTCGATCCCCAGGGCAGCCTCTACAACGTGCGGCTGCTGCCCCTGTGGTTCATCTCGGTGTACCTCATGGCCGGCTGGGCGTTCGGCAGCGCTTGCATCGTCGTGGCCCGGGCCTGGCGGCACGCCGGCACCCGGCGCTGGGAGGCCGCCCAGCAGCGTGCACAGTCGGCGGCCACCCTGGCCGGGCAAGAGCCGGTCCTCTCCGGCCGCGCCGCGCCGCGCTGGCAACCGGCCGCGGTGGGCGGGACCATCGCCGGCCTGTTGGCGGTCATGGTGGTGGTGACGCCCCCGTTCGTGGCCCCCGCCTCCTCGTTGCCGGTGACGCTCGGCTCCAACCAGGTCACCAACTGGTCCAACTACAACTACGAGGGCTACGAGGGGCAGGCGTCGTACCCCGAGTACCACGCCCTCATGGACACCATGGCCGGCGTGGGCCGCACCGAGGGCTGCGGCCGGGCCATGTGGGAGTACAGCGAGAGCGAGAACCGCTTCGGCACGCCCGAGGCGCTCATGCTCCTGCCCTACTGGACGGGAGGGTGCATCGACTCCATGGAGGGCCTCCTCTTCGAGTCCTCCACCACCACGCCCTACCACTTCCTCAACCAGGCCGAGCTCTCGGCCGGGCCCTCGGACCCCGAGGTCGGCCTGCCCTACGGATCGCTCGACGTGACCCTCGGCGTGCAGCACCTCCAGATGCTCGGGGTGCGCTACTTCATCGCCGAGACGCCGACCGTCGAGCAGGAGGCCCACGCCGACCCGGCGCTCAAGCTGGTCGCCACCAGCGGACCGTGGACCTCCGACTACAACGGCACCCAGACGCACACCACGTGGAACGTCTACCGCGTCGCCGACTCGCCGCTGGTCACGCCGCTGCGCAACGAGCCCGCGGTGCTGACCGGTGTGACCCCCGCACCCTCGAGCTGGCTGGGCCCCTCGGTCGCCTGGTACGACGACCCCTCACGCTGGGACGTGGAGCTGGCCCAGAGCGGGCCCGCCTCGTGGCCGCGCACCCCGGTCACCCGGATCCACCCGGCGGTGAGACCGGTGCCGACCACAGAGGTCACCGGGATCACCCAGACCGACTCGACCGTCAGCTTTCACGTCTCGCGGACGGGCACCCCGGTCCTGGTCAAGGTTTCCTACTTCCCCAACTGGCACGCCAGCGGGGCCGACGGCCCGTGGCGGGTCACCCCCAACCTCATGGTGGTGGTGCCGACCAGCCACGAGGTGACCCTCTCCTACGGCGGCTCGGCGGCCGACGCCCTGGGACTGGCGGCCACCGTGGTCGGCCTGGTGGGGCTGGTCGCGCTGTTCGTGGTGCCCTTCGTGTTTCGCCGCCGCCCCCGGGCACGCTCGGCGCGCCCGCCGTCGTTCGCCCCACCGGGGCCGCCGGCTCCACCCCGGCCGACGCCGCCGGCCACCCCCTAGCGCCGAGCGCGTCGCCGCTCCGGGGCCCGGCCGCGTGGCACGTGCGGTGCGGCTGCTCGCCACCAGCTCCTCGACCAGCCGGTCCGCCTCGTCGGCGCACCGGTCCTTGAAGGCGGCACGTGTCCGCTTCCCGGCCACGTCGACGCGGACGGTGGCCAGGCCCAGCCGCCGCTGCACCGGCCCCTGGGTCCGCCGCACGCTCTGCGCCTTGACCAGGGGCACCCAGGTGGTCGTCTTGTTGATCCGGCCGGTCACGCAGGCCGCGTGCACCGTGTCGTGGCCGGCGCCCAGGAAGTGGAAGCTGAGGGGGGCCTTCCAGCGCGCCCGCTCGGGCGGAGCCGTCCGCTGCGGGTCCGGGGCGGCCAGCACCCGCTCGACGAGCGGCGCGGCCTGCGACCGTGGTCCCACGGGGAGGAGGGCCTTGCGCACCACGCTCGTCCCCTCGCCGCGCTCGGTTGCGCGCCGTGGCCCCGGCCACGTCCACCTCGAGCCGGCACCAGCCGAACGGCCGCCACAACAGCGGGTCCACCTGGCGCACGGCCTGGATGCGGGCGTAGGGCACGGTCTCGAAGACGGTCTGGAGGAGCCCGCGCCGGATGTGGATCCCGTCAGGACCCTCGAGGGCCACGAAGCCGAACTGCCCCGACAGCCGGCGCCAGATGATCCCGGCGAAGCTGATCAGGTACAGGGTCATGACCCCGGCCACCGCCCGGGCCGTGCGGGGCTCGAACTGGTCGAGGGTGGCGAGCACGGCCACCGCCCCGACCACCACCACGCCGGCCAGCGAGAGCGGGACCGAGGCCACCAGTCTCCCGGTGGTGACCGTGGCCAGGGCCGGCCCCTCGTCACGCCGGTCCGCCGCCAGGCCCTGGTCGCCGGCCGCCCGGCGGTGCGGCGCCAGCAGGGCGTGGCGCAGGGTGGTCGCCTGCTCGACGGAGAGATAGGCCAGCCGGCCGTCGGTCGACCCGGAGCCGGCCAGGCGGATGCGCAGCTCGGAGACGCCGAGCAGCCGGGCCAGGAAGGGGCGCACGACGTCGACCGCCTGGATGCGCGCCAGCGGCAAGCGGCGCGAGTCGCGGCGCACCAGCCCGGTGTCGATGCGCAAGGTGTCGCCCTCGAGCCGCCACCTGGTCACCATGTAGTGGACGTACCCGTACAGCGCGGAGGCCAGGGTGACCACCACCAGGTAGTCCATCTCGGCCGTGCGGTTCTCGAACCTCGAGTGCACGGCGGAGAGGAGGGCCAAGAGGGCCAGGGCGGGCACCAGCCGCCCGATGCGGGCCACCGGTGAGAAGGGGTGGAGTCGCTGCCAGTCCTCGCTCACATCCCCGCCGCCATGGACTCGCCCAGCTCGGTCAGCCGGTCACGCAGCCGGGCCGCCTCAGCGGTCTCGAGGCCCGGGATGCGGGCGTCGCTCGCCGCGGCGGCGGTATGCAGGCGCACGCTCGAGAGATGGAAGAGGCGCTCCACCGGACCCGCGGTGACCTCCACGAATTGCATGCGCCCGTAGGGCACCACCGAGAGCCGTCGCACCAGCACGCCGCGTCCGACGACCAGGTCCTCGTGACGCTCCTGGTAGCGCCAGGCCCGCACCCGGCGCCGCAGGAAGGCCGCCGACAGCCCGCCCAGGGCCAGGGCCACCACGGCGCTGACCAGCGCCGCCGTCACGCTGTGGGCGCCCAGGCACATCAGGACGGCCAGAGCGCCGAGCGCCACGGTGAGCGCGGCCACCTCGGCGCGGCGCATACGCCACAGCCTGGGGGACGGGTGGAGCCAGGTGTCCGCCTGGGTGCTCGCCACCCCTCAGAGGATAAATGGGCCGGGCGCGGTGGCCTCGGCCAATTGTGTGCCGGTTGGGTGTGGGCCGGCCGGGTGGGTCCCCGCGGGGCGGGCCCCGGCGGCTCTCAGGCGTCGGCGATGCGCCGCAGTGTGTTGCGGTCGGTGTGGATGACCGCCTCGGGCATCTTGGCGTGCTGGATCACGGTGGTCTCCGAGTAGGTGAACTCGTCGTCGACGCTGGTGTCGATGGTGACCTCGTAGCTCACGGACCGAGCGTTCTTGTCCAGCCAGTTGTTGGCCAGGATCCCGTAGGTCTGGCTGCCCACGGTCGCCTTCAGCGTGAACGTGGTGGCGTCCGCCGTGACGATCCCGCCGGCCACCACGGCCGAGCCGCGCGGGATGAGGAAGCACCGCACCACTTCGCTGTCACGGGCGTCCCACATCCAGTACCCCACCTCGGTGTGGAACGGGCTCTCCTCGTCGCCCCGCCACGCCGCCATGCGGTAGTCGAGCCCGTAGAGCACCTGCTCGCCGTTCTCGACCGGCCCGAAGGGCTTGAAGTCGATGTGCTCCTTGTAGGGGGTGACGCCGATCTCCCCCGTCACGTTGGCGTAGGCGACGTCCTCGCCCTTCTGTCCCTCCCAGACGCCCGCCAGGCGGGCCAGGGGTCCCCATTCGGTTCCTGCGCTCATGCCCCCCAGACTACGTGGTGGGCAGATCGTCGATGCCGGGTCCCACCACCGGCGGCGTGACCACGGCCGGTGTCGGTGTGAGGGTGGGGTCGTTGCGGAAGCGCCCGAAGATCCTGCGCTGGGTGGTCCGGGCGCTCTCGGAGTGGCGCTGCGTGCGCGCCACGACGACGCGGCTCGAGACGAGGAGTAGGAGCACGATTACCACCAGGATCAGCGCGGCGTCGTAGGAGAGGTAGTGCTTCTGCGTCGTCGGGTCGTTGTAGAAGTTGAAGACCACATAGGTCAGGTACGGAAACTGGGCGTGGGTGAGGGAGTGCGGCAGCGTGTTGGAGAACCCGGCGGTGTAAACGAGGGGAGCCGTCTCGCCGCAGGCGATGGCCAGGGCGAGCAGGAGGCCGGTGACGATACCCGGCAGCGCGCTCTTGAGCACCACCTTGCGCAGGCCGTACCCGGCCGACATACCGAGCGCCTCGGCGCCCTCCCGATAGCCGGTGGGCACCTGGCGCAACGAGTTCTCCGTGGTCTTGGCGATGTAGGGGATCACCATGATCGAGAGGATGATCAGGGCAGAGAGCAGCGAAAAACCCCAGTGGAGCCCGACGACCAGGGCGACGTAGCCGACGTAGCCGAGCACGATGGAGGGGAAGCCCGAGAGAATGTCCGACGCCGTGCGCAGGGGCCCGCTCACCTTCCCGCTCACCCGATGGGGACGTGCGAACTCGGCCAGGTGGATGCCGGCCAGCACCCCGACGGTTCCGGCGATGATGAAGACGCCCAGCATGATGATCAGCGTGCCGAGGATCTGGTCGCGCAGCCCCCCGCCGGTCGGGGTGAGCTGGGTCCACAGCACGCTCCACTGCCAGTGGGACCAGGCCCGGCCGAGGACGCCGATGAGCAGCCAGGCCGCCGGCGCCATGATGAGGACCAGGGCCAGGTAGGTCAGCCCCCGCCAGGCGATGGTCGAGGCGCGGCGACGGCGCGTCGAGGGACCGGCGGCGAGAGACATCAGGCGCCACCGACCGGCGCAGTGACCCGGCCGGTGCGGTTCACGATGAGCCGGGCCACCAGGTTGACGGCGACCGAGATGACGGCCAGGACCAAGGCCAGCTCGGCCAAGGTGGCGACCGCGAAGCCGGTGCCGTCGGTCAGCGCACCGTCGAGCTGGGTGAGGATGGTGGCGGCCACCGTGGTGAAGGGCAGGTACACGGTGTGGGGGATCTGGAGTGAGGCGCCACCGATCATGGCGATGGCGATGGTCTCACCGAGTGCCCGGCCGAGACCCAACACGGTGGCGCCGATGATCCCCGAGCGCACCCAGGGCAGGGTGACCCGGTTGGCCACCTCCCAGTCGGTCATGCCCAGCGCGGACGCGCCCTCCTTGGGCAGCGGGGGGACCTGCTGGAAGAGGTCCCGGGTGGTCGACGTGACGATGGGCACGATCATGAGGGCCAGCACGATGCCGGCGGACAAAAGGCCTTCGCCGGTGCCCACCGGGTTACGGAAGTAGCGCAGGATCGGCACGTCAGGCATGTGGTCGGCGATGACCGGGTACACGTGGTGGGCCAAGAACGGCCCGAAGGTGAGAATGCCCCACAGGCCCAGGACGACGCTCGGTATGCCGGCGAGGATCTCGACGGTGAAGCCGAGCGGCCGGGAGACCCACGTCGGCATCCGTTCGGTCAGGGCGAAGGCCGCCCCGATCGAGAGCGGGACGGCGATGACGATGGCGATCAGCGATGAGACCGCGGTGCCCCAGATAATCGCCCAGGCGCCGAATCGCTCGCCCTGGAGGTGGGCCACGCCGCCGGTGTGGACGACGGAACTGTACGCGTTGCCGTAGGTCCAGGCACGGCCATAGAGGAAGTACCAGCCGTTGACCTGGATGGCCGGCCAGGCCTTGACCGCGAGGACCGAGATGGCGAAGACGAGCGCGGCGAGCGGCAGCACCACGGCCACCCAGGCCGATCCCCGCCAGGCGTGCTCTTCGTTGCGGCGGATCCAGTCGAAGGCCCGCTTCGGGGTTGAGGGCTTACCGACCGCCTCCGCGTGCGGAGTGGCGGGGACATTCCCCGCCACTCCGCCGCCGGTGGTCATTACTTGATGCTGAGGATCTGCTTCACCGACTGCGCCACGACCTTGGAGGGCAGAGGCTGGAAGTTCACCTGGGACAGGTACTCAGGGCTGTTCCCGTCCTTGGAATTGATGGCCCACTCGAGCACCGAGCGGATGCTCTTGGCCGTCGAGGACGACGACTGGTGCGTCGACACGATGCCGTACTCGTAGTTGACGATCGGATAGCCGTTCTTGACGTTGCCGTAGATCATCGAGATGGTCCCGTTGGCCGGCGTCTTCTTGACGAAGCCGGCGGCTTCGGCGGAGACGGTCGCCGTCGACGGTAGGACGTACTGGCCCTTGCCGTTGCCGAGCGCGGCGTAGTTCATTCCGCCCTGGAGGACCTGGGTCAGGTAGCTGATGCCCACGTAGGCGATGCAGCCCGCCGTGGCCTTGCAGCCCGAGACCATGCCGGAGTTCCCGTTCTCACCGAGGGCACCGGGAGCGGCCGGCCAGGGAACGGATGTGTTGTAGCCGACCTTGGTGCCCCAGCCCGAAGGGTCGGCCTTGGACAGGTAGGAGGTCCACAAGAACGTGTCCCCCGAGCTGTCGGAGCGGTGCAGGGTCACGATCGGGATGTCCGGCAGAGTGACGCCGGAGTTGGCGCTGGCGATGGCCGGGTCGTTCCACTTGGTGATGCTGCCCTGGTAGATCTCGGAGAGGACCTTGCCGCTCAGTTTCAGGTGCGCGGTGACGCCTGGGACGTTGTAGGCGGCGATCTGGGCCGAGATGGCCAGAGGGATGTTCTTGAGCGTCGGATTGGACTGGATCACGCTCGGCGAGAGATAGGCGTCGGAGGCGCCGATGTCGATGGTGCCATTCTCGGCTTCGGAGATCCCGGTGCCGGACCCAGTTGACGCCGTCTGGATGGTGGTGCTCGGGAACTTGGTGTTGTATCCGGCCGCCCACAGGTTGAACAGCGGATACAGCAGGGTGGAGCCAGTCTCGCTGACCGTGCCGCCCGCGGGGGTCTCCACACCGCTGCTCGGCAGCTTGGTGGCTGCCGACGCGACCGAGGCGAAACCCGCAGATCCCAGGGCGAGCCCAGCCGTCACCGCGACGACCACTCCCCGCCTGAGGCGTGTCGCGCGCATTGATGTCTTCACAGATTCTCTCCTTGTCTGTGTTGGTTGCTTGGTTGGTGATTCGATCCGATGACCGTGAAGGGTGGGGTCGCCCGGGCGCAGCCGCCTACCCCATTCGCCCCGTGACGTAACGCTCGGTGTCGGGATGCTTGGGTCGGTTGAAGAGATCGTCCGTTGAGGCGTACTCGGTCAACTTCCCCTGGTAGAAGAACATGGTGTTGTTCGAGACCCGCATGGCCTGGCCCAGGTTGTGGGTGACCACGATGAGGGTCAGCGCGGGCGTGAGGGTCTTGAGCAGTGCCTCGATCGACTCGGTGGTCACCGGGTCGAGGGCGGAGGTGGGCTCGTCGAGCAGGAGCACCTCGGGTCCCACGGCCAGGGCGCGGGCCAGGCACAGCAACTGCTGCTGACCGCCCGAGAGCCGGAACGGGGAGTCGTTGAGGCGGTCCTTGACCGCGTCCCACAGCCCCACCTCGGTGAGGCGGCGCTCGCAGACCACGTCGAGCTGCTTGCCCTTGGCGATCCGGTGCGCCTTGACGCCCGCCACCACGTTGTCCTTGATCGACATCGGGAACGGGTTGGGACGTTGGAAGAGCATGCCGACCCGGCGCCGCAGCGTCAGGAGGTCGACGTTGGCCCCCCAGAGGCTCTCCTCGTCGAAGGTCACGTCGCCGTTGCGGGTGAACCCGGGCACCCGGTCGTTCATCCGGTTGAGCGTGCGCAGGAAGGTGGACTTGCCGGAACCGGTCGGGCCGATGAGCGCCGTGATCGCCCCGCGGTTGAGAGAGACGTTGATGTCGTCGAGGACCGTGCGCCCGGAGAAGCCGAGCCGAAGGGCGTGGGACTGCATCACGGTCGGCGGGCGGGAGCCGTCGGGATCGAGGGCCTGGAGCGCCTGGAGGGCGGGGTCGACATGGGCCCGCGTCTGCGTCGTCACGAGTTCGTCACGACGCAGTCCGGTCTCCTCGTCAGGCATCACCTGGGACCGTAGCGAGACAAGATGAACGTGCAGCAACACGAGTGGAATCTCAGGGTGAACATATGGAATTGGCCCCCCCGGGGCCACGCCTGAGGGCGCGGCGGGCGCGGGGGCGTGGTGGGCGATTACGCCAGGTCGGACATGGCGGCCCGGTGGGACGCGGCGACGGCCATCACGATGCCCGGGGCCCAGGCGATCACGGCCAGGTCGGCCACGACGGCCGGGATCGAGAGCGCCACGGCCGTGCCGCTCGAGAACATCCCGGCGAAGGCGGCCGCGCTGCCCACGAATTGTCCGACCAGCCAGGCCAGCCACCAGTGCAGCACACGCCGGCGATGGGCGTCGCCGGGGGGAAGGCAGTTCTTGACGGCCTGGTACGGGATCCACAGGTTCACGATGGGCACGAACCAGGACCCCACGCCCCAGGCCGGCGATTGCTGGGAGGGGAAGCCGAGGGAGCGGGCCGCTGAGGCGGCGCGGTGCTGCCAGACCAGCGCCACGACGGCGGCCGCGAGGGCGACCAGCCCGGCCAGCAGGTTGACGGGGCTGTACCCGCTCGGCCCGTGGTACGGCGGCGGGGTGACGTGGTTCTGGGCGTCGTGCCAGATCACGCGGAACTGGTGGCCGAAGGCGAGCCAGCGGTCGGAGTTGAGGCGATCGACCACCACGTTGACGATGGCGCACGCCGCCGGGACGGCGACGGCCACGCGGGCGATCCGCTCCATGCGCAGCTCGCTGTCGACGAGGCCGCCCGTCGTGTGGGTGGTCAGGCGCTCCGTGGCCACCGCCCAGGGCGCCACCTGCACGGGCGGGCCCACCGGCGGTGGCGCGGCGGACCAGGTCGGTGGTGGCGGCGGGCGATCGGGGAGCACGGTCGCCTCGGTCCATGCGTACCCGTCCCACCATCGCTGCCCCGGACCTCCGGCCGGATCGGGGTACCAGCCCGGCGGTGCCCCCGGGTACCCGGTGTGCTCGCTCACCCCTTCATCCTGTCAAAGCGCAGCGGTGCCTCCCGACGCTCAGCCCACCGGCAGGCCCAGGGCGGCGCCGACGGCACCGACCGCGCCGGCGGCGACGAGCGTGAGGACCACGCTTCGACGCAGGGCCACGATGACCACCAACGCGGCGCCGAGTACGGCGAGCTGCCAGAGGTGGGTCAGTGCGAGGGAGAGAGTCACGGCGGCCCCCGCGATGGCGCCGATGGCCGCCGGTCCCGCGCCGGCGAGGAAGGACTGGGCGGCGGTGTTGGTGCGCAGGGCGGCGAAGTGGCGGGCCCCGGCGAGCACGAAGACGAACGACGGCGCGAACGCCACCGCGGCGGCCAGCAGTGCGCCGCCCACCCGGGCCGCGGCGTAGCCCACGGTGGCCACGGTCTGGACGACCGGACCCGGCGTGATCTGACCCAGGGCGACCCCGTTGAGGAACTGGGCGTTGGTCATCCAGTGGTAGTGGTGGACGGCGTCGGCCTGCATCAGCGGGATGATCACGAACCCCCCGCCGAAGGAGAGCGCCCCGACCTTGAGGGCCACCCAGGCCAACGCACCGAGCCCCCCGGCCGCGACGACACCGAGGGGGGCCACCACGAAGCCGTGGGCCCGGGTCGGCGGGCGCAGGCCGCCCGAGAAGAACGCCTCGGCCAAGCCGCACGCCACCAGCACCACCACGAGGAAGGGCCCGATGGTGATGGCGGCCACCCCGCCGGCCACGGCGTAGAGCAGGCAGCGGACCTGCCGGGTCCGCACCCCGCCGGCCCGGCGCCAGCTGGCCGGGATGAGTGCCAGCGCGGCGCCGAGGGCCACCGGGCCCACGGCGGCTCCCGATCCGAGTGCCGCACCCTTGACCCAGGTCGGCGTGTCCGATGCCAGGAAGAGGGCGGAGAGCACGATGATGAGGGCCAGCCCGGGGCAGATGAAGGCAGCCCCACCGACCAGGGCGCCTCTCACGCCGCGCAGCCGCCAGGCGCAGAAGATGGCGAGCTGGGTCGAGGCCGGGCCCGGCAGGAGGTTGGTGGCGGCGATGGCGTCCTCGAACTCGGCCTCGTCGATCCACTGCTCGCGCCGCACCACCAGGCTGCGCAACATGGCGATGTGGGTGGGCGGCCCACCGAAGCCGGTGCACCCGATGCGCCCCCACTCTCGCAGGATGGTGGTCAGCACCACGTCGGGCCGCGTGTCGGGGGTGGGTTCCTCCGGAGGTGGCGCCTCGGGCATAGCGCCCTCATCATGGCGTGCCCGGCGCGCCGGCAAGCGACACGTCGGGCACGTGTCACATCGTCTTGGCGCGCAGTTGCGGGATGGCGTATGGAGCGGCGGCGACGACGGCGGCGATCAGTGCCAACACGGCACCGAATTCCCAGCCCACCCCGGACCCGCCCGGCTTGTCGATGAAGGCGATGAACACGAGGACGAGATTTACCAGTGTGGCGATCAGCATCACGGTGAGGTGCGGGAGGTTGATGTCCACCGGGAGCCGATCCCAGCCGGCGCGCAGCGCGAGATAGGCGAGCTCGAGGATGCAGATGATCATGACGACGTAGAGGAAGCCGTGGGCCGACAGGCCGCTGGCGGTCACGGTGACGCCGATCACGCTGACGCCGAACCACGACAAGAACAGCGAGATGAACAGGACCACGGTCGCGATCCCTGCGATCCAGTCGGCCTTGGACCAGCGAGAGGCGTTGAACTTGTAGGCCGGCAGCGATGACCCACTCGCGACCGGAGGCGCAGGGGCGTCGGAAGAGGTCGGGGCAGCCGGGGCTGGAGCAGACGTCGGGTCGAGTGGGGCGCCGCAGCTCGGGCAGAAGGCTGCCCCGTCGGCAGCCTCACTCTGGCATTGGGGACAGGTCTTGGGCATGACGTCCTCCATCGGCTCGGGCGACGGATGCACGCGGGCCCCGCGCCACCGTCGCACGCCTCCACTGCTCGGGCCTCCCGAGTCTACGGGGGTGTACGACGGGCGACCGGGGATCCTCGACCTCAGCGGGCCTCAGCGGGCCGGAGCGGGCTCCAAGGAGATGCGAGCGAGTGTCTTCCCCCCGGCGGCCACGCAGCTGTCGCGTGTCGGGCAGGCGAGGCCGGACAGTGTCAGGGGCGTATACGCGGTCGTGGCGGCGCGGGAAGGAGCTCCCGCCGTCGACCGAGCGCGCCACGGACCCCGCACCCACGGCGGGGAACCCGATCCACTTGGTCCCGACCATGGCGCACCGCTGTGCCGAGGGGCAGGCCACCCCGTAGACGTCGTCGACCGGTGGCGAGGTGGCCGGCGCCCAGGTGCTCCCACCGTCGGTGCTCCGGAGGAGCGCGCCGTGCACGGCCACGAGGTCGCTCACGGTGGTCGAGGTCGTCCCGGCGGCCAAGCAGACGGTGGCCGAGGCGCATGCCGTGGTGCGCAGGACGCCCGTGCCGGCGGGCACGGTGGCCAGCGACCAGTGCTGCCCACCGTCGGTGCTGAGAGCCACGGCGCCCTGGCCGTGGCCGTTGGTGGTCGGGACGTACCCGGCGACGAGGCACTTGCCCAGCGCGCTGCAGCTCAGGCCGTTGCCGGGTTGGAACGACGTGGGGAGGTCGCCGCCCTGCTGCCAGGTGTGCCCGACGTCGGGCGTCACGGCGGACCACGTCGCGGTGCCGTCGTCGACGATGGCCGTGCAGTCGTGCACGCTCACGCAGTCCACGCCGGTCACCGTCAATGCGTGCGGGGGCGTGGTGACCGGTGACCACGAGGCGCCGGCGTCGTCGGTGGCCACGACCTCGCCTGCGCCCGAGGACGTGCCACCGGTGGAGCCGGCGGCCAGGCAGGTGGCCGGTCCCGGGCACGAGACGGTGTCGAGCTGGGGCGTGGTCCCGCCCGAGATGTGCTGCGGCTTCCACGACGTGCCGCCGTCGTCGGTGGCCACGATCACGGCGACCGCGCCGGGAGTGGTGGGGGCATTCGGCCCGGCCACGCCGACGGCCCAGCAGCGCCGTGCCGTGGCGCACGACACGGCACCGAGCTCCCCTGTCCTCGCCGGTGCGGCCCGACCCACCACCGCCGGGGTACCCGCGGGCTGGCCCAGGACCCGCGGTGCGGGAGGAGAGTTTGAGTGGCCGAACAGCCCGCAGCCCGACACGGCGAGCGCCGACGCCGTGGCGAGCGCGGCGATGGCGATCGGGCGGCCGCGACTCCGGGCACGGGCACGCGCGCGAGCGGGACGCGAAGAGTGGAGGCACGGCGGCCCGAGAATAGTGGTGGGGGCCGTCTCTACGGGGGCACCGTTGGCTACCCTCGCTGCGGTGGATTGGGTCGACTTGCTCATCGTCGGACTGATGCTGCTGGCCGCCGTCCACGGGCTCCGCCTGGGGGCGATGGTCCAGTTGCTGACCTTCGGCGGGTTCTTCTTGGGCTTCGTGCTCGGCGCGCTGCTCTGGGTCCCGTTGCTGCACACCGGCCACGAGAGCGCCACCCGCTCGGTCGTCGTGGTGGCACTGGTGATGGCGACCGCGTGCCTCTTCGGCGGGGTCGGGCGGGTGCTGGGGACCTGGAGCAACGTGGCCGTCCGGCGCCACCATCTCGGGCACGTCGACGCCGCCCTGGGCGTGGGGGTGGCGATCGTGGCCGTGCTGCTCTCGGCCTGGCTGGTGGCCGCGGTGGTCTCGTCCCCGAACGGCCGCTTCACGGCGCTCGACGCCGCGGTGGCCAGGTCCGACATCCTCCACTCCATCGATCGGGTGCTCCCCCAGGCGCCCTCGATCTTCAACGACTTCCAGACGTTCCTGAACGATCAGGGCTTTCCCCAGGTGTTCTCGACCCTCACGCCGCCGGCCACCCCGTCGGTCTCGACACCCTCGGCCACCCAGGCACGGGCCCTGGCCGCACTGGCGATGGGCTCGACGGTCAAGATCCTGGGCACGGCATGCAACTCCGAGCAGGAGGGCTCGGGATTCGTGGTGGGCCGGGGCCTGGTGGTCACCAACGCCCACGTGGTGGCCGGCGAGGGTGCCGGCGACACCGAGGTGGTCGTGAACGGCACGGCCTACGCTGCCGCCCCGGTCCTCTTCGACCCCGGGTTCGACCTGGCCGTCCTGCGTACCGACGCCCCGCTCGGCCCGGCGCTGCGCATCGATCCCAACGACGTGCCCCGCGGCACGCAGGGCGCATTCCTGGGGTACCCCGAGAACGGGCCTCTCAGCGTGGGGCCGGCGGGGGTCACGTCACAGGTGACCGCCATCGGCAAGGACATCTACAACAGCGGGTCGGTGACCCGAGCGGTGTACTCGCTCGACGCCAACGTGCTTCCCGGAAACTCGGGGGGGCCGCTGATCGCGCCTGGGGGTCAGGTCATCGGTGTGGTGTTCTCACGTTCGACCGTCTACCCCGACGTGGGGTACGCGCTGACCTCCCCGGACGTGCTGGCGCGGGTCGAGCGGGCGGCCCAGCATCAGGGGACCGTGGGCACGGGACCGTGCATCTCGGGCTGAGCACCTGCCGGTCGAACCTCGCGGAGGGCGGGCGGGCAAGAATGACGCCATGAGCCAGAGGATCGAGGACTACGCCGTGATCGGCGATCTCCACACGGCGGCGTTGGTCGGCCTGGACGGCTCCGTCGACTGGCTGTGCCTGCCGCACTTCGACTCGGCGTCGTGCTTCACCCGGCTGCTGGGCCGCGAGGACCACGGATTCTGGCGGCTGGCTCCGGCCGGCGGGCCTTCTGCCGTGCTGGCCACGCGGCGCTGGTACCGGCCCGACACCCTGGTCCTCGAGACCGAGTTCGACACCCACACCGGTACCGTGCGCATCACCGACTGCATGCCGGTGCGGGAGGGCCCGCCGCACCTGGTGCGGTCCGTGCAGGGCGTGAGCGGCTCGGTCGACATGCACATGGAGCTGGCCGTGCGCTTCGACTACGGCGAGGTGGTCCCGTGGGTCACCTCGCACGAGGGCCTGACCAGGCTGACGGCGGGCCCGGACTCGGTGGCGCTGTGGCACCAGGTCGAGGCCAAGGGCAAGGACATGCGCACGGTGGCCGACTTCACCGTGACGGCGAACGAGCGGTACCCCTTCACGCTGGTGTGGCACCCCTCGCACGAGGAGCCCCCACCACCGCTCGACAGCTACTACGCGGTGCACCTCACCGAGGCGTACTGGTCGCAGTGGGCCGCCGAGTGCTGCTACCAGGGGCCCTACCGCGACGCGGTCGTGCGCTCGCTCATCACGCTCAAGGCGCTGACCTACCAGCCGACCGGGGGGATCGTGGCCGCCGCCACCACCTCGCTGCCCGAGGCGCTCGGCGGCAACCGCAACTGGGACTACCGCTACTGCTGGCTCCGCGACGCCACGCTGACCCTCGAGGCACTGATGCGCGGCGGCTACAGCACCGAGGCGCTGGCGTGGCGCGACTGGCTGCTCCGGGCCGTGGCCGGCGACGTGTCGAAGCTGCAGATCATGTACGGCCCGGGGGGGGAGCGGCGGCTCGACGAGTGGGAGGCGGCCTGGCTCCCCGGGTACGAGGGCTCGGCCCCGGTCCGGATCGGCAACGCCGCCTCCGAGCAGTACCAGCTCGACGTGTACGGCGAGGTCATGTCAGCGCTGTTCTCCTCGGCCAAGTCCCAGGGCGTGCACAGCCGGGCCGCCTGGGCGCTGCAGACACAGCTCATCGACTTCATCGAGCACGGCTGGACCCAGCCCGACGACGGCATCTGGGAGGTGCGCGGGCCGCGCCGCCATTTCACGCACTCCAAGGTCATGGCCTGGGTGGCCGTCGACCGCGCCGTGCGCACGCTCGAGGAGTGGCCCGACCTCGAAGGTCCCATCGAGCGCTGGCGGGCCCTGCGCCACGACATCTTCGAGGAGGTCTGCGAGAAGGGATACAACGACGACGTGGGGGCGTTCACCCAGTACTACGGCTCCGACGCCCTCGATGCGAGTGTCCTGATGATCCCCCTGGTCGGGTTCCTCCCCCCCGACGACCCTCGCGTGGTGAACACGGTCGAGGCGATCCAGCGGGAGCTGATGGACCACGGGCTCGTGCTGCGCTACCGCACGAGCGAGGACGGTTCCGTCGACGGGCTCACGGGGCGGGAGGGGGCCTTCCTGGCCTGCTCGTTCTGGCTCGTGGACTGCCTGCACATGATCGGCCGGGTTGAGGAGGCGGAGGACCTCTTCGAGCGCCTCCTGGCGCTCCCCAACGACCTGGGGCTGCTGGCCGAGGAGTACGACCCGTTGGCCGGGCGCCAGGTGGGCAACTTTCCCCAGGCTTTCTCCCATGTCTCGTTGATCAACTCGGCCTTCCGGCTGAGCGGTCAGGACTCCCTGGCCCTGGGCGACGTCGGAGAGCGGCTGCTGGTCGACAACGCCGTGACGGCGCCCACGGTCGGGAGGATGCGCCGCCTCCGGCACGTCGCCACGGTCCGCCGCCGCAACGGCGCGGCGCGCTGAGCGGGGCTCAGACGACGAGCTTGGCCCGGAGCTCCTCCTGGCGAACCTCGAAGTCGTCGAGCGAGATCCTGCCCTCGGCCAGGTCCTCGTGCAGGGCGGCGAACTCCTCGAGCAGGCGTGTCTGGTCGACCTCCTGCGAGCCGGGGCCGTCGGGCTCCTGACCATTGGCCGCGGCCTTGTCCTCACGCCTCGAGAGGCGGTCGTCCATCTTGGCCTTGGCCCGCTCCTTCTTGGCCTGGTCACGCTGGAGCTTGCCGAATGTCGAACGTGCGCGTGCCATAGGTGACTCCTTTCCGGTCGCGGTGGGGCGACCAGGCGCAGCGTGACGGCGCGGGCTCCCGCTCGCACTGCCACTGTCCTTCCCGCACCCGCCCGTGCGGGTGGGCCTCTCCGGCCCCGAGCGGAGGAGGTGGGATTTGAACCCACGGTACCCAGGGGGCACAACGGTTTTCGAGACCGTCCGATTCGGCCGCTCTCGCACTCCTCCGGGGCAGATGCTAGTCGCTCCGACCTGGGCCTCCGACTCGGCCGGCCCTTCCGCGGGGCCCGGGCCAGGTGAATCCGGGAGTCAGCCGCCCGGGGTGCGGGCGCCGCGCTTGGCGGCGAAGAAGGAGGTCAAGAGGTCTCCGCACTCTGCCGCCGTGACGCCCGCCGTGACGGTCAGCTCGTGGTTCAAGCGCGGGTCGGCACAGAGGTTGTACAGGGTGCCGCAGGCACCGGCTCGGGGGTCGGCCGCCCCGTAGACCACCCGTCCGACCCGTGCGGCCACCAGCGCTCCGGCGCACATGGGGCAGGGCTCGAGGGTCACCACCAGGGTGACCTCGGAGAGCCGCCACCCGCCCAGGGCTGCCGCGGCGTCGCGCAGGGCCAGCATCTCGGCATGGGCGGTCGGGTCGGCCGTGCGCTCGCGCTCGTTGTGGCGTGCCGCCACCGGCCTGCCCCCGAGCAGAGCCACCGCTCCCACCGGGACCTCCCCTTCGTCGGCCGCGGCCCGCGCCTCGGCCAGCGCGAGCGCCATGGCGTCCTCGTCGGACAAGGGGGTGGGATCGGCATCCACGGTCCGCCCAGTATGCAGGGGGCCCGGATGCGCGCTGTCACACGCCGGAGCGGCGCGGTCCTAGCTTGCGCCGGTCGGTGCGAGGGTTGCCTCGAGCCCGACGAACGCCTCTTGCAACCGGAGGGTGGCTGAGCTGAACGTCTGCAGGTAGGGGCCGAGCTGGTCCTGCGTCGCCACGTCGATGCTCTCGAGCGTGGGCAGGTCACGGCGGATCTCGGCCGAGGCGACGCCGGCGGCGGTCAGCGCCGACGCCGGGACGTCCGATGCCGCCAGGGCGGAGGCGTAGATGCGCAGCGACTCGGCATAGGGGTTGACCACCGTGCCCACCGCGGCAGGGGAGGGGAAGTGGGGGAGCGCGGCGACCCCGGCCATGACGGTCGTGGTGGCGGCGTCGACCTCGTCGGTGGCAGTGCGCAGCGCGGCGACCTGGGCGGGCGTCATCGTCGCGGCGGCTGCGACCGGCTGGGCGGCCGACGAGCTCCGGGCCGTGGCGCCCGAGGTGGTCGGCGCGGAGTGCCGGTGGAGCGTGCGGGCGATGCCCACGGCGGCCACCACCACGAGGACGGAGCAGACCAGGACCACGGTGGCCGTGTAGATCCGGCTGTGCCGCGTCGGCGCACCCGCCCCGGCCCTGCGGTGGGCGCGGCGCGTGGTCGACGGAACGCCCGTCCCTTCGGGGTGCTCGACGGGTGCGCTCCGCTCGTCGGGGGTGAGGTCGGCGGACGCCGCGACGTCCTGGGCGGCCTCGGTGGCATGGAGCTCCATCGCGGCCGCGACCGGTGCGGCGGGGGAAGCCACGATGGCGGGCGGCGGCGGCGGCGGCGGCGGCGGAGGCGGCGGAGGTGGTGGAGGTGGTGGTGGCGGCGGGTCGTCGTCGATGAGCACCAGCTCGGGCTCGGGTTCGCCATCGAGGTCCAGGCCGAACGCCGCGAACCCGAGCGCTGCGTCGGGATCGGCGTCGTCTCCGGGGAGCGTCTGGAGCTCGGCGTCGGGTATCAACACGAGCTCGGGTTCGGGCTCGAGATCCTCGTCGAGTCCGGGCTCGGTCTCGGGTTCGGGGCCGGCGGCGGTGCGCACCGAGTCCTCCATCCGGGCCAGCGCCGCCTCGACTCGTGCACCGCGCTCTGCGAGCTCCCCGACCTCTTCGGGGTCCTCGGTCAGCGCGGCCTCCCAGTCGAGCTCCGGTTCGTCGAGGTCGAGGTCGGGGTCGTCGGCGTCGAGCTCGTGGGCGTCGAGGTCGGACAAGAGGTCGCTGGGGCGTGGCTCGACCCCGGGCTCGCCCGGGGCGTGGTCCTCCTCGTCGGGGTCTGGGAGGAAGGCCTCCCAGTCGAAGTCGACCTCCGCGTCGGGCGCGTGGAGTCCCGAGTCGCCGAAGAGATCCGTGCTCATGGCGCGGTGCTGGCGCGTTGGTGGCGTCCGAGGGCACGCTGGTCCACGGGCGCCGTATCGGCCCCTCTCCGGGCCGGATTGAGGGGTGCCGAGCCGTGTTGTGTGGCCGTGTTGACTGTGGGCGGTGGGTCCGTGTCGACCGCAGGCGGTGTGGCACCGCCGCGGCACGCCGGAGGGGGCACGGACGCCGGGCCGTCTGGGCGGAGGAGGTGGGATTTGAACCCACGGTTGGTTGCCCAACACACGATTTCCAGTCGTGCCGATTCGGCCGCTCTCGCACTCCTCCCGGGCCGAGGGGCGCACGCGCCTCCGGCTGCAGGCAGGCCAGGCTAGTGGCGTCGGACGGCACCCCCGAGCCGCCGCTAGCCTTAGAAGCGCGCCGTCCGTTGTTGGGTGCGGCAGCCGGGTCCTGCGCAACGGCCCCTCGTGAATCGAGTCAGGGTCGGAAGGCAGCAGCTCTCAGCGGGTCAGGCCGGGTGCCGCGGTCAACCTGGCTGCCGCGCCGAGCACCGGGCGGCGTCGTCGCATCCCGTGGGTAGGCTCGGCCGTCATGGCCGAGGTCCCGTTCGTCTCTCTCTACCGCCGCTTCCGGCCGGGGCGGTTCGACGAGCTCAGGGGCCAGGACCACGTGGTGCGAGCCCTGCGCAGCGGCGTGCGCGACGGGCGCGTCTCGCACGCCTACCTCTTCTCCGGGCCCCGCGGGACGGGCAAGACCTCGTCGGCGCGGATCCTGGCCAAGGCGCTGAATTGCGAGGCACCGGTCGACGGCGAGCCGTGCGGCACCTGCACCTCGTGCACGGAGATCACCCAGGGGAGCTCGCTCAACGTGCACGAGCTCGACGCTGCCTCCAACAACGGGGTCGACGCCATGCGCGACCTGGTGGCGCACGCGGGACTCGGCACCCCGGGTCGATGGAAGGTCTACATCGTCGACGAAGTCCACATGCTCTCCACCGCGGCGGCCAACGCCCTGCTGAAGACGCTCGAAGAGCCTCCTAGCCACGTGGTCTTCGTCCTGGCCACCACCGACCCGCAGAAGGTCCCGCCGACGATCCGCAGCCGGACCCAGCACCTCGAGTTCCGCCTGCTCGGGGCCGAGACGCTGCACGAGCTGGTCGAGGCGGTCAACGCCGAAGCCGGGCTCGAGCTCGACGAGGAGGCGCTGGAGGCCGCGGTCCGCCGGGGTCGCGGCTCGGCCCGCGACACCCTGTCCGCGCTGGACCAGGTGGTCGCCTCGGGAACGGCGGACGCGGCGCGCCCCGAGCTCTCCGCCGTGCTCGAGGCGGTGGCCGACGGGGATGCGCCCGCGGTTCTGGTGGCGGTCAGCGCACTCTTGGCGGGCGGGTGGGGCCCCCAGCAGCTGGCCACCGAGCTGGTGGACGACCTCCGTCAGGTCTTCCTCGCCGTGCTGGCGCCCGAGCTGTGCGCGTCCTCCGGCAGCGCCCTCGATCGGTTCCGCGGGCTGGCCGAAGCCATCGGCCTGGCTCGGGTGGTGCGCAGCATGGAGATCCTGGGCCGGGCCCTGGTGGACATGCGCGAGGCACCCGACGCCCAGGTCGTCCTCGAGATCGCGGTCGTCCGTGCCGTCCGACCCGACCTCGACTCCGACGTCGAGGCTCTCTCGGAGCGGGTCAGTGTTCTCGAGCGCTCGTTCTCCGGTGACGCCGCGTTCCCGCGGCCCGGAGCGACCGGGCGTGCGTCGCGTCCGGAGTCGGTGAGCGAGGCGCCGACCGCCCCGGACAGCGCCGGACCCGAGCCGGCGGCCCACCATCGGCGCGTTGCGTCGGGGTCAACAGGCAACCACGGCCAGCGAGCCCTCGGTCGAACCGACACCGGCACCGGCACCGGCACCGATGACGCCGACGCCGACACCGGAGCCGGCATCGGCGGCAGCACCGGTGCCGTCCTCCTCGGGGCCGGTGGTCGACGTGGCCCCGACGCCACCCACGCAGCCAGGGGCCGGTGCCGGTGCCCCGGTCGACCGGGACAGCCTGACCGAGGCCTGGGGCGACGGGATCCTCCAGTCCCTCCCGGCGCGGGCCAAGGCCCGCTACGCCAGCGGCCGCTTCGTCGCCGTGGACGAGCAGGGTGCGCACTTCGCGCTGCCCAACGCCGCGCACCGCGATCAGTGCGTGGAGCACCAGGGACTGGTCGAGGCCGCGCTGGCCGGGCACTTCGGGACCCAGGTGCGCCTGGTCCTGGGGGTCGACGCTGACGCCGCCCCGGGCCGCCCGACGGTCCGTGAGCCGGCGGCGTCCGGCGGCGGCCCGGCGTCCGCAGCCCCTCTCGCCTCTCCGGCACACGATGATGCCGAGGATCTCGAGACGCTCGAGGAGGTGGACGCCGCCGCCTTCATGGATGCGGCGGGACCGGACCAGGCGGCGGCAGCTGAGGCGCGCCTCCTCGAGGTCTTCCCCGGTGCCAGCGAGGTGACCGGCTAGATGTACACGGGCGCCCTCCGTGCCCTGATCGACGAGCTCGGCCGCCTGCCCGGCATCGGGCCGAAGTCGGCCCAGCGCATCGCGTTCCACATCTTGAAGGTGCCGGGCGAGGACGCCCGGCGGCTGGCCGACGCCATCGTGGCCGTGAAGGAGCGCACCACGCTGTGCACCGTCTGCTTCAACGTCGCCGAGTCGGGCGAGCTGTGCGATGTCTGTGCCGACGACCGGCGTGACGCCGAGGTGGTCTGCGTGGTCGAGGACCCGCGCGACATCGTGGCGGTCGAGCGCACGGGCTTCAAGGGCCGCTACCACGTGCTCGGCGGCGCACTCAGCCCGCTCGACGGGATCGGGCGCGAGCAGCTGCGGCTGGCCGAGCTCCTGGCCCGGATGGGGGAAGGCACGATCCGTGAGGCCATCGTGTGCACCAACCCCACCATCGAGGGCGAGGCCACGGCCATGCTGGTCGCCCGCGAGCTGGCGCCGCTCGGCATCGTCGTCTCCCGGTTGGCCAGCGGACTGCCGGTCGGTGGCGACCTCGAGTACGCCGACGAGCTCACGCTCGGTCGCGCCCTCGAGGGGCGCCGACCCCTCGAGGTCTGAGCCGGGCGGTCCGGCCGCCCGGCGGCCCATCGGCGCGGTGGTCCCGTAGGATCGTGCGATGCGGATCGCCATCGTGGGAGCGACGGGGCAGGTGGGCGTGGTGCTGCGCGCCATCCTGGCCGAGCGACACTTCCCGGTGGACTCCATGCGCTACCTGGCCTCGGCGCGTTCGGCCGGCCAGACCCTGCCGTGGGACGACGGGGAGCTCGTGGTCGAGGATCTGGCCACGGCGGACCTCTCGGGATCGACCTGGCGCTGTGCTCGGCGCCGGCGTCGGTGTCGCGCGCAGCGCGCACCGCGCCTGGCCGCCGCCGGAGCCGTGGTCATCGACAACTCGTCGGCCTGGCGCATGGACCCCGATGTCCCCCTGGTCGTTCCCGAGGCCAACGCCGAGGCGCTCGCCTCCATCCCCAAGGGCATCGTGGCCAACCCGAACTGCACCACCATGGTGGCCGTCCCGGTGCTCAAGCCGCTCCACGACGCCGCCGGGCTGCGCCGGCTGGTCGTCTCGACCTACCAGGCCGTCTCGGGAGGCGGGATCGAGGCGGTGGGGGAGCTGGCCGAGCAGCTGGCCAAGACGGTCGACCGAGCCCCGGAGCTGACCTTCGACGGCGCGGCCGTCGAGTACCCGCCCCGCCACGTGTACCCGGTGCCGATCGCCCACAACGTGATCCCCTTGCAGTTCACGGTGGTCGACGACGGCTCGTTCGAGACCGACGAGGAGCAGAAGTACCGCAACGAGGCCCGCAAGATCCTCGGCATCCCGGACCTGGCGGTCACCACCACCTGCGTGCGGGTGCCGGTGTTCACCGGCCACTCGGCCTCCATCGTCTGCGAGTTCGAGCGACCGTTGACGCCTGAGGCGGCCACCCACCTGCTGCGCACGGCGCCCGGGGTGGAGCTGGCCGACATCCCCACACCGCTGATGGCGGCCGGCCGCGATGTCTCCTACGTGGGGCGGATCCGCACGGCCCAGGGCGCCCCGCACGCGCTGGCCATGTTCGTGGTGGGCGACAACCTGCGCAAGGGTGCCGCGCTCAACGTGGTCCAGATCGCCGAGGAGCTGGTGGCCCGTCGGGGCTGACGTCAGTCCGGGCCGGACGAGGTCGGCTCGGGCCCGCCGGCCACCAAGGTGGCCAGGCGCCGGGCCAGGTTCACCGCGTGGTCGCCGAAGCGCTCGTAGAAGCGGGCCACCATGGCCAGCTCGATGGCGACGGGCAGCGGCATGGTGCCGGCGACCAGCTCGGCGGTCAGCGTGACGTGGAGGTCGTCGAGCTCGTCGTCGAGGTCGTCGATGTGGGAGGCGGCTTCCGCCGAGCGCTCGGCGAAGGCGTCGGCCGTCTCGCGCCAGATGGTGGTCGCCACCTCGCCCATGCGCTCGACCAGGCCGCGGCTACGGGCCGACATCTCGGCGCCCAGTCCCCGCGCCGCCCTCCGGGCGATGTGCTCGGCCAGGTCCCCGTTGCGCTCCAGGTCCGGGAGCATGCGCAAGATGGCCACGTACTCGCGGCGCTCGTCGGCGCTCGAGGCGTCGCTCAAGAGCTGGCGCTGCACCGTGGTCAGGACCTGACCGATCAGCTGGTCGATGACCTCGTCCCGCTTGACCAGGTCCTTGGCCGCATCGCGGTCGCCGGCCAGCAGCGCATGGGTGGCGCCGGCGATGCCTTCGCCGACCATGCCGAACACCTGGGCGAAGAGGCGGTCGATCTCGTCGGGCTCGGGCATGGTGCGCGGCCACAGGCGTTGCTCCATGGCCAGCGGGCCGGACGGCACCGTGTCCTCCTCCAGCTGATCCACCGGAGAGGTCCTCGTGCCGGCACCGAGTTTGAACGGCATCTCGCTCACGCTACCGGTTGCCCGCGGGGCCGGCGTCGAGCAGCATCCCCGCCCCGTCACATCCCACCGTTACCGTGACCCCATGGTCGTCGGAACCGTCCTCGGACTGGTCATCGGGCTCGCGGCCGGGCTGGCCATGGGCATCGCCTGGCACCTCATGCACTCGGGCCGCGCCGTGTCCGCGGCCCGGCTGGCCGAGACCCGGCTGGCCGACGCCCGAGCCCTCGTCGAGTCCCAGCGGGTCCAGCTCGCCGAGGCCACGGCGGCCGCCGCAACGGCCGAGACGGCGCGCGCCGTGGCGACCTCGGAGCTCGAGTCGGCGCGTGCCGCCCGCGCCGAGCTGGCGAGCCGGGCCGAGGAGGACCGGACCAGGCTGGCCGGCGCGTTCGCCGAGCTCTCGGCCGAGGCGCTGGCCAAGAACAACGAGCAATTCCTGGCCCTGGCCGACGCCCGCCTCAGCGAGGCCCACGTCGAGGTGCGCGGCGACCTGGCGCAGCGCGAGGAGTCCCTGGCCCGCCTGCTCGACCCGCTCAGCGAGACGCTGGCCCGCTACGAACGGGGCCTCCAGTCCATGGAGCTCGAGCGCCGGGGTGCCTACGAGGGCCTGCACGAGAAGGTGTCCCAGCTGCACGCCGGCCACGAGCAGCTGCGTCGGGAGACCCGCAACCTGGTCACCGCGCTGCGCTCGCCCCAGACGCGCGGGCGCTGGGGCGAGGTCCAGCTGCGCCGGGTGGCCGAGCTGTCGGGCATGGTGGCCCACTGCGACTTCGACGAGCAGGTGTCGACACACACCGACGACGGGACCGTGCGGCCCGACATGGTCGTGCACATGCCCGGGGGCGGCGAGGTGGTCGTCGACGCCAAGGTGCCGCTCGAGGCGTTCTTGGCCCTGCTCGATGCCGACGACGACGAGAGCCGCGCCCAGTGCCAGGCCCGCCACGCCCGCCAGCTGCGCTCCCACGTCGACGCGCTGGCGAAGAAGGAGTACTGGAAGCAATTCGACCCCTCGCCGCAGATGGTGGTGGCGTTCATTCCCGGGGACCATCTGCTATCGGCCGCTTTCGAGGCCGACCCGACCCTCCAGGAGCACGCCATGGCGCAGAGCGTGCTGCTCACCACCCCGGTCACCCTGATCGCCCTGTTGCGCACCGTGGCCCTTGGCTGGCAGCAGGAGACGCTGGCCGAGAGTGCCCGGGAGGTGCAGAAGCTCGGCGTCGAGCTCTACGACCGCCTGCGAGTGATGAGCGGTCACCTGGGCTCTCTGCAGCGGAGCCTGTCCTCGACCGTCGAGGCCTACAACAAGACGGTCGGCTCGTTCGAGTCGCGCGTGCTGGTCTCGGCCCGCAAGTTCCCGAGCCTCGGCGTGGGGCGCGACGGTTCTGAGATCATCGAGCTGGGGCCCATCGAGACGGCGCCGCGCCACCTCCAGGCCCTCGACGCCCCATCCGACGAGGAGCCGGAGGGTGAGCCGACGATCAGGGCTCTGCCCGATGGGGCGGCCAACGCCGGCACGGGCTAGCGGGCCCGCAGCGCGGCGAACAGCCGCGACCTACGCTGCCCCGGTGCTCCACGTCCACCGCTCCGACCGGGCCGACGTGTTGGTGGGTGCCCTGGCCCGGCTGGTGGCCGTACCGCTGGACCCGATCACCCCCGAAGTGGTCTCGGTGCCCACGCGCGGCATCGAGCGGTGGTTGACCCAGCAGCTCTCCTCGTACCTGGGGACCTCACCGGGCCGCGGCGATGGGGTCTGCGCCAACATCGAATTCCCCTTTCCCGGCTCGCTGGTCAACGGCGCCCTGGCCCGAGCCGCCGAGGTCGATCCGAGGTCGGACCCGTGGTTGCCCGAGCGCGCCGCCTGGCCCCTCATGGAGGTGGTCGAGGCACATCTGGCCGACCCGTGGCTGGCTCCGCTGGCCCGGCACATGGAGGAGTCGGCGCGGTTCTCGAGCGTGCGCCACGTGGCCGACCTCTTCGACCGGTACGCCGTCCACCGCCCCGACATGGTGCAGCGCTGGTCCGAAGGGGACCGACGTGAGGGCGAGACGCTGTGGCAGTACGAGCTTTGGCGGATCCTGCGGCAGCGGATCGGCCAAGCCAGCCCCGCCGAGCGCCTGCGCGAGGCGTGCGACCGGTTGCGGGCCGAGCCGGGGATGATCGACGCGCCCGAGCGCGTGTCGCTGTTCGGGCTCACCCGGCTGCCGGCCAGCTATCTGGACGTGCTCGAGGCCGTGGCCGCGGGACGGGACGTCCACCTCTTCCTGCTCCACCCCTCACCGGCACTGTGGGACCGGTTGGCCGGCGTGATCGGTCCGGGCTCGCGCCACACGCTGCGCCGTGACGACCCGACCGCACGGGCACCGCGCCATCCGCTGCTGTCCTCGTGGGGACGAGACGCCCGGGAGATGCAGCTGGTGCTCGGTGGGGCGCTGGCGCACGGCGAGGGAGCGGCCGCGGCGCCCCTCACCGGCGGGGCGACCCTGCTGCACCGGATCCAAGAGGACATCCGCGCCGACCGCGCCCCGCTCGGGTCCAGCGCGTCCGGCGCCGAGGAGCGGCCCGCTCTCGACCCTGATGACGACAGCATCCGGATCCATTCCTGCCACGGGAGGGGTCGCCAGGTCGAGGTGCTCCGTGACGCCCTTCTCCACCTGTTCGAGGACGATCCCGACCTGGAGCCTCGCGACGTGATCGTGATGTGCCCCGACATCGAAACCTTCGCGCCCCTGATCGAGGCCGGCTTCGGTGCGCACGATCGCTCGGACGTGGCGCGCCTCGGCCCGGGCCAGCTCGAGATCCGCCTCGCCGACCGCTCGCTGCGCCAGACCAACCCGGTGCTCGGGGTGGTGGCCGAGGTGCTCGAGCTGGCGTCGGCGCGCGATCACCGCCTCCCAGCTGCTCGACCTGGCCGGGCGCGAGCCCGTCCGGCGTCGGTTCCGCCTGGCCGACGACGACCTGGCCCGGCTGGAGGAGTGGGTGCGCCAGGCGGGGATCCGCTGGGGGTTCGATGCCCCACACCGCGAGATGTTCCAGCTGGGTTCGGTGGCCGCCAACACGTGGCGCGCCGGGCTCGACCGCCTCCTCCTGGGTGTCGCCATGGCCGACGAGCGCGAGCGGCTCTTCGGCGGCACCCTGCCGCTCGACGACGTGGAGAGCGGCGACATCGAGCTGGCCGGCCGGCTGGCCGAGCTCGTCGAGCGCCTGCAGCGGGCCGTGGACCTCCTGGCGGCCGAGCGCACGGTGGACGAGTGGGTGCGCGCCCTGACCTGGATCGCCGACGCGCTCACGGTGACCCCGGCCCAGGAGGGGTGGCAACGGGCCGAGCTGACCGCTCTGCTGGGCGCCCTGGTCGAGGAGGCCACCGGGAGCGGGCGGGTGAGCCCCGTGGTGCTCTCGTGTGACGACGTCCGCTCGTTGCTGAGCGACCGGCTCAAGGGCCGGCCGACCCGGGCCAACTTCCGCACCGGCCACGTCACGGTCTGCACGCTGGTCCCGATGCGCTCGATCCCGCACCGGGTGGTCTGCCTGCTCGGGCTCGACGACGGCGAGCTTCCCGCGCCACATCGAGCGCGACGGCGACGACCTGACGGCCCAGGAGCCCCGGGTCGGCGACCGCGACGCGCGGAGCGAGGACCGCCAGCTGCTGCTCGATGCACTCCTGGCGGCGCGCGACCGGGTGGTGATCACCTACAGCGGCCACGACGAGCGCTCCAACCTGCCCCGGCCTCCGGCCGTGCCGGTCGGGGAGCTGCTCGACGTGATCGACCGGACCGTGCGCGTCCCCGACGGACTGGCGCGCCACGCCGCCGTCGTCACTCACCCGCTCCAGCCCTTCGACCCGCGGAACTACGAGCCGGGCCGCCTGGTCGGCGGGAGTCCCTGGAGCTTCGACCGCCTGCACCTCGACGGGGCACGCGCCGCACTCGGGCGCGCCGGCGAGCTCCCGCCCTTCCTCGCCCACCCGCTCGACGAGCGCGCTCCGGACCCGGCCCAGCCGGTGGCGCTCGACGCTCTCGAGCGCTTCGTGCGCCATCCGGTGCGCGCCTTCCTGCGCCAGCGTCTCGGCGTGTCGCTGTGGGACCGCACGCGCGAATCCGAAGATGCCATCCCGATCGACCTCGACGGCCTGGCCAAGTGGGAGCTGGGCGAGCGGATCCTGACGGCGCGCCTGGCCGGGGCGCCCTGGACCGACTGCGAGGCCGCCGAGGTGGCCCGCGGCGGGCTGCCGCCCGGGGCGTTGGCCGGGCCGCTGCTCGACGAGCTGCACGACGACATCGAGGCGATCCTCCAGGCCCTCGCCGGCGCCTCGGGCGACGGCCGTGCGCCCACAGGCGCCGTGCCGCCGGCTCCGGTCGACGTGGCGGTGGCGCTCGAGGGGCTGTCCGCGGTCAGCGGCTCGGTGGCCGGGCTGCGCGGCGACGTGCTCGAGGTGGTCACCTACCGCAGGATCCAGCCGGGCCTGCGCCTGGCCGCGTGGGTGCGGCTGCTGGCGCTCACGGCGGCTGATCCGGCGCGCCCGTTCGAGGCGGTGACCGTGTGCCGTTCCGAGAACGGGTCGCGCCGGCCGGTGACCGTGGCCCGCCTGGGCCCGCTCGGCCCCGACGGCCCGACCCGCCATTCCGTGGCCACCGCGCACCTGGGCGCGCTCGTCGGGCTGTTCCGCCGGGGTCTGCGCGAGCCGCTCCCGCTGTACTGCAAGACGTCCGCCGCCTACGCGTCGGCGTTGCGGGCCGGTGCCGACGACGCGCTGACCCTCGCTGCCAAGGAGTGGGAGTCGCCCTTCGGCCCCCGCAGCCACGAGGACCGCGACCCCGAGCACATGTTGGTCTTCAGCGGCGCTCCGACCTTCGCCGAGATGCTGCACCGCACCGGCGCGCCCTCCTCGGAGGAGGAGGCGGGCCTCGGCGGGGGCGAGCGGTGGCGGTTCGGCCTCTACGCCCGGTGCCTCTGGGACGGGCTGCTCGACGTGGAGAGGGTGACCAAGCAGTGACGCCCGCCGAGGTCGAGCCCTTCGATCCCTACGGGCCCCTGCCGGAGGGGACCACGCTGCTCGAGGCGAGCGCGGGTACCGGGAAGACCTTCACCATCGCCGCCCTGACCACGCGCTACGTGGCCGAGCGGGGCGTGCCGGTCGACCGCCTGCTGGTGATCACCTTCACCCGCATGGCCACCGGCGAGCTCCGCGAGCGGGTCCGTGAGCGCCTGGTGCGGGCCCACGACGGGCTCGACCAGGTGATCGACGGCCAGGGCCGCCCGGGCGAGGACGAACTGGTCGACCACCTGGCCGCCGTGGGGCCCGACGAGCAGCGCCTGCGGCGGGACCGGCTGGCCGCGGCCATCGCCGAGTTCGACGCGGCCACCATCGAGACCACCCACGGCTTCTGCCTCCAGGTGCTCTACGGCCTGGGCACCGCGGGCGACGTGGACCGCGAGGTCACCCTGGTCGAGGACGTCCGCGACCTGCTCGAAGAGGTCGTCGACGACCTGTACCTGCGCAAGTTCGCCCGGAGGGGGAACGAGGTGGGCTTCTCGCGCCGCGAGGCCCTCACCATCGCCCGGAAGGTGATCGGCCACCCCGACGCCATCGTGGTGCCGTCGCCTGCCCCGGCCGGCACCGCACACCAGGCCGGGGACGATCCGTCGCTCATCAAGAGCCGCTTCGCCGAGGCCGTGCGCGCCCAGATGGAGCAGCGCAAGCGGGCGCGGCGGATCCTCACCTACGACGACGTGCTGCTCCGCCTGCGGGCCACGCTCGCGCGACCCCGGTCGTGGGCCCCTGGCGCGCACCAGGCTGCGCGATCGCTACGACGTGGTGCTGGTCGACGAGTTTCAGGACACCGACCCGGTGCAGTGGGAGATCATGCACCGGGCCTTCGGGAGCTCCGAGGACCCGCAGGACTCACCGACCACGCTGCTCCTCATCGGCGACCCCAAGCAGGCGATCTACGCCTTCCGCGGCGCCGACGTGCACACCTACCTCGGGGCCAAGCGGTCGGTGGACGCCGAGTGGACGCTCGACACCAACTGGCGCAGCGACGCCGCCCTTCTGACCGCCTTCGACGCGCTCTTCGCCGGGGCCCAGCTCGGCCAGGCGGGGATCTCGTACCGCAACGTGCGGCCGGCCCCGGCCAACGTGGCCCCACGGCTGGTCGGCGCGCCGGTCGCCGCCCCGCTGCGGGTGCGCGTGGTCCACGCCGAGGACGGTCTCGTCCCGCGGACCCAAGGCGGGCAGCCGCGCGCCCCCGAGGCGCGCGAGCTCATCGCCCGGGACGTCGCCGCGACCACCGTCGAGATGCTGCACGCCGCCCCCGAGCTGATCGCCCGACGCCACGACGGCGCCGAGGCGGGCCGGCGGCACCTGCACCCGGGGGACGTGGCCGTGCTGGTGCGCTCCAACGGACAGGCGACCACGGTGCGCGACGCCCTGCAGGCGGCCGGCGTCCCGGCCGTCATCGGTGGCGCGGGCTCGGTGTTCGTCTCCGACGCGGCGCGCCAGTGGCTGCGCCTGCTCGAGGCGCTCGAGCGCCCCACGGCGCGCGACCGCGCCTCGCTCGTGGCCCTGTCGGTCTTCGTCGGCTGGACCGCGGCCGACGTGGCGACGCGCCGCGGACGCCGAGTGGGACGGTCTGCACCTCTCCCTGCATGCGTGGGCCCGGTGCCTCCGCGACCGGGGGGTGGCCTCGCTCCACGAGACGGTCAGCGCGCAGCGCGGCGTCCCGGCCCGGGTGCTCGGCCGGCCCGCCGGTGAGCGATTCATGACCGACCTGCGTCACGTGGCGCAGCTCCTGCACGAGGCGGCGGTGACCGAGGGCGTGGGGCCGACCGCCCTGGCGAACTGGCTGGGCCGGCGCATCGCCGAGGCCGACCGCGACACCGAGAGCGAGGAGCGGACCCGCCGACTCGAGTCCGACTCCCAGGCGGTCCAGGTGATCACCATCCACCGCAGCAAGGGCCTCGAGTTCCCCGTGGTGCTGTGCCCGTTCCCGTGGGACGGGTGGAACCCCACGATCGAGGTGCCGGTCTTCCACGACCAGGGCGGCGAGCGCGCCGTCGACGTGGGGTCCCCGGCCGCGGTCCTCACCGCCCACCGCAAGATGGCCGGGGACGAGGACCAGGGCGAGAGCCTGCGGCTCCTCTACGTCGCGCTCGACGCGGGCCCAGCACCAAGCCGTGCTGTGGTGGGCCGGGACGACCCACACCAAGAACTCGCCGCTCTCCCGGCTGCTCTTCGCCCGGGAGCCTGACGGCGTGGTGGCCCCGCACGGCACCCGCACCCCGGCCGACGCCGCGGTCGAGGCCAGGCTGGCCGGCCTGGGGTCGGGCATCGTGGTCGAGCGCGTCACACCCCCGGCAGACGCGCAGTGGCGGCCCGCCCGGTCCCGCCCCGTCGCGCTCGACGCTGCCGATTTCGACCGGGTGCTCGACGCCGGCTGGCGACGCGTCTCGTACTCGGGCATCACAGCGCCCGCTGCACGAGCTTCCGCCGACCGTCAGCAGCGAGCCGGAGGTCTCACTGACCGTCGACGAGGAGTCGCCGGCCCCGGCATGGACCCTGCCGGGCGTCTCGGCCGAGGAGTCGCGCTGGCGCGCCGTCCCCCTCGCGCTGGCCTCCATGCCCGGCGGCGCGCTGGTCGGCACCGTGGTGCACAACACGCTCGAGCGCGTCGACTTCGACGCCGGCGACCTCGAGGCCGCGGTGGCCGATGCCCTGTCCCACGAGGCGGCGTGGCACAACCTCGACCTCGGTGACATCGACGCGGTGGTGGCCGGTCTGTGCGCGACCATCGAGTCGCCCCTCGGGGCGGCGGCGGGGGGCCGACGGCTGCGTGACGTGGCGCGCTGTGACCGCCTCGACGAGCTGAACTTCGAGCTGCCGCTGGTGGGCGGTGACGAGCCCGCGGGGACGCTCCACGTGCGCGACGTGGCCGACGTGCTGACCGCCCTGGTGCCCGAGGGCGACCCGCTGCACGCCTATGCCGCCAGCCTCCGTGACGAGGCGCTCGACGGCGTGCTGCGGGGCTACCTCAACGGGAGCCTGGACCTCGTGTTCCGGCTTCCCGACGGGCGATTCGTGCTGGCCGACTACAAGAGCAACAAACTGGCGGCTCCCGGTGAGGAGCTCACGGCATGGCACTACCGTCGGGCCGCCCTCGACGCCGAGATGGCCGCGGCCCACTACCCGCTCCAGGCACTGCTCTACGCCGTGGCGCTCCACCGGTACCTGCGATGGCGGCTCCCCGGGTACGACCCGGCCGAGCACTTCGGCGGGATCGTGTATCTCTTCGTGCGCGGCATGAGCGCCCTCGAGCCGCTGCCCGAGGACGCCGGGCCGTGCGGGGTCTGGTCGTGGTGCCCCTCCGCCCCGTTGATCGAGGCGCTGAGCGACCTGTTCGACCGGGGAGCGGGGTCATGAGCGCGGACGAGCGAGACCTGTTCGACCCGGCGCTGGCGGTCGGGGCCGGCGGGCTGCTCAAGGCGTTCAACGAGGCCGGCGTGCTGGCCGCGTCCGACGTGCATGCCGCCACGCGGGTGGCGGCGCTCGGCGGAGCGCCCGAGGAGACCGTGCTCCTGGCCGCCGCCCTGGCCGTGCGGGCGCCGCGCCTCGGCCACGTCTGTGTGGACCTCTCGGGCATCGAGGAGACGGCGAGCACGGAGGCGGACTCGCAGACCGACGCCGACATCGGTGCGCTGCCCTGGCCGGATCCGGCGCCATGGCTGGCCGCCGTCGCCGGGTGCCCGCTGGTGGGCCAGGACCGCCCGCTGCACCTGTCGGGGTCCAAGCTGTACCTCGACCGGCTCTGGCTCGACGAGGTGCACGTCGCCGCCGACCTGCAGCGGCGTGCCTCGGCCTCCCCGCCGGCGGTCGACGAGGCCCGGCTGGCCCGGGACCTGGCCGAGCTGTTCCCCGACGACCCCGTGGACCCCGACCCCGATCCCGAGCACCGCCAGGCGCTGGCGGCGGCCACTGCCGTCCTGGGCCGGGTGACGGTCATCGCCGGGGGCCCGGGTACCGGGAAGACGACCACGGTGGCCCGCGTCCTGGCCCTCCTCGACCGGCAGGCCGCGGCCGCGGGCCGGCCGACGCCCTCCATGGCGCTGGCGGCACCGACCGGCAAGGCGGCGGCACGGCTCGAGGAGGCGGTGCACGCGGAAGCGGCGCGCCTTGGCGTGGGCGGCGAGGCCGCGGCGCGCCTGCGGGCGCTCACCGGGACGACACTCCACCGGCTGCTCGGCTTCAATCCGGGGAACCGCACCCGCTTCCGGCACGGCCCCACCAACCCGTTGCGTCACGACGTCGTGGTGGTCGACGAGACCTCCATGGTCTCGCTCTCCTTGATGGCCCGCCTGCTCGAGGCGGTGCGGCCCGAGGCGCGCCTGATCCTCGTGGGGGACCCCGAGCAGCTGGCCTCGGTCGAGGCCGGTGCCGTCCTGGGCGACATCGTCGGCCCCGCGGCCGGCCGGCTCTGCCTGGGGGCCCCAGCGCGTGAGCGCCTGGCCGCGGTGACCGGCCGCGCCGTACCCGGGGAATCGGCTCCGGGCGACACGAGCGCAGCGAAGGGGTCCGAGGGACTCCACCTCCCGGTGATGGGCGACCACGTGGTGGCCCTGCGCCACGTCCACCGGCACAAGGGTGCCATCGCGCGTCTGGCCCGGGCCATCGAGGCCGGCGACGCCGACCAGGTGGTGGCCCTCCTGGGCGAGGGGACCTCGAACGTGGAGTGGATCCCCACCGAGCCCCACGGTCCCGACGACGCGGCGAGCCGGGCCGCCCTGGAGCCGGTCCGCCGCATCGCCGTCGAGAGCGGACGGGCCGCCTTCGAGGCGGCCCAGGCCGGCGACGCCGCCTCGGCGCTCGAGGCGTTGGGCCGGTTCCGCCTCCTGTGCGCCCACCGGCGGGGGCCCGAGGGCGTGGAGACCTGGACCAGGCAGATCGAGCGGTGGCTCCAGGCCGAGGTGGGGGAGCTGTCGGCGGGCGACGACTGGTACGTCGGGCGGCCCTTGATCGTGACCGAGAACGACTACGCCCTGGGCCTGTTCAACGGCGACATCGGCGTGGTCGTCACCGGCCGGGACCGGCCGACCGAGGCGGCGTTCGAGCGGGGCGGCGAGGTGGTCTCGGTGAGCACGACCCGGCTGGCCGCGGTCGACACGGTGTACGCCATGACGGTCCACAAGAGCCAGGGCTCGCAGTTCAAGGTGGTCGCCTTCCTGCTGCCGGGAGCCGACTCACGGATCCTCACCCGGGAGCTGCTCTACACGGCGGTCACCCGGGCCCAGGAGCACCTGATCGTGGTCGGGCCCGAGGCCGCCGTCCGCGCCGCGGTCGAGCGCCCGATCAGCCGCGCCTCGGGACTCCGCCGCACCCTCTGGGGCGGGGCCGCCTGAGGGCCGAGGGCGGGAAATCCCTGGTCATCTGGGTCTTTGACGACTCACAGCCGGCCGCCGCGGGTTCCACAGCTTGCATTCAGGGTCATGACGCATCATGCGCTGCAACAAATCCGTCACACTTGTCAGACGACGCCCGTGTGACGGCGAGCGCGAACGAAGGGTGAATATGAAGATCCTGGTTCTCGGTGGCGACGGATACCTCGGATGGCCCACGGCCCTGCACCTCTCCGCTCGGGGCCACGATGTCACCGTCGTGGACAACCTGGTTCGCCGTGAGTACGACCGCGAGATGGGTGTGGACAGCCTGGTCCCCATCGCCTCGCTACCCGACCGGGTCGCTCGCTGGGAGCAGGTCTCGGGTCACGCCGTCGACATGCGGATCGGCAACCTGACCGACGCCGCCTTCACCTACGGGGTGGTGGCCGAGGCCCAGCCGGACGCCATCGTGCACTTCGGCGAGCAGCGTTCGGCGCCCTACTCCATGATCGACCGGGAGCACGCGGTGTACACCCAGGTCAACAACGTCGTGGGCAACCTCAACGTCATGTACGCCATCCAGGAGACCCACCCGGACATCCATCTGGTGAAGCTCGGGACCATGGGCGAGTACGGCTACCCCAACATCGACATCGAAGAGGGGTTCATCGAGATCACCCACAAGGGCCGCACCGACGTGCTGCCCTACCCCAAGCAGCCGGGTTCCTTCTATCACCTCTCCAAGGTGCACGACAGCCACAACATCATGTTCGGCTGCAAGATCTGGGGGCTGCGCGCCACCGACTTGAACCAGGGCATCGTGTACGGCCAGTCCACCGACGAGACCGACCAGGACCCGCTGCTGGCCACGCGCTTCGACTACGACGGTGTCTTCGGCACGGTGCTCAACCGCTTCTGCGTACAGGCGGTCACGGGTCACCCGCTCACCGTCTACGGCGCCGGTGGCCAGACCCGCGGCATGCTCAACATCCGCGACACCCTGGCCTGTATCACCCTGGCCCTGGAGAACCCGGCCGAGCGCGGTGAGTTCCGCGTCTTCAACCAGTTCACCGAGTCCTTCTCGGTCCGTGACATGGCGGCCATGGTCCAGCGGGTCTGTCCCCAGCGGGTCGACATCGCCGAGGGGCTGGCCAACCCGCGGGTGGAGCACGAGGAGCACTACTTCCACGCCGCCAACACCAAGCTCCTCGACCTGGGGCTCGAGCCCCACCTGCTGACCGACGAGGTGATCGCCGGGATGCTCGATCTGGTGGAGCGCTACCGCGACCGCGTGGACGTGCGCGCCATCGCTCCGACGGTGCAGTGGCGTTCGAGCGCCAGCACCCTCACCACTGCCGGGGAGACCCCGGAGCCTCGTTCCTCGCGGTGTGACGGGACACCTCCGGCAGTAGCCTGCCGGGGCGATGTCGCCACGTAGGCCCCGCCGCCGCGCCCGGCGCCGCAGCACCACGAGACCGGTGGTCGTGCTGGTGGGCGCGGCACTGCTCCTCCTGTTGCTGGTCGGGGGACTGAGCCAGGTCGGGTCGCAGTCACGGAACTTCGACGCCGCCTCGGAGCGGGCGCTGGCCGTCCAGGCCACCGTGCTGGCCCAGCAGTCCAACGCCACCGCCTCCTCGTTGCGCTCTCTCATGGGCGACCTCCCGGCCCAGACCCGTCAGAGCCTCCAGGTCGGGCTGGAGGGTGCGGTGCAGCAGAGTGCGGCCCAGGCGGTGCGCGCCGCGCAGGTCTCGCGCTCCATGCCGGCCACCTCGCCCGCCGGCCAGCTAGCGGGCGTCTTCGCCGAGCGGGCCAGCTCGGTGGCTGCGGTGCGCGCCGCGCTCGACGGGTTCCTCGGCCTGGCCCCCCTCCCGGTGGCCGGCGCCTCGGCGACGGGCGGCTCCGGGGCGGCCGGGCCGGGTGGCTCGGCCCTGCTGTCGGCCGAGCAGACCGCCGGCAGCATCGCCACCGCCGGCGCCGCGCTGTCGCGTGCCGACGCCCAGTACCGGTCGGTGCGTGCCACGCTGGCCGCGGGCCACGCCCGCATGCCCTCCTCGGTGTGGGTCACCGACCCCGCCGCCTGGGCGGCCGGCGCCGTGGCCGCCCAGGTCGACCTGGTCGCCACCTCACCCACGCTGTCCATCTCGCACTACGTGGTCCTGCGCACGGTGCGGCTCAGCCCCGCCGCCCTGCCGGCACCTCCGGGCACCCCGCCCGGGGTCTCGGTGCTCTCGCCCACCTCGGCCCTCGGGGTGACCGCGGTGGTGGCCAATCTGGGCTCGGCGGCCCAGCCGTCGGTGCGCACTCGCATCATCGTCAGCGACCAGGGCTCGGGCGCGAGCACCACGCGGGTGGTCACCAGCTCCCTGGCTCTCGGGGCATCGGTCGTGCTGCCCAGCGTGACGGTCCCCGTGACCCCCGGCTCCGCGTACCTCCTCACCGTGCAGGTGGTCCTCCCGGCGGGCCAGACACTGACCCTGGGCACGGCCATCGAACAGGCGCTCCGGATCGCACCGGCGACCTGAGAGCACTCCCGCCGTGGCGCGTGTCGAGACCCCCGTCCGCCGGTCGTAGGATCAAGGACCGCACCGACAGACTGGAGGCTCGAACTCGTGGCCGAGAGCATCACGATCACGGACAACCGGAGCGGGGAGTCCATGGAGATCCCGCTCGTCAACGGCGGCGTCCCGGCCGAGGAATGGGCCAAGCTCCTTCCCGGCATCTGGTTCTTCGATCCGGGCTTCATGTCGACCGCGGCCTGCGAGAGCGCCATCACCTATCTCGACGGCGACGCCGGCATCCTGCGCTACCGGGGCTACCCGATCGAGCAGCTGGCCGAGCAGTCCACCTATCTGGAGGTGGCCTACCTGCTGTTGAACGGGGAGCTGCCCGACGAGGACCAGTTCGCCGCCTGGCGCCACGACGTGACGTACCACACCTTCATCCACGAGAACGTGCGCAAGCGCTTCCTCGAGGGCTTCCATTACGACGCCCACCCCATGGGGATGCTGGTCTCGGCCACCGCCGCCCTGTCGACCTTCTACCTCGACGCCAAGGACATCTTCGACCCCGAGCTGCGCCAGAAGCAGATCGTGCGGCTGATCGCCAAGATGCCCACCCTGGCCGCCGCCGCCCACCGCTTCAGCGTCGGCATGCCCTTCGTCTACCCCGACAACACCTTGGACTTCGCTCCCAACTTCCTCTCCATGCTCTGGAAGGTCGCCGAGCCGCGCTTCGAGGCGGATCCGGTGCTGGCCCGTGCGCTCGACGTGCTCTTCATCCTCCACGCCGACCACGAGCAGAACTGCTCGACCACGGCGATGCGGGTGGTCGGCTCGTCCCATGCCGATCCCTACTCGGCGACGGCGGCTGCCGCGGCCGCGCTCTACGGGCCGCGCCACGGCGGTGCCAACGAGGCGGTCATCCGCATGCTGACCGAGATCGGCAGCATCGAGAACGTGCCCGACTTCATCGCCTCGGTCAAGGCGGGCACGAGCGGGCAGCGGCTGCAGGGCTTCGGGCACCGGGTCTACAAGAGCTACGACCCGCGGGCCAAGATCATCAAGCGCACGGCCGACGAGGTCTTCGAGGTGACCGGGAAGAACCCGTTGCTCGACGTCGCCCTCAAGCTCGAGGAGATCGCGCTGAGCGACGAGTACTTCACCTCACGGCGGCTCTACCCCAACGTCGACTTCTACTCGGGCCTCATCTACCAGGCCATGGGCTTCCCGCTCGAGATGTTCCCGGTGCTCTTCGCCATCCCGCGCACGGCGGGCTGGCTGTCCCACTGGCAGGAGATGCTCGACCAGGGCTCCAAGATCGCCCGGCCCCGCCAGCTCTACACCGGCCCAGAGGTGCGGGACTACACCCCCATGGGGCAGCGCTAGTCGCTCTCAGCGGCACCACGGTGCACTGCCAGGAGCGCAATTGGTCACCCGGCTAGGGTGGCCCCGTGCGCTCACGCCTCGAGAGCCTCAACGCCTGGCTGCACACGCACGAGGGCCGCAAGCTCTTTCGCTACAGCATGGTCTCGGTCATCTCGACCGCTGTGTCGCTGTTCACCATCCTGCTGGTCTACGGCGTCTTCCACGTGTGGGGCGAGGTGGTCAGCACGGTCTTCGGAAACTTCGTGGCCACGTTCCCCTCCTACTGGCTCAACCGCAGGTGGGCCTGGGGCAAGCACGGCAGGTCCCACATGCTCAAGGAGGTCGTGCCCTTCTGGGTCATGGCCGCCGCCGGGATTGCCTTCTCCATCCTCTGGGCGGCCCTGGCCCGTCACGTGACCATCAAGTACAACCTCCAGCACGCCGAGGCCACGCTGGTCGTGCTGGTGGCGAACGTCATGTCGTTCGCCGTCTTCTGGGTGCTCAAGCTGTTCCTCTTCAACCGCCTCTTCCACCAGGAGCTCGAGGAGTTCGACGAGCACCTCATCCACGAGGAGGAGGAGGAAGCCACCCACGGCGCGCCTCGCTGATCGCCGGTCCCCGGCCGGCGCCGCGGAGCGATCAGTCGCGGAAGTTCTCGAACTGCAGAGGGATGCCGAAGTCCTCGGCCTTGCACTTGGCGATGACCTCTTGGAGGTCGTCGCGCTTCTTGCCCGTGACCCGCAGCTGATCGCCCTGGGTCTGCGAGGAGAGGCCCTTGAGGCCCAGGTCCTTAATGAACCGGTTCAGCTTCTTGGCGTGGTCGGCCGAGATGCCGGCCCGGATGGCCACGTGCTGGCGCGCGGTGCCCTTCTGAGCCTCTTCGATCCGCCCGGCATCGAAGGCCTTCAAGGACACCTGACGCTTGACCAGCTTCTCGTCGAGCACCTGGTGCAGGGCGCGCAGGCGGTCCTCGGTCGAGGAGCGCAGCACGAGCTCGCCGTCACCCAACTCGATCTCCGAGTCGGTGTTCTTGAAGTCGAAGCGCGTGGCGGCCTCGCGGTTGGCCTGATCGACTGCGTTGCGCACCTCTTGCATGTCGACGGCGGAGACGATGTCAAACGTGGGCATGCCCAGAGCGTACCGGCGCTCCGGGGCCGGTTCCCGGAACGGGGGCGCCGATCCGGGGTGGTGGCGCGGGCTAACCTCCCACGCTGCGGGTCGGTGTCCGAGTGGCCAAAGGAAGCAGGCTGTAAACCTGCCGGTTAACACCTACGGAGGTTCGAATCCTTCCCGGCCCACGCACGCAGGAGTGACGCGGTCTCGGGGTGTCGTGGCCCTTGCCATGACCCCCACGGCCATTACAATGCCGTTTCAGATCGATTGAGGGTCCATGCGCCGGCATGCACCCGGCCTCCGCCGCCCGGGCCCCGCCCGGCAACGACCAAGCGAGACGACGAGCCCGTGGACGACAACGCGACGCCACCTGCACCACCGGTCCTCGACCGGGTCGGCGCGCGGCTCCGCCGGCTCTCCATGCGGGCCGATGTCCTGCAGCTGCGCGTCTCGCGCGGCACGGCGCTGAGCGACCGGGTCGAGGCGGCCACCTCCGAGCCCGACGACTGGTCGTTCCTGCGGCGCCCGGCCATCCTCGGGTTCGTCGCCGTGCTGGCCATCTGCCTCGGCGCCTCCCTGCCGAGCTCGCCTTTCAAGCTCGAGGACCCCGGCACCTGGTTCTACGGCGTGCCCACCTGGCCCTCGACCACCCTCATGCTCCCGGGCGTGGTGGCGGTGTACGGCGGCATGGTCCTCTTCGTGCGCGTCTGGTTCAGCCTCTACCGGACGCTGCGCTCGCGCCCGGGCGTCCCGATCCGCCAACTGGCCATGATGCTCGGCCTGTGGCTCGTCCCGTTGCTGGCGGTGGCACCGCTGTTCAGCCGCGACGTCTTCTCCTACGCCGCCCAGGGCGAGATGATGAGCCACCACATCAACCCGTACCACTACGGTCCGGGCACCATCGGCTCGGGTCCCTACACCGCCGGGGTGGACCCCTTGTGGTCGAACACCCCCGCCCCCTATGGACCGCTCTTCCTCATACTGGCCGGCTGGTCCGCCATCGTGACGCTGCACCATGCGCTCTTCACCGTCGAGCTGCTGCGCCTGCAGTCGGTGGCGGGGATCGCGCTGATCGCCTGGTGCGTCCCCAAGCTGGCGCGCTCCTACGGGCGCGACCCCGGGCCGGCGTTCGTGCTGGCCGTGCTGAATCCGCTCACCCTGCTGGCCCTGGTGGGCGGCGCCCACAACGACGCCATCATGGTCGGCCTGCTGCTGGCCGGCATCACCGCGGCGCGCCGGAGCACCGGGTGTGGGGGGTGGTGCTGTGTGCCCTGGCCGCCTCCATCAAGGTGCCGGCGGCCATCGGGATCGTCTACATCGCCTGGGACTGGGCCGGGCCACTGGCCACCTGGCGCCGCCGCACCCGCCTGCTGGTCCGGTCCTGCCTCATCACGGCCCTCGTCATGGGGGTGCTCTCGGTGACCTCGGGCCTCGGGTGGGGGTGGCTGGCCAACCTGGGCACCCCGGGCACCGTGCGCTCGTGGATGGCACCGGCGACTGCGGTGGGGCTGGCCGTCTCGGGCAGTGCCCACGTCATGGGATTCGGTATCGGTCTGGGCGGCGTCCTCACGGTCACCCGGGCCGTGGGCCTGCTGGCCGCCACGGCCATCGCCGTGTTCTGCCTGCGCCGGCGCGAGCAGCTCGGGCTGCTGGCCGCGCTGGGCGCCACCATGATGGCCTTCGTCCTGCTGGGACCGGTGGTGCAGCCCTGGTACCTCACGTGGGGGATCGTCATCGTGGCCCCGATCGTCACGGGTCGCTGGCTCTACGCGGTGATCGGCCTGTCCATGGTCACGCCCTTCATCGGGCTCACCGGCGGGACCGAGCTGCTCAACGAGCTGGTCCACACCGACCCGGCCAGCATGGTCCTGGCCGTCATGGTCCTGTGGGCGGTGGCCATCGTCCCGCTCGGGAGCTGGACGACCTCGTGGCGGGTGGACCGCTCGCGCCCGAGGGTCGCCGCCGCCTAGAGCAGGCGCTGGAGCTCGACCACGTCGATCCACTGGCGGTGCTTGCGCGCCACCTCTCGCTCGACCCCGACCACCTCGAACCCGGCCGCCTGGTGCAGCGCGATCGAGGCCTCGTTGTGGCCGGCCACGCGGGCGATGACCGAGTGGAACCCGTGGGCCGAGGCCAAGGACAGCAGCTCGGCCAACAGGGCCTTGCCGACACCCCGGCCCCGCTGGGCCCGGTCGACGTAGACCGAGTTCTCCGCGGTGGCCGAGTAGCCGGAGCGCTCCCGGAAGGTCGAGAGGGAGGCGAAGCCCAGGACGGTCTCGCCCCGAGCCCCCGGGGCCAGGATCGCTCCGGGGGAGGCGGGCCCGGCACCGGCGTCGTCGACGGCCACCACGGCCGGGTGGACCCCGCGGTGCTCGAGGATCCAGGCCTCCTGCTCGACCCGGCTGCGGGGGGTGATGTCGAAGGTGTTGGTGCTCTCGAGCACCTCCACGTTGTAGATCGACCGGATGGCCTCGGCGTCGGCCACCTCGGCCAGTCGGATCCGCATCGGGCGATGGTACCGGCGGCCCGCGGCCCAAAGGGGAGCTGAGGCAGCTCCTCCCCGGGGCTGACTATCATTGACCGCTCGCGGACGGAACCCGCGGCGCCCCCTTAGCTCAGTCGGCAGAGCACAGCCATGGTAAGGCTGGTGTCGTCGGTTCGATTCCGACAGGGGGCTCGCCCATGGCGGCGTAGCTCAGTTGGTCAGAGCACACGGCTCATAATCGTGTTGTCGCGGGTTCGAGTCCCGCCGCCGCTACCAGGCCCGGGGTGTCCCGGGCGGCAACATCAAGGAAGGAACCGGAGGAACCGGAGATGGCCAAGAACGAGAAGCGGGTCCAGGTCACCCTGGCCTGCGAGGTCTGCAAGCGGCGCAACTACATCACGACCAAGAACAAGCTCAACGACCGCGAGCGGATCGAGATGAAGAAGTACTGCCGCTGGGACCGCCAGCACACGGTGCACAAGGAGACCCGCTGAGCCACCTGCCGCCCGCCGGTGCTACTCTGACGGGCCGATCCCCAGGCCAGGGGGAAGAACCACCCGCGTGAGGCCGACCGAAGGCACCCACCGAGGGCAGTAGCTCAACTGGTAGAGCACCGGTCTCCAAAACCGGCGGTTGGGGGTTCGAGTCCCTCCTGCCCTGCCCGGACGTATCCACCGAGAACGAAGTTTGTGAGGCGAGAGCCGTGAACCGCGAGACCAAGCGCCTGATGCAGCGCCAGGGGCAGATGGAGGCCGACGGGTCTCCATCGACCCGGCGCGCCCAGGCGGGCGCGGCCGCCAAGACCCCCCGGCAGCAGAAGGGCGGTGCCCCGGTGCGCCGGCGGGCCTCGCCGGTCCAGTTCACCCGCGAGGTCCGCGACGAGATGCGCCAGGTGGCGTGGCCCTCGCGCGCCGAGCTCGTCAACTACACCTCGGTCGTGCTCACGACCCTGGTCATCATGATCAGCCTGATCTTCGTCCTGAACCTCGCCTTCGGGAAGCTCGTCACGCTTTTCTTCACCAAGTAGGCCAGCACATGAGCGACATGACCCCCACAGACACCGAGGAGACCCCCGTGCCCGACGACGCCGCGGGTGAGCCCGACCTCGTCCTCGACGCCACCGCCGGCATGGAGGCCGACGGCGGCGCCGCACCCGAGAACCAGGCGGCCGAGGTCGAGGAGGTCGAGCTCGGCGGCTGGGTCAAGGACGACGAGGAGGGGGCCGAAGAGGAGGAGCTCCCCGTCGAGAGCCCCTACGACCGGCCGGGCCGTTGGTACGTGGTCCACACCTACTCGGGCTACGAGAACAAGGTCCGCTCCAACATGGGCAACGTGGTGGCGTCCCGGGGCATCGAGGACCGCGTGCACGAGGTCGTCATCCCCATGGAGGACGTCGACGAGTTCAAGGGCGGGAAGAAGGTCACGGTCCAGAAGAAGGTGTTCCCCGGGTACCTGCTGGTGCGCTGCGACCTCGACGACGACACCTGGGGCGCCATCCGCAACACGCCCGGCGTGACCGGCTTCGTGGGGCCCGGCACCAAGCCGACGCCCCTGTCGCGCCGCGAGGTGGAGAACATCTTGCAGGTCAAGTCCGAGAGCGGGACCGGTGGCGCCCCCAAGCGCACCCGTGCCCGCCTGGAGTACGAGGTCAACGAAACGGTCAGGGTCAAGGAGGGTCCGTTCGCGGACTTCTCCGGCCAGATCTCGGAGATCAACGAGGACCAGCTCAAGCTCAAGGTGCTGGTCAACATCTTCGGCCGGGAGACCCCGGTCGAGCTCGAATTCAGCCAGGTCGCCAAGCTCTAGGCACCCGGTCGGTACAGCAGAGCAGCGGAGAAGGAGAAAGACGATGGCGCCCAAGAAGAAGGTGCTCGCGGTGGTGAAGATCCAGCTCGACGCCGGGTCCGCCACGCCCGCGCCCCCGGTGGGCACGGCCCTGGGGCCGCACGGCGTGCAGACCATGGAGTTCTGCAAGCAGTACAACGCGGCCACCGAGTCCATGCGCGGCCAGGTGGTCCCCGTCGACATCACGATCTACGAGGACCGCAGCTTCAGCTTCGTCCTCAAGACGTCGCCCACCCCGGTGCTGCTGCGCCAGGCGGCCGGGCTCGAGAAGGGCGCGGCGACCACCGGGCGCGAGCAGGTGGGCACCATCACGGACGCACAGCTGGCCGAGATCGCCTCGACCAAGCTCAAGGACCTCAACACCGACGATCTCGAGGCGGCCAAGAAGCAGGTGGCCGGCACGGCACGCTCGATGGGCATCAAGGTCGCGGGCTAGCCGGGCGCGGAGGAGAGAACCATGAGCCAGCACGGCAAGAAGTACACCGACAGCCTGGGCAAGGTCGACCGCGAGGCGCTCTACAGCGTCGGCGACGCCGTCGACCTGGCCAAGTCCCTGGCCAGCGCCACGTTCGACGAGACGGTCGAGCTGGCTGTCCGCCTGGGCGTCGACCCCCGCAAGGCGGACCAGATCGTGCGGGGCACGCTCTCGCTCCCGTCGGGGACGGGCCGGACCGAGCGCGTGGCTGTCTTCGCCGCCGGTGAGGCGGCAGCCGAGGCCCGGGCGGCCGGTGCCGACGTGGTCGGGGCCGACGACCTGGTGGCCCAGATCAACGGAGGCTTCCTGGACTTCGACGTGGCCATCGCCACGCCGGACCTCATGGGCCAGGTGGGCACGCTCGGTCGCGTCCTGGGTCCGCGTGGCCTCATGCCCAACCCCAAGACCGGCACGGTCACCACCGACGTGGGCAAGGCCGTGTCCGAGTTCAAGGGTGGGCGGGTCGAGTACCGGACCGACAAGGTGGGCAACGTCCACATCCGAGTCGGCAAGGCCTCGTTCACCCACGACCAGCTCGTGGCGAACGTCCACGCCGTGGTCGAGGAGCTGCAGCGGGCCAAGCCGGCCTCGTCCAAGGGCCGCTACCTGCTCTCGGTCACCGTCTCGACCACCATGGGACCCGGCATCCACATCGACCCGGTCAAGGCCCGCATCACCGAAGAGGAGCTGGCCGTCCCGGTCTGATCGACACCCGGTCGGGGGAGTCCCGGCCGTCGTATACGCTTTCCCCACAGCCCGCCGCCCCGGCGGACGGGCACCGAATCCGTACGCCAGAGACCTCCGGTGCACCTGCGGGTGCCAAAGCGGCCCCATGGGCCGGCCTGACGAGGCGACATCGTGCACGCCGGCTCCGCCGGCCTGCGCCGTCGCACGCCGGAGACCCTGGCCCGCTTCCGGGACAGAGAGCCCGGTGGAGGCAACCGATGGCAACGCAGAACGCAGCACGGGCACACAAGGCCGAGGTGGTCGAAGAGGTGTCGACGCGCATGGGCGCGGCCAGCGGCTCCATCGTCTCGGAGTACCGCGGGCTCTCGGTGGCCGAACTGGCCGACCTTCGCACGGCCCTGGCCGGCGCCGGCGGGGACTACCGGATCTTCAAGAACACCCTGGTCCGCAGGGCCATCGACGGCAGCGAGTACCAGCCCCTCTCCGAGTACCTGAGCGGTCCCACGGCGCTCACCTTCGTGCACGGTGACGTCAGCGCGGTGGCCAAGGCCCTCCGTGACTTCGCCAAGGCCAACCCACTCCTGGTGATCAAGGGCGGGCTGGCCGACGGCTCCCTGCTCTCGGCCTCCGACATCGAGGCCCTGGCCGACCTGCCCCCACGCGAGGTCCTGCTGGCCCGGCTGGCCGGCGCCATGGCTGCGCCACTCCAGCAGATGGCCGGCCTGCTCCAGGCACTGCCCCGCAATCTGGCCTATGGGATCGCCGCGCTGCGCGACGCAGCGGGCCGAGGGCGAACCAGTGCCCGCCGCGGAGCCCGAGCCGGCCACGGATGCGGCCCCGGCCGAGCCCGAGGCTGCCACCGAGCCCCAGGCTGCCACCCATGCGACCCCGGCGAGAACCCGAGGCCGCAGCACCCGAGGCCGCCGAATAGGGCGGCCGACCGGAGGCCGCGGCGGGCGCACTACCGGGCGCCGACACCCGAGGCGAACAGACCCGATCCACGAATCACAGATCAAGGAAAGAAAGGAAGGCCACCGAGATGGCAACCCTGACCAAGGAAGAGATCCTCGACGGAATCGCCGAGCTGTCGGTGATCCAGCTGAGCGAGCTGCTGAAGGACTTCGAGGAGCGGTTCGGCGTGACCGCGGCGGCCCCGGTGGCCGTGGCCGCCGCGGCCCCGGCAGCGGGCGGCGGCGAGGCCGGCGGTGCCGAGGAGGAGAAGACGGAGTTCGACGTCATCCTCACCGCGGCCGGCGACAAGAAGATCCAAGTCATCAAGGAGGTGCGGGCCCTCACCAGCCTGGGCCTCAAGGAGGCCAAGGACCTGGTCGAGTCGGCGCCCAAGCCGGTGCTCGAGAAGGCCAGCAAGGACGACGCCGAGAAGGCCAAGGCGGCCCTCGAGGAGGCCGGCGCCACGGTCGAGGTCAAGTGATTCCGGCCGGGCCGGGCGGCTCCTCGCACCCGCCCGGCCCGGTCCAGGATCCTTGACGCCGGGGAGGGCACCCTTACCCTGGCGGGGACCCCGGGCGCTGCCCGTGGAGGCCCGTCGCGGCCTAGGGGTTGTGTCGAGGCACGCCCCACGGTAAGCTACCCGGTTGCCGTGCGTCTCCGTGTGCCTGATCCCGTAATTCCCGCGGGCCGGCGCGCGCCCTCGCAGCCCTGAACCCGCCGTCCCGACCACCCGTCCTCCGCCCGACTCGCAGTACCGCCCCCGCCCGCCGCACTTTCACCTGGGAGGAGTTGACCGTTGTCCTCACGGTCCCGCAGCCCCGAACGCGTCTCGTTCGCCAACATCGACGAGGCGCTGCCGCTTCCTGATCTGATCGCCATCCAGCGCGATTCGTTCCAGTGGTTCCTCGACAAGGGACTCGCCGAGGCGTTCAGCGACATCAGCCCGATCGAGGACTTCACGGGCCAGCTGAGCCTCGAGCTCGAGTTCGACCCCACGGACGCCGACCTGCGCCCGCCGCCGAAGTTCACGGTGGAGGAGTGCAAGGAGAAGGACATGACGTACGCGGCGCCCGTCTTCGTGCGGGCCCGCTTCCTCAACGCCACCACGGGTGAGATCAAGGAGCAGACGGTCTTCATGGGGGACTTCCCGATGATGACCGACCGCGGCACGTTCATCGTCAACGGCACCGAGCGTGTCGTGGTCAGCCAGCTGGTGCGCTCGCCCGGCGTGATCTTCCAGCCGGGACGCGATGCCAAGACGGTCTTCACGGGGACCATCCACCCGTACCGGGGTGAGTGGATCGAGCTCGACATCGAGGCCAAGCCGGGCAAGGACGTCACCGCCGGCTGCCGGGTGGCCCGCAAGCGCCGCCTCTCCCTCTTCGTGCTCCTGCGCGCCCTGGGCTTCGGGGACGAGGCCTTCCTCGACCGGTTCGTGCGCCACTTCGACTTCCTCGAGGGCCAGTGGGAGAAGGAGCGCAACCTCGCCCCCACCCGCGAGGAGGCGCTGCTCGAGATCTACAAGCGGGCCCGTCCCGGCGAGCCGCTGTCGCCCGAGGCCGCCCGGGTCTACTTCGAGAACGCCTTCTTCAACCCCAAGCGCTACGACCTGACCCGGGTCGGCCGCTACAAGCTCAACCGGAAGCTCGGGCCCGAGATCGACCGCCTGAGCGACCTCTTCGGCATCGACATAGAGAAGCCCGCCCCCGACCAGAGCGTGCTCAGCCCCTCGGAGATCCTGGCCTCGGCCACCTACATGCTCCACCTGGCCCTGCACATGGCCGACGGCGAGTCGACCTACCGCATCGACGACCAGGACCACTTCGCCAACCGGCGCATCCGGTCGGTGGGCGAGCTCATCCAGAACCAGGTGCGAGTGGGCCTGTCGCGCATGGAGCGCGTGGTGCGCGAGCGCATGACGACCCAGGACGTCGAGGCCATCACGCCGCAGACCCTGATCAACATCCGCCCCGTGGTCGCCGCCGTGAAGGAGTTCTTCGGCACCTCGCAGCTCAGCCAGTTCATGGACCAGAACAACCCGCTCTCGGGGCTGGCCCACAAGCGCCGCCTGTCGGCACTCGGCCCGGGCGGCCTCTCGCGTGAACGCGCCGGCTTCGAGGTCCGTGACGTGCACACCTCCCACTACGGCCGGATGTGCCCGATCGAGACGCCCGAAGGCCCGAACATCGGCCTGATCGGGGCCCTGGCCACCTACGCCCGGGTCAACGAGTACGGCTTCATCGAGACGCCCTACCGCACCGTCAAGGACGGCAAGGTCACCGACGAGGTGAGCTACCTGGCCGCCGACGAGGAGGAGGAGCACGTCATCGCCCAGGCCAACGCCTCGGTCGACGCCGACGGCCGCCTCATCGAAGACCGCGTCCTGGTGCGGCGCGGCCCGCAGGGCACCGGCGTGCGCGTCGGCGCCGTGGGCGGCTCCTACGGCACCACCTCGGAGATCGACTTCGTGCCGCCCTCCGAGGTGGACCTCATGGACGTGTCGCCCAAGCAGATCGTCTCGGTCTCGACCGCGCTGATCCCCTTCGTCGAGCACGACGACGCCAACCGCGCCCTCATGGGCGCCAACATGCAGAAGCAGGCCGTGCCGCTGGTGGTGCCCGAGGCGCCCTACATCGGCACCGGGGTCGAGGCCCGGGCGGCCCGCGACGCCGGCGACGTGATCGTGGCCGAGGGCAACGGGACGGTGACCGAGATCAGCGGTGACTCCATCACGGTCGAGTACGCGCTCGGGCCAGAAGGACCGCTACGGCACCGCGCTGGGGCGCAAGGTGTACCGCCTGTCCAAGTTCCGCCGCTCCAACCAGAACACCTGCATCAACCACCGCACCCTGGTCATCGAGGGCCAGAGTGTGGAGAAGGGCGACCTGCTGGCCGACGGCCCCTCGACCCACAACGGGGAGCTGGCACTGGGCAAGAACCTGCTCGTCGCCTTCATGCCGTGGGAGGGCTACAACTACGAGGACGCCATCATCCTCTCGGAGCGCCTCGTACGCGACGACGTGCTGACCTCCATCCACATCGAGGAGCACGAGGTCGACGCCCGCGACACCAAGCTGGGCGCCGAGGAGATCACCCGGGACATCCCGAACCTCTCCGAGGAGATCCTGGCCGACCTCGACGACCGCGGCATCATCCGCGTCGGCGCCGAGGTCGAGCCCGGCGACGTGCTGGTGGGCAAGGTCACCCCGAAGGGTGAGACCGAGCAGACGCCCGAGGAGCGGCTGCTGCGCGCCATCTTCGGCGAGAAGGCCCGCGAGGTGCGCGACACCTCGCTCAAGGTGCCCCACGGCGAGTACGGCAAGGTCATCGACGTGCGCGTGTTCAGCCGGGAGGAGTCCCACGAGCTGCCCGCCGGGCGTGAACCAGCTGGTCCGCGTGTACGTGGCCCAGAAGCGCAAGATCTCCGAGGGCGACAAGCTGGCCGGCCGCCACGGCAACAAGGGCGTCATCTCCAAGATCCTCCCGGTCGAGGACATGCCGTACCTGGCCGACGGGACCCCGGTCGACATCATCTTGAACCCTCTCGGGGTGCCGAGTCGGATGAACGTGGGACAGGTGCTCGAGTCGCACCTGGGCTACGCCGCCCGCCACGGCTGGGAGGGTGTGACGGTCAACGACGGGGTGGGCACCAGCGCCAAGGGCGACGGCGCGGAGCGCAAGACGCGCCCGCGGACGCAGCCGGCGGCCTGGGTGTCGACGCCGGTGTTCGACGGCGCCCACTGGGACGAGGTCGAGGACGCGGGGACGCACCCGACCATCCAGCAGGTCTTCGGGCAGCTCAACTCCGACTCGGCCAACGGCGACGTGCAGATCCGCACCGACGGCAAGGCCACCTTGTACAACGGCCGGACCGGCGACGCCTACGACAACCCCATCTCGGTGGGTTACGTGTACATCCTGAAGCTGGCCCACCTGGTCGACGACAAGATCCACGCCCGCTCCACGGGTCCGTACTCCATGATCACCCAGCAGCCCCTGGGCGGGAAGGCGCAGTTCGGAGGCCAGCGCTTCGGTGAGATGGAGGTGTGGGCCCTCGAGGCCTTCGGCGCCGCCTACGCGCTCCAGGAGCTGCTGACCATCAAGTCCGACGACGTGCTCGGCCGGGTGAAGGTCTACGAGGCGATCGTCAAGGGCGAGAACATCCCCGAGCCCGGCATCCCCGAGAGCTTCAAGGTCCTCATCAAGGAGATGCAGTCCCTCTGTCTCGATGTCGAGGTCCTGGCCGTCGACGGCCGTGAGATCGAGATGCACGAGCTCGACGAGGACGTCTTCCGCACGGCGGAGGAGCTCGGTATCGACATCAGCCGCAACGAGCGCGGCTCGGACGAGGAAGACGAGCGGCGCGCCGCAGAGAGGAGCTTTTCCTGATGGCTCTGGACGTCAACACCTTCGACCAGCTGCGGATCGGGCTGGCCACCGGCGACTCCATCCGTGGATGGTCCAACGGTGAGGTCAAGAAGCCCGAGACGATCAACTACCGCACGCTGCGCCCCGAGAAGGACGGGCTCTTCTGCGAGAAGATCTTCGGTCCCACCAAGGACTGGGAGTGCTACTGCGGCAAGTACAAGCGGGTGCGCTTCAAGGGCATCATCTGCGAGCGCTGTGGCGTCGAGGTCACCCGCTCCAAGGTGCGCCGCGACCGCATGGGCCACATCGAACTGGCCGCCCCCGTGGTCCACATCTGGTACCTGCGGGGCACCCGCTCCTGGCTGGCCTACCTGCTCATGGGCACCGAGCCCCGCGAGGAGCTCAAGGCCAAGCAGCTCGAGAAGGTCATCTACTTCGCGGCCAACCTCGTGACGTGGGTCGACGACGAGAAGCGCCACCAGGACCTGCCCTCGCTCGAGAACGAGATGGCCGAAGAGGTCGCCGACATCGAGAAGAAGCGCGACCTCGACATCGACCGCCGCTTCAAGGCACTCGAGGACGAGCTCAAGGCGCTCGAGGCCGAGGGGGCGCGGGAGGCCGAGATCAAGGCCCGCCAGCGCGCCGTCGAGAAGGAGATCCAGTCCGCCCGTGAGCGGGCCCAGGAGGAGATCGAGATCGCCCAGCGCTCTCTCGACGAGTTCCGCAACCTGCACGGTCGCAAGATCATCGAGGACGAGATGCTCTGGCGCGAGCTCCAGCTGCGCTACGACGAGTACTTCGAGGGCGGCATGGGGGCGGAGTACATCCTCAAGCTGATCGACCGCATCGACCTCGACAGCGAAGAGATCAAGCTGCCGCGACATGATCGACGCCAAGGACGGCCGCCGGCCGCTCTCGGCGCAGCGCCGCCAGAAGACGATCAAGCGGCTCAAGATCGTCACCGCCTTCAACCGGCGCGACGAGCACGGCCGCCGCATCAACGACCCCCGGGCCATGATCCTCGAGGCCGTGCCGGTGATCCCGCCGGACCTGCGCCCCATGGTGCAGCTCGACGGTGGACGCTTCGCCACCTCTGACCTGAACGACCTCTACCGCCGGGTCATCAACCGCAACAACCGCCTCAAGCGCCTGCTCGATCTCGGCGCGCCCGAGATCATCATCAACAACGAGAAGCGCATGCTCCAAGAGGCCGTCGACGCCCTGTTCGACAACGGCCGCCGCGGCCGCCCGGTCACCGGGCCGGGCAACCGCCCGCTCAAGTCGCTCTCCGACATGCTCAAGGGCAAGCAGGGCCGGTTCCGCCAGAACCTGCTGGGCAAGCGCGTGGACTACTCGGGCCGGTCGGTCATCGTCATCGGTCCCAACCTCAAGCTGCACCAGTGCGGCCTGCCCAAGCTCATGGCGCTCGAGCTGTTCAAGCCGTTCGTCATGAAGCGGCTGGTCGACGCCGAGCTGGCGCAGAACATCAAGTCGGCCAAGCGCATGGTCGAGCGTCGCCGTCCCCAGGTGTGGGACGTGCTCGAGGGCGTCATCCGCGAGCACCCGGTGCTGCTCAACCGGGCCCCGACCCTGCACCGCCTGGGTATCCAGGCCTTCGAGCCCGTCCTGGTCGAGGGCAAGGCCATCCAGGTGCACCCGCTGGTGTGCACGGCGTTCAACGCCGACTTCGACGGCGACCAGATGGCCGTCCACCTCCCCCTGTCCGCCGAGGCCCAGGCCGAGGCCAGGGTCCTGATGCTGTCGGCCAACAACATCCTCTCGCCGGCCACGGGGCGCCCCATCACGGTGCCCACCCAGGACATGGTGTTCGGCGCCTACTACCTCACCTTGAAGGTCGACGAGGGCCAGGGCGCGGGTCGCGCCTTCCGCCACATCCACGAGCTCGAGGCCGCGTTCGACGCGGGGGACGTGGGGCTGCAAGTGCCGATCACGCTGCGCCCCGCTCCGGGGTCGGTCCTGGCCGGCCGGCTCGAGGCGGCGGGCATCTCGCTCGACGCCACAGAGAGCAACGGTGCCGAGACGCCGACCGGGTTCGAGACCACGCCGGGACGGGTGTTCTTCAACGAGGCCCTTCCCGAGGGCTTCGCCTTCGTCAACGACGTGGTGGGCAAGCGCAACACGCCCATCGGGTTGATCGTCGAGGAGCTCTCGGCCAGCTACCCCAAGTACGTGGTGGCCCAGAGCCTCGACCGGATCAAGGCGCTCGGCTTCCGGTTCGCCGCCCAGTCGGGGCTGACCATCTCCATCAACGACGTCCAGACGCCGCCGGACAAGCAGGCCATCCTCGACCGCTACGAGAAGGAGGCCGAGAAGGCCGAGACGCAGTTCAAGCGGGGCATCATCACCGACGACGAGCGTCGCCAGAAGGAGATCGAGATCTGGACCTCGGCCAACTCCGAGGTCGGACGGGCCATGGAGTCCCAGCTGGCCACCATCGCCTTCAACCCGCTCGACATGATGGTGGACTCCGGTGCCCGAGGGAACTCACAGCAGATCCGCCAGATCGCCGGCATGAAGGGCCTGGTGTCCAACCCCCGCGGTGAGATGATCCCCCGGCCGATCAAGTCCTCCTTCCGCGAGGGCCTCTCGGTCCTGGAGTACTTCATCTCCACCCACGGCGCCCGCAAGGGCCTGGCCGACACCGCGCTCCGCACGGCGGACTCGGGGTACCTGACCCGCCGTCTGGTCGACGTGGCCCAGGAGCTCATCGTCCGCATCGAGGACTGCGGCTCCACCAGAGGCATCTGGATCGAGGGCGTGGCCCCCGACGGGCCCGGTCACCGCAACTACCTCGAGACCCGCGCCTTCGGGCGGCTGCTCACCGAGGACGTCACGCTGTCCAACGGCACCGTCTTCCCCGTGGGCACGTTGCTCGACGACGAGGCCATCGCCGCCATGCGCGACGACGAGGCCGTGACGCGCATCCGGACCCGCTCCGTGCTGACCTGCGAGTCGCCCCACGGCGTGTGCGCCGCCTGCTACGGCCTCTCGCTCGCCACCGGCTCGATGATCGAGCTCGGCGAGGCGGTCGGGGTCATCGCCGCCCAGTCCATCGGTGAGCCGGGCACCCAGCTGACCATGCGCACCTTCCACACCGGTGGTGTGGTCGGCGAGGACATCACCCACGGCCTGCCCCGCGTGGTGGAGCTGTTCGAGGCCCGCACCCCCAAGGGTGCCGCCGTGCTGGCGCACCACTCCGGCGTGGTGCGCGTCGAGGACGACGAGTCGGGACGCCGGATCACCGTGGTGGCCGACGACGGCACCGAGGACTCCGCCCTGGTGGGTGCCCGAGCCCACCTCGAGGTGGCCGACGGGCAGGAGGTCGCCGCCGGCGACGCCCTGGTCGAGGGCCCCAAGGACCCCAAGGAGCTGCTCGAGGTCAAGGGCATCCGCGAGACCCAGCAGTACCTAGTCGAGGAGGTCCAGAAGGTCTACCGGGACCAGGGTGTGTCGATCCACGACAAGCACATCGAGCTCATCGTGCGCCAGATGCTGCGCCGGGTCCTGGTGGCCGAGCCGGGCGACGCCCCCTTCCTCCCCGGGGAGCGGGTGGACAACCAGATCTACGCCGAGGTCAACCGAACGTTGGTCGAGGAGGGCAAGGTGCCCGCCGAGGGCCGCCCCGAGCTCATGGGTATCACCAAGGCGTCGCTGGCCACCGACAGCTGGCTCTCCGCCGCCTCCTTCCAGGAGACGACGCGAGTGCTGACCGAGGCAGCCATCGAGGGTCGCAGCGACCAGCTGTTCGGCCTGAAGGAGAACATCATCATCGGCAAGCTCATCCCCGCCGGATCGGGCATGCAGACCTACCGCAACATCAGGCTCGAGATGCCCGATGCCGAGGCCATGCCCTTCTGGGCCATCGGGTCGGGCGAGTCCGACACCGAGGACCTGGCCAACTGGCTGCGTGACATGGGGGAGGGGATCGGCGAGGATCCCTTCGACTCCTCCATCGACGCCAGCTGGCTCGGTGCGGCGCCGACGGGCGACGAGCTCTACGGCGCCCCGGCCGAGGGTGCGACCAGCCCGACCCCCGAGGAGCCGGGCGCTGCGCCCGGGGCGGCGGGGGCGGGAGCCTGAGTTCGTCGGCGGCGCCCGGCATTCGCCGGGCGCCGCTCACTCCTGGACGAGCTCGATCAGGGTGCCGAACGACGTCTTGGGATGCACGAAGGCGACGGTGGTCCCCCGCGAGCCGGGGCGTGGCGCCTCGTCGATCACCCGCCCGCCGGCGTCCTTGACGGCCTGCAGTGCCGCACCGCAGTCGTCCACCCGGTAGCCCACGTGGTGGAGGCCCTCGCCCTTGGAGGCCAGGTACTTGGCCACCGGTGAGTCCTCCCGGATGGGGGTGAGCAGCTGCACGTAGGAGTCGGCCACCTTGAGCAGCGCCTCCTCCACGCCGTCACGCTCGACACGTTCGCGATGGTCGACCGTGGCGCCGAACACCTCGCCGTACCAGGCGATGGCCGCCTCGAGGTCGTGCACCGCGATGGCCACGTGGTCGATCTCGGTGAGCAGATGGTCGTTCATGCGCCGTGCCTCCTGAAGAGCGTGATCCGGTCCTCGCCGACCCTGGCCCGCAGCTCGGGATCGTCGATGCCCAGCCCCTCGGTCGGGGCCAGGCACAAGCACGCCGATCTTGCCCTCGTGGAGGTTGTGGTGCACCTGGTACGCCGCCTCGCCCACCTGGTCGAGCGGGTACACGGCCGAGAGCGGCGGCACCAGCTTCCCCTCGCAGATCAGGCGGTTGGCGTCCCATGACTCGCGGTAGTTGGCGAAGTGGGAGCCCTTGATGGTCTTGAGCTTCATCCAGAGGTGCCGGTTGTCGTACTCGATCATGTAGCCCGAGGTGGCGGCGCAGGTCACGATGGTCCCGGCCCGCTTGCAGACGAACACCGACGCGCCCATGGTCTGGCGCCCGGGATGCTCGAAGACGATCTCGGGCTCACCGCCGACTAGCCCACGTATGTCCTTGCCCAGGCGCCGCCACTCGGACTCGTCCTGGGTGTGCTCGTCGGACCAGAACCGGTAGTCGGCGGCCTTGCGGTCGATCACCGCCTCGACCCCCAGGTCGTTCAGGAGCTCCACCTTCTCGGGGGAGGAGACCACGCCGATGGGCGTGCCGCCGCCGTTGAGCACGTGCTGCACGGCATAGCTCCCCAGGCCGCCGCTCGCCCCCCACACCAGCACCTTGTCGCCCTGGGTCATGCGGGCCCCGTTGGGCGAGACCAGCATGCGGTAGGCGGTGGAGTTGCACAGGGCGTTGATGGCCGACTCCTCCCAGGTCAGGTGGGTCGGCTTGGGCATGAGCTGATTCGCCTTGACCACCGAGATCTCGGCCAGGCCGCCGAAGTTCGACTCGAACCCCCAGATGCGCTGGTTGGAGGCCAGCATGGAGTCGTCGTGGGCGGTCGGGTCCTGGTCGTCGACGTAGTTGCAGTGGACGGTGACCTTGTCGCCCGGCTTCCAGTTGCGCACGGCGGAGCCGGTGCGCAGCACGACGCCCGCGGCGTCCGAGCCCACCACGTGGTAGTCGAGCTTGTGCCGGCGGGCCCAGACGCCCTCCTTGGCCAGCCGGTCCAGGAAGCCGAAGGTCGGGAGCGGCTCGAAGATCGAGGTCCACACGGTGTTGAAGTTGATCGAGGAGGCCATCACGGCGATGTAGGCCTCGTCGGGCGCCAGCTCGGGCAGCGCCACCTCCTCGATGTGCAGCGACCTGCGGGGATCCTTCTCCTGGGACGGCATGCCCTCGAACATCGTCGATCTCGTCGCGCCGGACCAGCGCGGCCCGGTAGGACTCGGGCATGGGCATCGCGGCCAGCTCGTCGCCCGTGGCCCCGGCCAGGGCGGCGTCGAGGATCTCGCTCATGTGACTCGACGATAGTTGGCCCCGTAGACTGCATGTTTCCCGGCCGACAACCCAGTCGGCCGTGTCCGGGCACGCCCGGCAGAACGCGGAGGTTGAGGGATGGCCGGTGCCGTCATCGTCGCAGGGGCCCGGACCCCGATCGGCAAGCTCTCGGGAGCGCTGGCCGGATTCACGGCCATGGACCTCGGGGGCATCGCCATCGCCGAGGCGCTCTGCGCGGGCCGGTGTCGCGCCCGACCAGGTCGACTACGTCCTCATGGGCCAGGTGATCCTGGCCGGCCAGGGCCAGCTCACCGCCCGCCAGGCTGCCGTCAAGGGCGGCATCCCCATGACGGTGCCGGCCAACACGATCAACAAGGTGTGCCTCTCGGGCCTCAACGCCATCTACCTGGCCGACCAGATGATCCGGGCCGGCGATGCCGAGATCGTGGTGGCGGGCGGCATGGAGTCGATGACCCGTGCCCCCTACCTCCTCACCGGCGCTCGTGCCGGCTACCGGCTGGGCGACGGCACGCTGCTCGACTCGATGATGCACGACGGCCTCACCGACGCCTTCGACGACATCGCCATGGGGCTCACCACCGAGCGCCACAACCAGAAGATCGGGATCTCGCGCCAGCGCCAGGACGCCTTCGCCGCCGCCAGCCACGAGAAGGCCGCCGCCGCCATCAAGGACGGGCGCCTGGCCGAGGAGATCGTCCTGGTGGAGGTGCCCCAGCGCAAGGGTGACCCCATCCTCTTCGACACCGACGAGGGTGTGCGGCCGGGCACCACGGCCGAGACCTGGGCGCGCTCAAGCCGGCCTTCGACAAGGCGGGCACGATCACGGCGGGGAACGCCTCGCAGATCTCCGACGGTGCCTGTGCCGTCGTCGTGATGTCGGCCGACAAGGCCAGGGAGCTCGGGGTGGCCCCGCTGGGCCAGATCGTCTCTTACGGGATGGTGGCCGGCCCGGACAACTCGCTGATGCACCAGCCGTCGCGTGCCATCGCCAAGGCCGCCGGCAAGGCCGGCATCGACGTCGGCTCGATCGACCTGTTCGAGATCAACGAGGCCTTCGCCGCCGTGGGCCTGGCGTCGACCGACGAGCTCGGCATCGACGAGGCCAAGGTCAACGTGAACGGTGGGGCCATCGCCCTGGGCCACCCGGTGGGCATGTCGGGCACCCGGCTGGCGCTGACCGCGCTGCTCGAGCTGCGCCGCCGCGGGGCGTCGACCGCCGCCGTGGCCCTGTGCGGCGGCGGGGGCCAGGGTGACGCCGCCATCCTGCAGGCCATCTGACCCGCCGAGGCCCTGATCCGCTCGCGCCCGACCTGCCGGCGGCAGGGGAGCGGGTCAGTAGGGGGGGCTGAGCAGGGCCACCAGGGTGGCCGTGCCCAGCTCGACCTCGAGCCAGCTGCTCACGCCGTCGAACCGGTAGACCCCCAGGGCACAGGTGGGGAAGCCCGGCGGCACCACCAAGGAGGGCTCCTCGTGCTGGTCGGGCGCGAGGAGCCGCTCGGCCAGCGTCTGCATGGTGGGGTTGTGCCCGACCACCAACGCGGCGGGGACCTCGTCGGGAAGGGCCCGCACCAGGGCCAGGACGTCGTCGGGATCGGCACCGTAGAGGGCCTCGACCAGCCGCAGCTCGGGTGGCCGGGGCATCCCGGCCACGACCAGCTCGGCCGTGGCGGCCGTACGGGCGGCGGGCGACACCAGCGCCACGGTCGGGAGCTCGGCGCCGGCCAGTGCCGGTGGGAGCCCCGTCGTCGCCCTGACCACCGAACCGAACGGCCGAGCGCGGCGGCGTCGCGCCGTCCACGCGGGGCGAGGACCCGGTCGAAGTCCCTCCCGCCGGGAGGGGGCTCGGTCACCGTCTTGGCATGGCGGAGCAGCCAGAGCGTGGGGGCACCCGGTGCCGCAGCGGTCATCGCGGCTCAGCCGAGTTCGAAGGCGCGGTGGAGGCTGCGCACCGCCCGCTCCACGTCGTCCTCGGCCACGATGCACGAGGTGCGGATGGTCGACGTCGAGATCATGTCGATGTTGATGCCCTCGTCGGCCAGCGTCTCGAACATGGTGGCGGCGATGCCCGGGTGCGACTTCATCCCCGCCCCGACCAGTGAGACCCGGGCCACGTCGGCGTCGGCGGTGATGCCCGATGCGCCGAGCTCGTCGGCGTGGGCCTGCGAGGTCTCGACGGCCACGGCCAGGTCGTCGGTGGGCACGGTGAAGGAGATGTCGGTCATGCCGTGCACCGAGGTGTTCTGCACGATCATGTCCACGTTGATCGACTTGTCGGCCAGGGCGCGGAACAGCCGCGCCGCGATGCCCGGACGGTCCGGCACCCCGCTGACGGTGACCTTCGCCTCCGAGGTGTCATGGGTCACGGCGGTGACGACGGCTTCCTCCATGTCTGCATCCTCCTCGACCACCCAGGTGCCTGGCTCCCAGGTGAAGCTGCTGCGCACGTGCAGCGGGACGGTGTGGTTGCGGGCGAACTCGACGGCGCGCAGCATGAGCACCCGCCCTCCGGTCGCCGCCATCTCGAGCATCTCGTCGAACGAGATCCGGTTGATCCGGTGTGCCTCGGGAACGATCCGCGGGTCGGCCGTGAACACGCCCGTGACATCGGTGTAGATCTCGCAGACGTCAGCGTCGAGCACGGCGGCCAGCGCCACCGCGGTGGCGTCGGAGCCGCCCCGCCCCAGGGTGGTGATCTCACGGGACTCCGACACGCCCTGGAACCCGGCCACCACCGGAACCTTCCCGGCGGCCAGCGCCTGACGGAGCCGGTCGCCCCGGACCTCCCTGATCTTGGCCCGGGTGTGATCGTCGTCGGTGATGATCCCCACCTGGCTCCCGGTGAACGACGCCGCGTCCACGCCCAGGTCGGCCAGGGCCATCACCAGGAGGGACATCGAGATGCGCTCGCCGGTGCTGACCAGCATGTCGTACTCACGTGCCGGCTGGGTCTTGCTTACCGAGTCGGCCAGGTGGATCAGCTCGTCGGTCGTCTTGCCCATGGCGCTGACCACCGCCACCACGTCGGATCCCTGCCGGCGGGTGCGCGCGATGTGGTCGGCGACGGCGCGGATCCGCTCCGCGTCCCCGACCGAGGTGCCCCCGAACTTCTGGACGACCAGTGGCATCCGGACGAGGCTACCGACTGGGCGCCGGGTCGTCGGTCAGGTCGAGCGGGGCGACCCGAGGCCCCTCTTGGATTTGGGTAGGGTCTCGGGCCGTGCCAAGCGAGAAGAGAGCCCGCCAGCGCGCGGCCCGCGAAGCCCGCCTGGCGGAAGAGGTCCGGCGGAAGAAGCAGCGCCGGCGGATCCGCAACATCGTGATCGTGGTGGTGGTCGCCGGCATCATCGTCGCGGTCGCCTTCATCGTGTCGGGAGGGCTCCAACAGCCCCAAGCCATACGGCCACAGGCCCAGGCCGATGCCGTGGCCGTGAAGGCCGGCTGCCCGGCCAGCACCTCGACCAGGGTCAACACCCAGCACTACGCCTCGGCCCCGCCCATGACCATCGACACCGCCAAGACCTACACGGCCACGGTGGCGACCACGGTGGGCACCTTCGACGTGACGCTCGACGCCACGTCCGCCCCGACGACGGTGAACAACTTCGTGTTCCTGGCCGACAAGGGCTACTACCACTGCGTGATCTTCCACCGGGTCATCCCGGGGTTCATGGACCAGACGGGCGACCCGACGGGAACCGGAAAGGGCGGCCCGGGCTACACCATCCCCGACGAGAACCCGCCCAAGGCGCCCGACCCGGCCCAGCAGTACCCGCTCGGCTCGGTGGCCATGGCCAACGAGGGCAGCGCAAACACGGGGGGCAGCCAGTTCTTCATCGTGGCCGGTCCTGAGGGTGAGAGCCTCCCCAACACCTATGCCCTCTTCGGGCACGTGACGTCGGGGATGAGCGTGGTCGACACGATCAACAAGGAGGGCTCGCGCCCAAGGGGTGCCCCCTAAGGTGACCCAACGGATCCTCTCCGTCACCATTCACCAGTCGTAGGCCACCAGTCCGGGGCCACATCTCCTCGGACCGATCCGGAAGGAAACCACCACCGTGCCCGTCCCCACACCCCCGGCGCCCGACGGCTCGAGCCCGCAGCAGCGGAGCTTCGACCAGGAGCCGCCGATGATCATCGACCCGACGAAGCGCTACTCGCCACCATGACCACCTCGCACGGGACCATGGTCTTCAACCTCGACCCCCTGGCGGCGCCCACGACGGTCAACAGCTTCGTCTTCTTGGCCCGCTACCACTACTTCGACGGGATCGTCTTCCACCGGATCATCCCCGGGCTTCGTGCTCCAGGGCGGTGACCCCACCGGCAGCGGCTCGGGCGGACCCGGGCTACCGGTTCGCCGACGAGCTGCCGCCCGCCGGGCGCTACCAGGTCGGTTCGCTGGCCATGGCCAACGCCGGCCCCAACACCAACGGCAGCCAGTTCTTCGTCATCAGCGGCCCCGACGGGGTGCGCCTGCCGCCCCTGTACTCGCTCTTCGGCGACGCCGTGGCCGGGCTCGACGTGATCGAGCGCATCGACGCCGTGGGCTCCCGGTCGGGCAAGCCGACCGATCAGGTGGTCATCGAGACGCGTGACCATCGAGGAGAAGGAATAGGCCGTGGTCGGGCGGCCTCAGCTCTTGAGGCCTCAGCCCTTGAGGCCTCAGCCCTTGAGAGCAGCCAGGCCGTCGGTCAGGGTCCCGCCCACGAACACGGCGGGTGACCCGGCTCCCTCGGCCCGCCACGTGCCAGCCGCGTCCCTCACGAGCGCGGTGCGGGCCGGGAGGGCGGCCACGGGGAGCGCGGGCGGGGCCATGGCCACCGTGCGGTGGAGCTTCTGCCCATGGGCGTCGTCGTGCTCGTCGCCGAAGTGGGGGACGACCGTCGAGGTTGTCGACCAGTCCCAGTCCCAGGGTGAGCGCGCCGCCCCGGGGGTCGACCATGGGGTCGGTCAGGACCATCGCACCGGCGCCGGCCCCCGCCACCACCGCCCCCTCCTGGTAGGCCACGGCGCAGTGCCTCGAAGACGGCGGACTTCTTGAGCACCGCCCGAAGGTGGAGCGGCGAGCCGCCCGAGAGGTAGATGAAGCGGGCACGCGCACGCGACCGCGGCCATGGCCGGGTCCTCGGCCGAGGCGCGATCGACCACCATGAGCCCCTCGACCCTCCCGCCGAGCGACCCGAACCACTCAGCCGCCCGCAGCGCCACGCGCTCGGGGTGCTGGTAGGCGGCCGCGGTGGGCAGCACCAGCACCTCGGTCCCCCCGGAGAGGGCCAGCAGCGAGGCGTCGAACGTGCACCCCTCGGTCCATTCCCCGCCCCCGACGAGGGCCAGCGTGCCCAGCGTGTCCATGCGCCACTCTTGCACGCCCCGGCCTCCCTAGTCGGCTTCGACGGCCCTTGTTACTGCTCGGTACGCTGCATCGCGGTGCCCCACGGATTACCTGCTCCGCCCCGGGGCAACCCGGCTCTCAAGTCCGGCCGGGGTTTCGACGACGACTCCAGGGGCTCCGCGGATGGTGACCGCGGCTGGCGCGGGCACAATGGTGCCCCACGTCGAGTGCAAAAGGTGAGGTGAGCAGTGACAGACCCGCAGCGTGATGCGCCATGGGTGATGCGCACCTACTCGGGCCACTCGACGGCTCGGGCGTCCAACGAGCTGTTCCGCACGAACCTGGCCAAGGGGCAGACGGGCCTCTCGATCGCCTTCGACCTGCCCACCCAGACCGGCTACGACCCCGATAGCCCCGAAGCGGCGGGGGAGGTGGGCAAGGTCGGGGTCCCGGTGGCGCACCTCGGGCACATGCGCGAGCTATTCGAGGGCATCCCGGTGGGGGAGACGAACACCTCCATGACCATCAACGCCACGGCGGCCTGGCTCCTCGGGCTCTATGTGGCCCATGCCCAGGACATGGGGGTGGACCCGGTCCGTCTGGCCGGCACCACGCAGAACGACATCGTCAAGGAGTACCTGAGCCGGGGCACCTACATCTTCCCCCCGGGCCCGAGCCTGCGCCTGACCGTCGACACCATCGCCTACACGGTGCGCCACGTGCCGCGCTGGAACCCGATCAACGTCTGCAGCTACCACCTGCAGGAGGCGGGGGCCACACCGGTGCAGGAGATCGCCTACGCCCTGGCCACCGCCATCGGTGTGCTGGACGCCGTGCGTGCCTCGGGCAAGGTGGACGCCTCGGAGCTGCCCGCGGTGGTCGGCCGCATCAGCTTCTTCGTGAACTCGAGCGTCCGCTTCGTGGAGGAGACCGCCAAGATGCGGGCCTTCACCGCTCTGTGGGACCGCATCTGCGCCGACCGGTACGGCGTGGAGGACCCCAAGCTCCGCCGCTTCCGCTACGGGGTCCAGGTCAACTCGCTCGGCCTCACCGAACAGCAGCCCGAGAACAACGTGGCCCGTATCGTGCTCGAGTCCCTCGGGGTGACGCTCTCGAAGAGTGCGCGGGCCCGGGCCATGCAGCTGCCCGCCTGGAACGAGGCGCTGGGGCTGCCCCGACCCTGGGACCAGCAGTGGTCGCTGCGCATGCAGCAGGTGCTGGCCTACGAGTCGGACCTCCTCGAGTACGAGGACATCTTCGCGGGCTCCACGGTGGTGGAGGCCAAGACGGCCGAGCTGGCCGAGGCGGCGGAGGCCGAGCTGGCCGAGGTCCAGGAGCTCGGAGGTGCCTTCGAGGCCATCGACGAGCTCAAGGCGCGCCTGGTGCGGAGCCAGTCCGAGCGCGTGCGGCGCATCGAGAACGGCGAGCAGATGGTGGTGGGCGTCAACTGCTTCACCGAGACGGCGTCCTCCCCGCTGCTCGGGGACGGCGTGCTCGAGCACATCTTGAAGGTCGACCAGCGGGTCGAGGCGGAGCAGATCGCCGACATGGAGCGCTGGCGGGCCGGGCGCGACGACGCCGCCGTGCGCAGGGCGCTCGACGGGCTGCGCCGGGCGGCCAACGACGCAGGGCCGGGCGGCAGCGTGATGGAGGCCACCATCGCCCTGGCCCACGCGGGCGGGACCACGGGTGAGTGGGCCGAAGTGCTGCGCGAGGTGTTCGGCGAGTTCCGGGCGCCCACCGGCGTGGGTGGTGGTGTCGGGCACCGCGGCGCGGACCTCGACGCCATCAGGGTGCGCACCCGCGCGCTGGCCGAGCGCGCCGGCGGGCCGCCGCGCCTGTTGGTGGCCAAGCCCGGGCTCGACGGGCACTCCAACGGGGCCGAGCAGATCGCCGTGGCAGCCCGGGACGCCGGATTCGAGGTGATCTACCAGGGCATCCGGCTCACGCCGGCCCAGATCGTGGCGGCGGCCCACGACGAGGACGTCGACATCGTGGGGCTCTCGATCCTCTCGGGATCCCACCTCGAGCTGGTGCCCGACGTGCTCGACCGCCTCCGCGCCACCGGGAGCACGGCACCCGTCGTGGTGGGCGGGATCATCCCGCCCGACGATGCCGAGCTCCTGATGGGCAAGGGTGTGGCCGCGGTCTACACGCCCAAGGACTACTCGTTCGGGCGGATCATGGAGGACCTGGTGGCGCTGGCCGAGCGTCAGCGCGCCGCCACCGGCGGGTGAGCCGGGCCATCTCGCGCCAGGTCACCGGGACAGCCCCCAGCTCGATGGCCCGCCGGCGGAGGCTCTCGGGCAGGTCGTAGTGGTTGAGGGCGGGCGAGCGCCGATGGCGCTGGTAGCCCCGAGAGGGGATCCCGAGCGCGCCGGCCATGGCGTGGAGCTCCTCGGCGTCGTCGGCCAGCATGTGGGACCAGCGATCGAGCCGGTCGCGCACCGTCGCCGGCTGGCGCCAGTCGTCGACGTAGACGGTCAGCGCCGCACCTGCGGGGCCGGGGCCTGCGCCGTCAGCGCCTGGCCCAGGGTCGCTCCCGGCGCAGCAGCGAGGGCTTGTTCCACCAGCGGCCGCTGAAGCGCCAGGAGTCGTGGACCGGGTTGTGGTCGTCGGCCGGGGCCGGGCGGGGCCAGGCCAGCTCCGCCGCCGCGGCGATCACGGCCAGCACGGCCGGGTCGGGGGTGGGGGGCTCGCGGAGGGCGAGCTGGGAGGGGTCCACCGAGAGGGTCACCGCGTCTTCCTCACAGCGGCACGTTGCCGTGCTTGCGCTTGGGCAGCTCCTCGCGCTTGGAGGCCAGGATGTCGAGGCTGCGGCAGATGACGGCGCGGGTGTCGGCCGGCGAGATCACGTCGTCGACGTAGCCCCGCTCGGCCGCGATGTACGGGTTGGCGTAGCGCTCGGTGTACTCGTCGATCAGCTCGGCCCGTCGCCGCTCCGGGTCGGTGGCCTCGGCCAGCTCGCGGCGGTAGACGATCTCGACGGCGCCGTTGGGGCCCATCACGGCGAGCTCGGCCGAGGGCCAGGCGAAGGCCAGGTCGGCCCCGATGGACTTGGAGTTCATGACCACGTAGGCGCCGCCGTAGGCCTTGCGGGTGATGATCTGGATCCGGGGCACCGTGGCCTCGCAGTAGGCGTAGAGCAGCTTGGCGCCGTGCCGGATGATGCCCCCGTACTCCTGGTCGGTGCCGGGCATGAACCCGGGCACGTCCACGAAGGTCAGCAGCGGGATGTTGAAGGCGTCGCAGGTCCGCACGAACCGGCTGGCCTTCTCCGAGGAGTCGATGTCGAGCACGCCGGCCAGCACGGCCGGCTGGTTGCCCACGATGCCCACGACCCGGCCGCCCATGCGGGCGAAGCCGCACAGCGATCGACATGGCCCAGTGGCGGTGCACCTCGAAGAACTCGCCATCGTCGACCACGGCGGCGATGACCCGCTTCATGTCGTAGGGCTGGTTGGGGGAGGTGGGCAGGAGGTCGATCAGCTCGGGGACCGCTCGGTCGGGCTCGTCCCCGGAGAGCTCGATCGGGGGCTCCTCGAGGTTGTTCGAGGGCAGGAAGGAGAGGAGGTGGCGCACCTCGTCGAGGCAGGCCTTCTCGTCGGGGGCCACGAAGGTGGCCACGCCGGACTTGGTGGCGTGGCTCATGGCGCCGCCGAGCTCCTCGAGCGTCACGTCCTCGCCGGTGACGGTCTTCACCACGTCGGGGCCGGTGATGAACATGTGTGAGGTGCCCTGGACCATGAAGATGAAGTCGGTCATGGCCGGCGAGTACACGGCACCGCCGGCGCAGGGCCCCAGGATCACGCTGATCTGGGGGATCACCCCCGATGCGGCCACGTTGCGGTGGAAGATGCCCCCGTAGGAGTGCAACGAGACCACGCCCTCTTGGATGCGGGCCCCGGCCCCGTCGTTGAGGCCGATCATGGGGACCCCGGCCGAGGCGGCCAGGTCCATGACCTTGTGGATCTTCTCGGCGAAGACCTCGCCCAGGGCACCGCCGAAGACCGTGAAGTCCTGGCTGAACAGGCAGACCCGACGCCCGTCGATGGTCCCGAACCCCGTGACCACGCCGTCGGTGTAGGGGCGGTTCTCCTCGAGCCCCATCCCGTGGGCCCGGTGGCGGGCCAGCATGTCGAGCTCCTGGAAGGAGCCCTCGTCGAGCAGGTACTCGATCCGCTCCCGGGCGGTGAGCTTGCCCTTGGCGTGGTGGCGCTCGACCGCCCGCGGGCTTCCGGCGTGCAGCGCCTCGTTCTTGCGCTCGGCCAGGTCGGCGAGGCGTTCGGCCATGGAGTGTTCCATGGGGCCGAGGCTAACCCCGTGGGGCCGGGCGCCCGAAATCGGCCGGGGGATCCCGCGATTGTCGGAGCACCTGGCAGCCGCTATCATCTTCTACCTGCCATCCGCGGCTTCGGCCGGCGCGCCAGCGCCATGCATGGGGACCACATCTTCTGCATCGAGAGGTCGCGCGTGCCCACAATCGCCCAGCTGGTCCGCAAGGGGCGGCAGACCAAGGCGACCAAGACCAAGACCCCGGCGCTGCGGGGCGCGCCCCAGCGGCGGGGGGTCTGCACCCGCGTGTACACCACCACCCCCAAGAAGCCGAACTCGGCGCTGCGCAAGGTGGCCCGTGTCCGGCTCACCAGCGGGCGTCGAGGTCACCGCCTACATCCCCGGCGTCGGCCACAACCTCCAGGAGCACTCGATCGTCCTGGTCCGCGGCGGCCGTGTCAAGGACCTGCCCGGGCGTCCGCTACAAGATCATCCGCGGCGCCCTCGACACCTCGGGCGTGCGCGAGCGCAACCAGGCCCGCAGCCGCTACGGCGCCAAGAAGGAGTCGTAAGCCAATGCCCCGCAACGGACCCGCCCCCCGCCGGGACCTCGCTCCCCGACCCGATCTACCGGTCCGTCCTGGTCACCCAGGTCGTCAACAAGGTCCTCTCCCGCGGCAAGCGCAGCCTGGCCGAGCGGATCGTCTACGAGGCGCTCGACATGGTGCAAGGAGCGCAGCGGCGGCGACCCGGTCGCCGCGCTCAAGCGGGCGGTCGAGAACACCCGGCCCGAGCTCGAGGTGAAGAGCCGCCGGGTCGGCGGCGCCACCTACCAGGTGCCCGTCGAGGTCCGGCCCCGCCGGGCCACCACCCTGTCCATCCGCTGGCTGGTCGGCTACTCGCAGGCAGCGCCGGGAGAAGACCATGGCCCAGCGGCTGGCCGGCGAGCTCCTCGACGCCTCCAACGGCGTCGGCGCCGCGGTCAAGCGCCGCGAGGACATGCACAAGATGGCCGAGTCCAACAAGGCCTTCGCCCACTACCGCTGGTAGTGGAACCGACCCCGCTCGCCCAGATCACCTCGCACCGACCACCCGCACCACGGACCATGCACCTCTGCACCATGGCTGACGCTGCCACCCGCACCGAATTCCCGCTGGCCCAGGACCCGCAACATCGGGATCATGGCCCACATCGACGCGGGCAAGACCACCACGACCGAGCGGATCCTCTACTACACCGGGCAGCAACTACAAGATCGGCGAGGTCCACGAGGGCGCCGCCACCATGGACTGGATGGTCCAGGAGCAGGAGCGGGGCATCACCATCACCTCGCGCCGCCACCACCTGCGAGTGGCGCGACACCTGGATCAACATCATCGACACCCCCGGCCACGTCGACTTCACCGTCGAGGTGGAGCGCTCGCTGCGCGTCCTCGACGGCGCCGTCGCGGTCTTCGACGCCGTGGCCGGCGTCGAGCCCCAGACCGAGACGGTGTGGCGCCAGGCCGAACAAGTACGGCGTGCCCCGGATGTGCTTCGTCAACAAGATGGACCGCATCGGCGCCGACTTCTTCCGCATGCGTCGACATGATCCGGGACCGCCTCGACGCCACTGCCGGCCGTCGTCCAGCTGCCGATCGGGGCCGAGAGCCGAGTTCCAGGGCGTCATCGACCTGCTCGAGCATGAAGGCGCTCGTCTGGCCGGAGGACGACATGGGCGAGCAAGTGGTCGACGTCGTCGAGATCCCCGCCGACCTGGCCGCCGAGGCCGAGGAGTGCCGCGCCACCAGCTGATCGACGTCCTCTCCAACTTCGACGACACGATCACCGAGAAGTACCTCGGCGAGGAGGAGATCACCGCCGACGACCTGCGCCGGGCCCTGCGCACCGCCACCATCGCCAGCCAGGTCGTGCCGGTGCTGTGCGGCTCGGCCTTCAAGAACAAGGGCGTCCAGCCCATGCTCGACGCCGTGGTCGACTACCTGCCCAGCCCGCTCGACATGCCGCCGACCCGAGGGCACGGACGTCAAGGGCATCGAGGAGCTCGAGCGCAAGGCCGACGACGACGAGCCGTTCTCGGCGCTGGCCTTCAAGATCATGACCGACCCCTACGTCGGCAAGCTCACCTACGTCCGGGTCTACTCGGGCACGCTGCGAAGGGCGGCAGCCAGGTCCTCAACTCGACCAAGGACAGCAAGGAGCGGGTCGGGCCGCATCCTGCAGATGCACGCCAACCACCGCGAGGACAAGGACGCCGTCTTCGCCGGCGACATCGTCGCCGTGGTCGGCCTCAAGCAGACCACCACCGGCGACACCCTCGTGCGACCCGGACGCACCCGATCGTGCTCGAGGCGCTCGAGTTCCCCGAGCCGGTCATCCACGTGGCCGTCGAGCCCAAGACCAAGGCCGACCAGGACAAGCTGTCCCGGGCCCTGTCAGGCCCTCTCCGAGGAGGACCCCACCTTCCGGGTCCGCTCCGACGAGGAGACCGGCCAGACCGTCATCGGCGGGCATGGGCGAGCTGCACCTCGAGGTGCTGGTCGACCGGATGCTGCGGGAGTTCAGGTCGACGCCAACGTGGGCAAGCCCCAGGTGGCCTACCGCGAGACCATCCGCAAGCCGGTCGAGAAGGTCGAGGAGCGCTACGTCCGCCAGACCGGCGGCCGGGGCCAGTACGGCCACGTGGTCATCGACCTCGAGCCGACCGGGCCCGGCGGCGGCTACGAGTTCGTCGACAAGATCACCGGCGGGATCATCCCCAAGGAGTACATCCCCTCGGTCGACGCCGGCATCCAGGAGGCCATGCAGTCGGGGGTGCTGGCCGGCTACCCCACGGTCGACGTCCGGGCCACCCTGGTCGTACGGCTCCTACCACGACGTCGACTCCTCGGAGATGGCGTTCAAGATCGCCGGCTCGATGGCTTCAAGAAGGCCTGCCGGCAGGCCCGCCCGGTCCTGCTCGAGCCGATCATGGCCGTCGAGGTGGTCACCCCCGAGGACTACATGGGCGACGTCATCGGCGACCTGTCGTCGCGGCGGGGCAAGGTCGAGGGCATGGAGCAGCGGGGCAACTCAGCCAGGTGGTCCGGGCCCAGGTCCCGCTGGCGGAGATGTTCGGCTACGCTACCGACCTGCGTTCTCGCACCCAGGGGCGAGCCACGTACACCATGCAGTTCAACTCGTACCAGGAAGTCCCCGAGTCGATCTCCAAGGAGATCGTCGCCCGGGTCCGGGGCGAGTAGCGCATCAGGCCTCGCGACGGCCGTCACAGCCACCCAGCGACGGGCAGACCGTCATAGCGTCGGACCCCGAAGGCCGGCCCGCCGGACCGCATCGAGGGAGCGAGTCCCTAGTCCATGGCCAAGCAGAAGTTCGAGCGGACCAAGCCCCACCTCAACGTCGGGCACGATGGGTCACATCGACCACGGCAAGACCACGCTGACCGCGGCGATCACCAAGGTCCTGTCCGAGACGCGACCCGGCAACACCGCGTTCACGGCGTTCGACCAGATCGACAAGGCGCCCGAGGAGAAGCAGCGGGGCATCACCATCACCATCGCCCACGTCGAGTACGAGACGCCCAACCGGCACTACGCCCACGTCGACATGCCCGGCCACGCCGACTACATCAAGAACATGATCACCGGCGCCGCCCAGGTCGACGGCGCCATCCTGGTGGTCTCGGCGGCCGACGGCCCGATGCCCCAGACCCGTGAGCACGTGCTGCTGGCCCGCCAGGTCGGCGTGCCCTCGATCGTGGTCGCCCTCAACAAGGCCGACATGGTCGACGACGAGGAGCTCCTCGACCTGGTCGAGCTCGAGGTCCGCGAGCTGCTCAGCGAGTACGAGTTCCCCGGCGACGACACCCCGGTGGTCCGGGTCAGCGCCCTCAAGGCCCTCGAGGGCGACCCCGAGTGGGACGGAGAAGATCATCGAGCTGATGGAGGCGGTCGACGACTTCATCCCCGAGCCCGACGCGTGACGTCGACAAGCCGTTCCTCATGCCGATCGAGGACGTCTTGACCATCACCGGCCGCGGCACCGTGGTCACCGGCAAGGTCGAGCAGGGCGTGGTCAAGGTCGGCGACGAGGTCGAGATCGTCGGGCTGCGCGACACCCAGAAGACGGTCGTGCACCGGCGTCGAGATGTTCCGCAAGCTGCTCGACGAGGGCCAGGCCGGCGACAACATCGGCGCCCTCCTGCGCGGCACCAAGAAGGAGGAGGTCGAGCGGGGCCAGGTGCTCTGCAAGCCGGGCTCGATCACGCCGCACACCAACTTCGAGGCCAACGTCTACGTGCTGACCAAGGAGGAGGGCGGCCGCCACAAGCCGTTCTTCAACAACTACCGCCCGCAGTTCTACTTCCGGACGACCGACGTGACCGGCTCCATCACGCTGCCCGAGGGCACCGAGATGGTCATGCCCGGCGACAACACCGAGATGACCGTCGAGCTGGGCAAGCCGATCGCCATGGACGAGGGCCTGCGCTTCGCCATCCGTGAGGGTGGCCGCACGGTCGGCGCGGGCCGGGTCACGAAGATCCTCAAGTAGTAGCCGGCACACCCGACACAGAGCCGCAGCCGACGTGGCCGACGGCCACAAGCAGAAGATCCGCATCCGCCTCAAGGCCTACGACCACGAGATCCTCGACCAGTCGACCAAGAAGATCGTCGAGACGGTGCTGCGCACCCAGGCCAAGGTGCGCGGGCCGGTGCCGCTGCCGACCGAGAAGCACCGCTACACGGTGATCCGCTCGCCCCACAAGTACAAGGACAGCCGCGAGCACTTCGAGATGCGGGTGCACAAGCGCCTGGTCGACATCGTCGAGCACACGCCCAAGACGGTCGACTCGCTGCAGCGCCTCGACCTGCCGGCCGGCGTCGACATCGAGATCAAGATCCAGACCGCCTGACCGCCCGGCGGGCGTGGCCTGGCAGGGCCGGAGCCCATGGTGTACCCTGGCGAGCCGCCTGATCGAGGCTTGACCGGGGCGAGCCTGCCGCCGTGCGGCGGGCAGCGGCACCCCGGTGTCGCAGTGGCACCACGGTGCTGCGCAGACAACAGACGTGCGTGATCGCCGGCCTGGCCGGGACCTCACGCCGAACCATTCGAGCGCTCCGCTCGGGATTCCCGGGCGGAGCGTTGGCGTGTGCACGGGGATGCCCGAGCCGCCCGCAACAGGACGACAGAGGAAGAGGACACGTGGCAAGCAAGGCCATCGTCGGCGAGAAAGTCGGCATGACCCAGGTCTGGGACGACCAGAACCGCGCCATTCCGGTGACGGTGCTGAAGGTCGCGCCCGTGCGCGTGGTCCAGGTCAAGAGGCCCGAGACCGACGGCTACTCCGCGCTGCAGGTGACCTGGGGCTTCCGGCGCAACTCCACCCTGACCAAGCCGCAGGCCGGGCACTACGCCAAGGCGGGGGTGAACCCCGGCCGCGCCCTCCTCGAGCTGCGGCTCGACGACGTGGCCGAGTACACCGTGGGCCAGGAGCTCTCGGCCGATCTGTGGGCGGCGGGGGAGCGGGTCGACGCCATCGCCATGTCCAAGGGAAAGGGCTTCGCCGGCGGCATCAAGCGGCACAACTTCCAGCGGCCAGGGAGGCTCCCACGGTAACCACGGCCACCACCGGGCACCTGGCTCGATCGGTGCCTGCGCCACCCCGTCCCGCGTCTTCAAGGGCACCCGCATGGCCGGGCAGCTCGGCGGGGGTCAGGTGACGGCGTTGAACCTCGAGGTGGTCCAGGCCGACCCCGAGCGCGAGGTGGTCCTGGTCAAGGGGGCCGTCCCCGGCGCCCGCGGCAGCGTCGTGGTGCTGCGCGAATCGGTCAAGACGCCCACGCCCAAGGCCGGGAGGGGACGATGACGGTGGCTTCCATCACGCCGGCCCAGGGCCGCAGCGGCACCGTGCTGCGCAACGCAGTCAAGAAGGAGCGCCCGGCTCCGGTGGCCCGCACGGCCCCCAGGCGCAACGCCGCCGGCCACGACCTGGGCACGGTCGACCTCGAGCCGACCGTCTTCGGGCTGGAGCCGAACCGGGCCGTCCTGCACCAGGTGGTGACGGCCCAGCTGGCCGGCGTCCGGGCCGGGACCCAGTCGACCAAGACCAGGGCCGAGGTGCGCGGCGGCGGCGCCAAGCCGTTCCGTCAGAAGGGGACCGGACGGGCCCGCCAAGGATCCAGCCGGTCGCCTTCCATGAGCGGCGGCGGTGTGGCGCTCGGCCCCAAGCCGCGCAGCTACGCGCAGCGGACCCCCAAGAAGATGGTGCGCCTGGCGCTGCTCTCGGCGTTGAGCGACCGGGCCGAGATCGGGCGGATCCTGGTGATCGACGACTGGGCCATCACCGAGCCCAAGACCAAGGACGCCGCCACCGTCCTGCGCAAGCTCAAGACGTCGGGCATCGTCCTGATCGTGCTCGGCCGCGACGAGGTGGACGCCGCTCGCTCGTTCGCCAACCTGCCCGAGGCCCAGACGACCACCGTGCCCGAGCTCTCGGCCCACGACGTGCTCCGGGCCGACTGGCTGGTCTTCTCCGACCGCACGCTGCCGGGTGCCGCCACGGACTTCGCGGGGACACACCGCGGCGAGGACACGGGTACCGACGAGGCCGAGGAGGCAGCCACCGATGCGTGACGCCATGTCCGTGCTCATCCGGCCCGTGGTCTCCGAGAAGAGCTACGCCCTCATGGACGAGAAGGTCTACGTCTTCATCGTCGACCCCCAGGCCACCAAGATCGACGTGCGCCACGCCGTCGAGCAGGCCTTCGGCGTGCGGGTGACCAAGGTCAACACCCTCAACCGCAAGGGCAAGGCGACCCGCAACCGGCGCACCAACGTGCGGGGCAAGCGACCCAACACCAAGCGCGCCATCGTGACACTGCACCCCGACGACTCCATCGACCTCTTCGAGCGCTGATCAGGAATTCCCATGCCACTCCGCTCACGCAAGCCCACCAGCCCCGGCCGCCGGTTCCAGACGGTCTCGGACTTCTCGGAGATCACCCGCGACCGCCCCGAGAAGTCGCTGCTCGCGCCCAAGCCCAAGACCGGTGGCCGCAACAGCTACGGCCGCAAGACGTCGCGCCACCGTGGCGGTGGTCACAAGCAGCAATACCGGATCATCGACTTCCGCCGGAACAAGGACGGGATCCCGGCCAAGGTGGCCAGCATCGAGTACGACCCCAACCGCAACGCGCGCATCGCGCTGCTGCACTACGCCGACGGTGAGAAGCGCTACATCCTCGCTCCGGCCGGCGTGAAGGTCGGGGACACGCTGCAGAGCGGGCAGGGCGCGGACATCCGTCCCGGCAACGCCCTGCCCCTGCGCTACATCCCGGTGGGCTCGACCATCCACAACGTCGAGCTGCGGCCGGGAGGCGGCGGCAAGATGGCCCGCGGCGCCGGCATGAGCGTGCAGCTGGTGGCCAAGGAGGGCCTGTTCGCCACCCTGCGGCTGCCCTCCACCGAGATGCGCCGGGTCTCCATCGACTGCCGGGGCACGCTCGGCGTGGTCGGCAACTCCGAGGCCGAGCTGATCAAGGTCGGCAAGGCCGGCCGGGCCCGCTGGCAGGGCAAGCGCCCCCAGACGCGTGGTGTGGCCATGAACCCGGTCGACCACCCGCTCGGTGGTGGCGAGGGCAAGTCCTCCGGTGGCCGCCATCCGGTCTCCCCGTGGGGCAAGCCCGAGGGCCGCACCCGGTCACGGAACAAGAAGTCCAACGACATGATCGTGCGTCGGCGCCGTACACGCGGCGCACGGCGATAAGGCGAGGGTGAGGAACCATGCCGCGTAGCCTGAAGAAAGGCCCCTTCGTCGACGACCACCTGTTGAAGAAGGTCGACGTGCTCAACGCCAGTGGGGACAAGAAGGTCATCAAGACCTGGTCCCGCCGGTCCACGATCATCCCCGACATGGTCGGGCACACCATCGCCGTGCACGACGGACGGCGCCACGTCCCGGTGTACGTGACCGAGTCGATGGTCGGTCACAAGCTGGGCGAGTTCGCCCCCACCCGGACCTTCCGGTACCACGCCGGCCAGGAGCGGGGAGCCCGCCGATGACGGCGACCAAGACCAACGAGCGCCCCGGGACCCGGGCCGTCCACCGGCACTGTGGCCTGTCGGCCTCCAAGGCTCGCCAGGTGCTCGACCTGATCCGGGGTGAGGACGTCCAGCGTGCCGCGGAGATCCTCAACGGCGTCGAGCGCGAGGCGGCCCAGGTCATCGGCAAGGTGCTCGGTTCCGCCGTGGCCAACGCGGCCCACAACGATCAGCAGAACCCCGAGGAGCTCTACGTCTCGGCCTGCTACGCCGACGAGGGCACCACCATGAAGCGCTGGCGGCCCCGGGCCCGTGGCCGGGCCACGCGCATCCGCAAGCGCACCTGCCACATCACCATCATCGTGAGCCGTCTCCCGGCCGACCGCCTCGAGCACCGCCGCCGGCGCCTCGAGGCCGTGAGCGCCAACCGCTCGCGTCGGGTCGAGTCGTCGCGCCGCCGGGCCGACCTGTCGGGTCGCCTCTCGAGGCGCCGGGCCGCGGCCCGGGCCGCCGAGGCCGAGGCGGCCGCGTCGGAGGCCGAGGAGGCCGAGCAGACAGAGGCCGAGGTCGTCGAAGCCGAACAGGCAGGAGCCGAGGAGACCGTGGCCGCCGAGGTCGTGGCCGCTGAGGCTGAGGAGACCTCGGCGACCGCCGAGGCGTCGCCCGAGGGCGCCGAGGACGAGAAGAGCGAGGACGAGTAGATGGGCCAGAAGGTCAACCCTTACGGCTTCCGCCTCGGGATCACCACCGACTGGAAGTCCCGCTGGTTCGAGGAGCGCAACTACCGCGAGTTCGTGGTCGAGGACTGGAAGATCCGCGATTACCTCATGCGCCAGCTCGAGTCGGCCGCAGTGAGCCGGATCGAGGTCGAGCGCACGCGCGACCGCCTGCGCGTCGACATCCACACGGCTCGCCCGGGCATCGTCATCGGCCGCCGCGGTGCCGAGGCCGACCGGCTCAAGAAGCACCTCGAGCAGATCACGGGCCTGCAGAACCGGATCCAGCTCAACATCCAAGAGATCAAGCAGCCCGAGCTCGACGCCGCGCTCATCGCCCAGGGCATCTGTGACCAGCTGGTGCGCCGCGTGGCCTTCCGCCGGGCCATGAAGCGGGCCATCCAGACCGTGCAGAAGGCCGGGGCCCAGGGTATCAAGGTGCAGTGCTCGGGCCGACTCGGTGGGTCCGAGATGTCCCGCAAGGAGCAGTACCGCGAGGGCCGCGTGCCCCTGCACACGCTGCGTGCCGACATCGACTACGGCTTCCGCGAGGCGCGGACGACATCGGGCCGGGTCGGCGTGAAGGTCTGGATCTACAAGGGCGACATCCTCCCTTACAAGGTCTCCATCGACGACAAGATCACCCGCGAGGCCGCCATGGCCGTCGGGGAGACCTCGGGTCAGGCATCCGGTCCCCGACGGCTCATCACCGCCGGCGGCGGGCGTCGCCGTGCCGAGGGCTTCGCCCCGGGCACCGAGCCCGGAGCGGGCGACGGCGAGGGCGAGATCGAGGCGGAGATCGAGATCCAGACCGAGGTCGCGACCGAGACGGAGACCCAGACCGAGACCGAGACCGAGACCGAGGCCGAGACCGAGACCGTGGTGGTCGCCGCCGACGGCGTGGAGACCGACGAGGAGGTCGAGGTTCCGGTGGCCGACCTGCTGCCGTCGCCGACCGAGCCCGACGAGCTGGAGCGCCAGCTCACCCGGGATGAGGAGATGGAGCGCCAGCGCCGCCACGAGCACCACGAGGCGCCCCACTTCCGCAAGGAGTCGGACTGACATGTTGATGCCCAAGAAGGTCAAGCACCGCAAGACCCAGCGGGGCCGCCTCACCGGGGCGGCCCGGGGCGGCAGCACCGTGGCGTTCGGCGACTTCGGCATCCAGGCCCTGGAGCCGGGCTGGCTGACCGCCCGCCAGATCGAGGCCGCCCGAATCGCTATGACCCGTCATGTGCGTCGTGGCGGCAAAGTGTGGATCCGTGTCTTCCCGGACAAGCCGATCACCCAGAAGCCGGCCGAGACCCGTATGGGCTCGGGCAAGGGCAACCCCGAGCTCTGGGTGGCCGTGGTGCACCCCGGCCGCATCCTCTTCGAGCTGGCCGGCGTCGACGAGGAGTTGGCCCGCGCCGCCATGGAGCGCGCCATCCAGAAGCTGCCGTTCAAGGCGCGCTTCGTCGTGCGGCCCGGCACCCACGGCCACGCTGAGGTGGCGATCTGATGCCCACGGCCCACGACCTCTCGATGCTCGACGCCGACGAGTTGACCTCCCGTCTGGGGGAGTCGCGCCGCGAGCTGTTCAACCTCCGGTTCCAGCTGGCCACCGGCCAGCTGGACAACCCTGCCCGCGTGGGCCAGGTCCGCCGTGAGGTGGCCCGCATGCTGACCATCCTGCGGGCCCGCGAGATCCTCGAGGCCGAGGGCGCCTACGTCGCCCCCACACAGGCCGAGCACGAGGCGGCCCGGGCCAAGCTGGCCGCCGAGGACCAGGAGCGTCAGGACAAGGCCGAGGCCAGGGCGGCCGCGGCGGAAGCCGAGCTCCACGACCACGACCACGACCACGACCACGATCACGACCACGACCACGATCACGACCACGATCACATCGACGACGAAGAGGATGAGGCCTGATGGCCGACGAGACCGCAGAGAAGCAGGAGGCTGAGGAGCGCCCCAACCGCCGCAAGGTGCGCGAGGGCATCGTCGTCTCCGATGCCATGGCCTCGACGGTCGTGGTGGCCGTGGTGGAGCGTGTGCGCCACCCGAGGTACGGCAAGACCGTCCAGCGCACCAAGAAGCTCTACGTGCACGACGCCCAGGACACCGCCAAGGTCGGCGACCGTGTCCGGGTCCAAGAGACTCGTCCGCTCTCGAAGCTCAAGCGCTGGAGGCTGACCGAAGTGGTGGAGCGGGCTCGATGATCCAGCAGGAATCCCGGCTCCGGGTGGCCGACAACTCCGGTGCGCGCGAGGTGCTGTGCATCCGTGTCCTCGGGGGCTCGCGCCGTCGCTACGCCAGCATCGGTGACGTCTTCGTGGCGACGGTCAAGGACGCCATCCCCGGCGCCGCCGTGAAGAAGGGCGACGTCGTCAAGTGCGTGGTCGTGCGGACCAAGAAGGAGAAGCGCCGTCCCGACGGCAGCTACATCCGCTTCGACGAGAACGCCGCCGTGCTCATCAACGATCAGCAGCAGCCGCGCGGGACCCGCATCTTCGGCCCCGTGGGTCGCGAGCTGCGCGACAAGCGGTTCATGCGCATCGTGTCGCTGGCCCCGGAGGTGCTGTGATGCGAATTCACAAGGGAGACACCGTGGTGGTCCTGTCCGGCAAGGACAAGGGCAAGAAGGCCGAGGTCGTGCGGGCCATCCCCGCACGCGACCGGGTCATCCTCGAAGGCGTCAACATCGCCAAGCGCCATGCCAAGCCGACCCGGGCCACCCAGCAGGGCGGCATCATCGACAAGTTCATGCCGGTGCACGTGTCGACGGTGGCGCTCGTCTGCAAGGGCTGCGACAAGCCCACCCGGGCGGGCTACCGCTTCAACGACGCGGGCGAGAAGCTGCGCGTCTGCAAGAAGTGCGGGGCCGAGCTGTGAGCGCCACGAACGCCCCGGCCCGGCCGCGGCTCAAGGAGCGCTACCTGGTCGAGGTGCGCGACCGGCTCAAGGACGACCTGGGGCTGGGCAACGTCATGGAGGTGCCGCGGCTCGAGAAGATCGTGGTCAACATGGGCGTGGGCCGGGCCACCCAGCAGGCCTCCCTCCTCGAGGGCGCCCAGCGGGACCTCGAGCTGATCACCGGCCAGAAGCCGGTGGTCACCCGGGCGAAGAAGTCGATCGCCGGCTTCAAGCTGCGCGAGGGCCAGGCCATCGGGGTCAAGGCCACGTTGCGGGGCGACCGGGCCTGGGAGTTCTTCGACCGCCTGCTCTCGCTGGCCATTCCACGCATCCGTGACTTCCGCGGCCTCTCGGCCCGGTCGTTCGACGGGCACGGCAACTACACCTTCGGGGTGACAGAACAGCTGATCTTCCCCGAGATCGACTACGACAAGATCGACACGACCCGCGGCATGGACATCACCATCGTCACCACCGCACGCACCAACGAGGAAGGACGAGCGTTCCTGGCAGCGTTCGGATTTCCGTTCCGACAGGAGACCCGGTAGCACCATGGCGAAGAAGGCTTTGATCGAGAAGCAACGGCGTACCCCCAAGTTCAAGGTCCGGGCGTACACCCGGTGCCAGCGCTGCGGGCGGCCGAAGGCGGTTTACCGCAAATTCGGGCTGTGCCGTATCTGCCTGCGGGTCATGGTGCATGCGGGCGAGGTGCCCGGCGTCACGAAGGCGAGCTGGTAGGCGACCATGACCATGACCGACCCCATTGCGGACATGCTCACCCGCATCCGCAACGCCAACTCCGCCATGTTCGACACCGTGCGCATGCCCGGCTCGAAGCTCAAGGAGTCGCTCGCGTCGATCCTCGAGCGCGAGGGCTTCATCTCGGGCTATCGGGTGGAGCCCAACCAGCACAAGCCCGGGACCGTCCTCGAGATCACCTTGAAGTACTCCCGGGACCGCACCCGCACGATCGCCGGGATCAAGCGCGTCTCCAAGCCGGGCCTGCGGATCTACGCCCAGGCCGACGGGATGCCCCGCGTCCTCGGCGGCATGGGCGTGGCCGTGGTCTCGACCAGCCAGGGCCTGCTGACCGACGCCGAGGCGCGCCGTCGCCGCCTGGGCGGGGAGGTGCTCTGCCATGTCTGGTAGCCGTTCGACCGGCGCCTGCCACCGGCTCGGGACCGTGCCGCGAGGGGAGGCCTGATGTCGCGCGTCGGACGCGCCCCGATCACCGTCCCCTCGAACGTGACTGTCACGCTCGAGGGCTCGGCCGCCAGCGGCTCGCTGGTCAGCGTCAGGGGCCCCCAGGGGACCCTGGAGCGCCGCCTCCCCGAGGGCATCTCGGTGGCCCAGGAGGGCGACACCCTGGTGGTGAGCCGCCCCGACGACGAGCGCCGGCACCGCGCCCTCCACGGCCTGTCGCGCTCGCTGGTGGCCAACATGGTCTCGGGCGTCACGGAGGGCTTCACCAAGGAGCTCGAGATCGTGGGCGTCGGCTACCGGGCCACCGCCAAGGGTCCGGCCGCGCTCGAGCTGGCGCTGGGCTTCTCCCACCCGGTGGTGGTCGAGGCACCCGAGGGCATCACCTTCGAGGTGCCCGCTCCCACCCGGATCATCGTCAAGGGGATCGACAAGGAGAGGGTGGGCCAGGTGGCCGCCGACATCCGCAAGCTGCGCAAGCCCGAGCCCTACAAGGGCAAGGGCGTGCGCTACGCCGACGAGCGCGTGCTGCGCAAGGCCGGAAAGGCAGCCAAGTAGATGGGACGTACCAGCGACCGCAGCAGACTGCGCATCCGTCGACACGCCCGGGTCCGCTCGAAGGTGCGGGGCACGGCCGAGCGCCCGCGCCTGGCCGTGTCCCGGTCCAACCGCCACATCTCGGCCCAGCTCATCGACGACGCGGCCGGCCGCACCCTGGTTGCCGCCTCCTCGGTGGAGCCGGAGCTGCGTGCGTCGTTGGGCCAGGCGGGCGGCAGTAACGTGACGGGCGCGGAATCGGTCGGGCGCCTCCTGGGCTCCCGGGCCAAGGCGGCCGGGATCACCACGGTGGTCTTCGACCGGGGCGGCTTCGTCTACCACGGGCGAGTGGCCGTTCTGGCCGACGCGGCACGGGCCGCAGGACTGGAGTTCTGAGCATGGTCGACACGCAGTACGAAGAGCGCACCATCAAGGTGAACCGGGTGGCCAAGGTGGTCAAGGGTGGCCGCCGCTTCTCCTTCGCCGCCCTCATGGTGGTGGGCGACGGCAACGGCAAGGTCGGCCTGGGCTACGGGAAGGCCAAGGAGGCCGGGCTGGCCGTCCAGAAGGGCATCGAGGAGGCGCGCAAGAATCTCTTCGAGGTGCCCCTGGCCGGCAGCACCATCGTCCACCCCATCATCGGCGAGAGCGGCGCCGGGCGCGTCCTGCTCAAGCCCGCGGCTCCGGGAACCGGTGTCATCGCCGGCGGCGCGGCCCGGCACATCCTCGAGATGGCCGGCATCCGCGACATCCTGGCCAAGTCGCTGGGCTCGTCCAACGGGATCAACGTGGCCCACGCCACCATCGCCGGGCTCAAGCTGCTGCGGCGGCCCGACGAGGTGGCCGAGCTGCGCGGCAAGGCGGCCGACGAGGTCACGCCCGGTGGCGTCCTGCGTGCCTACCGGGAGCGCAAGCGCGAGACCGAGCTCTACGCGGCGGAGGCGCGCTGACCATGGCGCCCCGCACCACCAAGGCCGCCGGTGAGTCCCGGGTGCGCGTGACCCAGACGCGCTCGGCCATCGGCACCAAGCCCAAGCACCGCGGCACCCTGCGCGCGCTCGGCCTCCGCGGCATTGGCCAGTCCAACGAGCTCCCGGACCGCCCCGAGATCCGCGGCATGCTGGCCCGCGTGCCGCACCTGATCAGCGTCGAGGAGGTGTCGGAGTGAAGCTCCACGATCTCGCCCCGCCCACGGGCGCGACCAAGGCCAAGCGCCGGGTCGGCCGTGGCATCGGTGGCAAGGGCGGCAAGACGGCCGGTCGCGGCACCAAGGGCCAGAAGGCGCGCAACACCATGCCCGCCGGCTTCGAGGGTGGCCAGCTCCCCCTCATGCAGCGGATCCCCAAGCTCAAGGGGTTCACCAACCCCTTCCGGGTGGAGTACACGCCGGTGAACCTGGCCGCCCTCGACGCACTCGAGGCGGACGAGGTGACCGTCCAGACCCTGGTCGACGCCGGCCTGGCCCGCCCCAAGGCGCTGGTCAAGGTGCTCGGGCAAGGCTCGCTGCACCGGCCGGTGCGAGTGTCGGCCCATGCCTTCTCGAAGTCGGCCGAGGCGGCCATCGTCGCCGCCGGAGGGACCGTCGAGCGTGTCCCGCTGCCGTTCGCGCACGGGCGCCCGCCGGCCTCGGGCAATGCCCTGATGAACCGCTAGTGACCGTCGCACCGGGACTTCGCTGAGAGAACGGCCATGCTCTCCCGGCTCGCCAACATCTTCAGGGTCCCCGACCTTCGCAACAAGGTCGTCTTTACGCTGGCCATCATCGCCCTGTACCAGATCGGGGCAAACATCCCCGTGCCCGGGGTCAACTGGTCGCGCCTGCAGTCGCTCGAGAGCCAGGCCTCTTCCTCGGGCGTGCTCGGCTTCCTCAACCTCTTCAGCGGTGGTGCCCTGGTGCGCCTGGCCGTGTTCGGCCTGGGCGTCATGCCCTACATCACCAGCTCCATCATCATCCAGCTGCTCTCCACCGTCATCCCCAAGCTCGAGGAGTGGCGCGACCAGGGCGCGGTGGGGCAGAAGAAGATCACCCAGACCACGCGCTACCTCACGGTGGCGCTGGCGGTCATGCAGTCGGCCGGGCTGGTCTACGCCTTCCACGGCCACGACGCGGCGCTGCTCGGCACGAACATCGACCTGATCCCGAGCTTCAGCTGGCCGCTCTCGCTCCTCATGGTCCTGATCCTCACCGCGGGCACCGCCATGGTCATGTGGCTGGCCGAGCTCATCACCCAGCGCGGCATCGGCCAGGGCATGTCGATCCTGATCTTCGCCAACGTGGTGGCCGCCATCCCCACCGGTTTCAAGGCCATCTACCAGGAGGGAGGCCGGGCCAAGTTCGGGGTCATCCTGATCGTCTCACTCCTGCTCCTTGTGCTCATCGTCTTCATGGACCAGGGGCAGCGCCGTATCCCGGTCACCTTTGCCCGCCGGGTCGTGGGCCGCCGGATGTACGGGGGGAGTTCGACCTACATCCCGCTCAAGGTGAACCAGTCGGGTGTGATCCCCATCATCTTCGCCAGCTCTGTGCTCTACATCCCGGTCCTGCTCTCTAACGTGATCCCGTGGAACTGGTTCCAGAACTTCGTGCGCACCCACCTGACGCCGACCAGCTTCTTCTACATCGGGTCGTACTTCTTGCTCATCGTCATGTTCACCTTCTTCTACGTGTACGTGGCCTTCGACCCGCACCAGCAGGCCGACATGATCCGCAAGCAGGGCGGGTTCGTCCCCGGCATCCGACCCGGCCCGCCGACCGAGCGCTACTTCGCACATATCCTGAGCCGCATCACCGTGGTCGGGGCCCTCTTCCTGGCCTCGGTCGCCGTGGTTCCGTCACTCCTGATGGCGCTGTGGCACCTCAACCGCTTCCCGTTCTACGGGACCACCCTCTTGATCTCGGTGGGCGTGGCCCTCGAGACCATGCGCCAGATCGACAGCCAGCTCATGATGCGCAACTACGAAGGCTTCCTGAAGTAGGCCTCAGTGATTCCCGGGGTCAGGCTCGTGGTCCTCGGCAAACAGGGGGCCGGGAAGGGGACGCAGTGCGTCCGCCTCTCACATCACTACGTGGTACCGCACGTGTCCACCGGTGACATGTTGCGCAGCGAGGTCAAGGGGCGTACCCCGCTCGGCCAGCGCGCCCAGGCTCGCATGGACCGCGGCGAGCTGATCCCCGACGAGTTGGTGCTCGAGATGGTCGAGGCCCGGCTCTCCGAGCGCGACACCAAGGGGAGAGGCTTCGTGCTCGACGGCTGCCCGCGCACCATCCGACAGGCCGAGGCGCTGGCCGAGATGGTCAACCCCGGGCTCGACCTGGTGATCAACCTGCACGTGCCGACCAGCCTGGTCATGAAGCGCCTGGCGTCGCGCCGGGTCTGCGTCGACTGCGGGGCGAACTACTCCACCGCCACCCCGCCCCTGATCAACTGGACCTGCGACGTGTGCGGCGGTGAGGTGGTCCAGCGGCTCGACGACACCGAGGAGGCGATCGAGCGGCGGCTCGACCTCTACGAGGAGGAGACGGCACCCCTCCTCGACTGGTACAAGGAACGTGGGCTCTTGGTGGAGCTCTCCGGGACGGGGTCCCCCGACGCGGTGACCCGGCGCCTGGTGGCGGCCGTCGACCAGCGGCGGCGCAGGCAGAAGAAGGAAGGCGAGGCGCGGTGAGGCGAAACGAGGCCGAACTGGCCAAGATGCGACGGGCTGGCAAGGTGGTGGCCGAGATGCACGAGGTCATCCGCACCGCCGCCAAGGCCGGCATGACCACGGCCGACCTCGACCTGCTGGCCCGCGAGGTGCTCGCACGCCGGGGGGCCACCTCGAACTTCCTCGGCTACCACGGCTACCCGGCGGTGATCTGCACCTCCCCCAATTCGATGATCGTCCACGGGATCCCCGGCGGGTACGTGCTCGAGGAGGGGGACATCATGTCCATCGACTGCGGGGCGATCATCGAGGGCTACCACGGCGACGCCGCCTTCACCATGGCCATCGGCACGGTGTCGGCCCAGGCTCGGCAGCTCCTCGAGGTCACCGAGCGGAGCCTGTGGGCAGGGATCGAGCAGATGACGGTGGGCAACTCGCTGCACGAGATCGGCCGGGCCGTGCAGAACGTGGCCGAGGCCGCCGGCTTCAGCGTGGTCCGCGAGTACGTGGGTCACGCCATCGGCACCGCCATGCACGAGCAACCCCAGGTGCCGAACTACTGGCCGGGGAACAAGGGGCCCACCCTCAAGTCGGGCAACGTGTTCGCCATCGAGCCCATGGTCAACGTGGGGTCCCCCGAGACCCTGCTGCTCGACGACGACTGGAGCGTGGTGACCGCGGACGGGAGCCTCTCGGCCCACTTCGAGCACACCATTGCCGTCACCGACGACGGCCCGGAGGTCCTGACGCTACCCTGACCTTCGTGACGGCCCTGACCTGGCCCGACGTGGTGGCCGGCCCGGCCTCGGGGGCCCGGCCAGGGCATTCACCGGCTCGGGCTGGATTTTCCCCCGGGATGCGGTAAACTCATTCGCTGCTTCTGGGCCTGGCTTCCTCGGGGTGCCACCCGCCCGGCGGCCACGCCCGATCCGCCCCGTTCCGGCTTCGCGCCTGCGGTGCGCCATCGGGCCAGCAGCAACAGGACAAAACAAGGACGAACCAGGAGGGAGTGACCTGCCCAAGCCCAAGGAAGACGCCATCGTGCTCGAAGGCACGGTGGTCGAGCCTCTGCCCAATGCCATGTTCCGTGTCGAGCTCGAGAACGGACACAAGGTGCTGGCGCACAGCTCGGGGAAGATGCGGATGCACCGCATCCGGATCCTTCCGGGGGACAAGGTGCAGGTCGAGATCACTCCCTACGACCTCAGCCGGGGTCGCATCACCTACCGGTACAAGTGACCGGGCGAGTACGGGACGAGAAGAGGACAGGACGCCAGTGAAGGTTCGGCCGAGCGTGAAGCCGATCTGCGAGAAGTGCAAGGTCATCCGTCGACGCGGCGTCGTGCGGGTGATCTGCGACAACCCGCGCCACAAGCAGCGGCAGGGTTAGGAGAGGAAGGCACATGGCCCGCATTGCAGGGGTTGACATCCCCCGTGAGAAGCGCCTCGAGATCGCGCTCACCTACATCTACGGCATCGGCCCCACGCTGTCGAAGCAGATCACCGACAGCGTCGACATCAATCCCTCCACGCGGGTGCGTGACCTGACCGACGAGGAGGTGGCCAAGCTCCGCAGCTACATCGACACCAGCTTCCGGGTCGAGGGCGACCTGCGCCGGGACGTCTCCCAGGACATCAAGCGCAAGATGGAGATCAACTGCTACGAGGGGGTGCGGCACCGCAAGGGACTGCCCGTCCACGGCCAGCGGACCCACACCAACGCCCGCACGCGCAAGGGCCCCAAGAAGACGGTGGCCGGGAAGAAGAAGGTGAGGAAGTAGTGGCCAAGCCAGCCAAGCCGGGGGCCCGCCGCCCCCGCCGCAAGGAGCGCAAGAACATCGCCTACGGCGTGGCGCACATCAAGAGCTCCTTCAACAACACGATCGTCTCCATTGCCGACCCCGAGGGCAACGTGCTGGCCTGGGCGTCGGCGGGCAACGTCGGCTTCAAGGGCTCGCGCAAGTCCACCCCCTTCGCCGCCCAGCTGGCCGCCGAGGCCTGCGCCAAGCGGGCCATGGAGCACGGCGTCCGCAAGGTCGACGTGCTGGTGCGCGGCCCCGGATCGGGGCGCGAGACCGCCATCCGGTCGCTGGCCGCCGTGGGCATCGAGGTGGTCGGCATCAAGGACGTCACCCCCATCCCGCACAACGGCTGCCGCCCCAAGAAGCGGCGCCGGGTCTAGGGCGACCCGGGTCGAGGTCGACGAGGAAACGACGAGGAAGAGGAAGAGGAACCCCACCCCATGGCTCGATACACCGGTCCGGTCTGCCGTCTCTGCCGGCGCGAGCGGACCAAGCTGTTCTTGAAGGGCGAGCGCTGCTACTCGCTCAAGTGCCCCGTCTCCGAGGCCGTGACCGATCGGCACAGCCGCGCCTACCCCCCGGGTGAGCACGGTCGCGACCGCATGCGCCAGGGCTCCGAGTACCTGTCCCAGCTGCGAGAGAAGCAGAAGGCCCGTCGCATCTACGGGATCTTGGAGAAGCAGTTCCGCAACATGTACGAGGAGGCCACCCACCAGGGGGGCATCACCGGTGAGAACCTGCTGCGCAACCTCGAGCTGCGGCTCGACAACGTGGTCTTCCGCGCCGGGTGGGGGGCCAGCCGTCGCCAGGCCCGCCAGTTCGTCCGTCACGGCCACGTGACCGTCAACGGCCGGCGGGTCACCATCCCGAGCTACCGGGTGCGCAAGGGCGACGTGGTGACGCTCCGCGAGTCCACCCGTGGCAACTTCCTGGTCCGCCGGAACATGGACACCCTGGAGCGCCAGACCCCGGCCTGGCTCGAGACCGGCGACTCGGGCTTCGCGGTCAGCGTCCTCAACCCGCCGCTCCGCGAGCACATCGACGAGCCGATCCAGGAGCAGCTCATCGTCGAGCTGTACTCGAAGTAAGCCCACGCCGAGCCCCGTCCCGCACCAACAGGAGTTCCCACCATGCTGATCATCCAACGGCCGACCGTCGAAGCGCTCGACGAGGAGCAGAACAACCGGCAGCGCTTCGCCATCGGCCCGCTCGACCCGGGGTTCGGCACCACGCTCGGCAACTCGCTGCGCCGCACCCTGCTCTCGTCGATCCCCGGCGGTGCCGTCACCCAGCTCCGTTTCGACGAGGCGCTGCACGAGTTCACCACCCTGCCCGGGGTCAAGGAGGACGTCACCGACATCATCCTCAACCTCAAGGACCTGCTGGTCCGGGTGAACGCCGACGACCCGGTGACCCTGCGCCTCGACGTGCGCGGCCCGGCGGACGCCACGGCGGCCGACCTCCAGGTCACCGCCGACGTCGAGATCCTCAACCCCGACCTGCACATTGCCTCGATCAACGCCAAGGGCCGCCTGGCGGTCGACGTCACGGTGGAGCGAGGGCGTGGCTACGCCTCGGCGGACAAGAACAAGAAGTCCTCGACCATCGGCGTGATCCCGATCGACTCGATCTTCTCGCCGGTGCACCGGGTGACCTTCGAGGTGGAGCCGGTCCGGGTGGAGCAGTCGACCAACTACGACCGCCTGGTCCTCGACATCGAGACCGACGGGACCATCTCGCCCCGCGAGGCCCTGGCCTCGGCCGGTGACACGCTGCGCAACCTGGTCTCGCTGGTGGCCGACCTCGAGGAGGCCCCCCAGGGTCTCGAGCTCGGTGACACCGGCACGACGACCAGCGGCTCGCCCGACCTGGACCTGCGGATCGAGGAGCTCGACCTCTCCGAGCGCCCGCGCAACTGCCTCAAGCGGGCCCAGATCAACACCATCGGCGAGCTGGTCGAGCGGACCATGGAGGACCTGCTGGCCATCACCAACTTCGGGCAGAAGTCGGCGGACGAGGTCGTTCAGCGTCTCGACGAGCGCGGCCTCTCGCTGCGCACCAGGGACTGATCGGTCATGCAGGCAACCCCCAAGCGTGGCCGCCGGTTCGGCGGTTCCGCCGCGCACCAGAAAGCGATGATGGGCAACCTGGTGGCCTCGCTGATCGCGGCCGAGTCGATCGTGACGACCGAGGCCAAGGCCAAGGCGCTGCGCCCGGTGGCCGAGAAGTGCGTGACCGCGGCCCGCAAGGGCGGTCTGGCCAACCACCGCAACGTGGTCGCCCTGATCCGGGACAAGGACATGACGCACAAGCTGTTTGCCGAGATCGGGCCCCGCTACGTCGATCGCCCGGGCGGCTACACGCGCATCTTGAAGCTGGGCCCGCGCCCGGGCGACAACGCGCCCATGGCGCGCATCGAGTTCGTCTAGGCGCGGCGGCCCCCCGGTGGAGGATCCCACCGGTGCTGCCCGGCAGCGCTGGAGGCTCCTGCTCGCCTACGACGGAGCCGCCTTCCGGGGCTTCGCCGTCCAGCCCGAGGTCCCAACCGTGGCCGGCGCCCTGCGCGAGGCCCTGGGCCGCACGGCGCGCCTGAGCGAGCCGCCCTTGGTCACCTGCGCCGGGCGCACCGACGCCGGGGTCCACGCCCGGGGCCAGGTCGTCCACGTCGACCTCCCGCCCGTGCCCTACGACGGCGTGGGCCTGGCCCGCGCCCTCAACCGCCAGTTGGCCCCGCGGGTGGTGGTGCGCCGGGCCGAGCCGGTCCCCGCCACCTTCGACGCCCGCCGCTCGGCCACCGCCCGCCGCTACCGGTACCTGGTCTGGAACGCGCCCGAGCCCGACCCGCTGCTCGAGGCCGTGGCCTGGCACGTGCGCGACCCGCTCGACCTGGTGTCGATGCGCACCGCCTCGGACGTGCTGCTGGGCAGCCACGACTTCCGCTCGTTCTGCCGGCGCCCGCCGGGCACCGACGCCTCGGAGCCGATCGTGCGCCGGGTCACCGAGGCCCGCTGGAGCGTGGACGCCGGGCCCGAGGCCCTCGACGCCGCCCGCCAGCTCGGACCCGACGTGCCCGGCACCCCCGGGAACCCCGGGAACCCCGACGTGGCGCCGCCCCGGCTGCTGCGCTTCGAGATCTCGGCCGGCTCGTTCTGCCACCAGATGGTGCGCTCGCTGGTGGCCTCCCTGGTCGAGGTGGGGCGGGGTCGCGAGAACGCCGCCGGGCTGCTGGCCCGCCTCCGGGCCGCCTCGCGCCAGGCCATGCCCGAGCCTGCACCCGCCCGGGGGCTCTGCCTGGTGGCGGTGGACTACGGCGAGACCCCGCCCGGCCCGGTTCCACCGGGCGAGGGCGGTTTGCCGCCCAAGCTTGCAGGCCCTATCCTGGTACGTCGGCTCTCGGACCCCCGGGAGCACCGAGGTGCCCACGGGTCCTGACCCCCGAGCCGCCTCACCTACCACGCGGAAGCGAAAGATCGGTCCTGTGCGCACATATTCACCGAAGGTCGACGAGATCCAGCGAGCCTGGTACGTCGTCGACGCCGACGGCCTGGTTCTGGGGCGCCTGGCCTCCGAGGTGGCCGCCATCCTGCCGCGGTAAGCGCCGCACCTACTTCGCCCCGCACGTCGACACCGGCGACCACGTGATCGTGGTCAACGCCGAGAAGATCGTGCTGACCTCGGGCAAGGCCAGCGCCAAGATGGCGTACCGCCACAGCGGCTACCCCGGTGGCCTCCGTTCGACCAGCTACGCCGAGCTGCTGGCCCAGCGTCCGGCCGAGCTGATCCGCCGCTCCGTGCGCGGCATGCTGCCCAAGAACACGCTGGGCCGTCAGATGCTGGGCAAGCTCCAGGTCTACGCCGGCCCCGACCACCCGCACGCCGCCCAGAAGCCCGAGCCGCTCGAGCTGCCCGAGGCCCGCCGGGCCGGCTGACGAGCCGGACCAGGCGTACGACCCCACGCGCAGGAAGGACACCTCCGCTGCCATGCCCGCACCACTGAGCCAGACCACCGGACGCCGCAAGCAGGCGGTCGCCCGCGTCCGCTTCCGCCCCGGCCAGGGCGCCATCACGGTCAACAAGCTCCCGATCGAGCGGTACTTCACCTCGGCCACCCACCGCATGCTGGTCACCGAGCCCCTGCGGTTGACCAACACCGCGGAGTCCTTCGACATCGACGCCACCATCGACGGCGGCGGGATCTCGGGCCAGGCCGGCGCCATGCGCCTGGGCATCGCCCGGAGCCTCTGCGAGGTCGACCCCGAGCTGCGCAGCACGCTCAAGCGCTCGGGGCTCCTCACGCGCGACGCCCGCGAGAAGGAGTCGAAGAAGTACGGCCTCAAGAAGGCCCGCAAGGCGCCGCAGTACTCCAAGCGGTAGGCCGCAGAACTGCCATGGCGCCGGCCCGTTTCGGTACCGACGGCGTACGCGGGGTGGCCAACGAGGAGCTGACCGCGGAGCTGGCCCTGGCCCTGGGTCGGGCCACGGCCCGGGTGCTGCCTGCTTCGGCCTTCGTGGTCGGGCGCGACACCCGCCGTTCGGGGCCCCTGCTCCAATCCGCCTTCTCGGCCGGCCTGGCCGCCGAGGGGGCCGACGTGGTCGACCTCGGCGTGGTGCCCACACCGGGCGTGGCCACCGTGGCCGTGCACCGCAAGGTGCCCGGTGCGGTGATCTCGGCCTCACACAACCCCTTTGCCGACAACGGGATCAAGCTGTTCGGTTCCGAGGGCACCAAGCTCTCCCCTGAGCTCGAGAGCCGTATCGAGCAGGAGCTCGAGTCCGTGCGGGGCGACCCGGACGGCCTGCCCCGCCGTCCCACCGGGCTCGGGGTGGGGGTGATCACCGCCGACCACGGCCTGGTGGGCCTGTATGCAGCCCGGTTGGCGGCGACCACCGAGGGGCGGCTCGATGGTCTCCACCTGGTGGTGGACTGCGCCAACGGCGCCGCCAGCGAGGTGGCGCCCGGCGTGCTGGCCGATCTGGGGGCGCGCGTGACCACCCTGCACGCGACGCCCGACGGCGCCAACATCAACGACCAGTGCGGCTCGACGCACCCCGCCGAGCTGGCCCGGTCCGTGGTGGCCCACCAGGCCGACCTGGGGTTGGCCTTCGACGGCGACGCCGACCGGGTGATCGCCGTGGACCACACCGGCGCGGTGGTGGACGGCGACGTGCTGCTGGCGCTGTTCGCGCTCGACCTGGCCGCCCGCGGGCGCCTCTCGCGCCAGACCGTGGCGGTCACGGTCATGACCAACATGGGGTTCCGCCTCACCATGGAGGGCCACGGCATCGGCGTGCGCGAGACCGACGTGGGCGACCGCCACGTGCTGGCCGCGCTCGATGCCGACGGGCTCAGTCTCGGTGGTGAGCAGTCGGGGCACATCATCTTTCGCGATCTCTCGACCACGGGCGACGGGATCCTGACCGGCATCGCCCTGGCCGATCTGGTGCTGCGCTCGGGCCGATCCTTGGCCGAGCTCTCGACCGGCCTGCTCGAGCGCGTGCCTCAGCACCTGGTGAACGTGCGCATCGCCCGGCCCGAACGGCTGGCCGAATGTGCCGCCGTGTGGGAGGCCGTGGCCCTGGCCGAAGCCGAACTCGGCCACGACGGCCGGGTGCTGCTCCGCCCGAGTGGCACCGAGCCGGTGGTGCGCGTCATGGTCGAGGCCCGCGTCGACACCCAGGCCCAGGCGGTGGCGGCCCGGCTGGCCGGTGCCGTGGAGGCCGCACTGGGCTGAGCCCGGCCCGATCCGCCCGGAGGCGCAGCGCCGCGGGCACCCGCGGAGGCCCAGGTAGCCTGGACCCTCATGTGCGGCATCATCGGCGTGACGGGCGAGGCCGACGCTGTCCCCCTCGTCCTGGCGGCCCTGCACCAGCTTGAGTACCGCGGGTACGACTCCGCCGGGATCGCGCTGGTGGCCGACGGTTCCGTCTGGCGAGCCCGGGCCGCCGACGGCACGCACGGGGTGGCCGCCCTGGCCGAGCTGGCCGCCGATGCGCCGCCGGGCCACCACGCCGCCCTGGGCCACACCCGCTGGGCCACGCACGGGGGCCCCACCCCCGAGAACGCCCACCCCCACACCGACTGCACCGGCCGGCTGGCCATCGTGCACAACGGCATCATCGAGAACCACGCAGAGCTGCGCGCCGAGCTCGAGGCCACCGGTCACACGCTGACCTCGGGCACCGACACCGAGGTCATGGTCCACCTGGTCGAGGCCCAGATGGCGCGCGCGGCCACGTTGGTCGAGGCCACCCGGTCCGTGCTGCGCCGGGTGCGCGGCTCGTTCTCGGTGGCGCTGATCTGTGCCGACGAGCCCGACGTGATCGTGGCCGCCCGCCGCTCGACCCCCCTCGTGCTGGGCGTGCACGACGGGGTCTCGCTCCTGGCCTCGGACATCCCGGCGCTGCTCGAGCACACGCGCCGCCTCTACGCCCTGGCCGACGACCAGGTGGCCGTGCTGACCCCGGGCTCCCTGGCGGTGACCACCCTCGACGGCGAGCCGGTCGAGCCCGAGCAGCTCACCGTCACCTGGGACCTCGAGGCGGCCCAGAAGGGCGGCTACGAGGACTTCATGTCAAAGGAGATGCACGAGCAGCCCCAGGCGGTGGCCGACACGCTGCTCGACCGCCGCGGCCCGGCGGGTGAGTTGATCCTCGACCAGTTGCGACTCGGCCCCGAGGAGCTGCGCGCCATCGACAAGGTGTTCATCGTGGCCTGCGGCTCGAGCTACCACGCCGCCCTGGTGGCCAAGTACGCCCTGGAGCACTGGGTCAAGCTGCCGACCGAGGTCGACATCGCCAGCGAGTTCCGGTACCGCGACCCGGTGCTCAACGAGCGCACGCTCTGCGTGGGGGTCTCCCAGTCCGGGGAGACACTCGACACCTCCGAGGCGCTGCGCGAGGCGGCACGGCTCGGGGCCAAGGTGCTGGTGGTCACCAACGTGGTGGACTCGTCGATGGCCCGCGCCGCCGACGGGGTGCTCTACACCCGGGCGGGCCCCGAGATCGGTGTGGCCTCCACCAAGTGCCACCTGGCCCAGATCGTCGCCCTCGAGTTGCTGGGGCTGTACCTGGCCCAGATCTTCGGCACCCAGTCGCCGGCGGCGCTCAACGGGGTGCTCGATGCCATGGAGGCGCTGCCGGGCCTGGTCGAAGAGACGCTCGGGCGCGGCGATGCCGTCGACGCGGTGGCGGCCAAGCTCACCGACGCCCGCGACTTCTTCTACCTCGGGCGCCACGTGGGCTACCCGGTCGCGCTCGAGGGCGCCCTCAAGCTCAAGGAGATCGCCTACCTGCGCGCCGAGGGCTACGCGGCCGGTGAGCTCAAGCACGGCCCCATCGCGTTGATCGAGCCGGGCACCGTCGTGGTCGGGGTGGCGACGCGCAACCCACTCTGGGAGAAGACGCTCTCGAACATCGCCGAGGTGCGCAGTCGCGGCGCCACCGTGGTGCTCCTGGCCGACGACGGCGACGAGGAGTCGGCCGCGGCGGCGGACCACGTCCTGTGGGTCCCGCCCACCCTCGCCCTGCTCTCGCCCGTGGTGGGCGTGGTGCCGCTGCAGCAGTTGGCCTACCGGCTGGCCCGCCTGCACGGGCACGACCCGGACCGCCCCCGCAACCTGGCCAAGACGGTGACCGTCGAGTGAGGACCGGCATCGTCGGGGTGGGGGTCGACGCCGTCGACGTGGCCCGCTTCCGTCGGGTGCTCGCACGGCGGCCGGGCCTGGCCGATCGCTGCTTCACGGCGTCGGAGCGCTCCGACGCCGCGGCGTCCACCGACCTGGCCCAGGGCTTGGCGGCGCGCTTCGCCGCCAAGGAGGCCGTCATGAAGGCGCTCGGTAGCGGGATCGGCTCGTTCGCACTCACCGATGTGGAGGTCCGGCGCACCGGCGGTCGCGGGGCCGCGGCCAACGCGCCCTCCCTGGTGCTGCACCGTGGCGCGGCCGAGCGGGCCGGCACGCGCGGGGCCGGGAGGTTGCACCTCTCGCTCACCCACACCGACACCGTGGCCATTGCCTTCGTCGTGGCCGAGCACGGCGGCGACCACTACAGCGGCGAATCGTGCGCCCCGTCCTGACCCGCGAGGAGATGCGTGCGGCCGACGCCGCCGCCCTGGCCTCGGTGTCGCACGAGACCCTGGTGACCCGGGCCGGCACCGCGGTGGCCCACCACGCCCTGGACCTGCTCGGCGGCGCCTACGGTCGCCGGGTCGTGGTGGTGGCCGGCAAGGGGAGCAACGGCGCCGACGGGAGGGTCGCCGCCGCCGTCCTCTCGCGGCGGGGCGCCCGGGTCCAGGTGCTGGCGGCCGAGGACCCGGCGGCCGGTCCGGGCGTGGCGCTGCCGCCGTGCGACCTGGTGGTCGACGGCGCCTACGGCACCGGCTTCAGTGGCGTGTACGACGCCCCGCGCCCGCCCGCCGGCGCCCGGGTGCTGGCCATCGACATCCCCTCGGGGGTGGACGCCGACTCGGGAGCTGCGCCGGGTGACGCCGTGCGCGCCGACGCCACGGTGACCTTCGCGGCGCTCAAGCCCGGGCTGTTGCAGGCGGACGGTCCGCAGCTGAGCGGCGCGGTCGCCCTGGCCGACATCGGGATCGCCGTGGGGAGCCCCGGGGCCTGGCTGGTGGAGGACGCCGACGTGGCCGCCCTGGTCCCGCCCCGGCCGCGCCAGGTCAACAAGTGGACCACCGCGGTCGGGGTGGCGGCGGGCTCGGCCGGGATGGAGGGTGCCGCCGTGCTGTGCACACGCGGCGCCATGGCCGCCGGCGCCGGCATGGTGCGTCTGGGCTCCCCGGGCAATCCGGCCGCCGCGTGGCCCACCGAGGCGGTGCGCATGGACCTGCCGCCCGCCGGGTGGGGCGATGCCTTCGTGGCGGCCATCGAACGGTGCCGGTCCGTCGTGCTCGGGCCCGGGCTCGGCACCGATGCCGACACCGCGGCGGAGCTGCGCTCCGTGATCGCCCGGGTGCCGGTCCCGCTGGTGATCGATGCCGACGGGCTGCGTGCCCTGGGCGACGAGGCGGCGGCGCGGGCGCTGGTGACGGCGCGCCCCGCCCCCACCATCCTGACCCCCCACGACGGGGAGTACGCGCGCCTGGCCGACCGCCCACCTGGTGAGGACCGCCTGGCGGCGGCCCGGCGGCTGGCCGCGGCGACCGGTGCCATCGTCCTGCTGAAGGGCCCCTTGACCGCGGTGGCGTCCCCCGCCACTGCCGCGGTGCCCGACGTGCTGCTGGCCGGCGCCGGGAGCCCCACGTTGGCCACCGCCGGCAGCGGCGACGTGCTCTCGGGGATGATCGCCGCTTTCTGCGCGCGTGAGGTGCCCGCGTTCGAGGCGGCGGCCCTGGCTGCTCACGTGCACGGGCGTGCCGCGGGGCTCGGTCCGGCGGAGGGCCTCGTCTCGGGCGACCTGCCGCCGCTGATCGGTCGCTTCCTCACGACGACGCGTGGCCAGGGGGTGCGCGGTGCATGAGCCCGCACCCGTGCGGATGATCGAGCCCGCTCCCGACGACGTGGTCACCATGGCCCAGGGGCGCTCGCGGCCCGCCTGGGCCGAGATCGACCTGGCGGCCATCGCCCACAACGCCGGCGTGCTGGCCCGGGTGGCCCGTCCCGCCGAGCTGTGCGCGGTGGTCAAGGCGCACGGCTACGGACATGGCGGGCCGGCGGTGGCCCGGGCCGCGCTGGCCGGGGGCGCCCAGCGGCTGGCGGTGGCGCTGGTCGACGAGGGGGCCGAGCTGCGCGAGCACGGCGTGCGCGCACCGGTGCTCCTGCTGAGCGAGTGCGACCCCTCGGCTGCGGCCACGGCGCTCGAGTTCGGGCTCACGCCCACCGTGTACTCGGCCGCGGGCATCGATGCCTTCGCCGAGGCGGCCCGCCGGGCCGGCCGGCCCGCAGCCGTCCAGGTCAAGGTCGACACCGGCATGCACCGGGTCGGGGCCACGCCGTCGGACCTGCCGTCCATCGCGTCCAGGGTGGTCGGCGAGCCGATGCTGCACCTCGAGGGGGTCTGGACCCACCTCCCCGTGGCCGACGCCGAGGATGCCGAGGCGCGTGCGTACACCGAGGCGCAGCTCGACCGCTTCGACCGCCTCGTGGCCGACTTGGGGGCGGCGGGGATCGCGGCGCCCATGGTGCACGCCGCCAACACCGCGGGGGCCGTGGCCTTCCCGCGGGCCCGCTATGCCATGGTGCGCTGCGGCCTCGGGATCTACGGCTACCTTCCGGGGGACGCGGTCCGCGACGCCTTCGAGGCCCAGGCCGGCGGCGAGGGCCTCCTCCCGGCCATGGCGCTCAAGGCCCGGGTGGTGGCGGTGCGCGAGCTCGGGAAGGGGGAGCGGCCCTCCTACGGGCGGCTCCGACCCCTGCCGGAGCGCTCCTTCGTGGCCACCGTCCCCATCGGCTACGCCGACGGCGTGCCGCGCGCCCTGTTCGGCGCGGGCTACGAGGTGCTCATCGGCGGCGTCCGGCGCCCGCTGGCGGGCATGGTGACCATGGACCAGATCGTGGTGGACTGCGGGGCCGACACCTCGGTCCGGCCGGGCGACGAGGTGGTGCTGCTGGGGCGCCAGGGCGACGAGGTCATCACGGCCGACGACTGGGCCGGTCTGCTGCACACGATCAGCTACGAGGTGGTGTGCGGCGTGGGCCCGCGCATGCCGCGGGTGCTCGTCAACCGTCCCGACGTGAGCGGTGGCTGAGCACGACCCCCTCGAGCAGCTGCGCCTGACCGCGTCGACGTGCACCCTGTGCCCGTTGGCCAAGGGGCGGACCCAGGTCGTCTTCGGCGTGGGCGATCCGGCCGCGGACCTGCTCTTCGTCGGCGAGGGCCCCGGGCGCGAGGAGGACCTGGCCGGTGAGCCCTTCGTGGGCCGCTCGGGCAAGCTCCTCGACCGCCTCGTGCTCGAGGAGATCGGTCTCACGCGGGCCTCGTGCTACATCGCCAACGTCGTGAAGTGCCGCCCCCCGCAGAACCGCGACCCACTGCCGCCCGAGATCGAGGCGTGCCGCCCGTATCTCGAGGAGCAGATCGAGTTGATCGAGCCGGCCGTGATCGTCACGCTCGGGAACTTCGCCACCAAGCTCCTGCTCGAGACCACCCGGGGGATCCGTGAGCTGCGCGGTCAGGTGTTCCCCCGCGGGCGCGCCCAGCTGGTCCCGACCTACCACCCGGCCTACGTGCTGCGCGCCGGCGGCGAGGCGATGGCCGAGATGCGGGCCGACCTCGTGCGGGCCAAGCGCCTCATGGGCGCGGCGCGCGCATGAGCTGGCCCGTGATGGCCGAGACCACCTCGCCCGAGGAGACCCGCCGGCTGGCCGGGCTCCTGGCCCGGGCGTGCCGGGCCGGCGACGTGGTGCTCCTGGTCGGCGACCTCGGTGCCGGCAAGACGGTGTTCGCCCAGGGATTCGCCGCCGCGCTGGGCGTGCCCGGCCCGGTGACCAGCCCCACCTTCGCGCTGGTGCGCCACTACCGCTGCGGTGCGCAGAGCGCGGTCGGCGCGCTGATCCACGCCGACGTCTACCGGACCGGCTCGGTGGCCGAGGTGGCCGACCTGGCCCTGGCCGAGCTGGTGGAGGAGGACGCGGTGGCGCTGGTCGAGTGGGGCGACCTGGCCGAGCCGGCCTTCGAGGACAGCCTGCTCGAGGTCTCGCTGCGCGCCCCCGACCCGACGGGGTCCCCGGAGCGGCGCGTGGTGCGCGTCACCGGGCGCGGGCGCTGGGCTCACCGCGCCGGTGAGGTGGCCGGCCTGCTCGCCGCCGCCGCCGCCGCCGATGCCGATGCCGATGCCGGTGCCGGTGCCGGTGCGGACGCCGATGCCGGCGGGCGGCGCGGGTGAGCCGGGCCATCGTGGCCATCGAGACGGCCACCGAGACGGTGGCCGTGGCGGTGCGCACCGCCACGGGCGTCGAGGCAGAGCTCTCGCTCACCGGGCGGCGCCGTCACGTCGAGACGCTCACCCCCGCGCTGGCCCACCTGCTCGACCAGGTGGGCCTCACGCCGGCCGACCTCGAGGTGGTCGCGGTCGACGTGGGACCCGGTCTGTTCACCGGGCTGCGCGTCGGCGTGGCCGCGGCCAAGGGGCTGGCCCAGGCGCGCCACATCGGCGTCGTGGGCGCCACCAGCCTCGAGATTCTGACGGCCGCGGCCGCCGCGGCCGGCCACGGTGGCCTGGTCCTGGCCTGCGTCGACGCCCGCCGGGCCGAGGTGTTCGCCGCCGTGGGGGAGGGGCCGGGCGGGACCCAAGCGGGATGGACGGGCGTCGGCCCTGGACTGTTCGCGCCCGACGAGCTGGCCACGGCGCTGGCCACCCTGGGGGGCGTGCCCGTCGTTGCCGTGGGAGACGGCGCCCAGCGCTACCGCAGCGAGCTCGAGGCGGTGCCCGGTGTGCACGTCGCTGCGCCGGCTCTGGCCTTCCCCCCGCCGCGCGCTCTGCTCGACCTGGCGCTGGCGCGCCTCGAGGGCGGTGAGGAGCCCATGGTGCCCGGAGCAGTGGTTCCGCTCTATATGCGGTCCGCCGACGCGCGGAGCAACTTCGCCCGCGTGGCGAGGGGGGACGGCGCCGGCGAGGGTGTCTCGCGGTGAGGGTGCGCCTTGAGAAGCTCAGGCGCCGCGACCTGCGGCACGTGATGCGGATCGAGAACGTGGTGTTCCCCGAGCCGTGGTCGCCGACGGTGTTCGACTCCGAGCTGGCGTTGCGCTCCGGCCGGCTCTACCGCGGCGCGTGGGTCGACACCGAGCTGGCCGGCTACATCGGCTTCATGATCGTCGACGGCGAGGCGCACATGACCACCATCGCCACGGCTCCGGGATTCCAGCGCTCGGGTGTGGCCATCACCATGATCGTCGAGGCCATCCGCACCCTGCGCGCCGACGGGGTGACACAGCTCTCGTTGGAGGTGGCGGCCAACAATGCGGCGGCCCAGGCGCTCTACCGGCGCTTCGGGTTCGCACCGGTCGGCGTGCGGAAGAACTACTACCCGGTGACCGGCCAGGACGCGCTGGTCATGTGGGTCCACGACGTCGACACCGAGGCGTACGGGCGCCAGCTCGACGAGCTGGCCCAGGACGGTGCCGAGGTGGACAGGCCGCACGGCCGTTGGCCGCGGCGCTGAGGGAGCGGCCGGCGGGAGAGGTCTCCGGCAGCTGCCAGGCGCGGCTTCCCGTCGCCCGGGTCAAAGAGTCATGGCTGGGGTGAAGCGATGAGCTGGCCGAGGAGTGCGTCGACCCGATCTCTGACGGCATCGCGAATGGGTCTGATCTCCTCGAGTGACTTGCCGGTCGGATCCTCGAGCTCCCAGTCCTCGTACCGCTTCCCCGGCACGAGCGGGCAGGCGTCACCGCAGCCCATGGTCACCACCACGTCGGCCGCGCCGAGGAACTCATCGGTCCATGGCTTGGGGAATTCCTTGGAGATGTCGATCCCGACTTCGTCCATTGATTTGACGACATCGGAATTGAGCTCGGATCCGGGCTCTGAACCACCCGACCAGGCGATGGCGCGTCCTGCGGCCAGGTGGTTGAACCAACCGAGCGCCATCTGCGATCGACCGGCGTTGTGCACGCACAGGAACAGGACGGCCGGAATCGTATTCAACGTGTTCTGGGTGTGGGCCAGGGCTTCGAGGCGCTGGAGGGCGTACTTCTCCGCCCCGACGGTCAGCCACTTGGTCACGGTGGCCGACTTGGCCAGGTCGTCATAGCTCTCGAACACGAAGGCCTCGATGGTCTCGAAACCGAAGATGCCGTGGAACTTCGAGTGCAGGTGCTTGGCTACGTGGTTGAGCTGCACCTCCTGCTGCGCTGTCATCGGCTCATGGTCCGCCATTTCCTCCCCTTTCGCTCATGTCACCCAACTCGTGCATCTGACCGCCCGACGGGGCGTCCGCACTCAGTGCTGGCTCGGACCCTGGGCTCGCACCCAGGCCTGCGCGCCCATCTGGACCGCGTCCCACGGGCTCCCGAGCGGCGGCGTGTACGAGAGGTCCAGCTCGCTCATGGCGTCGACGCTCATCTCGTTGAAGATGGCCGCCGCCGCGATGTCGATGCGCTTGGCCACCTCGGCGTGCTTGTGCCCGAAGAGCTGGACACCGAGAAGCCGGCCGGTCCCGCGGTCACCGGTGTAGCGCATGCGGATGCGATGGCTACCGGGGTAGTACGCCTTGTGGTCGTCGGCCTCGAACTCGACGGTGACCGGGTCGAAGCCGCCGGCGACGGCCTCGTGATCGCGCAGACCCGTGCGCGACGCCACCATGTCGAAGATCTTGACCACCTGGGTGCCGAGGCTTCCGGCGAACTCGGTGTTCCCCCCGATGGCGTTCTCGCCCGCCACCCGACCCTGCTTGTGGGCGGTGGTGCCGAGCGGCAGGTAGGTCAGGCCGAGCAGGCGGTGATGGGTCACGACACAGTCGCCGGCGGCGAAGACGCCTTCGAGGTTGGTCCGCATGCCTCGGTCGACGCTGATCGCACCACCGACGCCCAGTTCTGCTCCGCCGGACACGGCCAGAGCGGTGTCGGGACGGACCCCGACCACTACCAGCACCAGGTCGGCGAAGACAGTGAGCTCCGTGCCTGACGACTCGACAGCGTGGATCTGGAGCCGCCCTGCCGAACCACCGGGTGCGCGGGAGATCTGCGTGACCGTCGTGTTCGTGCGGACGTCGATGCCATGTGTGCTCAGCTCGGCGTTCACCAAGGCACCGAGGCTCGGGTCGACGGTGGGGAGCACCTCGGGGAGTTGCTCGAACTGGGTGACCGAGAGCCCACGGGCGCTCAGGCCCTCGGCCATCTCGAGGCCGATGTAGCCGGCACCGACAATGACCGCGCTGGCGGGCTCGGCTTCCTCCAGAGTGCGAACGAGCTCGAAGGTGTCACCCATGGAGTGCAGCAGGTGAACTCCGTCGGCAGCCCCGAGCGCGTCGGCGCCGATCAATCCCTCGATCGGGGGCCGCGCCGAGACGGCGCCGGTCCCGACCACCAGCTGGTCGTAGGGGATCTGCTCCTCGCCCCCGGCTTCGTCGACCACGTGAAGGCGGCGGCCCGGCACGTCGATGTCGGTGGCCAAGGTGTTGAGGCGGACCACCATGCCGGTCGCCTTGAGGTCGTCGAGGGTGCGGTGCGCCAGATTCCGCCAGTGCGTCACCTCACCCGAGACGTAGTAGGGGATGCCGCAGATGGAGAAGTTGGGGTAGGCGTCGGCCACGACGACGGTGACCTCGGTCGTCGGGTCGAGCTCGCGGGCTCGCAGCGCGGCGCTGATGCCAGCGTCACTTCCGCCGATGGCGACGAGGTGCATGTGGTTCCTTTCGCGATGATGTCGTCGAGGGGTACGGATTCAGCGGGTTTCGAGATCGTTCTCGCCACGGAGATGCGGTTCGATGACGTCGGCCGCCTCGGCCTCGGTCATCCCCGGGTACAGACCCTTGATCAACCCGAAGGCCAGGACGCCGCCCACGATCTGGGCCGAGACGAAGCTCGGGACCGACGACGGCGCGATGCCGGCGAAGCTGTTGGAGAACATGCGGCCGACGGTGATGGCCGGGTTCGCGAAACTGGTCGAGCTGGTGAAGAAGTAGGCGGCCCCGATGTAGGCGCCGACGGCGGCCGGGGCGAGGTGGGAGCGCCCCGTACGGGCCAGGGCGAAGATGACCAGCATGAGGCCGATGGTGGCCACTGCCTCGGAGAGCCAGTGGGGACCGGTCGCCCGGTGCTTGGTCGAGATGGAGATGGCCGCCTCGGAGAACATCACGTTGGCCACGATCGCCCCGCAGATGCATCCCAGGGTCTGGAAGGGCAGGTAGGCGACGGCATCCCGCCACGTGAGCCCACCGAAGCCGGCATCGACGAAGGACACCACCGGATTGAAGTGCCCGCCAGAGATCGGGCCGAACATCAAGATGATGGCGAAGAGCCCGGCGGCGGTGGCCGCTGCGTTCTCGAAGAGTTGAAGTCCAATGTTGCCCGGGGAGAGGTTCTGGGCTGCGATGCCCGATCCGATGACCAAGGCAGCCAGGAATGCACTGCCCAGAAACTCGGCGAGCAGTCGTCGCCACAGCACCGTGTCCCGCACGTCTTGACCTCCGCCTGTGACTTCAGCTCAGCAGCAGGACGAGCCGGCCTTGGCGCCTTTGGCGCCCACCGTGATGGGGGCGACGCTCCCGACGGCCTCGGGGACGCAGCACGACCCGTCGCCGGCGGCGCCGGTCTCGGGCGGGGCATCGGCGAGAACGGTGTAGACCTCCCACGGCGCACCATCGGGATCGCTGACCCACACCTTGTCCTGGACGGCGTAGCAACAGGTCGTCTGCTCTTCGACCTCGGTCGCCATGCCTTCGTCGTCCAGGCGCCCGGTCGCTGCAGTGACCTCGTCGGTGGTCTCCACCTCGACGCCGAGGTGGTTGAGGGCGCCGCCGGGCCCGTGACCTCGTGCCGTACGGTCCTCGAGCAGGACGAGCTTCAGGGGCGGGTCGGCGATGGCGAAGTTCGCGTAGCCCGGCCGCTGCTTGGCGGGCTCGGTGCCGAAGAGCTTCGAGTAGAACTCGACAGCTTCGTCGATGTCGCTGACGTTGAGTGCGAGTTGGACCCTCGACATGGTGACCTCCCTGTAGCATCGAACTCAGTCGATGTATCGAGTATTGCTGATACATCGATATTTGTCAATGTAAGGGGTGCCCGTGAGCAAGTCGGCCACTACGAAAAGAGTTCAATCGGCGGAGTGCTGTGCGTCTGTGCTCGCCGCACCACTCGATGTGACCGATGCCGCCGAGCTGGCCAGCGGGTTCAGCGCACTCGCCGATCCCGTTCGCCTGCGGGTGCTCAGCATCCTCGCTGCCGCCCCCGAGGGTGAGGTCTGCGTCTGTGACTTCGTCGAGCCCTTGGCCAAGAGCCAACCCACCGTGTCGCACCACCTCAAGATCCTGAGCGAGGCGGGCCTGGTCAGAGGTGACCGGAGGGGCAAGTGGGTGTGGTACTCACTCAACCGTTCGCGGCTGGCCGAGCTTCGGGCGGCGATCGACAGTTGACGGGCGCACCTCAGGACGGCGCCGGCCGGAAGAGGGGGAGGACGAGGCCCTCGTCGACCTCCCGGAAGACGACCTCGACGGGCATGTCGGCGCGCAGGGACTCGGGGTCGCAGTCGACGATGTTGGTGATCAGGCGCAGGCCCGCCTGCTCCTCGGGTTCGACGGTGGCGTACACGTAGGGGATCTTGTCGGCGAAGAAGGGGTGGAACGGTTGTTCGGCCACCGTCCACGTGTACAAGGTGGCCCGACCCGACAGCTGCGAGGGGGCCACGTCGCTCGAGAGGCAGAACCGGCAGATCGGGCGGGGCGGGTGCAGGTACTGGCCGCAGTCGTTGCAGCGGAGCACCAGGAGCCGGCCCTCGGCCGCGCCCTTCCAGAAGAACTCCGTCACCGGGTCGGGTGCGGGGCGCGGCGCCGGGGCGGCGGCCTTGGCGGGAGGTGGCGTGTCGGTCATGTGCCTCCGTTCAGGACGTGGTGAGCAGCACGGCGTGGCCGTAGGGTCCGTGCGCGGTGGTGTACACGGCGACCTCCGCTCCGGGGACCTGGCGCTCGCCGCACTCGCCGCGCAGCTGGCTGACCGCCTCGATGCAGTGACTGCTGCCGTGGTGCCGGCCCACGTTGCACACGCCCCCGTCGGTGTTGACCGGGAGCGCGCCCCCGAGGGCGGTGTTGCCCTCTTCGATGAACGGCCCGGCCTCGCCCTGGCCGCAGAAGCCGAGCGCCTCCATCCAGCTGACGGCGATCATGGAGAAGCCGTCGTAGAGCTCGGCGCAGTCCACGTCGTTCGGGCGCAGGTCGGTCTGGGACCACAGCTTGCGGGCGCAGGGCACCATGGCGCCCTCGAGGATGTTCTCGAGGTACTCCCACGTGAGGTTGTCGACCGAGGCCATGGCGGCTGCCTCCACGAACACCGGCTTCTGGCGCCAGTCGCCCGCCCGCTCCTCGGTCGTGATGATGATGGCCCCGCTGGTGTCGCACGGGTAGTCGCAGTCGAGCAGCCGCACGGGCCGGCTGATCCAGCGCGAGGCCAGGTAGTCCTCCACGGTGATCGGGTCGCGGAACAACGCCCGCTCGTTCAGGGAGGCGTGCCGCCGCTGCGCCACCATCTGCAGGGCGAACTGCTCCTCGGTGGTGCCGTAGAGCTGCATGTGCCGCTGCATGGTCAGCCCGGCCACCATCCCCGGGCCGGGTGCGCCGAAGGGGAGGGCGAACTGGAAGTCGCCGGGAATGGGCGGCATGGCCCGAGGGGGGCCGGCCGGAGCGGCACCCCGCGCCTTCTTGGGCCGGTTGGTCCGGCACGGGTGGACGACGACGCAGGTGTGGCAGAAGCCCGACCGCACCGCCGCCATGGCCGACGCGGCGAGGTCGGCGAAGGTCGACTGGGTGGAGTTGAACCAGTGGATCGGGGTCATGCCCAGCATGTGCGCGGCCTGGCGCTCACCCATGGCGGAGTCGGGCGGCTCACCCCAGGGCTCGGGCTCGCCGAACGAGCGCAGGCTGATCCCGTCGATGTCGTGGGGGCGCATGCCCGCGTCGGCCATGGCGGCCAGCACCGACTGGATCGTCAGCTCCTTGTAGCTCAGCCCGGTGTCCCGCCCGACGTCGGAGTAGCCCACACCGACGATGGCGACCCGATCCCGCATCCTCCAACCCCCGGTCTCTCGGAAATCCGGGTCGCAGCGTAGCCTGGCCCTATGGAAACGATCGCTCTCGGAACCCAGGGCCTGCACGTCTCTCGTCAGGGGCTGGGCTGCATGGGGATGTCCGAGTTCTACGGTCCCGGCGACGACGCCGAGTCGGTGGCCACCATCCACCGTGCGCTCGAGCTCGGCGTGACCTTCTTCGACACCGCCGACATGTACGGCCCCTACGTCAACGAGGAGTTGGTCGGCGCGGCGCTGGCCGGCCACCGCGACCGGGTGGTCATCGCCACCAAGTTCGGCATCGTGCGCGACACCAGCGACACCTCGTCGCGCTCGGTCAACGGACGGCCCGAGTACGTGCGGCGCTCCTGCGAGGGCTCGCTGACCCGCCTCGGCGTCGACCACATCGACCTCTACTACCAGCACCGCGTCGATCCCAACACGCCGATCGAGGAGACCGTGGGCGCCATGGCCGAGCTGGTGGCCGAGGGCAAGGTGCGCTACCTGGGCCTCTCGGAGGCCGCGCCCGCCACCATCAGGCGGGCCCACGCCGTGCATCCCATCTCGGCCCTGCAGACCGAGTACTCGATCTGGGCGCGCCAGCCCGAGGCCGAGATCCTGCCCACCTTGCGCGAGCTGGGCATCGGCTTCGTGCCCTACAGCCCGCTCGGGCGCGGGTTCCTCACCGGGACCGTGCGCGACGTGAACGAGCTCGACGCCCACGACACCCGCCGCCGGCAACCGAGGTTCCTCGGGGAGAACCTGGCCGGCAACGTGGCCATCGTCGAAGTGATCGACGAGCTGGCCGAGGCCAATGGGTGCACGGCGGCGCAGATCGCCCTGGCCTTCGTGCATGCCGCCGGGCGTGACGTGGCGCCCATCCCGGGCACCAAGCGACGCCGGTATCTCGAGCAGAACGTGGCCGCGCTCGAGGTCGAGCTGACCGAGGAGGACCTGGCCGTCCTCGATCGGGTGGCGCCGACCCGGGGCGACCGCTATGCCGACATGTCACCCGTCGACGGCTGAGGCAGCGTCCGTGGCCGCTCTTGACCTGGTTCAGCCGGTGAGGGAGCGGCGGGCCCGACCGAGGAGTCGCCGCGCGGGCGCCGTCGGGCTGGTGACTTGCCAGGCGGCCCGGTCGTAGAGGGCGCGGGCCGAAGGGCGGTGTGGCCGGCGGCAGACATAGGCCAGCAGATAGGAGGCGTCGATGTCGTCGAACAGGCCGCGCTTGGTGGCCACTTCGACCGGGTCGAACACGCCCCGGGCCACCGAGTCGCCCCCGTAGTTGATGCCCGTGGCCCGTTCGACCACGAACCCCGCGCCACGCAGCATGGCCGCCATCTCGGCGTGGCGGTACTCGTACTTGTGGTCCGGGTCGATGAAGGCGTCCTGTTGGAGCCGGGTCAAGGCCGCGTTCGGCGTGTCGAGGGCCAGCACGCCCCCGGGGCGCAGGACCCGGTAGGCCTCGTTCAGCACGCGCTCGGCCTCGGGGCGGGTCACGTGCTCGATGCTCTCCCCGCTGTAGACCATGTCGAACGACCCTGAGGGGTAGCTGCTCAGGTCGGTCATGGAGTGGTACCGGTAGGTGACCCGCCCGCCGGGGGTCTCGACCGACGCCGGTTGCTCGTCGGTCCGGTAGAGCTCGTGGCGGTCCTCGCTCGGGAGGTCCACGATCACGATCTCCTCGAAGGCGTAGGGGTAGCCCATCAGGACCAGCGCGCCGTAGGGCACGCCCACGGCCACGCCCCCGATGTCGAGGATGCGACCGGCCCGGGGGAGGCTGCGGATGAACACCCCGCGCCCGAAGTGGAGGGAGGGCCCGAACTCGGTCATGGGGGCGGCATGGCTCCACTCGGCCGAGTGGATCAGCCATTCGACGGCCTGGCGCGGCCGAAGTGTGCCCTCCTCGAGCTGGACCGCCAGCGGGTCGTGGGGCGCGGGTTCGCGACCGAAGAGGAGGTGGAACAGGCCGCGGTGGAGCTGACGGCCGGGGAGGTCCTCGATCAGCCCAGTCCAGTTCCGAGCGGAGGCGGCGCGCATCGGACCGACTGTAACCCGGGCCATGGCCGCCTCCGGGCCCTCGCCCAGGTCATGCCTCGGTTCAGGACGCCGGTTCAGGTCCGCGCGTAGGCCGCCGCGACCAGGTGATGGGCGAGCGTCGCCGAAAAGGGGAGACCGGCCGCGGTCAGGGTGAGCTGACTGGCGTAGCGACCACGCACCATGGAGACGACCGTGACCGCGCTCGGGACGGTCACGCCCTGGGTCACCACGGGGAAGGAGATGGTGAAGCCCGAGCTGTGCGGCACCAGCATGGCCTGGGCGGCCGGGGTCACGGTGATGGTCCCCACGGTCGCCCCCGAACCGATGGCCTGGGTCAGCTGCTGGCGGCCCGGGCCCTGGAGGTCCGAGGTCATGCAGGAGGGAACCCTCGGGTCCGAGATGGCGGCGTACTCCGAGGCGCCCACCTTGGGCGATCCGAAGACCGAGACGTTGTCCTGGACACCGTCCGAGCCGTCCTTGTTCTGGAAGTTCGGACTGTTGAGCGATGGGGGGTTCAGGCTGAGCAGAGCCTTGCTGACCCCGAGGCAGGCAGCGAGCTGGTCCTCCCCGGGGAAGGCGCTCGAGGAGCTGCCCTTGGTGACCCCGCCCTGACCGGACCATCCAGAGGGGAAGTCGGCGCGGACCAGAAGGTCCTTCTTCGCCTGCCCCAGCCCACCGCCCGAGCCGTTCCCGGCCCACGACGGAGCTGCCGACAGGCCCAGGACCACGGCAGCCAGGCCCCCGGCCACCGCCATCCTCCCCGTTCCCCTCCCGACTCGGTTCATCTTCTCGGCCCTCCTTCGCCCGCCTGCGGCGAGCGGTCACCCGCCTTCGACTCTTCCTGTCTTCTTCGGTACGGGCGACCCAGGAGTGAACCGCGAGCTCACCGGTTGCCAGGGCCGGGGCAGACCCGCTATCTTTGGCACTCACAACCCGAGAGTGCTAACAATGTGCCAAGGAGGCCCTTCCGCCATGAAGCTGCACCCGCTCGATGACCGGATCGTCGTCCGCCCCGGCGAGTCCGAGGAGACCACCGCGTCCGGCCTGGTCATCCCGGACACGGCCAAGGAGAAGCCCCAGCAGGGCGAAGTTCTCGCCGTCGGCCCAGGCCGCCGCTCCGAGGACACCGGCGAACTGATCCCGGTCGACGTCGCCGTGGGCGACACCGTCGTCTACTCGAAGTACGGAGGCACCGAGATCACCGTCGAGGGCGAGGACCTGCTGATCCTGTCCAGCCGCGACGTGCTGGCCAAGCTGGCCTGATCCGGGTCCGGCCGCCGCTCCGGTCCACACGGTCCGGCGCGGCGGACACCACACCTTCCGAATGAGAGACGAGCGCCGCGCCGATCGCGGGCTCGAGAGGAGTACGACGCAGTCATGCCCAAGATCCTGAAGTTCGACGAGGCCGCCCGCCGGGGCCTCGAGGCCGGCGTCAACAAGCTGGCCGACACCGTCAAGGTCACCCTGGGGCCCAAGGGCCGCAATGTGGTGATCGAGAAGAAGTTCGGCGCCCCGACCATCACCAACGACGGCGTGTCCATCGCCCGCGAGGTCGAGCTCGACGACCCGTTCGAGAACATGGGGGCCCAGCTGGTCAAGGAGGTGGCCACCAAGACCAACGACGTGGCCGGTGACGGGACCACCACGGCCACCGTGCTGGCCCAGTCCCTCATCACCGAGGGTCTGCGCAACGTGGCGGCCGGCGCCAGCCCGACCGGGCTCAAGAGGGGCATCGAGAAGGCCGTGAGCACGGCCGTCGACAGCATCGCCAAGCAGTCCAAGGACGTGGGCGGCAAGACCGAGATCGCCCAGGTGGCCTCCATTTCGGCCGCCGACAACGCCATCGGCGACGTGCTGGCCGACGCCATCGACAAGGTCGGCAAGGACGGCACGGTGACCGTCGAGGAGTCCAACACCTTCGGCATCGAGCTCGAGCTCACCGAGGGTATGCAGTTCGACAAGGGCTTCCTCTCGCCGTACTTCGTCACCGACGCCGAGCGCCAGGAAGCGGTGCTCGACGAGCCCTACATCCTCTTCTACAACTCCAAGGTCTCGGCCGTGCACGACCTCGTGCCGGTGCTCGAGAAGGTCATGCAGAGTGGCAAGCCCCTGCTGATCATCGCCGAGGACGTCGAGGGCGAGGCGCTGGCCACGCTGGTGGTCAACAAGATCCGCGGCACCTTCACCTCCGTGGCCGTCAAGGCTCCCGGCTTCGGCGAGCGCCGCAAGGAGATGCTCCAGGACATGGCCATCCTCACCGGTGCCCAGGTCATCAGCGAGGAGATCGGCCTCAAGCTCGAAAACGCCACCATCGACCTGCTGGGCACCGCCCGCCGGGTCATCGTCACCAAGGACGACACCACGGTGGTCGAGGGCGCGGGCACGGCCGAGGACGTCAAGGGCCGGGTGGCGCAGATCAAGCGCCAGATCGACGAGACGGACTCGGACTGGGACCGCGAGAAGCTCCAGGAGCGTCTGGCCAAGCTGGCCGGGGGCGTGGCCGTGGTCAAGGTCGGCGCCGCCACCGAGGTGGAGCTCAAGGAGAAGAAGCACCGCATCGAGGACGCGCTCTCCGCCACCCGGGCCGCGGTCGAAGAGGGCATCGTCGCCGGCGGCGGGACCGCCCTTGTGCGGGCCCGCAAGGCCGTGGTCGAGCTGGCCTCCACGCTCGACGGTGACGAGGCCACCGGGGCACGCATCGTGGCCCACGCGCTCGAGGCACCACTGCGCTGGATCGCCTTCAACGCCGGTCTCGAAGGCGCCGTCCTGGTCGCCCAGGTCGAGGCGGCCAAGGGCAACATCGGCCTCAACGCTGCCACCGGCGAGCTCGAGGACCTGGTCAAGGCGGGCATCATCGATCCGGCCAAGGTCACCCGCTCGGCACTCCAGAACGCGGCCTCGGTCGCCGCTCTGCTCCTCACCACCGAGGCGCTCGTGGCCGACAAGCCCGAGAAGGTGGACGCCGCCGCGGCTGCAGCCGCCATGGCGGGCGGTATGGGTGGCATGGGTGGCATGGGCGGGATGATGTAACTCCCGTCGCCGCGTCGGGCCCGTCCTGACGTGATGTCGGATACTCGTGCGGTGGCCGGGCCTTCGGGCCCGGCCACCGGCGCGTCCGGGTCAGGCGTAGGCGTGCACCACGGCCCGGTAGTTGGCGCTCGTTGCCGAAGGCGGAGGCGACGTCAGCCCGGCCAGGCGCCGGCCCACGCGCTCGGTCAGCGCGCGCCGCTCTGGCGCCGGGGCCGGTGGGGGACCGACCACGGTCTGCACGGACGAGAACCCGGCCGCTCGGCACAGGTTGTGCAGCGCCTCCATGGTGGGCACGTACCAGTTGCCGAAGTCGATACGCAGCGAGCTGCCCGAGTGGAACTGGAGCAGCGCCTCGTGCTCGAGCCCCTGGAGGTGCACGGCCTCGGTCTCGATCACGGCCACCTCGCCGGTGACCCGGCGCAGCCGCTCGAGGCAGGTCAGCGGCTCCTTCATGTGGTACAGCACACCCAGGTAGAGCACCACATCGAAGCGACCCAGCCCCTCGAGGTCCACCGTCTGGAAATCTGCCACCATGGGCTCCACCTTCGACCCCAGCGCGGCGGCGGCGAAATCGAAGGGCCTTCGTCCTGGGAGGTCGGGCCGCCAGAAGTCCGTCTCGTCACGTGAGAGGTCGGGAAGGGCGCCCTTGTGGATGCACTCGGCCCAGTAGGCGCCCCGGGCCTCGAGGTCGACGCCCCAGGCGTAGTGGTCGAGGGCCACCACCCGGGCCGCCCCGGCCTGCTCGGCCAGGAAGGAGTACTTGCCGTCCCAGGCGCCGATGTCGAGCACGTTCTTGCCGGTCACGTCGGGAATCACGGCGGCCGAGGTCTCCTGGACGCTGTCGCCCTTGGTCACCACGCCGTGTCCCAAGTCGATGGTGTGGTACCAGTGCAGGGCGTCGGCCTCGGCCTGCAACGTTGCCGGGTCCACCGGGGAGGTCATGGGCCGAGAGCGTAGCGAGGCGCGCGCCCCCTAACTTGTTGCTGTGCCCGGCTCCGCCCCACTCCAGGAGATCCCGCGCCCGGCGACCTGGCGACCGGGGGCGCCGGCACCGTGGGCCGTCCTGGCGGCGTCGGAGCGGTCGGCGATCACGGTCGATCGCGTGCTCGATGCCCTGGCCGGGCGCGGGCAGGCCGGGCGGCCTCCCCGCGGGCTCGGTATCGAGGACCTGCTGTACCCGCTCGACCGCATGGTGGCGGAGACCGCCCCGCCGCGGCCCGACGCCGGCGTCCTGGCCGCGCTCTTCGAGGAGCATGGCGAGGCGCACTTGGTCCTGACCCGACGCTCGTCCCGCATGCGCACGCATACCAACGACGTGAGCTTCCCCGGAGGGCGGCTCGACGAGGGCGAGGACCCGGCGGCGGCTGCGCTGCGCGAGGCCCACGAGGAGATCGGCCTGGATGCGGCCGCGGTGACCATGGCGGGGTGGCTGCACCCGGTGGTGGTGCCGCGGTCGAACTCGCTGGTCGTTCCTGCGGTGGCCACGCTGCCGGGGCGCCCGCAGCTGGTCCCCAACCCGAGCGAGGTGGACCGGGTGTTCGACGTTGCCCTCGCCGAACTGGCTACCCCCGAGATCTTCCACGAGGAGTACTGGACGGTTCCCGAGCGCGCCCCGTTCGCGGTCTGGTTCTTCGAGGTGGAAGGTGAGATCGTCTGGGGCGCCACGGCCCGGATGATCCACGAGCTGCTGACCATCGTCCTGGTGGGACGCGGCGAGAGCTAAGGGGAGCGTTCTCGGAGACGGGCGTCCTTCGGTGCGAGCCGCTCGGCGGCGCGGCGCCGGCGAATGACCACGAGGTAGCCACCCCCGCCGAGCACCAGGGCGACCACCGGGAACAGGATGACCGTCGGCGCCTCGGGCGCGACGGCAGCCAACATCGTGTAGCAGAGCACCTGGCTCCTCTCGATGTCGTTGGGGTCGTCGCCCGTCCGGTCGCCCCGTCCCTCGTGGTCGTCGCTGTCCCCACCCCACCGGTTGTCGCCGCTGAGATGAGCGCCATCGGTGTCGTCACCGTCGTGGATCCACATAACGGCGCGGTCGCAGATGGGCCGGCCCCCGGTGCTGGCGGGCACGTCGTAGCTGAAGTGGTCCGAACCCCCGGCCGGCCCGGGGTTGTGGACCTGGGTCAGCTTCGCCGAGACGCGCGAGCCGATCGTCACACAGTCGGCGGAGATGAACGAGAGGCTGTCGCTCGCGTCCTTCGGATCCCACGTGGTGGAGACCGAGATCGACTGACCGGGCATGACCGTGCTGCCAGCCGGCCCGGCGGAGGTGGTCTTGACCAGCGAGCCCGTGGCGGGGCCCCGGAACGCCGCCGCGCACAGGGCGGTTATGGCCGGCGGGAACAAGGGCTTCTGGTGACCGGGATCGCCCCAGGCCCCGGCTCCCGCCGAGGTGCGCGTCCCGGCCCAGGCATCACCACCGCCGGCGACGCCGATGCTGGCGAGACCGAGCGCCAAGCCGGTCAACGTGAGTGCCCACCACCGCAGGCGCGAGATCGCCGGGCCCGGTGTTACCGCCGTGTGGGAGCGCACCCAGTGAACCTACGGGAGCAAAGGTCACAGGCGGTAGAGCCGAGGAGTGAACTCTTCGCGAACGGTGCGTGACGTCGTGGTGATCTGATCTATGTGGACTACGGGAACGTGATCCGCTGCTTCCGGCGTCGCGTGAGGTCGAGAAGAAGGGCCGCAGCAAGGAGGGTGCCACCAGCGATCGGGAGAACGGCCGCTGTCGGCACCTCAGGTGTCGCCGACCCCAGGGGGATGGGCTGCCATGCCGGCTGGCTGTTGTTCGTCTTGTTCGCCGTGAGATTGTCCAACGTGACCACGCTGCTCACTCCGTGACCCTCGTCGAGAACGATGTTGCTTCCGCCGCCGAGCTTGGTCCAGACGTACATGTTGCCGGCGGGATTGCAGGTCGCGCCCCGAAGAGACCGCCGTGTCCGTGGGGGCGAAGATCGGTTCGATCTCCGTGCCCGGGTCGCTCGAACCCCAGAGCTCGCAGCCGGTGGCCGGTCCGGTCGTCGGGTCGAGGACGTAGAGGGAATGGGAGCGATCGAAGATGATCCTCGTGCCGGCAGGGTTCCAGTCCGGGTATTCGTCGATCTGGCCGCTCGTGATCCCCGACTCGTTGGAGAGGTCGCGCTCGGCAAAAGCAGCCGGCGAGGCCAGGCTCACCAGGTGGATGTGATTGTCCGTGCCGACGTAGATGATCTGGGCGTCGTCGTTGGGATCGATCTCGGGCCGGCTCGCGGCCCCACTCACCCCGTTCGGCTGCAGCAGAGTCACGACGGTGGGCACCAGCCTCGCCGTGCCCCCCACAACGGGGCTCTGGACGTACAGGCCGCACGAGGTGTTGGTCCCGCTGCAGCGGATGAAGCTCAGCTCGCTCCCGTCAGCCGACACGGTCGGCGCATAGTCCTGGCTGGTGCCGGGGAAGGTGATCTGGGCGGCGCCGTCGGTCTGGCTGTCGGGCGACCCCGACACGGTCGAGGGGTAGATGACTTGGTAGATGGCGAAGTTGCCGTTCGCACCGGGGTTGTTCCCGGCGCCGGGCCGATTGCTCGCGAAGTAGAGCGTGGTCCCCTGGGAGGAGAAGCTGGGCATGGAGTCGATGCTCCCCGCCGTCGACTCGGTGTAGTTCGGGGCCGTCCCGCCCGGGCACGTAGAGGTAGGTACGGGGCTGCCGTTGGGATTGACGCTGTAGATCGCCTGGCCGATATTCGTCCCGTCACAGATGGAGGCGAAGGCAACGTTCCCGTTCGCCGCGCCGGTGAACGTGGCTCCAGCGGGGAGCGGAGCCCAGATACCCGCGGCGACGAGCGCCGTTCCCATCAGACCGAGCCACGGCGCCAACCAGCTGGCGATGATGCCGGCTTCCGGGCGCGCCCCGGGGCAGCGGCGTCCTCGGGGCGCGCTTCCCCTCGAGCCGAACCTCATGTGCAACTCCCGTCCTCTTGCACCGATCAGTCGCAGCATGCAGGTGGCGGCCAGGCGAGGTCAACGAATGAACAAGGGCCCCATGAGGAGGTGGAGGGTGACACCGTGTGGGCAACTGTGGCGGGAAGGCAAACGGGCGGTTCCACACCCCGTCGTCACACGAAGGGAGCGAGATCACGACGCGAACACAAGGTTGCAAACCTGCAAAACGGCGCACGCAGCGCATCTCGGAGAACGACGAGAAGGTTCACCTGATGTTCGCGCCGAGATCGCGATCCCGGTCATCTGGGTGGGCGCTGGTGCGGATCAGGGGATCGTGGCCGTCGCCGGGACCCCGAGCTCCTGGCGGAGGGCGGCGTCGGCGGCGCGTGCCGTGCCGGCTCGATTGCCGAGCTCGGTCAGCCAGGCGGGGACGGCACCCGAATGGACCGAGCCTGCGGAGCTGAGGAAGGCCACGAACGCCTGCATCTGGGTTTCGTCGATCTCCACCAGGTTCTGTATGGAGGTCGGCCACGAGAGCCGGTGAAGCTGCGACTCGTAGCGGCTCAGAGCGGTGCGATAGGCGCTGGCCGGCGCCACCAGGTCGCCCGCCGCCGGGGCGTGTCCCAGCGCGGCGAAGGCTGAGGCCGCAGTCCCGCTGGCCCGGTCGAGCGCGGCGACATCCTGATGGTAGCTGGCGAACTGGGCGCCTAGGGGAGACCCGTGCGTCGTCACGCTCGGGGTCGTCGCGGCGACGGTGTTCCGGTGAGGACCGGCGTGGCGGAACGGACCGACGGCGGCCACGAAGGCTCCGGCGATGAGGGAAAGCGTCACCACGGCAGCCGTCGCCCAGACCCAGGGCCGTGACCACGGTCGCCTTTCCGGCACGTGACCATGCGTCTGTTCCGCCGGCATCGTGGGGGTGGCCGCAACGGGCGACTCAACCATGGTTGGTGGCGGCGGAGGTGGTGCGAGGTCTGTCCTTGGGGGAGAGACCACCGAAGGCGGGACGAGGGGAGCCGGAAGAGGACGGAGCTCCGCGCTGCGCCAGTCCCAGTTTCTGATGGTGTCGGCGATCGCTTCGAGCCGCTCGTCGATCGTGCGTCCGTTCGAACCTGTCACTGCCGCCTCGTCCACCTCGTCAGCAGGGCGCTCCTAGCCGAAGAGCCGGATGCCCTCGATGACCAGACCCACGACCGCGGCGGCACCGACCCAGATGCCTGCGATCGCCGCCTTCGAGAGGTGCTTCTTGGGCTGACCGTCGGGTTCGGCTGCCGATTGGGTCTGGGGCGCAACTTGCCACGCGGTCGGCGCCGCGGTCGCGGCGAAGGCGTCGGGCTGGGGCATCGGCGTATGCGCTGCGGTGACCGGTTCCGCCACCGGAGGTTGGGGCACCTCGTGCGGAGGCACCCAGGCATGCGTCGACCAAGCCGGCGGCGGTCCGTACAGCGGAGGCTGGGGTTCGGGATATCCCGGTGCGAGCGGCGGGGCAGTGGGCGCCGGCGCATACGGTGGCGCAGTCGGGAATTGCGCGCCGTCCCGCGACGCGGGTTGCTCGGGCATCGATGTCCACGTGGGGCCATCCTGCGACGGGATCCCGATCGGGCCGGGAGTGCCGTCAGGCGCCGGTGCCGGGAAAGGCGGTGGCGGTGGGAACCCTGGCGGGGGCGCCGCCGGGGGAGAGGGCGCAGAGTCCGGCGCCGGGAAGGCCTGGACCTGCTCGGGGGCCGGCGACTCGGTTCTGTAGGAGTCGAACCTGGCGTGGCGTGGCGGCGGCTCGAGGGAGATTCCATCGATCAGGGTCGTTGCCGGTGCCTCGGTGGGGTCCGAGCGCGGCGCCGGCGGCGTGGAGGGGTCGGACACGGGCGCCGGGACGCCACTCGTCGCGACCGACGCGGAGCGCCAGTCCCAGTTGCGCACCGTGTGGAGTCAGCGCGTCGAGCCGGTCCTCGACCGACGGAGGATCCACGCTGCCGATCGATGCCGCGGTCTGCGTCACACTCGGCTCAGTGGGGAGATGCGGATGCGACCCGTTCGTTCGGAGGTCGACCTGAAACGGGCTGTCGCTCACCGCGCACCGCCTCGAGGGATTGGGCCGTCGTGCGGCGGGGGCACTCTGGGGTGCGGCGGTGCCGTGGGGACAGCGGGTTGGGGGACCACGCGGGAAAATGTAGCGGTCGCGAGATCGGCCGACGCCGTCGATTCACATGAAGTTCGTCGGGGGGTTACTCGGGTGTCATCGACATACCAAGAGTTCTCTTTCGGGCCACGATCCGTGCCGCATGAGCTGGATCTACTGCCGGCGCCCGCCTGGAGCGGTCGATCCCGCGATTGTTAGAGTCCCGCCGGTGCAACCGGTTCGGATGAGCGAGGTTGAGGCCCAGATGAGGCTGCAGGCCAGCATCTCGGGCCTGGCTGACCGGGTGCCGCTCATGTCGGCTCGCAGCTTGGTCACCCGAGGGCAGCGCAACGGCTTCATCGTGCTCGGCGTGCTCCTGCTGGCCGGCCTGGTCATCGACGTGCAGCTCACCGTGACGGCACTCATCGCGGTGGCCACCATGGCCTACCTCCTCGCGGTCATCTACCGGGCCTATCTGTTCACCCGGTCCTCGAAGGTGGACGCCCTCGAATCCGTGACCGATGAGGAGGCGTTGCTCGTCCCCGACGACGACCTCCCCTTCTACACCATCATGATCCCGGCCTACCGGGAAGCCTCCGTCATCAAGAAGCTCATCGGGAACCTCTCCGAGATGGAGTACCCCACGGATCGCCTCGAGGTGCTGATCCTGGTCGAGGCGGACGACGACGAGACCCTGGGTGCGCTGCGAACGGCCGATCCTCCCGACCATTTCAAGATGGTGGTCGTCCCTCCGGCCGAGCCCCGCACCAAACCCAAGGCCCTGAACTTCGGCCTCACGCTCGCCAGGGGCGACATCGTGGCTGTCTACGACGTCGAGGACGAGCCGGACATCCTCCAACTCCGCCGGGCGGCCGTGGCACTGTCGCGCTTCGGACCCGAGGTCGGGTGCATCCAGGCGCAGCTCGGCGTACAGCAACGCCCGACGCAGAACATCATCACCCGGTGGTTCGCGATCGAGTACTTGATGTGGTTCTCGTTCTTCCTGCCCGGGCTGTCGTCGCTGGGTGCACCCGATTCCTCTCGGGGGGACATCGAACCACTTCCGACGTTAGGTCCTTCGGGAACTCGGAGGCTGGGATCCGTTCAACGTGACCGAGGACGCCGACCTTGGTATCCGGATGTTCCGATAGGGGTACAACGATCGGTGCTCGAGTCGGTCACCTTCGAGGAGGCCAACAGCGACTTCGTGAATTGGGTCAAGCAGCGCTCGCGTTGGTACAAAGGGTACATCCAGACCTTGTTCATCCACCTGCGGTCTCCCGTCGAGGCTGACGCGGGAGATCGGGTCAAGGGCGTCGGGCATCTCTGCGCCTTCGTCGGAGGCACCCCTATCCTGCCGTGCTCAACCCGATCTTCTGGATCATGACGCTCGCCTGGTTCGTCGCCCAACCGCTGATCATCAAGCAGATCTTCCCGGCCCCCGTGTACTACATCGGTCTGGCGCTTTGGGTATTCGGGAACTTCCTGCTCTGGTACCTGACCGTCCTAGGCCCGCCACATGGGCACCGAGGGGCTGGTGCTGGCCGCAGTGCTCATCCCCGTGTACTGGGTCATGATGTCCATTGCGGCCCTGAAGGCCATGTGGCAGCTGGTCATCACCCCTTCGTTCTGGGAGAAGACGACGCACGGGCTCCACAACGATGAAGCACCTCAAGCCCAAGACAGCGGCGAGCCTGAGCTGCCGGGTCTGCGGCTCGTTTCGTAGCCTCCCGTGCGAGACACTCCTGAGTGTCGACTTGCGGATCCACCTTGAGCGGGATCGACCGGGATTTGTGCAACTCCGCGAAGGTCCGGTGTCTTAGCTGGCGATCAGGTGAACTCACCGCGACCGTTCACAAGGTCGTCCCGTTGGCACCCCAACGTTCATCTGCGTATTGATGACCTGACCGCCACTTCGGTACAAGGGAGGCATGCATGAATCGTGTCTCTCCTACAGCGTGGTTCCCCAGTTCGCGCTACTTAGCAACGAAGGAGTAGCCGACTGATGGGCGACCCCACCGTTGACATCACCATTCCTGTCCTCAACGGGGGAGAAGGCCATCCTGGGGAGTCTCCGCACGCTCTCCGGGTATCTGACGGAGCAATGCGCCTACGACTGACGATCACTGTGGTGGACAACGGAAGCAGCGACGGCACCTTCGCGCTGGCCCATTCGATGGCAGAAGCAAACCCTCGGGTTTCCGTCCTCCGACTTGAGGAAGAGGTCGAGGCCGAGCGCTCAAGCGGTCTTGGCTGGCCAGCAAAGCCGACGTCGTTGCGTACATGGATGTCGATCTGTCCACAGGCCTCGAATCGCTGGCACCACTCGTTAACCCCATCCTGGAGAACCGCTGTGATGTCGCGATCGGATCGCGGTTGCTCGGCGGTGCTCAGGTCACCAGAGGCCTCAAGCGTGAGATGATCTCGCGTACGTACAACATCATTGCTCGTTCCGGGCTCAACTATGGCATCCGGGATGCCCAATGCGGATTCAAGGCCGTCCGCACAGCTGTTGCGAAGGACCTCGTACCAAGGATTGAAGACAACGGCTGGTTCTTCGATACAGAGTTGCTTGCCCTGGCGTCTCGCGATGGATTGCAAATCAACGAAGTGCCCGTGCGCTGGATTGATGACGAGGATTCGCGAGTACGCATTGTCAAGACTGCGACTGAGGATCTCAAAGGGATCCTGCGACTCCGGCGAGCAGACCAACGAGGTTCTGTCATGAAGGTCCGAAAGGTCGGACTCAGTACCGACACCCCGCCGGCGGAGAGCTACCCGATCCCATCCCCCGCAATGTACTACCACCGACGCTCAACCGCTGAAGCCTCGTCCTGATCGAATGACGCCCTTCTTCTAGGCGCCAGATCCCAATTGCGAGTGCTCATCGGAGTGTGAGCGGTGGGTCTGCGTCAGCCGGCCAGGCTGGGATGCCTGATCACGCGGTACAGGCGAAACATCGGGCACTCGCCTGCGGCTGGAAAGGTGTGCACCGCGTGGCGATCCGCCGCCACTCGACCACAGCTTTGGGTATGAGATGTTGGGCGCAGTCAGTGACCCATCACCAGTGGGGTCCACGTCGAGGATGTAGTGAGCATGGAACGTGAGCGGATCAGCGAGCGTTCGTTGAAAATCACGGTCATTCGGAATGACGAAGATCTTGGGATTTGGACTTGCCAGTATCACGTTTGGGATGCAGCCACTGAAGTTGTCGACTACCACCTGGCCGCTCGCTAAATGCTCTCTGGCGAAATAGGCAGCCATCTTCTGGATCGCTGGGTACGTTGCGGGCGCCTCTTCTTCGAATGACGTCGGATGCGTGAAGAAGATGTACCCAAGGTGCTGTGTCTCCTCGTATCCGATCCTCGGGTTGGCCATGCCCATGATCGTCGTTGCAGACGATGGAGCGACGAAAGCAAGGGCGATAAGCGTGGCGAGTGTTGCTCCGAACCAGGTACGAGTCCAGCGAACCGGTGTTGAGTGCTTGGCAGGACCGAGCAGTGCTGGCACTGTGGCGAACAGGCTTCCGACCAGCAACACATCCAACGGCACAGCGGTGATGAAGTACCGGAACCAGGGCTGGATCAAATTGTGGATGTACGCAAGGAGGTGGAAGCCCAGGACTCCCCCGACAACAGCAAGCGGAGCAAAGAGCCCGATGTCGCGTCGCCTAAGGGAGAAATATGCGGCGACCAATACAACGACAGGGATTGCTGGGGCCAGATAGAAGACGTCATGGATGTCCTGAAGGATCCGAGCGTTCAGGTCGACGCTGCCGGCGACCTTGATCTGAGATGTTGTGCCGTACACCGAGGTGAACTGTTGAAAAGGTGATCCAGTGATTACATAGCTGACGATTGCCCAACCAACGAATGCGAAAGTGAACGGAATTTCGAAGACGATGAGGTCGTCGAGTCCGGGCCGAACGCGCCGCCAACCTGTTGCAGAGCTGCCGCCGCTCGTGACGCCCAGAACAACGAGGCCCCCCAATACTGCGGCACCCACTGCTTCGTTTCGGGCGAGGTAGCACACGCCGAGTGCGACCGCGGAATAGACCAAAGAGTGGAGGTCGCGGCGTCTCAGCCATCGAAGCAGGTAGCGGCACGTGGCCAAGAGACTGAAGAGGTAGAGGCCCTCACTCATTCCGTTCCCGCCGTAGTAGACGAACATGGCGTTGAGGGCGAGGATGGTGACAAGCGTCATCCGGACCAAGCGGGTGACGCCCCACTCGGCCAAGGTCGAACGTACCTGATAGACGGCACCAGCCATGCAGAGCGCGCTGACGAGACTGGCGGCGAAGTTGTGGGAAGCCAGTGGAGTCCAGAAGTGGTAGAAGATCAATGGGAAGAAGTCGGCAATCGAGGATCCCGGGTTCCAGACGAATCCCACAGCTGCCAGGTGGGGGTCGCGGGAATAGAGGACGTCAACGCGTTGGCCATTCTGGAGACGGCATCGCCATTGAACGTCTCGTAGTGGAAGTCCAAGAGCACACCGACGAACAGGGATACAACGCGCACGAGAGCAAGAACACGAGTGTTCCTTCGGTCCGCACACTGTCGACCCGGCGGCGTAACCACCGGCCGGTCATCCGGGCGGAGTTCCGGCGTGAAGTTGAGTCCGGGAAAGGCATTTCGGAGCGAGGGCCTTGTCGCGTCGGGAGTTCCCGTTCCTCCGGCTTGGACTCAATCACCTGCAGCGTCATCGACTGGCCCGCGGGCTTTCGACCCCGAAAGTGATGTCGGGAATCCCTCTTGGCGGAGAGACCAGATATCCCCGGCCGGCGCTCGATTCCGCATCCGTTGTGAACAAGGTGAACACGATCGTCACCCTTGGCTGACGGCGAAGATCCGCGCGACCTTTCGGCTCAACCGGGTTCGGTATCGGTCATCCCCGAAGTCCGCCTGGGATCCCCGGACGTCGAATGCGAAGAATGGATCGACTATCGCTTCGAACTGCGTGCTATCGCGGTGTACCCCGGTGGCCGGGCTGCGTGCAATCTGACTCGCTAAGACGACGGCTCGCCCCACGGCGTGCTCGAGTGAGGGAGCGCCAATGCTCGCCTGACGGATCGCCCTCCAGTCAATCCGATCGTGCGCGGAGACGAGATTCGGTGGGCTCACGGCCGGCAATCGTGAGTCACAGAGCTGGGTGACAATTCCCTGGCCAGGGAGAGCGCTTGATCCAAGTGGTCCAGGTCGGTGAGTCTCGTCGTCATGGCTCGCCGACGCCTTGCATTGGCAGTGAGCGCTGCACTGGCCCACGGCACAAAGTCCGCACGTTACGCATTGCGAGCCTGACGGCCATTCAATCGGAGACGTGAACTTCCGGGTCAGTCTTCGACAGACCCGAGGCCGGGGATCGGAGACGGTCCAGGGGCGATGCGTTCCATGGGACCGTTATCCGTCTGAGGTCCGAGCACGCTGTTCAATGCGCCCAGCTCCTTCGGCGGCTCGAAATCACCGTCGTGAAGCCGGCGATCGCCGCCTGAAGCTCACGGACCGTCCACGCCGAGGCGAAGGCCGCTCGCTGGGCTTCGCAGCGAATGTGTTGAGCCTCCTCAGTGGCTTCTGTGAGGATCTGGTTGGCCTTGCCTCTGCTTCGCTGAGGATCTGGTGGATCTTGAGCTCGAGCTTGGAGATCGACGCTTCGGAGAAGCGCTGGGCCTCCACAAAGAGGCGCCCTATTTCGAACTCCGTCATCTCCACCTTCTCCACGCTGTTCAAGCGGGAGTTGGCCTGTTCCAGTCGGTTTTGCAGGTCCTCGATCGTGCTGGCGATGGTGTGCAGCTCTGCGTTGACCCACTGAACTTCGGCTCCCGTGGAGTGCCGCTCTTGCCCGTGACCATTCTGACGACCGGCGCCGTCAGGGACCTGCGCATCGGGCTGCGCGATCCACTTGGGCTCTGGGACACCAAAGACCGAATCTGCTGGCCGGGTGGTCATAGGTATCCGTTCCTACCAACGGCCTTGCATCCCAGACAAGTCAGATCCGAAGGTTTTGCCTGTCGTTCATGCTGGCGTAAGACGGGAAACACTCGCGTCACCTTGTGCGCCTCCGAACAGCGGATCGGACAGTTCCGGATGGTCCATTACGACGTTTGCCGGCCCGGATTGGGGGCTGAGTCCGGACGCCCGGCCGTGTACCCCGCCCGGCGCTTGCTCCAGGACCCGTGAACGGCTCCAGTAATGGAAGCCCGATCCGTACGGAATGCACGAGTTGCGGTTCTTCTCGGCGGATGGAAAACCTACGCTTCTGGTCAGGGACCGCGGTCAGACGTCGTACGACCGGCCTCCTGCGACCGAACCGCACCGAATGGTCGCTCCGTCCGGGGAAGCTCCGCCACCGCAGGTTGCGACGGCCTCCGTCGCAACCTGCAAGATGTCGTCAGCGGCTGCGCCCGGCTCATTGGAACCCCCTCACGTGGCCGCACCTCCGGAATCACCTGCCATGGTGCCGACCGCGGGTCCGGCCGGTGCCGGCGGGTCCGAGGCGATCGCCGACTTTCGTCGAGGGCAGCTCGAGGTTCGTCGTGCACTCCCGGTGCTCGTCATTCATCCGACGACCCCTAGTGGACACCCGTCTCAGAACCGCTGCAGCGTCCCCTCAAGATGGCGTACATCGCCGTGCTCGGTGTGTTGGCGGTCAGTGCACTTGGGTTGCTATTGCTCCACCTTCGACTCGGTGCGCCCAGTAAGACCCATACATCCGCGCTACGGACCACCACGACGGCTGCCGTTCAGGCGACCACGACCGAGGCGCCACCCGACGCGCCGCAACCCAGCGCTGACGCCGCTGCGCAGGCGTTGGTGTCGAACTGGTCGTCCGGGAACAGGTCGGCCACGCTCACCGTGGCGACACCTGAGTCGGTGGCCACACTCTTCGCAGTGCCCTATTCGAGTGGGATGGCCGAGGATCGTGGATGCAGCACCGCTTTCTCGCCCATCGTGTGCACGTTCGGCCCCCCTGGGGGCGCCTCGCCTAGCGACCACATCTACGAAGTGTTTGTTTCGCAGGCCTCAGGCGGTTGGTACGTGAGCGGCGTCAAGGTCGAGAACTGAGCGAGCCGTCGCCGCCGGTCAGTTCTCGATCGTTCCTGACGCCGGATGTTGGAGACGGGCCAACGTGGCGTCGAGGTCGTCGAAGAAGTTGTAGCTCCGATTTACCGCTTCGGCGCCGGTCACCGCGAGCCTCGACGCGCTGGGCCAAGGCGTGGGAGAGGAGTGAGCAACACCGACCTGGTCGGTCGAGTCGGCCTCGGGTGCCCCCTGGGCGGGCTGCATCGCGCCGTTCCAAGCTGACGCGGGGCCAGTGCCAGCCCAAGCGATTGGGGTACCCGACTCGGCACGCGAACACGACGGGAGGGGAGTCTGGGACTGGTGTCGCCGGTATTGCAGCGCCCTCGACCGGGGCTGGATGCTGGACCGGATAGGTGACGGCGGGAGCAGTGCCCACACACTCGAGGTGGGCGTTCCTGACCTTTTGAGTCAGCATCTGCTGGGAGCCCGCAAGGGCCTGGAGGACATCGACAAGCTGAGGGAGGAGCCCCTTCGTGGAGGTATTGGTCACTGTGTCTCCTCGACGGCGTCGGACTGCCTCGCGGTTCCTGGCCCGGCGTGGGCTCAGGCTTCAGGATGACGCATCCGCGCAGGCGGTGGACGCGGGACCGAGCCGAACAATCGCACATGGTGCGAATTCGGGCCTGCTGTCGTCGCCTACGCTCGGGCGGTGATCAGCGCCCGAGTGTGCCTGCCCTGGGTCTGTGGGCCCTCCGGGTCGAGGCCTAACGCAGGCTCCTGAAGAAGGCGCCCCATCGATGACGCAAAGCGAGATCGCTGATCACGCCCTGGGCGACCTGGAGGACCTGCGCATCGATTCGTGGGCCTTTGTGTGGCGTTCGTCCAGGAGTTCGTATCGGGAGCCCAAGCCTCGGCAGCGAGGGATGGTTCGACGATATCCAACAGGTCGATTGGGACTCGATCTGGCACGCAGGCGACGGCGCACCGTCCGACGAGGCCGCCATGGGCCGTATCGTCGTTAGCGGCCCGGGAGGCGGTTCGTCAGATCGTGACCGAGGCGCAACGCGCCCCCCTACGCCCGTTGCCGCCTCCGACACCGTCTCGTTCCGATCGGACGGGTGTGTCCGACAAGTCGGGTCGTGCCGATGTCGAAGCTCTTCCTGCGGTGGAATCCGCGGGACATGAGGGGGAGACACGGGATCCACGGTTCCGCTCTCCGTCCCAACGGCGCCGATTGCGCACATGGAGGCTCCACCAGCGCCCCTACTCAGCGGTGGCTCCAGGTGTCGTGGCGGGGAGTCGGCCCCAGGCTGTCGAGGAAGGACCCAGCTCAGTCTCCCTTCCTCAGGTCGTCGTCGAGACGCACTCCGCCAGCCGCTGGAGACGCCCCCCGGACCCCCATCGCCGTGGTTCCACGTGTTCACTTGGGTGCGCAATGTGGGCCTCATCATGCTGCTGTTCGTGGTCTGGCAACTCTGGGGTACCGCCATCTCACAGCACGAGGCACAGAACCAGCTCAAGGCCCAGTTCGATGCCCACGCTCCACTCGCACGAGGGTTCCAAGGCGAACAAGACCAGCCTCGTTCCGGCCAGCATGTTCGTTCATGCGCCGGGGGAGGGATCGCCGATCGCCGATGCCGGGTTCCGGCGATCAGATCGATGAGTACGTCGTGGAGGGAACATCCTCGAACGATCTGGCCAAGGGTCCCGGCCACTACATCGGGACCGCGATACCAGGGACAGGCCGGCAACGTGGCCATCGCCGGACACCGCACCACCCATGGCGCTCCCTTCAACGGATTGGGCAGGCTGGGGACTGGGGACAGGATCATCCTGACCACGACCAGTGGGCAGAACCTGACCTACGTCGTCGCTGGCGCCCCCCAAGTCGTGTCGCCGAGCGACGTCGCAGTGCTCAACTACTTCGGGGACAACCGGATCACCCTGACGACCTGCAATCCCGAGTTCTCCTCATCGCAGCGGCTCGTGGTCGTGGGAAAGCTCGACCTGCCCGCTGCCGGCACCCCGCCCAGGCATGTGACCTACCAACTAGGGAACACAGCGACCGCCAGCTGGAACTGGTCACTTCTCCCGGTCGTCGGGATCGAACTGTCCCTGCTCCTTCTCCTTGCTCTTTCCTATCGGCGCATCGGCAACTGGTTCGGCAACGTCGGGAAATGGCTTGTCCTGGTGCCGCTGTGGGGCGTCGGGCTCTACCTCCTCTTCGGTACCTTGACGAGCTTCCTTCCAGCGTCCATCTGAGGTCTGATCTCGGGCCGCGGGAGTTAGCGCACTGGTGCTGTCACGCGATCGCCCCGGCCGACGCGGTGTCCGCTGCCCCGGTGTTGAAGCTGCAGGGACCGAGGGGGTCGGTCACCCAATCCCACACCAGGAAGGCAGAGGTCCCCGCGGAGAACTGGGAGCTCATCTTGGCCGCCAGTCCTGTGCCCGCTGGGAGGGCTCATGCAGCACGGATTGGCGTCGTTGCCCGCGACGATTCCCGGACTTCCCCGGTGATGATCGGTTTGATCAGTACGCCTTGGCCTCGGCGAAACGCAGCCGCCAGACCGTTCCGCTGGTCGCCCTCCGAGCGGCGGCCGACCCGTAGTAGTCGTGCACACTCAGCACGTCGATGCCGGAGCTCGATCCAACAGCTGATAGCCAGGAGTCCTGCATTCCGCACTGTCTCGCCACCGAGGAGGCCTTCCTCAACCAGATGGGTCGGATCGAGGCTGTGGATCTGCCCCGCCGACGGGCGGTGAAGAAGGACCCGAGGGCCTGCGCCGCCGCCGGCTCGTCGGTGCAGGTCTGGTTGCCCGAGCAGTTCGTGGGCTCGTAGGCCGCGGGGCACGACGACGCTTCGGCCTCGCTCATCGGCTCCCACATCCCGAGAGCGGGCGAGTCCTTGTAGCGGCTCACCAGGTCATTCAGGTACGTCCCAGTAGGACAGCGGGTGTGTCCCGCGTCCGTCGGAGTTCGTGGCGTTGTCGATACACGTTCTTGTGAAGCCACCCTGCAGTACCACGACGGGGTCCTGCCAGTGTCCGCCGTCGCAGGTCCCGGCCTGAGTACGGAGATCACCGGAATCAGGTAGACGTGGTGCCTGTGCTGCCAGGGCAGAAGATGTTGTCGAGGGGATCCCAGTCGAGCCGCGCCGGTGTGCGATGTTGGTCGCCATGGTGCCCTGGAAGGCCCAGAAGCGGACGAGGGAGCCTGGAGCGAGTGAGGTGAAGAAGGCTGTTGATCTGCGCCGGGGTCCCATGCCGCCACACCCGGCATTGGTACCCCAGTCGGTGGCCAGCTGGTAGGCGTTACGCCGGTGAACGTGTGCGGCATGCCGCCGACTTCGAGGCTGGCCGCCCGACGCCGTGATGGGGAGCTGGCTGGTCGGCACGTAGGTGAACTGGTCGTTGGCGATCACCGCGGTCGCGCCGTCCGGCATGACCACCCGAACGTCGACCGTTCCGGTTCCAACCGGGGCTATAGCGGTGATCGACGTGGGTGAGTCCACCGAAAAGTCGGAAGAGATATTCGTGCCGAAGTAGACGGCCGTCGCCCCCGCGAATCCGGAGCCCGTGACGGTGATGCGGTCTCCGCCGCCGGCCGACCCGCTCGAAGGAGTTAGTTGTCGAACAGAGGCGGAGTTCGTCGTGGTGCCGAGGGAGACGCTGGGGTAAACCGACGTGCCCGAGTTCGTCATGCTTCGTGCGGCCGGGGAGGTGCTCAGGGGTGGTTGTGGGCGAGGATGCCGAAATGCCAAGGGGATGGACCACGCCATCCGCGGTCAGGATCCAGTAGCCCCCGGTCGGTGACGACACGATGGAGGTGGCAGGGCTCGGCCACCCGGTGAGGGACCCGTTCTGACCGGCGTTGCCGAATCCGTACACGGTGCCGCTCTGGCTGACCAGCCAGTACCCGTTGTTGTCGATCGTGGGAGCCAGGGCGGCGATCGGAGCGCTCGGGGGTGCCACGCCGAGGGAGCCATAGAAGGGAGCACCAAAGGTGAAGACCTCACCGTCGGATGCGACCAGCCAGTAGCCGCCGGCGCGGCGTCGGGCGCCATGCCGACGATGGGCTGGTTGAGGGGTCCCGCCCATCGACCCGTAGAAGCCGGCGTCGCCGAAGGCGAAGATCCCGCCGTCGGAGGCGACGAGCCAGTAGCCGCCGCCGTCGGGGGTGGCCGCCATGCCGACGACGGGCTGGTTGAGGTGCATGCCGCCCGTCGAGCCGTAGAAGCCGGCGTCGCCGAAGGGAAGATGCCACCGTCGGACGCCGACCAGCCAGTAGCCGTCCCCGTCGGGGGTCGCGGCCATGGCGACGATGGGCTTGTTGAGGGCATGCCGGTGAGGTCGCCGTAGGGGGCGGCGTCGCCGAAGACCCTTCGACGTGCCTCGTTCGAGCGCACCTCGTAGTAGCCGCCGCCGTCGGGGGTGGTGGCGATCCGATCCAGCTCGACGGGGCGGTGGTCGTCGCCGTGGCCTGCGAGGACAGCGAGGACAGTCAGGGCGGGCACTAGGCCGGCGACGACGAGCACTGCGGCGGCGGCGACCAGGATAGGGGGCCGGACGATCCGCGTGCCCTCGACCCTACGTGCCATCACGTGCCGTCCCAACCGGAACACCCGACCCCCCAGCAACCTGGGGACTGGCGCGCCGAGCTGCCCGCATCGCCCCACCGTGCTGGACGAGCGCCAGATCCCCGCCGATTCCAATGTGCGGGACCTGTTCCCTGTCGGTGGGTCACGGGGGCTCGGTGAGCCCGGATCTGCCCTGGTCCTCGGATTTGTCGTGACATTGACCGCCTTGTCACACAGAGGGGTCGAGTGGCCGCCGGAGGAGCGTCCGGCAGAATGACGGGGCGCCGAGCGAGGCTCAGCGAGCAGCCGTTCCGGGGTGCGATTCACTGCTCGCGGACCGGGGCTTGGGGAGGGCCTGGAGCGGGTGCGGCAGAGTAGGATGAGGGATCGTCGGCGTGTCGGCCCGGCGTTGGCAGAGCACACCATGCCGGTGCGATGGCTCGAGCGGGGGCGGTTCGAGCCGTAACCCCGGCCGGACCATGCCGGAGGGCGCACAGAGTGGCTGAGATCGAGATCGGCATCTTCAAGTCGGGTCGCCAGGCCTACGGGTTCGACGACATCGCCATCGTTCCGAGCCGCCGGACCAGGGATCCCGAGGACGTCGACGTCTCGTGGGAGATCGACGCGTACCAGTTCGAGCTGCCGCTGCTCGGGGCCGCCATGGACGGGGTGATCAGCCCGACCACCGCTATCGAGCTGGGCCGCCTCGGCGGCCTGGGCGTCCTCAACCTCGAGGGGCTGTGGACCCGCTACGAGGACCCGACCCCGCTCTTCGACGAGATCCGTGAGCTCGACGACGAGAAGGCCACGGCCCGCATGCAGCAGATGTACCAGGAGCCGATCATCCCCGAACTGGTGACCGCCCGCATCCGCCAGATGAAGGAAGCCGGCATCACCACCGCCGCCTCGGTCACCCCCCAGCGCACCGAGGCGCTGGCCCCGGCCATCCTGGCCGCCGAGCTCGACCTGCTGGTGATCCAGGGCACGGTGGTCTCGGCCGAGCACGTCTCCAAGACCAGCGAGCCGCTCAACCTCAAGCGGTTCATCCGTGAGTTCGAGATCCCCGTGATCGTGGGTGGCTGTGCCTCGTACCAGGCCGGCTTGCACCTCATGCGCACCGGCGCCGTGGGCGTCCTGGTCGGTGTCGGGCCGGGCAACGCCTGCACTACCCGCGGCGTCCTCGGCCTCGGGGTGCCCCAGGCCACGGCCATCGCGGATGTGGCCGGGGCCCGCATGCGCCACCTCGACGAGACCGGGGTCTACGTGCACGTCATCGCCGACGGCGGGATGTCCAAGGGGGGCGACATCGCCAAGGCCATCGCCTGCGGGGCCGACGCCGTGATGCTCGGCTCGCCCCTCTCGTCCGCCTTCGAGGCGCCCGCCCGGGGCTTCCACTGGGGCATGGCCACCTTCCACCCCACGCTGCCCCGCGGCGCCCGGGTGCGCACCTCGGTCCGTGGCAGCCTGCGCGAGATCCTGCTCGGCCCGGCCCACGAGAACGATGGCCGTATGAACCTCTTCGGCGCGCTGCGCACCGCCATGGCCACATGTGGCTACGAGACGGTCAAGGAGTTCCAGAAGGCCGAGGTCATGGTGGCCCCGTCGCTCCAGACCGAGGGCAAGTTCTTTCAGCGCACCCAGGGTGTGGGGATGGGGCACTGACCGACACCGTCCTCGTCGTCGACTTCGGGGCCCAGTACGCCCGCCTCATCGCCCGCCGGGTCCGCGAGGCTCACGTCTACTCCGAGATCGTCCCGACCAGCATCACCGTCGAGGAGATCAGGGCCCGGGCTCCCAAGGGCATCATCTTCAGCGGCGGACCCAAGTCCGTCTACGAGTCGCCCGCGCCCAGCATCGACCCCGGCGTCTACGAGCTCGGGATCCCGATCCTGGGTCTGTGCTACGGGGCGCAGCTCATGGCGCTCCAGCTCGGTGGCACCGTGTCGCGGACGGGGCAGGGGGAGTACGGGCGCACGAGCTCTCGCAGACCGCCCCGTCACCGCTCTGCCCGGACTGGGCTGCCACCTCCACCGTGTGGATGAGCCACGGCGACGCCATCACCGAGGTGCCCCCCGGATTCGTGGCCACGGCCACCAGTGCGGGCGCCCCTGTGGCTGCACTGCACGATCCCGACCGGCGGCTCTTCGGGTTGCAGTTCCACCCCGAGGTCGTCCACACCGATCGCGGCGGTGAGGTCTTCGACCACTTCCTCATCGACGTCTGCGGCTGCCTGCCCGAGTGGACGCACGTGTCGATCATCGAGCAGCAGGTGGCGGCCGTGCAGGCCCAGGTTGGACCGGACCGGGTGCTGTGCGCGCTGAGCGGCGGGGTCGACTCCGCCGTGGCCGCCGCGCTGGTGCACAAGGCAGTGGGGGACCAGCTGACCTGTGTCTTCGTGGACACTGGCCTCATGCGCGCCGGCGAGGCCGACCAGGTGGAGGACACGTTCCGCCGCCAGTTCCACGTCGATCTCATCCACGTGAAGGCGGCCGATCGCTACTTCGCCGCGCTGGCCGGAGTGACCGACCCAGAGCGCAAGCGCAAGATCATCGGCGAGCTGTTCATCCGCATCTTCGAGGAGGTGGCGCGCGACCTCGGCGCCGGCGGGAGCGGTGAGGCCGGTGGCACCGGCACCGGCACGGGCGAGGGGCCCAAGTTCTTGGTGCAGGGGACGCTCTACCCCGATGTGATCGAGTCCGGCAGCGACACCGCCGCCAACATCAAATCGCACCACAACGTGGGCGGCCTGCCCGAGGATCTCGACTTCGACCTGGTCGAGCCGCTCCGCCTCCTCTTCAAGGACGAGGTGCGCGCTGTCGGCGAGGAGCTGGGGCTGCCCCACGAGATCGTGTGGCGTCAGCCGTTCCCCGGCCCGGGGCTCGGCGTGCGCATCATCGGTGAGGTCACGCCCGAGCGGGCCGAGATCCTGCGCAACGCGGATGCCGTGGTGGTCGAGGAGATCCGCCGGGCCGGCCTCTATCGCGAGCTGTGGCAGAGCTTCGCCGTCCTGCCTGTCGTTCGCACGGTCGGGGTCATGGGCGACGGCCGCACCTACGCCTACCCCATCGTGCTGCGCGCCGTCACCAGCGACGACGCCATGACGGCAGACTGGGCGCGACTGCCCTACGACCTGGTGGAGCGCATCGCCTCGCGCATCATCAACGAGGTCGAGGGCGTCAACCGGGTGGCACTCGACGTCACGTCGAAGCCTCCCGGAACCATCGAGTGGGAGTGACCACCGCCGCCGGGAGCGGCAGGCCGAGCCGTTCCGCCACCTACGAGCACGGGCAGCTGTTCGACACCTCCGACGAGGCCGTAGGTGCCGCCGCGTCCGCCGCTGGCTCGCCGGCGGAGTCCGACCACTCCGGAGCGGGCTCCCCGGAACACCGACGCCCCAGCGCCCCATCGCCGCTGGACGGTGCCGACGACGGACGGCGACGCCGGCAGCGCTCCGTCACCGCGTCCGGCGCCTTCGCCGGCAACCCGACCGCCCTCCTCGATGATCTGACTCTGCCGCAGCGTGCCGCGGTGGAGCACCGGGGTGGGCCACTGCTGATCATCGCCGGCGCCGGCTCGGGCAAGACGCGCGTGCTGACCCGGCGGATCGCCCACCTCATGGCCACCGGGGACGCCGCGCCCTGGGGGATCCTGGCCATCACCTTCACCAACAAGGCGGCCGAGGAGATGCGCAGCCGGGTGGCCGAGCTGGTCGGCCCCACGGCGGACAAGATGTGGGTCTCCACCTTCCACTCCGCCTGCCTGCGCATCCTGCGGGCCAACGGGGACCGCCTCGGCTACCGCTCCGGATTCACCGTGTACGACGACGCCGACTCGCGGCGGTTGGTCGAGATGATCACCGCCGAGCTCGGCCTCGACCAGAAGCGGCTCCCGGCGCGTGCCGTGCAGGGGGTCATCAGCCAGGCCAAGTCCGAGCTGATCGACTTCGAGGCCTTCCGGGAGGACGCCCGCTCGGGCCCCGACCCCTTCCGCAAGCGGATCGCCGACGTGTACACCCAGTACCAGCAGCGCCTGCACGCCGCCAACGCCTTCGACTTCGACGACCTCCTGATGGTCACCGCCAACCTCCTCCAGGCATGTGACGACGTGCGCGAGGCCTACCAGGCCCGCTTCGCCCAGATCCTGGTCGACGAGTTCCAGGACACCAACCACGCCCAGAACGAGATCGTCAAGCTCCTCGGCGAAGCCCACGGCAACGTGTGCGTGGTGGGCGACTCCGACCAGTCGGTCTATCGCTGGCGCGGGGCGGACATCCGCAACATCTTGGAGTTCGAGCAGGCCTTCCCGAGCGTCACCACCATCGTGTTGGAGCAGAACTTCCGTTCCACCCAGACCATCCTCGACGCGGCGAACGCCGTCATCGCCAACAACCTGGGGCGCCAGCCCAAGGAGCTCTTCACCGTCGGCGACACCGGTGGCCCGATCAAGCGGTATCGGGCCGAGGACGAGCGTGACGAGGCCTCGTGGATCTCGGGTGAGATCCTGCGGCTGCACGCGTCGAGGGACTCAGCTGGGGCGACGTCGCCGTCTTCTACCGCACCAACGCGCAGAGCCTGCCGCTCGAGACCTCCATGAAATTCAGCGGCATCCCCTACAAGGTGGTCGGCGGGGCAAAGTTCTACGACCGCCGGGAGATCAAGGACGTCTTGGCCTTCGTCCGGGTGCTGGCCAACCCCGACGACGAGGTCTCGGCCCGCCGCATCGTCAACGTGCCCAAGCGCGGCATCGGCGACGACCTCGGTGGCCCGTCTGGCCGCCTGGGCCCGTGTCGAGGGGGTGTCGTTCAGCGAGGCCATCGAGCGCGCCGAGGAGGTGGGCTTGTCGGGCAAGGCACTGAAGGGTGCCGAGGCTCTCGCGGTCACGCTGGCCGAGTTGCGGCCGCTGGTCCAGACCGTGAACCCTGCTGACTTCGTGCAGCTGGTGGCCGACCGCACGGGCTACCTGGCCGAGCTGGTGGCCGAGCACACCCACGAGGCGGACGGGCGGATCGAGAACCTGGCCGAGCTGGCCACCCAGGCGGCCGACTTCGACGACGTGGCCGGCTTCCTCGAGACGGTGGCGCTTGTGGCCGACTCCGACGAGATCGAGAGCGACGGCTCGAAGGTCTCGCTCATGACCCTGCACACGGCCAAGGGGCTGGAGTACCCGGCCGTGTTCGTGGTGGGGCTCGAGGAGGGGATCTTCCCCCACTTCCGATCGCTGGCCGAGCCGAGCGAGCTCGAGGAGGAGCGACGACTGTTCTATGTCGGGATCACCCGGGCCCGACAGCACCTGGCCATCTCCCACGCCTGGTCGCGCACGACCTGGGGCCGGACCCAGGCCGCCATGCCCAGCCGCTTCGTCACCGAGGTCCCCACCCACCTGGTGGAGGATGTCGGGCTCGGCTCGCCGCGGCGTGGGACGGGCTACGACACTCTCTCGGCCGACGAGCACCTCCCGGGCGCGACGTTCTCGCCGGCCGTCCCACTGGCCACTCGCGCCGCCAAGACCGGCGCCGCCGGCGGCGGGCCGCGGGGCAGCACGGGGGCCGAGGAGTTGGGGCTGCAATCGGGCGACGAGGTAGTGCACGACCATTGGGGCCGTGGCGTGGTGCTGGCCACCAAGGGGGAGGGGTCACGCGCCCAGGCGACGGTCCGCTTCGATTCGGTCGGCAAGAAGGACCTGTTGCTCTCGGCCACGCCGCTGCGCCGGGCCTGAGCCGTTCACAATCTGGCGTTCGGACCAGGTGATCTCTATCCTGGGAGCCGCATGAAGCGTCCCTACAGGGTGGTCGTGGCCAAGCCGGGCCTCGACGGTCACGACCGTGGGGCCAAGGTGATCGCCCGGGCCCTCCGCGACAGCGGGTTCGAGGTGGTCTACACGGGCCTCCACCAGACTCCTGAGCAGGTTGTCCAGGCCGTGGTGCAGGAGGACGCCGACGCCGTGGGGCTCTCCCTGCTCTCGGGGGCGCACCTCACCCTGGTGCCGCGAGTGGTCAAGCTGCTGGCCGACGCCGGCCGTGAGGACGTCCTGCTGATCGTGGGGGGGATCATCCCCGAGGCCGACATCCCGGTGCTCAAGGAAGAGGGGGTGGCTGCCGTCTTCACACCGGGCACGCATCTCGACGCCATCGGCTCCTGGTTGGGGGAGGCGCTCGACCAGCGCGAGGAGGCACTCGAGGCCTGACGCCGAGCCCACGGCGACCGACTCGTTCCGAGCAGCCGCCTGCGCCGCACCTTCCGAGAAGGGGCGCGGCCCCCCGAACACCGGATGTACCCCGAACCACCAAAGGACCCCGGCACAGGGGAAGGACCAAGGAGAAAGCACCCAAAGTGGACCTCTACGAGTACCAGGGCAAGCAGTACTTCGCCCGCTTCGGCATCCCGACCTCGCCCGGCGGCGTGGCCGACACGGTGGACGAGGCCGTCGAGCAGGCCGAGGCGGCCGGCTACCCGGTGGTGGTCAAGGCACAGGTCAAGGTGGGCGGCCGGGGCAAGGCGGGCGGCGTCAAGCTGGCCGCTGATTCCGACGAGGTCCGATACCACGCCTCGAACATCCTCGGCCTCGACATCAAGGGCCACGTGGTCAAGCGTCTCTGGGTCGAGCACGCCTCGGACATCGCCAAGGAGTACTACGCCAGCTTCACCCTCGACCGGCCGGCCAAGTTGCACCTGGGCATGCTCTCGGCCGAGGGCGGGGTGGAGATCGAGGAGGTGGCCCAGACCAATCCCGACGCCATCGCCAAGCTCCATATCGACCCCGTGACCGGCCTCACCGAGGAGGCGGCGCGCCAGTGGGTCGACCAGGCGGGACTCGATCCCGAGGCACGAGAGCAGGCGGCCACGCTGCTCGTGCGTCTCTACCACTGCTACGTGGAGGGTGATTGCGATCTGGCCGAGATCAATCCGCTCATCCTGACGCCCCAGGGCAAGGTGCACACGCTCGACGCCAAGGTGACCCTCGACGAGAACGCCTCGTTCCGCCACCCCGAATGGGAGGAGTACGAGGACGACGCCGGGATCGACCCTCGCGAGAAGATGGCCAAGGAGAGAGGACTCAACTACATCGGGCTCGAGGGCTCGGTGGGGATCATCGCCAATGGCGCCGGACTGGCCATGAGTACGCTCGACGTGGTCAACCAGGTGGGCGGCCGGGCGGCCAACTTCCTCGACATCGGCGGCGGGGCCAACGCCGATGTGATGGCGGCCGCCCTCGAGGTCATCAACGCCGATCCTTCGGTCAAGGCGATCTTCGTCAACATCTTCGGAGGCATCACCCGGGTGGACGAGGTGGCCCAAGGCATCATCGACGCCATGGAGCGTGTCAGCCTGAATTCGCCGGTGGTGATGCGCCTCGACGGGACCAACGCCGAGGCCGGCCGCGCCCTGCTGAGCGAGCACCTTTCCGACACCTTGATCGCCGAGCCGACCATGCTCGAGGCCGCCCGCCGCGTCGTGGCGCTCGCCCACGCGTAGTCAGCACGCCCCCGAGATCACACGAGAGAACAGGAACTGACGTGAGCATCTTCGTCGACGAGACGACCAAGGTCGTGGTCCAGGGCATCAGCCCCACGAGCCAGGGCCTCTATCACGGGCTGCGCAACAAGGCATACGGGACCAAGATCGTGGGCGGCACCAACCCCAAGCGCGGTGGCGAGGAGATCGAGGGCATCCCCGTCTTCTCCTCGGTGGCCGAGGCGGTCAAGGAGACCGGTGCAACGGCCTCTTTCATCAGCGTCCCCCCGCGGTGCGGCCGACGCCATCATGGAGGCGGCAGAGGCCGGGATCGCCTTCATCGTGTGCATCACCGAGGGGATTCCGGCCCAGGACGAGGCCGTGGCCTACAACCGCCTGGTCCAGGAATTCCCCGGCACCCGGCTCCTCGGTCCCAACTGCCCTGGCATCATCAGCCCCGGGAAGTGCAACATCGGCATCACCTCGGGCGACATTGCCCTGCCCGGCGGACCGGTCGGTATCGTGTCGCGCTCGGGCACCTTGACCTACCAGGCCCTGCACGAGCTCTCCCAGCAGGGCATCGGGCAGACCACCTGTGTCGGTATCGGCGGCGACCCGGTCCCGGGGACCAACTTCATCGACTGCCTGGCCGCATTCGAGGCGGACCCCGAGACCAAGGCCATCATGATGATCGGCGAGATCGGTGGCTCCGAGGAGGAGCGCGCCGCCGAGTTCATCGCCGCCAGTGTCACCAAGCCCGTGGCGGCATACATCGCTGGTGTGACCGCGCCTCCGGGGCGCAAGATGGGCCACGCCGGGGCCATCATCTCGGGCTCCCAGGGAACGGCCCAGGCCAAGATGGAAGCGCTGTCGGCCGCCGGCGTGGCGGTGGCGCAGAACCCCACCGAGTGCGGGGAGAAGATCGTTTCGATCGTCCGCTCGCTCGGCTGAGCGAGCCCGGGCGGCCCGGGCTCGCTCAGCGTCCGATCACGTCGCCGCCGGCTCCATGGGGCTCACGTGCTGGGGGCGCGGCTCGGGCGGCGTACCCCCCAGCGTGCCCCGGCGCTCCTTGACGGCGATCACCACGCCGGTGGCCACCAGCCAGATGGGCAGCCCGAACAGGAGAGCGATGAACGCCAGCGGTCCGGCGGCCGAGAGCACGCCGACCAGGAGCGAGTACCAGCCCAACAGTCTCGGGAGCGGAGCGCCCTGCCGGTTGAGCAGGATGGCGAGTCCCGTCGAGAGCGTCATGAAGCACATCCCGGCGATGAGCAGCAATTCGGTGTTGCTATTGACGAAGTTGATCGTCTTGACGATGGTGAACTGGTCGTTGTGGGCGGCCACGATCAGCGAGACCTGGAACGCGCCGGACACGATGACGCCGGCCACCAGCAGGATCCCTGAGGCGAAGACCACGTTCGGCCACAGCCGCTGTCCGCCCGTGTCGCGCAGGACCGAGCGCAACTGGGTGACGTAGATGAGGAGGAGGAACAGCGCGGCTCCCACCACCCAGATCGACGCCCAGCTCTGGTTGACGTGCGTGTTGTACCAGTGGGCCACGGTGACGCCCGAAGCGTTCTCCCCGGGCGAACCGCCCCCAAGTGGGCCGAAGCCGACGAAAACCAGCGCAGCCGTCCCCAAGCCGACCAACCACAGCCACCGATTCAGGCTCGTATCTCTCATTGCTGTCCCTCCCTTGCCCCTCAGCGAAGGGGGATGCGGGTCCAGCACCGCGCGGCACTACCCAACCTGCACTTCCCCCGCTGCCATTGTGCGCTGCGAAATGCCGTAGGGGAAGGGGGGAGCAGCCCAGCCCGCATGCGCCAAGGACGGCGCGGCCCTGGTTAGCGTCTGGCCATGTCACAGCGCATGCCCGCCGCTCCTCAGCGGCTCATGGACCTCGACTCCCGGCGGCGCCGATGGGCCCTGTTCCGTTCGGCCGCCACCATCGCGGCCTCCTGGGTGGTGATTCTGGGTGCCTACTACGTGCTGCCCGTCGGGCACGAGTCCGGCCTTCGAGTGGTGATGCGGACCGGTGCCGTCGTGGCGCTCTTCGGCGTCGTGTTCGTCTGGCAGATCCGGCGTATTGCCGTCGCCGAGTTGCCCGAGCTGCGAGCCGTCGAGGCGCTCGGGGTCGTCATCGTTCTGTTCTTGGCCCTCTTCGCCGGGGCGTATCTGGGGATGTCGCACAAGGCCGTAGCGAACTTCTCGCAGCCGCTCAACCAGACGCGGGCGCTCTACTTCACGGTGACCGTTTTCTCGACGGTCGGCTTCGGCGACATCACGCCGCGCACCGACCCGGCGCGGCTCGTTGTCTCGGCGCAGATGCTGCTCGACCTCGTCATCATCGGTGCCGTGGTGCGGCTGCTGCTCACGGCAGCGCGCAACCGGATGGCGTCCCGCGGTGGGGACGAGGGGCTCGTCGGTCCCACCAGTCCGGGGGACCGGCCCGTGGCCACCAACTAGATTGACGGCGTGCGCCTCGCCGTCCTCGTCTCAGGTTCGGGGACGATCCTGCGGGCTATGTTCGAGCGGGGCCTGCCGGTGACGGTCGTGCTGTCCGACCGGCCCTGCGCCGGGCTGACCCTGGCCGAGGAGCACGGGTCTGCCACCGAGCTGGTGGACCGCGCCCTCTACGGGGGTTTCGGCCCTGAGTTCGACCGGGAGCGCTTCACCGCCGCCGTGGCTGACACCCTGGAGCGCCACAAAGTCGACCTGGTGGCCATGGCCGGGTTCGGGACGGTGCTGACGGCGTCGGTGCACGCGGCGTTTCCGGGGCGCATCCTCAACACGCACCCGGCGCTGCTACCTGCGTTCCCGGGCTGGCACGGGGTGCGCGACGCGCTGGCCGCCGGAGTCGCCGAGACGGGGTGCACGGTGCACCTGGCCACCGTCGAGATGGATGCCGGGCCGATCCTGGCCCAAGAGGTGGTGCCGGTGCTGCCCGGCGACACCGAGGAGTCGCTGCACGAACGGATCAAGGTGGTCGAACGCAGCCTCTACCCGGCCACGGCGGCCTGGGCGCTCGACGAGCTGGCCGCCGGCCGAGAGATCACATCGAGAGAAGGAGCACAACGGGAGATGACCTCGTGAGGGCACTGCTGTCCGTCTACGACAAGGACGGTCTGGTCGAGCTGGCCCGGGGCCTGAGCGACCTCGGTTGGGAGCTGGTGGCCAGCGGGAACACGGCAGCCGCCCTGCGCGAGGCCGGGCTGAATCCGATCGAGGTGGCCGAGGTCACCGGGTCGCCCGAGATGCTGGGGGGACGGGTCAAGACCCTCCACCCGAGGATCCACGGTGGCATCCTGGCCGACCGTTCCAAGCCCGAGCACCTGGCGGACCTGGAGACCAACGGGATCGCCGCCATCGACCTGGTGGTGACCAATCTCTACCCGTTCTCCTCGGACCCCTCGATCGAGCTGATCGACATAGGCGGTCCGGCCATGGTGCGGGCGGCAGCCAAGAACCACCAGCACGTGGGCGTGGTGACCTCGCCGGCCGACTACCCGGTGGTGCTGGCCGAGCTCCAGGCTTCGGGCACGCTCTCGGCGGCCACGCGCCACCGGCTGGCCCGGGCGGCGTTCGCCCACACGGCGGCCTACGACGCCGCCATCGTGGCCTGGCTCGACGGCGGAGGGCCGACGACCGGGGTCGTGCTCGAGGGTGCCACCGAGACCGATGCCCAGGAGGCCGCCCTCGCCGCGGTGCTGCCGCCCACGGTCCACCTCACCCTCGAGCGCGACCAGGTCCTGCGCTACGGCGAGAACCCGCACCAGCGCGGGGCGCGCTACCGCATCGCCGGCGTGGCCAGCTGGTGGGACACCGCCGTGCAGCACGGCGGCTCCCCCCTGTCGTACCTCAACATCTTCGACGGCGACGCCGCCTGGCGGCTGGTCCACGAGCTGGCCGGCGATGTCGACGAGGGGCAGGTCGCGGTGGCCATCATCAAGCACGCCAACCCCTGCGGTGCCGCCGTCGCTCCCGACCTGGTGGCTGCCTTCGAGCGTGCCCTCGAGTGCGATCCGCTCAGCGCCTTCGGGGGCGTCGTCGCCATCGGGGGCGCCGTGACGCCCGAGGTCGCCGAGGCCGTTGCCGCGGGCCCTCAGGCCGACGTGATCATCGCCGCCTCCTACGCGCCCGAGGCGCTCGAGATCCTGCGGGGCCGCCGCAAGGCGACGCGGATCCTCTCGGGCCCGGCTCCCGAGGACGCCGCGCGGCAGTTCCGTAGCCTCGGGGCCAGCGTCCTCGTCCAGGACGTCGACGGCTTCGTGTCGCCGCGGTCGGGCTGGCGCGTCGCCACGGCGCGCCAGCCCACCGAGGACGAGTGGCGCGACCTGGCACTGGCCTGGCGGGTCTGCGGGCGCACCACCTCCAACGCCATCGCCGTGGTCAACGGCGGCCAGGCGGTCGGCGTCGGGGCCGGGCAGCAGTCGCGTGTCGTGGCTGCCGAGATCGCAGTGAGCAAGGCCGGGGAGCGCGCCAAGGGGGCGGCGGGGGCCAGCGACGCCTTCTTCCCGTTCCCCGACGGCCTGCTCGTGTTGGCCGACGCCGGGGTGACCGCGGTGGTCCAGCCCGGCGGCTCGGTGCGGGACGAGGAGGTGGTGGCTGCCGCCGACGAGGCGGGGCTGGCCATGGTCATGACCGGCGAGCGCCACTTCCGCCACTGATGGCCGCCATCCTGCTCGACGGCGAGGCGGTGGCCTCGAGGGTCAAGGCCGAGGTGACCGACCGGGTCAACCGACTCCGCGGCGAGGGGGTCGAGGTCGGCCTGGGCACCATCCTGGTCGGCGACGACGTCCCGAGCGCCCGCTACGTGGCGCTCAAGCACGAGGACTGCGAGGCACTGGGCATCCGCTCGGTCGGGGTGCACCTGCCGGCCACGGCCACCCAGTCCGACGTGCTGGAGGCCATCGAGCGCTTCAACGCCGACCCGGCCGTCAGCGCCTTCTTGGTGCAGCTGCCGCTGCCCCAGGGCCTCGACGAGCAGCGTGCCCTGCTGGCGGTCGACCCGGCCAAGGACGTGGACGGCCTGCACCCGGTCAACCTGGGTCGCCTGGTGTTGGGCACGCCCGGAGCCCTGCCGTGCACCCCCTTCGGGATCGTGGAGCTCCTCCACGCCTACGACGTCCCGGTCGAGGGTCGCCACGCCGTGATCATCGGCCGCGGGGTCACAATCGGGCGCCCCCTCACCATGTTGCTGTCCATGAAGCGGCCGGGCTGCAACGCCGCAGTGACCGTGGTGCACACCGGCGTGGGCCAGGCCGAGATGGCCGAACTGGTGCGCACGGCCGACATCGTCGTGGCTGCGGCCGGGAGGCCGGCCGTGGTCACCCCGGAGATGGTCAAGCCCGGCGCCGCCGTGGTGTCGGCCGGGACCAGCTGGGAAGGGCGCAAGCTCATTCCCGACGTCCGCGAGGACGTGGCCGAGGTGGCCGGGTGGATCACCCCGCGCCTGGGCGGGGTCGGCCCCATGACGCGTGCCATGCTGTTGCGGAACGCGCTGCGGGCGGCGGAGATGTCGGCCACGTGAGGCCGAATCTCCCGCCAGTGCCAGGGAGGTATGGCAGGTGAGCGTGAGCGAGCGCCAGGACGGGGAACGGGAGTACTCCGAGCGTCCGTGGGGCAACTACACGGTCCTCGACGACGAAGCGCCCGACCACAAGGTCAAGCGGATCGTGGTGCACCCGGGCATGCGCCTCAGCTACCAGCGCCACGCGCGGCGCGCCGAGCACTGGTTCATCGTCTCGGGCACCGCCACCGTGACCCTCGACGGGGTGGACCGCACGCTCGGGTCCGGAGAGTCGATCGACATCCCCACCGAGGGCGCGCACCGCATTGCCAACCACGGGGACCACGACGTGGTGTTCATCGAGGTCCAACACGGCTCGTACTTCGGCGAGGACGACATCGTCCGGCTCGAGGACGACTACGGGCGAGCCGGGGTCACGGGCGGGGCCCCTTGACGCGCGTGGCGGATCTGCTGGCTGCGGGTCCGACCTTCTCGTTCGAGTTCTTCCCGCCCAAGAACGACAAGGAGCTCACCCGGCTGGCGCGCACCATCGCGGAGCTGCAACCGCTGGAGCCGTCCTTCGTGTCGGTCACCTACCGGGGCGGGGCCGAGTCCCGCCAGCGCACCTTCGACCTGGTGACGGGGATGCTCCACGCCACCACCTTGAACCCCATGGCCCACCTCATCTGCGTGGCCCACACCCGCCTCGAGCTGGCCGACATCCTCGTCTCGCTGCGCAAGGCCGGCATCGAGAACCTCATGGCGCTCGGCGGCGACCCGCCCGAGGATGCGCTCGTGGGCGACGGCATCGTGCACGGCACGGCGGGGTCCGGTGAGCTGGCCCACGCCTCGGAGCTGGTGGAGCTGGCCCGGGCAGTTGGCGGCTTCTCCATCGGTGTGGCGGCCCACCCGGCTGGGCATCCGCGCTCGACCGACCTGGCCACCGACCGTGACCACCTGGCCGCCAAGCTGGCCCGGGCCGACTTCGGCGTCACCCAGTTCTTCTTCGAGGCCTCCGAGTACCAGGGCCTGGTGGCCGACGTGCGGGCGCGCGGGGTGGACAAGCCGGTGCTCCCGGGCATCCTGCCCGTGACCTCTCTCTCCACCATGGGCCGTCTGGGCGCCATGGGCGCGGCCGCGCCGGCCTGGATGCAAGAGCGCCTGCGGGCGGCCGACGCCCGGGGCGGGGCCGAGGCCGTGCGCAAGGAGGGGGTGGAGCTGGCCACCGAGCTGTGCGCCACGCTGCTCGACGCCGGGGTGCCTGGCCTGCACTTCTACACCTTCAACACCTCGAGCGCGACCCGGGAGATCTACGCCGCCCTGGGTCTGGGCCCGAGCGCCGGGTAAGCAGGCGGCGCAACCGCTGGCGGAGACATCGGGCCCGTACAATTCGAGGATGAGCACGGTCTGGCCCACAGTGAGCGATGTCGCCCTGGACGTGCGGCGGTCGCTCGAAGACGACGACGAGGCGCACGCCCGGAGACTCGCTTTCCGCTTCGTCGAGAGCTATGACAAGGCGCCTTCGGAATCGCGTCCGGGCATGATCGAGCGGGAGCCTCCCGCCACAGGAGACGGCCGCTTCGATGCGTTCTTGGCGGCAATCGTCGAGCACCTCTGTGCTCGTGAGTTCGAGACCCCACCCGCCTGGGTCGGTGAGCCCAACCGGTTCCTCGACCGGTGGTGGTTCATGTCCGGCATCAGGTCCCTGGAAGCCAACGCGATCGTCCACAGCCCGATCTCGTTCAAGAGGCACGGAGTGTTCATCTCCGAGGGATCGCTCACGTACGCCTGATGACCGATTTTGACCGCAAGGGCCTCCTCAACGCGCTCCGAGAGCTTGACGAAGAGCTCGGAAAGCTTGGTGTACGAGGTGAGGTCTTCGTTGTGGGCGGCGCCGCTATGGCACTGGCATACGACGAGCGTCGTGCCACGGAGGACGTGGACGCCGTCTTTGCGCCGACACAGGAGGTCAGAGCCGCGGCTGCCCGCGTCGGTGAGCGATTCGGATTCGAGCCGGACTGGCTCAACGACGCCGTCAAGACCTTCGTGCCCGGTGAAGACCCAGCGCGGCAGACGGTCTACGACGGTGAGAATCTCGGAGTCGCCGTCGCATCACCGAAGTTCCTCCTCGCCATGAAGTTGCTGTCTTCCCGTGCCGACCGAGATCTGGAAGACATCCAGACCCTCTACCGGTATTGCGGGTTCACCACGGCCGACGAAGGCCTCGACCTCGTGGCCGAGACCTATCCGGCGGCCCGGATCCTGCCCAGGACACAGTTCTTCCTGCAGGAGATGTTTCCGGCGCGCCACCGGGACGACGAGCAGGAACGAGGCCATCCTCGGGACGGCTCACGGGAGGGCCCGGGCCTCAGTCGCTGAGGGTCGGCAGCCCTGGAAGAATGACCCCTCCATAGTGGGTAACCTAGTGGGTATGGCATACGTCGTCGTCCGTCCCAGGGGCCGGTTCGAGATCCGGGAGTCCGTCCACACCCCTAAGGGCCCTCGGGCCCGCTCCCTGGCCAATTTCTCGCAGTTGAGCGACGAGGTGCTGGCCCGGGCCCGTCAGCGGGCCGCGCGCCCCTTCGACGTCGCCGCGGTGCGAGCCGCCGCGGAGCGGGCCGCTGCGGGCCGGGAGGTCCCGGCGTCCTGTCCGGGGCCGATCGCCGCCCCCCGCCATCGGCACCCAGAGACCAGGCAGTTCGTCGAGGCCTCCCGCCGGATGGCCCGAGAGCTCGAGCAGGTCCCCGAGCCGAGCGCTCGCCGGGATCCCGGCGACGCCCTGATCGACCTTCTCGGCGTGGTGGCCCAGGTGGAGGCGTACCGGTCACCCCGCCCGGCGGAGCCGCTGCGGTTCCCGCCGCTGGGCCGCCTGCGGGCCGAGCGCGTCGCTGGTCGGTGACGGTTCGGCGAGCGGATCGGTGAGCAGCTCGGGGGCCGCCCGGGAGCTGGGCGGTCTGGTCCCCAGGATCATCTCGCTCCACGAGATGCTCGACTCGGTCGGGGTGCCGCACCAGTTCGGGGGTGCGATCGCCCTGGCCTGGTACCGCAATCCCCGGGCCACGACCGACATCGACGTCAACCTGACCCTGCCCCCGGCTGCCGCCGATCCCGTGCTGGTCATGCTGACCCACCTCGGGGTGAACGTCAGGCCGGAGGACCGGGAGGTCATCGCCCGTGACGGGCAGGCCAGGCTCGACTGGGGGGCTCCTACCTCGACGTGTTCTTCGCCACCTTGGACCTGCACCTCGAAATGGCCGAGCGCGCCCGCCTGGTCCGCTTCGGCCCGGTCGACATCCCGATCCTCGCCCCCGAGCACCTCATCGTGTGCAAGGCCGTCTTCGACCGTCCCAAGGACTGGCTCGACATCGACGAGATGCTGCGCTGGGGCACCCAGGTCGACGCCGCCCTGGCGCTCTCGTGGGTGGGTGACATCCTCGGCCCGGAGGCCCCGCAGTCCATCCGCCTGGCCGACGTGCTGGGGGAGGCCGGCGGCGGCCAGGCCGTGCACGGCCCCTGACCACGCCAATTAGGACGCCACGGCGGCGCCCCGTAGCATTCGGTTCCATGGCAGATCTCATCCGCATGGGGGACGACGGCGCGCTGGCCGTCCCCGACGAGCCCATCATTCCCTTCATCGAGGGCGACGGCACCGGCGTCGACATCTGGCCGGCCGCCAAGCTGGTTCTCGATGCCGCCGCGGCCAAGCATGGCCGCTCCGTGGCCTGGAAGGAGGTGCTGGCCGGGCAGAAGGCGTTCGACGAGACCGGCAACTGGTTGCCCGACGAGACCGTCGCCGCCTTCCGCGAGCACCTCATCGGCATCAAGGGACCCCTGACCACCCCGGTCGGCGGGGGCATCCGCTCCCTCAACGTGGCCCTGCGGCAGATCCTCGACCTCTACGTGTGCCTGCGCCCGGTGCGCTGGTTCGCCGGCGTCCCCTCGCCGGTCGTCCACCCCGAGCTGGTCGACATGGTCATCTTCCGCGAGAACACCGAGGACGTCTACGCCGGCTACGAGGTGCAGTCGGGGACGCCCGAGGCCGAGAAGCTGGCCGCCTACCTGCGCGAGGAGATGGGCTGGCCCATCCGTGACGAGTCCGGCATCGGGATCAAGCCCATCTCGCCCATGGGGTCCAAGCGCCTCATCCGGGCCGCCATCGACTACGCGCTCGAGCGCAAGCGCGAGTCGGTCACCCTGGTGCACAAGGGCAACATCCAGAAGTTCACCGAGGGCGCGTTCCGGGAGTGGGGCTACGACCTGGTGCGCGAGGAGTTCGCCGACGTGGCCGTCGGCTGGGACGACTGCGACGGCGACCCGGGTGACAAGCTCCTGGTCAAGGACACCATCGCCGACATCACCTTGCAGCAGGTGCTGACCCGGCCGTCGGACTTCGACGTGATCGCCACCACCAACCTCAACGGCGACTACCTCTCCGACGCCCTGGCCGCCCAGGTTGGCGGCATCGGGATCGCGCCCGGGGCCAACATCAACTTCGTGACCGGCCACGGCGTCTTCGAGGCCACCCACGGCACGGCGCCCAAGTACGCCGGGCAGGACAAGGTCAACCCCGGGTCGGTGCTCCTCTCGGGCGTGCTCATGTACGAGCACATCGGGTGGAACGACGCCGCGTCCGACATCGTGCGCGCCCTGGAGGCCACCATCGCGGACAAGGTCGTCACCTACGACTTCGCCCGCCTCATGGAGGGCGCCACCGAGGTCAAGTGCTCGGAGTTCGCGTCGGCCATCGTCGACCGCCTTTGAGTCGGCGCTTCCGCCGCCTCGACCCGTTCCACGTCCTCCCCGTCTCGGTTCCACGAAAGGATCGCTCGCTCATGGCATCGAAGCCCCCCGTCCACGTCACCGTCACCGGCGCCGGCGGCCAGATCGGCTACTCCATCCTCTTCCGGATCGCCTCGGGCCAGCTCCTGGGCCCGGACCAGCCCGTGGTGCTGCGTCTGCTCGAGATCGAGCCGGCCATGAAGGTGCTCGAGGGCGTCGTCATGGAGATCGACGACTGTGCGTTCCCGCTGGTACACGACATCGTGGCCACCTCCGAACTCAAGACGGCCTTCGACGGCACCTCGTGGGCCCTCCTGGTCGGCTCGGTCCCCCGCAAGGCCGGCATGGAGCGCGGTGACCTGCTCAACGTCAACGGCGGCATCTTCAAGCCCCAGGGCCGCGCCATCGCCGAGAACGCTGCCTCGGACATCCGTGTCCTCGTGGTGGGCAACCCCTGCAACACCAACTGTCTGATCGCCCGCTCCAACGCGCCCGAGGTCCCCGCCGACCGGTGGTTCGCCATGACCCGACTCGACGAGAACCGGGCCAAGGCGCAGCTGGCCGCCAAGTCGGGTGCCCCGGTGGGGGACGTCTCCCACCTCGCCATCTGGGGCAACCACTCGGCCACGCAGTTCCCCGACTTCGCCAACGCGCGCATCGGCGGCAAGGCGGTCACCGACGTGATCACCGACGGCGAGTGGCTGCGCGGCGAGTTCATCACCACGGTGCAGAAGCGCGGCGCCGCCATCATCGACGCCCGGGGCTCCTCCTCGGCGGCCTCGGCGGCCTCGGCGGCCATCGACACCGTGGTCAGCCTGCGCACGGCCACGCCGGCCGGTGACTGCTTCTCGGTCGCGGTGGCCAGCGAGGGTGCCTACGGCGCCCCCGAGGGGCTCCAATTCGGCTTCCCGGTGGTGGCCGACGGCCAGGGGGCCTGGTCCGTGGCCGAGGGCTTCAGCCACGACGAGTTCGCGGCGGAGCGGATCAAGGCGACGACCGACGAGCTCCTGGCCGAGCGCCACGAGGTCGAGCAGCTCGGCCTGAATCTAGAGAGCGCTGCCCGGTGCCGCCTCCGGAGTCACCGGGTGTTCGCGGCCACGAAACCGCGCCGAAACACAGCCCTGGCACCCTGAACGCCGTGGGTGACCTCTTCGACGGGTACGGCGCGGCCGCCAACGGGCTGACCGCGGCGGCCTTCGACGAGATGGTCGCTCCCGACGGGTCGACCCGGGCGCCCTACCTGGCTGTGGCGTCCTCGCTGGCCCAGATGGGCCCCGAGGACGTGACCGCCCGGGGGGGCCGCCTGGCCCGGGCCTTCATGGACCAGGGCGTCACCTTCGACCTCGACGGGGAGGAGCGACCGTTCCCGCTCGACGTGGTGCCGCGGATCTTCACCGCGGCGGAGTGGCAACGAGTGGCCGACGGGGTGGCGCAGCGGGTCCGCGCCCTCGAGGTGTTCCTCTCCGACGTCTACGGGGCGGCCCGCATCGTGAGCGACGGCCTCATCCCCCACGACGTGGTCACCAGCTCGCCCGGGTTCGTCCGGGCCGCCTACGGCTACACGCCGCCCAACGGGGTGCGCATCCAGGTGGCCGGGATCGACGTCATACGCGACGAGGACGGCGAATTCCGGGTGCTCGAGGACAACCTGCGCAGCCCCTCGGGGGTCAGCTACGTCCTGGCCAACCGGGCCGCCATGGCGCGGGTGCTGCCCGAGCTGTTCTGGGGCCAGCCGATCCAGATGGTGGCCGACTACCCGGCCCGCCTGGTGCACGCACTGCGCCGGTCCGCCCCGGTGTGGGCGCAGGACCAGGACCCCACGGTCGTGGTCCTCACGCCGGGGGTGCACAACTCGGCCTTCTACGAGCATGCGCTGCTGGCCCGCCTCATGGGCGTGCACCTGGTCGAGGGACGCGACCTGGTGTGCCACGGCACCGACGTCTTCTTGCGGACCACCGAGGGCGAGATCCCGGTGCACGTGATCTACCGCCGCATCGACGACGACTACCTCGACCCGCTGCAGTTCCGGCCCGAGTCGCTGGTGGGCTGCCCCGGCGTGGTCAACGCGGCGCGTGCCGGACGGGTCACGATCGCCAACGGGGTGGGCAACGGCGTGGCCGACGACAAGCTGGTCTACACCTACGTGCCCGCCATGATCCGCTACTACCTGGGGGAGGACCCGATCCTCCAGAACGTCGAGACCATGCACCTGGTCGACGATGCCGTGCGCCGCGACGCGCTGGCCCGCCGCGACGAGCTGGTGTTCAAGCGCGTCGACGGCTCCGGCGGCAAGGGGCTCATCATCGGCCCCGCGGCCAGCGGGGCCGAGCTCGACGAGCTGGCGGCCGACGTGGAGGGCGACCCGCGCTGCTGGATCGCCCAGCGGGTGGTTGCGCTTTCGACCTCCCCGACCTGGGTCGACCACTCCATGGTGCGTCGCCACGTCGACCTGCGTCCCTTCGTGGTCAACGACGGCGAGAACATCTGGGTCCTGCCCGGGGGCCTGACCCGGGTGGCGCTCCAAGAGGGCGGGCTGGTGGTCAACTCGAGCCAGGGGGGAGGCTCGAAGGACACCTGGGTGGTGGGCGGGGGACTGTCCATGCCCGTCCTCCCACCCCGCCAGTCGATCCCCCCGATGGCCGGGCCGCCCATGGACGTGGGGCCGTTCGACGAGATCGAGCTGGGTGTGCAGCAGCAGCAGCAACAGCAACAACAACAGGAACAGCACACGCAGCACCAGACCGGGGGCGGGATCGGGTGCCCATCAGGGAGACTGCCGTGACGAGGGCCCTCCTCAGCCGGGTAGCCGAGTCGATCTTCTGGGTCGGGCGCTACGTCGAGCGAGCGGAGGGCACGGCACGCATCCTGGACGTCTCGGTGTACCAGGCCCTCGAGCAGAGCGACGTCGAGGGCTCGCATGCGGCCCGGCGCCTCCTGGCCGTGATGGGCCTGCCCGACTCGGGCACCGAGACGCTCTGGCAGGCCACCGAGCGGCTGGCCACCGACCCGCAGAGCCGTTCGTCCATCGCCGGTGCGCTGGCCGCGGCGCGCGAGAACACCCGCGCCGTGCGCCACGTGGTGCCCGTCGAGTTCTGGGAGCACATCAACGCCACCTGGTCCCAGCTGCCCGTGCAGTGGGAGGCCGGGCGGAGCGCGGGGCCGGCGCACTACCTCTCCTTCGTCAAGACCCAGTGCGCCGGCATGATGGGCCTGGCCGACACCATGATGAGCCGCGACCAGACCTGGCTCTTCTTCACGCTGGGTCGCTGCCTGGAGCGGACCGACGTCGTGGCCCGCCAACTGGCCACGGTCGCCTTCGACGAGGTCTTCGACAGCGGGCTGGTCATGCTCCTGCGCTCCTGTGGCGGCTACGAGCCCTACCTACGCCTCTCGCAGGGCGTCGTCGAGCCTGGCCGCGTCCTCGACTTCTTGCTGCGCGACCGCCTCTTCCCCCGCTCGGCCTTCGCCTCGCTCACGCTGGCCGAGGAGTGCCTCGACCAGATCAACGCCGGGCGCGAGGGCACCTGGGACGACGCCCGCGGCCTGGTCGGGCTGGCCCGGGCCGAGCTCGAGTACTCGGCACCCGCCACGCTCTCTCGCGGGCTCGAGACCCGGCTCGAGCGGCTGCAGGGCTCCATCTCCTCGGTCAGCGACTCGGTGACCCGGCGCTACTTCGCGCAGGACCTGCCGCTGCAGTGGCGCCAGGGGGGTGACGCCACGTGACCCGGTTCGACGGGTGGCGGCTGCGGGTGGCCCACGAGACCCGGTTCGACTACGACGCCCCGGCCCGGGCCTCCTACAACGAGCTGCGCCTCACCCCGCGCAGCGAGCTGCGCCAGACGGTGCTCGAGTCCAGGGTGGTCACCCTCCCGGCCGCGCCGCAGTACTCCTACGTCGACTACTGGGGCACCCAGGTCGTGGCGTTCAACGTCGATCGCGCCCACGAGGTGCTGACCATCACGGGGAGCTGCCTCGTCGACACCCAGCGGGCCGACGTGCCCGAGGACTGCTCGTGGGAGGAGGTGGGCCATGCCTCGACGACCATGGCCGACCACATGTCGCACCACCTGTACACGTCGCCGGGCCCCGAGCTGTGGGAACTGGCCCAGGGGCTGCGCGCCGAGAGCCCCCTCGAGACGGCCCACCGCATCATCGGCACCACGCACGACGCGTTGCGCTACATGCGGGGCGTCACCTCGGTGCACACCTCGGCCAACGAGGCCTACGCCGACGGTGCGGGCGTGTGCCAGGACTTCGCGCACCTGGCCCTGGCCATGGCCAAGGCGGTCGGGCTCCCGGCGCGCTACGTCTCGGGCTACTTCCATCCCGAGGCGGACGCCAGCATCGGTGAGGAGGTCACCGGGGAGAGCCACGCGTGGATCGAATTGTGGACCGGTCGCTGGTGGGGCCACGACACCACCAACGACTGCCGGGTGGGCGAGCGGCACGTGGCGGTCGGGCGCGGCCGTGACTACGGCGACGTCCCGCCGGTCAAGGGCATCTACGCCGGGAACGCCGAGAACACCATGCAGGTGGTGGTGCGCATGACGAGGACCCACTGAGCCGGCCCGCGCACCCCGTGGTGCCGACACCGTGCTGACCCGCATGCGGATCTGGCTCCCCGACGCCCCCGGGGTGCTCGGCGCCGTGGCCGCCGAGATCGGCGCGGTCGAGGGCAACGTGGTCGGCCTCGAGGTGCTCGAGCGAGAGGCGGGGGTGGCCATCGACGAGCTGGTCGTCGAGCTCCCCGACCAGCCGGGCGCGGTCGACGCGGTCTGCCGCGGCGTGCGCAACGTCCCGGGCGCCGGGGTCGAGGAGGTCACCGAGCTGCCCGGAGGCGTGCCCGACCGCGAGGACACGGTCCTCGGCGCGGCGGCGGCCATCCTCCAGGCCGCCACGCCGCCGGCCGCCATGCACGCGCTGGCCGGCCATCTCATGGCCCTCTTCGACCTCGGGTGGCTGGCCCTGGCCGACGAGGACCTGACCGGCTACCTCGAGGTCCACGGTGACGTCCCGCCGGTGCGCTGGGTGGCGGCCTTCGCCGAGGGGTCGCGGCAGCGGCACGGACCCGGCCAACGACACCACCAGCTCGGGCGTCTTCGTCGAGCCCGTCCCCGAGACCGGCATCACGGTCTGCGGGGGACGCCAGGCCCCCATCCGCCGACGTGAACGTCACGAGATCGCACTGCTCGTCGTGGTGGCGGCCCGGTTCATGGACGCCCTCGACGGTGGCCGCAGCTCGGCCCACCGCCCCTGGAGGATCCCCTCGACCTGAGGATGATTTCGCCGGCCGCGGCATCCGACCAAGGTCGCAGGAGCCAGACGCGAAAGCCGCCCTGAACTGGGAGAACGTTCTGGGGGCCCGCCGCGAGGGTCACGACCACACGGCCGGGCCCCGGCTACCGTCTTCGCAGCGAGACAAGGAGTCGACGCGGCCGTGCGCGCCATCATCAGAGTGTTCAACCAGCAACCCCTGGCCGCCAAGGTGCCCGAGGTCACCGCCTTGTTCTGGGTGGTCAAGATCTCGACCACGGCGGCGGGCGAGGCGATCTCCGACATGTTCGTGTCGAACAAGTTGCTCGGCGTGGTCGTCGAGGTCTCGATGTTCTGCGTGGCGCTGGTCCTGCAGTTCGCGGCGCGCCGGTACGCGGCCGTCCCGTACTGGTTCCTGGCCCTGGCCATCGCCACCGCGGGCACCGGTGTCGCCGACACCATGCACCTGGTGCTCGGCATGCCCTACGCGCTCACCACGCTGTTCTGGCTGGTGGCGCTCGGGGTGATCTTCTTCGTGTGGAACCGCAGCGAGCACACCCTCGACATCCACTCGATCACCACCAACCGCCGGGAGCGGTACTACTGGTCCGTCGTCTTCGCCACCTTCTGCCTGGGCACCGCGGTGGGCGACTTCGCGGCGTCGACCCTCGGTCTCGGATATCTGGCCTCGGCCGCCCTGTTCGCTGTTGTGATCCTGGTGCCCTGGGCGGGCTGGAAGCTCCTCGGGTGGAACAGCATCTTCTCGTTCTGGTTCGCCTACGTGATCACCCGCCCCATCGGGGCATCGTTCGCCGACTACCTCAGCAAGGGCCACGGGGTCAGCGGGATCGACTTCGGCGACTGGCAGACCGCCCTCGTGCTGACCACGATCGTGGTGGTGCTGGTGGCGTACACGGCGATGCGGCGGTATGACATCCAGTCGCCCGACGTCGGGATCGCGGGAGGCACCTGAGCACGACCCGGGGCCGGGAGGCGCACACGGACGTGCCGGTGCGCTCGAGCCCTCCACCCCGCGGGGCGATCAACGGAAGTATCCCGATCCCCCGTCGACGAAGAGGGTCTGCCCGGTCACGAATTCCCCGGGGCCCGTGAGGTACACGACGGCGGCACCGATGTCTCGGTAAGGGTCGCCGTCCCGGCGTAGGGGGATCCGTTCCAACAGCTCGTCCGTCAGCCAGTGCGCCGACTCCCAACGCTCCGCGGTGTGGGCGAACGGGCAGATGGTGTTGACTCGGATGCCCATGGGGCCCCACTCCCACGCCCCGACCTTGGTCAAGAGTCGGATGCCCTCCTTGGCCGACCCGTACGCCAGCATGCCCGCGGTGCCGGCCGTCCCACCGCCCGACCCGAAGTTGACGATGGACCCACCGCCCCGAGCGACCATGTGCGGCTGGCAGAGCTGCATCATGCGGAACGTGGTGAGCACTCCCGACTCCCACGAGACGAGCATGTCGTCGTCGGTGACCTCGATGAAGGGGATGAAGGCCCGGAACCGCTGGGCCAGGTTCACCAAGATGTCGATGCCCCCGAACTCGTGGACCGTGCGGGCCACCACCGAGGCGCACTGCTCCCGCTCGGTCAGGTCACCCGGGAGCGCCACGGCGCGGTGTCCCTCGTCGCGCAGCATCCTCGCCAACTCCTCGGCCCCCTCGGCGTTGACGTCGACGACGGCCACGTGGGCGCCGGCGTCGGCCAGGGCGCGGACCACCCCGTTCCCGATCTGACCGGCTCCTCCGGTGACGACGGCGATCTTGTCCTCGAGCGGGCGCATCCACTGAGTCTCGCGTGCGGGTCCGCTGCCGTTCCGGAGGGAGGACTCCTCGCGCTGCGAGGGTGAGGACGGCTGATCCCACCAAGGTGGGCACCGCCGCCCGGCCTGGCGTTGGGGCACGATGGTGAGGTAGTAGAGCCGAGAGGAGATCGAGTTGTCGACCGACGACAGGATCGAGGGTCGGCCAGCCACGTCGGTGTTGGCGTGGGCTGGACCCGGGGCCACGGGCCCCCCGGGGACTCAGGGTGTACGGGTCATCTCCTATCGGTACCTCGGTACCTATTCCGAGGCACGGGGCCGACATCACGCGGAAGGATGGCTGACGATCCGGAGCGACATGCGCGGCCGCACCGGCCTTCTCGCCGCCCCATTGGGCGTTGCCCTCCTCGATACCGCGGGAATCAACGTCGACCCGTTGGGCGGTTACCCGGCGCCGACTCGAATCGATCTGCAACTCTTCGAGCCGGCGCTTGACGTCGCGGAAGTACACCTCGAGGGCCGCGTCCTGCGCGAGGGTAGGACCCAGCTCTTCACCGAGAGCCGGCTGACCGACGCCAACGACCGGGCCAGGGTGATCGGTTTCGGCAGCACCCACTGGGCCGCCCATCAGCCAGTGTCGGACTTCGAGTATGTCGACAACCGCCCTGGCGTCGAGGACTCGCCGGGTCTCCCGCCGCTCTACGAGGCGTTCGGCGCGAGGCGGCGGGCTGATGGAAACCTCGAGATTCCCGAACTCGTATCAGAGATCGGCTCCGACCTGTCGGGTAGCGGCCTGCACCAAGGCCCGTTCCAAGTGGTGCCCGAGGCGGCAGCGATGATCGCGGCGCGAGACGCGCTCGGCACTGACTGTTTCTGGATCGAACACCAGGGGACCTCGCTGGTTTCCCGGGGCATGGGCGCCCCGCTCGTGACGAGCGCTGAGGTCTTGCGGGTTGCCGAGGATCAGGTGACCGTCCGCGTCGAGCTCCGATCCGAGGGGGCCGACGACCGGCTGTGCTCGGTTACCCTCTGCAGGTTTCGCCTCGCCTGAACCGAGGAGTGCCGCAGCGTGGAGGGACATCCGTAGGTGCGGTCGGGAGCATGGGAGGGCACTGCGAGTGGTCAGTCGGTCGGAGGGCAATGATTACCGAGCCCGCGCACCGGGGCACCCTCGCACCAGTTCGTCACAGGGAACTGTGCGCAACGCCCTCAACAAGTCATTCCCGTTCCGGCATTGTCGATGTCCTGGCAATAGGTCGCACGAGTGACCATCCACACACCACCGTCGAGGATCGCAGAACCGAGCTTGGGTCCAACCGTTGGCTGTCCGTGGTACACGATTTCGTAGAGCACTGCGGCATGCGTGGCATCGGTGAAGACGACTCGGAGGACAACGGGCATCGAGCCCGCGGAAATCTGCGGAAACTTTGCCGCGGCCGCACGGCCGGCCGCGACGACAGCGGGATCGCCACCGCCTTGGAGCAAGGAGAGCTTCTCGACATCTGGTCCATGCCCATAGACCGTGGCGAAGGCCGTCGAGACTTCTGAGTGCGCTCTAGCCACGTCGCCAGGTTGCCGACCAGGTGCCGGCAGGTACGGGGACGACCTCAGTGCGACCGGAACGGTGCTCGAGTCGGGGAGCACCAGAGTCAGGACGATTGCCGTGCCCGCAACGATCATGGCGAGGACGACGACGGCGCCCATGAAGGTTCTCCGAATGCCCGTCACGCGCCATTTGCTGGTCGCCGGCGAGTCCGGGGGCCCCAGCCCGTTCTGATTCAGCTGGACGGGCAAACTCGATGCAATCCAAAAGCCAGCGGCGGCCATGAGAAAACCCAGAGATCCCGCGGCGTCCCCGGCCAGATGGAAGTGGTGGTAGCGGCCGCCGTGCACTCGATGCGTGAGGTACGTCAGCGCGGCGACGCCCGCCGCTGTGACGACCGAGGCAGCAGCCATCCACCGGGAGGGACCTCGAACGATGGACCACTGCCTGTCCGAATTCCAAGTTCCGATGATCCATCGCCAACAGGCGAACCCGGCCAACCCATAACCCACCGTCGTCGCAATCTCGTAGACCCACAGTTCGTTTGTGGGCGGCGGTGGGATCAGGAGGGCAATGGTCCAAAAGACCACGCCCAGGAAACCGAGGATTATGAGCGCACCGGGCAGGCGCAGGCTCTGCACGCCATTAGCATAAGAGCCATTCACTTCCGTTGCTGGGTCGTCCCTCACGCCCACCCGACCAATGGCCCATGATCCCGGCGATGATGTGGAACGGCCTGGCAACCTCCCGCGCGACGGTCACGGTGACTGTCTTTTGAACGCGACGCACCAGAGGTGCGGCGCTCGGTCGTTCTTGAGCAGTCGGGTGGGGCCCCGGTGTCAACACGGAGCGCCCGGAGCCCGAAGGGTGAGGACGAACGGTATTGACGCCGAGGAGGAGGCTGCTACTCGTCTCCCCGTGCGAAGGGCGGTGGTCGAGCAAGCCATCGACGACGCGCCGGAGCGCAGTGGATCGGAGAACCGCCACGATGATGTACGCGTATCGAAATCGCAGTAAAGCCATTCGCAGGTGGTTTCCTCTGAATCGGGGCGCCCGTGACGCCCTCGCAAGGAAGGACGCTGGGCGTAACGCCGGCGAGGATCGGATCTGCTGCGGCGGTGCTCCGGCGCGTCGTGGAGGGTTCGCTCAGACGCGGCGCCGATCGCGCGCTGAGCGAGGCGAAGATCACGGTGTCAGACCTCGGCCACCATCTCGGCCCAGAGAAAACCGGCGAGCTCTCGGGCTATGGCGGCAGCCACGACCGAGCGCACATTCTTGTGGGCAGCAAGTTGGCGGAAGCGCCGGGACAGGCGGATCTGTGCGGCCCACGAGCGGGCCACGGTCTCGGGCGGCACACCCACTTGGCGCTCCCTGATGCCGACGCCCACGTTCGGGCTGTGCTGGTAGGCGCAGGCCGCTTCGCAGAGCTGGCCCCGCAGGTGGGCATTGCCGGCCCGGGTGATCGAGCCCCGACGCTGGGTCAGACCCGTCGAGTTCTCCCCGGGCACGAGGCCGGTGAAGCTCATGAATGGTCTCGCCCTCGGGAAGCGACGCCAGTCGAAGACCTCGGCAGCCAGACACAGCCCACCGATTCTGGTCACGCCCCGGTAGGCAGCCAGGCGTGGGACTTGGTCACCGAAAGGATCCTTGGTGCACCACGGCACGAGATCGGCCTCGACCGACTCGAGGGCGGTGTCCCGCAGCTTCACCGTGGCCAGGTAGTGCGAGTAGGTAGTCGCGATGGCGGGGTCGTCAAAGGACAACGTGGCCAGCCAGCGTCGATGGCGTTCGGTCCACTTCGACCCTCCTCGCCATACGACACTGTGGCGAAGCAGGAACCCACTCAGCCGGTTGCGGGCCCGGGTGAGGTCCTGGACCATGTCACCGCGCGTCCGGCAGAGGTCGCGCACTCCTTCTTGGGCGGGCGTGGGGATAGCGACCGGGGTGAGCTCCCCGGCCCGGTGCAATCCCGCCAGTCGTCTGGCGTCCCTGCGGTCGGTCTTGACCCGGTCGCCCGAGCCCTTCGGGATCAAGGAGGGGGCAACCACGTCGCAGCGCACCCCCATCGAAGCGAGCAGACGCTGGAGGTCATAACCGGTCGGGCCCGCTTCGTAGCAAGCCCAGATCCCCTTGGGCTTGCCTAGCCGTTTGACCAAGCGTCGGACCGAGTCAGCGTCGTGGAAGATCTTGTCGACCTCGGCGGTGTCGCGATCGGGCGAGAGAATCGCCAGCGCGATCGAGTCCTTCGAGACGTCCATCCCCAGGTGGACGAAACCTCGGTGGGCAATACTGGACACGGCTGGCTCCTTCCTTCCGTATGTCGGCTCCGTTCACCGATAGGTGAATGATCCACGTAAATGCGGATGCCGGAGGAGCCGGCCGTTCCATACTGAATCGGGGCACCCTCCACTGGAACTGCACTTGCTAGCTTCGGACGATGAGAGGAGCCACCGAGACGCTGGTAATCGGGGCTTCCGCCGCTGGTCTGGCTACTGCGGCTGAGCTTCTCAAGCGCGGCCGGGAGTTCGAGATTGTCGAAGCCGCGGACGTCGTTGCGGCCTCGTGGCGCCGGCACTACGACCGCCTGCATCTGCACACTCCGAAGGGGTTCTCGGCATTGCCCGGCCTGCCAATGTCCAAGACTTGGCCGCGCTATCCCGCTCGAGATCAGGTTGTCGAGTACTTGGAGCTCTACCAGGAGCGCTTCGCCCTCCGGCCACACTTCGGTGAGACGGTGCATCGAGTGGAACGGGTGGACGGGACGTGGGAAACGACGACAAGCAAGGGGACTTGGCGATCCGCCAATGTGGTGATCGCAACCGGTCGGGCGAGAGTCCCGGTACGCCCAAGATGGCCGGGGATGGACCAGTACCGAGGTGACGTTTCTCCACTCGAGCGAGTACCGCAATGGAGACCCGTGGAAGGGTCGGCCCGTTCTCGTGGTCGGTTTTGGGAACTCGGCTTGCGAACAGGCATTGGATCTCGTCGAACGTGGAGCCGAGGTCCATCTCGCCGTGCGTTCACCGGTCAACGTCCTCCCTCGTGACATCTTCGGCGTGGTGCCCGTGTTACCTCTCGGGATCGTGATGCGGCGTCTCTCGACCCGCGTGGCCGACGCGTTGGCTTGGCCGGTGGTCCGGAGCACGGTCGGTGATGTGACGAAGGTGGGCCTCAAGAAGCTCCCGTACGGGCCGAATACCCAAATGGCCCGCGACCACCAAGTCCCGTTGCTTGACATCGGCACCATGGATCAGATCAAACAGGGCCGCATCGCCGTCCACGGGGATCTCGAGTGTTTCACCGAGGACGGTGTCGTCTTCTCGAGTGGCTCACGGGTCACCCTTGACGCCGTAGTCCTGGCCACCGGATTCCGAGCCTCCATCGGAGACCTCCTCGTGGGCTGGGAAGTCGTCTGTGACAGCTCGGGGACGCCCACGGTGTCCGGCAGCGCCCACAGCGCTCGGGGGCCTCTACTTCTGCGGGATGTACGTCTCGCCCGCAGGGATGCTTCGTGAGATCGGTATCGAGGCGACACGAATCGCGACCCACATCACCAAGTAGACCGCCGTCGGCGATACTGGCATCGTGGCACTCCAGAAAGGGGTCCTCAGGGTAGGCGGTGCGAATCGCTCCTACCTCGTGGCCGAGCCCCCACCGGGTCCGCCGGTGAGGGCGGTGATCATGAGCCTGCATGGCACCAGCTCCACCGCGGCTGGTCAGGCACGCTTGTCCGGTTTCGAACGACTGGCCCAAACCGCAAGCGCCGTCGTGGTGTTTCCCGAGGCAATCCAGCCGATCAGAGCTGGCTACGAGTGGGCCCCCAACCAGGACCTCGACTATCTTGCCTGCCTCGCCGCCGACCTACGCAGCCAACATCGGGCACCTCAGGGACGCGTGATCCTCACCGGGATGTCCGGCGGTGCTCGGATGTCGAGCCTTTTCGCCAGCGTCCACCCTGAGCTGGTCCAGGCGGTGGGTGCGGTGGCAGGACTGCGCTCGCCCGGCGCCGCGGTGAACCGGCCGGTCCCCATCCTGTCGTTCCACGGCACGAAGGACAGGATCAATCCGTACGGTGGCAGCGGCACACAACGTTGGAACGAAAGCGTTCCCGACGCCGCCCGGGCATGGGCGCTCGCCAACGGGTTCACGGATCCGCCGACGGAAGTCGCCGTGAGCCCGACGCTCACCCGGACCACCTACGGTGCGGAAGGTCAGCCAGGAGAGGTGACGCTGTGGACGTCACGCGGAGCCGGTCACACGTGGCCCGGCGGGTACCTCGGGCTGATGCTGAACCTCTTCCTCGGTCGTACGTCCCGAGAGATCGACGCGACCAAGTCGATCTGGGAGTTCGGGCTCCGCCACGCCGGCGATCCGTAGTGACCGCCAGTGAGTCACCGAGGACCGGTCGGGACGCTGCCCCGAAGGTGCCGCAGGGCGTGACCCCAGGTGGGCGACGGGGGCGATCGGTGGTTCTCAGGTGCCAGGATGAGGTCCACGATCCAAACTGGGGAGTTCCGTCCGGCCGTGGGCAAACTGATCTATTCAGCGATCACATCTCTCGATGGCTTCATAGAGGACGAGGAGGGCCGCTTTGATTGGGCGGCCCCAGACGAAGAGGTGCACGCTTTCGTGAACGACCTCGAGCGGCCGATTGGGACCTACCTCTACGGTCGCCGGATGTACGAAACGATGGTCGGATGGGAGACCGACGAGTTCCTCGGTGACCGACATCCACTCATGTTGGACTTCGCAGGGATTTGGCGTGCAGCCGACAAGGTCGTCTTCTCTAGGACTCTGGAAACGGCATCCAGCGCAAGAACCAGGATCGAAACCACCTTCGACGCCGAGTGGATCGGGCAGATGAAGGCGTCAGTGAGAGATGACCTGACCATAGGGGGTGCCGAGCTCGCGGCCCTCGCGTTCCGGGCCAACCTGATCGACGAGTGTCATCTGTTTCTCAATCCGATCGTGGTGGGAGGTGGGAAGCAGGCTCTTCCGAGCAGGGTCCGCGCCCGACTCGACCTGCTCGATGAGCGACGATTTGGCAACGGTGTGGTCCACCTCCACTACCGCGTGTCCAACGAGGGACCGCCGTAGTCCGGGCGAACGTGGGGGCACCCACCCCGAAGCAATGAACGGACCAAGCGCCACTACTCCAGAGCGGACCCGAAGAACTGCTCCATGGCTTTCCAATGACGCTCGGAGGCGTCTGGGTCGTAGCTCGGGTTGTCGACGACGGCGAAGCCGTGGTGGGCCTGATAGGTCTCGATCGTGTGGATGACCCCCGCCTCGCGCAGGGACTTCTCCAAGAGATCCTTCTGCTCGTCGGAGAACGACTGGTCCTCGATCGCTCCCGCCACGTAGACGGCTGCCTTGATGGCGCTCGCCTTGTGGTAGGGGCTATCAGGGTCGTCGGCCTTGGCGAGGTTCCCACCGTGGAAGGAGGCGCATGCGGCTATGCGCTCGCCCAGGTTCACAGCCGTGATGAGCGAGAGCCGGCCGCCCATGCAATAGCCGGTGGTGCCGACGCCACCCGGCTCCTTCTCGGGCAGCGAGTCCAAGTAGTCCACGAAGGCGCCGGCATCACGCACCACCAGGTCCGCGGTGTAGCCCCGCATCATGTTCATGATCTCCTCCGCGGTCTCCTTGCTGGAGAACGCGGTGCGCATGTCGACTGGTTCGTAGGGGCCGTTGCGGTAGTAGAAGTCGGGCACCAAGACCAGATAACCCAGACCCGACAGCCGCTCGCCCATCTGCCGCATGGTGTCGCGCATCCCCCCGGCGTCGGGGAACATGATCACCCCTGGCCAGGGTCCCTCTCCGACGGGAACGCTGAGCGCGGCCGGGCAGATCCCATCCGCAGTCTCGATCTGCACAGACCGTTGCGTCACGGTGACTCCTTCCCTCGTACTGGTGCTCGGACCTTACCTGCGGCCCTCACCGATCGGCGCCGGGCGCGAGGGGCGCGTCAGGCGAACCACTGGAGCGATTGTCCATGAGGTCCGGCGTAAGCGACAGCTTCACCGTCCTCGGCCAGCACGAACTGAGTCTTCGTGGAGACCAGTGGAGGTGGCAAGACAGTGGGCCTGAGGCCGGGAACAAGCGATCGAGCTTCGTTCGAAATCCAATGGCAGGGGAGTGCCTTTGCTGTCGCCACGAACGCGGTCCGGATGTCAGCGGGGACGTACCCGAGTACGGCACTGTGGAAGATCACCAGCGTCGCATTCGATGGGGCCTGGTTGGCTAGGGACTCGACTCCCTCGTCGAGATCTCCGCGGATCAACAAGGGCGGGTCCATGCGGGCTATGTCGATGGCTGCACTCAGCCGCTGACGCCGCAAGTCCTGCTCTGGCCACACCAAGGTCTCCAGCCAACGCATGTGGTCGCTCCGGGTCACGTCGAGCGGGTTGAGATCTATGCCAGCTCTCCAGACAACCTCCGGCAGAGTCGTCGTCGAGGGAACGGGACCGTCAATCGCACAGTTCAGTACTGTTCTGCTCGCTCCCCCGACGGGATCGAGTTGGGGGAGCTCGCCATACCGATAGCTGAACTTGTCCGGGTACAAGCACAGTCCGGCGGAGGCGCCGACTTCCAGCAAGGCGAGCGGCTGGGGGAGCGCGGCGAGAAGGGGAAGCAGAACAGCGCATCGACCTGCTTCGTTGGTCTGTGTCTGCCTGGTCAGGATCAGCTGCCGGACCTCTGGCCACGCTGACACCAGCCCGGTGCGGAAGCCTTCGTACGGTTGCGCGGAGATGCCGACAGAGCGAGCTGCGGCGAAGACCAGGTTGGGTTGACGCTTGAGCAACGGGAGCTCGTCGATCAGAGCAAGCAATTCCGTATCACGGGCAACCCCCTCCGCCCATTCTTCGTAACAGCGCGACTCTCCCCGTGCCTCGAAGGAGGCAAATCTCCGGTAGACATCTGCTGTTGCCATGAGGTCAGATCTACGGCTCACCCACCCCGAGCCCATGCCGGACACCTCAAGAGTCTCCTCCATCAGTCTCGATCTGCATCTCAGCCATACGTGACCAGCCTTGACCTGGAACCTCGACGTTGACGATTTCCGGCACATCGGACAGCCACGTGGGCACCTGAGCCATTGCGTCCCGGAAGTGGACCGAGTTGACGTGTGCTTCCCCTGCTGCCCGGTCCACGAATGCCTCGACCAAGACGTAGAGATTCGGGTCTTCAACGCTTCGGAACCAGTCGAAGCAGATGTTGCCCGGCTCAGCCCGTGTGGCCGCGGTGAATTCTTCAACCAGTGTCGACCAGTCATCCGCGTACTGGGGACGTACGGGGTGCTTGACAACGACGAAGATCATCGTTCCTCCCCGATTCTCAGTCGATCCACAGCCATGCCCGGACTTGAGCCTCATGGTCCACGTAGCGCTCTCCGGAGACGTCGACGACGACCTTGCCAATCGTTCCGCCGGTGAAGGCGAACGGCGAGCGGTAGTCCGGGGTGACCGGCGACGCACTGTCCCGGCCGACGCAGATCCCGTCCCCGACGAGGCAGAAGTACCCCGGCTGGGTGACGATCGGTCCTGAGCCGACCTCCTCGCCGTCGACGTACAGGGTCAGAACACCCTCGAAGCCGGGCATTGACGGATCGGTACTCGGACCGGTCTTGGCGAAGTTCGCAGCCAGAACATGCTGCCCCGGCGTCAGATCACGGTCAGCCACGACGTACTGCAACTTGGTGCCGATCCAGTTGAACGCATACCGGAGCCGCCTGTTCTGGACATAGAGACTGTGGCCACCGGCCACCCCGCCGTGGGCGTAAAGGACGCCTTCGGCAGCGTCTGAGTCCACTTGGACGCCGGCGGCGATGGTGAAGGAGCGTCCGTTGATGGCCACCCCTGCGTTCTCGGGAACGTCGGCGCAGTCGGGGTAGTACTCGTAGTGGTCCCGGTCGGGCGTTGCTCGGGGCCGCTCGGCGAGGACCTGTTCGATGGCCGAGCGGTCGTCGAGGGGAAGCCCCTTGTAGCGCCCGGCATAGTAGAACCAGAGGCTCTTGAGCAGTTCGAGCCGCTCGGGTTCCTGCTCTCCTAGGTTGGTGGTCTGAGCCCGGTCCTCGTCGAGGTGGTAGAGCTCCCAGACGTCGTGCTCGAAGTGCCCCCAACCCGAGATGGGCGGGTGCACGGAACAGGCGAGCCAGCCCTGGTGGTAGAGCGAGCGCTGGCCGAGCATGGCGTAGAACTGGGTCTCCCTGCCCGGAGCCTCGGCATCGGTCAGGGCGGCCACGAAGCTCTCACCGGCGATGGGGCTCTGTGGGTAGCCCTTGATGACGTCGGGCGGCTCGATCCCGAGGAGCTCGTAGACGGTCGGGACGACGTCGACGGCGTGGACGTACTGCGTGCGCGCCACCGCCTGCGGCTCGATCTTGGCCGGCCATGAGACCAGACACATGTCGGCCACGCCTCCCTCGTAGCCCGCCCAGCGCTTCCAGTAAGGGAAGGGGGTGTCGAAGGCCCAGGCCCATCCGGTGTTGTAGTGGTTGTACGAGGCTGGGCTGCCGAGCTCGTCGATGTGGGGCAGGGTCGCCTCCGTCGTGTCGGCGACGCCGTTGAAGAACCTCCACTCGTTGAAGGACCCGTTCGGCCCGCCCTCCCCGCTGGCACCGTTGTCGGAGATCACCACGATGATGGTGTTGCCCAGCTGGCCGGAGGATTCGAGGTGGTCGATCACCCGGCCGATCTGTGCGTCTGTGTACGAGATGAATCCGGCGAAGACCTCGGCCATGCGGGAGAACAGACGGCGCTCGTCGTTGTTCAGCGAGTCCCACGGCCGGACCGTGTCGAGGAGGGGCCAGGGCTGCCCGTCGGGTCCGGTGGCGGACGGGCCCCCATGGGGATTGATGCCCGACAGTTCGGTGCCCTCGGGCAGCAGGCCGAGCTCGATCTGGCGCCGCAGGATCTCGGGCCGGATCGCCTCGTAGCCGGCGTCGAATTTTCCCTTGTACCTGTCGGCCCACTCCGTGAACACATGGTGTGGAGCGTGCCCGGCACCAGGAGCGAGGTACATGAAGAACGGCTTGTCCGGGTCGACCGCCTTGGCATCGCGGATGAACTCGATCGCCTTGTCGGAGAGGTCCTTCGAGAGGTGATAACCGTCCTCGGGACGTCCCGGAGCATCGATCTGGTGGTTGTCGTGGATGAGGTCGGGGTACCACTGGTTCGACTCCCCACCGAGGAATCCGTAGAACCGTTCGAACCCCCGACCCAGCGGCCAGCGTCCCTTGTAGGCGGCCATGTTGGCCTCCTCGCCGGGGACGAGGTGCCACTTGCCCACGCAGTAGGTGTTGTAGCCGTGTTCGCTCAGCACCTCCGAGATGAAGCCGTTCTCGAACGGGATCCGGGTCGAGATCCCCGGGAAGCCGCTGGCGAACTCGGCGATGGTGGCCATCCCGTTCGAGGTGGCGTTGCGGCCGGTGAGCAGCGAGGAGCGGGTCGGTGAGCAGAGAGCCGTGGTGTGGAAGTTGGAGAAGCGCACGCCGCGCTCGGCGATCCTGCGCATGGTCGGTGTCTCGACGGGTCCCCCGAAGACGTCCATCGTGCCGTAGCCGACGTCATCCCAGGCGATGAACAAGACGTTCGGCGCGCCTTCGGGTGCCTTCGGAGCAGTGAAGGTCGACCAATCGGGCTCGGAGTCCCGGATGTCGAGTGCAATCTTTCCCTTGTAATGCGGCCTTGGCATGCCTCGTCCCTTCCGTGAACCGTACGTCAATCCGGACGCATCGGCCGTCATGACATCCATTGTGCTCAGCTGTCCACCTTGACCTCACCCTAGGGGTGGACCCGGAGCCCTCACATGGCCGAGGGTGCGACCCGCTGCTCGAGACGCGTGGCGAGCGCCGGGACCGGCGGTTCCTCTCGCTGGACCGAGCATCGGTCCCGTTCGTGCGGTGAGCTCAGCGTTCCTGTAGTGCGAAGACCGGGTGGCTGGCCGCCTGGCGAGCCCAAGCGTCCTCGCTCGAGTCGGCCGTGACGCCTTCGAAGAAGGCGCTGGCCTCGAAGCTCCAGCGTCGCAGATAGGCACGCAGGACGGGCACCCGGTCGGCCAGGGGGAGCTCCCGGGCCGTATAGGTCCGGCGCCGGCGTCCCAGGATCAGGACGAGCCGCCCGTCGTCGTGGCGCACGTTGCGGACCCACTGCGTCTCGCCCCTCGGGGCGACGAGGTAGGTGGAGCCGTCGAGCTCCAGCAGGTTGACGGGGGTGCGGTAGCGCCGCCCGGTGGAGCGTCCCCGGTGCTCCAGGACGCGTGACCCCCACACGCTGATGCCCAGGCGAGTCAGCCCGTCCATGAGCGGGTTGAAGACGTGGCGGGTGAACCAATCGGGGGCGCGGTAATGGGTGGATCCGTCCTGCGGGCCCTCGGCGGAGCTCACGGCATCGCGCTCAGAGCGGCACCCATATCAGCGCAGGCTCTCGTGGACCGCCCGGGCGCGCTCGCGCAGCTCGCCGAGTCGCTCTTCTGGGATCCACTCGGCCATCGAGTCCACCAGGTCCACGACAACGGCGGCCAGCTCGGCCAGTTCCTTGCTGGGCTCCTCGAGCTTGATCTGCGAGAACGGGAACGCCACGTTGACGCGGCTCGAAGGCGAGACGACCTCGGGGCCTCGACGCTTGGCGTCCCGTTTGTCTCCCTTGTCCCCGGCCTCGGTCTGCTGGGGATCCTTGTCGGATGACTTCGCCACGCCACCATCCTGGCCGCGTGGCGCCGGCCGCGCCAGGGCAGGTCGGCCCGTTCTGTCAGCCCAGGACGGGCAGCTTCAGCTCGACGCCGGCATTGGCCAGGAATGTGAGCTTGTGCTCGAGGGCGATCTGCCAGTCCACCATGTCTTTGTCGAATTGCGTGCGGTCGCCTTCTTCGCACGCGTGCTCGAGCTCGTCGAACGCCAGATCTTCGGCGTCGAGCAGGGCCCGGTACTTCGAGAGGAAGTGGTCGTCGATCGGCTGATGCACGTCGCTCCTCCTACTGCGGCCCGACCTCTGCGAGCCGGTCCCGCGACCCTACCCCTGTCTCGTGGCCTTCGCCCAGGCGAGATCGGCCAGCCGGTGGGTCAGGCCGGGTCGGTCAAGCCGTTGAGGCTCTGACCCAGGCGCCCTGCCGCCTCGGCCAGGACAACCTGACCGGCCACCAGGGCCGCGAGGTCCCCGCGGACCCGCACCCTTCCGGCCGCCAGGGCGTCGACAGGGTCGAGCTCTCCGCGCGCCAGGGCCAGGGCGTCGGGGTAGGCGATCACGATGGTCGCCGTCCCGGTGGGCAGCTCGGCGGGGTCGCGCTCCAGGCGGGCGCGGCCGTCTTGGACGGTCAGCACGAGCCGGACCTCGTACTCGCCGCCCTCGGTACTCCCGTCGGGATCGTCCGCGAGGTCGTGGGGGACGCCGGTCACGAGTTGGATGATGCTGAAGGAGCCGTCGGATGCGGCGAGCGAACCGGCACCGGCCACCGCCGTGATCTCGTCGGGTTCGAGGGCACGCAGTGCAGCGTCGAAGGTCGCGACCCATTCGGGCGACAGGTAGCGGGGCATGGTCAGAGTGTGGCCCAAGGACGGGCCGGTCGCTCAGCCGGCGGCCGTCTCGGTGGCCTCCGCGGCCGACTTCTTGGACCGACCGAGGATCTTGCGGCCCAGCCAGGCCACGGGGTCGTAGTTGGCGTCGACCACGCGCTCTTTCATCGGGATGATGCCGTTGTCGGTGATCTTGATGTGCTCGGGGCAGACCTCGGTGCAGCACTTGGTGATGTTGCACATCCCGAGGCCACGGTCGCGGGCCAGCTCACGCCGGTCGTTGACGTCCAGCGGGTGCATCTCCAGCTCGGCGAATCGGATGAAGAAGCGGGGGCCGGCGTAGCTGGGCTTGTTGTCCTCGTGGTCGCGGATCACGTGGCATATGTTCTGGCACATGAAGCACTCGATGCACTTGCGGAACTCCTGGCCGCGCTCGACGTCGACCTGCATCATCCGGTAGCCGCCCTCGGGTTCGGGTCCCGGTGCGAAGGCCGGCACCGTCTTGGCCACCTCGTAGTTGAACGAGACGTCGGTGACCAGGTCGCGCACGATCGGGAAGGTCCGCATGGGCGCCACGGTCACGGGCTCGCCCTCGGGGAGGGTGTCCATGCGGGTCATGCACATGAGGCGCGGCAGGCCGTTGATCTCGGCTGAGCACGAGCCGCATTTGCCGGCCTTGCAGTTCCAGCGGCACGCCAGGTCGGGCGCATCGGAAGCCTGGATGCGGTGGATCACGTCGAGCACGACCTCACCCTCCACGGCCGGCATGACGTAGTCGGTGAACTCGCCACCGTTCTCGTCGCCGCGCCAGACCTGCATGGTCACGGAGTTGTCGGAGTCGGCCATGGCTACTTTCCCTCCTCGAACAGGGCGCGCAGCTCGGCCGGCATCTCCGGGAGCGGCTCGGGGGCGATGGTGATGGGGGCCAGGTAGCCGTGCTCGGCGGTCTGGCGCTGGACGAAGTTGACCTTGCCCATCTCGGGTTGAGGGCCCGGGAAGTCCTCACGGGTGTGGCCGCCGCGCGACTCCTTGCGGTTGAGCGCGCCCTGCGCGACGGCGATCGACGTGGTGATCATCGAGGGGAGGTCGGTGGCCAGGTTCCAGCCCGGGTTGTATGGCGCGGCGCCCTTGACCGTGACCCTCGACGTCTGGTCCTTGAGGTCCTCGAGCTTGGCCAGGGCCTCGGTCAGCTCGCTGCCCGTGCGGATGATGCCCACCAGGGCCTGCATGGTCTCCTGCAGGTCGTGCTGGACGTCGTAGGGGTTGGGGCCGCCGTCACGCGCGAAGGGTGCCAGCGCGGCGTCGATCACCGAGCTCACCTCGGCCGGGTCGACGGAGGGCGAGCCCGTGCGGCCCTCGGCGAAGTCGCTGGCGCCCAGGCCGGCCCGGCGGCCGAAGACGATGAGGTCCGACAGCGAGTTGCCGCCCAGGCGGTTCGACCCGTGCATGCCCCCTGCCACCTCGCCGGCAGCGAACAGGCCGGGCACCGTGGCGGCCTGGGTCTCGGCGTCGACCCGCACGCCACCCATCATGTAGTGACAGGTCGGGCCCACCTCCATGGCCTCGGCGGTGATGTCGACGCCGGCCAGCTCCATGAACTGGTGGTACATCGAGGGCAGGCGGCGCCGGATGTACTCGGCCGAGCGGCGGGAAGCGATGTCGAGGAAGACGCCGCCGTGCGGGCTCCCGCGCCCGGCCTTCACCTCGGAGTTGATGGCTCGGGCCACCTCGTCGCGAGGGAGGAGGTCGGGGGTGCGACGGTGGTTGATGTGGTCGTCGTACCAGGCGTCCGCCTCCTCCTCCGTCTCGGCCGTCTCGGCCCGGAACATGTCGGCCACGTAGTTGAACATGAACCGGGTTCCCTCGGAGTTGCGCAGCACGCCGCCGTCGCCGCGCACACCCTCGGTGACGAGGATGCCGCGTACCGAGAGCGGCCACACCATCCCGGTGGGGTGGAACTGCACACACTCCATGTCGATGACGTCCGCCCCGGCCCAGATGGCCATGGCATGCCCATCGCCCACGGACTCCCAGGAGTTGGAGGTGTACTTCCACGACTTGCCGATCGACCCGGTGGCGAGCACGAAGGCCTTGGCCGTGAAGAGCATCATCTTGCCGCTCGGGCGGTGGTAGCCGACTGCTCCCGAGATTCGGCCCTCGCCGTCGGCGAGGAGGCGGAGGATCTTGGTCTCCATGAACACGTCGGTGCCCATGGAGACGACCTTCTGTTGGAGCGTGCGGATCAGCTCGAGCCCGGTGCGGTCGCCCACGTGGGCCAGGCGCGCGTAGCGGTGCCCGCCGAAGTCACGCTGCGAGATGCGCCCGTCCTTGGTTCGGTCGAAGAGTGCGCCCCAGCGCTCGAGCTCGTACACCCGCTCCGGCGCCTCCTGGGCGTGGATCTGCGCCATGCGCCAGTTGTTGAGCATCTTGCCGCCGCGGATGGTGTCGCGGAAGTGGACCTGCCAGTTGTCCTCTTGCCACACGTTGCCCATGGCGGCGGCCATGCCGCCTTCGGCCATCACGGTGTGCGCCTTGCCGAGGAGCGACTTGCACACCACCGCCGTGCGCAAGCCGCGCTGCTGCGCCTCGATGGTGGCCCGGAGGCCGGCGCCGCCGGCGCCGATGACGATGACGTCGTAATCGTGGGTTTCGTAGTCGGCCATGTGGGTTCTCGTCCTCGTCGTCGGGGCCTAGAAGTGGAAGCCAGGGTCGTGGATGGTTCCACTTGCCACCAGCCGCACGTACAGGTCGCACAGCGCCACCCCGAACAGGCTGATCCAGGCGAAGCGCATGTGGCGCGCGTTGAGCGGCGTCACGAACTTCCAGAGCTTGTGACGGGTGGGGTGCTTGGCGAACGACTTGACCTGGCCCCCGCAGAAGTGGCGGCAGGCGTGGCACGACAGCGAGTACAGCCAGAGGAAGACGGCATTGGCACACAGCACGACCGTGCCGATGGTGATGCCGATGTGCACGTGCTCCACGCCGTTGACCAGATAGGGCTGACGGAAGGCGAGGATGGCGTCGTAGGTCAGGATGCAGTTGAAGAGCAGCAGGATCCAGAAGAAGTAGCGGTGGATGTTCTGCAGGATCAGGGGGAAGCGGGTCTCGCCGCTGTACTTGCTGTGGCCGTCGGAGACCCCGCAGGCGGGGGGCGAGAGCCAGAAGGAGCGGTAGTAGGCCTTGCGGTAGTAGTAGCAGGTGAGGCGGAAGCCCAGGGGGAAGATCAGGATCAGCAGAGCCGGCGAGTAGTTCCAGAACGGGAGCGTCCCGAAGGTGTGGCTCCCCGGCACGCAGCTGTTGGCGATGCAAGGGGAGTAGAACGGCGAGATCAGGTCCCGGTTGAGCGAGATGCCTGCGTAGTAGTTCTTGCCCACGAAGGCGGCCCAGGTGGAGTAGATGACGAAGGCGAGCAGCACGCCCGCCGTCACCGCCGGCTCGACCCACCAGGTGTCCTTGCGGAGGGTCCGCTGGTCCGGGCCGCCTCGCGTCCCGATGGCGACCGGTGTCCCGGTCGCGGTTCCGGCCGTCGTGGTCACTCGTTCCTCCTCTACGCCCAGCTGAGGCCCAGCTTCGGACCCGGCTGACGTACCCTACGGGCGAGGATCCGAAAGGTCAAAGACATAAAGAGCATCAAGATAAGAGCCTGAGGCTCTTAAAAGGGTAGGCTCGCTCCGTGCAGCTGCACCAGCTGGCCTACGCGGTGGCCGTCGCCGAAGAGCGCAGCTTCACCCAGGCGGCGTCCCGGCTGCACCTGGCCCAGCCGTCGCTCTCCCGGCAGGTACGCCTGCTCGAGCACGAGCTGGGCGTGGTGCTGTTCAACCGTGGACCCGGCCAGGGACCGGTGACCTTGACGCCCGACGGCAGCGCGCTGCTCCCTTTCATGCAACGTGTGCTCTCCGACGTGGCGGCGACGAGCGCGGAGGCGCGGGCGCTCTCGGGCATGGCCCGAGGGCGGGTGGCAGTGGGGGCCACCCCGAGCCTGGTCACCAGCGCCCTGGTCCCGGCCCTGGTCTCCTTCCATGCCAGCCACCCGGGCATCGACCTGGCGGTGGTCGAGGGGGGCTCCCACCAGCTGGTGCCCCAGGTGGCCGCGGGCGAGGTCGACCTGGCGTTGGTCGTCCTCCCGGTGACAGATCCGTTGGTGATGACGACGCCGTTGTTCGACGACCCTCTGGTCCTGGCCACGGCGCCCGAGCACCCCTTGGCCGAACGGCAGGGCATCGCCGTGCGTGAGCTCGACGGCTTGGATCTGGTCATGTTCCGGGAGGGCTACGACCTGCGCGCCGTCACGCTGGCCGCCTGTGCGGATGCCGGGGTCGAGCCCCACCTGGTGAGCGAGGGCGGCGAGATGGCCGGCGTGCTGTCGTTCGTGGCGGCCGGCCTCGGTGCTGCGGTCGTCCCGGCCATCGCGCTGCCCTCCGACGGCTCCCTCGTCGGCGTGCCGTTCACCGCCCCGGTGCTCAGCCGCACGGTCGCCCTGGCCCAGCGGAGGGACCGAGCCCTGGCCCGGCCGGCGCGTGCGCTGGCCGACGAGCTGCTGGCCCGGCACGGCGGCGCCGGGGTTGACCGGGCGCGTCCCGCGCCACGCGGCGATCTCGGGGTTTAGGCTTCGCCCATGGACGGCACCACGCACGCCGACCCGTCGGCGACACCGCACCCTGGCGGAGTGAAGCCCCCATCCGACCTACCGCGGGCTCTCGTGGACCTGCGGGCATCGGGATGGGAGTCACTTCCGGTGGCCGAGGAGATGCGGCGCAACACGGCCAGGGCGATCGCCGAGGGCCGGTCGCTCGTCCCTGGCATTCTGGGCTTCGAGGACACCGTGGTCCCGCAGCTGGAGAACGCCATCTTGGCGGGGCACGACGTGATCCTGCTGGGCGAGCGCGGGCAGGCCAAGACCCGGGTGATCAGGTCCTTGGTGGGCCTCCTCGACGAGTGGATGCCCATCGTCGCTGGTTCCGAGATCAACGACGACCCCTACAACCCCGTCTCGCGGTTTGCCATCGACCGGGTGGACGAGCTGGGGGACGCCACGCCGATCGATTGGGTCCACCGCTCGCAGCGCTACGGCGAGAAGCTGGCCACGCCCGACACCTCGATCGCCGACCTCATCGGGGAGGTCGACCCGATCAAGATCGCCGAGGGCCGCTACCTGAGCGACGAGCTGGCCCTCCACTACGGGCTGATCCCGCGAGTCAACCGCGGCATCTTCGCCATCAACGAGCTGCCCGACCTCTCGGAGCGGATCCAGGTGGGACTGCTCAACATCCTCGAAGAGCGCGACGTGCAGATCAGGGGCCACCGCATCCGCCTCCCCCTCGACATCATGCTGGTGGCCACGGCGAACCCCGAGGACTACACCAACCGCGGGCGGATCATCACTCCACTGAAGGACCGTTTCGGCGCCCAGATCCGCACGCACTACCCCTTCGAGACCGGGACCGAGGTCAGGATCATGGAAGGGGAGGCCGACCTGCCGACGGCCGGTGTCCCGGTCACCGTCCCGCCGTTCATGAAGGAGATCGTGGCCGAGGTCAGCCAGCTGGCCCGGCGCAGCACCCACCTCAACCAGCGCAGTGGCGTCTCGGTCCGCCTCTCGATCGCCAACTACGAGACGCTGGTCGCCTCCGCGCTCCGCCGGGCGCTCCGCACCGGGGAGCCGGTGGCCGTGCCGCGCATCAGCGACCTCTCCGCCCTCATCCCCTCGACCCAGGGCAAGATCGAGGTCGAGGCCATGGAGGAGGGTCACGAGGACGAGGTGGTGGCCCAGCTGATGGCGGCGGCGACGCTGTCGGTCTTCCGGCGCCGCGTCACCCTCGACGACCCCCAGGGGCTCATCGCCGCGTTCAGCGACCACGTGGTCGTGCACGTCGGTGACGACCTTCCTTCCTCGGCCTATCTCGAGGTGCTGGCCCAGATCCCCGAGCTCGAGCCGCCCACGCGGGCCGTGGCCGGTCCGGAGGCCGCCGAGGCCGAGTCACCCGCCCTCATGGCCAGCGCGCTGGAATTCCTCCTCGAGGGCCTCCATCTCACCAAGCGCCTCAACAAGGACGCATCGGGCGCCCGTGCCCTCTATCGCGGCCGCAGGTAAGGCGCCGGGGTGGCCCCGCGCCACGGGGTGCGCCCCGTGAGCGTCGGCTACGACTACTCGGCCTGGGACGGCACCCAGGAGTTCGGCGACCTCGATCCCGACGAGCTCCTGGCCGGACTCACCGACGACCTGCTGGCCGGGGGTGACCTCGACGACGCCCTGCGGCGCCTCCTGCGCTCCGGGTTCCAGACCGCCGACGGCGAGCAGGTGGCCGGTCTGCGGGACCTGCTGGAGCAGCTGCGACGCCGACGGTCCGAGATGCTGGCCGAGGGAGACCCCGACGGTCGTCTGGCCGAGCTCACGGTGCGGCTCGACCAGATCGAGCACGAGGAGCGGGCCGCCATCGACGAGCTGGTCGACGAGGCGCAGGCATCGGGGGACCAGCGGCGCACCGAGGTGACCGACGACGTGGCAGCCGAGCGGCGCATGGCCCTCGACCTCCAGCCTGGCGGGCCGGCCGAGCGCATCGCCTCGCTGCAGCACTACGAGTTCGTGTCCTCCGAGGCGCGGGAGCACTTCGAACAACTGGTCGACGAGCTGCGTCGCGAGATGGCCGACACGTTCTTCGAGGGTGCCTCCGAGGCCCTGTCGTCCATGAGCCCCGAGCAGATGGAGCGAATGCGCGACGCCTACGACGCGCTGAACCGCATGCTCGAACAGCGCGAGCGCGGCGATCCGCTCGACCCGGGCTTCGAGGAGTTCATGGAGCAGTACGGCGACCTGTTCCCCGGTGACCCCGAGGACCTCGACCAGCTCCTGGCCCAGCTGGCCCAGCGGATGGCCGCGGCCCAGGCGGTGTGGAACTCCATGAGCCCCGAGCAGCAGGCGCAGCTGCGGCGCCTGGCCGACACCGTGCTCGAGGACATGGACCTGCGTTGGCAGGTCGACCGGTTGGCGCAGAACCTCCAGCGCGCCTTCCCCGATCTGGACTGGCAGCAGAGCTACGACTTCGACGGTGAGGGCCCCATGAGCATCAACCGGGCCACCGACCTGGCGTCACGGCTGGGCCAGCTCGACCGGATGGAAGAGGTGCTCCAATCGGCCTCGACTCCGGCCGCCCTCGGTGAGATCGACCTCGATCAGGTCAGGGCGCACATGGGCGAGGACGCCGCCCGGGCACTGGACCGACTGGCCAAGCTCAGCCGTACCCTGGCTGACGCCGGGCTCATCGAGCAGCACGGAGGTCGCATCGAGCTGACGCCCAGGGGCGTGCGGCGGTTGGGCCAGCGCGCTCTCTCGGACCTGTTCGGCCAGATCACCAGGGACAGGATCGGCGACCACTCGGCCATGCGCACGGGCACCGGCCACGATCGCGAAGAGACCACGAAAGCATACGAGCACGGTGACCCGCTCAACCTGCACCTGTCGTCGACCGTGCACAACGCCGTGCGCCGCAGCGGGTCCGGCGTGCCTGTCCGCCTGACACCCGAGGACTTCGAGGTGGTCGAGGTCGAGGCGCTGAGCCGGTCGGCCACCGTGCTGTGCATCGACCTGTCCATGTCGATGCCCATGCGCGACAACTTCGTCCCGGCCAAGCGCATGGCCATGGCGCTGCAGACCCTCATCTCCTCGAAGTTCCCCCGCGACTACCTCGGCATCGTCGGCTTCTCGGAGGTCGCCCGCGAGATCCGACCCGACGAGATCCCCACGGCCATGTGGGACTACGTCTACGGCACCAACCTCCAGCACGCGCTGGCGCTGGCTCGTCGCTTGCTGTCGCACCAGCACGGCAGCAAGCAGATCATCGTGGTCACCGACGGGGAGCCCACGGCGCACATCGACGACCACGGCGAGGTCTCGTTCAACTACCCGCCGGTCCCCGAGACGCTCAACCGGACCATGGCCGAGGTGATCCGGTGCACGCGCTCGGGCATCGTCATCAACACCTTCGCCCTCGATCTCGAGCGCACGCACTACCCCTTCGTGGAGCAGATCGCCCGGGTCAACGGTGGCCGCACCTTCTACACGACCCCCGACGCGCTCGGGGGCTACGTGCTGGTCGACTTCCTGCGGCGGCGCCGGGTCCTGCGCCCGGCCGGGTAGGTCCGCAGTTCGGGCCGCGCCGGCCGCCGGCCGGCTACGCGCCTCGCAGGTCCCGCCGCGCGAAGCACAGTGTCCCGACGAGCGTGGCCACGCCCGCACACAGGACCAGAGTCGCGTCGGCGACCCAGTCGACCGGCACGGCGGGAGCCGACGACACATGGTGGAAGATCGAGGTGTCGAGGATCCAGTGGCTCACGGCACCGATGCCGCCCACCAGCTCGATCACGAGCGACCAGGCCAAGAGGGCGTACAAGACCGGGGAGGCCACCCGCGGCCACACGCCGACCAGGAGCACGCCGACCCCGAGCACGACGATGGCCGGCACTGCCGCATTGAGCCCCGCCGCCAGCAAGGGTCCGACGCCAAAACCCGAGTGCTGGCTGGCCGCGGCGAACCAAGTGCTCAGCGCGCCCACGGTCCCGCAGGCGACCACGAGGACGACGCCGATGCCCAGTCTCCCGAGGAGCCATCTCGTGCGCGGGAGCGGGTGCACCACGAGCACGTCGAGCCGTCCCTGCGCCTCCTCGTCCCGGGCCGCGCTGACCTGGCCGGCAGCCGTGAAGCCAATGAGCGCGGCGAGCATGAGGAACACCACGCCGAGGTATGCAGCCGTCCCACCCCCCGGGGCACCGAGCTTGTCGAACACGTCGCGGACCGACGAGCCCGACAGCGACGTGCCGGCGCTCCTGGCCACCAACCCGAACAGCAGGCCCACCACGACGACCGCGCCGAGCCAACCGAGGGCCACCGCCCAGAGCAGACGGACGCTGAGTCCGAGTTGGCCCCGGAGCAGCCCCAGCCTGGGCGCGCTGTGCGCGCGGTCCGAGATCATGCCGGATCCCGCGTCGCGGTGGCCCGAGAGCACCACGGCGATGGCGGCCAGAACGATCGTGCACACGAAGATGGGAGCGAGCGGTACCGGGTCTGCGGAGGTGAGCGGTGCGAGCAGCTCGACCCAGCCCAGGGGCGACAGCCATGTCAGCGCGTGCAGCCCCACGCCGGCGTCGCCCACCATGCGCAACGCGTAGCTGATCCCGAGCACGAGGGCGCCATAGCCGGCGGCGGTGCGGCGGGTGGGTGCGACCTGGCTGGTGACCGAGCCGACGGCGAGGAAGACCAAGGCGGGGGCGACGAGCGCCAGCGCCAGGTAGAGGGCCGAGCCGACAGAGATCCCGATTCTCGGCGAGAGGCCGGCGAGCACGGTGATGACGGCGGTCACGGCCCACAGCGCGCCGGCGCCCGCGCCGAGTCCGGCCAGCGCGTCGGCCGTCGCTCGACGCGGCGTCGTCCGCCCAACGAGCATCAGGTCCCAGCGCCCGGCCTCTTCCTCTCCCCGCAGCAGGCGGGTGCCGGTGAGCAGCCCCCACACCGCACCGATGATCATCAGCGTCATGGAGACCTTGAGGATCGTGAACCCGCCGGTCGTCTGCAGTTCGGGTGCCGGTCCGAACAGGGCGATGGTCGCCTGGTTGGTCCCGAACGCATGGGCCAACGCGTCGCGCTCGGCCTGGGTCTTGTAGATGCTGGTGTAGCTCCAGGCCGTCGAGACCACGAAGACACCGAAGACGTAGCCCCAGACCACGCCCGAGCGCGCCGCGGCGCCGCGCCGTGCGGCGCGTCACCACCGACACCGTGCGATCCGCTGCGGCGGCCGGGAGGGCGCGCCGCTCGCCCGCCCCCGAGGGATCTGGCTCAGGTTGCGCCATCGGACCCCTCGCCACCGGAGCCTTTGTCGTCGGACTCTTCGCCTTGGCCGTAGTGGCTCAAGAACAGCTCCTCGAGGGAGGGTTCACGGCTGAGGAGGCCCGTGATCTCGGTGGACGAGAGCCGCCGGATCAGGGGCGCCACCGGGCCGCGCAGCGCCAGTCGTACCTCGTGTCCGCGCACGCGCAGGTCGCTGACCCCAGGGACATCGGACAAGTCGGGGGCGATACCGGCGAAGGTGGCGTCGACCGAGACGGCCGCCAGATGGCGCAACTGGTCGAGCGCGCCCAGCTCGACCAGCCGGCCCTGGCGCAAGATGGCCACCCGATCGCACAGGGCTTCGACCTCGCTCAGGAGGTGCGAGGAGAGGAACACGGTCTGGCCGCGCCCTTTGGCCTCGTGCACGCACTCCCGGAAGACCTGCTCCATCAAGGGGTCGAGCCCGGCTGTCGGCTCGTCGAGCACGAGCAGGTCGGTGCGGGTCATGAGCGCGGCCACGAGGAGGACCTTCTGACGGTTGCCCTTGGAGTACGCCCGCACTTTCTTGGCCGGGTCCAGATCGAAGCGCTCGACCAACTCGTCGCGGTAGGTCGTGTCGACGCTCCCGTGTACCTGTCCGAGCACGTGGAGCGTCTCCGCGCCGGTCAGACCGGGCCAGAGGTTGGCCTCACCGGGGACGTAGGCGAGTCGGCGATGCGCGGCGACGGTCTGGCGGTGCGCATCGAGCCCGAAGATCTCACAGCGACCCGAGGTGGGCCGAAGGAGCCCGAGGAGCAGGCGGATCGTGGTCGTCTTGCCGGCGCCGTTGGGCCCGAGATAGCCCATGACCTCGCCGGGCTCCACCTCGAGGTCCAACTCGTCGAGGGCCTGGACGCGCCCGAAGCGCTTGGAGAGGTGCACGGCACGCACGGCGCTGGTCACGGCGTTCTCCCTTCGTCGAGGGCCGAGTCTGGCCCACGGTGCGGTCACGGTGTGGCCCGCATTGCACCACACGGCCACCGGTGGATGGCTGGACCGTGAATCCGTGCTCCCCATCTGGCCACCGCGCATCAAACGAGCGCGGTCTCCCCATAACCGCTCACGTTTTTTGCCCAGAATTGGCCCTCAGCCCTTGCACTCGGCGGAGAACGTGGTCAAGATGACTACACCGTTGTAACTACACGAGTGCCACGTGATGCCAAGAAGGGGGGCGAACCAAGTGCCAGTTGACATCGTCACCTCGCTCTACGGTCGCCAAGAACGAAGCTGGCAGCTGCAAGCGAACTGCATGGGCGTCGACCCGGATCTCTTTTTTCCGGAGCGCGGCGCCTCGACCCGCGAGGCCAAGGAGGTCTGCCGCGGTTGCGTGGTGCGTGAGGACTGCCTCGAGTACGCCCTGGCCAATGGTGAGAAGTTCGGCATCTGGGGCGGGATGAGCGAACGGGAGCGCCGCCGGCTGCGGCGGGCCCGTGCCCTGGCTCGCCGGGACGTGGCCAGCGCTTCCTGATCCTGCCCCGGGGGCCGGCGGCTCAGCGGCCCGGGTCGGCGAGACGGGCCTCCACGGTGTCCTCGGCCGAGAGCCCGAGTTCGTGCCATCGAGCGCGCGGGACGTCGGCCAGCACGGTCTCGGGAACGAGACCCACCAGCTCGCCTCCCAGCGCCCGACCCCCGGCCTGGCGCATGAGGCCGTCCACCATGTCGTAGACGTGGGCGGGACCGCTGACGGCGGGGTCGATCAGGTTGCACGAGACCTGGGCCCGTGCCCCCAGCGCCAGCCCCAGGGCCCGCACCTCAGGCGAGCGGACCTGGCGGGCCACCTGGCGAGCCACCTCGACCGAGGAGACCCAGACGTTGTAGGCCACCAGGGCACGCCGCGCCCCGACGGCCGTGACCCCGGTCCGTGGATCTGGATCCGACGGCCCGGCCAGAGGTGTCACCGTGCCCTCCCGGCCCGCGTGCTCGAGAGCCCGGCGGAGCTCGGGCAGCGTGCGGTGGCCACCGCCGGGCAACGGCCCGTACGGGTAGGCCGGGACCCCGAGAGTGAGGCCCAGCCAGTGGGCGAAGGCGTTGCGCAGTGCCACCGCCTCGGTCAGGTCGGAGGCCGGGGCGCCGTGAGGGACATAGGGGACGAAAGGCACCACGTCGAGCACCCCGAAGCGCGGGTGGGCCCCCGCGTGGTGGCGCAGGTCCAAGGAGTTCACCACCGCGGTCGCCAGCGCCTGGGCACTCCCCATGACCGCCTCGGCGCTCCCTCCGAGGGTCATCACGCAGCGGTTGTGATCCGGATCACAGTGGACGTCGAGGAGGGCCGGCCCGGCGGCGGCACCCAGGCGGCCGATCAGTTCGAGGTCTCGACCCTCGCTGACGTTGATGACGCACTCGACACACCCCGTGCCGGTGCGTGCTGAGCCTTGTCCACTGGCGCCCACGCTCTCAGCGTGGCAGGTGCGAGGCCGATGGCCGGCTACCGGGCGACGACCGCGTGTGAGAGGCGGCGGCGGCGAAGGATGCGGCGACGCTCACGCTCGGACGCGCCACCCCAGACCCCGTGGTCGATGTGGTTGTCCAGCGCGTACTCGAGGCAGGACTCCGATACGGGGCACTCGGCGCAGACGCGCTGGGCCACCAGGACACCCATCCCGTCGTTGGGAAAGAAGACGTCCGGCGCAACTTCCTTGCACTTGCCCTGGGCCATCCATTCGGTATCCATCGTGTGGCACCCCTTTCACGCTCCATTTTAAAGGAGGTGACGTTCGCGTTACAGGGTTTGCGCATAGGAAGTTCGTAAGAATCCCGGCCATTCTATGCCTGTGACCAGGGGTGACGCGCTCACGCAGCCCAAGGCTACGCTGGCGCCCAGCGAAGAAACCAGGAGGTGCCATGTCCCCGGACACCGAGGACGACGTCGTCGAAGAGGGTGAGCCAGTCGAGCCGATCGGACACGTGCGCGTCGTCTACCTCGGTCCAGTTGCGCCCCACTGGGAGGTGCAGTCGGACTACGGCCCTCCCGAGGTGATCGACCAGTTCCGCGAGCCGCGCCCTGGCCCGCCTCGTGCTGCTCCCACCGCACGATCCCCAGTTCCGCCGTAACAGCGAGCGGGTGGTGCGCGACGCCGAGCGAGAGCAGCTCGCGCTCGAATGGGTCCTCGACTACGGCGAGGCGGCCGAGGGCTGACCCACCCGCCTCCTCCCTCTCCGCCAAGCTCGGGGCGCGTCGGCTCTGTCGAGCAATCCGGCGACCCCGCCGATCTGCACCCGAGTTGCCACCCGCTCACCACCTCTGGGAGACCAGGGTTGTGCAGAGTTTGTGATCAGGTGATCGGCGCCGTGCCGGCCACGATCGAGGCAGGGGGAACACAGATGCGCGGTACCGAGATGAACGAGGGTGTTCGGGTGGTCGAGACCCTGACGGCACTGATCGGCGCACTGTCCGACGACGAGCTGGCGCTGGTACGTACGCTGACGCCGCCGGAGGTCGAGGGCGCGCTCACGGTCGAGCACCTGTTCGACCTCGTCGACGTGCTGTCGTCCATCCGCCGTGACGAGGCGGTGGCCGAGTACGTCTATGCCATCGCCCCGGGTTGGGACGGCACCGTCGAGGCGTTGCTCCTGGCGGCTCGGGTCACCACGACGCTCAACCGCTACGAGCTCGAGCACTGCGTGCCCCTGTACGCCGGCTGAGACGCCGGCGTGGCCCCGGGGTCGGGACGCCCGGGGCTCAGTCCATGAGCCCGATGCGGGCCAGCCAGAGCCCCGGAGCATCGACCTCTGCCGGGGTGGGCAGGTCGAGCTCGTCGGCCCACAGGCGGGCCAGGGCATCCTCGCCGGACCGCTCGACGACCCCGGTCACGAAGGCGCGTCCGCGGTCCACCTCGTCCTGACCCACATCGAGCCCGAAGAGCCCGGCGAATGCCTGCTCGCCCTTGCCCTCCTCGATGCGGTACCGGTACCACGCCTCGCCGAGTGCAGCGGGTGACGAGGTCAGTTTCCCGGCGATGTGCGCCGTGACGTGGTCGGCGTAGGCGCCGAGGGCCGTCGTCTGGGCCGACAGAGCGCTCGAGATGTTGCGCTGCTCGGGGCTGATGAGCTCGGAGAGCAGCGCCTCGGGGTCGCCGAGTGCTTCCTCGAGCGAGGTGGCATCGCCGATCCCTTCGCCCAGTCGCTCGACCATCGAACGCTGCGCGGCCGCCGCGTGGGCCGACGCGTCACCGAGCAGGGTGGACAGTGACGCTCGCACACTCGGACGTGTGAGGACGGCGTGCATGGTCAGCTCGCGCACGCACACCCACAGCTGGACCTCCTGGAGCGAGAGGCTCCAGTCCTCCGCGAAGCGAGCGATGTTCCCCGGGACGAGGAGCAGCGTCGACGACTCGGGCCACGGCAGGGGGAGCGCGTACTGGCCGAAAGCCCGCCTGGCCAGGTGCCCGGCGGCCGAGCCGAATTGCATGCCGAGGAACACGGGACCGAGGGTCAGCGCGAATTGCCCGAGCAGTCCGCTCAGGCCGGCTGCACCACTCGGGTCGAGCTCGCCCAGGTCGAGCGAGGTCGGCACGGCGGATGCCCCTTGCTGCTGGGCCTCCACCATCGACTTGAGGACCGGTCGGTAGGCGGTGAGAACCTGGGCGCTCCACTGGCCCGGACCCACCGTCTCGAAGGAGACCGTGGGTCCCCCGGCGCTCAACGCGATCCCGGTGGCCTCGGCCACGTGGAGCTCGGCCACCCGGGCCAGCTCGTCGAAGGCGATGCGCACCAGCGGATCGGGGTTCTCGTCGTCACCGCCGTCGGTGGCGACACCGAAAGCCAACGTCCGTGCCGCCTCGAACCAGCTGTCCGCCGCTCCTGGTCCCGTCCCGATCACCTTGAGCAGGTCCCCCAAGAGGCCGCCCATCGGATTGTCGGGGTCGCCGGATCCGAACATGCTCACCCCTGCATGCTAGGAGGACTTGCCGAGCACCACGTCGACGACCCGGGTGCCGGCTGGCTGGTCCACGGAGAGCTCGATCGGGTTGCCCGGCGTCAGGACGTACAGGCGCGCCCGCAGCTCGGCCATGGTGCGCACGGGCAGGCCGTTCACTCCGACGATCACCTGGCCCGCCAGGATGTGGGCGTCGGCCGCCGGACCGCCCGGGTCCACCGCGTCCACCAGGGCGCCCGCGCCGAACGCGGCATCGCTGCCCGAGATCCCCAGCCAGCCCGACTCGACCCTGCTGTTGGACCTGAGGTCATTGGCCACGCCGACGACCAGGTTGCTGGGGAGGAAGGTGGCGGGCGACGTTGTGCCGCCGGGGTCGTAGAGCATGCCGACCACCGCGCCTTGGGCGTCGAGCAAGGGCTGGCCGGCCACCGCGGCCGGAGGCGTCGCCGGGGCTGTGGTGGTCGACGATGCCGATGCGGTCGTCACCACGCCCGACGACGAGGTGATGGCGGGCATTCCCCGGGCCGGCCCATCGGCGATGGCCGTGCCCACGGCGGTCACCGATCCCGGCGTGCAGTGCAGCGCCAGCCGGGGCCCGCCGGCGGGGACCAGACTGAGGACCATGGCGGACGACCCACCGGTCAGATTGGTGTCGTCGGCGAACGGGGCCACGGGGAGGTCCTCGGAAACGTCGACCAGCGCCACGTCGGAGGCGGGATCGGTGGCCACGATCGAGGCGGTGAGCGACGTACCGTCCGGACCCAGGGCCGTGATGCTGCGTGCCCCGGACAAGGGGTCGGCGACGGTGGCCACCAGTCCGCCCTCGGCCACCGCGATGCCCATGATGGACACCTGCCCGGCGGCGGTCCGAACACGGAGCTCGACCATGGCGCGCCCGGCGGCCGCCGCGGCCGGTGGCACCGCGTTCTCGACGCCCGCCAGCGTGGTGATCGATCCGTTCACCGCCAGCTTGGCCGAGCTCAGGTTCTCGGGCCGGTCGGACGCGGGCGAGAGGAGCACGGCGATCCAGGCCACTGCAGCCATGGCCGCGGCCACTCCCACCAGGGTCATCGCGGTATTGCGATAGGGATGGTGATGGGGCGGGTTGAGCACCATGGGGACCGCCCCCGCGCCTCCCCCGAGCTCGCTCGGGTGGCGCCAGATCCGGTCGGCGGGATCGATCCAGCCGTGCAGGGGCGTGTCGGGGTCCTCGAGGTTGCCGCCTCCCTCAGGGCCCGGCCGGCCGTCCTCGGGCTCGTCGGGCATGTCGTTCACCGCGAGCGACGATATCGAGATCCGGTCCGAAGATACCGTCGCCCCGGCGGCGCCGCCTTACCATGAGGCCCCATGTCGCGTGACCTGGCCATCGATCTCGGGACGGCCAACACCCTGGTGTACGCCAAGGGAAAGGGGGTCGTCCTGAACGAGCCCACCGTGGTGGCGCTCGATTCGCGCAGCCGCGATGTGCTGGCCATCGGCTCGGCCGCGTGGCAGATGATCGGGCGCACGCCCGGCTACATCGTGGCGGAGCGTCCGCTCCGCGGTGGCGCCATCACCGACTTCGAGGTGACCGAGCGCATGCTCAGCGTGCTCCTTCGGCGGGTCGGCGTGAGCCGGCTCAACCGTCCCAAAGTGCTGATCTGTGTGCCCTCGGCCATCACCGCGGTCGAGCGCCGCGCCGTCAAGGAGGCGGCGCGGCGGGCCGGGGCCTCGGCCAGCTACCTGATCGAGCAACCCATGGCCGCGGCCATCGGCGCGGGCCTGCCCATCCACGAGCCGGTCGGCAACATGGTGGTCGACGTTGGTGGCGGGACCTCCGAGACAGCGGTCATCTCCCTCGGCGGCGTGGTGGCCGTCCAGGCGTTGCGCTGCGGCGGTTTCGATTTCGACGCGTCCATACAGGCCTACGTGCGGCACCACTTCGGCGTGGCCATCGGCGAGCGCACTGCCGAAGCCGTGAAGATGGCCATCGGGTCGGCCTTCCCCTACGCCGGGGAGCAGCAAGCCGAGATCCGAGGCCGCGAGGTGGCCACGGGCCGCCCCAAGACGGTCATCCTCTCTCCGATGGATGTGCGAGACGCGCTCGAGGACAATGTGGCGTCCATCATGCGGGCAGCCGCGGAGTGCCTCGCTGAGGCGCCTCCGGAGCTCGCCCAGGACATCATCTTCCAGGGGGTCCATCTGACGGGCGGCGGGGGGTTGCTGCGGGGCATGTCCCAGCGCCTGGCCGATGCCACCTCCGTACCGGTCCACCTGGTGGATACGCCGCTCGAGTGCGTGGTCCAGGGCGCCGGCGTGTGCCTGGAGTCCTTCGACCGGTTGAAGCGGCTCTTCGCCCTCGACGACTGAGCGGCCCCGCCGCCCCGGCCTCAGAGGCGGGACAGCAGCTCCCGGGCGATGACGACCTTTTGCACCTGGTTGGTGCCCTCGTAGATCTGGGTGACCTTGGCGTCGCGCAGGTAGCGCTCGACGGGGAATTCCTTGGTGTAGCCGTAGCCGCCGAGGAGCTGGACGGCGTCGATGGTCACGGCCATGGCGGCGTCGGAGGCGAAGGCCTTGGCCATGGCCCCGATGGCGGTCAGCTCACCGGCGGGGTCCTCGTCGACCAGGGCGCAGGCCCGGTAGACGAGCGAGCGGGCGGCCTCGGTGCGCATGGCCATCTCGGCGAGCATGAAGCGCAGGCCCTGGAGGTCGGCGATGGGGCCCCCGAAGGCCCGGCGCTGGGTCATGTAGCGCGCCGAGTAGTCGATGGCCCCTTGGGCGATGCCCACCGCCTGGGCCCCGATGGTCGGGCGGGAGCGGTCCAAGGTGTGCATGGCGATGCGGAACCCCTGGCCCTCTTCGCCCAGGCGATGGGTGGCGGGGACCCGGACCTCGTCGAGGACCACCTCGCCGGTCGGGCTGCCGCGCATGCCGAGCTTGTCCTCGTGCTTGGCCACGCTGATGCCCCAGTCCTTTTCCACCACGAAGGCGCTGATGCCCCGCGACCCGGCCTCGGGGTCGGTCTTGGCGAAGACCACGTAGACGTCGGAGATCCCGGCGTTGGTGATCCAGTACTTCGAGCCGCTCAGCACGTAGGAGTCCCCGTCACGCACCGCCCTGGTCCGCATGGAGGCCACGTCAGAGCCGGCATCGGCCTCCGAGAGGCAGTAGCTGGCCTGGATCTGCCCGGCCGCCACCTGGGGCAGGTAGGCCTCCTTGAGCTCCTCTGAGCCCCAGTTCATGATGGGCAGCATCCCGAGCTTGGAGATCAAGATGGTCAACGAGGTCGAGGCGCACACCCGGGCCAGCTCTTCGACGCAGACGGCCTGGGTCACCGAGTCGGCCCCGGCACCGCCGTAGGCAACGGGGATTCCGAGGGCGGGGATCTCGAAGGAGACACAGGCGTCGAAGGAGGCCTGGGGGTAACTGGCGGTGCGGTCCACCTCGGCCGCGTGCGGGGCGATCTTGTCCTCGCAAAAGGTGCGCAGGCTGGCGCGGAACTCGCGCTGGACGTCACTCAGGGAAAAGGTCGGGGCGCTCACGGGGCCATTGTGGCAGAGGAGGGTCAGTCCCCCAGGAGCTCCTCGGCTGCGTGGCGGACCTGCCAGTCGCGGTCGCGGGCCGCTTCGTGCAGTGCGGGATCCACCCGCGGGTCGTCGAATCCGGCCAGGGCGACTGCAGCGCGCCGGCGCACCGTGGGTTTGTCGTGCAGGGCCTCGAGCACGGCAGGGAGCCCCGCCGGGTCACCTATGGCACCGAGGGCTGCCACCGCTCCTTCGCGGCATCGGGCGTCGGGGTGCTCGAGTGCCAGGACGATCAGGCCGGGCACGGCAGGCCGATGCCGGCGCTCCCCGAGGAACCAGGCGGCCCCGACGGCAACCAGTGGATCAGGATCGCGCAGGGCGGCGCCGAGGGCGAGGGGGAGAGCCGAGCGCGAGCCGCGACCCCGCACGCCCGGTGACAGGTCGACGGCGCGCCGGCGCACGGCGGGCTCGACGTCGACCAGGGCACGCTCCACATCGGCGACCGTGAGCTTCCCGAGGCGGGCCAGTGCGCCCAGTGCCACTTCGCGGCACGCGCGGGTCCGGATCGGAGAGGGCGCGCCGGGCCAAGCCGTCGTCACCCCGGTGACCCGACATGACGACGCGACGGCGCCGCAACTCGGCGCCACGGCTTGCGCTCACGTCCGTGGCAACATCAGCGTCCACCGACCGAGTATGTCCGACCCGCACGCCACCCACGAGGGGGAGATCGTCCCCACCCCGGACTCCTGGCCGGCACCGTCCTCGACGGCGCCCCGGAGGGTGTCCCGACGCGCCCGGATCTGGCTGACGGCCGCCGTCGGCCTGCTGGTCGTGGCCATCGTGGCCTCCCTGATCGCGGCCCGGGTCTCGGTGGACTACTACGTGATCACCCCCGGCGACGCCTCACCCGTCTCGCAGTACATCTCGGTGCCTCCGGCCGACGCGCACCCGATCACCGGGAAGATCCTGCTCACCGACGTGTTCGTTTCGCAGCTCAATGCCCTGAGCTACCTCCGTTACCGCTACCTCGACACCGACAACGAGATCTTCTCGGGGTCGGAACTGCTCGGCGGCGCCCCCGACCAGTCCCAGTTCCTCGATCAGGGCTACCTCGAGATGGCGCAGGCGCAGACCTCGGCCACCGCGGCCGCGCTCCGACGGCTCGGATACGTCGTGCACGCGACCGCCGCGGGCACGCAGGTCTTCGGGACCGCTCCCGGATCACCGGCCGCCAAGACACTCAAGGTGGCTCAGGTCATCACCGCAGTCGACGCCACACCGACGCTCACGGCGTGCGCGCTGGTGCACACGCTGGTCGGCAAGACGCCCGGGACCAACGTTTCGCTCACCGTGGTCGAGAACTCCATCAACGGCACGGGCCAGGTCGTCCCCGGGCCCACGGTGCACAAGGCGGTGCGTCTGGCCGCCCCGCCCAAGGGCCTCACGGAGTCGGGCTGCGGCGTGACCACGCCGCCCACGACATACCTGGGCATCGATCCCCGGGACCAGCAGGAGTGGGACTTCCCGGTCAAGGTGACCGTGCACACCCAGGACATCGGTGGTCCCTCGGCGGGGCTGGCCATGACACTCGGGATCATCGACAAGCTCAGCAGCGGGCGTCTCACGGGCCATCGCGTGGTGGCCGCCACCGGCACGATCGACCCCGAGGGCAACGTGGGAGACGTTGGGGGCGTGGCCGAGAAGGCCGTCGCTGTCGAGCGAGCCGGCGCCACCGTGTTCTTCGTGCCCAAGGTCGAGCTGGCCGCGGCAGATTCCAAGGCGGGTTCGCAGCTGCACGTGTACGGGGTGGACAACCTCGGCCAGGTCATGCGCATCCTCGAGCGCCTGGGGGGAAAGGTGCCGGCGAACCCCGTTTCGGCGCAGGCGGCGCCGTAGGCTCTGGGCCATGCCAGAAGGCCGTCCCCCCATCTCGTCGGCGCGGATCGCGACCGGTGACATCGCTCGCCACACCTTTGCCGTGGTCCGGAAGGGATACGACCCCGACGAGGTGCGCGCCTACCTCCAGTCGGTGTCCCGCAGCATCGAGCTGCTCGAGGAGCACGAGCGGGAATTACAGGCCTCCGTGGCCGAAGCCGACGAGCGCGCCGCCCATCCAGTGATCGACGAGGCCACGCTCACCGCCTCCCTCGGCCAGCACAGCGCACAGATCCTGCGGCACGCGCACGACGAGGCGGCCCGCATCGTGGCGCAGGCACAGGAGCGGGCGGCGACGCTTCTGCGGGAGACCCAGAGCCAGATCGACGATCTCCAGGCGCGCGCCGAGGCGTCGCAGGCCGAGCGGGTCGTCGAGGTCGAGCTCCTGGTGACCAACGCCGAGCACGAGGCGCGCGCCGAGAGCGAGCGCATCGTGGCCGCAGCGGTCGCCGAGGGCGAGGCGCTGATCGCGCGGGCCAAGGAGGAGGGGCGCGCCCTGCTCGAGCAGGTCCAAGAGGCACGCCGGCGCGTGCTCTCGGACCTGGCAGCCCGCCGGCGGGCTCTGGGGATCCAGATCGAGCAGCTGCGGGCTGCCCGCGACGAGATGGCCTCGTCGGTGCACGGGGTGCGCGATCGGGTCGACTCGATCCTGACCCACCTCGACCGCACGGACGACGCCGCACGTGCCGCGGCCCACGCGGTGGGGGATCACTTCCGCCTGCACGGTGGCGAGGCGCCCCACGACGAGGGTGCAGGCGAGGCGGGTGGGCCGTCCGATGCAGCGGCGTCCCCGCCGGCGGAGGGGCCCGAAGGCGTTGTCGGCCTCGAGGATGCCGGAGGTGCGCCGCCGGCGATGCCCTCGGTGGACGAGCTGTTCGCCCGCATTCGCGCCGGGTCCACCACCACCGGGCTCGAGACGACCACGGCGACACCCGCCGTGCCGAGCGCTGCCGCCCCCGAGGGATCGGCGGGGGACGGTGCGGCGGGGGAGGAGGGTGAACCTGACCCCGGCGATCCTCTGGTGGCCCGTCGCGACGAGCTGCTGGCACCCGCGGCGGGACGACTGAGCCGCAGCCTCAAGCGCGCGCTCGGCGACGACCAGAACAGGATGCTGGACCGGTTGCGCAGCGAACCGGCTCTGCCCGCAGACGATCTGGTGGGCCCGGAGGACGAGCACGTTGCCATCTTCACCAAGGCGGCCCGCCGTTACGTGGGCGAGGCGTTCTCGGCCGGTGCGGCGTTCGCCGGAGCCGTCAAGGCCACACCCGACCGCGACGCCGTTGAGGAGGCAGCGACCGGTCTGGCCCGGACGGTCGTGAGCATGCTGCGGCGCCAGATCGCCGAGGGCTCGGGGGACACCGCCGAGCGGGTGGGTGCAACGTTCCGCGAATGGCGTGGAGAGCGCGTGGAACGTCTGGCCGGGGACTCGGCCACCCAGGCATTCTCGGCGGGCGTGGGGGCGGCAGCGGGCGGACCCGTGCGCTGGGTTGTGACCTCCGAGAGCGGGTGCTCGGACTGCGAGGACAACGTGTTGGCCGGAGCGGTGGCGGTGGGCGAGGAGTTCCCCACCGGTCATGCCTTCCCGCCCGCACATTCGGGCTGCCGCTGCCTCATCGTGCCCGCCGACGGCTGAGCCCGGATCGGGCCACCGATCCGGGCTCCCGGCAACGCGGTGGACCCGGCCCCAGCGGTCGGGGCGGCGGACGTTAGGCTCCCTCCGTGCGCATGCCCAGCGATCTGACGGCTGAGCCGTCGCCGCGCCGCCGCAATCGAGGTCGCTGGTGGCTCGTCGGGCTGGTCGTCCTGGTGGTGATCATCCTCATCTCGCTGCGATCACTGGCCGTCCTCTACACCGACAGCCTCTGGTTCTCGTCGGTGGACCTGCACAACGTCTTCTCGACGCTCCTGGCAGTGAAGCTCGGCCTCTTCGGCGTCTTTGGCGCGATCTTCTTCGCAGTCCTCTGGGTGAACCTCGTGGTGTGCGACCGGATCGCCGGCCACGACATCGTCGTGGCCGGCGACGACGAGCTGGTGCGGCGCTACCAGCAGCACGTGCGTCCCTACGCAGGGCGGATCTACGTGGGCGTGGCCATCGTCCTGGCCTTGATCGGAGCCTCGGGCACCATCAGCCAGTGGAACAACTGGATCCTCTTCCGCCACGGCGGCAACTTCGGTGTGACGGACCCGCAGTTCCACAAGGACATAGGCTTCTACGTGTTCGACCTGCCGTTCCTGACCTTCGTGGTCGACTGGACGCTGGCCATCCTCATCGTCACGCTGGCCGTGACCGTCGTGTTCCACTACCTCAACGGTGGGATCCAACCCCAGCGCGGGATTCCCCGGGTGCGACCACCGGTGAAGGCACACCTCTCGGTGCTGTTGGCGCTGATCGCGCTCGACAAGGCGGCCGGGTACGTCATGCAGCGGTGGTCGCTGGTCAATGCGCAGGACGGCTACGTCAACGGCGCCGGCTACACCGACGTGCACGCTCGGCTACCGGCCGAGACGCTGCTGATCTACGTGTCGATCTTCGCGGCGGCCATCTTGCTGTTCAACATCCGGCGTCAGGGCTGGACGCTGCCCGTTCTGGCGATAGGGATCTGGGCCTTCGTGGCACTGGTAGTGGGCATCATCTACCCCTCGTTGCTCCAGGCGCTCAAGGTGACTCCGGCCCAGAGCTCGCTCGAGGCGCCCTACATCCATCGGAACATCGATGCCACGCGCGCCGCTTATAACGTCACCGGTGTCCACGTGCATCAATACCCGGCTTCGACCACGGTGACCGCCAGCCAGACGGTGCTGGCCGCACCCACGATCGCCAACATCCGCCAGTGGGACCCGGATCCGTCCATCTCCCTGCAGACCTTCCAGCGTCTCCAGGGGATCCAGTCCTATTACCTCTTCCCGTCTCTCGGCGTCGACCGCTACACGCTCGGCGGACAGCTCACCCCGGTTCTGGTCGGCGTGCGCAACATCTCGGCGGGCAATGTTCCGTCACCCTCATGGGTCAACACCCACCTGCAATTCACGCACGGCAACGGGCTGGCGGTGTCGTTGGCCAATCAGACCAACTCAAAGAACCCCACGTTCGCTGTCTCGCAGGTCCCCCCGCAGTCGTCGAACGGGATGCCGTCCGTCACCCAGCCCAACGTCTTCTTCGGACTCCAGCAGACCGGCTATGTCGTGGCCAACACGAAGCAGCCCGAGGTCGACTACCAGCCGAAGAACGGTGGCAGCGTGGAGAGCCACTATGCAGGGACCGGTGGTGTCCAGCTGTCGTCGATCTTCAAGAGGGCCGCCTTCGCGCTGCGCCTGAGCGACTTCAACCTGTTGATCTCGAGCCAGATCACCGACCGTTCGCGGATCATGTTCGTGCGGGACCCCGTGGCCATGGTCCAGAAGGCCGCACCCTTCCTCAGCTTCGACCACGACCCCTATGCGGTGATCAACAACGGGCACATCGACTGGGTGGTCGACGGCTACACCACCACTGCCAACTACGCCTACTCGCAGAACGTCGGCTCGCAACAGGTGGCCATCGGCAGCACACTGCCAGGGAGCTACAACTACGTGCGGAACTCGGTGAAGGTGATCGTCGACGCCTACTCGGGGAAGATGACCTTCTACGACGCGGACCCGAGCGACCCGATCCTGCAGGCCTATGCCGCGGCCTTCCCCAACATGTTCGTGCCCTTGTCGAAGATGCCGGCCGAGCTCCGTGCCCACCTGCGCTACCCGCCGGATATCTTCTCGGCGCAGTCCGCCATCTACGGCCGGTACCACCTCACGAACCCCGGGGCGTTCTACTCGGCCAGCAATGCCTGGCAGCTCTCGCCGACGGCGGGTGCCGGGCCACAGTCGCAGGCCCTCCTCGCCCAGAACACCTACAACAACCAGGGCCAGCTGGTGTCGTCGACCCCGGCACGTATGTCGCCGCAGTATCAGGTGTACTCGCTACCCGGGACCGATCCCACACAACAGGTCTTCACCGTCTCCGACGGCTACGTGCCCGCTTCGCAGTCGTCCCTGTCGGGATCCAACCAGAACTTCAACCTCACGGCGTGGATGGTCGGCCAGTCCGACCCGGCCCACTACGGCCAGCTCGACCTGTACGAGACGCCCCAGGGCACCATCGGCCCCGCCAACGCCGACGCGGAGATCTCGGCGGACAACCAGGTCTCGGCCGACATCACCTTGCTGAACCAGCACGGCTCGCAGGTCCTGCTGGGTGAGACCCTCATGGTGCCGATCGGGAATTCGATGGTCTACCTGCGCCCGCTCTACGTGGGCGCCACGACCAATGCGCAGCCGCAGCTCGCCTACGTCATCGCCGTGCTGGGAAGGACGGTGCGGATCGAGACCACGCTCTCGGCCGTGCTCTCAGATGTGCTCCAGACGACCGTGACCGTGCCGTCGGAGAGCGGAGTCTCCTCCAGCGGGACGGTGCCGGCGGCGGTAGCGGGCATCCTGGCTCAGGCGCAGACGGACTATACGAACGCTCTCGCCGCGCTCAAGGCAGGCAATTTCGCCGCATTCGGGACCGACCTCCAGCAGATGGAGCAGCAGCTGAGCCAGGCCCAGCAGATCCTCGGGACCACGGCGCAGTCGGGCGCCTCCGCCACCACGACCACCACGACGACGCCGAGCACCGGGAGCAAGGCGACCACAACGACCGTGCCGCACAGGGGCTCGACGGGGACGACGAAGGCGAGCGGCTCCGCGTCGACCACCACCACCTCGGCAGCAGCGAAGGCCTGACGCCGAGCTCCGCGGTTGCGTGCGGCCCGTGGGCGGTTCCATGATGGATCCCTAGCCAACTCGCTGCTGTCATGAAAGGACGGCCTCCGATGGGACTGCTCGACAAGGTCAAGCAAACGGCGGCCACCGCCACCGAGGCAGCCAAGGAAGCGGCGGCCAAGGGCCAGGCGAAGTACGACGAGGTCCAAGCCAAGAAGGCCGCCGACGGACTGCTCCGGGACCTCGGGGCAGCCGTGTACGCCACCAAGTCGGACCGGGCGACACCCAGCACCGACTCGGAGATCGAGCGGCTGGTGACGGCGTTGCAGTCGTACGAATCGGAGCACGGGCCGCTCACGCTGGCGCCCGAGTCCGCCGCGGCCGCACCGACGGCCACCCCCACGGGCGGCACCGAGGCAGCCGAGCCCCCGGCAGGCTCGCCCGACACGCCCTAGTCGCGATCCGACCCGATGGGCGAAACCACAGTGGTGGCCTGCTCAGGGGTGGTGTAGGATCGTCCCTTCGCCGCGGGGTGGAGCAGTCTGGTAGCTCGTCGGGCTCATAACCCGAAGGTCGGAGGTTCAAATCCTCCCCCCGCCACTCAGAAACTCGCAGGTCAGGCCCCACTTTCGGAGTGGGGCCTTCTGCTGTGCGGGCCTCGATGTCATCCGAAAGTCATCGGCCAGACGATGAGGCTCACCGCGTGAGCGACGGCGACCTATGGACCAGATCGGAGTGGGGGTCCTATGGTCAATACGAGAACGTCTTTGTTCGACTGAAGGCCGCTCGAGCGTCGCTGAGCGGGAGATCGACCGGACTGTCGACCCACCCAGAGCGCGAGTTGAGAATGCCAGCTAGAAGCTCAAGAAGAAAGGCACGGACGCAATGACGCAGCGGACGTTTCGTGAACTGAGTCTTGGTTTCGGGGCCGAAGTTCTCGGGGTAGACCTGGCGCGGCCAATCGATGCATCCACCGCTGAGTGGTTGCGAGGCCTTTTCGATGAGCGGGGCATGCTGGTCTTTCGGAGCACCACCCTCGATCGTGCTCGGCAGTACGCGTTGTGTGAGATTCTGCGAGGCAAGCCAATACCCGGTGACGACGAAGCGGCCGCGGGCGCGGCGACACAGAAGAAGTTCTACGTATCCAATCGACTCCCTGGAGTGTCGGCGCCAATCGGTTCATTGGTGTTTCATTCCGATGGCATGTGGACCGACGAGCCCTTTGAGGTCCTCTCCCTCTATGCAGAAGACGTCGAGCCCCCGGTGGCGCCGACCTTGTTCGCGAGCGCGGTGCGAGGATGGGATGCACTGCCCGAGACCGTAAAACAGCAACTGACCAACTTGACGGCCATTCAGGTGGGAGGGCCAGAGAACCTCCCGGAGGCTCGCCGTGCCCGCTTCGGAGACGACGTTATGCAAACGGTGCGCGATGGCGCACCAGAATTCACATTGCCCGTCGCTCGTCCTCACCCTCGAACTGGCTGCATGGGCCTCTTGATCTCGGCAAACCATGCCAAGCAGATCGTCGGCCTGTCTCCCCAAGAGAGCAATGACCTACTTGATCAGGTCTTCGATCAGATGTACTCGCCGGGAAATGTCTACGCGCATGAATGGCAGAGGAATGATCTGGTGGTGTGGGACAACATCGCCATCCATCACGCACGACGCAACGTCACGCGGGAAGGCCCAGTTCGCACGCTGCGTAAGGTGGGATTGCCCTTGCCGACCTCCAAAGCTCTGACTGACGTGAAGAGCTACCAAATTGCCCAATGACGGGCCGCGGCCCATGACGAATGTCAGCGAGCACAATGCAACGGGGCAGGCCAACTGACCTGGACGTTCGTCGGATTTGTACACCGATGGGTGCGTCATGCTCCTGAACCCCCGCTACTCAGATCCCCAGGCCCAGACGTCAGATGTTCTTCCTGATCATCAAGCCACAGGGCCATCGGCGGCGAAGTCGCGCCGTCCGGAGCCCGCCAGCGCAGCGGGGAGTCAGGGTGAGGGTTCCGTCGTGGGCTTGGGTGATCTTCTTGACGATTGCCCAACTGAGTGCCCCAACGGGGCACGGCCGACGAGTTACCGGCATCGACACTTTCTATGCCAGGCGGAGCAGGCGTTGGGGATTGTCGCAGGCCATGAGGCGGAGGTCGCGTTCGGAAAGGCCGGCTTCCCGGAGCGCGTCGACGTAGGATGCCAGACCGGCCGCGGGCCGGGGGTTGTTCGCTTGGCCGTAGTCGGTGGCGAGCGTGCAGTGTTCTGGGCCGACCGCCTTGATCGTGGCAACGATGTCGTCGAGCGGCCGGCCGGCTGACGTCCCCATGCAGCTGAACGCCGCGAGTTCCAGAGTCACATCGAGATCGACGAGGGCGCGGCATTGTGGGAGGGTGAGGTTCGGTCCTGCATGTGGCTCGCGGGCGTGTGTGGCGAGCACTCGCACGCGCCCAGTGGCGGCGTAGGCGACCGCCGCGTGTTCGTCAGCCGAGACGTGGCCGGTCGCCAGTATCGCGTCATGCTCGGCCACCAGGTCGACAATGGCGGAGACGGCGGGCACCAGCTTGCCGTCCTCGTCGATCACCCGAATTCCATTCAAGGGCCGGCCCAGATAGGCCGCCAAGCCGTTGTCGACGTCCTGCTGGCTCGACAGGGTGGGGAGCCACACGATCTTGGCCCCCAGCCGGAGGGCGATTTCGACCGCCTCTGGGTTCAGTCCACCGACCTCGCGGTCACAGCAGATGCCACCGAAGACGCGTACCCCATCGACCATGGTGTCGACCGCATGCGCCAACGAAGCGGTCGACTCGTTGTGCGACTTGAGCACGACCGCCGCGTGCCCGGCGGCAGCGGCATCCCTGGCTGCACCGATGGCATCGACCGACCTCTTGCGGTGGGCGTCCGGTCCGAAGTGACAGTGAAGATCGGCGGCACCTTCCAAGAGAATGGTGGGCATCATCTGGACGAGCAGTCATTGACTGACGACGAAGATCGGTGCGAATCCTGTGAGAGATTTCGGCGATAGAAGTCGACGAGATCAGCGATGAAGATGTCTGTGGTCGGTCCTGGTCTCTGTCCGAAACCGTGAGGCTGCCCGTCGTAGACGGCCAGCTCGACGTGGCCTCCGGCGCGACGCCATTCGGTGACGAGGTCATCGAGGATCTCACGAGGGACGTTGACGTCCTCGCTCGGGTGGCACAACCATAACGGGGGGAGTGAACGTGCTTCGCCGTCAGCGACCAGGCGGGGAATGCTCGCGTCCCTCATGCCTTCCTCGGATCCGAAGTAGTCGAGCGAACCGGTGACGAGGGCGCGGTAATGGTCGGTCAGCTCGGGTGTCGCGCGCTTGACCCGCTCGACGGCGAAGCAGTATCGCTGATATGGATCGACCGGGGGCCACAGGGCCGCAACGCACGAAACAGGCAGATCGTCGGGGTCGTATCCGAGATCCGGGTACTCGGGGCCACCCAATCGGCAGGCAGCGAGCAATGCGAGCTGCCCGCCGCTGGATGATCCGACCAGCCCGATCCGGGCGGGGTCGAATTGCAAGCGGTCGGCCACGTCGCGGACCCATCGGATGGCGGTCACAACGTCGGCTGACGCCGCAGGATGCCGGTAGCGCGGGGCCTGACGGAAGTCCAAGGCGACTACGGCTAACCCGTTGGCGGCGAGTGCCCGATCGTAGAAGCGACCTGCGAGCCGGTCACCGCGCGACCAATGACCCCCATGAACGTCGATGACGACCGGCGCGATGCCGCTTGACGAGACATCGGGCTGGTAGACCCGAGCCAGCAGTTGCTCGCCGTCCCGCGTGGCGTAGACGTAGTCCACCTCACCGGAGCTCTCGCCACTGCTCACGACGTGGGTGCCGGCAGCAACTTGGTCAGATCGTGATGCGGTCACGGGATCGGGGTCGTCGAGATTCTGGAGGGTGGGGCGGTCCAAGGCTCACTCACGCCATTCGTCATCGTTCTGCCTTTCGTGGGTTTGGACGGACCCGACCTACTTGTTGAGGTTACGCTTCGAGCAAAGCACCCGTCCATGGAAATCGAGCGGCGTGACGGCTTCCGACGAGTCCTCGATCGCAGGGCCCTGACCCGGGGTTTTCAAGTCCTTTCAATGTCCGAAAGGAGTGGTTCGATCCATGCCCGCACGGCAGTGGGGGAGCCATTCGGTGAGACGTGCAGCCGGTTCTCTTCAATAGCCCGCACGACGATCTCGGCTGCGTCGGTTGGCTCCATCGGGGGACCACTGATGGCCTCCGACCACTCGATAACCTCCTTCATGACTTGGTCACTGAAATCGAATGGCGCCATCGGAAGTGATGCGGGCCGATTTCGGTTTGCAGTCGCGATGTTCGTGTTCATTGTGCCGGGAAAGACGACGGTGACCCCTACGTCGGGCGCCGCCCGGTCCAGTTCAGCCCGCAGGGCCTCAGAGAGTCCGGCAACTGCAAATTTCGACGATATGTAGGGCGCGTGCCTTGTGGTTCTCGTAATCGCCGCCATCGACGCAATGTTGACCACGTGCCCTGACTTCTGGGCTACGAGGTGAGGCACGAACGCACGAATGCCGTTGATGACACCGCCTAGATTGACCGAGAGGACCCACTGCCAGTCGGCGTCGGGCGTTTCCCACGCATAGGGACCAAGGGCCGAGACCCCCGCGTTGTTGCAGATCACGTCAACGCGACCGAACCGGTCGAGTGTGGCGCGTGCAAGTTCCTCCATCTGTGCCTTGTCGGCGACGTCTGTGGGAACTCCAAGCGTTTGCACGCCGTGACCCTCGACAGCTTCAACAGCACGGTCGAGTGGATCTGGCTCAATGTCGGCGAGGACGACGTCGAGGCCCCGGACCGCGAACGAATGCGCGAGTCCCAGGCCGAGCCCGCTGGCGGCTCCGGTGACGACAGCAACCTGCCCTCGATCAAGCTTCATGTCCCCTCCCCTTTGGCGTGCCGCTTCACGGATCTGAGTATCCCATGGTCGAACCGCCTAGGGCGGCTCCACGAGGTCCGAGGTGCTGAGTTTCGCCTCCCGACGGACCCAGACCGCCGCACGTGACCCTTGCACTTTGGGAGTCAGCTGCCGATTGGATCGCATTCCGTCGGTTGATCGCTCCCGAAGCGACGCGCACGACGAATCGAGGAGTTGGCGTGGACGACGAGCGGGCCTTGGGCAAGGTCAACACGTACATCGGGTGGTGCGAAAGAAGCATTTGGATTCAGTCGAACACGCCCAAGGCTCAGCTCCTCGGTACTGCCGAACTGGAAAGAGTGGGTGGGGCGGCTTTGTCATGAGCGAGGGACCCGGAACGTGCTGCAGGGGCATGGGCGGGTCACTGGCACCCGACACCTCAGGGGTCTGGGCTACAGCGAGGTCCTTCCCACGGACATGCAACCTCGCTACTATTGCAATGGGGGTAGCCGAAGAGGGATTCCGACCAGGTGGCGCACAAGAGAGACGGCGGCGACGTGGCACCAGTGGCGGCGTCACGCGGGATCTGGCGAAGAGTGCGACCGACCACGCGTGTTCGTGCAGCCCTGCCAGTTCCGGGTGCTATCCGAAGCGGTCGCTTGTTGGCTCCTGTCGTCGCAGCCGTCTTCATCATGCTGGTCGTTGGGCCACCCTCCGCAATGGTTGGCGCGACGGCCTGGGCGTCGGACGCGTCCCCACCGGAGGTCATCCTCTACGGCGACAGCTTGGCTGTACAAGCCGAGCCCTACTTCAACTGGATCGCTGCCCTTGGCGGGCAAGCGAGCATTGTCGACAAGGTGTACCCCGGTTCAGCACCGTGCGACTGGTTGTCCCAAATGCTGGCCGACGCCGACGCTGGGGTCATGTCGGTAGCGGTGATCGAGTTCAGCGGGAACGCGTTTGGGTGCATGAATTACGAGCCGGGGTCGCAGGCCTACTACGACGCGTATCGGCAAGAGATCCAAGAGGCGGTGTCGGCCTTTGCCTCGGCCGGCGTGCACACCTTCTTGATAGGCGCTCCGGTGGACTATGGCGAAGTTGAACAAGTCGATTCCAGTTGGGATCATCTGAACGAGATCTATGCCGATATCGCCGCCTCGACGCCCACGACCACATTCGTCGATGCCGAGGCCTCCGTTGAGGCCAATCAGCAGTTCGCCTGGACACTGCCCTGCCTCACTTCCGAGACCTACTGTGGACCAGACGGTCAGAACATCGTCCGGGCTCAAGATGGCGGTCATTTCTGTCCCCAGGATCCCAACGCTGGAACGAACTGCGCCGCCTGGAACTCCGGTGCCCTTCGCTACGGGATGGCCATGGCCAACGCCGTCAGCGACTTTCTCGCCAGCGGATCGGCTCCCCCCTTCGAAGGACCTCCGTTACCGCCGTCAGGCACGGCGCCCACCCTGGCGCCCGGGCAGGTCAACCCCTATGGGAATGTCCACGACTCGCTCACCGTCGTGGAGCCGCTGACCACTGGGCAATCGCTGCAGTCCCTCGACGGACGCTACACAGCGTTGCTCCAGCCAGATGGCAACTTCGTCGTTTACGGGCCCGACGGTCCAGTGTGGGCGACCAACACGGTTGGGCGCACTGGCTCTCGCTTGGTTCTGCAAAGCGACGGCAACGTGGTGCTGTACGGGGTTGTAAATCAGCCAGTGTGGTCCACGAATACGGCGGGGACGCCTGGCGACATCTTGGAGATGCAAGAGGATGGGCGCCTCGTGCTCTATGGGCCGACAGGCGCTCTGTGGTCGACCCCGTACCCATCAGCAACGACCGGCTCTTCTGTGGTGGGGATGGCTCGCACTCCCCAAGGTGACGGCTACTGGATTGCCAGCGCAACTGGTCGAGTGTTCGCCTTCGGTGACGCGCAGAACTTTGGCTCGATGGCTGATCAGCCCCTCAACGCGCCCATTGTCGCCGTAGTCTCCACCCCGGATGGTAAGGGTTACTGGTTGGTGGGGCGTGATGGTGGTTTGTTCAGCTTCGGTGACGCCCAGTTCTACGGCTCGACGGGCGGCATCGCGCTGAACCAACCAGTCGTGGGGATGGCGAGCACGTCGGACGGAGACGGCTACTGGCTGGTCGCTGCCGACGGGGGTGTCTTTGCCTTTGGTGACGCCCAGTTCTACGGCTCGACGGGCGGCCTCCGATTGAACCGGCCGGTCGTCGGAATGGCCTCGACACCCGACGGCAAAGGGTATTACCTCGTCGCCAGCGACGGGGGCATCTTCTGCTTCGGTGACTCGACCTTCGCTGGGTCCATGGGCGGCAAACCGCTTAATCGGCCGGTTGTCGGCATGACAACCGACCCGGCCACCGGCGGCTACTGGGAAGTTGCTGCCGACGGTGGCATCTTTTCTTTCGATGCTCCGTTTCTTGGCTCAACCGGCAGCACTATTCTCAGTCAGCCGATCTTTGGGATGACGAACACGCCGAGCGGTCTGGGGTACCGCTTCGTTGCATCGGACGGCGGCATTTTCGACTACGGCGATGCGCAGTTCTACGGCAGCTCAGCCTAGGTGCCGACCAGCGGGTAGGAGATGCTCGCAGCCGCATGATGCAGCTGGTGTCAGGCCCAGGTGGTGCGTCCTAGGGGACTCCGCCACCCACGGGGCTATCGGACCTCGACCGGGAGGTGTGCCCAGCCGCGCGTCGCACCGCCGGGGACGAGCTGGGCACGAGATTCGTCGACCTCCCAGACGGGCATCGCCCGCATGATCTCCTCGATGGCCAGCCGGGCCTCGAGGCGGGCCAGGCTGGCGCCCAGGCAGAAGTGGACGCCATGCCCGAACGTGATGTGGCGCTCGCTGGCACGGTGGATGTCGAAGATTTCGGCGTCGGGTCCGAACTGCCGCTCGTCACGATTGGGCGCCCCTCCCGCGCAGAGGAGGAACGACCCCGCGGGCACGGTCTGGCCATAGAACTCGACGTCGGCGGCGACAACGCGGCCGAACGAGTATGCCGGGTTCTCGCATCGCAGCACCTCCTCGATCGCCTGGGGGATCAACGACGGATCGGCGGCGAGCTCGGCGCGCTGGTCGGGATGATCGCCGAGGAGTTTGGCCGCCCAGCCGATCAGCAAGCCCGTGGTGTCGTTGCCGGCCGCGGCGATCAGATTGATGTAGGTGACCAGCTCCTCACGGCTGAGACGCCGGGTGGCGCCAGTCTCGTCTTCGAACTCGGTGCGCAACAGTCGCGTCATCAGGTCGTCAGTCTCGTGGAGCTCTCGGTAGTCGAGGTAGGCCCCGAATGCCTCGCTCACGTAGGTACTGTCGGAGGGCATGCCCTCCGGGCGGTGCATCGACTCGATGAAGTGGTCACGCAGCGCCGGCTGCTCGGACTCGGGGATTCCGAGCAGCATGCCCATGACCCGCATCGGGATCTCCCGGGCAAGGTCGTCCATCATGTCGAACTGCCTTCGCCCAGCGAGTGCCTCGACCGAACTCCGGCAGAAATCCCGCACTTCGTCCTCGAGCTTGTTGACCGAACGCGGGGTGAATACCCGTGCCAGTCGTGCCCGGTGGTAAGTGTGGAACGGGCGGTCTTCGAAGATGAACAGCCCAGGCGGCACCGGCTCGCTCGACTTCATTGCCGGCAGGATCGTGCCCTGGCCCGAAATGAAGGTGTCGCGGTCCTGCAGCATCCGCTCGACGTCGGCATACCGGCTGATCGCGAAGAAGCCGTGCTGCTCGTTGTAGTAGAGGGGAGCTTCGTCGCGGAGCCGTCGGTACGTGTCGTACGGATCGACGTAGATCGCCCGATCGTACGGATCCCAGTAGACGTCCGTCATCGTTGTGCTCACGCGTATGCCCCCTTGGACGCGTTCCGTAGGACCGGAGCCCTCGGAACCACGCTACCCTTGCTGGCGGGTGCCGCCAAGAGCATCATGGCGGTGGAGCGAGGTCTTCGTAGGTCGACAGGATGCCGCGCGAATGCGGCCAGAACTGAGGCACTGTCTCGATCAGACTGTCGGGTGCATCGTCCGATAATGTCTTCCGAGGGGGACAACCATGGCACTGAAGGCTCGAGAGCTCACTCCGTGGTTCGGTGCGGAGGTATCGGGGCTGATCCCCGCCGAGACCCTCGACGAGGGCACCTGCCGCGAGCTCCAGCAGCTGATGAAGGACCGCGAGCTGCTGGTGTTCCGCGACTTCGAAATCGACCGGTACTTCCAGAACTACTTGTGCGAGCTGCTCCGTGTCGACGGTCAGCCCGACACCGATGTCGTCGCGTTCAATGCTGAGCGTCAGAGCGGCTTCTACATTTCCAACACTCGCGAAGGCGCAGCGGCCCCCTTCGGCGAGCTCATGTTCCACTCCGACGCCACGTACTCCACCGGGCCGTACGAGATTCTCTCCCTGTGGGGCGAGGAGGTCGTGCCGCCGGTGGCACCCACCCGCTTCGCAAGCGTCACCCGTGCGTGGGACAGCCTCCCCGACGAGCTCCGGGCGCGGGTCGAGGGCAGGTCCGCCGAGCAGACCAACCAGGTGCAGAACCGTGGCGGTGAGGGCGACCGCCTTCTCAAGGCCATCCGCGAGGAGCGCACGATCACAACCCCGGTCGGCTACGTCAACCCGCGGTCAGGTCGCACAATGCTCTATGTCTGCTCGATGGTCACCAAGGGGATTGTGGGGATGGATCACGACGACAGCGAGGATCTGCTCGTCGAGTTGTTCGCCCACACCGAGCAGCCGGAGAACGTGTGGACGCATGAGTGGCGCAACAACGACCTCGTCGTCTGGGACAACCTTGCCGTCCAGCACGCCCGCCCCGACGTCGAAGAGGGCGGCCCAGTCCGCACCCTCCGCAAGGCGGCCAGCCCGGCGGTCCCGGCGGGGCTGGTGTCCCAGCAGTCCTACGGCACGATGGTGGACTGATCCGGCAGCGGGCCCCTGTGGGGTGCCGAACACTTCGTCTGGCCGGTTGGCGGCCCAGGCCGGTCGTGAATCCCGCCAGGAAAGATGGTGCATAGCCGGTCCAAGGACGCGCCCTTCAGCTGCTCGGACATGGGAACGCCGCCGTCCCACGTGACCGTCATGGCACTTTCCCATACCATTGAGAGAGACGTAGCGGGAGGCGCGCATGGCGAATTCCTTCGATCCAGAGGTTCCGCCGAGCGGGACAGGTTGCATGGAGTGTCTCGGGTCTGGGGGTTGGTGGCTCCATCTACGGCGGTGTGCGGAGTGCGGGCACATTGGATGTTGCGACAACTCGCCCAGCCAGCACGCGACGGCGCACGCGAACTCGTCGGGTCACCCTGTCATCCGCAGTTTCGAGCCGGGCGAGGATTGGTATTGGAACTACCGAACGAACGAGTACACCGATGGGCCTCCCCTCGCACCCCCGCAGCACCATCCCCTCGACCAACCCGTGCCCGGACCAGCCGGACGGGTCCCCGCCAACTGGCAAGGCCTGTTGATGGAATCGTGAAGACGCCATGTATCGCGACCGCCCTGGGGGTGACTGAAGCGGTCACGATCCGACCGTGAGGGCGAAGACCGAGATCCCGACGCCGGTATGCCCATGACTGGCTGCCAATACCCTCCATGTCGATGAGTGACGAGGAGAGTTCGATCCCGACCCTCGGCCCCGCCGAGCTCGCCTTCCTCGAGCCGCTGGGTGCTCGTCAAGAGGTCGAGGCCGGCCGCTACCTCTACCGGGCAGGAGACGCGGGCTATGACTTCTACGTCGTGCTCTCTGGGCGCGTGGAGATCCTGCTCGACGCCGACGACGAAGGTCGCCTCATCGCCACCCTGGGTCCGGGGCAGTTTCTCGGTGAGCTGAACTTGTTGACCGGACTCCGGGTGTTCTTGAGCGCCCGCATGGCCGAGTCGGGTGAGGTGCTGGCTGTCCCGGTCGAGACCCTCCGCAGGATCATTGCCACCCAGCCCCAACTGAGCGACAAGATCCTGGCGACGTTCATGGCCCGGCGGGCCAACCTGATCACCGGTGCGGCCGCGGCGACGCGAGTGATCGGTTCGCGGTACTCAGCCGAGACCCTCCAGATCCGGGAATTCCTGGCGAGAACGCGTCTGCCCTACCAGTGGCTCGACCCCGACACCGATCCGCAGGTGGAATCTCTGCTCGAGCAGTTCCAGATCGCACCGACCGATATGCCGGTAGTGATCTCCTCTGGCGAGGTCCTTCGTCGGACCAGCCCCGGCGCCCTCTCCGAGTACCTCGGGCTCACCGTCGCCAACGTGCCAGAGCGGTGCGTTGATCTCGTCATCGTGGGTGGCGGGCCGGCCGGCCTCGCCGCCGCCGTCTACGGGGCATCGGAAGGGCTGCGCACGATCGGGGTCGACCTGGTCGCACCCGGTGGTCAAGCGGGAACCAGCTCACGAATCGAGAACTACTTCGGTTTCCCCACCGGCATCTCGGGCAGCGACCTCACTCAGCGCGGGCTCGTGCAGGCTGAGAAGTTCGGAGCCTTCCTCACCGCCCCCTGTGCGGTGGTGGCCCTGCGAGAGCAAGCAGGACATCTCGTCACCGAGCTGGCCGACGGCACGGAGCTTGCGGCCCGGGCTGTCATCGCGGCCAGTGGTGCACGCTACCGACGACTCGAGGTGGACCGGCTTTCCGAGTTCGAGTCCAGCGGGGTGTACTACGCCGCCACGGACCTCGAGGCGCGCCAGTGTTCCGGCGACCCCGTCATCGTGGTCGGAGGCGGCAACTCGGCCGGACAGGCGGCGGTGTTCCTGGCAGAACAGGGGAGCCAGGTGACGGTGGTCATCCGGGGTCCGGACCTCAACGCGGGGATGTCTCGCTACCTCGTCGACCGGCTCGAGAGCCACCCGCGGATCGAGGTGCTGGCCCAGACCCAGGTGGTCGGTCTGGAAGGCAAGGAGTCCCTCCGTTCCGTGCGCCTGGCCGGGCCGGACCAGGAGAGGTCCGTACGCGTCGCCGGACTGTTCTCCTTCATCGGTGCGGAGCCCGCCTCGGGCTGGCTCTCCGGATGTGCCGCCCTCGACGAGCGCGGGTTCGTCCTGACCGACCGATCGCTCCTCGAGAGCCAGCTCGACGGCCGGTGGGACGATCTGGGCCGCCGTCCCCTCGCTTTCGAGACCAGCCACCCCGGATTGTTCGCCGTGGGTGATCTGCGTTCCGGATCGACCAAGCGCGTGGCCGCCGCCGTGGGTGAAGGATCGGCGGCCGTGAGATCGGTCCACGACTATCTGCGGTTCGCCGGCAGCTGAGGAGGGCGGCGGGGTGATCCGAGTCGCGCCCACGCCCGGTGCCGAAGCTTCAGCCCAAGGCGCCGGGAAGCACCGGACGATTACTGTACGGAGTCCGAAACCAGAGTCTATTAAGGAACTGTGCGGGAGAACGCTTGTCCGGGCGACCCGGAGGTGAGCGCGCTCAGTTGGGGCTCGGCTGGTGAGAAGGAGGAACGTGCGTGGCAGAGGGCACCCTGAAGGAAGAACTGTCAGATTGGCTGGACAAGCTGGCCATTCAGGAGCTGATCGTCCGGTACTCCGATATCGCAACACGCGGTCTGTGGGAGGAGTTCGAACGGCTGTGGACTGCCGATGCCGTTTGGGAGACGGCCCCTCCGATCAATGACCGTACCGTCGGCGCCAATGCCATCCGCGCGCAGGTAGCGAAGAATCTCGCGGGCGAGGAGTTCCTCGTGCAGACGACCCATGGCTCGGTGGTCACTCTGCATGGCGGTGATCGAGCATCGGCAACCACGACCATCCACACGATCGCGCGACGGGGAGAAGACCACGCGGTCACCAACTACGGAATCTATTTCGACGAGCTGGCGAGAACCGAGGATGGGTGGAAGTTCGCCCGGCGGCGTTTGCAGCCCATCTACGTCGAACCCGACACGCTTCCCGGCACGGCGACGATCTCACGACAGGAGCTCGAGACGCTTCGGTAGAGCTGCGGAGTGGCGACGCTCTTGGCGACGCAGGGATAACAAGTTTTCCCTCCCGCACGGACTCAAGGCGGACTGCGTCTCGTCGAGCTGAGGCCCTACCGGTCCCGTCCGTCGTGTGAGGCCAAGGTGGTTCCGGTGAGGTCGACGTCCAGGATCTCCCATGTGCGGTGGGCATGCCGGGAAACCGGTCGGACTCGAACAGCGGGCCATGCTGAAAGAGCGATCGAGGATTGGCGCAACCCAACACTTGGGTACTGTCGGGTCATGGTGACATCCGTTCGGACCGGACCTCCGAACCCTTCTGCATGAACAAGGGTGCCGTCAGGCTCCTCCTGGCCGACGTCGACGGCACCTTGGTGACAAACGAAAAGGTGCTCACGCCCAGGGCGGTCGAGGCCGTGCAGGCGCTCGACGCGGCAGGCGTGCTGTTCGCGGTGACCAGCGGCCGTCCGCCGCGAGGAATGTCGATGCTGGTCGAACCATTGCGACTGTCGACGCCCATTGCCGCCTTCAACGGCGGACTCATCGTCGAGCCGGACATGACGGTCGTGGAGGAGAAGCTGGTCCCCCAGCCCGTGGTCAAGCCCATCTTGCGCCTCCTCGAGTCGTACGGTCTGGTGACGTGGATCTACCGGGGCGCCGAGTGGTGCGTGCGGGACCCTGCGGGGCCCCATGTCGACCGGGAGGCTGCGACCGTGGGGTTCCGGCCGACCGTCACCGAGAGTTTCGAGGAGATCACCGACAAGGTGGTCAAGATCGTCGGTGTGAGCGACGATCGCGATGCCATGGCCCAGGTCACGGCGGCTGCACGCGATCAGTTCTGTGACCACGTCACCGCGGCTCAGTCGCAGCCCTACTATCTCGACGTGACCCACCCTGACGCCAACAAGGGTGGGGTCGTGCGCTACCTGTCGGCTCGCTTCGGCGTCCCTTCGTCTGCCATCGCCACCATCGGTGACATGCCGAATGACGTCCTGATGTTCGCCCACTCCGGCTTGAGCATCGCCATGGGGAACGCCTCGAACGAGGTCCAGCGAGCAGCCCGCATGGTGACCACGACGAATCAGGACGAGGGTTTCGCCCACGCCGTCGAGCGGTTCATCCTGGCCGGCACGGCCGGGCCCGGCTGACCGGGACGAGGGCACCCCGGAATGGTGCGCCCTCGAATCACTCCACATCAGGCACCGGCCTTCTGAGCGGCATGTGCCCGGCGGTGTCCTTGGGATCGAGGGCGGGAGGTCATGGCGGGCCAGCTGGCTGGTACCGTCGTCACAGCGACGAAGAGACGTGCGGAGGTGGTGCCGTATGGCGAGTGAGGGACTGCACGAGCCGGCCGACTTGCTCGACCCACCGGTCGTCGACCGCCACCGGGCCTTCACCTCCTTGATCGAAGAGCTCCAGGCGGTCGACTGGTACGACCAGAGGGTGCACGCCACGAGCGATTCCAGCCTGGCCGACGTCCTGGCACACAACCGCGACGAGGAGAAAGAGCATGCTGCCATGACGCTCGAATGGCTTCGACGGCGCGATCCCGTGCTCGACCGTCACCTGCGGACCTACCTGTTCACGAGCGAACCGGTCACCGAGGTGGAGGCCGAGGCGGAGGCCAAGGCCGAGGGGGGCTCCGCCGGGCGGCCTCTGGCGGGGTCGCTCGGTATCGGGACCCTGAAGGGGGGGGAGTGATGGATCATCTCTTGCGCGAGCTCGCCCCGGTCAGCGATGCCGCCTGGGGGCAGATCGAGTCGGAGGCCAAGAGCCGCCTGGTCACCCACCTGGCCGCCCGGAAGCTGGTCGACCTGGCAGGCCCGCACGGCTGGGCACACTCGGCGACCGACCTCGGACGGGTCGACGAGGTCGAGGCCCCAGGCGAGGGGGTCGAGGCGGCGCGACGACGTGTGCTGCCCCTCGTCGAACTCCGTGCCGCGTTCGCCGTGCCCCGTGAGGAGATCGAGGCCGCCGACCGGGGAGCGGCCGACATGGAGTTGGCCGACCTCGACGAGGCGGTCCGGCAGATCGCGGTTGCCGAGAACTCCGCCGTGTTCCACGGGTACGTGGCGGCGGGGATACTCGGCATCACCGAGCGCACCTCGCACCCGCCCATCGCCGTCGAAGCGGACATGGAGCAATACCCGAACGCCGTGGCCAGGGCCACCGACGTCCTCCGGCGTTCTGGAGTCGGCGGACCCTACGGCCTGGCCATCGACCCCGAGATCTACACCGTGATCCTCGAGACCACCGAGCACGGTGGGTACCTCCTGTTCGACCACCTGAGACAGATTCTCGGTGGCCCCATCGTGTGGGCGCCTGGAATCGAGGGGGGCGTCGTCGTAAGTGTGCGCGGCGGCGACTTCGTGCTGGACGTTGGTCAGGACCTGTCGATCGGATATCGGGATCACGACGACGCCGTGGTCAGGCTCTACGTGGAGGAGAGCTTCAGCTTCCGAGTCCTCGAACCCGACGCCGCCGCCGTGCTGCACCGGTCCTGACGGCTGGGCATAGTCGAGGATCCCTTGGTCTAAGACTCCTCGAGGTGAGCAGTGAGAAGGTGCCAGGTGTGCGGGGCCGTGGTGGAGAGGGACTTCGCTTGATCCTCGTAGGCGAGGTCGGTGGCGGTGAGTCGCTGCCTGTGCTGGCGCAGGTGCTCGTTCCACGATGAGACCACGAAGATCTCTTCGAATTCGCCCGGCCGCTCACCATTCCGGAACAGACCCCACTGAGTGGCGCCGGTCCGCAGCCGCGATTCGCGAACACGGACCATCGCGTGCATGAAAGCGGGCTCACGCTCGGTTTGGATGGAGTAGGTCGTGCGAACCACCACCGGACCAGAGTCTGGAGCCGTCTCGAGATCGACATTGGGGTCGGGCCGAATCACGGTGCTTCGGTCCATACCAGACGTGTCGACGAGCGGCCAGATGCTGACGGACGCAGTCGCGGCGGCCATCAGTCCGGCGGCGGACAGGAATGTGATGACTAGCCCAAACGACTGGGCGACCACCCCCCAAGCGAGCGCTCCGAGGCCTTGTGCTCCAAAAAGCACCATCTGGTACATGGACAGCCCTCGCGCCCTGACCCAGCGAGGCAAGAAGAGCTGCAGCAATGTGTTGACCGTCGCCAGCATGCCGACCCACGCCATGCCGGTCACGAACAAGACGATGACGACAACAGCCGTTGACCGCACCAGGATCACTGCGGCGAGGGACGCCGCGAAGATCCCACCGACCAGTCCGATCAGGGCATTGGGTGAAAGCCAGGAACGTACCTTCGAGAGTACGGACGCACCGGCGATGGCCCCGACCCCCAGGGCACCGAGCAGCAGCCCGTACCCGCTAGAACCGAGTCCGAGGCGGTTGGTGGCGACGAGGGGCAGGAGCGCCCAAAGAGCGCTCGCCGGGACAAGAAAGAGTGCGGCCCGAAGCAATATTCGGCGGACGACCGGGGCATAGCGGACGTAGCGGCCTCCGGCTCGAAGTGCTGATACGAACGGCTCGGGAACTTGCGGTGTGATATCCGAGCTGGGCCGCCAGAGAGTGACCACAAGGCCATAGAAGAGAAACGTCGCAGCGTTGAGCGCAAACAGCGCCCCGACCCCGATCGCGGCAATCAAGATGCCGGCCAGAGCCGGTCCGATCGCCCTGGCGAGGTTGACGTTGATGGAACTCAGCTGTGCGGCGGCGGGAATCTGATCCCGCGGGACGAGCTCGGGCACGAGCGATTGGTAGGCGGGGTTGGTCAAGACCGAACCCGTGCCGATGACGAAGGTGAACATGAGAAGCAGCCCCGGCGTCATGTCGCCAGCGATCGTCAGCGCCGCAAGGACGGAAGTGACGGCGACGAGGGCCGCTTGGACCGCCATCAGCAACCGACGCCGGTCGAGGGTATCTGCCAATACCCCACCGACGATGCCGAACATCACATCTGGGAGCATGTCAGCGGTTTGGACAAGTGAGACGAGGATCGCGGCGTGAGCAGCGTGAACGAGAAACCACTGAGCGCCGACGGTCTGCATCCAGGTTCCGACGTTGCTTGCGAGCGATGCGAGCCACAGCCAGCGAAAGACGGTGACGCGAAGAGGAACCCATGTCGACAAGGTTGCGTGTCGTTCAGCCATCACGCCCGAGCTCTCAGTTCGTGGCCTGTTCCTGTCGCACCAGGCTATGACTTCCTGGTTCTACTTGCCTCTGTGGTGCTGATCCAAAGCACGTTGCCTCACGAGCCGGGCGGCGACCCAATCCGGCGGGATTCCCGTCGCGATCACTTTCAGTCCCATCGTCGGCGCTCTTGCGCCAAGTCCCAGGCCTTGACGATGCTGAATCGCAGCGCGAGCATCAACCCTGACAGTGCATGTACCGACGATCTGGTCCACTTGGTCGTTCCGGTTCAAGTTCCATGCACCGCCAATGTTTCTGCTCCTGACACCTGGAGTTCGGCGACGGCTCGACAGGGAGAGAGTGATGACCCCAGCAAGAGATCCGGTCGCATTTCTGGGCATTGGCACAATGGGCCACGCGATGGCGATGAGCGCCTTGAGCGCGGGTATCCCGACAGTCGTCTGGAACCGTGATGGGAGAGTAACCCGCGACCTCGTAGATCTTGGGGCGGAGGTGGCCGCAACCCCTGCCGACGCCGCGCAACGAGCCACGATTGTCGTCACGATGGTCACGGACGCGAACGCCGTCGTGTCGATCGCCAAGGAGCAGGGGATGCTCGCTGCACTCGCACCTGGCGCAGTCTGGGTGCAGATGAGCACGATCGGCGTCGCAGGGATCGAGCGCGTCGAAGCCCTTGTGGACGCCGAGCGTCCTGACGTGACCCTCATCGACGCGCCCGTGTCAGGCAGTAGGGATCCTGCGGAACGAGGTCAATTGACGATCTTCGCGTCAGGCCCAGTCGAGACCCGCCCGCGTCTCGATCCCCTTTTTCAGGCGCTGGGCCAGCGAACGATCTGGGTGGGTCGCCTTGGGGCCGGGTCACGACTGAAGCTCACGGCCAATGCATGGCTCGCGCTCGGCGGCCGAGGCGGTCAACACCTCGGTGGCGCTGGCCCGTCGGATGGGGCTCGAGACCGATACGGTGCTGAACGCACTGGGTGACAGCCCGCTGGTGTCCACATGGCAATCAGCCAAGCTCGAACGAATCGCCCAAGGTGACTATTCGGTCCAGTTCGCGTTGTCGCTTGCTCTGAAGGACGTGCACCTCGCGTTAGAGGCGGCCGGCGATGATCGCTTCCGGGCGCTTGCTTGCCTAGCTGACGAATGGCAGGACGTCGTCGAGCAGGGACTTGGCGACCTGGATCTCACGGTCGTCAGCAGTGCACTCATGGACGAAAGAAGGGGGCTGTGACCCTGATAGGGGTGATCCGGGGCGGCCAGTTCGAGGCGTGGGGAAAGCCATCTTGGGATCTGGGTCTCTCGGTCCCGGCAGCCGAGCGCCGCCATTCGAATGGAGTCGTCGCAGGCATCAACACGGAGCAACCGACGGAGTGACCAGTTACGTTCCCGCCAACGATCGCTATCGGTCCATGACCTATCGCCGTTGTGGGCGCAGCGGTCTCCTCTTGCCCGCCGTGTCCCTCGGGCTGTGGCAGAACTTCGGCGACGATCGACCCATCGAGATCCAACGCGGGATCGTGCGCCGAGCCTTCGACCTGGGCATCACCCACTTCGACCTGGCCAACAACTACGGGCCTCCCTATGGAAGCGCCGAGACGAACTTCGCCCGGATCCTCCACGACGACTTGCGCGACCACCGCGACGAGCTCGTCATCTCCACCAAGGCTGGTTGGGACATGTGGCCGGGCCCGTATGGGGACCTCGGCTCCCGGAAATACCTGATCGCCAGTCTCGACCAGAGTCTGCGGCGCCTCGGGCTCGACTACGTCGATATCTTCTACCACCACCATTTCGACCCTGAGACCCCACTCGAGGAATCCCTCGGGGCCCTCCACACCGCTGTCACCTCCGGCAGAGCTCTCTACGTCGGAATCTCCTCGTATTCCGACCACCGGACCGCCGAAGCCGTCAGCATCCTCCGCCAGCTCGGCACCCCACTACTGATCCACCAACCTTCGTATTCGATGCTCAACCGCTGGATCGAAGACCGCCTACTCGACGTCCTTGGCACTGAAGGAGTCGGGTGTATCGCCTTCTCCGTCTTGGCGCAGGGGCTCCTGAGCGACCGATACCTCAACGGTGTCCCCCCAGGCTCCAGGGCCTCCCTGGACGGCTCGCTCACCCGTGACATGCTCAACGACGAGAACCTCACCCGCATCCGATCCCTCAATGACATCGCTCGTGGGAGACGACAGTCCCTGGCTCAGATGGCCATCGCCTGGGCCTTGCGGGATCCCCGAGTCACCTCGGTGCTCATCGGAGCCAGCAGCGTTGCCCAGCTTGACGACAACGTGGCAGCCCTCGACGACCTGGAGTTCACCGCCGATGAGATCGCCACGATCGACCGCTATGCGGTTGAGGGCGACATTGACTTGTGGCGGACCGCAGCCACATCCTGAGCAAGACCTCGATCTGGAGCATCCCTGGTGCTCGATGGGTAGGCACTGCTGCGGAATCGAAGGTCAGCAGGGATGGACGGAATGGGCCATTGCGAAGTGGTGGTACCCAAGAAAGGAGCGCTCAGACATGAGCACCTTCCTCACCGAAGTCAGAGAGACCTTGGTACCGAGCCGGTCCGCACCGTTCGGTCCTCTTCCGCCGCTCTTGGTAGCGATGACGGTTGTCACGGGTCTCGTCGATGCCTTCAGTTACCTGGTTCTGGGCCATGTGTTCGTGGCCAACATGACCGGGAATGTCGTCTTCTTGGGGTTCGCTGTCGCCGGTGCAGATGGCTTTTCGATCCCGGCATCGCTCGTCGCGCTCGGTGTCCTTCGGAGTCGGTTCGGTCATAGGCGGCAGGATCGTGGCGCGACACGGTCGTCACCGCGGACGTCACCTGGCGACCTCGATGGCCGCTGAGTCTGTCCTCTTGGCAACCGCGGTGGTTCTCGCACTCTGGAGCTCCAATGCACCCCAGCACGCAGTCCGCTATGCGCTCATCGTTGTCCTGAGCCTGGCCACCGGTGTCCAAAATGCCAGTATTCGCAAGCTCGCCGTGCCTGATCTGACCACGACGGTGTTGACCATGACCGTCACCGGAATCGGCGCGGACAGTGTTCTCGGTGGGGGAAAGGGTTCCAAATCGGGCCGACGTCTCGTCGCGATCGCCGCCATGTTCGCCGGAGCGCTGTTCGGAGCTCTGCTCGTCCTCCACGCGCGGATCGTCGTCCCCCTCGCCATTGCGCTGGTCGTCATTGCGCTCATCGCCCTGGCGAGCCACGAAGCGGGCAAGACCGATCCGCCTTGGACCCGGCCGGAGGACGAGCGGCCCAGGTGACCGGGTCAGGCGTCCAGTGAATAGATCAGCTCGGCGATCTTTCGGTAATAGTCGGGTCCGAGCGAGTCCTCCTGGGTGTAACACACGAATACCAGAGGCAAGTTGTCCGGATCCCGTCCGTGCAGGAGCTCCGATGTGCCATCGGCGATGTGCCGACGGGCGTTGAACAGGTTGTGGCTTCGCAGCACGGACTCGATACGGTCCAGCTCGCCGAGCGATCCAACGTTGAACGCAATGGACCTGACGCCCAGTGATTGCTGTCCATGGCGGGTGTGATGTACCCCGCGCATTTCCCGCAGGAGTAGGACGATCGATGGTGGCGACACACCACCGAGCACGGCAACCGCGTCCTCGCGGACAATCTCGTCGAAGGGACCGAGCTTTCGGTAGAAGGCGACGGATCGATCCAGGTCAGCCACAGCGACCAGGGTGGAACGGATAGCCCACGGCTGTTCGACCTGGTGAGTGGCCATCGCTCTTCCTCCGAGGGTCCAAGCCGTCCCTCTCTAGCAAGAGGAACAGATTTTGGCCCTCAGGGTATCCGCCGTCCCCGTCCAAGTCATCCTCGAGCAGCCCCGAAACGAATGCCGGTCCTTCCCGGAGCCCGCGTGCCCGGTGTCGGCGATCATCGTGGTGGAGAAGGTCACCGATGATCGCCGGCCAGGCACGGTCGGCCCGCTTCGGAAATCATCGACATCGCCATCGCCATCGCCATCGCCATCGCCATCGCCACATGGAGCATTGCTGCTGTCGCCGCCTTCGCCCACCTCTGGGCCGTCCGCCTCGACAATTTGCGCCGAGGTGCTGAGTCGTCTTAGGACTGGGTCCGTCGCCATGGTGATCCTCGACCGAGGTACTGCTCCAGTTGTGGATCCATCTCTGCAGGATCGGAATCCCAGCACTAGCGTGGAAAGGCCTGGAAAGGGGGAGTGCGAGGTGGTAGAAGAGCGATTTGAGCGTGCCGAATTGCACGACTACCGCATGGCGGCTCGATCGTGGCTGGCAAGGAATGCTCCCCGCGCGGAGGCCCAATCTCTGGATGACGATCCCTCGCCTGAACGTATCGCTGAGGCGAGGCGTGTCCAGGCCAAGCTCCACGAAGCTGGGTACGCGGGTTTTTCATTCCCGGTCGAGTTCGGCGGCCAGGGACTGACTGTCGAACACGAACTGGTATTCATGGAGGAGGGTGTCGGCTACGACCTTCCCTCGCGGTTCTTTGGGGTATCCATCAACATTGCGGGAGCCACCCTGCTCGCCTGCGGTTCGCGCCAGCAGAAGTTACGCCACGTTCCTAAGATCCTGTCCGGCGCCGAGCGATGGCTCCAGCTGCTCTCGGAGCCGACGGGCGGGTCGGATCTTGCAGGTCTCTTGACGTCGGCCATCCGGGACGGGGACACCTACGTGGTCAACGGTCAGAAGACCTGGAGCACGGGAGCGCACCTGTCGGATTTTGCGCTGTGTCCCGTCCGGACGCGGTGGGACGTGCCCAAGTACAAGGGCATATCAGTGCTCATCCTCGACCTCAGGTCTCCCGGTATCGAGATTCGTCGTATTAAACAGATCGACGGTGGCGCCGAATTCTGCGAGGAGTTTCTTACCGATGTCGTCGTTCCCGCTGACAACCTGGTCGGGGAGGAGAACGCTGGCTGGCTGGTGGCTCGGAAGCTGCTCGATATTGAGCACGGATGGATCGGACGAGCATGGAACCGCCGAGGCGATGCCAACCTCGACACACGTCACCTCGTTGGCATCGCCGAAGAGCGGGGACTTCGGGCCGACCCTCACGTGCGGCGCCGGGTGGCCGGTATCCACGTGTCGTCGGTGGTCCAGACGTCGATGCTGGCGCGCGTATCTCAGGGTGTCCAGAAGGGAAAGCTCCCGCCGGCCTACGGGAGCATCATCAAGATGGGAAACGACACACTCGTTCAGCGCCGAGCCGAGCTGGCGCTCGAGCTGGCGGGAGCCGACGGGGTCGCATGGGCTGCGGACCACCCCGGAATGGAGACATGGTCACGCGTGTTTCTCACGAGCCGGAGCCGGTCGATAGCTGGAGGAACGCTCGAGATCCAGCGGAACAACGTGAGCGAACGTGTGCTTGGGCTGCCTCGGGAAGTCGCTGTCGACCTCGACATCCCGTTCAGCGACGTCCCCCACAACTGAGGAGTGTGACGTGCACGCCATCTCAACTGCCTTCGAGCGTGGGAGGGACACCCCCGACGATGTCGCCTTGGTCGACCCTTCGGGAGCGAAGTCCTGGGGTGAGGTGGCCGATCGGGTGGCGAGGACGGCCAATGCCCTCCTTGAGCTCGGGTTCCCCCCTGGATCGCGGTTGGCGGTGTTCGGGGCCAACCGTGCTGACACACTCCTGGTCTACGCGGGCGCGGCATGCGCGGGGATTGGCGCCATCCTGGTCAATCACCATCTCGCGGCAGACGAGGTCGAATACTTGCTCCGTGACGGAGGCGCACGTGCTCTGTGGGCCTCGCCCGAACACCTGGAGACGGCTGAGCGGGCGGCCAAGAGGTGTGACGTCCCCGTGCTCCACGACGCCGCGGATTCTGAGTGGGCGGCTCGGGTTGGTGGAGCGAGTTCTGCTCTGCCCTCGCCGGAGAGGGCTGCGGATTTCGATCTGATCTACACGTCGGGCACGACGGGCCGCCCCAAGGGGGTCGAGGTGCCGATCCGGATGACGCCCACCGTTCGTGGACGATTCGAGGTCTACGAGCAGCACCACTGCGTCGGCTTGGGCCCACATCTGGTCGTGAGCCCCCTGTACCACTCGGGTCCCCATGCCGCCGTGGGACTCCTCCTGACGGGGCACAAGGTCGTGATCGTCGGTAAGTTCGATGCCGAACGGGTGCTCGCCGCCATCGCGGAGCACAGTATCGGGACGACGGTGATGGTTCCCACCCACTTCGTCCGCCTCCTCTCGCTTCCCGAGGAGCTGAGACGGAGTGCCGACGTCTCGTCGATCAGGATGATCGCCCACACGGGGAGTTCCTGTCCGGTGCCCGTCAAGCAGGCGATGATCGACTGGTTTGGTCCGGTGCTCCGTGAGGCGTACGGGGGTACGGAGAGTGGCATCATCAGCGCGATCAAGTCCGACGAATGGCTGAGACACCCGGGGTCGGTGGGTCGCGTTGCCCCACCTTTTCACGCCCTCATCCTCGACGAGGACGGGAAGCCCTGCACCCCGGGCCAAGATGGCCAGCTGTACTTTGTCGACGACACGGGGCGGGGGATCCGATATCTCGGTGATGCTGCAAGAACCGAGGCAGCGCATTTGGTGCCAGGAACGTTCACATTGGGCGACGTGGGGCACATTGACGAAAGCGGTTATCTCTACGTCACGGGCCGAGTGACGGACATGGTCATCTCGGGCGGTGTCAACATCTACCCCGCGGAATGCGAACGAGTGTTGTCGGATCACCCGTCCGTGTCAGACCTAGCCCTCTTCGGAGTTCCTGACGACGAGATGGGGGAGCGCCTCGTTGGTCTGGTCACGACAAAGGACGAAGATACGACGCCTGAGCAGCTCCTCGAGTACTGCCGAGCAGCGATAGCCAGGTACAAGGTGCCCAAGGAACTGCGCATCGTGGGAACCATTCCGCGCTCTCCTATGGGAAAAATCGACAAGCGAGCCTTGCGTGATGCCTTCGTCGGAGGTGAGGCATAGAAACGGGATTTGAGAGGTTCCCCGTTCAGAATACGGCGATGGGGTTCACCGGCGAGCCGGTGCCGTTCTGAATCCGCAGGGGAGCGACCGTGAGGAGGAACTCCCATCGTCCGAGCTCCCGGCAGGTCGTGGCCAGGATCTCGAGGTCACAGTTGTCGATGAGGCACAGGCCCATGGCCACGATCCCCACTTGGTGCATCGGCGCCCGTAGGGCGCGATAGCCGCTCGGGTACAGGTCCTGCGCACTGTCGGAACCGAGGGCGGCCACCTGGCGCTCGTGCAGCCACGGCGCGGAGGAGGCGTGCAAGCCAGCCCGGAGGGAGAAGACCTCCTTCGAAGGCCCGAGTGCGTCTCTGCGGGCCATCGTGCCGAACCGACAGAGCACGATGTCGCCTCGACCCACGGTCACCTGTGCCCGCTCCGCCGCCGCATCGAGGTCATCGGGATAGACCGGATCCCCAGGATCGAGCCACTGGCGACCGCTCAGTGCCGGGAGGTCCAGGAGGACCGCCCGGCCAACGATGCCGTGGCGCAGAGTGTCAACGCTCATCACGGTCGCACCCGACGCCGTGGAAACGAGCTCGGCCGGCCGCCCGTTGTACATGAAACCGTCCCGGAAGACATGACACAGGCTGTCGACATGGGTAACGGCGAAGCCGTGGAATGCCACACCGAAGAAGTCTCCCGCCACCTGCAGGCTGTCGGGCGGCGTCGGCTTCCCGGTCCATGCTTCACCACTCGCCGTCATGAAGTGCACAGGGGGCCACTGGAAGTCTTCCTCGGGCTGGAGCGTGGGAATCAGCCGTGCACAGCTCACCGAGATCCCGTCGCGCACCAACTGCGTGGCGGCCCGCCGAGTCTCGGGCGTGAGGTAGTTGAGCGTCCCGAGCTCGTCGTCCTCACCCCACCTCGCCCAGTTGCTGCAGGATTCGAAGTAGCCGAGCACCTCGCTCTCGCTGGGTATCTTGCGAGCCATGCCACCCTCCATCCGGCCTCACCCCTTTGTCTCTCGGGCCGGGCGCCATACCGGTCCCGGCATCACGGAACGCGGCCGCTCAGCCGTCGCCGCAGCCTACGCGCCGAGGCCTGGGCTGGTCGGGGAGGATCGGCGGAGCGATGGCCTCGACACGACTCCCTTGGTGTGGACTCACGCCATCGATCTCGCCGTGGACGTCTACACTTGCACCACGTTTGGCGATACGACTGGCTGTGCGCGCTGTCCAGGGAGGAAGTTGTGACGGACCTGATAGAGCCGGCAAAGGCCGACATAACCTACGAGACCGACGAGCCCGTGAGGTACCAGGCCGACGGACCCGTTGCCTGGGTCATCATGAACCGTCCCAAGTACGCCAATGCGCAGAACTCACAGATGACCTATGCCCTTGACGGGGCGCTTCGGCGGGCGGTCGACGACGACGAAATCCGCGTCATCATCCTCAAGGGCGAGGGCAAGCATTTCTCAGGAGGGCACGACGTCGGTACGCCGGGACACGACGTCACCAGATCGTTCAAGCGCGAGCAACTCCTCCCGGATCACACGAACAAGCCGGGTGCTGAACTCCTCTATACGCGTGAGCGCGAGGTGTACCTGGGAATGTGCCAACGCTGGCGCGATATCCCGAAGCCGACCATTGCTGCCGTCCAGGGTGCATGCATCGCAGGCGGTCTCATGTTGGCCTGGGTCTGTGACCTGATCGTTGCCAGCGACGACGCGTTCTTCCAGGACACCGTCGGCCTCATGGGCATTCCCGGCGTCGAGTACTTCGCACACGGATTCGAGCTGCCTCCGCGGATTGCCAAAGAGTTCATCCTCCTCGGACAGAAGATGCCGGCCCGCCGTGCCTATGAGTTGGGCATGGTGAATCGCGTTGTCGAACGGAGTCACCTCGACGACGAATGCGGCGCCATCGCCCAAGAGCTTGCCAAGCGCTCCAGGCTTGGAAACTGGCTCACCAAGCAAGCTCTTAACCACGTCGAGGATCTCCGAGGGAAACGCAACGCGATTGAGGCGCACTTCCACATGCATCATCTCGCTCACGCACAGAACAGCCTCACCTCGAGCGACCATCTCGGCGGTCTCGACTCGAAGGCACTCGCGGCCGCCAACAAAGGGCAGCGCGAGACGTAATTGAGCGCGAGACGTAATTAGTCGTTCCGAGGGCGCCGGCCGACAACGACCTCGCGCTCGTGGACCAGCAGATGCGTTAAACACGTGATGTCGGCACCTGGCATTATGGGGCTCATGGCTGACATTGCTCATCTCAAGACGTTGCAGTTCGAGGTCGCAGACTCCGTTGCGACGATCACTCTCAGTCGGCCGGATCGGTTGAATGCCTTGAACCTGCACATGGCCGAGGAGCTGTACGAAGCGGCGTTGTGTTGTGACCACGATGCATCCATCCGTGCGGTGGTCCTGACCGGCGCCGGTAGGGCTTTCATGGCGGGCGGGGATCTCGCCGAATTCGAAGCAGCCGGGCCCGATCGGCAAACGTTGGTCACCAAGACAGCGACCAACCTCCACGCGGCAATCAGCCACTTCAACCGAATGGATGCGCCGGTTGTTGCGGCGATCAACGGCGTCGCCGCAGGCGCAGGAATGTCCCTCGCCCTGGCAACGGACCTGGCTCTCGCAGCCCGGTCGGCCCGGTTCACCATGGCCTACACCAAGGCGGGTCTCACGCCGGATGGGAGCGGGTCATATTTCCTTCCCCGGCTGGTCGGCATGCGCCGGGCCCAGGAGTTGGTCCTGACCAACCGGGAGCTTTCGGCAGAAGATGCGTTGTCGTGGGGTCTCGTGAACGACGTGCTGGACGACGGCGACCTGATGGAAGCGGTGGGCAGCCTGGCCAGGCGACTTGCGTCAGGACCAACACGGAGTTTCGGCGTGTCGAAGCGGCTGCTGAACGATGGTTCGAATGAGACTCTGGAGACCCAGATGGAGGCAGAGTGTCGTGAGATTGCAGCGGCATCAGTCCGTCCTGATGGACTGGAAGGTACGAAAGCCTTCTTGACCAAACGCTCCCCGACGTTCATTGGCGAGTAGCGCAACCGTGAGGGCCTGTGTCAGAAGTTCAAGTACGACGTGCCGGGTCCGTTCACGCCACCTAATGTCTGCCATTCCTCGAAGCCCGTGATGGCAGCAAGCTCGGGGTGAGCAGCGAGGACATCTGGGTTCAAGGAGCGAGTCCAGTTTTCTTGGCCACGAAGGAACGGAAGTATGTACGTGGAGAAGACGGCACGCCTCTTCTGATCCTTCGTGCGGTTGAGCCCCGTCGCGTGGTGGAGACGTCCATCGAGAACAGCCATCGACCCCGCGGTCCCGGTCAGCCGTTCTGGAGCCGAGGGTTCGAGGTCGTGGGGCGGGAAGGTTCCCAAGGTGTGGCTCTTCGGAACGATCAGTGTGCCGCCGTTCTCCTTCGAGAAGTCGTCGAGGAACCACGCGACGTTTGTCGCCAACAAGTACGGCCAGGGCTCGAGCAGGAACCCCTGGTCGGTATGAAGGCGCCCAATCTCCCGGTCACCTCCCGGTGCCGTGATGTTTGCCGACAGGTTGCCCAGAAGGACATCCATGCCCAATCGGCTGCGGACAAGTTCCAGGGCCAGGGGATGAGTTGCCAGCTGGACGAACTCCTCACCACGGTTCAGGAGTGCCCAGACCCGCTGGTTCGACAGGTTCGGCCCGTATCGGCTGGCCCGGCCAGCTGCGTCATCCTCAGCTGCAGCTCGGTCCAGGGCAGCTCGAAGGGAGTGGAGCTCGTCGGCATCGAGGACATCGGGAACGATACAGAATCCGTTCTCATCGATCTCCTGTAGGGACTTCTCCACCTCTGCGGTGCGCTCGACATGGGTCAACAGATTCACCCCCGGCGTCATGCTGAAATCAAGCTCCTACCGTTCGGCGAAGCGTAGACCATCGAATCGGAGACGGGTACCGGCGACTGGCTGCCACCCGTCTGGCACATCGAGGACCAGGACGTCCGCCGGCGATCCCCGAGTGACGCGATTCCGCTTCGCCAAAGTGGCTCGTCCTGCTACGGTTGCCGCCGATGTAGGCGCTCCAGGGTGGGGGGTAAAACTGCTGTCTTGGACTTCGCCACGGTGGGCTCAGAGTCGGGGAGGGGTGTGAATGGCCATTGCTACTCACCGTGAGGTGTATTACGACCCTTACGATCCCGTCATCCATTCCGATCCCTATCCGGTCTACCAACGTCTGCGTGACGAAGCGCCGCTCTACTACAACGAGCGGTATGACTTCTTTGCGGTGAGCAGGTTCGCTGAGACAGAGCGCGGTCTGATCGACCGGGAGACGTTTCTCTCGAGTCGGGGCAACATCCTCGAGGTCACCAAGGCGGTGATCGAAGGACGCCACCAGATCCCGCCAGGCACCCTGATCCACGAGGACCCGCCGACTCACGCCATCCATCGCGCCCTGTTGTCACGCTTGTTCACCCCGAAACAGATGAGACTGCTTGAGCCGCAAGTGCGCGACTTCTGCGTCCGTCACCTCGATCGCTTCGCGGGAGCAGAGAGATTCGACTTCGTCCTCGATCTGGGCTTGCAGATCCCCATGATGGTCATTTCGATGCTGCTGGGTATCCCGGAGAACGACCAAGAGGCGATCCGCGACTACTTCGAGCGGACCATGCGGAGCGAGCCGGGCAAGCCATTGGACTTCGGCGCGGGCTTCACGAGTGACATGTTCACCGACTACATCGACTGGCGCTACAGCCATCCGTCGGACGATCTGATGACGCTCCTGTTGAGCGCGGAGTTCGAGGACGAGCATGGCATCGTTCGCCGTTTGACCCGTGATGAGGTCCTCACCTTTGTCATGGTGCTCGCTGGAGCCGGCAACGAGACGACGAACCGCCTCCTTGGCTGGACGGGCAAACTTCTCGGGGAGCATCCAGAACAGCGAAGAGCGCTCGTCGAGGATCCGGCCCTCATCCCGAGAGCGATCGAAGAAGTCCTACGGTACGAGCCGATTGCGCAGATCGTTGGAAGGTACGTGGATCGCGACATCGAGCTGTACGGAGAGACCCTGCCCAAAGGCAGCATCGTTCTCTTCTTGCCCGGTGCCGCCAATCGTGACGAACGGGTGTTTGCCGACGCCGGTCGGTTCGACATTCATCGAGAAATGAAACACCACCTGGGATTCGGGTACGGACCTCACTTCTGTCTCGGTGCTTCCCTGGCCCGCCTCGAAGCTCGCGTCGCCTTCGAGGAGGTCCTCAAGCGATTCCCCGACTGGGAAGTCGACCATGACAACGCAGTGTTCCGTTTGATCTCGATCCAGGGACGAGGGTGGGACTCGATGCCCGTCTTCCTCAGATAGGTCGTGGGCACTCCCGGATTGCGACCGACGCGTGGGATTACGTCGTGACGCCACGGACCAGGGGGGGGACTTGCATGGGCAAGGCACGAGCAGAAACGACGATCGCAAGGCCGGCCGATGTCGTTTGGGGGATGGTCAGCGATTTCGGCGACCTCAGCTGGTACCCAGGAGTGGAGTCGTGCACTCTCAGCGACCACGACCGCACGGTCCGCAGAATCGGGATGAGTATCGAAATCGTCGAACGTGAGCTGAATCACGATGACGAGGGCCGTTCCTGTGGATACGAGCTGACCGAGCTAAACGGCCAGACGCAGATCCTGCGGGGAGACGGTCAGGTCATCGATGCCTCCGAATTGATCGGTCTCCGGGCGACCCTCACCGTGCATCGAGTGGACGAGATGACATCGTTGGTCACCTACGACGTCGAGACCCTCGACCGGTTCCTTCAAGGGACACGTGATGGCTACCAAGAAGCCCTCGACCACCTGAAGGGCCTGGCTGAGAGCGGATTGTGACGTTCTCGCCTCAGGCGTGCACCCGCTTGCGCCGTCGGTGACCGACCTGCCGCGGGCGACCAGGGTGCATCGTCCAGGGCACTGTCTGCATCGCCGAGGGCCTCATTCGGGCGAGCTGTCGGTTGGTCCCTTCGCTGAGGGGCCCTCAGCCGTGAGTTCGGGTGTGAACGTCGCAGCGACGGACATGGGGACCATGTCCCATCCGATCCCCGGCCAATTGAACCATCCGCTCGATGCGAGGGTCCCGCCGTCGGGATGGATGGTGGACCCGGTGACGTAGGCGGCCAGATCGGATGCGAGAAAGATGACGCAGTTGGAGGTATCCGAAACGCGCCCTTCGCGGGCCATCGGGAAACGGATCGATGCGAAGAGCGGGGCGTCGGAGCTCACTTCTCGACCCATGATCTTCTGCATGTTTGGCGTTGGGGTGTAGTCGGGCGCAACATTGTTCACCCGGATTCTGTCCGGTCCGAGCTCCACTGCGAGGCTGCGGGCGAAGTGCTCGACTGCGGCCTTGGCCGCCCCGTAGACAGCGAAGCCGGGAGCAGCGCGCTGGGCTTCGACGGTCGTGAGATTGATGATGCTGCCGCCCCGGCCTCCCGCCCTCATCCTCGGGATGGCCATGGAGCATGCCGAAAGGACATGCAGCAGGTTGGTTCGCAGGAGAGCGTCCCACCCCTTGGGGGTTGTGTCTGAGAACTCAGCATGAAAGGTGCCACCGACACCGTTCACCAAGGTGTCGAGTCGCCCCCATCGTTGATCCACCGCATCGAAGAGAGCGACAAGGTTCGCAGGATCTCTGGCGTCTCCGTGAAGGACGATTGCGTCGTGGCCGCCATCTTGCAATGAGCGGCGGAGCAGGTCCACCGCGTCCTCGTCGATGTCGATGACTGCCACCCTCACTCCGTTGGCGGCGAGGTCCAGCGCAATCCCCCCACCGAGGCCGCCGGCTCCACCCGTCACGACCGCAACCGTGCCGTCCAATCCGGCGCGTTCTTCGAGCCAGCCCATAGTGTCTCCTTGATCTCGGATGCGTGCATGGAGAAATCGATCATCGCGTGGAGCGAGAACGGAGAGCCTATTGAGTGCCAGCCGTGGATGCTCCGGAGGACATTGCCTGTTGGCGAGGCTTCGGCTGAAGTGTGCAACGGAGCTGTCGGGCACGCTCCCAGAGAGTGAGAATTCCCTGCCGGTCACCCCCGCCCGGGCCGTCAGGGGTGACGCCGCGCTGCCGGCGGCGGGTCGTCGAGTTCTCGCCGACCGGGGCGTCCCTTCGATTCCCCGGCGTCCCTCAGGGCTCCGCGGCCCGAGACAGGGACCAGCCGGTTCTCGACACCACCCCTCCGCGAAGAAGTTGCCAGTGGTCCTGGGAGGGTTTCGGCGGAGCGGTGGCCACACGTCGCTGTCTGATGTTACCGTGAAATTATCGCGGGATCTGGGGGTCAGTGGATCTGCCGCGACGAGGAGGGGAGTGAGCGTGAGCCAAGAGGCGATCCAGTCGTTACACGAGGAAGCCGTGGCGCACGCCGTCCTGGCCGAGCAGTCGGGCGAGCTCATGTGGCGACATATCGAGTCGGAGTACACACAGGACGTCGACAAGATTGCGACCACGCTGGACAGCCGGGCTCCACTCGCCTGGACGCTCGCCCGTGAGGCTGACGACGAGGGCGCGTTCCGGTTCCTCACGGGTACGTCGGTCGAGACGATCCGCGACCAATACGCGGTCCTACGCAAGGAGATCGAGATTCAGCGCTGGCGCGCGCTCGTTGAGCTCCGGCAGAGCTGGTACACCGTGACCCAAGGCGTCTGCACCTTGAGGGTCGTCGCCAACGGCTACATCAGCGATGGCGAAACAGTGACGCTGTTCCCTGTCGGCACGGATGGCGTGCTCGGCGAGCTCCAGGTCGGCATCGTGGGCCGCCGTGCCGATGGCCAGCTTCCCGTCGACGATCCTGATCTTCCTCGTCTGCGCCTCGCAGCGCTTGCCGCTCATGAGCAGTACCTGGCGATGCTGCGCGCTGAGGACGTGACCGGAATCGCGGCGGCGCACGCGCCACATGCGGCGATGGCCGTGCGCAGTTACCTCACCGACGAGTCGACGCTTGTGAACGTGAATGGCGAGACCGCAATTGGCGCATACTTCTCGTCTTTGTTCGAGCGGTACCACGTACGAGACATTCGCCTGGTAAACCGGATTGTGGAGCGGTGGTACGTGTTCGATGAACTCCATTGGATCGTGGAGGAGCGCGGTGGGAGGCGTCGCACCCTCGAATACTGCACGGCGGAGCTCGCCCCCTTCGACTCGGACGGCAAGTACTGGGTACGCACCGGCGCCGGGACTGATCCCGTCGAACACTGACGTGTCCTCGCCCGAGCGCGGCCGGGAGGGCGCGGGTGTGCGCTTCCTCGACGACGTCCGTGTGCTCGAGATCGCAAGCCTCGCCCCGACCCAGCTGGGAATGCACCTGGCCGACCTTGGTGCTGAGGTCATCAAGATCGAGCCACCCAGGCGGGGCGACGCCACGCGGTTGATTGCCAAGCAGCCCGGATTCGACGACTCCGGCCTGCACCGTCGCTGGAACCGGGGGAAGCGCAGCGTCGCCCTCGACACGACGACGGCCGAAGGCGTCGGCCTCCTACGCCAGCTCATCTCTCGGGTCGACATTCTGATCGAGGGACTCCGCCCTGGCACCCTCGAGCACATGGGGCTGGGGTGGTCGGAGCTCGCCTCCTTGCGGCCCGACCTGGTCATGGTGTCGCTTTCGGGGTATGGCCAGTCTGGTCCGTACCGAGACATGCCCAGTCACGGCATCGCATTCGACGCGATCTCCGGACTGGCCGCGGTAGACGAAGACGACGCCCGCCCGCGCGTCGCCACCCGCCACGTGTACTACGGGTCTCTCCTGGCTCCGTTGTTCGGCGCGACCGCGGCTCTGGCGGCGCTGTCGTGGAGCCGGCGGACGGGGCGGCCGGTGCTCCTCGACGTTGCGCAGGCCGACGCCGCGGCCTTCGCGAACTTCGCCATCGAGGATATCGCCGCGGAGCGCCGCGCCGCCGTGGCGGGCACCGTCGAGATCTCCCCACCCGCAACGCCGCGTGCCGACGGGGATGTTCGGTCCGCGACCCAGGCCTACCGGACCCGTGACGGGCGCCTGCTGATGCTCATGGCGCTGGAGCGTAAGTTCTTCGTGCGCCTCGCCGGTGCGATCGGCCGCGCCGATCTGATCGAGCATGTACCCGAGGACCAATACATGGTCCTGGTGGACAAGGAGATTGACGACGCAGTCGCCGCCGCCATCGCATCAGAAGACCTCGTCCACTGGATGCGGGTATTCGCCGATGCAGACGTGCCCGTCGTTCCCGTAAACCGGACGGCGACGGCGGCTGATGACCCGCAGCTGTCGAGCCGCATCACGTGGCTTCCCGCCGCCCAGGGCACGGTCACAATGAAGTCTCCAGTTCATAGCGAACCTCGTACCGCAGCGCCGAAACCATCACCGGCGGTGGGTGGCGACACCGCAGCCGTGCTACGCGAGCTGGGAATCGATGTTGCCGAGATCGAACGGCTGGCTGAAGCTGGTGTCGTCCGCCTTGCCGCTGACGATTGAGTCCCACAGACAATCAGAGAGGAGCATCGGAATGCAGAAGCGACGCGCGGAGACGGTGATTGACAGGCCGGCCGACGTGGTGTGGTCAAGGATCCGCGATTTCGGCGACATCACATGGATTCCAAACACCGAGTCATGTGTCCGTGATGGTGACGACCGGAGGGTATCGAGGGCGGCATGGGATTTCGATCTCGTGCAGCGACTTGTCAATCATGACGACGCGGCACGCACCTACAGCTACACACTCGCGGAGCCGCTCGACTTCTCAGTGTTCTTCGGCCCGGACCACATGGTGAACGTGATCGACGGCACCATCACCGTCATCCCCCACGGAGAGACGTCATCCCTGGTGACCTGGGACATCGAGACGGAGGACTTCATGATCGAGGGTGTGCACAAGGAGTATCAGGAGGCACTTGAGAGTCTGAAAGCCCAGCTCGGGGGCTGAAATGGTTCAGTCCCGCAGCTCCGCGAGAATCTCGGCAGTCTGCTCTCCCACCTGTGGTGCGCGGGTGATTCCGGCGGGGATCTGCTCCCCGGTGAAGGGAATGCCCGGGTACGTGACGGAACGGCCGAGCTCGGGGTGGTCGACCTCGACCGGGTAGCCACGTGCCCGGAAGTGCTCGTTCTCGAGAACCTCGTCGGCCGACCAGACTGCTCCGCAGGGAATCCCGCGACGTTGGGCTTCCGAGAAGAACTCCGTGGCCGAGAGCTTCGATGCAATGAAGCAAAGGGCCTCGCGGCCGGCGCCGTAGATCGCGGTCGCTTCGACGTCTGCCCCGAGGACTTTCATCGAGACACCGCCGCGGTCAATACCCATCTGGAGAAAGAAAGCCTCGGGAAACTGATCCTCGATCTCGAGCTCTCGTAACCACTCGAGCGCGGCGTGGAAGTTGCCGGCACTGGTGAGGGCGAGTGGGGTGGTCACATAGCGACCGTCGCCGGCGGGTTCTTGGATCCCCATCGTTGGAAACGCGCTCGCGTGCCGGCCGGTCTGACGCTGTACGGTCGAGCCGGAGAAAAGCCAATCAACGGAGCTCACTTCGTTGGTCACGTTGGTGGCGGCGTGCATGCTCACGTCGACGTGCTGGCCAACCCCTGTGAGGTCGCGGTGCACGAGCGCAGTAAGCGCACCGAGCACGGCGAACGCACTCGCGGTGTGGTGCGCGTGCCCGCCGCTCGGTCGGATGGGCGCGATCTTGTGGTCGTCGTAGCCACAGTTCCATACGGTGCCGCCGCCGGCTAGAAGCGTGAGGTCGGTGGTGGGCTCGTGGTACTGCGGGAGCAAGCGGCCAAAAGGCGTCACCGACACCCAGATCAGCTCGGGCTGTGCTGCTCGGGCCTGGAGGTGGTCGATGTCGAGGTCGTCGAGCACACCTGGGTCCTCCGCCTCGAGGACCACGTCCGCGCCACGGGCCAGTGCGCGGAAGGCATCGCGACCCTCGTGCGTGTGCAGATCGAGCACGACGCTCCGCTTCGAGGTGTTGTAGGTCCACCACCAAAGGCAGCGGTCGGGGTCAGGGACGTCGTCGACAAATGGGCCGTACTGGCGTGACGCGTGACCACCGGGTGGCTCCACGACGACAACATCGGCGCCGAGGTCACCGAGCAGCTTGCCTGCATAGGCCGCGCGGTCGCTGGCGAGTTCCACGACCCGCACACCCTCGAGGATGGGGCGGGTGGGGCCGAGGTCGTCCTTGGTCTCTTCGTGCGGCATGTCAGATCACCCCCTGGGCGCCGAGGTCCTTGATCTCGTCGTGGGAGAGACCCAGAAGCTCCCCGTAGACGTAGTCGTTGTCGCTCCCGAGACACGGCGCACCGCGAGCGATGGACCAGTCCGTCTCCGAGAGGTGGAGTGGGATGCCCTCGACCCGGGTATCGCCGATCTCCTCATGGTGGACTGTCGGCCACAGGTTCCACTCCGAGGTTCGCGGGTCGTGCTCGATGCGGTCCTCCGGCATCGTGACTTGTGCCACGGGCACGCCCGCCTCCCGCAGGATGTCCCGGGTCTTCGAGCGCTCGCGCCTGCTGGTCCACTCCTCGAGTTTGCGGTCAATCTCTTCACGTCGGGCATGACGTCCAGCGAACGTTCTCAGCCGTGCGTCGAGCGCCCACGACTCCCCGACGGCCTCGGCCAGGCGGTTCCAATCGTCATCGTTCCGGCAGGCGATCGCCACCCAGGAGTCCTCGCCCCTTGCCGCGTAGACGCCGTGGGGGACCATCGCGGGGAAGTTCTCCGTGTTGGAGTTCGGGCGGCCGTCGCGGCGCATCGGACGCCCGTTCACCGTCGAGTCGAGGAGCTCGGGACCAGCCAGGCCGATTCCGGCTTCCACGCAGGAGAAGTCGATCCACTGGCCCTTCCCGGTCCGGTTGCGGGCGACGAGACCGGCAAGCACCGCGGCCGCCATGAGGTACGCACCGAGGTGGTCCATGTAGGCGAATCCCCATCCCGCAGGTGGCATGTCGGGCAACCCCGAGTTGAAGGTGAGGCCGCTGCAGGCCTGCACGACTTGGCCGACGGATTTGAAACTCGAGTACGGCCCCTCCTTGCCGAAGCCGCTGTTCGACACATAGACGACCCGCTCGTTGATCTCGCGTAGCCGATCCCAGCCGAAGCCCAGCCGCTCCATGACATGAGCAGAGAAGTTCTCGGTGACGACATCGGAGATTTCCACGAGCCGGGACAGCAGCTGCTTGCCTTGCTCGCTCTTGAGGTCCAGGGTCACACCCAGCTTCTCGACGTTGTGGTTGTTGAAGTTGCCACCGAGGTTGATGCCCTGGCGTCCGTCGGGTGTAGACCCGCCGCGTAGGAAGTCCCACCGTGGTCTGTCGGTGAGCGGCTCCTCGATCCGGATGACCTGGGCGCCAAAGGACGCCAGGAAGCGGGTTGCGCCCGCCCCCGCCAGCAGGCCGGTCAGATCGCAGATCCTTATGTGAGCCAGGGCCGTCGACCGCTGGCTGTCGGCATGCACGCCGGTGGTATCTGCTGCCCTCGTCATCTTCCGCCCCCCACTCCCTGGACGCTCCGGCGATCTGACTTCAACACCCGCCATCGTATGGCTATCACGAACCTGGTCGCAGGGTCATCTTCACGTCGCCGGGCTTGTGCGTGCTCTTCCGGCCGTCATCTCGGACTGAGAAGGTGGCACGAGGGGCCTCCGTGGATTGGCTCCCTCCGGAGCGGCTGCTGAACGGCGGTGACAGAATGGGTGTCCGCAGGGTCTGAGTGACGGGTCGCCCTCGCAGGTCTCGGGGACGGCCTTCTCGCAATCTCAACACGCACTTTTACGGATGAAGGGGGAACACACGGATGGACGACATCGAAGCGATCGAGAAGGTCAAAGCCGTATACGGACGAGCCGCGGACACGAGAGACTGGGATCTGCTGCGCACCACCATCACCGACGATTTTTCGTGCGACACGGGTGCCGGGCCCACCATTGGTGCCACCGCGTTCATGGAACGAGTGCGGTCCAATCCGACAGAAATCACCACGGCGCATCATGCTGTGATGCCTGAGATTGAGCTGACCTCTCCATCGACGGCCACAGGGATCTGGGCGGTGCACATGATGGCCCGGTTTGCCGATGGACGCGCGGTTGACGGTTTCGGCCATTACTTCGATACGTACGAGAAGGTTGACGGTTCCTGGCGGCTGAGCAGCCTCCGACTCAAGTGGCTACACGGAAAGGGACGAGGTCAGTCGGACTGACGTCCTGGTTAGCTGGCGGCGGGGGGCTGCGACGTCGCCCCGTTGGGAACATCTCGCCGGCCGCCGCCAGGGAGCCTCGTGGCGATCAAGCCCGAGTCGAGATCCATCCCGACACGGTGATCATGGAGGGTGAGCCTCGCCGGGAAGATCATCGGTAGGCTCTTGTTCCCATTGGCATCGGGGCTACCGAGACAGAGGTGGGAATAGATGGGCGTTCAGACCGCAAGGGGACCTATCCCGACTGAAGCGCTGGGCTTCACACTGATGCACGAGCACGTGTTCACGTCGACTCCGGGCCTGAAAGAGGCGTATCCGCAAATCTTCGACCGAGAAGCAGTTCTCGAGCAGATCGTCGGATTCCTGACCGAAGCAAAGATGAGCGGCGTGTCGACTGTGGTCGAACCGACCCCGTTCGACATGGGTCGTGACGTGGAGATCGTTGCGGAAGCTTCAAGTCGAAGCGGGGTCCATGTCGTGGTCTCTACAGGGTTCTTCGATGTTCCAATGTACTTCCTCGCAACGAAATCGGTGGACGAAGCCGCCGATATCCTCGAGCGGGATATCGTCGACGGCGTTGGTCACACGGGGATCCGGGTCGGGATGCTCAAGGCCCGGATTGAAGAGTCGCTGAACAGTGAGTATGAGTACTCGTTGCGTGTGTGCGCCAGACTTCAGCGTCGCACGGGCTTGCCCCTCACCGTGCATACCTCTTCACAACACCGGACCGGTGAGCTTGCCTGTTCCCTGCTCGAAGAAGAGGGGGTCGATCCGACTCGCGTCGTCATCGGCCATGCCGGTGACTCCGCGAATCTTGGGTATTTGCGGGGAATCCTCGACCGAGGTTTCGTGATCGGAATGGACCGGTTTGGGTTGAGCCCGCCGCTGGGCATCGACGATCGCGTCCAGGTGGTGGCAATGCTTTGCGACGAAGGGTACGCCGGGCAAATGATCCTCTCTCACGACTGCTCGTGTTACTCCGACAAGCTCACCCCAGCAGTCTTTGCGTCGCTTGGCGGCGGTGGGCCGTGGAGCCTGACCACCGTTCCCGATCTCGTGCTTCCGGCACTGCGCGCCGCGAATGTCTCCGACAAAGCAATAGAGGAAATGACGCGAGAAGTTCCAGCCCGCCTGCTCAATGTGGGTTGAAGAACGGTTAGTGTCGGCGAGGGGAGGAGGGACAGGTGGCGACCAGCAGCAGGCGCAACGTCGTGGTCGATGAGCTTGCTATTCGCAATCTCGTTGGGCAATTGGCGCAGTTTTCGGACGACGGTGAACTGGACGAGTACATCGAACTCGTGACCGAGGACGCCGTGATCGAATCAGGGAACGGCGAACGACGTGGCCGACCCCAGATTCTGCAAGTGGCCAAGGACCGGCTGGAATCGGGTATGAGCGGACGTGGCACGTCGCGCCACGTCGTGACGAACACCATCGTGGAGATCGACGACGACACGACGGCCTCCGCCAGATCGTACTTCCTGTTCATTCGTGACTCCGCCACGAACCCGACGGTGCAATACGTCGGTCGATACCACGACGAATTCCGGCACGCTGACGGGACGTGGCGCTTGGCTCGTCGACAGATCTCCATCGGATGAGCCGTGACCTGCCGCGGCGCTGAACCCGTTCCCATGCTCAGGTACGCCCCACAGAATGGGCTGACTCAATGTCAACGACGCGAAGCCCTCGGCCCGCGGGATGAGGTCACGTGAGCCGGGACGTCGACACCTTCGATGTCATTGTGGTGGGGTCGGGGTCTTCGGGCGGTGCGCTCGCCGGACGCCTGAGCTCCGAATCCGCACGTCGTGTCCTCGTTCTCGAGGCCGGACCGGTGTACCGTTCCATCGCCGATATGCCCCAAGAGCTGTTGATCCCGGTGAGCGCCGCCGCAGCCGGACCTGGGAACCCGCACAACTGGGCCTTGCCTGCTGAGATCCGCCCTGGTCTCACGTACCCCTATCCGCGTGGGAAATGCATCGGCGGATCAAGCTCAATCAACGGGTGTTACTTCATCCGTGGCACGAAGGAGGACTTCGACGTCTGGGCGGCGCTTGGAAACGACCTGTGGTCGTACGACGAGGTGCTTCCTTTCTTTCGTCGGGGCGAGGCCGACCAGGACTTCAGTGGCGAATTCCACGGGACGAACGGTCCGATTCCGGTTCGGCGTGAACCACTTGACCTGTCGCCTCAGTTCACCTCAGCGTTCACAGAAGCGTGCCTGGCATCGGGTTTCCCAGAAGCACCCGACAAGAACGCGCCGACCAATGACGGTGTGGGGCCGGTTCCGCTCAATATCCAAGACGGTCATCGCGTTGGCACTGCCCTCGGTTACCTCATCCCCGCAATGGCACGTCCCAACCTCCGAGTCCTGGGCGACGCCGTTGTGCAACGCATCCTCTTCGAAGGCACCCGGGCCGTTGGTGTCGAGGCCCTTGTCGGTGGTGCACCTGTCAGATTCGAGGGCGCGGAGATCGTGGTTTCCGCCGGCGCGCTCAAATCGCCTCAGCTCTTGATGCTCTCCGGGATAGGGCCAGCCGACCACCTCCGGGGACACGACATCCCCGTGGTGGCCGATATCCCTGCGGTGGGCCAGAACCTCATGGACCATTCGGTCGTCCACGTGTCCTGGGACTCGAGCATCGACCTGCCCAATGCGCTCGACCGCGGCGCGGCCACCTCATTGCTCAACTGGAAGGGCACGCACTCGGAGCTTGAAATATTGCCCTTCGTGCGCAAGAGTGGCGAGCTCCTCAGCGCCCGTGACGTCCTCAAGCGGCCGATCAGCGCGGTGCGGGCGTTGCGGGGAACATCCGCTCGAGCCGTCGTGCGCCAGATTCGCGGCCTTCACCATGCGGTGGTGATCATGTCGGTCATGCAGGCGCAGAGCCGCGGCACCGTCACGTTGCGCTCGAGCGATCCGGGCGAGTCGCCAATCCTCCAGTGGAACCTTTGCTCGGCCCAGGCCGATCGTGAGAGCTTCCGCGAGGCGACCCGGGTGCTGTGGGACCTGTTCAAATCGCCGACCATGAAAAGGATAAACCCAAGTCTGGTGGGGTTTTCCAAGAACATGGTTGGGGACGACTCGGCGATCGACCAGTATGTATGGAACCACCTCGCAACCGGTCACCCAGCGGGAACGTGCCGCATGGGCCCACCTTCTGACGACAATGCGGTGGTCGACCAGGAGCTATGCGTCCGCGGAATCGAAGGCCTGCGCGTGTGCGACACCTCGGTCTTCCCTTCGATGCCATCACGCGGACCGAATGCCACGGCGATGATGCTCGGTGAGCGCCTCGCCGAACTGCTGAGTCGGTGAGCACAGGTGCGGGCCAGTCGGATGAGTCCGGCAGCACGGATCGCTCGCTTCAGCCGGATCAGTCCAGGGCGGCCATTCGGTCGCGGAACAGCCAGACTGGCTGCTGAGCACCCGAGACCAACGGGGAGGGCGCATGGATATCGATGAGATGCGTGAAGTGATCAAGATCCACGGGATAGGCGAGCTGACGCGAGATTGGGACATGGTGCTCAGCACGATGACCGAGGACTGCGTCTACCGCTTCTACCCCTACCGCATACAGGTCTCGGGCACGCCGTCGATTGTGGAACTGTGGTCGCGGTTCTTCACTCCGGAGGGGCCGTTGCCGTGTTTCGATGTGTCGAATCGTCTCCCCGACGGTGCTGAGATGACCGAGTACGCCAACAGTGATTCGTTCCTCCGGGTGGCGTCGTCGGCATTCGTCGATCCCGAAGGGGTTCGTCAGGGCATGACGCATATAACACGCTTCGAATTTCGCGAGCATCTCGTGGCACGAGAGACGGTCTTCTTGGACGCCACCTTCATGCGATGGACCGACAAGGTGTTCGACGCCCAGTTCCGTTCGCTTCCCGGCGTCGTGCAACTCTGAGTCAAGCCACGATTGTCGGAGCAACCATGGGCTGGCAGGTAGCAGCCGTTACGGCCTTGTCCGAATCGACTCAGAGGGGCAGCTGGCGGAGACTGCCGTCGACCCGCCTACGTGCTCGATGCGTTCCTGCGAGCGATCCTCTCGGTCAGGGCGCGGATCTCCTCGTGCACGGAGTCTGGAACGGTGAACACGCTGAGGTCCCGGATCTGCGTGAGGTGGTCCGAGATGTCCTCGGCATCGGGCACTTCGCCGGCGTCACTCAGCCACCCGTCCGACACACCGGTGAAGACCCGGGCGTAGCGGCCGCCGCCCACCGAAAAGGCCTCGCCGTTCACTGTGCATTCCCGGCTCGCCAGGAAGGTTGGCATGCCGATCACGCGCTCGGGAGTCGAGTCCGGCGGATGTGCGGCGCCCCCATGGCCCGACTTGAACTCCTCCATGAACTCGGCGGACGGGGTCGGCTGGTAGCGCTTTCCGCCCTGGGCCATCGGCAGGAGACAGTTCGTGAGGATGCCGTGTTCAGCGCCCTCGAGCGCGAGCGCCCTGCTGAGTCCGAGAAGACCGGCCTTGGCCGCCGCGTAGTTCGCGCCCCAGCGACGACCGAACGCACCAGCCCCGGAACTGCACAGCACAATCCTTCCGTATCCCTTTGCCTGCAGGATCGGCCATAGAGGCTGTGTGACGAAGAACGCGCCGCGCAGATGAACGTCGAGGACCGGGTCCAGTTGGTCGTGGGTCATGTCCTGCATCAAGACGTGGCGCCAGTCGCCCGCGTAGTGGAGGAGAGCGTCGACGGACCCGAAGGTGTCGAGCGCTCGCTCGACGAGGGCTCGGCCGCCATCGGGTGTCACGATGGAGTCATACGACGCGATGGCACGGCCGCCCTCCGCTTGTATCTCCGCGACGACCTCGTCGGCCAACGGCCCATCGGGCATCCCAATCCCCCCGATGTCGTTCACCACTACGGCGGCACCACGGCGTGCAAGATCGATCGCCTGGGCGCGGCCGAGCCCACCACCCCCTCCGGTGATCACGACAACCTGCCCCTCAAAGGAGATCCTCATTTTGCCGCTCCCATGACTGCTGCGCTCCGCCACGGCACCCGGCGAACCTACCAGGTGCCACTATGTTCGCCCTTGGTTGTGACCACCGGGTTCGACTATTTCGGGTCTCTGGGGCCGGATGGTGGAGGAGGTTGGGTATGGGAACTCCAGTGGCCAAACGGTGTAGTTTTCTGTCGGACAGGAGGTCGAAATGGCGAAAATCGAGATGAGCGATCTCGACGCGCCGTACGGCACCGAGGTCCGCGGTTTTGACCTCAGGGTGCCGCCTGACGATGAGGTGTGGGCGTTGCTGCGGCACACCCTCGACGATCGAGGGCTCCTGCTGTTCCGGGATCTGGACCTGCCCTTCACCGACCAGCAGGCGATCGTCGATCGCCTGCTCGGTGCAGAGGACTCGCTGGATACGATGCCCGAGGAGCTGCGGGGCGGAAATTTCGTCTCGAACCGTCTCCGGGATGCCACCAGCGCAACGGGGCGCCTCTACTTTCACACCGACGCCATGTGGTCAGACCAGCGATTCGAGCTCGTTTCGCTCTACGCCGTCGACGTCGCCCCCGACGCCGCGCCGACTGTGTTCGCGAGCATGGACACCGCATGGCAGTCGCTTCCCGACGATCTGCGCCGACGCGTCGAAGGGCTCAACGCCGTGCAGGGTGAAGGCCAGCGGGTGCATGCGGAGATCACAGGTGAGGATTTCGCGTCGAACGAAGGCGAGGGCGGACGGAGCCGAGTGACACCGATCGTCTTGCAGCATCCGCGCACGGGCCGCGCACTCCTCTACGTCAGTGAGCAGCAGTCGCGCTCGGTCGTCGAGATGCCAGGTGCAGAAGGAGAGGAACTGCTCCAAGAGCTCTTCGCCCATCTCTACACGAACGCCAACGTGGTCCATCACCAGTGGTCCAAGGGCGACCTGGCTGCTTGGGACAACTTGGCCGTCCAACACGGCCGACCGAACGTGCAGCTCGACAGCCCCACTCGCACCCTGCGGCGGGCGACGGTCCCCCCGCCGTGGCTGTGGCGCCTCGTCTACGATGCACGCCTCGCTGGGACCGACCGCTGAACGCCGTTACCGGCTGCAGGTTCGGGTCAGGCACTCGATCTCGGAACCCGATCTGGTGAGGGCTGCAGACCGGGAACGGCGAGCGCCAGGACGCGTCGGGTATGCGTCCTCTTCTGATGCGGTCAGTGGAGCGGGTGCACCGACTCGGCTCCTTGTAGCTGGTCGATCCGAGGCTCGACGTGTTGGACGGGCCCTCGCGGTGGCGGAGCCATATCCCGCACGTGGTCCTCGACGAGGTGGGCAACCGCGGAACGAGCCATGGAGGAGTAGAGGCTGTGATCCTCGCGGGGCGAGCGGCGGATCTGCAATGTTCCGTTGGCTTGAAGTCTGCGAAGCCGGTGCGGGCCCACGGTCGTGAACTGCATCAGCTCCGCCTCGGTGACGAAGAGCATCGCCGAGGTCCCCCGCTCCGCGAGCCACTCCAAACCTCGCACGGCACTGCGCTGCACGCCGATGCGGTCGAGTGCGTTCCATATCGAGGAGGGAAGACTGCGCAGCATCCGGCGGGTCGTCTCGTGCCCTTGCATGAACCGAATGACGGTGCCGGTGGGATAGGCCGCGGAACGGCGGGGATCAACGGCGGACAGGCGGTGATCCGGGGCTCGGAGCGGGTCGTACCGACCCAGCTGGATCTCGGGAGGGGTGAATGCGAGGACCGGGTTTATGAGGCAGAGTGTCTCCACTCGCGAGGCAAGGGCGGCTTCCACCGCGCCATAGCCACCCGAGCACAGGCCCACCAGGGCGATGGGGCTGCCGTCGCTGCCCAGATCCCGGCAGACGTCGATCACGTCCTCGATGTCCTCCGGGCGGTAGAGGCCGGGATCCTGGCCTGTGGAACCAGGGCTGTCCCCGACTCCCCGGAAGTCGAAGCGGATGGCACGCGCGCCGCTCGCGGCGAGCGATCGGGAGAGTTCGGTCCACATCCGTCCCGGTCCGAAACGGGGCTCGGTCGCGACGCCCAGGAACACGACGGTGCGGTCGGCGATCCGGGTGACTGGCTCGGCCACGACTGCCAGGAGCTTGGAGGGGCCGAAGTGGTCGATACGTTCACGGACGGGCCCATCGCCTCCGGGCCCTCCCTCCAGGACGAGCATCTCCGCCAGCGCGGCATCGAGCAGTGGGCGCCGTTCCTGCGGAAGGTGATCGTCGAGCCAGCCGGAGATCCGATCAACCGTCCCCACGGGAGTCGGGACAGACAGCGCGTCGAGATCGACGAACTCGGCTTGGCCCTCCAACTCGATCACGTCGGTCGCCTCGGGTGGATCGTCCAGTGCGCCGCTCTGTGGCCGTACCAGTAGCAGGGCGGGTCGGTCGCTGGGCGTGGGGAGAACACGTCGGAGCCTCCCGAGGTCGGCGGCCGCCGCCCTGTCGTAGGCGAAGCCCAGTGTCTCGATGACATCGAGATCGTTCCGGTCTTCCCATGGCCCGAACACCATGCTGAACGCCGCCTGCTGTTCGCGCAGGAAGGCCCTGCCGGCGACGGGATCCCACATGACCAGGGGCCCGATTCGGTCGTCTTGTGCAGCCAGCTCAGCGGCCAGGGAGGCGCCGATGCGCATGCCGACCAGCGCGACGTGTTCCACGCCGAGGGCGGCGACGAGATCGACGGCGGCGCCGACATCGGCCGTCCAATCGGCGACGGGAGTCGCGCTGGGACCACCGGCGGAGTCGCCGGTGCCCGAATAGTCGAAGCGGCATACGAGGAAGTCGAGCGTGACGAGCTGCTCGGCGAGCCTCCGTAGCCCCCAATAGGTGATCAGGTGTTCCTGTCCGATCGGCGGGCAGATGACCACGCCGGCCCTAGCATCCCCGCTCCGAGGGACATGGAGCCGTCCTGCGAGACGGCGCGACGAGGGCCCGAACCAGCAGTGGCGTGGCGCGCTTTCAGCCACGTCGCTCAGAGGTCGAGCTGGCATCGGATCACCTCCGGCCAGGCGGCCGGGTCGAGGCCGTGGACGTGAAGCAGGGCAAGGGTGATTCGCTCGAGACCGAACCCGATGCAGGCGCTGTGGGCGACCGCGCCGGCGGAGTCGACGATCCCGAACGCCTCGGCGAAGTGGTCCAAGTGGATGTTTCCCGACGCCACCGCCCGGGTGCCGTCGGTACCGGTAGCGGCGAGCAGTTCAATCTTCTGCTTGCCTGCCTCCTGGTTGGCAGTGAGCAGCCTCCCGGCGCGCCCGAAGAATGGGTCGTGAGCAATGACCCGACGTGCCTCGATCCCCAAGGATTCCAGGAGCGCCTCGGCTCGATCCAGCCAGAGATCCCGGTGCTCGACAGCATTCTCCGGTTCGCCGACGTAGACGTACTCGTACTGTCGGAACGACTGGAGGCGGGCCGGATCCTCGGATGGCTCGTGGCGGAACACGTACCCGAGGAGCCCGTACCGCTGGCCGCCAGGAGGCAACGGGCTCGGGCACGTCGGGTAGAGCGGATGGCAGACCGCTGAGCACAGGGCCACGCCGCTCGGGGTCAGCGTCGCCGCCCAGTCTCCGCCGTTCTCGACCATCTCCAGGAGCTCGAGGTGCCCGCGCTCGCCGCCGAGGAATGAGTCGACGGAGCCGATGAGGTGCGGAAAGGAATGCACATAGCCCGTGCGCTCCAAGGCCGGCGTCGGCATGACCGGCGGAAAGGTCCGCCGCTCGACCGGCTCGGCCGACGTGCGCACGATGCTGCTTGTCAAGCCGGCAACCACGTCCTCGAACGCGCCTGACCATCCGCAGATACCGTCCATCCCGGACGGGATCAAGAGGCCGGCTTCCACCAGTCGGCGTCGGTCGCTCGTCGCCGGTGAGCTCATCGGGCGACCACCACAGCCGCGGCCATCGGCCCGTGATGGCTGATCGACACGGACAACTCCGAGAACCCGCGTTCTTCGGCCAGAGCGGACACCACGCCGTGCAGTTCCAACCGGGGGGCTCCGCCTTCATCCCGGCAGAGCTCGATGTCGAGCCATCCCACGCCGCCGCCGACGGGTCGCAGTGCCTTGACCGTCGCCTCCTTGGCGGCGAACCGGGCCGCCAAGGAGGCAGCCTGACTTGCCGGTGAGCCGGTGCAGTCGGCCAGCTCCGCAGCGGTGTAGACCCGGTGCAGATAGTGGTCGCCAAAGGCGGCGAGGGCGTCGGCGACGTCCTGCACCGCCATGAGGTCGACGCCCACGCTCAGACTGGTCACTACAGCTGCTTTCGGCCGATCAGCAGGTCTGCAGTGGACCGCAGAACCCGGTCGTTGTTCACCATGAGCGGCGCGCCCTGGGCATCGCGGAGCAACCGCCCCATGGTGAACTGCGAGTCGTTGCGGTATCCCTCAAGACCGCACACCAGCGAAGCCCGGTTGACGATGTCGACGAGCAGGGAGGAGGAACCAACCTTCAGCCACGACATTCGGTTGATGAAGGCGACGCTCGTCACACCGGGGCCGTCTTTGACCTCTTCGTACGCGCGTGCTGCGCCGGCCAGCAGCTCACGCAGCTCGTTCAGCACGACGGCCAACTCGGCCAGGCGGACGGCGGAGGGCGGTGTGGAACCGACCTGGCGTTTGGCCGCCTGCCGGACGAAGGCGTGGGCCTTGCGACCGGCTGCTTCGGCGATCCCGAGCCAGACGGAACTCAGCAGGATGTTGCCCACGGCGAGGCCTGTGCGGGCCGCCATGTCCGCGTGATCCTCGTAGACCAGGCTTTGCGGTCCTTCGGCACGCAGCCGGAAGGATCCGCTACAAGTGCCGCGCAGTCCCAATGTGTCCCAGGTACCGGTGGGCACGAGCTCGTAGTCCGGCTTGAGGCAGACAAGGTACACCTGGTCACCGGGCGGCGCTTCCGGACCCCTTCGGGCGGTCGCGGTGATGCCGTCAGCGTGAACGCCGTAGGAGACCGCGAGGGCCTCCTTGTCGAGGCGGTACCCGGTCGGTGTTGGCTCGAGTGCGCAGATGCTGGTGCGGGCGTCGCCGCCCACCCCAACCTCGCTGTTGGCGTTGGCGAGCAAGAGTTGCTCGTCGACGATCCGCCGCAGGACGGCTCTCTGTTCGGACGTTGCCGCGTGGCGGCAAAGCATCGAGACATGGATCTGGTGCATGGCGAACACCAGGGCGCTTGACGCACAATGGGCGGCCAGGGCGCTCACGGCCCGCGACAGCTCGCCCACCGTGACCCCGGCACCCCCGAGCTCGGTCGGCACGTGGGCACCCAGCAGGCCAGACGCCTTCATGGCGGCGACCGCCTCTGAGGGGAAACGGGCGTCCCGGTCGACGTCGTGTGCCCAATGCTCGGCAACCTCGAGCCCGATGCGCTGCGCTTCCTCGGCCATCGTGTCGCCGGCGGTCACCGCCGGCGCCTCAACCGACATGTTCGGTTCCGAGTTCAACGAGAGCCTCCCGAATGGCGGCGACGGACGAGAACGTGGACTTGCGGAGCATCTGGTCCGGAAACTCGACCTCGAGGGCGTCTTCGAGGGCGAGCATCACGGTGACCGTGGCGTGCGAGGTGAGCCCGAGTTGGTAGAGGTCGTCGCCGTCGGCCACCTTCTCGGCTGGCACGGCCAGACGACCGAACCTGTCCAGCGCTTCCCTGATCGCATCCACCAGCTAACTCCGCTCGATGTCCGTGTGTTCATGACGAAAGGTGGCCTTCACCGTGCCCAGGATCTGTTCACGAAGCTCGCGCATGGTGCAGTGATCGGGGGCCGTTCCGAGGACGGCGCAGAAGTATCCATGATTGCCGTGGCGCCAGTCGATGCTGTCGCCCGGTCGGCGGTTCATCACCACGCTCTCGACGCCCGAGATGGCTTGGGTCTCGGCCAGGCCGTCGAGGGTCTCCAGGGCAGATGCCGTGGTCGGGGCCTGGAGGTACAGGAGGAAGGCGACACGATGGCATGGCGCGAGTCCGGCGAGGTCGGGGGCCCGACCGAAGCTGGCCTGCGCGGCGAGATCGAGGAGTGAGTAGCCGCTGGCGAGCTCCAGAATGTCGGACATTCCGCCGCCGAGGCGACCGTTGATCTCGATGATCCTGGGACCGCTCGGAGTCAGTTTCACCTCGGTGTGCACGGCCCCGTGGTCGATCTCGAGGGCGTTGACCGCCCGCAGGACGAGATCCAGCACCTGTTCGCGCCGCTCCGGGTCGATGTCAGCTGGGGTGAAGAACCCAGATTCGCGGAAGGGCTCCTCCAGAGGGAAGCGACCGGTGACACCGAGGTGGTGGACCTGGTGGTCGACGATCACGCTCTCGACCGACAGGTAGTCGCCGTAGACCTGCTGGGACCTGGGTACCCCGTCGGGCAATCTCTCCTCGACAATGAGGTCCATGGGATCGGGACCGTCGAGGACCTCGTCTACGTAAGCGGCCAGAGAAGCGACGCTGTCCGCCCCGCTGACGTACCGGCTGCCGTTTCCCACTTGGGGCTTGACGATGACCGGAAATCGGACCTTTGGGACGACCGCCGCCCGTTCGTTGACCGATGCGCCCGCCGGGATCGCCCAGAAGCCGAGATCGTCCACGCCGGCGTCCGCCAATGCCCGACGTTGGGAGACTTTGTTCGTCAGGCGCTCGGCGACCAGCGGGCTGTAATAGGGCAGTCCCAATTCGTCGGCGATGGCGGCCGTTCGGGTGAGCTGGCTGTCGGCGAATGCCATGATCCCACTGGGTCGATGTCGGGCGATGGCGGCTGCGGCTTCGGCGGACCCGACGCCGGTCACATCGACCACGGGTCCGAGTCGCTCGAGGATCCGTATCGCCGTCGGGGTGCCCTCGCCCTGGGAGTCCACGACCCATACAGCGGACCAGTGCCCTTCGGCCGCGGCCGCCAGGCCCATCGGCGACACCGAGAAGGAATCGAAGAGGACGGCTACCTTGGGGATGGCGGCAGGGACGGTCATTGGGTCGAGTCGGAATTGGCGAGAAGTCCGTGGACGTCGGAATCACGCCACCGTTGAATATCTCGGACATTCGGGAACACGCCTTGAGGGTGCGGGGTGCCGATACCCAGCTCAAAGAGCCCGACTGATGGCTGCGGCGCGGCCATCTTGCCATTCGTAGCAGAGGCACGATAATGGGGCCAGGAGTGACCCCAAACGTTCACGAAGCGTGCCCCCTCGCTTTACCCGGTGGGCCGGTCTTGTAACCTGTCGCATCGGATCACGCCGTATGGCAAATCATGGAATCAGCGGAACCCTTGGGGAGGAAATTGACCGCAATCTTGGAGGGTGTCCGCATTGTCGAAGTGGCTGAGCAGACCTTCGTGCCTTCGGCCGCCGCTTTGTTGTCGGACTACGGGGCTGAGGTCATCAAGATCGAGCACCACGAGCGGGGTGACGCCATGCGAGGACTGGTCTCGGCGGGCATCCTGTCGACAGAGGGCGATGTCCACCCGCTCATGGAGCATTCGAACCGGGGAAAGAGGAGCCTGGGACTGAACCTGGCCACTGACGAGGGCCGAGACGTCCTGTACAAGCTGGCCGCTACCTGCGACGTCTTCTTGCACAACAAGCTTCCAGGTGTTCGCAAGAAGTTGAAGATCGACGTCGACGACGTCCGGCGCCACAACCCCAGGATCATCTACGTGTCGGGCACGGGTCAGGGCGAGCGTGGCCCCGACGCAGATCGAGGTGCCTACGACTCTCTGGCGTTCTGGTCGCGAACCGGTATTGCCTACGCGACGACCCGGCCAGAGTACGGCCATCTGGTCGGGCTGCCAGGCCCCGGCTTTGGAGACTCCCTAGGTGGTATGACCATCGCGGGGGGAATCCTGGGTGCGCTGTTCCATCGGGAGCGAACCGGTGAGGCGCTCACCGTCGACGTGTCTCTGCTCGCTACCGGCATGTGGGCGATGGGCCAGTCGATTGCCCTCTCGCTCCTCAACAACGTGCCACAGGCGCCGTTGCCGCTCGACATGCTGCACCCCAACCCGCTGGTGGGTCAGTACCTCACGAAGGACCGGCGCTGGTTCGTCATCTCCAGTCTCCAAGTGGGGAAGTACTGGCCCGAGTTCGTGACCCTCCTCGGCAAGCCCGAGTGGGCAGCTGATCCTCGTTTCGCCGACCTCAAATCTCTGATGGAACATCGGGCTGAGGCAGTGGCGCTCCTCGACGGTTTCTTCGCCGATCACACGATCCCCGAGATCAAGGAGATGCTCGCCGACTACAGCGGGCAATGGGCCGTGGCGCAGAATACCCTCGAAGTTGCGGAGGACCCCCAGACGGGCGCCAACGGATATCTGCAGAAGTGCGAGACCGCTTCGGGGTCGCCGTTCCAGCTTGTCGCCGCTCCGGTACAGTTCGGTGGGGAGGCTGCGCCGGTCCACCGCTCACCAGAGTTCAACGAGCACGGGGACGGCATCCTGGTCGAGCTCGGCCTCGACGAGGATGCCATCATCGATCTCAAGATCAAGGGCGTCGTCGCCTGAGTGCAGAGGCAAGGCCGGGCGTCGATGTGAGAGGGACATGGATGGACGGAATGTTCATGACCAACTGTGTACGGTCAAGGCCCCACACCCCAGGGCGATGAGCGGTATGCGCCACCGCATTCAATGAACAGGGCGCCAACACTCGAGTGGTTCGGGACCGCCACCTTCCGGATTCGGACCGACGGCCTGGACCTGTTCTTCGACAGCTACCTGGACCGACTCCCGGGGGTTCCGCCTGTCGGGCTGTCCACGAGGGAAGTCGGGCGGGCCGACTTCGTCTTCGTGAGCCATGCACATTTCGACCACCTCTGGGGTGCCGACGTCCTAGCCCGACAAACCGGCGCCGTCGTGGTGTGCTCTCCCGAGTCGGCCCGGTGCCTTCGCGATCTCGATCTGCCCGAGGAGCAGCTGCTCGTGGTGACGGGTGGGGAGACCGTTCACTGCGAACCCTCCGGCCGGGTCCGCGCCAGGGTCCTACCGGCGTTGCACTCTTGCCTGTTCGCACACAACGACCGTGACACCTCGGTGCCGTGCCTGGGAGACGTCCGCCTCGAGCGCGCAACATCGACTGCAGAAGGTCGGTGCGTACTTCACGTCGGCTTGCCTCGCACCTGCGCCGGTCGGTCCGGCGCTCCGCACCATGCACGATGCATGCTCGTTCCACGACGGCGGCGCTCTGGCCTATCTGCTGACAACGCCACGAGGCTCGGTCCTTGTCAGCGGCAGCGCCGGATATTGGCGGGGGATCTTCGACGACCTACGCCCCGATGTGGCCTTGCTGGCCATCAGCGGGCGACCCAACGTGGACGGGGAGCCCTACCAGGGAACGGCGGCAAACTACATGGTGGATCAGGTTCGCGCGCTCCGTGCGGGTCGCGTGGCCTTCTGTCACCACGATCCTCTGTACCCAGGCCAGCCCTGGGTCGATGTCGGACCAGCCGCTGCTGCTCTGAGTGTCGCTGGGTCGGCGTACTTCGACATGGAGTACGCGACTCCTCGCCCGTTGTTCGAGTGAGTCGACGCCTCTGGGGGCGGAATGCCGGTCGCCTTGCCATCGGTCCAGCCAGCATCGAGTGTCCTGAGGTGGCGCGTACGACGTGCGCTCACTCGGTGCGATTGCCTCACACGGCACAGATGTTCGAGGAGGTCGAACCGGAGAGATGCTACGCTTTGCGTAACAACTGAGTGGGGGAGGAAGCATGGGGGATGTTCCCTGGATCATCTCGGTTGATGACCACATCGTTGAGCCGCCTGACGTCTTCCAAGCCCGCCTGCCGGCAAAATTCCGGGAGCAGGGACCCAAGGTGGTCCGACTTCCCTGGCAAGCCGCCGGCGGATTCCGAGCGCAGGGCATCTCACCGGCCACCAGTGGCCCGGAGACCGACTTCTGGCACGTCGAGGACATTCACCTCGCGATCCCGAAGGTCGAGGTCGCGGCTGGCATGCCGCCAGAGGAGGTCGTCCATGAACCGATCAGCTTCGAACAGATGCGGCCGGGTTGTTATCGAATCAAGGATCGGCTCCGTGACATGGATGCGGCAAAGATTGAACGCTCCCTCTGTTTTCCCAACAGCATGCGATTTGCCGGACAGCTGTTCCTCTGGTTGAAGGACAAAGAGCTGGCCCTGGCATGCGTCCGAGCGTACAACGACTTCATCGTCGAAGAATGGGCCGGTGAGAGTGGTGGTCGGCTCATACCCTTGTGCGTCGTCCCCCTCTGGAGCGCCGAACTCGCCGCACAGGAGGTTCGGCGCAACGCCACGCGAGGGGTTCGTGCAGTCACCTTTACGGAGCTTCCGTCTGTGCTTGACCTTCCGAGCATCCATGACAAGGATGGCTACTGGCTGCCCTTCATCGAGGCGTGCGATGAGACCGGCACCGTCATCTGCATGCACATCGGATCGTCCTCAACGGTCCCCACCAGTGCGCCGGACGCTCCCAGCTGCGTCCGAATGACCATGGTCAACTTCAATGCGCAACTCTCTTTTGCCGACTGGGTCTTCTCCGGTCTCTTGGTTCGATATCCCAATCTGAAGCTGGCCTTCTCGGAGAGCCAGATCGGATGGATGCCATACGTCATGGAGCGCATGGACAGGATCTGGCGTATGGGCAACTCGATTGCTCAAATCGATCCAGCCTTCGTCAACGAACCAAGCAGCTACCTCGAGGGTCGGGTATTCGGCTGCTTCTTCGAAGACAGCTACGGAATAGCGAACCGCAATGCGATCGGTGTGAACCAGATCACGTTCGAGTCCGACTATCCGCATCAAGACTCGACGTGGCCCCACACGTACGAATACCTCTCGGCAGCGCTCCGCGAGGTCTCAGAAGATGACGCCTTCAGGATCGCTCGTGGAAACGCCATTTCGATGCTCGAACTCGATTCCGAACTTCCCAACCGCACGAAGGCGGGGGTAGCAAAAGATGCTTGATGTGCTTCTCCGCAATGCCCAGATCATTGACGGTACCGGCGCGCCTCGTCGCAATGGTCATGTCGGGATCCGTGAAGGACAGATCGTTGCTATCGGCGACATCGACGAATCAGCCACTCAGACGATCAACGTCGACGGCGCAATCGTGGCTCCCGGGTTCATCGACATTCACACGCACTACGACGCGCAGGTTCTGTGGGACCCGACCCTCAGCCCGTCGATCCTGCACGGCGTCACCACAGTGGTCGGAGGCAATTGCGGATTCAGCCTCGCACCGCTGACGACGGACGGTGCGCCGTACCTCATGAGCATGCTTGCCCGCGTCGAGGGGATGCCACTGTCAGCCCTGGAGTCGGCGCTGGCATGGGATTGGTCCACCACCGCCGACTACTTGGCGCGTGTCGAGGGAACTGTGGCGCCCAACGTTGGGTTTATGGTGGGTCACACTGCGATCCGGCGGTCTGTCATGGGTGAGGCAGCGAAAGAACGAATCGCCACTCCCGAAGAGATTGCCGTCATGCAGGACGTCTTGAGAGCCGGACTTGCTGCAGGAGGTTTGGGTTTCTCATCGAGCATCGCCGTGAGCCACAACGATGCTGAAGGCGATCCGGTTCCCTCGCGCTGCGCCTCGTACGACGAGATTCTGGCGCTTGCGGCCGTCTGTGGAGAATTCGAGGGTACGTGTTTGGAGATGGTTCCCTACGTCGGTGTCGATCTGTTTCCCGAGAAGGTCATGGACCTCATGGTCGAAATGACGAGTCGGTCGGCTCGCTCACTCAACTGGAACATCTTGCATGCCCTGGCATCGAACATCGATGAGGTCGAAGGGAAGCTCGCTGTCTCTGACCGAGCTCGATCCGCCGGCGGGAAGATCGTCGGGCTCTTGATGCCCATGCCAATCGAGCTGCGACTCAACTTCCTCAGCGGGTTCGTACTGGACATGCTGCCTGGCTGGGACAAGCTCATGGCGCTCCCTGCCTCCCAGAAGATGACCCTCCTCAGTTCGCCCGAAGGTCGGGCCGAGATGCGACGGCCTACGGAAGGGACATCCTCGCGCTTCGCCCAGTGGGGGAATTACCTCTTTGCCGAATGCTTTAGTGACAGCACTCGGCGATATCAAGGCCGCACGGTGGGGGACATTGCCCGGGAGCAAAAGAAGGACCCGTTCGATGTGCTGGCCGACGCCGTCGTTGCTGACGGATTGAAGACGAGCTTCGGCTTCGGTGGGATGGGAAAGTCGACGGCGGATTGGGAGGCAGTGGGAAGGACACTGCAAGATCGGCGAATCGTGGTGGGAGCATCTGACGCCGGTGCGCATCTCGACATGATCGACACGTTTCGCTACACAACAGCGATGTTGGCGAACTGCGTTCGTGAGCACCAACTCATCGACTTGGAGGGCGCGGTCCATCTGCTGACCCAGGTGCCGGCCCAGCTCCACGGGCTACGTAATCGGGGGGTGCTTCGCGAGGGGAGCTGCGCCGACATCGTCATCTTCGACGAGGAGACGGTGGGGAGCGCGGCGGTGCATACGCGTACCGATCTTCCCGGGGGAGAGCCGCGTCTCTTCGCCGAGAGCACGGGTGTTCAGTATGTGATCGTCAATGGCCAACCGATCGTGGACCATGGAGAGGTGACCCACAATCGCCCCGGCCGAGTGCTGCGTTCGGGTACCGACACGGAAACGGCGCCCCTTTTAGACTGATCCGACGCCGGGCGTAGGATCAGTCCGGACGAGATGGAGGTGCCCAGTTGGGCTTGCGTCGCTCAGCGAAGGCTTTGGGTCCCTCCGCATTGTCAGGGTGGCGCCACATCTCGACGACGTGGTGCCATCCGATCGCGGTGGCGTCGCTCCTGCTCGTCTCGAGCGCATTCCAGATCGCTTGCTTCGTGTGCCGCATGGCGGCCGGTGAGTTCCTGGCGATCTTCTCCGCGAGTGCCTGGGCGCACTCGTCAAGCTGCTCCGGAGGGTCGACGACCTGGGTGACGAGGCCGAGCCGATAGACATCGTGCGCGCTGAGCCGCTCATGACTGCCGACGAGTGCCATGCGGAGGACAGCCGTCAGTGGCATCGAGCCCAGCAGGGCCACGGGTTCGAGCCCGGCCGCCTGCCCGACCGTCACGTGGTTGTCCAGAAACGTCGCGTTGCTCGCCGCGATGGCGATGTCGGCTTCGGCCACGTGATGGAGGCCCGATCCGGCGCAAACCCCGTTCACAGCCACGATGACAGGTTTCCAGACATCGTTGGACCGGGCGGAGACAGCGGCCGGTGGTCGGCTTCCGTCGGTCAGGCCGCGCAAGCGGTCCTCCATTCCTCCCCCCGTGGCCGCAACCTCCTTGACGTCGGCCCCGGCGCAGAACCCTCGTCCCCGCCCGGTCATCACGATGACACGGACATCGTCATCGTGGTCGAGCTCCTTCCAGGCCTCTGGCAGCTCACGGAGCATGGTGACGTTGTGGGCGTTGAGGGAGTCGGGACGGTTGAGAATGAGCCATCCGACGGGGCCCCGCCGTTCCAGAACCAATGTGTCGTAGTTCAACGTTCCCCCGAATTCCTCGGAATGTCCTTCCAGGGGCGACCCCGGAATTGGTCATCCCGGGGCAGCCCGAGCAGGCGCTCGGCGATCTTGTTGCGGTGGATCTCACTCGTCCCCGCGGCGATCGTGCGGGTGCGGGTCCGTAAGAAGGCCCACTCGGATCTCTCGGCCCATTCGTCCTCAGAGCGATACGCCGTGGCGCCGGCCTGGCCGAGGTCCATGAGCAGCTCTTGCACGCGCTGACGGTGCTCGGAGTGGAACACCTTCTCTAGTGATCCGTCGGCGCCTGGCACGGCGCGGGCCGAGCGCTGCTCGCGCAGCATCGCACTGAGCGCTCTTCCCACACGGTCGTCCATCCACGCATCGAGGAGGCGCTCTCTGAGCTGACCGCTCACCGAACCTCCGTAGCGATCAACGAGTGCCTGGACGCCCCGGCCGGGTAGTCCCCCTTGAATTCCCTCCCCGGGATCCCCGCCGCTGTGCTCGATTCCCAGAGTCGTCCGGGCGACCTCCCACCCCCGCCCCTCCTCCCCGATCCGGAGCGTATCGGGGATCCTGGCACCGCTGAAGAAGACCTCGTTGAAATGGGCGTCCCCAGTGAGAAGTCGGAGCGGGCGGACCTCGACGCCGGCAGTTCGCATGTCCATGATGAATGCCGTGATCCCGGCGTGTTTCTCGGCCTCCGGATCGGTGCGGGCAAGGAGAAGGCCCCAGCGCGATTCGTGCGCCAGGCTGGACCACAGCTTCTGACCCTCGATGACCCACTCGTCCCCGTCGCGAACGGCGCGGGTGGAGAGGCCGGCCAGATCCGATCCTGCGCCGGGCTCGCTGAACAATTCGCACCAGGTGTCCTGGTGGCTTGCGATGCGATACAGCATCGTCTTCTGGGAGTCGGTGCCGTGACGCAAGATCACGGGTCCCACCAGATCCATTCCGACTGGGTTCGTCGAATAGGGGGCGCGGATGCGGTTGAGCTCGTCGGTGACGATCTTCGCCCGCGACTTCGAGGCTGCCAGCCCACCGCTCCCGAGAGGCCAACGAGGTGCCGCGAGCCCTGAATCGGCGAGTGCCTTCCACCAGGCAGATCGGTCAAGCGTGGCCCGTGCCGACCGCAGAGCTTCGCGGTCATCGTCCTCAATCGCCTTGAGCCATCCTTCGGGAAGGATCTGGCGTAGGTAGGACCGGACCGTGGCACGCAGGTCGTCGTCTCCGAGTTCGGAGAGCTCGGCGGGGCTGACTGTGGGCAGATGGCCCTCGAGGCCTTCGTCAGCGTCGGCACTCATTCCGCCTCCAACAGTGACTGGATGAGGGAAAGGGCTTCGCGTCGATCGACCTTTCCGCGGTCTGTGAGGGGGATCTCGTCGAGGTCACACCACTGTCTCGGGACTTTGTAGGCCGCCAGCTTCGAGCGGACGAATTGCGCCAGTGAGTCGTGATCGGGTCGGTCAGTCCAGAGAACGCCCGCCACCGGTCGCTCGCCGAGTCGGTCGTCGGGCACACCCACCACCACGGCATCGCGAACCAGATCTGAGCGGCGCACGGCGTCCTCGACCTCGGCAGGGAACACATTGAAGCCACCAACCACCATCTTGTCCGTCAGCCGTCCGGTGATCCGGAGGTATCCATCGGAATCCACCCAGCCGATGTCACCGGTACGGATGTAGCCATCAGCGGTCACCGACAGCGTCGCCTCGTCCGAAGCTGCGGCGGATTGGTTTGTCTTGACCTGGATCTCCCCTTCTGCAGAGCAGGGCAACGCCAGATCATCGGCGTCAGCAACGCGAAGAACGACATCGTCGAGCACCCGGCCCACCGAGCCGGGTGGTTCGCGGCCGCTCACCACGTCGTCGTAGCGGGAGAGGGCGATGGGTCCGGTCTCGCTTTGCCCGTAGCCCTGAAGAATCGGGACCCCATAGCGTTGCGTGAAGAGGTCCCTGGTCTTGGCCGACAGCGGTGCCGTTCCGGAGTAGACGTAACGCAGGTTCGTCAGATCCAGATCTTCCTCGGCGGTGGCCAGCATGAGAATGGCCGCTGGGTTGAGCCGGAGGGCACTCAGGTGGTACCGCTCGACGAGCACTCGGGCCGCCTCGACGCTGAACTTGTCGACGAGCGCGAATCGCCGTCCGGTCCACAGCGCAAATGCGAGCGAGGTGTAGCCGGCCAGATGCCCGTACGCGGTGAAGCTCACGATCGGGGCGACCGAACCTGGCGCAACGGAGCCCCGGAACTCTGGACTGCTCGCATAGCTTGCCGCTTGCTGGCGTGCTGCCTCCATGAGGCGGGCGTGGCTGGAGCGCAGCGCCTTTGGCCTCCCGGTCGTTCCCGACGTGAACACGATCACCGTGTCGGCATGGTCGGAGAGCTCGTGCAACTGGCCAGGGGATGGCGTGCCAGCCTTCACATCCGTTTCCAGCGAAAGGAGGTCGAACCGCGCCATGTCGCCGCCGCCGACGTCGTCGTCGTCGGACGTCACGCATACGAGCCGGACATGCGACAGCTCGAGTTCCTCTGCGGCGGACTCAGGCGGTATGAGCCGGTTCACCGAGGCCACGGTCAGTCCGCGGCTCCAACAGCCGAGGCTGGCGACGATCCAACCGGCATGGTTGGACATGTAGACGCCGGCGACATCGCCCGGTCGCGCGCCAAGTCGATCCAGACCCCCAGCGAGAGCCTCCGCGGCAGCGGCAACCTGTGCATATGTCAAGGTCCGGCCGGACAGCTCGATCAGGAAGTCCTCGTGGGGGGCCTGAAGCAGACGCCTGTCGAACATCTCGATGCTCGTCGTCGGATCCTGCGCCACGTGGTCAGGCCGTGTGGTCGATCGTGCCCCCATATGCGTCAGCCCACCTGCGGCAATCGCAGATGCTGCGCCAAGGCGGCGCGGTGGTGAGTGGGCGAACCAAGGAGGTGCTGCAGTGACTTTGCCCTTCGAAGGAAGAGATGGGCCGAATGCTCCCATGTGCAACCCATCCCACCATGGATCTGCAGGTTCTCGGCAGCGATTCGAAAGTAGGCGTCGCACGCGTAGGCCTTGGCCAGCGGAACATCGACGGAGGGACCTCCGGCCTCGACGGTCCGAGCGGCGTGATGGACGATGGCCCTGGTCCCTTCGAGCAGCAGCTTCATGTCGGCGCACTTGTGCTTGATGGCCTGGAATTCCCCGATGACCCGACCAAACTGGATCCGGTGTCTGGCGTACTCGACTGATTCGTCGAGCGCGCGCTCCGCTCCGCCCAGCGCTTCGGCGGCGACAGCCAAACTGCCCAGTGCGAGGGCGTGCTCGACGGCGGCCCGAGCTCCCTCACCACTGCCTACCGGGCGCGCCGGACAGCCATGAAAGATGAGGTCTGCCTGTCTCCGCGTGAGATCGAGGGTCCGCAGGGGGACGACCTCGACCTGGTCTAGGGAAGTGTCGATCACGAAGAGCGACACCGACCCGTCCTCGGTGCGAATCGGGAGGAACGCCCAATCGGCATTCTGGCCGTCGATGACCCGGTGTGATGTGCCGTTGAGGCGCCATGAATCGCCGTCACGGGTGGCCACGACAACGGAGGGGTCCGGTCCAGCCCACAAGTCGGCATCGGCCAGTGTTCCGATGGTCGTGCCGGCGACGAGGGAAGGGAGAAGATCGGATCGGACCTCGGCGTCGTCCACGCGTGATGCGACCGTCACGGCGAGGACTCCGGATGCCAGGAGGGGCGTCGGCAGCAGAACCCGTCCGGCTTCCTCGAACACGGCGATCAGTTCTCCGGCGCCCCCACCGGAGCCACCGTCCTCGAGGGGAACGACCAGGCCGGCCAGGCCGAGCTGCTCCGACATGAGTTCCCAAACCTCGGCACGGTAGCCCGTGTCGGATTCCATCCACTTTCGGATCGTGTCCTCGGGGACATGTTCGAACAGGAATCGCCGGACGGTGTCCCGGAGCGCTTCCTGGTCATCGGTGTAGAGCAGCGTCATCGCACCCGCTCGATCGGCCCGAAACGGGTCAGCACAGAGCGGTTCGTCATTTGAAGCCGAGGTCCTCCCAGCGGCTGTACACAGCCTTCAGCGCGGCACTTGCGCTCCCCGCGCTCTGGCGCTCCTTGTAGAGGTTTGCCTCGTCTTCACGCCACACGAGGTTGGTGAACAATGGATGCGCCACCTGGCAGAACGTGTTCCACTGGGCCATGCCCATCATGGCCCAGAACATCTGCATGGCCTTGCGACCAAGCATCAGCCCGTCGGTCGAATGGTTCGCCACGGCGCGCGGATAGCGCAAGGCCTCGTCCTCCAATCCAGCGTCCGGGACGACCGAGGCCAGCACACCCCAATCGTCGAGCTCTCGGGCCGACAGGGTACGGCCAGTGATCAGGGCTTCATAGCCCCGGTTGATGCCCAGGCGGAGGAGCAGCACCGGAAGGAACATGTCGAACCCGGCCAGTCCGATCCGCGTCTGGGGGCGACCGAAGGTCGCGTCCTCGGCGGCCACGATCAGGTCACACTCGAGTGCAAGTTTGAACCCAAGGCCGAGCGCGGCACCCCGCACGGCGGCGATAACCGTCTTGTCGGACAACATGAAGTCGTCGTCGAGGTTCTTCGTGATGCCCCGAATGCGCCGAGACTGTGGCAGGCGCTTCCCCTTTTCGAGTCCGAACGTCTCGACCGGCGTCTTCCGGACGTCCTCACCCGCACAGAAGTGACTGCCGGCACCTGTGAGGATCACGACCTTGATGTCGTCGTCGTCCTCAGCGCGTTCAATGGCCCCGATCAACATCTCGTTCATCTCGGGAAACTGAATGGCGTTTCGCCGATCAGGGCGATTCAAGGTGATCTTCGCAATGTGTCGCTCCACGACCTCGTAGACCACCCATTCCGATAGTTCATCGTTGCCGTCGTCAGCCACGTGTCCTCCTTCCGATCGCAGGTGAGCTCAGGGACGGGTTCGAGCCCGCTGGTCGAGTATGGAGCGTGCACGGCTGCGAAACGGTTCCGAGCCTATGAAGTGGGCCTGGAACGTTGCGCACTCCTCGAAGAAGGCAGGAGCAGGCCACTTCTCCATCCTGAAGAGCAGCGTGTACGCCTCGAGCACGTCTCGCGGCAGCTGCGCCAGATGGAGGAGCCGGTCGGCTGCGGCATCGATGGCGTTCTTTTCGGCAGCCTCGGCCAGTCCGAGGGCCTCGGCCGAGTGGGCGTCGAGCCGCTCCTGATCGGCCACGAGTTTCCAGAAGCCCTGACCCATCGACTGCTGCAGGAAGGCGGATCCACCGGCTCCGTGGACCAGACCGGCGACCGCCCATCCCTGTTGGAGCCACCCCTCAGGCCCAATGAAACACATGTCGCAGGCGAGCGCGTAGTCGAGACCGAGGCCGACCGCCGGTCCGTTGACCGCGGCGAGCACCGGCAGCGGCGATTGGCGAATCGCCCGCAGGACCGAATGGACGTTTCCATAGATCCGTTCTCGCACTTCATCGACTGTCGAATGGGCCGACAGTGCAGCGAACTGCTCCAGATCACCACCGGCGCAGAACGCTCCCACCCCCGTGAGGATCGTCCCGACCTGGGACTGCGCGGCTGCGCTCTCGAGCGCATCCCCGAGAAGGCGTGTGTCGTCTGGTCCGAGGGCGTTGCGCCGTTCGGGCCAGTTCATCGAGACGACGACGATCCCGTCGCTTCGCTCTTCGACGTCGATCGACACCGAGCCCCCTTCCTTGCACCAAGACCTGCGTCCTGTCCCAAACCTAGCCACCTCCATCGGAGGCGGTCAGCGCCTGCTCTTCTGGCCGTCAGGTGGTTGTCGATCCTCTCGTTCCAATGTTGTGCTAAGCGTACTATTCCCTCATGGTGACCGAGATCGTCCCTCGCTCACGAGCACCGGACTGGAACAATCCTGATCATGGTGAGCGGCTCCACGGGCGGTGCAGAGCTCATCGGGCGACTGTCGTCGTGGATCACTTGACTGGCTCGGGGGCTTCGGCAGAAGTGCACTGACCGCCTCCCCCGCCAGAGGGCCTGGGAAGTCCACCGAGCTCGACGTGAGCGGTGGCCGCGCCGATCACGGCCCGTTGCAGGTTGACCAGGTGGGGGAGGTGAGCCCGCAGCGCAAGGGGCGTCAAGATGACCTCGAGAACGATCATCAGGACGACGGCCACCGTCCGCTGACCAAGCAATGAGGAGAGTTCGATGCGGGAATGACCTTACAATTCCGCGGCGTGGCCCCTGCGGGCCCGGGAGGCAGGCTGTGTTCGGAATGTCATCCGGGTTGACGCGGACATTGCTCACCACCTCGCTCGGGTAGTGCTGCTCGCAGGCCTCTTGGACCAGGTGGAGAAGATGTCTCGAGGTATCCAAGGGATCAATCTGAATACGGGGCAGGATTTCGGCGGCCCATTCCAAGAGCTGATCCAGTTGGTCGGATCGGAGATCGAGTCTGACTTGGAAGATGCCGTCGCGACCCTGGAGGCGTGGCTATGGCAGCACGACAGCGCCGATGAACTTCCCAGCGCGACGCACGCCTTGAAGCACGCGCCGACCAACGTCGACGCCCAAGAGCCGAGATGGTACGAACGGGCGCCGCCGCTCTCTCGTTCGCTGACGGTCTACGATCATCTGCGCGATTTCCCGAAGGCCACGCGGCATCGCTGACCATCTCTGGGGTCTGCGGCAGGAACCCGCCGGCAGCCGTTCCCCACCTGGAAGCGCTCCTCGACGCCGGGTGACGCTCACGAGGCGGTGCTGAAGGTCGATGTGACTCCGACCCCCCATGGTGCCTCAGGGGAGGATGGGAATCGGGATGACGATGGTGGTGGTCGTCGTGGTGTCGGGCACCGAGGTCGTGGTGTCGGGCACCGTGGTCGTGGTGGGCGGGATCGTGGTGGTGGTGGGCGGGATCGTGGTGGTGGGCGGGCTCGTGGTGGTCGTGGTCCTAGGTCGGGTCGTTGTGGTGGTGGTCGTGGGTTTGGCCGTGGTCGTGGTGGTCTTGGCCGTGGTCGTGGTGGTCTTGGCCGTGGTCGTGGTGGTCGTGGAGGTCTTGGGTTTGGTCGTGGTGGTCGTCGTCGCTGACGTCTTCGAACCGGCCGGCGCCGTACTGGTCGGTGTGGCCACCGGGGTGCTGCTCAGCGTGCTCTCCGCCGTGGCGATGGGGGTTGATGTGCTCGTTGACCGGGGGGCGAAGGCCGCGACCGTGAACACGCGCGGGATGAAGGGCAGCCCCGGCAGCACCAGGGCACCCGGGGGCCCTGGTGTTTGGGTAGCCGAGGTCGTGGAGGTCGTCGAGGCAGAGCTGGCGTGCGTCGTCGTCGTGGTCGTGGGCAAAGCGTGCACGCTCGCCACCCTGGGGTGGACCACGAAGACGCCGACCAGGACGACAACCACAAACAGCAGGAGGCCGACGCTGGCCAGGACCGTCCTGCGGCGATCCTGCTGCCAGGGGCTGCGGGGCACTCGCTTCATGCGTCGCTGCCCGCTTCGTGAACCCCACCGTCACCCGACGCCCTCTGGAACAGCTCCACGTCGCGGCAAGTTACTCCCTTCGGAGGTTGTCGGAAAATTGTGGCTTGAACGGCTGGTGAAGGCCGGGTAGACACCGTCGGGCGAGCTCCGGCTCGAGACTCCCAAGGCCGGACCCTCTGCCCCTCTAATACCCAATGGGGTATATGTCGCGCTGCGGATGGCGATGGTGCGGCCAATATGCGGCGGCCGGCGCGGCACGGTTGCGGCGTCACCTGGAGCAGGTGCTCGGGGACGTGCCGGAGCGCTGTCGGTGCCGGGAGCGGGGCTGGGAAGCGCCCCAGAAGCCTGGGTCGCCTGTTCGGTGAGGCTGGACGCTGAGCCGAGGTCTCACGCCCGGGACGGAGAGGAGCGGGCGGCCGGTAGGCCGTGAGAGTGCGAGGTTCGAAATGGGCCGATCTCACACCAGCCCTCCTGGACCGACGACAGCTACCGCTTGGGAAGGGGATACCTCACGAAGGTGTGGCGGGATCGGTGCCATGACCGATCCGGACGAAGAAGCGGCCGTCGTTCGCCGCCACGTAGAACTCGGCAATGTGGAATGCGAGAATTGGCCCTCCGCCGCGTGGCCTCACCGTCATGCGAACCTCAGCGAAGACGTACCAGTCCTGCACGACGCGGTCGAGGAGGTCCACCCGCAGGATCTCGAACTTGTCGGAGAACGCAGAGTAGTAGTCGCGGTTCGCCGCCTTGCCGACGAGCTGGGTCAGCGCTCCACTCTCCGTGACATAGTCGCGCACCCCACTCTGCACGTCCTCGTGCATCGTCTCCACCAGCGCGTCGACGTCACCTCGGGCCAGGGCCTCGAGGTATTGCTCGTGGAGCGCAAGGAGGGCGCGACGGAGCTGGATCGGATCGGTCTCGGGCACCGCGGCGCGGTACCCTTACCAAGTAGCTCGCGCGGAACCCAGGGCCAGATCAGCTCCCCGGTGATCCCAGCGGACTTGCCCACCGGGAACATGCCGAGCAGATGTGAGCCGGAGCTGGGCTCCGGCTCACCCTTGACATGACCAAAGGACATGGATTCCTGGAAGACATACCAGGTACCCCGGAGCTCGATGAGCGATTCGGAGGTGAGCAGATCGCTCCTCCCTCGAACCTGCTCGTAGGCGACCCGGATCTCGTCCCAGGTCGTGAGAATGGGTGCGTTCACGGTGCCGTCCCCATTGATCTGCGGCTGAATCGTGTAGCCGTACGGACCCCGCTCGCGGAGAGTGGACATGAGCTTGTCGTAGTCGCCGTCGGCGGCCGTGACCTCGGCGCGGATGTGGGTCCAGGTCTCCTCGGCGGCATGCATCGAGGCCTCCGTGCTTCGCTGGAGCACCTCAGGGTCGGTATCGATCACCGGCATCGTTTCGCTCATGTTTTCCTCCCGCTTCATGTGCCGCTCGAGCGGCGATGTCGAAGAACGCTCACAACGTACCTCGCAGACCGGTTCGAGAGCACAGTGGGACCCGGCCACGATCTCGGCGACCCGAAGATTTCGGTGGCTGCGTGCCGGCTGTCGCGGCGCCAGGGGTTGGCGTCGCATCATCGTGGTGCAGGAGCCGTGCCCCCCTGGCTGGGGCCGGTCACCAACGCCCAGCTTCTCGAGCGTCTGGACCGTCCACACCGACCACCACGGAGAGCACCCGCGTCGAGGGCTTCCAGCCTGCCGGCCCCAGGTCCCGGCGCGCCGACATGTTTGGACAGAGGTTCTCCGCCCGGTGAATATGGTCGTGGTGTGGCGACAAGCGAGTGACGGAAGGGCAGCGAGGCCATCATGGCGACGAAGGGCCCTCAAGGGAAAAACTCTCCCTCCCGGTTGATCGACGTGCGGATCGAGGAGCTGGGCGACTGGCGGGGCGCCCTGCTCTCCCGAATCCGGGAACTGATCAAGGAGGTCGATCCCGATGTCGTCGAAGAGTGTAAATGGCGAGGTGTGCCGACGTGGTATCACGACGGCATCATCTGCACGGGTGAGACCTACAAGACGGTGGTGAAGATGACATTCGCGAAAGGGGCTTCCCTGAAGGATCCCGCGGGCCTCTTCAATTCCAGCCTCGAAGGCAATACCAGGCGGGCCATCGACGTGCGCGAGGGTGAGGAGATCGACGAAGTGGCGCTCAAGTCCCTGTTCCGCGTGGCCATCGACTTCAACTCCTCGTCGGCTGGCGGCTAGTCGAGCGTGCCGCCACCCGACCCTGTCAGCCCTTCCGGAGAATCGCAGATGCACCGTGGGCGCATGGCGAGCGAGGTGGACGAACTCCGGCGATTGTGTCGGGCCCGCGACAGGATGGATCGAGAGTACGTGCGGCCGCACGCCGTCCAAGCTCTCGCCCGGAACGCTCTGGTTGCTCGTACCGTTCGCCTTGAGGTCACCTCGCCGCGAGGCTGTTGAGAAGGGGAACCAGCGTCGGATCGATGAGGTTCGTCACCGCGTACTGTGTGAGGTGGACGTTGTCGGCGCGCACCGGGATTCCACCGACCTCGTGCTGGAACGTCCCACTCGGGCAGACGAGAGTGTTCACATCGAGCAACGACACGAACGAGGCGTCGTCGACCGCGACGCGGCGCACGAGCTGGTTGTAATCCTCCACGACACGGTCGGGCGTCCCGTCGGCGAAGTACGGGGCGGTGTCGAGGATCACCTGAGCGCCAGCCGAGTGGAGAATCGAGACGGCCTGCTCGAGGGTCCCCGCCATGGCCTCGGCGTATCCGGGGTCGTCCACGCTCACGTACGTGCCGTCGAACAGGGTCGGTTGCACGTCCCAGAATCCGGATTGGAGCATGATGACGTTGGCATGCGAGAGGTGGGCGACCCAATTGAACTGCTGGCTCCACTGTGCACATGCGGCAATCCGAGGGGACACCTGCGTCGGGCTGGCGTACATCTGCATCGGGCTCCCGGCATTGACGCCGCAGCCCAGGGTCGCGCCGTTGAACATCTGGAGTGCGGGCGCGGCCAGTTGGGTGTAGGCGGCCTCCTGCACCCCGAGAGAGTCACCGACGGCGGCGGCCCTCACCGGTCCCGACGACGCCGTTTCGGGACCTTCGGGGAGGGAGAGAATTGCGACGGCGGGGACGAAGGGCGGCGACCACGCCGCCGGGTATTCCGGTGGGCGCATGGTGGTCGTGCCTGAACCACGGCTCTGTGCGTCGCCGAAGGTGTGAAGGCTGCTGTCCCGGCCGACCATCCAGTATCCGGTGCTGCCCGGAGTGAACGACACCGAGGAGACCGGGGCGGCCAGGGACTGCCCGCCCGAGGAGCCATCGAAGGGGGCGTCACCGAAAGCGAACACCCCGCCGTCGGCCGCCGCCATCAGGTAGCCCCCGCCGTCGGGAGTCGCCGCCATGGCGACCACGGGTTGGTTGAGGTGGACGGCTCCCATGGATCCGTAGAAGCCGGCGTCACCGAAGGTGAAGATTCCGCCGTCGGCCGCCACCAGCCAGTAGCCCCCGCCGTCGGGAGTCGCCGCCATGGCGACCACGGGTTGGTTGAGGTGGACGGCTCCCATGGATCCGTAGAAGCCGGCGTCACCGAAGGTGAAGACCCCGCCGTCGGCCGCCACCAGCCAGTAGCCCCGGCCGTCGGGAGTCGCCGCCATGGCGACCACGGGTTGGTTGAGGTGGACGGCTCCCATGGATCCGTAGAAGCCGGCGTCACCGAAAGTGAAGACCCCGCCATCGGATGCGTCCATCCAGTAGCCGGCAGCGTCGTCCGGCGCGGCGCCCACCACCGGCTGGTTGAGGGGTACCCCCATGAGGTCGCCGGCGAAGAGAGCACCCCCGTAGGTGGCAATCCGCCCTTCGGCGTCGACGATCGCGTAGGAGGCATTCGTCGGGGGTCCGCTCGTCACGCGCTGGACCGCCGGAGAGGAGGTTGCAGGAACGGGGCTCGGCGCCGTAGTTGCCAGACCCGGAGTCTCGGCGGCGGCACACGTCGACGCGCCGCCTGCAAGGAGGAGGGCGGACACCGCGGCCAACGCCGCGGCCCAGGAGAACGGACCGTGGCGCGGCGTCGATTGTCGCCGACCCGCCGTCAGCAGGGTTGAGCTCGATTGGTGCAGGCTGGATCCTTCCAGGATGGAGGCAATGGTCACCCGCCGGCGGGGGATTCGACAATTCCTGGGTTGTGGCGCTCGTCCACCAGCCGCCCGCCGAGGCCTGGCTATGCGACCGGAGGTTTCTCCTGTTGCCGGATCCGATCGATGCCGTCGAGCAGCAGGTCCAAGCCGAAGCGGAACTCGGCGTCGTAGTCGTAGCCCGACCGTCCGACCTCGGTGAGGAGCTCGGTGATGTGGGGGAATGCCGTGGCGGAGGCGGGCCACTGTTCGGCGATTCTCTTGAGGGTCGCCTGTGCCGAGCCGCCGATGTCCTTCGGCAGAGTCTTCTGTTGGTAGGCGTACCCGAAGATGTAGCTGTCCACGAGGCTGTAGGCGTGCAGGGCCGAGGGAAAGGACAGCCCTGCCTGGACCCGTAGGCATGCGAAGACGGCGTCCTGGTGTCGGAGGTTGGCTGGCCCGGGAGTGCCCGAGTCGATCAGGCCCAATGCCCAGGGATGCCTGATGAGAGCTTCTCGCATGTCGATCGCCCGCTCACGCAGCGCGGCTTTCCAGTCGGCCTGGGCGTGGAATTCCAGTTCCTCGAAGACCAGATCGACCATGCGCTGGAGGAGCTCCTCCTTGTGGGCGACATGTTTGTAGATGGCCATTGGGACGACGCCGAGCTCTTGGGCCAGACTCCTCATGCTGAGCGCGTCGATGCCCTCGCGGTCGGCGAGGTCGACCGCGGTGCTCACGATCTGGTCCCGGTTGAGCCGGGAGCGTGGTGCGGGGTCAGGTGAGACTGTGGCCTTCGCCGGTGCACTCACGCTGCTCGCCCACGTGGGCCGCAGACCGACCCGGCCCAGGGCCGTCCCTTCGGGCGCGGGCGGCGAAACAAGGTCAAACCGTCGGCTCGCTGATCAACGTGTAGAACGCCATGGTGCCTCCGGACATGAGTTCGTTCATCGAGATCTCTCCGGCCGCGAACTTGTTTGCCAACTCCTTCGGCAGAGAGTCCACGGCGCCGGGGTCCACCTCGTAAACAGCCAGGAACTGGGGAAGTTCCGGTGGAAGCATCTGCTCGTTCGAGAGCTTGTAACGACGGCAGGAGATCACTCCATCGATCTCCAGTGCACCCACCGCGTGCACCTCGTCGTACCAATCATTGAACTCGTCCTCGCGATCGGGGTCCGAGATGTTGGTGAAGGCGAGCATGAGGGCGTTGGGCATGGGGTCCTCCAGTGGTGTCGTGGAAGCAAGGAGCTTCCTCGGTTTCGATCGTATCTTCCGGCGTGAGTTGTTGAGCGCTGATCGGTGATCGGGGTTGGGCGTCCGGTGAGGTCAGCCGTCCGAGCCGCCCGCGGTGGACGCGCTGGGCTCGGGACGCGTGAGGGGATCGACGCTCAGACGACTCAGAACGGTGCTCTTGATCTTCCAGCCTTGGTCCGTTCGGACGTACTCCTCCGTATAGTGCCCTGCCCCGCGGAACATGATCTGCGTTCCGTTATGAACCATCTTGACGTGGTCCTGCATGGCCCAGATCCCGGTGGCGGTGTCCGGGCCCGTAATGGTTATCTCCGGCGTGTGGCAGTGGTGGACCGTCGACGCGCCGCCCAGTGACTTGGAGACGAATGCGACCACATTGTCCCGACCGTCCTGGGTTCCACCGTCGCTGTCGAAATGGAAGTCTTCGGTGAGGAGCTGGCCCCACTTCTCCCACTCCTGGCCGTCCGCGTACCGGCAATATCTGGCCTTGAGTTGCTTTATGTCCTCGACATCGGCCTGACGCTGGACCTGCTCACGCAGCCACTGGACGTCTTCGTCGGTCATCTTTTGGAGCCTCCCACTTGAACCCGTTGAACTGGCGAAAGGTCTATCGCAGCGTCATGCCCCCATCGATGCTCACGATCTGTCCGTTGATCCACTCACCTTCGGAGGAGACAAGGAAGGCCACGAGCCCAGCGACGTCCTCTGGGCGGCCGAGCCGGGGGCTGCGTACCGCAGCCATCAGCTGCTCGACAAAAGCGGGATCCATGGCACGGGTCGTCGCCTCCGAGAGGATGGGGCCGGGAGCGACGCCGTTGGCGCGGATCCCCTCGCGTCCCCACCTCGACGCGACGTGTCGAATGATTGCGTGCATCCCGCTCTTGGCGGTGGCATACGAGGGTCGTGTGGGCTCCCCGACGTACGCGCTGGCCGAGCTCGAATAGACGAGCGCGCCGCCTCCGCCGGCGAGGAGATGGGGGATCGAGTGGCGCGTGCAGAGAAGCGGACCCCGAAGATTGGTGTGGATCACCTGATCGAAGACATCGAGATCGACGATTGCCGCGTCGGAGTCCGCCGTCATGAGCTCGAGCGAAGCCGCCGCCGCGTTGATATGCACGGCATCGAGCCCACCGAACGCCCGCACCGCTGCGTCCACCGCCCGGGCGACAGCGCTGTCATCGCCGATGTCGACCGAGATGGCGATTGCCTCTCCGCCGAGGTCGCTGATGTCCTTGGCGACTGCGTCAGCCGTCTCTTGGTGGAGGGCACCCACGGCAACCCGCGCGCCCTCCCGGGCCAGCCGGAGCGATGTCGCGGTTCCGATGACTCCTGTGCCTCCGAAAAGCAACACTCGCGTGCCGTCCAGTCGTCCCGTGGTGCTTTGAGGCACGTCCCGTCCCCCCCGTTTCCTCGATGGGTCAGTGTACTCCGTACACCCTGAAGTGTACCCAGTACACTGACCGGTAGCTGGGTGCCGTATACCGACGGAGGTCGGCTGCGCCAACCGTCCGGTGGAGCAGCCGCCATGCATTCGGGCGCGACGTGGCAGCGCTTCGATGACCCCGCGGTTCGATAGACCCCCAAGTTCGCCAAGATCGTGAGCGATGGAACGCGGAGCTCACCTCGGGATCGACGCCCGCGGCTCGGGGTCGCTGCCGGTTCAGGTCCAGGAGCATTATCCCCTGGTTGCCGGTACGTTGGCCGCCTTGACTGGCGAGGACCTACCAGTGCTGGAACGGGCCGGTCTCTGCTCTCGTTCCCGATCGCGGCGACGACCGCATGGACTAGGGTCGCCATCGACAAATTGACGGTCAGAGCCGTCGCGCCATGAGGGGATGGTTCCATGAACTCGTCGAATCCGTTCTCGCTGACCGAAACGTCGGCCGTGATCACCGGGGGTGGCCGCGGGATCGGCAAGGGCATCGCACTGGCCTTCGCCGAAGCGGGTGCGTCGGTGACGCTGGTGGCACGCACCAAAGACCAGGTCGAGGGAACTGCGGCCGAGATCAATGCTTCGGGCGGTCGAGCCATCGCGCTGGCGGCCGACATTACGGACCTGAGCGTCCTCGGAGGGCTGATCGAGCGGGCAGTCGGTGAGTTCGGCGGTCTCGACGCGGTGGTGAACTGCGCCGGTGGTGGGGACATGTGGCGTGCCTTTCTCGACGACTCGGCCGAGGAGCTCGAGTCCGCCTTCCACTTCAATGTGACCGTCCCGACCGAGCTGGTTCGGCTCGCGGTGCCGCATCTACTCGAACGACCGGGCGCCTCGGTGGTGAACATCGTCTCGGGCGCCATCGCCCTTCAGGCCCGTGGGCACCTGTCGTACGACTCCTCCAAAGGCGGACTGTTCTATGCAACCCGTTCGATGGCGGCGTCGCTCGGCCCGCGCATCCGGGTCAACGGGATCATGCCCGGGATCATCGAGACGGAGGCCATGAAAGCCGTGGTCACCCAGCACGAGGGCGTGCTCGACCAGCTGGTGGGACGCACGCGTATGCGCCGACTCGGCACGCCCCGCGACATCGGCCTGGCGGCCGTGTACCTGGCTTCGCCGGCTGCGTCCTGGCTCACCGGAGTGCTCCTGGACGTCGATGGGGGCTCCGTCGGGGAGATGAACCCCATGTTCCCCGATCTTTAGTCGAGCCGTCCGTTTCAGCCTTCCTGGAAGGACTCCGCATCGTCGAATCCGGCCATGATCTGCTCGCAGCGCCGCTCGACCAGCAACCGGGTCTCGGGGTGGGTGAAGATGTAGAAGTGACGTTCGCGGATGGCGCGGACGACGCGGGCCGCAAGCTCGGCCGGGTCTTTCCCGCCTTCCCGGCGCCGCTTGGCGGACTCGGCGGCCAGGCCACCGCTTTCGTCGATCGGTCCGCCGTACTCACTGGGCCGGTGGCTCGCCGAGTTCTCGTAGATGCCCGTGTCCACGTGGTGCGCTGGGCAGAGCACCGAGACGCCGACGGGGGTCCCGGTGAGGTCGCCCGCTAGGCCTTCGGACAGGGCCACGACCGCGTGCTTCGACACCATGTAGCTCTTCATCGGGCCCGAATCGACGGGCGAGCCCTTACCTCCGGTGGTCCGGTTGTGCTCGAAGCGGGCCGGGCCGATGACTCCGCCCAGCGAGCTCGTGTTGACGACGTGGGCCTCCTCTCCGGCAGCCAACATCCGAGGCACGAAGGTCTGGATCCCGTAGAGGACGCCGAAGAGGTTGACGTCCATCACCCAGCGCCATCCCGACTCCTCGGGTTCGAGCAACGAGCTCGGTGCGCCCACACCGGCGTTGTTCACCAGGAGCCGCACCCCACCGAGCTCCGACTCGACGCGATCGGCCAACGCCATCACCGAAGCGCGTTTCGTGACGTCGACCGACATGGGCACAGCGCGGCCACCGAGTGCCACGATCTCCTCGGCCACGCCCGCCGCGGCGTCGAGCCGGTTGTCCGCCACGACGACGGTCATGTCCTCGGCGGCGAATCGCCTCGCCATGGATCGCCCGAGCCCGCTCCCCGAACCGGTGACGACCGCGACCTTGCCCGCCAACTCCCTCATCCGGCCCCCCCATCACTCCTCGTTGTCGAGTCGGCCCTGACCCGATGGCCGACCGTCGACCGGGTCGTGCTGGCGCACGCCAATCGTACCTTGCCTATGCTCCGGAACGACGCAGAGGGGAAGCAACGATGACCGATGAGAGGGTGAGAACCGGTGGGGGAAGGGTGCCAGGTGACGTGAGACCCGGCGCGTCGGACAGCATCGAGTCGGTGCCGCCCGAACTGCGCGCCGACTGGAGCGAGTATCTCGGACGAACGGTCGAGGACATGTGGGAACGGCCGACCCTGTCCCGGCGTGATCGTTCCCTTTTGACCGTCGCCGCCCTGGCCACGTTGCGTTGTCCCATCGAGCTGAAGAACCAGATCAGGCACGCGCGGGCCAATGGCCTCACTCGACTGGAGCTGGGCGAGGCTTTCCTGCAGGTGAACGGCTACGCCGGCCTGGGCGCCGGGGTCGAGGCCATGGCCGTGCTCGCCGAGGTCGTCGAGGAGGAGGGTGACGAGGGGGACGTGCCATCGGCACACTCGTGGCCTCCGCTGGAAGGTCGCCACGAGAGGGCTCGAATCGTGTTGCACAAGCTGGCGCCTCAGCACGCCGAGTTCATGCACGCCACGTCCGCGCCCTACGTGCCCCACGCTGGAGCCGACCGGCCTCGGCTCTCGGAGGATGGTGGCTGGATGAGCTGGCTCAATGACACCGCCTTCGGGGACCTGTGGAGCCGCCCCCATCTGACCGATACCGAGCGGGAGCGTGTCGTCACCGCGGTGCTCATTGCCCTGGCCCGACGTGTGGAGCTCAAGCCCCACATCGAGACCAACTTCCGCTTCGGCTTCACGTACGAGGAGATCACCGAGTCGATCGTGCACCTCGCGGTGTATGTCGGGTTCCCAACCGCGGTCGATGCGATGCTGTTGACCCGTGAGGTCGTCGGGGAAATGAGGGCCGGAGCCGACGGCGAGGGCTGATCATGGAACTCCGGGAGCTCCGGGCCTTCGTCGCCGTCGCCGAACAGGGGGGTGTGGCACGAGCGGCGAGCACCCTGTATCTCTCTCCATCGAGCGTCTCCAACGCGATTGCGAGCCTCGAGGCGGAGCTCGGCGCGAAGTTGTTCCGGAGGGTGGCACGAGGCATGGTCCTCACGGACGCCGGGCAGGCAGTGCTCGCTCCGGCCCGTCGCGCCCTCGAGGACGTGGCCGCCGCGGAGGTCGCGGCGGCCACGGGCCACGGAGTGCTCCAGGGGCGGGTGAGCGTCGTGCCGGGTCGCATCTTCCTGGTGCCGGTCATCGCCGTCGTCGCTCGCTTTCGTGCGGCCTTCCCACAGGTCGTGATCACCATGCGCGAGCCCGAGAACGGACGGGTGATAGCGGAGATGGTCCGTAAGGGCGAGGTGGACTGCGGGGTGATGGGTGACGACTCCGTCCCGCCCGATCTCCTGCACACCCCGATCGGCGTCCAGACCGAAGGGGTCGTGGTGGCTGCCAGGCATCCCTTGGCCGGCCGCCAGTCGATCTCCTTCTCGGACCTCGACGGCGTCGACATGATCGTTCCTCCGGCGGGGTCTCCCTTTCGCCCGATGTTCGACCGCCTCTGCCGAGCCGCGGGGATCATGGCTCGTGTCGCAGCCGAGAGCGACCACCTCCAGACGATGCTCGAGCTCGCTCGCCACGGGGTGGGCGTGACCATCGTGCCGATCGAGAGCGCGGCGACCGTCGCCGGGGATGGACTGGAGGTCATCCCGTTGGCACCCACCATGTCCCGGCGCATGTCGCTGGTGACCAGGAGGAGGGAGCCGCTGTCGCCCGCGGCGGAAGCTTTCTGGGAGTTCGTGAGGCGGGAGGTCCCCGACGAGCGCACGTGAGAGGGCTACTCGCGCTCCTTGGCCCACTGGGCTGGCTGCCAGGAGGACCCGTTGATGCTGCTGCCGCCGTCGACGAACAGCGTGTTGCCCGTGAAGTAGCGGCAGTCGTCGCTGGCGAGGAACACCGCGACCGGGCCGATGTCCGTCTCGGGGTCACCGACGCGGCCCATGGGGTTCATGGCGTCGAGCTCCGCCTCGAGTTCCGGATCAGCGGCGTAGCGCCGGCGCATTCCCGACCCTTTGGCTCCCGGACAGACGGCATTGGCGACGATTCCGTAGGGAGCCCACTCCCGGGCCGCCGTCCGGGTGAGGGTGCGCAGTGCCTCCTTGGCGCAGTTGTACTCGAGGGTGCCCACGAAGGCGTTCACGCCCGCCGCCGAGCACATGTTGATGACGCGCCCCCACCCGTTGGCCCTCATGTGAGGGAACGCGGCCTGCATGGCCCAGAACGGGCCATAGAACGCCAGGCCGAAACCGTGGGCGAGCTGCTCGTCGGTCTTCTCCTCGACCGAAGCGAACGAGGCGCCACCCCAGGCGTTGTTCACCAGGATGTCGACGGAGCCCCATGCGTCCATCGCGGTCCGCACCATGGCGGTCGCCGTCTCCTTCTGCTTCACGTCGGCCCCCAGCGCGAGGCAGCTGCCTTGGATCTCGGCGCTGATCTCCGCGACCACCCCGACGGCGCTCTCCTCGTTGATGTCCACGACCAGGACCTTTGCGCCCTCCTTGGCGAACCGGCGGGCGATGCCGCGGCCAATCCCGTCTCCTGCGCCCGTGACGATGGCCACGCGCCCGTCCAGTCTTCCCATCGCGGAACCCCCTCGTCAGCCCTCAGCGGGCGCTGCTGTAGGCCGGCATCTCGCCCGTACGCGGGTGGCCGAAGGCCCGCGGTTTCACCGTCGACGAGGCCCGTCCGACCGTGCACACCGGCACGCGGTCGAACCGCACGCCGGGGTCAGGTCTCGAAGGGTGGTCACGCGGTCACCTCCTCCGTGCGGGTGAGGCGCGACAGGTCGACCTGGATCGACGTGTCGGCTTCGACCAGGCGGGTGGCACCCTCCGCCGGTTTCAGGTAGCCCCCGCGTACGTCGAAGTGGTGGAGGAGTTCCGGGGGAAGCGACCGAGCGGACCCCACCAAGTCCTGCACCGTCGGGCCGATCCGTGACGCGACGGCGTCGAGGGCCACCCCGTCGAGCCCGAGCCGGCCGATGGCGTTCCCACCCATCATCGCTCGGAGCTCGGGCTCGGGTACCCCGGCGAAAGCGTCGCGGATCCACTCACGGGTGTTGGGCCAGGTTCCTTCAGGATGCGGGTAGTCGCGCCCGAATGCGATCGTGTCGATGCCTATCTCGTGGCGCATCTCGACCTCGGCCCTGTGGGCGAACGAGAGGCAGGTCGTGGCATTACTCCGCCAGTACTCGCTCGGCCGCCGGCTGGCCGGGAGGTCGGCCCGGTGCTGCTCGAAGATCGTGTCGAGGTGCGCCAGCATGGCCGGCAACCAGTCGGCCCTGATCTCGGTCAGCAGGAGCTTCAGCTTCGGATGGCGGTCGAACACCCCTCCCAGAGTCAGCTGCCACAGGGGTCGACGGGTGTCCAGGCTGTTGAAGAACTTGGTCGTCATGGCGCTGGTCGTGAAGCGGGTGCGCAACTCCTCGGTCAGCCCACCGGCAATCTGCATCTCGTCGTAGACGTCGGCCACCTCGCTGAAGAACGCTCCGGCCTCCGGCCCGTATCCGGCATGGACGATCAAGGTCAGTTCGCGCTCCTCGCACAGCGACCAGAGGGGATCCCAATGCTCGTCGTAGAGCGGCGGCTGGTCGCGATACCCGGTCATCCCGGGCGCGACCAGCCCGACGAACCCGTGATCCGAGATCCACCGGACCTCGGCGAGGGTGGCGTCCATGTCCCGGCACGGCGCGTGCCCGGTGACCCCGGCCAGCAGGATGCGATCGCCGGCGTGCCCGAACTCGTCGAACGCCCACCGGTGGTGGGCCCGCACGCCGGCTTCGCAGGCATCGTCGGAGTACTTGGAATTCGAGGGTTGGAAGAACAGGGCGACCTGGCGCGGCTCGCCGTTGTACACGAACTCGCCGGCGATGCCCTCCCGATCCATCTGGGTCAGCCGGGTTTCGCAGTCGTAGATGCCCCTGAGTCCGTCGGCTCGGTACGCGCCGTCCGGGTCGAACACCTCGTACTGGGTGTGGGTCCGGTCGACCATCAAGCGGCCCATCACCTCGACCCACTTCTGGTTCTCCCCGGCGAGCCGGGGCAGGAGGTCGTGGTACGGCTTGTCGAGGTAGGTCTCCCACGCGCCCATCGGGACTTGGGCATGGGAGTCCAGTGACACGATCGTCACGGGTGTGCTCATCATCGCCTCCTACCGTGCGGTGGCGTACCGCAGGTCTTCTTCGATCATCGGTTGCATCTGATCCAGCCGCGACCCGCCCTCGAACGGCTTGCTCAGCCCGCACCGGGCGTCGAAGTGGGCTATGAGCTCGGGGTCGAGGTGGGGATCGGCACCGACGACCGCATCGACGGGGATGCCGACCCGCTCGGAGATCTTGCCGAGGTGCTCACGGTCGAGGTGGAGGAAGCGGGCCAGGTTCTCGCCCACGATGAGCCGGGCCTCATCGACCGGGATCTCCGCGAACAGGTGGCGCAGGTAGTCCCGGGTGTTGGGCCATGTGCCCTCCGTGTGTGGGTAGTCGCGGCCGAACGAGACGGTTTCGACGCCGATCTCGTGCCGTCGCTCGACCTCGGAGGTGTGCATGAAGGACAGTCCGGCGAGACAGCTGGCCTGCCAGTAGTCACTGGGCTTCCGCTTTGCCGGGACGTCGCCTCGATGCTCCTCGAACACGGCGTCGAGGAGCTGGAGCGTGTCGGGCACCCAGTCGGCGCGCACCTCCGTCATCATCAGCCTGAGGTCGGGATGGCGGTCGAACACGCCCCCGAGCATGAGTTGCCAGAGCGGCCGGCGGCTTCGCAAATCGGCGAACAGCCCGTCGTTGAACAGCCCGCTCCGCAGCTCGCGCACGGCGTCCTCGTCGCTGCCACCCCCGGCCCGCACCTGCTCGTAGATGTTCGTGAGAGCGGCGAAGCTGAAGCCCTGTTCGAATCCGTATCCACCGTGCACGACCAAAGTCAGCCCGCGGTCGGCGCACAGGCCCCACAGCGGCTCCCAGCGCTCGTCGTGGAGGGGTGGGAGGTCGGGATGGGCGGTGAATCCGGGCATGTACATCCCGGTGAACCCGTGTTCGGCGATCCACGTGGCCTCGCGGAGGGTCTCGTCGAGGTCGAGGCACTGGCCGACTGCGCCGACCAGCAGCAAGCGGTCGGAGTCCGAGCCGAAGGTGTCGAAGGCCCACCGGTGGTAGGCCCGGACGCCGGCGTCGATGACATCGGTGGGGTACGGGGTGTTGCTGACGTTGAAGAACAGGTCGACGGCGCGGAAGTAGCCGTTGAACACGAATTCTGCGGCGACGCCCTCTCGGTCCATCTCGGCGATACGGATGTCGCGGTCCCACGCTCCGGCCCACCGCCCCTGCCGGAAGAGGTTCTCCGTGTCGAAGACGTCGTAATGACTGCCCGACACGACCCCCTCGTAGGTCAGGTCGTAGTCGTTCATCAGGCGCATCACGTCGGTGAAGCGACGGTTCTCGTCTGACAGGCGTGGCAGGTACTCGTGGTACCCGGCCTCGAGGTACTGGGGCCAGAGTGCCTCGGGCATCACCGCGTGGCCGTCGGCCGAGATGAAGAGAAGTCGATCCATTGTGTCCTCCGGTGCCGACGAGGGGGGGCCCGCCGGAGCGGCCAGCACCGCGGGTCCTGACGCCAGCCAACCACGGGCAGAGCATTCAGACAAGCGCAAACTTGCGAACGAATCGTTCGACGATCCCGAAACCTCGGACCCGAAAGCACTCCGGCGAACCCGATGAGCGTTCCTGCCACACTGGGGTAGCCCCCGGTCGCCATGCCCTACTTCGGGCGGGCGTGCGCAGTCCGGGGTTGCTGGATACCCAGGTCAGGCGCTTGAGCGCTGTAGTACGCTCAGCATCCCGATCGGAGCGAACGAAGGGTCCGCGACTCGTCCAGTACCGCACGCTCGGGGATTCGCGGATAAGGGAGCGGAAATGGGAGGGAGTCACATCGATGTCAGGCAGGCTTGAAGGCAAGGTCGCCATCGTCACCGGCGCCGGGTCCAGCGGACCGGGTCTCGGTACCGGAAAGGCAATGGCGGTGCTGTTCGCCCGGGAGGGGGCGAAGGTGGTGCTCGTCGACATGGTCGAGGACCGGGCCAAAGAGACGCTGGACATGATCGAGGAGGAAGGTGGTCAAGCCACGATCGTCGTCGCCGACCTGAGCGATCTGAGCGAGGGTCAGCGCATCGTCGACGAGGCGGTGGCCCAGTACGGGACCGTCGACATCCTGGTGAACAACGCGGCCATCTCGTCCTCGACCAGCCTCCTCGACACCTCGGTCGAACTGCTCCAACGCATCCTCACCGTCAACCTGGCCGCGCCGTTCATGCTGACCAAGGCGGTCGTCCCGGTGATGCAGAAAGGTGGGGGCGGTGCCATCGTGCACATCTCGTCGATCGCCGCGCTCCGCGGCCAGGGCGGGTCCGGCTGCACGGCGTATGCGTCGGCCAAGGCCGGCCTCCAGGGCCTCATGAACGACGTGGCCGACACATATGGCAAGGACGGCATCCGCGTCAACTGCGTAGCTCCCGGGATCATCGACACGCCCATGCGTAACAGCGCCATGAGCATGGCGGGCCTCGACCCGTCCCAGGTCGACCTCACGTACAAGATCTCCCTGCCGGCGGAAGGAGACGCCTGGGATATCGCACGGACGGCGCTCTTCTTGGTAAGCGACGAGGGCCATTACCTCACCGGCGTGATGATCCCGGTCGACGGCGGCACGATCGCTCGCTCTCACTAGGCGTACGACCGCCGGGGTATCCCCGGATCTCTGCCGCCCACGAAAGGACACGGCATGACCGAAACACGCGCACCTTCCAGCGACGTGAGAATGGAGGTGCGGGAACTCCGACCGCTCGTGGGCTCGGTGATCGAGACTGACGCGGCCACGCTGCTCGGCGGCCGGCTTGCCCCCGACATCCGTGCCTTGCTCGAGCAGCGGAGCGTGCTCGTCTTCCCTGGAATCGCCTTCGACGACGAGCAGCAGATCGCCTTCACGCGGACGCTGGGCACCCAGGCCTTCGAGAACAACGGCAGCCCGCAAGCCAACGGTGAGATGCAGTCCATCTTCAAGGTCAGCCTCGATACTGCCGTCAACCCCTTAGGGGACTACCTCACGACGTCGTTCTTCTGGCACCTCGACGGATCGATGCACGAGGTGCCGATCCTGGCCTCGCTCCTCAGCGCCCGAACCCTCCCACCGGATGGCGGGGCGACGGAGTGGTGCAACACGTACGCGGCATACGACGCGTTGGCAGAGTCCGACAAAGCGGAGCTCGAGGGCCTGAGGGTCGTGCACGCCAACTGGGGGCTGCAGCGCTTCGTGAACCCCGAGCCCTCGTACCAGGCCTTCGCCGCGGCACGGGCCGTCCCCTGGCGCGAGCAGCCACTGGTGTGGACCCATCAGTCCGGGCGCAAGTCGCTGGTGATCGGGGCGACGGCGGCCTATGTCGCGGGATTGGAGCCGGCTGACAGCATGGATCTCCTCGTCCGCCTGCGGGACTGGGCGACCCAGCCGCAGTTCGTTTGCCGGCACGATTGGCAGGTCGGAGACCTGGTCATGTGGGACAACACCGGCACCCTGCACCGGGCGCTTCCCTACGAGGCCGACAGCGGCCGCCTGCTGCACCGCACCATGCTCCAGGGTGAGGAGCCGGTGGCATGAGTGGCCTCCCCGGTGCCCCGGCGTGTGGCACGGTACGCTCGCCCGCATGTCACGACTAGGCACCTGGCAGCCGAAGAACGCGGAAGAGCGGCTCGATCGTCTCGAGTCGCTCGCCGAAATACAGCAGCTTCCACTCCGCTACGCCCTTTCGGTGGACTCGCGCGACATGGACACCATGGTCTCCTTGTTCGTCCCCGACGTGCGGGTTGGGCGCGGCACCGAAGGGCGGGAGGCACTGCGGGCCTGGTTCGTCGACGCCCTGAACCGTCTGGTCGATACGGTCCACTTTGTCGGCAACCACACGGTCGAGTTCGACAGTGCGGACACGGCCCATGGGATCGTCTACTGCCATGACGAGGTGGTGCCACGGGGCGAGACGGCATGGAACCAGGGGATGCTGCAGTACTGGGACACCTATGCCCGGGTCGAGACGCCCGAAGGAAGGCAGTGGTGCTTCGTCCGGCGCAAGTACCACCGCTGGTACATGGCGGACTGGCTCGAGCGACCGTCACACGCGGCGGACACCATGCCGCCAGAGCGTCGTCACCACATCCAGCTTCCGGAGGCCTTCCCCACGTGGGCACCGTTCTGGGCCGAGGTCGGCGTGGATCCGTACGCCGACGCGGGGGCTGCGTCCTAGCAGGACAGTTCCCGCCGGGGGAGCCCGGGCGCTGAGCGAAGGAGAACGGTTACAGGCCGGCCTCCCGGTAGCGCCGGGCCATCATGCCGTAGCCGTGCTCCGCGTTTCCCCGACCCTGTGCTTCGATGCGCGCACGCTGGGTGTCCGTGAGCGGCTCGAAGCGTGCCGGCACGCCCACGACGAATGATCGGTCCGGCACGACCACACCTCCGAGGAGCACAGCGGCCGCCGCCACCAGACAGAAGTCACCGAGCACGGCGCCGTCCAGGAGCGTCGCCTGGTTGCCGATGAGACAGCTCGAGCCGACCCGAGCGCAGTGGACCACGGCGGCATGGCCGATGATGGTGTCGTCCCCGATCTCCATCGCCTCGCCGGTGTGGAGCACCGAGTTGTCCTCGACGACGGTGTTACGGCCGACGCGGATCGGAGCGAAGTCCCCGCGTATCACCGCTCCGGGCCAGACGCTGGCGCCTTCGCCCAGCTCCACGTCACCGACCACATAGGCCGCCTCGCTGACCCACGCCGTCTGGGCGATGCGGGGAACCTTGTCGCCGAAAGGACGGATGGTCACGGCCGCAAGCTACTCTCGGCGGCGCCCGCCGTCAGATGGAGGCGAAGCCTCCAGCGGTGGTTCGGCAAGGATCGACACGGGCGCCTCCCCGCCGCGGGGAGGGGGAGGAGTCGCGATGAGCAGGGTCAGCACCTACCTGAACTTCATGGGCCGGACCGAGGAGGCTTTCACCTTCTACCGGTCGGTGTTCCACACGGAATTCGTTGGCCCCGCCATGCGCATGCGGGACATAGCTGGAGGCTCAGGAGGTCATGACCTCACCGAGGAGGAGAAGGGCCTGGTGGCTCACATCGAGCTGCCGATCCTGGCGGATCACGTCCTGATGGGGACGGACATGATCGAGTCCATGGGTCAGGAGCTGCGCATCGGGAACAACGTGACCGTCCATCTCGAGCCTGACACGCGGGCCGAGACCGATCGCCTCTTCGGGCAGCTCAGCGACGGGGGGAGCGAGACCGTCGGCATGCAGGAGATGCCCTGGGGCTACTGGGGCTGCGCTCTCGACCGCTTCGGTGTGCGTTGGATGTTCACCTGCACCGAACCCATCTCGTAGGGCGAGATGACCGTGTTTCGCCGGGCCGAAGAGGTCCATCCGCAGGAATGGGAACGGATCGCAGTCTGGCTCGGTGCGACGGGGCGACACCTCGACCTCGACGTGGCGGCACGCCAGTTCGCCACCGGCCTCGCCAATCTCAACTACCTCGTCTCGGTCGACGGCCGGCCCGCGGTCTTCCGCCGGCCTCCGGCCGGCCCGACCGGCGAGGGCTCCAACGACATGGCCAGGGAATGGAAGGTCCTCACCGCTCTGGCGGGCCACTTCTCGTTGGCACCGTCGCCGCTCGCCTACTGCGACGACCCCGCCGTCATCGGCGTCCCGTTCCAGCTGCTCGAGTACCGGGCCGGCCAGGCAGTCGGGGGCGCGGTCGAATCCGGCCTCCGGGAGCGCTTCGGCGCCGCCACCGGTCAGCGGCTCACCGGTGCGCTGATCGGGACGATGGCATCACTGCACGCGCTGGACCCGGCGGCTCTCGGACTCGGGGACCTGGGGCGACCAGACGGGTTCCTGGCTCGGCAGGTGGAGGGGTGGGCCCGACGGAGTGCCGCCGCGTTCGGTTCGACCGAGCCTGCCGCCGTGCGGCCCGTTCTCGCCTTCCTCCGTCGGTCGGTGCCCGAGGACTCCCGGGTGTCGCTGCTCCACTGCGACTTCAAGTTCGACAACATGCTCTTCGACCCCGAGACCCTGCAGCCCGTGGCGGTGGTCGACTGGGACATGGCGACCCGCGGCGATCCGCTGTTCGACCTTGCCGTGCTGCTTTCCTACTGGATCGAGGAGGGCGACCCGCCGGACTTGCGCGAATTGGGCCAGGTGCCATCGCTCGAACCGGGATTCCCGCGGCGGGCCGACGTGGCGCGGATGTACGCCGAGGCGTCGGGTCTGCCCGGGGGCGACCTCTCGTTCCATCTGACGTTGGCACGGTTCCGCCTGGCTGTGGCCTGGCAACAGATGTTCGTCAAGTTCGAGCGTGGTGCCCTGTCCGATCCGCGCTACCGATCGTTCGATCGGCTGGCCCTCGCCATCGTGGAGTGGACGGCCGATACGGTGGAACGGGGCGCGGTCTGGAAGGATGACCCCCCATGATCGACTTCGAATTTCCGGCCGACATCGCCGACCTCGCCGCACGGGTCCGTGCCTTCGTGAGCGAACGGATCGTTCCCTACGAGCGTGACCCGCGGCTGACCGAGCACGGGCCGAGCGACGAGCTGCGGAATGAGCTGGTGGGGCTGGCTCGTGCCGAGGGGTTCCTCAGTATGCAGGCGCCGGTCGAGCTCGGTGGTCGCGGGTTCAGCCACTGCGAGCAGGCAGCGGTGTACTCGGCGGCAGGCTGGTCCACCCTCGGCCCAGTGGCCATGAACTGTGCCGCCCCTGACGAGGGAAATATGTTCCTCCTCTCGAAGGTGGCCGATCCGGCCCAGAGATCCGAATTCCTGGTGCCCCTGGTTCAAGGAGCGAGCCGCTCGGCCTTTGCCATGACCGAGCCCGGCGGGGCCGGGTCGGACCCCGGTCAGCTGCTGACCCGCGCCAGCTTCGACGGCACCAACTACCGCATCAACGGGCGCAAGTGGCTGATCACGGGTGCGAGCGGCGCAGAGACCTGGATCGTCATGGCCGACGTCGTCGACGGCCCGGGCCCGTCTGGCCCCACGCTGTTCCTGGCCCATGGTGGTGACCCGGGCATCGTGATCGAGCGGGTCATGAGCTCCATGGACCGCAACTACGTGGAAGGGCATTGCGTGGTGCGCTTCGAGGACCTCACCCTGCCGGCGTCGGCCGTGCTGGGGGAGGTGGGTGAGGCGTTCCGCTATGCGCAGCTTCGCCTGGCCCCGGCGCGCCTCACCCACTGCATGCGCTGGCTGGGTGCGGCAGAGCGGATCCAGTCAATCGCCGTAGAGCACGCCAAGACCCGCACGGCCTTCGGCGTGCCCATCGGCTCGCACCAGGGTGTCAGTTTCATGCTGGCGGACAACGAGATCGCCATCCATCAGTGCCGCCTGGCCACCTTGCACACGGCATGGATCCTCGACCGGGGAGAGAAAGGGCGTCACGAGAGCTCCATGACCAAGGCCTTCGTCTCCGAGGAGCTCTTCAAGGTGGCGGACCGATGCGTGCAGGTCCTCGGAGGCATCGGGGTGACGGACGAGACGATCGTGGCCATGGTGTTCCGGGACATGCGAGGGTTCCGTCTCTACGACGGCCCGACCGAGGTGCACAAGTACGCCATCGCTCGGCGCATCCTGCGCTGACCTCAGGCGGTCCGAACTCGTCGGCATCACGCGCGGTCGGTGAAATGGCGAGAGCCGGCACGGGATGATCGAACGTTCGACCTCCAGGGCGCTCGTCCCCGTCCAGTGGCCGTCTGGGTGGCGTCATCGTGCCATGAAGCCGCCGTCCACGATGATCGGTTGGCCGGTGATGAACGAGGCGTCGTCGGAGGCGAGGAAGGCGACCACCCGCCCGATCTCGTGCGGCTCGCCCCAGCGGCCCATGGGGATGCGCAACTGATCGGTGATCAGAGAGTCGCCGCCGTCGGGCACGTCGTAGAGCGAGCGTGTCAGGGCGGTGCGGATGTAACCGGGACACACGGCATTGGCTCGGATGTTCTTGGCGGCGTAGGCCAGGGCGATCGTCCGCGTGAGACCGATCAGGCCGTGTTTGGCGCTCGGGTACCCGGTGCCGTCCACGTTCTTTGAGGTCCCCCCGGTCACACCGGCCAGGGAGGCGATGTTGATGATCGATCCCCCTCCGGCGCGCTCCATCTCCTTGAGGGTATGCCGGCATGCGTAGTAGGGACCCTTGAGGTACAGGTCGATGGCGAACTGCCAGGGCGAATCCTTGTCCGAGGTCTCGCTGCCGGCGCTCGTGACGAGGACGTCGATACCCCCGAACTCCTGGACCGTGGTCCGCACCGCCTCCTGCACCGCCGCCTCGTCGGTGATGTCGGTCGCCACGAAGGCGGCACCGCCGCCCGCATCGTGGATGGCGGCGACGACGTCGCGGCCACCGGCCTCGTTGACGTCGGCCACGACCACGCGAGCGCCTTCCTGCGCCACGGCCTCGGCGGAGGCCCGTCCCAACCCCGACGCACCGCCGAAGATGAGTGCCGTCTTGTTCTCGAGCTTCATCCCTGCCTCCCCGTATCCCCGGACTCGTTGTCGATGGCCCCGAGCAGTGCGAGCATGGTGGCGTTCACCGGCACGGCGATGCCGTGCGCCGCTCCACGCCGCACCACCTCTCCGGTGAGGTACTGGTGCTCCATCGGCCGCCCGGCCATGCGGTCGTAGTACATCGAACTGGCCGTCTCGGACCCGTAGCTCATCATGCGTTCGAGGATGCCGTCCACTTCACTCTCGGACAGGTCGGCGCCCTCGGCCCGGCCGACGGCGACGGCCTCCATCAGCACAGAGCGGGCCAGGCCGCCGATGCCTGGCGAGGCCATGACGTCCATGTGGCGCTGCGTGAGGGCGGTGATCGGGTTGGCCACCAGGTTGCCGAGCAGCTTGCGCCAGCACTCGGTGGCCATGTCTGCAGACCCGCGCACCCGCATCCCGGGGCTGACGGCTCTCCCGACCGTGGCTGCGTGCGCCTCGTCGACGACCAGCAGGTTGCCGTGGATGTGGTGGACCCGTCCCGGGTGCTCGCGCTCGGCCGCCACGTAGGCCAGCGCCGTGGTGGCGGGCCCGGTTCCGTCGTCGAGGAACGGAGCGACGCGGGAGGCCTGGTCGAGTCCGTTCTGGACGACGACGGTGAGGGTGGCCGGACCGCAGGTGGCGGCGAGGTGCGGCGCGGTGGAACCGGTATCCGCCGCCTTCACCGTGACGAAGACCAGGTCGGCGGTCGGCCCCCCCGGGGAGACCACGACGGACACGGGCACGACCGTGACCTGGCCGTCGCGCCGGATCTCGAGGCTTTCGAAAGGCGTCCGGGCATGAACCACCACATCGTGACCCGCCTGGTGTGCGGCGGATGCCAGGACGGCGCCGATTGCACCGGCGCCGATGACTGCGACACGCACCGAACGTCGTTCAGCGTAGGACGGGCGCCAGGAACTCCTCGAGGTTGTCGCGCATGATGCGGCGCTTCTCGTCCTCGGAGAACGCCCCCAGCTGCGAGTCCACGTAGAGGTGGGGGAACGCCAGGCCCTCGCCGTGGGGGAAGTCCGACCCGAAGACGATGGGCTCGATCCCGACCTCGTCGACCACCCGGCGCACGTTCTCCTCGGGGTAGGGGGCCACGATGAAGTGGCTGCGGAAGATCTCCGAGGGGCGCCGGTCGAGCCGGCCGGTCTCGGACCACTTGGCCTTGCGGCCCATCAGGTACGCGTGGTCCATCTTGCGCATGGTGTAGGGGACCCACACCGTGCCCATCTCCGAGAGACAGACCTTGATGTTGGGGAACCGTCCGAAGAAGTTGTGCAGGATCAGGCCCGCGGTCAGCTCCTGGACGGGTCGGTCGCCCCAGTACATCATCCACTGGAAGGCGTCGAAGTCACCGAAGACGGTCTCGGGGTCCTCGGACCAGTCGGCGCCGTACTTCTGGTAGTCGGTGCCCCCGAGGTGCACGGCCAGGCGGACCTCGGCCTCGTTGACGATCGACCAGAACCGGTCGAAGACCGGGTCGGCCGGGGAGCGGCCCCCGAAGGGCTTGTCCGTCCCGCCGTGGGCGTGGCCCGACTTGGTCTGGATCATGGTCGCCCCGTCGGCCAGGACCTGCTCGAGCTCCTTGACGGCCAGGTCGGGATCGGCCAGGGCGATGTAGGGAGGCAGGATCATCCTCCCGCCGGCCACGTAGCCCACCTCTTCGAACATCCAGCGGTTGAAGGCCCGGATGTTGGCGTACAGGGCGGGGATGTTGTCGGCGAACTCGTACTCGATGTCGTGCGCCGCCGCCGGGAACATGAGTGCCTTGTCGATGCCCTGGTCGTCCATGAGGGCCAGGCGCAGGTCACGGTTGCCGTAGGCCTCGGACTTGTGCCGGAACTCCGAGATGAAGGCCTTGCGCTCCTCGTCGCTCAGACCCTTGAGCGGGTTCAGGCGATTGAGCAGCATCCCCGGGATGGCTCGGATGTCGACTGCGGCGTCGTCATCCGACGCGGACGTGTCGAAGTTCGGGACGGCCGAACGTCCGATCCCGATGTTCGAGGTGTCGCCGAGCAGCTTCTTGATCTCGTCCTCGGAGAGCGTCACGTGGCGGGAGTGGAACTTGGAGGGCCTCCCGGCGAAGAGCTGAAGCGACTCGCCGTCGTCACCGGTCACGTACCGGATGGCCAGGTCGGCCTGGCTCGGTTCGATGTACCGCTCGAAGCAGTCAGGTGGCTCCGTGAAGTGGTTGTCGGCGTCGTTGATCCAGTACCCCAGCTCGGGCTCGGCCGTTGCAGTCATGGCAGCTCCTTCGTCGTCGGGCGTCGCCGACGGGCGCCTCGAACGCAGATATACAGCGTATAATATACGGTCCGGAAAGGAAGGCAAGCGCGAGCGCGCAACGTCAGAAGCCGATGGCGGTGGCGAGGCGGTCGTGGTGGTAGTCGGGGCCGCCGAGGATCGCCGTATTGGTCTCCACCCTGCGGATGTAGAGGTGGACGTCGTGCTCCCAGGTGTAGCCGATGCCTCCGTGGAGCTGGAGGCACTCCCGCAGGATCACAGGGCAGTGTTCACCGACGTAGGACTTGGCGATGCTCGCGGCAGTGGGACCGTCGAGCTCGAATTGGACGGCCTTGACCGCTGCGTCCGAGGCTGCCTTGGCCGACTCGAGCCAGAGCAGCATGTCGACCAGCCGGTGCTTGAGTGCCTGGTAGGACCCGATCGGTCGTCCGAAGGCCTTGCGGTCCTTCGTGTATTCGAGGGTGACGTCGTACAGGCGGTCGGTCGCTCCGACGGTCTCGGCACACTGGAGCGCCACGGCCAGCGCGAACTGCATCTCGAGATCGGCTGCCGCCCCACCGGGTTGTCCCACCACGGAGGTGGCGGGGACCTCGACCTGATCGAAGCGGACTCGGCTGAAGCGTCGGGTCAGATCGAGGCTCTCGAGCGGTTCCACGGTCACTCCGGGAGCGTCCGCCGGGACGAGCACCTGGGTGACCCCGGAACTCCCCGTGGCGGTGACCAGGAGCTGGTCGGCCACGTGGGCGTCCTGGACGGGAACCTTCACGCCGTCGAGGCGGATGCCGGCACCGGTCTCACTGATGCGGCACGTTCCGTCCTCACCCGTCCAGCGGTCGTTCTCCTCCGCGACCGCCCACGTGGCGATCTCCTCTCCCGACGCGATGCCGGGCAGATGCTCCGCGGCCAGCTGTTCTGAACCGGCACGGGCGAGCGCGTACGCCACGACGTTCGTCGGGATCACCGGGCCGCCGAAGAGCACGCTTCCGAGCTCCTCGGCGATGATGGCCAGGTCGCAGACTCCGTCGCCCGACACCGAGCCCCCCCCGAAGGACTCCGGGACCAGCATCGAGGTCCAGCCCAGCTCGGCGCCCTGGGCCCACACGGTTCGATCGAACCCGATGGGATCGTCAATGAGGGCGCGGACCGACGTCGTCGGCCACGTGGCGGCCAGGAACTTGTGCGTCGTCTCCTGGAAGAGCTGCTGATCGTCGGAAAGGTCGAGGTCCACGTCGGGTCCTTTCATGTCGGGACCGTTGGAGTGTAGGTGGACCCGGCGCCTGGCACAGAACTAGCCGATTGGCTATTCGTACCGTGTACAATCCCTCTGGTCCGAGCGCGATGCCGAGCCGCGTCCGACCGGCGACAATTTCGCGGCCACAATTTCGAGAACGGAGGGCTTCCATGACGGTCAGCGTGCCCGAGGTGGATGCGGGGGCGACCACATCGTCGACGCCGCTCGTGATCGTGTCGTGTGATTCCCACATCGGTCCCCGACTCGCGGAGGATCTCCGCCCCTACTGCCCGAAGGACCTTCTCGAGCAGTTCGACGCCTACGCGGGGGACCTCGAGAGGCGGCGTGAGCAAGCGGCTGCCAAGAACCAGAAGGTCTCCTTTGGCGGTCAGGGCGCCATCGGCGCCGACTGGGGCGCCCGGTACGAGAACCTGGGGACTCCGGGCCACCATGACATGTACGCCCGGCTGCGCGACATGGATGAGGACGGTGTGGCCGCGGAGGTCGTGTTCCATGACAGTCAAAACGGTGAGCCCATCCCCTTCCAGGTCGATACCTTGCTGCGCCGGGGGAGCGGCGAGGGGCAGGACTTCGAACTGCTCCGAGCGGGTCAGCGCATCTACAACCGTTGGTTGGCCGATGCGTGCGCCATTGAGCCCGAGCGCCACATTGGCCTCATGCACCTGCCCATGTGGGACATCGACGCTGCGTTGGAGGAGCTGACCTGGGCCCGTTCGGTCGGGCTCAAGGGCATCAACTTCCCCTTCCCGAAGCCCTTCATGCAGCCCTACAACGACCCGGCGTGGGATCCGTTCTTCTCGGCAGTCGAGGATCTCGACGTGACTCTGTGCAACCACGGCGGGGCCGGCGCGTCCGGGGGGGCCTACCCAGGTGCCATGTCGATCGCCAAGTTCGAGATCTCCATGAACGCACGGATCTGCCCCATGGACCAGTTGATCTTCGGAGGTGCATTCGAACGGCATCCCAAGCTGCGCCTGGTGAGCACCGAGTCACCCGGCGCGTGGTGGAACTTCGTGATGAAGGAGATGGACAGCATCTACCTCACGGACACCAAGAGCTACGGGCCCAAGGAGAGGGAGCGGGTTCCCCATCTCCCGAGCGAGTATGCCGCCAGGCAGGTCTGGATCGGCGCAAGCTTTCAGGCCCGGTTCGAAGCCGAGGACGCCATCGCCCAGGGGTACGCCGATCGCGTCATCTGGGGTTCGGACTACCCGCACTTCGAGGGGACGTACCAGTACAACGCCACCGGCCCGAACGGTGAGCCGATGAACTGGGCATCCTTGCGGTTCACCTACTCGGGGCTGCCCGAGGAAACCGTCCGCGACATGGTGGGTCGCAATGCCGCGCAGGCATATGACCTCGACTTCGATTCCCTCGTCGCGGTGGCAGAGCGGATCAATGCTCCGTCTTACGACGACCTGCACAGTGCCAAGGTCGAGGGGCGCCCGAAGGACGGGGGTCACCTGGCCTTCCGGACCTTCGGCTTCTGGGCCTGACGCCGCCACCGGGTCGGTGTGGACCGACCCGGTGGCCGGGCGACGTCGCCCCGCCTTCGGCGACCTGTGGTCTGGGAGCGCGTGCAGTCCCCTGCCGTTACAGTGCGCTCGGACCGGTGGCCCAGTGGCCGCAGGCGTCGCGGAAGCGGATTGGGGGAGGCAGATGGCGACACCGAGTGCGAGCGGGTTCGACCTCTCGGGCAAGGTGGCGCTCGTAACCGGAGGCAACTCGGGGATCGGGTACGCGTTCGCGCGGGCGCTCGGTGATGCCGGCGCCTCGGTGTGCATCTGGGGCCGCTCGTCCGAGCGCAATGCCTCGGCGGTCGCCGAGCTCGTCGGCCGAGGTATCCGGGCCGAGGGGTTCGACGTCGACGTGACCGATGAAGCAGCGGTGGTCACGGCCATGGCCCAGTCGGTGAGCCGGTTCGGACGGCTCGACGCCTGCTTCGCCAACGCTGCGGGCCTCGGAGAGAACTCGCCGAGTTTTGTCGAGTCGACGACTCGGGAGTGGCGGATGACGACGGCCCTGGTGCTCGACAGCGTGTACGTCACGATGCGTGAAGCGGCCAAGGTGTTGGTCGAGCAGGACCAGGGAGGAAGTCTGGTCGCCACCTCGAGCATCGCCGCGAACTACGGCTCGACCCGGGGCAACCACGCCTACGCGTCGGGCAAGGCGGGGGTGGGGGCGCTCATGCGTGGGCTGGCCGTCGAGCTGGCCCGGTATCGGGTCCGGGCCAACACCGTCCTGCCCGGATGGGTCGACACGGGATTCATGGCGGGCGTGCACGACAATCCCAAGCTGGCCGAGAGGGCACGGCAGCGGGCGCCTATGCGTCGGTGGGGGTCCGCCGGCGAGCTGGGAGCACTGGCCGTCTACCTGGCCGGTGACGGCTCCACGTGGCACACCGGGGACGAGTTCATCGTCGACGGTGGGTACCACGTTGTGTAGGAGGAAGACTTGGAAGACGCCGTGACCACCGGTGCCCTGACGACGAACGACGAGATAGCGGGGCCCTTCGAGCGTGATGGAGCCGTGCTGCTGCGCGGCCTGCTCGACCCCGAGTGGGTCGAGACGCTTCGGGGGGCCGCGGATCGGATCCTCGAGCACTCGAACGACCCGACCGAGCGTCTCGGTGGTGCCACCGAGACGCAGTCGAGGGCGAGCGACGGGATCTGGCGGTGGTGCGAGCCGTTCGCTCGGTTCTTGTTCGGGTCTCCACTGGGCACGGCGGCCGCCATCGCCATGCGGTCACGCCGCGTCGTGCTCTACGAGGATCTGTTCCTCTACACCGACCCGACCGTCGAGGGCGCGCGCTGGCACCGCGACTCACCGCACTGGCCGCTGGCGGGCAAACAGCTGGCGAGTGTCTGGTTGAGCCTCGAGCCAGTCACGAAGGACACGGGTGCCCTGAGGTTCGTCGCCGGCTCGCACCACGATGCCGATGAGCTCGTGGCTGGCGAGAAGATGCAGAGCGATGCCGGCCCGGACCGCAGCGAGATGCGGTTCATCGCGTTCGACACCGAGCCCGGTGATGCCGTCGTCTTTCATCCGAGGTTGATCCATGCCGCGCTTGGCGCGGCGGACGATCGGCCACGCCGAACCTTCACCATCCGGTTCGCCGGCGACGACATTCGGTGGCGGCCACGCACCTCGTACTACCACGCGTGGATGCGAGAGGCCGCTCTGGAGCCGGGGGAACCTTTGGACCATCCCTGGTTTCCCGAGATTCGGCGGGACGTCGACCCCATGGCGAAGCTCGCGCTCAGCTGTCGGTGACGCCCATGAGGTTCGCGTAGGCCTGGCGGGCCGCGGCCTTGTCGACCTTGCCCATGGGTGAACGGGGGATCTCGGGCACGACCGCTAGATGCCTCGGCACCTTGTAGCCGGCCAGGGAACGCCGGCAGTACTCGATGAGATCGGCGGGCGAGACGGTCTCATCGAGTACAGTGACCAGTCCGACCAGCCGTTCGCCCATCTCCTCGTCGGGCGCGCCGAAGAGGGCCACATCGCGGACTGCCGGATGATCGTTCAGCACGCGCTCGCATTCGGCGGGGTAGATGTTCACCCCGCCCGAGATGACCATGTCGGTGACGCGGCCGGTGATGTAGAGGTACCCGTCCGCGTCGACGTGTCCGACATCGCCCAGGGTGAAGGTTCCGGGCGCCACATGCGCGGCGGCTGTCTTTTCCGGGTCGTTGTGGTACCGGATACCCCGGCCTGTGTGGTCCACGAAGTAGAGGACCCCGTCGGTTCCCGGCGGGCACGGGGTCCCGTCGTCGTCGAGGACGAGCGGGTGGAAGGGGGCCACGACGCGGCCCACCGATCCGGGGTGAGAGGCCCACTCGGCCGATTCGATCCTGCTGAGGATCCCGCTCTCGCTCGCCCCGTAGGTCTCCACGAAGACTGGCCCGAACCATTCGATCATGGCGCGCATGACGGGGACCGGGCAGGCGCTCCCGGTCACCGAGAGCAGCCGCAGGGACGACGTGTCGGCGGCCCGGCGGCGCGCCTCGGGCAGCCCGAGGAACCGGATCAGATGGGTCGGCACCATCACCGACGTGGCGACGCGGTGCTCGCCGATGGCGGCCAGCACCGCGTCGGGGTCGAACCGCCCGGCGACGACGATCGGGCTGCCGGTCAACAAGAGCCCCACCGCCCCGTGCGGCCCGGCGTGGTAGAGCGGCCCTGCGACCAGGTGGGTCCCGAGACCGGCCATGTGGTGGTGGGCCATCTGGTCCAGCCTTTCGGCCACCGTCGTCGCCGCCAGGTTTGGGAACTCGACCCCTTTCGGCCGGCCCGTGGTGCCCGAGGTGTAGATGAGGTCACTGGTCGTCGGGAGTTCTGGCGCGGGCGGGATCGCCGCGGCGCCGTTCACCAGCGACGGCCAGGGGCCCGACCCTCTCGCCTCGGACAGGAGCGGGATGCCGCTGGCCGAAGCCACCACCCTGGCGGTGGCGAGGCACTCGGTCGAGGCCCAGATGGCGGCCGCGTCGCCGTCGGAGACGAGATACTCGATCTCGGTCGGGGTGAGGTGGAAGTTGACCAGGATGGCGCCGACGCCGGCCAGGGCGGCGGCTGTATAGGTCAGAAGCGTGTCGACGCCGTTGTGGCCGAGGACCGCCACGCGGGCGCCCTGCGGCAGGTCGAGCTCCAAGAACGCATTGGCCAAGCGGGCCGTTCTCTCGGAGACCTGCCCCCAGGTGAGCCGCCCCTCGGGATGGACGACGCTCGGCGCGTCGGGGTGGTGCCGGGCCAGGTCGAAGAGTGCGGCCCCGCTCACGTCCAGGTCCACGTGGCCGGACGCTTCTCCACGAAGGCCTTGATCGCTTCCTTCGAGTCGTTGTACCGGCGGAGCCTGTCCGTGTAGTCGTTTTCCGTCCTGTACTGGCGCATGACCTCGTCGTCCTCGATCCGCAGGATCGACTCCTTGGCCAGCCGCAGCGCGATGGGGCTCTTCTTCGCCATCTCGTGTGCGAGTTCGAGGGCACGCCGCTCGGCCTGTCCGGAGGGCACGACCTCCTCGATGGCGCCGAGGCGGTAGAACTCCTCGGCCGGGAGGAGCTCGCCCAGGAACAGCATGCGTCGGGCCTTCGACGGCCCGAGCAGGCGCATGGCCTTGCTCGCTCCGCCGAGCAACCCGACATTGATCTCGGTGAGACCGAGGGTGGCTCCAGCCCCGGCGATGACCAGGTCGCACACGCCGATGAGGCCGAAACCCGCTCCGATGGCCGTGTGCTCGACGGCCCCGATGACCGGGACCAGGCACTCGCGGATTGCGTGCTGCGTCTGCCTCCACTCCCAGTGGGGGTCGAGGAGGGCCCGCAGGTCCTCCGCCTCCGCCCCACCGCCAGCCATTTCCTTCAGATCGATCCCGCCGCAGAAGGCCCGCTCGCCCCGAGCACCGAGCACGACCGCGGCAACGTCACGGTCCTGAGAGAGCGCGTCGAAGCAGGAGCGGAGCTCGCGCATCATGACGGCATTGACCGCGTTGACCGGTGGGCGGTTGAGGTGGACCACGGCCACGCCGTCTTTCTTGTCGAGCTCGAGCGTCTCCATCGAAATCCCTCCTGTTGCCTCAGGGTCCGCTTAGAGAGAGAGCGTGTACCCGCCGTTGACCGGATAGGTCTGTCCCGTGATCCACGAGGCCTGCGGGCTCGAGAGGTACGCGACGAGGCCGGCCACGTCCTCGGGCTCGCCGATGCGGCGAATGATGTAGCGCTTCAGGCGCTCGTCGGAATTGGGGCTGGCCTCGGCCCCGCTGGTCGAAGGCGTCCGGATCGTGCCCAGCGAGATGCAGTTGACGGTGATGCCGTACCGACCCACTTCCCGGGCGATCGATCGGCAGAAACTCGCCGCGCCGCCCTTGGCCGCCGCGTACGGGGCGAGGTAGGCGTCGCCGTAGCGGGCCGCGTCCGAGACGATGGTGACGATCCGCCCGCCGGTGCGCTCGATCATCTTGGGGAGAGCCGCCCGGGTGCAGTTCATCACCCCGTAGAGGTTGACCCGGATGTAGCGCTCCCACTCGGAAGGGTCCGTCTCGGCGAAGGGTCGCATGTCGGTGAACCCCTCGGGGCCGGCGTTGCCGGCGTTGTTGACCAGGATGTCGATGCCGCCATCTCGCTCGAGCACCGCCTGGGCCTGCGGGAAGTCGGTGACATCGAAGGCTGCCTCCTCGGCCAGGCCGCCCTCCCCCTTGATCTCCTCGACCACTTCGTCTGCCCGGGAGGCGACGATGTCGTTCACCAGCACGGTTGCCCCGGCCTGTGCCAGAGCGCGTGCAGTGGCTCGCCCCACGCCCTGTCCGGCACCCGTCACGAGGGCGCGCTTGTCCTGAAGATCGATTTCCACGGTCACTCCAGTAGGGTAGCGTCCTCAGTCTGGACGTGTCCGAGGATGCGGGACGATCCGGACCGGAACCAGGAGACGGGAGCGGGCACCGCGGCCCGTGCGCGCGACGGGTTTGCGTCGCTGAGGGGAGAGGACGTCATGCAGGTCGACGACATGATTCTCATCAGTATCGATGACCACCTCATCGAGCCCCCCGACGTCTTCGAGAACCACGTGCCGGCCGCTTTCAAGGACCGGGCCCCCCGTCTGGTCCGTGACGAGCACGGTAACGACCAATGGATCTTCGAGGACCAGGAGATGGGCATGGTCGGCCTCAACGCTGTGGTCTCGTGGCCCAAAGAGCAGTGGGGCATGAACCCCTCGGCCCTGGCGGAGATGCGGCCGGGTGCCTACGACATCCACGAGCGGGTGCGCGACATGAACCGCAACGGCGTGCTGGCCTCCATGTGCTTCCCCAGCATGGCCGGGTTCAGCGGGCGCACCTTCCAGGAGGCCAAGGACAAGGACCTCTCGCTGGTGATGCTCAAGGCGTACAACGACTGGCACATCGACGAGTGGTGCGCCGCATACCCGGGAAGGTTCCTTCCCCAGGCCGTCCTGCCGTTGTGGGACCTCGACGCCACGATCGAAGAGCTGCGTCGGGTGGCGGGCAAGGGTGCCCTCGCCGTGAGCATGCCCGAGCTTCCCCACACTCAGGGCTACCCGAGCTACCACTCGGAGTGGTGGGACCCGTTCTTCACCGCCATGTGCGATCTCGACGTCGTCATGAGCCTGCACATCGGGCAAGGCCTCAACGCCATCAACCTCCCGGACATCAACTTCGACGAGTACATGGTGCTCTCGACCCAGGTCACCGTCCTGGCCGTCCAGGACCTCTTGTGGGGCCACGCCCTACGCCAGTTCCCGGCGCTCAAGATCGCCTTCTCCGAGGGTGGGATCGGCTGGCTGCCGTTCCTGCTCGACCGTATCGACCGTCACTATCAGAACCAGCGCTGGACGGGCCAGGACTTCGGGTCGAAGCTCCCGTCGGAGGTCCTGCGTGAGCACTCGCTGGCCTGCTTCATCGCCGACCCGACGTCCCTCAAGCTCTACAAGGACATCGGGATCGACATGATCGCCTTCGAGACGGACTACCCGCACTCGGACTGCCTCTGGCCCGACGCTCCCGAGGATCTCCTGGCGCAGTGCGTCGGGGCCGGGTGCTCCGACGAGGACATCGACAAGATCAGCTGGCAGAACGTGGCCCGGTTCTGCAACTGGGATCCTTTTGCCGCCGTACCTCGCCAGCAGGCCACGGTGGGCGCGCTGCGTGCCCAGTCGCCGGACGTCGAGACCGGCATCGTTTCGAGGGAGGAGTGGCGGTCGCGCTACGAGGCCAACCCTCCGTATGCGGTGGCGTCGGCCTGAGCCGCGTTCTGCGGAAATCGGCAGCCCCACCGGGGTCGGCGCCGGACGGCCGGTAACATCCCCTCATGTCGACCAGCCGGCGCCCGCGGTCGCTGAACATCGAGAGCATCGTCGTGGAGGCGGTGCGCATCGTACGCAGCCAGGGCGTGGCTGGCCTCACTATGCGGTCCGTCGCCACGGGTCTGGGCGTGACGCCCATGGCCATCTATTACTACGTGGCCGACAAGGACGAGCTGTTGGGCCTCGTGGTGGCCCGGGTGTCGGAGTCCTTCGGCGTGCTGCGCACCGAGCGCGGCCGAACCTGGCAGGAGACGCTGCGCCAGTACATGATCAGGGTCTGGCAGAACTTCCGCTGGTATCCGGGGCTGAGCTCCTACCTCATCGACCAGCCGTCGCTCGGTGTCACCGCCGATCGGCTCGCCGCGGGAATCGCATTCTTCGAGGACGCGGGCTTCCCGGCGGCCCAGGCGCCGCTGGCATGGTCGTTCGCCACCACCTATATCCACGGGCGCATCAGCGTCGATGCCCACGTGGGCCGCGGTGCCGACACGCAGCACCTCGGCGGACTCAAGGCCCGCGATTTCGTGGCCTTCGGGGTCGAGGCCGTGATCGCTGGTCTCGAGGCGATGCTCGAGCGTCACGTGCCTTTGGTATCCGCTGAGCTCGCCGACGCGGTGGAGTCCTCGCCCGCTCCGGCGGTTCCGTCCGACAGTCGATACGATGGCCCGGTCGACGCGGGGAGTGGCACCGTCGGGGAGTCGGCGAGGGATCTCACTCTGGCGGCCACGGAACAGGAATGAAGGGATCGATGGTGGACCAAGGGCAGCCCGACAGCGGGGTCGAGAGTGCGGAGCTGCGTCAGTACCGGCTCGAGGCTCGTGCCTGGTTGGCCGAGAACGTCGCGTTGCGCTCCGCGTACAAGGGGGGCCACGCCGACGAGCGGACGGAGCGCCTCGAAGAGTTCAGGGTGCTCCAGCAGAAGCTCCACGACGCCGGCTACGCCGGCTTCACCTTCCCGGTCGAATACGGCGGGCAGGGGCTGACGCTCGAGCACGAGCGGGTCTTCAGGGAGGAGGCATCCGAATACGACATGCCGCCCACACCCTTTGGTGTGTCCATCAACATCCTGGGTGCCACCCTGGCCGCCTTCGCGACGCACGAGCAGAAGCTCGCACACCTCCCCGAGATCCTCTCCGGTCGGCAGTTGTGGATCCAGTTCCTCTCGGAGCCGAGCGGAGGGTCCGATCTGGCCGGGTTGCTGACCAGCGCTCGACGTGACGGGGATTCGTACATGGTCAACGGGCAGAAGACCTGGAGCAGCAACGCCCACATGGCCGACTTCGGGATGTGCCCGGTGCGAACCCGCTGGGACGTGCCGAAGCACAAGGGCATCTCGATCCTGATCATGGACCTCGCCATGCCGGGGATCGACCTCCGGCGGATCAAGCAGATCGACGGTGGCTCGGAATTCTGCGAGGAGTTCTTCACCGACGTGGTGGTGCCCGCCTCGAACCTGGTGGGGGAGGAGAACGAGGGCTGGCGCGTCGCTCGCGGCATGCTCGAGATCGAGCACGCCTGGGTCGGACGCGGCGGCGACCGTGTGGTTGCGGCCCGCGACGAGTCGGGGCCCCTGGTCAGGTTGACGAGGGGCCGGGGGACCGACCAGGACCCCGGGGTCCGCCGCCAGGTGGCGGCGGTCCACGTCGCCACACGCGTGCAGAAGCTCGTCTCGGCCCGGGTGTCCAATGCCATGGAAGCCGGGAAGCTCGCGCACGGATACGGCGGGATCCTCAAACTGGGCGACGCCAACCTGGTGCAGCGACGGGCTGAGGTCTCCCTCTCCCTGGCGGGCGGGTCCGGTGTCGTCTGGGCGGCCGGCGAGCCCGACGGCGGTGCATGGGCCCGAGGCTTCCTCAACAGCCGCCGGGTCAGCATTGCTGGTGGGACGGACGAGATCCAGCGCAACAACGTGAGCGAGCGGGTGCTGGGGCTGCCACGGGAGCACTCCATCGACCGTGACGTCCCCTTCAACGAGATCCCGCACAACTGAGCCTGGCCCGGCTCCCCTGGAGGGACGCCGGGTGGTCGACCTCGCGGGGGCGATCGGGGCCTATTGCTCGAGGCTGTTGGCCGACCTCGGTGCCGACGTGGTCAAGGTCGAGCCACCAGCCGGTGACCCCATGCGCCGCATGCCCCCGATCGTCGAGGGTGAGCATGGCCACGCCCAGAGCGCGGTGTTCGCGGCATATCACGTGAACAAGCGGGGCCTGACGCTCGACATCACGCGCCCGGAGGCAGGCGACGCCCTCGAGGCACTCGCGGCGACCGCCGACGTGGTCGTGCTCTCGCCGACTCGGCGCACTCCGGTCGTGGGGTTCGACCGGGAGACCCGACGTGCCGAGTGGGCGCGGCCGGGGTGCATCGTCGCGTCCATCACGCCCTTCGGGCTCGTCGGACCGTGGCGCGATGTCCGCGTCACGCCGTTCCTCTCCTTCGCCATCGGGGGTGGGATGCATTGGGTGGGGAGGAAGGACGGGCCCCCACTCGCTCCACCGGGCCAGATCGCCTGGGACGAGGCGGGCCTGCATGCCGCGCTCGGGATCGTGTCGGCCCTCGTTTTCGGCGGGACGCGTGCGGAGGGGCAGCTCCTTGATCTGGCGGTCCACGACGTGACGTCCTCGAAGGACTTCCTTCGGGAGCGGTTCGACGTCGATGCCGTCGGCGAATGGGGCCGCACGGTCGGAGTCGGCATCCCGCCCACCGGGTCCTGGCAGTGCACGGACGGGCTCCTCGAGGTCTCGGCGCACCAGCCTCGCCACTGGGAGGCCTTCCTCGACATGCTCGATCACCCCGACGAGCTGTCGGAGCCCTCGTTGGCCGACCCACTGGTCCGTCGGGAGATCTTCGACGGGCTCGAGGAGATCATCGGCGAGCTGGTGCGTGAGCGGAGCCGCATGGAGCTCTTCGAGAAGGGTCAAGCGGTCGGGCTGCCCTGCGCGCCGGTGAACGGCCCCGGCGAATTCGTGCGGGACCTCCAACCCCTGGCCCGCGAGCTCCTGGCCGCGCCGGCCGAGGAGGGGGATCGAGCCGTGACCATCCCCTGGCGGTGGTGTCACTCGAGCGAGCCGTTGCTGCGCTTGACCAGACCCGCTCCGGCGCTGGGTCAGCACAACCGCGAGATCTACTGCCAGGAGCTTGGATTCAGCGATCTCCTCCTGAAGCGCTGGGCAGGTGACGGCGTTGTCTGAACCGATTCCCAAGGGTCTCCTCGACGGAGTCCGGGTCCTCAGCTTCGGTGCCTTCGTCGCCGGCAACACGGCCGCCGTACTCCTGGCGCAGCTCGGCGCCGAGGTGGTCAAGGTCGAGTCGAGGGACCATTCGGAGGTCCTGCGCACGCCGGCATACGCCATCGGACCGCACGTGACGGAGCCCTCCGGAGCTCCGACGACGGTGATGTACGCCTCGTTGACCCGGGGTTTGCGGAACATCTCCCTCGATCTGCGCACACCGCAGGGGAGCCGGATCTTCCACCGCCTGGTCGGGGTCTGCGACGTCGTGATCGAGAATTTCGGGTCGCCGGTGCTGGAGCGACACGGATGCGGCTATCGCGACCTCCTGGCGGCGCGTCCGAACCTGGTGATGCTGTCGCTCTCGGGGTACGGCCGGGGCGGTCCGCGCGCCAATTACCTCGCCTACGGGAGGACGATCTCGTCCTACCTGGGCCTGGCTTCGTCGTGGGGGTACGCCCACGGCACGCTGACCGACTACGTGTCGGGCGTCACGGGAGCGCTCGCCGCGATCTCCGCGCTGGGCGAGGCTCGCCGGACCGGCCACCCCAACTTCCTCGACGTGGCGCAGATCGACGCCATGGCCCCGATGCTCGCCGGGATCTATGCGGCACCGCTGAACGGCGGTGGGGACGAGGCGTCTCGGTACAACCGGGTACCCGGCTCGTGGCTCTCGGGCATCTTCCCGGCACGGGGACATGACCGGTGGCTGGCGGTCGAGCTCGAGGACGCCGCCGACTGGGGCGCCATGTGCCGATTCCTCGGCTGCCCCGAGCTCGAGGCGGCAAGCCCCGAGGAGGCCGCGTCGTTCGAGCCGCGCCTGTGCGCCGTCCTGGCCGAATGGGCCTTCCGCTGCAGCGCGCCGGCCGCGGCGCACAGCCTGCAGCGCGCCGGCCTGGCCGCGGTGGTGGTGCAGGACATCGACGACATCTGGTTCGACCCGCAGCTCCGGGCGCGCCACGTTCCTGAGGCGGTGGTCCAGGCGGATCTCGGTGAGGTTCACTACTCGCGCTCCGCGCAGCGGTGGAGCGACACTCCGGGCGGCACCTCGCTCCCTCCGGCCCGACTCGGTGAGCACACCCGCGACGTCCTGGGCCGCTGGCTGGGCCTCTCCGGGCGGGACCTCGAGGACCTCGAGTCGGCGGGCGCGGTCTTCTCGGCACCGCCCCCCGAATCGCCAGTGTCCGGGGCCTGTACAGCGTAAAAAACCTCCTTGGTAACATGCAGGGAGAGAGCGGGGGCCCACACGGGCACCACGAAGCCGCAAGGAGCAGCCGATGCCGTCACGAGTCCTGGATTTCCCGGTGTTCGACGTCGACAACCACATGTACGAGACCACCGACGCGTTCACCAAGTTCCTCCCCGCCGAATACGAGGGATACGTGCGGTACATCGAGGTCGACGGGCGCATGAAGATCGCCGTGCGCAACCAGATCAGCGACTACATCCCGAACCCCACCTTCGATGTCGTCGCCGCTCCCGGCGCCCAGCAGGAGTACTTCAAGTCGGGGAACCCCGAGGGCAAGTCCCGGCGCGAGATCATGGGCAGGGGGATCCGCTCCATCCCCGCCTACCGTGACCCCGGGCCTCGGCTCGAGCTCATGGACGAGCTGGGGATCGACCGCTCCCTGATGTGGCCGACGCTGGCCAGCCTGCTCGAGGAGCGGCTGGCGGACGACCCGCCGGCGACGCACGCCGTGATCCACGCCCTCAACCAGTGGATGCACGAGCACTGGAGCTTCAACTACGAGAACCGGATCTTCGCCACGCCCGTCATCTCCCTGAACATCGTCGATCGGGCCGTCGAGGAGCTCGAGTGGGTGCTCGAGCGTGGGGCCCGGGTGGTGCTGATCCGGCCCGCACCGGTACCCGGCTTCATGGGTCGCCGCTCCATGGCGTTGCCCGAGTTCGACCCCTTCTGGTCCCGGGTCGCCGAGGCGGACATCCTGGTCGGGCTGCACGGCTCGGACAGCGGGTACCAGCGCTACTACAACGAGTGGGAGGGCATCCGTTCCGAGATGCAGCCCTTCAAGGGGGGATCGGCCTTCGGTACGCTCATGTTCCGCATGCACCGACCGATCGTCGACGCCGTCTGCTCGCTGATCGGCCACGGGCTGCTCACCCGGTTCCCGACCCTGAAGATCGCCCCTGTCGAGAACGGGAGCAACTGGGTGCGCCACCTGCTCGACGACCTGGAGCACGCCTACCTGATGGCGCCCCAGGAATTCGAGGAGGACCCCGTGGCGGTGTTCAAGCGCAACATCTACGTGCATCCGTTCCACGAGGAGGACACCGTGGGGCTGGTCGAGCTGCTCGGCTCGGACCGGGTGCTCTTCGGCTCGGACTACCCTCACCCCGAGGGGATGATCGATCCCATCAGCTTCGTCGACGAGTTGAAGGGGCTCGACGACCAGGCTGTGCGCAATGTCATGGGCGGTAACCTCGCCCGACTGATCGGCCTGGCCGACGCGGCGTAGGTCGCAGGCCCCGGGGAGGATGTGACGATGCAAGGAGCGTGTGCCGGGTTGCGGGTCCTCGACCTGACCGAGGGGATCGCGGGCCCGCTGGCCAGCATGATCCTGGCCGATTTCGGCGCCGAGGTCGTGCGGGTTGTGCCACCCGGAGGGAGTCCGGACGCCGACGCGCCGGGCGCGGTGCTGCTCAACCGTGGAAAGGAGCAGCTGGAGCTGGACGTGCACTCCGACGCGGGGCGCGAGGAGTTCCTTGCGCGGGCCGGGTCCGTTGACGTGGTGATCGAGTCGATGGGTGCCGGGCTGGCCGACCGGGCCGGGATCGGGTACGACGCACTCGCGGCACGCAACCCGCGCCTGGTGTACTGCTCGGTGACCAGCTTCGGATCCTCGGGCCCGCTGGCCCACGTGTCTGCAGACGACGGCCTGATCATGGCGAAGGCCGGGACGTTTCGGGACCAGCCCGGATGGTTCGAGGACGGGAGCCGCCCGGTGTTTCGTGCGCCGCGCGACGCCTCCTTCTTCGCCGCGATGCTCGTGGTGCAGGGCGTGCTGGCCGCCGTGATGGTGGCCGACGTGACCGGGAAGGGGCAGCACGTCGAGACGAGCATGCTGCGCGCGCTCGCCTGTCGGATCAACCCCAAGGTGCGCTGGCTCCTGCGTGATGGTGAAGATCTACCGAGCGAGGTCGGTGCGGCGAGGGCCAAGGAGGACGAGCACACCCTGGCTCACCATCGCGATCCCCGGGCCACCAACCTCATCGGGATGCGCGTGCAGACCAAGGACGGCCGTTGGATGGTGCACTCACACACCGAGCCGCACTTCTTCCCCGCGTGGGTCAAGGTGCTCGGATTCGAGTGGATCTGGGACGACGAGCGGTTCAAGGGCGCCCCGCACCAGTTCCCCGACGAGGAGACCCGGCTCGAGCTGGTGCAGCTCATGACCGAGCGGATGGCTGAGCGCACCGCGGACGAGTGGATGGCGGCCTATCTCGAGAACGGCAATGTGTGCGGTGACGTGATCCAGACGACCCAAGAGGCGCTGCGCCACCCCCAGATGGTGGACGTCGGCAACGTGGTCGAGGTGGACGATCCGGCGCTCGGGTCGGTGCTCGAGGTCGGCCCGCTCGTGAAGATCCCCGGAGCCCCCGCGTCCGTGCGCGGCGCCCGAGAGGCGCCTTCGGGGCTGCCCTCGGCGGTCCTCGCGGCCAGTGCCGCGACGGCGGCGGGACCGGAAACGGCGCCCCGGCGGACCTCGATCGGCCCCGGGGGCCCGCTCACCGGGATCACCATCGTCGAATGCGCGTACTACTACGCGACCCCGTTCGCCACCTCCTTGCTCTCGGACCTCGGCGCGCGGGTCATCAAGATCGAGCGCCTGGCCGGCGACCCCTACCGGTTGCTCGGCGGTGACCCGTTCAACCAGGCGGGTGGGGGCAGTGCGGACCCGGTGCTCAACATGGGCCAGAACAACATGGTGCGTGCCCAGCAGGGCAAGGAGAGCATCGCGCTAAACCTCAAGGACGAGCGCGGCCGCAAGATCCTCCATGACGTCGTGGCCAAGGCCGACCTGTTCGTCCACAGCTTCCGCCCCGGCGTACCCGAGACGTTGGGCATCGACTACGACACGATCAGGAAGGTCAATCCGGGGATCGCCTACCTCTACGGCGCCTCCTACGGCTCGACCGGCCCCTACTCGAGGCAGCCGGCCATCGACCCGATCATCGCCGCGTTCGCCGGCACGACCGCATACCAGGCCGGGGAGGGCAACCCGCCCCTGACCGAGACCGGTGCCGACCCCGTGGCGGCGGCAGGGTGCGCCGCGACCTTGATGCTGACCCTGTTCGCCCGTCATCGCACCGGGCGCGGGCAGTACGCGGAGTCGGCCATGATCGTCTCGAACGTCTATCTCAACTGCGAGGATGCCCTCTCCTACGAGGGCCGTCCCGTTCGTCCCAACGTCGACGGGCGCCAGTTGGGCCTCGGCGCGACCTACCGGCTCTACGAGACGGCACAGCGTCCAGCCGGAGCCGACCCGTTGCCGCCCTACGTCAACCAGAACCCCCACTGGGTGTTCCTCTCGGCCGAGGACGACGAGACGTTCGCACTGTTCTGCTCGGTGGTTGACCGGGCGGAGCTCGCGTCCGACGAGAGGTTCGCGACTGCCGCCCGGCGCGTCGAGAACCGCTTCGCCCTCGAGTCGCTGCTCGAGGAGCTCTTCGTCACCCGGACGGCCGAGGAGTGGGAGGCGACTCTCCTTCCTGTCGGCATCGGGTGCCTCACCGCCGATGCCATGTCGAACTTCGCCTTCTTGTTCCGCGACCCTCAGGCGCTCGAGAACCACACCATGGTCGAGGTCGAGCACCCGAGTTTCGGCGGACGGTACTGGCGGCATGCGCCCATGATCACCTTCTCGGAGACGCCCGGGGTGGCCCGGCCCCACTGCGAGCTCGGCGAGCAGACGCGGCCGATCCTCGAGGAGCTGGGCTACGCCGAGGACGAAATGGGCGAGCTGCTCAATGCCGGCGTCGTGACCTGGCCGTCGGCGGAGTAGCGCCACGACCGTCGCGCTGATCGACACTGCCCGGTCGGATCACCTTTCGCCGGGTCACGGCACCTGAGCGCCGTGACGGATCGGATGATCGAGGTCGAGGGCCTCGTCAAGAACTTCGGGGAGACCCGCGCGCTCGACGGGGTCGACCTCGGCGTCGAGCACGGCCGCATCCTGGGCCTCCTCGGTCCGAACGGATCAGGGAAGACGACCCTCGTGCGGATCCTGAGCACGTTGCTCGTGGCCGATGCGGGCCGGGCCCGAGTGGCCGGCTGTGACGTCGTCCGCGACGCGGCGCGCCTGCGGGCGCGGATCGGGCTGGCCGGCCAGTACGCCGCCGTCGACGAGCTGCTGACCGGTCGTGAGAACCTCGAGCTGGTCGGTCTGTGGTACCACCTGTCGAGGTCCGAGTACCGGCGACGGGCCCAGGAGATCCTCGACCGGCTCTCACTGGACGACGCGGCAGACCGGCGTGTCGACGGCTACTCGGGCGGGATGCGCCGCCGTCTCGACATCGGTGCGGCTCTGCTGGCCCGTCCCCCGGTCCTCTTCCTCGACGAGCCCACCACCGGTCTGGACCCGGTCACCCGGAACGCGCTGTGGGAGTTCATCGAGGAGCTGGTGGCGGGTGGGACGACCGTGCTCCTGACCACCCAGTACATGGAAGAGGCGGAGCGTCTGGCCCATGGGATCGTCGTCCTCAACCACGGCCGGGTGATCGCCCGGGGAACCGCGCTCGAGCTGAAGGAGGCGATCGGGGGCGACCGGCTCGAGGCGCGGGTCACGCAGGGGGCCGACGTCGATCGGGCAGCCCGCATCCTCGGCGCGGTTGCCGGAGCGCCGCCGACCGTCGACGCCATCCAGCACCTCATCACCGTCCCCGCCGACGGCGGGACCCCCCTACTGATCGCCGCAGGGCGGCAGCTCGAGGACGAGGGGATCGGCCTCGACGACCTCGGCATCCGCCGCCCGTCGCTCGACGACGTGTTCCTGTCTCTCGCCGGCTCGCCGGGAACGAGCGAGGAATCGTGACGGATCCTTTGCCCGGTGCCGCGGCGGCACTCGACTTCGTCGACGACGGACTCCACGGGATGACCCCGGCCAAGGCGTTGCGCGACACCGGCGGCGTGGCCAAGCGGAACCTGCTCAGGATTGTGCGGACGCCACGGCTCCTGATCATCGGCCTGCTCCAGCCGGCGCTGCTGCTCCTCCTCTTCCGCTACGTGCTCGGCGGCGCCATCCAGATCCCAGGGGTCTCCTACGTCGACTTCGTGGTGCCGAGCGTCCTGATCGAGGCGGTCCTCATCGGGGGCATGACCACCGCCATCGGGCTGTCCCAGGATCTCAAGAGCGGCATCGTCGACCGGTTCCGGAGCCTCCCGATGGCGCGGTCGGCCGTTCTCGCCGGGCGCTCGGTGGCGGACCTCTCCCGCAGCGTCCTGTCGTTGATCGTGATGGTGGTGCTCGGCCTGGCCGTCGGGTTCCGGTTCCACGCCCCCCCCTCGGCCATCCTGGCGGGGATGGCCCTGATCCTGATCTTCGGGTACTCGTTCATCTGGGTCTACGCCGCCATCGGGCTGGCCACCAAGGATCCCGAGACGGCCCAGGTGGCTGGGATCCTGCCCTTCTTCATCCTGATGTTCGCCAGCAACGCCGTGGTGCCGGTCCAGTCGATGCCCTCGTGGCTCCAACCCTTCGCTCGCAACCAGCCGCTCAGCGTCACGGTCGACGCCGTGCGCGGGCTCTTCGAAGGAGGCCCCGTGGGCCACTGGGTCTGGCAGGTCCTGGTCTGGGCCCTCGCTATCTTCGTCGTCTTCTTCACCCTGTCGTTGAGGCTGTACAAGACGGCGACCACCTGAGGAGGTGCGGAGGTGCGGGCACGCTCGCCGGCCGCCCCCTGACTAGCCGGTCGTATAGCCTAGATCGATGGCATCGCCCGCAGCCGTGCGTACCGGGGGCGCCCGGACCGAGCCAGCCGCGCTGACCGCGGCGCAACGGCGCGTCGTGGCGGCCGCTCACGACCTGTTCGCCGAGCACGGCATCAGCGGGACCTCTCTCCAGATGATCGCCGACGCCCTCGGCGTGACCAAGGCGGCGGTGTACCACCAGTTCAAGGCGAAAGAGGACATCGTGTTGGCCGCGGCGATGTCCGAGCTCCGTACCCTCGAGGATGCGATCGAGCGCGCCGAGGCGGAACCGGACCAGGTGTGGGCGCGCGAGATGCTCCTCCGCAAGGTCGTGGACACACTCGTGGAGCGCCGCCGGCGGGTCACGCTGCTCCAGAACGACCCGGTCATGGTCCGACTCCTGGCTCAGCACGAGCCCTACCGGCAGATCATGCAGCGCCTCTATGTCGTGCTCATCGGGGAGGGTGACGCCGACTCCCGAGTGCAGACGGCAATGGTGGCCTCGGCGCTCGGCGCCGCGGTCGTCCATCCGCTCGTCGCCGGTCTCGACGACGACGAGCTCCGCAAGCAGATGCTCCATTTCGCGCACCGCATGCTGGGCTGGTGGCCCGTCGAGGTCACCTGAGCGACCCGATCCGTCGGCGTCATCTGGCGCGACGCCTGGTATTGCCCGAGGTTCGACGTCGCCGGATGCTCAGTCCGTGTCGAAGGTCCAGCGACGCAGGCCTCGCCCGGGCAGGAGGCGGCCGAAGCGGAGTCCGGGGAAGTGGCTGGCCGCCACCGGGATGTCGGCGCCCTCGAGCTCCCGGGCGTAGGTCTCGCGAACGGCGTCGGCCAACGCCTGGTCGTAGTCGACCAGCAGGTTGAAGTCGTCGTCCATGAGCTCGAGCGGGCAGTGGATGATGTCGCCGAGGAGCATGGCCCGCTCGTCGCCCTGAGAGACGACCACCACGCTGCTGCCCGGCGTGTGGCCCGGCGCCAGGCGCACCGAGAGGCCGGGCAGGACTGGGCCGTCGGACTCCCAGGTCTCGATCCGGTCGAGCACCGGCCCGAGTCGCTCGTCGGCCGTCATGGCCCGGAAGACCAGAGCGGTGAAGGACTCCTCTTGGGGCCGGGGGAGGAAGTGGTCGAGATCGGCCGCGGCACAACGGATGGTGGCGTTGGGAAAGAACGCCGCGCCGGTCGGCCGACGCCCACCCGATGTGGTCGTAGTGCAGGTGGGTGAACACCAGGTCGGTCACCTCCCCGGGCGTGACCCCCAGGGCGGCCAGCGCCACCGGCAGCTGGCCCTGCACGACCTCGGTCCGGGCCACGCTGTCGGCCAGGGCGCGGAGGTGTTCCTCGGGCACCCCCTGGGCACGCATGGGTCCGATGATCGGGTCGTCGTCACTCTCGAGGTCGATCTCGGGGGGCGAGTACCCCCCCGGGAGTGCCGGCCCGATGCCGGCGTCGACCAGGCAGAGCCGCTCGCCGGTGCGCACGAGGAAGCCGCCCGCGGTGCTCTCGGTCCGCCCGTCGGGTCGGAACATCCCCTCCTGGTCGTGCCAGGCTTGCGACGACGGATCCGGCAACGGCTTGGTTCCCGGCAGCTTCGTCAGGATCGACCCGTCGATCACCGGCTGTATCTCGATGCTCCCGACCTTCATGCCACCCCTCCTCCCAGACCCATTCCCCCCCCCAGCGGAGGCCGACCGAGACTACGCCGATGGTGAACGTCGCGCCCGCGCCCTCACCGAAGCGTGGCCCGGCCGTGGGTGACGACCGCGGCACCCGCCGTGTTGGCCTCGAACGCGCAGCCGAGAGGCCCAGCGTCGTAGAGCTCGACGGTCAGTTGTTCCCCGAGGAATGCGGGTGAGGCGAAGCGCACGGCGACCGAGCGGACCCGCTCGGGGTCCCCTCCGGCCACCGTCTGGGTGACGGCCTGCCCGCACAGCGCCATGGTGCACAGCCCGTGGAGGAATGGACGTTCGAACCCGCTGCGGCGTGCGCCGTCGATGCTGAAGTGGTGCTCGGACCAGTCGCCCGAGAGCTCGGCGTACCGACGCGCCATCTCGGCGTCGAGCTCCGCGGCGTACGTCCCGACCGGGTGCTGCCGGGCCTCCTCGGGGAACCGGTGCTCGGGTGGGCCCTCGCCGACGGACTCGCACGCCGCCTCGACGTAGGCGGTGGTCCACCACTGCTCGACCACCACGGCGTCATGCCGGTCGAGCGCCGTGTAGCGGATCGTCACCAGGGCGTTGCGCCCGGCTGGCCGGGCCGAGTGTCCCTCGGCCCACAGCCGGAGCGGTTCCCCGGGGCGGAGCGGTCGGTGCACCACCACGGCATGCTCGCCGTGCACGACGCCTGCCGCTGTCTTCTCCACCGTCGGCTCGGTCAGGGCCGGCCGGGCCTCGCCCTGGGCCTCCCACAGGAGTGGCACGACCGCCAGTGCCGGCACGGCGGTGCCCGCACGGACCGAGGGAGACGGATCTCTGGTGGTGTCGGCGAACCTCTGGAGGAACTCGGCGTCGACACGCATCGGAAAGGGACCAAGGCGCGTCCCGAGGCGGACACCCGGCGTGGCGGGTGACGTCACGCCTCCGCGACCGGCCTGGTCGCCAGCGGGCGCTGGTACGAGGCATCGGTGCGGTCCCGCGCGATGACACCCACGGCAGCGTGGGCGCCCATGGCCTCGGGAGTGCGCAGGGACGGGGCCTCGGTCTGCCACTCGACCAGGCACAGGCGCGTCTGCGATGGCCCACCGGCCGTCACGGCGCTCGAACCGGTCGACGTAGCGCCCGCCGTACACGAGCAGGGGTGCAGGGGGTTGGCGATCGGTCCCGACGAAGGTGAAGTACGTCTCGACGTGGGACGTGTCGCCGTCGAGCTCGATCGAGTGGTTGGAGACGTAATGCTGGTGACGGACCTGGCCCGCGTGGTAGCGGAAGGCCCAGTCGACGAACTCCTCCGCCGGGGCGATGATCGAGCCGTGATCGTCGATGGCGTCGGCATGGTAGGCCGAGAGCACCAGGTCGCGATCGAGGCGGTCCATCCCCCGGGCGTAGCGGTGGAGGCAGTCGATGATCTCGGAGCGGTCACAAGCCTGCTGCATCCGTTCCGCCGTGGGGTTGTCCATGCGCCGCTCCGCCTCGCTCATGCTGACTGCGTCAGGGGTGGGCCGTCCCAGCCGTCGACGGCGACCACTTCGTCGATCGGGCGTCGCGGCGCCGGTGCGAAGACCCGTCCCGGCGGCAATTTGCCGACCGGGAGGAGGCACCCCTGCACGTAGTCGTCGGGGATGCCGAGCAACGCACCGACCTCACGCCGGCGTTGCAGGTGCATCGTGGTGATGCAGGTGCCGTACCCGCGTACGTGGAGCGCCAGCTGGAAGTTCCAGACCGCGGGGAAGATCGAGCCGTACACAGTGGCCGTACGGAAGGTCGAGGCCCCCTCGTCTGCGCCGGGCATGTAGGGCCGGTAGCAGGGGATGACCAGGAGCGGCACCTCGGCCAGGTGCTCGACCAGCCAGGCGGTCGAGTCGAGCATGCGACCACGAGCGTCGGTCCCCGGTGCGCGCGCTGCCCGCCCTCCGGTGAGCTCCCGGTAGACGTCGCCGTAGAGTTCGGCGATCCGGCTCCGCAGCGACGGGTCGAAGACGCACACCCAGCGCCAGGGCTGCTCGTTCGATCCGTTGGCGGCCTGGAGGGCGATGCGGAGGCATTCCCGGATGTCGGCGCGGTCGACCGGAGCGCTGAGATCGAGCGACCGGCGGACGGATCGGGTGGTCGTGAGGAGCTGTTCGACGTCCATGCGCGTCTGCAGGCTATCCGCCGGTCATCTCGGACGAGACGGCCCACAGGCGAGCGGCGGCGTCGGGGTCGAGCGCGTAGGGCGCCACGTAGCCCGTGCCGCGGGTGCCGATCTCGGCCTCGTTGCAGTTCTCGAAGTAGCGGCCGCCCACCCCCTCGACCAGCGGTGAGGCAGCCAGGAGGACCGAGGTCGCCGCGCCCTGCGCCGGGGTCTTCCACGTCGTCCCCGCGGTCATGGCCTCCATGTTGGCGGGTGGCACGTGCCGCTGCAGGTTGGTGCGGATCGAGCCGGGCATCAGCGCATTGACGGCGATGCCGTCGGCGGTCCACCGGGCGTTGGCCTCGACGGCGAAGAGGATGTTGGCCGTCTTGGATTGCCCGTAGGCGGACCACGGATCGTACGGGCGCCGCTCAAAGTGGATGTCCTCGAACACGACGGGGGAGAAGAAGTGACCGCTCGAGCTGACCGAGACGACTCGGGCGTGGTCCGACGACCCGAGCGCTCCGTGCAGCGCTCGGGTGAGCACGAAATGTCCGAGGTGGTTGGTGGCGAACTGCAGCTCCCATCCCTCGGAGGTCCGGGTCAGCGGCGTCGCCATCACGCCCGCGTTGTTCACCAGGATGTCGAGCGGACCGGTCCAGCGTCGGGCGAATTCCCTGACGGAAGAGAGGTCGGTCAGGTCGAGTTGCTCGACGAGCACGGTGCCGGTGCCTGCGTCCGCCGCGATCTGCCGGGCGACCCCTCGCCCCGCCGTCGCGTCACGGACGGCCAGCGTCACCTCGGCGCCTGCACCGGCCAGTGCCCGCGCCGTCTCGGTTCCGATGCCCGACGCGCCACCGGTGACGACGGCACGTCGCCCGGCCAGGTCGACGCCGGCCATCACTTCGTCGGCGGTGGAGCGCTCTCCGAACGGCGTGACGAACCCCATGTCAGCGCAGTCCGGTCGAGACCGGGAAGCTCTTGTGTCGTGTGACGGTCACTCGACTACCCCCATTCGGTTCACGGTTGACCCGGCCCGACGTTATCCTCGGGTCGCCATGTTCGCCGTCTACGCGACCACACCGAATGCCGAGGACCCGCTGGCCTCGCTGGTCGTCGGGGAGCGCCCGGCTCCGGATCCCGTGCCGGGGTGGGTTCCGGTGCGGGTCAGCGCGGCCAGCCTCAACATGCACGACATCTGGACCCTGCGCGGGGTCGGGATCAGGGAGGACCAGTTCCCCATGATCCTGGGTTGCGACGGTGCGGGCACGCTCGAGGACGGCACCGAGGTGGTGATCCACTCGATCGTGAACGCGCCGGACTGGCGCGGCGACGAGACGCTCGACCCACAACGCACGCTCCTCACCGAGAAGCACCAGGGAACGTTTGCCGACTTCGTGCTGGTCCCGGCCGGGAACGCCGTCCCCAAGCCGGCCGGTCTGCCCGCCACCCACGCCGCGGTGATGGGGACGGCGTGGCTCACCGCCTACCGCATGCTGTTCGTGAAGTCGGGGCTGCGGCCGGGCCAGCGCATGCTGGTCCAGGGTGCATCGGGTGGCGTGTCCACGGCGCTCGTCCAGCTCGGGCGTGCCGCGGGCATGACGGTGTGGGTGACCGGCCGCAGCGACGACAAGCGGGCCCTGGCCGAGCGCCTGGGCGCCCACGAGACGTTCGCCACCGGCGAGCGCCTGCCCGACCGGGTCGACGCCGTCTTCGAGACGGTGGGGGAGGCCACGTGGGCCCACTCCATGCGCTCGGTGCGGCCGGGCGGTGCCGTCATCTGCTCGGGGGCCACCAGCGGGCCCAACCCCGGGGCCGAGCTCCAGCGACTGTTCTTCCTCCAGATCCGGGTCGAGGGGTCGACCATGGGCACCCGGCGTGAGCTCGTCGACCTCCTGGCCTTCGTGGAGTCGACGGGCATCGAGCCCCAGATCGGGTCGGTCCTGCCCATGGAGCGGGCCGAGGAGGGCATCCGGGCCATGCTCGAGGGCGAGACGGCGGGAAAGACGGTCTTCACGCGGTGACGGGCCCGGGTCCCCGCGGGACTGCCCAGATGACCCACGGAGGGCATCCGATCGCCTCGCCCGGTGCCATGGCCCCGCCGCGGCGGCCTGGATCGGTCCGCCGGAGCTGGACCCACGACACGGCTCGGCCCGAGGGCCTCGAGGGTCCCGTGACGGTGGTGGCTCGGGGACGGGACCTCCTCACCGGGACCGACGGCGCCGTTTCGGAGCTCGATGCGGTCACCATCCGGCTGCGGGCCCGCTACCTCGAGCGCTCGATCCTCTCGATCAGCTCGGAGCCCGAGCTGATCGACATCGAGAACCTGGTCGGCACCGACCCCATCGCGGGCCTGCGACGCGCCGTCAACGAGCTCATCCCCGCCGAGCGGGCTTCCCACTCGGTCCGCTACCGCCTCCTGGCCGACCTCCCCGGTGCCCTGCTGGCCAGCGGGCGGGCGCTGCGGATGGCCAACCTGCCGATCACCATGGGTCGTCGGGGGAGCCCACCCGTGGACATCTGCGCCGGGTGGGCGGCCGGGGGGACCGCGGTGGTCGGATTCACCAACGCCGGGCCGCCGCTCAACGTCGGACCCGTGGCCTCGTCGGTGGCCCCGGCCGACGACCCCCTGGCCTGGCACGCCACCGAGCCGTTGCCCCCGCACGGGACCCGTCGCCGTCGCCGCACCGAGGTGTGGGGCGAGGACGGGACGTTCAGGGTCGAGGCGTTCTTCCGGGACAGCCACGTCGACCACGCCGGCGTCGAGACCGTGGTCCACGAGTACACGGTGACGGCCGCGGTCGACCCGGCGGACGAGCGCTTCGTCTGGTGCCGGGCCGAGCCGGGCCAGTTGCCCTACGCGGAGTGCCCCAGCGCGACGGCCAGCGCCACGCGGCTCGAGGGGATGGCGGTGAGTGAGGTGGCACGCACCATCCAGGAGTCCTTCGTCGGCCCGACGACCTGCACGCACCTCAACGACACGTTCCGCGCCATGGCCGACCTGGGCGCGCTGCTGCCGCAACTGCGCGCCTAGGCGAGCATTCGCAACGCCGTGTCCACGAGACGGTTCGCCGCGTCCTCGTCCGGCGTGGTCCCCGCCAGGATGTGCCGGAAGGCCGCGGCGCGCACGAAGTCGAAGATCGCCCAGGCGTCCCCTCCGGGATCGGGGCTGTTGAATGCCCCCACCTCGTTGCCCGTGACGACCTCCGATCTGAGGAGCGAGACGAGCCGCTCGTAGAGGAGCGCGTGCTCGGTCGGAAACGCCGATTCCAATCGAGACGACCCCACGGCGAATGGTCTGGTCCGCTGAGCCGCGGTCGGAGATTCTGCCTGGCGCATGAAGCCTCGGATCCATGCGGCCGCCTTGCCCGCCGGGCCGGCCGCCTTGCCCATCTGGTGGTGCAGGTAGCTGGTGAGGACCCGGGATCCTTCGTCGAGGACCACCAGCAGCAGCTCGTCGCGCGAGCGGAAGTAGCGGTAGAAGGTCGCCGTGGAGAGGTGGGCCCTCCTGAGCACGCCACGAAGCGAGGGTTCGGGCGACTGTGACTCGGCCATCTCGTCGAACGCCGCCTGCACGATCCGGTCGACCTCGGAGCCGGCCAGGTCGCGCTGCTGGCTCACGCTCCGGTGGACCAGCTGGCTGCGCATCGAGTCGCCGGCGGCCGGAACCGCGGTGTCGGGGGCCACGACGTCTCGGGGTGTGGGATGAGCGGCCACGGACCTCCGCACTTGAGCCAAGGCTGGATCGTAGCCTACGATCCAGTACACCGTTCTGAAGGTCCAGAACGGTGTACTCACAGTGGTGGAGCAAAGGGGGACTGCGCTGGAACGCGAGGTGCTGCTCACGGGGATCGGCGGACAGGGCGTCCAGCTGGCGGCGCGCACCCTGGCCGTTGCGGCCACGGCGGCGGGGCGCGAGGTCATGGTCTTCGGGCGCTACGGCGGCTCGATGCGGGGCGGCAACACCGACTCGACGGTCGTGGTGGCCGACGCCCCGGTCCGCACGCCCCCCAGCGTGGGCGCGGCGTGGTACGGCCTGGGCATGCACCACGACTACTGGCCCGACGTGGCCGCCCGCCTGCGACCCGGTGGCGTGGCCGTGATCGACGCCAGCGTCTTCCAGGGCGACCCGCACTGCCCGGGCGTGCACGTGGTCGCCGTGGAGGGCTCGTCCACGGCCGCCGAGATCGGCGTGCCCCGGGCGGGGTCGATGGTGGTGCTCGGTGCCCTGGCCGCGGCCACCGGCTTGGTGCCGATCGCCGCGCTCGGTGGCCGCGACCGCCGAGGTGCTGCCGCCGTACCGGGCGGCGCACGCCGAGGGGAACGCTCGCGCCGTCGAGGCCGGCGCCGCTCTGGTCCCCGCACCCGTCACCGACGCCTGGAGCGACGCGCCGGTGGGGGTCGGCGGGTGAGCGCCCGGCCGGCCATGATCCGCGGCACGGTGGTCATCGACGTCGACGCCTGCAAGGGGTGCGAGCTGTGCATCGAGGCGTGCAAGCCGGGCGTGCTGCAGATGAGCGAGCACGAGCGCAACGCCAAGGGATACCGGTTCCCCCGTCTGCTCGAAGGATGCACGGCCTGTCAGGCCTGTGCCCAGGTCTGCCCGGACTTCGTGTTCCAGGTGTGGAAGTACGAAGAGCCGATGGCGATAGGCGAGGGAGCCCCCGGAGGGGGTGGCGCGTGACCCGGCAGTTGATGGAGGGATCCGACGCCATCGCCGAGGCCATGGTGGTGGCGGGGTGCCGGTTCTTCGCCGGCTATCCCATGACCCCGTTCACCGAGGTGCAAGAGGCGATGGCCCGCCGGCTGCCCGAGGTGGGGGGTGTGTGCATCAATGCCGAGAGCGAGCTCGAGGCGGTGGGCATGGCCTGGGGTGCGGCCGCCACCGGGACCCGGGCGGCCACCGGCTCGGTGGGCCAGGGACTCTCGCTCATGCAGGAGTCGCTCTCGGAGATCTGCCGGGCCCGCGTCCCGATCGTGGTGCTGAACATGGCGCGGGGCAGGGCGACTACTACCAGGCCACCCGCGGCGGGGGGCACGGTGACTACCGCCACATCGTGTTGGCCCCGGCGGACGTCCCCGAGGCGACCCGCCTGGTGCAACAGGCCTTCCACCTCTCCGATCTGTGGCGGAACCCGGTCCTGGTCATGGGGGACTACTACCTGGGCCACGTCACCGAGGCGGTGGAGCTCGACCCGATCGACTTCGGTCCGCTCCCGGCCAAGGAGTGGGCCCTCGACGGCTCGACCGGGGGGACGACCCATGCCCGCATGGTGTCGCCCATCCACGTGACCAAGCGCAACGACCCCGAGCCGGTCGACCACGGGCGCTACATCATGAGCCATCAGACCCATCTCGACGCACTGACCGCAGGTGTGGCGCCGCAGTGCGAGAGCGGCTTCACCGAGGACGCCGAACTCGTGGTGGTGGCCTACGGGACCCCGGCCCGCTACGTGCGCTACGTGGTGTCGCAGCTGCGCGAGCGCGGCCTGCCGGTCGGGTTCGTGCGGCCCATCACGCTGTGGCCCTTCCCGACCGAGGCCCTGCGGGACGCGATCGGGCCGGCGACTCGGGCGGTGGCGGTCTACGAGCTCAACGCCGGGCAGATGATCGACGACGTCAACCTGGCCGCGCTGGGCCGCGTCCCGGTGGTGCCCATCGGAGGGATGAGCTTCGATGCCTCGGGCTTCGGCATCGCGCCCGATCTCGAGGTCGACCTGGTGGCCGAGCGGATCGAGCGTGCCCTGCACCGCACCGCACGGGAGGCAGTGTGACCGAGCCCCGCGTGCTGCCCTCCAACCAGGCCCCGACGCGCCCGGCCAAGGTCGTCGAGGACTTCACCCCGTCGCTCATCCTGTCCGGCGAGCACGAGCTGTGCCCCGGCTGCGGCGAGCCCATTGCCATCCGCTCCGCGCTCGAGATCATCAGCGAGCTGGGCCTGACCACGCGCACCATCTCGGTGGTGGGCATCGGCTGCTACACGCTCTTCGCCGACAACCTCGACGTGGAGGTGCTCCAGGCGCTCCACGGGCGCGCCCCCTCACTGGCCACGGGGGTCAAGCGAGCCAAGCCCGATTCGATCGTGTTCACCGTGCAGGGCGACGGCGACATGGTCAACGAGGGCCTCCAGGAAGTCATCCACACCGCGGCGCGTGGGGAGAACGTCACCGCGATCCTGCTCAACAACGGGGTCTTCGGCGAGACCGGGGGGCACATGACCTCCACGACCGTGCTGGGGCAGAGGACCAAGAACACCCTCGACGGCCGCGACGCCGCGCACCACGGCTATCCGATCCTGATCTCGGACCTGATCGCCGGCCTCCAGGGGGTGGCCTTCGTGGCCCGCGGGACCGTCAACTCGGCTGGGCAGGTCTCCCGGACCAGGCGACTCCTTCGCCGGGCTTTCGAGTTGCAGGAACAGCGGGCCGGGTTCACCCTGGTGGAGATCCTCACCATGTGCCCCACCGGATGGTTCATCGAGACCACCGAGGCTCCCGGCTACCTCTCGGACCACCTGGCTCCGGTGCACAAGCTGGGCGTGCTCAAGGACGTCGGCAGCACCGCCGGTCCTGCCGCGACGGAGCCCTGAGCTCCGGCCGCCGACGGGAGGGAACGAGCTGGGCGGTCTGCTGATAGGAGACGTGCTGCGTGCGGCCGCGGCCCGGGCCGGCAACCGGCCCGCGGTGACCCACCGGGGTCGGACGCTCTCCTACGCCGAGGTGGCAGCACGTGCTGAGCACCTGGCCGCCGTCCTGGGGGCGCGGGGGATCTCGCGCGGGGAGCGGGTGGTGTGGTGGGCAGACGCCACGGTCGATGCCGTGCCGCTCTACTTCGCCCTGGCCCAGCTCGGCGCCGTGCTGGTCCCCCTCAACCCGGACCTCTCCGCGGGTGAGGCGGCCACCATCGTCGCGCGGGCCGACCCGGCCCTGGTCCTGGTGGACGCCGGCCACGACGGAGAGCTCGAGCTCGACGCCCTGTTCGCCGCGTCGAGCCCGGGCGGCTCCGATCCACCCGAGCTCGACGAGACCGATCCCCATGTCATCTTCTTCACCAGCGGGACGACCGGGGCACCCAAGGGGGTCGTGCTCTCGCATCGCACCGACCTGCTTCGCGCCATGCTCAAGGAGGCCCACGTGTCCCCCCGCGGCGCGACCGTGTGCATGTTCCCTCAGTTCCACATGGCCGGGTGGCTCGACCCGCTGGCGGCCTGGATCTCGGGGGAGGAGGTGATCTACGTGGACGGGGGCGATCCCGAGGCGCTCCTCGGAGCGGTCGAGACCCACCGGGCCGCCCGCCTCTACTGCATCCCCGCTGTCTGGCGCCGGATCATGGACGCCGACCCCCGACGGTTCGACACCGCCTCGCTCCGGCAGGCCGACACCGGGACCTCTGCCATCTCCCCCGGGCTGCTCGAGGAGATCCGCGACGCGTTCCCGAGTACGACCACCACGATCACCTACGGCTCGACCGAGGCGGGAGTGGTGTGCCAGCTGTGGCCCGAGGACGTCCTGCGCCGGCCCGGCTCGGTCGGGCCGGCGGCGCCCAGCGTGTTCGTGCGGCTCGACGAGGGCGAGCTCGTGGTCCGCTCCCCGTGGCTCATGAGCGGCTACTTCAGAGACCCCGAGGCCACTGCGGCGGACATGGAGGGCGGCTGGTACCGCACCGGCGAGCTGGCCGAGATCGACGACGACGGTCACTGCCGGATCGTGGGCCGGGTCAAGGACGTCATCCGCAGCGGCGGCGAAACGGTGTCGCCGGCCGAGGTCGAGGGAGTACTCCAGGAGCATCCGGCCGTGGCCGACGCCGCCGCGGCGGGGGTACCCGACCAGGAATGGGGCGAGATCGTGACGGCGTTCGTCGTCTTGCGACCCGGCGCCCGTCTCGAGGTAGCCGAGCTGCGCGCCCACTGCGAGGGGAAGCTGGCCCGGTACAAGCAGCCGCGCCGGCTGGTCGTGGTCGGCGCCATCCCCCGCACGGCCACGACCGGGCAGGTGCAGCGACGGTGGCTGGTCGAGCAGGCGGGCACGGACGCCCCGGGGTCAGGCGGCGGGGCCTGATGTCGTCTGGGCCTGATGGCGCCCGGGCCGGCCGGTAGGATGCCCGAGTCGGCGCCGGGGACAGTCCCGGGACTGCACGTACCAGATGGAGGGGCTGAGATGACCAGACTTCCGGGACAGGGAACGGCACCGTGAAGCCGTCGGCGTTCGACTATCACCGCCCGACCACGGTCGACGAGGCCACCTCGTTGCTGTCCGAGCTCGGTGACGGCGCCAAGGTGCTCTCGGGCGGGCAGAGCCTCATCCCCATGCTCTCGCTCCGCCTGGCTCACTTCGACGACCTGGTCGACGTGCTGCGCGTGCCCGGGCTCTCGGGTGTCCGGCGTGAAGGGGATGCCGTGGTCGTCGGCGCGGCGACCGTCGACGCCGCGGTGCAGGACCACCCCGACGTCGTCGCCGGGGCGCCGCTCGTGGCCAAGGTGACACCGCTCATCGGCCACTTCCAGATCCGCAACCGGGGAACAGTCGGCGGGTCGATCGCGCACGCCGACCCCTCGGCGGAGTACCCCGCAGTGGCGCTCACCCTCGACGCCGAGATGGAGGCCGTCTCCGTGCGGGGCAGCCGGCGGATACCGGCGAGCGAGTTCTTCCTGGGGTTCTGGACGACCGCGCTCGAGCCCGACGAGCTGCTGGCGGGCGTGCGCTTCCCGGCCTGGGGCGCACGGAGCGGGTTCGGCGTCGCGCGAGTTCGCTCGTCGTCACGGGGACTTCGCCATCGCCGGAGCGCTGGTCGGGGTGCAGCTCGACGAGGCCGACCGGGTGGCACGGTGCAGCATCGGGCTGTTGGGGATGGGATCGACCCCCCTGCGCGCCCGGGCTGCCGAGGGCGAGGTGCTGGGCCAGTCGGCCGACCTCGCCGCGGAAGAGCTCGGCCGGCTGGCCGTGGCGGATCTCGAGGACGTGCCCTCCGACCTGCATGGCTCGTCGGCCTACCGCACGCGGGTCGGTGCGGCGATGGTGGAACGGGCATGGAAGGACGCGATCAAGGAGGCACGTGGTGGCTGAAGCGGTGGTTCGGACGGTCGTCAATGGTGTACCGCGTCAGGCGGTCGTCGAGCCGCGGCTGACGCTGGCCGACTTCCTGCGGGAGGAATGTGGGCTCACGGGCACCCACCTCGGCTGCGAGCACGGCGTATGCGGCGCCTGCACGGTGCTGGTCGACGGCGCCGCCGTCCGCTCCTGCCTGATGTTCGCCGTGCAGGCGGAGGACTGCGAGGTCACCACCGTCGAGGCGCTCGGCGACCGGGAGGGCGGGCTCAATCACGTCCAGGAGGCCTTCCGCGAGGCCCACGGCCTTCAGTGCGGCTTCTGCACGCCGGGCTTCGTGGTCTCGGTCACCGCGTTCCTGCGCGACAACCCCGACCCGACGGACGAGGAGATCCGCGACGCCCTGTCCGGGAACCTCTGTCGCTGCACGGGGTACCAGGGCATCATCAAGGCTGTGCGGCTGGCTGCCGAGGCCGGACTGACCGATGACGACGCCCCGGCCCCCGTGGCGTCGGCCTCCTGAGGGGCGCCCCTGAGCGATCTCAGCCGGGATCGTCGGCCAGGAGCTGGGCCAGTCGCGGCCGGCTGATCTTCCCCGATGGCAGCCACGGCGCATCGTCGTAGGGCACGACCTTGATCCGACGGGGCACCTTGTAGCTCGACAGCTCCTGGCGGAGCTCTCCGGCAAGGGACTGCGCGTCGAGGTCGGCGCCCGGCTCGGGGCAGACCAGGCAGGCCACCAGCTGACCCCGTTCCTCGTCGGGCAGGCCGATCACGAACGCCGCCTTCACCCCGGGCAGGGACTCGACGGCCAGCTCGACCTCCCGCGGGGCCACGTTCGCCCCGCCGGTCTTGATCATCTCGGTCAGCCGCCCGGTGTAGAAGAGGTAACGGCCGCGGAAGAACCCCTTGTCGCCCGTGTGGTACCAGCCGTCGCGGTCGAAGGTCTCGGCGCGCTCCTTCTTGTAGAGGCCGGCCAAGAGCGAGGGGCCGCGCACGAGGATCTCGCCCTCGACTCCCTCGGGCTCGTCGGTCGAACGGGTCTCGAGGTCCACGATCCGGTGCTCGAAACCAGGCACAGCCGGCCCGAACGAACCCCGGAGGTGCTCGGGCAGCGGTTGTGCGTTCTCCTGCGCCGAGGTGGCGGTGTGCGGTCCGCAGGTCTCGGACATCCCGAGCGAGTTGTGCCTGCGGGTGGGATCGCCGCCGGCGGCGTCCAGTGCCGCCAGGCCGCTCAGGTCCCGGCCGGCCAGGGCCGGGTCGGCGGACAGGCGATCGAGCAGCGTCCACCCCGACAGCCGCGTCGCCCGCTCGCGCTCGATCAGGTCGACCATGGCCGGCCCGTCCATGCGGTCGATGGTGAGCACGGCGCCGCCCGCGTGCATATGGGTCAGGAGCGAGACCGTGAGGCCGCCCACCCAGAAGAAGGGCATGTTGGTGAAGGTCCGGACATCCTCGGTGAACCCGTAGAGCTGGGCCAGGGTCCAGGCCTGCCGGACCTGGGCGCCGTGGGTGTGGACCACGGCTTTGGGGTCGGCGGTCGCACCCGAGGTGTGGATCATCACCATCAGGTCCGACGGGGTCACCTCGGTCTCGACCTGGCGCACCAGCGCGTCGTCGGTGGCCTGGCTGGTGAGCTGGTCCAGTGCCGGCACCGGTGTGGCCCACGGGGCGGTGGCGTCCCCGACCAGCCAGATGCGGCGGAGGTAGGGCGCCTCGGTGAGGCACAGGTCCTGGTCAGCCGCCTCTCCGAGCTCCTCCCACGCTGCCGCCAGGAGCTGCTCGGTGTCGTGCCCGGCGATGGAGCGCGTGGCCAGCAGCGTGTCCAGGTCGGCGTGGCGGACCGCCCGCCGGAGCTCGGGACCGCGTGCGAAGGTGCTCAACAGGACGGCGAGCGCGCCGATTCGGGTCACGGCCAGGAGAGCCACGACGAAATCGGGCCCCTGTGGGAACAGCAGCCCCACCCGCGTGCCCTTGCCGATCCCGGCGCGGAGCAGCCGCGCCGCGAGGTGGCGGGACTGCTCCTCGGCCGCGGCGAAGCTGAGCCGCTGCTCGAGCGTGACCACGTAGTCGCGCCGGCCGAAGCTCGCCGCCGCCCGCGCCATCAGGTTGGGGATCGTGGGGGGATAGGCGAGCGGGGTGGTGCTCATGCGGTCGAGCAGCGGCGGCGCGAGCGGCGGAGCAGCCTGACCAGGATCAGCACCACGACCACGGCTCCGATGAGCGGGATGATGCGCTTGGTCACCGGTGCCCCGGCCACGGCGAGGATGTCGACGGGCTCGCTGGGCGCCGAGACCACCGGCCGGGCTGCCCCCGGGGCTCCGGTCGCCGCGGTCTCGACCGCGCCTTCCGACGCAGCGGTGGCCGGAGCCGGAGGAGGACCCACCACGGTCTGTTCGAGGTTCTGGGCGAACTGCCCGAGGAGCTTGGTCGAGACGTCGGCCAGGACGCCGCGCCCGAACTGCGCCACCTTCCCGGTGATCTGGAGGTCAGTGCTCACCGAGACCTTCGTCCGGTCGCCCAGCGACTCGAGCTCGGCCGTGATGGTGGCCTTGGCGTTGCCCTGGCCGCGCGCCTCGCGACCCTCGGCCTGGAGGACGGCCCGGTGGGTGCTGTCGTCCTTCTCCACGAAGTGGGCGGTCCCACGGAATTCGGCCGTGATGGGCCCAAGCTTCACCTTGACGGCACCGCGGTACTCGTCACCTTCGACCTCACGCAACTCGGCACCGGGCATGCACGGCGCGATCCGCTCGATGTCGGTCAGGATCTCCCACGCCTCGCTCAGCGGGACGCTGACCTCGAACTCGTTGCTCAACTCCATCGGTGTGTTCCTTTCTCGTCGCGAAACATGGACCTCAGGCCGCCATGACCTCGGAGAGGTGCTCGAGGGAGGACAGCGAGTGTCCCTCGAGGAATTTGTCGACGTAGGGAAGCGCGGCGGCCATGCCGCGGGCCAGCGGGGCATACCCCGGAGCGGCCTTCAGCGGGTTCACCCAGATCACGTGGTGCGCCACGCCGTCGAGCCGAGCCATCTGCTCTTCGATCTGCCCGGGATCACCCCGGTCCCAGCCGTCGGAGAAGATGACGACCACCGCGCCCCGCGCCATGCCGGCGATGGCGAAGTGGTCGTTGAAGCGTCGCAGAGCCTCGCCCAGGCGGGTACCACCGGAGAAGTCCTCGACGGCACTCGCCGCCTGCCCGACCGCGTCGTCTGGATCGTGGGGGGCCAGGGCGCGGGTCACCCTGGTGAGCCTGGTACCCAGTGTGAACACCTCGATGCGTCGTCGCGCCGAGACGGCCGCGTGGGCGAAGAGGAGGAAGGCCCGGCTATAGGGGTCCATGGAGCCGCTGACGTCAACGAGCAGCACGACAGAGCGTTCCTTCACGCTCGGCCCGGAGCGATGGAGCCGGAGGGTCTCGCCACCGAGGGGGAGAGAGGCTCGCACCGTCTTGCGCAGGTCGGGACGACCGCGCCCACGACGCGTCGGCGTCGCACGCCGGGAGCGACGCCGGGGGGCCAAGAAGAGCATCGAGTGCATGAGGCGTTCGATCTCCCTGAGCTCGTCGTCGCTGCACGAGGCGAAGTCCTTGGAGCGCAGCACCTCGAGCGCGCTGTACCGCACGACATGCGTCCTGGCGTCGGCACCCTCCTCGTCGGGACCGGGCATCCCCACCGGCGTGCCGTCCGCAGCATCGTCGCCGCCCTGAGCGGTTGCGGGAGGTGGTGAGGCGGCCACACTCTCGGAGGTGACCTGGCCGAAGTAGTCGTTGAAGACGGCGGCATAGGCGGCAGAGTCCTCCGGGCGGTGGACGAAGCAGCAGTGTCCGGCCCAGTAGACCGACGCGGGAGAGGCGATGCCGACCTCGGCGAGGGACTGCGCGAAGCCGCGGACCGAGGAGAGCGGCGCTTCGAGGCCGCCTGCTCTCAGCGCCCCGCCGAATCCGGCGGCCACCTCGGCGAGGGTGGCCATGTCAGCCCCCGTGGCCGATCGCGGCGTCGAGGATCGAGGAAATCCCGCCCTCGCGCACTCGCTCGGCGTCCTCGCGGTACTTGAGGACCGTGCCGAGGGTCTGGCGCGTCGACTCCTCGTCGAGCCGGCGCACTCCGAGTGCGTCGAGCGCGGCGGCCCAGTCGATCGTCTCGGCCACGCCGGGAACCTTGTACAGCCCCATGTTGCGCATCGCCGCCGACGCCGACGCCAGCTGGTTGGCCAACGACCGGTCGACACCGGGGACCTTGAGCTCGAGGATGGCCACCTCGCGGTCGATACTCGGGTGCTCGACCCAGTGGTAGAGACAGCGCCGCTTGAGCGCGTCATGGACGTCCCGGGTCCGGTTCGAGGTGATGACCACCACCGGCGGGCGCGATGTCGAGAACGTGCCGATCTCGGGAACCGTGACGGAGTAGTCCGACAGGATTTCGAGCAGCAGAGCCTCGAACTCGTCGTCGGCCCGGTCCACCTCGTCGATCAGCAGCACGGGCGCCGCGTCCGCCGTCGCCGCATCCGCGATGGCGCGCAGGAGCGGTCGCCTGACGAGGAATCGCTCGGAGAACAGCTCGTCCTCGAGCGCACGTTCCGAGATCGATCCGGCGCGTGAGACCTCGGAGGCACGGAGATGCAGAAGCTGGCGGGCGTAGTCCCACTCGTAGATCGCCTGGGCCACGTCGATGCCGTCGTAGCACTGCAGTCGCAGAAGCTCGCCCCCGGTCCAGCGGGCCAGCACCTTGGCGACCTCCGTCTTGCCGACCCCAGCCTCCCCTTCGAGGAAGAGGGGCCGCTGCATCCGCAGGGCCAGGAAGATGACCGTGGCCAACGCCTCGTCCGCCAAGTACCCGTGGCGCTCGAGTGCCACGGCGACGTCCCGGGGAGTGCCGGCGCGGCCCGGTGGCGTCCGGCCCTGCGGCGCGGGGTCCTCCGGCATCGGTGCCGCGGGCGCGTGCCCGGCATCAGCACTGTCGAAGAAGGTCACGTGTCCACCCTTGGCTCGAGATCCGGCACCCCATGGCGATCCAGCTGAACTCAATACTCGCGTACCGCCGAGCCGGGGAGCGAAGCGACGGTCGGGCGGGCCCGGCCCTGCGCCGCCCGGGTATATTCCGGCTATGCCGGGGCTCACCCACCTCGACGAACACGGGCGGGCCAGGATGGTCGACGTCACCGGCAAGCCGGTCACGTTGCGGCGGGCCACGGCGCGCTGCGTGATCCACACGACGGCCGACCTGGGGAGGTTGCTGGCCGACGAGGAGCGAGCAGTCGTACGGGTGGCCGAGCTGGCCGGACGCTACGCCGCCAAACGGACGTCCGACCTGATCCCGCTGTGCCACCCCCTGCCGCTCGACGCCGTCTCGGTGCACGTCGAGTGGCGGTCCGGCACCCTGATGGTCGAGGCGGTCACCCAGGTGGTGGCCCGCACGGGGGTGGAAATGGAGGCGCTGACGGCCTGTGCGGGTGCCGGCCTCTCGATCCTGGCCGAGCTCCTCACCGAGGACCCGGCGGCACGCCTCGAGGATCTGGCCGTGTGGCGCAAGTCGGGCGGGCGTTCCGGCGACTGGGGCCGAGATCCCGCCCTCGCCACCCGTCGCCGCTGACGGTTCCTGTGGCTGGCGGCGCCGCCGGGGCTTCCGGTTGGTCAGCGCCCGCGTTCCCGCCGCATCTCGATCACGACGTTGGTGGCCTTCACGGTGGCCACGGCAACCACCCCGGGGGCCAGGCCCAGTTCGTCGGCCGCCTCGCTGCTCATCAACGACACCACGCGGTACGGCCCGCAGACCATGTCGACCTGGGCCATCACCGTGTCGCGCTTGACCTGGGTGACCAGGCCCACCAGGCGGTTCCTGGCCGAGGTCGAACCGATGGCGTCCTGGCCCGGCGCCGTGGCCAGCGACTGAGCCAGGCGGGCCAGCTCCACCCCGTCGACGATGCGGCGACCGCCGGCGGTCTTCGTGGCCGCCAGCTTCCCCGAGTCGATCCAGCGGCGCAGGGTGTCGGTGCTCACGCCGAGCAGCTCCGCCGCTTCCCCGATCTGGAAGGTGGCCACGGCGGCACGGTAACACGGGGGACATGGCGACGGTCGGCCTGCATAACATCGGTGTCCGTGCCATCCTTTCAGCGTCGACGAGGTGGGGCAGGCGGGTCCACGTGACGGTCCTGCGGCTCTTCGGTCCCGCCCGGGAGGCGGCGGGCACGGCATCGGACGAGGCGCATGGCGCCACCGTCCGCCAGGCACTCGACCATGCGGTGGCGATCTACGGAGAGCGATTCGAAGAGGTGCTGGCCACCAGTCGTGTCTGGCTCAACGGTGAGGAGGTCGCACCAGACACGCCGCTCGGTACCGCGGACGAGCTCGCGGTGCTGCCCCCCGTCTCGGGGGGCTGAGGCCCCCGGCGGGACTGCCGGCTCAGTGGGGTCGCCGGCCGGCGAGAAGGTCCAGTGCGTGGGGGACGACGCCCAGCACGGCCTCCAGGGTCTCGATCGCGCCGGTGGGGGACCCGGGAGCGTTCAGCACCAGGCACGATCCAATGGTCCCGGCCCGTCCCCGCGAGAGCGCACCGAGAGGGCTCACGGCGCGAGACGCCTCGGCCAGTCCGGGTGCCTCCCTCTCGAGCACCAGCGCGGTGGCCTCGGGCGTCAGGTCGCTGGGGGCGAACCCGGTCCCCCCGGTGGTGACGAGCAGGCCGCTGAACCCTCGTGCCATGTCCGCGATGGCGGTGGACACGGTCTCGACACCGTCACGTGTGACCCTCCGCTCGACCACCATGAATCCCGCCGTGTTCAGCCGCTCGGTGAGAGCCTCCCCCGATCGGTCCTCCCGAGTGCCGCCGTGCACCGAGGTCGAGACCGTGAGGACCTTGGCCTGTGGTCTCGCCGTTCCCCCACCGCCCTCACCAGGTGCGGGCACGCTACCCGCCGATCATGGACATCGACCGCCGCGGCCGCACGAAGACGGGGTCGTTGATGCCGTGCCCGGGGAGCTTGCGTTCCAGGCAGGAACGGATGACCCCGGCCACGTCCTCGTCCGAGCCACCGCCGCGCAGCACGGTCCGGACCGATGACTCGTCGTTTGAGAAGAGGCAGTTACGGACGGCACCGTCCGCGGTCAGGCGGAGCCGGTTGCACGAACCGCAGAATGGGCGGGTCACGCTCGAGATGACGCCGATCTCGCCGGCACCGTCCGTGAAGCGGTAGCGCTCCGCGGGTGCCGGATCCCCCTCCAGGGTGTCGGCTTCGAGCGGCCATCTTTCCGAGATGGTGCGCAACACCACGTCCCCGGGCACCAATTGGTCCCGGGTCCAGCTGGCGCCGGCATCGAGGGGCATGAACTCGATGAAGCGCACGGTCCGGCCGGTCCGTCGGGCGAAAGCCGCGAAATCGAGCACCTCGTCGTCGTTGACGCCTGCCACGAGGACGACGTTGACCCGCACGGGTGACAGTCCGGCGGCTTCGGCCGCGTCCATGGCGGCCAGGACCTCGGCCAGGCCGCCGCGCCTCCGGATCTTGGCGAAGCGGTCCGGGCGCAGGGAGTCGCAGCTGATGTTGACCCGCTGCAGGCCAGCCTCCTTCAGCCGCGCCGCACAAAGGGGGGAGAAGGATCCCGTTGGTCGTCATGGACAGGTCGGAGAACCCAATCCGTCTCAGGCCCGCCACCAGGTCGACGATGCCCCGGCGCACCAGCGGCTCGCCCCCGGTGATGCGCACGGCGTCGACGCCCAGCCGGTGCGCGACGGCCGCCACCCGCTCGATCTCGGCGAACGAGAGAAGTTCGGCGTGCGGCATGAACTCCATGTCGTCGGCCATGCAGTAGACGCAGCGGAGATTGCACCGGTCGGTCACCGAGATCCGCAGGTCGTTGTGGACGCGCCCGTAGGTGTCGACCAGGGGAGCCCATGGAGAGCTCACGAGAGGACCCCCGCGTCCCCGAGCAGGACTGAACGGCCGCCGAGGTGGTCTGCCCCGGTCAGCAACACTTCGACCGGGTCGCCGGCCTCGATCCCGTCCCCGTCGGGGACGAGCGCGAAGGCGTTGGATCGAGCGGTGGCCAGCAGCATGTGGGAGCCTTGGCCGCCCGAAGGGACCGCGTGGAGCATGCCGTCGTCGTCGGCGGTCACGGTGACACGGACGAGATGAAGTTTGCCGTCGGGCCCGCGCTCGATGCCCTCGGTGGCGATCGCTCTGACCACCGGCCGATCGGGCCGTCGGTGGCCCGCCATGGCCCGCAAGGCCGGCCGGGTGTACAGCTCGAAACCGACGACGGCCGAGACGGGGTTCCCGGCCAGGCCGAAGACGGGGACACCCGACTCGGCCAGGAGCCCGAACGCGAAGGGCTTGGCCGGCTTGATGGCCACCTTCATCCAGCGAGCCTGGCCGGCCGTGAGTTTCTCCAGTACGACGCGCACGTAGTCGACGTCGCCCATGCTCACCCCGCCCGTGGTGACGATGGCGTCGCAGCGGGTCGCGGCGTCACACAGCGCGCCGGAGATCGCCTCCTCGTTGTCCCCGGCGACGCCCAGGTCGAGTGAGGCGAAGCCCGAGCGCTCGAGGAGGCCCAAGAGCATGGGACGGTTGGCATCCCTGATCTGTGCCCCGGCGGGCTCGCCGGTCCCGGTCGCCAGCTCGTCCCCGGTGGAGAGCACCCCGACCACGGGGCGGCGGTGCACCGTCGCCTCCGTGAGTCCGAGGCTGGCCAGGACCCCGATCCGCGCCGGCTCAAGCTCGGTCCCGGCCTCGAAGACGATCTGACCCGCGGCAATGTCCTCGCCGGGGCGGCGCACGCTGGCCCCCTGGTCCACCCCGGACTCGATCGTCACGGCGTCGACACCGTGACGGCGGGTGTGCTCGACCATCACCACGGCGTCCGCCCCGTCGGGCAGGGGCGCCCCTGTCATGATCCGGGCGGCCTCCCCTGGGCCGACCGTGAGGTCAGGAGTGTGTCCGGCCAGGATCTCACCCACCACGCGCAGCCGGACCGGTGCCGACGCGGTGTCCGAGGCCCTCACGGCGTAGCCGTCCATGCTCGAGTTGGCGAACGACGGCACGGGGCGTGGCGATGTGACCGCTTCGGCGGTCACCGAGCCGAGGGCCGCAGCGAGGGGAACACGCTCGACCGGCAGGGCGCGCACGGCGGAGAGCACGTGGCGGCGGGCCTCGGGCAGGGGCAGCAGCAGTTCGCCGGTGCCGGCGTCCCGATGATCCGCCTCCGCCGTCACGGCGTGACCACGTCGGGGACGTCGGCCAGGGGGTGTGCGCAGGCCGACCAGTCCGACCCTCCCGCCCAGGTCTCGCGCTTCCAGACGGGCACCGACGTCTTGATCATGTCGATGCACTGACGTGCGGCGTCGAAGGCCTCGGAGCGGTGGGGGGCCGAGACGGCCACGACCACCGAGGTCTCGCCGACCGACAGGGCTCCGACGCGGTGAATCAGGGCGATCCGGCCCAGCCCGGGGAAGCGAGACCTGGCCGCCGCGGCCACCTGCTCCATGGCCCGCACGGCGTACTCCTCGTACAGCTCGTACTCGAGGGAGACGACCCCAATCCGTCCCTCGGAGTGGTCGCGCACCGTGCCACAGAACGTGACGACGGCGCCGCAGTCGGGCCGCGCCGCCCACGCTGCCGCCTCGGCCACGGGCAGGCCGGCCGGAGTCGTCTCGATCCACTCATGCTCTGTCCGCACCGACATTCCTGGTCGATCTTAGGGCCGACGGGCCAGCTCGGAACGAGCGGCCGACCCGGACGGGACCGCGCCGTACGCTGTGAGCCATGAGGGACGTGGTCGACGACGTGGCACGGTGGCGGTCCGAGGGGAAGCGGGTCGTCCTGGCCCGGGTGGTCGCCACGGGCGGGTCGGCACCGCGGGAGCCCGGAGCCGCCATGGCGGTGAACGAGGATGGCCAGGTGGTCGGGTCGGTCTCGGGTGGCTGCGTCGAGGGGGCGGTGGTGACCGAGGCGCTCGAGGTCATGGAGACGGGAACGCCGCGACTGTGCACCTTCGGGTACTCCGATGCGGACGCCTTCGCCGTCGGGCTCACCTGTGGCGGGACGGTCCAGGTGTTCGTCCAGCCGGTCGGGTGACCGGACCAGTGGAGGAGGTCCTCGTCGCGTTGCGCGCCCACCTGCGCGCCGAGGAGCCGGTTGCCCTGGCGACGGTGATCGCACTCACGTCTGGCGATGGCGCCGGTCGGTCCGACGGTCTCGGAGCGGGAGCGGACGGAGCAGCGGGGGAGGACGCCGAAGCGGGGCGCGCCGACACGACGTTGGGCGCCACGATGCTGATCCGGCGGTCGGGCCCGGCGGTCGGATCCCTGGGCAACGACGGCCTGGACGGCTCCGTGGCGCGCGACGCCCTCGGCCTCATCGACGCCGGGAGCACCGAGCTGCGCCACTACGGCCCCCGGGGCCAGCTCGGTCAGCACAGGGTCTCGGTGTTCGTCCAGGCCTTCGCACCGGCCCCCCGCCTGATCATCTTCGGTGCGGTCGACTTCTCGGCTGCCCTGGCCCGGGTGGCCAAGGTGCTCAGCTTTCACGTCACCGTGTGCGACGCCCGGTCGGTCTTCGCCACCCGCGAGCGGTTCCCCATGGCCGACGAGGTGGTTGCCGAGTGGCCCGACCGTTATCTGGGGAGGGTGGGGGACTCCCTCGGACCACGTGACGCCGTCTGCGTCCTGACCCACGATCCCAAGTTCGACGTCCCGGCGATCGTGGGTGCCCTCGGGACGTCGGTGGGCTACGTCGGCGCCATGGGCTCACGCCGCACGACCGTCGACCGCGAGGCCAGGCTGCGCGACGCCGGCGTCACCGACGAGGAGCTCAACCGGATCATGGCCCCGATCGGTCTCGACATCGGGGCGCGGACTCCGGCCGAGACGGCCATATCGATCTGCGCCGAGATCGTGTCGGTCAGGTCCGGCGGCGGAACCGGCTCGTCCCTGCGCACTGCCTCGGGACCGATCCACAAGTCGGCGGTGGGGTGACGGCGAGCTGCGCCGGCGTGGTGCTCGCCGCCGGCGCAGGGCGACGATTCGGGCGTCCGAAAGCACTGGTGGCCTTCGCCGGGCGACCGCTCATCGAGCGGGCGGTGGCCACGCTCGAGGCCGGGGGCTGCTCGCCCGTGATCGCCGTGGTCGGTGCGCAGGCCGACCGTGTCGGTCGCGAGTGCGACCTCGGCCGGGCGGTGGTGGTCCGCAACGAAGGCTGGGCGGCAGGGATGTCGACCTCATTGGCGTCCGGCCTGGCCGAGGCGGGGCGACAGGGTGCCGCGGGAGCACTGGTGGCTCCCGTCGATCAACCCGCGATCCTCCCCGGGCTCGTCGAGCGGCTCGTGGCGCGATGGCAGTCCGGATCCCTCGCCGTGGTGGCCGGCTTCGGAGGGCTGCCGCGCACTCCGGTCCTCTTCGACCGTTCGCTGTGGGAGCGAGTCGTCGGGGCGGCCAGCGGGGACACGGGCGGGCGGGCGTTCTTGCGGGCCCACCCCGAGCTGGTCGACCTCGTCGAGTGCAGCGATGTCGGCGACGCCGCGGATATCGACCGCCAGGAGGACCTCGAGGCCATCGAAGAGCAGTGGCAACGGCTGGTCTCCCTCCCCCCGCCCGACGGTCGGTGACCTCGGCGGCACGGGACGATCCGGCCGCCGCCGGTACACTGATTCCGAGAAAAGAGGGGGACGACGAGGCCATGGCCAAGATCCAGATCCGCGAGCTCTTTCCCGCATTCGGTGTGGAGATCGTCGACTTCGAGCCCGTCGAGATCGACGCGAAGGCCCGAGGCGCGCTCCGAGAGGCGTTCGACGATCGGGGCCTGCTCGTGTTCCGCGGCATCGACATCGACCGCACCTACCAGACCTATCTCGCCGACTTGTTGATCGGCTACGCGCGGCCGAGCGGCAGCGCCCGGCAGGACAACTACGTCGTCTCGAACAAGGAACCAGGCGGCTACGCCCCCCACGGTCGGCTGCAGTTCCACTCGGACATGATGTGGGCGCCCGAGCCGTTCCAGGTGCTGTCCCTCTATGGCGCCGAGGTGGAGCCGCCGTCGGTCCCCACGTCTTTCGTGAGCGCGGCCGTGGCGTGGGAGACCCTGTCCGCCGACCTGCGCGCCAGGGCCGAGGGGCTGCACGTTGTCAACGTCACGGGGCAGCAGCGACGGGGCGGTGCCGACGACGAGGACCTCCTCGACTCCATCCGGAAACAGGAAGTCGCGACGACGACGTCCCTCGGCCACCGGCACCCACGCACCGGTCAGACGTTGCTGTACGTGAGCCAGATGAACACGAAGGAGATGGCCGAGCTTCCCCACGACGAGAGCGAGGCCCTCCTCGAGCGGCTCTTCGCGCACCTCTACGAACCATCGCGGATCTTCGAGCACGACTGGCGCCAAGGTGACCTGGTGGCTTGGGACAACCTGGCTATCCAGCACGCCCGCAAGACGGTGGAGACAGACGGCCCGGTACGGACCCTGCGCAAGGTGATCAGCCCCATCCCGTCCTTGGCGGGGATCGCCGAGACGCCTCGCTACGCCGACGTCGGCTGACATCGGGTGGGTCGTTCACCCCCGCGTGCGCCATGGGGCCAGCCGCTTCCGCCCGCCCCTTAGTGCGCGGTCCAACCGCCGTCGACGGTGAGCTTCTGGCCGGTGATGTAGCGGCCGGCGTCACTGGCCAGCAGGAGCAGGGCTCCGTCGAAGTCGTCTGGCTGCCCGTGACGGGGGAGCAGGGTGTTGCGCAGGATCCAGTCCTGTACCTTCGGCACGTTGATGACCTCCGCCGTCATCTCGGTCTCGATGAAGCCCGGGGCCAGGCAGTTGGCGCGGATACCGTGCCGCCCCCACTGGAAGGCCCATTCGCGGGTCAGCGCGTCGATTCCACCCTTGGAGGCCGCGTACACGGCCTGGGGGAAGCGGCCGATGGCCACCGATCCGGCGATCGACGAGATGTTGATGATCGAACCGCCTCCGGCATCGCGCATGCCGGGGAAGAAGGCCTGGGCGAGGAAGACCGGTGCCTCGAGGTTGATGGCCAGGGTGCGTCGGATCCCGTCGTAGGACTCGTTCTCGGCCCGGACGCCACCGTCGAGCCAGGCTGCGTTGTTCACCAGGATGTCGACCCTCCCGCCGAGGTGGTCGAGGCTGGACTCGGCCGCGGCCAGGACCTGGTCGTGCTCGGCCAGGTCGGCGGAGAGCGAGATGAGCCTGCCGGTGGCCATGGCCTCCTCGTCGAGGACGGTCGTCCGGCGGGAGATCGCCACCACGGTCGCCCCGGCGAGGACGAGCGTGCGCGCCAGGCGTGTGCCGATCCCGGCGCTGGTCCCGGTCACGACGGCTGTCTTCCCTCCGAGGTCGAAGATGTCGGTGACGTTGCTCATGGGGTGGAACCCTAGGGCGTCGGTGGGGTGACGGTCCCGTTCGGGCCACCCATGAGTCGGGCCAGGTGGTTGAACTCGTCGACGATCACCGTCCGGAGGTCTGTCCCGCCCGGGCCGTTCAGCCAGACGTCGATGGCTCGCCAGTAGGTGACCAGGCCGATCGAGGCCAGGAGGAGGCAGCTCTCGTCGACCTCCCGGAGGCCCCGCCGCACGGCGATGGCCGCCGCCATGTTCGTGACGTCCTCCTGCCGGTGGTCCTGTTCGCGGCCTCGCAGCGTCGCCGACGAGGCGACGGCGCGCTGGTAGAGCTGCATGGCGCGGCGTCCCCGCAGGAGTCCCGATGCCAGCTCGGTCAGCGTGGTGCACATGGCATCCACGTCGCCGAGCGCCCGGGGCTGTGCCGGGTACACCTCGGCGAACGACTGGAGCCATTCGGGCTCGCCCAGGAACAGCACCGACTCCTTGGTGGGGAAGTAGCGGAAGAAGGTCCGGGCCGAGACGCCGGCCATCTCGGCGATCTCCTCGATGGTGGTGGTGTCGTACCCCTTCGTGGCGAAGAGCTTGAGCGCCGCTTGGCGCAGCGCCTTCTTGGTGCGAGCCTTGTGCTCGTCGCGCAGCGAGGGTGCGCGTCTGAGGATCTCGGAGGAAGCTGGCAAGGGACCATTCTGTCACTTTGCTGACAGTTCTGCCCGCCGGCGGAGTTGGCGGTGGTAGCGCTCCGGGCCGTCACGTGGCCATGTCACACCTGCTCCCAGATCCAGATAGTGTCTGCGCGCCGCGGCGCCGGAGGGGGCCACTGCGACCCTGCCACGATCCAGCGAGACGAGAAGCACATGCCCTACGAGACGATCGTCGTGGAGACCCGCGAGGACGGCGTCATGACCGTGACGCTCAACCGGCCCGAGGTGCTCAACGCCTTCAACGACCGGATGCAAGAGGAGTTCTCTCTGCTCTGGGAGGGGGTCAAGGCGAACGACGACGTCCGGGTCGTGGTGTTGGCGGCGGCCGGGGACAGGGCCTTCTGCACCGGGGTCGACGTCACCGAGCGTCTGGCCACCGACAGCCCGTTCGTCGACCGGGCGCACCCGTGGGCCGAGAACGAGGACCCGGGTCGGCATCTGAGCCCGCGGCGCAATGAGGTCTGGAAGCCCGTGGTCGCCGCGGTCCAGGGGATGTGTGCCGGCGGCGCCTTCTATTGGATCGCAGACTGCGACATCGTGGTCTGCTCCCCCGAGGCCACGTTCTTCGACCCCCATGTGACGTACGGCTTCGTGGCCGCCCTCGAGCCCATCGCCATGCGTTTCAAGATGGGCTTCTCCGACGTGCTCAGGATGTCGCTCCTGGGGCTGCACGAGCGCATGACCGCCGAGCGGGCGCTGGCCATCGGGCTGGTGACCGAGATCGTGCCGCGGCCCTCGCTCGTCGAGCGGGCACAGGAGATCGCGCGGGTCATCGCCGGGCAGCCCCCGGTGGCCGTGCAGGGCACGGTGAAGAACCTTTGGCAGTCGCTCGACGTCACGAGGTCGCAGGCCCTGGCCACCGGCCTCCTCTACACCCAGGTGGGGAACCCGATTGCCACCGAGCAGGTCGACCGGGACGCCGCCAAGCCCCAGAAGCCCTGGAAGCGTTGACCATGGCCGGCCCATCCGTGAGCACCGACCTGCACGAGTACCGCGTCGGGCTCCGTTCCTGGCTCGAGGAGAACGCACCTGGGCTCGGTCGCCCGTCGGCCTCGCCCGAGGAGCGCATCGCCAACGGACTGGTCCTGACCAGCGCCATGTGGGACGCGGGGTGGAAGCGGATGGGCTGGCCCGAGGCGCTCGGGGGCCTCGGCGGGGGACCGCGCCACCGGGCCACCTACTACGACGAGCTGGGCCGCGCCGGGATCGAGCTCCCTGACACCGACCTGTCGATCGAGGTGATCGGACCGGCCATGCTCCACTTCGCGCCGTCGGTGGCGGAGGAGTACCTCCCGCTGCTGCTGTCGGGCCGGGAAGCCTGGGGGCAGGCGTTCTCCGAGCCGGACGCGGGGAGCGACCTGGCATCGCTGCGCACCCGCGGCGTCGTCGACGGGGACCACGTCGTCGTCGACGGCCAGAAGGTGTGGACCAGCCACGGGCACCTGGCGGTGCGATTCCTGACCCTGGTGCGCACCGGGACCGCCGAGAGCCGTCACCGTGGGCTGGCCGCGCTGCTCATCGACACCGATTCGCCCGGGATGACCCGCCGTCCGCTGACGTTCGCCAGCGGTGTCGAGGAGATGTGCGAGACATTCTTCGAGGGGGTGCGCGTCCCGGTGAGCCGGATGATCGGGGCTCCCGACGACGGCTGGAAGGTCGCCATGTACATGCTCCAGTACGAGCGCAGCATGTACGCCGCACAGCGCCAAGCCTGGCTCGGACTCCGTTTCCGTCAGCTCAAGGAGCACCTGCGCTCGGTCGGGGGTGACGAGGGCACCGCGCCCGCGCTGGCCGGGGCGTGGTTGCAGCTCCAGGAGGTCCGCGCCAGGGCCATGCAGACCGTTCGGCGCCTCGATGCGGGCGAGACCGTGGGTCCCGAGGCCTCGGCGGACAAGATCCTCCTGGCCCGCGCCGAGCAGTCGATCTTCGAGGTGGCCCGCCACCAGGTCCGATCCGGCTTCGCCTTCGACGAGTCCGCCGACCCGTGGCGTGACGGCTGGTGGTACAGCCGGGCCACGAGCATCTTCGGCGGGGCCGGCGAGGTCCAGCGATCGATCGTCGCGGACAGGGTCCTGCACCTCCCGCGCGACTAGATGGAGATGACCGGTATGGACGACGACCTCAAGGTCCTGGCGCGGCACATCGGTGCGTGAGGCGCTGCTGCGCTCTGCCGCCGACCTCGGCACCGCCCTCGGCGAGTTCGGGTGGCTCGAGCTCGCCGAGGCCGACGAGGCGTTCGCGTTCACCGCGCTCTTCGAGGAGCAGGGGGACGCGGCCGTCGAGGCCGGAGCGCTCGACGTGGTCTGGGCCGGACTGCTCGGCGTGGAGGGGGCGTCGGTGCTGTGGCCGACCTCCCTGTCGGCCGACGCCCACCAGGGGGGGCACGGCGGCGAGGTCGACGCGGCAGGGATCACGCTGCGGAGCGTCGAGGCCAGGGGGACCGCACTCCTGGTGCCCTCGGGCGGGCGCCTCCACCTGCTGGAGGACGCGACCGTCGAGGAGGAGGCCCTCGCCGGGATGGCGCAGGGCTCCGGCTGGTTCCGCGTCCGGGCCCGCGGCTCGAGCGCCCGGGACCTTGGGCCGTGGGCCCACGTCGAGCGACGATCCCGCCTGGCCCTGGCCAGCGAGTTGGCCGGCGTGGCGAACCGGATCCTCGACGTGGCGGCCGAGCAGGTCAGCACCCGCCGTCAGTTCGGAAAGCCCATCGGCGTCAACCAGTCCGTGCGGTTCCGCCTCTCGGAGTCCTACGCAGAGGTGGTCGGGGCCAAGGCGCTCGTCGCCGCGGCATGGGAGGACGGCTCGGCGGCGTCGGCTTGCTGGGCCAAGGCCGTGGCCGCCGGTGCGCACGACCTGGTGGCCAAGCACGCCATGCAGGTCTGCGGCGCCATCGGGTTGTCCGAGGAGCATCCGCTTCCCGCCCTGGTGCGTCGTGGGCAGTCCCTCGACGCGCTCCTCGGGAGCGCTGCCGAGGCGCTGGCATCCGTGGGCAACCGCCTCTGGTCCGACGATCCGGTTCCGGCGGCGGTGGGGGGGTTCTGACCCGTCGGGTGGATCGAGTCGCCGGGAAGGGGGTTCGCCTCACCGGGGTAACGTGGCCAGAGGCCGTCTTGCGTCGGGCGTGATAAAGTGTCACGCTACTGACAGATTTCTTGCGAGACGCTAGCGTCAGCTGGGGGTTCGCCCGCCGTGTGGAGCGCGGACACAAGCTGCTGACGTGTGGTGACGAGCCGTATTCGTCTCAGGAAGGAAGAGGGAACGACATGCAGTACAAGTCCATCTCCGCTGACGGCCACGTCAACGAGCCGCCCACGTTGTGGACGGACCGTCTCCCCGAGAAGTACAAGGAGCGGGGTCCGCGGATCATCGAGACACCCAAGACCAAGGGCCACGCCTGGATCATGGAAGGCCAGAAGCGCCCCTCGGTAATGGGCTTCAGCTCCATGTACTCGCGCTCGTCGAAGCGCTTCGACCGGGCCTCGCTGATCGACAGCTTCAAGCAGATCAAGGACCGGGGCGTCCGCTACGAGGACATGTTCCCCGGCTCCTACGACCCTGCGGCGCGGGTGCAGGAGATCATCGAGGACGAAACCGACGCCGAGGTCATCTTCAACGGTGTCTCCACCGTGTGGAACGGCATCAAGCTGATGCCTGACCGGGAGCTCTCGCTGGCCTGCTTCAAGGTCTACAACGACTGGATCGCCGAGTTCCAGGCCTATGCGCCCGAGCGGTTCATCTGCAACGGCACCTTGCCGACCACGGGCATCGACGACTGCCTCGACGAGCTGCACCGTTGCGTCGGGATGGGGCTGCGCACCGCCCAGCTCGAGGCGTATCCGAGCGGGAACTTCAGCGAGCCCACCCCCGAGGACGACCGCTTCTGGGCTGCCGCGGTCGAGCTCGATTTCCCGGTCAACGTCCACACGCAGTTCTTCTTCCCCGCCGGCGACCTGGGCTCGAGACTCTCCGCTGAGGGCGTGGCCGATCAGGTGACGCGGGCCAAGACCCTCGGGCTCGACATCGAGGCGGGCAGCTTCCCAGTCATCTTGTGGAAGATGATCTCGACCGGCGTCTTCGAGCGGTTCCCCGACCTGAGGTTCGTGGGTTCCGAGGTGCACACCGGCTGGGTGCCCTACTACCTCGAGCGTTTCGACGAGTCCGTCCTGCGCAACCGGCATGACTGGAAGCTCCCCATGCTGCCGAGTGAGTATTTCCGCCGGAACGTGAGCGTCGTCTACATCGTCGACGAGATGGGTGCGGCCAACCGCTACGACATCGGTGTGCCCAACATCATGTGGGGCCCCGACTTCCCCCACTCATCGAGCGCCTGGCCCATGGACTACCAGCTGGGGCGTGAGATCCTCGAGCGCGCCGGGGCCACCCACAGCGAGATCGAGCGGATCATGTGGAAGAACGCGGCCGACCTCTACCACGTCCCCTATGACGAGCCCACAACGCTCAGCGCCGCGGCGTAGGGAACCAGGGGCCCAGGGAGTCGTCGCATGGCCTTGCGAACAGCGACCCGGGGTTGCCGGCGCCGTGTCCGTGGAGGCGTCCGGGGCCACACAGGCATCGTGACCGGACGCCGCGCCGACGCGGGCATCGCTTCGAGGACAGGAGACACTGGAGAGCAATGACAGACAGCACGGCGTTCACCTTGATTTCGGCGGACTCGCACGTCGTGGAGCCACCGGACCTGTTCCAGCGACTGCCCGAGGCGCTGCGTGGCGGTGCACCAAGGCTCGAGACGGTCGACGCGGCGAGCATGTGGGTCATCGACGGCATCGAGCCGGTCCCGCTGCCGGCGACCGCCGGCGCCGGATCGGGGTACCGGCTACCCCCGAGCGGAGCCAAGCCGGTCAGCTTCGACGACGTGCTGCCCGGGCTCTACGACCCGGCCGAGCGTATCCGCACGCAGGAGGCCGACAGTGTGATCGCCGAGGTGCTCTACCCCTCCTCGGGACTGTGGGACGCCCTCAACCTGCTCGAGAACCGGGAGCTGAAGCTGGCGTGTGTGCGCGCCTACAACGACTGGATCGCCGAGTATGCCGCGGACGACCCCTCGCGACTCATCGGCCTGGCGAAGATTCCCGCCACCACGATCGAGGACGCCTGTGAGGAGCTCTTGCGCTGCGTGAAGGAGCACGGTGCCCGCGGTGTGCTGCTCGACTCCTGGCCGAGCGGCAATGCGGTGGCGGGGAACCCCGCAGACGACCCGTTCTGGGAGATCGTCAACGAGGCCGGTATCCCAGTGAGCCTGCACTACGGCCTGGGTGCGAAGGGGACATCGCCCACCGGAGGTATCGCCCCCGGGTTGAAGCCCCCGATGGCCGACGCCGCGCTGCCCCTGGTCGCGGGCGGCGTCTTCGATCGGTTCCCCGACGTGCGCATCGTCTTCGCGCACGGGAACGCAGGATGGGCCTTCCACTGGCTCGAGTTCATGGACATCAACTACGTGCGCCACCGCCACCTCGACGAGTACGCGCTCAAGGACCCCGACGCGTTGCCCAGCGAGTACATCCGGAAGCACTCGTGGTTCGTGTTCCACCAGGACCGCTCCTCGGTGAAGAACCGCCACAAGCTGGGTACCGCGCATCTCATGTGGGGGAGCCACTTCCCCTACGAGGATGCCAACTGGCCGGACGACCGCCAGCAGGCCATGCGGGTGACCGACGAGGTGGCGGCCGAGGATCGTCGCGCCCTGCTGGGCGGGAACGCGGCCCGCCTGTACGGTTTGACGGGCCACGAGAAGGGGTTCACGCCAGACGAGGTCGTCGCGTTCGACCAGCTGGTGCACTTCTAGGGTGGACGAGGCACCGACCGCTGGCTGCGAGGGGGAGAACGATGGACACGCGTGAGGACACGGTCACCGGTGGACGTCTGGTGACACGCGAGCTGGCGGACTGGGTCGCCGGGTTGCAGGTGGAGGACCTGCCCGAGGCCGTGATCGAGGAGGCGAGCCGCTCGTTCGTGGACTTCCTCGGCGAGAGTCTGTTCGTCGGAGCGACCAAGGCCTGGGGCCAGAGCATCGCTTCCTTCTGCGTGCAAGAGGGTGGCGGCCAGCCCGAGGCCACCATCCTGGCCACCGGCAAGAAGACCCTCTCGTCGCGCGCCGCTCTGGCCAACGGGACGATGGCCCTGGGGTTCGAGTACGCCGATTTCGTGTCCAACAGCCGGGCCTACCCGTTCGCCGTGACCGCTCCGCTGGCCCTTGCCGAGTCGAGGCACAAGCCCGGGGAGATCCTGGCCCTGGCCATCGCCATTGGCTACGAGGTGCAGGCGCGGATCAATCGGGCGACGCTCCAGGCCGGATCGGGCTTCTACGTGCCGGCCCTCTACGGCACGTTCGGCGCCGCCTCCGGTGGTGCGCGGGTGCTCGGGCTGTCGGGGCACCACACCAACTACGCGCTCGGCCTCGCGGCTGCCTTCACCGGGGGCACCTTCCAGGGGCACGAGGAGGGCGCCTGGCAGCGCTCCTTGAACGGCGGGATGGCCAGCGAGAGGGGCGTGACCGCGGCACTGCTGGCGGAGACGGGGTTCAAGGCCACCGAGCTCGGCCTCGAGGGGGTCCAGGGGTTCTCCGCCATGTACTCCGGCGGCAAGCTCGATGCCTCGTCCCTGCTCGACGGCCTGGGCGAGTCCTTCATCATCATGGACCGCTGGGTCAAGAACTTCCCGATGAACCTGACCCTGCATGCTCCAGTCGAGGCGCTGCTCGCCATCCTCCGGAACCACGACGTCCATCACGAGGACATCGTGGAGATCGACGCCGGGTGGCAGCGGGTGGAGCCGTTCTTGGCCAAGCACAAGGTGTCGACGGTGGTGAGCGCGCAGGCGAGCCTTCCCTTCGCCCTCTCGGTCGCTGCCGTGCACGGCAAGATCGGGGTGGACGAATTCACCGACGAGACGGTGGCCGACCCCGTCATCCAGGGCATGATCCCCAAGACCAAGGTCCACCAGGACGACGAGCTCTTCAAGAAGGTCAAGAACTCCCAGCCGGGCCGGGTCACGGTCCGGCTGAAGGACGGCCGGGAGTTCACCGAGGAGGTGCTGTACCCCAAGGGCAACCCCGGTAACCCGATGACCGAGGACGAGTTCAAGGGCAAGTTCATGGACATGGCGGCCCGCGTGCTCGGCGAGGCCCAAGCCGACGAGTTGTACAAGCGGGCCCGGGACCTGCAGAACGTGGCGGACGTGGCCGAACTGGCGCCGCTGTTCAGCCCCCGATAGACCGACGACCAGAGGAATGAGGAACAGACCATGGGGATGAATGCGATTGAGAAGATCCTGGCTCGCCACTCGGACAGGGAGACCGTCAGTCCTGGGGACGTGGTGGTGGTCGACATCGACCTCACCGTGTCCTTCGACTCGATGCGACGGGACATCATCAAGATCGCCGATCCGGACAAGATCGTGCTCCTGTTCGACCACCAGGTCCCCGCACCCACGGTGCGGGCGGCCAACATGGCCAAGGCGCTGCGCGAGTTCGTCGACAAGTTCAAGATCAAGAACTACTTCCCGGTCGGGCAGCACGGCATCTCGCACGTGCTGGTGGCCCAGGAGGGCTTCGCCCTGCCGGGCACGATCCTGGCCAACCCCGACTCGCACACCTGCTCGTCGGGCGCATTGAATTGCCTCGCCCGGGGCATGGGCCCGTCGGAGATGCTCCACATCATCTGCAAGGGTCATTCGTGGTACCTGGTCGGAACGACGACCAAGGTGGTGCTCGAGGGGGCGCTCCCCGAGCGCGTCTTCGCTCGCGACGTCATCCACTACCTCCCCGGTGAGTACGGCGACTTCGCCGGCCGCAACCTCGAGTGGTACGGCGACGGCCTTTCGGGCATCGGCATGGACGGGCGGCTCACCATGGCCACCATCTCGGCCGAGCTCTCGGCCGAGTTCTCCCTCTTTCCCTACGACAGCGTCCTCGAGGAGTACCTCAAAGGACGGGCACGGGGGCCTTTCGAGCCGGCGTTCCCCGACGACGACGCCGAGTACGACCAGGTCATCACGGTCGACCTCTCGTCGCTGGAGCCGCAGGTCGTCCTCCCGAACAAGGTGGCCCACAACGTGAAGACAGCGCGCGAGGTGGCCGGCCAGAAGGTCGACCAGGCGTTCATCGGCTCGTGTGCCAACGGCCGGCTGAGCGACTTCGCCATCGCCGCCGAGATCGTCAAGGGCAAGCAGGTCGCCCCCGGGACCCGGTTCATCGTCACGCCGGGGAGCCAGGCCATCTTGAAAGAGGCCATCAAGCTGGGCTACGTCGAGACCCTCATGGACGCCGGCGCCGTGGTGACCAGCTCGACCTGTGGCGCTTGCTTCGGCGGCCACATGGGCCTGCTGGCCGACGGGGAGACGTGCATCACGGCGTCCACCCGCAACTTCAAGGGCCGCATGGGGAGTCCCGACGCCCAGGTGTTCATGGGCTCCCCGGCCACCGTGGCCGCCTCGGCCATCACCGGCGTCATTACCGATCCGAGGGATGTCTAGGGACCGCCGAGGTCCTCCGAAACGGAACGATCCGAGCAACGAGGAAAGGGGTTCATCTCGATGGGCGACGTGCTGACAGGCAAGGTCTGGAAATTCGGCGACGACATCAACACCGATCTCGTCATCCCGAACTTCGCCGTCCTGATGACGAAGGAGGAACAGCTCGAGCACGTGTTCTCCGCGAACCGGCCGGGCTGGAAGGACGAAGTGCAGCCGGGCGACGTGCTGCTGGCCGGCCGGAACTTCGGCGTGGGTTCCGCCCGGCCGATCGGGGACATGTTCGTCGGTCTCGGGGTGACAGTCGTGGTGGCCGAGTCCTTCAACGGCCTGGGGTTGCGCAACTGCATCAACGTGGGGCTGCCGTCCCTGCCGTGCCCCGGGATCCTCGACGCCTTCGACGAGGGCGATGTGGCCGAGGTCGACTGGATCACCGGCGCCGTCCGCAATGTCACCAAGGGCACCTCGCTCCAGGGCAACCCGGTTCCCGAGGTGCTGCAGGCCATCGTGGTGGCCGGTGGCGTCGAAGCCGTCCTGCGCAAGGAGGGATACCTTGCTGCGGTGAACACGGTCAACGGGTAGCAGGAGACGGGTCGCAGGGTTAGAACGGGTGGCAGGTTCAACGGGTCGCAGCAAGCAGGGGAGGCCGGAAATGACGACATCGGTGACGGAGCAGCTCGCCGAGTGGATCGCTGGGGTTGGCTACGACGACGTCCCCGAGGTGGCCGTCCGTCGTGTCGAGGAGCGGTTCGTCGACACCTTGGGCGTGCAGCTGGCCGGGATGGCGACATCGACCGGTCAGACCCTCCTGCGCTACCTGCGCGGGTTCGGGACCCCCAACCCCGAGAGCTCGGTCGTGGGCGCCGACTACAAGACGACCACCGCCTTCGCCACCCTGATGAACGGCACCGCCGGGCACGCGCTGGAGTTCGACGACATCTCCGCGTTCAGCGGCCACTACGCCAATCCGCTCACGGCGGCGACACTGGCCGTCGGGGAGAAGCTCGGCGTCTCAGGACGTGACCTGATCGTGGCCTGGATGGTGGGCTACGAGGTGATCTGGCGGACGGCCAAGCCGACGGCGGACCATGGCGGGTCCAAACTGCTCCAGACGGGCTGGTTCAACCAGGGCTTCCAGCCGGTGATGGGCGTGGCCGCAGCCACGGCCAAACTGATGGGGCTCGACGCCATGCAGATCCGGATGGCGATCGGGCACGCGGCGTCGGCCATGGGTGGTGTGCAGAAGAACCGGGCCAGCGACACCAAGGGCTTCACCGCCGGCAGCGCGGCAATGCACGGTGTCATGGCCGCCGAGCTGGTCGGCATGGGCTTCACCGGCAACCCGAACATCCTCGACGGTGACGACGGAGTGATCCGGATGATCGGCCAGGAGGTCGGCGACCCGCAGAAGGTGATCGAAGATCTCGGGACGTGGGACATGGCCGAGCGGGGATCCACCATGCGCCTCAACGCCTCGTGTGCCGCGGGCCACTGGGGGATGGCCGCCATCGGAACCATCCTCGACGACCATCCGCTGAAGGCCGAGCAGATCGAGTCGATCGACGTCCGCCTTCCTGCCTTTCTCGAGCAGAGCAAGCCGTTCCACCATCCTCAGACCGGGCTCGAGGGCAAGTACAGCGTCGAGTACGACATGGTGGCCATGGTGCTCGACGGTCAAGGTGGACTCCACCAGTACACCGACGAGGCGGTCCGACGCCCCGAGGCACAGGAGCTGATGAAGCGGGTGCGCTGGGTCCCGGTCGAGGGTCCCCTCAGGGAGGTCAAGCTGGAGAGCACGGTCGTGGTGACCCTGAAGGACGGGCCGCAGTTCTCGGCCACCTCGGGCCAGCAGGACCTGCACGGCACCGTCTTCGATCCGCTGAGCGAGGACGAGATCCGGGCGAAGTTCCACGAGTGTGCGGCGGCCGTGATGCCCGACGAGTCCCGGCAGGACCAGGTGATCGGCCTTTGCCTGCGCCTCCGCTCGCTCGACAGCGTGCGCCAGCTGGCGGAGGCCGTGGGGACGGTCGAGGGGTAGCCAGGCAGCGGGCAGAATGTCGGACGGAATGACCGAGTTGGCGCGACGGAGGGTCGGCGCGGCACGGTGGACAAGGTTTCTTGCAGACAACAACCCGAGAGGAGAGCTCGCATGAGCTATGACCTGATCGTCAAGGACGCCCTGATCGTCGACGGCACCGGCAAGGCCGCCTACGGCGGCGACGTGGCGGTGAAGGACGGGAAGATCGCGGCAGTGGGCGAGGTGGACGGCGGGGCCACCCGGACGGTCGACGCTGGAGGGCAGGTGGTGGCGCCGGGGTTCATCGACGCCCACACCCACTACGACGCCCAGCTCCTGTGGGACCCATCGGCCAACCCTTCCAACCTGCACGGGGTCACGACCATCCTGATGGGCAACTGCGGGTACTCGCTGGCGCCGGTGCGCACCGACGACCAGGACTACTTGATGGGACTGTTCAGCGCTGCCGAGGAGGTGCCCAAGGGTGCGCTCGAGAGGTTCGCCCCCTTCGGATGGGCCACCTTCCCCGACTACGTGGCCGCGCTCGAGAGCGGCCCCCTCGGGCTCAACGTCCAGACCCAGGTGGGCCACAGCGCCGTCCGGCGCTTCGTGATGGGCAAGGAGGCCGGCGAGCGCGTCGCCACCGACGAGGAGATCGCCGCCATGGTGCGGGTGGTCGAGGAGGCCATGGACGCCGGGGCGGCCGGTGTGAGCTCGAGCGGCGCCCCCCACCAGGTGGGTGAGTTCGGGGAGCACATCCCGTCGTACTTCGCCACCGACACGGAGATCGAGGCCCTCGCTGCCGCGGTTCGCCGCAAGGGCAAGCGCCTGGTGTCGATCAACCCCCGCTCGAAGCGTGAGGGGCTCAACACCGAGGACAAGGAGTTGCTGGTACGCCTGTCGGAGATCTCGGGGGGCGTGGTCTCGTGGAACGACTTCGGGATGGGCACGCCGGACTGGGAGACCTCCCTCGTCTACATGGAAGACGAGCTCAAGCGGGGCCACCACATCTACGCCATCGCCCGCTGCCAGCGCCCCGAAACCAGGTTCACGTTGAAGAAGCTCTCGTCGCTCTTCGCGTCGTCACAGGCCTGGATCGATTACTCGCGTCTCGACGCTCCGGGCATGCTGCGCGCCCTGGCCGACCCGGCGTGGCGCGCCAAGCTGTCGGAGTTCTGGACGACGGAGAGGTTCATGCCGATGGTCTCGGTCGAGAAGGGCGCCACTCCGGGGACGCAGTCGCTCGAGGGGCGCCGTCTGGTTGACCTGGCCGAGGAGCGGGGTGTGAACCCGCCCGACCTCATGTTCGACATCGCCCTCGAGGACAAGCTGCAGACCTTCTTCCGGATCTCGGGTCCGGTCAACGTCGACGAGACCAACCTGGAGCGGATCCTCAAGAGCCCGGCCACCATCGTGGGCGTCTCCGACGCCGGTGCGCACCTGCAGACCTTCGCTGGAGGCGACTACACCAGCTACTTCCTCGAGCACTGGGTGCGCGAGAGGGGCAGTTTCACGCTCGAGGAGGGCGTCGCCGCGCTCACCTCCGAGGTGGCGGACTTCCTCGGCCTGAACGATCGCGGCACCCTCGAGGTGGGCAAGGCGGCGGACGTGGTCGTCTTCGATCCCGAGACGGTGGGGCCGACCGCGCTGCTCACGCTCGACGACATCCCCGGTGGTGGCACGCGGATGACCAAGAACGCGCGATCCATCCCCTGGGTCCTCGTCAACGGTGTGCCCGTCATCGAGGACGGCGTGCCGACCGCCGCCACGCCGGGCCACGTGCTCGGCGCTCCGGCCGCCTGATGGTGGCTCGGCCCCACCGCTGTGGTGGGCGGGCGTGACCAGCGCCCCGCCCGCCGCGGTGCGGGTCGGCTTCATCGGTCTGGGGGACATCGGGGGTCCCATCGCCTCCCGTATCGCCGCCGCGGGGTTCCAGACCGTGCTGTGGGCCCGGCGTCCCGAGGTACTCTCGGCCTTCGCCGCCCCCAACGTGGAGACGGCGGCCACCCCGGCCGAGCTGGCCGGGAGGGTCGACGTCGTCGGGGTGTGCGTCTGGACCGACGATGACGTGCGCCAGGTCCTGCACGGCGAGCACGGCGTGTTCGCCGGCGCCCGCCCCGGCACGATCGTGGCCATCCACTCGACCATCACGCCTGACACCTGCCGAGAGTTGGCGGCCGAGGGTGGGAATCGGGGTGTGGTGGTGATCGATGCCCCGGTCAGCGGTGGGCGCGACGGTGCCCTGGCCGGGACCCTCGTCGTGGGGGTCGGCGGTCCCGAGGAGGCCGTCGAGCGCTGTCGCCCTGTCTTTGCCTCGTTCGGCGACCCGGTGGTCCACCTGGGGCCGGTCGGTTCGGGCCAGTTGGCCAAGCTGGTCAACAACGCGCTCTCGGCGGCCAACCTGGCCGTGGCCGATGACGCGCTGACGCTGGGCCGTTCACTCCAGATCGAGCCGGAGGCGCTGGCCCAATTCCTGAGGCACGGATCCGGGCGGAGCTTCGCGCTCGACGTGGCGGTCAGCGTCCGCGCCTCGGCGGCCACGCGCGCGCATGCACTCCCGCTGTTCGGCAAAGACGTGCAGTCCCTGGTCTGCGAGGTGGCGCCCGCAGAGTGCTCCGCCTCGGCCCCGCTCTTCGCCGAGGCGGCCGGCGAGGCGGTCAGACGGCTCGGTGATCCCCCCGAAGGGTGGGACGAGCGGGATCCCGGATGAGCGAAGGCGCTTCCTGATCGAGGCGGGTCGGGCAGCCTGGACTACGGTTGCGCGCCGTGAACTTCGATCTCGGGGAGGATGTCGCAGCGGTCAGGGCCCGCCTGCGCGAGCTGATCGCCGAGCACCTGCCGGCGGACTTCCTGGGCGCCTTCACCGACGACCCGGCCGACCTGGAGCTGACCAATTCCTTCTGCCGCCTCCTGGCCGAGGAGGGCTTGCTCTGCGTCGCCTGGCCCGAGGAGTGGGGAGGACGGGGTGCGTCCATATGGGTCCAGACCGCGGTGCGCGAGGAGATGTGGGCGTTCCACGAGCCGCGCGGTCCCCAGTACATGGGGGTGAACTGGGTGGGGCCCACGCTCATGCGCCATGGCACCGCCGAGCAGCAACAGCGGCACCTCCCCCCGATCGCCCGCGGTGAGGTCATCTGGTGCCAGGGCTTCAGTGAGCCCGACTCGGGCTCGGACCTGGCATCGGTCCAGACGGCGGCCCGCCGCGACGGGGACGGATGGTTCGTCTCGGGACAGAAGATCTGGACCTCGTACGCCACCATGGCGCAGTGGTGCTTCCTCCTCGTGCGCACCTCGCGGGAGGAGAAGAAGCAGCAGGGCCTGACCATCTTCTTGGTATCGATGGACGATCCCCGCATCGAGGTGCGCCCCATCCCGAGCATGGTGGGACCCCACCACCTCAACGAGGTCTTCTTCAACGATGTCTGGGTGACCGAGGCCGACGTGCTCGGGACCGTCGGCCAGGGGTGGAAGGTCGTCCAAGAGGTGCTGGCCTTCGAGCGGGTCGGGATCGCCCGGTACGCGCGCTGCGAACGGCTGCTGTCCCTGGCTCCCGCCGTGCTCGGTGACCAGTGGGAGGCACTGCCCGAAGAACTGCGGGCGCGTTGGGCCGAGTCGCTGACCCTGTGCCGGCGAGCGCGTCTCTTGGCCTATCGGGTGGTCGGCATGCAACAGGAAGGACAGGTGCGACCCGGGGACGTGGCGGCCTACCGGATCGCGGTGACCCTGCTCGACCAGCACAGTGCCGAAGTACTGAGCGAGATCGCCGGACCGGCGTGTCTCGAAGGTGACGAGGGCACGCGTTTCGCCCGGGCGGTCGAGGACCACTGGCGCTACGCCCAGGCGTCCACGGTCGCATCGGGAAGCATCGAGGTGCAGCGGATCCTCATGGCCCGGGCGTTGACGTCGGCATGATCACCGAATTCACCGAGGAGGCGGCCGAGTACGGGCGCACCGCCCACAAGGTGCTCGAGAGTGCCGGCGGGGACCAGCTGGCCCAGCTGGCCGAGGCCGAGCCCTCCCGGCGCGAGGAGCTGGTCGCGCCCCTCCTCGCGGAGCTCGGCGCGTGGGAACTCGATCCGCGAGCAAGTGTGGACGAGGCCGAGGCCGCCGCTGCGCTCAGCCGGGTGGCTGGGTACTGGGCGGTGGCCTACCCGGTGGCCGAGCGGCTGTCGCGGGCCGCCGACCTCGACGCCGACGGGCTCCTCGTGGTGGACCCGACCCGACCGGCGGCCAGGGTCGCCGGGCTCGCCCTGCGCTGGGTGGCGGTCGACCTCGACGGGCGGCGCAGCACGGCCACGGCACGCGGCGGCGTGGTCAACCCGCGCAAGGATGCCTTCGTCACCGGACTCGACCTCGAGCTCCTCGACGAGGGCGGCTTGGGTGACGTCAGCCTCGCCCTCACCCTGCCGTGCTTCACGCTGCTCGGCATGCTCGACCGGGCGGTGGACCTGACCCGTGCCTACATCCTCGAACGCCATCAGTTCGGCCAGCCGCTGGCGGCGTTCCAAGGGGTGCAGTTCCAGCTGACCGACGCCGAGGTGGAGCGAGTCGGTCTCGAGGAACTGGCCAAATACACGCTCTGGAGCATCGAGACGGGCCGCCCCGAAGCTCTCCACGACGCCCTGGCCCTCCGGAGTGCGGCGGTCGCGGCGGCTCGAATCGTCTTCCGGGTCGCCCACCAACTGCACGGCGCCATCGGGTTCTGCGACGAGACCGTACTGTCCTGGGTCTCGCGCGCCGGTGTGCCGCTGCGTCGGCTGCCCCTCGACCTGTCCGCCAGCCGCGCCGAGCTCACCCGTCGCCTGGGTAGGGACAGCCTGACCGGGCTCTTCTCACCGGCTCGGCCCCCCTCCCGCTGAGCCCGCGCCCGGCCATTGGGCCTGTGGCAGTATCCGGCGATGGATTTCTCGTTTTCCGAGGCTGACGAGGCGTTCCGCGAGGAGGTGCGCCAGTGGCTGGCCGAGCACCTCGTCGGTGAGTTCGCCGCATTGGGCGGTGGCGCCGGGGTCGGCGAAGGAGAGGAGCTCGAGCTCCGCAAGGCGTGGGAGCGCGAATTGGCCTCGGGGGGTTGGGTCGGCATGGGCTGGCCCGCCGCCTACGGCGGTCGCGAGCTTCCGCTGACCCAGGAGATCATCTTCAACGAGGAGTACGTGAGGGCCGGCGGTCCCAACCGGGTGGCGTTCTTCGGCGAGGAGCTCCTGGGGCCGACGCTCATGATGTTCGGGACCGAGGAGCAGAAGCAGCGGTTCCTGCCGCCCATTCTCAAGGGGGAGGAGTTCTGGTGCCAAGGTTTCAGTGAGCCCGATGCCGGGTCGGACCTGGCCAACGTCAAGACGTTCGCCGAGCGAGACGGGGACGAGTGGATCATCAACGGGCAGAAGGTCTGGACCAGCCTCGGGCACATCGCCGACTGGATCTTCGTGGTGTGCCGCACGGACCGCACCGCGGAGAAGAAACACGATGGCATCAGCTTCCTGCTGTGCCCGATGGACCAGCCCGGGGTGGAGGTCCGACCCATCGTCCAGATCACCGGCACTGCCGAGTTCAACGAGGTGTTCTTCAGCGACGCCCGGACCAGGGCCGACCTGGTGGTGGGGCAGGTCGGCCAGGGATGGAAGGTCGTGGTCGGCACGCTCGGCTTCGAGCGCGGGACGGCGTTCCTCGGGAACCAGCTGCGCTGGGCCAAGGAGTTCGAGTCGACACTCGAGTATGCGCGCGCCCACGGGCTGGCCGGCGACCCGGTGGTGCGCCAGCGTTTGGCCGACAGCTACATCGGTCTGACGCTCATCCGTTGGAACGGGCTGCGCACGGTCTCGCAGATGCTTCGGGGTGGGACGCCGGGACCCGAGGCCTCGGTGGGCAAGCTGCAGTGGTCGGCCTGGCACCAGCGCCTCGGGGAACTGCGCATGGACCTCATGGGACCGCGGGGGCTGGTCGAGGCCGACGGCGAGGTGGGTGACGCGCAGTACTCGTTCCTGTGGTCGCGTGCGGAGACCATCTTCGCCGGATCCAACGAGATCCAGCGGAACGTGATCAGCGAGCGCGTGCTGGGCCTGCCCCGCGACCGCACTTGACGGCTCGGTTCCGCCTCAGGCGGATGCGAAGATCGCCTCGGCGTTCCCGCGCATGATGCGCCGCTGCATGTCCTGCGGCAAGGATGTCAATCCCTGTTCGAAGTCGGCCGGCCGCACGACGCCTTCGGCGTGCGGGAAGTCCGACCCGAACACCAGGATGCGGTCGTCCCCTCCGAGCTGGTCGACCAGCTTCGGGACATCGTCCTCGGGGTAGGGAGCGACCCGGACGTGCCGCTTGAAGATCTCCGACGGGCGCTCAGTGAGCTGACCACCGATCCACGGGCCGTTCCTGCCCATGCCCCGGCTCTTGTCGAGGTGCGACAGCGTGTGGGGGACCCAGCTGGCCCCGTGCTCGGCCACCAGGACGTTGAGGTTGGGGAACCGCCCGAAGAGATTGTCGAAGATCAGGGCGGAGAGCGTGTCCACGATGGGGCGCTCGCCATAGGTGTTCATCCACTGCCAGGCCGACATGCGCCACGACGACGGGTCGGGGTCCTGGCCCCATGCCGGCGAGATGGCCTCGAAGTACCAGTTCGGCATGATGTGCAGCGCCACCACCACTCCGGCCTCGTTCAGCCGGCTCCAGATCGGGTCGAAGTAGGGGTCACCGGGGCTGCGGCCGTAGGCGGGGCCGGTGGGCAGGAGCACCACTTTGGCACCACGTTCGAGGACCTCGTCGGTCAGGGCCACGCCACGCTCGAGATCGCGCAGCGACAACAACGCGGTGGCATAGATGCGGTCCTGGTAGTTGAACCCCCAGGCCTCGTCGTACCATCGGTTGTACGAGGAGAGGTTGGCGTAGAGCGCCTCGGTGTCGGCCACGTAATTCTCCCCTGAAAGGGCCAGGGCGCCGGGGAAGAGGACGCACTTGGCGACCTCCTGCTCGTCGAGCAGCTTCAGGCGCGCCTCACGCTCGACGTACTCGGGCAGCATCGGCTCGGGCTGATAACGGGCCTCGGGGTTGCCCGACGCCATCTCCTTGAGCAGCTGGCGGAGTGAGCCGGGCCGATAGGCGTAGTCGAAGCCCAGGCCGTCCTCACTGTTGAACGTGGCGATCCGGGAGCCGGCCAGCACCACGTCCCTGCCGTGGGCGTTGGCCATTGGCCGGATCGTCCGGTCGGCGTACTTCTCCGGCAGGTAGCGCGTCATGGCGTCGCGCGGCTCGTAGATGTGGGTGTCGCAGTCGAATGCTCCCGGGTTTGTCATGGGAATGGAAGCCTCCTTCACGTTCTGACGCCTCAGGCGATGAGGTCGTTTCCGAGGTTCTCGATGTTGATGATGCAATTCTCGCCCGGCAGCGAGTAGTCGTAGCCCGCCATGGGGTACCCATTGGTCAGGAAGGCGAAGGACGTCCCGGTCTCGGGGTCCATGAAGCCGAGCTGCAACGGTGCTCCCCGGTGCCCGAAGGTGCGGGGCGAGCCGGTACGCGGGGCGAAGAGATCACCCCCGATCGTGCCGCTGACCATGGTGAACAGCGCGACGTTGGCCGTCTCTTCGCTTCCGCCGTAGAGCTTCTCACCGAACGGAGGCTCGGAGCGACGGATGCGCAGGGCGTCGGCCACGGTGCCGGCATCCCACAGACCCGAATGGAACACCGCCTGAGGGAGCAGGGCGACGTCGGCCGCGGTTCCGACGATGGAGTGGCTGGGCTCGCCGGCCGCCAGGACATCGGGGTTGGCCAGGTACCACGGGCCCCACGGATCGACGTCCTGGTCGTCGCTGGTGCGGTCGGTCTCGGTCGGGACGGCCAGGACCTCGTGGAACCGGTCGGCGGGGAGGGGGAGGATGAACCCGAGCCCCAGGGGCTCGACGATGGCCGTCCGGAGGTAGTCGGGGAAGGGCAGGCCGGTCCGCCGCTCGATCAGCTCGGCGATGACCCAGGCGGCCGAGGTCAGGTGGAACTGCAGCCTGCTGCCCGGCTCCCAGTCGAGGCGCCACTTGGCGAAGGCCTCGAGCCGCTTCGCACGGTCGAGCATCTTGGGGTAGCCCAGCGGGGCGAAGGGGAACCCGGCGGAGTGCGTCAGCACCTGCTCGACCGTGACGACCTCCTTGCCGTTGGTGCCGAACTCGGGGATGACGTCGGCCACCCGCTCGTCCAGTTTGAGCTGGCCGTCACCGAGCACCTTCCACACGGCGGCCGCCACGACGTTGCGGCCGACCGACTGGAGGATGTAGCGGTGGTCATTGGTGGCGTCGCCGTAGGTCTCGAAGGCGACCAGCCGGCTCTGCCGGGCCACGGCCACCTGCGCGCTGGGGAGGCGGCCGGAGTCGACCTCCAGTCGCACCCGGTCCAAGAACACGTCGAGGCGTCGTGGGTCAATCCCGACCTCATCGGGAGTGGCCAGCTCGGTCGACATCGGTTGCACCATGAGCCAAGTCATACTACAGGGCCTGGGTGGCGGACCGGCGTGGGGGATTCTCAGGTGAGCCGGTCGCGCAGCGTGGTCTTCAACACCTTGCCGGTGGCGTTCAGGGGTAGCTGGTCGACGATCTCGACCCGTCGGGGCACCTTGAAATTGGCCAGGTGACGGCGCGCATAGGCGATGACCTCCTCGGGGGTCACCCCGGTGTCGCCCCGGGCCACGACGAACGCCGCGCCGACCTCGCCGAAGTAGTCGTCGGGCATGCCGACCACCGCGACCTGGGCCACGCCGGGCATGCCCAGGAGGGCCTTCTCGACCTCCGCCGGGGCCACGTTGAAGCCCCCCACGATGAACATGTCCTTCTTCCGATCGGTGATGCGCACGTCGCCGTCCCCGTCGACCAGGCCCACGTCCCCCGTGTGCAGCCACCCGTCGACCACCGTGCGTGCCGTGGCCTCCTCGTCGCCGTAGTAGCCGCTGAAGAGATAGGGGCCGCGGAGAAGGATCTCGCCGGGGTCGCCGCGGGGCACGTCACTCCCGGCGTCGTCGACGAACCGCATCTCGACGTCGCGCAACGGGCGCCCCACGGTCGTCGCCACCACCTCTGGGGGGTCGTCGGGCGCGGTGAAGGTGGCCAGGGCGTGGTTCTCCGTGAGCCCATATGCAGACAGGATCCAACCGATCCCGAGCTCCTCGCGCATGCGGCGGACCAGGACGGCCGGAATGGAGGCGGCGCCGATGATGGCGTGACCGAGTTCGGACAGGTCGCGCCCGGCACGGCTCGGATGGTCGAGCAGCGCAGAGAACATGGTCGGCGGCCCGGGCATGTGGGTGATCCGCTCCCGCTCCATCAGTTCGAGCACGACGCCCGGGTCGAAGACGGCCAGCGGGAACGCCACGGCCCCGGTCATCAAGCTCACCATCCACCCGGCCTTGTAGCCGAAGCAGTGGAAGAAGGGGGTGGGGATGACATACCGGCTCTGCTCACGCAGCCCGAAGTGCTCACCGAACACCTGGTAGCCCCGCAGGGTGGCCCCGTGACGGAGCATGACGCCCTTGGGCGACCCGGTCGTCCCCGAAGTGAAGATGATGTCGCTCACGTCCTCGGGCAACCCTGCCGCGACCGCCGCCTCGGCACGCTCGAGGGGTATCTCGTCGCCCCGGGACAGGAAGGCGTCCCAGCTGGGCGTGGTGGCCTCGCCCGGGAGCGGGAGGGCGACGGCGTCACGCAGGGCGCGCAGATGCGGCGTCACGTCCCGGACGGAGGCGGTGAAGTCGGTGTCGAGGAAGCCGTCGGCGGCCAGCAGGAGCGAGGCGTCCGTCTTGCCGAGGATGTACGAGGCCTCGTCGCCCTTGAGGCGGGTGTTCATCGGGACGAGCCAGGCCTGGGCGCCCAGGATGCCGAGCGCGGCGATGATCCACGACGACGAGTTCGGGGCCCACAGCGCCACGCGGTCGCCCGGGCCGACACTGCGGGCCAGCAGGCTGCGGGTCACGGCGAGCATGGCGCGCTCGACCTCGACGAACGAGAGCCGGTGATCCCCGTCGACGACGGCATCCCGGGTGCCGAAGCGGGCCGCGGCGGCCCGTGCCATCCTCGGCACCGTGCCATAGGTGTGGTCGGCGCGGTGTCGGTCGTTGGGCACGCGGAGATGTGTTCAGCGCGGACCCGTCCTCACCGGCAAGGAGGGAGGGAGCCGCGGGCAGGGTGGCACGCTGTCGCCCCGCCTCGGTAGCCTCGGTCGAGATCGCAAGGAGCCGACGACCATGCGCACGTTGATCACGGGCATCGACGACGAGGGGCGCTCGTGCGTCGCCTCGGACTCCGACGTCATCGCGTCTGCAGTTCCCGGGATCGAGGGCGTGTTGAGCGCCCTGCTCTACCGCACGACCGAGAGCCCACCACCGACGCGACCCCCTGCGCTTGCAGCCAACGTGGATGTGCAGCTGCCTCCGGGCATCCTCCGGGTCATGGTGGTCGAGCACCGGCCCGGCGAGGAGCTGACCGCGCAGGCGCCGGCGGCGACGATGCACAACACCGATGCGCTGGACATCATGTACGTCCTCTCGGGCGAAGCCCTGTTCCTCCTCGAGGACGGGGCGCACGCTGTGGCGGCGGGTGACTGCGTCATCACGACCGGTGTCGACCATGCCTGGCAGGTCGGTCCCGGCGGGCTCCGGTCGCTGGTGATCAGCGTCGGGACGCCCCGGCTGACCTGATCGCCGGGCTCAGGGGCCGAAGATGCGGCCCGTGGCCGTGACACACAGGCGCTCGGCGTTCCCCGCATCGCGCGCCTCGGCTCGGCTCAGGCCGTGGGCGAGTTCGGCGGTGGCGACGACCGGGCCGACGCGGGCCGCGAGGAGGTAACGCAGCGCCAGCGAGCACAGGGTCGTGCCGGGCGGCGCCAGCGAGAGCATGGCCTGCTCGACGGCCGTGGCGATGAGGCCACCGTTGATGGTGCCTGCCGCGTTGAGGACATCGGGGGCGTGGGGGAGGATGGCGGTGCCCGGGCCGGGGCTCTCGCAGCGGATGCGCTCGGCGAACGGAACCTCGAGTCGGGAGCCGCGACCGGCGTGTCGCTCGATACCGTTCCAGCCGGGCTGCAGTTGCACTGCCTCGTCGGGTGCTGCCACGAACGACGCCGCGGCAAAGCCGATGGCGTCGCCATTCTCGGAAGTGAAGTCGACGGAGCTGACGAGGACCGAGCGCCCGAGCTTGATGATGCGTGCTGCCCCCCTGACCTGGCCGGCACCCGGCGGGGGCGTGTAGAAGTGGACGTCGAGCTCGAGCGTCACCGGGACCCGCGGGCGGGTCACGTCGACGGCCAGCAGCCCGGCCAGAGTGTCGGCCCAGACCGCCAGGATCGATGCTCGAAGGTGCGCGGTCCCAGGTACGCACATCTCTGGCGTGACCTCGGCCGATCCGTAGAGCTCCTCGCCGGCTCGTCGCACCTCCCAGCCGAGCTCCAGCACAGCGTTGCCCCACCTGGGCGAGTCGATCTCCTCGGCTTGCGAGGCGCTCGCCACGGACTCAGGTTTCCACGGACTGGACGACGGGAGCAAGGTCGAGGGCGTGGACTCCCTCGGCATTGCCGTCGTCGTCCGGCCGACGAATGTGGCTCGGAACCAGCGCGACACACAGGACTCCTCCGATGACCAAGCACCCGGCCGCCGCGAGGAGGGCGAGGCGGTAGCCACCGGCCAGCGCGTGCTGCGGCGGGCTCCCCGCGGCGAGCAGGGACCTGGTTCGGTTGCTCGAGATCACCCCGAGGATGGCGACGCACAGTGCCCCCGCGACCTGAGTGCTCACGTTGACCACGCCGGTTCCCAGCCCCGCGTGCGCCTTGGGGATCCCCGAGACTCCGATGTTGAGGAGCGGGGTGAAGGTCAGGGCGGTGCCGACGCCCATCAAGGCCGTGGAGACGAGGATCTGGGGGAAGTACGCCGTGTGGGGCCCGGCGAAGGCGAACAGCACCAGGCCGGAGAACGTGAGCGCCATCCCGATCAGCGCCGTCGGCTTGGGCCTGAGTGCCCGCGTGATGCGGTTGGCCGGGCCCAGCGTCATGGCGGCCAGGATGAGGGTCTGCGGCAGGAAGGCCGCTCCGGTCTGCAGCGCATCGAAGCCGAGGATGTGTTGGAAGAACAGGACGCCGATGAAGCCGGTGCTGAATTGGCCCATTCCCGTGAACATCCTGGTCACGCTGGTCGAGCCCAGTCCACGCGAGCGCAGGACAGGGATGGGCATGATCGGGTTGGTGAGGCGGGACTCGAGCAGGAAGAAGGCGACGATCGAGACCACGGCAGCGCTGCCGAACAGGATCGTGTGGCCCGAGGACCACCCGTACTCGGCGGAGGTCACGATGGTGTAGACGACGAGCATCAGGCTGGCCGTGCTGAGGACGGCTCCCCCGACGTCGAGCCCGGCCCGGATGCCGAGTCCCCGGCTCTCGTCGAGGAGGATGAAACCCGCCACGAGGGTGCAGATCCCGATGGGGACGTTGATGAAGAAGATCCAGTGCCAGCTGAGGAACTGGATCAGGATCCCCCCGATCAGCAGGCCGAACGAGCTGCCTCCGATGGCCACCACCACGTACACGCTGATGGCCTTGGCGCGGGTGCGCAGGTTTCGGAATTCTCCCACGATCATGGCCAGCACCACCGAAGCGGTAAGGGCGGCCCCGGCACCCTGGACGAAACGGCCGCCAATCAGCATGGCCTGGCTCGAGGCCATGCCGCAGAAGACCGACGACACGGTGAACAGCGTCACGCCTCCGAGGAAGATCTTCTTGCGGCCCAGCAGGTCGCCAAGGCGGCCCGCCATGAGGAGGAGGCCGCCATAGCTGATCAGGTAGGCATCGATCACCCAGGCCAGGCTCGCCTGGCTGAAGCCGAGGCTGCGCTGGATGGTGGGGAGCGCCACGTTGACGATCGTGGCGTCGATGACCGTCATGGCGGTTCCGAGGCAGATCACGCTGAGGGCGATCCAGCGCCGGAGGTCGACCTCAGTGGACACTTCTCGAAGATAATCACTCATTTAGTGATTGTCAACTCAGCATGAAAGCCATCAATTCCCTATAATCATCCTATGTCGATCGATCGGGGGGCTCATCGGCAGGCAGCGGAGGGTGACGCGAGCGTTGCCGTCCAGCTGACCCGCCTCACCAAGGCGGTCTACCGCCACACCTCAGAGGCCGAGCTCGGAATGCGATACCGCCAATTCGTGGCCCTGGCCTATCTCAGGACCAATCCGCGGATCTCCCAGCACGAGCTGGGTCAGGCGATGCTCGTCGATGCCAACAACCTCGTCATCGTGCTCAACGAGCTCGAATCGGCCGGGTATGCCCTGCGGACGCGTGACCCCGAGGACCGGCGCCGTCACCTGGTGGAGATCACCGCGGAGGGGGTGGAGGCGTTCGAGCAGGCCGAGGAGGTCATCGCGGGCGTCGAGGACGTGGTGCTCGCCGGCCTGAACGCGGCGGAACGGGGGGAGCTCGGCCGGCTGCTGGCCCGGGCGGTCGATGGTGCTTCCCTCGCGGCGGCGTCCAACTGAGCCCGGACCGACGAACCGGACGGGGCCCCGCCGGGCTGGTCCTGACGCCCGGGGCGAGCGCGGCGACGCGACCACTCGGGGCTGTTGGCCATCGACACGGCGACGGAGCGCATCGGGATCGTGACCGAACGGATCGAGTTCCCCGGGCAGGCGGCCGGCCTCCGGCGGGTGGACCCGCCCCACGTCTGCATCGACGTCGTGCGCGCCGCGGTGACGACCCTGGCCGACCGGCTGTCGGTCCCGGAGGGGCGCATTGCCGTCGGGGGGCGCTCCTTCGGGGGGAGGATGTGCTCCATGGCCGTGGCCCAAGGGCTCGAGGCCGCGGCGCTCGTGCTGGTCAGTTACCCGCTGCACCCTCCGGGACGACCCGAACGGCTGAGAACCGAGCACTTCCCCGAACTGCGAGTCCCCTGCCTGTTCGTGTCGGGCCAGCGCGACGCCTTCGCCTCGCCCCAGGAGCTGGCCACCGAGACGACGGCGATTCCCGGCCCCGTCACACTCGAGACGGTCGAGGGCGATCACTCGCTGCGCAAGAGCGAGCAGGAGGCGGCGGGGATCGTGGCGTCGTGGCTTGCCGCGCTGCGGTGACGGAAACCGTATGCTTCTCGGCCTGGAGCGTTCGGCAGCACGGCGACGGCTCCCGCTTGATCGGAGAAGGAAGGAACGAGCGTGCATTGGGTCTTGGGTGACGTCACCGCATCCTCCGTCAATCTGGCGCTGCTGATCCTGCGGGTGGTGGTGGGGGCCGTCTTCATCGCGCACGGCTACAACCACATCTACGGCGGGGGGAAGATCGAAGGCACCGGCCGGTGGTTCGAGTCGCTGGGCATGCGGCCCGGGATCCTGCACGCCTGGATGGCGAGCCTCACCGAGCTCGGGGCGGGTGCGCTCCTCGTCCTCGGGCTGCTCACGCCGCTCGCCGGGGCCGGCGTCGTCGGCGTCATGGTGGTGGCATGGATCACCAATCACCGCAAGAACGGATTCTTCATCTTCCGCCCCGGTGAAGGCTACGAGTACGTCATGGTGCTCACCGCCTTGGGCGTCGTGGTCGGAACCCTCGGCCCGGGGGAGTGGAGCATCGATGGGCACGTGAGCAGCTTGCAGAACCTCTGGGGCTGGCCGGGATTCTGGATATCTTTCGGCCTCGGCCTGCTCGGTGCGATCGCACTGCTGGCCGCATACTGGCGGCCGCAGCCGGCCACGGACACGAAGGGGTGAGCACCATGCCTGAAGCCGTTATCGTCTCGACCGCCCGGACCGCGGTGGGGACCGCTTTCAAGGGATCGCTGGTCGACGTCGACGCGCTGGATCTGGCCACCGCAGCCGTGGGGGAAGCGGTGCGCCGCGCCGGGGTCGACCCGGCCGCGGTCGACGACGTCGTCCTCGGCGAATCGCTCTACGGGGGTGGCGACATCGCCCGCTACGCCGCGATCGAGGCCGGCCTGATCCAGGCCCCCGGCCTGGCCCACAACCGCCACTGCGCGTCGGGCCTGGCCGCGCTGCAGTCAGCGGCAGCCTCCATCCGCTCGGGTATGGACCGGATCGTCGTAGCCGGGGGTGTCCAGTCGCAGTCCACCTCCCCAACCGCCACGCGTCGCGTCCCGGGCACCGACGACTGGGAGGAGTGGCTCTCGCCCAGCCACCGCAGCACTCCCGAGGCACCGAATCGGGACATGTCCATCACCGTCGGCTGGAACGCGGCCACCAAAGCGAACTTGACCCGTGAGGACCAGGATGCCTGGGCGCTCCGCTCGCACCAGCGAGCAGTGGCCGGTATCGACGCCGGCAGCTTCGTGGAGGAGATCTTCCCGCTCCAGGTCACCCGCCGCGACGGCTCGACCTTCACTTTCGCCGTCGACGAGCACCCGCGGCGCGACACGACGCTGGAGAAGCTGGCGTCGCTCAAGCCCCTCCACCCCGAGATCGAAGGGTTCAGCATCACGGCGGGCAACGCGTCTGGCATCAATGACGGTGCCGCGGCGATGGTGGTGACCGACGACGCCACGAGCAGCGAGCTCGGGCTCGAGCCCCTGGCCGTGGTGCGCGCCTGGGCCTCGGTGGGCGTCGACCCGTCGGAGACGGGCATCGCCCCCACCGTGGCCATTCCGAAGGCGCTCGGACGCGCCGGCCTCTCCATCGACGAGATCGATCTCTGGGAGGTCAACGAGGCGTTCGCCTCGGTCGCCGTGGCCACCACCAAGCTGCTGGGGCTCGACGACGCGTTGGTCAACGTCCTCGGTAGTGGTTGCAGCCTGGGCCACCCGGTCGCCATGACCGGGGCCCGCATGGTGATCTCCCTGGTCCACGAGCTCCGGCGCCGTGGTGGCGGCACCGCCGTTGCCGCCATGTGCGCCGGTGGGGGAATGTCGACCGCCCTGGTCCTGGAGGTACCGGCTCCGGCCTGATCGCGGGAGCTCTCAGAGCGCCCCGGGTCCTCCGCTACGCGCCCTGATCATGGCGTCCTGGACGAAGGACGCGGCCAGCTGCCCGTCGGTGCGGAACACTTCGCCGTGCCCGTAACAGCGGCCCCGCCCGGCGTACGAGCTCCACTGCTGCAAGAGGTGCCACTGCGACGCGGGGCAGGGCTCGTGGAAGGTCATGGTGTGGGTCAGTACACCCGTCGAAAGGGTCTTGTGGGCCTGCGACTGGCCGACGCCGCCATGCGGGCGCATGGCCGTGGCGATCAGGAAGCCGTCCGTCGAGAACGCCACCAGCGCCTGGTCGAGATCGGGCCGATCTGGGGCACCGGCGAAACGGACCCAGACATCGAGCTCGGGTGGGCCCACGAGTGCGGGGTCGTTCAGGTCGACGTCGCCGACGATCCCCATCTCCCAGTCCCCTTCCCGGCGGACGATTCCCGCGACGTCCTCGGGAGTGGTCGGCGACCGCGGTGCGTCGGCGTGCCGGATGACGTCCTCTTCGATGGCGCTCAGCAGGACCAGCGAGCGTGTGCACAAGCGGTCCCCCTGGTGTGCGGTGACCGTGCTGCTGGCCACGGCGCGCCCACCGTGCATGCGCTCCACCGTCAGCTCGATGGGTGCGTCGGGCAACGCGCCCCGGGCGAACACCGTGTGGATCGTCTTGACGGGCTTGTCCTCGTGGCCCTGCTGCGCCGCGATGAGCGACTGCGCGACCAACTGGCCACCGAAGACCACATCGTGGCCGAAGTCGAGGTTCTGGGCGCGGTAGCTGTCGGTGCCGAGTGGCTCGAGGGTCATCGCCTCGAGGAATGCGTCGATCGTAGGCATGACGCCGATCATTGCCTGGCCCCCGGGGGTGCACAAGGCGCGCAGGGAGGGCTCGCACGGTGGCCCCACCCGTGGCGCGGGCTCAGCGGGTGGCGCCGGCCGAGTCGGTGCCCTCGTCCTCGGGAAGTCCGAGGGCGTTCACGAAGAGCAGCGTCAACTGTGCGACCCCCTCGTCGAAATCGCAGTCGAGCAGCTCCAGCCCGAACCAGATCTCTGGGAATCGGTAGGTCATGGAGCCGAGTCCCGCCGCCGCCACCTTCGGATCGAGGCGGGCGTCGGCCAGTCCGCGCCGCTGCAGCGCTTCGATGGATTCAGCCATCTCCGCCAGGTAGCGGCCGTGCCGCTCGGCGCGCTCGGCGCGGACGTGAGGGTCGATGTGGGACACCTGCTCGATGACGCGCATGATGCGTGCCTCGGCGCGGTAGCCCTCCAGGTGCTTGCGGATCGCCTCCTCGAGGCGGCGGCGTGGGGGCACCGCGGACGTCGGGTCGCGGATGATGTCGTGCTGCGGAGCGGCCAGGAACTCGTCGATCCGGGTGGCGACCTCGCGGAAGGCCTCCTCTTTCGAACCGAAGTAGTGGTAGAAGGAGCCGTGGGACACCCCGGCCTCCTCGGCGATGTCCGAGATGCGGGCATCGAGGAACCCGTCCCTCTCGAAGACGACCTTCGCCGCCTCGAGCAGGCGGGCCCGGGTTTCGAGTCCCTTGCGTGTGCGCGGACCGTTCGGCCGGGGAGCCTCGCCAGAATTGACGTCGACGTCACGTTCGATCATCGCCGTGATGATAGGCCCACCACGGGATCGTAGGATCGACGCGATGGTGCGTATCGGCCACTGGATCGGTGGTGCGGCCGTTCCCGGGACGTCGAGTCGGACGGGACCCGTCTTCGACCCGGCGACCGGCGAGCAGGCGGCCGAGGTCGCCTTGGCTTCGGAGTCCGAGATCGGCGACGCGGTGCGCGTGGCACGTGGGGCGTCGTCCACGTGGGGGACGTCATCCCTGGCCGCGCGGGCCCGCCCCCTGTTCCGCCTGCGCGAGATCCTCGAGGCGGAACAGGAGGCGCTCGCGGCGGCGGTGACCCGCGAGCACGGGAAGGTGCTCGACGACGCGCTGGGTGAGGTGCGCAGGGGCATCGAGAACGTCGAGTTCGCCTGCGGGGTCCCCCAGATCCTCAAGGGCGGGGCCAACGTCGGGGTGTCGTCGGGCGTCGACGTCCGCACCGTGCTCGAGCCCCTGGGCGTGGTGGCCGGCATCACGCCGTTCAACTTCCCGGTCATGGTGCCGCTGTGGATGCTGGCCAATGCCGTGGCATGCGGCAACTGCGTCGTGCTCAAGCCCTCCGAGAAGGACCCCTCGCCCGCGTTGCTCCTGGCCGAGATGGTGCAGCGTGCCGGGTTCCCCGACGGCGTCGTCAACGTCGTCCAGGGGGACGCCGTGGCCGTCGACGCCCTGCTCGAGCATCCCGACGTCGCGGCAGTCTCCTTCGTCGGCAGCACCCCCGTGGCGCGGCATGTCTACGAGACGGGGACGCGGCACGGCAAACGGGTCCAGGCGCTCGGCGGGGCCAAGAACCACATGGTCGTCCTGCCCGACGCCGACGTGGCGGTGGCCGCCGACGCCGCCGTCTCTGCCGCCTTCGGCTCGGCCGGTGAGCGCTGCATGGCGGTGTCGGTCCTGGTGGCGGTCGGTCCGATCGCCGACGACCTGGTCCAGGCGATCGCCACCCGGATGCCCGACGTGGTCATCGGCCCGGGTGCCGACCCCTCGTCCATGATGGGCCCGCTGATCACGGCGGAGCACCGTGACCGCGTGCGTTCCTACGTGGCCGGCGCGGCGGCCGAGGGGGCCAAGGTCGTGGTGGACGGATCGGGCTTCTCGCTCGGTGGGGGTTACTTCGTCGGCTGTTCGCTGCTCGACGAGGTCACGCCGGGCATGCGCGTGTACGACGAGGAGATCTTCGGCCCGGTCCTGTGCGTGGTGCGGGCGGGGAGCCTGGGCGAGGCCATGGACCTCGTCAACGCCAGCCCATACGGGAACGGCGCTGCCGTCTTCACCCGTGACGGTGGTGCCGCGCGCCGGTTCGAGCGCGAAGTCCAGGCCGGCATGGTGGGCATCAACGTCCCCATCCCCGTGCCCTCGGCCGCCCACTCCTTCGGCGGCTGGAAGTCCTCGCTCTTCGGGGACTCCTCGATCTACGGCCCTGACGGGATCCGCTTCTACACCCGGCCCAAAGTGGTGACTTCGCGGTGGCCAGAAACGGGATCATCCTCGGTGGACCTAGGGTTCCCCGCTGGCCGGTGAGGGAACGCCCACTTCGTAAACTCAATATTGACGTCACAGTCAAAAGATGAAAGGATCACGGTCATGACACGAGCTCTCGACTTCCCCGTCTTCGACGCCGACAACCACCTGTACGAGACGAAGGAGTCCTTCACCAAGTACCTGCCCGACCGCTACAAGGGGGTCATCGACTACGTGGACGTCCACGGGCGCACCAAGATCATGGTGCGGGGCCAGGTCAGCAACTACATCCCGAACCCGACCTTCGACGTCGTGGCCCGTCCCGGGGCCCAGGAGGAGTACTTCCGCACGGGGAACCCCGAGGGCAAGTCCTATCGGGAGATCGTGGGTGAGCCCATGCGGGCCATCCCGGCGTTCCGCGAGCCGGCCGCCCGGGTCGAGCTGATGGACGAGCTCGGCGTCGACCGCACGCTCATGTTCCCCACCCTGGCCAGCCTCCTCGAAGAGCGCATGCGTGACGACCCCGAGCTGATCCACACGTGCATCCACTCGCTCAACGAGTGGATGCACGAGCAGTGGACGTTCAACTACGAGGACCGCATCTACACCGTGCCCGTGATCAGCCTCCCCATCGTCGATCGGGCGGTCGAGGAGCTCGAATGGGTGTTGGAGCGGGGGGCCAAGACAGTCCTGGTCCGTCCGGCGCCCGTGCCGGGGTTCCGGGGTTCCCGGTCGTTCGGGCTCCCCGAGTTCGACCCCTTCTGGAAGGCCGTGCAGGACGCCGGCGTCACGGTGTGCATGCACTCCTCCGACAGCGGGTACTCGCGCTACCAGGGAGACTGGACGGGCCCGAGCGAGTTCCTGCCGTTCCAGCTCGACCCCTTCCGCCTGATGAGCATCGGCAAGCGGCCCATCGAGGACTCCATGGCCGCCCTGTGCTGCCACGGCGTGTTCGCCCGGTTCCCCGACGTCAAGGTGGCCGTCGTGGAGAACGGTGGGAATTGGGTCGCCCCATTCCTCGAGCACCTCGGGGACACCTACAAGAAGGTCCCCCAGACCTTCGACGGCGACCCGGTCGAGCAGTTCAAGCGGTGCGTCTCGGTGAACCCGTTCCACGAGGACGACATCGCCGGGCTCATCAAGTTGATCGGCGTCGACCACGTGCTCTTCGGGTCCGACTACCCGCATCCCGAGGGCCTGGCTCAGCCCTGCAGCTACGTCGACCACCTGCCCTCGGGGCTGAGCGGCGAGGACGTGCGCAAGATCATGGGCGGGAACCTGGCACGGCTTCTCGACATCGATCTCGGGGCGGACACGCCGGTGGGCGCCGCATCCGCGTAGTCGGGTGCTCGGTCGAGGGGACGATGCCCGGACCGCTAGTGTCCCTCCCGCCATGACCCAACACACCACGAGGAGTTCCGGTGATGTCTGATCCCCAGCACGTCCTGTACGAGGTGCTCGACTCGGGAAGGGTGGCGCGCATCATGCTCAACCGGCCCGAGGTGCGCAACGCTCAGAGCCGGACTCTCCTGGTGCAGCTCGACGAGGCACTCATGCGGGCCGAGGAGGACGACGAGGTACGGGTGGTCATCCTCGGCGGCATGGGCCCCATGTTCTCGTCGGGGCACGACATCGGGAGCAAGGAGCGGCTCGAGGAATTGAGCGGCCAAAGGAGCCACCCCACGTTCGAGATCAACGGCGGGACACGCCGGGGTGCCGAGAAGCAGATGATCCAGGAGTGGCACTACTACTTCGAGAACACTCGCCGTTGGAGGAACCTCCGGAAGATCACCATCGGACAGGCGCACGGGGATGTGTACGCGGCCGGCCTGATGCTGCTCTGGGCGTGTGACCTCATCGTCTGTGCGGAGGGCACGCGGTTCGCCGACGTCGTCGGGACCCGGCTCGGCATGTGTGGCGTCGAGTACTTCGCCCACCCATGGGAGTTCGGACCGCGGCGAGCCAAGGAGCTTCTGCTCACCGGGGACGCCATCGACGGGGAGGAGGCCTTCCGGCTCGGGATGGTCTCCAAGGTGTTCCCGGCCGACAGCCTCTCCGAGCGGACGCTCGAGTTCGCTGAGCGGATCGCCCAGCTCCCCACGGTGACCTCACTGCTGGTCAAGGAGGCGGTGAACCAGACCCTCGACAACATGGGTTTCTACAACGCCCTCAACGCCTGCTTCACGCTGCACCAGTTGAATCACTCGCACTGGGCCTCGGTCAACGAGGACCGCTCCACGCGTGCCCTTGAGGACTCCGGCATTCCCAACTGGAGGGTGGCACCGCCTGTCGAGACGGCCCTCAAGGACAAGGTGCGCGCCGACAGCTGAGCCACACCGACTGCCGCGGGTGCTCGTCGTGCATGGGACCCGAGGCGTCGTTAGTATCAGCGCCACGTCACTGTCATGACATTGTCAGGGCCGCCCGGGTGCGACCGGCCGGTAGAAGGGGTGGGACCCGCTCGATGCTGCAATTCGTGATTGCCGGGTTGGTGCTTGGTGGTATCTATGCCATCTGTTCGGCCGGGCTGGTCATCACATACACGTCGTCGGGCATCTTGAACTTCGCGTTCGGTGCGATGGCGTACTTCATCGCCCGCCTCTACTACTTCCTGCATACCCAGCACAACTGGGCCATCATCCCGTCGGCGGTGATCTCCATCTTCGTCGTGGCGCCGGGAATGGGCGTGTTCCTCTATGCGGTGCTCTTCCGTCACCTGCGGCTCTCGTCGCCGCTCATCAAGGTGGTCTGCACCATCGGCCTCCTGGTGGCCATACCCTCGCTGGCCATCTTGATCTTCGGCAACGAGGCCATCCAGCAGGCACCCGGGCTCGCCCCCCAGCCCGTGGCCGTCTACCAGTTCCTGGGCGTGCCGATCACGCTCGACCAGATCATCGTCTACATCTGCGTCGTGGTCACCGTGGTGGCCGGGGCTCTGGTCCTCCGCTTCACCGAGGTAGGGCTCAAGGTCCGGGCCATGGTCGACTCGCCGGCCATGACCGACCTCTCGGGGACCAACCCCACGGCGATCTCGGTCGGGGTGTGGGCGGCCAGCACTTTCTTCGCCGGGCTGGCCGGGGTTCTCGCCGCTCCGATCATCGGGCTCGATCCCAACAACTTCACGCTGCTCATCGCCGCGTCCTTCGCTGCGGTCGTGGCGGCCAAGCTCCGGAACCTCCCGGTGGCAGTCGGGGTGGGACTGCTCATGGGCGTGGCCACGTCGTTGATCCAGCGCTACCTGCCCCCGCAGAGCACCTGGACCACCGAGGTGATCGATGCGGTGCCGTTCATGGTCATCGCCGTCTTCCTCCTCTACAGCCTGGTGCGACGTGGCCGGGTGGGGGAGTCTGACGGATGGGGGGGCGCGCTGGACCGTGCCATCACACCGCAAGGAGAGAGTCGCCTGGCCGGGTCGACCTCGACCATGGTCGAGGAGGCCTCGCTGGGCTTCTTCGGCAAGTATGCGGGCCCCCTCGTCCTGATCGCCATCGTGGCGGCCCTGCCGATGATCCTCCAGGGCTACTGGATCGGGCTCTGCGCCGAGGCGTTCGCCTACGGCGTCATCTTCTTGTCGTGGACCCTCGTGACCGGAGAGGGCGGGATGCTCTGGCTCTGCCAGATCACCTTCGCCGGAGTCGGCGCGCTCACGACGGCGCAACTGGCCAACCACTACGGGTGGCCGGTGCTGGCAGCGGCCCTCGTGGGCGGCCTCATCGCCGGCGCCATCGGCGCCGTCGTGGGCTTTCTCAGTATCCGCCTCGGCGATCTGTACGTGGCGCTCGTGACGCTGACCTTCGGGCTCTTGATGGAGAACCTGGTGTTCACTCTGAACACCTTCACCAACAGCGGGCTCGGTCTGAGCCTGAACCGGCCCGGCTTCGCCAGCACGGACCGGGCGTTCAGCTACCTGTGCCTGATCGCCTTCATCATCATCGCCCTGTTCATCGTCAACCTCCGGCGATCCACGACGGGCCTGGCCCTCAACGCGGCGCGGTGGAGCGATACCGCGGCCCGGACGACCGGCATCAGCGTGGTCCAGATGAAGGTCATCGCCGGGGCGCTGGCGGCATTCATCGCCGGGGTCGGGGGCGCGCTGCTCGGGTTGGCGCAGACCACGTTTCAGCCCAGCGAATTCGCCACGTTCGCCGGTATCATCTGGCTGGCCGTCCTCGTCACGATCGGCATCCGGTCCAACGCCGCCGCGCTGCTCGCCGGTGTGGTCTTCGTCATGTCACCCGCCCTCACGCAGGCCTACCTCCCGACATGGACCGCCAACGTCCTGCCTGTCCTGTTCGGCCTGGGCGCCATCGGCGTGGCCAAGGCTCCCGACGGGGCGCTGGCCGACCAGAGCCGGGCCCTGCGCCGACTGGTGCTGCGCCTCAGACCCCAGCGTCCAGCCGACCTGGAGCTGCTCGCCGAGCTGGGTGACCAGGGGCCCTCGACCGTCGAGGCCGGGCCTCGGATCGCCGAGGGGGTCTCGTGACGACGACATCGTCCCCGGATGCCCCGGTCGACGCGAACGGATCGGGGACCCCGGCGGCCATGTCGGCCTCCGGGGTCACGGTCCGCTTCGGTGGGCTGGTTGCCCTCTCCGGCGTGTCCATCGAGGTTCCGCCCGGGCGCGTGGCCGGGCTGGTCGGTCCGAACGGAGCGGGCAAGTCCACCCTCCTCGGCGTGCTCTCGGGATTGCTCCGTCCGAACACCGGACGGGTCTTCCTCCAGGGTCAGGAGGTCACGAACGCGTCGCCCCGGGCCAGAGCGCATCTGGGCCTGGCCCGGACGTTCCAGCAGCCCGAGACCTTTCAGGGACTGACGGTCCGCGAGCATCTCGTCTTGGCCTATAGGGCCCGGGCCAACCGGGCGCGCCTGTGGCGGGACATGTTCGACGTCCGCTCGCTGTTCGCCCCGGCTGCCGAGGAGAACGAGCGCGTCGACGGGCTCCTCGAGCAGCTGCATCTCACCCGGGTCGCCAAGGCGCCGGTGGCCGCCCTGCCACTGGGCGTGCTGCGCCTGGTCGAGGCGGGCCGGGCGTTGGCTGGGAGTCCCTCGGTGCTCCTGCTCGACGAGCCCCTCTCGGGTCTCGACATCAAGGCATCGGAGAACCTGCTCGGGGTCTTCCGCCAGATCGTCGAAGACGCCGTGGAGCCCCTTTCCGTCATCATGGTCGAGCATGACGTCGCTGCCGTCCTGGCCCTCTCCGACGTCGTCTTCGTCCTCGACTTCGGTGAGCGGATCGCCGTCGGCACCCCCGAGGAGATCCGGAACGACCCGGCCGTGCGGGCCGCTTACCTCGGCGACAGCGAACCTGCGACGCGCTCGGTCCCGGTGTCCGAGGGGAAGGAAGACCCCGAGTCATGAGCGAGCCGATCCTCGAGGTCCGCGATCTGGACGTCTGCTACGGGTCCTCACAGGCATTGTTCGGCGTCTCTCTGTCCGTGCAGCCGGGCACGGTGACGGCGGTACTGGGCGCCAACGGGGCGGGGAAGAGCACCCTCGCCCGCACCGTCTCGGGCCTCGTGCCCCCGACCGCGGGTACCGTGCGCTTCCTCGGGGAGGACGTGACGGGAATGCCAGCGCACAAGATGCGCCGCCGGGGCCTGACCTACATTCCCGAAGGGCGCGGCATCTTCCCCGGTCTGTCGGTGATGGACAACCTGAGGATGGCGGTGGCGCAGGAGCGCCGCGCCGAGCGCTCGGGGGCGATCGAGCGTGCCATCGAGCGCTTCCCCGTTCTCGGCAAGCGGACCCACCAGCGGGCCGGGAGCCTTTCGGGAGGCGAGCAGCAGATGCTGGCGCTGGCCCGCGCCCTCGCGGTGACGCCGAAGCTCGTCATCGCCGACGAGATGTCGCTGGGCCTGGCCCCCCTGGTGACCGAGTCGGTGTTCGCCGGTCTCGAGGAGGCGGCGCGTTCGGGCATCACGATCGTTCTGAGCGAGCAGTTCGTGCACCGCGCCCTGGCCATGGCCGACAGCTGCACCATCCTCATGCGCGGCAAGGTCGGCTGGACGGGGCCTGCCGATCAGGCCGGCCAGGAGGTCATCGACCGCTATCTGGGCGAGGCCGAGGCAGCAGCCGAGTCAGCCGTCGAGACAGCCGCAGACGCGGCCACGACGGTCGCCGCCACGACGCCCCCGCAGTAGCTGCGCTCCAGGCCCAGGAGGGACTCCACGGCGCGTCGTGGAGTCCTGGTTCAGTCGGGAACGCTGCGGCCAATCGGTCGGAAGAACCCGTCGATGGTGAATGCGCTCACGGTCGCCAGCGCGCCTTCCCGGTCGAACGTGTCGTTGAACCGCCCCTCGAGGGCCAAGAACAGGGCGATCCCCAACACGGCATCCGCTGAGAGACGGGGGTCATCGACGCGGTTCCCGTAGTAGGTCTCGGCCCGTCGCCACGCCTCGGCGAGGCTGTCGATGGCGCCAGCCAGGTGGTCGCGGTAGAACACGGCGGCCGTCGCGGGGTCGCCGAAGAGGACCAGGCTCAGCAGGGGCAGGATGTCATCGAACACCGTGACGAGGTGGCGGAAGAAGGTGGTGAGGGCGTGCCGCTGCTCCTCGGGTGTGCGGGGGGCGATGACGTCGAAGGAGGGCGAGGTCACCGCGGCCATCAAGGTGTCGATGGAGCTTTTTAGGGGCTCGATGACGGCCTCGGCGAACAGCTGGTCCTTGCTCTTGAAGTGGCGGTAGATCATGCCTTCGCTGATTCCGGCCTGTGCGGCGATCATTCGGACGGTGGTGCCGCTCATGTCACCGGTGTCGGCGAACGCGCTGCGGGCAGCGGCCAGGATCGAGCCTTTGCGGGCGTCAGCCTTGAGCTTGCGGCGACGCGGCTTCTGCTCGATCTCGCCGGTCTGCTCCGCGTCCTCACCGCTCATCACGCCCTCCTTGTGTCGTTGATCAGGCAAGGCGAGGTTTCGTCCGCATTGTACTGCGCCGTCGTGACGAGGACGTCAAGGGGGATTGCAGGCGTTGGCACCTACTATGACGTTCAAGTATCCTCCGGACCGTGGCGGACCGAGAAGCTTGGCAGGAGGCCTTCGACCGCTCGCCGCGGCGAGCGGCGCGCTTCGAGACCATGTCGGGGATCCCCTTGGAGCCCGTCTACGGTCCGGAGGGAAGCGAACTGCCCGGGCAGTATCCCTACACGCGGGGCCCCTACGCCTCGATGTACCGGTCCCGGCTGTGGACCATGCGCCAGTTCGCCGGCTTCGGGACGGCGGCCGACACCAACAACCGCTTCAAGGAGCTCCTGCGGGCAGGCGGTGATGGTCTCTCGACCGCCTTCGACATGCCGACGCTTCTCGGGCGCGACTCCGACGATCCGTGGGCCCGAGGCGAGGTGGGCCGGGCCGGCGTGGCCATCGACACGCTGACCGACATGGAGATCCTCTTCGACGGGATCGACCTGGGCAAGGTCTCCACGTCCATGACGATCAACTCCGCAGCCGCCTCGATCCTGGCCTTCTACGTCGGCGTGGCTGACCGCACGGGGGTGGAGCGCTCCGCCCTCTCGGGCACCATCCAGAACGACATTCTCAAGGAGTACCAGGCCCAGAAGGAGTACGTCTTCCCGCCGCGTCCGTCGGTCCGCCTCATCACCGACATGATGCGGTTCTGCACAGCCGAGCTGCCGCGCTGGCACCCCGTGTCGATCTCGGGCTATCACATCCGTGAGGCCGGGTCGACGGCCGCCCAGGAGTTGGCGTTCACGTTGGCCAACGGCTTCGCCTACGTCGAGGCCGCCATCGCCAGCGGCCTGGCCGTCGACGACTTCGCACCGCGGCTGAGCTTCTTCTTCAACGCCCACAGTGACTTCTTCGAGGAGATCGCCAAATACCGGGCGGCGCGTCGCATCTGGGCCCGGTGGATGCGCGAGCGCTATGGCGCCTCCGACGGGCGGTCGCTGCAACTGCGTTTCCACACCCAGACGGCGGGCGTGTCGCTGACCGCCCAGCAGCCGGAGGTCAATCTGGTCCGCGTGGCCATCGAGGCCTTGGCGGGCGTGCTGGGTGGGACCCAGAGCCTCCACACCGACTCCTTCGACGAAGCGCTGGCCTTACCCACGGAGCACGCAGCCGTCCTTGCGCTGCGCACCCAGCAGGTCATCGCCGAGGAGTCCGGCGTGGTGCACGTGGCCGACCCCCTGGGGGGTTCGTGGTTCGTGGAGGAGCTCACCGATGAGCTCGAGCGCCGCGCCGAGGAGGTGTTCGCCCACCTTCTCGATGCCGGATCGGGATCGGTCCTCGAGGGCGTCTTCGCCTGCATCGACGACGGATGGTTCGTGTCGGAGATCGCCGACGCCGCCTACGCCTTCCAGTCGAAGGTGGCCCGCGACGAGTGGAAGATGGTGGGGGTCAACGCCTACGTCGAGGACGACGGGGTGCTCCCCTCCACGCTGCGGATCGACCCGACGGTCGAGGCGGCCCAGCTCGAGTCGCTGGCCGCGGTCAAGCAAGCCCGGGACGACGAGGCGGTACGGCGCAGCCTGGCCAGACTGGCCAAGGACGCAGCGGATCCGACCATCAACCTGATGCCGGCCCTCATCGAAGCCGCGCACGCCCACGTCACGGTGGGCGAATCGATGCGGGCGCTCGAATCGGTCTTCGGGACCTTCGTCGAGCGCAACGTCGCCTGAGCATGCCGGGTGGATCAGGGGAGCGCCCCTTGCGGGTGCTCATGGCCAAGGTGGGTCTCGACGGTCATGACCGGGGGCTGCGGGTCGTGGCGCGGATCCTGCGCGACGCGGGATGCGAGGTGGTCTACGCCGGGCTGCGGCAATCGCCCGAGACGATCGCGTCGATGAGCGCGGAAGAGGACGTCGACGTGGTCGGCGTCTCCATGCACAACGGCGCGCACCTCACCATCGGTCCGGCCGTCGTCGATGCCCTCCGCGCCGCTGGGCTCGACACCCCCGTGGTCGTCGGCGGCATCGTGCCACCCGACGACGTGGCCGTGCTCCTCGATGCCGGCGTCGCCGTGGTGCTCGGCCCGGGTGCCTCCAACGACGAGGTCGTGGCCAGCGTGCGAGCCGCGGCGGCCGGGTCCTCGGGGACCGCGGTCGGCTGAGGAATGCGTCCCCGGGGCTTCTAGACCTCGGCGGTCCCGCCGGCGAACCGGCCGATGACGTCCGCACCGAAGGCCAGCAGCGTCTCCTCGGCGGCGAAGTCGCAGAACCAGACGTAGACGCGCTCGACCCCACGCTCACGCCACCCCTCGAAGTGCTCGACGAGTTCGGGCGCTGTCCCGACCAGGGGAGACGGGCCGAAGCGCCGGCGTGCCGTCTCGGCGGTCTCCTCGCGTCTGCCGGGCTCCCCGACGAACGCCACCTGTAGCTGGAGCGAGCAGCGGGCCGAACCGGCCAAGGGGCGCATCTCGTCGAGCCGGTCGATGATCCCGACGTGGAGGTTCCACCAGTCGGCGTGCGCCGCCACCAGCTCGAGCGTCCGGCGGTCGGCTCCCCCGATGGTGATGGGGATCTTGGAGAGGGGGCAGGGGTGCAGGCGCGCCCCCGCCAGCGTGAAGTGCTCGCCGTGGTGGTCGAGTGACTCGCCCGACCACAGCCCCTCGAGGATCTCGAGCGTCTCCTTGAGCCGTCCGATGCGCGAGAGCGGCTCCGCCTCGCCGACCCCGAAGGCGGCGAGCTCGTCGGCCACCGATCCCCAGCCGAGGCCGAGCTCGAAGCGCCCACCCGAGGCGTGGTCGAGGGTCACCGCCTGTTGCGCCAGGACGGCCGGGTGGCGCAAGGAGTCGCACAGGACCAAGGAACCCACCCGGATGCGCTCCGTCCGGGCTGCCAACCACGTGGACGTGGTCATGGCCTCGAACATGGGGGAGGACTCGGCCAAGGGGGGAGCGAGATGGTCCATGCCGGCGATGCCGGTGAAGCCGGCGGCTTGGGCGACCAGGGCGCGCTGGCTCAACGCGTCCATGGTCATCCGCATCTGGGGGAGGTACAGCCAGAACTCGAGTGAAGGCGTCATGAACCCGGGAAGCTACTCCTCCGTCGTATGCGGGACCGGGGTTCGGCGTTCGGCCTCTCCAGCTGCGGTCGCCGGCCGGCCCGACCCCAGCTGTTGGCGCAGCGCGGTGAGCTCGGTGACCACGGCGCCCATCGTGGCCGGCTCGACCTGGGCGGACCCGCTCCCCGGCCCCTCGCTCCGGGGCTCGGCCGGCAGTGGGTCGGAACGACGCGGCGGTCCGGGCTTCTCGAGGCCGAGGAAGTTGGCCAGGGACCCGGCGAGCAAGCCGAGCACGGTGATGCCGGTGACCATGATCACCACGGCGGCCCAGCGTCCCGTGGGCGTCTTGGGGACGATGTCCCCGTAGCCGACGGTGGTGAGCGTGACCACGCCCCACCACAACGCGTCGCCGACGGTGGCGAACTCGGGGTTGGTCGGGTGCTCCGCGTAGTACGCGACCAGTGAGGCGGTGATGAGCACCCCGACCGCCACGCCGGCCACGCGGCCGAGACGCTCGAAGAGTTGGCGCGAGGCGCGGCTGGCCATCAGCAGTCGGCCCACACGGGCCAGTCGGAGGAGCACGACGAAGGCACCGCCGTGCGCCCCGGGCAGCAGGAACCACGGAGCGGTGGCCACGATGACGAACAGGTCGAACCGCCCGAACCCGGTGTGGCGGAAGTCGCGCAGGTGGCGGACGTGGACGACGTAGTCGGTGAGGAAGACCAGCCAGGTCACGATCCCGACGACCACCGAGAAGGGGTTGCCCTGCTCGGGCACCACGATCAGCGGCAGGACGGCAGAGACCACGATCGGCAGGCGCATGACGCCGTCGAAGCGGGCGAGGAGCGCCGCATCCGCATCCGTGCGGGGCTGACCGTCGCCGGGACGGGTGCGGTGGCCTCCGGGCATGCCCGACATCTTGGTCGGCGGCCCCGCTGTGTCGGTGGACCGCCGGGGGCGGCACGCGGGCGGTGCCTGCTCAGAGAAGGTCGAGCAGGCGCTCCGGGGGTCGGGCGATCACGGCTCGGTCGCCCACGACGAAGATGGGCCGCTCCAAGAGGATCGGGTGGGTGGCGATCGCGTCGAGGAGGGCCTCACCGGTCTGGTCGGCCAGGCCGAGCTCGGCATACGTGGCCTCGCCCGTCCGCATCATCTGGCGCGGGTCCTCGATGCCGAGTTGGCGCATGAGCCGCAACAGGTCCTGGGTGGTCGGGGGGTCGTCGAGGTAGGCAACCTGCTCGGCCTCGACGCCGCGCTCGGCAAGCAGGGCCAGGGCCGTGCGGCACTTCGAGCATCTGGGGTTGACATAGACCTGCGTGCGTGCTTCCACGGGCCAGACGCTAGGGCATGGGATCGGGGCGCGGAGCCCCGGTTCGGTCCTCGTCACGGTTCACCGGGGGGCAAGGCGGCCAGCGCGTCCGCCCACGAGTAGGCGAGCGCGTCGGTCGGGGAGTCGGCCACGGCGAGCGTCACCGCCATCGACGTGCCTCCCCGGTCACCGCGGTGGGTGTCCCCGGCGGGGACGACCGCAGCCCCCATGACCAGGTTGGCCCCCGAGCCGAAGTCGTCGAGGATGCCCTTGCGGTGGCCCCAACAGCCCGGCGCTCCCAACCGCGTGCAGTCGAGGTTCCCGCTGTCGAAGCCGTCGTCGTACATCCATCCGTAGACGGCGTCGAGCCCGTTGCTCGAACCACCGGCCCACTCGGCGTCGTCGAGGAGATAGGCGGGACCGGGATCGGGGGGATCATCGGCGGCAACGGCTCCACGCCGTGCGTTCGAGTCCAGCGACGCGGTGAGCCCAGCGAACGGTGACAGGCCGCGATCGCCCCTCTCGAGGTTGATGGCGTCGAAGAGCTGCTCGGCCGTGCCGAGCGCGGCGAAACCAGCCGGCAGGACCATGGGCCGGATGCCCTCTTGGGCATGCGCGTGGTTGATGGCGGCCAGCGCGGCGGCGATGCACGACGGTGTGTTGTCGAGCCCCCCGCGACTGCAGATCCGGGTGAAGTCCGGATGGGCGGCCACGTTGTGGCGAGGGTCGGGGATGCCGGTGGCGGACTCGGTCGGGAGGACGTGACGGAGCGGGAGGAGCTTCCCCCGGGCGGTGGCGGCCAGCGCCTCCTTCCAGGTGTAGACCAATGGTCCGGCTTGGGCCGGGCCCGCCGCGAACACGGCGGCCAGAGACGAGCCGCCGCGGTCGCCTGGCGACGAGTCACCGATGGGATCGAAAGCTGCGCCCATGACCAGGCGGCCTCGCCCGAAGTGCCCGAGGAGGTTGTGGCGGTCGGCCCAGCACCCAGAGGTCACGGCGCGGCCGCAGTGCGGGACGCCCGTGCCCGGCCCGTCGTCGTACATCCACTGGTAGGTGGCGTCGAGACCGTTGGTCACGGCACCGATCCATTCGGAGGCCACTGACGAGTACGGCCCTCCCGGGTCCGGCGGGAGCCCGGCCGCAGCCGCACCGCGACCCGCATTGCGATCGAGTGACGCGCTCAGTCCGGTGAACGGGGGGAGGCCGCGGTCCACTCGCTCGCGGTCGACGGACACGAAGACCTGCTCGGGAACGCTCAGCGCCGCGAAGTCGGAGGGCAGATCCATGGCGACGAGGCCCTGGCCGGCGCGCGCCGCATCGACGGCCTGCAGCGTCAGGCGGAGACAGACGCTCGACGTGTCGATGCCGATCGGCGCGCACGTCGCGGGGTAGTCAGGCGAGGGTCGCACCGACGCCGGGGGGTCGCCGAGCACCGATCCTCCCGAAGGGCTGGTGCATCCCGCGGCCACGAGGAGCGTCATCCCCAGGACAGCCGCGACTGGCCACGTGGCCGTCCGCCTCGACTCCACCCAGCCCCGCATCAGGGGGACCACGGTAGCCAGCCCCGCCGACGGGGCGGGAGCGGACCAGCGGAGGTCCGCACGCCCCGGCACGGAGGTTGATATTTATCACTAAAATCGCGGGATGACCGGGCCGACGACCGTCGTCCTCTTCACCTGTGACCTCAGGGTGCACGACCATCCGGCGCTGTGGTCGGTCTGCTCGTCCGGTGCGACGGTGGTGCCGCTGTTCGTGGTTGACCCCGCCCTTTCCACCCGCCATCTGGCTTCCCAGAACCGCGGGGCCTTCTTGGCCGAGTCCCTGCACGATCTGCGCCGCTCCCTGCGCGACCGGGGCGGCGAGCTGTTCGTCCGCCGGGGGGATTCCGTCGAGGAGGTGCTCAAGGTGGTGTCGGAATCGGGGGCGGCTGGGGTCGTGCTCACGGAAGACGTCGGGCTGTTCGCACAGGCTCGCCAGGCTCGCCTCCAGCGAGCTTGCGCAGCGCAGCGCTGGTCCTTCGCTGTGCATCCGGGGTCCTCGGTCGTGCCGGCGGGGGCGGTGACCCCGGCCGGTCGCGATCACTACGCGGTGTTCACGCCGTACTGGAACCGGTGGCGCGCCACGCCCCGCCGAGCGACGGTGCCCGCCCCTCGTCGTGTCAGGGTTCCGGCAGCACTGGCCCCGGGGGCCCTCCCGGGCTCTCCGAGCGGAACCCGGGCGACCTCGCCTGAGCGCCTTCCAGGCGGGGAACGGGCGGGTCGTGCCCGCTGGGCTCGTTGGGCCCGCCGGCACCTGGCCGCCTACGGCGAGGGCCATGACGACCTGGCCGCCGACAGCACCTCTCGCATCGGGGCCTACCTCCATTTCGGGTGCCTGTCCCCGCTGGAGGTGGGAGAACGCGCCGGCCCCCATGAGCCGTTCGTGCGCCAGTTGTGCTGGCGCGACTTCCACCGGCAGGTGGCGTTCGCCTTTCCCGAACTGGGACGACGGGATTACCGCGGCCCCGGTCGGCGGTGGCGGCACGACCCGGCCGCCGTCTCGTCCTGGCGCGACGGCCGCACGGGCGTGCCCATCGTCGACGCGGCCATGCGGCAGCTGCGGGTGGAGGGCTTCATCCACAACCGGACGCGCATGCTGGCCGCCGCCTACCTGACCAAGGAACTGGGTGTGGACTGGCGGATCGGTGCGGCGCACTTCGCCGACTGGCTGGTGGACGCCGACGTGGCCAATAACGCGGGAAACTGGCAGTGGATCGCCGGCACGGGCAACGACACCAGGCCCAACCGGCGGTTCAACCTGATGCGACAGGCCCGACGACATGACCCTGACGGGACCTACGTCCGGCGGTACGTGCCCGAGCTCCGGGAAGTGCCCGGGGGAGCGGTGCACGAGCCCTGGATGCTCCCCGAGGAGCGGTTGCGGGCGATCGGCTACGAAGCCGCGCTGGGGCTGGGCCCGAGCGCGAGGAGGTGATCAGGTGGGACTTCGCTATGCCAGCACAGTCGGCGCCCCGGCGGAGCAGGTCGTGGCCTGGCACCGCCGCCCCGGCGCCATCCGGCGCCTCGTCCCGCCGTGGCAGCCGTTGGAGGTCGTGGCGGAGGCGCCCTCCCTCGAGGAAGGCCGTGCCGTGCTGCGGCTCCCGGGCGGCCTGCGCTGGGTGGCCCAGCACCGCGGCCTGCGGCCCGGTGACGAGGCTGAGCACGGGTTCGTCGACGAGCTCGTGTCCCTGCCCCTCCGCTGGCGGCACACGCACGGTTTCGAGGCGGTGGGAGCCTCGGCGACCCGGGTGAGCGACGCCGTCGACACGCCGGTACCGGGCCGGTTCTTGCTCCAGACCTTCCGCTACCGGCAGCGGCAGCTCGGCGACGATCTGGCCGCTCACGCTCGGTCCGCTTCGTTCGGGGCGCGTCCTTCGACCGTTGCGGTGACCGGATCCTCGGGGCTCGTCGGCTCGGCGCTGTCCGCGTACCTCTCCACCGGCGGGTACCGCGTCGTGCGGCTGGTCAGGGGCGCGCCGCGCCGGGAAGGTGAGCGCCGTTGGGACCCGCTGCACCCGGAGCCGGCCGCCTTCGAGGGAGTCGATGCCGTCGTCCACCTCGCCGGGGCGTCCATCGCCGGCCGGTTCACCCGCGCCCACAAGCAGGCGGTGCGCGACAGCCGGGTCGGGCCCACCAGGGCGATGGCGGCCGTTGTGGGCTCCATGCTCGACGGGCCGGGGACCATGGTGGTGGCGTCCGCCATCGGCTTCTACGGTCCCGACGGGGGCGACGAACCGCTGACCGAGGAGAGCCGGCGGGGCACCGGCTTCCTGGCCGACGTGGTCGGGGAGTGGGAGGCGGCGGCACGTCCGGCTCGCGACGCCGGCAAGCGGGTCGTCAACGTGCGGACCGGTATCGTCCAGTCGGCCCGTGGGGGGAGCCTGGCGTTACTCCGTCGCCTGTTCACGACCGGGCTGGGGGGACCGCTGGCTCCGGGTTCCCAGTGGGTGTCGTGGATCGGGCTCGACGACCTCCTCGACGTCTACGGACGCTCACTCGGGGACGAGGCCCTCGAGGGCCCGCTCAACGCGGTGGCTCCCGAGCCGGTGACCAACCGCCAGTACGCTCGCATCCTCGCCGGGGTCCTCCACCGCCCGGCCCTCGTGCCCGTGCCCCCGGTCGGTCCACGCCTGCTCCTCGGCGCCGAGGGAGCACGCGAGCTGGTGGGGGCGAGCCAGCGTGTGGAGCCCGACCGTTTGGCGGCCCGGGGCCACCTCTACCGGCATCCGACACTCGAGGCGTGCCTCCGCCACGAGCTGGGTCACGTGGACGCGCCGCTCCCGGGGGAGTCGCTCGGTTCGTCGCCCTCGTAGGGATCGGCGGGAGCGCCCGGCGGCGCCTCGGCCATGAGCTCTGCCCTGGCCCGCAGGTCGTCCTCGCGCTGGTCGTCCGAGACCACGGGGAACTGCGGATGCAGCTCCGCCAGCGCGTGGGCCAGCACGGCGCCCACGCAGATGCGGGCGAACCACTTGTGGTCGGCCGGGATCACGTGCCACGGCGCCCACTCGGTGCTGGTGTGCGAGAGCACCTCGGAGAAGGCCTTCTGGTAGTCGTCCCAGTAGCCGCGCTCGCGGACGTCGGCAGCCGAGAATTTCCAGTTGTGGTCGGGGAGGTCCAGGCGGCGCAAGAAGCGTCGCCGCTGCTCCTCCTTCGAGATGTTGAGGAGCACCTTGAGCACCAGGATCCCGTTGTCGCCCAGATAGTGCTCCCACTCGTTGATCTCGTGGAAGCGCCGCCTCCAGAACTCCCCTTTCCCGTCTGGGTCCGGCAGGTGCTGGCGGGCCAGCAGCTCAGGGTGCACGCGCACCACGAGGACTTCCTCGTAGTGGGACCGGTTGAAGATCCCGATCTCGCCCCGTGCCGGCAGCCGACCGCGCGTAGCGCCAGAGGTAGTCGTGGAGTAGCTCCTCGGTCGAGGGGACTCCGAAGCTCGTGACGTGGACCCCTTGGGGGTTCACCCCGCTGATCACGTGGCGGACGACGCCGTCCTTGCCGGCCGCGTCGAGGGCCTGGAGGCACAGCAGTACGCCGTGGGTGTCCTGAGCGGCCAGCCTCTCCTGGGAGGCAGACAGCAGTGCCACGCTCTCGGCCAACAGGCGCTCACTGTCGCGCTTCTTGACGAAGGCGGTGTGTGCTGGGTCGAAGGCGTCTGAGAGCACGACCTTGGACCCCGGGCGCACCCGGATCAGGTCCACCAGCTCGCCGATCCATTCCGGCACCGCCCCGCTCACCCCACGAGCCCGCCCTCCCGCCGCGTGCCGGCCACCATCACTACTCGGGCGTGCGGGGCGGGTTGTCGAGCAGGTACAGGACCGACTCGAGCACCGAACGGCGCTCGCGTAGACCCTCGCGGTACGAAGGGTTGTCGGTGTCGGCGATCTCGGAGCTGAGGTCGCCGAGGGAGCTCTCGAGCAGTTGCTGGAGCTCGGCACACTGTCCTTCGGTGAGCTCGATCAGCATGAGGTCTCCTCCCGGCACTCGACGGCTGCCGAACCGTTCGACGGCCGCGCACCCTCGCGGGTTCGGTGCACAACCTAGGCGAGCGTGCGGCGCCGTGCCCAGAGTGCGCCTGCGGCGCCGTGCAGGGGCACTACCGTCGACGCGGTCAGAAAGGACCCCGTGCACCCTGCCGTCGCCATCGCCGTGTTCCCGATCATCTTCCTCGGTGAGCTGCCGGACAAGACGATGTTCGCGTCGTTGGTGATGTCGACGCGGGGACGGCCCGCAGTGGTCTGGGCGGGTGCCGCGGTCGCGTTCGCGGTCCACGTCGTGATCGCCGTCACCATCGGCACAGCTCTGTTCCACCTCCTGCCCAAGCGGGCGCTCGACGACGCTGGTCGCCGTGATGTTCCTGGGCGGCGCGGTGCTGGCCTTGCGCGAGGCGGTCAAGGAGCATCAGAACGAGGAGATCGTCGAGCGGGAGGTGGCTTCCCACCGGCGGCTGGCGGTGACCGCATTCCTCGTCATCTTCCTGGCCGAGTGGGGAGACCTCACGCAGATCCTCACGGCCAACCTGGCGGCCCACTACCACGACCCCTGGTCCGTCGCCGTGGGTGCCGTGCTGGCCCTGTGGGCGGTGGCCGGCTTGGCGGTGGTCAGCGGGCAGAGCCTGCTGCGTCTCGTGAACGTGGCAACGATACGGGTCGTCACGGCGGTCGTCCTGACCGGGTTGGCCGGTTGGGCCATCTACGAGGCGGTGCGCTGAGCGGGCCGGTGGCGAGGGCCGCCGGGGTCGGGGACCCCGTGGTGGGCGCGGCCGGTCCAGGCGCGAGGGTACGAGGTCGGCTACAAAGGGGGCGGTGACCGGACGGGGGGTGGTGCTCAGACGGCGTACGTGCCGGGGGGTCGTGGCCGCCGCTGCGATCGTGACCGCCCAGGTGGTCACGGCGGCGACCGCGTGGGGTGGTGCGCCGCGGGCGGCGAGCCCGGCGCCCGCCTTCACCACGAGCCAGGCGCCCGGCGGTGCGTCCACGGCCGGGCTGCGGGTGATCGCACTGACGTTCGACGACGGACCCGGCCCGTCTACCGCCGCGGTCCTGGCCGTGCTCGAGCAGTACCACGTTCCGGCAACCTTCTTCGACATCGGCGACGAGGTCGCTGCCAATCCCGGGGGGGCGCGCCTGGTTGCCGCCGCCGGCTATCCCGTGGAGAACCACACGTGGAGCCACCCCGACCTCAGCACGCTCACCGGCCCGCAGGTGGGCAGCCAGATCGACCTGGCCCAGTCGGAGATCGCCGCGGTGACCGGTGCCACACCCACATGCGTGCGCCCGCCGTACGACTCCTGGAACAGCACGGTGCTCGGCCAGGTGGCGTCGCGCGGGCTGACCACCATGAGCTACTCGGTCGATCCCAAGGACTGGACGACGCCCGGGGTGGCGACCATCGTGAGCCGGGTCGTGGGAGCGGCCTTCCCCGGGGCGGTGGTCGATCTGCACGATGGGGGTGGAGATCGCTCGCAGACGGTCGCCGCCCTGCCGCAGATCATCACCCAGCTGCGCGCCGCCGGGTACTCATTCGTGTCCATCTGCGGCACGCCGCCCCCGGTGCCGTGGATCTCGGTCACGAATGCCTTCGGTGACGCCCCGGCCCCGGGACCGTCGATCACGTCCAACCTGCCGCTCGTGGGCATGGCCGCCACCCCCACGGGCCAGGGCTACTGGGAGGTGGCCTCCGACGGCGGGATCTTCACCTTCGGTGACGCCGCCTTCTTCGGCTCCATGGGCGGCACGCCGCTCAACCAACCGATCGTGGGCATGGCCGCCACCCCCACGGGCCAGGGCTACTGGGAGGTGGCCTCCGACGGCGGGATCTTCACCTTCGGTGACGCCGCCTTCTTCGGCTCCATGGGCGGCACGCCGCTCAACCAACCGATCGTGGGCATGGCCGCCACCCCCACGGGCCAGGGCTACTGGGAGGTGGCCTCCGACGGCGGGATCTTCACCTTCGGTGACGCCGCCTTCTTCGGCTCCATGGGCGGCACGCGGCTCAACCAACCGATCGTGGGCATGGCCGCCACCCCGACGGGCCAGCGGCTACTGGGAGGTGGCCTCCGACGGCGGGATCTTCACCTTCGGTGACGCCGCCTTCTTCGGCTCCATGGGCGGCACGCGGCTCAACCAACCGATCGTGGGCATGGCCGCCACCCCCACGGGCCAGGGCTACTGGGAGGTGGCCTCCGACGGCGGGATCTTCACCTTCGGCGACGCCGGCTTCTACGGGTCATCGGGGGGTCAGGCGGGCGGGAACAGGTTCATCGCCATGGTGGCGACGCCGAGCGGCCAGGGCTACCTCATCGCAGGACAGCATCCCGCAAGCTGACCGCGGGGCGGCCGGCCGCGGACGGGTCGGACCCGCCGCCGCGTTCAGGCTCCCGCTGAGGCGCTGAACCGGTAGCCGATACCCCTGATGGTTGTGATCCAGCGCGGGTTCTCGGGGTCCACCTCGATCTTGAGCCGCACCCGACGGACGTGCTCGGTCACCGTGGACCGCCCCTGCCATCGCCCGTTGGAGCCCCAGACCCGCTGGAGGAGGTCCTCCCGGGAGAACACCCTGCCCGGGGCCGACGCCAGGAAGGCCAGCAGGTCGAATTCCTTGCGCGTCATGGGGATGACTGTTCCCTCCACGCTCACGGTGCGCGTGCCCTGGTCGATGAGCAGGGCACCGTGGTCGAGCATGGTGGCGGGTGTGTTGTTGCCGCGGCGCAGGACAGCCCGGACCCGGGCCTCGAGCTCGGCGAAGGAGTACGGCTTCGTCATGAAGTCGTCGGCGCCCAGGTTGAAGAGGCTGACCCTGTCGCGCTCGGTGGCCCGTGCGGAACAGACGATGACGGGCACACTGCTGTGTCGCCGGAGCCTGGTCAGCGCGTCGACCGTCCCGCCGCCCTGGTCGAGGTCGAGGATCACCAGGTCGGCCGGGTGCCGTGCCGCCGCCTCGAGCGAGGCGACCACGCTGGTCGCCTCGGAGACCAGGTAGCCCGAACGCGAGAGGTAGTGACGCAGCGCTCGCCGGCATGTCGGGTCGTCCTCGGCGACGAGGATATTGCGCTCAGCGGTGTCGCCGCGTGGGGCGATGGCGAACAGGGGATTGCGGTCGACTGCCCCGATCCGCTCGGGGGCGAGCAGCGGCCGCTCGTGGATCTCCAGTGACATGGTCATGCGACAGCTACCTCCCGGCGGGGGCTGATCGGGTCGACGTGCACGGTGGTGACCTCCCCCTCGCGCCTGGTGCGACCCGGGGTGGCGAGGGCATTCCCCGGAACGTTCGTACTCTCAGTGTCGGCGCGCCAGCTGGGCGGGTGGATAGGTCTTTTGGACCAAAGGCCGGTGGTGGGCGAAGTCCTCACCCTTGTGGCGGGTTGAATCGGTAGCCCACGCCGCGCACGGTGGTGATCCATCGGGGGGAGTCCGGATCCGGCTCGATCTTCAGCCGCACCCGACGGACGTGCTCGGTCACGGTGGACCGCCCCTGCCACTCCTCGGTGGAGCCCCATACCCTCTCGAGGAGGTCCTCACGGGTGTAGACCTGTCCGGGCGACGCGGCGAGGAAGGCCAGGAGATCGAACTCCTTGCGCGTCATCGGCACCACCTGGTCCCGCACGGTGACCGTCCGCGTGTCGCGGTCGACCACGAGCTCGCCGTAGTGCAGGCAGGTGGCGGCTGGCTCCGTGTTGCCACGGCGCAGAACGGCTCGCACCCGGGCCTCGAGCTCGGCGAGGGAGAACGGCTTGGCCACGAAGTCGTCGGCACCCAGGTTGAGGGTCCGGATGCGGTCTTCCTCGGAGTCCCGCCCCGAGCAGACGATGACCGGAACGGCACTGTGGCGACGGATCTTGGCCAGCACATCCGCTCCGTCGAAGCCCGGGAGTCCCAGGTCGAGGATGACCAGGGTGGCCGAGTGCTGGAACACGGCACGGAGGGTCGAGGGTCCGTCGGTCGCCTCGGTCACACGGTAGCCGGCACGCTCGAAATATTGCCGCAGCGCGCTGCGGCAACTGTGGTCGTCCTCGGCGACCAGGATGGTCCAGGCCGCCTTGACCTCCATGTCATGGAGGGTCTCGATCGCTCCCGCACTCTGCATGCTGGCCGGCTGCACACCGCGCGGGTGTGACGGGGCGTGCGTCGTCGTACCGACCGGCGGGTTCATGCGCCGCACGCTTCCCTCGAAGAGGCTTGATGTGCCCGTAGCGGGACGGGTGTCTGGCCCATGACGCGAATTTCGGCCCGGGACCGGGGGATCTTGAGGGCGAATGACACCCTTGTCACGCACAACGGGGGTGCAGCGCGTCAAAAGTTGCGCAACGGTTGCGCGAGCGCTGCAACCGTCCCACAACGGTGAAGCAACTGGGCGGCAATTCCCCCCCTCCAGAGTTGTCCTCGCCCCGAACGCACGAGATGCGCACGGTCGCCAGACCGGGCTCGGGGCGGCGTGACACCGGTCGGACGGTGCCGAACGAGAGGGGACACCCGTGGGAACGACGACTCGACAGCGATCCTCGGTGGAAGTGGCCACCGACGTGAGCATCGACGTGCTGTGGTCCGAGTTCAAGCGGACGGGTGCGCAGACGCTGCGCAATCAGCTCATCGTCTATTACTCGCCCTTCGTCAAGTACGTGGCCGGCCGGGTCCTGGCCAGCCTTCCACGGCACTTCGACGAGGAGGATCTGGTCAGCTACGGGATCATCGGGCTGATCGACGCCATCGAGCGCTTCGAGATCGACCGGAACCTGCGGTTCGAGACCTATGCCATCCCCCGCATCAAGGGAGCGATCATCGACGAGCTCCGGTCGATCGACTGGGTGCCCCGATCGGTGCGGACCAAGGCACGGGCCGTCGAGCAGGCGGTGACGCACCTCGAAGCGACCCTGCGCCGGACGCCGAACGACGCCGAGGTGGCGGCCGAGCTGGACATGAGCGTCGGGGAGTTCCACAAGGCGCTGCGCAAGATCTCCACGGTGGGCATGATGGCGCTCGACGAGGTGCTGCGAGGTGGGGACCGGTCCGAGCGATCCACGCTCGGTGAGACGCTGCCCGACGGTTCCTGGGGCCCGGTCGACACCTTCGAGGCCAAGGAGTCCAAGGAGGCCCTCGTGGCCGCCGTGGCCGCCATGCCCGACCGCGAGCGCACGGTTCTGATGATGTACTACTACGACGGCCTGACCCTCACCGAGATCGGACAGGTCCTGGGCGTCACCGAGAGCCGGGTGTGCCAGATCCACACCAAGGCGCTGCGTCAGTTGCGATCGAAGCTGGCGGATCGTCCCGAGCCGGCTCACCACCGCGCTCCGAGCGCGGGCGCGGCAGCAACGATCGACGGAGCCGGTGCAGCCCTCCGGCCGGGGGCGCCTGCAGCTGCTGGCCAGCTGAGTCGTACCGGCGGGCCCGCCGGACGGTACGGTACCGACGACCGAACCGCTACGGACTCGCCAGGAGGCCCGCCATGCCGTTGCACAAGAGGGAGACCGTCCGGGAAGGGATCCTCGACTCCATCTACGCCGACCGGGACATGTTGTCGGGCCTCCCCTCGCAGCACTGTCCAGGCGAGGAGATGCCGCCAGCCGAGGCGTTCCAGGCGATCTCGGACGAATTGCTGCTCGACGGCAACGCGCGGCAGAACCTGGCCACCTTCTGCCAGACCTGGGAGGAGCCGCAGATCCACCAGTTGATGGACCTCTGCATCGACAAGAACCTCATTGACAAGGACGAGTACCCCCAGACGGCCGAGCTCGAGCGTCGCTGCGTCTCGATCCTGGCCCATCTGTGGAACGCCCCCACGACCGAGGAACCGGTCGGCTGCTCGGCCATCGGGTCCTCCGAGGCCTGCATGCTCGGTGGAATGGCGGCCAAGTGGCGTTGGCGGGCCAAGCGCCGGGCCGAGGGGAAGTCGACGGAGAACCCCAACATGGTGTGCGGGCCGGTCCAGGTGGTCTGGCACAAGTTCGCCAAGTACTGGGACATCGAGATGCGCGAGATCCCCATGTCCCCCGGCAAGTACTGCATGGACGTGGAGCAGATGCTCGAGCGGGTCGACGAGAACACCATCATGGTGGTCCCCACCTTCGGCGTGACCTACACCGGCGCCTACGAGCCGGTGCTCGAGCTCTCCCAGGCACTCGACGAGCTCCAGGAGAAGACCGGGCTCGACGTCGACATCCATATCGACGGGGCATCCGGTGCATTCCTGGCACCGTTCTGTGCACCCGAGGTGCTGTGGGACTTCCGAGTGCCCCGGGTCAAGTCGATCAGTACCTCGGGGCACAAGTTCGGCCTGGCGCCGCTCGGCGTCGGCTGGGTCCTGTGGCGCGACGCAGCGGAGCTGCCCGACGACCTCATCTTCCACGTGACTTATCTCGGCGGGGACATGCCGGTGTTCCAGATCAACTTCTCCCGGCCCGCCGGCCAGATCGTGGCGCAGTACTACAACTTCATCCGCCTCGGGATGGACGGCTACCGCAACGTGCACACCGCCTGCTACGACACCGGGAAGTTCCTGGCGAAGGAGATCGTGAAGCTCGGACCCTTCGAGCTGCTCTGCGACTCGAACCCCCTCACGGGTATCCCGTCGGTGGCCTGGCGCATCCGGGAGGGTGAGGACCCGGGCTACACGCTCTACGACGTGGCCGACCGCCTGCGGACGCGGGGCTGGCAGGTGCCGGCCTACCCGCTGACCGGGTCCGTCGCCGACATCTCGGTCCAGCGCATCCTGGTGCGCCAGGGCGTGAGCCGGGACCTGGCGGGGCTCCTGCTCGAGGACATGACACAGGCGATCGCCCATTTCGACCGCCACCCGGTCTCGGTCTCGATGACCAAGGAGGAGTCAGGCGGGTTCAGCCACCTGTAGGTCGGGTGACCAGTCCACCGGGAGCGGCCGGCGGCGCAGGAAGCGGGGGCGGCCCACCCGCGCCGCGCGGTCGGTCGTCCATGGCGTCGGCCGGGCGTGCGTGATGCCGGCGAGAGCCCGCAGGGGCTGGTCGTACCCCGAGCGCAACCAGGCGAAGCGGCGCCACCGGGCGTCGTCGTCCCCCTGGGGGAGGTCGAGGAGCGGGCGGACGGCAGCCAACGTGTCGAGGTACTCCTGCCGGGTCACGCTGATGGCGGGTGGCGGATCGGTGATGCGTGCCGTGAGCTCGATCAGCCCGAGCGGCGGCGGCAGGGGCACGCTGGCGGCCCGGGCGATCCGGTCAACGGCAGGGATGCCGTAGACGAGGGTCATGAGTGGGCCCTTCTCGGCTTCGTCGAGCACCTGGTCGGTGCCCGTGTCCGCGGCGGAGACGACCAGAGCGGCGGCGTCGAGGATCGTGCCGACCGTGGCCACCCACGACAGGTTGGAATGGGCCTCGGGGAAGTACGTGAGGATGGGGAAGGCCGTGTGGGTCTGCTCGGCATCGATGATCCAGTCGGTCTGGTTCCTCCAGAATTCGACGCCCGAGAGGGCTCCGGTTCGGTGCAGGGTCTGGACCAGACCCTGCACGGTCGGCGGCGCGCCGGCGATGGGGCTCAGCATGAGGATGCCCTTCTCCCGGCCGTTGTAGGCGGAGTAGATGGTGGGGAGGTAGCTGATCAGCAACGCCACGAGCCCCAGGCCGATGGTGGCCTCGATGAAGGCGATGGCGATGCGGACCGTGCCCGACGGCTCCGAGAAGCCCAGGGTGGTGAGGGACGAGACGCTGACCTCGAAGGCCTTGGACCAGGTGAGCGCAGCCGTGCTCCAGAACACGAACATGAACGCGCAGGCGATGAGGATCATCCAGATCAGGGGCAGGCTGACCAGGGCGACGGGCGCGTACAGGCTCCGGATCGCGCTGGACCGTCCCTCGTTCACCCCGCGGTGGACCATCAGCCGGTGCACCAGGGCGAACACGGCCTGCGAGAGACGTGGGAACCCCTCTTGGGGCAGCACCACCGTCTTGAGGGCCGATCCCAGGGTGCCGGCCGCGATGAGGACGCCGAGGAGCAGTGAAAGGAGGTGGAGCACGACCACGGGCGGCCTCGGCTAGGAGTGTGTCGGGGTGGTGGGCGAAGGCAGCCTGCCGCGGCCGGGAGCCCTCACGACAGCGACCGAGCCGCCTCCTGCACCGCCTGGTCGACGTCCTTCGTGTCGACCTGGAGCTCCTTGAGGACCCGCTTCTGCGCCTTGAGGTTCGCCTTCTCGACGTAGTCCTCGACGGTCGTCTGCCCGACGATGACCAGGGCCGCCTGGCCGGCATCGATGGCGTCGCCGAACTCCTTGACGTCGGCGCGCGACATGCCCTTCCAGAGGTGTCCGCTGACGCCGCCGACGGCGGCACCCACGATCGCCGACCCGATGATGGACGGCGGGAACAGGATCCCGACCAAGGCCCCCGCCGCCGCGCCGCCCCAGGCACCGTGGCGGGTGGCGGTCTCGTCCTTGTTCACGTGGACCTTGCCGCTGTCGTCCTTGGTGACAACCGCTGCGTCGTACGTGCCGACCGCACCGGCTGCGTGAAGGTCCTTGACCACCTCGTAGTCGGCGCGGGCGTCGGCCTCGCTGGCGTAGGTGCCGATGAAGATGAAGACGCCGTCGGGCTTGGCCATGGCGATGCTCCTTTCGCGGTGCGTGCCCAACTTGGCGGGCACCGGGAATCCTACGGCCGCCCTCAGGCGGGGGCGAAGCGAAGCCGGAGGTCGGGTTCCGGGCCGAACCCCGGGGAGCTCGGCCCGTGCTCCGCCAGCCGCTGCCAACCGGCCACCCCGATCATGGCGGCATTGTCGGTGGCCAGCGCCTGGGGGGGTATCAGCAGCCGGGTCCCGAACTCCTCGGTCAGGGCCTGGGCGCGCGCCCGGAGCACGGGACTGGCGGCCACGCCCCCCACGATGGCCAGCGCGGGGTCGTCGAACTCCTCGAGCGCCCGCCGCAGCTTGGCGCAAAGGACGTCCATGCACGAGGCGACGAACGAGGCGGCCACCTCGGTCTCGGAGAACCCCGGGTGGGCGCGCACGTGGTTGACCACGGCGGTCTTGAGTCCCGAGAACGAGAACGTGTAGCCCTCGTGCAGCATGGGTCGGGGGAAGCCGAGCACGTCGTCGACGCCGGCTGCGAGGCGGTCCAGCACCGGACCGCCGGGATAGCCGAGGCCGAGGTAGCGCGCCACCTTGTCGTAGGCCTCGCCGATCGAGTCGTCGACCGTCTCGCCCAGGAGCTGGTAGCGGCCGGGTTCGGTGGCCCGGGTCAGCATGCAGTGGCCTCCCGAGACGAGGAGGGCCACCTGGGGGAAGGGGACGTCGCCCTCGGCCAGGTACACACTGGCCAGGTGGCCCTCGAGGTGGTTCACCCCCACCACCGGCACGCCCCACCCGAGGGCCAGGGACTTGGCGGTGGCGATGCCGACCAGGAGCGCGCCCACCAGCCCGGGCCCGCGTGTCACCGCCACGGCCGCCAGGTCACCGGGATCGACGCCGGCGTCACCCAGGGCACGGTCGACCACCTGGGTCACGGTCTCGGCATGGGCCCGGCTGGCCAGCTCGGGAACCACCCCACCGAACGCGGCGTGCAGTTCGATCTGACTGGCGACGACCGACGAGCGCACCGCACCGGACTCCTCGACCACCGCGGCAGCCGTCTCGTCACACGATGTCTCGATGGCGAGCAGCACCGCGCTCACGGAGCCTCCAGCAGCTCGTCGACGGCGTGACGAGGGATCGCACCCTCCCGCTCGACGTGGACGAGCCCCCCGTGCACGTTGATCAGCGTCGAGGGCACCTCGAGGAGCGCGCCGCCGTCGACCACGAGATCCACCCCGTCGCCGAGTCCCGAAGCGGCTTCGCGTGCGGTGCGCGGTGTGGGCGACCCATGGGGATTGGCGCTGGTCACCACGAGCACCCCGGTCTGCTCGATGAGTCCCCGCAGGAAATCGTGGTCGGGGATGCGCACGGCCACCTCGTCGCGTCCGACCAACCAGTCGGGGCGGGTGGCGCCGGGTTCGAAGCCGAAGGCGAGTGTGAGGGGCCCGGGCCACCACCGGCGGGCCAGTGCCGCGGCCGCCGGGGTGAACGCCACACCCAGGGCCCGCACCTGATCGGGAGTCGAGGCCAGGACCGGGAGGTGCATCCCCTCGGGCCGGCCCTTGGCCCGGTAGACGGCGGAGACCGCACCCGCGTCCTGCGGCCGGGCGGCGAGCCCGTACACCGTGTCGGTGGGGATCACGACGATACCACCGGACATCAGAGCCGCCGCGGCGGCGCGTCCCCCGTCGACATCGGCGCGGACGGTCCTCACCGGGGTCACGGTCACAGGGTTCCGGTGGCTGCCGCTCAGAGCGCGAGGGGGCGGATCGGAGCGGCGACCAGCTTGGGATCGGCGTGCCAGTCCACTCCGGGCACGTCGACGTAGAGCTCGATCTCGTTGCCGTCGGGGTCGAGGATGTACAGACTGTGGGTCACGGTGTGGTCGGATGCACCGACGACCGTCGCTCCGGCTGCCTCGACGGCGGCGAGGGCATCGCGCAGCTCGTCGTCGCTGTCGCCCACCTTGAGCCCGAAGTGGTACAGGCCAACGCGGCGGCCACTCGGGATGGGAGCGGCGCCGGCACCGACCTCGATCAGGAGCAGCTCGTGGTGGGTGCGGCCGGAGGAGAAGGCGGCCGCACCAGCGGTCTCCTCACCGGGCTCGGGCAGGATCTGGGGCCACCCCAGCACGTCACGGTAGAAGGCCGCCGAGCGTCGTACGTCCCGGACGAAGAGGACGAGATGCCCGAGCTCGTGAACCGTCATGGGCTCACGCTACCGGGCGGGCTGTCGCCCTCGGGCGACGTGCGCACCCAGCGCGCCCGAGGCGGCATGCCCGGGCCGAGGTGCAGCGGCAGATCGAACGGCTCGGGGTCGAGCCCCGCGGCCACCATGAGGTCGTCGAACGCCTCGGGGATGGCCGCGGCGATGTCCCACAGCCGCGGCACTGCCCGCGCGTCGGAGGCCAGGCCCCACCACAAGGCGTCGCGGTAGCTCATCACCGTGATGTTCAGGCCCATGCCGTCCATCACGGGCCCGATGGGGAACATCCCGAGGAGCCGGCTCCCCCCGAAGTAGAGCGGGAAGTCAGGACCGGGCACGTTCGACACGACCAGGTTGGCGATGGGTCGGTGACGTTCGGCCAGGCGCATCCCGGTGTACAGGCGGGCCCCCAGCGCGAAGAGGCTCGGTGAGGCCAGCTCCGCCCAGTCCTGCAGCGTGGATGCACCGAGCGCCTCGTGCTCCTCCTTGGCGCCCCTGGTCCCCACTTCGACGGCGCGCAGCCGTTCGAGGGGATCGTCGACGTGGCAGGGGAGTTGCACGAACATGGCGGACAACCGGTTGGACCCCTGACGCGTGCCCACCCCGGGGCTCACCGCCACCGGCACCACCGAGACCAGCGGGATCTCGGGCAGCTCGTCGCCGGCGAGGAGATAGGTACGGAGCGCCCCCGCGCACACGGCGAGCACCACGTCGTTGACCGTGGTGCCCATGGCCTCCCTGAGCAGCGTGACGTCGTGCAGCCCGGTTGCTGCGAAGGCGACCCGTCGACGCGCGTGGACGGCGACGTTGATGGAGGTGCGCGGCGCCGTGAGGGGGAGCGCGGCCTTGCCAGTGAGGCGCTGGCGGAGCCGGCGCACGTCGAGCAGGTTCTCGGCGGTGCGCAAGGCAGTGCGCGCCATCTCGCAGGGGACCTCGAGTCCGGTGGTCATGGACTGCGCCACCAGCTCGAGCCCCGAGGGAACGCGGGTGTCGAGGTGCCGTGGCGTGCGGGGGCCCGTCTCGGCCGGCGCCGGCTCGAGGTCGAGGAGCACTCCGAGCAGCTCGGCGCCTGAGATGCCGTCGACCGTGCAGTGGTGCATCTTGGCGACCATGGCGATCTTCTCGTCCTCGACGCCCTCGACGATCCACATCTCCCACAGGGGACGGTCGCGGTGGAGTTGGCGGCTGACCACGTCGGCCGCGAAGTCGGCCAGCTCGCGCATGCCACCGGGGGAGGGGAGCGCAGCGCGGCGCAGATGGTTGTCGATGTCGAAGTCGGGATCGTCGACCCACACGGGGTGCCCGAGCCGGAACGGCACCTCGACGAGTCGACGCTGGAACACCGGGGCGAGGGCGATGCGATCGAGGATCAGCTGGCGGACCCGACTGAACGAGTACCCCCCCGGCACCGTGGCGGGGTCGACCGCGGCCGCCATGGCCACGTGCATGTGCAAGGTGGGCGTCTCGGCGTACAAGAACGCGGCATCGAGGCCGCTCAGCCGCTCAGGCGCCATCGACACTCCTTGGTCTTGGGGCGCCCATAACCTCGCGCCAGGCGTGGGGCCGGGCAAGGGGACGACCCGCTGATGGGCGGCCGGGTGACCGACAGCGTCCCACCGGGCGGGTGAAGATGGTGCGATGCCGTACGCATTTCTGGCCGTGGCCTTCTGCGGTCTGGTCGCGGTGGCGCTCGCCTACCGGCCGATCCGGCACGAGCCTTTCACGGTGGTGAGCTTCGTGTGCGGCGCGGTCGCCGGCGAGCTGGCGTTCCAGAACATCGTGTGGCAGTTGGTGGCCACCGCGGTCTTCGTCCACTTCGGCGCCCTCGACGCCTGGCCCGGCTGGGTCGGCCTTGCCCTGGCCGGCGCCGGATGGCTCGGGCTGGCCGGTCTCGGTGTCTCGGGCCACCGGGCGCCGGTGGTGACGGCTGCGGCGCTCGACGAGGTGCGGGCCCCGGACTTCCCGGTGCCCCCGGAGCCGACACGGCCGGCATGGGGCAGCTGGTGGCGCGTCACCCGCGCCATCCCCATCCGGTCGCGGGCGATCGAGTCCGTCCGCGGCATCGACTACTGGGGTGACGGGGCGCCCGCCCACCGCCTCGACGTGTACCGCTCGCGCCTGGCACCGCACGCCAAGGCGCCGGTGATGGTCTACGTGCACGGCGGAGCGTGGATGATCGGCGACAAGCGCGAACAGGGCAAGCCGATGATGTTCGAGCTCGTGTCCCGCGGCTGGGTCTGCGTGAGCGTCAACTACCGGCTGAGCCCCAAGGCCACCTGGCCGGACCACATGGTCGACGCCAAGAAGGCGCTGGTGTGGGTGAAGGAGCACATCGCCGAGTACGGCGGCGACCCGGCCTTCATCGCCGTGAGTGGCGGGTCCGCCGGCGGACACCTGTGCGCGCTCCTGGCGCTCACCCCGGGGGACGGGGCGTTCCAGCCCGGGTTCGAGACGGCCGACACCTCGGTGCAGGCGTGTGTCCCGTTCTACGGGGTCATGGACCTGACCGGCTCGCCGGAGGGGTCGGCGCTCTTCGGTCCGGGAACGCTGCAGATGCTCGAGCGGAGTGTGATGAAGACCACCGAGGCGCAGCACCCCGGACTCTTCCGGGAAGCCTCGCCGACCTACCGGGTGACCGAGGACGCACCGCCGTTCTTCGTCCTCCACGGCGTCAACGACACCCTGGTCCCGGTGGAGACGGCCAGGGGGTTCGTGCAGCGGCTGCGGGCCGTCTCGCGCCGGCCCGTGGCCTACGCCGAGCTACCCCTGGCCCAGCATGCGTTCGACGTGGTGGCCTCCCCGCGCTGTCGGGCGACCACCTCCGCCGTGGCGGACTTCCTCGACGGCGCCCGCCTGATGGTGGACAGTGCCGGCCCGTCGGGACGTGGGGGCCGCGGCTCGCTCTGAGCCGGGCGTCAAGCCTCGTCGGCCAGCTCCACCTCGACCTCGAGCGCGTTGCCCGGCACGGCCACCAGCTGGTCGACCCCTCCGGCATCGACCACGTCACTCCCGGCGGCGTCGAGCGCCGCCAGCGCGTCCGGCGGGCCGGTCACCGTGAGCCGTGCCACCCGGGCGCGCAGGGAGCGCTTGTGAGCCGTCTTGGCGCGCCGGACGTCGCCGAGCACCTGCGCCGCCACGTCGAGCACCGCGGCCTCCCCGCCGGCCGCCTCTCCGACCTCGACCACCCGGGGCCAGCGGGCCAGGTGGACCGATCCCTCCTGCCACCAGCTCCACACCTCCTCGGTCACGAAGGGCAGGAACGGCGCGAACAGCCGGTGGAGGATCGAGAGGGACACGGCGAGCGTGGCGCGTGCGGACGCCGTGTCCTCGGGGTCCCCGTCGCCGTAGGCACGGGCCTTGACCAACTCGACGTAGTCGTCGCAGAACGACCAGAAGAAGGTCTCGGTGAGCTCGAGGGCCCGGGCGTAGTCGAACCCCTCGTGGGCCGCGGTGGCGCTCTCGACCAGCGCAGCCAGCTTGACCAGCAGGGCCGAGTCGAGGGGGTGACGAACGGCTTCGATGCCGGGCACCGGCCCGTCGCCCAGCCGCCCGAGCGCGAATTTGGAGGCGTTGAGGACCTTGATGGCCAGGCGACGCCCGATCTTCATGACCCCGGTGTCGAGTGCCGTGTCGGTGCCGGGGCGCCCGTTGCAGGCCCAGTAGCGCACCGCGTCGGAGCCGAACTCCTCGAGCATGGCCATGGGCGTGACCACGTTCCCCTTCGATTTGGACATCTTCTTGCGGTCCGGGTCGAGGATCCATCCGTTGATGGTGGTATGGCGCCAGGGCAGGCTGTCGTGCTCGAAGTGGGAACGCAGCAGGGTGGAGAACAGCCAGGTGCGGATGATCTCCGGGCCCTGGGGCCGTAGGTCCATGGGGAACGTGGCGGCGAAGAGTGTCGGGTCGTCCTCCCAGCCGCAGGCGATCTGGGGCGTGACCGACGAGGTGGCCCAGGTGTCCATCACGTCCGGGTCGCCGGCGAAGCCTCCGGGCACTCCGCGCTGGGCCGCGTCGTAGCCGGGCGGGACGTCCGTCGTGGGGTCCACCGGGAGGTCGCCCTCGGTGGGGACGATCGGCGCGTCGTAGACCGGCGCGCCGTCGGCATCGAGTGGATACCACACGGGGATGGGCACGCCGAAGAACCGTTGGCGGCTGATGAGCCAGTCACCGTTGAGACCGTTGACCCAGTCGTCGTAGCGGACCTTCATGTAGGGCGGGTGCCAGTCGAGCTGCGCAGCCCGGGCCAACTGCTCGCGGCGCAGCCGCTCGTCGTGCCCGCCGTTCCGGATGAACCACTGACGGCTGGTGACGATCTCGAGCGGCCGGTCGCCCTTCTCGTAGAACTTGACCGGATGGGTGATGGTGCGGGGTTCACCGATCATCTCCCCGGACTCGGCCAGCCGCTCGACCAGGGCTCGCTGCGCCTGCTTCACCGTCCGGCCGGCAATGGCCTGCCAGGCCTCGTTGGCGGGGACGCCCTGGGGTGGCAAGTCGGTCACGCGACCCGAGCGCGTGAGGATGTTGCGGGTGGGCAGGTCGAGCTCGCGCCACCAGACCACATCGGTGATGTCACCGAAGGTGCAGATCATGGCGATGCCGGACCCCTTCTCGGGGTCGGCCAGGCGATGGGCCAGCACCGGCACGGGCACACCGAAGAGCGGCGTGCGTACGGTCGTCCCGAAGCGGGCGGCGTAGCGGGCGTCGTCGGGGTGGGCCACCAGCGCCACGCAGGCGGGCAGGAGCTCCGGTCGGGTGGTCTCGATCTCGATGTCCTCGAAGCGCAGGCGATGGTACGCACCGGGGAGCTCGCGGTCCTCCATCTCGGCCTGGGCCACCGCCGTCTGGTAGTCGACGTCCCACATGGTGGGGGCCTCGGCCGAGTAGGCCTCGCCGCGGGCCAGGTTGCGCAGGAACATCCGCTGGCTCGCTCGGCGGCTGCGGTCGTCGATGGTCGCGTACGTGCGGCCCCAGTCGACCGAGAGCCCCACGCGACGCCACAGGTCCTCGAACGCCTGCTCGTCCTCGGCGGTGAGCTCGTGGCAGAGCGCGATGAAGTTGGGCCGGCTGACCGGGACGTCGTCCTTGCCCGGCTCGTTGGGCAGCACGAAGTCGGGGTCGTAGGGAAGGGACGGATCGCAGCGCACGCCGAAGTACGTCTGCACCCGACGTTCGGTGGGGAGCCCGTTGTCGTCCCATCCCATGGGGTAGAAGAGCTTCCATCCGCACATGCGCCGGTACCGGGCGATGGCATCGGTCTGGACGTAGCCGAAGACCGACCCCATGTGGAGCGAGCCAGACACGGTCGGGGGAGGGGTGTCGATGGAGAACACCTGGTCCCGGAGGGCCGTGGGGTCGAAGTGGTAGGTGCCCGCCTCCTCCCAACTGACCGCCCACCGCTCCTCGAGACCCTCGAGGCCGGGCCTCTCCGGAACGCGTGCTGCACCGGTCGTGGGCGTCGACATGATCGGGTTACCGTACCCGGGTGCTGCACCTCCACGACACCGCCACGGGATCGGTCCGCCCGCTCGAGCTCCGCAACGAGGGCGAGGTCTCGATGTACGTGTGCGGCCCCACGGTCTACGACCTGCCACACATGGGCACGGCCGGTACAACCTGGTCTTCGACGTGCTCCGCCGCTATCTGCTCTTCTGCGGCATCCACGTCCGCTACGTCTCGAACATCACCGACATCGACGACAAGATCATCGAGCGGGCCGCCCGGCAGGACCGGACCGAGCCCGAGGTGGCGGCCGAGTTCGAGGCTCGCTGGTGGGAGGCCATGGACGAGCTCGGCCTGCTCCGCCCGGACGACACCCCCCATGCCACGGCCTACGTGAGCGCCATGGTGGACCTCGTGGCCGACCTGCTCGCCCGCGGCGTGGCCTACGAGACCTCCGACGGGGTGTACCTCGAGGTCGAGAAGGTGCCCGGCTACGGACTGTTGGCCCGCCAGAGCCTCGACTCGCTGCGTACCGGGCGCCCGGGTCGAGGCCAACGAGGAGAAGCGTTCACCACTGGACTTCGCCCTCTGGAAGAAGGCCAAGGAGGGTGAGCCCTCGTGGGACGCGCCCTTCGGAGCTGGACGACCGGGCTGGCACACCGAGTGCGTGGTCATGTCACTCGACCTCCTGGGCGACGGGTTCGACGTGCACGGGGGCGGGCAGGACCTGGCCTTTCCCCACCACGAGAACGAGCGGGCCCAGGCGGTCGCCGACGGGCGGGCCTTCGCGCGGCACTGGGTGCACAACGGCTGGGTCGAGGTCGAGGGCACCAAGATGTCCAAGTCGCTCGGCAACTTCACCTCCCTCACCGACCTGCTCGAGCGCTGCGACGGGCGGGCCTACCGCCTTCTGGTGCTCCGAGCCCATTACCGCTCGCCGATCGAGGTCACCGGGCCCACCCTGGCCGATGCCGAGAAGGCGCTCGAGCGGCTCGACGGGCTGGCCCGCCGGTTCGGGCTCCACGACCCCCTCGTCGGGGGGCGTGGCTACGTGGTGGAGCGCGACGACGCGGCGGCGGCCGACCCGGAGGCCCTGGAGGCCTTCCACCGGCGCATGGACGACGACCTCGACACGCCGCGGCGCGCTAGCCGGGATCTTCGAACTGGTCTCCGCGGCGCACTCCGCGGCCGACGCCGACGACGAGGCCGGCGGCCAGCGGCTGGCCTTGACGGCGGCCATGCTCGCCGCCGCGCTGGGCCTCGGTCTGCGGGCGGGGGGGGACGAGGTCGACGAGGAGTCGGCGAGGCTGGTCGCCGAGCGCGACGAGGCCCGGCGGGCCAGAGAGTTCGACCGGGCCGATGCCCTGCGCGCCGAGCTGGTGGCGCGGGGGTGGACGGTCGAAGACACGCCCTCGGGCACCGCCATCCGACGCTGATCCCCGGTGGACCCGCCCTCGTGCACCAGGCCCCGCTGGTGCACGCCCGAGCAGATGTTACTGTAGAGTAACTACTGGGTCGCTGCACAGCGACCCGGAACGACGACCGAACGGGAAGGGCGGTGGGCGGAGCCCGCGAGCCCGCCCAGGGAGGGCACGCCATGTCCGACTACTCGCTCGAGCTGAACGAGGACCAGCTCCAGATCGTCAAGTGGGTGCACGAGTTCGCGGAGAACGTGGTCCGCCCCGCCGGCCGTGAGTGGGACGAGCGGGAGGAGACCCCCTGGCCGATCATCGAGGAGGCGGCGCGAGTAACGGGCTGTACTCCTTCGACTTCGTCGCCCAGTGCTTCTCCGACCCGACCGGCTTGCTCATGTGCCTGGTCAACGAGGAGATGAGCTGGGGCGACGCAGGCATCGCCCTGGCCATCTTCGGCTCGACTCTGGCCGTGGCCGGGATCTTCGCCAACGGGACGCCCGAGCAGATCGGCGAGTGGATCCCGCAGTGCTTCGGCTCGGCCGACGACGTGAAGCTCGCCGCCTTCGGCGTCTCGGAACCCGACGCCGGCTCCGACGTCTCCTCCCTCAAGTCACGTGCGGTCTACGACGAGGCCAGCGACGAGTGGGTGCTCAACGGCACCAAGACCTGGATCACCAATGGGGGCATCGCCAACACCCACGTGCTGGTGCTGTCGGTCGACCACTCGCTGGGAAGCCGGGGCCAGGCCAGCTTCGTGGTACCCGAGGGGACACCGGGGATCGCTCAGGGCCAGAAGTTCAAGAAGATGGGGATCCGCGCCTCGCACACCGCCGAGGTGGTCCTGACCGACTGCCGCGTGCCCGGACGTTGCCTCCTCGGGGGCAAGGAGAAGCTCGACGAGCGCCTGGCGCGGGCCCGCGAGGGCAAGCGGACCTCGACGCAGGCCGCCATGGCCACCTTCGAGGCCTCGCGTCCCATCGTCGGGGCGCAGGCGGTCGGGATCGCCAGAGCCGCCTACGAGTTCTCGCTCGACTACGCCAAGGAGCGCCGGCAGTTCGGCCGGGCCATCATCGAGAACCAAGCCATCGCCTTCAAGCTGGCCGACATGAAGATGCGCACCGACGCCGCGCGCGTCTGCTGGTGCACCGGGCCGCCAACATGGCGGCGACCGGCAAGAAGTTCGAGAACGGCGAGGGCTCGATGTCCAAGCTCTTCGCCGGGGAGAACGCGGTCTGGGTGACCGAACAGGCGATCCAGATCCTCGGCGGCTACGGCTACGTGCGTGAGAACCCGGTCGAGCAGTGGCACCGCGACTCGAAGATCTACACCATCTTCGAGGGCACCTCGGAGGTCCAGCGCCTGGTGATCAGCCGGGCGATCAGCGGCATCCACATCAACTGAAGCGGGCGCTGAGTCGCGGCGCGGGTCAGTCCGCGTGCACCGAGCGCAGGCCCGCCCAGGCCAGGTCCGCCACCCGGCGGGCCAGCCGCCGGGCCTCCTCCTCGAGGGCCTCCGACGAGGGCCGGTGCTCCATGAACTGGCGGCTGGCTCCCTCGGCCATACCGACGATGCCGTAGGCCAGGAGGCGCCGATGGTCGTCGTCGAGACCGGCGGCGATCAGCGGGTCGATGGCCTCGGCGATGGCATCCTCCACGGTGCGCAGCGCCCGCCCGAGCTCCTCGTCGTCCGCATGGCCCCTCCCGTAGAGGAGGCGGAACTCCGCCTCGTGGCTGACCACCAGGCGGAAGTACGCGGCGAAGCCCAGCTCGACCTGCTGGCGAGGGCCTTGGGCTTGGGATACGGCCCACGGATCTCCGCCAGCAGGTCCTGGGCGATCGAGTCGACCAGCTCGAGGTAGAGCGCTCGCTTGGAGGAGAAGTGCTGGTACAGCAACGGCTTGGTGACCCCGGCCGCCTCGGCGATGTCGTCCATGGTGGTGGCGCGGTAGCCGCGCTGGGCGAAGAGCTCCAGGGCGACGGCGAAGAGTTGACGCCGCCGTTGTTCCGCCCGGAGCCGTCGTGCGGTGGGCTGGACCGCGGTTGCCATCAGGCTCACGCTATCCAAGGACCCGGGATGGTTCACCGTGGCGCCCCCCGGGGGTCGCTCAGCCTGGTGCGCCGAGGCCGGGAACCCGCTCGAGGATCCTGGCCAGGCGGTCGGGGAGGTCGGCGACGTTGAACCAGGTGGCCGCCACCAGGTGGTTGTGCTCCACCAGGCTCTGGTCGGGTTGGTCGAGCCAGTGGCCCAGTGGCACCGGGTCGTCGGCGGCGAACCAGCGGAAACCGAACGCGGCCAGCTCGGCGGCGACGGGATAGGAGCCGATGGCCAGAGGCCGGCGGTGGGTGGCCGACTCCACCGAGGGGTTGCCGAACCCTTCCCAGAAGGATGGGAGGAGCACTGCGTCGCAGGCCGCGTAGGCATCAGCGATCGAACCGGTCCCGGCGATTCCCGCGCCGCACCGGGCACCGCGCTCCCGCGAGCAGGCGTTCGAGCTCGGGCTCGTAGCCGTCCTCGGCCGGTCCGAGGAGCCAGTAGGTGGCGCCGGTCGCCTCGGCCAGCCTCAGGGCGCCCGGGACGTTCTTGCGCGCCAGCGCGCGGGTGGGCTGCAACACCAGCCGCTCCTCGTCGGCCACTCCGAGCCGCCGGCGCGTTGCCTGGCGGTCGCCCGGCGGTCGGGTCGGCGTCGAACGTGTTGTACACGGTGGTGGCCGTGGATCCCCCGGGCGGCCAGATCGGTACGGCTGCGCTCGTTGATGGTCACGTGCACCCACGCGGGGTCATCGGGCGGAGGCGGGAAGTTGGCGGTGTGCGGCCGCTGCCACGGCAGGTCGTGGTGGTGCAGGATCGTGGGCCTCCCGGCGCATGCCCTCGCCACGGCGGCACCGGCACGCGGGTTGAGCGGCAGTGAGCAGAGGTTCTCGACGATCACCAGGTCCGCCGGGGACAGGGCTTCGACGAGCTCCTCGGTGCATCGGCGGAGCGGGGGCGTCGATGGCCAGCCCTTCGATCACCGTGTCGACCGGCCCGGCGCCCGCCACGGTGCGCACGTCCCACCCGAGGCGGACCAGGGCGCGCGGCCCACTTGGCGGCCTCCACCGCCACGCCGTCCGACCCGCCGAGGCGGAACGAGACGATCGAGCAGGTCGGCATGTCCGGCACTCTAAGTCCGCCGCCCGGTGGGACCGGGGCGCCGGTTTCGGTCGAGTAGCGTTGCAGCGATGGCGAAGCGCGCACTGATCACGGGCGTCACCGGCCAGGACGGCTCCTACCTGGCCGAGTTCCTCCTCGAGCGTGGCTACGACGTCATCGGGATGGTACGCCGCTCGAGCACGGTGAACTTCGAGCGCATCGCCCACGTCCAGGACCAGCTCGAGCTGGTCGCAGGGGACCTCCTCGACGAGGGCTCGCTGATCAACATTCTGCGCGACCACCGTCCCGACGAGGTCTACAACCTGGCCGCGCAGTCCTTCGTCCAGACCAGCTTGAGCCAGCCCGTGCTCACCGGCGAGACCACCGCCATCGGCGTCACCCGGTTGCTCGATGCCATCCGGTTGGTCGACCCCGAGATCCGCTTCTACCAGGCGAGCTCCTCGGAGATGTTCGGCAAGGTGCTCGAGGTGCCCCAGAAGGAGACGACGCCCTTCTACCCCCGGAGCCCCTACGGCGTGGCCAAGGTCTACGGGCACTGGATCACGGTCAATTACCGAGAGAGCTACTCGCTGCACGCGTCGTCGGGGATCCTGTTCAACCACGAGTCCCCCCGCCGCGGACTCGAGTTCGTGACGCGCAAGGTGACCAACGCCGTGGCTCGCATCGCCAACGGGCTCGACGACAAGCTGGCGCTCGGCAACCTCGACGCGCAGCGTGACTGGGGCTATGCCGCGGACTACGTGCGTGCCATGTGGCTCATGCTCCAGCAGGACGCCCCGGGCGACTTCGTGGTGGCCACCGGGGAGACCCACACGGTTCGCGAGCTGTGCCGCCTGGCTTTCGAGGCGGCCGGGCTCGACTGGGAGAAGCACGTGGTCATGGACGAGCGGTTCCTGCGGCCCGCCGAGGTGGACCTGCTGGTGGGCGATCCGGGCAAGGCCCACCGCGAGCTGGGCTGGCAGCCCGAGGTCGACTTCCCGGGTCTGGTGGCCATGATGGTCGAGGCCGACATGGACCTGGTTCGCAAGAGCCTGGCCTAGCTGGAGGCCGTCGCGCTGAGCTCGCCGCGTTGCCCGCCGCCATCTCCGCCGACCCGGCCGGGGTCCTGGTGGCCTTCGGTGCCGGGATCCTCTCCTTCGTCTCACCCTGCGTCCTCCCCCTGGTGCCGGGGTACGTCTCGATGGTCTCGGGGATCTCGGCGTCCGAGCTCGAGTGCCGGCGGCGACGGCGTCACGCCCGCCGCCGTCAGGGGCCCGGTCCTGCGGGGCATCGGACTCTTCGTCGCCGGCTTCACCCTGGTCTTCGTGGCCCTCGGCGCGACGGCCTCCGGCGTCGGTCACCTGCTCGACTCCCACCAGCTCCTCCTGAGCGAGGTGAGCGGCGCAGTGATCATCGCTCTCGGGGCCGTGATGCTCCGTCGGCGCCCTACCGGGCCGGGTCTGGGCCCACACGGGCTCTGGGACGCTGGGGGTGGTGTCGCGGGTCGTCGGGGACCCGCCGATTCCACGTTCGGCCGGGCCGGCTCGGGGTCTGGGCCGCTCCGCTCATGGGCATGGCCTTCGCCTTCGCCTGGACGCCGTGCATCGGTCCGGTCCTCGGGGTCGTCCTCAAGCTGGCGGCCGGCAACGGCACGCTGCCCGGCGGTGTGCTGCTCCTGTTCGCGTACTCCCTGGGCCTGGCGTTGCCGTTCGTCCTCGTCGGCCTGGCCTTCGGCCGGCTCACGTCGATGCTGGCCCGGGCTCGCAGCTGGCTGTGGGTCGTCGAGGTGGTGGCGGGAGTCGTCCTCATCGCCTTCGGGATCCTCCTGGTGACACACAACGTGGGTTGGGTGTCGATCCAGGTGTCGAACCTTCTCAATGACCTGGGCCTGGGCCGTCTCTCCACCAGTTGACCGCGGCCGGCGCCGGGGCCACCCGGAGATCCGAGCTGGAAGCGACGGGCGGAGGGCCAGACGTGGACCCGCTTGGAACCCTGGGACCCGGCCCCCCTACCATGGTGGGGAAGGCCATGGCCCCCGTCGTCCTACTTCCGTGCCGCGGTCGCGCTCGCCGGCCGATTCCCCGCTCTCGCCGGGGTCGATCTCTCTCTCGAGACAGGTGAGGTCGTCGTCGTGGTCGGCGCCAACGGTGCCGGCAAGACCAGCCTCCTGCGAGCGTGTGCGGGCCTGTTGCCGGTCACGTCCGGGGAGGCCACCGTCCTCGGCGTCGACATGACCGCGGACCACACCGCGGTGCGCCGCTACGTCGGTCTGCTCGGGCATGCCGCACCGCTCTACGACGAGCTGAGTGCGGCGGAGAACGTGCGGTTCGCCGTGCGGGCACTGGGCCTGCCGGCTTCGCGGGCCGACGACGCACTCGAACGCCTCGGGGTCGGTCGGACGCCTGCGCACCACGCCCACAGGTCGGCTCTCCGCCGGCCAGCGTCGAAGGGTGGCCCTGGCTGCACTCGTGGCGCGACGCCCCGCGCTGTGGCTGCTCGACGAGCCCCACGCCGCGCTCGACGCGTCGGCACGCGTCCTGCTCGGTCGAGCTCGTCGCCGAGGCCGTGGCGGACGGTGCGAGCGTGTTGCTCTCCTCGCACGAGCCGCAGCTCTCGGTGCCGCTGGCCGACCGCGTCGTGTCCATGGGCGGCGGCCGGGTGATCGGCGATGCGGCCGGGGGACGGGGCCTGACCCTGGCCGCGGTCCGTCCGTCGGACGTCGAGGGAAGCGCCACGGTGACAGAGGCCAGCCATGTGGCATGACGCCTTGCTGGTGGCGGGCAAGGACCTGCGGATCGAGGCGCGCTCGCGGGTCGCGCCTGTGGCAGGTCGTCCCCTTCGCCCTTCTCGTGCTCGATCCTCTTGGCCTTCGCCATCGGGCCCGGACGAGGCGGCGCTGCGGCATGCCGCTCCCGGGATCTTCTGGGTGGCGCTGCTGTTCTCGACCGTCTTGGCGATCCAGCGCAGCGTGGCGGTGGAGTCCGGCGAGGGCACCCGCGACGGGTCTCAGGCTCTCGGGCATCGATCCGGCCGGAATCTTCCTGGGCAAGGCGGCCGCGGTGGGTCTGCAGCTGCTGGCGCTCCAGGCGGTCCTGTGGGCCGGGGTGACCTTCCTCTTCGACGTGCGGGTGCACGTGGTGTGGCTGGCGGTGGTGGCCAGCCTGTTGGCCACGATCGGGCTGGCATGCGCGGGTGTCCTCTACGGCGCCCTCTCGGCCGGGCTGCGCGTGCGCGACACCCTGCTGCCCCTGTTGGTCCTGCCCGTGCTCGCCCCGGTGTTGCTGGCCGGCTCGAAGGTATGGGAGGCGGCGATCGAGTCCAACGTCTCCTCGGGCGCGCAGTGGTTGAAGATCCTCGTGCCCTTCGCCGTCGTCTACCTCGCACTCGGCGTCGTGCTCTACGGACCCCTCCAGGAAGCCGCATGAGCGCGCCGGCGACCACGACGGCGCGACCCGCCCGCCCGCGCTGGCTCAACGCGTTGGGGATCCTCGGCGTGGTGACGCTGGCGCTCACGGTGTGGCTGGGCCTGTGGGTCACGCCGCCCGACGTCGTGCAGGGGGACCTGGCTCGGCTCCTCTACATCCACCCGCCGCTGGCCACGGTGGCGTTGTACTGGGTGGGGATCGTGGCGGGCGGCGGCAGCCTGCTCTACCTGTGGCCCCGGACGCGCTCGCTGTTCTGGGACCGCCTGGCCGCCTCGGCCGTGGAGGTCGGGACCGTGTTCTGCCGCGCTGACGCTGGTGACCGGATCCCTGTGGGGGCGCCCGGCTTGGGGCACCTGGTGGACCTGGGACGCCGCGCCTGACCTCGACCGCGGTGCTGCTCTTGCTCGAGATCGGCTACCTGGCGCTCCGCCGGGTGCCCGCCGAGCATGCCGTCCGCGCCCGGCGGTGCGCCGTGGCCGCACTGCTGATCGCGGTGGACATCCCGCTCGTCCACTTCTCGGTCGACTGGTGGAACACCCTGCACCAGGGCGGCACGTTCATCGACCCCGGCTTCAAGATCCACGCCTCCGCCTCCATGTCGTGGACCTTCCTGCTGGGCCTGGTCGCCTTCTCGCTGATCTTCGTCTGGCTCCTCGGTGTGCGCTATCAGGTCGAGGTGCTCGAGGACTCCGTCGGTGACCAGGAGCTCGAGGTCTCGCTGGCCGAGCGCTGGAACGAGGACGCGGGTCTGTCGGGGCCGGTACGGTCGGCACGGCCGGCACGCCTGGACTGGCGAGTGCCGAGCGCGGGGGTACGCCGTGAGGTACGTCGACGCCGGCTACGCCGTGACGCTCGGTGACCCTGCTGGTGTACGCGGTCTCCCTGGTCCTGCGCCGTCGACGCTGGGAGCGGGCGCTGGCGGCGTCGGAGCAGCCGCACGCCGACGGCGGCGCACCTGCCCCGGCACGTGACGAGCCGTCGTGAGCACCACCACCGAGCCGAGCCCACCCCCTGTCCCACCCACGTCCGAGGAGCGCCCGGGGCCGCCGGTGCCGCCGCCGCGACGCCGGCAAGACGAGCAGGCGCGTCCTTGCCGTGTTCGTGCTGCTCGGTGGGCGCTGGTCTTCCTCCTCGTCGAGGGCCTGGGCAGCTCCCTCGACTACTTCGACACGGTCGACCAGGCCTTGGCGCACCGCAGCACCCTCGGCACCTCCACCTTCCGGTTGGAGGGGACCGTGGTCCCGGGAACCATCCACCCCACGTCGACCGGCACGAACTTCGACATCTGCCAGGGCCCCCACGTGGTGCACGTGGACAGCGTCGGCAGTCCGCCCGGACTGTTCCAGGACAGGATCCCCGTGGTCGTCGTGGGCCACTTCACCACGGCCACCTCAGCGGATTTCGCCTCGAACTCGATCCTGGTCAAGCACTCGGCCACCTATGACGCGCAGCATCCGGGCCGGGTAAGGTCGCCGTCGGCCTCGGGTCCGGTCTGCTGATGATCGACGCCCATCTCGGGACGATCGGGGTCTGGCTGGCGTTCCTGGCCAGCGTGGCCGGAGTGGTCACGCTGGCGATCGGCTTGGCGCGCCGTGGCGGCGGCGCCGGGCCGGGGAGCATCCGACGGGCAGGCTCCTGGCCCCGGTCACCCTCGTCGGCGGCGTGCTGGCCGCGCTGGCCATGGAGCACGCGCTGGTGACCCACGACTTCTCCCTCGTCTTCGTGGCCGAGAACAACAGCACCGTGACGCCCTTGCTGTACTCGATCACCGGCATGTGGTCCGCGCTGGCCGGGTCGATCCTCCTGTGGGGGCTGGTCCTCGTCGGTCGTCACCACGATCTTCGTGTGGCGCTACCGCCGTCAGGCGGCCGATCCGGTGATCCGCTGGGCCCTCCTGGTGCTCTATGCGGTCACGGCGTTCTTCTTCGGGCTCATGCTCGGGCCCGCCAACCCGTTCGTGACCGCACCGGGGGCAACCCAGGGGCTCGGGCCCGAACTCGCTTCTCCAGGACAACCCGCTCGTGGCCATCCACCCTCCGCTGCTCTACGCCGGGTTCGTCGTCTTCACCGTGCCCTTCGCCTTCGCCATCGGCATGCTGGCCACCGGGCGCGTGGGGGACCGCTGGCAGATCGAGTGCCGGCGGTGGACCCTGGTGGCCTTCACCTTCTTGTCGGTCGGCATCGTGCTCGGGGCGTGGTGGTCCTACCAGGTGCTGGGCTGGGGCGGGTTCTGGGGGTGGGACCCGGTCGAGAACGCGGCGCTGTTGCCCTGGCTGTGCGGCACTGCGTACCTGCACTCGGTGCTGGTGCAGGAGCGGCGCGGCCTGATGCGGGTCTGGAACCTCTCGCTGTCGATCGCCACCTTCGCCCTGACCATCCTCGGCACCTTCCTGACCCGATCGGGCGTCATCAATTCGGTGCACGCCTTCTCGCGAGTCCTCCCTCGGGCCGCTCCTCATCGGCTTCTTCTTCGTGGTCGTCATCGTCGGGTTCGGGCTGATCGCCTGGCGCGGCGACCGGTTGCGCTCGCCCGGCGGGATCGACGCGCCGCTCGGGCGTGAGGGGGCGTTCCTGCTCAACAACGTCCTGTTCGTCGGGCTTCGCCTTCGTGGTCCTCCTCGGGACCGTCTACCCGCTGCTCTACGAGGCCCTGACCCAGCAGCAGGTGACGGTGGGGGCCCCGTTCTTCAACACCGTGGCCGTCCCCGTCGGACTGGCGCTGCTGTTCCTCATGGCCGTGGCACCGGTGCTGAGTTGGCGCAAGATCAACGGCGCCATGCTCTGGCAGCGTCTGGCCGTCCCGGTGTGGATCGGCGTGGTGACCGTCGTGGTGTGCGTGGCTGCCGGCGTGCGCGGGGCGGCCACGCTCGTGGGGTTCGGTCTCGGTGCCATGGCCGCGGCCACCGCCGGGCGCGCGCCTCGTCCTGTCGGTGCGCGGCGGCGCGGCACGCGTCGGGTGGGATGGTGGCGGGGCCTGGTCGGGACGGGCCAACGGCGGCATGGTCGTCCACCTCGGTGTCGTCCTCCTGGCGGTCGGCATCATCGCCGCCACCTCCTATCGCCACCAGACCGAGCTGGCGCTGCACCGGGGGACGGTGGTGACCTACGGGGGCCACAGCTTCGAGTTCGAGGGGCTGCGCACGGTGAGCTCGCCGTCGCGCACGGCCCAGGAGGCGGTGGTCAAGGTGGACGGCGGTGTGTTCGCCCCGGCCACGACCAGCTTCGGGGGAGCGCTCGCCGTGGTGGGGACCCCCGCCATCGACTCGGGCCTGTTCGACGACGTCTACCTCACCTTCGATGCGGTCGGCGGTCTCGGGCGCGACCTCGGGGAGCCAGGCCATCGACAACCTCCCGCCGGGTTCGGTGGCCATCGGCGTGGTGGTCGAGCCGCTGGTGGCGTGGCTGTGGGCCGGCGGCCTGCTCATCGGGGTCGGTGGCCTCCTGGCCCTGGTGCCCGGCGCCCGCCGCAAGGCGACGGACCCGGTGTCGTCGGCGTCGGAGCTGGTGCGCGGGGCCAGCGTGCCAGCGGCCGCCGAGCCCGACGGCGCGCCGGCCCGGCCGGTGGGCGTCCTGACCGCCGGCCGGACGGGTCCGCCATGACCGCGCGTCGGCATCACCCGATCCGCTGGGTGGCCGGGGCCGTCGTCCTGGTCCTGGTGGGGGTGGGTGTGGCGCTGGCCACACGGACGCCCCAGGAAGCCACGGCGGTCCAGAGCCCGCTCATCGGACACGCCGCGCCCGCCGTGCGGGGCACCGACCTGGCCACCGGGGCCCAGGTCTCGCTCGCGTCCCTGCGCGGCCGCTACGTGGTGGTCAATTTCTTTGCCAGCTGGTGCACGCCGTGCCAGAAGGAGGCCCCCGACCTCTCGCGCTTCGCCTACCAGCAGTCGCACCAGGCGCGGGGCGCCGCCATGGTGAGCGTGGTGTTCCACGACACCACCTCGACGGCACGGAAGTTCCTGCGGGACAACGGCGACCTCTGGCCGGCCGTCGCCGACCCGGGTGGGACGATCGCCGCCGACTACGGGGTGACCGCGCCGCCGACCACCTTCATCGTCGGCCCCGGCGGTCAGGTCGATGACGTCCTGTTGGGACCGGCCACGCAGGCGAACCTCGACGACGCGGTGCGTGCCGCTCGCGCCACCCAGACGGCGCGGCAGGGGTCCGGCGGTGGCTGAGCGGCGCCCGAGGCTCCCCCTGTGGGCCCGTGTGGCCATCCCCCTGGTCGTGCTCACCGCCGCGCTGGTGATCGGCAGCGGCGTGTTCGACACCGGACCACCCACGGCGGCCCAGCGGGCCGCCACCATCGAGGCCGGCGTGCGCTGCCCCTCGTGCACGGACCTCTCGGTGGCGCAGTCCAACGCGTCCACGGCCATCACGGTGCGGCACCAGATCGAGCGCATGGTCGACGAGGGGCGCTCCACCGCGCAGATCGATCAGCTGCTGGTCTCTGAGTACGGCCAGACGATCCTGCTGGTTCCGCCCGACGCCGGCGGCATCCCCCTCATCTGGGTCCTCCCCGCCGCGCTCGGCGCCGCGGCCCTGGCCGGGGTCGGGGTCGTCTTCTGGCGCCGGAGCCGTGCGTTCGACGACCTGAAATCGTCCCCGGTCGATTGGCCGGAGGCGAGGATGCGACCGTGCACGGAGGCGGTGTCGTGAGCCACCGATGCCCCGGCCCCTTCGGACGCGCCGCCGCAAGGGCGAGCGGTGGCGGCTGGGCGACGAGCGCGACTTCTTGACGCGCTCGCTGACCGATGCCGAGCGTGAGCACGCAGCAGGTGACCTGTCCGACGAGGACCATGCCGTCCTGGTGGCGCGGGACTCGGCGCGTCTGGCCCAGGTCGAGGCGGCGCTGGCCTCGCTCGCCCCCGAGACCACGGGCCCGGGGCACGACGGCGGGTCGGCCCGGGGGTCGTCGCGACGACGGTCCAGAGGGGACGAGGCCCGGCCGGCCTTGACCCTCTGGAGGAGGGTGGTCCTGGTGGCAGCCTGCCTGCTGATCGTGGCGGGTGCGGGCATCCTGGCCGTGCACTTCGTGCGGGCCCGGCAGCCCGGGCAGGCCTCCTCGGGCAGCGTGAGCCTCTCGCAGGCACAGAACATCGAGCAGCAGCTCCAGCAGGCGCTGGCCCTGAACAACCGGGGCGACACGAAGGGCGCGCTCGAGCTGTACAACACCGTCCTCTCCGAGGACCCCTCGAATCCGGCCGCGCTGGCCTACGCGGGATACATCCAATGGGATATCGGGTCGGCCTCGCACGTGGCGTCCCTGACGCGCGTGGGGCGTGCCGAGATCGAGACCGCGGTCAAGGACGCACCCACCTACGGGCAGGCCCACTTCTTCTACGGGCTGGTCCTCGAGAACCAGGACCACGACGATGCCGCCGCGGTGGCGCAATTCGACGACTTCCTGGCGCAGGGGCCCTCGGCGGCCGAGCTACGACAGGTGGCCCCCCTGGTCGCCTCCGCCTACCAGGGGGTCGGACGGCCGCTGCCGGCGGCGTTCGCGGCGGCAGCGGCCGGGGGAACCACGACGAGCACCTCAACCCCGTAGGGCGCGCAGCTCCCCGACGACGAGGGGAAAGGCGGCCGCGAAGGAGGTGCAGTCGGACGCCGAGGTGCTCCACCCCACGCTGACCCGCAGCGAGTGGTTGGGGTCGACGCCCATGGCCTCGAGCACGGGCGACGGCTCGATGCTCTCCGACGAGCAGGCCGATCCCGAATGGACGGCCACCCCGGCACGGTCGAGGCCGATCAGCACGGGCTCGGCCTCGACGCCGTGGACCCCCAGGCAGACCAGGTGGGGGAGGCGCGCCACGGGCGCCGGCGGCCCCACCAGCTCGACGCCCTCGACGACCAGGGCAGCGTCGACGACGGCCGCCACGTGGCCACGGGCCTCGGCCGCCTCGGTGGCCAGTACCTGCCCTCCATCGGCCGCCAGGGCGGCGGCGGCGGCGCCGAAGGCCAACAGGGCAGGCACCGGTTCGAGCCCGGCCCGGCGCCCGCGCTCCTGCTCGCCGCCGATCAGGAGCGGCTCGAACCGGCGGCCGCGCCGGACGATCAGGGCTCCCGCGCCGGGCACGGCACCGAGCTTGTGGGCACTGATGCTGACCAGGTCTGCGCCGAGCGTCCTCGAGGTCGAGGGGCAGGTGGCCGCAGGCTGCCGCCGCGTCGACGTGGATCGGCACGCCCGCCTCCCGGCAGAGCGCGACCGCCTCGGCCACGGGCTGGATGGTGCCCACCTCGTGGTTGGCCCACTGGCAGTGCACCAGCGCCGGCCGTGGCATCGCCGTGGCGCGCAGCCGTTCGGCCAGCGCGTCGACCTCGAGTCGCCCGTGCCGGTCGACCGGGAGCACCTCGGTCGGCGCGAGTCGCTCGGAGGACTCGCGGACGGCCGAGTGCTCCACCGCGGCGCACAGCACCGGGGCCCCGGGCGCCGCCCGTGTCGCCCCCCACACGGCCGCGTTGACGGCCTCGGTGCCGCCGGAGGTGAAGACCACCTGGCGCCCGGCCACGCCGAGGAGCTCCGCCACCTGTTCGCGTGCCGTCTCGAGCGCGGCCCGGACGGTCCGGCCCTCGTGGTGGAGCCGGCCGGGATCGCCGGCGCCCAGAGCGCCCCACCGGGCCAGGGCGGCCAGCGCTTCGGGACGGGGTGGGGTGGTGCTGGCGTGGTCGAGGTAGGTGCGCGCCACCGGGGGGCTCAGGCCGAAGCCGTGCAGGCGTCGTCGCCCCTGGCCCGCGAGGACAGGATCACGGGCAGCGCCTGGGGCGAGGTCGTGCCGCACAGGCCGGCGAGCAGTCCGGTCACCATGCCCCGGTCGACGGCGCACAGCACCGGGTTGGTGGTGCTGGCGTCGCCGAAGGGGCAGTGCTCGGCCACCACCGCGGTGGTCTCCCCGCGGTCCTCGGCATGGGCGGCGAAGCCGTGGGCCGTGAGCGTCTCGGCCACCACGTGCATGGCGGCGCGAACGGTGCGCTGCCCTTCGCCCGGCGTCATCCGTGAGGCCAGCGAGCGGCCGTACTCCTCGCCCACATGGGCTGCCATCTCCTCGGCCTCCCCGGGACCCAGGCGGCGTACCGCCTCGGCGAGGAGTTCCATGAGCAAGTCGTCCCGGCGCTGCATGAGTCCGAGCGAGAGATCGTCCTCCACGCACGAATAGCGCTTGGAGGGACGGCCGGCGCCCGCGGGATTCCGGCTGGTCTCCACCGCCAGGTAGCCGCCGTCGACCAGGCGCTGCAGGTGGTGGCGGGCCACATTGGGATGAAGGGAGAAGGTCTCGGCCACCTCGGATGCGGTCACGCCCGGCGCCGCCCGGACATGCAGGAAGATGTCACGCCTGGTCGGGTCGCCGAACGCGGCCGACACGGCGGCGACGACGGCACTGAACTGGCTGTCCTCTGCCGCGGGGCGAGGAGGCGGCGGGGTCCTCGCCCACGACGGACGCGGTGACCGGGGCGCTGCTCACGGTGGGTAGTCTACCGAGGGTTCAGCCCCTTCAGCTGGGGTGATGCGGGGCCGGATGCCCGCCTCGTGCAGGCACCCCGAACCCGGACCCACCCGAGACGAGGGATCCCATGGCACCAGACCACACACAGCTCGAGTCCGCACTGGCCGCCGTGCAGGATCCCGAGCTGGGCCTCACGCTTGGCGAGCTCGGCCTGGTGCGCGCCGTGCGGTCACGACGGCGCCGGGTCGACGTCGAGGTGGCCGTGCCCGTCGCCGCCTGGCCCGGCGTCGAGGAGCTGGCCGAGCGCATCCATCAGGCCGCCCGTGGCGTACCCGGCGTGGAGCAGGTCGATCTCGAGTTCGTGGTCATGACCGACGAGGAGCGGGCCGGGCTGCGCCATCGGTTACGGGCGGGGATGGAGGCGGCGGGCACCACGCCGGAGACGACGAGGGCCATGGCCACGACCACGGGCAGGGCCATGGGCACGGGCACGCGGCGCCGACCGCCGGCATTCTTGGCCCCCGAGGCCAAGACACGGGTCATCGGCGTGTCCTCGGGCAAGGGGGGCGTGGGCAAGTCCACGGTGACGGTGAACCTGGCCATCGCCCTGGCCCAGGCGGGACACCACGTGGGCCTGCTCGACGCCGATGTCTACGGCTTCTCGGTCCCCAAGATGCTGGGAGCCGACCACGACCCGGTGATCATCGGCGACATCGTCATCCCGACGAACGCGCACGGCGTGCGATGCCTCTCGATGGGGTACTTCGTCCCCGACGATCAGCCGGTGATCTGGCGTGGCCCGATGCTGCACAAGGCGATTCAGCAGTTCCTCACCGACGCCTATTGGGGCCAGCCCGACTTCGTGCTGGTCGACATGCCGCCGGGGACGGGCGATGTGGCGCTGACGCTGGCGGAGGTGATGCCCCGGGCCGAGATCGTGGTGGTGACCACACCGCAGGCGGCGGCCCAGCGCGTCGCGCAGCGGTCGGCGTTCGCCGCCCGGCGGCTCAAGCTCTCGGTGCGCGGGGTGATCGAGAACATGAGCTGGTTCACCGGTGACGACGGCACCCGCTACGAGCTGTTCGGATCGGGCGGCGGTGCCACCCTGGCCGCTGATCTGGGCGTGCCGCTCCTCGGGCAGCTGCCGCTGGTTCCCGCGGTGCGGGTCGGTGGCGACGAGGGCCGTCCGGTCACGGCGGTCGATCCCGACGGCGAGGCGGCACGGGCCTTTCGGGCCGTGGCCGACAAGCTGGCCGGGCTCGGTCCGGCACGCGTCTACCGCCGGGAGCTCACCCTGCGCTGAGGCCCACCACTCCGGTCCCGCCGAGCCCCCAGCGCGCGTCGGCGGTCCGCCGTGCGCTCAGGTGGCGGACCACGACCTGGTCGCGCCCGGAGCGCTTGGCCTCGTACATGGCGTCGTCGGCGTCGCGCAGCAACGAGGCCGGGGTCGCGGTCGGGTCCGTGGTGACCGCCACGCCGATGCTGGCCGTCACCACCAGTGGCGCATCGCCCACCGACGTCGGCGCGCGCAGGCCCCGGCGGATCCGTTCGGCCATGTCGAGCGCATCGCTCCCGTGGTCGACCTCGGCGAAGGCCACGAACTCGTCGCCGCCGAACCGGGCCACCACGTCGACGCCACGGGTCATGGCGGTGAGCCGGGTGGCCATCTCGTTGAGCACCCGGTCCCCGGCAGCGTGATCGGCACGGTCGTTGACGAGTTTGAAGCGATCCAGGTCGATGAACAGGACGGCGATGGCGGCCCGGCGGCGGCCGACGTGCCGGAGGGCCTCGTCGAGCCGCTCGAAGAAGAGGCTGCGGTTGGCCAGACCGGTCAGTCCGTCGTGGGAAGCCTGGAAGGCCACCTGCTCGGCCAACTCGCAACGCTCGATGGCCAAGCCGACCATGTCGGCCAACTGGTCGAGCCGGTGGAGCTCCTCGGTGCCGAAGTAGGGCATGGCGCTGCTGATCTTGACGACCAGCGAGTGCGCGGTCCCACTCGTGGTGCGGACGGTCACGCGGCCGCTCCGGACATCACCCGGACGGCCCCGCGCCCACTCGTCGGGCCGGTCGCTCTCGAGCCAGAGCGGATGCCGGGCGACCACCGTGCCGTCCGCGGCGACCAGAGCCGCCTCGGACGCCCCGACCAGCGCGCACACGTGGGGCAGGAGGTGGTTGGCCACGTCCTCGGAGTTGCCCGCCGACACCAGTTCGCCCACGGCCCGCCGGAAGGCGAGATCCTCCCGCCGGCTGAGGAAGACCCGCAGGAAGGAGGGGAGGACCAGCGCCACCAGCAGCAGGAGACCCGTGGCCACCGTCACCGACTGGATGACCAGCTCGAGGGGTTGTCCGTGCCAGCGCAACGCGGCGACCACCACCTGCAGCTCGAGCCCGGCGATGGCCACGGCGAGCAGGCGCATGCGCCAGGCCGCGATCGGCGGCTCGCCGTGCCCGGTGGCGATCAGGCGGAGGACCACGTAGCCGAAGAGGAACCCGAAGGCGACCAAGAAAGACGCCTGGTAGGCGACGAAGTGCGACGGGGTGGCGGCGCCGCGGGCCGGGACCGTCGGAAGGGTGAAGGTGTAGGCGATGATGGCCGCGGTGATGACGGCGGCCAGGATGCGCACCGCCGGGCTCGGGGTGCGGAACGAGGCGGCAAAGCGGAAGAGGCAGTAGGGCACCAGCAACAGCACGGCGAGCAGCGTCTTGGCGGCGTGCTGGTTCGAGACCACGCCGGGGTCGATCTTGAGCGTCAGGGCGAGGCCACCCACGATGGCGAAGGAGAGCGCGACCCACCCGGCGCCCCGGATGCGGTGGCGGATCCACTGTGCCGCGGTGAGCGCGGCCAGCAGCACGAATTCGACCAGGGAGACGTTGGTCAGGACTTCCGTCCAGTGATCCACCTGCACCCCTTCTCGCCGTGCCGCCTCTGGCGAACGGGCCGACGGGGCCTGGCCCTCGCTCTTCCCGCCGTCGCCGGACCCGACTTTATCCGTCGACGCCGGCGGGGAGCTTGGCCGGGTCCCAGTCCAGCACCGCGACCGCCTGACGGAAGGCGTACCGGTCGGTCATGCCGGCCACGTAGGTCACCGCAGTGCGCACCGCCTCGGGGCTACCGGCCACCACGTCCGAGGCGCCGGAGTCCGTGACGTCGCCGATGAGGTGCGGCCGGTCGCAGAAATGCTCGACCAGCGCCCGAAGAACGGCGACCACGGCCTCTCCCTGACGCAGCGAGGCCTGGCGCAGGTAGATCCGCTCGTAGTTGCAGGCCCGGAACGCGGCCAGGGCCTCTGCCGGCTCCTCTTCCATCCCGACCTGGCCGGTGCGCAGAGTGGCCGAGACGACGCCGTCGATGAACGCTCCGAGCTGCGCGCTGCGCCGAGTGCCGCCCCAGGCGCGCACGGCGGCCGGAAGCTGGTTCGGGGTCACGATGCCGGCGCGCACGGCGTCCTCCCAGTCGTGGCAGACGTAGGCGATGCGGTCGGCCCACGACACCACCTCACCCTCCGGAGTGGCCGGGGCCGGGCGTGACCAGCTGTGGTTGGCGATGCCATCGAGAGTCTCGGCGCACAGGTTGAGGGAGGCCAGAGAGACCCGTGCGCCCCACGGCGCGTGGTCGAACCCCTCGGGCAGGTAGGGATCGAGCGCGTCCTCGCTGGCATGGCCGCCAGGTCCGTGCCCGCAATCGTGGCCCAGTGCGATGGCCTCCGTGAGCGACACGTTCAGCCGGCAGGCGCGGGCGATGGCCGTGGCCACCTGGGCCACCTCGAGGGCGTGGGTCAGTCGGGTCCGCTGGTGGTCCTGGGGGAAGACGAAGACCTGGGTCTTGCCGGCCAGCCGACGGAAGGAGGCCGCGTGCAGGATGCGGTCACGATCCCGCTCGAAGCAGGTCCGCCACTCGTCGGGCGTCTCGAGCCGGGCCCGACGACCCGCTCCGGCACTGCGGGTGGCCCCGGGGGCGAGGAGGGTCGCCTCGAGCTCCTCGCGCTCCTCGCGTCCCGCTGGGGCCGGGGTCCCGCTGGAGCGGGCCTGACCGTCCGCGGGAGACAGCGGAGCGATACGGGCGAAGGAATCGGCATGGGCCAGGCGCGCCGGTCCTGAGTAGCCGGCCATCGTGGCTGCCCAGCGGGCGTTGCGGGCCGTGCGCCCGGCCGTGCGCCCGGCCGTGCGCTCCGTGGCGTCGGGCGTGGGCGTGGCCTCCATGCCCGACAGTCTGCCCGGCCGCTGTAACGTCCTGGTGGCCACCGGCCGACCGTAGGTCGTCGCCGGACCGTCGTGAGAGGAGTAGGACCAGGTGGACGTGCGCATCGGCATCACCCACACCCCCAAGGAACTCGAGGTGGAGATGCCCGACGATGCCGACCGCGACAAGGTCGTCGCCGACATCGAGAAGTTGCTCAAGACGGGCGACGGGGTCCTCTGGCTCACCGACCGCAAGGGACGCCGCGTGGGCATCCCGGTGGTCAAGATCGCCTACGTGGAGGTCGGCGCTCCGGCCACGGAGCGGCGCGTCGGGTTCGGCGCCCCCTGAGGCCGCGGCCGACGGCGGGGGAGGTGTCCCGCGGGTGAGCGGTCCTCCGGATCTGCTCGACCTGCGGCTGGTCTTCGTCACCGGGAAGGGGGGCGTCGGCAAGACGACGGTCGCAGCCGGGTTGGCCCAGCTGGCCGCCGAGCACGGCCGGCGCGTCCTGGTCTGCGAGATCGACGCCAAGGGCGACATCCCGGCGCTGTTCGAGGCGCCGCCCGCCGATTTCGCCCACGCGAGGTGTCACCCGGCGTGTGGGCCATGTCGATGGACACCGAGGCCTCGCTGCGCGAGTACCTCAAGCTCCACCTGCGCATCCCGGTGGTCGGCCGGATCGGCCCGCTGGCCAAGGCATTCGACTTCGTCGCCACGGCGGCGCCCGGGGTGCGCGAGATCCTCACCGTGGGCAAGCTCTGCTGGGAGGTGCGCGAGCACCACTACGACCTCGTCGTGGTCGATGCTCCCGCCAGTGGCCACGTCGTCGGTCAGCTGGCCGCACCGCAGGCCATCAACGACCTGGTCAAGGTGGGGACCATCCGCAGCCAGACCGACTGGATGCTCGACATCCTCTCCGACCCGCACCGGACCGGACTGGTCGCCGTGTGCACACCAGAGGAGATGCCGGTGAGCGAGACCCTCGAGCTGGAGCGGCGGGTGCGCGAGGAGACCACGGTGCGCACGGCGGCCGTGGTGGTCAATCGGGTGCTGCCTGAGCTCTTCGGCCAGCGCGAGGAGGAGATCTTCGAGCAGCTGCGCTCTCACGCCGTGGAACGGGAACTCTCGGCCGCGGCGGCGGCGACGTGGCGCCCGTCCTCGAAGCGGCCCGACTGGCCGTGACGCTGCGCCGCACCCGTTCGGTCCACCTCCAGCGCCTCCGGGCCGGGCTCCCCGGTGATCTCCCCGTGCTCCTGCTTCCCTACCTGTTCGCGCGCGCAGCTTCGGGGCACGCACTACCCGCCAGGTGGCCGGTGCGCTCGGCGAGGAGCTCGGGCTGTGAGCGCCGGCGACCCCGCCCCCGGCCAAGACGGTCGCCCAGCTGCTGGCGGCCAAGGACATCGTCATCGCATGCGGGCCGGGCGGCGTGGGAAAGACGACCACGGCGGCGGCGTTGGCGGCGACGGCCGTGGTGGAGCAGGGCGGCCGGGTGCTGGTGGTGACCGTCGACCCGGCCCGGCGCCTGGCCGACGCGCTCGGACTGAAGGGGATCGGGAACGACGAGGTCCGCATCCCCGACGAGGTGTTCACCGGCGCGGGGGCCAGCCCGAGGGGGAGCTCTGGGCGGCCATGCTCGACACCAAGCAGAGCTGGGACGACCTCATCCGCGCCCACGCGCCCGACGCCGAGACGCGCCGGCAGATCCTGGCCAATCCGCTGTACCAGAACATCTCCGGCCGCTTCGTGCAGTCACACGACTACATCGCCATGGAGCGCCTGTACGAGATCCACTGCGAGGGAAGCTACGACCTGATCGTGGTCGACACGCCACCGACCCGCAATGCGCTCGACTTCCTCGATGCTCCCCAGCGCATGGCGGACTTCTTCTCGTCGCGGCTGCTGCGCTGGCTCATCGTGCCGTACCGCTCACGCCTGGTGAACATGGCCTCGCGGCCCTTCTACCAGGTGGCCGACCGCATCCTGGGCACGCAGTTCCTGGCCGACATCTCGGAGTTCTTCATCTTGTTCCAGTCGATGTACGCCGGCTTCGTCGAACGCGCCGAGGCCGTCTCGCGGTTGCTCTCGGACCGGCGCACCACCTTCATGGTGGTCTCGACGCTCGAGGCCACGCCGGTGCGCGAGGCCGAGTTCTTCTCGGCCGAGCTCACGGCGCGGCGAGCTGCACCTCGGCGCGGTGGTGCTCAACAAGGTGCTGCCGCCGTCGCTGCGCGACCCGGCCACCGACAAGCTGGCGCAGTCCATGGAGCGGCGGTCGGTGGAGCTGGCCGAGGGGCTCACGGAAGACCCGGTGGTGGCGGCGCGCGTCGTCGCCGAGGTGGCCGAGAGCTTCTGCAACTTCGGCATCGTGGCCCGCCGCGAGGCGGAGCAGCAGGCCGAGCTCAAGGGCGCCCCCGACGTCCTGGTGACCGTGCCCTTCTACGATGCCGACATTTACGACATGGGCGGCCTGCTCCGGCTGGGCGCGCAGGTCTGGTCCTAGGTCGCCGAGGCGTACCATCGGGTCATGGCCAACCTGATCGACCCCGAGGTGCTCGAGTACGCGGACGCGCACACCACGGCCCCGTCCGCGCACCTGACCGCCGTGGACTCGGCCACTCGGGAGGAGTTCACCTCCTGGGGGATGATGGTCGGGCGCCAGGAGGGCCGGTTCCTCGAGGTCCTGGTGTTCGCCACCCAGGCCACCCGGGTCCTCGAGATCGGGACCTTCACCGGGTACTCGGCCATCGCCATGGCCTCGGGCCTCCCCAAGGGGGGTTCGGTGATCTCCCTCGAGGTCGACCCGCACCACGCCACCGTGGCGCGGGGCAACATCGCCCAGGCGGGGCTCGAGCACTGCGTGAGCGTGATCGAGGGGCCCGCCCTGCGCTCCCTCGAGGCACTCCAGGGGCCGTTCGACCTCGTGTTCATCGACGCCGACAAGGTCTCCTACGACGACTACTACGAGGCCGCCCTGCCCAAGCTGGCCGGCCACGGTCTGATCGTGGTCGACAACACCCTCCAGGGTGGGGGCGTCCTGGCCTCGCGCGAAGGATCCCCATGAGGGGGCACGCGCCCTGCGGGCGTTCAACGACAAGGTGGTCAACGACCCGCGGGTGGTGTGCGTGCTCACCACCATCCGCGACGGGGTGACGCTGATTCGCAAGGCCGGGTAGGGGTCGAGCGGGCGGTGCTCGATTACCACCTTCACCTGTGGCCGCACGACCAGCGGGACATGCCGCTGCGGCTCGAGCAGGTGGCCGAATACTGCGCTCGGGCGCAGGAGGCCGGCGTGACCGAACTGGCGCTCACCGAGCACCTCTTCCGTTTTCGCCAGGCCGACGCGTTGGTCGGCGGGTTCTGGGCGGACGACCGGGTGCCTCGACCGCTGGCGGCCTCGATGGCCGAGTACTGGAGATTCCACGCCACCGCCGACCTCGACGCCTACGTGGAGGCCGCGCTGGCCGCCAAGGAGGCCGGCCTTCCGGTCGTGCTGGGGCTCGAGGTCGACTACTACGAGGGACGCATGGACGACGTGGCCGACCTCTTGGCCGGCTATCCCTTCGACGTCCTCCTGGGCTCGGTGCACTGGGTCGGGGGCTGGCGCTTCGACGACCTCGACGACATGACGTCCATGGCCGAGTGGTCGACGCGTGAGGTCGACAGCTGCTGGGAGGCGTACACGCTCGCCCTCGAGGAGCTGGCGGCGTCGGGGGCGTGTGACGTGCTGGCCCATCCCGACCTGATCAAGGTGGCCGGGCACGTCCCGGCCGCGCCGGCGGAGTGGTGGGACCGCATCGCCGAGGCGGCCGGAGCCGCCGGCATGGCGGCCGAGCTCTCCTCGGCCGGCTGGCGCAAGCCGGTGGCGGAGCAGTACCCCGCACTCGGCCTGCTTGAGCGCCTGGTGGCCCGCCGGGTGCCGCTGACCACGGCCTCCGACGCCCACCACAGCGGGCACGTCGCCTATCGGACCGACGACCTCCGGGCGCTGCTCGCCTCCGTCGGGGTGCGCGCCCTGCAGGGATATCGTGCCCGGCGCCCATACCCGGTGTCGGTGTCGCCGGAGGGGGCGGCCTGATGGCGACCCCCGCCGAGCTGGCCGAGAGCCACACGGACCTCAAGCCCGACGAGCTCGAACACCTGCAGCGGCTGCTCGGGAGCTGGAGCGTGCTGGCCGACCTGTCCTTCTCGGACCTTCTGCTCCTGGTCCCCGTGCGTCACGACGCGGCGGTGGGTCCGCCAACGGCGCTGCCTTCCGAGGAGCCCCGGGAGGCCGACGACCCCGAGTTGGTCGTGCTGGGCCAGATCCGACCGACCAACCGCCCCACGCTGGTCGACCAGGACCTGGTCGGGCAGACGGTCAACGAGTCGCAGTGGGCCCTGGCGGCCGAGTGCCTCCACACGGGCGACATGGTGCGCGGCACCATCCAGCACGCGTCGCTCGGCGAGCAGGTGCCCGTCGAGAACATCCCGGTCCGCTACGACGACCGGATCGTGGCCGTGTTGCTCCGGATCTCGCTCGCGCCGCTCAAGGGCCCGACCTCCATGTACGAGCGGACCTATCTCGACGTCTTCGAGCGCCTGGCCGACATGGTCGCCCAATCCGCCTTCCCCTTCCCCGACGAGGACGTGGGTACCGAGGAGGCACCGCGGGTGAGTGACGGCGTGGTGGTGGTCGACGCCGACGGCCGGGTGGAGTTCGCCTCGCCGAACGCGCTCAACGCCTTCCACCGCATGGGTATCTACACCCAGCCCGAGGGCCGGCGGTTCGGGGATCTCGATATCGAGGAGTCCGCCGTCGAGTGGGCCCTGGCCACGGGCCGACCGGTGGTCGAGGAGGTGGAGCGGCGCCCCGACGTGATGGTGCTCGTCCACTGCATCCCGCTGCTCTCCCACGGTGTGGTGACCGGCGCCATGATCCTCCTGCGTGATGTCACCGACGTCCGGCGCCTCGACCGTCTCCTCCTCTCCAAGGACGCCGCCATCCGGGAGGTCCACCACCGAGTCAAGAACAATCTGCAGACGATCTCCTCGCTCCTCAGCCTCCAGGCCCGCCGGGTGGGGGACCGGGCGGCGCGCGTGGCGCTGCACGAGGCGGAGCGGCGAGTGCGCTCGATCGCCTTGGTCCACGAGATCCTCTCGCGTGATCCGAGTGACCAGGTCCCCTTCGCCGAGATCGTGTCCTCGCTGGTCCAGATGGCCGAGGACTCGGTGGTCTCGTCGCAGCCCGTGCAGATTTCGGTCCACGGTGACCTCGGCGAGGTGGCAGCCGACGTGGCGACACCACTCGCCGTCACCGTGGCCGAGTTGCTCCAGAACGCCGTGGAGCACGCCTTCGACCCCGACGGTCCCGCAGGACGGCGCGGAGTCGACCGCCACGGGCCATGTCGAGCTGCGGCTCTCGAACGCCGACTCGGCCCTCGAGGTCGAGGTGCTTGACGACGGGCACGGACTGCCAGAGGGATTCGACATCGAGCGCACCACGAGCCTCGGGCTCTCCATCGTCCGCGACCTCGTCGTCAGTCAGCTGGAGGGGAGCATCTCCATGCAGTCACTGCCCGCCTCGGCGGGTGGGGGCACCTGCGTGTCGATCTCGGTGCCGGTGCGGGCACCGAGATGAGGGACCGGCGTCGCGACCGACGTCAGAAGGCGGCGCGCTGCGAGCGCCGGGCGGCGAGCCAAGCCTTGCGCAGCTTTCGACGCTCGTCCTCAGAGGTCCCGCCCCATACGCCGGACTCCTGGTTGGTGGCCAGGGCGAAGTCGAGGCACGGCTCCACGGCGTCGCAGCTGCGGCAAACCCGCTTCGCGGCCTCGATCTGGTCGACGGCCGGTCCGGTCGTACCCACGGGGAAGAAGAGGTCGGGCTCAGTGCTGCGGCAGGCGGCCGCACGGCGCCAGTCGTCCGCATCCCAATCCACGGTCCGGTTCCACATGAGAGCCATCGGGGTATGCCTCCACCAGCATTGTGATCAATTTCACATGATCGGGCCCAAGGGTGCCCGTCAGTGAACAGCGGGTTAACGCATAGAGGTTAACGGTCCATCACTGGACCGGCAAGGAGTTTTCGTGAAATTTTTGTGCCCCCCGACGCACGAATCCTGACGCCAGGGAGAGGCCCCGGTGACGGCAGTCTACGCGCACCGGGGTTGTACCGAGGGCTTCGTGGAGAACACTCTCGAGGCGTTCGCCGAGGCCCGCCGGCTCGGCGCCGACGGGATCGAGCTCGACGTCCGCCTGACCGCGGATGGCGCCTTGGCCGTGCACCACGACGCCGAGATACCCGGAATCGGCGTCATCGGTCGCCTCGCTGTCGCCGACCTGCCGGTCCACGTGCCCCTGCTGGGCGACGTCCTCGGCGCCTGCGAGGGCCTCGAGGTCAACATCGAGATCAAGAACGCCCCGGGGGACCCGGCCTGGGACCCGACCGAGGCCGTGGCGGCGCTGATCGCCACTGCCGTGGCGGAGGCCGGCTGGACCGAGCGGGTGCTCGTGTCGTCCTTCCAGCTCGCAAGTCTGCTGGCCGTGCAGGTGGCCGATCACCGCATCGCCCTCGGTGCGCTGTGGGGGCTGGCCGCGCAGCCGGCGACCGCCCTGGCCGAGGCGGCCGCGTCGGGGCTCCGCGCCGTGCACCCCTTCGTGGGCATGGTGGATCGCCAGCTCGTCGACCGGGCGCACGCATTGGGCATGGCAATCAACGTGTGGACCGTCAATGCCCCCCAGGACCTGCAGGCCATGGTCGATGCGGGGGTCGACGCCGTGATCACCGACCGGATCATCGCGGCGCTCGACGCCGTCCGGGCCGGGCGGCCCGACAGTCGCTGAACCTGGGCGCCGCGGGAACGCGAAAGCGCCTGTCACCGGGCCGAATGGCGGGCAACGGCGCGGTTCCACAAAGATGGTCAGCCATGAACGTCGTCGTATGCGTCAAGCAGATCCCAGACCCGGCGGTGCCCGGGTCGCTCAAACCGGACACCAACACGCTCGACCGATCCGGCAAGCTCATCATGGACGATTCGGACAATTACGGCGTCGAGATGGCCTTGCAGCTGGCGGCGGGCGACGGTGACGAGGTGACCCTGGTCTCGATGGCCCCGGGTGGCGAGACCTCGGGCCTGCGCACCGGACTGGCCATGGGGGCGGCCAAGGCGATCCTCGTCAGCGACGAGGCGCTGGCCGGCAGCGACGCACTGGGGACGGCCAAGGTGCTGGCGGCCGCCATCGGGCGGGCCAACCCCGACCTGGTCGTGATGGCCACCGAATCGACCGACGGGTACACGGGCACGCTGCCGGTGCAGGTGGCCGAGCTCCTCGGCATGCCCTCGGTGACCTTCGCCAAGGCGATCACCGTCGACGGCTCGTCGGTAAAGGTCGAGCGTCAGACGGAGGCCGGGTACGACGAGATCGTCTGCCCCCTGCCGGCCGTGGTGACCGTGACTGCCGGCGTGGTCGAGCCGCGCTACCCGTCCTTCAAGGGGATCATGGCGGCCAAGTCCAAGCCGGTCGAGAACCTGACCGTGGCCGATCTGGGCGTCGACGCCTCCCAGGTCGGCGCTCCGGGCGCACGCCAGGTGATCTCCGACGTCTCGGCGGCCGAGGCACGCACCGCCGGCGAGATCGTGGTGGATGAGGGTGACGGCGCGCAGCGTGTCGTGGCCTTCCTCGAGCAGTTGAAGGTGGTCTGAGATGGCGATCGACAAGGTCTGGGTGCTCGCCGAGGTGGCCGAAGGCGGCGGGCCGACGCCCGTCACCCTCGAGCTCTTGACAGAGGCACGCTCCGTGGCCACCACCGTCGAGGCGGTGGCCTGGGGCTCGGACACGGCCTCCCTGGCCGGCCCGTTGGGCGAGTACGGCGCCACCACCGTGTACGACGTGGGCGACCTCGGCGGCGCGCTGCCCGGCGTGCCCGTGGCGGGGGCCATCGCCGCGCTGATCGCCGGTGGGGACGCCCCCGACGCCGTTCTGCTTCCGGCGACCTACGAGGGTCGTGACGTGGCCGGGCGCCTGTCGGCCAAGCTCGACCGGCCCGTCCTGACCAACGTGACCGGCCTGGTGGAGTCCGACGGTGCGCTGGCCAGCCAGCACCCGGTTTTCGGGGGCAGCCACATCGTCACCGCTCGTTTCACCTCGGAGGGTCCCGCCATCTTCGTGATCCGGGCCAAGTCCTTCGCCGCCGAGCCTTCCGGTGGGTCGGCCGCGGCCGTCACGCCGATCTCGGTGCCCGACCTGTCGGCCACCAACACGGCCAAGGTGGTCGATCGCCACGTCGAGGAGCGCAGCGGTCCCAAGCTCGACGAGGCCTCCGTGGTGGTCTCGGGTGGGCGGGGCCTGGGCGAAGCGTCGAACTACGCCCTGATCGAGGAGCTGGCCAAGCTCCTCCACGGGGCGGCGGGCGCCAGCCGGGCCATCGTCGACGCCGGGTGGGTGCCCTATTCGCACCAGGTGGGACAGACCGGTAAGACGGTCAAGCCGACCGTGTACGTGGCGTGTGGCATCTCCGGTGCCACACAACACCTGGTCGGGATGAAGGGCTCAAAGAACATCGTCGCCATCAACAAGGATGCCGAGGCGCCGATCTTCTCGGTGGCCGACCTCGGGATCGTCGGCGACGTGCACAAGGTGCTCCCCGCACTGATCGAGGCCCTCAAGAGCCAAGGGCTGAGTCGACCGCCGGCGCCCTGGCGCCGGCCGGTCCTCAGGTTCGCGGGCTCGGAGGGTCGCGGGGCGCCGACCCCTCGCGCCGATGAGGCGTCGCGCCGTGACGCGCCTATGGGCAAGCGAGCACCTGTCCACGCCACTCCCGCTGGACGGCGGTACATTCGGCACAGTCCCACCAACTGCTCCCGATGCTCTTTCCCACCATCGACTTCGCCATCTTCTTCGCCGTCGCGTTCACGGTGAACTGGCTCCTCAACCCGTACACGGGTGGGTGGAAGGTCTCCATGGTGGTGCTGAGCTACGTCTTCTACGGCTGGGTGGGGTGGAGCTACTGCCTCTTGCTGGCCATCACCACGGTGGTGGCGTTCGTCGGAGGCGCTGCGGTCGCCGCGTCGGGGACGGAGCAGCGGCGGCGACTGGCCATGGGGGCCACGGTGATCCTCCTCCTCGGGATCCTCGGTTGGTTCAAGTACTACGGCTTCGTCTCGGTCAATCTGGACAACCTCACGCACGGCATCGGCCTCGGTCGAGCCGTGCCGCTCCTCCAGGTCGGCCTTCCCATTGCCATCTCGTTCTTCACGTTCATGGCGATCAGCTACGTGGTCGACGTCTACCGGCGCGATCTGGAGCCGGCCAAGCCGCTGGACTTCGCCGTGTACATCTCGTTCTTCCCTCACCTGCTCGCCGGGCCGATCGTGCGCGGCGCGGAGCTCCTGCCCCAGATCAGGCGACGCCGCGATCCCGAGGCGATCGACTACTCCCGCGCCTTCTGGCTGATCCTGGGCGGGCTGTTCAAGAAGGTCGTGATCTCGTCCTATGTGTCGACCGCCATCGTGCAGCCCGTGTTCACCTCCCCTTCGCAACACTCGGCTCCGGAGGCGATCTTCGCGGCCTGGGGCTACGCGGTGCAGATCTACTGCGACTTCAGCGGCTACACCGACATCGCCATCGGACTGGCGCTGCTGCTCGGCTTCCGATTCCCGCAGAACTTCGACGCGCCCTATACGGCGCGGACATTGCAGGACTTCTGGCGCCGGTGGCACATGACGCTGTCGCGCTGGCTTCGTGACTACCTCTATATCCCCCTGGGCGGCAGTGCAGGCACCCAGGGTCAGACGGTGCGCAACATCATGCTCACCATGGTCCTCGGCGGGCTCTGGCACGGTGCCGCCTGGACGTTCGTCGCCTGGGGCGCCCTCCAAGGGGCGGGCCAGAGTGTGGGGCACCTGCGCCGGACCAGCCGGCTGCGCCGTGGCCTTCCGGCGGTGGAGGAGGGGCCGGTGCGGGACTGGGTGCAGCGGTTCCTCACCTTCCAGTTCGTCTGTGTGGGCTGGGTGTTCTTCAACGCCAGCGGCATGTCGCAGGCTTTCGCCGTGCTCGGGCGGGTCGTGAGCGGGTGGGGGCAGGCCTCTCCGCTAGTCACGCCCCTGCTCGTGGTCGTCGTCCTCGGCACCCTCGCTCTCCAGTACGTGCCCTCGGTCAGCATCGGGCGGTTGCAGGCGACCTTCTCGCGCCAGCGTGCAGTGGTCCAGGTCGGGGTCCTCGGGATGGCGCTCCTCGGCATCACTACGTTCGGCCCGGTGGGCGTCGCTCCCTTCATCTACTACCGGTTCTGATGTCCGGCCCCGGCTCGCCTCCGCACCACGTCGACTGGGAGTCCTCCGCCGACTGGCGCTCGCACCCGCACGCCGAGCTGGCGCCGCCACCCGACCGGCGGGAGCGGGCCCGCTGGACCCGGGTGCTCGCCCTGGGTGCCGGAGCGTTCGCGCTGTGGTTCCTGCTCTTCGCCCCGACCCTCCAGCACGACGCCCAGGTGTCGCCGGTCGGCACGCGCCGGACCGTGAGCCTCGACATCACCGGTCCGGTGGCCGCCCTCAGCCGCGCCTTGCAGCTCTCCCACATCGTCTCCCTGACCGGCCGGTCGAACCGCCTGCCGGGCGGCACCGTCGGGATCACCGGGGCCGGTCCGCTCGCCGCTGGCTCAGTGGGAGCCGCAGGGGTGTCACCGGCACGGCCAGGGACAGGGCCCGGGTCCGGACCGGCCGTCACCACCTCGACGGTTCCTCCCGACCCGAAGAACCCGACCGCGGCGCACCCGCTGCGCGTTCTGATCGTGGGCGACTCCATCGGCCTCGACCTCGGGGGACCGCTTCAATCGGACCTGGCCGGGACCGGCGTGGTGAGCGCGGCCCTCGACGCCCGGGAGAGCACGGGATTGACCCGCCCTGACTACTTCGACTGGCCCGCCGAGCTCTCCTCCGACGTCAAGGCAGCGCGGCCGCAGCTGGTCGTGATCATGATGGGCGCCAACGACGCCCAGGACTTCCCCGGCCCACCCGACGCCCCATTCGGGGCGGCGCAGTGGAACCAGCTCTACGCCCAGCGCGTGGCCCAGTTCATGCAGATCGCCGGGAGCACCGGCGCTGTGGTGGTCTGGGTGGGCATGCCACCCATGGAGGACCCGACGCTCGACGGGCGGATGCAGGACGTGAACGCGGTCGTCGAGCACCAGGCCTCGCTGGCGCGTCCACCGGTGACCTTCCTCAGCACGGACAAGACGCTGGGAACCGCGCAGGGCCGGTACACCGCGTTCGTGACCAATGCGTCCGGGCAGGTCGTCAACGTCCGCGCACCCGACGGGACGCATCTGACCACGGGCGGGGGCCAGGTCGTGGCCCAGCAGGTCATCGCCAAGCTCCAGGCGATGGGCTACCGCATCCCCTGAGCGGCTGCCCATCGGCGACCGCGTCGCGCCTGCGACCTCTCAGACGAGTGGCCAGGGGTAGGGGGGCCAGTCGCCGTCGTCGACCAGCTCCGGCAGCATCCCCAGCTCGAGGAGCCAGGTCAGACGTTCCCTCGTTGCCTCTGCCTCGGTGCGGTCGAGGAGGACGCGCAGGCTGGGCGGGAGGCCGTCGCGTGCCAGCCTGGCCAGGTCCTCGCGGACGGGACCTTCGAGGGCCGCGCCGCCGAAGTCCCAGATGACCGTCCGCAACTTGTCGTGCTGGTTGAAGCACAAGCCGTTGTCGATCGCCCACAGCCGGTCCTCGGCAAGGAGGACGTGCCCGCTCTTGCGGTCCGCGTTGTTGGCCACGACATCGAAGGCGCACAGCTTCCTGAGGGTCGGGTGCCACTTGGGCTCGTCGCGCAGCGTGAAGTAGTGCGACCTGCCGTCCTCGGGGACGTAGCGCTGGATCGAACCTGGTCCGAACGGGCCCTCGTGGCGCTCGACCGTGTCGGGCACCAGACCCCAGCCGAGCGTCTCGGACAGTACGTACGCGGCCACTTCGCGTCGGAAGAGCCCGCCGGGGAAGTCCCACAGCGGACGTTCACCACTCGCCGGTTTGTAGACGGCGAGCAACTCGTCCCCGTGGAGCCGGCAGGTGACCAGCAGTGTCGCGTTCGAGCTACCCGCGATCCTGCCGTGCACCTCCATCTCACCGTCGGTGAGGACGCGCTCGATGTCGGCGTCCATCGTCTCGGTCAGGTGGCCGGCGGCCGATGCCCGTTGGTCCGTGGGCAGTCGTGCCCGGCTGGGTCCAGCGGGAGGGAACACAGGGGGCATGGGGGACGCCCCGACTCGACCAGCTGGGTGGCGTGGATGGCGAACGCCGCAGCCTGCTCACGGGTCAATGCGGCCCGCAGGACGTGCCCGTGGTCGCTCGGGTCGTCTTCGCCCTCGGTGTCGATGTCCACCTCCTCGAGCACGACGATGACACGGTCGATCTCGTCGTCGTAGGAGACGCCAATGGTCCCGACCACCCACTCGAACTCCTCGGTGCCGTAGAACGCCAGGTCCTCGGGGAGGTGACCAGGGCGCCCGAGCTCCTTGACGATCCGGCCCAGGTAACTGGACAGCACCGCCACCTGCTGCTTCTCAACCTTGACTGTGGTCTCGACCAGACCCTGGCGGCAGTAGAAGAGAAACAGGCGCTGGCCCACCTCGCCGATGACGCCGACGGTGCAATGGTCCGGCGCACTGAAGTCGTGCTCGTCGCTCATCGGACCAGCCTCCTCACGACGGCACCAGCTCGTCGAGTGTTCCGGTGGAGTTCACGGACAGCAGGACCGGCCCCGTCCCGCCGAACAGCAGTGCGGAGATCGAGCATGGCGAGATGACGAGCCGCTGCATCAAGTCGAGCGGTACGCCGGCCGCAGCGGCCACGATCGCCTTGATCGGATCCGCATGTGAGACAGCGACGATCGACTCTCCCGGGTGCGCGGCGACCAGCTCGAGTAGCGCGTCCATCGACCGGGCGGACATTTCGGTGAACGACTCACCACCTGGAAACCGGAATCCGGTCGGCCACCGTTGGACGGTCGGCCACTCCCGCGACTTGGCCAGCTGGGCCAGGGGCTTCTCGGTCCACGCACCGACGTCGAGCTCGACCAGGCCCGGCGCGGTGCGGACGCGCAATCCGAGCGCCCGGGCGATCGGCGCGGCCGTCTCCCTCGCTCGCTCGAGCGGGGAGGCGTACACGGCGGTGGGAGCTGTGCTCAGGGCGGCGATGCGCTCGGCGGCCCCGGCAGCCTGGGCTCGACCCTTCTCGGAGAGATGGAGCCCGGGGGCACGCCCGGGCAGCAGTCTGCCGGTGGTCGGGGTCGAGCCGTGGCGCACCATCAGCACGGCGGTAAGGTGGGGTGCACCGCGGCCCCGTCGCGTCGGTCGTGCGGAGCTGGATCGAGTCGAGGGCACGGGAGCCCATCGTAGGCTCTGCGCCGTGACCTCCGACCAGGTGCAGAGCGACACGCTGACCGCGGTGCAGCGTGACGTCGCCGACTGCCGCCGCTGCCCGCGCCTGGTCACCTGGAGGGAGCAGGTGGCGAAGGATGGACGACCCGCCTACGCCGGTCAGGTCTACTGGGGGAGGGGTGTGCCGGGGTTCGGCGACCCCGCAGCATCGCTGCTCATCGTGGGCCTGGCACCCGCTGCGCACGGCGCAAACCGCACCGGACGGATGTTCACCGGCGACCGCTCTGGTGACTGGTTGTTCGCGGCACTGCACCGGGCCGGGTTCGCTTCACAGCCGACCAGCACGGGGCGCCACGACGGCCTTGCGTTGTCGGGCGCCTACATCACGGCCGCCGTGCACTGTGCACCTCCAGCGAACAAGCCCGATCCGTCGGAACGCGCGGCGTGCGCTCCGTATCTCTCGCGCGCGAACTCGCCTTGCTCCCTGCCTTGGTCATCGTGGCCCTCGGGCAATTCGCCTGGCAGGCCGTCGCCGTGCATGCCGGGGCCCGGCCCCGCCCCACCTTCGCCCACCTCGCCGAGCACGCCCTTCCCGACGGTCGTACGCTGCTCGGCTCCTATCATCCCAGCCAGCAGAACACCTTCACGGGCAAGCTCACCGTGCCCATGTTCGACGCGGTCTTTGCTCGCGCCGGCGAGCTGATCTCTTCTTCGGATGGAGGATCCGGGGCTCGGTAGCAAAGGCCGGCCGTATACACCGCAGCCGTATACACCGCAGCCGTATACACCGCAGCCGTATACACCGCAGCCGTATACACCGCAGCCGTATGCACCGCAGCCCGTCGACGCGGGGTCAGTCAGAGCGGGAGCGCCGGGTGCCGCGAGCACGCACCCACGCCAGCAGTTCACCGTCACGACGACGAATCGTTCCGGTGAAGATGTCCTCGCGATCGGTGGAGACTTCTCGACGGACCTCGGCGTGGACTTCGTCTCCGAGAACTGAGGGTGCGAGGTACTCGATCAGCACCGAGGAGATGATCCCCGAACGCTCGTCGTCGTTGGCCGCGGCGGCGACGGCCGCACCGGCGACGCAGTAGAGGACGGCGCCATGCACGGTTCCGTGTGGGTTGGCGTGGGCCTCTGTGGTGGCGAGCCTCGCCGTGGTGTGGCCTGGGCCGAGGCGCTGCACCTCGATCCCGAGGAGTGCAGCGAAGGCGTCAGGGCGCGGGCCGGCCATGGTGCGTGCGACTGGCGGCGGGGCTCAGGTCGAAGGAGCCGGAGCCGGCAGACGACCTGGCATGGGGACGGCGGTTGCCGGCCACCGCTTCCGGCTGGCGCGGCTCAGCTTGTTCAAGAGCGCGACCGCTCCGGGGTCGTCGGTGATGGGCCTGGTCTCGATCGCGCCGGCGGCCTCGAGTTCCTCGAAGAGTGCCTCACCCCGCTCAGTGCGCACCAGGGTCAGCGTCCAGTCGCCGAACGCCCCGATACCCCCCGTCGAGATGTCGGCATGCTCGGCGGCGAAGTCGGGGCAGTTGGTGCACCCCTCGCGAGTCCACGCGTGCGCCTCCTTGAGGGGCACCTCGTGGTAACTCCCGTCTCGCATCCACACCTGGAAGACGCCTTTGATGTTCATCTTGACGATGTCCGTTCGGGACAGCCCGTACTTGGCTTCGAAGAGCTCGGGGAAGATGTCGTCGTCGAAGGTCTTGGAGCAGAGCAGGCCGATGGACAGGGTGAACCGCCGTGCGATCTTTCCGGCCTTGCGGGCGGCCATGATCGGCGGTGCACTGGCCTGGCAGCCCATGCCGACCAAGGCGATGCGCTCGGCCCCTCGGTCGATGGCGTCGGGATAGGCGAGCGGGTTGGCCGAGTACGTATAGCGGGATCCGGCGGTAGCCAGGACTTCTTCCTTCGTGCTGACGACGCGCGGAACGGCCTTCCAGGTCGAGCCATCACCCTCGAGCCCCGACACCAACGCGGCGTCGATGACGTCGTTCTCGAGCGCCCAGATCAACAGCGCTGAGACCAGACCACCGTCCTGACCGGTCCGCTGCACGTCTTCGCTCGCGGCACGTGCCAGCACGGTGCGGCGGGCAATGCCCGAGACCTCGTCCTCGGTGCGGGGGCGTCCGAAGAGGTACGTCTCGATCTCGGGCTCCCACTCGCGGAACCGGGGACAAGCGCGTGCACAGCGTGCAGCCCTTCTGGCCGTGGGTGCAATTGTCCGGGCCACCATCGGCTTCCACGTGGAAAGGTTTGTACACGCCCTCGGTGTCGTCGTACCCGAGCACGTCGTAGGGGCACGAGACCACGCACGCGGAACATCCCGTGCAGAGCCCGGAGGTCACGACCTCTTTGAACAGCTCGGCCCACTGCGGCTTCTCCGGAGGCATTCGCCCACCATAATTCGGACTCGAGGATGCGGGCCGCTACCGTGCGCTTCGTGCCTGAGATCCTGGAGGTCGAGCTGTATCGCGGCCTGGCCGAGCTGGCTGTAGGGCGATCGCTCGAGAGCTCCTGGATGGTCGATGAGCGCTACGGCCGGGGGGGCACCACGCGACGGCGGCTCCAGGGAGCCCTGGTGGGCCGTCGATTCACCGCGGCACGCCGGCACGGGAAGCTGCTGCTGCTCGATACCGACGGCGGGCCGACCTTGGGCGTGCGGTTCGGCATGACGGGCGGTCTGGTGGTGGACGGGCGCCAGGCACTGGACCGCCTTCGCTGGGGTCCGGGCGTGTACGACGACCGGTGGGTCCGAGCCAGCCTCACCTTCGCCGACGGGGGCACCCTGGAGGTGCACGACCCCCGCCGCTTCGGATCCCTGGAGCTGGACCCCGACGAGACGCGGCTCGGCCCCGATGCACTCACGGTGTCGCGGCCGCAGCTCCGCCAGGTGCTCAACCCGGGATCGGGGAGAGCGGACGCCGGAGCGCCGCTCAAGGCTCGCCTGCTGGACCAGGAGCGTCTGGCCGGCGTGGGCAACCTCCTGGTGGACGAGATCCTCTGGAGAGCCGATCTCGCTCCGGAGCGGCGCACCCCGCTCTCCGAGGAGGAGCTCGTGACCTTGCACCGCGTTCTGCGCTCGACCCTGCGCCAGCTGATGCGCCGGGGCGGGTCCCACACCGGCGACCTCATGGAGGAGCGACGCCCCGACGGGCACTGCCCGCGTGACGGCACGGCGCTGCGCCACGGCGTGGTGGGGGGACGGAGCACCTACTGGTGCCCGCTGCACCAGCACTGAGCCGCACCCTCCCGGGGCCCGGAGCCTGCTCAGCTGGTGAGCGGCGGCAGGCCCTTGGCGATCAGATCCATGCCGAAGACGAGGAACAAGGCGGCCATCACCGCTGCGTTGTGGACGCTCAGCCAAGCCTTGGCGGACTGCAGCGACACCCGAGCCCGTTCGCCGCCGAGGAGCGCATAGGCCACGGGAACGGCGATGCCGATGCTGGCGATGGCCACGAACACCGCCACCGCCACCACCGCGTCGCCGCTGCTGAGGCCGAGCTGAGCCACGCCGACGGCCGCCCCCACCGTGAGGATGAGGTTCTTGGGGTTCACCCCGGCGAGGATCACCCCGAGGCCGAAGGCCTTGGCCGGAGCGATCCGGTCCACCGTGCCCATCCAGGAGGGGAGCTCGGGTTCCTGGCCCGGCGCCGGCCGCTTCCTCCAGTTCCGTCGAGCCAGTGCCAGCAGCACCAGACCGAGCACGATCTTGCCCCAGGCGACGGAGTCGTCCGCCGTGCTGTTGGTGGCCACGTCGCCGTCGTGCGCCAGCACGTACACGATCGTGCTCACTGCGGCCAGCGCGAAGATCCACCCGAGCAGGAACGCCGGGCCGTTGACCCGCGCCCGTTGCGAGAAGAGCATGAGGATCACCGCGATGATCGGCACGGGGCTGATCGTCACCCCGACCGCGAACGTGAGGACTTCGCTGACTCCCTGACCCATCGGGCTCCCTCCCTGCTCCCGCCGACGGCTCAGGCCTCGGTGGCCTCTTCGAGCACCTTGGCCGCGTGGCCGTCGGCCCGGACGTTGTACCAGGCGCGCAGCACCTTTCCGTTGGGACCGATCAGGAACGTCGAGCGGATGGTGCCGACCGTCTTCTTCCCGTACATCGTCTTCTCGCCCCAGGCGCCGTACTTGTCCATCACCTTCTTGTCCGAGTCGGTCAGGAGGGGGAACGAGAGTTTGTACTTGGTGCGGAACTTGACGTGCTTCTCGGCCCCGTCGGGGGAGATGCCCAGCACGGCCACGCCGGCCTTCTCGAAGGCACGGAGGTTCTCGTTGAACTGGCAGGCTTCCTTGGTGCAGCCCGGTGTGTCGTCGGCGGGGTAGAAGTACACGATCACGCTCTGACCCTTGAAATCGGACAGCTTGACCGGCTTGCCGTCCTGGTCGGGCAGCGTGAACGCCGGAGCGGTTGCGCCGGCCTCGAGTCTGGCCATGGTCACTTCTCCTTCTGTTGGTGGGGGCACTCGTCGTCCCGGGACGGCTCCGCGGGGAACCGGTCCTGGGCTGGTACAATAGGTGTGCGATCACCGGCAGGGAGCTGGTAGGTCGGGGCCGAATCTGACTTCTCGTGGTGGCGCACGGTCCCGCCGTTCAATCAGGCGGCGAAGCGCGCCGTTTCCACAAGACCACTGAGAGGGAAGATGACCATTGAAGCCCTGGCCGGCGCACAGGCCGGTTCTGCCGCGACCGAGTCCGGAGACATCGCCGGGAGCGACACCTACGAGACTTCGCGGACCTTCGAGTCGCTCGGCGTTTCCATGGAGCTCACCAAAGCGCTGGCGGACGAGGGGATCGTCACTGCGTTCCCCATCCAGGCCCTGACGGTCGCCGATGCGCTGGCCGGCCGGGACGTGTGCGGCAAGGCCAAGACCGGATCGGGGAAGACCCTGGCCTTCGGGGTGCCCCTCCTCCAGCGGGTCAAGGAGGCACGTACCGAGCGGGAGGAGGCCGCCGAGAGCCGCCCCGCCCGGCCCCTGGCGCTGGTGCTGCTCCCCACCCGGGAGCTGGCCGTACAGGTCCACCAGGTGCTGGCCCCGCTGGCCGAGAAACTCGGACTCCGCGCGGTCGCGGTGTACGGAGGGGCAGACATCGACCGCCAGGTGTCCCAGCTCCGCAAGGGAGCCGACGTGGTGATTGCCACGCCGGGGCGCCTCATCGACCTCGGAGACCGCGGCGAGGTCGCGGTGGACAAGCTCGACACCCTCGTGCTCGACGAGGCGGACCGCATGGCGGACATGGGGTTCATGCCACAGGTTGAGTGGGTGCTCCGCCGACTCGACCAGCCCCACCAGACCCTCCTGTTCTCGGCCACCCTCGACGGAGCGGTCGACCGCCTCGTGACCCGCTACCTGTCCGACCCGGTCTTCCACGAGGTGGCCTCGTCGTCGCAGACGGTCTCGCTCATGGAGCACCGCTTCCTCCAGGTCCACCAGATGGACAAGGTCAAGGTGGCGGCGGCCATCTGTCGGAGCCAGGAGAAGTCCCTGCTGTTCGTGCGGACCAAGCGGGGGGCCGACCGTCTGGTGGAGAATCTCGGCAAGGAGGGTGTCAGAGCGGCAGCCATCCACGGCGACCTGCGCCAGGCCAACCGTGAGCGTGCCCTGGCCGATTTCTCCAACGGGAAGCTCTCGGTGCTCGTGGCCACCGACGTGGCGGCCCGGGGGCTGCACATCGACGGAGTCGACGGCGTCATCCACTTCGACCCGGCCGAGGACCAGAAGGCCTACCTGCACCGCTCGGGCCGCACCGCCCGGGCCGGCAAGGCCGGGGTGGTCGTGAGCCTGGCCCTGTGGAACCAACTGGTCGAGACGGAGGTCATCCAGCGCCGCCTGGGTCTGCGCATCCCCATCGTGGAGATGTTCTCCAACGATCCGCGGCTCGCCGACCTGGCCGGGTGGACGCCGTTGCCCGAAGAGAGCGTCCTCTGAGCGAGACCTCGTCGGCGGGGGCGGTCCCGCAGTGGTCGCCTGACGACGGGATCCACCGCGTGCTGGTCGTGACGGCGCACCCCGACGACGTCGACTACGGCGCCGGTGGGACCATGGCCGCCTTCACTGCCGCCGGCCTCGAGGTCACGTACTGCGTGGTCACCGACGGCGACGCCGGGGGCGCGGACCGCAGCGTCCCTCGAGCGGAGCGGGCGGCCCTGCGACAGGACGAGCAGCGGGCCGCCGCCGCGGTCGTTGGTGTGTCCGACGTCCGCTTCCTGGGCTATCCCGACGGAATGGTCGAACCCACCGCCGCCTTGCGCGCTGACCTCAGTCGCGTGATCCGCCAGGTCCGGCCCGAGCGGGTGGTGGGTCAGTCACCCGAGCGCAACTGGGAGTTCATCTACGCTAGCCATCCCGACCACCTGGCGGTCGGTGAGGCCACGGTGTGTGCCGTGTACCCCGACGCACGCAATCCCTTCGCCCACCCCGAGCTCCTCGACGGCGAGGGGCTCGAGCCGTGGAGCGTCCCCGAGCTGTGGATCATGGGCCCGGGAGCGGCGGGTGCCGGCGTGGCCGTCCCCACCACCACGACGATCGAGCGCAAGATCGCCGCACTTGCCTGCCATAAGAGCCAGATCGCGGATCCCGAGGCCGTGGCCACCAGGGTGCGGGACGCGGCGCAAGCCTCGGCCCGGGCGGCGGGTCTGCCGGCCGGCGCCTCGGCCGAGCTGTTCCGAGTGACCCGGATCCCCTGAGGCCCATGCCGGAGAAACGTCCCTGGGTGGTGATCCAGCACGTGGCCCACGAGGGTCCCGGTGCCGTGGAGTCCGCGGTGGCCCGCGCCGGCGGGACGCTGTCGGTGGTCCGGGTGGACGAAGGCCATCCCGTGCCCGCGCCGACCGCAGCCTCGGGCATGGCGGGTCTCGTGGTGATGGGCGGCCCCATGAGCGCTCATGACGACGAGCCGTGGCTGCACGACGAGCGGGCCCTCCTGCGCGCCGCCGTGGAGGCGGGGATCCCGGTGCTCGGTATCTGTCTCGGTGCCCAGCAGCTGGCCGCCGCGCTCGGCGCCGTGGTGACCCGCGGGCCCGCGCCCCAGTGCGGCGTGGGGGAGGTGCACCTCACCCTCGAGGCCCTCGAGGACCCGGTCTTCGGGCCTGCTCCGACCCCACTGCCGTGCGTGCACTGGCACGCCGAGACGTTCTCGCTGCCCGAAGGTGCGGTGCGGCTCGCCCGGGACGACGCCTACGAGAACCAAGCGTTCCGTGTCGGGGCCCGTGCCTACGGGCTCCAGTTCCACGTGGAGGTCACGGCCAGCCTGGTGGCGCACTGGGGCCCGCACCTGCCGCCGGGGGTCTTCGTACGGGCCTCCGACGTGGCCCACGTGGCCCGCGCCGGCGAGGAGCTGGTGCGGCGGTTCGTGGCCCTGGCCGACCGGCCCTGAACCGGAGAACGGCTGTGGCGGCTCAGCCCGCCATCTGGCGCAGGACGTAGTGCAGGATCCCGCCATGGCGGAAGTACTCGGCCTCCATGGGCGTGTCGATGCGGACCACCACGCCGAACTCCCTCGCCGAGCCGCCCTCCGAGGTGGCCTCGACCATGAGCTCCTTGGGCAGCTCGCCGCGATTGAGCGCGTCGAGGCCGGTCACCGAGAAGCGCGCCCGACCGTCGAGGTCGAGGCCGGCGGCGGAGTCACCCTTGTGGAACTGCAGCGGCAGCACGCCCATCCCGATCAGGTTGGAGCGGTGGATGCGCTCGAAGCTCTGCGCGATGACGGCGCGGACGCCGAGCAGGGCTGTGCCCTTGGCCGCCCAGTCACGGCTGCTCCCCGTCCCGTACTCCTGGCCGGCCAGCACGATGAGGGGCACCCCCTCGTCGGCGTACTGCATGGCCGCCTCGTAGATGGAGGTCTCGGTGCCCTCGGGGAGGTGCAGCGTGACACCGCCCTCGGTACCCGGAGCAAGGAGGTTGCGCAGGCGCACGTTGGCGAAGGTGCCGCGCATCATCACCTCGTGGTTGCCTCGTCGGGCACCGTAGGAGTTGAAGTCCTCGCGTCCTACCCCCCGGTCGGTCAGGTACTGCCCGGCCGGGGTGCTGGGCCCGATGGAGCCGGCCGGTGAGATGTGGTCGGTGGTCACGGAGTCACCGAGCAGGGCCAGCACCCGGGCGTCGACGATGTCGCGGACCGGCGCCGGCGTCATGGTCATGCCGTCGAAGTAGGGCGGGTTCTTGACGTAGGTCGAGTCGTCCTGCCAGGCGAAGGTCTGCCCGCCGGCGACGGGAACCTGCTGCCAGTGCTCGTCGCCGTCGAAGACCGAGGAGTACCGGCTCCGGAACATCTCCGAGGTGAGGGAGGCGCGGATGGTCTCGCTCACCTCCTCCATGGAGGGCCAGATCTCCGACAGCAGCACAGGATTCCCTTGCCCGTCCTCCCCGATAGGCCCGCGGGTGAGGTCCAGATCCATGGTCCCGGCCAGCGCGTAGGCCACCACGAGCGGCGGTGACGCCAGATAGTTCAGGCGCACATCGGGGTGGATGCGACCCTCGAAGTTGCGGTTGCCCGAGAGCACCGATGCGACCGAGAGGTCACCTTCCCTGACCGCATCGGAGACCCCGTCGAGGAGGGGGCCCGAGTTGCCGATGCAGGTCGTGCAGCCGTAGCCCACGAGGTAGAAGCCGAGCTGCTCGAGGGGCCCGGTCAGGCCGGCCCGCTCGAGATAGTCCATGACCACGCGCGAGCCGGGCGCCAGCGTGGTCTTGACCCAGGGCTTGGCTCGCAGCCCGCGGGCCACCGCGTTGCGGGCCAGCAGACCCGCGGCGACCAGGACCTGTGGGTTCGAGGTGTTGGTGCAGCTCGTGATGGCGGCGATCACCACGTCGCCCTCGGTCATCAGGTGATCCGCGGCTGCGGCGGGTGCGACGGGTGCCTGGCGCGGGCTGCGGTCGATCGTCGCCCGGAACGACTGGCGTGCCGAGGCCAGTGCCACGCGGTCCTGTGGGCGCGCCGGCCCGGCCAGCGAGGGCTCCACGTCGCCGAGGTCGAGGGCGAGGTGCTCCGAGAAGACAGGCTCGGGGGTGTCGGCGTCGAGCCAGAGGCCCTGGGCCTTGGCGTAGGCCTCCACCAGGGCCAGGTGCTCCTCGTCGCGCCCGGTGAAGCGCAGGTAGTCGAGCGTCACCTGGTCGATCGGGAACATTGCGCACGTGGCCCCGTACTCGGGGCTCATGTTGCCGATGGTCGCCCGGGTCTCGAGCGGCAGCGTGGCCACGCCCGGGCCGTAACACTCCACGAAGGCCCCCACCACACCGTGGGCACGCAGTAGCTCCGTGACGGTGAGGACCACGTCGGTCGCGGTGATCCCGGGCTTGGTCTCGCCGGAGAGGCGCAGGCCGACCACGGGCGGCAGCAGCATGGACAGGGGCTGGCCCAGCATGGCCGCCTCCGCCTCGATGCCGCCCACGCCCCAACCCAGGACGCCCAGTCCGTTGACCATGACCGTGTGGGAGTCGGTGCCGACCAGGGTGTCGCAGAAGGCGCGCCCGTCCGCGGTGGCGAAGACCAGCCGGGAGAGGTACTCGAGGTTGACCTGATGGCAGATGCCGGTCCCGGGCGGGACCACCTGGTAGTCCCGGAACGCTCCTTGGGCCCAGCGCAGGAGCTGATAGCGCTCGAGGTTGCGCCCGTACTCGATCGCCACGTTCTGGTCGTAGGCCTCGGCCGAACCGGACCGCTCGATGATCACGGAGTGGTCGATGACCAGCTCGACCGGGACCAGAGGGTTGACCTGTGCCGCATCGCCCCCGAGACGGTCGAGCGCGTCGCGCATGGCCGCCAGGTCCACCACGGCCGGCACGCCCGTGAAGTCCTGCATCAGCACACGTTCGGGGGTGAACGCGATCTCGTGGGCACTGTCACCCGCCCCCTGGCCGTGCGCCTCGGGGTTGGTGCCCCAGGCCGCCACCGCGGCGATGTCGTCGGCCGAGACGTGCGGGCCGTCCTCGTGGCGCAACAGGTTCTCGAGCAACACCTTGATCGAGTAGGGGAGCCGCTCGATGTCGTAGCGCTCGGTCAGTGCCGGTGCGTTGACGCTGAAGATCTCGTAGCTGCGTCCGCCGACCTCGAGGCTGGTGCGGGCCCCGAAGGTGTCAGGGTGGGATGAGAGTGGGGAGTCCGTGCTCATGGGCCCATTCTGCCGTGACGGCGCCGGGGCCCACCAATGGGGAGGCGGAAGTCGTAACAACTTCGTAACCGCCAGCGCGCCCGGTCCGGCCGGGCGAGCGGGCAGAATCGACTCGTGCGAGGACGCGGCGTCACCACGACCGCGGGAGGTCGCGGTCGTGGTGCCGTTCGAGCCTGGCGCCGGCTCGTGAGCGCCCGCCCCCTCGCCGGGACGCTCGCCCTGGTCGCAGTGGTCGCCCCCCTCGGGCTGGCCGCCGGTTCGGCCCTCCCCGGACCCGGGGCCCCGGCCGGGGCCGCCGTCGTCTCCCACATCTACCCCGACGCCGGCATGATCGGGTTCGGGAGCGTCAACCGCTCGGCGCCCCCCATGCCCCAACCGCTCAATTCGCCGGTCTTCTCGGGCGTGGCCACGCCGGACGGCAACGGCTACCTCCTGGCCAGCGCGGACGGCGGGGTGTTCGCCTTCGGCGACGCCACCTTCGAAGGGTCGGCCGGTGCCCTCCCGCTGCAGGGGCCGATCGTGGCCATGGCGACCACGCCGGACGCCAAGGGCTACTGGCTGGGCGCCCTCGACGGGGGGGTCTTCTCCTTCGGCGACGCCGCCTTCTACGGTTCGATGGGCGGGACACGCCTCAACCAGCCCATCGTGGGCATGACCTCGACTCCCGACGGCAAGGGCTACTGGCTGGTGGCCGCCGACGGGGGCATCTTCAGCTTCGGCGACGCCGGCTTCTACGGGAGCACGGGCAACCTGGTCCTCAACCAGCCCATCGTGGACATGGCGCCCACGCACGACGGCAAGGGGTACTGGCTGGTGGCCGCCGACGGGGGCATCTTCACCTTCGGCGACGCCCAGTTCTACGGCTCGGCGGGCTCGGCCAACCTGCCCGACCCCGTGGTGGGCATGGTGGCCTCACCCGACGGCGGGGGCTACCTCATGGCCACCCAGAACGGGGTGGTCCTGGCCTACGGGGACGCCCAGGCCTTCGGTGGCCTCAACCTCAACCCGACAGCGACCCAGATCTCGGCCATCATCGGCAACAACCAGGGAACCGGCTACTGGCTGCTCGACCCGCAGGCCTGGCAGTACAGCTTCATCCTCGGCACGGCCGAGCCCCGGTTCCCGCAGTCGGCGGCCATCAACGCCGCCGTGGCGTCGCAGATCTCGCCCGACCCCGACACCCAGGGCCCCTACTGCAACCCGTACGGTCCGTGCGAGCAGTGGTGTGCCCTCTTCGCCACTTGGGCCTGGGAGGACGCGGGCGTCCCCATCCCGCGGTACGCCTTCACCGGTGACATCTGGAGCTGGGCAGCCGCCCGAACCGGCGTACTCCCGCCCACGGCCACGCCGGCGGTCGGGGACGCCGCGCTGTTCGGCACTGGTCCGTGGAGCACGAGCACGTCACTGCACGTGGCCATCGTGACCGAGGTCTGGCCCGACGGCGCCATCATGACGGTCGGGGGAGACTCGGGGCCCGGGCGCGACGGCTACCTCTCGGTCAACCTCGACGGGCCGTTCCTGCCGTGGGACTCGGGGGCGTACAACGGCATGCCCATCTACGCCTTCGCCCAGCCCTGACCGGGCCCGTGCCGTAGGCTCGCGGCGGAGGTTCCACGTGCCTGTCTACGAATTCCGCTGTTCCACGTGCCAGATCGCCTTCGACGACCGCCGCAGCATGGCTGACGCCGATGCGCCGGCCACCTGCCCCGAGGGCCATGTGGGGGCCCGGCGTCTGTTCCCGGTGTTCGCCACCACCGGGTCAGCGCCCGAGCCGGCCGGTGGCATCTGTGGCGCACCGGTGGCCGGGGGCTGCGGCGGCGGCTGCGCCTGCCACTGAGCCCGGCCGACCTCTCGGCCCCGGGGCGGGCCGCTCCCGGTGCCCCGCATGCGACAATGCGGCATGCTCGACGCCTCGGGTGTCCTGGCCGAACGCCTGCGCACCGCCTTCGACGCGGTCTCGCCCGGTGCCGATCCGGTGCTGCGGGTCTCGGACCGTGCCGATTACCAGGCCAACGGCGCCCTGGCCCTGGCCAAGCACCTCGGAACGCCACCGCGCCAGGTGGCCGAGGCGGTGGTGGCCGCGGCCTCGCTCGGCGACGTGTGCTCCGAGATCGAGATCAGCGGTCCCGGGTTCATCAACCTGACCCTCTCCGACGAGTTCGTGGCCCGGCAGGTGGCCGCCCTCTCGCTCCACCCCAGGCTCGGGGTGGAGCCGGCGGTGCGGCCCGAGACGGTGGTCATCGACTACTCGTCCCCCAATGTGGCCAAAGAGATGCACGTGGGCCACCTCCGGAGCACTCTCATCGGCGACGCGCTGGCGCGCGTGCTTGCCTTCCTCGGTCACGACGTCGTCCGCGAGAACCACATCGGTGATTGGGGTACCCCCTTCGGCATGCTCATCGAGCACCTGCTCGACGTGGGCGGCGCCGGAGATGCCGAGTCGTTCAGCGTGCGCGACCTCAACGAGTTCTATGCCACGGCGCGCCGGCAGTTCGACCAGGACCCGGTGTTCGCCGAGCGCAGCCGGGCCCGGGTGGTCCTCCTCCAGGGCGGTGATGCCGAGACCCTGCGGCTCTGGCGGATCTTCGTGGCCGAGTCGATGCGCCACGCCCGCGAGGTCTACGACCTCCTGGGCGTGCTTCTCACCGAAGAGGACACGGTAGGCGAGAGCTTCTACAACCCCCTGCTGCCCGTCGTGGTGGAGGAGCTCGCGGCCAAGGGATTGCTGGTCGAGGACGGGGGCGCCCTGTGCGTGTTCCCCCAGGGATTCGAGAACCGCAACGGGGAGCCCCTCCCGCTGATCGTGCGCAAGTCCGGTGGCGGGTACGGCTATCCCGCCACCGATCTGGCGTGCCTGCGCGACCGGACCGGGCGGCTGGGGGCAGCGCACGTCGTGTACGTGGTGGGCGCCGAGCAGACGCTGCACCTCCGCCTGGTCTTCGCCGTGGCCGCCATGGCCGGCTACCTGCCCGACGGGGCGACGGCCGAGCACGTGGGGTTCGGGCTGGTCCTGGGGGCCGACGGGAAGAAGCTGGCCAGCCGGTCCGGGGGATCCGAGCGCCTGGTGGACCTGCTCACCGAGGGGATCGACCGCGCTGCCGCGGCCATCGCTGAGCGCTCCGGCGACCTTCCCGCCGAACGCCGCGCGTCCGTGGCCCACGCGCTCGGCGTGGGCGCAATCAAATACGCAGACCTCTCGACGGAGCGCGTGCGTGACTACGTCTTCGACTGGGACCGCATGCTGGCCTTCGAGGGCAACACCGGTCCCTATCTGCAGTACGCGCACGCCCGGATCCGCTCCATCTTTCGCCGTGGCGGGGTGGCCCCGCCGACGGGTGCCGTGCCGGTGCTGGCCGAGCCCACTGAGCGAGCCCTCGGGTTGGAGTTGCTCCGTTTCGGAGCGGCGGTCGAGGTCACCGCGGCGACGGGCAGCCCGTCGAAGCTCTGCACCTACCTGTTCGACCTGGCCACCACCTTCACCGGGTTCTACGAGGCCTGCCGGGTGCTGGTCGAGGACGAGGCGGTCCGCGCTTCGCGCCTGGTCCTGTGCGACCTCACAGCCCGGGTGCTCGCACTGGGGCTCTCGCTGCTCGGTCTGGAGGCGCCCGAGCAGATGTGACCCGCCGTGGCCGGGCACCTATCCTCTGCCGGTACGGAGGCCCCGGGATCACCCGCGGGCCGTTCCGCGGAGACGGCACGCCGCTCCACGGACCCGACAGGGGAACGACAAGGGAGCAGCAGCGAACATGGAACTCAACGGCACGTCGGCGATCGTCACGGGTGGCGCCTCTGGACTGGGGGAGGCAACGGCTCGTCTGCTGGCCGAGCGTGGCCTGCGCGTGGTGGTGGCCGACCTCCAAGAGGACAAGGGGGCGGCGCTGGCCAAGGAGATCGGCGGGATGTTCGTGCGCACCGACGTCACCAGCCCCGACGACGTCATCTCCGCCGTCGAGGCGGCGGTCGACATGGGGTCCCTCAGGTCCCTGGTCAACTGCGCCGGCATCGCCTGGGCCGCCCGCACCATCGGCCGCGACGGAGAGTACGCCTCCGCCCACGACCTCGACGCCTACCGACGCGTGATCGAGGTCAACCTTCTCGGCACCTTCAACTGCATCCGAATCGTGGCCACGAACATGAGCCGCAACGAGCCCGACCCCGACGGCGCGCGTGGCGCCATCGTGAACACGGCGTCGGTCGCCGCCGAGGACGGCCAGGTGGGGCAGGCCGCCTACTCCTCCTCGAAGGGCGGCATCGTGGGCATGACCCTTCCCGTGGCGCGCGACCTGTCGGTGGTGGGGGTCCGGGTCAACACGATCCTCCCCGGGCTGATCGACACGCCGATCTACGGCGCCTTCGAGGACGCCGAGGCCTTCAAGGAGAACCTGGCCAAGGACGTCCTGTTCCCGCACCGGCTGGGCCACCCGCGCGAGTTCGCCTCACTGGCGTTCGAGCTGCTCTCGAACTCGTACATCAACGCCGAGTCGATCCGTCTCGACGCCGGCATCCGCCTGCAGCCGAAGTAGCCGGACCGTCGGTGCTCGACGCGGAGCTGGCTCCGGTCCTCGACCTTCTGCCCGAGATCGACCTGTCCGACCCGGTGGCGGCCCGGGCGGCCTACGACGCCGTGGTCAGTGCGATCACGCTTGACGTGCCCGGGGCCGAGACGCTGCGCATCGAGGACCGGACCGTGCCCGGCCGGGCGGGCCAGCCCGAGGTGCACGTCCGGGTGTACCGGCCCATGGCGGCGAGTGCCGAACAGCGGGTGCCGGGCGTGCTGTGGATCCACGGCGGCGGCTTCGTCATCGGCAGCATCGACGCCGAGCACGCCGGGACCGTCCAGACCGCAGTCGAGGTCGGTGCCGTGGTGGTGTCGGTCGGCTACCGCCTGGCTCCCGAGCACCCGTATCCGGCGGCGCTCGAGGACTGCTATGCCGCCCTGTGCTTCCTCCACGACGAGGCCGACGCGCTCGGGGTCGACCCCGCACGGGTCGCCGTGGCGGGGGGGAGTGCGGGGGGCGGGCTGGCGGCCGGGCTGGCGCTGGCGGCACACGACCGCCGAGGTCCCGCGATCTGCTTCCAGCTGCTCCAGATCCCCGAGCTCGACGACCGGCTGGGAACGCCGTCCATGAAGGCGTTCGTCGACACCCCGCTGTGGAATCGGCCCCTGGCCGAGCAGAGCTGGCGGGCCTATCTGGGCGACCGCTGCGGCGCGGCCGACGTGCCTCCGTACGCGGCACCCGCCCGCGCCACCGACCTCTCGGGACTCCCCCCGGCCTATGTCTCGACGGCCGAGCTCGACCCACTGCGCGACGAGGGCATCGAGTATGCCCTGCACCTCCTGCAGTCCGGCGTGTCGGTGGAGCTCCATCAATTCGCCGGGACCTTCCACGGTTCGACCATGGTGACCACGGCCACGGTGTCGATCCGTGCGCAACGCGAAGTCTCGGGCGCTCTCCGGCGGGCGCTCCGAGTCGAGGGAGAGAGGAGCACCACCACATGACGGACGTCCTGTCGGCCAAGGCGCGCGCCCTGATCGGCGCGTCCGGTCCTGGCCACGCTGGCCACTGTCAGCCCCGATGGCTCCCCGCAGGTCTCACCCCTGTGGGTCGACGTCGAGGGCGACAACGTGGTGTTCAACACCGCCCGGGGCCGTGCCAAGGCCCGGAATCTCGAGCGTGATCCGAGGGTGGCCGTGACGGTGATCGACCCCGATGACGCCTACAACGTGGTGGTCTTCCGCGGCACGGTGCTCGAGATCACCACCGAAGGTGCCGACGAGCACATCGACTTCCTCGCCAAGAAGTACCTCGGGGCGGACTCCTACCCCTTCCGGAGGGAGGAGGAGACCCGGATCCGCGTCGTCGTGCGCACCGACCGGATCACCATGCAGGGCTGAACGCCAGCAGGGCGACCCCCACGGTGACGGCCAGTGGCACGCTCAGCAGCCCGAGCCGCATGGCTCGGCCGACGTCGGGGTCCCCGCCGGCAGCGCGCCCGGCGCGCAGCCAGAGGATCCAGGCCAGCGAGCCCGTGACGCACAGGTTGGGCCCCACGTTGAGCCCGATCAGCAGTGCGAACGGATGGGGCGGCCGGTGGGCCGCCAGCAGCGACGCGGCCGGCAGGTTGTTCACCAGCACGCTGCACACGGCGCCCGTTGCCGCTGCCCCCCAGGCGCCGAGGTGCCCGAGGAGGGTGGCCGGGCCGGCCCACGTCCGCCCGAGGGTCCCCAGCGCAACGGCCAGCAAGAACAGCCCGACCAGGACGGGGAGCCCCAGGATGCGTACCGCGGCCCTCGGGGAGGGCCCCGGACCCGAGCGGAGTGCCCGTACCGCCACGGCCGCCGCTCCGACGATCGCCACCGGGACGGCCGGCGCCCTCAGGATCACCACCAGCACGGTCACGGCGGCCACGGCAAGGAGCCCGACGCCCAGCACCGGGCGCTCCGGACGGCTCGACGGCCCGAGGGCCGCCGAGAAGGCCCGACGGTGGACCCGGCCACGACCAGGGCCGTCACGGCCGCGGCGCCCAGCGTGGGCACGAGCCATGCGGGCGAAGAAGGCACCACCCGAGAGCCGTAGGTGCCCGAGGACGATGAGGTTGGTGAGGTTCGACCCGGGCAAGGCCAACGAGCCGGCATTGGACAGGAGGAGACACCCGAAGAGGAGCGGTGCCTCCTCCTGTCCCCGGCTGCGGGCGGCGTACAGCACGACGGGGGTGAGGAAGGTGACCGACGTGTCGAGGTTCAACACGGTGGTCACGGCGACGACCAGCACCGCCGTGCCGGCGTAGAGCGCGGCGCCGTTGGGCGACACCGCGCGAGGGCATGGCCCACCGTGGCGAAGAGCCCGTCCTCCTCGGCGACGAGACCGACCAGGAGCAACCCGGCCACCAGGACGAACGGGGGCCAGCTCTCCGCGGCAGCGGCGCGCGCCGCTGCCGGTGCCAGGGACACGGCCACGACACAGGCGCCCGCCCCTCCTGCGGCGAGCGCCCACTCGTGCCGCCTGGGGCGCGGCGTCGGGCCGGCGTCGGACCGACCTCAGGCGGTGTAGCAGGTCATGGAGAGCGAGCCGTAGGCGTACCCCTCGATCATCACCTCGGGCGGCCGCCCACCGCGCAGGCCGGTTGCGGCCAGACCGGCGAAGTACACCAATGGGACGAAGTGGTCGGGCGTGGGACGGCCAGGGCGAAGTCGGGGTGCTCGGCCAGGCGGACGACGTCCCCGGGGGAGTCGACGATTATCCTGCGGGCTTCCTCGTCGAAGCGCCGGGCCCAGTCGAACCCGGCGTCGGGGCTGGACCAGTCGATCATGCGCAGGTTGTGGACCACATTGCCGCTGGCCACGATGAGCACCCCCTGCTCGCGCAGGGGAGCGAGGCGGGACGCCAGGTCGAGGTGGAACGCCAGCGGCTCCGACGCGTTGATGGCCAGTTGCACGACGGGCACCCCGGCGTCGGGATAGGTGTGAGCCAGCACCGACCAGGTTCCGTGGTCGATTCCCCAGCTGTCGTGGTCGAGCCCGACCCAGTGGGGCTGGGCGACCTCGGCCACCTCGGCGGCCACGTCTGGTGCTCCCGGGCAGGGGTAGTCGAACGCGAAGAGAGCGTCGGGGAACCCGAAGAAATCGTGGATCGTCCGCGGTCGCTCCATGGCGGTGACCGCGGTGGTGTTGGTGTACCAGTGCGCCGAGATGCTCAGGACCGCACGCGGGTGGGGAGCGAGGGCGGCCAGGCTGCCCCACGCCTCGGTGTAGCGGTTGTGCTCGAGCGCGTTCATGGGGTTCCCGTGACCCACGAACACGACCGGCATCGTGGTTCGACTCACCTGCATCACGGTAGCGAGTGTGGCGCGGACGTCGGCACGGCGTCGTCGATCGTCCGGCGCGCCGGGGCGCTCTGGCTCCCGCTCCCGGGGATTACGAGTGCGACTGGTTGATCCAGGTGCGGTACATCTCGGCGTAGGGGCCGCCGAGCCGCCAGCAGCTCGTCGTGCGATCCGGCCTCGAGCAGGCGGCCATGGCCCACCACGACGATCCGGTCGGCACGCATGGCGGTCGAGAGGCGGTGCGCGATGAGCACCGCCGTGCGCCCCTGGAGCAGGTTGTCGAGCGCGGCCTCCACGAGGGTCTCCGACTTGAGGTCCAGGTTCGAGGTGGCCTCGTCGAGGACCAGGACCCGTGGCTGGGCCATGAAGGCGCGTCCGAGGGCGATGAGCTGGCGCTCGCCCGAGGAGAGGGACTGGCCTCGCTCGTGCACGGGCGTGTCCAGCCCGTAGGGGAGCCGGTGCACGAGCTCGTCGAGCCCGACGTGGTGACGGCGTCCCAGACCGTGTCGTCCGGAGCGTCGGGCTGGGCGAAGGAGATGTTGTCCCGGATGGTCCCGGCGAACAGGAATGGCTCCTGGGGCACCACGCCGAGCTGGGAGCGCAGGGACTCGAGGGTGACGTCCCTGAGATCGAAACCGTCGATCAGCACGCGGCCCTCGGTCGGGTCGTAGAACCGGGTGACCAGCTTGGCCATCGTGGACTTGCCCGCACCCGTGGAGCCCACGAAGGCGACCGTCTCCCCGGGCGGATCGTCAGGTCCACGTCGCTCAGCACGGGCACCAAGGAGTCGTAGCCGAAGGAGACATGGTCGAAGCGGATCTCGCCACGTATCTGCGGCAGCTCGACGGCCAGGGGTGACTCTTTCACCGAGGGTTCGGTCTCGAGCAGGTCGCGGAGCTTGGTGATGGAGGCCCGTCCCTGCTGGAACATGTTGTATTGCTGGGTGAGCAGCTGGATCGGAGCGAAGAAGCGATTCACGTACAAGAAGAACGCCGTCAGCTGGCCCAGGTTGATCTCCTGGGGGTGGTGCAGGTACATGGCGCCGCCGATGCCCAGGATCAGCAGTTGCCCGAAGACGCTGAGGACCTGTGATCCGGGCGCGTACACCGCGTTTATCCGACCGGTGGCGTTGTTGGCGTCGCGGTACTCGCCCACCACGTCCCGGTGCGTCTCGATGTTGTAGAGCTGCCGGTTGTGCGCGGTGACGACGCGGATCCCCTGGAGGCTCTCGGCCAGGTTGGCGATGACCGAGGCGATCCCGTCGCGCACCTTGTCGTAGCCCCGTTCCGACGCCCGACGGAACCAGATGGAGAGGACCACGAGTGGCGGGAGCACGCCGAAGACGGCCACGGTGGCCAGCGTCACGTTGGTGGCGAACAGCAGGACGGTGATGACGATCATGGTCAGGCCCTGGACGGCGAACTGGGCCAGCCCGTCCTGGAGCAGCTGCTGGAGGTTCTCGATGTCGCTGGTCATGCGGCTCATCACCACGCCGGCCTTCTCCTCGGTGAAGAAGTCGAGGGAGAGTCGCTGGAGGTGGCGGAAGATCGTGATGCGGAGGTCGTGCATGACCCAGGAGGCCAGGCGGCCGGTGACCCGTGCCTGGCCCCACTGGCAGCCCGCCGAGACGGCGAGCGAGACCAGGTAGAGCCCGGCCATGGCCACCACGACGCCGAAATCCTGGTGGGGAGGGGTCAGCCCGTGGTTGATGGCGTAGGACACCAGGCTCGGACCGACCTGGGTGGCCAGGGCGATCATCGCCACCAGGGCCACGGCGCCGGCCAGCATCACCGGGTACTCGACCAGGAGGCCCGTGAGGGTCAACCGGCGCGTCTCGGCCGCGGTCGGCACCTGGGTGAATTCGACGTCGGGCTGGCCCAGGTTCGGCTCCTCGGTCAGCAGCAGGTCGACCCCATCCTGGAGCTCCCAGGGGATGCCGCCGAAGGGCAGACCGCCCACGGACGCTCCCGGTGGCCCGCCACCGCCGAGGGGAGGGCCGATCATCAGGCCGCACCATCCTCGGCGAACTGCTCGAGCTCTGCCTCGACCGGTCCTGGTGCCTCCTCCTCCTCGCTGGCCACCTGGGCCAGCACCTCGGCGTACAGCGGCGTGGTGGCGAGCAGCTCCGTGTGGGTGCCGTCGGCCACGATGTGGCCCGCATCGAGCAGGACGACCCGGTCGGCCAGGCTGATGGTGGACAGGCGGTGGGCGATGACCAGGGTCGTACGGCCTTCCATGAGGAAGCGCAGCGACGAGTGGATGCGCTGCTCGACCTTGACGTCGATGGCGCTGGTGGCGTCGTCGAGCACGAGGATGGGCGGGTTGACCAGCAAGGCACGGGCGATGGCGATGCGTTGGCGTTGCCCACCCGAGAGCGTGTACCCGCGTTCGCCGACCACCGTGTCGTAGCCGTTGGCGAGGCGGCCGATGAACCGGTCTGCTCCCGCCGCCTCGGCGGCGGCGGCGACCTCCGCCATCGTGGCGTCGGGCCGTCCGTAGGCGATGTTCTCCCGGATGGACGCGGAGAACAAGAAGGGCTCGTCGAGGACCACGCCGATGTTCCCCCGCAGGCTGCTGAGGGTGTACTCGCGGACGTCCCTCCCGTCGACCCGCACCGTCCCCTCGGTCGTGTCGTAGAAGCGCGCCAGTAGTCGGGCGATGGTCGATTTGCCGCTCCCCGTCCGCCCGACCAGGGCCACCGTCTCCCCCGGACGGATGCGCAGGTTCAGGTCGTGCAGCACGTCGTGACGCGGCGCACTCGCCGGCGGCGTGTGGTGGTCCTGCCCCTCGCCGGTCCCGTCCGCCTCAGATTGGGCCAGCAGGCTGTCGGCGGCGTAGGCGAACGTCACGTGTTCGAGCTGCACTTCACCGCGGCAGTCGACCAGGTCGACTGCATCAGGCCGCTCGACCACCGTGGGCTGCTCGTCGAGCAGCTCGTAGATGCGCTGGGCCGACGCCGAGGCGCGCTGGCCCATCATCACCATCATCCCCAGCATCATGAAGGGGGTCTGCATCATCACGAGCCAGAGGTTGAACGAGACGATCGAGGCCACGGGTAGGTGGTCGTGGATCACCATCCAGCCACCGACGAGGAGAACGAGCACCAGACCGACCTGCGAGAGATTCTGGAGCAGCGGCGTGTACCGGGCCCGCACGTCGGCATCCTTCACGTAGGCCCACTGGACCCGCTCGGCCGCCGACGCCAGCTGGCGCAGCTGCTGCTGCTCGCCAGCGAAGCCCCGCACCACGCGCACGCCGTTCACGTTCTCGTCGACCACCGTGGCCACCTCGGCCAGCCGGGACTGGATGAGCCAGGAGACCGGGTACAGGAGCTTGCGCATGCGCAAGCCGACCAACCAGATGAAGGGCATCGACGCCATGGCGACGAAGGCCAGTGGCACGCTGATCGTGAGCATGAAGCAGAAGGCGACCAGGGCCATGGAGCACTGCACCGCGATCATGGGAGCGAAGGTGAGGTACACCTGGACCGAGCGGATGTCCGAGTTGGCCCGCGAGATGAGCTGGCCGGACTGCACGCGGTCGTAGAAGGGGAATGACAAGCGCGAGAAGTGCTCGTAGAGGATGTTGCGCAGGTCGAACTCGATGGCGTAGGTCAACTTGAACTGGTTGGCCCGCGAGATGTACCCGAACACACCCGTGCACAGGGCCAGCCCGGCGAGCAGCGCCACGTAGAGGTGGAGCGGACGGGTCTTCTCGAGCAGCGCGTCGGTGATGCCGTTCTGGATGATCAAGGGGATGGACACCTGGATCACCAGGCCGAGGAACGAGAAGATCAGGGCGCAGTAGAACTCGACCTTGTGGGCCAGGACGATCGGTGCGGCGCGCCGGACCCACGACTTCGAGCGGTCGGGGTCGATGGTCGACCTCGGTGACGCGTAGCGGCTTGGGGTCCCGGTCGGGACGGAGAAGGTGCTCATCCGCCCGCGGCCCCGCTCGGGCTCTCGTCCTGCCGCCGGCGATCTTCGGAGGACGCGGCCATGGCCCGTCCCCACAGACTCAGCGAGCGCAGCGCGGCGCTCCGGTCCCTCGCCGGGAGGTGCTCGGCCAGCGAATCGAGCTTGGCGTCGACGACCTGGTCGGCCAGGGCCAGGGTGCGGGATCCCGCCTCGGTCAGGCGCAGGACGACACGGCGCCGGTCGCTGTCCTCTTGTCGCCGATCGACCAGGCCCTTGATGACCAGGCCGTCGACCAGCGCGGTGATCGACGGGCGTCGAACGGCCAGGCGGTCGGCCAGGCGCGACGCCGCCGAGGAGCCCTCGGCGAGGATGGCGAGCACCCGGTACTGCGGGAGTGTCAGCTCGACGGTCGTCAGTGCGACCTCGACGCGCTTGGACAACCAGGCCGCCACCCTGCCGTACGTGCCGGGCACCTGGCCGTCAGGGGTCCTGCCCGCCGGAGAGGCCGGGTCTTGCTGGGGGGTGTGCGTCTCGAGGGTCATGATGGTTCGACCATCATATAGTTAGAGAGACTAACTACCGTCCGGTGCCTCCCCGCCGGTGCCCCGCCAACCCGGATCGAGCTGGCGGAGGAAGAGCTGGCAGCGCTGCTCCTCGTCGGCCTCGCCGATGGCGCCGGCGGCCTGCGCCAGGGCGTCGAGCGATCGCAGGAACCCGCGGTTGGACTCGTGGCGCCACCGCACGTACCCCGAGCCCCGCCAGCCGGCCCCCCGCAAGGTGTCGAGCCCGCGGTGGTAACCCACGCGCGCGATAGGCGTAGCGCTCGATGGGGTCGTCGGCCAGCTCGGCCAGATCGGCCCATGCCCGGAGGCAGCGCGGGTCTTGAGCCGCCACCGCTGCCACGGCTTCGCGCCGGCGCTCGGGGGGCAGCGAGCGCGCCGCGTCGAGCGCGGCGGTCAGCGCAGGTGCGATCGGGTCGAGCACGGTCTCGGGTGCCCCGGAGGTGAATGCGACGGTGTGCTCGGACATGTGCCCATGGTACGGCGGTGCGACCCCGCTCCCTACACGTGCCAAGTTCGGGCCTTCCCCCGGTACTGTCGACCTCGTGCGGGATCCGAGGACGCGGCGGCAGGGAGCGCGCCTGACACTGCAACCATCCCGGGATGCAGGTGACTACGCGTTCACCCACCGGGTCCGCACGCGCTTCGCCGAGACCGACGCCATGGGAGTCGTGCACCACGCCGCGTACTTGCCGTATCTGGAGGAGGCCCGCGTTGCGTACCTCCGCTCGATCGGCCACCCCTACGACGCGGTGCGAGCGGGGACCGACGCGGCGGATGGTGGCGGTGGCCGAGAGAGCACGGCCGCCACGGGCCACGAATTCCCCGTCGTCGAGGTCTGGGTGCGCTACCACCGGCCGCTGCGCTTCGACGAGGTGGTCGACGTGTCATTGGTGGTGGGACACACGAGCCGGGCGACGTTCCAGATCGCCTACCTGCTCAGTGTCGGGGGTGAAGAGCGCGCCACGGCCGTGACCGTGCACGGCTGCCTCGACGGCCGGGGACGGCCGGTCGGCCTCCCTGGGTGGATGCGGCCCTCGAACCCGCCGGAGGGTGTTCCGCCGGGTTCGAGGGAGGACCCGGCGTGACCGCTCACCTCGAGGTCGAGACGATCGTGGCGCTGGGCCGTTCCGGTGGGCAAGACTCGAGGCCATGGGGCCGGGGGGCGGGGGGCATGGGGGCTGACCCGTCGGCCGCGACGGGGGACGGGCGTTGTTGAGACCGGCGGCCAGCTCGGGGCAGGGACCCGGGGTCGCAGGGATCGAGGGGTTCGACATCAAGCGTGGCGGCCTTGGCTCGGCCGCCCAGGCCCTGGCGCTGTCGACCCTGTGTGCCGTGTTGTTCCTGACCTTCCTCGACAACACGGTGGTCAGCGTGGGGCTGGCCAACATCCAGGAGGACCTGCACGCCGGCGTCACCCAGATCCAGTGGGTGGTCAACGGGTACGCGCTCACCTTCGCCAGCTTCATGCTGGCGGCGGGAATGCTCGGCGACATCTTGGGCCGAAAGCGGATCATGCTGGCGGGCGTCGCCATCTTCTGCGCCGGCTCGGTGGCCTCGGCGGTCGCGCCGAACATCGACTGGCTCATCGCGGGTCGTGTGATCATGGGTGTGGGCGCGGCGGCCAGCGAGCCCGGGACCCTCTCGATCCTCCGTCAGGTGTACCCCGACCGCGAGACGCGGGCCGACGCGCTCGGCGTGTGGGCCGCGGTGTCGGGACTGGGCCTGGCGCTCGGCCCGGTGATCGGGGGCGCCCTGGTGGGTTATTCGGACTGGCGGGCCATCTTCTGGTTCAACCTCGGCTTCGGTGTGGTCGCCTTCGTCCTGGCCGCGGCGGCGGTCCCCGAGACCTCCGACCGCCATGGCCGGAGCATCGACGTCCTCGGCATGATCCTCGGTGCGACCTTCCTGGCGAGCCTCTCGTTCGCGGTGATCCAGGGTGAGGACTCCGGGTACACGGCGTCGTGGATCCTCACGCTGTTCGTCCTGTGCGGCGTCTCCGGCATCGCGTTCGTCCTGGCCGAACAGCGGGTGAAGAGCCCGATGCTCGACCTCAAGCTCTTCCGCCGCGCCCCGTTCGCCGGGTCGAATTACGTCGCCTTCGTCGCCTACTTCGGGACGTTCTCCATCTTCTTCTTCACCGCGTTGTACCTCCAGGTCGTGGCCAATGCCTCGGCGTACCAGACGGCAGTCGACTTCTTACCCATGGCAACGGGCATGATCGTGGCCTCCATCGTGGCCGGACCGTTGGTGGCCCGGCTGGGCGCGCGCTGGCCCATGACGGTGGGCTGCCTGCTCGCCGGGGGAGGGATCCTCGTGGCCAACGGCATGCTCGGACCGAACGTGCAATTCGGCACATTGGGGTGGGTGCTCCCGATCGCCGGGATCGGCCTGGGCATGCTGCTCGTGCCGGTGACCTCGGTGCCCCTGACGGTGGTCCCCTCGCAGCGTTCGGGGATGGCGGCATCGGCCACCAACACCAGCCGTGAGATGGGGGCCGTCATCGGCGTGTCGATCCTGGGCGCCATCGTGAACAACAAGCTCACCGGCGAGCTGGCGTCGAAGCTCAAGAAGATCGGCATCCCGCCCAACTTCCAGAGCCTGATCGAGCACGCCATCCAGACCGGCGGTGCGGGGAGTGGCGGCTCGGCCAGCGCGGCGGAGCACTCGAAGAACCCGGCAGTGGCCACCATCGCCTCCAAGGTCGTCGGCGCGGCCTACGACGCGCTGGGGGAGGGGTTGCACGAGGCGCTCTTGCTGTCGGGCATCCTCATCCTGTCCGGTGCGCTGGTGACGCTGGCCACCGTGCGGGGCCTCCCCAGGGGCATGCGCGCCGACTAGCGCAGCACCGGCCCCGAGGGCTCGGACGGCCGCCGCTCAGCCCTGCGTCCCCGAGTGCTGGGCCTTGATCGGCCTCGCCGGGACGCCGCCGTAGACGTACCCCTTCTCGAGGTGGCCGGAGACCACCGCCCCGGCCGCAATGGTGCAGTTGTCGCCGATGACCGCACCGGGCGTGACCACGGTCCCGGCACCGATCCACACGTTGTCGCCGACCACGATGGGCCGCCCGACGGGCCGCTTCTGCACGGTCCCGTCCTCGGCAGTCGGGTGGTGCGAGGTGATGAAGCTCGTCCCGAACCCGATCATGCAGCCGCGCCCGATGGTCACCGAACCCAGGCCTTCGAAGCGGCAACCGGCTCCGATGCCACTCCTCGGGGCGACCGAGAGCCCGCCCACCCTGAAGACACAGTGGTCGTGGATGTTCGGGGTGTTGATGTCCAGGCCCGCACGGCGGTAGATCCACCAGCGGACCAGGCGGGGGGTGAGCGTGGACCCGGCCAGGATCTCGCGGACGAGGGAGTGGCGGGCGACGGCCAGGTCTTCTCGCAGCCAGGCGCCGGCGAACCGGACGAGGTCCTCGGTCCTGGGATTCCCGGGCAGGTAGTGGGCCAGGCATTCGCGCCACGGGTATGAGTCTTCGTTCGGCATGCGATCCTCCGGCATCGACGTCCGACGTTCGTGATGGCACCCCCGGCAGGGCTCGAAGCTGCGCCGAACGCTCCGGGGACCTACCGACTCGTCCAGACTGTTTCGCCGATCGTAGGCGGTCCTCCTAGGTCAGTTGCGACCTCGGCGACTCACTTCCAGGAGTTCGCCTTCCTGTCACGCCCCTCTCGTTTCTCCTTCTTTGCTTCCCTCTTCTCCTTCAGAGACTTGCCGGGCTTCTTTCCCGAGGGCTTCTGAGGTGATCTGTCGGGCATGGTGTCTCCCATCATGTGTCAAGAAGTGGCATGTCATGCGGCGCCGGACCCCAAGGATGCGAGGAGCTCATCGAGGGGAACGGTGGCCACCCCGATGGCGCAGTCGCCGATTCCGTAAGGGAGGATCAGAGTGCCCGCATGGAGAAGGGCGCCGCAGGAATAGACGACATTGGGCACGTAGCCATCCTGCTCATCGGGCGCCGGGCTGAGGAGCGGTTCGCGGAGGCGGCCCAGGGTCCGAGTGGGGTCCTCGAGGTCGAGCAGAACCGCCCCTATGGAGTAGGTGCGCATCGGGCCCACCCCGTGCGTGAGCACGAGCCAGCCGGCAGGAGTCTCGATCGGAGACCCGCAGTTGCCGAGTTGGACGACTTCCCATGACTTCGTGGGTACCTGGCATGCCAATCCGTGCTCCCATCGGCGGGGATTCTCCGAGAACACGATCGTGTTCGACTCCCGATCACTTCGGGACAGAGCTGCGAAGCGACCCCCGATGCGGCGAGGGAAGAGCGCAAGACCCTTGTTGGCCGCCGCCGCGCCGACCAACGGTGAGGTCGTGAAGTGCACGAAGTCGAAGGTTTCGAGCAGCTGCTGGCCGATGTCGGTGCCGTTGTAGGCCGTGTAGGGGGCGTAGAAGGTCACGCTGCCGTCGTCGTCGACGAAGCGCACGAATCTGGCGTCCTCCATGCCCTTGGATTCGGCACTCATCGAGGGCACCAGCACTTGCTCGCTCAGCGGTGTGCCTTCATCGAAGCGGATGCTGTAGCTCCGTTCGGCGATCCCGCGGATGAGCCCGATCGTCCTCGTCGCCCGTTTTCGGGTCGCCGCGTGGTCCCCGAGAATCCGTAGCCGCCCCTCCAGCTCGGCTTCGGTGAACCGCGGTCCGAGGTGGCCCAGCACGTACTCGGCATCATCGCGGTCTCCACGGAGCCGACGGAGCTCCGCCTTGAACACCTCGCCCTCGTACGTCGCCCCGCCCCGTTGCCCCTTCGTGGCAAAAGAAGGGCTCGGATCGAGTTCGACCTCACCCGAGCCGGTGATGGTCCCGGTGCGGAAGGTGATGGAGGAACAGTGACCCTCACCAATGGCCCGGGCACTCATCGCGAACCGGACACTGCCGGGGCCGACCCCCGTCTGGTTCGGATGCACCACCATGCTCGGATTGCACAGCGCGGCACCCTCGAGGGCGTATTCGCTGGTGAAGGTGGCCCCGAGCAACAGCCGACGGGTCACCGAGACCGGACATCCTGGATCGAGGTACTCGGAGAGCTCGTCAGCGTGCCGAAGGAACGTGTCGGTCAGGCCGCGGTGACGGGTCTCGAACCGCGCCACGACATCGTCATAGCAGCGCTGGACTTCGTCATCGGGCAGGTCCAAGAGGCGTTGCAAGACCGCTGAGGATCGGGACTCCTGCGGGTCGTAGGCCTCGTGCCCCGGCACGAACAGGCGGGTCACGACCCGCGAATTGTCGGCTGTCATGCGAATGGAACTGCGACGAGCGAGGCCAGGAGCCCGGTCGTTCACCACGGGACTCGGCTCACTGCAGGACCTCGACGAAGGAGCGCGCACGCTGCAGGGTCGAGAGGAGGGCGAGCGTCGACTCGGCTCCCTGATTGAGATTGGCACCGTCGATGTGCAGGCCATCGAAGCCCCCACCGGTGGCGGGGTCCCACATGACCACCCCCCGGTCATTGTGGCCGAGGAACCAACCGGCGGCAGCGGCGATCCCGTCCAACCATCGTGGGTCGGGATCGACGGCGTGGGCACAGGCACACGCATCGGCCAGCGCGGCCACCTCAATCGGTTGTTGATCGAACCGGGGTCCATGATCGCCGGGATCACTGCCTCCGACGGGGGTGACGGAGAGATGCCCCTCTCGGGTCTCGCGCTCGAGCAGCCATGCCAAGAGGTCCAATCCCTGGCGCTGGAGGAGCGGGCGCTCCAGGGCGACACCGGCGGCGATCATCGATTCGGGAAGGATCGCGTTGGCGTAGGTGAGGCGTGGCTCGGGCCACGGCCACTCTCGGTTCCGAGAGGAGCCGTTCATGGCGTCGGCAGCGTCGGACAGCAGGCTGCGGGCCAGGGCGTGATCGGGGTCGAAGCTGATAACCTCCGCCGCGCCGAGTACCGCGAACGCCATGGCTCGCGGCCACGGCGAGCGTTGCCGCATCGCTCGGTCGAGCCCCTTCGTCGCCAGATGGCGTATCAGGTGGTCGTCACTGTGCGAGGCCGCGGTGCCCAGCCCCCAGATGCTCCTTCCCCAGCAGTCATCGAGTGCGGCCACGTCTTCCCAGACACCGTTCTCGTCCATTCGGTTGCGACACCGGCCCTGCGAGTCCAACGCGTCCTGAAGGAACTTCAAGCTGAGCATGGCCAGGCCGCGCATCGTTGTGGAGTGGCCTCGCTCCCGGGAGGCAACGACCAGCACGCGGGCCATGTCGTCACTGCAGTACCCATGCTCGCGTCGGGGCTCGCCGAAGCGAGCATGCTCGAAGGTGCCCCGCTCGTCGCTCAAGTGGATCAGGTGGCCGAAGACCGGCTCGGGAGCCTCTGGTGGTGCGCTCACACCAGCGCAGTTCGTTCGGCGAGGAGGCCATTGGCCACCTTCAGGTACTCACCGGCCACGACCGACCATCCGAGGCGTGGCGCGAGCCGGGAGGCCTCCGCGGACATCGAGGCGGCCAGCTCGGGCGTGGTGAGCACCCTCCGCAGAGCGCGCGCCCATGGCCCCGGGGTCATCGTGGTCGACCACGAGGCCGGCGCCGCTCGAGAGCAACTCGACCGCGTGCGGAAAGGCCGTCGCAACGACCGGGCGTCCGGCGGCAATGGCGTCGACGAGGACGCCGGACGTGACCTGGTCCTTGGAATCGTAGGGCAGGACCACCACTTTGCTGGACCGGATCAACGCCGTGAGCGACGCCACGTCGCGATAGTCGGCGTCGAAGTGGACCGACGAGGAGATACCGTGCCGCTCGGCCTGTGCTATCCGGTCCTGGCGGTACGATTCTCCCTGTCTGGCCAGCACCTTGGGGTGGGTCTGGCCCGCGACCAGGTAGCGCGGCCGCATCGGCAGGTCGTGCAACGTCCGCATGGCGTCGATGGCGCGCTCGATCCCCTTGCCCGGCCCGATCAGCCCCCATGTGAGCATGAGGGGACGGTCCGTCCGATCTGGAGCGACCCGTGCGGCAGGGATGGCGGCGCCGTGGGCGATGGTGATCACCTTGGAAGCGTCGACGTCGAAGCGTGCACAGAGGCGCACTCGGGCCGCCTCGGTCATGACCACCACCCGGTCCGCCAGCGCGGCGACGTCGTTCAGTACCGAGCGTTGGTGCGACGTCGGCTTGGCGAGGATGGTGTGGGCGATCACGATCGAGGGAACCTGGAGACCCCCGAGGATCTCGAGCACTTCGTCGCCGTCGGTCCCTCCGTAGAGGCCGTACTCGTGCTGGACCATTGCCACGTCGAACTGGTTCAGCAGTTCCGAGCTGGCAATCACGGAGCGCCGTGATCCGTTGACCAGCTCGCCCGCGATCCGGTCGTTCCCCGAGGTCTGCCCGTCCGCGTCGACGACCCGCACGACTCCGACGTGGGTCTGGTCCGCTGCCAGTCCGGTCGCCAACGCCGCGCTGAACGTGGCCAGTCCGCACGCCGTCGGAGGGAAGGAACTGAGAATCCCCAGGGAGCGGGCCCGACCAGCAGGACCTTCGATCATGTTCGGGACGCGCACGGCTGCTCCTCAAGGAGGCTCGGTCGAGGCGTCGAACCTGCACGGGGCGCCATTCGGCCGATGCGGCCGTCCTGCCCAAGCGAAGCGACTCTCCCAAGGGGGACGAGACACCCAGGCTACCGGGCAGAGGCCGCTTCCGTTCGTCGGCCCGGTCGCGGACGGTCCACGGTTGCCGGTAGGCGGGGCCCGTGGCCCACTTGACGACGAAAGGGGATAGGTGATGGGGCTGCTCGAAACGTCCTCGTGACGATGGTCCGAATGGATCATCGCCCTTCCACCTACAGATAATCAGTCTCGACTCTTGGCGACCACCTCAGCGACGCGCCAGAAGAACACGGCTTGAAAGGTACCGGAGTGACTCAAATGGACGGCGTCGCCAGGGTGACGGCGCCCATCAAGGAGGCGTGACCTAGTCATGACCTAGTCATGAGCACCGCCTCCATCGCAGCGCTCCGCCGACGCCGGTGGGGCGCTGCGATGGCACGGTCGTGCAGATCGCGACCGAGCGCTAGGTCCTCAGGCCCTGGGAGGGAGCCAGCGATCCGACCGACCTCCCAGCCATCTGGTCCCGGAAGCTCAAAGTCCAGGACGTACTGTCCTCACGAGTTCGGCCCGGTCTCGCACCAACCACTCCGGCGCTCCGAGTGGGCGATCAGCCATGATCTCACCAAGCACGCGTAGGAATGAGTCGATGTACGAGTCGAGCGAGTAGTCGACGAGGTGGGCGGCAGCGGCGGCGCGCCAAGCATCCTCCGAAAGGTCTCCACGTCGAGATGTGTGCAGCATCAGTTCGCCATCCCCGGTACGCGCTGACTCTACCCTCGTCACGAACTCAATTAGTGCGTGTTCGAGTTGTGTGACATCACCAGTCGGGATGAGCCCGCCGAGCCCACCCGAGACTTTCGGAAGGTTCCCGGCATCGTAGGTGATCGGAAACGCGCCGGCCCACATCGCCTCAACTACTGGCACGCAGTACCCCTCGTGGTAGGACGGCAGAACAAGCGCGTGCGCCGAGCGGAATACAGTGCTTAGCTCGTCGTTGGTCAGGCCAGACATGAGACGCAACGGTCCATCAGCCCCGAGTCGATCGATCAACACCATAATCCGCTCTACGATGTCTTCCTCTGCAAAGCGTGTGCTACCGACGAGCGTCAATTGCACACCGCTATGTCGGCTCGTGAGTCGCTCGAACGCATCCAGAAGATCGAGGATGCCCTTCGCGCGAGTCAAGCGGCCGACAAATAATAGATGAACGGGTCCCGGTCGTGACTCGATCGGGGGGCTATCTACGACCGCACGCCCGGTCGCAATGGTGGGTGGGAGATGCAGCACCGAAAGCTTCCTGTGGTCCTCACCACAGGCGAGGTGGTGCTCGAGGTTATGTTCACTGTCGTTGACAATGCGGTGCGCCCACGAAAGTTGGTCACGTCGCGCGATGGCCTCCCCACACCGCAGGCGGGCGTCGGCCGATTGAACCAGTTCGGGCGGTGTTGTGCTGTGATCAATGATGAGCACCCTGACGTCGGCGGGAAGCGCGGCGTGCTTGTCGAACAGCTCGTAGTGCATACCGAACTCGAAGACGTGAACGTCAGCCGCGATGAAGTCGGGATGGCGCTCGAGTTCGTCTGGGGAGATGACGACGATGTTCGGCTCGTCGTAGTCGGTGCCCTGCGTGAAGACCGTCGTCATCACCGGATACCCGTGATGAGCAAGGCCCTGAAGGATGTCCAGCTTATGTCTCAGGCTGTTCGACACGGCGTCGTGCTCAACGTACACGCCGGCATACAGAGCGACTCGTAGTGGCGTGGGCGGCTGGATATGCGAGACCTTGAGCGCTCGCAGGGCCTCGCGCCGACGTCGCCACAATGCCGACGTGGTTCGCATGGGTGCGGTGAGCCGCCAACTGGTTGAATTCAGTACTTCCTCATACCGCGCGCTCGCGACGCGCGCCTGCGCCTCCGATGCGGCGATGGTGGACTCGTTCCGTACGAATCGAACACGCGAGTCGTCGAGCTGCTCCTGCAAATCGCCGACGCGGGCGTGCAGTTCGCGGACCTGCTGCTGAGCCGTGATCAGTGAATACGGCACGAAGTCGTCGACCGCGTTCACTGGGAAGCGGAAGTGTTCGAGTAGCGATTCGTCCTCGGACCGAACGAACCAACGGTTGAGCCCGTCGGCCGTCGCAAAGAGATACCCCTTGTCCAGCAGGTCAGCTTCCCATTCGGATGAGAGATCCTCCACCTCGACACGCTGGTCGCTCGGGTCGAAGCCAAAAGGCGTGACGGTCTCGACTACCACCACGCGAGGGCGATACGCATCCCAGTCGCCGCCGTTCAGCACTTTCGTCTCCCAGCCTTCAACGTCAACTTTCAGGAAGTCGACGTCTTGTCCGACCGAGACGTACAACCGACAGACGTCCGCCAGGGTCATCGCGGACACTGTTTCTCGGTGCGTGGAATAACCTCCCGCAGCGAGGTCCGTGACGAGCTGATCGCCGAGTGAACGGGGTGTCGAGAGTCCGCTTCCATCGACCACCGAGAACACCAAGTCACCGCGCTCGTCGCTGAGAGCGCATCTCAGGTTCACATCCCGGGGCCTCGCTTCCACCAACATTTCGTAGTACTGGGACACGGGCTCAATATTTACGCCGTGCCAACCCTGTTCATAGAAATGGTGTGTTACCGAGTGCAGAACCGGTTCCCATGCTCCGACGTCGATGTAAAAGCCGCTCGGCTGGCCCCCAAAACAGCGGTTCAGCAGCACGTCCTCGTGGTTCTGTGCGTATGAGATCATTGACGACGCCTTCCCTACATTGAGGATTTGCCCGCTCCTGGACTCTCCGCAGGTCTCGCACCCCGCCATCGGGCGGAGCACATTCTGATCGGGGTAGCCGGATGTCGGCGAATCTGCCAAGGCTAGAGGCAGAGTCGAGCGTGACTTGGATCGGGACCGTCGTGGAGCCCTCCTGCGCAGCTCTTGCTTCACGAGTATTCCCCGCGTCCAACTTGCCCTCGCCGGTCACCTTTCCTGGCTCATCCGCGACTCGGAGCTCAAACTCGCGTCCGCGCCGCCTTATCGCCGGCTGGCGTGTGGACTCTGGCGTATCGGGCTTCGCAAGGGGAAGCTTCTCCATGAAGGGCAGCCAGTCGTCGACGGGGACGATCAGCGTCCCTGACAGCCCAGATTGGAACACGAAGACCTCGCCGGGGTTCCACAGCGTCTCCCTCAGGCCGAACCAGTAGGAGCACCACTGGTTCGGCCTGAGGAATCTCTTCATCGTCCGCTGATGGAAGCGGGCGCCTGATGGGAACAGGTAGGTCTGGGATCCACCTTCCTCCGCAATGGGTACATGTTCCAGGTGTTCTGCCCAACCACATTGTTGACGCGGCTGACGGGTGGGCCCCAGATGGCCGTGTGGTGCCGGTGATGGTTGCACATGTCCTCATTCACGCCCAGGACGAGCCGGTAGGTGCCGGCGACCCGCTCGGTCCACTGGGCGACAGGGAACGGGGCTCGACCCGTTCGCTTCCTATCGCTCTCCTGGATGTACCCCGTCCCCTGTGCGTAATTGTCAAAATGTTCCAGGACATTTCACAGCGCCCGGATGTGTGGCACGGCCGCATCGAATGTCCCGACTGCTCTGTCTAATCCACGCCCCGACTCCTCCGAGACGAGGCGCTTTGCCAAATCGACCGCCCGTAGGAAGTCCCTGAGGGCCACGACGAAGAGAGAGGAGTTCAACCTTGCTTGGTGACGGGGCCGTCGGGCATACCGGTGCCACTGCTGAGGATCCGTAACGCCTGGAGCTGGACTGCGTGTCTCCAGGCATCGACGTATACCAAGGCCTCATTTGGCGTTACTTGGATCGTGGGAATGGAGCCCGATATGTCTACGTCCCGACGAGATTCATACCTGAGATTCCACAGATTTGTGTGATCTTCGTGTTCTATGTAGAGTGAAGGCATGCCCAGTGACGCGGAGCTGACGTTCGCCGATCATGCTGGGCGCCTCTACGCCCGGCGCTATGGCATGGCTCCGATGGTTGGCCGGCTGATCGGCTACTTGACGGTCTGTGACCCGCGAGCAGAGCATCAGCGAGCTGGCCGAGGCCCTGCTCGCCAGCCGGAGCGCGATCGCGAACGCCGTGAACACATTGGAAACTCTCAAGCTCATCCGGCGTTCCCGCGCTGCGGGCGAGCGGATGGACCGGGTGCGTATCGACATGACAAGCCCCAACGCCATGGGCTTCGACGTCTCTGAGTACCAAGAGCAGGCCGACCTCGCTCGAGAGGGTCTGGCCCTCCTCGCCGATGAGCCACCCGAGCGAAAAGCGCTGTTGTTGGAAGGAGTCGCGTTCGCCGAGTTCTTAGTAGAGCGGATGCCCGTCTGGGAGCAGGAGTGGAGGACACGGCGCGAGGAGCTGCGCGCTGCTGGTGACCTCCCCAACGACCCGATGTCGCCATGAGGAAGAGGGCCACAAGCGAGTCCGGCGAGGCGGTGCTTGTTGCCGAAGGGGACATGGAATTCGGCAACGACAAAGGCAATGCCATCGAGGTGCGAAACCTCGCCAAGAGTTACAAAGACGTTCCGGTGCTCCGCGACGTCTCGTTCTCCGTCAGAAGGGGCACGGTTTTCGCCCTTCTCGGGGCAAACGGCTCGGGCAAGACGACCACCATCAACATCTTGACCACCCTGTTGAAGGCAGACGACGGCACAGCGAGCGTCGCCGGATTCGACGTGGCCGCACAATCCGCTGAGGTCCGCGGGCGCATCAGTGTGACCGGACAGTCCGCTGCGGTTGACGACGTTCTCACCGCTCGGGAGAACCTTGTGATGATTGGCCAGCTGCGCCACGTTGCTGATCCGGGCCGGACGGCGACGGACCTGCTGGACAAGTTCGAGCTCAGCGATTCCGCCGACCGCCGCCTGATGACCTTCTCGGGCGGGATGCGACGCCGGCTGGACATCGCCATGAGCCTGGTGGGCCAGGCTCCGATCATCTTCTTTGATGAGCCCACCACTGGACTCGACCCCAAGAGTCGTAACGACATGTGGCTGACGATCCGGCAATTGGTCGAGACCGGAACCACGGTCTTCTTGACCACCCAGTATCTCGAAGAGGCCGACCATCTCGCCGACGAGATAGCCATCCTCCACGGTGGGGAGATTGTGGCCACAGGCACTGCGGACGAACTGAAGGCCATGATGCCGGCCGGGCTCGTCGAGCTGGAGTTCGGCGAGGAGGCACAACTTTCCGCGGCCGAGCGTGTACTCGGGGACAGGCACGGCGTCAGCCGGGTGGACTCCAAGCTGATCGTCGCCACGAGCGGCTCGGTAGGCGAGCTGGCCGACGTGTTCATCGAGCTCAAGAACGCCGGGATCGAGCCGACCGAGTTCTCACGGCAGCTACCGACGCTGGACGACGTGTTCCTCAAGATCCTCGACGACGATAGGGACCACCATGCAAACGTTCGCTGACACTTGGACGATGACGAAGCGAAGTCTGCGCTACACCACGCGCAGCATGGACACCATTATCACTGTCGTCTTGATGCCGATAGCCATGTTGCTGTTGTTCGTCTACGTGTTCGGCGGCGCAATCGGTACGCAGACAGGCTCAATCAAGTACGTCGACTTCATTACTCCCGGGGTCGTCATCTTGACCGTGATCAGCGGCATCGCCTACGCAGCCGTGCGTCTCAGCACGGACCTGCACCGGGGCATCATCAGCCGATTTCGGACCATGCCGGTCGCACCCTCGTCGGTCCTGGGCGGGCAGGCCCTTTCGTCGACGCTGTCCAATCTCTTTTCCTGTGTCCTGGTGGTGGTGGTAGCGCTCGTTGTCGGATTCCGCTCAACGGCAGATCCCACCGTGTGGCTGGTGTTCTGCGGCCTGTTGGTGCTCCTCATCCTGGCCACCACCTGGCTGGCCATATTCTTCGCCCTAGTCGCCAAGACAGCCGAAGGTGCCGGCGCGTTCAGCTATGTACTGATACTGCTCATCTTCATCGGCCCGTCGTTCGTACCGACGGAGTCGATGAGCCCCGCGCTGCGCGCGTTTGCCGACAACCAGCCGATGACGCCGATCGTCGAGACCATGCGCTCACTGCTGGCCGACGGTACGGCGGGTCCCCACTTCTGGGGCGCCCTGGCATGGGCCGCAGGTATCCTTGTCGTCTTCTACACCCTCTCGCTGGCCTTCTATCGCCGCGGCACGCCTTCCGCTGCAGCCCAGTAGCGCTCGAGTCGGTCCGCTTCTGCTTTGAACTCAGAAGACCACACGGTCTCAGGTCCGCCAGGCAGCGGGGAGCTGGTGGTGGGCCATCACCATGGTGACCTGCGAAGCGCCCGCAAGGCGGCACCCGCGACCACGACTGGAACCTTCTTTTCGCGATTTTGGGTCGGTCGGACCTCGAAGTCCCTGGAGCCAGGACTACGCCGACCCGATGTCATCCCACGAAAATCCCACGGATTCGGTCCATGTCCGGTTCCCTGGCTGACGAGGGTGGCGCTACATCATCCCAGCTCAATAGCCAAATCGGCCGCACCTGAAAAAAATCCGTCTAGTCCAGATGGACGGAGCGAATAGGGCTCATAACCCGAAGGTCGGAGGTTCAAATCCTCCCCCCGCCACCATTGAAACGCTGGTCGGCGCGTCTCGTGCATAGGGCACAGGCAGCTGACCAGCGGTTTCGCGTTCGGCCCGAGGTGGAAGATCGGGGTTTCTCGGGGCTTTTTCTCGGGACCTACTCAGCCGTGCCGTATGCAGCACCATGCAGGCTGGCTCCGCGCACGCGGCCCGTACGCTGCCGTTTCGCCGTCGAGTCTTTGGACGAGGTGAAGATGCGTAGGGCTGCACGGGGCATGCCCTACACGACTGCCCTACTCAATGTCTCTCGATCTTCGAATGGAGTTGTTTGGCGAGGGCACGGTTTCGAGTCCCATCACCTGGGTGGTGGTGCCTCCAAGACCCATCCGCTGCGGGAGGCAAGATCTCCGACTGCCTGGGAGATCGCAAGCTGCCCGTTCCTACCTGCCGAGGCGAAGTGGCCGAGGCGACGGTGGCGTTGACCGTCGGTGGAGGAGGTCGGGTTCTAACCGTTGAGCTGGTCTACGCCGCGATGGCCGCGGGCGGGACCGCTTGGTCACGAGAGATGCTTGCCAAGACCATGCGACGGATGACGGCCCGCGCATCGGCCGCACTTCGTGCAACTTGAGCCTGCATGGGTCAACGAGTACCGGGGGGCCGAGCCGGTGTGATTCTGGGTATAACGCCCGTGGCTTGCGCGCCTGCCCCGAGAAAGTGGTTCACGCCGGTGGCGGGCAGGAGTCACCATGCCAAACTCCTCTCACCACATCCCGACGCCATACGCGCCGGAGTACGCCCTACCCCTGCCCACAAACGGCATATATGGGCTAGGTGGCCGGAGCGGTTCACGAGCCGGGTGACGCTACCGCTGGGGCGCTCCTCTGGAAGCGTCGCAGGACCGACGACGATTGCCGTGCGCGGGTTCGGCGCTAGCCAAGGCAGCTGCGATCCGGTCAAGGTGACGCGCCCAGCGTTGCGGATAGAAAGCAGCATCCCCTGCACTTAGACCGGAGAATTGCACCCTCACATTTGTGCCGTCGCCTGTCGGGGTGAGCGTGATCTCAATGAATGTAGGTGTCGGCGTGGCTGTGTCCGTTCCTTGACGGTCCCATCGAAGCAGCATGCGGTGCGGGGGATCTACTTCGATGTAGCGGCCGGCAATCGCCGTCCCGTCGAGGTCGAGGCGGAACGTCTCCCCCACGACCGGAGCTGTCACAGGGTTCCGATCATCTTGACGAGGCCAGCCCACACCCAAGAGCCGTGAGACGACCGCTCTGACGGCCGAGATTGATCCTGGCTTGGGCTCATTTGCCGATGGAAAGGGCAAGAAGGGTATTGACGGCAGTCTCGAACGGACGGGGACTCCCATGTACCTGAGCGAGTAGAAGTCCCCCTTGGAGCGTGGCGAGCAGGGTATTGGCGAGGTCGTCCGGGTCGATGTCCGATGGGAGCTTCCCGTCGGCATGAAGGGATCTGAGTCCATCGCCGATGGCGGCTGCCCACTGATCGAATCCTGCCGCGATGAGCGCTCGGGCCTCGGGGTCACTCTCGGCGAGTTGACTAACGAGCGAGCCAAGTTGGCAGCCCCCCTTTCCTTTGGTGCGCTTCGCTGCGGTGATCACCATGTTCCGCCAGGCTTCGACTCCGTTCGCACTGCTGAACGCGTGCCGCTGGCGATTGACGATGGCCTCGGCCTGGTAGTCGATAACTGCCTGCACGAGTTCGTTCTTGTCGGGAAAGAAGTGGTACATCTGCGAGCCGCTCACTCCCGCCGCCGCCTTGACGTCTTCCAAGGTGGTGCTCGCCACCCCGCGCTCATGGATCAGTGCGGCGGCGTTCTCCACTATGCGTTGCCGAGTGCGCGCTCCCTTGGGGGTGAGCCTCGGCCGATCACTCGTTTCACTGACCATCCTCCAACGCTAACAGAAATTCTGGGTTTGACAACCCAGTACTGAACTGCCATAGTGGGTCACACAACCCAGTTTTGACGAGATGGAAAGACACGCATGACTGATCTAGACGGCAAGACAGCCCTGGTAACGGGCTCGACGAGCGGAATCGGCAAGGCCACGGCCACCGCCCTGGCCGCTCGCGGCGCTCACGTACTGATCGTCGGACGCAACGAACAACGAGCCAAAGACGTGGTCGCCGAGATCGAAGGCGGCGGAGGCAGCGCGACGTTCCTCCTCACTTCGTTGAGCAATCTGAAGTCGGCACAGGACCTGGTCGAGTGGGCCACTGAGGCAGATGGCGGTCACGTCGACATCCTCATCAACAACGCCGGTGTCGCCTTGCTCGGACCGAGCAAGGCAGCCACCGAAGCTCAGTTCGACGAGACCTTTGCACTGAACGTCAAGGTTCCGTTCTTCCTCGTTGCGTCAATGGCGCCAGCCATGGCCGAACGCGGATGGGGTTCGATCGTCAACGTCTCCACGATGGTCGCGAGCTTTGGACAGGCCGGCATGGCCATGTACGGCGCCAGCCGAGCGGCTCTCGAGCTGCTGACGAAAACCTGGGCAGCCGAATACGGCCCGAGTGGTGTTCGAGTGAACGCCGTTGCCCCCGGTCCGACGCGCACCCGCATGATGGAAGCGATCCCCGAGGAGATGGTGAATCAGCTCGCAGCACTCGCACCAGCAGGTCGCGTCGCCGAGCCAGAGGAGCTCGCATCCGCAATCGTCTTTCTTGCCAGTGACGATGCCAGCTTCGTCCAGGGCGTCACTCTTGCAGTCGATGGAGGCCGGGTCGCCACGTAACGCCTCTCGGCAGTGACGTTTGAGAGCGAAGACCCAGGAAGCCAATAGCAACGAACAACTAGGGAGTATCCATATGAGCGCATACGTAATCGTCGAATTCACAGTTAAGGACCCAGATGTTTACCGTGAGAAGTATGCCGGAGTCGCTGGAAAGACCGCTCAAGAGCACGGAGCCGAGGTTCTCGCCGCTGGCAACTGGGAGATTCTCGATGGCGAAACCGGGCTCTCCTCAGGGGTGGTCGTGCAGTTTCCAGATCATGAGACGGCACTTAGTTGGTACAACTCGCCCGAGTACCAGCAGCTGATCGAAGTTCGAGGTGTCGCGATGGATGCCCGTTTCAGATTGCTCGACGGCCTTCCTACGCCCACAAAGGATGAGGGGGACTCCGAATGAGCGCGCTCGATGGAAAGACAGCACTCATTACGGGCGCCAACGTCGGGATCGGCAAGGAGGTGGCGCGGCAACTGGCATTACGTCCGGAGTTCGCTCGGATCTACCTTGCGTGTCGGAACCAGGAGCGGGCGACACAGGCGAAGGCCGATCTCGAAGCCGTGACTGGCCGAGACATCTTCGACATCATTCTCATGGACGTCGCCGATCTTGGTTCGGTCCGCGCTGGCCTAGCGGCCATCAGCGGGTCCCTCGACGCGCTGGTCATGAACGCTGGTGTCATCGGCAACAAGGTCGTGATGGAATTGACCGCTGACGGGGCCACCACACTGTTCGCAACGAATGTTCTCGGTCACGCCGTGCTCCTCGAAGAGCTCCTGACCCAGAACCGACTGAACGAGGTAGCGGTATTCGTCGCTAGTGAAGCAGCCAGGGGAATTCCGAAGTTGGGGTTCAAACGGCCTACCTTCGTCTCAACTTCCACCGATGAACTCACGACCGTCGTCGACGGCAGCTACTTCGCTGACAGGAAATACGATCAGAACCTCGCCTTCGGTCAGGTCAAGTACATCGGGGCCTTGTGGATGGCCCACCTGGCGCGCCAGTACCCCGACCTCCGCTTCATCACGGTAAGCCCCGGCAACACCACGGGGACCGAAGCTGCCGCCGGCGCGGCGCCACCGCTGCGCTTTGCGGCCAAACACATCATGCCCCGCCTCGGTATTTCCCACGAACTTGAAGTGGGCTCGAAGCGACTCGTCGACGCTGTCACCGACCCGACGCTTTCGAGTGGCGTGTTCTACGCCAGCGCGGCAGGCAAGTTGAAGGGTCCCATGGTCGACCAAGCGGATATCTTCCCCGACTTGGCCAATAGGCCCTTTCAGGACCACGCCGACGAGGCCATCCATCGCTTCATCACCTAATGACGTTTGCCGACTATTTCTCACTCGAGCTACTCCAGACTGCCCCAGTGCATCGCCGGGAGTGAGCGACTTACTTGTGGGCTCGAACCCAGAAGCGCTTGGCCGCAACCCGGATCGGATCTCGACTCACACACGGGTGATGCCCCAGTACGCTGCCGGGAGGGTGCCACCCAGCGGCACATTCGGGCGGGTGGATAACCCACCTGAAGCGGTCCTGGAATGACGTATCACCCGCTATGCCAGTGACGCACGGAGGGCACCGATGTTTTCCACCTTCAGTCTGCGGCAAGATAGACGGGGTGAGGTGGAGCGACAAGACGCTTGCGGGCGTGACGAACCTCGCGTGCGCCGTCGCTGAGGCCCCACCGGGGGACGGATCCGGCGCGCGGGTTGCGCTTGAGGCGTTGTCGCAACTGATCCCGTTTGATTGTGCTGTTCTTTGCCGGTCTGATGCCGGCTCTCTTGTTCCAATAGCGGCGACCGGCCACGGCGGTACAGTCGGCTCCTCGGTGGGGCGGGAAGAGTACCGACATGAGCAGAGGGCGATGGGGATGGACGTCTCGGGAGCAGCACTGCGCTTCGGAGATCTGCCCGGGCGTGGACGCGACACCTTCACCGTCAGGGAGTTGGCATGGCCCGCCGGGCTCAAGGATGGAATGGGAATGAGCCTTCGGTCTCGCGACGGTCACTTCCTTGGTCATATTGCGCTGAACACAGTCACCGAGGGCGCCTTCAGCGAGGACCATCGGGACCTGCTCACGTTGCTCAATCGGTCCCTCGGCCGAGCTGTGGTCGACTACATCCCGACTGTGATGCCGGGCGTTTTCGGTCTCACTGCTCGCGAGCTGACGGTGCTCGACCTGATTGCTCAGGGTCTGACTAACGGTGAGATCGCCGAGGCACTCGTGATCTCCCAGTCGACAGTTCGCCGGCACGTTGAGCATGTGCTCGCCAAGCTCGGGGTCAGTTCTCGAACCGCAGCTGCGGTCAAGGCAGGCCGGCATGGTTTGCTCCGATGAGAACCTCGCAAAAGACTGGTCAGATGACCGATTGCTCAGCCATTGTTGGACGTGCACCATGGGTGGGTGGCGTCCCTTTCTTTGGAGCTTGTTGAGTTAACGGACTGGTTGTGGTGTCTGCGGACGCCCATCGCCGCCTGTTTCGCGATCCGCGATGGCGATGGGGTGGTCATGGTCGACGCGAACGTCGCCGGACTGGGCGAGGCAATGATCGACGCCCTCAGCCGCCGACTAGAAATCCCCAGCGGGTCCCTTCCCCTCCGCCAAGTGCTTCTGACTCACGCACACGCAGATCATTACGGATCGGCGCATGAGCTTGCGAGCCTCACCGGCGCCGAACTGCTCGGACCGGCCGAGGAGGCGGATATCTTCGCAGGACGTCGCCCTCGTGGCGAGCCGCAGCTTTCGGAATGGGAACGCCCAATGTTCGAGCGCGTCATGCCCCTTGTTGAATCTCCACCTCCGGTTGCGCTGGACAAGGAACTCCGTCCGGGGGATTCACTGGATTGGGAGATAGGGGCTGAGTTGATTGCGTCGCCGGGCCACACCTCTGGCCACTTGGCCGTGTGGATTCCATCTCATCGCACGTTGATCGCTGGCGACGCTCTTGCGACCCGAGGCGATGAGCGCCCAATCGTCGGGGTATTCAACGTCGATCCCGGTGCGGCGAGGCAAACAGCGACGAGCTTGCTCGATGAGCTCCAGCCATTGCGCCTCTGCGTGGCTCATGGCGAATCCGTGATCGGCGACGTTCGTAGTCGTTTCCAAGCACCGGAGGGAAACCAGTAGAAGCAGGGCGAGATTGACTTCAACTGATCGCTGCCCGACGCCCCAACATCTCCAACGATCCTCCTCCGACCCGATCGTCAAAGAGATAAAGGGATTCACAACTGGTGTCCGCGAACGCCGGATCGGTAGGGCGGTTCGGCACATAGGGGGCGGGCATTGGTTGGCTGGATGGGACCTCCCTGGTCTGGGCCCCGATGACTTTCCTCCAATGTTCGCCGTCTAAGAACTGAGAACGCCCACAACAGGCATGGGAGTATGAGCGTATGAGGAAGCTGATCGAATCGACCCACGTTTCTCTGGGTGGAGAGATTGGGTCGCCCACTGGGCCTTCCCGTATCTGAACGAGGAACACAATGACTACGCCAAGCGACTGCTGTTTGCAGCGGACGCTCTGCTGCTTGGGCGGTTGACCTATGAGGGTTTGTCAGCGGCATACCCTGCGATGACCAGCGTTGATTCCGGAGTTCCGAGCGACTTTATTGAACGAATGAACAGGATCCCTAAGTACGTGGCATCAACGACTCTTCGAGAGGCAGCGTGGAATGCCACCGTCATCGACGGGGATGTGGCCTCGTTCGTGGCCGACCTGAAGCAGCAGCCCGGTGGCAACATCGTCAAGTACGGGAATGGTCCACTCGATGCCACCTTGATGGAGCACGGCCTGATCGACGAGTTCCACCTCTTGATGACACCGGTCGCTGTCGGACGAGGCCAGCACATGTTTGAGGCAATCGAAGACGGTCCCGCCCTGAATCTCGTCGATGTCACGCAGTTCAGCAACGGTGTCGTGATACTCACCTACACCCCAAAGTGACGTCGACCTAGTGGTCAGTCGCTCAAATAGCAAGGTGAACTAATCTGGCACCATGCCAGTGATGATCGCACCCCGTCTGCACGTGAGCCGCAGGCAACGAGGGGAACTCGAACGGTTGTCGAGATCGTCCTCGCTGCCGCACCGAACGGTTGTGCAAGCGTCGGCGTTGCTGCTGGCCGCTGACGGTGTCGCGAATGAGGCGATCGCCCGGGACTGCGCAACGACTCCCGACACGGTGCGACGGTGGCGGGCCAAGTTCGAAGCCGGGGGCTCCGATGCGGTTGGTTCCATTGCGCCGGGTCGAGGCCGCAAGCCCTCGATCCCCCAAGACGTGATCGACGCGATCGTCAGCGACACGTTGCACTCGGTGCCAGACGACGGATCCACGTGCTGGTCGACGCGGACCATGGGCGATCGCCACGGCGTAGGGAAGGACACCGTGGCCCGGATCTGGAAGGCGAGGAACCTGCGACCGTGGCGGGTCGACACTTTCAAGTTGTCGAACGATCCGCGATTCGAGGAGAAGCTGGTCGACGTCGTCGGTCTCTAGCTGAACCCACCGGAGCGAGCCGTCTGTTCAGCTTCGACGAGAAGACCCAGTGTCAGGCCCTCGACCGCACCCAACCGTCCCTGCCGCTCACAGTGGGCAGGGGAAAGACCATGACTCATGACTACAAGCGCAACGGCACCGTCGATCTGTTCGCCGCCTTGAACGTCGGGACCGGCGAAGTGCTCCACCAGACTCGCAAGACCCATGCGTCGAACGACGTGCTGGCCTTCTTCAAGTGGGTCGATCTCCATGTGCCGGCCCACCTCGACGTTCACGTCGTGCTCGACAACCTCTCCGCCCACGGCGCCCCACCGGTCGCCGATTGGTTGGCCCATCCCAAACGCTCCCGCTGGCACCTCCACTTCACGCCGACGAGTTCTTCGTGGCTGAACCTGGTCGAAGGCTGGTTTGCCCAGCTCACCAACAAGCGACTGAAGGACGGTGCATTCTCCAGCGTCCCGGCCCTGGTCGAGGCCATCGACATCTGGGCGTCACACTGGAACGACGACCCCAAGCCCTTCGTTTGGCACATCCCTGCGCAGAAGATCATCGCCAAGGTGCGCAGGGGTCGAGCGGCACTCGCCCACCAGATCAAATCCGCGACGGACCACTAGGTGCCCCTTACCGCCGGGGTGGTGCTATGCCCAGATGTACTCTTCAGCGATTGCGCCGTCCCGCCATTTCGCAACGGTCACCATGCGGGCACCGTTGGCGAACTCTCCTACGACGCACGTCCATTCTCCGGACCCGAACTTGATCGGGTGGGACGTGATCTGCGGCGGTGTACCGCCCCCGTTCTCCTCGACGTATGACTTCATGGCTTCGATGTGCTGATCGATGCCCTGGGTCGTAGGCTGGCCTTGCCAGTCAACTAGGACGTCATCCGTGTGATGGTGAGCGAAGACGCCGGTCCAGTCGGCGTTGTTCCATCCCACGAAGTCGAGTTCATCCATGCCTTGAAGGTTGCGATCAACTGCGTCGTCGTTCGGCATTTCCAGAGCGCCTCCTCTGTGATCGAGTCATCAACCTCTCATGGGTCAAGGTATACCCAAGTGCCTTGACGCCCCCTGCCCCTGATCGCCGGGTCGGACGCGACATGGATCAAGAGCCCGGGATCACCTGTTCGTCGGCGATATCCATCGAGGGTCGCGGCCAGTCCAGGCGATGAAACCTTCGCTCGGGCTGGAATCGGGAGGTGGAACCACTGCCTCCCCGAACACCCGGGGGCTGCGCATCTGCGCTTCGGGGATCGGTCCGAAGGCGACGCGGGCGAACTCGATGGCCTCGGTGGGAATCACGACATCGCTACCAACACTGCGAGCCAGGTCCCATCCGTGGATGAAGAGGTCCAGGGCGGGAAAACTCAACCCATCGCCGATGGTGCGTCGACCGAATGGCGAATCCACCTCCATCGTCAGTTCAACGTCGCCAACGGCACTACGGGCGGGAGCCACGAGCCCATCCCACCACGAGCGCGGATCGCCCACGACGTTGGCACCTGGCGGATCACTGGGCGACCACTCGGGCTGTCCTCCAGACAAGAGCTCGGTACCGAACCCAACGGCGGTACCAACATGACCAAGAACATCCAGCACGGTCCACTCCGTGCATGGCGACGGTCGCTGCCAGTCATTGTCCCGAATAAGCGTCACTGACGCGGAGAAGAACTGGAGTCCCTCGACGAAGGCGGTGTCTGGTGACCACGACATGTCTTCACTATTCCACTGTCGGCACCCCACCTACGACCAGACCACCTCGCATCGACTGTCGGTCGTGCCAGGCATCAGGTGTCCCCGAACAGTGACAATGGCCTGGAGGATCCACCGCTGCATTGGTGGTGGTCAATAGCTTCGGGATTGCTGGCAGGTTCGGCCTGACTCATCGTCGAGCGAGCTCTTCCAGTCGCACATGGACAGCGGCACGTCCCGTCTCCGAGTTGGGGTGATTGGCCCGGTTGCTACGAACAACCTGGACCGCCCGTCGCTCCGATCCGGAACGGCCGTGCCATCCCTAACACCGTTTAGAGAAGGGATGACCATGACCATCGTAGAAGCTGCGCGTAGCGTGACCGGCGGCGTCGATACTCACCTCGACGTCCATGTGGCGGCGGCGCTTGATCCACTCGGAGCCCTGCTGGGCACCGAGCGCTTCGGGACCGACTCCGCCGGCTACAAGGCACTGTTGTCGTGGCTGGAGAGCTTCGGTGCGCTGACCAAGGTGGGAGTGGAGGGCACCGGGTCCTATGGGGCGGGTGTCGTCAGGTTCTTGCGGCGAGCCGACGTCGAGGTGATCGAGGTCGACCGGCCCAACCGGGCCGAGCGCCGTCGTTCAGGCAGATCAGATCCACTCGACGCCGTCGAAGCAGCTCGAGCCGCTCTCGGTGGTCGGGCCAAGCGCATTGCCAAGTCCAAAGACGGCGACGTCGAGGCCATCCGGGTGCTCGTCGTGGCCACGCGCTCGGCCCGCTTCCAGTTGGAGGGTACAGCCATCGCCGTCGGCCTAAAGGTGGGCGGGATTAGAGAGTTCGCGTCACCTTCGGGTCATGAACCCGAAGGTCTCAGTAGGTCCGCAGGGCGCGGGGAGTTTCTCGGGACTCCAAGTTGAAGGCGGCGGATCTTGAGTAGTGCAGTGCCTGGGCGGCTGCATAGGGCAGACGCCGTGACCAGCGACTTCGCCTGCTTTGAGGCCCGAAGCCGCCCGATGGTTTTGAACCCCCGCCACCATTGAATGATGATCAGCGCGTCGCTTCCGTGCTCGCAAGGGTTGCAGGCGTCAAGAACGGCCCACGATGGGAAAGCTCTGGAGGCACAGCGAGTGTCGCATTCGATCGCCGCCGGTCTATGCCTTGAAAAGCGAAGTGGCTCCTGGTACCTTGTGGTGCATGGGACATGCGGAGGGACGGAGTAGCCAGCTGCTTCGAGGCGTTCTCGACCTTTGTCTCCTGGCCGTAATGGCCGAAGGTCCTGCGTACGGCTACGAGATGACGAAGCGATTGCGTGCGCGTGGTCTCTCGATCGTTGGAGAGGGGTCTATCTATCCGCTCCTCGGACGGCTCGAGCGTGACGATCTTGTCGAGACGAAGCGTGCGGCCAGCAATGGTGGCCCACCACGCAAGTACTACAGCATGTCGTCGGAGGGCAAGCGAACGCTTGAGGAGGGCGTCCGGGAATGGCAAGCAGCGCGTGACGCGATCGACGGTGCTCTTGGTTTGGTCAAGGTGGAGGTGCGACCGTGAACAAGTTCGTCGAGGAGTGTCGTAATGAGTGGCGCCGGCTCGGCGTGCCAGATCCCATCGCCAACGAGATGGCCGCGGATCTGACGGCCGACATCGAAGAAGCCGTATCCGAAGGCGGCTCTGCTGAGGACGTGCTCGGGAACAGCCTCTTCGACCCGCAGCACTTCGCAGCGTCGTGGGCCGAAGCTCGTGGCGTCACGGCCCCGCCGACGCTGTCACCGACGACCAGCACGCCGCCAACTGCCCCCCGACGCACGTTGACGCGCCGACAGATGGCGGCTGCCACTTTGGCCGCCCTCGCTGTCCTCCTGGTGATCGGCGCCCTCGCGGTGGGGATAGGTCATCAGAGTGCCTCGGTAGCCATGTCGGTGCGCAAGATCCTGGGGCCAGGGTCAGCACAATGGTTGGCCGGCCCCGCGAAGCCACCAACACGGATCTTCATGGCCGGTCCGACAACCGCGGTAGGCCACGTCCCGGGCGCGGCCATCGTCGCATTGGGCCTGCTACTCGCTAGCGCTGTGGTCCTCGGCCTTGCTGTCTTCTACTGGGCGCCTTGGACTCGCCGCCACTCCAAGTGACGGTTCCGATGAACGGACGCATCACGTGTTTTGGAAGGGCCTGTTCTATGACGAAAGTGCGACGCCGCAGCGGCTCCCCGTTGCGCTCGGGTACTGAGGCCCGATGAACGCCACCGCGCTGGAGACTGAGCCCCCACGAGAGGGTTATGGCCAGTGGGCCGTCGAGACCCACGGGCTGACCAAGCGGTTCGGCGAGAACATCGCGGTCAACGACGTGGAGCTCTTGGTCCCCCGAGGCTGTGCCTTCGGCTACCTCGGCCCCAACGGTGCCGGCAAGACGACGTTGATCCGAGTGCTACTGGGTCTGACGCATGCGGAGGCCGGCACCATGTTCCTGCTCGGCCACCAGGTCCCCCGGCACCGAGACATTGCGCTGGCACGAGTGGGGGCGATCGTGGACGAGCCTCGCTTCCACGGCCACCTGACGGGTCGCCAGAACCTGCAGATCCTCGCCGCGGCGCGTGAGCCGGCCGCCAAGGGCCGCATCGACCCGGCCATGGAGCGCGTCGGCATCCTCCATCGGGCGAACGATAAGGTCTCCAAGTACTCCATGGGGATGCGCCAGCGTCTCGGCGTCGCCGCCTGCCTCCTGGGGGATCCGCAGCTGCTGATCCTCGACGAACCGATGAACGGCCTCGACCCGGCGGGGATGCTCGACATGCGCGACATGATCCTGTCGCTCGTGGCCGAAGGCCGCACCGTCGTACTGTCGTCACACCTCCTCGATGAGGTCGAGCGCACCTGCGACGCCGTCGCCATCGTGGACCGGGGCAAGGTGATCCGTCAGGGCCCGATCTCCCAGCTCCTGGCCGGCTCCTCCTTCGAGGTACAGGTCGAGTGCTCGGACCCCGACCAGGCCAGCCGCCTCTTGGTGGCCACGCCCTTCGGAGCTCACGTGCAAGCCGGACCTGACGGGCTCGCCATCTCTCTACCCGAGGGCACCCACCGTGACGCCATCGCTGAAATCAACCGGCTGCTCGTCGAGGGAGGCATCTCGATCTTCCGGCTCCAGCACATACAGGCCTCGCTCGAGTCCTGGTTCCTCGAGGTCACGAAGCGTCTGGGGGAAGCCGAATGACGGCCATCACCGACGTTGACGCACCAGGTCCCGCCCCGACTCCGATCACCGCGGAGCCGCGGGGCGATCACCGCGGCTCGTGGATTCCGAACTGGGGCATGGTCACCACGCGCTTCATGGAGTTGCGCCGGCGGCGCGGACTGATGATCGCGCTCATCGCCGTGAACATCGGCATCCCGGTCGTCTTCCTCGGCGTGCGGCTGATTTCGCACGCCGTCGCCCCGCATTCCTACGGGCCCGCCGGTGGCTACAGCATCTTCACGACGCTGGTGGCCGGCTTCATGTACGTGTTCGGTTTCGTCGTGGCGGCGGTCGTCGGCTGCAGTGCGGGCTCGGTCGATCTCACCGAGGGAATGTTCCGCCATCTCGTGATCACCGGCCGTTCGCGCCTGGCTCTGTACTTCGCGCGCATACCCGCCGGGCTGGCCATCGTCATCGCCATGGTGGCGGTCGGCTACACGATCGTGTGCGCCGTTTGCGTCTTCGCCGCGCCGACGCAGCTCAACTACGACGGGGTCAACGTCCCGGTCGGATTGTCGCAACCGGCCCTCGACAGGTGGGCGTCGGCGCATGCAGACGAGGTCATCTGCGACTTCAACTTCCGCGGGGGGCCGGGGTCGAGCCAGCCGCCGCCCAACGTGACCTGTGGTGGGCAATCGATCGGGCCGCCGCCGGGGTCCGTCGTCCGGACCAAGGACGGGGGGACGGTAACCGTTCCCGCCGCCGAGTCACCGGCCCAGGTGCGGGCCTTCGCGGTCTCGGTGGCCAACCAGGACTATGCGGACTATCACTCAAACTTCCTGGCCCCCTCCACCACCCTGATGGTCCAGGTCGGGTTGTGGATCGCGCTCGAGGCGACGATCGGGTTCATGGTCGGCCTCGGACTATCCTCGCTGATCGGTCAACGCACGGTGGCGGTGATCCTGCTCATTGTGCTCGAGCTGATCCTGACGCCCATCTTCAGCCGCCACATCATCTCGCACCTGCTCAACGTCCAGCGGGGGATCGTGGGCGTGGCCATGGCTCACCTCGAGCCGGGAGGTCTGCCGACGCCGTTCAGTGGGGGCGGGGGTGGCGGCGGGCCCGCCGTGAACCCGCTGGTACCCGAGTCCACGTTGGTGTCGTCACTGGTGATCGTGGGCTGGATCGTGTTCTGGACCGCCATCGGGGCGTGGCGTATGAAGACGCGCGACACCTGACCGAGGGGACCAACGAGCTGACCGCGTACTCGGCCGAGGCGAGCACGCTGAGGCCAGAAACCGGTTGAGGCCCTCAGCATCGCAATGTCTGCCGGCCACGATCCGGCGGGTACTCGCAGATGAGGGACTCGTTCCCAATTGGGCTTGCCCGCGTAGAGCAATGATCGGATTCGATAGTTCTGGAAACTGGTAAACGCGAAGGCGGCTCGCTTCGCACGCTTGATCAAGTTGTTGAGCGCCTCGGTCGGTCCGTTGACGAAGTGAGCGCGATGCCGGGCAGGCATCGCTTGATGCAGTTCCGGCAAGCCAAGTCGCGATTACTACAGGGACCGGCACTCATACGCCTTTCTGCATCATCGTCTCGTAACCGTGAAGATGAGGCTTTCGCTGGTGCCCCGGTTCAATATGGGCGACGGGCTATGCGTTCTCTAGCGCTCTGGCAGCGGCAGAGTCCTGAGCCTCCAGCAAGTGGCGGTACCTATTCACCATTTCTACCGTTCGCCAGCCGTGTCGAGCCATGACCTCACCCACGCTCGCGCCGCTCTTGAGCAATGTCGTTGCGGAGTAGTGCCGCAAGTCGTGGAGCCTCATGCGAGGTACGCCCGCCTCCGTGCATGCAGCAACAAAGGTCCGTGTGACCGTGTATGGATTGTACGGCCGCTGACCGGCCGGGTCGGGCGAGAATATGTAGGAAGTCGAGTCGACCCTGGCGTCGCACCTCTTGGCTCGTCTGTCAGATCGTTTCTTGTGATCTTTGAGGAGTTTCATCGTCTTCGGACCGATGGCGATGCGACGGATGTCGCCAGTCTTTGTCCCCTTTACCTGACTTCCGCCGGGAACAGCAGCAACTGACCTTCGAATCAGCAGGTTGCCCTGCTTGAAGTCGACGTCTTCCCAACGAAGCCCGGCAACTTCTCCCCGACGACAGCCGGTCCAGGCGATGACGGCAACAAGAGTTCCCCAATCAGGATCGGCAGCGAGCAGGTATTCGATAACCGTGCGTACGTTGTCGGAGGATGGTGGTTCCATTTCTCTAGTCCCGAGCGGCGGAAGCTCGATGCCGTCGGTGGCGATGATCGACACGTAGCCACGCCGGTGGGCCCAGGCCAGCGATTGGCGAAGTGCCCAGTGGACCTTGCGGATTGACGACCCCGATTGTCCATTGGTCGTGAGGGCGCCGTAGAGGTCTTCGATGTGGTGTGGCCGCAGCTGAGAGACGCGCATTGATCCAATTACCGGTTCGACGTGCTTAATCGCTACTCGGTATCGGTCGGTTGTGGCGGGGGACAGCTGAGCCTTCCTTGAGTTCAGCCATTTGCTGAGCGTCTGCGAGACCGTGATCGCCTCCGCTGGCGATGATCCACTTCTTTCTTTGGCGACCTCGGTGACAAACGCCGCCAGAGCGATGCCCGCCTCCTTCTTCGTGCCATGGAACGTCTTGGACGTGTACCGCTTTCGTCCGTTGCTGTCGGTTCCGGCGAACGCATGTAGGCGCCAGGTCGATGGTCCTCGCTGCTGCATGTGTCCCGGCATGGCCGCTCCTTGCTGGCGAAGAATACTGAAGCGGCGATGCGGATTGCCAGCACAGATTGCCGAATCCGGGCCCTGAGACGGCAGAGCTTCCAGAAAGGCAATCTGAACAGGTAAAATGTAGGGCGCCCCCGGCAGGACTCGAACCTGCGCCACCGGCTCCGGAGGCCGGTGCTCTATCCGCTGAGCTACGGGGGCGGGGTGTGCGTCGTGCGGGCGCACGAGCAGGTGGACGATCGTAGCCGCCGCCGGCTCCACCCCGTCTCCGGGGAGAGGCAGGCCACGCTGCCGTATCCTGCCTCTCCGTGCCCACCGACCACGACGTCGCCACCGCTCCCCTCGAGCGGCACCTTCTGCCGCGCACGGCCGAGGTCGATGCGTCGGGCCACCTCCGCGTGGGCGGGATCGACCTGCTGGACCTGGCGGCCGAGTTCGGCACGCCCCTGTTCGTCTACGACGAGGAGCACCTCCGCCTGGCCTGCCGCGAGGCCCTGGCGGCCTGGGGGGAGGGGGTGGCCTACGCCACCAAGGCCTTCCTGTGCCGGGCCATGGCCCGGCTGGCTCACGAGGAGGGCATGCACCTCGACGTGGCCACCGGGCGGCGAGCTGCACGTGGCGGTGGCCGCCGGCGTCCCGGCGGAGCGGCTGATCCTGCACGGGAACAACAAGTCGAGCGAGGAGCTGGCAGGCCGCGCTCACCATGGGTGTGGGGCGCATCGTGGTGGACTCGTTCGACGAGGTCGCCCGCCTCGGCGGCCTGCTCGAGTCCTCCTCGCCCGGACCAGAGCGCCCCAAGGTGCTCGTCCGGGTGACCCCGGGCGTGGAGGCGCACACCCACGAGTTCGTCCGCACCGGGCAGGAGGATTCCAAGTTCGGCTTCTCCGTCTCTTCCGGGGCAGCCGCCCAGGCGGTGGCCGCCCTCGAGCTGATGCCGGCCGTTGAGCTGGTCGGCGTGCACGCGCACATCGGCAGCCAGGTCTTCGAGGCCTCGTCCTTCGAGCAGGCGGCGGAGGTCCTGGGCGCGTTCTTCGCGCCCTTGGGGCTCCCCGAGCTGGTGGTGGGCGGTGGTCTCGGCGTGCCCTACGTCAACGGGGAGGCCGCGCCGACCCAGGCCGAGTGGGCCCGGGTCACACACGCCGCCTGCGTGGACGCCGGGGTCGACCCGGCGGTGAGGATCACGGCCGAGCCGGGGCGCTCGATCGTCGCCGCGGCCGGCGTCACGCTGTACTCGGTGGGGACGGTCAAGCACCTCCCGGGCATCAGGACCTACGTCAGCGTGGACGGCGGGATGAGCGACAACCCGCGCCCGGTCCTCTACGGCAGCGGCTACGAGGCGTTCCTGCCCCGTGCCGTCGCCGCGGCACGGCCCCGGCCCGTGCGGGTGGTGGGCAAGCACTGCGAGAGCGGCGACCTGATCGTCCCCGACGCCTACGTGCCCGACGATCTGACGGTGGGCGACATCGTGGCCACTCCAGTGACCGGTGCCTACGGGTACTCCATGGCGTCGACCTACAACAAGGTGCCGCGCCCGGCCGTGGTCTTCGTCGCCAACGGCGCGGCGCGCCCGGTGGTACGGCGTGAGACGTTCGACGACCTCATGCGGCTCGACGCATGAGCAGCCGACGGGCAGCCTGTACCGTTTGGTGGTGACCGCCGATCAGGCCAGCGCCCCGGGGAGCTCGCCCGCGGCGCGCCCGCACCACCCAAGCGGCGCGCATCCCGCCCCCACCGTGCGCGTGGGGCTTCTGGGCTGCGGGAACGTCGGTGGCGCGCTGGCCGAGATCCTCTTGACGCGGGCCGACGACGTGGCGGCGCGCACGGGAATCCGCCTGGAGCTGGTCGGCATCGCGGTGGCCGATCCGGGGCGGCCGCGGCCCGCCGCGGTGCCGCTCGCGATGGTCGGCACCGACGCCGCCGCGCTGATCGCCCGCGACGACGTCGACGTGGTGGTCGAGGTGATCGGCGGGCTCCACCCCGCCCACGAGCTGGTGGAGGCCGCCCTGCGCCTGGGAAAGCCCGTGGTCACGGCCAACAAGGCCCTCCTGGCCGTGGCCGGCGCCGAGTTGGCCGAGGTGGCCGCCGACGCCGGGGTGGACCTCCTGTACGAAGCCGCCGTGGCCGGCGCCATCCCCGTCATCCGTCCCCTGCGGGAGTCCCTGGCGGGCGAGCAGATCGTCCGGATCATGGGCATCGTCAACGGGACGACCAACTACATCCTGACCCGGATGGAGGAGGAGGGCGACAGCTACGACGACGTGCTGCGTGAGGCGCAGGAACTGGGCCTGGCCGAGCGGGACCCGACCGCCGACGTGGACGGGCACGACGCCGCGGCCAAGGCCGCCATCCTCGCTGCGCTGGCCTTCGGCGTCGACGTCGTCGATGCCGACGTCTACCGCGAGGGCATCGCCGGGGTACGCGCCGTCGACGTGGCCTACGCCAACCGTCTGGGGTTCGCGGTCAAGTTGCTCGCCATCGCCGAGCTGGTCGACGGCGGGCCCGAGCTCTCGGTGCGGGTGCACCCGGCCATGGTCCCGAGGACGCACCCGTTGGCCGCGGTGCGCGGCGCGTTCAACGCCGTGTTCGTGGAGGGCGCAGTGAGCGGCGAGCTCATGTTGTACGGCCGGGGCGCCGGCGGGGGCCCCACGGCCAGCGCCATGCTGGGCGATCTGGTCGACGCGGCGCGGCAACTTGTTGGCCGGGGCGCCGGCGCCCGCGCCCAAACGCACCAGCACCACCGTGCGCCCGCAGGCGGAGATGCACTCTGCCTTCTACCTCAGCATGGACGTGGCCGACCGGCCGGGCGTGCTGGCCGCCGTGGCCAAGATCTTCGGCGACCACGACGTGTCGATCCGCGCCATGGAGCAGGTGGGTCTGGCCGAGGAGGCCCGGCTCATCTTCTTGACCCACGTGGCGCGCGAAGGGTGACGTGCTGGCCACCATCGAGGAGCTGCGGCGGCACCAGGCGGTGGACCGGGTGAGCGGCGTGCTGCGGGTCATCGGCGAGGGGGGCGCCCCGTGACGGCGGGATGGCGCGGCATCATGGAGGAGTACCGCTCGTTCCTCCCTCTCACCGAGCGCACCCCGGTGGTCACCCTCCTCGAGGGTGGCACCCCGCTGCTCCCGGCCCCGCGCCTCTCCGAGCGGGTGAACGCCCGGGTGTGGGTGAAGGTGGAGGGTGCCAACCCGACCGGGAGCTTCAAGGATCGCGGCATGACCATGGCGATCTCCATGGCGGTGGACGAGGGAGCCAAGGCCGTGGTGTGTGCTTCGACGGGGAACACCTCGGCCTCGGCTGCGGCGTACGCGGCGCGTGCCGGCTTGGCGTGCGTGGTCCTGATCCCCGAAGGGCATATCGCGCTCGGCAAGCTGGCCCAGGCGCTCATGCACGGCGCGCGGGTGCTGCAGGTGCGGGGGAACTTCGACCAGTTGCTTGAGATCGTGCGGGAGCTGCCGAACCATGCCCCCATCACCGTGGTCAACTCGGTCAACCCGCACCGGATCGAAGGCCAGAAGACCGGGGCGTTCGAGATCGTCGACGTGTTGGGCGACGCCCCTGACGTGCACTGCATCCCGGTGGGTAACGCGGGGAACATCACGGCGTACTGGCGTGGGTACCTCCAGTACAAGGAAGCAGGCCGGGCCACCAAGGTGCCGCGCATGATGGGCTTCCAGGCTGCCGGTGCCGCGCCGATCGTCCTGGGCCACCCGGTCGAGCACCCCGAGACCATCGCCACGGCCATCCGCATCGGGAACCCGGCCAGCTGGTACTCGGCCACCGCCGCCGCGTCGGAGTCCGGCGGCTCCATCACGGCGGTCACCGACGACGAGATCCTCGAGGCGTACACGTTCCTGGCCAGGGAGGAGTCCGTCTTCTGCGAAGCGGCGTCCTCGGCCTCGGTGGCCGGGCTGATCAAGCAAGGGGTCCCCGAGGGTTCGACGGTTGTGTGTGTGTTGACCGGGCACGGGCTCAAGGACCCGGACCTGGCCATCAAGGCCATCTCGGTGCCCTCGGTGATCGACCTGGACCTCTCGTCGGTGCTGGCCGAGATCTCCGTGTGAGAGCACCCGGCGGGCCCCACGGGGCCGGTCCGGGACGGGGGGATGTTGGCATGGGCCCCCGAGTCCCGCTAGAGTGTGGCTATCCCCACTGCGCTTCGAGCGCTCTCCGCGGGTCATAAGCGATCTCGGGAGAGCATCACGCAGCGGTGAGCCCCGGGGGAGGCGTTCCTTGTTGGATCCCTTCCCCTTCCTTGATATTTCCTCGCCGCGCGCGGACCATCCCGGGCCCGGCGACCAGCCTCGTAGATGAGGAGCCCGATGACTGCGGAACAGCAGCTCGAACGATCGGTTCTCGAAGGCAAGGAGCGCGACGAGCTCAGTGCCATCGCTCAGGCCATGTCGCTCAAGACGACCAGCCGGACCAAGAAGGCCGACATCATTGACCAGATCCTCGATGCCACCGGCGTGACCTCTGCCGCCCCGGCTGCGGAGAACGGCCACGGCGCAATCGGGGAGGCGAACGGGAAGCCCACCCGGCGCTCGCGCTCCGCCGCCTCGACGGCGGCCCCGAGCCCTCCGGCGGAGGTGCCGTCCCCGGCGGGTGAGCCGAGCTCCGTGGGGGAGCCCCAGTCGGCCCCGGTGGAGTCCGCCGCGCCGGCTCCGGACCAGGTGAGCGTGGCGGCCGGACCCGGGCCCGCCGCACCCGCGGTCTTCGTGGAGCCGCCCGAGCTGGCCGATGGCACCGACGTCGCCCCCCGGCAGAACGGGCAGAACCAGGGCCAGGGCAACCGCAATCGCCAGAACCAGAACCAGAACCAGAACCGTGGCCAGAGCGACGGGGATGTCGGGAACCGTCGCAGCCGGCGTCGGCGTGGACGTGACCGTGGCCAGGGTGGCGAGCTGCAGGGCGGAGGACCCGAGCAGCCGTACTCGGGCGACATGGTCGAGGTGCGGGGCCTGCTCGACCTGCGGGACGAGGGCTACGGGTTCCTGCGTTGCGAGGGGTACCTGCCCTCGTCGAAGGACGTGTACGTCTCCATCAGCCAGGCGCGGAGATTCGCACTGCGCCGAGGGGACTACGTGGAGGGCGCGTGCCGGCCGGCGTCGAACAACGAGAAGTACCCGGCGCTGCTTCGCATCGACAAGGTCTCCGGTCTCGATCCCGAAGAGGCGCGCAACCGCCCCCGCTTCGAGGACCTGACCCCGCTGTTCCCCGACTCCCGCCTCAACCTCGAGATGCCCGGCGACAAGGAGAACCTCACGGCGCGGATCGTCGACCTGATCTCACCGATCGGCAAGGGGCAGCGCGGCATGATCGTCTCCCCGCCCAAGGCGGGCAAGACGACGGTCATGAAGCAGATCGCCCACTCGATCGAGGCCAACAACCCCGACGTGCACCTCATGGTCCTGCTCGTCGACGAGCGACCCGAAGAGGTGACCGATATGCGCCGCTCGGTGCGCGGCGAGGTCATCGCCTCGACCTTCGACCGACCCTCCGACGAGCACACCCAGGTGGCCGAGCTGACCATCGAGCGGGCCAAGCGGCTGGTCGAGCAGGGGAGGGACGTCGTCATCATCCTCGACGGCATCACCCGTCTGGCCCGTGCCTACAACCTGGCCGCCCCGGCCACGGGCCGGATCATGTCCGGTGGCGTCGACTCGGGCGCCCTCTACCCGCCCAAGAAGTTCTTCGGCGCGGCACGCAACGTGGAGGAGGGTGGGTCGCTGACCATCCTGGCCTCGGCGCTGGTGGAGACCGGGTCGAAGATGGACGAGGTCATCTTCGAGGAGTTCAAGGGCACCGGCAACATGGAGCTGCGCCTCGACCGGCGGCTCTCCGAGCGGCGCCTGTACCCGGCCATCGACGTCAACGCCAGCTCCACCCGCCACGAGGAGCTGCTCTTCGAGCGGGGCCAGCTCCAGCAGGTCTGGAAGCTCCGGCGGGTGCTCAACGCGCTGTCCAGCGAAGGCAAGGAGGCGGCCGGCCTCGAGCTGCTCATGGACAAGATCCGGACCACCTCGAGCAACGACGAGTTCCTGGCCGAGATCGCCAAGGGACCGGGCGCCTAGCGCGAACCTGCGGTCCGGCGGCTGCACCTCGGCGCTCCGCCCCTAGACTGACCCGGCCACTTTCGACACTCCACATTTTGACCCTGCACCATTCGACACTGGAGAGACCCATGAAGTCCGACATCCACCCCGACTACGTAGAGGCGACGGTCAGGTGCTCGTGCGGCAACACGTTCACCACGCACTCGACCAGGGCCGATCTCCACGTCGAGCTGTGCAACGAGTGCCACCCCTTCTTCACCGGCAAGCAGAAGCTGGTGGACTCGGGGGGCCGGGTGGAGCGCTTCCAGCGCCGGTACGGGGAGCGCAAGGCCAAGGCCAAGGTCAAGGCCACCCCGGCAGGCGAGGACTGAGTAGCTCAGGACCGCACGGCGCGGGTCCTGTGGTGGTGTCCACCCCGGGACCGGCACCGGACTGAGCCGCGGCGCCGGGGAATGTTCGAGGACCGCATCTCCGCGCTCGAAGCCGAGCTCCAGGCGGTCGAAGCCGAGCTGGCCGATCCGGCCACGCTGGCCAAGAACGACCGCCTGCGCGACCTGTCTCGTCGGCACAAGGAGCTCGACGACATCGTGCGAACCTGGCACGACCTGACCGCGGCGCGCGAGGACGTGACCACCGCCAGGGAGATGCTCACCGAGGCATCGGGCGACGAGCGTGAGCTCGTACGCGAGGAGTCCGAGGAGGCCGAGGCCCAGGTGGGCGCGCTCGAAGCGCACCTCCAGGCGCTGCTGCTGCCGAAGGACCCCAACGAGGGCCGCAACGTCATCATGGAGATCCGCGGCGCGGTGGGCGGCGACGAGGCGAACCTGTTCGCCCGCAGCCTCTACGACATGTACCTGCGGTTCGCCGCGGCGCGGAAGTGGAAGGTCGAGGTGCTCGCGGAGGACGCGTCCGACAAGGACGGCATCAACGAGGCCGTCTTCATGGTCAAGGGGCCCGACGCCTACCTCCGGCTCGAGCACGAGGGCGGGACCCATCGGGTCCAGCGTGTGCCCGTGACCGAGGCCAAGGGCCGCATCCACACCTCGACCGCCACCGTGACGGTGCTGCCCGAGGCCGAGGAGGTCGACGTCGAGATCGACCCCAACGATCTCAAGATCGACGTGTACCGGTCGACGGGACCGGGCGGCCAGTCGGTCAACACCACCGACTCGGCCGTGCGCATCACCCACCTCCCGACCGGCACGGTGGTGGCCATGCAGGACGAGAAGAGCCAGATCCAGAACCGGGCCAAGGCGATGGTCGTGCTGCGCTCGCGGCTGCTCAAGGCCGAGCAGGACCGCCAGGCGGCCCAGATGTCGGCCCAACGGCGCGGCCAGGTCGGCGCGGGCAGCCGCACGGACAAGATCCGGACCTACAACTTCAAGGAGAACCGGGTCACCGACCACCGCATCAACCTCACCCTGTACAAGCTCGACCAGGTTCTGGCCGGCGACCTGACCGAGTTGACCGACGCACTGATGGCCGACAAGCGCGGACGCCAGCTCGAGGGGGAGGGCGACGGTCCGGGCGAGCCGTGAGCGCGGCAGCCGGCGGAACCGCGGCGTCGCCGGGCACCTCGAGGTTCGCGCTCGAGTCCGAGCTCGCCGGCTTGCTCGGAGCACGCCACGAGGCGCGGTTCATCGTCGACGAGGCGATCGCCTCGAGTGGCCCCGCCGGCACGCTCGACGACGGAGCGGTGGCGGCGGCCCGGCGCATGGCGGCGCGCCGGGTGGCCGGCGAGCCGTTGCAGTACGTGTTCGGGCACTGGGCCTTCCGCACCCTGGACCTGCGGGTCGACCCGAGCGTCCTCATCCCGCGCCCCGAGACCGAGCAGGTCGTGGAGGTGGCGCTGGGTGAGGCCCGCGCCCGACGCACCGACCGGTCCCCGGGCCCGGTGGTGGTCGACGCCGGCACGGGGTCCGGCGCGATCGCCCTCTCGTTGGCGGCCGAGCTCGGTCCCGGCGGCGCCGAGGTCTGGGCCACCGATACCAGTGCCGCGGCGCTGCGCGTGGCGGCGGCCAACCTCGAGGCGCTCGAGCGCGGCCGAAGCGGATCCCTGGCCCGGGTCCGCCTGCTCGAGGGCAGCTGGCTCGAGCCGCTTCCCGAGCGGCTGCGCGGCGCGGTCGACCTGGTCGTCTCCAACCCCCCATACGTGAGCGAGGAGGAGTGGGAGCACCTCGACGCCCAGGTCAGGGCCGAGCCCCGTGGCGCCCTGGTGGCCCGCTCCGGCAGCGAGGGGACGCCCGGACTGGCCGACGTGGAGGAGGTCCTGGTGCAGTCGCTGGCGTGGCTCGGGCCCCGCGGAGCGGTGGTGGTGGAGCTGGCGCCGTACCAGGCCGGGGCGGCGGTGCGCCTGGCCGAATCGCTCGGCTACGACGAGGCGGCGGTGCGGCCGGACCTCTCCGGGCGCGGGCGTGCCGTGGTCGCCCGGCGCCGTGTCCGGTGAGAATGGCGTGACCCCGTCCCACCCCCCGCTCGTGCGCGCCGGCGTGCCGGCCGTCGCCGAGGCCCTGGCGGCCGGACGGGTGGTGGCCCTGCCCGCCACCGGCGGGTACCGCCTGGTGGTGCGAGCCGGATCACCCGAGCGTGAAGGCCGGCTGACCGCGCTGGTGGGCAACGCCCCGGATCGCGCCTACACCGCCGGCGACGCGCGCCAGGTCCGCGCGTTGACGGACGGGTGGAGCGACGAGGTGGCCGCGCTCCTGGCGCGTCTGTTGGCCCGGCCCGCTCGAGGTGGTGCTCTCCGCACCCGGGGACGGTTCGGTGACGATCGGCACGCCCGAGGGACGCACCCTGCGTCGCCTCTGCCGGGCCCAGGGCCCCTGGCGGACGGTGGCCGTCCCCGAGGTCGACGCGACAGAGGCCTCGGCGGCCTTCACCGCCGACCAGGTGGCGTACGTGGTCGAGGGTGGGCCACGGTCCGCACTGCCACCCACGCTGGTGGACGCCACCGCCTCGCCCTGGCGCGTGGTGCGTGAGGGCGCGCTGCCGACGTCGTTCGTGGAGGGGGCCGTTCTCATGGGTGGCCGCCGGCGCCGGCGCCGGCGGCGGGGGAGGCGTCCGTCGTGAGCGCCGCCCGGGCCCCCGAAAGCGCCCCGGCGCCCCGGTAGACTCGTCTCCCATGCGCCTCGCCGTCGGCTCGGATCATGCGGGGTTCGACCTCAAGGAGATCCTCAAGGCCGAGCTGGTCGCCCTGGGTCACGACGTCGAGGACATCGGCACCGACCAGGCCGGCGTCTCGGTGGACTACCCGGACTTCGGGGAAGCGGTGGCCTCGGCCGTGGCCCAAGGCAGGGCCGATCTCGGCGTGTGTGTGTGTGCCACCGGCAACGGCATCGCCATGGCCGCCAACAAGGTGCCGGGGTCCCGGGCCGCGGTGGTCCATGACGTGTCGACCGCGTGGCTCGCCCGGCGTCACAACCACGCCAACGTGGTCTGTCTCGGGGCCCGCATCACCGGGGCCGTGGTGGCCGTGGACGCCCTCCTGGCGTTCCTGGAGGCCCCCGAGGAGCACGGGCGCCACGACCGGCGCGTGGCCAAGCTGGCCCGACTGGACGGGGAGCCCGTCCGCCAGATCGCACACGAAGGGACCTCATGAGCCGCTACGAGACCGCGTTGGAGTCCGATCCAGAGGTGTCCGAGCTCCTGGCCCAGGAGCTGGACCGCCAGCAGACCACGCTGCAGCTGATTGCCTCGGAGAACTTCACCTCCCCAGCGGTGCTGGCCGCGTCGGGCTCCGTGCTGACCAACAAGTACGCCGAGGGCTATCCGGGCCGGCGCTACTACGGCGGCAACCAGGTGATCGACGAGGTCGAGGAGTTGGCCCGGGCCCGGGCCCGGGCGCTCTTCGGTGCCGAGCACGCCAACGTGCAGCCGCACGCCGGCGCCAATGCCAACCTGGCCGTGTACCAGGCCCTGCTCGAGCCGGGCGACACCGTGCTGGCCATGCGCCTCGACCACGGCGGGCACCTCACGCACGGGTCGCCCGCGTCGATCGTCTCGAAGTTCTGGCGCTTCGTCTCCTACGGCGTGACCCCCCAGTCGAACGACGAGGCCCACCCGGGAGAGGTGATCGACTTCGACCAGGTGGCGCACCTGGCCAAGACCGAGAAGCCGGCACTGATCGTGGCGGGCTCCACGGCGTACTCCCGGATCATCGACCCGCACCCGTTCCGCGAGATCGCCGACTCCGTCGGGGCGCTGTTCATGTTCGACGCCGCCCACCCGGCGGGGCTGATCGCCGGGGGCGCCCACCCGAGCCCGGTGGGCGTGGCCGACGTGGTGACCTTCACCACGCACAAGACACTGCGCGGTCCGCGGGGCGGTGCCATCGTGTGCGGCCAGGAGCTGGCCAAGAAGATCGACAGCGCCGTCTTCCCCGGTCTCCAGGGTGGGCCGCTCGAGCACGTCATCGCCGCCAAGGCGGTGGCCTTTGCCGAGGCGGCACGGCCGGAGTTCCGCGCCTACGCCCACCAGGTGGTGGCCAATGCGGCCGCTCTGGCCGAGGCCCTCGCCGGCCACGGCTTCCGCCTCGTCTCGGGAGGGACCGAGAACCACATGCTCCTGGTCGACCTGCGTCCCTTCGACGCCGAGCTCACCGGCAAGGAGGCGCAGGAGGTCCTCGACCGGGCCGGCATCACGCTGAACCGCAACACCATCCCCGACGATCCGCGCTCGCCGTTCCAGACGTCGGGCCTGCGCCTGGGCACGGCGGCGGAGACCACGGCGGGCATGGGCCCGGCGGAGATGCAGATCGTGGCCGACCTGATCGTCCGCACCCTCGAGGCCCGGAGAGACGAGGCGCAGATCGCGGCCGTGCGGGCCGAGGTGCGCGAGTTGTGCACCGCCTTCCCCCCGTACCGCGACCTCGTGGGCTAGTCCGTGCCCGACATCGGCTGGTACGGCCTGATCCTGCTGGTGGCGGCGGGTGCGACGGCCGCGCTCGACGGTCCCGGCCAAGTGGGTCGCCCTCAAGGTGGGCTATGTGTCCCACCCCGGTGACCGCTCGGTGCACACCAGCCCCATCCCCTACGGCGGCGGGGCGGCCATGTTCCTGGGCTTCCTGGCCGCCGTCCTGGCCGCCTCCGCCGTACCCCAGCTGCGGCCGATGTTCCAGGACTCGCCCGAGATGACCGGCGTGGTGCTGGCGGCCGGTGCCATGTTCGCCGTGGGGCTGATCGACGACATCCGCGACATGTCCGCCCCGGCCAAGATGGCCGGGCAGGTGCTGGCGGCCAGCATCTTGTACTTCAGCGGCGTGACCATGTACGAGCTGAAGATCCCGCTGGCCGGCTTCTTCGTCCTCACCCCCGGGGTGGTCCCCCTCATCACCGCCGCGTGGGTCATCCTCTTGACCAACGCCGTGAACCTCATCGACGGCCTCGACGGCCTGGCCGCCGGCGTGGTCGCCATCGGGGGCGGCGCCCTGGCGCTCTACGGCATCCGCCTCATGGGGCTCGGCCTGCTGCCCACCGACAACGTGGGTCCCTTGGTAGCCGTGGTCGCCTGCGGGATCTGCCTCGGGTTCCTCCCCTTCAACTTCAACCCGGCGCGCCTGTTCATGGGCGATGCGGGCGCGCACTTCGTGGGCCTGCTCATGGCGGCCTCGACCATGGTCATCGGTGGGCGGGTGCCCACCGCGGTCCCCATCAGCGGCGTGACCTACTTCTTCTTCGCCCCCCTGTTCATCCCGCTCCTGATCCTCGGGGTGCCCCTGGTCGACATGGCCTTCGCCTTCGTGCGCCGGACCGCCCGGGGCCAGAAGTTCGACACCCCGGACAAGGAGCACATCCATCACCGGCTCCTGCGCCTGGGCCACGGGCCCCGCCGCAGCGTGATCATCCTGTGGGCCTGGACCGCGGTCCTCTCGAGCTTCCTCCTCTTCCCGCTCTTCGTGCACCAGGTCAACGCCTTCATCCCCATCGGTGCCGCGGCGCTCGGCGTCGGGCTCTACACCTTCTTCCACCCCGGACTTCGCCGCGGCAACGGGGACGACGAGGAGGGTGGGCCAGAGGGGCCGCCCGGGGGAGAGCCGGAGGACCAGGGGTCGGCCCGGGCCGATCTGTACGCCCCCGAGCAGGGAGTTTCCGGTCCTTCCGGAGACGGCAAGGTGGTCAGCGAGGTGCTGGGGTTCACGCCGTGATCGTTTGGACGCCATCCGCGCCGGGATGCGATGATGAGGGCCGTGTTCCCCGTCCACCTCGCCTCGTCCCCTTCCGCCAGCGCGGCCGTGCGGACGATGGACTCCGGCGCGCCACGCACGGCATAAGGGTCAGCTCCTCGCATGTGCGGTCACGTGAGCGTCGTCGTGCGCGCCCGTCCGGGTGAGCAGCCAGGACGGGCCCCCCGAGTCCGGAACGCCCAAGCCGCTCCCCGGAACGGTGGCCTTCCTCGGGATGGGCGTCTCGGCGGCGGTCTGCGTCGGCGTGGGTGTCGGCATGGGGCTGTGGGTGGACAGACGCGCTGCACACCGGGCCAGCCTTCTTGCTGGTCGGGTTGGCCCTGGGTGTGGCCACAGCGGCGGTCAGCGTGGTCAAGCAGATCCGCACCTATCTCTAGGGGGCGGCGCGTGAACATGCTCGAGAGCCTCTCCGACCTTGGCGGCAACGCCTTGGCCAAGGTGCTCCGGCGCACCGTGGTCTCCGCGCTCATCGTCGGTGCCGTCGCCGTGCTCGTCTCGCTCCTGCTCTCGGCCCCGTGGGTGGCCCTGGGTCTGGTCATCGGCTTGGGCCTGGCGGTGGTGAACCTCCGCTTCCTCGATGCCGGCGTGGCCAAGCTGCACACCGGGGAGGTCCCCGACAACAAGGTCCTGCGCCGGGCCATGGGCACCAAGAGCGTGACCCGCCTGGGGGTCATCACCGTGATCTGCATCGGGCTGATGCTGCTCAACGGCGGCCTGGGCATCGGCGCGGTCGGCGGTCTCGTCATCTTCCAACTGCTCTTCGTGCTCAACGTGGGGCGTGTCGTGCTCTCGCAGGGGATCCAATGAGCGGCAACAGCTTCGTGCTCGCCAGCGGCAACATCACGATCGGTGACCACCACGGCGTGGTGCACGTGGCCGGCATGACCATCTACATGGACGTGGTCTGGACCACCTTGATCGCCGCCGCCATCGTGCTCGGCCTGGGTCTGCGCATGCGGGCCAAGGCGACCTCGGGGGTCCCGGGCAAGCTTCAGCTCATCTGGGAGCTGCTGGTCGAGCAGGTCACCGACCTGGCCCGGTCGGCCATAGGCCCCCAGGGTGTCCCCTTCGTGGGTTTGGGGCTGACGATCGGCCTCTTCGTCCTGGTGTGCAACTGGCTGGCCTTCATCCCGAGCGGGGACCCCGGGTTCCTGGCTCCGCCGACCGGTGACGTGAACCTGCCATTGGCGCTGGCCCTGATCGTCTTCTTCACCGTCCATTACAACTCGGTCAAGGCGCGCGGGCTCGGTGGCTACTTCAAGCACTACGCGCAGCCCTACGCCGCGCTGACGCCGATCAACATCATCGAGGAGATCACCAAGCCGATCACCCTGACCTTCCGTCTCTTCGGCAACATCTTCTCGGGTGTGCTGATGATCACGGTGATCGTCACGCTGATCCCGCCCTACCTTTCGTGGATCGGCTTGGCCGTCTGGAAACCCTTCGATGAGCTCTTCATCGGCGCCATCCAGGCCTTCATCTTCGCCCTGCTGACCATCATGTACCTGGGCATGGGCATGAGCCGGGACGCCCACTAGGCCCCGCAACCGTCACACCGTTCGGACAGATCTCGACAAAGGAGAGGAAACATGGCAGGAACAACTGAAGGAGCGATTCGGGTCGCCGGCGCCCTCGTTGGCGGCGGGCTGGCGCTCGGTGGCGGCGCCATCGGTGCCGCGGTCGGTGACGGCCTGGCCGGTTCGCAGACCATCGCGGCCATCGCCCGGCAGCCCGAGATCGAGGCCAAGGCCCGTCAGTACTTCTTCCTGACGGTGGGCCTGGTGGAGGCCATGTACTTCATCAACCTGCTCTTCATGGTGGTGTTCGTCTACGTCTTCGCCGCCAAGAGCATCACGGCCTAGCACGTCGGACCCCGCCGCGACACGGCGGAGACAACCAGGAGACCGTGAGCACCATGACCACAGCAGGCATCTTCCTTCTGCCAAACGGGACGTTCTTCATCGAGCTTGCCGTTTCGATCGTCCTGATCTTCCTCATCTACAAGTACGTGCTCCCGCCCGTGACCAAGGCGATGGAGGAGCGTCAGGAGAAGATCAGGGAGTCGCTCGAGGCGGCCGACCGCGCCCGCTCCGACGCCGAGGCGGCCGACGACGAGCGCCGCTCGGTGCTCGAAGAGGCGCGCCACCAGGCTCGTGAGATCGTCACGACGGCGAACCGGACCGCGGAACAGGTGCGGGCCGACGCGCGGCCGCGGGTCAGAGCGAGTACGACCGCATCCTGGCCAACGCCGAGGTCGAGATCGGCTTGGCCCGCCAGCGTGCCATCGAGGAGTCGGCGGCACGCATGGGCGAGATCATCCTCGACGTGGTCGAGCGGGTGATCGGGCGCGAGGTGACCTACGAGGCGCACCGCGACCTGATCGACGAGGCCGTCGAGGCGCTGAGGGCCGACACCGGTGGCGGAGCGGCCGCCAATGCCGAGGCGCTGCAGTGAACCCGACCCTCCAGGGGTACACGGCGCGCGTCATCGAGGCGGCCGACCCGGCCGACGTCGGTCGGATCGCCCACGACGTCGACGCCGTCGAGAAGCTCGTGCTGGCCAACGCGCCGCTGCGGGCGGCGCTGACCGACACGGCGGTGCCGGGAGCGGCGCGCCGGGCCGTCCTGCTCGACCTGCTCGACGGCAAGGTGGCCCCCGAGGCGCGTCGCCTGACCGCCTTCGCGGTCATGGTCGTGCCCGCCCCCGAGGTGACCGCGGCGCTGTCGTGGCTGGCCGCCCGGGTGCGCCACACCGCCGAGGGGCAGCGGATCGAGGAGCCGGCGCTCAGCCTGATGCAGGCGCGCCGCCGCGTCGGCGGCTACGCCACCGCAGTGCACGAGGACCTCTCGACGGCCGAGCTCGAGTCGCTCGAGGACGACCTGTTCCGGTTCACCCGCATCGTGTCGTCGACGCCGGCACTGCGCAGCCTGCTGACCGACCGGGACGCACCCTGGCGGCGCGCCAGCGGGTCGTCACCGACCTGCTCGAAGGCAAGGTCCCGGCCACCAGCGTGACGCTGGCGCGCTACGCCGTCACCGGGGGACGGGCGCGCGACATCGTCAGCACGCTCGACTACCTGGTCGAGCAGACCGCGCTGGCCCGGGGTTGGCGCATCGCCCACGTGCGGGCCGCGGCGCCCATCGACGAGGAGCAGCGTGCCCGCCTCGGTGAGTCGCTGCGCACGTTGTCGGGCGGCCCGGTCGAGTTGCAGGTGGTGATCGACGAGTCGCTGCTGAGCGGCGCGCTGATCCGCATCGGTGACCTACAGGTCGACGCCACGGCGCGTGGGCGCATCGACGCCCTGCGCGAGCACCTCGCACCGGCCACTTGGGAGCCGGCCGGGTTCGGTGCAGCCGGGCGGGGACAGACGAGAGCACACACAGAGGGAGCACAGTGATGGCAGAGCTGACGATCGACGCCAGTGAGATCACCCGGGCGCTCGAGCGCCATGTCGAGGACTACACCCCCGCCGTCGGTACCGAGCAGATCGGCCGGATCGTGGAGGTCGGCGACGGCATCGCCCGCGTGTCGGGCCTCCCCGGGGCGGCGGTGAACGAGCTGCTGGAGTTCGAGGACGGCACGCTCGGCCTCGCCCTCAACCTCGACGAGGACACCATCGGCGCGGTGGTCCTGGGCGAGGTGGACAAGCTCGAGGAGGAGCAGACGGTCAAGGCGACCGGGCGCATCCAGACGGTGCCCGTCGGGGACGCCCTGCTCGGCCGTGTGGTCAACGCTCTGGGCGAGCCCCTCGACGGTAAGGGCCCCATCGCCACCACCGAGACCCGCCGCATGGAGGTCCAGGCCCCCGGGATCGTCGGGCGTCAGCCGGTGGCCGAGCCGCTCCAGACCGGCATCAAGGCCATCGACGCCATGACCCCGATCGGCCGCGGCCAGCGGGAGCTCATCATCGGGGACCGCAAGACCGGCAAGACCACGGTGGCGATCGACACCATCATCAACCAGGCCGGCCAGGGCGTGAAGTGCATCTACGTGGCCATCGGGCAGAAGAACTCCTCGGTGGCCCAGACGGTGGCGACGCTCGAGGACCACAATGCACTCGAGTACACCGTGGTCGTGGTGGCGTCCGCCGGCGACCCGGCGCCCTACAAGTACCTGGCCCCCTACGCCGGGTGTGCCATGGGCCAGCACTGGATGGAGAACGGCGAGCACGCGCTCGTCGTCTACGACGACCTGTCCAAGCAGGCCGAGGCCTACCGGGCCGTCTCGTTGCTGCTGCGTCGGCCGCCGGGGCGCGAGGCCTACCCCGGTGACGTCTTCTACCTGCACTCGCGGCTGCTCGAGCGGGCGGCAAAGCTCTCCGACGAGCGCGGTGGCGGCTCGCTGACCGCGCTGCCGATCATCGAGACCAAGGCGGGCGACATCTCGGCCTACATCCCGACCAACGTGATCTCGATCACCGACGGCCAGGTGTTCTTGGAGACCGACCTGTTCAACTCCGGGATTCGCCCGGCCATCAACGTCGGCAACTCGGTGAGCCGGGTGGGGAGTGCGGCCCAGGTCAAGGCCATGAAGCAGGTCTCGGGCACGCTCAAGCTCGACCTGGCCCAGTTCCGCGAGCTCGAGGCGTTCGCCACCTTCGGCTCGGAGCTCGACAAGGTGTCCCAGGCCCAGCTCGACCGTGGCTACCGCCTGACCGAGCTGCTCAAGCAGCCCCAGAACCGGCCGGTGCCCGTGGCGGAGCAGGTGCTGTCGATCTACGCAGGCACCAAGGGCTGGGTCGACTCGGTCCCGGTCAGCGAGGTGTCCCGCTTCGAAACCGAGTTGATCGAGTACTTCAAGGCCAACCACCCGGCGGTGCTCGAGACCGTCCGCACCACCGGGGCGCTGCCCGAGGGCGACGAGATCGACCGTGGCCTGACCACGTTCCTCGAGGGCTTCGACACCGGGAAGGTCGACTGATCCATGGCCGGAGGCCAAGAGCGCATCCTGCGCCGGCGGATCCGCACGGTGCAGTCCACCAGGAAGATCACCAAGGCCATGGAGCTCATCGCGGCCTCGCGGATCGTGCGCGCCCAGAACCGGATCCACGCCAACCGCCCCTTCCGTGACGGCATGGCCAGGGTCCTGCGCCTCACGGCGGCCGCCGACCCCACCGCGGCGGCCAGGTTGCTGGGCACGCCCGAGTCGCCGCGCCACGTCGGCATCCTGGCCGTCGCCGGGGACCGCGGCCTGGCCGGCTCGTACAACACCGGCGTCCTGCGGGCCACCGAGCGGCTGGTGGCGCAGCACCAGGCCGCCGGCGCCGAAGTGACGGTGTGGTCGGTGGGCAAGAAGGCCCCGTCCTACTTCCGCTACCGGGGCATCGCCACGGCGGACTCCTTCGCTGGATTCGCCGACCGACCGGACTTCGCCGAGGCACGGCACGTGGCCGCCGTGGTGTCCGCGCCTTTCCTGGCCGGCGAGATGGATCTGGTGCAGCTGGTCTCCACCCGGTTCATCTCGGCGGGGACCCAGCGCGTCGAGCAGCTCCAGCTGCTGCCGTTGCCGCTCCCCGAGGTCGACGAGGAGGAGGCCACCCACGACGAGAACGCCGTCGAGGGCTACATCGAGTTCGAGCCCGACCCCGAGAAGCTCCTCGAGCAGCTGACCCAGCGGGCCCTGGAGGCCGAGATCTTCGCCGCGCTGCTCGAAGGTGCGGCCTCGTTCTTCACGGCGCAGCAGCGGGCCATGGCGGCGGCAACCGACAATGCGGACGAGCTGGTCCGCACCCTGACACGCGTCATGAACCGCGCCCGCCAGGACGCCATCACTACAGAGATCATGGAGATCGTCGGCGGAGCCGAGGCGCTCCGCCAATCGAAGGGAGCCTGACCCCAAAATGACCACCTCGACCATGCAAGACACCGTCCCCGCCGGATCGCTCGAAGACGGCCGGGTGGTGGCCATCGCGGGACCCGTGATCGACGTCGAGTTCCCGCCGCACGCGCTGCCCGAGATCAACCACGCCGTCGAGTTCACCATCGAGCTGGACGGATCCGCGCACACGGTGGCGGCCGAAGTGGCCCAGCAGATCGGCGAGGGTCGGGTCCGCTGCATCTGCATGCAGCAGACAGACGGCCTCGTGCGCGGCGCGCCGGTTCGCAACCTCGGCCGCGGCATCACGGTCCCCGTGGGCAACGCCGTCCTCGGGCACGTGTTCAACGTGCTCGGCCAGCCGCTCGACACCGACTCCATCGAGGGCGTCGACGACTACTGGGAGATCCACCGCAACGCGCCCGCCTTCGACCAGCTCGAGCCCCGGGCCCAGATGTTCGAGACGGGCATCAAGGTCATCGATCTGCTCGAGCCCTACGTGCAGGGTGGCAAGATCGGCCTGTTCGGCGGTGCCGGCGTGGGCAAGACCGTCATCATCCAGGAGATGATCCACCGGGTGGCCCAGGAGCACGGTGGTGTGTCCGTGTTCGCCGGTGTGGGGGAGCGCACGCGTGAGGGCACCGACATGTGGCTCGAGATGCAGGAGTCCGGCGTCATCGACAAGGCCGCCCTGGTGTACGGGCAGATGGACGAGCCCCCGGGTGTGCGCCTCCGGGTGGCCCTGGCCGCCCTCACCATGGCCGAGTACTTCCGCGACGTGCAGAACCAGGACGTGCTGCTGTTCGTGGACAACATCTTCCGCTTCGTGCAGGCGGGCTCGGAGGTCTCGACCCTGCTCGGACGGATGCCCTCCGCCGTGGGTTACCAGCCGACCCTGGCCGACGAGATGGGTGAGCTGCAGGAGAGGATCACCTCCACCAAGGGCAAGTCGATCACCTCGCTGCAGGCCGTCTACGTGCCGGCGGACGACTACACGGACCCTGCTCCGTTCACCACCTTCACTCACCTCGATGCCACCACCGAGCTCTCGCGCCAGATCGCCGCGCTCGGCATCTACCCGGCCGTCGACCCGCTGGCGTCGACCTCGAACATCCTGGCCCCCGAGATCGTGGGTGAGCGTCACTATGCCGTGGCCCGGCGGGTGCAGGAGATCCTGCAGCGTTACAAGGAGCTCCAGGACATCATCGCCATCCTCGGCATGGACGAGCTCTCCGAGGAGGACCGGGTGACGGTCAGCCGGGCTCGCAAGATCCAGCGTTTCTTGTCGCAGCCCTTCTTCGTGGCCGAGGTGTTCACCGGCGTCCCGGGCATCAACGTGCCCATCGACGAGACGGTGGAGTCCTTCGAGGCACTGGCCAACGGAGACCTCGACAACGTTCCCGAGCAGGCCTTCCTGAACGTCGGTGGCGTGGAGTCGGTGCTCGAGAAGGCACGGACCCTCGAGGGCGAGGCGAGCTAGTGGCCGACGGCATCTTCGGTGTCGAGATCGTCACCCCGGAGACCTCGCTGTTCGCCGGCGGGGCACGCTCGATCGTGCTCAGCACGGGCGAGGGCGATCTGACGGTGCTCGACGGGCACACGCCCCTGATCGGAAGTGTCGTGCCCTGCCAGGTGCGCGTCGAGCTTCCCGACGGCGTCCTGCTCCTGGTGGCGGTGCACGGCGGATTCGTCCAGGTCGACACGAGCCACGGTGCCGCCGAGGGGCTGGCCGAGGGCGACGGTCCACTTCCGGGCCTCTCCACCCGGGTCACCGTGCTGGCCGGCGTGGCCGAGCTGGCCGGAGAGATCGACGTGTCCCGGGCCGAGTTGGCGCAGCGAGCTGGCCACCCAGCGGGTGAGCGAGCACGCCTCGGGGCGGGGGCCCGGTGCCGAGACCGGTGAGGCCGCTTCGGAGGCCAACCTGGCCCTGGCCGAGGCACAGGGCGCACTGGCCCGGGCCGAGCTTCGTCTGTCGGCGGCGGCCCGGAAGGACTAGCCCGGCCGGCAGGCCTCAGGCGGGCCGGGCGGACCGGCCGGCTCAGGCGAACTGGATGGCGCTGTACTCGGCCAGCTTGGCCAACGCGTGACTGGCGTCGATCTTGCGCAGCGTGCCCGACTTCGAGCGCATGACCAGGGACTGCGTGGTGGCGCCGAACTCGTGGTACTGGACGCCCTTGAGCAGATCGCCGTCGGTGATCCCGGTGGCCGCGAAGAAGCAGTTGTCCCCGCGCACCAGATCATCGGTGGTCAGCACGGCGTCGAGCTGGTATCCCGCGGCGAGTGCCGCCTCCCGCTCCTCCTCGTTGCGAGGGTAGAGCTTGCCCTGGATCTCGGCACCCATGCACTTGAGCGCGGCGGCGGCCAGCACCCCTTCGGGCGTGCCGCCGATGCCGAAGAGGATGTCCACCCCGGCGCCCGGCCAACCCGTGGCGATGGCCCCGGCCACGTCCCCGTCGGTGATGAGGCGGATCCGGGCACCGGTGGTGCGCACCTCGGTGATCAGGTCGGTGTGGCGGGGGCGGTCCAAGATGACGGCCGTCAGGTCCCGCACCGGGCGTCCCAGGGCCTGGGAGAGGGCGCGGAGGTTCTCGGTCGGGCTGCGCCTGATGTCGCACGCCCCCTTCGCCCGGGGCCCGACCGCCAGCTTCTCCATGTAGACGCAGGGGCCGGGATCGAACATGGCACCCCGCTCGGCCACGGCGATCACCGCCAGGGCGCCGCCGCGACCCTGGGCGGTCAGGGTGGTGCCGTCGATGGGGTCCACGGCGATGTCGGTCAACGGGGGCGTGCCGTCGCCGATCCTCTCGCCGTTGAAGAGCATCGGCGCGTTGTCCTTCTCACCCTCGCCGATGACCACGATCCCGTCCATGGGGACGCTCGCGAGCACGGTCCGCATGGCCTCGACGGCCGCGCCGTCGGCGCCCTCCTTGTCGCCCCGGCCCATCCACCTGCTGGCGGCCATGGCTGCTGCCTCGGTCGTCCGGACGAGATCCATGGCAAGGTTCCGGTCAGGGGCCTGGGGGGCTGTCACGCCCTTGACGATAGTGGGTCGCCGCACCGCCGGTTGTGGGGCCCTCACCGTTCTGACAACAAGGAGGGTGCCCGCCATCGCGGTCGGGTCCCAGGTGACGCGGGTCGCCCGAGGGGGTGGGCGGGAGCGGCGATACTTGGTGGCGTGGATCAGATCGTGGTCGAGCCAGGAGGCCCCCTCCAGGGCACCGTGCGTGCCGGCGGTGCCAAGAATTCGGCCCTCAAATTGATGGCCGCGTGCCTCCTGGCCCAGGGGCGTTCGACGCTCTCGGGCGTCCCGCGCATCTCCGACGTCGACACCATGGCCGAGGTGCTGCGGGCCATGGGTGCCGATGTCGCCAGGAACGCCGCGGGAGACGTCGAGGTGACGGCGCCGCCGGAGGGCGACCTGGTGCCCGCCGGCCCCTACGACCTCTTCGAGCGCATGCGGGCCTCGGTGGTCACGCTCGGCCTCCTCTTGTCGCGCTGCGGCGCGGTCCGAGTCCCGCTCCCCGGTGGGGACGACTTCGGTGACCGGCCCATCGACTTCCACCTCAACGGGCTGGCCGCCATGGGCGCGCGTTTCGAGTCCTCCCACGGCGAGGTGCACGGCACCGTGCCCAAGGGGCGCCTGGTTGGCACCCGTGTGGTGCTCGAGTACCCCAGCCACACGGCGACGGACAACCTGCTCATGGCGGGCGTGCTGGCCAAGGGCACGACGGTGATCGAGAACGCGGCCAAGGAACCCGAGGTGGCCGACTTGGCCGCCATGTTGTGCGCCATGGGGGCAGTCGTGCGAGGGGCGGGCACCTCGCGGATCGAGATCGAAGGGGTCGAGGAACTGCGGCCGGTGCGCCACACCGTCGTCGCCGACCGCGTCGTGGCGGCCACGTACCTGGCCGCCGTCGGCATGGCCGGGGGCGAGGTCACGGTGTCCGACGCCCGCCCCGAACACATGGAGATGGTGCTGCGCAAGGTGCACCAGATGGGCGTCGAGACGGAGATGACCCCCGATGGCCTGCGGGTCCGTGGCGTTGGGCGGCTGACGGCCGCGGACGTGGCCACCCTGCCGTATCCCGGGGTGGCCACCGACTACAGCCCGCTGTTGGTCGCCATGCTCACCGTGGCCGACGGCGTGGGCATCCTGACCGAGAACCTCTTCTCCGGCCGGTTCCGCTACGTGGAGGAGCTGCGGCGCATGGGCGCCGACATCCGGACCGAAGGGCACCACGCGGTGGTGCGCGGCGTGCCACGGTTGTCGGGTGCGCCCGTCCGGGCCCCCGACATCCGCGCCGGCGTGGCCCTGGTGCTGGCCGGTCTGGTGGCCGAGGGGCAGACCGTCGTGAGCGGTGCCCATCACATCGATCGCGGGTACGAGGACCTGGCCGGGGCGCTCCGATCCCTCGGCGCCAGCGTGGAACGCCGGTGAGCGCGGAGTCCGCCGACCCGGTGACCCTCCTCGATCGGGCGCGCACCGGTGAGCGCGTGGCGCTGGCCCGCCTGCTGTCGCACATCGAGCGCGGCGGCGTCCCGGCGACGGAGGTGGCCCGCCTGGCCTATCGGGCCGAGGTGCCCTACACCGTGGGGCTCACCGGGGCGCCGGGGGCGGGCAAGTCGACGATCACCGACGGGCTCATTTCGCAGGTGCGCTCGGGCTGGCCCGAACCGCTCTCCGAGCCGGTGCCCCAGGTGGGCGTGCTCGCCGTCGACCCGACCTCGCCGTTCAGCGGAGGTGCCATCCTCGGCGACCGCGTGCGCATGAGCCGCCATGCCCTCGACCCGACCGTCTTCATCCGCTCCATGGCCACCCGGGGCCATCTCGGGGGGCTCTCACTGGCCGTCCCCGACGCGGTCCGCCTGCTGGGGGCGGCCGGGATCGGGGTGGTCATCATCGAGACGGTCGGTGTGGGGCAGATGGAGGTCGAGATCGCGTCCGCCGCCGACACCACCGTGGTGGTGGTCACTCCCGGGTGGGGCGACTCGATGCAGGCGAACAAGGCCGGGTTGCTCGAGGTGGCCGACGTGTTCGTGATCAACAAGGCGGACCGGCCCGGAGTCCGCGAGGCGCGCCGGGATCTCGAGCAGATGCTCGACCTGGCCCGCCCGGAGAGCTGGCGACCCGAGATCGTCGAGACGACCGCGACCGACGGGGAGGGCGTGGCCGACCTCTGGGCTGCCGTGGCCCGCCATCGGGAGCACCTCGAGAGTTCGGGCCTGCTGGTGACGCGACGGTCGGCACGACTGGCCCAGGAGCTGCGCCGGGTGCTGCTGGCCCGGGCCGAGGCGCGGGTGGACGGGGTGACGGCGCGGTGAGGAGTTCACCTCGGCCGTCAAGGCGCTCGTGGCCGGCGAGATCGACCCCTACGCGGCCGCCGACCGCCTGCTCGACCTGTGAGTCCCGGGCCGGCGTCGTCGGGTCCGGTACGGTGCGCCCATGACTGAGACCTTCGTGACCCTGGAGCGGCGTCCTGACGGCGTCGCCCTGATCCGCCTCGATCGGCCCAAGGCCAACGCGCTCTCCGGGGCCGTCCTCGCCCAGGTGGGCGAGGCCGCCGAGGCCGTCCGTGACGACCCGCCCGGTGCCGTGGTGCTCTGGGGTGGACGCCGGATCTTCGCCGCCGGAGCCGACATCGCCGAGTTGCAAGGAGAGGGCGCGTCGACGGTGGCGGCAAACTTCGCCGCCGCGCTGGGGGCGCTGGCGGCGCTCCCACGGGCCACCATCGCGGCGGTCAACGGCTACGCGCTAGGCGGTGGGCTCGAGCTGGCGCTGGCGTGTGATCTGCGGATCTGCGCCGAGGACGCCGGGTTCGGGCTCCCCGAGATCCTGCTCGGCGTCATCCCCGGCGGTGGTGGCACGCAGCGTCTGGCGCGTCTCGTCGGGTCTTCGCGTGCCAAGGAGCTCATCCTCACCGGCCGTCAGGTACGGGCTGACGAGGCTCTCTCGATCGGCCTGGTCAACCGGGTGGTGGCGCCCGACGACGTGCTCGACGCAGCGCTGGCCTGGGCCGCGGAGCTGGCGGCCGGACCGTTTGCCGCGCAGGCCCTGGCCAAGTCCTCGGTCGACCGGGGGCTCGAGGGAACGCTCGAGGACGGGCTGGCGCTCGAGCGCGAGGCCTTCGCCCTCGTCCTCGAGACGGAGGACGCGGCGCGTGGCATCGCCTCGTTCCTCGAGCACGGCCCGGGCAAGGCGACCTTCGTCGGACGGTGATCCGGTGAGCTCGCCCCCCATCCCGGTCAGCGGCGCCGACGGGGCCTTCGATCCCTCGGTCAGGTGGTTCCAGCACGCCGTCTTCTACGAGGTGCTCATCCGCGGGTACCACGATGCCAACAACGACGGGACCGGGGACCTGCGGGGATTGCGCGAGAAGCTCGACTACATGGAGTGGCTGGGCATCGACTGCATCTGGATGCTGCCCTTCTACCCGTCGCCCTTTCGCGACGGCGGGTACGACATCAGCGACTTCTTCAACGTCCACCCCGACTATGGGACCATCAGCGACCTGGTGGCCTTCCTCGAGGATGCCCACCGACGCGGCATCAGAGTCATCGCGGACCTGGTGATGAACCACACCAGCGACCAGCACCCGTGGTTCATCGAGTCCCGGTCGTCGCGCGACAGCGCCAAGGCGGACTGGTACGTGTGGAACGACGACGACCAGAAGTGGCCCGACGCGCGTGGTGGTCTTCACCGACGTGGAGCGTTCGAACTGGACGTGGGACGACACCCGGCAGCAGTACTACTGGCACCGCTTCTTCCATCATCAGCCCGATCTCAACTACGACAACCCCGAAGTGGCCGACACCATGACCGACCTGGTGCGGTTCTGGCTCGACCTGGGCTTCGACGGGTTCCGCCTCGATGCCGTGCCCTACCTGTACCAGCGGGACGGCACCTCGGGGGAGCACCTGCCCGAGACCCATGCCTTCATCAGGCGGATCCGCAAGCAGATGGACGCCGACTACCCGGGCCGCATCCTGCTGGCCGAGGCCAACGGCTGGCCGAGCGACGTGGCCGACTACTTCGGCGACGGCGACGAGTGCCACCTGTGCTTCCATTTCCCGCTGATGCCGCGGCTCTTCATGGCGGTCCGTCGGGAGCAGCGGTACCCGATCACCGAGATCCTGGCCCAGACGCCCGAGATCGACGACTCGTGCCAGTGGGCCATCTTCCTGCGCAACCACGACGAGCTCACCCTCGAGCAGGTCTCGGAGGAGGAGCGCGACTACCTGATCGCTGAGTACGCCAAGGATCCGCGCATGAAACGCCACATGGGCATCGGCCGCCGCCTGGCGCCGCTGCTCGACAACGACCGCCGCACCGCCGAGCTCCTCTACGCGCTGATCCTTTCACTGCCCGGCAGCCCGGTCATCTACTACGGGGACGAGCTCTTGATGGGCGACAACATCTACCTGGGCGACCGCGACTCGGTGCGCACGCCCATGCAGTGGTCCCCCGACCGCAACGGCGGGTTCTCACAGGCCGATTTCGCTCAGCTCTACCTCCCGCCCCTGATGGATCCCGTCTACGGGTTCAGCGCGCTCAACGTGGAGGCGCAGCTGCGCAACCAGGGATCGTTCCTGCACTGGCTGCGGCGAATGCTCACCGAGCGCCGTGCCCTGCCGGTGATGGGCGTGGGGACCATGGAGGTGTTGCCCTGCGCCAACCCTTCGGTCCTGGCGTACATGCGATCGGGTGAGGTGGCCGACATCCTGACCGGTGCCGGCGCGACCGGGCCCACCGTGAGCCCCACGCCGGATGCCGCCCTCGAATGGGGCCGTTCCACCGTGCTGGCCAGGACCGTGCCCGCGGGGAACGAGAGCGAGGGCGACCAGGTGGTGCGACGACACCAGGCGGTGCTCTGCGTGCACAACCTCAGCCGTTTCGCCCAGCCGGCGGAGCTGGCGCTGGCCAAATGGGCCGGATGGACCCCCTACGAGGTGCTCGGGCGGGTCCCCTTCCCGGTGATCAACGAGGAGCCCTACACCGTCACGTTGCCACCGTACGGGTTCCTCTGGTTCGACCTTGCCCCTCCCGAGGAGCCCGAGCCGGCGTGAGCGAGGGGCACGACCCGGTGTTCCTCACCCTCGCCGAGGCGTGGATGGGGTTGCGCAAGGTCGTGCCGGAGGAGGGAATGGTCGTCGAGCGGGCCGAGGTGCTGCTGCCCGGCCGTCCCGGGCTCGTGGACGTGGTGGCCCGGACCGGCGACCGCCGTGCCCACTTCGTGGTCGGTCTCCGCAGCGTGGGGGACGAGCCCCACCTGCTCCGGGCCGGGGAGGACGCCGCACTGGGGCTGCTCGACGACGCGCAGGGCCTCGCCGTGTGCACCGACGCCCTCGGCGACGCCGAGCTGGCCGGATTGCTGCTGGCCACCGTGCGTGGGGCCAGCCCGCGCCCCGGACCGGTCCGCGTGGTGCGCGAAGACGAGGATGCCAGCGTGCTCGACTGCGGCGAGCGGGGCGATCTGCTCGTCTTCCCGTGGGTCGAGGACGCGCCGCGTCCCGACGTCGACATGCTGGTCGCCCTCGAAGCGACGGGGTTCAACCACGTGGCCGCCCCGTTGGCGCGTTGGACCTGGGACGGCCGGGACCTCGGGTTGGTGCAGGAGCCGCTGGTGGACCGGTCCGGCGGGTGGGCGCTGGCGCTGACGTCCCTGCGGGACTTCTACGCCTCGGGCGGCCCGCCGGAAGCGGCCGGAGCCGACTTCGGCGCCGAGTCCCGCGCCATCGGCACCATGACGGGTCGAATGCACCTGGCCCTCGACCGCGCCTTCTCGCGCCGCTCCGAGCCGGTCACCGACTGGGTCGGAGCGGCCGAGGCGGAGATCGCGGCGGCCGACTCCTCGCTCCTCGACGCGCCCGGTGTCGAGGAGCTGGTGAGCGGCCTGCGTGCCTCGGAAGCCCGCCTGCCGGTGATCCGTACCCATGGCGACTTCCACCTCGGGCGCATCGCCCGCACGGACCAGGGGTGGTTCGTCTCGGACTGCGTGCCCGGTGGCGTCGTGGCGGGCGAATCCGAACCGGGCGCCCGCACACCCCTGGCCGACGTGGCCGATCTCCTGTGGTCGATGCACCGGGCCAGTGCGATCGCCGCGGCCGAACGGGATCCCACCGGTCGCCTCGGACTGGCCGCGCTGGGGCAGGCATGGGAGATGCGGAACCGACGGGCGGTGGTGGCGGCCTACCTGGCCACCCCTGGCGTCGCCGGGCTGGTCGGTCCCGACCGTGGCCTGGTCCGCCGGCTCATCTCCTTCTTGGAGCTGGCCCGCTCGGTGCGTCCGGCTCGCCTGATCTGATCCGGGCCGGTCCGGGTGGTGACGAGCGGGCGGAGGTCGGACGGCCGGGCCGGATCAGGGGGCGCCGCTGAGGGCGCGAGCCGGGACCATCAGCGTCTCGGCGGCCTCTTCAGGCGAGACGACGTTGATGGCCACCCCGGTGCCGAGCTCGAAGCCGGCGGTGGTCGCCGCCTTGGGCCAGATGTGCGCGTGCCAGTGGAAGGGCTCGCCGACCCGGTAGGGCGCCGAGTGGAAGACGATGTTGTAGGCCACGTCGCCCACGCTGTGGGCCAGCCGGTGCAGCGAGGAGCGGATGGCCTCGCCGACGGCGAGGAGGTCCTCGGTCGGGCTGCGGTGGAGGTGCGGGTTGTGCTCGCGTGGGATGACCAGCATCTCGTAGGGAACCGCGCTCCAGAACGGGCACACCACCGCCACGCGGTCGTCGGCGTAGATCACCCGCTCGGCGGAGTCCTCCTCCGCCTCGATGGTGGTGCACAACAGGCAGGAGCCGGCGAAGCGCGCGAAGCGCGCCTGCTCCTCGGCGAGCTCGCGGGGCACGAACGACATCCCGAGCAGCTGTCCGTGCGGGTGCTCGAGCGAGGCGCCGGCCTCCCGGCCCGAGTTCACGATGGCCTGGGTGTAGCGGAGGTTGGGCTGGGATGCGTGCTCTTCGAGCCGGTCCCGCAGGGCGGCCATGACCAGCTCGACCTGCTCGGGGCTGAGGTCGGCGAGCGTGGCGTGGTGCTCGGGGGAGAAGATCAGGATCTCGTGGATCCCTCCGGCCGAGGCCTGGGTGAAGACCGGACCCCGGTTGGCCACCACGAAGGGCTCGTCCCCCTCGAAGGCGGGATAGAGGTTGGGGACCACGCGCACCAGCCAGCTGCCGGACGGACCGTAGGTCTCCAGCGCGGGCGGGGTGTCCTCCTCGTTGCCCGGACAGAACGGGCAGGGGCGCCCCAGAGCGTCGGGAGGCCACGGGGAGCGGGTCACGAAGGAGTGAGGACGCTCCGAGCGTCCGGGGCTGACCACCACCCAACGTCCGGAAAGGGGGTCGAGCCGAAGCTGGTTCATCGGGATGCCCCAGCCGACATGACCCGGGGTTTCCACATCGCACCGTGTTCCATCGAATTCCCTCCGTCCCTACGGTACAGGTTCCACCGTCCGCGTCAGTGCCAGGTCCTCGTTCCGTCGGATTCAGCGGAAGGACCCGATCTCGCGCGGGCGGGCGCCGACGGGACAACATGTGCCGTGCACCAGCCTGACGGAGCAGCTTTCGACGTCGTGCTCCTCCTCCACGTGGGCTGCGTGCTGGCCGGCCTGGTGACCATGGCGACCGCGGCGACCGCGGCGCGCCGGCTCCGCCGTTCGCTCGAGTCGGGCCTCCGGACCCCCGACGACCTGCGTCGCTACTTCCGCCGCGGGGTGAACTGGGCCGGACGTGCCGTCTACGGCATTCCCGTGTTCGGGTTCGCTCTCGTGGCCATGAGCCGGGGGTCGTACGCGCTCGGCGACGACTGGGTGCTGGCCGGGCTCGGGCTGTTCGCCGGGGTGGCCCTGCTGGCCGAGGGCATGGTGTGGCCGGCCGAGCGCCACCTCCAGGCGGCGGTGGCCGCCCGAGACCGACCGACCCGGTCAGCGGTGACGTCCGCAGGCCCGGCCGCCGACCCGGGCGGAACGGAACCCGGGACGGTGCTCGGCCGTGCCCGAACCATGGAACGGGCGTCGGGCGCCGTGCTCGTGCTCGTGGCCGTCGGGACCGTCCTCATGGTGGCCCAGCCCTGAACGCGTCACCGGGCGGGCCCCTTGTCGGGGACCCGCCCGGTGGATCACGCTCTCATCGCTTTCGGAAGGAGGAGGGCATGCTCAGCTGCACGCCCGGCCGCCGTTGGTGGGCGGCGGGAGGCAGTAGCCGCCTCCGCAGCCGCCACCACCGCCGCCTCCGCTCCCGCCACCGCTCCCGCCACCGCTGCCGCCGCCGGTGCCGCCGCACCCCGAGATCTTGACCGTGCTCGACGTGCTGGCCGCCTGGTACAGCGAGGTGCCCCCGAACGACGCCGTCACCATGACCGATCCGGCGACCTGGTCGACCGAGGTGATGGTGCAGGAGGCCGCCCCGGACGCAGTGGTGGTCGCCGTGCAACTCTGGGCCGAGTACCCGGTCCCGAGCGTGAGGACCACGCTCTGGCCCGCCAGCGGCGTGCCGTTGCTGGTGAGGGTGGCCGACAGCGTGAGCGACTTGCCGTCCGTGGCGCTGGTCACGCCGGTGTAGGTGAGCGTGGTCGGCGCACCCTTGACCACCACCTGGTTACAGCCGCTACTGGCCAGGAGCTGCGGGGAGGTGGTGGTGTTGCCGGCGAACGATCCGGTCACCTTGTAGGTGCCGGGGTTCTCGTTCGGGGTGACGCTGCACGAGCCTCGTCCCATGCCGTCGGTCGTCGCGGTGCACGACTGCACCCCGTTGAGCGTCAAGGTGATGCTCTGGCCCGGGATCCCCTGGCCGGTGACCGAGTTGGTCAGCGTGCCGGTCAGGGTGAGTGATTGGCCGGTCGTGCCGGTGGTGGCCGCAACGGTGAGCGTGGTGGGTGTGGTGACGGTGACCGACGCCGAGGTGGTCGCCCCGCTGTCGTAGCTGTTCCCGCCGTAGGTCACGGTGACCGGGAGCGAGCCGGCGCTCTGGTTCACGTTGCAGATATGGCAGCTGGCCACGCCCGCCGCGTTGGTGGTCGCCGAGCAGTGCTGGGCCGAGCTCCCCGTCCCGACGGTGAAGGTCACCGTCTGTCCGGCCAGGGGCGTGCCGCTGGTGGTGGTCAAGGTCGCTGACAGGTTGGGTGTCTGGCCGCTGATGACAGAGGTGCTGCCGGTGTAGGTGAGCGTGGTCGGGGCCTTGTTCTCGACGAAGCTCCCGGTGCCGCTCGAGGCCAGGAGGACCGGGGTGGTCGCCGAGTCCCCGGAGAACGAGGCGGTCAGCGTGTAGGTGCCGGCCGGCTCGTTGGGGGTGATGGAGCAGGTGGCGACGCCGCTGGCATTCGTGGTGGCGGTGCAGGTCTGCGAGCCGTTGAGCACGAGGGTGACCGGCTCGTTGGGGACCGGCGCGTTCGTGGTGGTGTTGACCAGCGTGGCCGACACCGTGGCCGAGCCGCCGTAGGTACCAGTGCCCGGGGTGACCGTGAGCAGCGTCCCTTCGGGCAGGTTGACCGTGCCCGCCGCGCTCGCCGACTGGTAGTAGGCGTCACCGGCGTAGGTGTCGGCGACCGGGATGGGGCCTGGCGGCTGACCGGTCACGTTGATGACGCACGATGCCGTGCCCGTCGAGGTGGTGGTGCCGGCGCAGGCCTGCGCGGCGGCGCCCGTTCCCAGGGTGAAGGTCACCGGCTTCCCGGCCAGCGGTGCCGTACCGCCGTCGGTGGTGAGCACTCCCGAGACCGTCAACGGCTGGCCGTTCTGCGCCACCGTGCCGCCGGTGTACGTCAGCGAGGTCTCCTCGAGCGTCACCACGAAGTTGGCCGAGCCGTTGGAGGAGGTGAGCTGCAGCGGCAAGGAGGCATCGCCGGCGAAGCTGCCCGTCAGCGTGTAGGTGCCGGCCGGCTCGCCCGGCGTGATGGCGCACGAGGCCGTGCCGGTCTGATCGGTGGTGGCCGTGCAGGCCTCGTTCCCGTCGAGCGTCAGGGTCACCGGTTCTCCCACGACGGGTGCACTGGTGTTGGCGTCGATCAAGACCCCCGACACGGTCGCCGCGTCGGAGTAGTCGCTCGTCTGCGAGTTGACCGTGAGGATGGTCGGTTCGGTCACCGTGACCGGCGCCGCCACCGTGACCGCGGTGTCGTAGCTGTCCCCGGCGAAGTTCGAAGTGACGGTCTCGTTGGTGGCCGGCTGGTCCACCGAGGCGATGGTGCAGCTGACGTTCCCGTTGGCGTCGGTGACGGCGTTGCAGCTCTGGGCCGTGGAGCCCGAGCCGATGGTGAAGGTCACCACCTTGGTCGGCAGCGGCGTGCCGTCGGTGGGGACGCTGGTGGTGAGGGTGCCCGAGAGGGTCAGGGGCTGGCCGTTCACCGCGGTGGTCGGCCCGGTGTAGTCGAGCCCACTCGTGTCCGGGTTCACGGTGAAGGTGGTGGTCGAGCTGTCCGAGCCGTAGGGGGCGCTGACCGAGGTGTCACCGGAGAAGGTCGCAGCCAAGGTGTAGCTACTCGAGGGTTCGCTCGCCGTGATGTCGCAGGTGGCGGAGCCGCCGGCGTCGGTGGTGGCGGTGCAGGTCTCCGAGGTGTTCCCGTTGAGGGTGAAGACCACAGGCTCATTGACGATCGGGGCGCCCTGGCTGTTCGTGAGCACGGCCGAGACCGGGGTGGGGGAGGAGAAGTTGCCGGTGACGGGCTGGACGGTGAGGGTCGTCGGCGGCGGCGCGGGTGCCGGCGGGGGAGCCGACGCCGAGTACTCGTCGTCGACCGAGAGACCGTAGAGGTAGGCCGAACCGGTGCTTATGGTCTGCATGACCTGGCCCGTGGCCAGGTCGACCTGCCAGATGTTGCCCGAGAAGACATCACCGGTCCAGAACGAGCTTCCGCCCGGATCGATGGCCACGGCGAAGAGCCCACCGGCGCAGCCGCCCAGCGAGGAACAGGGGAACGAGGCGATCTGGTTCCCGTTCTGGTCGAGCTCCAACACGGCGTTGGAGTCGGCGACGAGCACGTCGCCGTTCGACATGATCCTGACCTCGAAGGCCCGTGCTCCGCTGAAGGGCACCGCGTTGAACGAGGGGAGCTGCGTGTTGGTGCACTTGTTGTAGCGGTAGATCACGTTGGTCTCGGTCGTGTAGAAGAACGTGCACTGGTCGCTCGACAGGTCGATCCAGTCGTCACCGGTCTCCCCGGTCGTGAGTGGCCCGATGTTGGCGATGTTGTTCCCGCTCGAGTCGAACTCGGCGATGTAGGGGGTCGCCTGCTGCCCCACGTAGAGGTTGCCCTGCTGGTCGAAGACCAAGGACAAGGGGTGCGCCAGCCCGGTGGCAAAAGGCCCGAGGAGGCTCCCGTCGGGCCCGTACTCGTTGACCTGGCCGGTGAAGTCGTCGGCCACGTAGAAGTTTCCCTGGGCGTCGAATGCGCTGCCGGCAGTGAACGTCTCCCCGGTGCCGTCGTTGAGCGTGTTGACCTGGCTGCCCGTCGTGGGGTCGTAGACGTTCACGGTCGAGCTGCCCACCGAGGCGAAGACCTGGCCCGAGCCGAACACGCCGTCGGCGTGCGCTGGAGCAGAGTCGACGGCGAAGACCATCCCGCCGCCGGCTATCCCGAGGAAGGTCGCCACAGTCAGGGCGACGGAGCGACGAAGTGCTCCGACGCGACCGATGGCCGCGGCTCCCCCCGTCCTCGACGCGCCGATTCGACGTGTCCGGGACCTCCATCTGCGACTCATCGTCATGAGACCTCCGATTGGGTACAAGTGTTCGGTGCATGCCGGGATCGGTGCGGTGACGGCGCGACATCGGCAGCGCGACAACTATCCGGGAGCCTCGGAGGACCCGTAAGGGCCAAAAGGACTAGGGCCGGGTGCCGCGACGACAATTGCCGCCGGGTTGTCGCGGCGGTGGCGCGGGGTACCCCATGGCAGCGGAGGCTCGCATTTGTTCTCGGTCAGGCGGTGGGCGACTCACGCCCGAGATGGCGCGGGCGGCGCGGACCGGTCCACGCCCAATGTCACAAACCGAGCGCAGCCTCCACCCTGGCCCGGGCACCGTCAAGGTCTCCCGCCCGGACCAGCTCGAGCAGGCCCCCGTCGATCACCGACGCCCAGTCGACGCTCTCGGTTGACGTGCCGGTCGCCAGCAGGCGAGCGCGGGCATCGCCGAGGAGCCCCGCCAGGGGCCCGATCCCGTCACACTCCGCGGCAAGCCGGGACCGCAGCCACGAGGCCAGAGCGGGACTTCGCCCACCGGTCGACACGGCCACGGTCACCGGGCCGTCGCGATGGATCGCTGGGAGGATGAAGGAGGAATGGGCCCGGTCGTCCGCGCTGTTGACCCAGATGCCGGCCGCCTCCCCGTCCACGTGGACCGTGCCGTCCACCTCGGTGCGCCCCGTGGCGGTGATGATCAGGCGGAACCCGGCGGCGTCGCCGGTCTGGTAGGAGCGGCGGACCACGGCATGGAGCACGGGCGCCAGCTCCTCCATGGAGCGGCAGAGGTCCGGCGCGATGACCGTGACCGTGGCCGCGCACTCCAGCAGCGCCCGGGCCTTTCGGGCAGCCACCTCGCCACCGCCGACCACCAGGCACGGGCGGCCGGCCACGTCGAGGACGACGGGGTAGAGGAGGGACGGGCCGGGGTGCTCAGCCACGGAGGACCGCAGGCATGAATGCGCCGCCGAGGGTCATGGTCGGACCTCCTGGATTTATGACCATTTTGGTCATCTATACTACGGGTTGATTCTGCAAGGGCGTCAAACGTCGGCGGCGGGAACGGATAGGCCACCCGCCCCCAGAGAGTGAGGATTCGGTGGTCGAGACCTACGTGAGTGAGCAGACTCCGAACGTGGAGGAACTCGCCGCCCTCAGCGCGGAATTCGAGACGGCTCCGGCCAGCACGGTAGTCCGCTGGGCCGTGGAAACCTTCGGAGCGTCTCTCGTCCTGGCGGCGTCCTTCGAGGACATCGTCCTCATCGACCTGGCCACCAAGGTCGCTCCCGACATCGAGGTGATCTTCCTCGACACACAGGCGCACTTCCCCGAGACCCTGTCCTTCGTGGAGGCCATTCGTGAGCGCTACCGGCTGAACCTGACCGTGACCACGCCGGGGCCCGATGCCGCGGCACACCCGTGCGGCTCGGCGGACTGCTGCCAGTTCCGCAAGGTCGAGCCCCTCCGGCGCGCTCTGGACGAGAGCGGGGCCCGGGCGTGGCTGACGTCGCTCAAGCGGTCGGATGGCCCGACGCGCGCCATGGCCCCCGTTCTCAGTTGGGACGCCGCATTCGGACTGGTCAAGGTCAACCCGCTCGCCACCTGGACGCAGGATGACGTTGTCTCGTACCTGGCTGACCGCGGGTTGCCCGAGCACCCGCTCGTCCCTCTCGGATACCTTTCCATTGGGTGCGCACCGACGACGCGCCCAGTGGCGATGGGCGAGGACCCGCGGGCCGGCCGCTGGTCCGGGCTCGACAAGTCCGAGTGCGGCCTGCACGCCTGATGCCGCGCGATCTGGACAATCCCTACGGGATGGAGTTCCGCGGCCGTCGTGACCGTGGCCTCAAGTTCGTCCGTCCGTACCGCAACATCGGTGAGCTGAACCCGGTGGAGCAGTTCAAGCTGGCCCGCCACCCCTTCGAGGTCGCGCAGTCGGTGATCGACGTCTACGCCAAGGAGGGCCCTGCGTCCATAGCCGCGGTCCCCGGCGAGGTGGAGCGCCTGAAGTGGGTTGGGATGTACCCTCAGCGACAGGGCGGCGACGCCTTCATGCTGCGCATCAAGGTGCCTGGCGGCGTGCTCACCGCCGCGCAGGTCCGTGAGATCGGGGTGGCCGCCGAGGCCTACGCCGAGGGTCCTGACGAGAGCCCCGTCTTCGGGAACCGCTACGCCGACCTCACCACGCGTCAGGACATCCAGCTCCACTGGATCCGCATCGCCGACGTGCCGCGGATATGGCAGCGGTTGTGGGACGTGGGTCTCACCACGGTCCAAGCCTGTGGTGACTCGGCCCGCAATGTCTGCGCGTGCCCGACGTCGGGCATCGACGCCAATGAGGTCGTCGACGCACTCCCCGTGGCCCAGGCCATCTCGGCCTACTTCACCGGGAACCGGGAGTACGCCAACTTGCCCCGCAAATTCAAGATCGCGGTCACGGGCTGCACGGAGGACTGCGCCCGTGTCGAGATCAACGACATCGGCCTGTGGCCGGCCGAGCTCGACGACGGGACCCTCGGTTTCAACGTCCTGGTGGGTGGCGGGCTCTCCGACGGCGAGCGGATGGCCTCCGATGTGGACATCTTCGTCAGTCCGGATCAGGCAGTCGAGCTTTGCCGAGGCGTGGCGCAGGTCTTCGGCGAGCTGGGCAACCGAGAGAACCGGGGCCTGGCCCGCATGCGGTACCTCGTGCAGGAGCTGGGTCCGGAGGGATTCCGGGCCGCCCTCGGCGAGCGGACCAACTTCGCGCTCCGGCCGGCAGGGCGCGACCTGACCACTGCCTTCCGCGGCGACCACGTCGGGGTCCACCCCCAGAAGCAGCCCGGGCTCTTCTACGTCGGGTGTTCGGTGCCGGTCGGCCGCATGCACGGCATCGAGCTGGTGGAGCTCGCTCGCCTGGCCGAGACCTACGGCGACGGCGCCGTCCGGATCGGCACCGACCAGAACTTCATCCTGTCGGGAGTGCCCGAGGACAGGCTCAGCGACCTGTTGGCCCAGCCGCTCCTGCAGACCTACTCGCCGACTCCGGGCCCGTTCGAACGCGGCGTCGTGGCGTGCACAGGCTCGGAGTTCTGCCGCTTCGCGGTCGTCGAGACCAAGGAGCGGGCTGTGAAGTGGGCGCGGTCGCTCGACGCGCAGCTCCCGGCAGCGACGGCCGCCGACGTCGGCATCATTCGGATGCACTTCTCGGGGTGTTCGGCGTCATGCGCCCAACCCCAGATCGCCGACATCGGCTTCCGGGGCGACATCGCGCACGTGGACGAGCACATCGAGGAGGCAGTCGACATCGGGGTGGGCGGATCCCTCGGACCCGATGCCGCCTTCATCGACTGGGTGGCGGGTGCGGTGCCCGTCGATCGCGTCCCCGACGGGTTGGTCCGACTGGTCGACCGCTACCGCGAAGAGCACCGGCCGGGAGAGCCATTCTCCCGCTGGGCGCGTCGCACGGCGGCTGACGAGTTGCGGGTCACGCTCACCGGGGCGACCGATCCGGTGACCGCATGAAGCGGTATCGCCTGCGCGAGCAGATGAACGGCATCGCCGAAGCTCCGGGGAAGACGTGGTTCTGGGAACTCGAAGCGGCCGTGATCGACGCGGACCGCTGCATCCAATGTGGAACCTGCGTGGCCGTCTGCCCCTCCAACTCGATCGGGATCGACGAGGACACGAATCTGCCCGAGTTGGTGAAGATGTGCACGGGATGCTCGCTGTGCTGGGACTTCTGCCCCCGCGGTGGTCTCCGCTACGAGGCGCTGTGGCCGCCTTCGAGCGCGGCCGCCGACGAGGACGCCGCCGTGCAGCCGGCACAGCTCCGATCGGACTCTTCGGACACCTACTGGAAGATCAGCGGGGGACCACCCGCTGACGGGCTGGGTTCGGTGGTCGAGACCTACGCGGTGCGTGCCGCGGCCCAAGTCGACGACGCGCAGGACGGGGGAGCGGTGAGCGCGCTCCTCATCGGGCTCCTGGCGGCCGGGGAGATCGATGGTGCGCTGGTTTCCAAGCCCAGTGAGGACCCCGACGAGCAGTGGAAGGGAGTGGCCACCATCGCCACCACCGCCGCCGCCGTCCGAGCGGCGTCCGGGAGCTTCTACAACCAGACGATGGCGCTGGCCGAGCTCGACCTGTCTGGGTACGCCCTGCCCCCCAAGCCCCGGATCGCGGTGGTCGGAACGCCGTGCGAGGTGCAGGGTCTCAGGGCCATGCAGGCCCGCCGCTGGCCGACGGGTGCCCACCGGGTGGACGCGGTCGTGCTCACGGTCGCCCTGCTCTGCACGAAGAACTTCGACTACGAAGCACTCACGCTCCGTGAGCTGCGGGACAAGCGTGGCGTCGACCTCGACCGGGTCTCGAAGATGGATGTGATCCGCGGCCGCATGATCGTCGAGTACCGGGACGGTGAAGTGGCGGTCGACGAGCCGGTGAAGGACTTCCACGGGGCGGCACTCAAGGGGTGTGACGAGTGCGCCGACTTCCTGGGCCGGTCGGCGGACATCGCTGTGGGCAGCGTCGGGTCGATGAACGGCTGGACCAGCCTGATCGTGCGTACCGAGCGCGGCCGCTTGGCATTCGAGGCCGCGCGGTCCAAGCTCGACGTGCGCGGACTCGACGATCCGGCAGCGCTGCTCCGGCTCGACGCGCTGGACAAGAAGATCGCCGGCCGCTCGCTGCAGCGGAAGCTCGATCCCGACGCACCGCTCTTCATCGACTTCGAAGAGCACGTGCGCGCCTACGAGGGCACGGACCGCAGTCCTGTGTACATCCGGAGGTGAGCGTGACGGGCGCACCGGCCCTGCACGTACCCGACGAGCCCGTGGTCCTGGCCGAGCGCTGGCTCGATGCCGTCAGGGAGGGCTCGACGATCGAGCAAGTCGTCGCTGGACCCGAGGGCATCGCCGCCTGGTTCTGGAGCCGGTGGCGGTCGCTCGGTTCCTCCGGTGTCGGCGAGCAGCAGCTCGAGAAGGTCGTCCTCGGCTACCGGCGCGAGATCTGGCTCTGGCTGGCCGGCGAACGGACCTGGGCCCAGTCGTGCTCCGGGCTGATCGGTCGCGTCGAGCGGCGTCTGGTGGCGGGCGACGGCACCGGGGTGTGACCGAGGCGATCGGAGGGCCCCGGGCGGTCGCGCTGCGGGGTGTGTGCGTCCGCCGCGGTGAGACCACGGTCCTTGCCGGCGTGGACTGGACGGTACGCGCCGGCGAGCGATGGGTGATCCTCGGTCCCAACGGTGCCGGGAAGACGACGTTGCTCCAGGTGGCCGGGGCACGGTTGTGGCCCACTGCGGGGTCGGTCGAGGTTCTCGGGCAGCGCCTCGGGACGATCGACGTCAGGGGGCTGCGCCCCCGCGTGGCGCTGGTCAGCGGTTCGGTCGTCCGGCAGCTCCGGGAGAACGTCCTGGCACGCGAGGTGGTCGTCAGCGGGCTCCATGCCGCCCTCGAGACGTGGTGGAACAGCTATACGGAGGAGGACTGGGCCAAGGCGGATCGGCTGCTCGTGCTCGGTGGCGTCGAAGGGATCGGCCGACGGACCTTCGGCGTGATCTCCGAAGGTGAGCGCCAGCAGGTGCTGTTGGCGCGGGCGCTCATGGGTGATCCCGAACTGGTCCTTCTGGACGAGCCGTTCGCCGGGCTCGATCTCGGGGCCCGCGAGCGACTGCTGGTCAGGCTGGCCGGGCTCGCCGCCGAGGCGGCCGATGTCCCGGTGGTCCTCGTCACCCACCACTGCGAAGAGATCCCTCCGGGGTTCACTCACGCCGCCCTGGTGCGCGGGGGTGAGCTGCTCTCGGCCGGCCCCCTTCCCGAGGTGATCACGTCGACGCTCGTCTCGGAGTGCTTCGGTATCGCGGTGACGGTTGGTTGTACCGACGAGCGTTGGTGGAGCCGCGCCGTCTGACGCGCTGCGTCGGTTACTCGTTCCGCTGACTCGCTCACCATCCACCACCGCGAAAGGCCCGTTCAATAGGCTTTTGTTCGCAGTTCGGAGGTTAGACGTCGGGAGTGGCGATAGTGATCCTGCTGATACTGGTGGTGCTCCTCTGGGCGGCGGTGCTCGCTCCCAGTGCCTGGCGCCGCTTCAGTGAACGTCAGGGTGTGGGGTCCATCGACCACTTCCATCACGAACTGCAGTTGCTCGAGCACGCAGGGCCCAAGACCGTGGCACCCGCCTATCGGTTGCACACCGCGGTTCCTTCGAACAACGACGAGCTGATGCGGCCTTCGACGGCCACCTCTTCCCGCCCGAAGCTGGTGCTGCTGCGTCCGACCGATGATGCGGCGTTGGCCGACGTCGACGACGGCGTGGGCCGCCACTACGAGCGCGTCGGGGTGCTCGACCGCCCCGAGCCCGAGTATGTCCCCGTGATCGCAACGGACCTGCGAGCGGTTCGTCGCGAGCACGCCCGACGCCGCTGCACGACGCTGCTGCGCTGCCTAGCCGGGGTGGCGGTCTCGACCGGTCTGATCGGGCTGATCCCCGGGATGCATCTGGCATGGGTCTTCACCGGGCTGAGCGGGTTGGCTGCCCTGGCCCTCATCGGGCTCATGGCGTACGCCAAGGAGATCGAAGCCGAGCAGCGACGGCGAGTGTCCCGGCGCACCGAAGGCGTCGGGTCGGGCCAAACGGGAGCGACCGCCGGGATCCACCTGGACCGGCCGGACGCCTGGGGGCACGACGGCGACCCGGGTGAGCCGTTCGTCAGAGCGTACGACGACGGCTGGGACGAGTTCGACGGCGACGAGGAGTACCTGCCCCGGTCCGCGGCCCGCTGAGCTCGTCGCCCGGGCATCGGGCATCGGGCATCGGGCCAGGCCGCCCCCGGGGTCGGACTATTCTCGGGGACCACCCCGGGGGTGTAGCTCAGTTGGCAGAGCGCTACGTTCGCAATGTAGAGGCCGTGGGTTCGAATCCCATCACCTCCACCCGGAAATCCCTGGTTGTGCCCCGTTAGCGACAGCGGAAGCTCGAAGGGCGAGTAGGGGAGATCGCTCAGGCGGCCGAGCAGCTCGACGCAATCGGAGCGGATCCGACATCGTGGGCGGATCGGACGTTCTACCGACCTTTCCCGCTCATCCGGCGGGAGTTCACCTTCTGAGTCGGCCCTGACGGAAGGGGCTGGGCACAGGCGGCAATGACATCCGCCTCTAGTGGCGCACCTTGGAAATGCGTTCCAATACTGCGGTGAATACTCGCGGAGGGGTGGCATCGCCTGCACGAACTGTGGTCGGGGGAGCAGGCATTGCCGCCTGTGCGGTGGTGTTGGCTGGAGGGTTCGGGGTGCTGTCGTATTCCCGCTGGCGAAATTGGTGCCTCACCTGGGGTGCCAGCGGTGACGAGCCCGAGCGAGTACTACCGGGAGACGAGCTGCTTGTCGATCCCGATCTCCAGTCAACCAGAGCGATCTGGATCAATGCCCCGCCAAGTGCCATCTGGCCGTGGCTGGTCCAGATGGGCCCCGGAAGAGGCGGCGTGTACACCTATGACTGGATCGAGAACCTCTTTGGACTGGGGATCCACAGTGTCGATGAGATCCTTCCCGAGTTTCAAGACACGGACGTCGGATTCGCCCAGCAGCTTGGATCGAAGGGTCCGGTCTTGCGAGTGGCCGTGTTGCAGCGCGAGGAGGCGTTCGTCCTCCGCTCCGATGACGGCAACTGGGTCTGGGCGTTCTGTCTCTTCCCACAGCGGGATGGGACTCGACTCGTCAGTCGTAACCGCATCGCCACGCCGGCCGTATCCATGTTTGAGAGGGCGTTCACCCGATATGTCATGGAACCCGGAAGCCTGGTCATGGAACGAAAGATGCTCTTGGGAATCAAAGAGCGTGCTGAGCGACTGACTCATAGGGAGTCGCAACGATGACGTTGACTCTGCGGAGGTGGACAGATCCATGCGAGAGGGGCGTGGTGTCCCCCCCCCCCCACATTCCATCGTGTCATTGGATGCCGTGGGATGCCGCTTGTCAACTGGGGGCGGTTTCTCGATTGGTCACCGAAGGAGTGGGCTCGTTAGACGCTTCCTGGGTGACCTCATCGCCGAGCGACAAGTAGTTCTCATCCTCCTGGGCGGTGTGCAGTTTCAGGATGGCGCAGAGCCCGTAGAGCAGACTCCTCAACTCCGTGCGGTCGATCTCGTCGATCCCGCTCGGCCCAATGTCATCAATCAGTTGACCGAGTCGATGGATTTGGTGAGTGATTTCAATGTGTGCCCGGCTCATCGTGGCCATGGGATCACTTCCACCGAAGAACCGTCCGAGTGCCGGGTACAGCTCCAGTTCCTCGGCTTCTTCATGAGGTTGGACTTCCTCTACGAGTATCCGCTGGATGCCCTTCACCGTGTTCAATGCGGTCTCGGGATCGAGCGATCCGAGGGAATCAGCAACCTCATGAAGGCGACTGATGTCGCGCCGGATAGCCAGGTGCTCCTCCTGGAATCGTTGGGTCAACATTGAGTCGTTCTCATTGAGGCGCACCCCGATCACCCCTCCCCGTAACGCGCGAAGTGCATTGAGGATCACGACGACGTCAATGACTTCCTGGAGTATTGCGCCCCAGACGGCGGGTAGATAGCCCGCTGCAGCAAAACCCATGGCTACAAGCGAAAGGGCCATCCCGGCCACCATGCTCTCCAAGGCAATCCACCGAGTACGTCGGGCCACCGATGTCGCCTCGCCCAATCGGTCCAGCCGATCGACGGCGAGTACCACGTCGGCGGCTTCGGACGCCGCGGTTGCCCCTCGGGCGCCGAGAGCGACCCCAACATCGGCCAGGGCGAGCGCGGGCGCATCGTTGATCCCATCGCCGACCATCATCGTTGGAGCGCGTTGCGTTTCAAGACTCACGATGTCGAGCTTCTCGCTTGGTGAGCGCTCCGCCATCACCTCGTCGACCCCGATCACCGCCCCAACGGTCTCGGCAACCTCGGTCCGGTCGCCCGTGACCATCACGATGCGAGTGATCCCGGTCTTTCGCAACCAGCGGAGGGTGCGTGCAGCGTCAGGTCGCAGGGGATCATCGAAGATCAAGACACCTGCTGGGAGACCGTCGATTCCCAGAAAGACCGTGAGGGCTCCGTCGAGACTCGCTTTGCGGCGTGCCGATCGAGCCCAGGCCGGCGCCCCGGTCAATCCCACCCACGACGCCTTCCCTACCGCTATCTGGTGACCAGACACAGTTCCGCGGATGCCCTGGCCAGCAGTCTCTTCAACCTCATCCGGAAGCCACAGCTCGCACCTCTGCTCCAGTGCTGACCGAACGACCGCGCTCGCGAGAACATGCGGAGAAACCTGGTCCAACGATGCGGCCAGTTGGAGAAGGCTTCGGGTAGATCCTGCCTCGTCGGCACACACGATCTCGGTCAGAACTGGGTGCCCCAAAGTCAAGGTCCCTGTCTTGTCGAGCAGCAGAGTTGTGCATGTGGCCATGCGCTCGAGGACCGCGCCGCCCTTGACGATCACACCTCGTCTTGCGACTCGAGAGAGCCCCGAGACAATCGCCACCGGTGCGGCCAAGATCAGGGGACACGGTGTCGCCACTACCAGGACTGCCACAGCTCGACTTGCTCCTCCTACGGACGAGGCAAGCGCGGCAACAACCAACGTGACCGCAAGGAAGGCCAGCGCGTAGCGGTCCGCCATCCGAACCACCGGAGCCTGTGAGCTCTCAGCCTCAGCGACGAGGCGGACGATCCCGGCATAAGTGCTATCAGCCGCACTCGTCGTGGCTCGGAGGTCGAAGGGGGAACCAGCGTTGACCACCCCACTGCGAACCACCTCTCCCGCTGAGCGCTCGACCGGGAGGGGTTCCCCTGTGAGCGCAGATTCGTCGAAGACGGCCGAGCTTGAGACGAGGGCGCCGTCCACGGGCACAACTTCTCCCGAGCGCACGAGGAGGAGGTCGCCGGGTATCACTACTTCATTGGCGACCAGGGCGAGGCCGCCATCCTGATAGCGGTGAGCGGACTTGGGCGCACGTTCGAGCAGCGCCTGAAGCTCCCGGCGGGCTTGGCCAGCAGCCCATCCTTCGAGTGCCCGCCCGCTGGTCAGCATCACCGAGATCACGGCGCCGGCAAGGTACTCCCCGACGGCAATGGCACCCACGAGGGCCAGCAGGGCGATGACGTCAACGCCAAGTCGACCTCGTAGGAGACTCCCGACGATCGAGGAGAAGGACAGGGCGATTCCACAGGCAGCGACGATGATCCAGACCAGGTTCCCCCAAGTTCCAAGCCCAGCCCAGTGGAGCAGGCCGCCCGCAATCAGGCCGGAGGCCGTGAGCGCGAGGGGGACGGTCATCCCAAGGCGGGATGCCAGAAATCGCGACCCGAACCCTATGTTCCCACCCATTATCCTCATGGTGCCCCCAGTCGGACGCCTGCGTGTAGGGCCGTATGTCAGTCAGCTCCCTGTCGTGAGCGTCCGGCATCGCCCGGATGGTGGGGCACACCGGCACTTCGGTGGCACGGGTCTTGACGACCGTGGCGTCCACGTCAACGGGGGACGCGCCCGAACGGCGCACCAGTTGACCGGGACCTTCGACCCTGCACGCCCGATCATGGGTCCCTCACAATGCCATTCGTGGCGGCTCCAGGGGACGGAAGACTTTCTGCGAGGCTGCGTTCACTTGCGGGGACGGTCATCGTGGCGTCGGCGATGCTTGTGATGAGCGGCTGCACGAGTGCGACGACGTCGCTACCGAACCTGCAATCGCCAGTGCTCCACCCGTCGCCCGCCGTGATCGAGGGACAGATTCATTCGCCCGGCGGTCCGTACCTTTACGACCGAAAGGGTCGAGTCGTCTTCTTCCATGGCGTCAACGCCGTCTACAAGCACCCGCCCTACGAGCTCTTTCCCGCCGCTGGCAAGCCCTGGAATCTAAGTGCGGCCGATGCATCCTTGATGGCAAGGCTCGGGCTCAATGTCGTCCGACTCGGGATGACCTGGAGGGGCATGGAACCGGGAACGGCTCTGGCGAACGACCCCGCCATCTGCACTCCGGGTACTCCCCGAGATCCGGGCGAATTCAGCCAGAGCGTCCTCGACGCGTACCTCGCAAAGATGAAGGAGTCCGTGGACCTGCTCGGTCGCTTCCATATCTACACGTTGCTTGACATGCACCAAGACGTCTACAACGAACTCTTCGACGGCGAAGGCGCTCCGAACTGGACGGTATGCACGAGTGGGGCGTCCAACACCGATCCGCCGGGCCGGTGGTCACAGAACTACGGGACGGCAGCGGCGGGAGCGGCCTTCCGTCACTTCTGGAGCAACGATGTGGTCGGCGACCTCCAAGGTGAGTACGACAGGGTGTGGGCAGCGGTGGCGACCTACTTCCGGGGCGACCCCTGGGTCCTCGGATATGACCCGTTCAACGAGCCGTTCTCGACCTCGCTGGTCAAGTCCGGGGACGAGAAGTTCGACGCTCAGCTGGAGTGCTTCTACACCGGTCGCTCGTTCATTGGCACGCCCACACACGGCGCCCCGCCGATCTCGTGCTCACCGGGTGTTCCGGCTGCCGGGGTCATTCCGGCGATCCAGACGGCCGATCCGGGTGCCTTGGTGTTCTATGAGCCCGACATCTTCTCCAGCCGTGGTTCCACGAACTTCGTCGGTCCCATGCCCTTCGCGGACCTCGTCTTCAACGTGCACGTCTACTGCGGATACCGAAGCGGCAAGACCGGGAACCCCACTGACATCGCCGCCTGCGCCGCCCAGGAGCAGCGTTCGCTCAAGACACGGGCCGAGGATCGCACCGATCTCGGCACGACGGCTCAGCCCGGGGGCCCGGCCTGGTTCCTGAGCGAGTTCGGAGCCACCTCGAATTCGCTGCTGCTGGATCGCCTCACCACCGAGGCCGATCGGAGCCTGGTCGGCTGGACCTACTGGTCCTGGAAGTTCTATGCGGACCCCACCGGAAGCTCCGCCGAGGGACTCGTCGCGGCGGACGGGACGCTGCGATCAACTGTTTCGGCACTCTCGCGCACGTATCCCCAGGCGATCGCTGGACGGCCGACGTCGCTATCCTTCGATCCGACGAGCGGGGCGTTTCACCTTGCGTACATACCGGATCATGCCGTGCGGGCACCGACGGCGATCTTCGTCCCGACGCAGGTCCACTACCCGAATGGATACTGCGCCAGGACCTCGGGGGCGAAGATCATCTCCAAACCTGGGAGCGAAGTCCTCCTCGTCGACAACGCTTCCTCCGGTCGTAGCGTCTCCGTGACCCTGACCTCCGGAACGTGCTGAGACCTCCGGAGGTTTCGCTCGTCACATAGGGAGGCGCGACGATGACGTTGACTGTGTGGAGGTGGTGAACAGATCCATAAGGGCGTAGTGTTCCCCTGCATACTGCACGCCACTCTCACATCTCTTGAAGTCCGCTGAACCCATCGGATGTGACAGTCGCCGGGATGTGCCGCATCTACGAGAAGAAACTTGCTTGCGGCTCGACGCAATAGCTGAGAGCCGGACCAGAATGCTTTTGGTCCCTTGCAGTTATGTTGTTCTCTCTCGAAGTCAGTTGTCGTCGTTGTCGGGGTCGATGCCACCCTCGATAGCGGTGAGGGCGGCCTCCATTGTCGGATAGAAGCGATTCCAGTCCATGGTCTCAAACAGGCCATACCGGAACACGAGTTCTTGGAGTCGGGCTCGCAACTCTACGAAGGCCAGGTGGATGCCAGCATCATTCAGCTCATCGTCGAGCTGTTCCAGCATCCGCGCCGCCGATACGTCAACGTCGGTAACGGCCTCGCACTGAAGCACGATCCAATGCGGGTGGCGCGTTCGTGCGATGCTCTGGATCTCCCGGCGAAAAGACGCTGAATTCGCGAAAAACAGCGGTGCCTCCCACCGGAAGACCACGATCCCTGGAACCTGCCGGGCGTCCGGATATCGATTCACGTTGTGCCACCCACCCATAGCGTCCACCTGTCCGAGCACTGCTCCGTGTGGCTGCCAACCTCGAATGAAGAATAGAAGTGCAGCGAGGGCTACCGCGATCAGAATCCCCTGGAGGACCCCGACCACGATCACTCCTAGGGTCGCGATGACCGAAAGAAGAAGTGCGCTCTTCCGCACACGCCAGTATCGAGTCAACACACGAAGGTCCAGCATCGAGATTGCCGCCCCGATCAAGACGGCGGCCAAGGCCGACTGAGGGAGGTCTGCCAGGAGCGAATTGAAGAACACCAGCAACGCCACGACCACACCTGCGCCGATCAGCGAGGTGAGCTGTGACTTCGCGCCCGCCTCTTCGACGACTGCGGTCCGCGATGCACTCGTTGAGACGGCGAATCCCTGGAGCAGCGCAGCCGAGACGTTCGCTGCGCCAATCCCGATCATCTCTTGATTCGAATTCGTCTCTTCGCCGCGACGCGCGGCAAAGCTGGATGAGGTCGCAACCGCATCCGTCAACGAGACCAAGGTGATGCCGAGCGCCGCGACCAGTAACGGCCCAATGTCGGACGGCCGGGTCCAGGGAAGTGTGGGGCGTGGGATTCCACGTGGAAGAGATCCCACGGTCTGGACACCGTGGCCTTGGAGATCGAAGACGGACGAAAAGACCGTAGCGGCCAGGATCCCGACCAAAACGGCCGGGACTACACGGGTGAATTTCGGCAAGATCACGAGAATCGCCAGGACACCCAATCCAACCACCAGTGCCAAACCAACCGTTGAGTGGAACCCGATGGCGAAGCCCTTGAGCTGTGGGCCAAATCCTGTTGCTTCGGTCGAGAACCCGAACAACTTCGGCAATTGACTAGCGATGATCACCATCGCCAACCCGTTCAGGTATCCGACCTGAATCTCGTTGGACAGAAGGTCGGCAATGAACCCTAGCCGGGCCAATCCCATTCCGATCTCGATGACGGCGACGATCACGGCCAACATGCCGGCGAGCGCAACGGCCCGCCGAGTGTCTCCCACCACAACGAGAGGCACCAGAGCAGCAAAGATCATCGGGGAGACTGCCGAGTCCGGACCCAAGACCAGAACTCTCGATGGTCCGAAGGCTGCGTAGCCCACCAGGCACCCGATCGTCGCGTACAGGCCGGTTACAGGAGGTAGCCCGGCCAAATCGGCATACGCCATTCCCTGGGGTACGAGAACGGCAGCAAGCACGAGACCAGCGAGCACGTCGTGTCGAACCCACCGGCGTTGATAATTGCGGGCCGCGTTAATCCCGGGAACAAAGCGCCCCACTCCTGTCTGATTCACCTTGGACACGAGACGCCGCGAACGATCAGGGGACTGAGGCGTCCCAGCCATCGGCGGGATCCATATCGATCTGGCCGCGGTCGTTGAGTCGGTCGGCGTCGACGTTGGAAGTGCTTGATTCGAGACGTCCATCCTCGAGAACCAGCACACGGTCAGCCATTCGAGCAACCTGGCGATCATGCGTCACCATGACGACGGACATGCTCCGCTCGGACTTCAGCTCCATAAAGAGTGACACCAAGCGTTCGACGTTACGAGGATCAAGGCTGCCGGTCGGCTCATCTGCCAACAGCACCTCCGGATCGTTGGCGATTGCCCGGGCGATCGCCACACGTTGGCGCTCACCACCGGACAGTTCGGGGGGTTTTCGATCGTGCATGTCGGTGAGGGCGACCTGCTCAAGCACTTCGGCCACTCTTGCCGCTCGGTGCGCCCCGCGGAGATGGCTCCCGTAAAGAGCGACCTCCACGTTGCCCGCCACGTCGAGATGCGGCAGGAGGTTGTGCAGCTGGTACACCATTCCCACGGCCCGACGACGAAATCCGCTGAGATCTCCAATCTCCGCCAGATCTCTGCCCTTATAGAGCACTGAGCCGCGATCGGGCACCTCGAGCGAACCAAGCAACTGCAGCAACGTCGTCTTTCCTGACCCCGAAGGACCAACGATCGCCGTCCATTCACCTTGGGCTATAGCCAAGTCGACGTCGACCAGTGCCGGGATGTGCGCGAACGTCTTGCTCACGGAGCGGGCTTCGAGGAGCGGCACGACAGAGTTCATCGGTCACTCCCTCCGAAGTGCCGCACCCGGACGCAGTACGGCGGCCCGCACTGAAGGGTACAGCGCTGCGATCAGTCCGATACCGATGGCACTGTAGAGGGCCGTCCAGAAGATTCCAGAGGAGAACTCCGGCTGCAAGATGCCTCGAAGTGAGGAGTAGTGGGCCAATCCGAAGATCAGGGCAAACGACAGCGCCACGCCAGCCGCAGCACCGAACAGGCTGATACCGAGTGCTTCACCAATGACGAGCGTGAGCAGTCGCCGACGTGTCCAGCCAATAGACCGAAGCAGTCCGAATTCACGGATTCGTTCGATGAACGATAGGAGCATCGTGTTCATAACGATGATGATGCCGATCACGAGGGCAATAATGGTCGCCCCCGTCTGTGCGGCTTTCAAGAAGGCGAAGTTTCGATCGACACGTCCGAACTCGCTGGCCAAGCGTACCGTCGCCAGGTTCGGATTGTCGGCTTCTATGCGCTGGCGAACACGTTCGATGCTGGCACCGGGCAGCACCTTAACGGCAATGAGGGTCACGGTCCCAGGCTTTCTCTCGGATGCCTGCAGTGGAATGACTGGGAACATCGACGCGGTATCACCAAAGACTTGACTGACGGAGTAGATACCGACGATTCGATACTGTGTGCGATCGATCGTGAGGCTGTCTCCGACTTTCTTTCCAAGATCTTCCGCTGCTTGCCATCCAAGCATCATCTCGTCTGCGGCCGTGGCTCCGTAGGGTCGGCCGGCAACGACCTTGACGCCGAACGGAGCCAGCGCCGTAGGCGCAACCCCGATCTTCAAGAAGAACGGGTGCGACGAATCGAGATTGGTCGACGCGACAAGGGCACCCACTGCGCTTGCGACTCCCGGAGTAGCTGCGACCCGAGCCACCTGGGCATCGGTGACCACGCTGTCCAGCGTGTCTGGGGCACCCTTCTGGGCCACGGTGAAGTCGGCTCGACCGGTCTGGAGAACCGACGCGGCGGACTCTTGAAGGCTCTGCGTCACCACGCTGAGGGTTACAATTGCCATCACACTGATGGCTACTGCTGCAGCCGTGAGTAGCGTACGTGCTCGCCTCGTGGAGAGGTTGTGCGCGATCAATCTGAGGAAGGACCTGGCTCGAATCTCTCCCGGTCCGCTCATCGCCCGTCGACCTCAGGACTCCGCTCGGAGAACCGTCCGTTGTGCTGTTGAGTCCTGCGGGAGTTTCGTGACACCGGCCGTCGACGGACGTCGCTGAGCGTGAGGTTCAGATTCCGGGAACATGGACCCATGGGTCAGATTGTGCCGACAATCCAGATAGGCACTAGGGGACCAAGTCACTTGGCCGGATTCTGGAACGGCGATCCTGGAGTCGTACCTGGACTGGAGACCCCCTCTGGGCCCCCAGGACAGAGATTCACCTTGCTGTATCCGTGACCGTAATCTCCGGATCGTGTTGAGACCTCGGGAATTCGCTCGTCATGGCTGTGTGCGAGGAGAGGGCTGCAGCAATTCGTCGATCGAACGGGTCGACGCCCCCGGCAGGCGTACCGACCGGCTCACTGGGAACACTCAGCGTGCCTTTTGTGGACGACCTTCGCCACGCCTGGTCCGCCCTGGCCGGGTGTCCCGAGTCCGCAGGGGAGGCGAGAGGTTGAGCCGGACCCGCCTGCCACGGACGAAGACCCCGCTCGCTCCTCCTCTCTCCCTGCGGACGAAGGCGGAGCCGGCGACCCAGACGTCAAGAATCCGAAGCAGTTGAGCGACGAGACGGCTCGCTATCGGTTGAGTGCCAAGGCCGAGAAGGAACGGGCCGACGCCGCTGAAGCCAAGGCAACCGAACTCGAGGAGCGGCTCCATGACCAGTTGGTCCGTGGCGCCGCCACCATCGGCAAGGTCACCGACTCCGAAGCTGCTTGGCGCCTGACGGACCTCTCAGCCGTGAGGGTGCGGGAGGACGGCACCGCCACCGGGATGGAGGAGGCCATCGCTGTCACGGTCAGGGCGTACCCCTACCTGGCCCCCGAAGACCCGGACAAGGTGGACGGCACGACGAAGGCTCTGCGGGACTGCTTCCCAGCCCTGGAGCCATCTGGGCGCCCCACGAACGGACCTCCCAAGGGCGCAGAAGCCGCCAACCTGGGGGCGCTGGAGCGAAAGTTCCCGGCCCTCCGGAATCGGCGGTAGCGGGAGCGGTCGGGCCTCACTCCCGGACTGTCCCACTCCGCACCATGGGGATGCTTCAGCCTGGCTCTACACGTACCGCAGGACCTTGGACCCTGGCCGACTGAGTGAGCGGGCAATACCGTCAGCTCATGGGTGGCTCCGAGCAGGTGCCGAACATTCGCGTGCCGCGGGAAGCCGTCGAGATGGCCGACAAGGCCTTCGGGGGATCACGCTCGCGGGGCAAAGGGTCGATGACCACGCCGGGACCGATGCCCGACGAAGCGGACGTGCTTCATCGGTTGTCCTTGCTGAACCGCTATCTGCCGTCTGGATTCTCGTTGCGATGGCACTGGGGCTATTGCTCGGACGCGCGATTCCGGGTCTGAACGGATGGCTCGACACCATCAAGATCGGCTCGGTGTCGCTACCGATCGCGATCGGTCTGATGCTGATGATGTACCCCGTGTTGGCGAAGGTGAAGTACGCCAAGGTTGGCAACGTCGCGAGGGACCGCCGCACCATTGGCACCTCCTTGCTGTTGAACTGGGTCATTGGGCCAGCGCTGATGTTCACCTTGGCGTGGCTGATGCTGCCCGACCTTCCGGCCTATCGCACCGGGTTGATCATCGTGGGACTGGCTCGATGCATCGCCATGGTGCTCGTCTGGAACGACTTGGCCTGTGGCGATCGGGAGCTTGCGGTTGTGCTCGTCGCCGTGAACTCTGTGTTCCAGATCATCGCCTACGCACTGCTCGGCTGGTTCTACCTCCAACTCCTTCCAGGTTGGCTCGGCCTTGACACAGCGACGCTCCACGTCACCATCTGGGAGATCGCCAAGATCGTCCTGATCTTCCTCGGCATTCCCCTCGCCGCCGGGTTCCTCACCCGGACGATTGGCGAGCGGACCAAGGGGACCGAGTGGTACGAGCAGCGCTTCTTGCCCCGGATCAGCCCCGTTTCGCTCTACGGACTGCTGTTCACCATCGTGGTCCTCTTCGCCTTGCAGGGCCACAAGATCACCAGCGACCCGTGGGACGTGGCCCGGATTGCGCTACCGCTGCTCGCCTACTTCGGGATCATGTGGTTCGGTGCCTTCGCCCTCGGACTCCGCATGCACTTCCCCTACGAACGCAACACCGCCGTCGCCTTCACCGCCGCCGGGAACAACTTCGAGCTCGGCATCGCCGTGGCGATCGGTGTCTTCGGAGTCACCTCGGGTGAGGCGCTCGCCGGTGTGGTCGGTCCGCTCATCGAGGTCCCCGTCCTAGTGGGCCTCGTCTACGTGGCTCTCTGGGCTCGGCGGCGCTTCTACCCGGCTGCAGTGAGTCGCGAATCGAGCAAGGAAGGAATCTGGTGAACTGCCTCGACTGCGCCGAGATCGGCTCGTCCACTCCCGCTTTGGGAATTTGCCACTCATGTGGGGCCGGCGTTTGCATGGACCATGCCAAGGTCTTCGACCACTACCTCACTCGAACCGAACCCATCGACCAAGTGATCAGGATTGAGCCACCGGCGCGCCTCATCTGGTGTGGACCGTGTTCTGCAGCGAATGAAGCCGCCGTCCACCACGACCGCCACCGCGGCCTACATGCTCGGTAGTCGGTCCTGAGCGCCCCAGTTCGCCAGGAGTGGGCGCATCTGACAGACCACAGGCAGACCACGCACGGAAGTCAGAGACAGTAGAGTCGGTCACGCACGGCCAAGCTCGAATTCCAGGCCAGAAGCCCATTTTGGCCGTTCCCGCAGGTGAGCGGGGGTGGGGTGTTTTACGTTCGCAATGTAGAGGCCGTTGGTTCGAATCCCATCACCTCCACCCGGAAGCCCAGGTCAGCGCCGGGAAGCATCTGGCAGGGGCACCGGCTCGGGACTCGGGGTGTGCCCCCTCGGTCATTGTCCCGCCGAACTGGGGCAGCCGTCGTCGCCATGGGCTCGATGCACCGGACTATGGGCTCTAAGACCAGCCGAGCTCCCGCAGACGAGCATCACTGATGCCGAAGTGGTGGCCGACCTCGTGGAGCAATGTGACCCGCACCCGGCTGGCCAACTCCTCCGTCGTTGCGGCGGACTGACAGATGGTGGCTAGAAAGAGGGTGATCCGGTCAGGACCCGCTCCTCCGTGGCCGCCCCGACTCGTCAACGGAACACCCTCGTAGAGGCCATAGAGCGGACCCGGCGGGCTCTCGTCGTCGATGATGATCGCGACGTTGTCCATATCGGCGCGGAGCGCTTCGGGAATCGTGGCCAGCGCTGTGGCCACGAGATCCTCGAAGACATCGACGTCGATCGGCTCCATGTCGACCAGCTTGGCAGGAGATGTCCCGGGCTTCGGGCCGATCGACGATCTCCGGACCGCGGGCGTCAGATCGTCTGCCGTCAGGAGATCTTGAGGTGCTCCACGAGTCCCAGGACTCCAGCCGGCTGGCCCCAGCTGGAGAACGTTCCGTAGCCAGCCAGAGTACCCAGACCTCCGCCACTCGCCCCACCCGACGTGATGAGGAAGGTGCCACTCGTCAAGCCGTTCGGGGACACGGTGCCGTATGCCCTGATTGACACAGTGCCACTCTGGCCCTCGAAGGTGCAGGCGCAATTGTCGAACGCAGTGAACGATTCTGATCCATTCGGGTAAGTGGTGGCTGCAACGGCTTCCCCGGTTGCGCCGAGTGGTTGGGACGGGTCAAATGTCTCTGATCCAGTGAGGCCGTTGCCGCTGAGGATCACGTTGTTCACCTGAGCCGCCAACATGTCGCCCGATTCGGTCGTACCAAGGCTCAGCGAGACCTCGCTCGGTCCGACCTGTGCGTGCTTGCCCCAGAAGGTCGTCAGGCCCCACTTGCTCACCGCGATGTGCTCGGGGATGCACGTGGTCGAGGTGCAGGTCTGCGGAGGCGTCTGCATCGACAGCGCTCCCGGTGATGGGTTCAGCTGCAACACGTTGAACCCACACTGTCCGAAACCGATACCCCCCACCACGTTCGGGGCGGCGCCACCATCACCGAACTGAACCCCGGAGGTTCCTCCCGCGGAGTTGGCAAAGCAGGTCATGTTGCCATTGATGAGGTTGCTTCCGATCTCCATGGCGTCAGGGTCGCCCATGGTGTCGTTCACCCATGTGGCGCTTCCACCGACTTGGACACGGAGCGACCCGAGCCAGCACGAGGTCAAACCGCTCATGGCGAAGTTCCCACCAACTGTGGCGTCCTCAAAGTCGCTATAGACGGGCGTGAACAGCAAGTTCGGATCCTCTGACCAAGGTGCCGGTGGGACGGGTCCGCTCTGCGTTGGAACGGTCACCGCCGAGCAGTTCTCCGCCGCTGCACCCCCGCCGCCACCGAGCAGGCTGACGTTGCCGTCGATGGCTGCCGAGTGCACCACCACACCCAGTGCCCCATAGCCCGTGACGTTCCCAGCGATTCGATCGTAGGTAATGCCGGGTGGGTTCGAGCACGAGATGTTCGGCGAGCACCCGAAGAGGAGGACGCCCCCGGAACCGACGTTCACGTTGCCGCCCACCACAACGGTTGCCGGCACGACAGGGCTCCCTGTCGGGTCGCCGGGCGTGACAGCATCGAGGAGTGCACCCGGCGCGATGTCGAGGTCGCCCCTTATGGTGATGTTGCCCGCCGGCATATAGCAAGTTCCCGTAACGACGACAGAGCCGTAGGTGCCCTGCGGGATGATCCCGCCGTTGGCACCGTTGCAGGTGTAAGAGCTGCCTGAAAACGGAGGCGGATAGGGAAGATGTCCAAACCGGATTCCGTGGCGGTCCCCGAAGGACGGACCACCGAACGGGCCGGAAGCGCCAGCGGCGGTCGCTCCGAACACCAAGAACGAGCCGACCATTACGAGAGCGAGCACGGGCGCGAAATGCGCACGCCCCAGCGGACCTGTTCTCACGTGGAACCCTCCCCCCGGACGGCTTTGTTCTCGGACACCTTCTCCCCAATGTCATCGCAACCGCAATAGGAGAAAAGTCACAAATCTTGGAAAACGGCCAGGCCGAGCACCTCTCGGTCGTCAGTGAAGGGCTGGCTCGACACTCCGACCCCACCGAGGGCTAGCGTCCCGCTTGGCGTGATCCATTGGGGATTGGCCGAACACGACGGAGAGGTGGTGTTCAATGGCACTCGGAATCTATTTCGTGCACGAAGGGTTCACGCCCGAGAAATACAACAGTGCAATCAAGAAGCTGGAAGCGGCCGGTGCAGGTAGCCCGAAGGGGCGCACGTATCACTGTGCTCTCGAATCGAACGGCGCGATCCAGGTCTTCGACATCTGGGAGTCCCAGGCGGACTTTGATGCTTTCGGGACAACGCTCGTGCCGATCCTCGCCGAGTTGGGTGTCGAACTGAAGGAGCCGATGGTCGCCACGGTCCACAACGTGATCGCCGGCTGAGTCTTTCAAGCTGAGCGCTCAGGTGGCCAGTTCGTGGCCATTTGACGGCACCCCTGTCCGAACGTGCGGGCGGGGGGCCACCAAGGGTGCCCGGGTGCATGCGACCATTCGGCGCTGGGTGCGGATCCCGATGTCGGTGGTCCTGTTCGGTCAGCCCATGGACTTCGCTCCATCGATCGTCTCGCGGATGATGTCGGCGTGACCGGCATGTTGGGCTGTCTCGGCCACGATGTGCAGGAGCACCCGGCGAGCGGACCACTGTGCGCCGGGTTCGAACCAAGGGGCCTCGGGAAGCATGTGGGATGCGTCCAGCGAGGGCAGTGAGATCACCAGCTCGTCGGTGCCTCGTGCCACGTCCTCGTAGCGAGCGACGAGGGCCGACAGTGTCTCGCCTTGTGCCATGCGAAAGCCTGCTGCATGGGCCTCGTAGGCAGTCTCATCCGACGGCCCGATGGCGTCAGGACCCTTCTCGATGAAACGGACCCATCCCTCTTCGACCAGGGACACGTGCTTGATGATCCCGCCCAAGCAGAGCTTGCTGGCCGTCGGCGTCAGCCGGGCTTGATCATCCACCAGGCCCGAGACGCTCCGGAGGAGGAGATTCCGGTGCTGATCCAAGGCACCGAGGAGGTCATTCCGCTCGAGGTTGGTCATGGAGGGGGAGGTGTCGGTGGTCATGGGGAGCGGCCTTTCTACGAGGGCTTCATCTGGCGTCACGCACCACCGTGAATCCCTTAGCGGTCAAGTTCTGGCCTAAATCGTGAGATACTTGTCAAGATGGCAAGCCCGGGCACGCGAACCCTGCGACTGTTGTCCCTCTTGCAGTCCCGTCGCTACTGGGCCGGGGGCGAACTGGCTGCTCGCCTCGAGGTCTCACCTCGCACTCTCCGTCGTGACATCGACCGGCTCAGAGACCTTGGTTACCCGGTTGATGCACGCCGGGGCGTGGACGGCGGCTACCAACTCGCAGCCGGGGCCGTGCTTCCCCCCTCCTGCTCGACAACGATGAGGCGGTTGCGATCGGGGTGGGGATGCACTCGGCCATCCAGGCCGGCACCGTCACCGGCATCGAGGATTCGTCACTTCGGGCGCTCAGCAAAGTAATCAAGGTCATGCCGTCCGCGCTCCGCCGTCGCATCGACGCCCTCGCCGCCATGACCGTTCCTGCCCCCTGGCAGCAGTCCGCCACCAGCGTTGAGGCAGACGTGCTGGTCTCGGTCGCCCAGGCCTGCCGAGACGGTGAGCGCCTGGAGTTCGCGTATGTCGACCACGCCGGCGCAGCCAGTACCCGAGAGGTTGATCCGCACCGGTTGGTCTTGCTCGGCAGGCGCTGGTACCTCGTGGCGTGGGACCTGACTCGATTCGACTGGCGAACCTTTCGTCTGGACCGACTGGCCGAACCGAAGATCACGGGCGTCCATGCCATCCCTCGCCGACCGCCGGCTGAGGATGCTGCAGCATTCGTCAGATCCAGTATCGAGAGCGTGACATCGAGATACGAGGTGGAAGTGCTCATCGACGCCCCCGCGGCCGCGGCCCGAGAGCGCATCGGCCCGTGGGGCAGCCTCGAAGACGTGGGATCCGGACAATGCCGGTTTCGCATGACCTCTGACTCACTCGATTGGGCGACACTGGCTCTGGGAAATGCGCGTGCGGAGTTCCAGGTGCTCTCTCCACCTGCGCTGCTGGACCACCTCAGAGATCGCGCCGGTCTCTTTGAGCGCGCTGCCACGCGAGGCCTCGGCTGAACCATTGTCTTTGACCCATCTGAAGCGACTGAACGGCCTGCACCCAGCGAGCTGGCTATCAGGCGTTGACTGACCTGGCGTCCGGTGGACCGTCCAGAATCGTCGGAACGTACTCGAGGAGTTGGATGCGACCGTCGAACGTTCGATGGCTGATCATGTCGAGAGCGACGTCAGGATAGCCATCGTAGATCCGATCTCGGCCGCTGCCTCCGGTGATGACGGGAAAGCCAACCACGCGGAAGCGATCGACAAGGTCAGCCTTCAGGAGAGAGCGGCAAAGGGTGAGGCTGCCGATGGTGCGCATCGACTTGGAGCTCCGCTGCTTCATCTCCCGCACGGACTCAACGGGGTCTTGAGAAACGAGCCGCGAGTTGGCCCAAGAAAGGGGCTCGGTCAACGTTGTCGAGAATGACGACCTTCGACATGCCCGCCAGCGCATCGGTGCCGGGCTCGCCTTGGGCGGCGAATCCTGACATGACACGGTACGTGGTGGCACCCATCAGGATGGTGTAGTCAGCTTCGGGTTGCGCTCCCAACCACGTCAGATACCCGGGTCCTTCCAGCCCCCACCAGCCCGGCCAGCCCTCGGCGGCCGCGTGCCCATCGAGAGAAGTGATGAAGTCAACGAGAAGTTCTGACAAGGTCGTGTCCTTTTCCTCGGATCTCGGTCCTCTCATTGGCTACCACGAAGGCCGTGGGTTCCCCACCCTGCCCAACCGCCAAATACCCGTCGGCGCCCTCGCATATCCAAACGATCCGGCGACGCTCCTATCACTTGTCAACCCCTCTTCGGGGGTTCGGGAGTGAAAACAGCGGACAGAACATTGATGAGTCACTCGGAGTGAGGACAGGCTCTTATCGGGTCACGCGTTTTCGAGATGGTGGCCCGGGATGAGGGTCGGCGAATCGCTGGAAAGTCAGCCCTGGGCTTCTCCGGGTTTGACGGACATCCGCCATCAGGTGCACAGCACCAGAGAGGATGCCCATCATGGACACCATGGAGAGGAAGAAGCCCCGTCCCCGCCGGTCGTTCACCCCGGAGTTCAAAGCCGAGATCGTCGAGCACTGCAGACGCGGTGACCGCTCGATCGGCCAGGTTGCTCGGGACTTCGACCTGACAGAGACGAACGTGCGGAGCTGGGTGAAGCAGGCCGAGATCGACGCCGGCGAGCGGCCCGGACTGAGCACAGAAGAGCGCGCCGAGCTGGCACGCCTGCGCCACGAGAACCGCCAGCTGCGCCTCGACAACGAGACGCTGAAGCGAGCAACAAGTTTCTTCGCCCGGGAGACCCGATGACGGTGGACCCGTTCATCGAGGCGGAAGAAGCTGCAGGTCACGGCGCCAAGCGCGCCTGTCGCCTGCTCGAAGTCTCCCGGTCCGCCTACTACGAGCGCAAGAAGGCCGTCCCCTCGGAGCGCGACGTCACCGACGCCGAGTTGACCGAGAAGATCAAAGAGGTCCACGACGAGTCCAAGGGCACCTATGGGTGCCTGCGGGTGCGCAAGGCCCTCAGCGACGAGGGCACCGAGGTCGGCAAGTGGCGGGTGCGCCGGCTCATGCGAACGGCCGGCCTCGAGGGCCGGGCCAAGAAGCGCTGGCGCACGACGACGGTGGCCGATCCCCAAGCCGAGGCGGCCAAGGACCTGATCCAACGCCACTTCGGGCCGTGCGAAGAGCTCGACCGTCGCTATGTCGGCGACATCACCTACGTCGCGACCTGGGAAGGCTGGGCCTACCTGGCCACGGTCATCGACCTGGCCTCTCGACGCGTCGTGGGCTGGGCGCTGGCCGACCACATGCGCACCGAGCTCGTCGAAGAGGCCCTGCAGATGGCCTTCGTCCAGCGCCGACCCCCAGAGGGCGTCATCTTCCACTCCGACCGGGGATGCCAGTACACGAGCGGTGACTACGCGGAGTTGGCCCAGACCAACGGCGTCGTGCTCTCGGTCGGACGCAAGGGCGAGTGCTGGGACAACGCGGTGGCCGAGAGCTTCTTCGCCACCATCAAGCGCGAGCTCATCGACACGCGGGCCTGGCCGACGAGAGCGGGACTTCGCCGCGCTGTCTTCGAGTACATCGAAGGCTGGTACAACACGCGTCGTCTGCACAGCTCGCTCGGTTACATGAGCCCCGCCAAGTACGAAGCACTCATCCACCACAACGCCGACCGTCAGGCGGCATGATCAACACAACAAACCTGTCCGTCGAACCCGGTCAAGCCCACCCCGAGGGACGACAGAACTGGGGAGAGCCAGACCCTCGGCCCAGGGATCTAGCCGCGAGGCAGGTAGCGATAGACCTCGCGGGCGACGTAGCGCTTCAAGATGCGGATGACCTCGTGGGTGGTCTTGCCCTCCTTGACTCGACGTTCGAAGTAGAGCTGGGTCTCGGGATCATGGGCGATGCGGACCATCACAATGCGCCAGAGCGCGCTGTTGGCCTGACGGTCCCCGCCGTCGTGGACCTTGACCCGGCCGCTGTTCTTGCCCGAGCCCTTGGGGATGGGCGACACCCCACACAGGTGGGCCCAGGCCGCCTCTGAATGAAGGCGCTCGGGGTTGTCGCCGGCGGCCATAACGAGAGCCGCCGCCGTGTCGGGACCGACACCGAAGAGCTTGAGAAGATCGGGCACGGTGGCGACAAGGAGCGCTTCGATCCTCTCGTTGAGCTCGGCCAGTTCGTCGTCGAGCGAGCCGATCCGGCGGGCAAGCGAGGACAGCGACGCCTTGGTGGCCGCAGTTACCGGATCGAGTGATCGGCCGGGACGTAGCCCCTTTCCCTTGGCGACCAGTGCGGGCACCGAAAGGCCCTTCATCCGGCAACGGAGCTGCTCAGGAGCGCTGTAGCCGAGGTGACGCATCTGGACCAAGGCCTTGCCCCTGGCCTGGCGGGCCGAGCGCTTGGCGACGACGAGAACCCGGATGGCCTCGACCGCACCGTCGCGCGACTTGGGCTTTGCCTCTCGCCCGACCACTCAAGGCGGCCCGGGCGGCTTCGATGGCGTCGAGGGGATCGGACTTGCCGCTGCGACGACGCTTCTGGCGATCCGGTCGATCGACCTCGAGGACCTCGACGCCCACCCGGCGTAGATAGCGGGCCAGGCCCGAGCCATAGGACCCAGTGCCCTCGACGCCGATCTTGGTGACGTCGCCGAAGGTCTCGAGCCAGCCCAGCAGTGCCTGGTAGCCGGTGGAATCGGTCGAGAAGCTCTCGGTGCCGAGCAGTCCCCCGAGCGGATCGAGCGCTGCGGCCACGTGGACGTCGCGGTGGGTGTCGACACCACCGGTGATCCCACGCGCAGCTTCTACGATGGTCATGGTCATCCCTTCTGTCATTTGGAGTTAGGGATGGCACGGCCGTTCCGGATCGGAGCGACGGGCGGCCCAGGCTTGTTGCTGCAAGCCGGGCCAATCACCCCAACTTGGAGACGGGACGTGCCGTCTTTCAATGTGCGGCTGGAAGGTCTCGGTCGACGACGTCTTGCAACGTCACGGGACTCCAAGTCAGACCGAACCTGCCAGCACTCCCGAAGCTATTTGGGACCAGCAATCAAGCGGTGGACCCTCAGAGAAGTATCAATGAACTGGGGCACGATGCCATCTGGCTGCTGCGCCCCGGTCTCGGTGAGGCTCTCGGCCTTCTCGGAGGCGAGGACTCGCAACCCCTCGGCACTTCACGAAGTGGGGTCAGGAGGCGTGGCGCTTCTCGGCCCTGCCTCGTCCCGCGGACCCTGGCGCAGCAAGTCGAGCAGCTCCTCAGGGTCGAACGTCCGGGGCTCGGTCGTACGTAGGAAGTCCCTCAGGATCTCGACGAAGCGGGCGGGCTCCTCTGCTTGAGGGAAGTGGCCCACCCCCGGCATCACCTCCAACCTGCTGTGGGGGATTGCCTCGTGCGCTTGGTGGGCATGGTGGAGCGGAATGATCCTGTCGCGTTCGCCCCAAATGATGAGCGTTGGCATCTGTGCGCTCAGGTAGAGGCGGTCGGCGGCACTCACTGACTGCCCCCCGGGGTCGATCACTGACCGCATGGTCCGGACGAAGGCGCGGCGGCTCTCACCTTCGGTCAATGACCTGTAAGAGCGCCACATCTCGATGGCCTCGGCGTTACGGAAGCCTCGGTCGCCCAGGAACTTGACGACAGAGTCCCCCCATCTCCCCGCGAAGGACGGGAAGAGCGCAGGCATTACGTACTCGGCCCCTGGCATGGTGGCGAGGCGGAGAATCCAGTTGACCTGGCGGCCCAAGCCTCCGGCATCGACGAGTACCAGGCGCTCGCAACGTTCGGGGAACTGATATGCGAACTGCATGGCAACTCCACCGCCGAAGGATTGCCCGACCACGGTGGCCCGGCCGATACCGAGGAGATTGAGGAAGTCACGCATGACAGTGGCAAGGTTGCCGAGCGAGTAGTCGCCCAGAGGCTTTTCCGATGCCCCGTGCCCGAGGAAGTCCGGGGCCAGCACCGTGAAGTCGCTCTCCAGCAACCCCATGGAGGGGACCCAGGTGAGAGAGCTGCCGGCGATGCCGTGGAGCAGCAGCAACACCGGGCCCTGACCGCCACGCCGGTAGCCGATCTGGTGCCCGTGGATGGGCATGTACTCGACTGCGAACTTCTCTGTGGAGTTCGTCGGCTTCATGGCCTCGGTGGGTCCTTTGTCCCCGGCGCTCCGCCCACCTGACGGACGGAGACTTGCAACGTTCCATCGTAGGCAGTTGCACCCGAGCGCCGTGGGCGTGCCGCAAGGCGGTCCCCCGAGCGGTCGAACCGGGCCCCCCACAGGTACGAGCGGCATGGGTGTCCATGCCGTTGTGGATACTTCGCTTCGTTACCCAGGAGGCGAAAAGAACTCCAAAGCGATGTTGTCGGGATCACGGAACGACAAACCTGAGCCATACGGAGCGTCGACGATGCCACCATTTGGGATGCCGAGCTCATTGAGGCGGCGCTCCCATCCTTCGAGCTCCGACCGGCTCGCACAGGCAAATGCCAGATGATCCAGGCCGGGGCGTCGCTCGTTGAAGGGCTCTGCGGTCTTCAAGTCCGGGAACTGGTGAATTCCGACGAGCGTCCCTCCGGTGAGCCACACGACGTGGTGGAAAGGACCGGTGTCCTCATCGATCACCGGATCGGAGCCGAACAAACGCTGGTACCACGGACGGCTTCGCTCCAGGTCGCTCACCGTCAGAGCGACGTGGGTGATCGCAGGAAATTCGGCCATGGGGAACCTCCTCGCCGTAAAGTGTGTCAGGAGGCTATCCGGGTCTCGTTCCCGGCGCACGAAGAAGCCACTTTCCGGCCTCGGCCGGTACACGGAGTCATGCTTGTTACATGCAGTACTGGTGGTACTCCTTCAGGTAGGAACCGAACGCGTCTCGGATCTCGTCGTCAGTGAGCCCGTACTGCTCGGCGGTGTAGGTGTGCGCACCGCGAGATCCGGCCCGGTTCGCTTCGGACCACTCCTCGATCACGCCGCGGTGCTGAGTCGAGAGCGGGAGCCCGGCGAAGTCGTAGATACGTTCGGCTACCCCCAGCGGACTGGCGCTCATCTCCTGCTGGCTCACATCGATGAAGCGCTCGTCGCCGATTCGCTGGCGGGCTTCAGTGGCCCGGGCGGCAGCGATGGAGAATCGCTTGAGCTGCTGGTGGCCGAACGCCGACCAGTCGTCGGGCTCGTAGTCGGGGATGCGTCGCCGCCGACCGTCGATCGTGACGCTGCACGTGGAGGGGACCAGTTTCGCTGGGTCCCGGTGGGTCCACACGAACTTCGTGCCGGGCCACTGTGCGAGGATGTCGTCGAGCTGGTACCCGTACGCGGGGTATTTCAGCAACCAGTAGTGCGGCGGCCGGTGCGAGTGGAGCAGGCGCAGCACCCGATCCATGTAGGCAAACGCAGTCGGATGGCGATTGGCAGTCCACCACTCCTCAAAGGTGGGAAGGGGCAGACCGTGGCCACTGCGGAAGTCGAGCATGTGGAGCGGGCCGTCCTCAGCGGGTCCGTCGACCGTGCGGATGTGCATCGTCGACCGTACAGGTTCGACCCGGCGGGGATCTGACATTTCGCTCGCGATGTCGGGAGGGGGGAGCGGCTGGTTGCGCTCCCATGTACGCAGGTAGCGAATCTGCGGGTCGAGCGACAGCATGTAGTGGGTGGCGGTCGTGGCGGTGCGGGGCAGTCCCATGATGACGAGAGGCCCCTCCACGGGTGCCGACGCTTCCTGGCCGTGCTCGGCGTACCACTGCTCGATCCGTAGCCGGGTTCTCAGCCGTTCGACGAGGATGTCCTCGACGCGGGACGCGGCGTCGTCGTCGGGTATGTCGATGCCGATGGCGGCGACCATCGCGTCGAGGCCCTCCTGCCAGCCATCGGCTCCGAAGTCGCTCAGGCCGGTCTCGGCGGTGGCGCTGGCTATCAGTTCGTCAGTGGTGGCCCGTGTCATTCCGTTCTTTCCTGGAACTCGTGGCGGCCTGGTCATTGCCGTGTCGACCATCTGCCATCGACCGTCGATGGCACGCCCCGATCTCGAGATCCATGCCTAAAGTTCAGATCATAACGTTCGGCTCAGATTGCAAGGTGTGACGAACCTGGGCCACGACCGACCGTGGAGCGCCGATGTCATGGATAAGTGAACCCGATCCCAACGCGACGTCACCATTCGCGCTGATGCCGATGCCGTCCTCGGCGCTCATCGACAAGCTCTTGCGAGAAGTCGACGACGTGCCCGGACTCTCGCTCGACGAGAACGCTGTGAAGACCTATGGCCAGCGCCTGTTCCAGAGTGCGCGCCTCCTGCAGGACTCTACGTTGACGAGCAGTCCCGTCGATCGAACTGAGTCGTTTCACTATCTCTTGTTGATGACGGCCTATGCCGTCGAAGCCGCCATTACGAATCACGATCCTCTCGAACCCATGTGGAGTGCACCGGGACAGTTTCACTTGCTTGACTGGGGCGCAGCCAGCCCCGATGGCGTCTATCGACGCGCCATGGTCCGCGAGGACCTCTCCTACCGAGTGTGGGGTCGGCTCGGGAACGCGTCGTACTTCTCCATGGACAGTCGCCTGAGCAAGCCGATGGTGACGATCGTGCGGTCCGATCTAGAGCTCGACGCCGACGGAAACTTTGAGATCTTCATCGGCGGCGAGCAGCGGGATCGCCAATGGTGGCCACTGCACCCGGGCACGGTGGGTCTCACCACCCGCGAGTTCTTCGACGACTGGTCACGGGCCGAGCGATCGATACTTCGGATCGAGTGTCTCGATGGCAAGGCTGCGCCGCGTGTTGAATACAACGCCGCCCGGGTGGCTGCTGAATTCGACGTGGTATCCGACTGGATTCTCGAGGCCGCCATCAGGTTTTGGATCAAGAAGTCGACGGAGCTCGAGGAGGTTGCGTCCAACGCGTTCCATCCGGAGCTGGGACGCAAGGAGACAAAGCTCCCGGTCGTGGCTACGGGGATCTGGCGGCTCGCCGCAGAAGAGGCGCTGATCATCGAGGTCCCCGATCCACGCGCCGACTTCTGGGCTTTCCAGCTTGCCTCTTCGCTCTGGCACACGCTCGACTACGCCAATCGGTTCACGAGCATCAACCAGTTCCAGGCGATCCCGGACTCCGACGGTGTGTTTCGTGTCGTTCTGTCCCATCGTGATCCCGGAGTCCACAATTGGCTCGAGGCGATGGATCTCGAACGCGGCATCATCATCCTGAGGTTGTGCGGTGCACGGGATGCGTCTGTGCCGACGACGCGGGTGATGAAAGTGGAGGACGTTCATCGCGCCTTGGCCCAGTCGGCCCCATGTTCACCTGACGAGAGGCGGAAGCAGCTCACCGAGCGACGTGAGGGCGTCTCTCGTATGGTCTGCGACTAGTCGCGCCTTACCGCCGCCAACGACCCCTTGGGGACACAGGCGAAGTGGGGCACTGCCACCACGGACGACTCTATTCTCCGAGGAGCTACTGGTCGTTGGTGTCGGGCGAGTTGGATCGAATGTCTCGTTGCTCGTCCTCGACGTCAAGCATGAACTCCCGCAGTGCTTCCTCCCGCATCATGAATGAACGCTGCCGGTGAAGTCGCTCTCGACGCTCGACGGATCGAGCAAGCCTCATCGCACGATCGACACTTGGAGAGGTGCGATGCGTACGGTGTGCTCGAAACGGGTAGTCACAAGGCATGGCACGTTCCCGGCGCGTTGCCCGACCGTTGCTCGCATCGATCTTTGTCGGAGGAGGCCTCGACGCGGTCCGAGATCCGGCGGGGAAGGTGGCCAAGGCCAGAGTGGTGCTCCAACCTCTCGGGGAAGGGCGGATGCTGCGCACCAACTCGAGCCCGCCGCCGAGCGCGCGCTGCACTCGGGGGCAGACGCAGCCACCGGCGCACTGTCGAAGCTGGGGGAGCATGTGCCGAGCCGCTGAATCAGAAGTGGGCTTGCCGTCAGACCCACGGTCCTGCTTCAGTGACGGGGATCCTGACGGAGTGGAGCGCTACTGTCGGAGCCCATGCATCCCTTCTGTTTCGCGGCCATGACCGGCGGTGCGGCGAGCCGCCGAGAGATCGAGGAGACGGCCCGCAAGGCCGAGGGCCTCGGCTATTTCGCCCTGCACGTCAACGACCACTATCTGGGGCCGGGTCCGGCCATGGAGGCCGCGAACCATCCGCCGCAACCCACAGCGGCATTGCCGACGGCTCAGGTCATCGCCGACGCGACCACATCGCTGCGAGTCGGTTTCCGGGTCATCTGCGTCGACTACCACAACCCGACGGTGCTGGCGAAGTCGCTCGCCACCTTGGATGTGTTCTCGGGTGGTCGGATCGAGATCGGACTCGGAGCTGGTTGGATCCAGGCCGAGTACAAGGCCATGGGCGTGCCCTACGACTCGCCCGGTGTGCGCATCGAGCGGCTCGCCGAGGTCATCGATGTCCTGCGCGCTTCGTTCGTCCCCGGTGTGCTCTCGGTGGAGGGGAGTCGTGGAGTGCGCGCCATGGGGTTCGAAGCCACGCCGAAGCCGTTGCAGCTTCCGAGTCCGCCGATCGCCGTTGGTGGTGGGAGGCGGAGGGTGTTGGAGATGGCGGCGCGCCAGGCGGACATCGTGTGCCTCAATCGGGACAACAGCGCCGGCAAGGTCGTGAAGGAGGGGAACCAGAGCAGCACCGCCGGGGCCACGTTGGAGAAGGTGGGGTGGATTCGGGATGCTGCGGGTGATCGCTTCGATGATCTGGTGCTCGAGGTCGGGGCGTACTACATGAGTGTCACCGAGAACGCCAACGAAGCGATCGACCTCTGGGCGAGGCGGCTGGGGATGGGACCCGAGGATGTCTCGGGGAATCCCCACGTGCTCATCGGGACCGTCGATGCGCTCTGCGATCAGCTCGAAGAGCGGCGCGAGCGATTCGGGTTGAGCTACCTCACGATCCGCGACATCGACATGGATCGCTTCGCCCCTGTCGTAGAGCGGTTGCATGGGAAGTAGGGCGAGCTTCACCCGGGCGCCACGGGATGCCTGAGCGTCGCGTGGCGCGTGGGCGGCCAGCGTGGAAGGGTGTCGAGGTGGGGCAGGACCTGCTCTTCGACCACCCGCAGCATCTTCCAGGCCTCCTCGGGCGCAATGCCCGACATCAGTGGGTTCAGCACGAGCCAGCCGCGCCGGCCAAGCCGGTTCGCCAGCTCGATGGTCTCCTCTGGATCGAGAATCTGGTATTGGCCGACGCCCTGCACCACGTCGTCGAGGTCACGGAGTGCGTACGGATGGTGGTGGGCCCCGGAGAAGGCGCCGCTCGCCCAGGCGGCGTAGGTGTCGGCCTGGTGCTTGATGTGCGGGCCCAGGCGGTCGAGCACGCTCTGCTTGTTCTCGGTGGTCACCCATAGGAACATGGGGCCCGATGTCGGGAACTCGCCGGGATCGGGTTTGCCATGCTCCTGGCATATCTCCCGGTACATCGACCATGCCTCGTCGGATCCTGGTGCGATCCATCCGTCGCTGAGACGCACGGCGCGATCGATGGTTCTGCGGGTGCCCCCACCCATGTAGATCCGCATGGGGTCCTGGGCTGGCTTGGGCGTCACCCGGATGGTCTCGCCCTGGTAGTCGAAGGGTTCACCTGTCCAGGCCTGGCGGAGGAACGGGACGAGCTCCTCCATGGCCAGACCCCGGTTCTCGTAGTCGACGCCGAACATGGTGAAGTCCGCTTCCACGTATGCGGCCGCCACGGCGGCGTCGAGGCGGCCCTGGAGGCAGAGGTCCGCCACCGCGAGTTCCTCGGCCAGGCGCACCGGGTTGTACAGCGGGGCCAGCAGGACCGAGATCTCCGCGCGGATCTTCTTCGTCCGACCGCCCACCGCAGCTGCGAAGACCAGCGGAGCGGGGAGGTAGCCGTCGGGCGACTGGTGGTGCTCGCCGAACATGACGCGCCGGAAGTCGTGGCCGTCAGCCCACTCGATAATGTCGAGAGCGGCGGCATACTGCTCACGCCCCGACGCCCCGAGCTCGGGCGGGTGACGCAGGTCGAACGTGAGCACGAGCTGGGGTCGGGTCACGAGACCACCCACCGCCCAGCGTGTCGCCAACCGAGCTGGGTCACCTCAGTCATCGAAGGTGAACCTCCCATCCGTCTCCGGGCTCAGGGGCGCATACAGCGCCCGCCGTCGAGTTGAAGGTATCGCGGCGAGGTGCTCGACGGCCTGATCGGGTGCATCGGTGAGTTGGTTGCCGAGCGGCCGACGGCACGCGGCGACCAGGAACTGCGGCCGTGGACGCCCCGTTGATCACCGCACGAAGAGGTGGTACCCGGCGGCCACCCAGGCGAGGGCGAGACCGGCGTGGGCGAGGGGCGCCGTCGAGACGAAGCGGGAGAATTCCTCGGCCGTGGCAACGCGGCCACCCGAACGCCGCGCCGATATGTCGACTCCGACGGCGGCCAGGGGCAGGGCAACCCAGAAGGCAACACCGGCGGCCGGACTCTGTGGGAGCAAGAGCCCGGGTGCGGCTCGGTGCCAGGCAGGCCGCGCCAGGCCGGCGGCGGCTACGACCGGTGCGCTCGGGCCCGAAGGAGGGCTCCTGTCGAGGCCGTGACCCGGGGCGAGGGGGCGCGTCGCGATCGGCGCGCGCAGGCGCGCCAGGTGGAAGCCGAGCCCCAACCCGAGCCAGCCCAGCAGCAGGGCGGCGTTGAGCGGCCGGTAGGCCTGGGCCAGGGCACTCAAGGTGAGGTGGTACGCGTGGGGCCCCGTGTCCAGTCCGAGCACGTCCCAGGCGGCCGCGACGATGGCGATCCCGAGCCAGGGGGCGACACCCCAGAGGGCATTCCTGGGACCGCCGCGACCGGGGCGGGGCCAGGAATGCTCTGCCGCCCGGAGCACGCGACCTCCATGACCGGCGGCCGCGGCCCTCGAGAGGAGCAGGTCGACGGCGACGACACCAGCGAGTGAGCACGCCCAGGTGATCGTGGCCGCTGCCGTGGTGCGGTGAAAGCCGCTGACCCAGCCGCACCACGCCACCGTGGCGCCGCCGAGGGCCGCGGCCGCCGCGGCGGGGGCGATGCGGTTCCCACGCATGCCCCGGGTCTAGCCGAGTGGGGTGGAGCGCGCCGTTGGGACCTCCGGCCCTGGCTGGAGCCGGGTCGGCAGCGGACCATGGGGAGGGGGGCTCGCGGAAGTCCGACTGGGTAGGGCGCTCGAGGACCGAGCGCGGGAAGGAGAAGCTGATGGCACTGGTCAAGCACGGAAAGTCGGGGCAGGAGCAGCCGGCCCGCCGGCCCAACGACATCTTCGAGAGTTTCTTCGCCGATTGGCCGGCACTGTTCCGCCGGCCCTTCGTGGTCGTGCCCGAGGGGCTCGAGACCATCAAGTCGGACGAGTTCACCGAGGGTGACAGCCTCGTCATCCGAGTCGAGATCGCCGGGATCGACCCGGAGAAGGACGTCGAGGTCTCGCTGGATGGGGATGTCCTCCATGTCGTGGCGGAGCGGCGCGAGGAGGAGGAGACAAAGGAGCGCGACTACACCCGCCGGGACCTCCGTTTCGGGTCCTTCCGCCGTGATCTGCTGGTGCCGCCGGGTACCACCGACACCGACGTGAAGGCGACCTACAAGGACGGGATCCTCGAAGTCCGAGTTCCGACCTCGGCCGAGACGCCCGAGCCCGTCGTCACGAAGATCGCCGTCGCCAAGGAGTGAGCCCATGCCGGTGGCGTCTCAGCCACCGTCGGCCAATGGTCAGCGACCGCTGATCGTTGCCGATCTCGAGCGTCTCGAGGACGCCATGGCGCGCTCAGAGGCGCGTCACCACGAGGAGATCGCCGCGGTTCACCCGGCCCATCACGCCGATGCCGTCAACCTCGTGCACTACGTCGCACTTCGCCAGAGCGACGTGCGGTCGCTGCAGAGACGATTGGGTGCCCGCGGGCTGTCCTCGCTCGGGCGCTGCGAACCACACGCCCTGGCCACCCTCGAGAGTGTCCGAGCCGAGCTGGACCGTTCGTCGTCCCGCCGGGTGCCGGTGTCGTTGGACTTCGAGGCGGGCCGGGCGGCACTCGACCGCAACACAGATGCCCTCTTCGGAGAGCGTCCCCGGGGCAGAGTGCCGCGCGTCATGGTGACGCTTCCCACGGAGGCGGCGAGCGACTACCCGCTGGTCCGGCATCTCGTCGCCTCGGGCATGGACGTGGCGCGGATCAACGGAGCGCACGACGGTCCGGCCATCTGGGAGCAGATGACGCGTCATGTGCGTCGGGCAGCGGACGAGGAGGCTCGCCCCTGCCGGATCTCGATGGATCTGCCGGGCCCCAAGCTGAGGACTGGTCCTCTGGCGACGGGACCTCGGGCCCAGCGCATCCGCCCCCGGCGCGACCAGCGAGGGGTACCGGTCACGGCGGCAATCGTGACGTTGGTCGCCGGAGTCCTGCCGCCGGGCGCTCCGCCAGGAGCACTCCCGGTCGACCCCGAGTGGCTGGGCCGTCGTCGCGCTGGGGACGAGATCGATCTGACCGACACGCGAGGATCGCACCGTCGACTCCGCGTGGTGGGCTGCCAGGAGCAGCGAGCCACCGTGGAGGTCTGGGACACCACGTATCTCGAGACCGGGAGTGAGCTCCGGTGCGGCACCGACTGCACGTCGGTGGGCACGATCCCGGCCCTTCCCGAGTACCACGTGCTCTGCGCCGGAGACCGCCTTCGTCTGACCCGGGACCTCGAACCAGCGGCTCCCTGGCGCCACGGGCAACCGGGCATGGCCCGGATCGGGTGCACGCTGGCCGCGGTCTTCGACGTCATCGCGCCCGGGCAGCAGGTTGTGCTCGACGACGGCAAGCTGGCTGGAGTCGTCGAGAGCGTCGACGGAGGCGAGGCCGTGATCAGGATCGAGACGGCCGGCCCCATGGGCTCCAAGCTCCGCGCCGAGCGTGGCGTCAATCTCCCCGAGACCGAGATGGCACTCGAAGTGGTGACCGAACTCGACCTGCCGTTACTCCAGGTCGCCGCGGCGCACGCCGACATGGTGGCCCTCTCATTCGTCCGAGGGGAGCACGACATCGACACCATGCGGTCCTACCTCGTTCGGGCCGGTGCCGAGCACCTTGGCCTGGTGCTCAAGATCGAGACGGAGGACGCGTTCGTACGACTGCCCGAGATCCTGCTGCACGCCATGCGCCTGCCCAAGGTCGGTGTGATGATCGCCCGAGGTGACTTGGCGGTGGAGGCAGGCTATGAACGCCTGGCCGAGATGCAAGAGGAGATCCTGTGGCTGTGCGAGGCGGCGCACCTCCCGGTGATCTGGGCCACCGAGGTGCTCGACCACCTGGCGCGGACCGGGCAGCCCTCGCGGGCAGAGGTGACGGACGCCGCCATGGCCCAGCGAGCCGAGTGTGTGATGCTGAACAAGGGACCACACGTCGACAGCGCCATCGTCGTGCTCGACGACATCCTGCGTCGCATGTCGGGCCATCAGCGGAAGAAGACCGCCCTGCTCCGTCCTTTGCTGAGCTGGCAGGAGGAGCCCGAGTGAGGGACCCTCCTGCCGCCGGCGCCTGAGATCAGGAGGACGACGGGACCAGGTCGACGGGAGGCAGCTCCTCGATCTCGTGTTTGCTCAGCTGCGCTCGGATCCCGCCGGCGATGCTCCCGATCGCGCCGATGGGGATGGCGACCTGTTTGCGGCCCCACAGGTGGCCCTCCTGGAGGAGCACGTGGGTCACGTGCCCACCCGAGGGATCGACGACGAGACCCTCGACCCGGCCCACCTCCCCGTCGGTGGCGTGCACGGGTTCGCCCCGCCGGATCCCCACCTCGCCGGCAGGCAGCGTGTCGCGGGTGACCACGCCACTGGCGTAGGTGACGGCGGGATCGTCCCCTCCCTCGATGCCGAAGTAAGGCCAGTAGTACGCCTCGTGCGCGGCATAGTCGCCGTAGCCACTGCCTCCGGGAAGGAAGTCGGTCTCCTCTGCGGCCGGGAAGGAGTCGAGGTCGTCGCGAGTGCAACGGAGGAGCAGCTCACCGCCGGGCTCCTGCTCCACCAGCCCGAGCGGCACGAGATGACCGAGGCCGCTGCGATGCTCGGGTTCGACCACCAGGTGGGTCAGGGCGCGGGCCACGGGGTCGACGACGACCCGGATCACCTTCCCGCACGGACCGTCGTTGCAACGCACGGCGGCACCGATCGTGAACATGGCCTCGGCCATACCGGCCTCCTCTCCTCGGGTCCACCCTACCGAAGTGCATCACGGGCGCCCCGAGTGCCACACCACGACGCGCCGGTGGTCGTACGGCTAACTCCAGGACAGGAGGACGAGTGCGGTACCGAGCGTCAGATACAGCCCGAACGGCAGCGCACTCCCGCGATGGATCCGGTGCGCCGCCATGAGCCCCAGGCCCACCACCGCGGCCAGCAGGTTGGCGAAGAAGAACCCCTCGAGGAGCGCGAGAGGGCCGATCCACGCCAGGCCGAAGCCGACGACCAGGGAGAGGCGGACATCTCCGAAGGCCAGCCATCGCGGGTTGAGCAGGTTGATCACGAAGAACAGGGCGAAGAGGGCCACGCCTCCGAACACGGCGGTCCACAGCCGAGCCCATTCGTGCGTGCCGGCGGCGACGGCGAGCTCACCGCCGATCACGGTCACGGTCAGTGCCCACACCAGCGTCTTGGGGAGCAGCCGGTACGTGAGGTCGCAGTACGACAGTTGGATCAACCCGACCAGCAGGACGAGCGGAGGGAGCGCGACGACCGACCAGCCGACGCGCTGGACCACCAGGGCCGGGAGCAGCCCCGAGGTGATCGACAGGGCGATCCAGGGACGGCGCTCGATCCGGATTCCCCCGAGCCGCCCGGGTGGAGGAACGGTGACGACGGTGGCCGCGGGTGCCGTGGAGGCGATGTCAGCGGCATCGCCGGGGCCCGATGCGGCGCGGGCCACGGACGTCGCCAGCTGGCGACCGGTGAGCGGGACGAGCAGGGCGCCGGCGGCCATGCCGAGGAGCGCCCCACAGAGGAACAGGAAGACAGGGTTCACTGGACGATCGAGACGGCGCCGCAGTTGTCGTCGAGGTTGGCCACGTTGGTTCCGCCCACCGCGACCCCGGCGGCCTGCAGGATCGGGCCGAGAACGCCGGGCAAGGTGGCAGTCAGGAGAGAGTACAAGGGGCTGCTCGAGCTGATGCCTGGTGTGTAGGTCAGGGCAGGGCCGACCGAGCCCTGTTGCGCCGGGTTCGTCCCGGCGGACTGGGTCGATGCCGTAGCCGGTGTCTGGGACACGTTGATCTGGATGGACTTGTTGGCACCGCCGCCGATGCTCAGCGTCGAGATGCTGGCCCCGTTCAGAGTCATGGGGGCGGTGGGCGTGGTCGTCCGAGTGGTGATGACGGCCGAGGAGAAGGAGTTGTCCTGCTGGGAGCAGTTGACCGTGGTGAGGGTCCCGGTGCCCTTGGCCGTCGAGAGCGGGATGTCGACCAGGCCGGACCCGGGCACGGTCAGCTTGAGATCCGCGCTGGTCTGGGCGGTGGTGCCGACGGTCCCGGTCGGCCCGTAGACGATCGACGGTGGTTGGACCAGGGTGAGGGTCAGGGTGGAGCCGGAAACGCCGGGCATGCCCAAGGCCGCCTGCACGTCCACCGGGGTCGTGCCGTTGCCCAGCTCGGCCAGGGTGGTCAAGGTCTGGAGCACGTCGAGGTTGGCGGAGAGCCCGGGTTGGGGGAGGTAGCTGCTCGAGCAGCTCGAGCCGTTCACCGAGACGAGCTGGCACAGCTGGGCCGAGGCGGACCCACCGAAGGTGAGCGTCCCCAGTGCAGCGGACGCCGTGCAGACGGAGGGCACAGGACTCGCGGCGCAGTTCACCGCGGCCTTCTGGGTGGCCAGGGCGGTCGAGAGCGTGGAGAGCCACTGGGCGGCGCTGAGCTGGGTGGTCAGGACGTTGCTCGCGGTGAGCAACCCTCCCGAGGCTGTGATCAGCTGTTGGGGCGTCACGTAGCTGTTGGCCAGCGCAGCGTCGCTGGTTCCCGAGAGGGTGGCGGTCGTGCCGACGGTGCTCAAGATGTCGTTGAGCACGCCCACCTGCTGGCTGTTGTAGGAGGGAAGGTAGGAGCCGACGGAGAAGCCGTCCTCGGGGGTGATGGCTGCGATGGAGGTGCGCGTCACGGCGCCGGTTCCCCCGACGAAGATCTGCGGCACGTGCTGGGTGGCGGTGACCTTGACCGCCGTGCACGGGGGGTTGTAGGCGGGTATCTGCAGGTAGCAGCCGCCCCCGTTCGGCGGAGTGCTCCAGGTGCCGTTGCTCCAGAACCCCCCGACCACGCTCAAGGTGACGTTGGCGGCGCCGTCGTCGGTCTGGGCGTTGGCCAGCTTCCCGCTCAGGTAGGTGTTGCTCTCCGTCAACGAGGTGAGCGCATTGGCCAAGTTGATGTAGCGGGCCACGTCGAGCGCGCCGGTGTCGGCGACGGCCTGGGCTTGACGCGTGCTGGTCACGGTGAACCCGATGTCGACGCCCATGGCACCGCCCCACATCAGCAGCACCATGCAGATGGCGGTGAGGACGAACGTCGCTCCCCGCTCGTCGCGGATGCGACGGGGGTGGGGGCGGGGAGTGCGGGGGCGGAGTGCCGTTCGGATGCCCATCACTACGAGCTCGGGTTGGAGAGCTGGAGCACGTCCGTCGACGAGATGGTCGACGGGGTCACGATGCCCATGCCGGGCAGTAAGGGGAACAGCGGGCTCGAGTTGTAGTTGTAGCTGACCGTGACGGTCAGGCACTGGTTGCTGGCGTTCGACGGGCAGGGTGCCTCCGAGGCGGTGCAGGTGATGGTCGTGCCGGAGGTCCCGCAGGGGCCCTTGTTCATCCAGCCGATGTCGTTCCCCGCCTGTGCCTCAGCGGTCGTGACTGCGGTGGACGAGGCGACGATGCCGGCACGCGCGCCGTCAGCAGCGGCCTGGGTCACCGTGGACTGAGCCGACAGGATCAGGCCGTACGAGACGATCCCGTAGAGAAGAGCGACCAACAGAACGACGACGAACGCGAACTCGACCATCTCTGCGCCCCGCTCCTCGCGATCGAGCGTGCGACACCATTGCTCGATCCTTCTCACCATGCTGCAGGCGGCTGGCACCACTCGGACCCCCTCCTCTTCCTCGGGCCGTGGCACCGACTCCTACGCACTCCGGTTCGCCACGTCGCGTCGGGACGTCCCGAGAAGATTCTGGGGACAAGGCTCGTGCCGGTACATGGGTCATAAGGACCATTTGCAGCTCTCACCAGGAGCGCGAAGCCCGAGAATGGTCAGAAGGACCTATGTACCTTCGGGGGTCCCCGTCGTACCCTCCATCCGGTCGGCGACCGGACTGTGCGTCTCAGCCGGTCCGAGAGGGGGAATCGCATCTGTGAAGAAACAGACGGTCATTCTCGTGGTGATCGGTGTCCTTCTGTTCGTCGCGGGCAGTGGGATCGCGTTTGCCAGCATCGAGGGTGCAAGCAAGCACACCAACGCACCGAACACCGTGGCATCGAGCGTGACGTCGGTGGTCGTGGCCAAGTCGAACATCCCGGCCGGCACGACAGGGGCCTCGATGGTCTCCAACGGCCTCGTGGCGATCGAGCCGATCCCGACGAAGAGCGCGACCCAGACCGATCTCGGCTCGCTGGACGGCCTCACGAACCAGGTGCTCACCCAGGCGGTAAAGAAGGGCCAAGCGGTCAGCTCGACGCAGCTGTCTCCCAGTGCCTCGTCGATCTCGGTTCCGACCGGTCTCGATGCGGTGACGGTGACCCTGACCGGCACCAACAGCCTGGCCGGATATCTCCAGCCCGGATCTCGGGTGGACGTCTACGCCAACGTCACCAAGACGTCAGCCAACAGTGGCGCATCGTCGACGCTGCCGTTGCCGTGCACGGAGCTGGCCATGGCCAACGTCCAGGTGCTCGACGTCCAGAGCACGGTTCCGTCCTACGCCGGGCATCACTCCAGCAGCGGCAGGACGATTCCGGCCTCGGAGACCCTCCTCCTGGCGGTCAACCCCAGCCAGTCGAGGACCGTCGAGTTCCTCTCGCAGAACGAATCGCTCTCGGTGGTCCAGACCCAGCAGGACGCCAACCCGCCGCCGCTGATGCAGTGCATCGGCACCGACCAGACGACGGGTCCGGCATGATCACCCGGCGCATCCTCGTCATCAGCCGCTCGCCGGCCCTCAGCCGGGCCATCCAGGCATCGCTCGGGCCCGGCTATCAGGTCATCACCAGCACCAACGTGGTCGACGTCGTCGACGAGGTCCGCGAGCAGGGACCGGTCGACGTGCTGGTGGCCGGACCGGTGTTCGACAGCCACTCGGGCATGGCCCGCCTGGCCACGTTGCGGGCGACCTCGGCGGTGCCCGCGGTGGTATTGGCCCTCGGCCCGAAACCCAAGGCCTCCCTGGGCGACATCGTCCGCAGCGGGGCGGTCGAGCTGGTGGAGTACCCCACCAGCAAGCGCCAGCTCGCCGGTGCTCTCAAGCGGGCGTTCGACGTCGCCGACGTCTCGCAGCAGGGTGCGAACCCTGCGCTCCCGGTGGTCGGTCACGGGGTCGTCGTGGAGCGCCCCCAGTTGGCCGAGGTCTTCACGGTCGCCTCGTCGAGCGGTGGCTGTGGCAAGACGTTCTACGCCACCAACCTGGCGTGCTATCTCGCGGCCCAGACCGGTCAGCGTGTCTGCCTGGTCGACCTCGACCTGCAGTTCGGCGAGGTCTCCACCGCGCTGCAACTTCGTCCACACTTCACCATATCGGACCTGCTCTCGCGGGACCCGGTGGACGACGAGGACCTCGAGGAGCACGTCGAGGAGTTCCTCGAGGACCATGAGCTCGGATTCTCCGTGCTGGCGGCGCCGTTCAGCCCGGCCGACGCCGACATGATCGCCCCCAAGGACGTGTACAAGGTCATGGGAGCGCTCCGGCGCCACTTCGACTACATCGTGGTCGACACCCCAGCGCAACTCTCCGAGATCGTCCTGGCCGCTTTCGACCACTCCACCCGTGTGCTGTGCATGGTGACCCTCGATCTCCCGAGCATTCGCAACATGCGGGTCTTCCTCAGCACGTTGGAGAAGCTGCGCATCAACAGTGAATCGATCGGTGTGGTGCTCAACAAGGTGGAGGAGGACATCGGCATCGATCTGGCCGACGTCCAGGAAGTGCTCGACAACAAGATCGTCTCGGTACTCCCGTACTCGCGGGAGGTCATGAGGTCGATCAACAAGGGCAAGCCGGCTCTGGTCTCGGCCGCCAACTCCGACATCGGCAAGAAACTGGCCCAGGGTATGCAGCAGCTGGTTCCGGGCACGGTGGCTCCGGCGATCGGCCCGGCTTCCCGGGTGGCCGAGATCGGGGAACCCCGAGGCTTCTTCCGGAGAAGGAAGGCGCGGGGTGACAAGGTGCCTGACAAGGTGCCCGAGCTCGAGAAGGCCTGACCGCGGTGAACCTCTCCGAGAAGCTCGCCGCGGCCGACGGTGCCGCCGAGGCAGCTGCTGACGGCGGGGAGGGATCGGGTCCCCCGCGAAATCGGCGCGCCGGCGACCCCGGCGGACCGCCGGCACCCAACGGGCCTGCGGCGTTTGGCCAGCCCGGATCGAAGGCGCACCCGATGCGCCGGGCCTCGGACCGTGCCGCGCTCGACGAAGCGTGGAAGTCCTCCAAGCAGAAGGTCCAGACCAAGGTCCTGGCCGAGATCGGGCCCACGGCGGCCGACCTGTCGCCCAATGCCTTGCGCGACAAGGTGCGCTCCACCGTCAACGAGATCCTCGAGCGCGAGGATCTCGGGATCTCCCCGATCGAGCGGCAACGTTTCGTCGAGGAGATCCTCGAGGACTCTCTGGGCTACGGCCCGCTCGAGGCGCTGCTGGCTGACGGCACCATCACCGAGATCATGTGCAACGCGTACGACGAGATCTGGATCGAGCGCAAAGGCCGGATTGAGCGGAGCGAGATCACCTTCGCCACGCCGCACCAGTACCGACGCATCATCGACCGTATGGTCCACGCCGTGGGTCGCCGCGTCGACGAGGCGTCGCCGATGGTCGACGCCCGGCTGGCCGACGGCTCCCGCATCAACGCCATCGTTCCACCCTTGGCCCTGCGAGGTCCGGTCCTGACCGTCCGGAAGTTCCCCGAGCGGGCCTTCTTGATGCAGGACCTCATCAATCTCGGCTCGCTCACCATGGACGCTGCGGTGTTCCTGGAAGCCTGCGTACGCGGCAAGATCAGCATGGTGGTCGTCGGGGGTACCGGCACGGGGAAGACCACCATGCTCAACGTCCTCTCCAACTTCATCCCGGACGGCGAGCGCATCATCACCATCGAGGAGTCGGCCGAGCTCCAGATCCAGGGCGCCCATGTGGTGACCCTCGAGACGCGGCCGTCCAATGCGGAGGGGACCGGAGAGATCCGCATTCGGGACCTCGTGCGCAACTCGCTGCGGATGCGCCCCGACCGGATCATCGTCGGTGAGTGCCGCGGTTCCGAGACGCTCGACATGCTGCAGGCCATGAACACCGGGCATGCGGGCTCCATGACCACCGTGCACGCCAACACGCCGCGGGAGCTGCTCGGTCGACTCGAGACGATGGTGATGATGGGTGGGGTCGAGTTGCCCCAGCGGGCCATCCGCGAGCAGATCGTCATGGCCGTGGGGCTGCTCGTGCAGCTCCAGCGGACGGCGGCCGGGCCCCGTGTGGTGCACTCGGTCACCGAGATCCAGGGTATGGAAGGCGACACCGTGCTCCTCCAGGACATCTTCCACCGGGTCGATACCGCCGAGGGCATGGGGCGGCTGGTGCCCACCGGCCTGCGACCCAAGATCCTCGACGAGCTGGCCCTCAACGGGATCGAGGTGCCGGCGCAGATCTTCCGTAACGAGAGCGATGCACTGCTGGGCGGCTCGCGCCAGGCCGGCCGGCATCGTCCGGCCCGACCGGGACGAGTCGTCGAGCCGCCCTCGGAGGAGCTCTACGAGATGCTGGCCCGCCGGCGAGACGGGCGGTAGGGGCCGACGATGGAAGCCTCGGCACAGCTCAACCCGCAGGCCGCCGCGCTCGCCGCGGCGGTCCTGGTGGGCGCGGGGCTGGCCCTGATCGTGGTGGCTGTCATCGTCCGCGTGCGCAAGAAGCAGCGCACCCTGGCCGAGATCCTCGACGACACGATGGGTACTGCGAAGGTTCCCGTCGAAGTGGTGAGCGAGTCGCCCGAGCACGGCGAGCTCTCGGCGCTCACCGTTCGCATCTCGGGGATCTTCGGCCGCATCGACACGACGGGTGCATTGGAGCGGCGGCTCGAGCGAGCCGCCATTCCACTGCGCTCGGGGGAGTACATCGTCATCAGCGGGGCGATCGCCTTCTTGCTGGCCGCCATGGCCGGGGTCATGGTGGGCTCACTGTTCGCGTCGCTGGTGGCCATCGCGTTGGTTGCCGGCGTGGCGTGGTACCTCCCGGCACGGCGCGCCCGGAAGCGGATCCTGCAGATGCAGGACCAGCTTCCCGACGCCCTGGCGTTGATGGCGGCCTCCGTCGAGGGGGGCCAGACGTTCCAGCGGTCGATCGACATGTACCGCCGCGACGCGCGCCCGCCCCTGGCTCAGGAGCTCGACCGCGTGATGGCGGAGGTGGCGGTGGGGTCGGACCTCGTGGTCGCCCTCGAGAACATGGCCGAGCGCTCCGGGGTCGAGGACCTCAAGTGGGCGGTCGAGGCTGTCCGGATCCAGCAGTCCACCGGTGGTCGGCTTGCACCGATCCTGCACACGCTGGCCGACTTCATGCGGACGAGACAGGAGGTGCGCCGCGAAGTCCAGACACTCTCCGCCGAGGGCCGCATGTCGGGCTACGTGCTCTTCGCCATCCCCATCTTCCTGGTCGTCGCCTTGGAGATGAAGGATCCGGGCTACCTGCAGCCGATGCTGCACGGCGCCGGACTGGTGGTGCTCATCGGCACGGCGGGGCTCATGGGCCTGGGCTTCTGGATCGTCCGTCGTATGGTCAACATCAAGGTCTGATCGGGCGGGGAGGGAACGATGAACGCGGTGTACATCCTGCCCATGGTCGGGATCACGATCATGGCGCTCGGTCTGGCCGCTGTGGCCGCCGGAGCCTGGCGTTCGCACCGCACGGTCCGCCGGCTGGAGTTCATCAGGTCGCTGGGATCCGAGGCCGAGCTCTATGCCGAACCGGCACCGGTCGTCGAGCGGGTCCAGACACCACTGGTCCAGCGGATCTTCGGTCCCTTCGCAGGTGGCTTGCGCAACACGCTCTCCCGGCTGTACCCGTCGAGCGAGACGGACCGGGTGCACGCCGACCTCCTCAAGGCGGGACTGACCGGTTCGCTGCGGGCCGAGGAGTTCGTGGCGGTCCAGGTCGGATCGATCATGCTCGGATTCGCCGTGGGCCTGATCGCACTGGTCAGCGGAGTGGTCGGCGTCAAGATGGGCCTGGGGATGTTGCTGATCCTTCCCATCATCGGTGGTCTGGCGCCCAGCTACTGGTTGCGTTTCCGCATAAAGAAGCGTCGGGAGCGCGTGACGAACGACCTGCCGGACCTCCTCGACCTCATGACGATCTCGGTGGCTGCCGGGCTCGGACTCGAACAGGCCATGCAGGTGTCGTGTGCACGGTTCGAGTCACCGGTCTGCGACGAGCTGCGACTCACCCTTCGGGAGATGGAGCTCGGACTGTCCCGCCAGGACGCACTCGAGAACATGAAGCTGCGCACCGACATCGACGACCTGGTCACGTTCGCCGTGGTGCTCTCGCAAGCCGACGCGCTGGGACTGCCCATCGGCCGCGTCCTGCAGGCGCAGGCAGACGAGATGCGTGACAAGCGCCGGCAGCGAGCTCGCGAGAAGGCCGCCAAGGTTCCGGTCAAGATCCTGTTCCCTCTGGCCCTGTGCTTCCTACCGGCCATCCTCATCGTCGTGCTCGGTCCCATCGTCGGTCCGATCAAGCACGCATTCCACGGCGCCGGCTGAGCCACGCCAGCCCGGCGGATGCGGTCGCCGGCGGCAACTCGTGGTCCGGCGTCGGGTCGCGCACGGCGCAGCCGATATCGGGGCGAATTGTCAGTCCTTGGGGCATGCCGCACCCGTGTCGCAATCCGGCTGCGACTGTCGATTGTGGGGCATTTCGTACAATGACCAGGGAGTTTCCACCCGAACGACGAGCGATCTGAAGGCGTCTCGGGTGCCATATCGAAGAGGGGGAGTGATGGCGAAGACAGCTTCGGCGACCTTGTGGCCAGCGGTCGAACAGGCGCCGCCGGCCGTCGGGACGGAGGGGCCGACCTGGGCCTTCTATACGCAGGTCTCGGTGTCGGGCCCGTCGGTGAGCACCACGGTGCACCGCAGCGAGAGCCTGCACCCCGTCGCCGCCACCCTGACGCGCGACGCGCTCGAGGTGAACGTGGAGGAACTTCGCGCCCGCGAGACGGCGCCCCCTCGGGTCGAGGACGAGCGGCAGTGGGGCCCCTGGTCGCTGACGCAGCGAGAGCTCGAGGTACTCCAGCTGCTCGCAGAAGGGGCGACCAACGGTGAGATCTCGCAACGGCTCTACATCAGCCCCAAGACCACGAAGAACCACCTTGCCGCGATCTTCCAGAAGCTCGACGTGACGAACAGGACGCACGCCCTCGTGCGCGCCGTGATCATGGGCCTGGTCACGATCGAATAACCCGAACCTCCCAAAAGCTTTTGGTCCATAAAGCCTATGGAGTAATGGCTCCGCTTCGATCGACAATGAAGCGGGTTCCGGACAATGGGTTCGGACGATGTTGGGGAAAGAGGGGAAAGCAGAAATGACTCAGCTGTTCTTGAATGCGTTTCTCGCGGTTCGCGGATTCCACGGTGACCTGCTCGAGCGGGCCCGTACCGAGCGTGGTGCATCCATGGTCGAGTACGCGCTGCTCGTCGGACTCATCGCCGTCGTGGCCGTCGTCGCGGTGGCCGCACTTGGTGGAGGCATCAAGGGCCTGTTCAGCAGCGCCAACAACTGTGTCGGTGGATTGAACAGCGCGAACTGCTAACCACGCAGCGCCACCGACCTTTCGGGTGGCGTGACCCTTCCCTAAGGGAATATTCCCCCTTCCCCAATGGGATGACGGTGGGGCTGGGCCGGCAGAGCCGGCCCAGCCCTCTGTCTTTCTGGAGCTGCGCGTGGGAGTGGCGGTGAAGCAATAGCGGGCAGAAGGGCACGTCCATTTAGGTATAAAAGTCCTATGGCATAGAGAGTGCAACTGTTCGAAACTAGACGGAGAGCAGGAGTCGAAGCGGCCCTGCATGGGGCAAGAGGGGACATCACATGCTGACAATGTTCGTCACTGCGTTCACGGCAGTCAGGTCGGCGCACGCGACGCTTCTGGAGCGGGCCCGTTCGGAGAGGGGCGCATCCATGGTCGAATACGCACTCTTGGTGGGTCTGATCGCGGTGGTCGCCGTGGTGGCCGTTGCCGCGCTGGGCGGAGGCATCCAAGGTCTGTTCAGCAGCGCCAACAACTGCGTCGGTGGATTGAACAGCACGACCTGCTGAGCTCGGTCCGGTCCTGTGGAGGGCCGGCAGGAGCGAGTTGTGAGGTGGCCGGGTCCTTCGCCCGGCCACCTGCCGCGTCCGGGGCGGGACCGTTCGAGTCGGGATGGGACGTGGGCTCGTTCGGGTCGGCGGCCATGTGGGCATCTTGTGGCCTAGGTGTTCGTGCTGCATCTGCCATTGCACAACCTGGGTCGGCAGAGGATTTCATCGTCGGTTCACATAGTCGATACGGCAAGGAAATAGGGTCCGAGAACACTGGAGCGGCAACCAGCAGGGGAGTTCGGCGCCCGATGGGGTGCGGCACGGGTCCCAAGCCCGTGCACCCTGATCACGGAGAAGGGGAACACAGGAGGACCATGAGCTACCAGGCCGAGTACATCTGGATCGACGGGACGCAGCCCACCCCGCTGCTCCGCAGCAAGACCAGGATCGTCGCAGAGGGTAAGGAGCCCGGCATCTGGGGCTTCGACGGCTCGAGCACGAACCAGGCGGAGGGCAGCGACTCGGACTGCGTTCTCCAGCCTGTCTTCGTGTGCACCGACCCGCTGCGGGCGGAGGGCGACAAGCTCGTCATGTGCGAGGTGCTCCACCCCGACATGACGCCGCACAGCACCAACACCCGGCGCAAGGCCGCAGAAATGGCGGAGAAGTACGCGGATCAGGAGCCGTGGTTCGGGATCGAGCAGGAGTACACCTTCTTCCAGTACGGCCGGCCCATGGGCTGGCCCGAGGCCGGGTTCCCCGCCCCGCAGGGCCCGTACTACTGCGGCGTCGGGGGGGACAAGATGCCCGGTCGCGAGATCGTCGAGCGTCACACCGCGGCCTGCCTCAAGGCGGGCCTGGCCATCGAGGGCACCAACGCCGAGGTGATGATGGGGCAGTGGGAGTTCCAGATCGGCATCCTGCCGCCACCGCTGATTGGTGACCAGCTCTGGACGGCCCGCTGGCTCCTGTTCCGGATCGCCGAGGACTTCGACGTGTTCGCCACGCTCGAGCCCAAGCCGGTGCTCGGGGACTGGAACGGCGCCGGTGCACACACGAACTTCTCCACCAAGGCCATGCGGGAGGACGGTGGCTGGGACGCCATCATCGCCGGCTGTGAAGCCCTCGGGAAGCGCGTCGACGAGCACGTAGCCAACTACGGCATCGGGATCGAGAGCCGCCTGACCGGTGCGCACGAGACGGCGCACTACACCCAGTTCAGCTACGGCACCTCGGACCGCGGGGCCTCCATCCGCATCCCGTGGGCGGTGGCGAAGGCCAAGAAGGGCTGGCTCGAGGATCGCCGGCCCAACGCCAACATGGACCCCTACGTGGTCAGCGGCCTCATGGTCGAGACCGTGTGCGGAGCGGCCGCCGGCGACTGAGTGCCGCTGCGGCAGGACCGCACTCGATCAGGGACGCCACCGGTTCCGGGCCCGCACCACCCGGAACCGGTGGCGTCTCTCGTTTTCCCGGCCGTAGAGTTGGAGCGAGCTGCGTGCGGGTCTGTGGTTGCAAGTCGAGGCCAGTCGCAGGCGAAACGACCCACGTAAGGCGACTTCTGGTCGCTGATCATGGTGCGGCTTAGACGTAAGTCCTGCCCGCCGCGTCCCCGGCTGTCGGGGGCGGGTGGAGACGAGGCCATGGGCGCCAGCGTGGTGCCGTTGGGTGCGGCGGCTCGCCGTCGCACCGCCGGCACCGGGCGCGTGAACCTCGCGGCAGGCGAGTGTGGGGTCAAAGACCAGGTCAGCCGCACGCAGCTCGCTCGGTGTCGTGGCACAACTGGCTGCTCAGCGATGCCCGGGGCCGGTAGGATCGGCCCTTCATGAGCGTGTTCACGAAGGTCCTGCGGGCAGGGGAGGGCAAGAAGGTCAGGCGCCTGGCGGAGCTGGTAGCCCCAATTGGTGCCCTCGAGCCCGAGATGCAGGGCCTGAGCGACGACGCGCTCGCCCACAAGACGGTCGAGTTCAAGGAGCGCCTGGACAACGGGGAAACCCTCGACGACCTCCTGGTCGAGGCCTATGCCGTCGTTCGGGAGGCGGCCTGGCGGGTGCTCGGGCAGCGGCACTTCGACGTCCAGCTGATGGGCGGGATGTCGTTGCACTTCGGGTGGATCGCCGAGATGAAGACCGGAGAGGGCAAGACACTGGTCTCCACCCTGCCCGCCTACCTGAACGCCCTGAGCGGCCGCGGAGTCCACATGGTCACGGTCAACGAGTACCTGGCCAGCCGGGACGCCGAGTGGATGGGCCGGGTGCACCGTTGGATGGGCCTCACCGTGGGCCGCATCGGGTCCGACGTCGACGACCCCGTGCTCAAGCGAGCCGCTTACGAGTCGGACATCACCTACGGCACCAACAACGAGTTCGGCTTCGACTACCTGCGGGACAACATGACCCGTTCGAGGGACCTCATGGTCCAGCGGGACCACGTGTTCGCCATCGTCGACGAGGTCGACTCCATCCTGATCGACGAGGCCCGTACCCCGCTCATCATCTCGGGCCCGGCGGAGGAGTCGGCGCAGCTCTACTACCAATTCGCCTCCATCGCCCGGACCTTGGTCCGCGACGAGGACTACGAGGTCGACGAGGAGAAAAAGACCGTGGTCCCGCTCGAGGCCGGGATCGAGAAGGTGGAGAAGGCGGTCGGCGTCGAGAACATCTACGACTCGGTCTCGGTCAATTACGTGCACCAACTCTCCAAGGCCCTCACCGCCAAGGACCTGTACCACCGCGACAAGGACTACCTGGTCCAGAACGGCGAGGTGAAGATTGTCGACGAGTTCACCGGGCGCACGCTCGAGGGACGCCGGTGGTCCGACGGTCTCCACCAGGCGGTCGAGGCCAAGGAGCGCGTGGCCATCCGGGAGGAGAACCACACCTGGGCCACGGTGACGCTCCAGAACTACTTCCGCATGTACGACAAGTTGGCGGGGATGACCGGGACGGCGGAAACCGAAGCCGGCGAGTTCGCATCGACCTACGGCCTGCCCGTCGTGCCCATCCCCACCAACCGCTCGATGCTCCGTATGGACGAGCCTGACCTCGTCTTCAAGTCGGAGGAAGCCAAGTTCAACGCCGTGGTCGAGGACATCGCGGAGCGCCAAGAGCGCGGCCAGCCCGTCCTGGTCGGCACCGCCTCGGTGGCCAAGTCCGAGCTGCTCTCCCGTCTGCTGGACAAGCGCGGCATCCCCCACAACGTGCTCAACGCCAAACAGCACTTCCGCGAGGCCGAGATCGTGGCCCAGGCCGGCCGGCGCGGCGCGGTGACCGTGGCCACCAACATGGCCGGCCGCGGTGTGGACATCATCCTCGGCGGCAACGCCGAGCTCCTGGCCGCGCACGAGCTGGCCGCCGAGGGCGTCGACCTCGACGGCGACGAGGGCACGGACGAACTCAAGCGCGGGGTGGCCGCTCTCGAGCCGCGCTGCCGGGTCGAAGGTGACGAGGTCCGTGAGCTCGGTGGCCTCTACGTGCTCGGCAGCGAGCGTCACGAGAGCCGGCGCATCGACAACCAGCTGCGCGGCCGTTCCGGCCGGCAGGGCGATCCCGGCGAGAGCCGTTTCTACCTGAGCCTCGACGACGAGCTGCTCCGCCTCTTCGCCACCGGGGCCATGAGTTGGGTCATGGGACGGACGCTCCCAGAGGAGGTGCCGATCGAGTCCAAGACCGTGGCCAAGGCCATCGAGCGCGCCCAGAACACGGTGGAGGCCCGCAACGCCGAGATCCGCAAGGACGCACTCAAGTACGACGAGGTCATGGACCAGCAGCGCAAGGTGATCTACGAGCGCCGGCTCCAGATCATCGACGGTGAGGACCTCGAGGAGCGAACCGAGGACCTGATGGCCGGGATGGCCGAGAAGCTGGTGGCCGAGCACTGCCCGAGTGAGTTCGAGGAGGACTGGGACCTCAAGGCCCTGATCGACTCGCTGGCCCAGTACTACCCCACCAGATTCGCCACGACCGATCTCCAGCAGGCCGCCACCACCGAGGACCTGGTCGAGTCGATCGTCGAGGAGGCGCTCGACTACTACGAGCGGCACTCGGAGGCCATGCCCGGCGGGGCCGAGACCATGCGCCAGATCGAGCGTGACGTCTACCTCCAGATCATGGACGCCCGGTGGCGTGACCACCTGGCCGAGATGGACAACCTCAAGGACGGCATCCACCTGCGGTGGACGGTCCAGGCCGATCCCCTCAACGCGTGGCAGCAGGAGGGCTACTCGATGTTCGGCCAGCTCATGGAGGTCATCGACAACGATTACCTGCGCTACATCCTGCATGTCGAGGCCGTCCAGGTGCCGGCGGCCGAGCCGGATCTCGACCGCGCCGTCTACGCCGCAGCCGAGGATCCGGTCGCCGAGACCGCGGCCCTGGCCTCGGCGCTTCTGGCCGAGCAGGGGAGGAACGTCGCTCCGCAGTCCTCCCAGCTCACCGCTCCCCCGGGGGCAACGGGAGTGGAAACCCGGGCGGGGCCGTCCGATCACCGAAGGCCCAGGTGAAGCGGCCAAACGCGCCCGATCCCGACTCACTCGTGCCCGTGGTCAAGGAGCAGCACGAGAAGGTCGGACGTAACGAGCCGTGCTGGTGCGGGAGCGGGAAGAAGTACAAGTTCTGCCATGGCGCCGCCTGACAGCCCGGCGGCCGACGCACCTCGGGACTTCTCGTTCGAGCTCGACGCGCTGGCTGAGCGACTGGGGGAGGCCGAGCGTTATCTGGGCCGCGACAAGCTCGAAGTCCGGCGGTCCGAGCTCGAGGCCGAGGCCGGACGCCCCGGCCTGTGGGACGACGCCGACCAGGCCCGGTCGGTCACCAAGGAGCTGGGCCGTGTCGCCGCCGACCTCGACCAGCTCGACACCCTGCGCGGCGCGCTCGATGATGCCCGGGCCTTGCTCGAGCTGAGCGAGGAGTCCACCGCCGCCGGCGCGCCCGATGCATCGCTCGACGCCGAGCTGGTCGACACGGTCGATCGCCTCGGTACGCAGTTGGCCGCGCTCGAGATGCAGTCGTTGTTCTCGGGCGATTACGACGAGCGCGACGCCGTCTGCGAGGTCCACGCCGGGGCCGGCGGCACCGACGCGCAGGACTGGGCGGAGATGCTGCTGCGCATGTACCAGCGGTGGGCCGAGCGCCGTGGGTTCAGCGTCGAGGTGGACGAGGCGACCGAAGGACAGGAAGCGGGTCTGCTCTCGGCCACGTTCATCGTGCACGGTCGCTTCGCCTACGGGCTCATGGCCACCGAGCGCGGCGTGCACCGCCTGGTGCGGATGTCCCCGTTCGATTCCCAACATCGTCGCCAAACGAGTTTCGCGTCCATGGACGTGACGCCGTTCCTCGAGGACGTCTCCTCCGAGGTCGACATCGACGAGAAGGACCTGCGCATCGACACCTACCGCTCATCGGGAGCGGGGGGGCAGCACGTCAACAAGACGGACTCCGCGGTGCGATTGACCCATCTGCCGAGCGGGATCGTGGTCTCGTGCCAGAACGAGCGGAGCCAACACCAGAACAAAGCCAAGGCGCTTCAGATCCTCGGGGCCAAGCTGGCCGAGCGCGCCCGTGCCGAACGGCGGGCCGAGTTGGACGCGCTCAGCGGCGAGCGGGTGGACAACGCCTGGGGGAACCAGATCCGCTCCTACGTGCTCGCGCCGTATCAACTGGTCAAGGACCTGCGCACCAATCACGAGACCGGCAACGTGGACGCCGTCCTCGACGGCGATCTCGACCCCTTCATGGAGGCGGAGCTCCGTCGCCAACGCGAAAGTGGTGCGTAGCGCACGGCGCATGACGTGGTCCCGGGAACCGACACCTGTGTGACCTGCACCGGAGCCGGTGACCCGATCGGGCGCGGCCAAGTCGTTAAGCTTGTGGGGTGCCCTGTTGCCGCCCGGGGCGACACCTCTCCCAACGATGATCCAATTCGTTAACGTCACCAAGACCTACAAGGGATCCACCGTGGCGTTGCGCGACGTCAGTGTGGAGATCGACAAGGGGGAGTTCGTCTTCTTGGTCGGGACCTCGGGTTCGGGCAAGACGACCTTCATCCGCCTCCTCCTGCGCGAGGAGCTGCCCGACTCGGGCCAGATCCTCGAGGCCGGCCGCAACATCGTGGAGCTGCCCAAATGGCGTGTGCCGTACCTGCGTCGCAACATCGGGTGTGTCTTCCAGGACTTCCGTCTCCTGCCCAACAAGACGGTGTTCGAGAACGTGGCCTTCGCTCTCGAGGTGATCGGACGGCCGCGCCACGTGATCGCCAATCAGGTGCCCCAGGTGCTCGATCTCGTCGGCTTGGCTTCGAAGCGGGACAACCTGCCGGGCGAGCTCTCCGGCGGTGAGCAACAGCGTGTGGCGGTGGCCCGCGCCTTCGTCAATCGCCCGCTGATCCTGCTGGCCGACGAGCCGACCGGCAACCTCGACCCACAGACGAGCCAGGGCATCATGCAGCTCCTCGACCGCATCAACCGCACGGGAACCACGGTGGTGGTGGCGACCCACGACGAAGTGCTGGTGGACAAGATGCGTCGTCGGGTGCTCGAGCTGAGCAGCGGCGTGATGGTGCGCGACCAGGCGCGAGGCGTGTACGGCTTCGAGGGCTCGGGTCAGCCGGCGGCCGAGGCCGCGGTCGGAGGTGCCGGCTGACATGGCGGTCTCGGTCGACTACGTGGTCCGCGAAACGGCCTCGAACCTCTGGCGGAACCGGCTGATGACCATCGCGGCCATCCTGACCGTTGCCGTCTCGCTTTCCCTGGTCGGGGCGGCACTCCTGCTCCGGCAGGGCTCGGCGAACGCCACGGGGACCCTCGAGAGGGGGACCAGCGTGACGGTCTGGATGGAGCCGAACGCCAAGCCGCAGGAGATCGCGGCGGTCCGTACCCAGCTGGCCCAGCTCAATTACGTCGTGCAACCGTGCCAGTACTGGAACCAGGCGAAGAACTACGCCGAGGCGCGCCACCTCCTGTCGTCGGACGTCTTCCAGGCGACCACCCAGGCGGAGATGCCGACCTCGTTCTGGTGCACCCCGGTGGCCCTCTCCGACGCGGCCTTGGTCGTGCGGACCTTCAGCGGCTCACCGGGGGTGAAGACTGTCACCGAGCCCCAGCAGACCATCAAGAACGAGGAGACCTTCATCAACATTTCGAAGTGGGTCTGCCTCACGATCGCCATCATCCTGATCATCTCGGCTGCCGTCCTGATCCTCAACACCATCCGCATGGCGATCTTCGCCCGCCGTCGCGAGGTCTCGGTGATGAAGTTGGTCGGGGCCACGAACTGGTTCATCCGGGTTCCCTTCATGTCCGAGGGCATGCTCCAGGGACTTGCCGGGTCACTCCTGGCCGCCCTGGTGGTCTACGGGATGTACCTCTTCATCAACCACGCGGGTGGAGGGAACAACGACAACCTTCTGACCTCGATGCACATGACCGGCTCCGAGGTCCTGCTGACCAACGTCGTGGTGGTCCTCGTGGGCATGGCCATCGGATCCATCGGGTCCGCCATCGCCATCCGCCGCTTCCTCGACGTCTGAGTACCCACCGGTCCCCTTAGCCTCGCCGGGTCGCGTCGGCGAACGTGCACTGGTAGAAGCTCATCGACCGGCCCGCGATGTGGCTGTCCGGACCCGTGGTCGGCTGGCGCCGGCAGTGCGACACCACCCACAACAAGTCGGGGCTGCGGGTCTCGGGAGCAACGGCCACCAGGACGGTGGTGACCTTCCCCAGGCGCACGTCCTCGAGGAACTGAGGCAGCGTGGGGCTCGGTGCCCTTCCGGTGAAGCCGCCCACGGGGAGGAACTCCCGGCCGGTCTCGAAGGCGGCCAGGGCTGAGCCTGCCGAGGTCTCGTCGGTGATCACCGACACCCCAGGAGGTACGTGTGACGCCGCCGCCACAAGGGCCGGTGCCAGCGCCGCCGCCCTCGCCGCGGCCGCGTGCTCCTGCTGGGTCACGGCTTCCGGTTGATAGGGGGCGTCGAACGGCCCGAGACCGGCGACCGCTGCCGTTCCCGAGGCCCAGGCCGACCCCGCCAGGAGGGCACCCGCCGCCAGCATCACCCCCACGCCTGGCAGCCAGCGAGGTCGTGAGGTCAGTGACCACGCCAGGCTCGTCGAGGCGAGCAGGGCTAGGAGGAGGGAAGTCGTGAGCACCCACGGGCGGACGCCGGCATTGCTCGGAACCAGGGCGAGCGCATAGGCGGTGCCCGCCACCACCGTGCCGCCGACGATCAGGAGGGTGCCGCGTCGATGACGCGTCCGCCATGCGCTGGAGATCCCCAGGGCGCACAGGGCGGCGATCGGCGGGCCGAGCGCCGCGAAGTAGTAGTCGTTGAGATGGTGTGAGGATGCGAAGGAGGACCACATGAAGAAGAGCCACCCACCCCACAACACGGCCGAGGCACGCACCGGGTCCGTGCGCGGCTCCCTTCTCCGCAGCATCACGACACCGGCGAACGAGACCAGTGCGGGAACCAGCATCCAATCGATCTCCCGGGCCAGACCACCGGTGAGGAAGCGTGCGGGACCTCGCGGCAGGGGCGCCGAGCGAGCCGACTGCCCGCCTGGTCCACCGGCGGTCGGAGCCGGCGTCGGATTGCACCCGGGTCGGTCGAGGGCAGACCCTGCGGACCGATCGAGACCGTTGTACTGGAAGACCTGGCTCACGATCGAGTTGTTGCAGCTGCCGTCCACGTAGGGCCGGTCTTGTGGCGGAACGGCGGTCACGACAGCCATATAGGACAACGAGACGGCGAGGGCAGCGAGGAGGAAGAGGGCGGTGTGGCCCATGCGCCGGGCCAGCGGGGCGGCCGGCGCAGCGAGGAGGTACGCGATGGACAAGGCGGGCAGCACGGTCCACGCTTCGAGCATCTTGGCTTGGAAGGCGAGCCCCACCCAGAGCCCGGCGGTGAGGAGGCACCCGGTGCGGCCCGTGACGAAGGCTGCCGTCGTCGCATCAGCGGCGAGCACGAGCAGCAGGATCAGCAGTGTGTCCGGGACATTGCCGCGATCGAGCAGGATCACCGCGGGGCTGGCGACCAGGACCGCCGCCGCGGCCACCCCCGCCCCGGCTCCCGCGACCCGGCGCACGGCCCGGAAGAGCACCAGCACCGTGAGGCCGCCCTCGATGGCCTGGGGGAGGGCCACCACCCATGGATGGAACCCCCCGGCGCGCACGGCGAGGGCCTGGAGCCAGAAGGCGCCGGGCAGCTTGTCGAGCGTGATCGTCCCCCATGGGTCGAAGGCGCCGAAGAAGAAGTTGCGCCAGCTCTGCGACATACTCCGGACGGCGGCTCCGTAGTACGTCTCGAGCGAGGCGGCCCCTCTGCCCCAGGTGTACGCGAGCACGGCCACGCTGGCGAGAGCGAGCAGCACCGGCCTCGCCCATATCGGTTGGCCGGCCGGCGAGCGCCAGAACTGCCACCGGTGTCGACCCTCTTGCCGACGCGTTCCCCGATGCTCGCTCCCGCGCCGGCTCGGGGCTCCGGCGCGCGCCATCCGCGCCCGGGCTGTGCGGGCGCACGGAGCACGGGTTCCGCTACCGCGTTCCCCATCTTGGAAAAGTACAGGTGCCTGGGGTGGGGCCCGGGTGCGAATGCGTTGCCGTCCCGGTGCTCCCGTCTTCAGGGGTCCCGTCTCCAGAGGTCGGATCTCGGCAAGACTGGCCGCCATGGGACGTGCAGGCGACAAGCCGAGGAAGCCCAAGAGGCGGCTGACCAAGGTGCCCAAGTACGAAGAGCCGAACGCCATTCCGGCGGCAGGTCTCACGGGGAGCTCGGGTGGTCTGTACGGGTCGAGGTACGGCCACTCTGGGGACCATCACGGCGCGCGCCGGCCGCCGGGCAGATTCGGAGCGTTCGTCCTGCGCTGCCTGGGGTTGAAGCAGAAGTCGTGAGCGTGGGCCGGGACGATTTCTCGGCGTCACAGCCCCAGCAAGGTTCCCAGCAAGGTTCTCGGCAAGTCGGGACCGCCACGCTTCGGTCGCGCCCTATGGAAGGGGCGACGAAAGCGAGGAGAACAGATGGCGAACACGACGACGATCGTGGGGAACCTGACCCGCGACCCCGAGATCCGCTACACCCGCGACGGGCAGGCCACGGCCCAACTCGGTGTGGCGGTCAACCGGCGCTGGCAGGATCGCTCGACTCAGGAATGGCGGGAGGTCACGTCCTTCTTCGACGTGACCTGCTGGCGGGAGCTGGCCGAGAACGTCGCCCTGAGCTTCACCAAGGGCATGCGGGTGGTCGTGACCGGTCGGCTCGAGCAGCGGAGCTGGGAGACCGAGGACGGCGAGCAGCGGTCCAAGGTCGAGATCACCGCTGACGACGTGGGCCCCAGCCTGCGGTTCGCCACGGCTGACGTCCACAAGACCGAGCGGGGCGGAGCGGGCTCGGGGACGGCCGCCGATGCCGGCGCCGTCCTTTCCGTCGAGGCGTGACCGGTGCCGTGGCTCGTCACGACCTCCCCGTGGCTGCCCCATGCGCTCGGCCTGCTCGTGGCGCTGGCCCGAGTGGTGGCGCAGCCCGTGGCCGTGATCGGAGCGGCAACGGCCTCGCTCGGCATCAGCGGGCTCGTGGTCGCTCTCGAACGGAGGGTGCGCCGACGCGACGCGGCCTCCTGAGAGCCGGTCAGTGCACCTGGGGCGAGGCTCCCTCCTGCCCCTGGTCGGGCTCGGCCTCGTACGTGAGTGACAGCGAGTTGACGCAGTAGCGCATCCCGGTGTCGGTGGGGCCATCTGGGAAGACGTGGCCCAGGTGGCCCCCACACCGGGCACAGAGGATCTCAATCCTGGTCATGCCGTGGCGACGGTCACTGCGCTCCAGGACGGTCCCGGCTGATCGTGCTCGGTCGAAGCTCGGCCAGCCCGATCCAGAGTCGAACTTTGCGTCGGTGTCGAAGAGCTCAGCCCCGCAGCCGGCACACCGGAAGACCCCCTCGCCTTCCACGTGGAGGAGGTCACCGGACCATGCCGCTTCGGTGCCGGACCGACGGAGCACGCGGTAACGCTCGGGTGGGAGTTGTCGCTTCCACTCCTCGTCGCTCTTGGCGACCTCGAAGTCGAAATCCTGGGAGTGGGCGGACTGGCGGTTGAACATGGTTTCGCGCTCCTTCGAGCCGTACAACCTGGCGGCCGCTCCCAGTATTTCTCCCGTCGCCCCGTCTCTCGTCCGGCTCGAACGCCCCCGGCCGACGCCATCGACTAAAAACGGTGCGTGCGGAGTGAGTCGGAGCAGGCCAGGGCGGTGGGGCGGTGAAGGGCGTCATCCTGGCCGGAGGGACCGGTTCTCGGCTCTATCCGCTGACGCGCATCACGAACAAGCACCTGCTCCCGATCTACGACCGGCCGATGATCGCGTGGGCGATCGAGGCGGTGGTGTCGAGCGGCGTCGACGAGATCATGCTGGTCACCGGCGGGACGCACGCCGGTGAGTTCCTGCGCCTGCTCGGGAACGGGCGTGAGTACGGAATCGACCAGCTCTCCTATGCGTACCAGGAGAACGCGGGGGGCATCGCCGAAGCACTGGGCCTGGCCGCTCACTTCGCCGAGGGCGGACCCGTCCTGGTGATGTTGGCCGACAACATCCTGGAGCGGTCGATACGGCCCATGGTCGACGCCTTCCGCGCCGACCCGGTCGGCGCTCGGATCCTCCTCTCCAAGGTGGCCGAACCGGAGCACCTGCGCCATCTCGGGGTCCCCTCGTTCGACGCCGAGGGCCGGGTGACGCACATCGAGGAGAAACCCGAACATCCTGGCTCGGAGTACTGCGTGACGGGGATCTACTGCTACGAGGCCGACGTGTTCGACATCATCGGCGACCTGGAGCCCTCAGGGCGCGGGGAGCTCGAGATCACCGACGTCAACAACCACTACGTGGCCAAGGGCGAGATGGACCACGACATCCAAGAGGGATTCTGGGGCGACGCCGGCGAGTCGATCGAGGCCTACTACGCCGTGAACGACTTCGTGCGCCAGCACGGGGCGAACCGGGCCTGAGTTCTCGGGGCCGACGCTCCGAAGGGGAGGGCTCAGTCGGCGCGGGGGTCGGCCCGCGCTTCGAGAACCTCGAGCTTGACCCGCCGCACGCTCTCGGCGATGCCGGCGCCGTCGAGGCCGAGGCTGGCCAGGATCTCGTCGGCCTTCCCCTGGGCCAGGTACTGACGGGGGATGCCCAGGACCCGGGTGGCCGGCATGATGCGTTGGTCCGAGTCGATCTGCGCCGCCATCGAATCGAGCAGGAACGCGCCGGCGCCGCCCTGGCGCACGCCGTCCTCGACGGTGACGACGAGCTGGTGGCGGCCGGCATCCGCCAGCATCCGGGTGTCCGGGGGCGCCACGACCCTGACGTCCCAGACCGTGGCGGCGATCCCGTCGTGAGCCAGCTCGTCCGCCGCGTCCAGGCAGGCGCCCACCGCCTTGCCCACGCCGAGCAGGCAGACCGACCCGTCCCCGGCCCGGAGCTGACGGGCTTCGAGCCCTCGACCGACCTCGTCGGGTCGGACGTGGCGCGGAGCCGTCTTGGGCACGCGGATGGTCGAGGGCCCGGGGAGCTCGAGGGCGGCCCGGAGCATGGGCTCGACCTCTTCGACGGCCGACGGTGCGAACACGGTCATGCCGGGGATCGACAGGGCCAGGGCCAGGTCGAGCACCCCGTGGTGACTGGGTCCGTCGTCGCCGGTGACGCCGGCACGATCGAGCACGAAGACGACCGGGCACCCGTGCAGGCCGACGTCGAGATTGGCCTGGTCGAACGCCCGGGACCAGAAGGTCGAGTACACGGCCACCACGGGGCGCAGGCCGGCCATGGCCATGCCGGCCGCCGCGGTGGCTTCGTGCTGCTCGGCGATGCCGACATCGAAGAAGCGCTCCGGGAAGCGGGCCTGGAACGGCAGGAGCCCGGTGGGGCCCGGCATGGCCGCGGTGAGCGCCACGATGCGCTCGTCCGTTTCGGCGGCGCTCACCAGCGCACGCGAGAAGGCATCGGTATAGGTGGCGGCACGCTGTGGGCCGCCGTCGACCTCGATCTCGGGTACCGAACGCGGCGAGGCGACCCCGCCACCGTCGGAGGCCGAGGGGCTGCCGACCGCGGATCCCGCCGAGCTGCCGACCGAGTTCTCCAGCGTCACGGGGATCGAGGCCTTGACGTCGTGGAGTCGCTGGACGTCGTCCTCCTCGGCCGGCGCGTAGCCGCTGCCCTTCTTGGTCAGGACGTGGACGACGATCGGCCCGCTCCACTCCGCTGCGTGGTTGAACGCCTGCTCCATGTGCTCGATGTCGTGGCCGTCGATGGGGCCGGCGTAGCGGACCCCGAGGGCCTCGAAGAAGGTGTGAGGTGCGACCATCTCGCGCAGGGCGCTGGTGAGGGAGTGGACGCCCGAGTAGGCCAGCTCGCCGAAACCCGGCAGCTCGCGCAGGCGGTGGCGGATGCGCTCGCGGGCCGCGGTGTACGTGGGGTTGAGACGCAAGGTGGTGAGGCTCTGCGAGAGCTGTGAGACGGTCGGCGCGTAGGAGCGGCCGTTGTCGTTCAACACGATGACGACCCGCCGGCGGGAGTGGCCCAGGTTGTTGAGCGCCTCGTAGGCCATGCCACCGGTCAGGGCACCGTCGCCCACGACGGCGACGACGCGGCGCTCCGCCTCGATGCCCCTGAGGGCGAAGGCGCTGGCTATCCCGTGCGCGTAGGACAGGGCGGTCGACGCGTGGCTGTTCTCGATCCAGTCGTGCTCCGACTCACCCCGGTTCGGGTAGCCCGACATCCCGCCCGCCTGCCGGAGTGACGAGAAGCCGTAGCGCCGGCCGGTGAGCAGCTTGTGGACGTAGGCCTGGTGGCCGGTGTCCCAGAGGATCACGTCGCGAGGGGAGTCGAAGACCCGATGGACGGCGAGAGTCAGCTCCACGGCACCGAGGTTGGAACCGAGGTGCCCACCAGTGGTGGTGACCGTGTCGACGATGAAGGAGCGGATCTCCTGGCACAGCTGCGCCAGTTGCTCGTGGTCGAGCTCCTTGACGTCAGCGGGCGTCTCGATGCTGTGCAGGATCATGGCGATCGCTCCAGGCTACCCGGGTCTCACGGAGCGACCCCGGCCTTGGCCAAGAAGGCGGCGCGATCCACCACGACCCGGGTGACCCTCCCTGCGCCGACCAGTCCGCCGCCGCCGTCCTGTTGCCGGGCCGCCGACACCGTGAAGATCAAACGCCGGCCCTCGACCTTGACCAGGGTGGCCTCGGCCAGCACGACCGAGCCGATGCCGACGGGTGCCACGTGGTCGAACTGCACGCGGGTGGCCACGCTGGACTGGGTGGGGTTCAGCCAGCCGTCGGTGGCCCGGCAGGTCGCCTCCTCGCAAAGGGCCACCAGACGTGGTGTGGCCAGCACGGGGACGTCACCGGATCGGAAGTGCTCCGCGGTGTCCTCGGCCGCCACCGTGAGCTGCACCTGGGCGCTCAGGCCGGCCTGTGGCCCCCGTCCAGCCTGTGGTCCAGTGGGGGCCTCGGCGGCGTGGTCGGCAGGCACGACGAGTACGATACCGCCGTGACCGACGCTGCTCTCATCGCTCCTGACGTGCTCGAACGCGTCCTCTCGAGTGCCCTGGCCGACGGCGGCGCCCTGGCCGAGGTGTTTGCCGAGGACACCGTGACTGGCGGCGCGGTGCTCGACGATCGCCGGGTCGAGGAACTGTCCTCCGGCCGCTCGCGCGGGGCAGGGATCAGGGTGGTGGCCGGGGAGACGACCGGGTTCGCCCACACGGCGGATCTGAGTGAGTCCGGCCTGCTCGCCGCGGCACAGGCGGCAGCGGCCGTGGCTCGCGAAGGCGGCGGGGGGGTGCGTGCCGTGGCCCTCCCTGCGCTGTCGAGTCACGGTCGGACGGACCTGACCAGGCCGGAGACGGTGGACAAGACCCGCAAGCTCGAGCTGCTGACCCGCGCCGACGAGGCGGCCCGGGCTGCTGGCGACGCCGTGACCCAGGTGCAGGTCGGCTGCGGGGACGGCCACCGCCGAGTGCTGATCGCCAACTCCGAGGGCCTGTTCGCGCAGGACGAGCAGATCCGCACCCGGTTCAACGTGACCTGTGTCGCCAACGGCGACACAGGCATGCAGACCGGGTTCGAGTCCTTGGCCCGGACCGAGGGGTACGAGATCTTCGAGCGTCACAGTGTCGAGGAGATCGCCCGACGCGCCGCGGAGCGGGCGCTGGTCAAGCTGTCGGCGCGCCCGGCGCCGTCTGGAGAGGTGCCGATCGTCCTGGCCGGTGGGAGCGGGGGCATCCTGTTCCACGAGGCCTGTGGGCACGGGCTCGAAGCGGACCACATCGTCAAGGACGCCTCGGTCTACGCGGGCCGGGTCGGCGAGCTGGTGGCCAGCCCCTGGGTCACCCTGGTCGACGACGGCACGGTGGCCGGCGAGTGGGGCTACATCGCCATGGACGACGAGGGTCACCGTCCGGCGCGCAACGTCCTGATCGAGAACGGCGTGCTGACCGACTACATGTGGGACTGGCTGCGGGCGCGCAAGGAGGGCCGGGTGTCGTCGGGCAACGGCCGGCGACAGAGCTACCAGCATCTCCCGATGGTCAGGATGACCAACACGTACCTGCTGGCCGGTTCCGAGGACCCAGCCGAGATCGTGGCCCAGACCCCCTCGGGCGTGTACGTGAAGAAGCTGGGGGTGGGCAGGTGAACACAACCACCGGCGACTTCGTGTTCGGCACCACGGAGGCCTACCTGATCGAGGACGGCCGGATCACCGAACCCCTGCGCGACGCCAATCTCATCGGGAACGGCCCCGAGGTGCTGCAGCGCATCGATGCGGTGGCCACCGACTTCGACATGACACCGGGAACCTGCGGCAAGGACGGGCAGAGCGTGCCCGTCGGCTGCGGGCAGGCCACGCTGCGGATCACCGGGGTCACGCTCGGGGGCACGGCGTGAGCACCGATCTGCTCGACCTGGCCCGCTCGGTCGTGGAGCAGGCACGCCCGGGTGAGGGGATGGAGGTCTACGTGGGCCGGGGCACCGACACCGAGGTGCGGGCCTACGAGGGGGAGGTCGAATCGCTCACCTCCGCCGATTCGTCCGGCGTGGGGATCAGGGTGGTGCTCGAGGGCCCCGGTGGGGAGGGCAGCCAGGTGGGATTCGCCTGGGCCGGCTCCCTCGATCCCGGAGTCGTGGCGGCGACGCTGGCTGACGCCCGTGACAATGCGCGCTTTGCCACGCCCGATCCCGACGTGGCCCTGGCCGAGCCCGACGGCGTCGCGCCGGTGGAGCTCGAACTGTGGGACGAGGGAGTGGCCTCCACCCCGATGGAGAAGAAGATCGCGCTGGCCGTGGAGCTCGAGCGTGCGACCAGGGGGGCCGATCCTCGGGTGCGGCAGGTCTCGTCGGCCGACTACGCCGACAGCCGTTCGGAGGTGGCCCTGGCCTCGACCACCGGGATCTCGTCGTACCGGAGGCGGACCACGGCCTTCCTCTCGGTCGACGCCATCGCCGGGCAGGGCACCGAGTCCCAGACCGGGACGGGGTTCAGCGTGGGCCGGGGCCCTGGCGAGTTGATCCCCGAGAAGGCGCTCGACGACGCCGTGCTGCGCGCCACCAGGCTGCTCGGTGCGCAGAAGGTCCCCTCGGGCCGCTGCACCGTCGTGTTCGACCCGCGTGTGGTCTCGACGTTGCTCGCCGTGATCGCCTCGGCCCTCTCGGGGGAGGCGGTCGTGAAGGGACGCTCCTTCTTCGCCGGGCGCGTCGGCGAGCCGGTGGCCGCCGCCGCGGTGACCCTGGTCGACGATCCGACCGATCCGCGTGCGTTCGCCGCGTCGTCGCACGACGGTGAGGGGTTGGCCTCGCGCCGCAACACGCTGATCGCCGACGGCGTGCTGCAGATGTTCGTGTACGACACCGTGGCCGCTCGTCGGGCGGGGACGGTGTCGACCGGCTCGGCCGTGCGGGGTGGCTTCGCCGGCACGCCCTCGGCGGGCTGCCGCGCCCTGGTCCTCTTCCCCGGGGACCAGGGGCCCGACGAGATCCTGGCCGCAGTGGGCGAGGGTCTCTACGTCCAGTCGATCACCGGAGTCCACTCGGGCGTCAACCCCGTGAGCGGGGACTTCTCGGTGGGGGCCGAGGGGCTGCGCATCGTCGGCGGGGCGCTCGACCAGCCGGTCCGCGAGGTGACCGTGGCCTCCACCCTCCAGCGGATGCTCCAGTCGGTGGTGGCCATAGGAAGCGACCTGCGGTGGCTCCCAGGCGTCGCCGCAGGTCAGACGCTGGCCATCGCCGACATGGCACTCAGCGGAGACTGAACCCGCCCGAGGGCTAGCCGGCGCTCGAGGAGGTCGCCGCCTTGGTGTCTGACTCGCTCTTCGGGGACGAAGGCTTTGTTTCGGTAGTGGTCGAGGTCGTCGTCGAGTCGCCCGGGGTGCCCGACGTGCTCGACGTGCTCGACGTCGCGGGTCGGGAATCGGTCTTGTAGAATCCGCTTCCCTTCAGGACGATGCCCACGGCCCCGTAGACCTTGCGCAGCGCTTCGCCGCACTCGGGGCAGGTGGTCAGGGGGTCGTCGGTGAAGCTCTGCACGGCCTCGAGCCGGTGCCCGCACCCCGTACACGCGTATTCGTAGGTCGGCAACGCACTCCTCCTCGGGCCCCGGCCGCGCGGTCATTGGCACTCTGGCCGTCTGACTGCCAAGTCTACCCGCCGGAGCTGGGCCGGATACGAGCCACCGTCAGACCTCCCTGGTGCGCAGGCCGTAGACTGCCTCCTTGTGACCGACCGGATGCTGACCAACCTCGACCCGTTGAGCGGCGCCCGGATGGTCGACGTCACACCCAGAGAGCCCACGCACCGCCGTGCCCTGGCACGTTGTCGGGTCTCCATGTTGCCCGAGACGACCACGAAGGTGGCCAACAACGCAATCACCAAGGGTGATGTGCTGGCGGCGGCTCGCATCGCCGGCATCCAAGCGGCCAAGCGCACGGCCGAGCTGATCCCGATGTGCCACCCCGTTCTGGTGGGCTCGGTGGCAGTGAACTTCTTCATCGGCGACGACCACGTCGAGGTGGAGGCCCAGGTGGAGACGGTGGATCGCACCGGGGTCGAGATGGAGGCCATGACGGCCTGTGCCGTGGCCGCCCTCACGGTCTACGACATGTGCAAGTCCTCGGACCGCACCATGACGATCGAGCACCTGGCTCTGTGGGAGAAGGCGGGCGGCCGGTCGGGGCCGTGGCGCCGGACCGACCACCACCAGGCCTGACCCTCCGGGCTCCGCAAGATGCTCCGTCCTCCGGAGCGCCCCTTCCCGGGAGGGTGGTCTACATTCGGCGTCCATGACCGTGACGACGCGTGCCGAGGTGTCCCCGGGCGTGGGCAAGGGGATCGTCGGCGCTGTGACCTCCGTGGTCGGTCGGATCGGCGGCCGCGACGCGGTGATCGCCCGGGCACTCGGGACCATGCGACGCGGCGCCATCACGCACGCGGACGGCGTGCGTCTGGCCGAAGCCGCCGATCAGGCGCGCACCCTGGGCATCCCCTTCGTCTTCTTCGTGGCCTCGAGCGGCGCGGACGTGCTCGACGGGGTGGCGGCTCTCGACGGTTGGGGACGGGCCGCCGGGGCGATCGTGCGCTGCAGTGGGCAGGTGCCGGTGATCGCCGCCGCCACCGGACCCGTGGTCTCAGGGCCAGCCCTGCTGCTCGGACTCTCCGACCTGGTCGTGATGACCTCCGACGCCGTCGCCTTCGTGTCGGGCCCGCAGATGGTGGCCGAGTTCACGGGCATCGAGATCGGGTTGGGGCAGCTCGGCGGGACGGCCGTGCACGCGACGTCGAGCGGCCTGTGCGCGGTCGAATCCGACGACGTGGAAGGCACCGTCGCCGAGCTGCTCGAGTACCTGCCGTCGCACACCGACGAGCTCCCGCCGCTGGCGCCCGTGAGCGACTCCGTGCTGCGACCCACTCCCGAGCTTCGCACCGTGATTCCCGACCGCAAGGCGGCGACCTACGACGTGCGCGACGTGGTGCGGGCCCTGGCCGACGACGGGGAGTTCCGCGAACTCTGGCCGCGCTGGGCCGGCCAGCTGGTCACCGCGTTCGGCCGTCTCGGCGGCACGCCGGTCGGATTCATCGCCAACCAGCCCCGCATCCTGGCCGGCACCCTCGATATCGAGGCCTCGCAAAAGGGGGCCCGGTTCGTCCGGCTGTGCGACGCCTTCAACCTGCCCATCGTGAGCCTGGTCGACACCCCGGGGTTCCTGCCCGGTAAGGACCTCGAATGGCGCGGCATGATCCGCCACGGTGCCGAGCTGGCCTTCGCGTACGCCCAGGCCACGGTGCCGCGCATCTGCCTGATCCTGCGCAAGGCCTTTGGCGGCGCGTACATCGTGATGGACTCGCGCGGCGTGGGCAACGACATCTGCCTGGCGTGGCCGGGTGCGGAGGTCGCCGTCATGGGCGCCTCGGGAGCGGTGCAGATCCTCCACCGCGACCTGGACCCCGCGGGCCGGCTCGAGCGCGAGCAGGTCTACGAGGAGACCTACCTCAATCCCTGGCCGGCGGCCGAGCGGGGGCTCGTCGACCAGGTCGTCGACCCCGCCGACAGCCGGATCGTCCTGTGTGCGATGCTCCGCCAACTGTGCACCAAGCGCGAGCTGGTCGTGGGCCGGAAGCACGACGCCGGGCCCCAGTAGGCGCTCACCTGCGGCGACAGGAATCGTCACCCGTTTGTAATGATCCTGTGTCAGATTCGACGCTGAACCCGAAGGAGGATCGGGCATGATCAGCGACGTGGTTCCCCCAGCCGCCGACTCTCCGTTCATCCTCGAGTCGTGCCACAGCACGTGGATCTTCGACACCGACCGGATGCGCTTCCGGCGCGTCCTGAAGGGTCTCGCACTCGATGCCCCGGCCGCTTCCACGGCCTGGCGGGGCTACTACGGCCTCGAGATGGACCCCATCTCCGAGTCGTTCGTCGTCCTGCTCAACCCGGAGGGAACCCGACTGCTGCGCTCCTGGCGCCACGTCCAGCACTGTCCCCAGTGCGGGGGCGACCAGACGGCAGAGCTCTCGCTCGACGAGCTTCGGGGTGCCTCCCTGGCCTGATACGCCCGCGGGCGTGGGCGACTGCCGGTGCCGGCCCCGAGTTCGAATCGCTTCCCGTCTCGCCCGGCTCAGCGCGGGCGTCGCCGGCGACGGTCCGCGCGCTCGATCTCGCGTTGGACGTCGGACCACAGCAGCGGATCGGTGTCGCGCCCGCCGTCCTCGGTGGCCTGCGCCCGGGTCATGATCACGAAGGCAACGGTCCAGAGGACGGCGATGGTGCCGAGCTTGGCCACGAACCCGGCCAGTTGCTGGTCGAGGAGGGGCGTCATCCCCGCCACCGTGCCCGAGTGGCTGAACGTGGGGTACAGCGAGTGTCGGGCGAAGATCCACACGATGGAGAGGAAGCTCGGCACGATCGACTGCACGATGAGGTAACCGCCCCGACCGAGCGCGGACAGGCGCGGTGCTCCGGGGAACTCGGTCAGCACCGGAGCCCACAGCACGAAGCCCGACGCCAGCACCACGAGCTCCAGCGCGACTCGCGCGACGTCGGAACGGGCGGCGAGGCCGACCGCGCCGGTGGTCAGGGTGCCCACCGCCACCACGGTCACCACGACGATGGCCGGGAGCGGTCGGACCACGACGCGCAACACGGCGTCGACGGCGGCCGGCCGGGTCACACGGACCAAGAGGGGCCGTGGCGTCCCGAGGACGAGGAGCGGCGGAATGGCCAGCGTCAGGAGGAGGCGCTGGACCACGAGCGCGATCAGCAGCCAATGGGCAGCCAGATCGGCCAACGGCCAGGTCACCGCCACCAGGAGGAGAACCGCACCGCTCACGAAGAGCGCTCGTTGGCCCACCGAGGCGCGGCATCCCTCACGCCGAGTGCCCCAGACGTACACCGCCACGAGGGCGGCACACGCCAGCGGCCAGGCCACGTGGAGGTGCCAGTCCAAGGGGTGGGCGGCGCTCACGTCACGGCACCGGCCGTAGGCTCTGGCCGATGGAGGCCTCCCCGAAGATCGACCGGCTCGAGCGCGTCACGGACCTGGTGCTCGCGCTGCTCGAGACCGACCGGCCGCTGACGCTCGACGCCATCGCACACCAGGTGCCGGGCTATCCCTCCGAGCATGCGGCGCGGCGCCAGGCCTTCGAGCGCGACAAGCGCCTGCTGCGTGACGAGGGCATCCCCGTGCTTACCGAGCCCCTTCCGGGGCAGGAGCAATACGGGTACCGCATCGACGCCGACGGGTTCTACCTCGGTGACCTGGAACTCGAGCCCGACGAGCAGGTAGCGCTGCACCTCGCCGTCGCCGGCGTCCACCTCGGTGATCCTAGTGGCCGGGACGCGCTGTTGAAGCTGGGTGCCTCGGGCCTGGGTGACGTTCGCCCGGTGGCCTCCATGGCCCCGGCGGCGGCGCTGATCGACCTCTTCGAGGCGGTGCGGACCCGGGCACACGTCGGGTTCTCCTACCGCGGCGAGGAGCGGCTCGCCGCGCCGCTGGGCCTGCGGTTTCGTTTCGGGCACTGGTACCTGGTGGCCTGGGACCTCGACCGAGCGGCCGTGCGCACCTTCCGGGTCGACCGGGTCGAGGGAGAGGTGGCCCGCGTCGAGGCCACCCACGGCGTGGTGCCCGAGGAGATCGACGTCGACGCGGCGTTGCCCGAGGAGCCGTGGGAGGTCGACGGGGAGCGCCGGATCGAGATGCGGGTGCGTGTGGACGCGCTCGAGGCCCGCCGAGTGGCCGACGAGGTGGGCCCGGAAAAAGTCACGAGGCGGCACAACGACGGCTCGGTGGATCTGGTCCTCGGGGTGGCCTCGTTCGCCTCCATTCGGTCCTGGGTGCTCGCGCTGCTCGACCACGCCACCGTCCTCGGACCGCCCGTCTTCCGCGAGGAGCTGATGGCCTGGCTGCGTGGCCTCGCCGAGGCCGCCCCGGCGTCGCCGTCGCTGGCACGGGCCTCTTCGGGCACGCCCGGACCAGGCGGGTCGGGTGCCGCCCCACGCGGGGCCGACGGGGCGAGTGGGGAGGGAGCCGACCGAGGTGCGGCGGCTCCCAAGAGCCCACCGGGTGCCGAGACGAGCCGGCGATTGCGGCGCCTGCTCGCCCTGGTGGGCTGGCTGGCCCAGGTCGGCGAGGCCCCCACGGCCGAGGCGGCGCGCCGGTTCGGCATGACCGAGCAGGAGCTGGTCGCCGAGCTGGAGTTGGCCGCCTGCTGCGGGACCCCGCCGTACACCCCGGACACGCTCATGGAGATCGAGGTGTCGGAGCACTCGGTCCGAGCGTTCTTGCCCGAGCAGTTCGCCCGACCACGCCGCCTCACACCCGCCGAGGGCTTTGCCGTGGCCGCGTCGGCCCGCCTCCTCCTCGCGGTGCCCGGCTCCGGCGACGACGCGTTGCGCCGTGCCCTGGCCAAGCTCGATGCGGCGCTGGGGTCCAGAGAGGCACTCGGCCTGGAGGTGGACGCGCCCGCGCACCTGGTGGCGGTGCGCGCCGCGGCAGAAGCGGGGCAACCGCTCGAGATCGACTACCTGTCCGGGATCGCGCGACGAGCTGACCACCCGCACCGTCGATCCGGTTGGGGTGGTGACCGTCGACGGCCACTGGTACCTCGATGCCTACTGTCACAGGGCCCATGACACGCGCCGGTTCCGGGTGGACCGGATCGTCGCCCTGCGCCCGGGGACGGGCGGTGTCGACCCGGTCGGCATCGAGGGTCGGGCCGGCGGTGTGCCACCGCGTTCGGCATCCGAGATGTTCGTGCCCGGGCCTGGCGCCGTCGAGGTCCGGCTGGCACTGGGCCCCGGGGCGCAGTGGGTCCCCGAATCGGTGCCGGTGCGCGCCGTGAGCCGTGACCAGAGTGGGTCGGTCACCGAGGTGCTGCTCGACGTCTCGGGATTGGCGTGGTTCGCCCGTCTGCTCCTTCAGCTCGGGCCCGACGCCCGGGTGCTGAGCCCGCCCGAGCTCACCACCCTGGCGACGGCGACGGCGCGCCGCGTCCTGGCGCGCTACGAGGAGTCGTCGCCGGAGGTTCGGGGCTGAGCCGGGGCCGATCGGGCGCCCCAGCCGGGCGGGTAGCGTGCCCGTGACCACCCGATGGAGGAGATCCACGTGAGCGAGCTGCAGGACTTCAACACGGCCGTGATCGAGGAGTTCCGCTCCAATCACGGCCGAGTCGCGGCCTTCGGCGACACGCCGGTCGTCCTGCTGACCACCACCGGTGCCAAGACCGGGACGAAGAGGCTGAACCCGTTGGCCGCACTGGTGGAGGGCGACCGTCTGTACGTGTTCGCCTCGAAGGCCGGCGCGCCCACCCATCCCGACTGGTACCACAACCTCGTGGCCAATCCGGAGGTCTCCGTCGAGCTGGGGGACGAGAGGTTCGATGCGGTCGCCGTCCCCGTCACCGGTCCCGAGCGCGACCGCCTCTACGCCGCCCAGGCGGCCCTGGTCCCCACGTTCGCCGACTACGAGAAGAAGTCCGATCGCCTGATCCCCGTCGTCGAGTTGCGCCACACCACCTGACACGACCCGACCGTTTCCCGGTGCTGGCGCCGGGACGACGGAGGGAGGCGGATGCTCAGCATCGCCGGCGTGGCGCGGGACCGAGCTGGGTACTATCTGTCCGACCTCGGGTCCGAGCTTCCCGCCGGTGTCCCGGCCCAGTGGGTCGGCACGGCCTCGGCCCGCGTCGGCCTCGAGGGAGCGGTCGACGGGACCGGATTCCGTCTGCTCCTCGAGGGCCACCATCCGGTTACTGCCCGGCCCCTGGGGACCGGTCGGACCTCGCGCGCTGCGTGGGACCTGACCTTCAGCGCCCCCAAGTCGGCCAGCGTGCTCTTCGCGCTGGGGGGAGAGGAGGTGGCGCGCACCGTCGCGGCGGACCACCTCGGTGCCGTGGACGGCGCCCTGGCCTATCTCGAGGCCCATGCCATCACGGCCGTGCGTCGATCGGGGGGCGAGCGGGTGGTCGTGGCGACGAGCGGTGCCCTCGCGGCGCGCTTCACGCACGCAGTCAATCGCAACGGCGACCCCCACCTGCACAGCCACGTCGTGACCGCCAACGTCGTCCACGGATCCGACGGGCGATGGAGCGCGTGCGACGGGCGGGGGGTCTGGGCGCACCGGGTGGCGGCAGCTTCGGTCTATGAGGCCCAGCTGCGGGCCAGCCTGGGCGCGTCGTTGGGTGTGCGCTGGTCGGGCGCGCCCGGACACACACCCGAGATCGTCGGCGTTCCCCCTGAGGTTCTCGGTGAGCTCTCCTCACGCGCCGCCGACATCCGTCGCCACCGCCACGAGGCTGGGGTGCGCTCCGGTCACGGTGGGCGGGTGGCCTCGTTGGCGACACGCCCTCCCAAGTCACCGGGGCGCGAGCTCGGCGAACTGGTCGCGGAGTGGAGGGCGCGGGCGCGAGCCAGTGCCGGGGACCGGGCGGTCGACACTCTGGTCGACCAGTCGCTGGCTCCGGCCAGGAGTGGGGTCCGGCTCCGCGAGGCTCGCCTCGACGAGTACCGTTTTGCCGCTTCGCTCTCGGTGACACCGCACGGAGGGGCCCATCGGCGAGATGTCGTCGTCGCCTACGCGGCGGGAGCTGCCGACGGAATCCCCGCCGCGTGGCTGGACTCCCTCGTCGACCACTGGGTGCCGAGGGGGCCGCTCGGTGTGGCCGAGCCGATGCACCGGCGACGAGACGTCGTCCCCGCTCCCCACTTGCTCCAGGCCCTCGGCACGCGCCCGCTTGACCCGTCCCGCCATGCGGTGTGGGTCGATGCCGCCCGGTCGGTCGAGGCGTATCGCCGGCGGTGGGGTGTCACCCGTGCGGACGACCTCCTGGGGTTGGAGCGACCGGCCGCAGCACCGCCGGCCCGGTTGGCGGATCATGCCCGTGTGACCCGGGATCTCAACATGGCACGGGCGCGGCTTGGTTGGCGTCCGCCTGCGGACATGGCGCTCCACCGCTCACCCTGACGCCCGCTCAGCGGGACAGGCCGCGTGATGGCCGCTCGACCCTCTGGCTCGGTGCCACCAGGTCACGCCAGGGCGGGTCTTCGTGGGCGGGCGTCAGCATCACTTCGCGCACCTCCTTGTGCCGGTCGACGACCACGGCCTTCCCAGGCGCGCCACGGGCGATGGCGTCAGGCGGCAGGCGTGGAACCCGCACGGTGCCCACCGAGGTCGACGGCCGTGTGCGCCCCCATCGGCCCACCGACCGGCCCACCGTGATGGTCGCCATCTCCCGCTGCCCGGCGAGGGCGCTGAGGTCGCGCAGGGTGACCGAGTCGGCGATGCCGCGGAGGACCACGGTGGTGGCGAAGAGCGAGAGGAAGCCGTCGGCCGCCGTGCCCCAGCGGACGCGTGCCTGTGAGAGGTCCTGGAGGCACGCCAGGACGAGCAATCCCTGCCCGGCGCCTTCGCTCACCATGCTCGGAAGGTCCGGTATCGGAGCGATGTTGGCCACTTCGTCCAGGGCCAACAGTGTAGGGGAGGCCCCGTGGTCATGGACCCGCCGCGCGTAGGTCGCATCGCGTATGTCGCCCACCAGAGCAACGACGAGGGGTGCGAAATGACGTTGATGGCGTCCGGTCGAGCACATGTAGAGGGTGTTCGGCCCGTCACAGAACGCCTCGAGGTCGAGCGATGGGAGTCGCGTGGAGTCGAGGGCCCCTTGCGTTCGGTAGGCGGCCAGCACCCCCGAGGCGGTCGACCAGATTCCGGACTGCTCGCGGGGATCCGTGGCCACGATGCCGGCGAGGAGGTCCGACGCGGGTGACGCACCCCCACGGCGCGAGTCGAGGATCTCGAGGGCCTCGGCAGCATCGTGGCGGTCGATCCAGCGCAGCAGATCGGCCATCGACCTGCGTTCGAGCGCGGCGGCGTGGAGCAGAGTCGAGAGCAGCGCGCCGGCGCGCTCGGTCCAGTGGTGCTCCGCCGTGCGCGAGCCGTGGAGACGGCTCGACGTCACCATGGCCTCTGCGGTGATCACCGCCGCGTCCCAGTGTCCGGCCGTGCTCAGGGGAGACCAACCGATGCGTTCGACACCGCGGCGGGCAGGGAATCTCACCGCTCGGGTCGTACAGGAACGCCCATCCGTTTGCCGACCGTGCCCGGGCTGTGGCGTCCATGACGTCGGACTTGGTCGAGGTCGAGACGACCGGCCCGTCGGAGAGCAGGATATTGGGTATGACCAGGGAGGATGTCTTCCCGGACCGGGGCGGCCCGAGCACCAGCGTGGAGCTCTGGGGACCCGCCCACACCCACCCCGACCGACCGTTGCCGAGGTAGATGCTGTGCTGCGCTGCCCGGTGCACTTCGCGCAGAGCGCCGGCCGAGACGCGGGTCTCGGCGGACGGCGCCGTCGGCAGATCATCTTCCTCGCGTGAGGCCGAGTGCGCGCTGCTCACTCGGATGTTCCATGCGCGCGGTGTTTGTCGTGCGGAACGCGAAACCGCGCGCGGCATATCCCCCAATCCGGCGACCGGACGACGCGCGGTGCATCACATGGGTGCAGCATGCGCGCCGTGTGCGGTCCCCTCACCACAGAAACAACGGTCGCGCAGATCGTGAGAATGACGTCGCGAATTAAAGAATGCTTGACCTGAGCATGTCGACGTAAGAAGAATGTGTGTACCCGAGAGGTGAGGGAGGGTCTGGCGAGTGCTGCGACACGACGGCACGTTGTGCCCAGCGCAGGAGTTGTCGGTCCGGCGAGTGCGCACATGTGCAACGTGTCGTCCACAACCGGGCTCCTTGCACCGTTCGGGTGAACACAGCGGCAGGACGTGGTGCGAAGGTGTCGACGACACCTCACCACTGCGTCGGCCGGCCGATAAGACAGTGAATCCGGTGCGGCAGTGCACACGGCGCGGAGCTTCAACCCGCAGCGTGACGCAGTCTGCACCTCTATTCAGTGACCATGCTCCTAGGGAGGTGCACCTGTGGCAGTAGCCACGAAGAGAAGGGCTCCGGCAAAGAAGGCCGCCAAGAAACGGGCCCCAGCAAAGAAGGCAGTCAAGCGCGCTCCGGCCAAGAAGGCCGTCAAGCGGGCCCCGGCCAAGCGGGCGGTGAAGAGGACCCCGGCCAAGAAGGCGGTGAAGCGCACGGCAGCCAAGAAGGCGGTCAAGCGCGCTCCGGCCAAGAGGGCGGTGAAGAGGGCACCGGCCAAGAAGGCGGTGAAGCGCACGGCAGCCAAGAAGGCGGTCAAGCGCGCTCCGGCCAAGAAGGCAGTGAAGAGGGCACCGGCCAAGAAGGCGGTCAAGCGCACGGCAGCCAAGAAGGCGGTCAAGCGCGCCCCGGCCAAGAAGGCAGTGAAGAGGGCCCCGGCCCGGAAGGCAGTGAAGCGCACGACAGCCAGGAAGGCCGTCAAGCGCGCCCCGGCCCGCAAGGCCACACGTCGGCGCTAGCGCGCGGACGTTCCGAACGGAACGAGCGAGCCGGGGGCCTTCGGGCCCCCGGTTTCGCGTCCGGGCTCAGGTCAGAGGTGCCGGACCAGCCCGGCGACGTCCGACGGCCAGTCGACGTCGAAGGCGAGGCTCGGGTCACGCACCACGCGCACCGGGAGCCCCAGCCGCGCCGCCTCGGCGAGATGGGCTCGGAACGACCCCGGTCCGTAGGAGAACCGAAAGTCACAACCGGCGGGGAGGCGCAGGACGTTGGTGCCGTCGTCACGACGGTCCGGAGCGAGCGTGACGCCGGGGAAGGACTCGAGCTCGCCGAGGCCTCGGGCGTAGGGCAGGTCACCGTGGGCGACGGTCACCCAACGCGCTCCGGCGTGGGCCAGTCGGTGCTGGCCCGCTCGCACTGCCCCGTTGAGCCCCTGACCGGGTTCCCACAGCACGGTGGCGCCGAGGTCGGTGGCCCACTTCGCCACTTCGTCGTCGTCGCACACCACGGCGACCGGCAGGGGAGCGCTGGCGGCCACGACGTGCGATGCCATGTGTCGCGCCAGACGCTCCCGCTCGGCCGCGGTGACCGTGGGACCGAGGCGTCGCTTTGCCTGGTGGAACGCCTTGACCGGAATGAGGACCATCTCGGGGGCAACGGAGGCCCGGAGTTCTCCGGTCATCGCACCCGCGGCGGGCGTCCACGACACCGGGACAGTGTACGGGCGTTGAGGGCGCCGGGAGCGTGGTGGCCGTAGTGTCTGATGCTGTGAACGACCGGGTCGCAGTCATCGGCGCCGGGTCCTGGGGGACGGCCGTGGCGACCATGGTGGGTGCCCACCACGCAACGGCCCTGTGGGCTCGTTCGCCCGAACTGGCAGCAGCCATGGTGCGTTCGCGCCAGAACGCTCGCTATCTGCCCGGTGTGCGCATCCCCGAACACGTCCTCGTGACCGCGTCCCTGGCCGAGGCGGTCGGGGGGGCCGACATCGTCTTCATGGCGGTGCCCTCCCACGGTTTCCGCGCCGTCCTGGGCCAGGCGGTGCCGTTCGCAGCTGGGGTCCGTGCCGTCGTGAGTCTGGCCAAGGGGATCGAGGCCGGCACAAACCTCAGGATGTCCCAGGTGGTCGCCGAGGTCCTCCCCGGCGTGGCTGCCGGCGTCCTCACCGGGCCGAATCTGGCCCGCGAGGTGGCCCAGGGACATCCGGCAGCGTGTGTGGTCGCACTCCCCGACGATGACCTGGCCAGCCGAGTGCAGGGTCTGGTCCACTCGGCCACCTTCCGCGCCTACCGCAACACCGACGTCGTCGGGTGCGAGGTCGCCGGAGCCACCAAGAACGTCATGGCCATCGCCGCGGGGATCTCCGATGGCCTCGGTCTGGGCGACAACACGCCGCGGTGCTCATCACCCGAGGCCTCGCCGAGCTGGCCCGCCTGGGCGTCGCCCTGGGAGGCCAGGTGCTGACCTTCGGCGGGCTGGCCGGTGTGGGGGACCTCGTTGCCACCTGTTCGAGCGCGCAGAGCCGCAACCGCACCGTCGGTGTCGCGCTCGGCGAGGGTCGGCCCCTCCACGAGATCATCGCCGGGATGCACATGGTGGCCGAGGGGATCAAGAGCGCCGGCCCTCTCGTCGAACTGGCCCGGCTGCACTCCGTGGAGATGCCGATCGCCGAGCAGGTGGAGGCCATCGTCGCGGGTCGGTGCTCACCCAGCGAGGCGCTCATGAACCTGATGCGTCGGCCGTCGCGCCCCGAGCTCGACGAGTCCCTGCTGCGGGGAGCGGTGTGGTGAGGGACGAGGTCGACCGACCGGGCGGGCTGGGAAGTCGGGCTCATGCCCAGGACCCATCCGACGACGCCGCCGCCTCATCGATGGTCGACGAGGCGCGCCACGAAGCAGCGCTGGCCCACCTCAAGGAGATCCTGGCGGCCCACGGGACCAGCGGGGAGGAGGTGGACCGGGCGGTGGCCGACGGACTGGTCGATCTGTTCGCGGCCGACAGGATGCTGGTTCCCGCCCCCCGCCGCTACTCGCGGGCCGAGGTGGCGGACCGCACGGGGGTGACGCCCGAGCTGCTCGACCGCTTCTTCCGCGCCCTGGGCTTCCCGACCATCGCCGAAGGCGAGCCGGGCTTCACCGATCTCGACATCCAGGCCGTGCAGCTGTTCGGGGAACTCCAGGACCAGGGTCGCCAGGCACTCGGGTCGGTGGACACCGATACCGCCCTGCAGATGGTGCGGATCCTCGGTTCGTCCATGGCCAGGGTCGCCGACTCGGAGATCGCCGCGGGCGGCAGGGTGGGCGACTGGGGAGATCCCGTCATCAGGGCGGAGGCGGTGGCGCAGATCTCCGACACCATGATCCCGCGCATGGCCAAACTGCTCGAGTACGTGTGGCGCCGCCAGCTCGTCGCCGCTATCCACCGCAACATGGTGCTGCGCAGTCGTGGCCTGGTCATCGGGCAGAGCCCGGTCCTGGCGGTCGGCTTCGCCGACATGGTGGGCTTCACCCTGCTCAGCCAGCATTTGAGCGAGGAGGAGCTCGCGGCGGTGGTGCGGCGATTCGAGGTCATCTCACACGACATCGTGACGGGTCGGAGGGGCCGGGTGGTCAAGATGATCGGCGACGAGGTGATGTTCGTAGCCGGCCGGGCGCACGTGGCGGCGCACATCGGGCTCGAGCTGGCCGACGCCTATGCGGACGACGACCTGCTCTCCGACGTGCGTGTCGGTTTGGCCCACGGCCCGGTGCTGCTCCACGACGGTGATTACTTCGGACCCACGGTCAACCTTTCGCATCGCATCGTGAACATCGCCAACCCTGGCACCGTGCTCATGTCCGACGAGTTCCGCTCGGTGCTGATGAAGGAGGCGCCGGGTGAGTTCACCGCACTGGCGCTGCGTCCCCGACTGCTGAAGGATCTGGGCCGGGTGCAGCTGTGGTCGTGCCAGCGCGCCGGCGCCGGCGCCGATCACGGGGGCGGGGCAGAGGACATGGACCGGCGGGGCAACGTCCGCTGGGATCGCCTGGGCGAGGTGTTGCGGGAACTCGAGGAGGTGCGCGAGGCCTGGCGAGGGCAGCCGGCCGGCCGCACCGGCGAGCAGCAGGAGGGGGAGTCAGCCGCCTCGCAGCCGGGCGGTGGCGATACCGAAGGGGCGTAACTCGAACGACCCCTCGAAGGATCCCAAGGGGTATCCGCGCAGGTCCACCAGCCAGCCCGAGCGACCAGGGAACGAGACCTCGGTTGCTCGTGGCGACGGATTGAAGACGCGCACCTCCAGGGCTCCGGAGTCCCGCCGCAGCGCGCTGATCTCGGCACCGTGCACCGTCAGCTCGGTTCCCGAAGCGGCACGGTCGCCACCTCCCAGGCTCGGCACTGGTTCGAGTGGGAGGAGGACGTCGTCAGCCAAGCGGTAGGGGTCCGCGCAGTTGAGCGCGAGGGCATAGGCGAGCTCACGCGCGAGCCCCGCATCTGGAGACCCTCGACCGCAGTGAGGGGCCCGGCCGGGAACGGGCGGTACGTCATGCCCAGGCGCGACAGCATGCCCGTGGCCCGCAGGACGGTCAGGGCGAGGGTGTGGGCACCCCTCTGGTCGACGTCGACCAGCTCGTACTCGCACACGCCCTCGTGGGCCACGGTCAGACGCCCCGCAGTGACGAACCGCAGCGAGGGGGCGGTGGGCAGCCCGAACTCGTCGGGCCGGCCTTCGGCGGTGAGCCCGCGGGAGACCACCGCGAAGGCGCTCTCGGCATCGGAGTGCTCCGCCGGTTCGGGCAGGGGGAGATGGACACGCAGCCGGTGATCTCCGCTCGGGTTGACGAAGCTCGTGGTCACCCGCACCACCGATTCGTCGGCCCGCACCTCGAGCCTGGTCTCGACGTCCACACGGTTCGCCCCGACGCGGGCCTGTGACGACCCGTCGACGTGGTCCGGCCAGACGTAGGTGGCCGTGATATGGACCCGCGAACGGACCGGGCCGTGCTCGTCGACGCGCACGGCCGCGCCTTCTGGGGTTTCGACCAGGGTGTCACTCCCCGGAGGGGAGTAGTTGTACGAGTCCCCGAGATCGCCGCCGTCGACCAGGCGCCCGTACCCGGCCAGCCCGTCGAGCGCGAACGTCCCGGTCGTGCGGTCCACCTCCACGCGGACCAGCCCATTGGTCACCACGAGCGAGTCGTCGTCGGTCACCGTGACCGGGTGGGCCAGGGGAGCAGCCTCGAAGCCGGCCCAGCCGTACCCGGGGACGACGGGCGAGCGGGCGACGATGCGGCGGGTGGCGGGCTGGTCCATGGCCACCCGGACGACGGCGCCGGGGTTCGCCCCGAGCCGGGCGTAGATGTCCTGCTTGGCCTCCGCGATCGGCACGCCCGGCTTCTCCTCGGACCCGATGGTGACGGTGATGTCGATCCCCTCTTCGGTGTTCTCGATCCGCACATCGTGCACCCAGGCGTCGTCGCTGATGCGAGGTCCCTGCAGCATCCCCAACACGGTGCGGACGGTGTTGGCGTCGAACACTATGGAACCGGGGAGTCCGGCCCGCTCCGAGAGCACCTGCACCTGAGCCGGGGCGGGGCCGTCGGCCGCCACGACGACCTCGACCACCCCGCTGCGGGACCGCGCCGCCGGGTTGAGCACGGTGGGTCCCGGCAAGGAGAGCGATCGGGCGAACGACCGACGGCCCGGTCGGCCAGCCCGGTGGCGATGTCGCGCGCCTCGCCGTAGCGATGCAGGACGGCGTCGACGACGTCGTCGACCGAGCAGGCGCAGATGGAGTCGTGTGCCGCATTGCGGACGATCTCACGCCAGGCCAACCCCAAGAGCCGCTCGGGGTACTCCTCCGGGGTGAGGAACAGCGCGGCCAGGGGCTCGGCCCGCCGCTCGAGCTCCCGTTCGGCGCGGGCCGCCAGCCGCTTCACGTCGACCCGGTTCGACGTGACGCCCATGAGCATGTTGGACCGTGAGCCAGAGCGCAGCTCTCCCACGACCGCGGTCGAGACCTTCGGAGGACTGCCCGGCCAGGTAGAGGGGGAGCGAGGTCACCTCGAAGGTGTAGTCGTCCTGGAGGTGCGTTCGCCTCGGCGACCACGCGGCCGAGCGACGGCTGGGGCATCAGGTGATCCGAACCGTTCATGCACAGCAGGTCACCCGAGGTGAAGTCGGCCACTTCGGTCACGAGGTCGCGCGGCGCGACGTACGAGGGCCTTGGCATCGTCGGGCAGCGCGGCGCCGTTGCCGTACCCCACGGGGAGGTACTCGGCGCGCACCGCAGAGCCGTCGGGAGCGGCCCAGACGAACGCGTTCGCGGTCACCTGGGACGGGACCCCGCGCCAGACCACGGCATCGGACATGCCGGCCAGTCGGAGGATCTGGGGCATCTGCGCGGTGTGCCCGAACATGTCTGGGAGATAGCCGACCTCCATGACGCCACCGAAGGCGGCCCCGCGGACCAGTCCCATCTGGAGGTCGCGGACGATGGTCTCGCCCGACACCAGGAACTCGTCCATCAGGATGTACCACGGGCCCACGCTCAGCCGGCCGGCCGCGACCAGCGCGCGCAGCCGTTCCTCGGCCTCGGGGCGAACCTCGAGATAGTCGTCGACGACGGCCATCTGCCCGTCGAGCATGAAGTGGGAGTAGCCGGCATCCTGCTCGAGCAGGGGGAGCAGGGTGTCGACCAGTTCCACCAGGGAGAGGCGGAACGCCTGGTAGGACCTGTACCATTCCCGATCCCAATGCGTGTGCGGAACAATGGCAATCCGATGGGCGGTCATGACCGCAACACTACGACCGCGTGGCGTCCATGAGAGCGGAGCTCCCCCCGGGCCGTTGGCTGCGGGGCCAGGCCGAGATCCCGGGCTCGACGCTCCCCGACTCGTGGGTGCACCGCTGGGGGGAGCGACCCGGGTCGGCCGTCCTCGTCGACGGATGGGATCCGGCGCACACGCTCGACGGCGCGGCGCTCGAGGCGGCCACCGCCGCGGTGGCCGCCGAGCTCGGGGCTCGTGGCATCGAACCCGGTGACCGGGTGCTGTGGTGTGCCCGGGCCAGTCTCGGCTCGGTGGTGGCGCTGCTGGGGGTCATGCGTGCCGGTGCCGTCCTGGTGCCGCTCAGCCCGTCGGCCCGCGGCCCGGAGGTCGCGCACATCGTCGGCGACGCGCAACCGAGGGCTGCCATCTGCGACCACGAGCGTGAGCCGTTCGGGCCCGGCGTGGCCGAGCTCCGCGTGGCCGATCTGGCCGACTCGGCCGAGGACGGGCATCCGGCGGGAGCAGCGGCTGGACTGCCGCGGCTGGCGGCCCGAGCGCGACGCCCTGATCGTCTACACCTCGGGGACGACCGGGGCACCCAAGGGGGCGGTGCACACCCACGCCTCGCTGCGCGCCGGGGTGACCTCGCTGCTCGGCGCCTGGGAGTGGGAGGCCGCGGACCGCCTGCTGCTGTGCCTTCCGCTCTTCCACGTCCACGGGCTGTGCGCAGGCCTCTTCGGGACGCTGAGCGCCGGGGCGTCGGCGGTGGTGTTCGACCGCTTCGACGAGACCGCCGTCCTCGATGCCGCGGCGCCGGCGCCGGGTCAATGTTCTTCGGCGTCCCCACCATGTACCACCGCCTGGCGGCGTCGGGTCGGGCCGCTGAGCTGGCTGCGCTCCGCCTGTGCGTGTCGGGCTCCGCCCCGCTGGCGGCCGACCTCTGTCGGCACCTCGCCGCCGACGGAGTCGAGATCCTGGAGCGTTACGGCATGACCGAGACGCTCCTCACCGTGTCGAACCCTCTGCGCGGCGAGCGGCGTCCCGGATCGGTGGGATTCCCGCTGCCCGGGGTCGAGGCGGCGATCGACGAGCCAGACGACCAGGGGGTGGGGGAGCTGCTCGTCCGGGGCCCCTCGCTGTGCCGCGGGTACTGGGGGCAGGGTGCACTGGCTCCGGACGGATGGTTCGCCACGGGAGACCTGGTCTCGGTGGCCGACGACGAGTACCTCACCATCCGCGGCCGCCGGACCGAGCTGATCATCACCGGGGGGCACAACGTCTACCCGGCCGAGGTGGAGACGGTGTTGGCCCGTCATCCCGGCGTCAGCGAGGTGGCGGTCGTGGGCCTGCCTTCGGAGGAGTGGGGAGAGGTCGTGGTGGCGTTCGTCGTGGGTGATCCGGACCCGGATTCGCTGCGCGCGCATGCCGCTGCGGAGCTGGCGCCCTACAAGTGCCCCCGGGAGCTGCGCTTCGTCGACACCTTGCCACGCAACGCTCTGGGCAAGGTGCTCGCGGAACCGCGCTGCGGGGAACGGCACTGGGCTAGCGTGACCTCATGGCGACGTTCCTGATGCTCTCCACGGTGGGTCCCGACGGAGCGGCGACCCTCACCGAGAACCCGGGCCGCCTCAAAGCGGTGAACGCCGAGGTCGAGGCCATGGGCGTGCGGGTGGTGGCCCAGTGGGCACTGCTCGGTCCCTACGACTTCTGCACCGTCCTCGATGCGCCCGACGAGACCACTATGGCCCGCGTGGCCCTGGTGCTCGGCTCCCGTGGCACGCTCAAGACGCTGACCCTCTCCGCCATCCCGATCGACGAGTACGTCAACGATGTCCTGCGGGCGGGACGGGACTGACGGCTCAGTGCCACCAGAATCCCTGGCGCGTCCGCTCCCGGCGGACATCGTCACGGGAGAAGAGGTCGGGCAGCGTGGTCCCGTCGGAGAGCCGCCGGATGCGGAATCCTTGGCTGGTCACCTCGGCGACCTCGAACCCGCGCACCCAGGTTCCCTGAAACCGGTTGCGCACATCGACCTTGCTCCCCGGGACCAGGCGGGACCGCGCCTGCGCCTCGAGCGCCTCCCCCCCGTCGTCGTCCACCGCACCATGGTACGAGGGGCGCACCCCGGGGTGGTCCGATGACGGTCTGCGCGCCCGACTTGCACGAGGAGCGGCGACTTCGTGCCCAAGGGCACCAGTGTGTGGCCGGGCTCGATGAGGTCGGCCGGGGCGCCTGGGCCGGACCGGTGACGGTCGGCGTGGCCATCGTGCGCCCCCGCGTGCAGATTCGCTCCATGCCGCGCTGGTTGCGCGATTCCAAGATGCTCAGCGAGACCCGGCGGGAACAGATCTTCGATGCCGTGGCGGCCTGGTGCCTGGGATGGGCGGTGGGCCACGCGACCCCCTGGGAATGCGACGCCTGGGGCATGACCGAGGCCCTGCGCGTGGCGGCGCGTCGCGCTCTCGACGGCCTCGGCGCGGTGCCCGACGCCGTCCTGGTCGATGGTCCGGTCGACCTCCTGCGCCACCACCAGCAGCCCTACCCCGGCGTGGTGCGCCCTGTGGTCGACGGCGACGCAAAATGCGCGTCGGTTGCCGCGGCCTCGGTCTTGGCCAAGGTGGTCCGGGACCGGATGATGCGCGCCGAGGCCGAGCACTACCCCTTCTACGACCTGGAACGGAACAAGGGGTACCCCTCACCGGTCCATCAGACTGCACTGCGGGGGTACGGACCCTCGGCGATCCACCGCCGCAGCTGGGCCTACGTGGGCGCCCTTCCCTGGCGCGGTGAGCAGGCGCCGGCCAGGGTCTCAGACGACGGCTGCCGCCTCGGCGAAGTGGCAGGCGACGGGGTGCCCCTGCCCCCGGTCGATCAGGGCCGGCTCTTCGGTGGCGCAGATTTCCTGCGCCTTCCAGCAGCGCGTGCGGAAGCGGCAACCCGAGGGGGGTGACTGGGGGCTCGGAACGTCCCCTTCGAGCACGATGTGCCGGCGGGCGCGCTCGGCCCTGGGATCGGGGATGGGCACGGCGGAGAGCAGCGCCTGGGTGTAGGGGTGCCCGGGTTGCTCGTAGACCTGGCGGCGCTCGCCGACCTCGACGATCTTGCCGAGGTACATGACTGCCACGCGGTGAGATGTGGCGCACCACCGAGAGGTCGTGCGCGATGAAGAGGAAGGCCACGCCGAGCTCGGCCTGCAGATCGGCCAGGAGGTTGACCACTCCGGCCTGGATCGACACGTCCAGTGCCGAGACGGGCTCGTCGAGCACCAGCAGCTTGGGCTCGAGCGCCAATGCCCGGGCGATGCCGATGCGCTGGCGCTGGCCGCCGGAGAACTCGTTGGGGTAGCGATTGGCGTGGGAGGGCTCGAGCCCGACCAACCGGAGCACCTCGGCGACCCGTGCCCGTACCGCCGCGCGGTCGGTGATCCCGTGGATCTGCAGCGGCTCGGCGATGGCGGCACCGACCGGGAGTCGGGGATCGAGCGAGGCGAACGGATCCTGGAAGACGACCTGGATGTGGCGGCGCATGCGGCGCATCTCCTGCCCGTCGAGCGTCGTCAACTCGGCGCCGTCGAAGCGCACCGAGCCCGACGTGGGCCTGATGAGCTGGAGCACTGCGCGTCCGGTGGTCGACTTGCCACATCCCGACTCGCCCACCAGGCCAAGCGTCTCGCCCGGAGCGACGGCGAACGAGACGCCGCACACGGCGTGGACCTGGCCGACCCGGCGGCGCACGAACGTCCCACCTCGGAGAGGGAAGTGCTTGACCAGGTCGGTCACCTCGAGCAACGGCGGGGCGGGGCTCGCCGTTGCTCGACTCGTGGTGGGAGCGTCCACCTGGCCGGTCACGACGTCGGCACCGTTCGCGCCCAGGCTGGCGCTGCCGTCGGAGAAGAGCCGTCCGTGGTCGCCCCGTCCGACGGCGGCCGCGAAGTGGCAGGCGGCCCGGTGTGCTCCGGTATAGGTGGAGACCGACGGCACCACCTCCAACACGGGCTCGGAGGTCAGGCACACCTCGGACACCAGCGGGCAGCGGGGTGCGAAGGGGCACCCGCCCCGCTCGCCGAGCATGGACGGAGGCGATCCCGGGATCTGGCGCAGGCGTTCGGTCCCGTCGCCGTCGAGCCGGGGCAGCGAGCCCAGCAGGCCCAGCGTGTAGGGCATGGCCGGCGCATAGAAGACGTCCTCGGCCGACCCCACCTCGACCGGTCGTCCGGCGTACATCACGAGGACCCGGTCGGCCAGTCCGGCGATCACGCCGAGGTCGTGGGTGATCAGCAGCAGCGCCGCGCCGGTCTCGGTCAGCGCCGTCCGGAGCGAGTCGAGCACCTGGGCCTGCACCGTCACGTCGAGTGCGGTCGTGGGCTCGTCGGCCAGGATCACCTGGGGGTCGTTGGCCATGGCGATGGCGATGACGGCGCGCTGACGCATGCCACCGGAGAATTCATGGGGATAGCTGTCGATACGCTCGGCCGGTTTCGGGATGCCCACCTTGGCCAGGAGCTCGATGGCCCGGGCCCGCGCTGCCTCCTTGGAGACGTCCTGATGGGCCAGGATCGCCTCGGTGATCTGCCACCCGATCGTGTACACCGGGTTCAACGAGGTCATGGGGTCCTGGAAGATCATGGCGATCCCTGTTCCGCGGATGGAGGTCAGTTGCTTCTCCTTCAGGCCGAGCAGCTCGTCTCCCTGGAAGCGTGATCGAGCCCCGCGTGACGGCGTTCCTGGGGAGAAGGCCCATGGTGGCCAGGGCGGTGACCGACTTGCCCGAACCCGACTCACCCACGATGCCGAGGACCTCGCCGGGCTCGAGCGCGAACCCCATGCCGCGCACCGCGTGCACCACTCCGTCCTTGGTCGGGAAGTCGACCTCGAGGCCGTCGACTGGCCAGCACGGGCGGGGCCATCTACGCCCTGACCCGGCTCTTCTTGGGGTCGAATGCCTCGCGCAGGCCGTCGCCGATGAGGAAGATCGACAGGATGAGCACGATGAGGAAGACCACCGGGAACACGAACAGCCACCATTCCGTGGTGGCCGAGTCCTGCCCCTGGTTCACCAGTAGCCCGAGCGAGACCGCCGGGGGCTGGACGCCCAGTCCGAGGAACGAGAGCGTCGACTCGAAGATGATGCTCAGCGCCACGGTCAAGGTGGCGTTGACGATGATCGGTCCGATGGCATTGGGCAGCATGTGCCGCACGATGATGCGGCGGTTGGTGGCCCCGAGCGCCCGGGAGGCCTCGACGAAGTCACGCTCGCGCAGCGACAGGAAGTCGGCGCGCACCAGGCGGGCCACGTAGGTCCACGACAGCAGGCCGATGATCACGGCCAGGCCGAGCCAGTTGCTGGACTCCTTGGCCAACTTGTTGGCCAGCAGGATCAGCACGGCGAGCACGGGCAGCACCAGGACCAGGTCGACGAAGCGCATGAGCACCGAGTCGATCCAGCCCCGGTAGAAACCGGCGATGGCGCCCAGCGTCACGCCGATGAGGGTGGCCATGACGGCCACCGTGAGGGCGATCTGGATGTCCTTCTCCACACCGGCCATGACCTGGGCGAACATGTCGCTCCCGATGGAGTTCGTGCCGAACGGATTGGTCCAGGACGGAGGGTCGTTCAGGTTGTTCGTGAGGGTGGTGGAGCTGAACTGCCAGAAGTGGCCCACCAGGACCGAGGCCACCCCGAGGAGAGCGAAGGTGCACAGGCCGACCATGGCGATCCGCTGATGGACGAAACGGCTGAGCACGATCCGCCACTGGCTGCGGGCCTCGCCGGTCAGCCCGTGGGCGTCGCCGGTGCCGAGCTCGACCCCGGCGCCGACGCTGGCCAGGGTGTGCGTGCCGGCTTCGACGGTGGCCACCCCTGGGGGGTGTCGAGGAAGAAGTTCTCACGGCCGGCGCGGTCAGCCATAGCGGATTCTCGGGTCGAGCACGCCGTAGAGGATGTCGGCCACCAGGTTGAAGAGGATGACGAAGGTGGCAGTGACGAGCAGGTAGGCCAGCATGACGTTGACGTCGAGGGTGGTCACCCCGTGCAGGTACCACTGCCCCAGGCCCTGCCAGCCGAAGACGATCTCGGTGATGATGGCGCCGCCGAGAACGGCGGCGAAGTCGAGAGCGATGACCGTCGTAACGGGGATGAGGGCGTTGCGCAGGACGTGACGGATCAGGACGCGGCGGCGGCTCAATCCCTTGGCCCGAGCGAGGCGCACGTGGTCGGCGTCGAGCGTCTCGATCATGGAGGAACGCTGATAGATGGCCCACGACGTGTACGAGACGAGGATGAGCGTCAGGACCGGCAAGGCGGTGTGTGCCGCGTAGTCGGGCAACCGGCTCAGGAACGGGCCGCTGAGGGTGGGGCTCTGCTCCCCGTTGGTGTAGAGGATCGTCGACCCCGCGTGCTGGTTGATCGGGATGGCGACGAACTCCTTCAGGGCCAGGCCCAGGACGAACACCGGCGTGGCCAGCAGCACGAAGTTGGTGACCGTGATGGCATGATCGGCGAACCGGTTCTGCCGGACGGCGGCGATGACCCCCACGGTGACGGCGACGACGATGGCGATCAGGGTGGCCACGAGCACCATGCGCAGCGTCACGAAGAGGTGGGACATCATCTGGGATGCCACGTCCTGCCCGCTGAGCGTGGTGCCGAGGTTGCCGTGGAGCACACCGGTGAACCAGATCCAGTAGCGCTGCCACAGGGGATCGTTCAGGTGGAGCAGGTTCTCGCGCGCGCCACGATCGTCGAGTGGGGGATGTGGGGGTTGGCCTTGAGCAGAGCCAGAGGGTCGCCCGAACTGGTCACGAGGAGGAAGACCAGGATCGTCGCCAGGAAGAGGACGACAATGCTGATCAGCAAGCGCCTCGTGACGTAGGCGAGCATGGCGGGATTCTACGAGTGGGGTCCGAGCGATCGGGGGAGGGGCCGGCGATCGGCGCGGGGCCCGACCGACCCCTCCCTCACGACCGTGTGCCGATCAGGATCCGATGGACCAGTTCTCCGCGTTCCAGGTGACGCCGACGTTGGAGGTGTTGGGGGTGACGCCCTTGAGGCTGTTGGACCAGGCCCAGAACTGGGGCTTCTGGTACAGCGGGAGCGTCACCATGTCGTGCCACAGGACCGAGTCCGCCTGATTGAAGTCGGTGGTCTCCTTGGACGGACTCGGAGCCGACGTTCCACTGGCCATCAATTGGTCGACGTGGGCGTTGGCGGAGTGGGTCCAGTTTTGACCGCAGTTCTGCGTGTCGGTGTACGAGCAGTAGATCGTCTGGTTTCCTGAGACGAAGGGCGTCGAGGTCCAGGCGAACTCGGCGATCTGGTACTCCCCGCCGGGCAGGTTGGTCCCGAAGAAGGTGTTGGCGTCGTAGTTCTGGATGTTGATCTTGATGCCGATGGCCTTCATCTGCGCCTGGAAGAGCGCCTCGGTCTGCGAGCGGATGGTGTCGCCCGAGGTGGATTGGATGGTGAACGTCAGGTCGTGCCCCTTCTGGGGGCCGTAGTTGGGCTGGTAGTAGCCGTCGGAGGCCTTCTTGAAGCCGAGCTCCTTGAGCAAGTTGGCCGACTGGCTGGGACTGTAGGCATAGGACGTGCCCTGGTAACCCGGCTGGGTCGGGACCAGCATCCGGCTGCCCAGGGGGCTGATGCCATGCCCGATCTGGCCGACCGTCCGGTTGATCAGGGCCTGCCGGTTGACGCCGTGGGCCATCGCCTCGCGCACCTGCACCTTGGCCAGATACGGGTCGGCCTGGTTGAAGTCGAAGTGCTCGAACTCGAGTCCGGGCAGCGTCCGCTCCGTGGCGTTGGGGACCTGGTTGGCCGTCTGGACGATCGAGAGGCTCACCGTCGAGGGGTTGAAGAGGTCGATCTCGTGGTTCTGCAGAGCCGGGACCAGCTGGCTGTCGTCGGAGAAGAACTGGAACACCAGCTTGTTGAGCTTGGCCGGCGTGCCCCAGTAGGAGGGGTTACGGACCAGGACGAGCGACTGGTTCTCGTTGTAGCTCTGGATCTTGAACCAGCTGCCCGAGATGGTCTGCTGAGGTCCGGTGAAGCCCGTGTTCCACCCGACCGTGCGGGCGACGTGAGCCGGGACGATGTTGATGAAGAGGCTGCGCCAGTCGGTGAAGGCCGGCTTGAAGGTCACCGTGACGGTGCGGCCGTTCGGGCACAAGCCGGCATTGCGGTCGGCCGCGGCTCCCGGGGCACAGGCGGCGCCGGCAGAAGGGTCGGAGCCCACCACGGACTCGATCTGGCTGTACCCGGCAGTCGATGCAGTGTCGTAGGGCTGGTTGCCCACGTCCGTATAGGTCGGGTTCCCGCTCTGGGCCTGCCAGTTGTAGATGAAGTCGTCCGCGGTGATGGGCGTTCCGTCCGACCACACGGCCTTGGGATTGAGCTTGTAGACCACGGTCTGGGGGCTGGTGCTGGTCACCGCCGCGCTCTCGAGGAGCTGGCTGTTCATCACCGGCTGGAGCTTGTTGTTCACGATGAAGGCCTGCGGCCACACCATGTTCATGATCTCCTGGAGCACGTACGCCGAAGCGGCCGAGGTGTTGATGTTGAAGCCGGCCAGGTTCTCGTCGAGCGCCACGGTGGCCGTGCCACCCGAGGAAGAGGACGCCTTGGCCGCCGCGCCACTGGTGGCGGGTGCGACGGCGACAACCGACACGCACAGCGCCGCAGCGGCTGTGGCCGCGAACGTCGTTTGTTTCAGGTACCCCTTGAGTCCCATCACGCTCCCCTTGGTCGGCCGACCGCTCTCCCGTCGGAGGGTCGATCCCCCTTCCTCCCTCCCATATCGGGAGACATGTCGGAAGATGCGCACAAACGTAACCCAATTGTCATACTAGGAAGGTCCACCCGGCCGCGGAAATTCATCGTTTCACTGGCTATTTTGGTCGAAATGCCAAGTGTCATGGGTTCTGAGTACCGGAATCCAGCACTGATATGGCGTTTCATGCCGGGCAACGGCGGGTCAACGCCAACCGGGTGCCTGCAGCGACGCCGGGCGGCCCGGCCTAAATTCGCCCCAAGGCGATGGTCTACGTCCTAGCGGTCGCGACGGCGCTGTCCAATGCGCTCACCAGCGTGTGCCAGCGCATGGGGGTCGAGGATGCCCCCAGGGACGCCACCATGAGGCTGAGCCTCATGGTGCACGCGCTCCGCAGGGGGGTGTGGCTGCTCGGCTTCGGCTTCATGATCTGTTCGTTCTTGTTGCAGGCGGTGGCGCTGCACCTCGGCAGGCTGACCGTGGTCCAGCCCATCCTGACCATGGAGCTGTTGTTCCTGGTGGCCATCTTGGGGACGTACTTCCGATTCTCGATCTCGGTGCGGGAGTGGACCGGAGCCGCGGCGATCGCCCTCGGCCTGGCCGGGTTCCTCTTCTTCGCCGCCCCCGGCGGCGGCAACGAGGTGCCCGGTACCACAGCGTGGGTGGCGGTCACGGTGGCCGTCTCGGGGTTCATCGCCGCGTCGGTCGTGGCGACCCGCTGGGGTCCACGTTGGTGGCGGGCGGCGTTGTTCGGCACCGCGGCCGCCATCGCCTTCGCCTTCACGGCGGCTCTCATGAAGGTGGTCGGTGACTACGCGACCAACGACTGGGTGCAGATGTTCGGTCACTGGCAGACCTACGGGGTGGCCGTCTTCGGCCTGCTCGGGCTGTTCCTGACCCAGAACGCGTTCCACGCCGGACCGCTCGCGGCGTCGCAGTCGACGCTGGTCCTCCTCGACCCGCTGGTCAGCATCGTCCTCGGCATCACCCTCTACGGCGACGCCCTGCGCACGGAGGGTGCCTATGGCCCGCTCGAGGCGCTCTCCCTCGCCGTCATGTTCGTCGGGGCGGCGCTCCTCTCCAATTCGCCGCTCATCACGGGGATCAAGAGCGAGGGGGAGGGCGCGGAGTACCAGGAGCTCTTGTCACGACGGCGTTCCGGGCCGGCGGGGACCGTGTCCCAGGCGGTGCCCGACGGCGCGCCGGCACCGGTCACCTCGCCGTAGCCGGGGGCCGCGTGGCACGGTCGGCGGTCGCGGTGGCACGGACCAGCACGAGGCGGGCCAGGGCGGCGAAGTGGTCGGGATGGGAGAGGTGCGCACCGTGCCTCGCCGTGGTGATCTCGAGGTGCGACGCCCCCGCGACGTTGGCGGCGAGCCACCGCGCGGCGTTCCGGTGATGCGGTGCCGTGGCATCACCTCCTGCCGCGAAGACGGCCGGCACCGTGAGCGCGGTGACGTCGAAGGGAGCGGTGTCGGAGCGCAGACTCTCCATGTCGGCGACGAGTGCCGGCCCATCATCCCGAATGTCCTGGCGGCGCGCCCTCGCTCAATCGCTCCCAGGCCGCCGGGCCCATCATGGCGCAGAAGACCCGCTGTGCCTCGGCGCCGGGATCCGACCGCCCGGCGTCTGCGGCCCTCTCCCGCCGGTCGGACGCGATGGAATCCGAGCCAGGGTACCGGCACCTCGTAGGTCCCCACGGCATCGAAGGCTGCGGGATCCTCGAGTGCGGCGCCGAGCACGACGTCGCCCCCGAAGCTGTGGCCGAGGGCGACGACCGGCGCCTGGGTCCGGGCGCGGGCCCAGGCGGCCAGGGAGAGCAGGTCGGTCACGTGGCCCTCCAGAACGGTCGTCCCGGCCCCCCGGGATCCGGCGTAGCCGCGACGGTCGTAGCGGATCGTCGTGACGTCGGGCAGTCGGCGCACGACCCGCCGGAAGCTGGCGCCCCGGTCGAGCGAACCGTGGACGAACAGGAGCGGGCCGCCCGGGCTCGAGGTCCGGTTCGGTGACCACCTCGAGTCCCTCGGGTGCGTTCATGGCCGGGTCAGAACCTATCGGGGCTGCTCACCGCGCCCGATCACCGCCGGTAGGGTTGGCCCATGACCCAGTTCGGCGCGGCCGGGGGCTCCTTCGGGCCCAACGCATGGCTGGTCGACGACATGTACGACCGGTACCTGGCCGACCCCGACTCGGTGAGCGAGAGCTGGCGCGAGTTCTTCGCCGACTACCGGTCGGCGCCCGTGCCGGCGCCCCAGCCCCAGGTGGTGCCCGTGACGCCGCCGGAGGGGACGGGCGTGGCGGCCACCCTGGCCGCCACGCCAGGCCCGTCATCCACCCGCCAGGAGGCATCGGCGACGGCCGCGTCGGCCTCGGCGGTGTACGCAGCCCCCGACGAGGCCACACCGCTGCGCGGCGCCGCGTCGAGGATCGTGGCCAACATGGAGGCCAGCCTGGGCGTCCCGACGGCCACCAGCGTGCGCACGGTTCCGGCGCGCCTGCTCGAGGTCAACCGGCTCATCCTGAACAACCAGCTGGCTCGGACGACCGGCGCCAAGGTCAGCTTCACCCACATCATCGGGTTCGCCGTGGTGCGGGCGCTGCACGACGCGCCCACGCTCAACGCCACGTTCGTCGCCGATGCCGGCGGGACGGGGAAGCCGGGGATCATCCACCACAAGCACGTGGGGCTGGGCCTTGCCGTCGACCAGGAGAAGAGCGACGGCAGCCGCACCCTGCTTGTGCCCTGCATCAAGGACGCGGACACGCTCGACTTCAGGTCCTTCGTGCTGGCCTACGAGGAGCTCATCCGGAAGATCCACACCAACAAGATCGCCGTCGACGATTTCGCCGGGACCACGGTGTCGCTGACCAACCCCGGGACGCTGGGCACGGTCCAGTCGGTGCCCCGCCTCATGCCCGGCCAGGGAGCCATCATCGGCGTGGGCGCTCTCGGGTACCCGGCCGGCTTCGAGGCGGCCGACCCCGGAGTGCTGGCCAAGCTGGGCCTGGGGAAGGTGGTCACGATCACCTCGACCTACGACCACCGCATCATCCAGGGGGCCGAGTCGGGACTGTTCCTGGCCCGGGTGGCTGCGCTCCTCACCGGGGCCGACGGGTTCTACGACGACCTCTTCGAGTCGATGGGTGTGCCCTACGAACCGGTGCGCTGGCAGGTCGACTCCAATGCCGTCGGGCCAGACCAGGGCGACCGACAGCACCTGGTCAAGCAGGTGCACGTGCAGACGCTCATCAACATGTACCGCGTCCGGGGTCATCTCATCGCCCACCTCGACCCGCTCGACGCCGAGCCGCCGCACATCCACCCCGAGCTGGACCCCTACACCTACGGACTCACCATCTGGGATCTCCCGCGCCAGTTCGTCGCCGACGGGCTCGCCGGGCGCGAGGTGGCCACGCTCGACGAGATCCTCCATGTGCTGCGGGACGCCTACTGCCGCACCCTCGGGATCGAGTACATGCACATCCAGGACCCCGAGCAGAAGCGCTGGATCCAAGAGCACGTCGAGGGGCAGCCCACGACCCTCAACCTCGAGGAGCAGCGGCACATCCTCGACCGCCTCAACGCCGCCGAGGTGTTCGAGCGGTTCCTGCACACGCGCTACGTCGGCCAGAAGCGCTTCGGGCTCGAGGGCGCCGAGTCGACCATCGTGTTGCTCGACGCTCTGCTCGACTCCGCCGCCGGATCGGGCGTGGCCGAGGTGGTGATGGGGATGGCCCATCGCGGCCGGCTCAACGTCCTGGCCAATATCGTCGGGAAGTCCTACCGCGAGATCTTCGAGGAGTTCGAGGGCAACCTCGACCCCGAATCGGTGCAGGGCTCGGGGGACGTCAAGTACCACAAGGGGGCCCGCGGGGTGTTCCTGGGCACGGCGGGGGAGGAGCTGCCGGTGACGCTGGCGTCCAACCCCTCGCACCTCGAGGCCGTCGACCCGGTGGTCGAGGGCATGACCAGGGCCAAGCAGGACCGGTTGTCGCCCCCGACCGACGGGACCCCGGCCGCCTCCAACGCCGCGGTGGCCAGCTTCCCGTGCATGTCGGTGCTCGTCCACGGCGATGCGGCCTTCGCCGGCCAAGGCGTGGTGGCCGAGACGCTGAACCTCTCCGGGCTCTCGGGCTACCGCACCGGAGGCACGGTGCATGTGGTCATCAACAACCAGCTCGGTTTCACCACGGCACCGGCCTCGGCCCGGACGTCGGTCTATTCGACGGACGTGGCCAAGATGGTGCAGGCACCGATCTTCCACGTCAACGGCGACGATCCCGAGGCGTGCGTTCGGGCGGCCCGGCTGGCCTTCGCCTTCCGGCAGACCTTCCACAAGGACGTCGTGATCGACCTGGTCTGCTACCGCAAGCACGGCCACAACGAGGGCGACGACCCCAGCTACACCCAACCCCTGATGTACCAGCGCATCGACGCCAAGCGGTCGGTGCGCAAGCTCTACACCGAGGCCCTGGTGCGCCGGGGCGATATCACGCTCGAGGACGCCGAGTCCGCTCTCGACGATTTCAACGCCAAGCTCCAGGCCGTTCTCGACGGCGTGCGCGGTGAACCGTCGCTCTCGCCCACCGAGCTCCCCCCGCCGGAGCCGCCCCCCGCCGACGCGCCCTCCCCCGAGACCGGTGTGGCGCCCGACGTCCTGCGAGCGCTCTCGGCTGTGGTGCGCACGGTCCCCGAAGGGTTCACCATCCACCCCAAGCTCGAGCGCCAGTTCGCCCAGCGCGACCAGCTCGTGTCCGAGGGCCAGGTCGACTGGGCCCTGGCCGAGGCCCTGGCCATCGGCTCGCTGATGTACGAAGGGGTCAACGTCCGCCTCACCGGCCAGGACACGCGCCGGGGCACCTTCTCGCACCGCCACTCCGTGCTGGTCGACTACGCCAACGGCGACGAATACGTCCCGCTGGCCCACATCCGCGACGGGTTGTCGCGCATCGGCGCCGACTCACTGGAGCCGTCGGGGGAGATGGGCAATTTCACCGTGCGCGACTCACTTCTCTCGGAGTACGCCGCCGTGGGCTTCGAGTACGGCTACTCCGTCGAGGCACCAGAGGCGCTGGTGGCCTGGGAGGCTCAATTCGGCGACTTCGTCAACGGCGCGCAGATCATCGTGGACAACTTCGTGGTGGCGGCCGAGGACAAGTGGGGTCAGCAGGCCGGGCTGGTGCTGCTGCTCCCGCACGGCTACGAGGGTCAGGGCCCCGAGCACTCGTCGAGTCGCCTGGAGCGGTTCCTCACCCTGTGCGCACGCGAGAACATCCGGATCGCCATCCCGTCGACTTCGGCCCAGTACTTCCACCTGCTCCGCTCCCAGGCGCGCTCGGTGGTGAAGCGGCCACTGGTCGTGCTGACCCCGAAGTCGGGGCTGCGAGCGCACGACTCGCGCTCGGCGTTCGCCGACCTCGAAGCTGGGTCCTTCCGCCACGTCATCGACGATGCCCGCGTGACCGATCCGTCGGCGGTACGGCGCATCGTGCTGTGCAGCGGGAAGGTCAGCCATGAGGCCGAGCACCGACGGGCCGAACTCGATCCCGCGCTGGCAGGCCAGATCGCCTTGGTGCGGGTCGAGCAGCTCTACCCCTGGCCGGCGCAACCCCTGCGGGCGGTCCTGGAGCGCTACCCCGAGGCGACGGAGCTGGTCTGGCTGCAAGAGGAGCCCGAGAACATGGGCGCCTGGTCGTTCGTCCGTGCCCGGCTCCTCGCCGAGCGTCCCGCGCATCTCCGAGTCGAGCACGTGAGCCGAGAAGAGTCGGCGAGCCCGGCGACCGGGAGCGCCGCCCTGCACCAGCTGGAGCAGGCTGACCTGATGCGACGTGCCATTGGCTGATCCACACCATGTCGTGGTGGACGGGTCGAACCTGGCCACCGAAGGCCGCACCCTCCCGAGTCTGAGGCAACTCGACGAGGCGGTGCAGGCCTACGCGGCCGAGGACCCGGGCTCGCACATCGTCGTGGTCGTCGACGCCACGTTCGAGCATCGCGTCAGCGACGAGGAGCGCGCCGAAGTGCGCGAGGCCATGCTCAACGGCGAGCTGGTCTCACCCCCGGCCGGTGCCATCGGGCGTGGCGATGCCTTCGTGCTACGCATCGCCGAGCGCACCGGCGCCATCGTCGTGTCGAACGACTCGTTCCAGGAGTTCCACGGCGAGCACCCCTGGCTCTTCGACGAGGGTCGCCTCATGGGGGGCAAGCCTGTTCCGGGTGTGGGGTGGATCTTCACACCGCGGCTGCCCATCCGGGGGCCGAAGAGCCGGGCGGCCACGGCGCAGGCCAAGGCGAAGGCGGACCCGTCCTCGGCACCTGCCAAGGCCGCCGAGTTGGCGCGCGCTGCCAAGAAGGCAGCCAAGAAGGGAACGAAAGCCAGCGCGCTGCCCAGGGCGAGCCGGTGGACACGACATGGCCGCTGGTCCCGAACCTGCCGCCGCCCGGGCGGACCAAGGTCGACCCCGTGTTCTCCTCGGCGGTGGACGAGGCGATCGCCGAGGTGCTCGATCCCACGGCCCCCGAGAAGCGCGGCGGGAAGGCGGCGACAAAGGACGGCAGTGGAGCGCGGCGCGGCCGGGGCAAGAAGGTACCGGCCACGCAACCGCCCTCGGAGTCCACGCCAGCCCCCAAGTCCGCCGGTGAGACTGGTGGGTCCGCCGAGCGGCCTGGCCGGGGGAGGAAGAAACAGACCACCCCGCCGCCGGCGGTGAACGAGCCCCTGGCCTTCATCCGGTTCGTGGCGGCGTACCCGGTCGGCACCACCGTGGAGGGTGAGGTGGTCTCGTTCACCTCGCACGGAGCCATGGTCGACGTCGCCATCCCGGGCGGTGGCGTCCTGGACTGCTACATACCACTGGCCTCGATGGGCACCCCGCCACCGACCAAGGCACGCCAGGTCCTGGCCAAGGGCGAGGTGCGATCCTTCGTCCTGGCCGGGCTCGACCCGCCGCGCCGGGTGGCCGAGCTGTCCCTTCCCGAACCGCGAGGGGTCAGAGCTGACGTCGACAGGGCCAGGGGGGAAGAGCCCCGACGTTCGTCGAAGGCGACGGTGAAGGCGGCTGCGCCGGCGCCGACCAAATCGGCCCCCAAGAAGGCTGCGGCCAAGAAGGCCGCCCCGAAGAAGCCGGGGACGAAGAAGGCGGCTTCGAAGAAGGCCGTCAAGGAGGCAGCCCCCAAGAAGGCCGCCGGGACGAAGTCCACGGTGAAGGCAGTGACGAAGAAGCAGACGGCCAAGAAGACCGCAAGCAAGAAGGCGGTCTCGAGGAAGGTAGTGGCCAAGAAGGTGGCGAAGAAGGCCGCGGCCAAGAAGACGGGCGCGCAGCCATGACCGCGCTGCCACGTCCCGAGGACGTGCTGCCTCACCGCGACCCCTTCTTGTTCGTCAGCGAGGTCACTGCAGTGGAGCCCGGCGTCTCGGCCCGTGGACGCTGGGAGCTCACCGGCGGGGAACGGTTCTTCGCCGGCCATTTCCCCGGGCGCCCCACGTTGCCCGGTGTGCTCATGGTGGAGTCGCTGGCCCAGCTCGGGGGCATCGCGGTCCTGCTCGACCACCGCTACACCGGCAAGCTGCCGTTGTTCGGAGGCATCGAGCGCGCCCGGTTCCGCCGCCAGGTGGGCCCCGGCGAGACGCTCGAGCTCGAGGTGACCATGGACCGTCTCTCGGCACGAGCGGGGAAGGGTCATGGCACGGCGACGGTGGACGGGCAGGTCGCCTGCCAGGCGGATCTCCTCTTCGTGATCGTCGACGGTGAGGCCTGATGCGCCTGGCCACGTGGAACGTGAATTCGCTCGGTGCCCGCCTGCCACGGGTGACCCAGTGGATCGAGACGTACCAGCCCGACGTGCTCTGCATGCAAGAGACCAAGCAGCCGGATGACAAGTTCCCCGAGGACGTGTTCGCGTCGTTGGGATACGAGTCTGCGCATTTCGGGGACGGGCGCTGGAACGGCGTGGCGATCGTCTCGAAAGTCGGGCTCGAGGGGGTGGTCCGGGGATTCGGCACCCCCGAGGACGATCATGGTTGTCGGGTCGTCTCGGCCCGGTGCGACCGGACCCATGTCTTCTCGGTCTACGTTCCCAATGGCCGCTCGCTCGACAACGAGTTCTATGCCATCAAGCTGGCCTGGTTGGGCCGCTTGCGAGCGACCCTCGACGAGACCTGCCCGCCAGGGAGCTCGGTCGCCGTCTGCGGTGACTTCAACGTGGCGCCTGACGACGGCGACGTCTGGGATCCGGCGGCGTTTGTCGGAGCCACGCACGTGAGCGAGCCCGAGCGCGCCGCATTGCGTGCCGTGGAGGAGTGGGGACTCGATGACGTGTTCCGGCGCTTCAACGACCCGGGCACCTTCACGTGGTGGGACTACCGTGCTGGGGACTTCCACCAGGGCCGTGGCATGCGGATCGACCTCGTCCTGGTGAGCGACGACCTGGCCCAGCGCGCCACCGGTGCCTTTCGCGATCGCGACGCTCGCAAGGGTCAGAAGCCGTCCGATCACGCTCCCGTCGTGGTCGACCTCGCCGACTCCTGATGCACCACTGACGCAAAACTTCTCGCCAAGGTTTGCTCAAGAACCGCCGTTGAAGGGCCGATTCAATGTCTAATCGTTTGGTGCGTTTGACGCGCCTTGTCACCTAGAGGTGATCGAGGCTTCCTTCACGCTCTAGCAGGCAGGCCGGGTGTCCGTGCCGCCGCGAAGGCCTAAAGGGAGCCGCCGAGTCATCCGACCTGGTGCCTGGGACATGAAACGCATGGGCCTGACGGGAGGCGACCCGGAAGGCAAGGCGGGGGCAGTCCGCTCACAGGAGTGTGAAATTGGCGAAGCGGCGAAACGGCAAGGCGTCTCGTTCGGAGAAAGGTGATCGCACCTTCCTCCGGGCCCTGACGCGCCCGACGGAGCCCACGACCTTCGTGCGGCGCCACAGCACTCGCGACGCGTCCGAGGCCGGGTTCACGCTCATCGAGCTCGTCGTGACCACGGCCATCCTGCCCATCATCATCGGGGCCATTGCCATGGGCATCCTCTCGATTTTCTCGTTGCAGTCCAGCGTGTCCAACCGACTCACTGACTCCGGCGATGCGCAGCTCGTGTCGGCCAACTTCCAGAACGACGTGCAGAGCGCCGTGCAGATCACGACGGCATCGTCCCCGACCAACCCCGCACCGTGCCTGCCGAGCGGATCGCCGCAGCAGCAGGTGTTGGAGTTGGAGCTGGGCAACGGCACGACGATCACCTACGGGGTCGCCCCGGCATCGGACGGGAAGAGCTACAACCTCTGGCGCAACAAGTGCACGCCCGGTTCCTCGCAGCCGACCACGACGTTGTTGGCACACGACCTCCCGAGCTCGGTCGCCATCACGCCGCCCATCACCGTGACGTGCTCTTCGTCCTCGGTGGCGTGTGTCGGTGCACCCACCAGCCCGGCGTACGCGGCCGGGTGGGTGTCCACTCTCGGCGTGACCGGTGTGAAGTTCGGCGTGACCGCACCCGGAAGCAACTACACCTATTCGGTCACGGCGACGCCGGTGGCCACCGGCAACTCCAGCCAGCTGGCCACCCCCTCGACTCCCTCGACCGGGTGCGGAGCGGCGGCGGCGACGACGGGGACCTATGCCCCACCGAACCGACCGACGCTCTGCTTCGTCGACTTCGGGCCCTGGAACTCCCTCACGGCCGCACAGAACGTGTCGTGTCCCAACCCGATCTCACCGACGAACCTCGGTGGCTCGCTGCCCATGTCGGCCAAGGTGACCAACACGCCCTTCATCCTGACCTTCTGCATGAGCGTGAGCGGGTCCTGGAACAGCTTCAGCGGCCAGAGCGGGGCAATCAGCGGCCACAGCACAGCAGCGGCTCCCTGCGGGAGCGGTGTCAGCCAACTCAGCGGCTACAACGACATCGGCGCCGTGCCGCTCCCGACCTACGTCTGCCCGCCGGGCAGTGAGGCATTCCTGGGCAACAACGGCTTCTACACGGGTGTGCCCGGTGACCCCGGCCTCTACACCATCCAGTCGGGATCGACCGCGGTGGTCAAGTTCACCAACATCCAGCTCGTGAGCTCCAGCGGTGGCGTGGCGAGCAACTGGCAGCTGGTCACCGGCGACGCCGAGTCGACCGACCAGAGCGAGTCGATCACCTGGCAGTCCGACCAGAAGCTCTCGCTGATCCCCAACAGCAGCAATTCGCCGGTGGGCAACGCCTGCAACAGCACACCCCCGTCATACAACGCCAGTTCGCTGACCGGAGTGGGAACCACGACGGTCGAGTGTTTCAACTCGCCCTCCGAGGACCACACGGGGACGGTCATGCTCCAGGCACAGACCCCTTCCTCGTTGACCATCACCTTGGTGGGAACCGGACTCCAGGCCGCATTTCTCGGAGTGCTGATATGAGGATGCCCCGTCGCTCTCACCGCAGCTCCGACCCCAGCGTGAAGCGATCCAGCGCGCGCCGCTCGAGTTCGGACGCCGGTGACACGCTCATCGAGATCCTCATCGCCATGACCGTGCTCGGCATCGCCGGGCTGGCCATCCTGCTCGCCTTTGCCACGTCCATCTCGGGTTCGGGCCAACACCGCAACGCCGTCACGTTCGACTCCGCCCTGCGGACGGCCTCGGCGCAGGCGACCGCCGCCATCCAGACCCAGGGTTCCACTGCCTTCACCAGTTGTCAGGCGGCCAACACCGCCAACACGTCGGCCGGCACCTTCTCGATGCCGCCCGGGTACACGGCCACCATCTCGGGCGTGCAGTATTGGAACGGCACCGGATGGACGCCGAGCAGCCCCCAGGCCACGAGTTCCCAGACCTCACCCGGAAATTTCTGCCCGGCGGGGTACAGCCAGACGCCTCAGACCGGAGGGATCCAGCTGCTGACCGTGTCCGTGACGCACAACGGTGCAACGTCATCGACCACGACCGTAGCGAGCAACCCGACCTTCCCGACCTCCACTACCAATCCCTGCGGTGGATCGGCCACCAAACTGGTGTGGGTGTCACAGCCCGGCGACGGCTATGCCGGCCAGGTGCTCTTCCCGACGCCCAGTCTTGTCCTCGAGGACGCGAACAACGCCGTCTGCACGCTCGACGCGTCGCGGGTGTCAATTTCGATCAAGTCCGGCACGGGTGCGGCCGGAGCCACGCTCAACAGCTGTGTGGCGAACGTGGGGCCCGGGCAGACCACCTTCCAGAACTGCTCCATCAGTTCCCCAGGCAGCGGTTACCAGCTGACCGCCACCGCTGCCGAGCCGAGCGGGAATCTCGTCGCGGACAGTACGTCCTTCTCGATCGGCGCCGGCGTCCCGGTCCAGCTGGCCTTCCACGTGCAGCCGGGCAACGGTACCGGCGGGTCCGCGCTGTCCCCGCAGCCAGTGGTCTACATCGAGGATGCCGCGGGCAACCTCGTGACCGGCGACAGCTCGATGGTGACCTTGTCCCTCGGGAACAACCCGGGCAACGGAACGCTCTCTGGTTGCACGGGCACCTCGAACGGTGCTGGTGTGGTCACCTTCAGCGGTTGCGCGGTCGACAAGGTGGGAACCGGGTACACCCTGGCCGCGACCGATGTCGCTGACAACCTGACGGTTCCGTCTGGCGAGCAGCACCTTCAACGTCACCCCGGGACCCGCCACCCAGCTCGCCTTCACCTCGGCCCCCGGCACGTCGGTGTCGGGTGACCCGCTCAGCCCACAGCCCGTGGTGGCCGTGGAGGACGCCGGCGGAAACGTGACGACCATCAACGTTGGATCGGTGTCCCTGGCCATCCAGGCCAATCCCGGCAACGGGACGCTGTCGGGCTGCTCGAAGTCGACCAGCGGCGGCGTCGCAACGTACTCGGGCTGCTCGATCAACCAGGTCGGGCAGGGTTACACGCTCGTGGCAACTGACGGGACATTGCAGTCGACGACGACGAACCCGTTCAACGTCGTGACACCGGTGCTCAGCTCCTTCGGCGTGGTCCCCTCGACCAACAACCCGACGGCGGGCACCCCATTCACCGTCACCGTCACCGGTCTCGACCAGTCCGGGTACACCTACCCCGGCCTCACGGGCACGCAGACGATCGCCTTCAGCGGTCCCTCCAACGCCCCGAACGGCCAGGCTCCGGCCTACCCGGCCTCGGTCTCCTTCACCAACGGTGTGGGCACCGCCTCGGTCACCCTCTATGACGCCCAGAGCACCACCCTGACCGCCACCCAGGGCACCGTCACGGGCACCTCGAGCACCCTGACAGTCGGGCCCAAGAGCACGGCGACGGCCCTGTCCTTGGCGACCCCGGGGACCCAGGTCGCCGGGACCCAGTTCAACGAGGCCATCACCGCGGTCGACACCTACGGCAACACCGTGACCGCCTTCTCGGGCACCAAGACCGTGAGCTTCAGCGGTCCGGCGAACTCGCCCTCGGGGAAGGCTCCGACCTACCCGGGCTCGGTCACCTTCTCGAGCGGCGTAGGCACCGCCTCGATCAAGCTCTACGACGCCCAGACCACGACTCTGACCGCCACGCAGAGCACGCTGACGGGTACCTCGGGCAGCTTCAGCGTGACGGCGGGAAGTGCAGCTCAGTTCAGCCTCTCCACGCCGAGCACCCAGACGGCGGGCACCGCCTTCATCGTGACCCTGATCGCATCGGACAGCTGGGGGAACTCAGCGACTGGCTACACGGGCACCCAGGTCCTGACCTTCAGCGGTCCGGCCAACTCGCCGAACGGAACGGCGCCGCTCTATCCGTCGAGCGTCCTTTTCAACTCCAGCGGTGTTGGTACGGCCAGCATCACGCTCTACGACGCCCAGACCACGACGATCACCGCCACCCAGGGCCCGATTAGCGGGACCTCCGCCAGCTTCACGGTGACCGGGACGGGAACGGCGACGGCCTTCGCTCTCTCGACCCCCTCGACCCAGACCGCCGGCACCGCCTTCAACGAGACCGTGACCGCCATCGACACCTACGGCAACACGGCCACCAGCTACGCCGGCTCCAAGAGCGTCACGTTCACCGGCCCGGCCAACGCGCCGAACGGCCAGGCCCCGGCCTACCCGGGCACGGTCAGCTTCACCAACGGTGCCGGCACGGCCAGCATCACCCTCTACGACGCCCAGAGCACCACGCTGACCGCCACCCAGGGCAGCCTCACGGGCACCTCGGGCAGCTTCACGGTGAGCGGTGCCTCGTCGGCCGACCACTTCACCGTGCCCACCCCCTCGACCCAGACGGCGGGCACCGCCTTCAACGAGCAGCTGACCGCCATCGACACCTGGGGCAACACGGCCACCGGCTACACCGGTGCCAAGGTCGTGACCTTCTCGGGCCCGGCCAACGCCCCGAACGGAACGGCCCCGACCTACCCGGGCTCGGTCAGCTTCGCCGGCGGCGTGGGCACCGCCTCGATCAAGCTCTACGACGCCCAGAGCACCACGCTCACGGCGACCCAGGGCAGCGCCACGGGCACCTCGGGCAGCTTCACGGTCAACCCGGCGGGGGCCAGCGCCTTCAACGTGGCCAACCCGGGCACCCAGACGGCGGGCACCGCCTTCTCGGTGACGATCAATGCTCTCGACGCCTGGGGCAACGCGGCGCCGAGCTACACCGGCACCCAGGTCCTGACCTTCAGCGGCCCGGCCAACTCGCCCGGCGGCCAGGCCCCGGCCTACCCGGCCTCGGTCAGCTTCACGAGCGGCGTGGGCACGGCCAACGTCACCCTCTACAACGCGGCCAGCACCACGCTCACGGCCACCCAGGGCTCGCTGACGGACTCGTCTCCGCCGACCTTCACCGTCAACGCGGCCGGAGCCAACTCGTTCAAGGTGCCCACCCCCTCGACCCAGACCGCCGGCACCGCCTTCAACGAGACCGTGACCGCCATCGACACCTACGGCAACACGGCCACCAGCTACGCCGGCTCCAAGAGCGTCACCTTCACCGGCCCGGCCAACGCGCCGAACGGCCAGGCCCCGGCCTACCCGGGCACGGTCAGCTTCACCAACGGTGCCGGCACGGCCAGCATCACCCTCTACGACGCCCAGAGCACCACGCTGACCGCCACCCAGGGCAGCCTCACGGGCACCTCGGGCAGCTTCACGGTGAGCGGTGCCTCGTCGGCCGACCACTTCACCGTGCCCACCCCCTCGACCCAGACGGCCGGCACCGCCTTCAACGAGCAGCTGACCGCCATCGACACCTGGGGCAACACGGCCACCGGCTACACCGGTGCCAAGGTCGTGACCTTCTCGGGCCCGGCCAACGCCCCGAACGGAACGGCCCCGACCTACCCGGGCTCGGTCAGCTTCGCCGGCGGCGTGGGCACCGCTTCGATCAAGCTCTACGACGCCCAGAGCACCACGCTGACGGCGACCCAGGGCAGCGCCACGGGCACCTCGGGCAGCTTCACGGTCAACCCGGCGGGGGCCAGCGCCTTCAACGTGGCCAACCCGGGCACCCAGACGGCGGGCACCGCCTTCTCGGTGACGATCACTGCTCTCGACGCCTGGGGCAACACGGCGCCGAGCTACACCGGCACCCAGGTCCTGACCTTCAGCGGCCCGGCCAACGCGCCCGGCGGCCAGGCCCCGGCCTACCCGGCCTCGGTCAGCTTCTCGAGCGGCGTGGGCACGGCCAACGTCACCCTCTACAACGCGCCAGCACCACGCTCACGGCCACCCAGGGCTCGCTCACGGACTCGTCTCCGCCGACCTTCACCGTCAACGCGGCCGGAGCCAACTCGTTCAAGGTGCCCACCCCCTCGACCCAGACCGCCGGCACCGCCTTCAACGAGACCGTGACCGCCATCGACACCTACGGCAACACGGCCACCAGCTACGCCGGCTCCAAGAGCGTCACGTTCACCGGCCCGGCCAACGCGCCGAACGGCCAGGCCCCGGCCTACCCGGGCACGGTCACCTTCACCAACGGTGTCGGCACGGCCAGCATCACCCTCTACGACGCCCAGAGCACCACGCTGACCGCCACCCAGGGCAGCCTCACGGGCACCTCGGGCAGCTTCACGGTGAGCGGTGCCTCGTCGGCCGACCACTTCACCGTGCCCACCCCCTCGACCCAGACGGCCGGCACCGCCTTCAACGAGCAGCTGACCGCCATCGACACCTGGGGCAACACGGCCACCGGCTACACCGGTGCCAAGGTCGTGACCTTCTCGGGCCCGGCCAACGCCCCGAACGGAACGGCCCCGACCTACCCGGGCTCGGTCAGCTTCGCCGGCGGCGTGGGCACCGCCTCGATCAAGCTCTACGACGCCCAGAGCACCACGCTGACGGCGACCCAGGGCAGCGCCACGGGCACCTCGGGCAGCTTCACGGTCAACCCGGCGGGGGCCAGCGCCTTCAACGTGGCCAACCCGGGCACCCAGACGGCGGGCACCGCCTTCTCGGTGACGATCAATGCTCTCGACGCCTAGGGCAACACGGCGCCGAGCTACACCGGCACCCAGGTCCTGACCTTCAGCGGCCCGGCCAACGCGCCCGGCGGCCAGGCCCCGGCCTACCCGGCCTCGGTCAGCTTCTCGAGCGGCGTGGGCACGGCCAACGTCACCCTCTACAACGCGGCCAGCACCACGCTCACGGCCACCCAGGGCTCGCTGACGGACTCGTCTCCGCCGACCTTCACCGTCAACGCGGCCGGAGCCAACTCGTTCAAGGTGCCCACCCCCTCGACCCAGACCGCCGGCACCGCCTTCAACGAGACCGTGACCGCCATCGACACCTACGGCAACACGGCCACCAGCTACGCCGGCTCCAAGAGCGTCACGTTCACCGGCCCGGCCAACGCGCCGAACGGCCAGGCCCCGGCCTACCCGGGCACGGTCAGCTTCACCAACGGTGCCGGCACGGCCAGCATCACCCTCTACGACGCCCAGAGCACCACGCTGACCGCCACCCAGGGCAGCCTCACGGGCACCTCGGGCAGCTTCACGGTGAGCTCGGGCAGCGTCAACTCGTTCAAGGTGCCGACTCCGAGCACCCAGACGGCCGGCACCGCCTTCAACGAGCAGCTGACCGCCCTCGACAGCTGGAACAACACGGTCACCGGCTACACCGGTGCGCAGTCGATCACCTTCTTCGGCCCCTCGAACTCGCCCAACGGCACGGCCCCGGCCTACCCGGTCTCGGTCACGTTCGCCAGCGGCGTGGGCACGGCCTAGCATCACCCTCTACGACGCCCAGAGCACCACGCTCTCCGCCACCTGGGCCGGTGCCACGGGCACCTCGGGCAGCTTCACCGTGAACCCGGCGGGGGCACACTCGTTCTCGCTGTCGAGTCCCACCCCCACGGCGGGGACGGCCTTCAACGAGACGATCAGCGGCCCTCGACACATGGGGGAACGCAGCACCGAGCTACACCGGCATCAAGTCGGTGGCCTTCTCGGGAGCCTCGAGCTCGCCGAAGGGCAACGGCCCGGCCTACCCGGCCTCGGTCACCTTCAACTCCAGCGGCGTGGGCACCGCCTCGATCACCCTCTACAACGCGGCCAGCACCACGCTCACGGCCACCCAGGGCACGATCACGGGCAGTCACCACGTTCTCGGTGGCTGCCGCGGGGGCCAACGCCCTGACAGGTGCCCACGCCCTCGACCCAGACCGCCGGCACCGCCTTCAACGAGACCGTGACCGCCATCGACACCTACGGCAACACGGCCACCAGCTACGCCGGCTCCAAGAGCGTCACGTTCACCGGCCCGGCCAACGCGCCGAACGGCCAGGCCCCGGCCTACCCGGGCACGGTCAGCTTCACCAACGGTGCCGGCACGGCCAGCATCACCCTCTACGACGCCCAGAGCACCACGCTGACCGCCACCCAGGGCAGCCTCACGGGCACCTCGGGCAGCTTCACGGTGAGCCGGGCAGCGTCAACTCGTTCAAGGTGCCGACTCCGAGCACCCAGACGGCCGGCACCGCCTTCAACGAGCAGCTGACCGCCCTCGACAGCTGGAACAACACGGTCACCGGCTACACCGGTGCCAAGGTCGTGACCTTCTCGGGCCCGGCGAACGCCCCGAACGGAACGGCACCGACCTACCCGGCCTCGGTCACGTTCGCCAGCGGCGTGGGCACCGCCTCGATCAAGCTCTACGACGCCCAGAGCACCACGCTCACGGCGACCCAAGGGAGCACCTCGGGCACCTCGGGCAGCTTCACGGTGAACGGTCTGAGCACGACATCGACCTTCGTGCTCGCCACGCCCTCGGCTCAGACGGCAGGCACCGCCTTTAACGAGACGATCACCGCGGGTGACACCTGGGGCAACACGACCACGGGCTACGCCGGCACCAAGTCGGTCACGTTCACAGGCCCCTCCAACGCCCCGAACGGAACAGTGCCCTCCTACCCGAGCACCGTGAGCTTCACGAGCGGCGTCGGCACTGCGACCTCGATCAAGCTCTACGACGCCCAGACGACGACGCTCACGGCCACCCAAGGCACCATCACGGGAACGTCGGCCAGCTTCACGGTGAGCGCGGCGGCGGCCAATGCCGGCATCGGCCTGGCGACGGTCACGACATCTCCGAACCCGGCACTCTCGTGCTCGGGTGCAGTGGGCAGCATCACCTGCACCTCGAGTGGCGAGAACCCCAACAGTGGCAACGTCCTGGTGGCGAGTCTCCAGTTGGAGGACACCTACGGCAACGCCTGGACCAACACCGGAACATCGGTGTCGATCGCCCTGGCGACGACTGGCAGCGGCTCGGGGAGCCCGTCGTCGCTCAGCGTGGCCAACGGCGCCTCGGCGACCAGCGGCACGTTCACGGTGACCCGGTCGAACGGATTCAGCAAGACAGTCACCATGACGGCAAAGGTGGGCGGCGTGACCAAGCTGACCATCACGATGAGCTCGTAGCGAGATGAAGCCCATGTCATCCAACTCGTTGCTGCACTCGGTGCGCCGACACCTCCGGCGGGACAACCCGTGCACGGACACTCCGGAAGCCCGGCCGGCAGCACCGCCGCGGGACGACCGCGGGTCCTCACTGGTGCTGGCCCTCTTGTTCCTCGGGGCGATCGGGATGATCGTGGGCGCCATCGCCTCGTGGACGGCAAACGACCTCCAGAACACGCTGGTGTTCCAGACGGCTCGCCAGACGCAGACGGCGCTCTCGAGTGCCACCAACGTGGCCATCCAGAGCATCCGCTACACGCCGATGATCGGGACGGCTGGCCCCCCGGCCTCGCCGCAGACCCTCAACGCCAACCCGCCGGCAGCCTGCTGGGGAACCGGGACGAGCTCGCCATACCAGACGCCCGGCCTCCAGCCGGTGGACGTGTGGTGCTCGACGATGTGGAACCCGGCCAGCGCTGCCACCCGGGTGGTGACGGTCACGGCCTGCATGCAGAGCGCGGACAATGGCAACGCCACCACCTGCATCAACAAGCCCGGGCTCCAGACCGTGGTGACCTTCGACGACTACTCGTCCAGCAACCCGGTCATCACCACGGTGGCCTGCACGCCGCCGCCCACGGGGACCTGTGGGAGCGGGATGACCGTCAGCAGCTCGCTGATCGGCATCGTCCCCCCGACCGTGACCGGGATCTCGAGCACGACCGGAGCGACCACCGGAGGTGGGACTCTTACCGTGACCGGTGCGGGGTTCGTGACCAACCAGGGCTGCCCCCGATCAACCCGTCCTGCGAGACATCCGTCAACTTCGTCGGCACCAATCCCAGTCAGAACCTGGTGCTCGACCGGCACTGCCGTGACCGTGGCCTCGCCCACCTCGCTCACGGTCGCCATCCCGGCGGCGACCACGGTCACCACGTACAACGTCGTGGTCACCACACCCAACGGGTCGAGCGCCACCGGGGCGGGGTGCGGGTGCCAGTACAAGTTCACGCCGGTCATCCCCAAGGTCACGGGTGTCACGACATCCACCGGCTCGACGAGTGGATCGGCCGCCGGTGGCGACACGCTCTCGATCAGCGGCACGGGGTTCCTCAGTTCGGCCGCCGGTGACTCGACCAAGGTGGCGTTCGTCGACACCCAGAACTTCTCCAACGTCTACTACGCCAATGCCAGCTCGGTCAGCGTGAACGCCGCCGGGAACGTGGTAACGGCGGTCACGCCAGCCATCCCTTCGACCGACCTGACGTACTACGTCGTGGTGCAGACCGCGCCCGGCGGTACCAGCGCCACCGGCCCGACGTTCACCTTCCAGCCGTTCACCCCGGTGGTGGCCAGCGTCTTCCAGACGTCGGGTGCCCCGGGCGCCTCGGTGACACTCACAGGCGTCGGGTTCGTGGCCGGGGCGACGACGGTGCAGCTCGTTCCCACCGGAAGCGGCTCGAGTTTGAACATGACCAGCGTCTCGGTGTCCAACTCGACCACGTTGACCGCCACCGTCCCCACGGGCGGGACAGCCAACCGGACCTACTACGTCGAGGTCACGACGACCACCGGCGGCTCGAGCGGCTCGAACGGCGCACCGGTCTTCACCTGGATCTAGGTTCCGCCTCGGCGCCCTGCTCGGCGCCGGCCCGGTCGTCCTCACCGGCCCACCCTGCGATTGTCGCGGTTCGGGGCCTGCCGCGTGACGGGGGAGTGCAGGGGCGCGGTTGCGTGCCTCTGCTCGCTGTCGCAGTCCGACAGAGCTCTGGCTAGGGGGACCCCGAAGCGGGCGGGCGAGCGCCTGACCGTCGCCAAGAGGGGCCGGAGCCCCTCGGCCAGGCGCCCGCCGGCCCGCTCTGCGAGGTGCGTGGCCGTCGCCAAGAGGGGCCGGAGCCCCTCGGTCACGCACGCCCGCAGACCGGGCCGTGGCCGTCTACCGCATGTCGAGCAAGAGATCCCGGAGAGGGACGCCGTCGCAGATCGCCACGATCTTGGTGAAGTCCTCCGACGTGAGGGAGCGCTGCACCTCGGGCCAGCTCCTGGCCCCGTCACGGATGTAGGCCATGAAGATCTCCCAGATGGCCAGCCGCTTGCGCATCCGCTCCACCTCGAACTCGAGCGAGGCGTAATCGATGGGCTCGGGGCCCTCGGAGTTGGCGCGTGCCGCCGTGCGCGCCTGTGCCGACGGGGCGTCGGGCTCGGGCCCGGCCTGAGCGGCGGCGATCGGGGCGGCCGGCTCCGGCTTCGACGTGGTGGTGTCGCTGGAGTCGAAGAGGTCCCGGCGCAGACGCTCGAGGGCGGCCTCGATGGAGCGGTCGTCTGCAAGCGACCTGTCCGTCCCCATCGGCATGCCCATTCCCCTCCACGGTCTCTTGGTCTCGGGCGACCAGTTCGTCGCCCTGTTGGGAGGCATCGTGCCACCGCTCGTGGGGGAGCTATAGAGCCGTTCGAACCTATTGGGCATTCCCGCCGGGAATGTTGTGCGCGCATTGAGCGCCACCGAGGTCGGCGCTCAGAGGGGCACTTCGATGAGCGCCGGACCCGGCTCGGCGAAGGACGACTCGAGTGCGCCGACCAGCTCCTCGGCCCGCTCCACCCGCTGGGCCGGCACCCCCATGCCGCGGGCCAGCGCGCAGAAGTCGAGCCTCGGTTCGGTCAGGTCCAGCAGCCGGCGGGCGGCCGGGCCACCGGCACCCGCACCGATCCGACGGAGCTCGACGTGGAGGATCCCGTAACTCGCGTTCGAGAGCACCACGGTGGTGACGTCGAGTCCCTCGCGTGCTTGGGTCCACAGCGCCTGGACGGTGTACATGGCGCTGCCGTCGGCCTGGAGGCACACGACGCGTTTCCGCGGCGCACCGACCGCCGCCCCGGTGGCCAGGGGCGGGCCCATCCCAATGGCACCTCCCGTGAGGGTCAACCAGTCGTGGCGAGGCGCACCCGCAGTGGCTCCCGCCACGAACAGGCCGGCCGTGTTGCCCTCGTCCACCACGATGGCCTGCTCGGGCAGCGTCGCGCCCAGGGCCGCGGCGAGTGACTCGGTGGTCACGGGGCCCGTCGGCCGGTCGGGGCGGGGAGTGGGTGCCCCCCCGGCGATCTGCGCCGGTGCGCTCACCGCCTCGGCCAGTTCCTCGAGGGCCCCAGGTGCGTCCTCTCCCGGGCGGGCCAGCACCTGCACGCGGCAGCCTGGCGGCACCAGGTCGCTCGGCCGGTCGGCATAGCCGAAGTACGAGACCGGGGCGACTGCGTCGACGAGCACCAGGGTGTCGATCTCCTCGAGCCGGGCCAGGACCATCTCGCCCAGATAGGGCAGCCGCTCGACGGGGGCGACGCCGGCTCCGCGCTCGAGGTTGGCCGGGAAGGTCTCGGCCAGCATGGTTGCCCCGGTGCGGGCAGCTACGCGTGCAGCGGCTTCGAGCCCACGGGCCCGCAACGACGAACCGCCCAGGAGCAGTGCAGTCCGCGACGCCGGCGCGCGCTGAAGCCGCCGCCTCCTCGATGGCCGCCACCGCCACCCGGGGAGGCTGGAGCCGGGGCCGAGGAGGGCACGGCGTGAGGTCGGCGCCGGACCAGGACACGTCGGCGGGGACCACCAGCGTGGCCACGCATCCGGGAGGCCCGAGTGCCGCGGCCATGGCGTCGGCCGCATCGGCGGCCAGGTCCTCGGCGTGCTGCGACGCGCGATACCACCCAGAGACGGGCCGGGCCAAGGAGGCGATGTCCGAGTTGAGGGGAGGGTCGTAGCGGGCGTGCCCAGTGGCGTGTTCCCCGACCAGGTTGAGCACCGGCGTGCGGGCCCGGCGGGCGTTGTGCAGGTTGGCCAGGCCGTTGGCCAGCCCGGGCCCCAGGTGGAGCAGGGTGGCCGCCGGGTGCCCGGTCACCCTGCCATAGCCGTCGGCGGCCCCGGTGGCCACCCCCTCGAAGAGGCACAGGACGCCACGCATGGCCGGCACCTCGTCGAGCGCGGCGACCAGGTGAAGCTCGGAGGTCCCCGGGTTGGCAAAGCAGACGTCCACGCCCGCACCGGCCAGGGTGGAGAGCAGGGCCCGAGCGCCGTTCACGCCATGCCCCCGGCCTCCCGCGTGGGGACGCCCAGCAGGCGGCCGGGCCCCAGGATGCCGCGGGGGTCGAAGGAGTGCTTGATGGCGCGCATCAGCTCGAGCGAGGTGGGGTCCTGCATCTCGAGGAAGTAGGCCAGCTTGGCCGTGCCGATCCCGTGCTCGCCGGAGATAGCGCCGCCGGAGGACACGGCGAGCTCGAAGGCGGCGTGCATGAGCGCGCGGCGGTGCACCGGGTCGGGCTGGAACACCGAGACGTGCACGTTGCCGTCGCCGATGTGACCGCAGCCGGTGACCAGTGCGCCGTGCTCGCGGGCGAGCACGGCCACCCGGGCCAGGTACTCGGGAATGGCGGCACACGGCAGCACGGCGTCGATCAGGTCGTCGCAGCCTGCCGCCTTGCCCACGAAGAAGGCGCGCTCACGGGCGGCGATGAGCTGGGCCCCCGACGTGGAGGGGAGGACGTAGACCTCGAGCGAGCCAAGCTGATCGAGCAGTCCGGCCAGGCGAGCCACGTCCTCGTCGACCCGCGCGGCATCGGTACCCTCGAGCACCACCACGAGATAGGCGAGCGTCTTGGCCTGCACCGCGTGGTCCACGCCGAGGTCGATCCCCGCGGCCTGGGTGATCCCCTTCATCAGGGTCACGTCGACGTACTCGAGGATCGAGGGGTTGCAGCCACTCCGCACGATGTGGGGCACGGCCCGGGCCACCTGGTCGACGGCGGCAAAGGGGGCCAGGACGGTGGCCGACATGGTCTGGCGGGGATGGAGTTTCACGATGACCTCGGTGGTCACCGCCAACGTGCCCTCGGAGCCGATGAGAAGCTGGGTCAGGTCGTATCCGCTCGAGCACTTCACGAACTTGCCGCCGGTGCGCAGCACCCTCCCGTCGGCCAGCACGACCTCGAGCCCGAGCACGTGGTGGCGGGTCACCCCGTAGCGCACGGCGCGCATGCCCCCGGCGTTGGTGGCCACGTTCCCGCCGAGCGAGCCACTCTGCTCGCCGGGGGAGACGGGGTAGACCAGCCCCAGGGGCGCCAGCTCCGCGTTGAGCTGGGCCAGTGTGACGCCCGGCTCGACCACCGCCACCTGGTTCTCGGTGTCGATCTCGCGGATGGCCCGCATGCGGTCGAAGGCCAGCAGGATCCCGTCGGGGTGCGGAACCGCGGCGCCCGAGAGTCCGGTGCCGCTGCCGCGCGCCACCACCGGCACCCCGCGGTCGTGCGCCAGGGCGAGCACCTCGGAGACCTCGCTGGTCGATCCGGGCCGCACCAGGGCCAGGGGCGCCACCGGCACGGTGGTGAGCGCCTCGTCGTGGGTGTAGTCGGGATGGACGAACTCGCGCCCCACGGCGTTGTCGGCGCCGACGATCTTGCGCAGCTGCTCGAGGAGCTCGGGCACAGGACGGGTCACCCCCCCTCGGGTCGTTGGGACGCCCGACCCTACCGGTCACCACCGGCGGGGTCCGCGTCGTTCGCGGTGTCCGACTCGGCCGAGGCCTCGGCCAACCGTTGCCGCAGCTCCGCCACCCGGGCCGCCACCTCGTTGGTCGACGTGGGTGCGGCCTCGCGCTGGAGGCGGCGCACGGTCTCCTCGATCGGCTCGATCCACGGACTGGGTCCTCGGGCGCTCCCGCCGGACGTCGACTCGCCGCCGGCCCGCTCGTGCCAGCTGCACCACAACTCCTCCTCGGCGCGGGTCAGGGCCACGTAGAGGAGCCGGCGTTCCTCCTCGAGGGCGGCCGGCGTCTGGGCCGAGGCCAGTGGCATGAGCCCTGTGTTCAACCCCAGGACCAGCACGGTGGGCCACTGAAGTCCCTTGGCGCGGTGGAAGGTGCTGAGCACCACGCAGTCACGCCGCTCGTCCCCGCTCGGACCGCCTTCGGGCTCGACACCCCGGAGTCGGCGCGCTCGTTCCCGCTCCCGGTCGCATCGGCTCGCAGGTCCGAGGCCGGGCCGAGGTCGGCGCCGGCGATCCGGTTGGGCACCCGTGCCGCGTCCATGGCCGCCTGCACCTTGGCCAACTGGGCGTTGGTGCGCGTCAAGACGGCGATGCTCGACCACTGGCGTCCCGGGGTGCGTGCCATCTTGGCCCGTTGTGCCGCCCAGGCCGCCTCGTCGTCGTCGGTGGCGTGGGCCGAGACGGAAGGCACCGGGCCGTCGACCCGGGTCGTGCGGGGCGGCAAGAGGTCACCCCGCCTCCCACCGGGCCCTTGGCTGAGCACGGCGGTGGCCACCGCCACGATCTGGGGCGTGCAGCGATGGTTCTCGTCGAGCCGGATCACCGCGGTGCCTCGCAGGATCTGGGGGAGCCGGTCGAGCAGGGTCGGGTCTGCCCCGTTGAAGCCGTAGACGGACTGGTTGGGGTCACCGACCACGAAGAGGTCGGGCTCGTCGGCCAGCATGGCCGTGAGCAGGCGGAACTGGGCCGGGTTCACGTCCTGCATCTCGTCGACGAAGAGGTGACGGGTGCGCCAGCGCACCGAGGCGGCGAACTCACTGTCGCCCGCCAGGGTGTCGGCGCACGCCGTGATGAGGTCGTCGAAGTCGAGCACCTTCCGGCGAGCCCGCTCGGCCTCGTAGCGGGTGTAGGCGTCGGCGATCTGCTCGGGATTGAGGCCCGTGCGGCGGCGATGCCGGCGCGCCTCGTCGGGGTAGCGCTCCGGGGTGACCAGGCGCGCTTTGGCCCATCCGATCTCCCCGTCGAGGGCTCGCGTGCGTCGCACGTCGCCAGCGGTCACCTCGGCGATGAGCCGGCGCCGGTCCGGCAGGAGCTGGGGGAGCGGTCGCCCGCGCAGCTCGCGGTGCTCGCGCAACAGACCCAGGGCAGTGCGGTGAAAGGTGCCTGCCTTGACGCCCCTGGCCCCGAGCGAGGCCAGCCGGACGCGCAGCTCCTCGGCCGCCTTGCGGCTGAACGTCGTGACCAGCGTGCGGTCCGGCTCGATCGACCCCTCGCGCACGCGCCGGGCCACCCGGAGCGTGAGCACCCTGGTCTTGCCGGCCCCGGCCCCGGCCACCACGCACAAGAGGGCCTCGTCCGACTCGATCGCCTGGCGCTGGGCCGGGGTCAGGCGGTTCGCCCCCGGCAGGCTCTCCCAGGTGTCGGTCTCCAAGCCCTCGAAGGTCATGACCACGTCCTGCACCGTACCGACAGGGTGCTTCACCTCACTCGGCGCGGCGGGTGCGCAGCAGGCTCCGCCTGGCGTGGCGCGCCCGGGCCAGGCGGACCAGCTCGTCGAGCACGGCCGGGAATGTCATGCCCTCGGCCTCCCAGAGCATGGGAAACATCGAGATGGGGGTGAACCCGGGCATGGTGTTGACCTCGTTGACCACGATCTCGTCGTCGGGCTGCAAGAAGAGGTCGACCCGGGCCAGGCCCTCGACCCGCAGGGCCCGGTAGGCCGCGGCGGCCAGTCGTTGGGCGTGGGCCAGCTGGGCGTCGCCCAGTTCGGTGGGGGCGACCGTCCGAGCCGCTCCCAGGAGGTACTTGTCCTCGTAGTCGTAGAACTCCCGGCTGGCGATGATCTCGCCGGCACACGAGACCCGGACGTCCTCGTTCCCCATCACGGCCAGCTCGAGCTCTCGCCCGGCCACGAACTCCTCGAGCACCACGTGGTCGTCGAACTCGAGTGCGACCAGCACGGCGTCGGCCAGTGCGGCGCGATCGGACACCTTGGCCACGCCGATCGACGACCCGAGGTTGGCGGGCTTGACGAACAGGGGCAGCCCCAAGGCGTCGACCGCCTCGTCGAGAGCCCGACCCGATGCGGCGGCCCGCTCCAGCGTGCGCCAGGCCGCCACCGGGAGGCCGTGGTCGTGCAGGACGGACTTGGCCACCCCCTTGTCCATGCAGATGGCGGACGAGAGGACCCCGGCGCCCACGTAGGGGAGGCGGAGGGCTTCGAGATGACCCTGGATCACGCCGTCCTCGCCGAAAGGGCCGTGCAGGACCGGGAACACCACCGCCCCGCGGGGCAGCCGCTCGTCGAGGCGGCCCAGCTCGCAGCCGGGCACGGCGTGGAGCAAGTCGTCTGGTGAGGCCAGGGCGTCGCACCCGGCCACGCTCTCGAGCACCGAGCGGGCGTCGACCCACCTGCGGTCGTGCGTGAGGCCCACCAGCGAGACGGTCCAGCCGGACTCGAGCCCGGCCCGCACGATCCGACGGGCCGAGATGCACGAGATCTCGTGCTCGGCGGACGGGCCGCCGTAGATCACCGCCAGGGCACCGGGATCAGGCATCGACCGAGGCTACAATCGGTTGCGAGGGCGATGCGTGAGATTTTCCACCTCTGAGATCGCGGCCCATGTCGGGGGGAAGCTGATCGGTCCCGACGTCACGGTCGACGGAGTGAGCATCGACTCCCGGACGATCCGGCCAGGGCAGCTGTTCGTCCCCATCGTGGCCGAGCGGGACGGCCATGCCTTCGTCGGGGCCGCGCTCACCGCCGGTGCGTCGGCGTACCTCGACCGCGACCGGGCCGGTCGGCGGAACGGCCGTGGTGGTGGGCGACACCGCCCGAGCGCTCATGGGCCTGGGCGAACTTGCCCGGGCGCGGGTCGGCGGGGTCGTGGGCATCACGGGTTCGGTGGGCAAGACCACCACCAAGGACCTGGTGGCCGCGTGCCTCGGTTCGAGCTTCCCGACGGCGGCCAGCGAGCGGTCGTTCAACAACGAGCTCGGCCTCCCGCTCACCCTGCTCAACGCCTCCGAGGATGCACGGTGGGTGGTGCTCGAAATGGGCGCACGGGGCCACGGCCACATCACCGAGCTGGCCCGCGTGGCCCGTCCCGATGTCGGCGTGGTGACCAGCGTGGCGGCCGCCCACGTGGAGTTCTTCGGCGACCTCGAGGGCGTGGCCCGGGCCAAGGGCGAGCTGGTGAGCGCGCTGCCGCCCACGGGCCTCGCGGTGTTGAACTTCGACGACCACCGGGTACGGGCCATGGCGGCGGCCAGCCCGTGCCCCGTCCTCGGCTACGCCGTGCACGCCGACGCCGAGGTGCGCGCCGACGAGGTGGTCCTCGACGCCGGCCTGCGCCCGCGGTTCCGGCTCGTCTCGCCGTGGGGGGCGCGCAGGTGGAGCTGGCCCTGTGCGGCGAGCACCAGGTGCCCAACGCGCTGGCCGCCGCGTCGGTGGCGTTGTGGAGCGGGGTTCCCCTCGACCGGGTCGTCGCCTCCTTGGCGCGGGTCCGGGCGCCGGCGCTGCGCATGGAGGTGCACCGGGTCGACGACGGTCCTCTGCTCATCGCCGACTGCTACAACGCCAACCCGGCGTCGACCGAGGCCGCGCTGCGGTCGCTGGCCGCCGTGCCCGCGGCGCGCCGGGTGGCGCTGCTCGGGCTCATGGCCGAGCTCGGCGCCGAGACCGCCGGTGCGCACCGGTCACTGGCGGCGCTCGGTGAGGAGCTGGGCATTGAGGTGGTCGGCTACCGGACCGAGCTCTACGGCCCGGCACGGGTCGACACCGCGGCGGCCGCGATCGCGCTGCTTCGCACGGTGGGACCGGCCGACGCCGTGCTGGTCAAGGGGAGCCGGGTGGCCCGGCTTGAAACCGTCGTGCGGGCGTTGGTCCCGTCCGTCGGTACCCCCGGGCACGAGGGCGTGTCCTCGGGCGGTCAGGTTCCGGAGGCGGTGTCGCCCGACTGAGCGTCGGGCCCACCGGCCGCCACCAGGACGCGGCGGGCCAGCTGGCCGTAGAGCGTCTCGGTGCGGGGCGACGGCGCGCTGCCCGGGTCGAGTGCGTCGACCATTCGTTGGCACGCCTGCCACTCGAGGCGCAGTCGGTCGGCGTCGCCCTCTGCCGCCGCCAGTTCCATGGCCGCTCGGGAGAGCGCCTCGCTGTAGGGCGCCACCAGTCGGGCCCGATCGAGACCCCACCGGGCCAGGTCGTAGAGGCCGGCATCGGCCCCCAGCGATGCCATGGTGCAGGCGGCGCCCACCAGCGCGGCAGCGACGCGCCCGCCGTGACCCTCGGCCTCCCACCAGGTGTACCCGGCCAGCACGTTGGCCAGGGGCTCACCCTCCACCAGGTCGAGCGCGGCGCGGAAGGTGGCGATGGCGAGCTCGGGGTCGTCCTGGGCGTGGCCGGCCTCGGCCAGGACGAGCGCTCGCACCACGTCGACGGAGACCTCGGGGGAGACGCAGTAGTGGCCGGTTCGGCTCCCGGCCGGGAAGAGTGGTCCGCCCTGCTGGTCGGGGCCCATGGCACGCCGGGCGGCGTAGGCGGTGTTGAAGAGGGTCTTGGCCGCCGCGTCGGCGTCGGAGGAGCCCAGGACCCGCGTGCGCAGGCGGTCGCCGGTGACCACGTCGGGGTGGTGCAGGGCAAGGTAGGCCACCAGCTCCACGGCCCGGCGGGCCCGGTTGGCGGGCAGGGGCTCCCGGAGCCCATCGAGCCGAGGGGTCATGGTGAGGAGGCGGACCTCGACCGTGCCGGGGGCCAGCGCGCCGGTTGGGTCGACTGCGCCGGTCGGGGTCAGGGTATCGGCCCCGCGTCCGGTGGTGGAAGCAAGGGGCCGGCCGTCTGGCTCTGTTCCTCCTGGCTCGGGAGTGCCGACCACCTCGGCGATGGCTCCCGCCATCTCGGCGCTGAGGTGCTGGGGCCGCACGACGCGGCCCATGGGATGCAAGGTGGCGCCTTGGCGGTCGACGAGGACGGTCATGTCGGTAGCGGCCACGTGCTCGGTGGTGACGACGGCGACGCGTGGCGTGGCACCGGCCGGGAGCGCCCGCGGGTCACCGAAGAAGAGCAGATGCGGGTCGAGCTCGGCGTCGAGTGCGGACGCCGTGACGCCGAAGGCGGGGTGGTGTGGGTCGGTGCTGGCGACGATGGTGTCCGACCACCTCCACGCGCCCACCGCCAGCTCGAGGGCTCGGCGGAGCCCGGGAGCCGACTCCCCGAGAAGTGGGAGGACCTGCCCGGCCTCGAGGCCGACCAGCCAGGTGCCGTCCTCGTCGTCGCCGATCGGGAGGACGAGGGAGGCGTGCGGGAGGGACGGCTCGGCGTCGTCGAGGTCCCCGTGGTCCACGTGCCAGGCCATGCCGTCCGCCGCGGCGGCGAACCGTCCGGGTGGTGGCTGGGGCTGGGGCGATGCGAACCAGAAGGTCACGCCGTCGGGCGAGACGCAGGCGGCGCGCACCACCGGGTGCCCCGGCCGGCCACGCGGACGCAGCTCCCTCGCCAGCATGCAGTTGGCCACCTCGAACGCCGTGAGCGCCGGCAGGTCCGTGAACCGGCCCAGCAACGTCGCCGCATCCGTGCCCGCGTCCGACAGGGTGGCCGCGGCCGGCGTGGTGCCGGTGAAGAGCTGCCGGTGCCGACGCCGCCCGGCTCGACGTGCCAGGGCGGCGCAGGTCAAGGAGCCCAGTCCGAGGGCCACCAGCTCGGGCAGGCGGCGGTCCTCGCCGTGCCTGGTGGACACCGTTCGGCCCGCTGTCCCGGCCGCCCCGTTGAGGTCGCTCCCACGGCGGGTCGCGCCCTGGGCCTCGCGCTCGCTCTCCTGGGGCAGATGCAACCGCCACCCCGCGCGGAGGTGGTTGGGGTCCACGAAGCGCGCGCCGTGGCCCACGGCCCGGCCCAGGTTGTGCGCGGCGAGCACGGGCCACTCGGCCCCGTCCCCCAGCGCCGCCGCCGCGACGTCCCACAAGGTGTCAGCGGAACGCACATCGACGGTGGGTCCGTTGCCGATCACCACGGCCGCGACCTCCCTCGCCTTCGGAACGGCGATCGCTCCGGGAGCCCCCGGCGCCATCACCGCGTCGCCACCTCGATGGCCAGGAACCGCGACCGCACCCGCGGCGCCGGAGACGGCGAGCGGTACCCCGACGGTGGTGACGGCCAGGACCCCCACGGCGATGCGGGCGGCCACCCAGTCCACGAGCGAGGCTCGGGCCGACAACCGCACGCCTCCGTTGCGCACGTGAACAAGAACGGCTCGGACGAGCTGGGTGCAGCACACAGCCCAGGCCAGCCAGGCGGCGAGTGCGAGCGCGCACATGGCGCCGCGTGGCCCCGGCGCCCAGGAGTGGCCCAACCCGCCGCCCAGCGGATTCCCCACCACCGTGACGAGCACCGCGGGGACGGCGGCGAAGGCCAGCAGAGCGGTGACGGCGGCCCCGGCGATGTCGACCAAGCGACGCCGGCGGGTCCGGGGGTCCGTCGCGTGCTCAGCCACCGGCGGGACCGATCGTGATCGTGAAGGACACTGAGGCCATCTCCGAACCGGGCTCGGCGACCGTCGCCGTGCAGGTCCCGGTGGCGTCGGGCACGGAGGCGGCCATGGCCGCCGTCCCGCCTGCGCTCTGGGTGGCCCCGGGGCAGCTCACCTGCAATGTCAGGTAGGTGCTGGAGGACCACTGCACCGCGACCTGCATGGTGCTCGTGCCAGTGAACGAGAAGCTCTCGGAGGTCTGCGCTGGTGGGTCGATGTACCCCTGGGTCTGGAGTCGCCCGGCAGCGGCGGGTGTCGCGCCGGCGACGAGGGTGACGGTGGTCGTCGTGCTGGCCGGCACGGTGGTCGGGGTGGTCGTGGAGGGCGTGGTGATGCCGCGCGCACCCTCGGTGCCTCCCCCGGAGCCGGCGACGAGGAGGGACGGCGAGCCGTCCGGGACGGTCACCGGGGTCCCCGTGACGGCGGGCGCGGGCCTCGGGGCCCCGTGGTGGCCCGGACCGTTGTCCTGGGATGATCGGGCGTCCTTGTGGTCGCCGGTGGTGAGCGCCGCCCTGGCCGATGGCTCGAGGCTCGTGGGGTGCCTTTGGCCGGCGGTCGCGGTGAGCAGAGCCATGAGGGCGAGCGACACGGCGAGGATGACCCACCAATTGGGCGTCCCCCGTGTCACGCGCGAGCGCAACGATTCGAGAGCCTCAGACCTCCGACCAGGCACTACCCCACCATACGCAGCTGTCACCGCCATTGCACCTTGAGGTCGGGCGCCGCCGCCCTCACGCGTGGAGGTGGCGCCGGGCGCGCTCTTGGCGGGCGTACAGGGCCCGCCGATCGCGTCCCGAGATGGACGCCAGCTCGCTCATGGAGTAGCCGAGGACGTGATGGGCGTAGAGGACTTCGATCTCCTCGAGAGGCACGCCGTCGTGATGCAGCTCGATCACCAAACGGGCCAGCTGCTCGAGATCGCTCTCGCCTCGCGTCTCGAGCCCTTCGGCTGCATCGGGTTCGAGTGCGATCGTCCGCTCCGAGGTGCCCTTGGCCCGGAACAGTTGCCGGCGAAGTCGGCACCGGACGGCCGAGAGAAGGTCCAACACGGCGTAGGGCCGGTCCTGACCGGACCACTCCTTGACGACGACCCAGGCCGTGGAGACCAGCTCACCGAAGAATTCCTCACTGTCCTGCCATTCCCCGCCGCGACCCCACCGCAGCCGTCGGGCCACCGTGACCAGCCCGGGCAGGAGGGCCTGGACGAGCGTCCGCTGGAGGAAGGCCTCGTCGCTCGCGTGCCGCAGCAGCACTCTCAAGAGCCTGGCCGCCTCCTCGCGTCCGGATCGCCCCGAGGCGCGGCGGAGGTGCTCGACCAGGTCGAACGGCGTGGGGCACGAAGGCGGTGCCTCGTCGGTGCCGAGGACGAGCACCCCGAGGCCGGCGTCGAGCCCGGCCGCGGCATGGAGCGCCCGGGTGGCGCCGGGGGAGCGGCCCATGGTGCGCCATTCGGCGTTCATGTGGTCGATGAGGAGGACGCGGCGCGTCGAGGCGGTGGTCATGGTCCCAGCGTCGGGGGCGTCCTTCCCCCGATCGTTCCCACCGGGCATGGGCTTGGCCCTTTCGCGCCGGAGCAGGAGTGACCTCCCAGGTGGGCGGTAGTGTGCCCGCCGTGGACATCGACGAGTTCTACGAAGCCGACCCTCGCCGCCGGGCATCCGCCGAGCTCGAGCTGGGTTCGGAGTGGGTGGGCAGGGACGGGGTCAATCACGAGCTGAGCTACGTGGAGGACACGGGCGAGCTCTACGTGTTGCGCGAGCCGGCCCCACACGTGACCGAGGACCCCTTCGGGGGGCTCCACATCTCCACGCCCGAGGGCTACGACAACAAGATCACCGTCCATGTGATCGCCCGCATCGACTCGGTGGAGTCGCTGCACCGGATTCTCGAGGGCTGGCAGGACGCCATGCGCTCCGAGGACGCCACGGGGTGGCTCGGGCAACGGCTCCGGGCCGCCGGCGTGGCCGTCGGGCCGACGGGCGATCCCGTCTCGGACTGACCGTCGCCCGCGGGGACCCTCATCCGGCGGGTGCCTCCGGATGAGGGTTGACGTTGCTCGGCGTGGTCGAGCCCGGCGACTGTGGGGTAGCCGGATTGGGGTTGGCCGGATTGACGTTCTCGTTGGCGTCGGCCAGCGAGCACTGTGCCCGCAGCGAGGGCACCAGGTGTGCTTCGTCGATGGTGGCACCCTCGGAGATGGTCGTCATCAAGGAGTTCCACGAGCCGTCGTCCGAGTTGGCCGCGGCGGCCAGGGGGAGTGCGGCACGAAGTTCCCGGTCCGCCACCCGTCGCAGGCGGGCGGCCTCGGTGGGCAGGGTCGACGTGTGGCCGGCGCGCTCGTAGGCGGCAAGCGATCGCTCGACGTGGACGCAGGCCTGTCGGGCCAGGCTCTGTCCGTCCGCGGTGCTGCTCGCACAGGCGGTGACGGTCAGCGCCCCCGCGGCCACGAAGGCGGCCAGCAGGGCGGATCGCCGCATGCGGGGGCCACCGGTGCCCCCCATGTCAGGCCAGCCAACGTTCGGCGGATTCGAGCAGGAACCGGCTGACGGCGAGGGCGCGGTCGAAGACGTCGCAGAGGAGCTCCTCGCCCCCCAGGACGCGAGCGAGCGACACCGGATGTCGCGCCACGATGTTCAGCCGCCGTTCCGACCCGTCAGTGGCGTTGGCGAACGAGTCGATGGCGGAGACCTCGAGCGGCAGCTCGATCCCCCCCACCCCGGCCAGATCGATGGCCAGCCGCAGGAGGTCCGGTGCGTGGGGAAGGGGTGGCAGCGCCCAGGTGAACGTGAGGGGGAAGTGGAACTCGTCGGGCGGGTCCTCGTCGTCCCCGAGGAGGACCACGGCGTCCTCGAAGGAAAGGAGCACCCGTGGGTCGACGTCGAGCGCGAGGTGCAGGTCGAGGGGCCCGCCGCACCCCTCCTCGGGATGGAGGTCGACCTCCCAGACCTGGCGGAGGGAGTACGTCTCGACGAAATGCCGCTCGTCGTGCACATGGAAACCGTGATCGACGGAGTGGTCCTTCAGATCGGCCACATACCCCGCGACATCGATGGCAGCCACAACCATGGGAGCCTACCGGCAGGGGGCCTCGCCGGGTCCGGCGCCGCGTCCATTCCATCCGGGTGGCCTGTAGGGTGCCCTTCCCGTGAACGACGTCCGCCTACTGGCAGTTCTCGACGACGCCGTCGACGCGGTGCGGGGCGCGCTCGACGTCCTCGACGACTGGGGCCCAAGCGGGGGGAAGCCGGGCCAGTACCGTCTCGACCTGGCGGCCGACGGAGCGGCGCTCCCGGTGCTGCACGGGGCCGGGCTGGCCGTCGTCTCGGAGGAGTCGGGCGCAACCGGCGACCCGGCCTCGGGACTTCTCGCGGTGATCGACCCGGTCGACGGATCGACCAATGCGCACCGCGGGGTGCCGCTGTACGCCACCAGCATCTGCATCCTCGACGCCGAGGGCCCCCGAGTCGGCGTGGTGGTGAACCTCGCCACCGGCACGCGGTACGCCGCCGTACGGGGAGGCGGAGCCGAACGCGACGGGCATCCGATCCGGCCATCGGGATGCGAGGAACTGGGCAATGCCATCGTGGGCATCTCGGGGTTCCCGGGCCGGCATCCCGGCTGGGCTCAGTACCGGGCGCTCGGGGCCGCTTCGTTGGAGTGCTGCGCCGTGGCCGAGGGAGTCCTCGACGCCTACCTGGTGGTCGGGCACGCCACGTTGTTCGGCTGGGACTACCTGGCTGGGCTCCTGGTCTGCCGCGAGGCCGGTGCAGCCGACCTCGAGCGCGACGGGAGGGACATCGTGGTGCGGGACGCGTCGAGCCGCCGGCCCCTGGTTGCCGCGACTCCAGCGCTGGCTGCCCGGCTGTCCGGCGAGCACGAGCTGTGATGCCCCGGTGTTGGGCATAATGGGCCGTCGCACCGGAGTGCTGGGGCGCTTAGCTCAGTTGGTCAGAGCAGCTGGCTTACAACCAGCAGGCCGGGGGTTCGAGTCCCTCAGCGCCCACCTCAGCGCCCACCGCTGGAAACCGACAGGGCAAGGGGAAGCACGCTAGGCGGCCCCGAAAACCCCAGCGGGCGGGGAAAGTGGGCGGCGGATCCGCGGGGCGGCCGGGCCCACCGGGGGCGGGGTACGCCGGCGGGGCGGTGGCATCAACCGGATAAGCAGCTCTGTCGCGGCTGGAAGCTGCGTCGGTCTACGGCCCGACCCTGGGGATCCGATGCCCGCGCCCGGCGACCTGATGGCTGTTGTTGCAGTCAACCTGGTCGATGCTTCCGGATGGTGCAGCCCGCGCAGCTACAGGCAAGACACTGCTACGAGTCACCAGTGTGGAAGGGCCCCTGGCGAGATGCCAAGGGACAGACCTGGTATGTAGAGGCGTGTCGGGAGCATGCGCCAAGGGTGGCCAGCGCCTCGTTGCATCGGTCCGGCGTGCACTTCTAGGGATCGCATCGACGCCTCGCTCGAGCGGGTCGGCCCGCTCCACCGAGCAGGGGACAAGGTGTCGAAGTACTCGATGGGCATGCGCCAGCGTCTCGGCGTCGCGGCGTGTCTCCTCGGGGATCCGCAGCTCCTCATCCTCGACGAGCCGATGAACGGGCTCGATCCCGCCGGCATCCTCGAGATGCGCGAGATGATCAAGTCTCTCGCGGCCGAGGGCAGGACCGTCTTCCTGTCGTCCCATCTGCTCGACGAGGTCGAGCGGACCTGCGACGCCGTCGCCATCGTCGACAAGGGCAAGGTGATCCGCCAGGGGTCCATTGACGAGTTGCTTGCCGGGGCCTCGGTGGAGATCGAGATCGACTGCTCATCGCCGGATCGAGCGAGGTCGCTCCTCGCGAGCACGCCGTTCGGTGCCCACGTGGACGTGCGAGTGGAGGGCTTGGACATCGCGCTCCCGGCCCCGACGGATCGTGCGGCGGCGGCGGAGATCAATCGACTCCTCGTCGAGGGCGGGATCTCCGTCTTTCGGCTCCAAGAGGTCCACGCCTCGCTCGAGGCGTGGTTCCTCGAGGTCACAAACCGACTGGGGGCCGACGAGTGACGAGGTCCTCGGCTTCAGGTGCCGAGATCGACTCATCACAGGCCGAGGACATCTCGCTCGCTCACGACCACCGCGGCTCGTGGATCCCAACGTGGGGCATGGTCGCCACGCGCCTGATGGAGCTGCGCAAGCGACGGGGACTGATGATCGCCCTGGTCGCCGTCAACATCGGCATCCCGGTACTCATCCTCGCCGTGCGGCTCATCGGCCACGCCGTGGTCCCCAAGTCCTTCGGACCAGCCGGTGGCTACAGCATCTTCACCGGTCTGGTGCTGGGCTTGATGTACGTCTTCGGCTTCATCGTGGCCGTCGTCGTCGGCTGCACGGCCGGGTCGGACGACCTCAGCGACGGCATGTTTCGCCACCTGGTGATCACCGGCCGTTCCCGCTTGGCCCTCTACCTGGCCAGAATCCCCGCCGGGCTGGCCGTCGTCATCTCCATGGTGGCCATCGGCTACACGATCGTCTGCGCGGTGTGCGCGTTCGCAGCCCCAACGCAGTTCAACTACGACGGGACCAACGTGCCCCAGGGGCTGTCGCGTCCCGCTCTGGACACCTGGGCCGCCGAACATGCCGACGAGGTCATCTGCAACTTCAACTACAACGGGCCGAACGTCCCACCAAGCGTGCCCTGCGGCAACGGTCAGACCAGCGGTCCCCCGCCGGGTGCCACCGTCGAGACGCCGCACGGCGTGGTCACTGTGCCCGCCTACACGCAGGCGCAGATCAGAGCGTTCGCCGTCATCATGGCCAATCAGGACTATGCGGACTACAGCGCCACCTTCCTGGCACCGTCGACCTCGCTGATGGTCGAGGTCGGCCTGTGGATCGCGCTCGAAGCGACCATCGGATTCATCGTCGGCCTCGGGCTGGGCTCACTGATGGGACAGCGGACGGTCCCGGTGATCCTCCTCGTGGTGCTGGAACTGATCCTCACGCCGATCTTCAGGCGGCACGTCATCACCCACCTGCTCAACGTCGAACGGGCCATCGTCGGGATCGCCATGCTCCATATCGAGCCCGGCGGGCTGCCGACGCCGTCGGGTGGCGGCGGGCCAGGGGGTGGCGGCGCGCTTAACCCGAACATGCTGATTCCGGAGTCGACCCTGGTGGCATCGCTTGTGATCGTGGGCTGGATCGCGTTCTGGACGGCCATCGGGGCCTGGCGGATGATGACCAGGGACGCGTGAACTCACTTCGGTCTCAAGTGCCCCCGTTCGCCGGGCCCGGGTCGCACCCTGCGGCACCATGGGGGCAGGAACTTACGCCGGTGGCCTGTGCAGCAAAGGCTTTCAGGATCATGACCAATCTGGCCGATACTGGTCGAGCGAAGGCCGAAGTTCATTGGACCGTCACTCATCTGTTCGCCAAGCGGAGCGTGAGGGGCAGTTCAAGAAGCCCGGATCAGATTCTGTCGCAGGTAACCGCCCTGATAGGGCTGAGCTTGGGAACGCCTTGGAGGCAAGAGGCACGATCCTTCGCCCAAGTGGCTCGGGACATCACGACAGGAGGAGTGGAGGCCGTCTATGAGCGGGGCTTCTGGGGTCGAGTGTCCGGGATGACATTCGAGCTAGCTCCACCAAACTTCCGATACGCCAGCTATTGGATTCCGCGGGCCAAGGGGACCGTCGAACCTGCACCCGAAGGATCGACTGTGACGGTGACACTGCGGTCCGTCCAAGCAGCCCAGGCTTTCTTCGTGGCCATGGGAATCCTGGTGGCCATCGGGACGATCATCGGGGGTGCGATCCTCATCGGCGGTGGGACTGGCGGTGGCCTTTTCCTCCTACTCGCAGGAGTACTTCTCGTCGTGTGGCTCGCCGTCTTTGCCCGGGGAGCCGCCAGGGTGGACGCGGTAATGGGCGACGCCCTTTCGGCTGAGCTGGACAGCATCCTCGCGGCCCAATAGCGGACCATCGAGGGTGTCCTCGTACGCCGGATACAGGAGGGCTCGGGCACGAAGACCTCTGGGAACGGTTCAACGCCTTGGGGGAGATCTCAGGCCTAGAATTCCAACGTGCAGCAGGTCCTATTAGAGCGGAGGTATCCGATTCACCCCCACGGAGGTCCCCATCCGGCCGGTCCCGTGTTGCGGTTTCACTTGCTTTCCGAGGATCCAAAGCACACGGTCTGCGGGGTTTCCACGATCACTTTGGAACCCGTAGGTACGCCCTGGACCGATGCCGAAAGCATGCGATGCATGGAATGTCTTGGGGCGGCTCAACCCAGTTAGCGGATCCCAGTACGCCGGGGAGGAGTCACTCAGTTACGGCGTTGTGGAGACCCTGAAGCACTTCTGTGTGGATGCGGCGTTCACGTGGTGGATGATCTGACAGACCTCGGTCCCCGCGGTTCCGCCGGTGTCCGCATGAAAGAACGGCCCGAACCGGAGGAAGACCCAGAGGGCCGCCCCAAGCACGATCAGGAGCGAGATCACGAGGAGGCCGATCATCCCTAGACAGCCGGGACCGTTGTACCCAATGCGCTGCCCGGGGACGGTCACCTAACGAACATAGGCCCGCGCTCGCAAGCATCCACGAGTGCACTGCAAGGAAACTGCAAGATCGGGCGACAAGCCAGGAATCGTTCGCGCGGCTTCATGTTCGGTTCAAGTTCAAGCAGCCACCTTTACGCATGAGCTTTCACGCGCCGCCGGATGATGACCTGAGCCAAGAAGGTGATCCCCATGACGATCAGCAGCAAGAAGCCAACCAGGAAGAGAACCCACGCCACATTGGACACGCCGTTGCGAAGCCCGTGTTGGTTACCTGCCCCGTACGCAATATTGGCGATTAGAAAGAGAACGACATCTGTGACGGCCAGAATGATCAAGTTTCGACCTCTGACTACCCTTTCAAGTTTGGTAACCGACGATTCGGTTGGCATTGAGCACCTCCTACGTTCGCTGTGGTTCGAGCGTACGGACGGCGCAGTAGTCACTCAAGGGTGATACCCGTCATTCGGCGATAGTGGTACCACCACCTTCGATCTTGGGGTATGGGGAGACAGTTGCCTGGACGCTTCTGGGACGATCATTGGAACCCCTAAGAATGAGCCTGCCCCCGTGCGCCGGTAGGTGGCTACAACATCGGCTCCAGTCGGCTCGCCATTTCCCGATAGCGATTGACCGGAATGAGGTGGACGCCGTCGAATGTCTCAGACTCCCGAAGCTGCTCGATCAAGTCACATGCAATTGAGACCCCAGCATCTCGGTCAGCATCAAGCTGTCGGATGATCGGTTCAGGTACGGCCAGCTGGGGCACTTCGGCTGAAAGCTTCCTCGCCATAGAGACGCTTGGCAGAACCATGACACCGGCGAATACCGGACCGTCGAAGTCGAAGGTCGTGCGCCAACGGATGAGATCGTTCGCGGAGAACGACACTTGAGTCAGCAAGAAGTCGGCCTCGTGCTTCCATGCCGGGATCGTCCGCAGTCCAGTCGCAACGCCGATGCGGAAATCTTCACCAACATCTGGACGGTCGGCGAACTGTCGTGCTTCGGTGATCATGGAGCGAACGGTGAGATCGTCCGACCGAGCGCCCGTCTCCGGTCGGTCCCCGTAAACGAAGAGGAACTCGTGTACGCCATACGCCGTTGCCGTGAGAAGGTCTCGGTGAAAGCCGAGCACGTTGCGGTCCCGAGCGTTGATGCAGGCAACCGAGCGACCGCCCATGAGCTGAACCTCATGAGCGACCGCAATACTTGAGACCGTCGACCTTCCGATGTGATTGTCGGGGATCAAGAAGGCGCTCGCCACAGGACTCAGCACCCCAATCTGGTGGCGCACGTGCGTCAGATCCGGCCGAGTGGCGGGCTCGATTTCACAGATGATCTCGAAAGCCTTGGGCACCGACGAATGGTACTTCCGGCCAAGCGTAGGGTCAGTTCGCCTGGACCGTCATAGTGGCCATCAGGCGATCGCGCGTCAGGCAACCGCTCGTCCGGCAATCCCTCGCCTTCTGTGAGCAAAGGGCGCAGATCTCGCGGCGGGAGCGGCGAGGTATCGAGGACGGACTTGGTCTGCGCCTCCAGATCACTGCTCGCCCCGGGACTTAACATCTCAAGGATGAGATGGTCCTTCGGATGTAGAAGGGCGAGGCCTCCTCGAAGCGTGCATCGCAGCGCCACCGGCTGGTCCCGATTGGGCGTTGATTGTGACTTCCTTCGACCTGAACCAGTCAAAGCTCTGGTTGGCTAGGACCTGAATCAGTTGTTCCCAGAGCTGACCATGTGCGCTACTGACTGGCCAGCCCAAAGGTCGCCGACAACTCTTCCGTCGATTCTCAGCCTGTACACGGCGCCCGGGTCGGGGGAGTCCTCGGGCCGGAAGACCCGGATGACGGCGTCGAGCACTTCTAGATTGTTCGACCCACGTCCTAAGTGTGGGCAACCTCACGAACTGCCCCCGTACATTGCCGGGAATGAGTACGGCCAAGACCACGATCCGGTTGTCATGGGTAGCGCGTTGCCGTCCGAGGGCTATCGGTGGCACTACTCACAAGGATGTGGAAATCTCGACTGGGAGAATCCCGACGGGTCGAGGGCTCGCCTGCCCCAGAAAAGGGAGGCATCATGATCGGTGTCAGCGTTGTATTCGACTACGACGGCAACTTCGATCGTTCTCGGGTAGTGGAGGTGGCCAAGAACGCACGGAAGATGTTCGAGGGCCTCTCGGGCCTTCGCTTCAAGGCCTTCACCTTGGACGAGAAGCAGCAGCGGGCGATGAACTTCTACGTATGGGACTCGCAAGAGGCGGCGGAAGCTTTCTTCACCGACGAGCTTCGAGAGAGAGTGACTGGGTTGTACGGGGTAGCACCGACCGTGAGCTTTTTGGAGATCGCCGAATTCGTTGACAACTCATAGTCGCGGAAGGGCGGGCATCGACTGTGGCCCGAGACTGCCCCCGTTCGCCGGGGCGGGGGAGCATTGGCTGTTTCAGGTCTTCGGTGTCAGGCTCCGAAGCACGAACTGCCCTTTCTCGGTGTAGGTGGAGGTACCGAACGGGGATCCGGTGCGGACGTGAATGCTCCGGCGATTCTGGAGGGGGAGCCCGGATCTGGCGTCGTACCAGAGATCGTCGCGTTCGGTGCCGACCTGTGGTCCACTCAGAGTCCATTCCACCGCAATGTGGACGGAGGGGATCTTGTGCCCGGCGATAGTCATAATCGGTTGGCCCAGAAGGCGCGTGGCGCCGACAGTAACGACGGTGCCGGGTATCTGCGTCGAGGTCCCTGCGCAACGGGCGGGCCATACCTCCTCGACGGTGGCCGTCAAAGGGATCGTCAGCGACGGAACCGAGCACCGCAACGTCGACAGATTGGTCTCAGCAAGCGGACCGACGATCCAGCGTTGCCAGACCACACGTCCCGCCTGTACAAGGCCGGCACGGCGCGTGCAGTAGGTCCAGCTCTGCCAGTGGTTGGTCGAGTAGTCAATGCGAAAGCTCCAGCACCCGTGGCCTTGGACCTCAACGGTCCCTGGCAACGTCGGCCCCTCGGCCTGGGAGAGGGGCGGGAGGCTCAGGCTGTCGGTGCCCGTTCCCTGGTAGGTGTACACGCCCGGAAGCGGGTGAGTGCCCGGGTTGGCCCCCGGATTGGAACGATAGCGATTGATGGCCTGGCTCACGCTCACCGGGCGGGCGCGCCCTTGAAGCGTAATCACGACCGAGACCACGACGAAGATGATGACCAGGGACGCGAGTACCAGGAGGGCCGTGCGGACCCGGTGACGCCGGACGGGATGCTCAGTCGCAACGGGTCCTGGTGTCGAGTCTTCTGCTGAGTAGGAGTTCGACAAGCCCAGTCGACCCTAGTGGTCCCGATGATGACCAGGCCGAACGGCCCAAGATCATCGCGGTTGGTCAGTGCAGCGACCATAGAGGGGATATGCCCCGATCGGAGCTCAATCGGTTCGTAATTGTGTGCGCCAGTTCGCCGGACCTGCAACACGCTTAGTCCTAGGCTGTAGGAAGGGAGTCGGAGGTGTTCTATGGCTATGGGCGGCGACATCAATGCCCTCGGTACGTTTCCGATCACGTGGTGGATCGGTCATCGACCCGAGGACGCCGAGCAAGAGCAGCGCTTCGACGGCCACTACCCCTATGCACGACACGTACGTCTTGGATGGGGGAGGAACTCTGCTGGCGTCTGGGAGTCGTCATCGGAGGATCCCCGCCTTTGGGAGGTATTTTGCGCGCAATGCGGCGACACCGACGGTCCTGCGGACATTCAGCCCGCGAACGCAAAGGAACTTCGGGGGCCCTATTCGTCGAAGCACAAGGCAGAGCATGTTGCAAAGCAGCACTTCGGTCAGATGACTCATTCCTAGCCCTGGACGCGGCTGCCCCCGTACATTGCTGCCGGGAGTGGGTGTCAACGGGACTGGTCGAGTTCCAGCCATGGCAGCTACACAGAGGGCCGACCGTGACTACCGTGTCGAGCATGATCACAGCCAGACAGCCGATGATGCGATCCGGCGTGCGTCGGCTGTCCGGCGCTTGAAGAAGCAGAGCAGAGGGACACCGCAATGCACTTCACCCGACTGAATGAGTCCGATGAGTATCGCCAGCAGCGTGAGGAGCTGCGCATAGCAGAAATGGATCTTGTCGATCACGTCGAGCGGGTAGCTGCCCTGCGTAGAGCACTGCCCACTGGGACTCTCGTAGACGACTACGAGCTGATCGACGTTTGGAACAATCGCCCGGTACGGCTGAGTTATAACCGAAACCTGTGGATGCACCACCTGACTGGAGGCGCGGCGTACCTTCCCCTTTGACCAAATCAGAGAAACGCTGGCGGTGGAACGCCGGCGAGGAAGGAACGCCGATGTTGAGAGTACATGTTGATGCGGCCGCGGACGCGGAGCTGTCGAGCACGCTCGACGAGCTGGTGGCCGAGGGGGCGAGGCGGATGCTGGCTGCCGCCCTCGAAGCCGAGGTCGACGACTACATCTCGAGCCTCATCGACAAGGTCGATGAGCACGGGCATCGCCTGGTCGTGCGCAAGGGCCACGCCGAGCCACGGTCGCTGGTCACCGGCGCGGGGCCGATCGAGGTCCGTGCCCCGCGTGTCGACGACCGCCGGGTCGACGAGGAGACGGGGGAACGGATGCGGTTCCGCAGTTCGATCCTGCCGCCGTGGGCCCGCAAGTCTCCCAAGGTGGCCGAGGTGCTTCCGCTGATGTACCTGCACGGAATGAGCTCTGGGGACTTCGTCCCCGCCCTCGAGGAGTTCTTCGGCTCCGCCGCCGGGCTCTCGGCGTCGGTGATCACCCGGCTGACCACCGACTGGCAGCGCGAACGCGACCAGTTCGCCCACCGCTCGCTCAAAGACGTCGACTACGTCTACGTGTACGCCGATGGGATCCACGTCAACGTCCGCCTCGAAGAAGCACGCCTGTGTGTGCTGGTCATCGTCGGTGTGCGCAGCGACGGGACCAAAGAGCTCGTGTCCATCTCCGACGGGCATCGCGAATCGACCGAGTCATGGGCCGACGTGCTGCGCGGACTCAAGCGCCGCGGCATGAGAGCCCCGGTGCTCGCCGTCGGCGACGGGGCGCTCGGGTTCTGGGACGCGCTCGCCGACATCTTCCCCGAGACCCTCCACCAGCGCTGCTGGGTGCACAAGATGGCCAACGTCATGAACGCCCTGCCCAAATCGGCCCAGCCCGCGGCGAGGGCCGCTCTCTGCGAGGTCCGCGACGCCGAGGACCGGGCCCACGCTGAGACCGCCCTCGACGGATTCGTCAAGGAGTACGGGGCCAAATGGCCCAAGGCCACCGAGAAACTCACCAAGGATCGCGACGAGCTGCTGGCGTTCTACGCCTTCCCGGCCGAGCACTGGGTGCATCTCAAGACCACGAACCCCATCGAGTCCACCTTCGCCACCGTGCGGCTGCGCACCAAGGTGACCAAGGGACCGGGGTCACGGGCGGCCGGGCTGGCCATGGCCTACAAGCTGATCGAATCGGCCCAAGCCCGCTGGCGGGCCGTCAACGCACCGCACCTCGTCGCGCTGGTTCGTGCTGGTGTGAAGTTCGAGAAGGGGGTGATGGTCGAGCGAGCAGAGGAGCTGGACGAGGAGGTCGCCGCGTAGTCGGTCAGATTCTCATCCACAGGTCTTGACTATTTCTCATGCCAGCGTTGCCGGTGCGACTTCGGCGGGCGACCGTCCCGATCCGATCAGGATGGGAGCGAGGATCGCCCGTCCACCAATGCCGTAGATGCCACCGACACAACCGACCATGGCGGCAAATGACGGAGAGCACAGAGGGCGGAAGGGCCGTCCAGGGTTTCGATGTGTGCGGCTCTCGACCCAGCATCAGCCAGGCACCAAGTGGGACGAGGACGCAGGCGACCACTACGTCGAAGCTGGTGTCTCCGGCGAGCAGCTCTACCCGGATCACCGAGCCCACGATGACTCCCGGCAACGTCCCGAGGATCAGCAGTCGGGTGAGAGGTCCGCCAGTCTGCCCCTGACGCCAATAGCGGTACATAGCCCCAGGGATGGCGACAACGTTGTAGAGCAGGTTCGTAGGTGTGACTGGAGGGCTCGGAGTACCGAGCACTCCGACTTGGAACGGCAGGAGAAGGACCGCTCCCGAGACGCGAGCCGGGCTCGCAACCGTTGCCACGGTGAACGATCCGCCAATGCAGCGACGTACACCCAGGCCCCGGTCAGCACCCGCTAAACGTAATCCGTGCCCAAATCGGGCCACGAAGCAACCACCGCCTGCTTGGGAACGGGGGTCGGTTCAAGTCAGATCGCACCGGCCTCCTATGGGTGCATGGGTCGGATTCCGCACCTCTCCAGCTGAGTGGACGCCAGAATGTCAAAGCGGCTCAACGCGCCGGTGACTTCATCGAAACGGTTCGCCGTTCGGAGGCTCCCATCGTACGCGGCGAGCTCCGATCGCAGCTGTGTGGTTGGCGCCTTCGCAAGGCTTGACTTGATATCACGACGAAGCCGAAACAGATCGGTCTCGAAACCCGTTCCGGTCGCAGGTGTCGATCCGTTCTTGATGACGCTGAGTGCGTCGGACCCGACAACGCGCATCACGGGTTGGCAGAATTCCGGCGACCAAGAAGCTGGGGGTCGCAGGACCTGATACAGGCTCTCGCCGCAACAGCAATGACCACCACGGCGAGTGCCACCAACCACCTGCTATGTCCGGGATTGCTCATTGCTTTCCGCCCGTAGCGTGCCACAGGAGAAAGTCCAGACCTGGGTCAGTTTGGTGCAGTTCCCCTGCTCGCTGCGACGATGGGCCACCCTGGCATTGGCGGCGCGGTCGGCGCTTCCCAGGCCGCGAATTGGGGGCGAGGAGAGCGAACATCTTCCTTATCACGCCAGATGCGCCTCGGCCGGGTGCTCGATCACATCGTTCCAGTCGGTTCCCGACTCTTCCAGCGCCATCTTTCCGCCTCGTATCCCGAAGAGACGCTTCGCTACCACCAAGTAGACCACCACGGCCACGTTTATCACCAGGGTCCCTACCCGTAACCAGGTAACACGTTGGGCGATCTCATAGACCTCGATAGGAATGAATGTGGCCGTGGCCACCACGGTCAGATATTCGGCCCATCGCCGCTGCCACCAGAGTCCCAACGCCTCGATCCCTTCGAGCACCGCGTACGCAATTGCGGCGACGAGCACGACTTCGAGAGTTTCGACCTTCAGGTGGGAGAGCCGAGACAGGTTCGTACTCAAGAAGGGGTGTCCCGCCGGCGAAAGATTGCGCACCAGTCCCGTCGCCCAACGGTGTACCGCCTCAAAGTCCGCCCACAGCACCAACGTGACCGCCGCCACTATCAAGTACGCCAGGACGTGGAGTGCACGCTCGATGGCGATCAGGCGCACGACGATGGCCTGATCGAGCTCGAGGCCGCGGCGCGGACGGGGCAGGGTGTCCTCGTTGCCGAGCAGCTCTGGCGCCCCCGGACCGGCAACCTGGACCACGAGCCACGCGTCGCAGCGTAGGCATCGGCCCAGGCGCCCCCGGGGCCCGTCAATGCCGAGGCGATCGTCAGTGCTGCTCGTGCGCAGTCGCTGGACGTGGGCCGCAGGTATGACGTGGCCGCGCATCGAGCACACCCATGTCTCTGTGCTCCACCGTTTGGGACGCAGTCGCGACAGGACGCTCTGTGGCACGCCTAGATCGTGCCACTCGCGAGATCAACATGACGTCATGGCTCGAATCCCTTGGGATCAACCTTCAGGCCACAGTCGAGCCACCCGGCCCATGCATCCGATGTCGAGTCCGGTGGCCACCCCTCCCGTTCGCACGGAGCGCCCTCGTACGCCGGCCTGGCGATAGAGGCGGCACTGCCACCTACGAGGTCCGCAACGTCGAACCAGTCTCGAGCATCGTCTTGAGACTGGAAAGGACGGCCGGCCAGTCCGCCGAGATGCCCTCGAGCACGGCACTCCCGGGCTCAAACCCGTCGTGGACGACGGTGAGCGTGACGGGGTGCCCCGCATCGGCGGGTCGGTGGGCGTGTCGATGGACCCTTCCAAGTCCGACTCGCTCACCCTTGCATCGAGGCCATGCCCAGTTCGCCAGGTCGAGGCCCCGTGCACCAACGCCCGTTCTCAGGCAGGGACGCTGCACGATCCAACGGGCAGTACGGTCATGCCTGTGAAACCCTGCGACCCGCCTGGGAGTGGTCGGGCCATTCGGATCGCCGTGGCTGGAATCCTCGCGGCTGGCTTCGCGGTGAGCACGACAACCCTCTCGGCTGGCGCAAGCACGAAGTCGCAGCTCCAATCCAAACTCTTGAGCATCTCGAACTTCCCGACAGGATGGTCAGTGGACAACGCGACCGGTTCGGGCAGCACCGATCAAGGGTGCCTCTCTGGGATGAGTGTGCTTCCGCCTCACGACACCAAGGTCAAGGCTCAATTCGTCGACGGCACGGCCCCGCAGTTCGACGAAGTCCTGGCGACCGGTAGTGGCGCCGGACGGCGTTGGGGGGAAATCGAGAAGCGCCTCCGGACGTGCAAGAGGTATTCGGTGTCCCAGGGAGGAACGACGGAGCACTTCACGGTTCGAGCAATGTCGTTTCCCACTGTGGGTCAAAGATCCTCGGCGTACTCAATGACGGTGTCCGTCGATGGGATGGCCCTGGGGGCGGACCTCGTCTTGTTTCAGGTGGGCAAGGTCTACGGGGCTGTTGTCTACGCGCAAACTGGGTCAGCTGACCCCACCCAAGCTCAGGCATTCATCACGGAGGCGGTCGACAAAGTCGAGGGCAAGCTTGTGAGTTGATGGTTGAAGATGCCGCGGTCGGCCCCAGGGACGATCCAGTGACGCAATCGGGGGACATCGAAGCCGTGAACAGTGCATCTGAGGCTCTCTTCGACTGCAAATAGGCGCAGGGAATCGTTACCAATTGAGGGGGAGTCAAAGTCACAGTTGCTAGGTGAGGGCCCAGCACCCGTACGCCAACCGGATCGATGCTTTCTGTGCGCTCTCGCCAAGCGTCGAGTACCGTCCAACGGGACCAACGTACGGAGCCATTATGTGATGGGTCCGGCGGCGGTCCTCTCGTTGCCGCACCAACTCGCCCACCGCCATCCGTAAGGAGACCACAACATGCCGACCGTCATTGGGCATCACGACATCTCGAAAGGCAAGGACCACTGGTTGAACTCGCCGAAGCGCGAGGAGGTCTTCGGACAGCTCGGCGTCACCAATATCAGGACGTTCGTGAACCCCGATGACCCCACAAAGGTGGCGCTCCTCATGGATGTTCCCGACATGGATGCATTTGCATCCGCTATGCAGTCAGAGGCTGCCGCCGAGGCCATGGAGCATGATGGCGTTCTGCCCGAGACGTTGGTGATTCTCGTCGAGGAATAGACAAGGCGGCCCCTCTTCGGGGCCTCAGAACGCGAAGCAACCACTGCGTGATCGGGAACGAGCCGCTTCGGCAACGCCGCCTCCTGGCGAGGTTGGGCACGAGGTCAAGGTGAGCGGCATCGGATCACACCAGCTAGCGTTCGATGCTGAGCCGACCCGAGGGGGCGCCAAATGCAGGATATGAGCTCCGGCTACCCGGCGACGTTCAACTTCGACGCCCCGGAAAAGGTCGCCAACTGGCGACCGCTCGTCAACTGGCTTCTTGCCATCCCGCACTTGGTGATCCTGTACGGCTTGCGGATCCTCGCCGAGGTCGTCGGCATCATTTCTTGGTTTGCAATCCTCTTCACGGGCGAACTTCCCGAGAGCTTCTCCAACATCCAAGCGATGTTCATGCGATATGAACTCCGCACCTATACGTTTTACCTCTTTATGTGCGAGGAGTACCCGCCCTTCGCATTCGGAATGACGCCCACCGACGGTGGTGAGGACCCCCGCGTGCGGGTTGTGTTCCAGCCTCAGCTGGCTGATCGCAACCGCCTCACCGTCGGGTTCCGGATAATCCTCGTCATCCCGCACTTGGTCGCACTGTTTGTGCTCGAGATCGTCGCAACGGTCATGACCGTGATCGCCCTCTTCGCCGTGCTCTTCACAGGCCGGTGGCCCGAAGGAATGCGAGCCTTCGTCCTCAACGTCTTGCGCTGGTATCTGCGTGTTCAAACGTACTTCTTGCTACTCACCGACGAATACCCGCCGTTTGAACTCGCACCACAGACTCCATAGCCATCACCGGTGGGGTTGGTTCGACCCTGTTGGATCCGCGAGTCGGTCCCTGACGGGCGGACCAGAACCTCCGCGGGTCCAACTCGGCATCGTGCTCCGGTGGCTCTGAGCCCGTGGGCTCACTACTGGACCCGAGGGGCGGACCCCAGGTACTCCTCGTAGACCTCGCGTGGCCACTTCCGGTCAGCGGTCACTGCATCAGCTTCAACCAGTTCCTCCCTGATTCGTTGGTAGTCATAGCAATTGAGCTCGTGGAGGTTTCCCCATGGATCGGTCAGTTCGTACGCCCAGCACATGTCGTAGTCGACGACATCGGCGACCACGAGTGGTCCACCGCTTGGTTTGTCGATTCCGCAGGGTAGGGAGCGGGCAAAGCTCATGAAGCTGTCGGCGTCCATGGTGAACGCGACGCCGCCCTGCTGTGGCACCATCGGATGTCCCGCACTTGCCTCGAAGAGAGCGAGCATTGTCTGGCCGCCGTCGGCTGAGATCTGCAGTGGACCACCCTCGAACCCCGTCGCCCAGAACTCGAAGGACTCGACGGGTTCGAAACCCAGATGCTCTGCGTACCATCGGGCGGCTTCGGCTCGATTCGGTACGCGAATATGCACGTGATCCAGCCGCCCCATCTTGAAGGCCGGCCGTTCTGACCGCATAGACGCAGACTAGACAACTCGACCGGGATCGTCGCTCATACGGCCTTTCCGGCGCGCTCCGTTCCCATTAACTTGACGGGATCATGGTTCGCCCACCCACCCCACTGATCCTGTTGCACGGCTTCGGGTCTTCATTCGATCACAACTGGAGGAAGACTGGCTGGGTCGACATCCTGGCTGACTACGGTGTCAGCGCCCCCGCCCTTGACCTGCCTGGGCACGGGTCGTCTCCGCCGCTGCGCGATCCGGCGGACTACGGCGACGTCGAGGAGGAGATCCGCCGCGCCTTGCCGCGTGACGGACCGATAGTCGGCGTCGGGTTCTCGGCCGGGGCAGAGTTCCTGCTGCGTCTGGCCAGCGCCGAGCCGGAGCGTTTCGACCGGATCGTCCTCCTCGGGCTGGGGGACAGGGTCTTCGAGTCGGGCGATCCCGCTCCCATCGTGGCGGCGCTCGAGAGCAGCGAAGAGCCCGAAGACGTTCCGTCTCGGATCTTCCGCCGGCTGACCAAGTCAGCCGGCAACGACCCGATGGCCCTCGCCGCCTTCGTCCGTCGACCCCGCCAACCGGTCACCGAGGAGGAGTTGTCGAGTTTGCATTGCCCGATCCTGGTGGTGCTCGGCGACCGGGACACTCTGGGGGGAACCGCCGACCGCCTCCTGGCGGCACTGCCGTCTGCGTCGCTGGTCACCCTTGCCGGCGTCGACCATTTCGCCACGCCATCGGATTTCGGGGCGATCGACGCGACGGTCAAGTTCCTCGGGCTGTGACGAACCCGCACCGCCAGGGGCGCCCACGTGGGTTGAATGCTCGACGGTCCCGAACATGAAGCCGCGGCACCAGGTAGATCGCCCCATGGACCAACAACTCTTGGATCATCTGCTTCGCGCATTTCGTGACAAGCACGACAATGTCAGCGAGAACCACACGGACGAGGCCGTCGGCTGAACTGGGGAGGCTGGGAGATGGCGAAGGGGAAGATCGACCTCGAGTTCGACGTGGGTGACCTCGAGAAGCACCATGTTCGCTTCACCTTCGATCAGACCTGGGGTTCGGTTCGAATTTGGGTGGATGATCGCGTCGCCGTGAAGGGGTTCGAGATGTTCAGTCTCTCGAAGGTGAGGACTTATGCGTTCGCAGTGGGCACGAGTGAGACGCATCAGGTCGAAATCGTCAAGACGCGTGAGCGGATGATGGGTGGGTTCAGGGAGCAATCAGTCGTGGGCCGAGTCGACGGGAATGTCGTCGCCTCCATCTAGGCAGAGGTCTGAGAGTGTTGCCCCAACGCGTGCGGGACTTTCCACCGTGACCCGAGAGGGGACGGCGTGCGGCGTATGTTCTGGTCCCATGGAGCAGGGTGTCGCTGATCTCGTTGGCCCGGGGCTGCCGCGTGCTCTTCTGCGGGATCAATCCCGGGACGCGTTCCGGTGATGTCGGCCTGCATTTCGCCGGGCCGGGGAACCGCTACTGGAAGTTGCTCTGTCGCGCCGGGTTCACCGGCTCGGTTCTGCGACCGGACGAGCAGCATGTGCTGCCCGGTCTGGGCATCGGCATCACGAATCTCGTGGGGCGGGTGACGGCCGCCGCCAGCGAACTCACTGTCGGCGAGCTCCGCGAAGGGGCAATGCGGCTCGAGGCCAAGGTGGAGGTTCTGCAGCCTCGCTTCGTGGCCATGCTCGGGATGCAGGCGTACCGAACCGCCTTTCAAAGACCCAGAGCCGTCATCGGCCCACAGCCCGAGCTCCTCGGTGGTGCACGTCTCTGGCTCCTACCCAACCCGAGCGGTCTCCAGGCCCACTATCAATTGCCCGAGATGACGGAGATGTTCACGGCGCTCTTCGCTGCCACCCAGGCAGGGATGGACTGACCCCACTCGGGCGGACCGGTGCGCTTCCGGAGGGCGGCGCGGTTCGCCGCCAGTCAGGCCGAACCGATGACACCTCCGAACTGCAGGCTGGCAATGGTGACGCCGGGCGCCTCGGCACCCTCTGGAGGTGCCGCCGCTCTGGCCTCTTCCTCGGTCTCAAACACCTCGATCGACACCCCGTGCGTGTCGTCCAGGGCAACGAAATAGGCACCGAGGAACCCGGGGGCTCCCTTCATCGTCGGTATCACCTCTTCGTTGAGGCCCCTTTTGGCCTCGGCCATGTCGGAAATGTCGGCGTGAATGACGACGGCGTGCATAGCGGATCTCCCATCAGGGTGCTGATCCTGACGCTAATCCCGATCGAGGGCCCTTGCCGGATGTGCAACGGTCCATCGCTCGGGGTGGGGTCTACTGCGATGGCTCTCCACCCGTGCTGCCTGGAGCGCGGTGGGTGCCCGGAACCCCGCGGTCCATCACGTGCTCCGTCCATTCCGATCCCGACCAATACCGCTGCTCATGTCGGCCCGAAGGGTCAGTCAGCCAGCCGGGAGCGATCCCGGTGAAGGCGATCTTCGTGGCCGATGCCTCTGCGGCGTCGGGTGATTGACGTGGGGGATTCTGGTCGGTCAACGAGCTCGCGTGACGGGAACCGGGCTGCTGCCCGCGGCGTCGCTGGGAGAGGAGCGCCCGCATCGCGAACAGGCCGAAGAACGCCACCAAGGCGATTGAGGAACCATGACCATAGAACGTGTCCACAGCCTAGCCAGTGCATCCCGAATCTGGGACTGGGCCTCGGTCGTCTCGGATGGATGCCGTCCAGTCCTGGTGGGTCAATCGCCCTTCCCGCCCTGATCGTGTTCGGGGTCGGTGCCGTGGTGGTTCTGGCGGCAGAGACCAACGCTGGCCCGGCCGAGTTGTCTGTGGGCGGGGTTCACTGAGGCGGGCCGCCGGTGAGTGTCACGTCGACGCTCGACTGTTGGCCCGATGGATCCACATACTGCATCTGGACCGTTGATCCCGGCGACAAGCGCAGAAGCTCCTCGGTCAATGACTCCGGCGACGTGACGGGCATGCCGTTGATGGCCGTGATGGTGTCACCATTGCTCAACCCGGCGACGTCGGCCGGACCGCCCGGGACCACGCTGGCGATCACCGCTCCTTCGGCACCCGCACGGGGGTTCGTGACGTGCACGCCCAGGAATGGAGTCGCACCGACGTGCACCGTGCTCGAGCTCTTCCCGGCCACGATCTGCGTGGCCACCTTGCGGGCGGTGGCGATCGGGATCGCATACCCCTGGGCCGCGTTCGAACCGAACTGGTACCCCTCGGATGCTGCGGTCACCATGCCGATCACTCGGGACGAGGTGTCGACCAGCGCACCACCCGAAAAACCGGGAACGATGGCTGCATTGGTCTCGAACAGACCGGTCAACTGCTCGCTGGTCCCGCTCACCTCGTCCTCGCGGCGATGGCCTGGTCCAGCGCCGTGATCTTCCCGCCGGCGTGGCTGGGTGTGCCGCCAGCCCCTTGAGCGTTCCCGACGGCCACGACACCGTCCCCCACGGCCACGAGTCCCGAGGCGCCCATGGCGATCGTGGCGAGGCCTGACGCCCTCGTGAGCCGGAGCACCGCTATGTCCTGTGACCGGTCGTACCCAGCACGGTCGCAAGGTAGGTCTGCCCGTTCCCGATGTCGCGGACGCTGAGCGACGTCTCCCCCTCGACGACGTGGTTGTTGGTGAGCACCACCCCATTCGACGTGAGCACCATGCCGGTACCCGCTCCCTGGACGGCCTGGTAGGCATCCGTCACGTTGATGTCCACGAGGCTCGGTGCGATCGTCGAGGCGAGGGTGGCCGCATTGGCGGGAGCCCCGGGACTGTGGGAGCTCGATCCCGACCGCACCGCAGTGGTGGCGGTGGAGCTGGGAGAGGGGTTGGTCGCCGCGGGTGCCAAGAGGGCGCCGATGACCGCTCCCACCGCCAAGGCGGCGACGCCGCCAACGACGATGGTCCGGGTGTGCACATGGTGGAGGTGTGGCCTCGATCGCGGTGCCGCGGGCGGCCAGCGTGGCGGGAGAGCCGCTTCGTGGGGATCCTGGGTTCCCAGGTGCACCGAGGGCTCGTCCAGGTCACCATCGTGTGGTTCCGTCACGCGTGCACCGTGTGTCGCCGAGAGTCCGCGTGCAAGGGGATTAGGTCACATTGAGTCCCCCGTCCGGGGACCTCGGACCTGGCAATAAGGTGCCGGGAATCGAAAGGGGAGTGCCGATGGCGACTGTGGATGTCCTGGTCGATGCCTTTGAGAGGATCCGCGATGCGGTGCACCCGGCAGTGAATGGCCTCACCGCGCTACAACTCGGATTCCGCATCGACGGCGAGTCCAATTCGGTGGCCTGGTTGGTGTGGCACCTGACCCGCATCCAGGACGACCATGTCGCCGGGCTCCGGGCCGGAGAGCAAGCATGGACGGCGGAAGGTTGGTTCGAGCGGTTCGCCCTTCCTCTCGACCCTTCCGACACCGGCTACGGCCATGGGCCCGACGATGTCGCCAAGGTCACCGGCGAGGCTGCGCTGCTGCTCGACTACTTCGAAGCGGTCCACGAGCAGACGGTGGCCTACCTGCGCACCCTCTCCGACGCGAACCTCACCGAGGTGATCGATCGCTCGTGGGATCCGCCGGTCACCATCGGGACCCGACTGGTGAGTGTGATCGCGGACGATCTGCAGCATGTTGGGCAGGCGGCCTACCTCGCGCGGCGTCATCGAGCGCCGAGGCACGTGAGTGTGGGAGGCGGGCTGGTGCCTGCCCTGCCCTCGGCTTCCCGCGGTGCGGCTCCTGATCGACGGTGCAAGTGAGGGAAGATCAACGTAGGTCCACCGGTGACCCGGTACTTGTGTCACCCCTCACTGTCACCTCGAAACGGCGCGTCGCGACCGTGCCGTCGACATCGACCACGTGGAATGTCATCGGGGCCTCGGGCCCGGACTGAGGGTGCCGAGAGCCCGAACCCTGACTGGACCTCAGTTGGCGACGTCGACCTTGGCGATGATGCGGGTCGGTGTGACGCGCACGACCATCTCCGGCGGGACGCCATTGCGCCGTCCGTACTCCTCGCCCCGATCCGATCCCATGTACCGCCCGGCGATGCGGGTGGCCCACGAGAGAAGCTCGACGCCATCAGAGGAGGTCGTTGCGGTCCCCGCGATCGTCACGAAGCTGAAGGGGGGACGTTCGTCGTCCCAGCACAACGAAACCCGGGCGTCGCGAAGTATGGCCTTGCCCTTGACGGTGTCGGCTGCCGTCATGAATACGATCTCGTCCCCATCGAGATCGACCCAGACGGGAGCCACATGCGGAGATCCGTCCGCTCTTACCACGGCGAGCTTCGCGGTGCGTGCGGGTGTCCCCGAGACGAACTCCTGCCACCACCCGTCCGGGGCATCCGTGTAACCCATGGGCTCATGGTAGCGACACCCTGGTCAGGCGCGTGATGGGTCAAGGCACTCGAGCAGGGGCTCGGTAAGTCGCGCGAGGCCACAACGGCCGGGAGGGGAGATGACCGACTCAATGCCACCCACCCGTGGGCCCTCGCCCGCACCAGCCAGCATCAGCCCCGAAGCTCAGCGGTATCTGGAGGCTTCGGCATATGTGAGTCAGGCTCGGAGCCCCATTGATCTTGATGACGTCACCGGCTGGGAGACGTTCATCGCTGAGGGCGACGCGCAGCTGGCGCAGATGCTGCAGAGCCACTTGCCCCCAGACCTTGGACTCGACGAGAGCTCGTTCGAGATCGACGGGGTCACGACCTATGTGTTTCGGCCCCAGCACATCGAGGAAGGCCACGGGGTCCCCGTGTATCTGGATATCCACGGCGGGGCGCTCATCATCGGGGCCGGCGAGGTCTGTCGGCTGATGAGCCGAGGGATGGCGTCAGTCCGGCCGATGATCACCTGGTCGGTGGACTACCGCATGCCCCCCAGACACCCCTACCCGGCATCGCTCGACGACTGTCTCGCCGTCTATGAACGGTTGCTCGAGGAACAACGTGCCGAGGACGTCTTCGTGGGCGGCGCCTCCGCCGGAGGGAACCTTGCCGCTGCGCTCCTCCTGAAGGCAAGAGACCAGGGCCTTCCCATGCCCGCTGGGCTCGTGCTGATCACGCCCGAAGTGGACCTGACCGAGTCGGGCGACACCTTCCGCACGCTGAACGGCATCGACAGTGTCCTGCAGCCACTGATGAACACCAACCTGCTCTACGCCAATGGCGAGGATCTGGCCCATCCCTACCTCTCACCGCTCTTCGGTGACCTGACCGGCTTGCCACCCACCTTTTTGCAAGCCGGGACTCGAGACCTGTTCTTGTCCAACACGGTTCGCATGCATCGCGGCCTGCTGGCGGCCGGCGTCGAGGCTGAGCTCCACGTGTTCGAGGCCATGCCGCATGGCGGTTTCGGTGGGGGCACCCCAGAGGACATCGACCTCATGCAATCGACCCTGCGCTTTCTCGAGAGGCACCGGCGTAAGTCCTGAACAGCACGCCACCTCGCCGGGTGGGCCATAATCGAGCAGCGAAGGGGGATGCGAAATGGGTGCCAACGACGGCGTGGTGCACCGGGAGGTGTTGGAGCTACGGGCGACTCCTGCCCAGGTGCGGGAGTTCATCATGACCCCAGAGCGGATCCTCGACTACTTCACCGCGCCGATGGAGGCCGGCGTATTCGAGGACGGACGTTCCATCTGGTGCCGCGGCCGGATGGGCGTCTCGATGCTCGAGCGAGTCGAGGACGAGAGCAGCGATGACTGTGTGGTCATCTTGGTCACCATGGCCCTCGGGCTCGATCCTCCGTATACGCCCGAGGGCATCACGGCCGCGACGACCTTCACCATGGTGGAGGACTGGGCGCTCGCGACAAACCCGGAGGGCACGACGCTCACCAAGTCATGGCGCGACGTCAAGGTCAAGACGCCATTGCCCTTCGCGCTCGAGGACGCCATCCGCGAGAGCGCAAAGGGCGAGAGCCACTTGCTGGTCGAGGGGTGGAACGAGGCGGCCCGAGCCCTCTCTTGAGCGCAGGTCGTGGCTCCGGCACTGCGGGAACCCGGTGTCGATGCCGTCATCCGTGCCACCAGGCGCAACGCCGCCTGCCGGCCGTCGCACCATCGCTCCTACCGAGTCCGCCAGGTGGACGTAGGCGCGAGAGCACGGGCTGCGTGCGCGGCGTCCTGGTCGACGATCGCATCGTGGGGTCGTGGTCGGACCCGTGGATTCAACTGATGGGCGGTGATGGACGATGTAACAGGGCATGAGTCCAGCGAAATACGCCTCGCAGCCCGAGGACCCGGGTCATGTCTCGGCCACCCTTTGGAAGGGCGCCGCGCTGACAGCCTGCGTCCTGGGCGGCTGCCTCGTGTTGATCGGGGTACTGGCGATCTTCTGAGGTCGTTCGGCGTGCCGTCCACCGGGCCTGCCAGGGTGCTCAGCTCATGCCGGCTCCCATCTCCATCCGTTGCGGTCCTCGCAGGTGATCGATTCCCCATCGCCCGCCACCCCGGATACACCGTGATCGGAATTTCGACAGTCCTCGCCGGCCTCGTAGCAGCGACCGCCGTTCGTGAGCGGATGACAGGCGGCGGGTGCCGGGCTCGGTGGCGTCGTGGTCGGCACCGAGGGCGGCGGTGGGGCCACCGGTACCGTGGTGGGCACCGAGAACGGGCCGCCGTAGCGCTGGGAGGTCGTGACCCAGTTCGTGGCGATGGCATCTTGCGCTGCCGCGAGAGGTATCTGACCCGAACAGAGCAGTTCGTGCAGCCTGTTCTCCAGGACGTCCTTGGAGTTCGCGGTCGAGGTGGCATTCGGGTTGTCGTTGGGTTCGACCCACAGGTTGGCTGCGTCGTTGGGGTCACCGCCAAGCTCCAGGGAGATCAAGTGGTCGTATTCGGCGGTGTGAAGTGGCCCCGAATAGCCATAGGCGCGAGCCGAGCCGATCTTCTCCGGAGCGGTCACGCTCTCGGGGGGCCGGATGGCCGAGGTGTACCCGGCCCGGCAGATCGTCGTGCCGAGGTCGGCTTGCGTCACTGCCGGGTTGGTCGCCCCGGGCGTGCAGCGAGGATCGGGGAGGGGAAGTGGCCCCACGTAGGTGTAGTGGCACGATCCTGGCGCCGGTTGCGCTTGCACCGCATAGGTCGGCAACGGGCCCGGGCCGACCCGGATTGCCGGTGTCACCGGCGTCTCGACAGTGGGCGAGGTCGTGGCAATCGGGACCGATGCCGTCGGATGGCCACAAGCTCGAGACAAGGATCCGGCATTCGGGTGCCGGCCGAGCGACATCGGCTTGCGCCCCGCCCGGAGCGCGTACGTCACCGCTCTCACGTCGACCAGGAGGACACCCGACGCCGTTGGACACGTTCCACCGGATAACGACGGCGATCTCTTGCAAGCGACGATCTCGTCGTGGGTGACTGCAGCGTGACGGATCGCCGCGTTGGAGCAGCGGGCAACGGAAGCCGGGCTCGAGACCTTGGCCGCCCGGGGCGACGCCGATGCGGGAGATGCGGCCATGACCCCTGCCAGCGACAGCAGGAGAGCACCGCTGATGATCACGCGCCTCATTCGCTCCGCCTCCAGGCCCACATCGGAATGCCGACCGGCATCGCCCGTCGCGGTCCAGGGGCAATGGTACCGAGGTGTCCGGGTTCGCCGGCCATGGCAAGCCCGGCGCGGACACGCAACGTGAGGAGCGCACATCGTGATCTCCGGCACCCATGTCATCGTCTTCAGCAATGATGCCCCGGCTGACCGGGCCTTTTTCCGGGACGTGCTCGGGTACCCGTCCGTGGACGCCGGTCAGGACTGGCTGATCTTCGCGCTGCCACCTGCCGAGGTGGCCGTGCACCCCACGGACGACCACCTGGGCCACGAGCTCTACCTCATGTGTGACGATCTCCATGCCGAGAGGGCCAGTCTGGCGGCCAAGGGTGTCCGGACCTCGGGGATCGAAGAGGCCAGGTGGGGCTCGGTGACGAAGATCCTGCTCCCCGGTGGAGGCGAGGTCGGTCTCTACCAACCGCGACATCCGACGGCGGTGCCCACACGCTCATCGTGACCTCCTGCCCCAGACCGACGCTCTACGAGTCGCTTCGCTCGAGGCCTCGGGGCGTACGGCGGAACGACTGCGCCACCTCGCTCTCGACGGCCGTGCCGGCGAAGGAGTCAGGGTTGAGCGACGCGTTGAGCTCCACCGAGTTGGTGAAGAGGAAGTCTCGGAGCTGCTCGTGATCGAGGATCCCGTGCTCGACCAGCTCGTAGGCCTCGGCGAGCGGCGAGTCGAAGACCGGGACGTCCCAATGCCCGATGTCCGATCCCATGATCGCCGGGAGTCGTGCGCCCAGCGGGGTGAGGCGAGTGTCGAATGCGAGCCCTGCCAGGGGATCGTCCGCCTCGCAACCCCACGTGAACGCGCGACACCACTGATCGCAGATGTCCTCGACCGACGTGATCCCTGCTGCCCGCGAAGTCGTCGTAACGCTCGGAGGAGTTGCTCACCATGGCCGCCAGGGCGCGTACCGGGTATTTCGTGAGCCGCGGGTCACTCTCGGCGTACAGGGCGGCCAGGCGCTCCGCATCGAGGTTCGCCGGATCCAAGTGGTCGAGACCGCGTTCGCCGCGCTTCTGCCAGAAGCCGACCAGGCGCACATAGGCTCCACTCCTGCGGCCACCCCACCTTCGAGGACCGCGACACGCAGATCGGGGAACCCACGCGTCACACCTCCGAGAAAGAGTGACTTGGCAAAACCGAGGCCAGCCGCGGCGAAGTGCCCGACGCCGTTGAAGGTGAAGTTCGTCGCCGACTGGCGGTCATCGAAGCCCATGCCAGGGGAGTGCACGGCCAGTGGCAGCCCGAGCTGGATCGCCTTGGCCCATACCGGGTCGTAGTCGTATGCACTGTCCAGACCGAAGGTGTCTAGCCAGCCCCGGTGGCCGAACCCCGAGGGCCGGACGCGTTCGAGGTGGTCAGCCGCGAACCCCTCGCCCTGACGCGGTCGGCGCATCCAGCTCGGCACCAAGGCGACCTTTGCCCCGAGACTCTTGGCGTGCTCGAGGCCGGCGACCGCCTCCTCGGGGTTGTGCATCGGCACCGCGGCGGCGACGGTGAATCGGTCGGAATAGGGGCGGTACTCACCGGCCAGGTACTCGTTGAAGAGGCGGCAGACCGTCACCCGGTGGTCAGGGTCGTCGATCTGCAACAGCGGGAGCCCGAACGTCGGGCAGAGCACGGCGAAGTCGATGCCGGCCTCGCCCAGTCGCTCGTGGTATCGGGCGGGGGTCGTGACGGTGGCGAAATACTCGGCGTCGGTCGGGATGGTCCACGTGGCGGGGACGAGTCCCGAGGAGCGACGCTCGGACATGGGAATCGCTGGCTCGCGTTCGGCCGAACGGCGCTCCATGTTGAAGATGACCGCGTCCTCGACGATGTCGCCTCGTCGGTGGTCTCGGATGAAGTCGGCGAATACGGGGATCATCTCGATGATGTGGCCGTCTCCGTCGATCACGGGATGTCCCAGTGCGGCTCGGATGGCGGCCGATCGGGTGGGCTCGGTCATGGCACTCCTCTCTCGTTACCCGAGGCCCGGCAGAGATGGACCGGTTCGCACAGGTGCTCGAGCGATCACGCGGTAACCCTTCTACGGGATGCTGAGGTCCTGAGCGGGGCGGCTGCGCTCGATGCGGCGCACGACGCGCTCGGCCGCAGCCGGGACGACCAGGAAGAGAAGCCACACATACCTGGCCAGGCCGGCGTCGGTCCAGGCCAGGACCATCGACAAGGCGACCACGGCGACAAGGAGCACGGCGCGGACGCGGCCGGCCAGCTCGTCGTGGGCGGTGCGGACCCCGTCGGCCACCAGGCCGCGGCGGGAGGCATACCAGAAAATCCACTGGGTGGTCAGGCTCAACGCCACGAGGTTGAGCCCAAAGAGTGTGATGGCGAGCGGGTTGGCTGCGTAGCTGCCGAGGAGGTCCGAGGTGAACGGCATCAGCGTCAGGGGCAGGAGGAAGCTGAAGTTCCGCCAGGCCAGACCCTCGCTGTGGCCCCGCATGCCGCGCAGTACCCGGTGGTGCACCAGCCAGAACTGGGCGATCACCACGAAGGAGACCAGGTAGCTCGTGAACTCCGCGCCATCGAGGTCGAGGGCGCGCCACAGCGATCCCGCTGAGTCGGGATTGGAGACCAGGGTGCGGGTCGGCACCTGCAGCTGCAGCACGAGCAGCGTCAAGGCGATGGCCACCACGCCGTCGGTCAGCGCGAGCAGGCGGTCGATGCCGGGGATGTTCGTATCCTCGTCGGCCATCGGGCAGAGCTTTGCAGACGGCTTGGGAAGACCGGGGAATCTCGGCCGGCCGCGCTCGCCCCCCCCGGGGTCGGCGGGATCCGCTCTCCCTCGATCGCGCAGTGCGAACATGACACACATGCAGACGGCGGGGCCACGGCGATCGACTGGCTGGCCTCCTGGCCGGTCGCCCAGACGTTCCTCTCGCTGGTCGTGTCCGGGACCCAGGGGTAGACGCTCGAGCGGGTCCAAGAGATGTGGTCGGATCCCGCGCAGCTGGTCGAGGCCGTCTCGACCTGGGATCGAGGTGCCGTGATCTCCGAAGCCATCCCCTCCCTCGTGTTCATCGCCCTCGCCGCGGTGATGGCTCCGCTCATCGTCGAAGGCTTGCGCTCCTTCGTGCCGGTGCCCGAGGTGGTCATCCTCATCGTGCTCGGCATCCTGCTCGGTCCCAACGTGCTGCACCTGGTGCACCAGAACACGATCATCACCGCCCTGTCGGACTTCGGCCTCACCTTCCTCATGTTCCTCGCCGGGATGGAGCTCGACGTGGTGACCATGCGCCAGGGCCACCTCGGGCGTGCCGTGGGCTCCTGGGGAGCCAGCCTGGTCGTGGCGCTGGCGGTCGGCGTGCTCCTGCACGGCACCGGCCTCGTTCTCGACTCGGTCGTGGTCGCGTTGTGCCTCACCACCACGGCACTGGGCACACTCCTGCCCATCCTGCGAGATGCCGGCGTGCTGCGTCGCGCCATCGGCCCCGTCGTGCTCTCGGTCGGGTCGGTCGGGGAGTTCGGACCGATCGTGGCGGTGGCCGTGCTGTTGACCAGCCGGGACGTGGGCCTGACCGTTCTGCTCCTGGTGGTGTTCGTCGTCGTCGCCGTGGCGGCCTCGCTGTTGGCCATGGAGGTGCGTCCGCCCCGCGCCCTCGCCCTGGTGCGACGGCACCTGCACTCGACGTCACAGCTCCCGGTCCGGATCTCGGTCCTGCTGGTCATCTTGCTGGTGGACCTGGCTCTGAAGCTGAGCCTCGACGTCCTGTTGGGAGCATTCGCCGCCGGCGTGGTGGTCCGCCTCTTCATCACCGGCGACGACGCCCCGCAGGTGACGAGCAAGCTCGAGGCGATCGGGTTCGGTTTCCTCATCCCGATCTTCTTCATCGAGAGCGGTGTCAACTTCGACCTGCCCGCCCTGATCCACCAACCCAAGGTCCTGCTCCTCGTGCCGGTCTTCACTGCACTGTTCCTCGTCACGCGGGCCGTCCCGACATGGGCCTTCTTTCGTGCCGTGGTGACCCGGGCCGAGGCACGCGCCCTGGCCGTGCTCTCGGCCACCGGGCTCCCGCTGATCGTCGTCATCACGACGCTCGGCGTGGACGAGCACCGAATGCGACCTCGGAACGCGGCGGCCCTGGTGGCCGCCGGGATGGTCTCGGTCCTCGTGTACCCGCTGCTCGGCGTCAGGATGCTCGAACCCGCCCGTGGCCGGGCCGATTCGTTGCCGCCGCCGGGGACCACGCCCTAGAGTCGCGGCGGCGACGGGCGCAGCGACCCTGAGGACGGAGGAGCACGAAGATGACGAAGGGGTCCTCACAGGGCGGCGACAGGCTGCTTCCGGCGCGTTGACGCAGCGTCCACGGACGACGTCGAGGGAGTTCGCGGCATGCCCTTCGACCTGACCAGGGTCCTCGAGGAGCGCAAGGGCGAGAACTTCTCGCTCTATTCGAGATATGTGAACCCCCAGCTGGCGCGGGTGCTCGGCACGCTCGAGTTCGATCGCTTCTACGAGAAGGGTGAGGGTTGCTACCTGATCGACGATCAGGGTGAGCGGTATCTCGACCTGCTGTCGGGATTCGGCGTGTACGCCCTCGGCCGAAGCCACCCCGGTGTGGTGCGCGCGCTGCACCAGGCACTCGATGCGGACCTGCCCAACCTGGTGCAGATGGACTGCGCCCTGCTGGCCGGGGTGCTCGCCGAGCAACTGGTGGCCAGAGCGCACCCGGGCATCGAGCGGGTCTTCTTCACCAACTCGGGCGCCGAGGCCGTGGAGGGCGCGATCAAGTTCGCCCGCGCCGCCACGAAGCGCACGCGCATCCTCTACTGCGACCACGCCTTCCACGGGCTGACCACGGGGGCTCTGGCCCTCAACGGGGGGCGCGAGTTCCGCCGTGGCTTCGGCCCGCTGCTCCCGGGCTGCGACATGATCCCCTTCGGTGATGTGGACGCCCTCGAACAGGAGCTACGCCGCGGCGACGTGGCGGCATTCGTCGCCGAACCGATCCAGGGGAAGGGCGTCAACATGGCGCCCGAGGGCTTCTGGCGTGACGCGCAGGAACTCTGTCGGCGCCACAAGGCCCTCATGGTCCTCGACGAGGTGCAGGCCGGGCTCGGGCGGTGCGGGACCTTCTTCTGTCACGAGCAGTTCGGCATCACACCCGACATCATCACCGTTTCGAAGGCGCTGTCGGGCGGGTTCGTGCCCGTGGGAGCCATGCTCAGCTCCGCCGCGGTCTCGGATGCCGTGTACAGCTCCATGGACCGCGCCGTCGTGCACTCCTCGACCTTCGGCACCAACCAGCTCGCCATGGTTGCGGGGCTGGCCACCCTGGCCGCCTTCGACGACGAGGGCATCCTCGAGCGGGTCCAGCGCACGGGTGCGGCGTTCACCGATGCGCTCCAGCCGCTGGTCGAGCGTTACGAGTTCCTCCACGAGGTGCGTGGGCGGGGCCTCATGATCGGCCTCGTCTTCGGGCAGCCCACGACCCCCGCCCTGCGCCGACGTTTCCGCATGCTCGAGACGCTGCGTCCGGCGTTGTTCTCCCAGATGGTCGTCGTCCCGCTGTTCCACCGGCACCGCATCCTGACGCAGGTCGCGGCGGACAACGTGAACGTGGTGAAACTCCTTCCTCCACTGATCGCCGGCGACGAGGAGGTCGAGCTCTTCACCGCCGCGCTCGACGACGTCCTGGCCAGCGCCGAGCAGGGATCGAGCCTGCTCTTCGAGTTCGGACGGACCATGGCCAAGGGGACCTGGGCGGTGCACCGGGCCAAGCGGTGACGCTGGCCAGCGGGGACCGGGTCCTCGTCACCGGGGCCAGCGGCTTCATCGGCTCGGCCGTGGCCCGGCAATTGGTGCAGCGCCAGGCCGAGGTCGTCACCCTGGTCGAGCCCGGCGCCGAACGGGCCAATCTCGAGGGGCTCGGCGTCGCCCACGTGGAGGGCGACGTGCGCGACCTCGCGGCGGTGCGCAAGGCCGTGCGCGGATGCCGTTACGTCTTCCACGTGGCGGCGCTCTACCGCTTCTGGGCCCGCGACCCGCATGCCTTCTACGAGGTCAACGTGCAGGGGACCCGTAACGTGCTGGGGGCGGCGTCGGAGTCGGGCGTCGAGAAGCTCGTGTACACCAGCACGGTGGGCACCCTCGGGCTCGAGAGGGTGTCGGCGACGGCCACGGCGGACGAGCGTTCCTTCCCCGACATCCGTCACCTCTATGGCTCGTACAAGCGGTCCAAGTACGTCGCCGAGCACGAGGTCCTGCGGGGGGTCGCCGAGGGGATGCAGGCGTCGTTGGTCCTGCCCACCATGCCCTTCGGCCCGGGCGACCAGGCACCGACCCCCTCGGGCAAGGTGGTGCTCGACTACCTCAACGGCCGCATGCCGGGCTACGTCGACACCGTGCTGAACGTCGTCCACGTCGACGACGTGGCGGCGGGCCACCTGCTCGCCCTCGAGCAGGGCCGCACCGGCCGCAGCTACATCCTCGGTGGCGAGAACCTGACCATGCGCCAGCTGCTGGCGGCACTGGCATTGCTCACGGGGCTGCCCGAACCCCGGGTCAGGGTGCCGCGATCGCTCTCGCTGGCCGTGGCCGCGCTCTCGGAGGTCGTCGAGGGTCGCCTCCTGCGCCGCTCGCCGGCCGTGCCATGGGAGGCGGCGAGGATGTCGACGTCGACGATGGCCTTCGACGACCGCCGGGCCCGCCGCGAGCTGGGCTACCGACCGCGGCCGGCGGTCGACGCTTTGGCCGCCTCGGCCCAGTGGTACGTCGACGCCGGGCGGGTCTCGGCGCGTCGGCGCGACCGGATCCGCTGGGCCGGCGGTCCACTCGGGAACTGAGCCGTCCGCCTCGTCCCCGGAATCGGGCACACTGGTCGCCGTGCCTGCCCAATTCATCTACACCATCCGCGGCCTGACACGCTTCTACCCGCCCGATCGCGAGGTGCTCAAGGGCATCAACCTCTCCTTCTATCCCGGAGCGAAGATCGGGGTGATCGGTGGCAACGGCTCGGGCAAGTCCTCCCTGCTGCGCATCATGGCCGGAGAGGACGATGGCTTCAGCGGCGAGGCCAGGCTCACACCCGGGTTCTCCGTGGGTTACCTGCCCCAAGAGCCCGTCCTCGACGAGTCCAAGGACGTGGCGGGCAACGTCGCCGAGGGCGCCGGCGAGGCGACGCAGATGCTGACCCGCTACAACGAGGTGTGCGCCGCGTTCGGCGAACCCGATGCCGATATCGACGCCTTGATCGCGGAGCAGGGCGAGCTGCAGGCGAAGATCGACGCGGCCGGAGCGTGGGAGCTCGAGCGGACGCTCGAGATCGCCATGGACGCACTCAGGCTCCCCCCGGGCGGCGCCGACGTTCGCACTCTCTCGGGCGGTGAGCGGCGTCGGGTGGCGCTGTGCCGCCTCCTGCTGTCGAAACCCGATCTCCTGCTGCTCGACGAGCCGACCAACCATCTCGACGCCGAGTCGGTCGCCTGGCTCGAGCGCACACTCCAGCAGTACCCGGGCACGGTGGTGGCGGTGACCCACGACCGCTATTTCCTCGACAACGTGGCCGGGTGGATCCTCGAGCTCGACCGTGGGCACGGCATCCCGTGGGAGGGCAACTACTCGTCATGGCTCGACCAGAAGCGGGCGCGCCTGGCGGTCGAGGAGAAGGCGGACCGGTCCCGGCAGGCCTCCCTCGAGCGCGAGCTCGAGTGGATCCGTATGTCTCCCCGGGCGCGCCAGAGCAAGGGCAAGGCGCGCATCACCGCCTACAACGAGCTGGTGGCCGAAGCCGAGACGGCCGACCGTCGAGCCGACAAGGTCGAGCTGGTCATCCCCCCCGGTCCCCGGTTGGGTGAACAGGTGGTCGACGCCGAGGGCGTGGTCAAGGCGTTCGGGGACCGTCTGCTGATCGACGGGCTGAGCTTCCTCCTGCCGCCGGGAGGGATCGTGGGCGTCATCGGACCGAACGGTGCCGGGAAGACCACCCTCTTCCGGATGATCGTCGGGGAGGAGAAGCCCGATGCCGGCACGCTCACGATCGGCGCATCGGTCGAGCTTGCCTACGTCGACCAGTCCCGCGAGACCCTCTCGCCTGACGCCACCGTGTTCGAGGAGATCACCGGCGGCATGGACCGCATCGTCGTGGGTGGGCGCGAGCTGCACGGTCGGGCCTACGTCGCCGGGTTCGGGTTCAAGGGCAGCGACCAGCAGAAGAAGGTGGGCCAGCTCTCCGGTGGCGAGCGCAACCGGGTGCTCCTGGCCAAGGTGCTGCGCAGCGGTGGCAACGTCCTGTTGCTCGACGAGCCGACCAACGACCTCGACGTCGACACGCTGCGAGCGCTCGAGGACGCCCTGTTGGCCTTCCCCGGGTGTGCGGTCGTCATCAGCCACGATCGCTGGTTCCTCGACCGGATCGCCACCCACGTGCTGGCGTTCGAGGGGGATTCCCGGGTGCGCTGGTACGAGGGGAACTTCAGCGATTACGAGGCCGACCGTCGGCGGACGCTCGGAGTGGAGGCCGACCAGCCCCACCGGCTGCGCTACAAGCCGATCGTGCGGGACTGAGACGGCCGGGCCGACCCGTCAAATGGGGCTCGAGCCGTCGGTCGGGTCACCGCTCCAGAGCTCGGTCATCTCTCGATACGGGCTGACACAGGGAGGCCCGTCGGCCACCCAGAGCCGCGGCGCACCGTCCGCCGGCACCCGCACGATGCACGACGAGCGCGTGGCGAACCCTTCGCTGTGCACGCAGTTGGCCGCCTTCGGGTGGTCAGCGCCCTCGGGCGGGCGGTGATCGACCAGCACGCGACGGAAGGCGTCGACCACCTGGTCGCCCCAGGCGGGAAGACCGAGGGCCTCGCGCACGAGGTCGACCTTGCGCGAGGGCGCCCCGATGGGCCGGTTCTCGAGCACGTGGATCCCCGGCCCCAGGGCGGTGGCCGACGCCGACGTCGCGCTTCTGGTGAAGTCGATGAAGAACAGTGAGCTGCGGTCACCGACGAGCAGCCAGGCCCCGTTGAACTCCGTCGGACGGTACCCGGTCACGAAGGCCTCGACCGCGGCCGGCGCGCTCGGGTGGCGGGCCAACGCCAGGGGAAGCTCGCCCCGCGAGCGCCTGGCTGGGTCCTTGACGCCTTCGAGGGGCTGGTTGGTCAACCCGGCACATACCCCGTGCTCGTTCACGGCCAGCCAGGTCCCGCCGGAGAGCTCGTCGCGGCCACCGAGGATGCGTGGTTCGCTCGGTGCGAGCACCGTCATCGCCTCGGCCGGCCGGTCGATGACCTCGTCACGGTTGGCACCCACGATCAGTGGTTCCTCGGGGTCGAGGCGAGAGGCGACCACCAAGAGACACACGGGGCGAGACTAGCGACGCCGCGCCGGACGCCCGGCGGTGGATGCCACGGCCGTAGCGCCTCGGCTAGCGTGCGGCCATGCGCACGAGCACGCCTGCCCGCACCCTCGCCCTGGCGGCTGCTCTCGGCCTCGGTGCCGTGGCGGTCCTCCCGGCGCTCCCGGCGTCGGCACGGAACTCGGCGGCCAACCTCAAGGCGTTGAGCAACAGCATCAACCGGGCCAAGCACCTCACGTACTACGCCCAGTACACGTCGGTCAGCGGCGGTGAGTCGAACACGGTGACCATCGCGCAGTCACCACCCAAGTCCAACTTCTCCTCCGGCTCGGGCTCCGTGATCAACAACGGGAAGACGACCTACTACTGCGGGTCCGGCAGCGGGTCGGGCAACTCGGGCAACTCGGGCAACTCAGGCAGTTCCGGCAACTCCGGATCCTCCTCGGCGCCGACCTGCGTGTCGGTGAGCGGCTCCAACCCACTGCTGGGGCTGGAGAACGCCTTCAGTCCCAGCCTCGCCCTGAGTGCCTTCGGACAGGCCGAGCAGACCGCCGTCGCTCGGGCCCTGGGCATCAAGGTGTCGTTCTCGTCCGCGACCTTCGCCGGGCAGCCCTCGACCTGCGTGAGCGTGACGGTGCGGGGCCAGTCGGGCAAGTACTGCGTGACCAAGCAGGGGATCCTCTCGTATTCGGGCAGCTCGTCGACGAGCTACTTCAAGCTGGTGAAGTACTCGAGCAAGCCGCCCACGAGCCTCTTCAGCCTCCCCGCCGGGGCCACCACGCAGACGCTGCCCACCCTGCCCGGGGGTTCCTCTATCTCGATCCCCTAAGGGCGGTCGGGCGGCGAGCGGCGGGCATGGGGGAGCGGTGGCGCCAGAGTGGGGTGCCGCGGGGCGCGGCCTACGACCAGCGCTTCGAGGAGCTGGCCTCAGCGGGCAAGGACGTGCACGGCGAGGCGGTGCTGGTCGACGCCTACGGCGGCGGCTCGGTGCTCGATGCCGGGTGCGGGACGGGGCGGGTGGCGATCGAGCTGGCCCGGCGGGGTCATCGGGTCGTGGGGGTCGACGTCGACCCGGCCATGCTCGAGGCGGCCCGGACCAAGGCACCCGGGCTCGAGTGGGTCCTCGGTGACCTGGCGGATCCTGCGCTCGATCCCGGCGGTGCCTTTGACACCGTCGTGATGGCCGGCAACGTGCTGCTCTTCGTGCCCGACGGCACGGAGGGTCTGGTGATCGCCAATGCGGCCCACTGGTTGGCGCCCCGCGGGCGGCTCATCTCGGGGTACTCGCTCCTTCCCGGCGGCTTCGGCCCGGCGGCGTACGACGCTGCGGCTTCGCGAGCGGGCCTCGAGTTCGAGGACCGGTGGTCCACCTGGGATCGCCGGCCCTACGGACATCGGAGCGACTACGCGGTGAGCGTCCACCGGCGGAAGGGCTGAAAGGGCGGTTTCCGCTCCCAAAGCAGCCTCGGAGACCCAGACGCGCAACGGAAAACCAAATTTCTGCCCAACTGCCGCACTGAACGTGCGAAATCTGGCTGGATCACTAGGCTTGGGGCCCATGGGGACGGAGGACCTCGATCTCATCGATCACCAGATCATCGAACTTCTTTCGCACAACGCCAGGCGGACGATGGCCGACATCGGCGAGCAGGTCTCGCTCTCGGCCTCGGCGGTGACCCGCCGCATCGAGCGTCTCGAACGTGCCGGGGTGATCGCCGGCTATACGGTCGTGGTCGACCACCGCAAGGCGGGCCGTCCGATCCAGGCGTTCACTGAGGTGCGATTCGCCGGGACTGCCGACCTCCAGGAGATCAAGGAGACGGCCATGCAGCTGCCCGAGGTCCAGGCCGTGTTCACCACGGCCGGTGACCCCGATGCGCTGGTCTGGCTCCAAGTACCCGACGTCGAGCGACTGGGCCACGTGATCGAGCAGCTACGGCGACGGGGGCGGGTGACGGGCACCAAGACGCTCATCGTGCTCGACACCTGGTCCCGCCACCGTGCCCTCGAGACGAGCGGGCCGCCTCCCCTCCACATCTGACCCACCCCTCGTCGGCGATGATGGCCCGATGTGGCGGCTCCCCCTGCTCACCTCCCTGCGCGGCTACCGGCGCAGCTGGGCGGGTGCCGATGTCGCCGCTGGGCTGACGCTGCTGGTCATCGCCGTACCGGAGCAGCTGGCCACCTCGCGTCTGGCCGGGATGCCTCCGATCACCGGCTTCTACGCCTTCGTGGCCGGCACGCTTCTCTTCGCCCTGCTCGGCTCCAGCCCGCAGGTGTCGGTGGGCGCGGACTCGACGATCGCCCCGCTCTTCGCCGCCGGGGTGGCCACGGTGGCGGCCGGGAGCTCGGTCGGCTACGTCAAGCTCGTCCCGATCCTGGCCGTGATGGTCGGGATCTTCGTGGCCGTGGTCAGCCTTCTGCGTCTCGGCTGGATCGCCGAGTTCCTCTCGACCCCCATCGTGACGGGATTCCTCTCGGGGGTGGCCGTCATCATCGTGATCCACCAGCTTCCCGACTTCCTCGGCCTCCCCCCGGCCAGCGGCACCAACCAGCATCGCCTGGTCTACGTGTGCACCCACCTCGGTGAGGTGAACGGCTGGGCCCTGGCCCTGGGCGGCGGGGTGCTGGCCGTGATGTTGCTCGGCACGCGGGTCGACCGACGCTTCCCCGGGGCGCTCCTCGGCATGGTGGCGGCCACGATCGCGGTGGCGGCCTTCGACCTGCAGTCCCACGGTGTGGCCGTCCTCGGCCCTTTGCATCCCGGTGCGCCCCAGCTCGGGTTGCCCGGCATCTCCTGGTCGGTGGTGGGCCGTCTGGCACCCCTGGCCGCCGTGGTGGCCCTCGTGGTGGTCACCCAGACGGCAGCCACCACCCGCGCCTTCGCCGAGCAGGGAGGCTACGACGTCGACGCCGGACGCGACTTCCTCGGCGCCGGCGCCGGCAGCGTCGCCGCGGGCCTGGTGGGCGCGTTCCCGGTAAATGCCAGCCCACCACGCACGGGGGCGATCGCCACGGCAGGGGGGCGGACACAAGCGGGCGCCCTCGGCGCAGCCGCGGCGGTGCTGCTCCTCATCCCCTTCTCCGACATCCTGCGCGACGTCCCGCTGGCCGCCCTGGCGGCCATCCTCATCGGCATCGCCGTCCACATCTTCGACGCACGCGGCTTGGTCGCCATCGCCCGATTCAGCTGGCTCGAGTTCGGGCTGGCCGCGGTGACCCTGGTGGCGGTGGTGCTGATCGGCGTCGAACAGGGCATCGCCGTGGCCGTGCTGCTGGCGATCCTCGACCGCATCCGCATCAGTGCTCGCCCCCAGTTGCACGTGCTCGGCCGCGTCCCGGGCACGACGAGCTGGGCCCGCCCGGCCTTCGAGCCCCGGGCGGCCCCCGTGGCGGGTGTGCTGGTCGTGATGTTCGCCACACCGGTCTGGTACGCCAACGCGGTGCACTTCCGAGAGGAGGTGGCCGAGGCCATGGCCTCGGCCGGTCCGGTCCGGGTGCTCGTGCTCGACACCATCGGGCAGTCCGACATCGACTTCACCGGGACCCGGGCGCTGACTCGGGTTGTCGAAGCCTGCGAGCGTGACGGAGTGGTGCTCGGGATCGCCCGGGCTGGGTTACACCTCCACGAGAGCCTGCGCCGCAGTGGACTGGCGGCCCGGGTCGGAGAGGACCACTTCTACGACACGGTCGACGAGGCAGTGCGAGCGCTCGCACCAGCAGCCGACCCCGGGGACCACCGCGAGGGCCCTGTCGGCTGAACCGCGCCGGTCGGCCGTCGGAGCTCAGCGGCCGAGGTCGATCTCTGCTCGCACCGGCCGGTGGTCAGATCCGGCATGCGGGAGCACCTGGCCCGTGCGGGGTCGCAACGAGCCGCGCACCAAGATGTGGTCGATCTGGCTGTGGGGCCGTCCCGTCGGCCAGGTGGGTCCCCTGACCGCCCGGTGCCAGCCGGGCATGAGCCGCTCCACGAGCGGTCCCCACGTGTTCATGTCGCCGGCCAGCACGGCGTCGCGACGGGCCGCAGTGCCCAGTTGACGGCGGAGCTCGGACCAGTTGCGGATCGAGCCGAAGTGCAGGTGCGACATGTGGGTCCCGGCAACCGAGATCGGCCTGCCCTCCACGGTGAGATCCACGACGATGGCAAACCGGCGCACCCGGTCGAGGCGCAGGACGCTCATGGGCAGCACCTGGGTTGCCTCGATGGGGAGCTCGGGCCGCACCAGGACGGCGATGCCGAGGAAGCCGCGCTCGGCCTCCTGCCAGCGCGGCATCTCGCTGACCCGGGCGGGATACGGGCGTAGGCCGTCCATGTAGAGGGCGCGGTTTCGCGGCGCGCCAGATGGGCCGGGCCGACCACTCGTCGTCGGCGGAGGGCTGCGGGCGGATGCGCCGGCCCTCGCCGAGGACGTGGGAGACGACCTGGTACCCGAGATGGCGCGCCGCGGCACCGGACTGACCACCGGTGTCGTCGCCCACCGCGGTCCAGGCCTCTTCGAGTACGACGACGTCGGCGTCCAAGGAGGCGATAGCACCGAGCGCGTCGTAGGGGCGGCCCCAGCCGTCCATGCCGCAGTGCATGTTGAAGTTGGCAATGGTGAGCACGGTGCGCCCAGACGATAGGCGCCACGGGCATGGTCACGGTGTGTTCCCGCGAGCTGTGCTAGGGATGCACGTGATGGGAAGCCCGGCCGGGAGCGCGATCGCGGACGACCTGCGAGCCCAGGTCGAGCTGCATCATCCCTCGTCGGTGAGGGAGGCGGCCGCCCGGGAGCGCTTCCTCTCGGAGCTGGCACAGCTGGCCGACCCGTTCGACGAGCACGCCGGGCCGGTGCACGTCACGGCGTCGGCCATCGTCGTCGGACCGCGTGGCACTGTGCTCCATCTCCACAAACGGCTCGGCATCTGGATGCAGCCCGGCGGCCACATCGATGCGGGGGAGACGCCCGAGGTGGCGGCACAGCGGGAGGCCACCGAGGAGCTGGGGCTGACCGTGGTGCACCCACCGGGAGGCCCGCGGCTCATCCACCTCGATGTGCACCCGGCAGCCCACGGCCACACCCACCTGGACCTGCGTTACCTCCTCATCGGCGCGGACGACGACCCGCATCCACCCCCAGGCGAGAGCCCCGAGGCCCGCTGGTACGGATGGGACGAGGCCATCGCGGCCGCCGACGACGGGCTGGTCGAGGCCCTGCCACTGGCTCGTTCCGCCTACGATGCGATGGGATGACCGACGCCGCCGAGGACCTCGAGCGCCTGCTCGTCGTGCAGGACCTCGACACCGCCCTGAGTCAGCTCCAGCACCGCCGGTACACGCTGGCGCAGACCTCAGGTCTGGCGGACCTCGAAGGTGAGGTGGCCCGGCTCGAGGCCGCCCGCACCGACGCCGAGGGTCGCCGTGCCGTGCTGCGGGCCACTCAGGAGGACCTCGAGGGCCAGATCGCCGCGCTCAACGAGCGTCGTGACGTCGTTGAGAAGCGCATGTACGCGGCCACGGGATCGTCGGCCCGTGACCTCCAGGCCATGAGCGACGAGGTGCAGCACCTGGCCGGCCGCCGAGCCGAGCTCGAGGAGCTCGAGCTGGCCGCCATGCTGGAGCAGGATCCCGTCGACGCCGAGCTGGCTGCGCTGCGGGAACAGACCGCTCCCCTCGAGGTCCGGGTCGGCCAACTCCGGACCGAGGTGGAAGGTGAACGTGGCGCCATCGACCGCGAGCTGGCGGAGTTGGCCGGTCGCCGGAGCAGCGAGGCCGCCCTGGTGCCCTCGGCGCTGGCCGACCGCTACGAGACCCTACGGACGCACCTGCGCGGCACGGGCGCGGCACGCCTGGTGGGAAACCGCTGCAGCGGGTGCCACCTCGAACTGTCCTCGGTCGAGGTCGAGCGCATCCGCGCTTTGCCCCCGGGGGACGTGGTCACGTGCGAGCAATGTGGTCGCATCCTGGTCCCGGTTTGACGGGGGAAATGTGCTGATCCTGGTCCGCCACGGCGAGTCGGTGGCCAACGCTCAGGGCCTGCTGCTCGGGCGGACCGACGCGCCGCTGACCCAGACCGGCCGGGCTCAGGCCGCGTCGGTGAGCTCGCTGTTCACTGCGCCGGTGGCCGAGGTGCGCTCGAGCCCCCTGGAGCGAGCGCGCGACACGGCAGCCCTCCTGCTCGGCGGTGGTCCCCCAGTGACCATCGACGACCGCTGGGTCGAGGTCGACTACGGCGAGCTGGAATGCCAACCGCTCGAGGGGGTGCCGGCAGAGGTCTGGCAGCGCTGGCGGCATGACCCGGAATTCCGCCCGGCCGGCGGCGAGACCCTGGCCGAGGTGGACGCCCGGGTGGCCGCGGCGTGCGAGGAGCTCTTCGCCGTCGACGGTGCGGGGGCGCGGCGCCCGGATGCCGACGTGGTCGTGGTGAGCCACGTGACGCCCATCAAGTCGGCGGTGGCCTGGGCGCTGGGCACGGCCAACATCTCCTGGCGGTTGCACCTGCGCACCGGGTCCGTGACCCGGGTCGGCTGGAACCGCGACGCCCCGATCCTGCACGGCTTCAACCAGGTGGTGCTGGCGCCCATCCCCACTGCAGCGCCACAATCAGCCGGTGCCTGATCCCGAGCTGACCGTCGCCGCCCTCCGTCCGCCGCCGGGCTCGGACGAGGATCCCATCCACCGGCGGACCATTACGACCGACGTCTACGAGCGCGAGGACCACGTGGTGGTCATCGCCAAGCTCCAGGACGAACGGCCCTGGGCGGGTGACGGCAGCATCCCCCGCCTGGTGCACTCCATGGAGCTCGCGGTGGTGGTCCGCCTCGAGGACATGGTGATCGTCGACGCCGTGGCCGATATGGAGGCCTACCCGCACGCGGAGTGCACCCGGATCGAGCCCACCTTCCACGACCTGGTCGGTCTGGCCATCGGTCGCGGCTACATGAGCGTCGTGGCCGAACGGTTCGGGCGCCAGCGCGGCTGCAGCCATCTCGAGTTCCTGGCCCGGGCGCTCGGACCCGTCGTGATCCAGGGCGTGGCCTCGGCAGGGGCTCGGCGCTTCGAGCGGGGCGAGGGCGTGCACCCGTTCCGGGACGAGAACTCGTTCCGCTTCCTCGCCAACAGCTGCCACATCTGGGCGGAGGACGGACCCGGGCTGCAAAAGGTGGCGGTGGGGTGGCTCCCGCTGCTCTCGGAGTATCCGGCCCCATCCGTGGTCGAGATCCGCCGTCGGTTCGCGCCCGGCGGTGCGCCGGAGGCGGAGGGCGCCGAGCAAGCCGACGAAGCCGTGGAAGAGGGCGCGGACTCGTAGGGGCCGCTCACGGCGAGCGGGCGACCACCCGACCTGCTTCGAGGCTCACCGATCCATCGCATCGCTCCGCCTCCCGGGCCCGGTGCGTGATCACCAGCACGCTGCGCGGCCCGGCCGCGACCAACACGCGGCCCAAGAGCTCGTCGGCCAACGCGGGGTCGAGGCCGCTCGTGGGCTCGTCGAGGATCAGCACGGGCCCCGCGGCCAGGAGCGCACGTGCCACGGCGAGGCGACGCCGTTCGCCGCCCGAGAGAGCGACGCCGTCTTCCCCGACCGGGGTGTCGAGTCCGGCAGGGAGCTCGGCGACCCATTGGTCGAGGCAGGCCGCCTCGAGCGCGGTCGCCACTTCTGCGTCGGTGGCCCCGGGACGGCCGAGCGTGAGGTTCTCGCGGAACGAGCCGGCGAACATCTGCGCCCGCTGGTCGGCCAGGGCGTACATGGCGCGGACATCGTCCTGGCGGAGGCGGGCCACGTCGGAGCCGTCGAGGGCGAGTGAGCCCGCTTCGAGAGGCCAGAAGCGCATGAGCGCGTTGACCAGGCTCGACTTTCCCGCCCCGCTCGAGCCGGTGATGGCCAGGCTGTGGCCCGCCGGGAGGTCCGCGGTCACGCCGTCGAGGGCTCGTGGGAGGTCGGGCGCGTAGCGGACGCACACCTCGGCAAACGTCACCGCCGGCACACCCCGGGGTGTCGGGTCCGGCGAGGACACGTCGTGTATCGGGACCGGCACGTCGGCGAGTGCGAAGAGGCGCTCGGCCGAGGCCCGGACGGCCAGTGCGCGCGCCATCGCCTGGGGCACACCGGGCACGGTCTCGAAGGTGGCCAGCGCAGCGAGTGGGAGTACGGCCACCATGACCTGGCCCACATGGTGCGCGGCGACGGCGGCGACGGTCACGGCCAGGACACCCGTGACGGCGGCGGCCAGGCAGACCTGGACGAGGACCGTGGCCGTGGCACCGACGCGGGCTTGTCGTCGCTCCAATGCATCGGAGCGCGCTCCCAGCTCCTCGGCGTCACCCACCCAGGACTCGTGGGCTCCGAATGCGAGGAGCTCCGGCGCGCCGGCCAGGGCGTCGACCACGTGGGACGAGAGCTCGCCCGAGAGGGCGGCACGCTCGGGTGCTGCGCCGGCGCGCCAGGTGAGCGCGGCGGGGAGGACCAATGCGATGCCCAGCGGGAGGCCGAGCGCCAGGGCGGCCCACGGGAGGACAACTCCCACGGCCACCGTTCCGACCACGGCGGCGCCGACGGCGATCCCCGCCGGGAGGGCGGTCCGCAAGTAGAGGTCCTGGAGGGTGTCGACGTCGTCGACGGCTCGGGCCAGGAGGTCGCCGCTGCGCCATCCGGCCAGCGCTGCAGGCACCCGTGGTGCGAGGCGGTCGTACAGCCAGACCCTCCACGTGGTCAGGGCGCGCAGCGCGGCGTCGTGACCGACCAGGCGTTCGGCGTAGCGCAGCGGTCCGCGCAGGAACGCCAGCACCTCCACGAGGGCCAGGATTCCGACCAGGGCATTCAGCCCGGGTCGCAGCGCCGCCCGGCCGACGACGTAACCGGATCCGGCGAGGAGGCCGATGGTGGCCAGGGCCGAGGCCAGACCCAGCAGCCCGGCGAGGGTCAGTCGCCCGTAGGGGGTGCCGGGCTCGGCCAGGACGCGTCGCACCGACGAGCGGGCTGCGGTCACGCCGGCGCACTCACGGGAAAGGCGGTGGCGCCCGAGACGTCGACCACCGCGTCGAATCGGGGCAGGAGGACCGGTTCGTGTGCCGCCACGATCACGGTCCGGCCGCCGATCCAGGGCTCGAGCGCCGGGGCCAGGCGCCGCACAGTGGGGGGGTCCAGGGAGGCCGTGGGCTCGTCGAGCAGGAGCACCGGCGCCGGGCACAAGAGGGCACGGGCCAGCGCGACCCGCTGACGCTCGCCCCAGCTCAGGGTGAGGCCGTCGTGGCCCAGGGCCGTGCCGAGGCCGGCCGGCAGGGTGTCGAGGAGCGCAGAAAGGCCCACCGCGCCGAGGACACCGGCCAGCTCCTCGTCGCGAGCATCGGGTGCCCCGAGGCGCAGGTTCTCCGCCAGCGTGGCGTTGAAGAGGTGTGGTCGCTGGGGGAGCCAGGCGAAGTGGTGGCGCCATTGCGACGGTGTCTCCGACCCACTGGTCCTGTTGTCGAAGGACATGACGCCGCCGGCTGGCTCGACGAAACGGAGCAGGGCGGCGAGCACGGTCGACTTGCCGGACCCCGACGGACCGGTGAGCGCCAGGCGCGTGCCCACCGGGACGACCAGGGAGCACGCGTCGAGCGCGGGACGGTCCCGGTCCGCGGTACTGCACCCGGAGCCCCTCGATGCGCAGGGTCCCGACCGGGTCGTTCCGGGGTGGCCTCAGGGACAGGTTCGGGGCGGGGCGTTCGGGACCCGGCACCTCGGGAGGGCCGGCCAGTACCTCGAGCACGCGGCCCGCGGCGGCCTGGCCTTCGGCGCTGGCGTGAAACTCGGCACCGGCCCGGCGCAGCGGGATGAAGATCTCAGGAGCCACGAGGAGCACGGCCAGGGCGGTCTGCAGGCTGAGCTCCCCCCAGAGCAGGCGCAACCCGAGCACCATGGCGACCAGGCCGACCCCGAGACCGGCGATCATGTCCATCGAGAGCGAGGACAGGAACGCCACCCGCAGTGTCTGGACGGTGGCCGTGCGGACCCCCTCGGTCGCTGCGGCCACCTCACGACGTCCCTGGCCCTCACGGCCGAACGAGCGAAGGGTGGGGAGCCCCTCGACCAGGCGGAGGAAACGCCCGGCCAGCGAGGAGAGCGTGCGCCATTGTCGCTCGGCGCGCGCCGCCGCCTCCCGCCCGAAGTGGATCATGGTGACCGGGACGGCGACCACGAGTGCCACCACCACCAGGAACGAGAGCCAGTCCTGCCAGAGCACCCAAACCAGCAGCAGCGCGGGGACGACGGCCGCGGTGGCGGCCTGCGGCAGGTAGCGGGCGTAGTAAGCGTGCAGGGACCGCAGGCCTCGCGTGGCGGTCACCGACAGTTCCCCGGTGCGCTGCTCCGAGAGCCACCCCGGGCCCCGCTCGAGGGCGCGGCGCAGCAGCTGGCCGCGCAGCGTCGACACCACTCGGTCGGCCGTGGCGTGCGAGACCAGATCCCCGACGGCGTGCAGGGCCGCCCGTGCCACGATGGCCACGCCGACCACGGCGATCGCCGGCCACACCGCGTGAAGCGGCGCGCCGTGCAGCAGCGAGCGTTGGACGGCATGGGCCAGTGCCACGGCCGCGACCACGACGAGCACCGCTCCGGCCGCGGCCAGGAGCATCGAGGCAGTGGCAGCCCACCGGAGACCCGGGACCCGGGATGCCAGCACGGGGTCGACGAGTCGGGGACGAGCCCGAGGGGCAGGGCGTTCGGTGCCGACCACGGCGCCCGATGCTACGGTCCGCCCATGGCGTCGGGCGACGCGGGGCGGTGGGCAGCTGCTCTCGAGGGTTTCGCGCCGGGTTCCTTCGAGGCCGGCGGCACGCGGCGCCACGTCTACCGGATCGGTTCGGGGCCCGCGGTGATCGTGATCAGCGAGATGCCCGGCATCACGCCGGCGGTGGCCCAGTTCGCCCGCCGGGTGGCCGCGGCCGGATGCACGGCGGTGCTCCCTGTCCTCTTCGGCCAGCCGGGCCGGCCGGCCAGCGCCGGCTACGCCGCGCGCTCCATCGCGTCGGCATGCGTGTCCCGGGAGTTCGTCGCCTTTGCTCTCGGGCGGGCCAGCCTGGTCACGGTCTGGCTGCGTGCCCTGTGCGCCGAGGAACACGAGCGGTGCGGTGGCCCGGGAGTGGGCGTGATCGGCATGTGCTTCACCGGGGGCTTCGCCCTGGCCATGATGGTCGACGACGTCGTCGTGGCACCGGTGCTCAGCCAGCCGTCGCTGCCTTTCCCGATCTCGAGGCGTCACCGGGCCGATCTCGGGATTCCGCCGGCCGATCTTGGCCGGGTCAAGGAGCGGGCCAGATCGGGGACCTGTCTGCTCGGGCTGCGCTTCAGCGGCGACCGCTTCAGCCCCGCGGAGCGGTTCGCCACCCTCCGGCGCGAGTTGGGGGACGCCTTCATCGCCGTGGAGATCGATTCCTCTCCGGGGAACCCCGGCGGTCACCCGGCGCGTGCCCACTCGGTGCTGACCGAGGACCTCGACGATCGCCCGGGGGCCCCCACGCGCCAGGCACTGGACCGCACGCTCGCCTTCTTGAGGGAGAGGCTCGGCGTGGGTTGCGGTGCCGGACCCCGCCCCGAGGGGGCTGGGCCCTAGCCGTCTCCTTGTGGTGTGAGCCAGCTCAGCGGAGGTCCTCCGTGATCTGCCGCAGGTCGTGGCCACCCTGGGACTGGGCGGCGCGGGCATTCCGCTCCGACGAGGTCGCGGGCAACAGGAGGCCGTGGTCGGTGTTCCACTGCGATGGGGTGAAGGCCAGGACGGCCGTCGCCGCGCCGCTGGAGTTCGTCGTCGCCGTGGTGATCTGCGCGGCGAGGTCGGCGAGCAGCGGCTGGAGGAGGGCCTGGTTCGTCGTCGTCACGTGCGTCTGGGCCTTGGCTTCGTCCGCGGCCAGCGCCGGGATGGTGGTGGCCGTCATGCGGTCCGCGCCGGCGGCGAGATGTGCGGCAGGGAGCACCAACGCGAAGACGCGGTAGCCGCCGAAGATGCTCGAGAAGTCCTGCGCCGCCTGCTGCACCGTGGTGTCGCTCGCGATCTTCTGACCCAGCTGCTGCAAGGGCACGATGTCGGCTCCGAGGTACGCGCCGAGCGCGGCCTTCCCCGACCCCAGATCCGCAGCTCCCGAGAGCCGCGCCAATCCGGCGTTCAGGGCGTCGAGCCGAGCGGTGATGTCGGCCGCCGCCCTGGCCTTGATGCCCGAAAGGGTGGCTGGCGTCACGTCTGAGCCGGTAGTGCCCGATCCCGACGGAACAGCGGGAGCAGCCGCTCCGGCCGGGACCGGCCCGGCCACGGCGAGCGTGGCGGTGGCGATGCCCGCCACGGCACCGAGCAGGGTGAAGCGGAGACGGAGAACGCGACGAGGGCGCGGCATGGGCACCCCTTTCCTCAGTGTCGTGGTGGCGCTGCCTTCCCCGTGATGCTGGCCCGAGGCCGTGATCGAGCTGTGGGGCACACATGAGGGTTGTGTGAGGGAGTGCCCGGATCCCCGTCGCGGGGCCATCGCAGATGGGAGGCTTTGCGGCGTGGGCGATGACAACGGAACCGTGGTCGTCGTCGAGGACGACCCCCACATCTCCGATCTGGTCGATCTGTACCTGCGGCGAGAGGGCTTCCGGGTCCTTCTGGCCGGGGACGGCGAGAAGGGGCTGAAGCTCGTGGCGCAAGAGGCCCCGGCCATCGTGGTGCTCGACGTTGGGCTTCCCGGCACCCACGACGGGTTCGACATCTGCCGCGAGCTGCGCGCCCGGGGATCGGTGCCGGTCCTGTTCCTCACGGCTCGCGACGACGAAGTGGACCGCGTGCTCGGGCTCGAGCTCGGCGCCGACGACTACCTGGTCAAGCCCTTCTCGCCGCGCGAGCTGGTGGCACGGGTGCGGGCCATCCTGCGCCGGACCCGTGAGGCACCCCCGCCGGTCGAGGTGGTGGAGGTGGGCGACATCGAGGTGGATCTCCGCCGCCGCGAGGCGCGCCGCGGAGGTGAGGTGGTGGCCCTGGCCACGAGGGAGTTCGATCTGCTCGCCTACCTGGCACACAACCGGGGCATGGCGCTGTCGCGCCAGCAGCTGCTCGACGGCGTGTGGGGACCCGGGTGGTACGGCGACGAGCGCACGGTCGACGTGCATGTGGCCCAGCTGCGCAAGAAGCTCGGTACGGGCCTCGCTCTCGCCACCGTGTGGGGCGTCGGCTACCGGTTGGGCTGACCGTGCGTCGCCGCCTCATGGTCGCCATGGTCGGCCTGGTCGCCGTGGTGCTGGTGATCGCGGGAGTGGGCAGCCTGCTCCTGACCCGTCACGAGGCCCGTCGCCAGGCCCAGCAGCAGTTGGTGTCCGAGGCCGACGCACTCACCCACGCGAAGAGCGCCACGCGCTCGGTGGAGGTGCTGCGCCTGGTGCGCGCCACGCTCAAGCTCGAGAACGCCGACCTGATCCGCATCACCCACGCCGGCACCGTCGTGACCCCCCTCCCGGCCGGACTCGACGCCCAGGATCTCGACGTGGCCGCAGTGGTGTCGGGACAGACGACGTCGGGACGCACGGGAAGCCTGGTGTACGCCGCCGCCCCGGTCACGGTGTCGAATGCCGAGCGGGTGCGGTTGCGTCTCGGGGGGACCTTGGCCGTGCTGCTCACGCGTGACGTCGGCGGCGTCGGGCCGAGCTGGGGCTATTTCATCGTGGCGGGCGGCGTGGCCCTGCTCGTGGCCGCGGTCGTGGCCTGGAAGCTCTCGCAGCGCCTGGCCCGACCCCTGGTGGAGGCCGAGGCGGTCACCGGCCGCATCGCCGCGGGGGAGCTGGACAGCCGCGTGCCCGCACGGCGCCACGACTATCCGGAGTTCACTTCGCTGGCCGGGTCGATCAACCGCATGGCCCAGAGCCTCGAGGACGGTCGCGCCCGCGAACGGCATCTCCTGCTCGCGGTGTCACACGATTTGCGCACCCCGCTCACCTCGATACGGGGGTTCGCCGAGGCGATCGAGGACGGGGCCGTCGAGGACACCGCGCAGGCAGCCGACGTGATCATCGCCGAGTCCCGCCGGCTGGAGCGCCTGGTGGGAGACCTCCTCGACCTCACGAAGCTCGAGGCGCGTCAGATGTCCATCTCGCTGCGACCGACCGATGCCGCTGAGGTGGTCACCACCACCGTGGAGGGGTTCCGCCCGGCCGCGCTCAGGGCGGAGATCGCCCTGTCGGTGCAGGTCCCCGGGAGCCCGGGGGTCGCGGCGCCAGGAGGCGGTATGCCCGGATCGCCCCCGGCGGTGGACCGGCCGATCGTGGCCGACCCCGACCGCCTGGCTCAGGTCCTGGCCAACCTGCTCGAGAACGCACTGACCTACGCACGTGCGGCCGTGGGCGTGACTATGGTGCCCCGGCCCGAGGACAGCGCCGCGGTGATCACCGTGACCGACGACGGGCCCGGGATCGATCCGACCGACCTCCCGCGTGTGTTCGAGCGCTTCTACCAGGCTGACCGCGGCCCCAATCGCCGATTCGGTTCCGGGCTGGGCCTGGCCATCGCGGCGGAGCTGGTGGCCGCCATGGGCGGGCACGTGAGGGCGGAGTCACCCCTGGGCACGCTCGGTGGCTCGCGTTTCGTCGTCACCATGCCGCTCTGGGACGGAGGTGCCTCGCCCCCCCCTCGTTGAGCGCGACCGGCGGTGGTCTGTTACGTTCCGGCCCGAGGTCGCCCCTCGGACGGAGAGGTTTGGGCGACGGAGAGCTGAGGGGGCATGGTGGACGAGCTGCGTTTCGATGGCCGGTCGGTGATCGTGACGGGAGCCGGTCGTGGCTTCGGTCGTTGCCACTCGCTCCTGCTCGCCTCGAGGGGTGCCCGCGTCGTCGTAGCCGACTACGGGGTCGAGATGGACGGGACGGGGTCATCGCCCGAACTGGCGACCCAGGTGGTCGAGGAGATCACGGCGGCCGGGGGAGAGGCGGTGGCCTGCTTCGCCAACGTCGCCGACGAGGCCGGCGCCGCGACGATCGTCGACACCGCAGTGGACGCGTTCGGCGGGCTGGACGTCCTGGTGAACAATGCCGGGATCTACGCGGGCAATCTGTTCGAGGACGTCGACATGACCCAGTTCCGGCGCATGGTCGACTTCCACTACTTGGGCACGGTCAACATGTGCAAGGCGGCGTTGCCACACCTCAAGGCGGCGGAGAAGGGATCCATCGTCAACACCGCATCGGAGGCCGTCATCGGGCACATCCCGAAGAGCTCCGACTACGCCGGTGCCAAGGGCGCCGTCTTCTCGTTCACCAAGGCTCTCGCTCTGAACCTCGGCCACGAGGGACTCCGGGTCAACGCGGTGGCTCCCCGGGGGAAGCACGCGGATGTCCACTCCCGAGGTCCTGGCGCACGTCTACGACATGCCCGCCGACAATTTCCGGAGCGAGTTCTTCGACAACATGAGGCCCGAGTACGTCTCCCCGGCGGTTGCCTTCCTGGCCCACGAGTCGTGTCCGCTCAACGGTGAGGTCATCGTGTGCGGGGGGCTCCTGGCCATGCGCCTGTGCATCCTCGAGACCAAGGGCCTCACGTTCTCCGGCGGGGTCACGCCTGAGGACCTGGCCGAGAACCTGGACGCGCTCATGGACCCGACCGACGGCCAGGTCGTGTCCATCGACATGTGGAATCAGATGAACTGAACCAGACTCGGGGCTGAGCCAGTCTGGCTGAACCAGCCGGATCAGGGAACCAGCGGTTCGGCCGGGTCACCAGCGTGTCACTGTTGGTCCGTTCTCGGCACGTGCCCATCAGCGCTGGGATGGGACCTTTGGCTCTGCTCGGCATTCGGTGCGCGCAGCAGGATGACTCTGCGTGCGGAGTCTTGGGATTGCGGGGTTGGAAGATGGTTGCGCTCGTCCGGGCGTGCCCCAGAGCTGACTCCGACGAAGGACTGAGCGCGTGGAACTACTCCCCGACGCCGAGTATCTGACGATGCGCAGTCCGTCCGAGAGGCTGCGAGAGGGTCGTAGCCTGAGAGCACGGGTCCCCCTCGAGTCCCACGCCACGTGGCATCCGGGACCAGACCGCAGGGATCCCGTCTCGATCCTCCAAGAGCAATCAGCTCAGAGGCTGCCCAATTGATCCCGCTCCGCTACGCCGCATGGTGGCATCGCCGTTCGCCTTCTTCCGGGGCGGCGCAGCGATCATGGCCGCCGACCTCGCCACCGGTCCAACGTGTGGACTCCGGGCCCAGGTGTGCGGTGACGCACACGTCCTCAACTTCGGCATCTTCGAGACCCCCGAACGCACACTCGTGTTCGGCCTGAACGACTTCGACGAAACGCTCCCCGGGCCGTTCGAATGGGACATCAAACGGCTGGCGACCAGTGTCGAGCTGGCCGGGCGCGAGCTCAGGTTCTCGGTCGCCGGCCGCCAGAAGGCAGTCCTGGCCACGGTGCGGGCCTACCGCGAAGCGATGGCGGGATTCGCCGAGATGCGGAACCTCGACGTCTGGTATTCACGGCTTCCGGCCGACGGCTTCAGGTGCGGTTGAGCCAACTTGCCAACCGGCGCTCGTCGGAGGAAGCCAAGCGGCGCATCCGTCAGGCACTCCGGCGCGACCATCTGCGTGCGTTCGAGCGGCTGGTTGAGCAAGACGGTGACGAGCTGCGCTTCGTGAGTCGCCCACCGCTCATCACCCCGGTCGAGGAACTGTGTGGGTGGACACTGGCGCGTGGCCATGCCCGATCCGGTGACCGCATTGCTTTGGCGGCCTACTTGGGCGACGACGACTCGTTCGATCAGGCGATTGCGTCCTTCGCGGTCGCCTATGCGGACACGACTGTCGCCGACCGTTGTCGCCTGGTAGAAGAAGTCGAGGCGGGCCGACTCCCCGCCCTCCGAGAACCCTGAGCACGGGCCGCCGCCGCCTCAGGGCACAATCCTGGTGCGAGGACAGACGAATCAGAACCATTGGAGTGCCGTGGACGTCATGCCCTTGACCTCATCCGCGGTCGGGGATCGAGACTGACCCGGCACCCACTCGCACGCCTTGCGACACACGGTCAGTCGCCGGACGTGCGTGAATGAGCAGCGGATGATCGACACGGTTCCGGGGAGCTGCTCGTTGTCGTGGAGCTCGTGTGCCGATTGCCGGTAGCGGTCGCCCTCCGTGTAGACCGTCGCCGTCCTCGGAGAGAGGCGCACGGTGTCAGTGGTGCGGCTGGCCTCGTCGGATGGCACGTAACGAAACCTGGTGTAGCTGGCTCCGGCGGGATCGAACTCGTAGCGCGTGTTGGTCATCCTCCCGGCGATGATCGTGGAGGTGAAGCCGAACGGATGGTCGTGGATCGGCGGATCATCCCCGACGAACCCTTGACTCGGATCCCAGACATGGAGTCGAAACTCCCTCCGATCATCGAGCCACAGACCCAGGAGGCCGAGGTCCTGCATCCGCCAGGGGTGATCCTCGGCATGTCGGAGGATCGTGTGGACCAGAGCCTTGGCGAGCGCACTCTCCATTGGCCTCCCTTCGTTCGCTCTCAAATCACATCATTGTGATTTGGCGGCGTCAAGCGGGGAGGGGCGAAGCCCAGTCAGGTCAAAGAACGTGACGTTGCAACCTCGAAGAGGGTGATCTCGACGCTCCGAGGTGTGGGTCTGGGGCCATCGCTCGCCCCGCTCTGCAGACGGGCGAGATGGGCCTCGAGATGTTCCATTGATTCCCAGCGTTCGGACACAACGACTCGCTCGGGGTCGAGCGGGTCGGCGGCGATCACGTATTCGAGGCATCCCTCTTCCTGCCGGGAAGCACGTGTGCCCTCAACACTCGCCGCGACGAACTCGTCCCGTTCATTCGGGTCGACCGAGAAGATGCCCTGCACGATGACTATGGCCATGCCCCGTTATAGACCATGCCAGGTGTGAGGAGGTGCAGATATCGCCCTGGCCTGCGTCCTGGGTCAATCGCGGCGGGTCGCGACCAAGAGGGGGATCTCCCTCTTGGTCTTCTCCTGGTACTCGGCGTAGGGCGGATAGGCCGCCACAGCCCGATCCCACCACACTGCTCGCTCGCTACCGACGGCTTGGCGCACGGTGACCGTGAAGGGTTCGGGTCCATCCTGGATGGTCACTTCGTCCGGGTGGGCCACCAGGTTCGAGTACCACTCGGGATTCGCTGCCGCGCCACCCTTGGACGCGACGATGGCGTACTCGCCGCCGTGCTCGACCCGCATGACCGGGTTCTTTCGCACCTTGCCGCTCCTGGATCCCCGGCTCGTCACCACGACGATCGGCAATCCGGTGTCGCGCAGGGTATTGGCCCGTTCGCCGCCCGATGCCTCGTACTCGGCGACCTGACTGCGGACCCACTCCGCCGGGCTGGGCTCGTAGTCGCCTGGAAGTGTTGTCATGGCGCAAGCGTAGAGGCTCTCGGATTCCATGACGCTCGTCAGCCGGCCAGTTGAGCGTGGTGATCATGGTGGGCCGGCCTGTAGTCGGGCTTCCGTTAGGCGTGACCGTCGTATGCTGTTTGGAGGCGTAGAAGCGCGCTGACCAGGAAGTCCTTGGTGGATCCCGTAACCCGCATGGGCAGGTTCACCGGCATCGATCATGAAATCGTGGACGTCGAGCCCTCGGGCGATCCGGAGCTGGCCAAGGTGTTCGGCCCGACGCTGGTGGCGATCTCGGAGAAGGCAGTAAAGACCAAGCCGGATCGGCGCAGGCTCGAGGATCCGACGACGTGCAAACGGCTGGACTACAGCCCAATCAGCCTCGACGCGGCTGTGGCGACGTCACTCGCGTCGTTCGAGGCGATCGGCGAGCTCGCCCCCCGATAGGGGCCGTCGCCTCCCACGGCGGCCTGGACGGCGAGCCCTGCCGGGAAAGGCGCCGATGTGTCGATGCTCGGCGGTATGCCGCGGACTGGTTGCCCGGCTGGCAAACCACCGCGCCAGGTAGCCGTAGCACTTCTGGCGCTCCGGTGAGGTCAGCGGTGCGCCTCGGATCGCCGTGACATAGCCCCAGAGGTACTCCGCGTACAACCGGGCAACTGGATGCCGCACACGGTTCGCACGCCGCGGGTCCATGTTGGCGCACCGGGAGCGCACCGTCGTGCAGGCCCTCTCTGCTTGCTCGGCGTGGTCACGCCGGAAGTAGAGCCAGTCGGGCACCTGGACGAACTGACCGTGCAGGCTGAGCGCGGCGACGATGGGATGTTCGGCGTGGTGATAGCTGTCCTGGGGCAGCACCTTCCGGAGGGTTTCCGTGCGCATCACGGCGTAGATGTCGTCGCCTCCGCTCCCGAAGAGAACGCTCCGGAAGCGCTCGGGGGCCATCGCCGCATCCGTGGCAAGCGGGTACGGCGGCGCGGCGAAGATCGAGTCTGCTTCGTCGATGTTGGCTGTCCAGGAGTGGGCGAGGGCGGCTTCGGGATGCGCGTCGAGCGCTTCCACGCAGCGTTCGAAGAGCTCCCGGGCGTAGAGGTCGTCGTAGGATGCCCACTTGAAGAGCTCGCCCCGGGCTCGTTCGACGACGAAGTTGTGGTTCGGCGAGGAGCCGATGTTGTGGAGTTGGCGGCAGTACTGAATCCGCGCGTCCTGGTTCTGGTACTCCCGGCAGATATCGGAGGTGTCATCGGTCGACGCGTTGTCCGAAATGATCAGCTCGAAGTCCTCAAAACTCTGTCCGAGCAACGTGTCGAGGGATTTGGCCAGGTAGTGGCCACCGTTGTACACGGGGAGCCCGACACTCAGCCGGGGGATCGCGCTCACCAGTTCCGCCCTTCCGAGCGCGAACTCGAGCGACTGGATGCAGCGGGCGGCGCCGGCGGCGGCCGAGCCCAGGCACCCAGGGCTGCACCCAGCGGGGACGGACGGTTGCTGCTTTCGATTGGCAGCGGTCATGTGTTTCGCCTTGCTCTCGAGGGCGTAAGGGTGAGAAAGCACCGCGAGTTGGAGTCCCTCCGCCCGAGCCGTGATACGCGTCGACCGCTCCCAGGCATCATCGCAACGCGCGTATGGCGTCCTCGAGAGACAATGCGTCGTGGTCTCGCCGGGACAAGACGCCGACTGGGACCGGCCACGGAATGTCCAATTCCGGGACGTCGAAACGGATCGCGAGATCCTCGGTGGGATCGTGAGGCCGGTCGATCCGGTACGCGACGTCCGCCACGCTCGTCATGGCCTGGAACCCATGCGCGCATCCGTGAGGGATGTACACCGATTTCTGTCCGTCCCCGTCCAATTCAAAGCTCTGCCAGTTCCCATAGGTGGGCGAGTCCGGCCGCAGATCGACGATGACGTCGTAGACCTGCCCGTAGGAACACCGCACCAGCTTCGTCTCTCCGGCCCCGCGTCGGACGTGAAGGCCTCGTACCACGCCACACACGGACCGTGAGAGGCTGTCCTGAGCAAAGCCGTCTGGGTCTACTCCCGCCTCGCGAGCAATGGCGGCATCGAAGGTTCGGCAGAAGAATCCTCGTTCGTCCACAATCGGAGTGGGTTCGAACAGCAGCGCCCCGGCAATGCTGTCGACTTGCCATACCTTCATGGTCGCCACTCCGACCCGCCGCAGCCATCCGAGGACGGAGAGCGGCGGGTCGTGGGCCGACGGTGCCATCCTGACCAGCCATGTTCCAATTCTTCGGGCGTGGTCATGTCACAACGCTCCGCTCCACTGCTGGAACACGCGCAGAGCCTCGGGCTGCGGCGTCGTGGCGCGAGCGGACCCCGGTAGCGCCGGCATCGATGAGCGCTGCCAGGTCCCGGAACTGCTCCTCGAGCTCTCCTTGCTTGACGAGCAGGTGCTTCTGGAGCGCCGCGTGGACTTCGCTCGACTTACTTTGCAGCTCAATGAAGCGCGCTATCAGCTGCGGCGCGTTGATCGACCGGGCGGACATGGCGAACTCGGGCACGCCCATGTCGGCCATCAGGGCATCATGCTTCAACGAGTAACCGACGGAGATCGTTGGCTTCGCAAGACGGAGGCCGGCGACAACGTTGTGATATCGGGCTCCGACGACGAAGCCGACAGGCTCGATCTCTTTGAGGAGATCACCCAATGACGAGATGGGATTCGCCACCACCGTTCCCGGAGCGAGGTCAGGCCGACAGTGCAAGATGTTGCCGATGACACCGGCGATCACGTCGTCATCCTTTGAATCGTCTCCAGGAAGCAGCCGGATCCTGTTGCCGCTGTCTGCCAACCAAGAGATGAACCGTGTCATGGCGTCGACGTAGTCCTCGTAGACCTGCCGGGGGGCACGGCGATCGTCGCTGCCTCCGAAGAACGACATGATGCCTACTCCGACGAGCCGTGGATCACCGACCGTCGACAGCGGCGCCGGGAAGGAGAAGACGAGGTCGGCGTACACCGGGTCGTGCCTTGCGAAGGTGCCGGATCGCTGCATGACGTCCCAGGAGACCCTGTCACGGTAGGAGCGGTATGAGGCGAGGTGAGCAGCGCCGTTTCGCAGCCATCGAGTCGGACGAGGCTTGATTGTGGTGGCTCCGACGGAGACGAGTGCCACCGTGGTCCGTGTCAGCCTGCCGGACGCGCACAACAGGAACATGGCGTACGGAACGCCGGTTGCGCGGATGGGAAGCGAGTTCTCGAGCACTCCAGCACCAGCCACCACGACGAGATCGTGCCGTCGCACCCACGAGTACGTTCGCCAGACATCGACAAACTTGCCCAAGGCCCAGAGGAGCCGCGCCCGCAGACGAGTAGTCTGGGCTTGCCTGCTCGTGGACCAACAGAGCGGGATGGCGGGGACGCCGTACTTCGTGCTCACCAGTTCCGGCCCCATGCACATCGCGTCGACGACGGCGTTGGGATGGTCGGTTCGGATGCGTGTGAGGGCGGCTTCGAAGGAGCCGTCATTGCCCAGATTGCCCGAACCCAGTAGCCCGAAGAAGCCGACCTTGGTCCCACCGGAGCTGTGCTGTTCCCGAGGATCAGGAGCGAAGCGCATGCGCACAGGGAGTCAGCGGCGCCAGGTCAGGAGCCGGACGCTGCCGGAACGACGCTGGGCCGGAGGCGCAGCATGTCGTCGAGGAGGCCCGCCGCCTGCAGTTCCTGAATCCGCCGGAGTCGTACGAAGCTCGACGAGACAAAGTCGTCGTGGCTGAAGTTGTAATCGGTATAGGCCCGCACCAGCTCGTCGACCCCGGCTGCCACATTCCAGCGAAGCTGCAATTCTGGAAAGACCGTGTTGAGTTTCGAGAAGTCCACCCGGTAATTGCGCAAATCCGAACTCGCATCGGGGGCGAACGTCACCCGCGACCCGGCGACGGCCTCTCGGACGAGCTCAGCGATATCGCGCACTTGGACATTGTCCTCAGCACGGCCGACGTTGAAGGCCTCATCGTGCACCAGCTCACGTGGTGCTTCGAGCATGGCGAGGAAGGAGCGGCAGATATCTTCGACGTGCACCAAGGGCCGCCAGGGCGACCCATCGCTCTCAAGGTGGACGTTGCCGGTCGTCATGGCTACTGCGGTCAAGTTGTTCACGACGATGTCGAGACGCAAGCGGGGCGAGAACCCATACGCCGTAGCGTTGCGAAGGTAGGTTGGGCTGAACGAATCATCGGCGAGGCGGGAGAGCTCCTGCTCAGCCATGGCCTTGGTCTCGCCGTAGGGAGTGACCGGGGCGAGCTCCGCCTCTTCGGTGACCGCTTCTGACCCGGCCGAGCCGTAGAGGCTGCATGAGGACGCAAACAAGAATCGCTCGACGCCGGACTTCTTCGCAGCCTGACCGAGCCGTACCGTCCCGTCCAGGTTGATGGAATAGGTCGCTGCAGGGTTGAGATGCCCCACGGGATCGTTGGACAGAGCGGCCAAGCAGACGACGGCGTCGTATCCCGAGCAGTCCCCGCCCTCGACGTCCCTCAGGTCGATCCTGGCGCGGGAACTGGCGTCCTCGGGCCCAGGACCGAGGTCGCAGCCCTCGTAGAGTCCGAGGTCGAGTCCCTGGACGGTATGCCCGGCGGCTCGCAGGAACGGGACGAGAACTGCTCCGATGTATCCGCGATCTCCTGCGACGAGGACCTTCATTCTCTACCTCTGCGATCATCTCGAGGTCGGACGAGCCGCAGCGCAACCCGCTGATTGATGGAGCGCAGGCTGCCTTCGCTGATACGGGGTGACCGAACTTGCCGCTCCGGTCCGGTGGACCCCAAGGGGCGCTGCGCCGCCACGCGATCCGGCGGCGCCGTCCTCGGGGCTCGTTTGTTGTTCAGTTGTTGTGATTTGGTGTGGGACGCCACGAGCCATGAATCCAGGGAAGTCCCGCTTTCGGCTGCCAGAATGTGCAAGGTGGCGATGCGGGGGAACGTCCCATGACCATGAGTTACCAGGGCGTGTGAACAAGACAAAGATTCGTGTCGGCTGCGCCACAGCGATCGCCCTTCTGGCGGCGGGACTCACGGTGTTCGCCACCGCAGGCCCCTCGGTGCTCAAAGTGGACCCGGCGTCGGGGAGCAGCGCACCCTCGTCGCCGGTGACGGTCTGCGGGAATGCGTCGTTGCTCACAGGACCCTCTTCTGCTCCGGCCGGCGCCGTGAGCGTCCCGGCGGGGGACAACAGCGCGCTGTTCGCCGGCGCACTCACCGCGAGCAGGACCTACTGGTTCGCACCGGGCACGCACACGCTCGGGTCGAGCGAGTTCGCCCAGATCGACGCGTCCAGCAACGACACGCTGATCGGTGGTCCCGGGGCGATCCTCAACGGTCAGAACGAGAACGACTTCGCCGTGGCGGGCTCGGGCACCAACGTCACCGTCGAGTACCTGACCATCGAGAACTTCACCGCCCCCGAGTCGCAGGCCGCGGTCAACCAGAACCTGAGCACGGGTTGGGTGGTCGAGAACTCGACGATCGAGAACAACCCCAACGGGGCCGGCGTGATGGTGGATGCCAACGGCGTGCTCAACAACGACTGCTTGACCAAGAACGGCCAGTACGGGTTCCAGACCTATTCGGGCTCCGATTCGGTCCCGGTGACCAACCTGACCATTACCAACAACGAGATCAGCTACAACGACACCCGCAACTACGACACGAACGGGACCGGCACCTGCGGGTGCACCGGCGGCGCGAAGTTCTGGAACGATCTGGGTGCCACGGTCACGGGGAACTACATCCACGACAACGAGTCGGTCGGGCTGTGGATGGATACCAACAACTCCGGCTTCAACGTCAGCGACAACTACTTCTCCCACAACTGGGATGTGGCGATCCAATACGAGATCTCCTACAACGTCTCGATCACCAACAACACCTTCGTGGACAACGGCTGGATCGCCGGTCCCAACAATCCGGGCACCGGAGCGATCGAGATCAACAATTCCGGCAGCGACCCCAATGTCCAGGGCGCCTATGCCACCCAATCGGTGATCTCGGGCAACGTGCTGACCGACAACTGGGGCGGGGTGGACATCTACGAGGACGCCAACCGCTTCTGCGGGACCCAGTCGGACAACACCTCGAACGACTACTGCACGCTCGACAACCCGAGCATCTACACCGTGTCGTCGTGCACCGCCCACGACACCGCCTCGGCCACCCCCGCTCAGAACCCCGACTACTACGACAACTGCCGCTGGAAGAGCCAGAACATCTCGGTCACCAACAACACCTTCAACTTCACGCCGGCGCACATCGGGTCCAACTGCACCGTGGCCAAGGGCTGCGGCTTCATCGGCCTGTACTCGGAGTGGGGGACCTATGCCCCCTACAGCGGTGCCGCTGTCCCGTTGAGCCTGGTCAACAAGCAAAAGGCCGTCTTCGCCCACAACACCTACAACGGCCCGCTCGTCTTCGATTCCGCCTACCAGGGCGACACCGTGAGCTGGGCCCAGTGGAGTGGTGGCTACACCGACCCCAACTCGAACACGGCCGTCAAGGCCCAAGACGCCGGGTCGACGTTCAACGGGTCAGCAAGCACCCCGACGAGCACGACCACGGACGTCCAACACGGATACTGGCTCGTGGGTTCGGACGGCGGGATCTTCACGTTCGGTGCCGCCCAGTTCTACGGTTCCACCGGGTCGCTCGAGCTCCAGCGCCCCGTCGTGGGCATCACCCCAACAGAGAGCCTCACGGGCTATTGGCTCGTGGCGTCTGACGGGGGCATTTTCTCCTTCGGTGCGGGCTTCCACGGTTCAATCCCCGGGCTTGGACTCAATCCAGCGGGCTCCGGGCGCCCCCACAGCCTCAATGCCCCCATCGTCGGGATGGTTCCCTCGGTCACAGGCCAGGGCTACTTCATGGTCGCGTCGGACGGAGGTGTGTTCGCCTTCGGCGACGCCCAATTTGCCGGCAGCTGTCCGGGCATCGGAGGGTGCGCCGGCGCAGCAGTAGCCGTCTTGCCTGCTGCGACAGGGAGCGGCTACTGGGTCGTCACAAAGACCGGAGCGGTGTACGGCTTCGGTGACGCCGGCTACTTCGGCGCTCCCGGTGCTCAGACGACGCCCATCACTTCTGCCGTCGCCACTCCTGACGGCGGGGGGTATTACGTCATGGATGGAGCCGGCCAGGTATTTGCCTATGGTGATGCCAACTACCTGGGCGGGGCTCCCGCCGGATCGGTGAATGGCTTCGATCCAGCGACCGCCATATTCGCCACCGCTGATGGACGTGGCTATTGGATCGCGACTGCCCTCGGGAAGGTGTTCACGTTTGGTGACGCACCGAATGCCGGTGACGAGTCAGGCACGCATCTCAACGGGCCGATTGTCGGCGCCACGGGTTGGTGAGCTGAGATCTCTGACGTCCTGAAATGAGGGTGTCTGACCTAGACCGTCGTAGTGGTCGTGACCTCATTCGTAGGTCCGTGCTGGTCTGCGGATTCCTCGAGGAACGGGGGAGGGAACACAAGCGTGGATCCGGGGGGCGGGGCTCCGAACAGTCGGGTGACCAGATCCTCCTCAAAGGCTGCGTTGTCAGAGACTCGGCGGAAATCCCGGATGGAAGTACCCGTGCAGGAGACGTCCACGAGCGGAGCACCACGACCGGCTAGTAAGTCGGCCACATCGACCGTACGAAAGTCGATGCTGAAACGGGCGGCTCCCGAAGTGTTCGGAATGGAGGCGTGCAGTTGGGAGCCCGAGAACAGCATGACCGCTCCTGCGGGCGGAACCAAGGTGAGGCCGTCCACCGCTGCCTCGTTCAGCGCGGCTGGCCGCGCCTGCTGTTCGTGCTGAGGTCTGCGCAGCGGTGTTCAGGCGAGCGGTGTTGATCCGGTAGTAGTCGAATTCGTCGGAGGTGTTCGTGACGGCTCGATCGAAGTTGTCGGGGTTGAAGCGCATGGCATTGTTCTCGCGAACGTTGAGGACCGGGAGCCACCAGTTGACTTGCTGCGCGGGTGCGCTGTACCAGACATCGCGATGCCAGGGGAAGGCGTAAGCAATGCCAGTCGTCAAGTGCCCGACGGGAAAGGACGTGCGCGGCTTCGGGACATCGTAATGCGTTCTTTGAGCGCTGAAGCCCGCCTCACGGATCACCCGACGGACGAGTTCCTTCGATTCGGGCGCGTGGATAAAGAGCGGCTTCCACCAGCCGAGCAGCTGTGCCATCTCGGCCTTGTCAATGTGCTCATGGGCCCGCTCCGGGTCATAAGGTCGGAAGAGCTCCACGAGTTGCTCGCGGTGTAGTCGACGAGATCCCGGACCGAGGAGAGATTCGTGAGAATGACTATGTCTCCGTCGTAGATGTTCTGTCGAAGGAGTGCAGCCGGCAGCCCGGGATCGACGAAGACGTTCATAATCCGGGCTCCTTCCCGGATCCGCGTTGCGCGGTGCGTGACCGCTCCCCGTGCAGGTGCAATCGGCTGCAGCACGGACTTGGTGCAGGTGAATGCCTCCGAGTAGGGCGCCCGGCATTCCATGCCCCTCAGACGAGCCAAGCCCAAGAAGACCTCGTCGTCCCACCAGTCGCGAGTGGCCTGGGACGGGAAGCACTTGTGCAGAAGTTCCACCTTGCGGTGTGCCACATCAGCCGTCAGGGGAACATACATGGATGGGCGCCCGAGGTCACCGTCCCATTTCGGGATCTCGTACGCCAAGGCGAACTGGTCTCGGAAGACCGTCGGCAACACCTCACCGATCGTGCGGTGGTCCTGATGGGCATCATGGGGAGATGGTGCCAGAACGAGGTCAGGCGCCCACGTGCGAGCCACCGCTTCGAGGACGTTCTTTACGCGGTCCCATACAGCGGGAAGACGACCTTCGGGCAACTGGTGGAGATCAATGGTGAGATGCGCCCCAGGAAGGAAGGCAGAGGCAGCGTGTCGTGCTTCGGCGTGGCGTTCCTCGGTCCCGGTCAGGACCACATAACGAGCTCGTAAACCGGGATGACTCTCGGCGAGGGTGAGCAGGGTCCCACCTGCCCCGATCTCAATGTCGTCGGGGTGCGCGCCGATCGCCAAGACCGTCAATGGTCTGTCCGCAGGCAAACCGAGATCAAGGGGAAGCACGGCCCGGTCGGATCTTCAAGGCCTGGCGTGCCGCATGAGCTCGCGAACGGGAACGGCGTCACCGGAGGGGTCGAAACTCCGAGGAGAAAGCCCGGATCGTTCCCGATCCCAGATCATCCACGGGCAGTCGGCGCGGTGGTAACGCTCATCGAGCTGTGCTCGCTCCTTCACGGTGTCGGCCGGAGACCAGTAGCCCTTGTACGGGTAGGCCATCACGCGCCCACGACGGACCAGACGGACGAGCGCATCCTCGACCAGATCCTCGTCCTCGTGGAGCTCGTCGAAGATCTCAGGTCGAAACAGGAAGTATCCCCCGTTCTCCCAGTGACGTAGATCCCGCATGGGCGTGACGCTGGTGATCACGCCGTTGTCTGCGATGTCCACCGCATGATGAGAAGACTGGGGAGGGACTGCCAACAGGCTGGCCACGGCGCCACTGGAAGAGAAGCGGTCGATCATGTCAGGCAGCGGGGCGTCCGTGAGGACGTCTGCGTAATTCGCCATGAACATGGGCTCGTCCTCGACAAAGCGGCGGACCCGACGGAGGCGTTCCCCGATCGGGGAGTTCAGGCCGGTGTCGACCAATGTGATCTGCCAATCGGAGATGTCGGTTCTGAACAGCTTTGGCTCATGGGTGCCGCGCTCCAGGACGAAGTCGTTGGAGCGTGTTTCGTCGTAGTTGAGGAAGAAGTCCTTCACGGCTGAGGCGCCATAGCCGAGGCACAGGACGAAGTCGGTATGCCCGAAGTGGGCGTAATACCGCATGACGTGCCAGACCAGCGGGCGCTCACCGACCAGTGCCATGGGTTTGGGGCCGGTCGTGACGCCGTCACGCATTCGCATTCCGAGACCGCCACAGAACAAAACCACTTTCATGTCGTCACCTCGACTCAGACGATTTCGAGTTCCGGAATAGCAAAGACCAGGCGCGCTCCCCAGGAACGGACGTAATCGAGCTGCGCGGAGATCTCTTCACGCAGGTTCCACGGGAGGACGAGTACGTAGTCCGGCTGCGTCTCGGCCAGCCGCTCGGGCGGGTAGATCGGAATGTGGGTCCCCGGCAGATACGTGCCTTGCTTCACTGGACTGCGGTCCACTGTGTACTGGACGAGATCCTCCCGAATACCGCAGTGGTTGAGCAGCGTGTTTCCCTTTCCGGGTGCGCCGTATCCCGCGACAGACCGCCCGCTCCTAGCAGCCTCGACGAGAAAGTCGAGTAGATCGCCCTTGATCTGCAGTACCTCAGCAGCGAATCCCGCATGCCCGGCGAGCGTGTGCAACCCCGCCAGGCCCTCTTCGTCGAGCAGGGCCTTCACTCGCGGCGTCGGCTCGCCCGGGTACTCCTCCAAACGGGCGTAGACGCGCAGCGATCCGCCGTGCGTGTCCAATTCCTCGACATCGAAAACTCGGAGCCCCGCTGTGGCCAGTGCTCTGGACGCGGTGAGGAGGGAGAGGTACGAGTAGTGCTCGTGATAGATGGTGTCGAACTGGCGCCGTTGCATGAGTCGAAGGAGGTGTGGGAACTCCAGAGAGATCTCTCCCGTATCCTTCACGAGTGCCCGCAGACCGGCCGCGAAGTCCCTGATGTCAGGGACGTGGGGGAAGACGTTGTTCGCCACCACCAGATCGGCCTGTCCGTAGCGCTCTGCGATATCGCTGCCGGTAGCGGCGCCCAAGAACTGAACGACAGACGGAATGCCGATGGATTGGGCCACCTCGGCGACATTCTTCGCAGGCTCGATACCCAGGACGGGGATGTTCCGGGCCATGAAGTGCTGCAGGAGGTATCCATCGTTGCTCGCAACCTCGACGACGAGGGCGTCTGACGAAAGCGTGAGACGATCGATCATGAGATCAGCGAACCGCTTGGCGTGGGCAACCCAGGAGTCCGAGTACGAAGAGAAGTATGCGTAGTCAGAAAAGATCTCCTCACCAGACACGTACGCCGGTAGCTGGACAAGAAGACAGGATGTGCACTGACGCACGTGCAGCGGGTAGAAGATCTCAGGTTGGTCCAGCTGGTCTGCCGACACGTAACTCTCGCAAAGCGGTGACATCCCCAGGTCGACAAAGGTCTGGGTGAGGCACTGGCCGCACAGGCGGCATACACACTTGGACGACATGACTCCTCGTTTCGACACGAGAGCGAACAAGTGAGAAGAGATGCGGAGATCCACCTTGATACGCAGGCCAAGAACCTCAGAGTGAGGCCTTTCGTGGGATCGGCGAGCGTCCCGCCTCGGCGGTGTCGCTCGACACCGTGGGTTCCGTGCCGTATCAGACGCGCCAGGGGTCGCTCTGTAGGAATGTCGCGGTGGGCCCTGATGAGGCGACCCCAGGTGGCCGGCATCCCCGTCGAGAGAGGAGTCCTGGTGGGCAGTCATGCCTGTCGCTCGTGCGCGGGGGAATCTGGTGACCTGGTGCTCGATCTCGGCAATCAGCCCGCGTGCGATCATTTCCCGGGGCTCGACGTCCGGAATTCCGATCCGACGTATCCGCTGCGGATGTGGCTGTGCTCGACCTGCGGCTTGGCACAGCTCGTCGGCGAGCCGATCGTGGCCGAGGAGCCGCTCGGTTCTGAGCCGGATGCACTCGTGGCGCAAGCTGTCGATGCGGTCGAGCGGCTTGCTTCCGCTGGGTATCTACCGGACCGAAGTCGGGTGGTCGAGTTCGCCAGCCCCCATGGGGGTTCGTGGCTGGGACCGTTGGCCGAGCGGGGTATGACGCCCGTTACCGACGGCGGACCCGGGGATCTGGTCATCGACTCCTTCGGCATGATGCACGCCTCTGATCAGGCGGCGGCCTTGGCCGAGAGGATTGCCCGGGTCGCGTCCGGCGGCAACCTCCTTCTCCAGTATCACTCCCTGGAGACGATTGTTCGGCTCGGCCAGTGGAACGCACTTCGGCACGGACACTTCGCGTACTACTCGACCAGCGCGCTCGTGGGGATGTTGGAAGCAAACGGATTCAGTCCTCGGGCAGCGTGGCACTTCGACCTCTACGGTGGCACCATCCTGTTGGCAGCCTGCCGCACATCCGATGGACGGGCGGACCTCGACGGCTCGGTAGCTGCGCTCTTGTCAGGGGACGCCTCCCGGGGAGTTCGAGATCCCGAAGCAGTCCGCTCGCTGCAGGACCAGGCGGAAGCGCACGCACGCGGGCTTCGCGACTGGCTCGAACTGCAGCGAAACGATGGAAGAATGGTCATCGGGTACGGCGCCGCCTCGCGTGCGGTCGCGCTTCTCTGCAAGGCCGAGGTGGACCGGCGACTCCTAACGGCAGTCGTTGATTCGTCGACGGCAAAGCACGGGCTGCGCATGCCAGGAACGGACGTTCCCATAGTCGGCCCGGCCACGCTGGCAACGCTGGGCCGACGCGACGTTCTCCTGTTCGTACCCGATTTGCTCGCCGAGGTACGTAGGGACTTTCCAGAGGTTGAAGCGGGCGGTGGCAGATGGGTGGATGCCGAAGCGCTGCGCGTCGGGCTCCCTACCCGCTGACCGGAGCTTCCATCCGGGCCAGTATCTCCCGTAGGTGGTCGAGGCAGCGTCCCCTAGTCGGACCGATACTCCCGATTGGCATGTTGAGCTGGTCGGCGATTTCCTTGTATGGAAAATTGTCGTCGCCCATCAACAGGCCGAGAAGCCGTTGGCAGCGAGGCGATAGCTGTTCCGCCGCCACTCGTATGGCTGTTTCCTGCTCATCTCTGAGCAGCGCAGCGTCAAGAGGATCCGCCTTGTCGTCGGCGATGAAGTACACCAGGTCGTTCGCGGACACAACTACTTGCCGGGTGGCGATCCGCAGGCTCTCACGCCTCGAAGTGGTCGCCAGCCAGGCACCCAGACGCTCGGGTTGTTCAATTCGATCGAGATTCTCGACAAGTCGCAGCCAAGTCGTTTGACAGACTTCCGCGACGTCGGCATCACTCAACCGGCACCGTCTGGCGATTGCCGCCACCAAGCCACCGAAACGGCTGATCAGTGCCTCCCAGGCCGCGCCCACCCCATCGCGCGCCTGGGCCACGATCACGATGAGGTCGGCATCGTCGGCTGAACCCGTTCCGTTATCCCAAGCACGGCTGCGACGGGTATCCGCCGCCTGATTGATCGCCACCACAATTCGCTCCATCTCATGGCTGAGGTCTCTCGCCCCTCAGCTCGGGTCAGCGGATTCGCCCCCGTCCCGACCGGTTTGTCACACCAATAGTCCCGAACGAACGGGGACTCGTCATCCCCTCTATTGGGGATCCGTGGTCCCTGAATTTGGGGATTCAGTGTCAGTGGGCGAACGTGCGCGAAGGAGGTGACGCGGCGCCGATGACGACAGCGACGCGCACGGCGCGGCGTCAAGACACGCAGATGTCAGGGGTGGGATCGGCGGGGTTGGAAGTGAAGGATGCCGAAGCGTCTAACCGGCCTCCGGCGCCGCGCGGTCGGAGTTGCCGGCCGTGCCGGAAGCTGCTCAAGATCTGAGCGACCACCGTCGGAACGGTCGCCAGAATGATGTAGAGGTCGAGTCCGATGGACCAGTTGTCGACGTACAAGAGGTCCAGCCTGCGATAGGCATGGAATGACGGGTTGTCTCGTGCCTCAAGCTGCCATAGGCCGGTGATGCCCGGCTTGACGACATGGCGGCGGAGCAGCTCCGGGTCGAACTGGGACACCTCCGTGGGCATGGCGGGACGGGGTCCCACCAAGCTCATCGTCCCACCGAGAACGTTGAAGAGCTGTGGTAGCTCATCGATGCTCAACGCGCGTACGACTGCTCCGACTCTGGTCACCCGCGGATCGTGTGTTGCCTTGAAAAGTGGTCCGTCTGTGCGCTCATTAATGACGTCAAGGTCGGTCTTCTTGTCAGAGTCGGGCGCCATGGTTCGGAGCTTGTAGATCTGAAAGGGCCGACCGTTCAGCCCGATTCTCACCTGCCGGTACAGGGCTGGAGCACGATCTTCGAGGCGGATGGCCATCGCGGCCAGGAGGAGGAGGGGCGCAGCAATCAGTATTCCGAGGGCCGCCCCGAGCACATCGAGCGCCCGCTTGGCGGCGAGCTGCCACCTCGGATGTCGCTCCGGTTCGACATAGAGGAACGTCTCGCCGCTCATGGGAAACCACCGAACCCGACGCGTTCTTAGCCCACGGAAACCGGGCCAGACCTGCACGTGAAGTCCCTGAGCTGTGCCGATCTCAATGGCGTCGCGGACTTCGGATGCGGAAAGTGCGTTGGCGACCAGCAAGACGCCGGTGGCGTTGGTCCGGCGAGCTATCTCTGGAAGATCGTCGAGGTGTTGTCCGTTGCACAGGTGTCCCCATTCCGCAAGGCGTCGAGACCTGCCGATGACTCCGCGCACCTCGTAGCCGAGTTCGGGCTGGGTGTTCAGCATGGTGGATACGGCCATGGCATCGTCATTGGTCCCGATCATCACGAGCCCTCGCTGGTGACGGCCCATGGCGCGCTCAGAACGCAGCCAATGGCCGAACATCCCTCGTAGGGCGATCAAGGCGAGGACGCACGATCCAGCGGCGACGAGCGTCGTCACCTCGCTGCGGCGCCAGTCTCCGCGGACGAGCTCGAGGGCCACTGCTCCCGCGGCAGCTGCAATGAGCAATTCGAGCGAGCTCCTGCCCACGCTGCACGCACAGGCGTGAGCGGTACAGCCTGAGCAGCTTCATCGCGACGAGCGTGCCGACCAAGGCGGCCAGCGCGGCACCCCACTGACGACGCGCTGGTGCGGTCGGCATGGCCAACGTCCCCGAGATGAGCCATGTGCCGCCGGCGGCGACGACGTCAACGGCCAGGAGCCGAAACTTCAGGCGGCTGGTGCTGATGTGATTGATCGCCGGCTCTTCAGCTGGCTCCTGGCCGGTCTCACGGGTACCGGCCACAATCCGAAGCAGGTGCCCATCCGCCACCTTGTCGAGGGGCTCGGTGGGAACACCCGTCGGGATCGCTCCAGCGGATGGGGCCCACCAGCCCGCGCTCAGCTCTGACGACACGGCTTCGACTACCCGGGAGCCGTCATCTCGGATTGCGCCAATGGTTGCATTCGTCGTCTACTTCCCCTACAAGCCCGGCTCGCAGGAATGGATTCGCGGCGTCCTGGGCCGGATCGTCTGATCGGAAGCTGGATATGGATCACGTCGGCCATCCGCTGACCCTGCGGAGATCCGCCGATCGCGTTGTGTACCCTGACTGGGAGGGCAAAGCCCGAGCTCTGATACGTGGCACCTGCCGCCCAAACGAGATCCTGAGGCACAATCCGCCCTGTCGGTGAGGGTTGGTACCATGAAGCCCTGCTGAGTCGCTCGGTCGTCAGAGTGGGCACGGTCGAACTGGGCCGATTGAGGGGAATTCACATGGATCACGGCTACGGCCTCTCGTTGCTCCCCGTCCAGGGGAGCACTAGGGAGGGGTACTGCGAGTCCTGCACGATGGTGCGAACGTCCGCTGACGGTGACGATGACGACGTGGTCCTAGTCAGCCGACCTGAGCTCCCAGGTGTGCTTGTCGTCTCTCCCTGGCACGTCCGCACGCTCGAGGAGCTGTCGATCTCTCATCGCGCCAACCTTCTCGCAGCTGTCCAACGTGCGACACGTTCCGTGACGGAAAAGGGCCCGGGGCCTGCGCCAAGGATCGTCGCACTGACCGACCTGACGGCGTCGGAAGGGCACTTGTGCGTACACGTGATGCCCGGCGACTCCGGCGACTCCCGAGGTGGCGCAGGGCGCGAGTGAACGCGGCTCCATGGGAGAGTCGGACAACGGACGAAAAACAAATCAACCCGGTTCGCCCGTTCGAGTGTGGCAACGGATTGACAACAATGACAGCGGCGTCCCAGATCAGAATTGCAGCGACGTACGGCAATCGGTGATCGAGGTTCGCGGATTACCCAGTGCGAAGAGCCGTCACGGTGCCAGAATCGTTGCTTGGATCGGCGTTTGTCGGCGTCATCCCCCTTCGCACGCCGATTGACCGTCCATGGGGCGGCAGATATCATCCGCGATGCGGGTCGGCCGTGATGATCTCTGGACCAAATTGGCGTGGTCTAGAGGGAGCAAAGGGTGACCGTCCCCCCTCTGATAGGCGGTTGAGCAATGGCGATAATCACCGTCGGTGACGGTCCGGTAATCGGCAAATTCGGCGCACGTCCCTCAGCCAGGCCTCCGCGACATTTTGTCTGCACGCACGGGTTCACGAAGCCCCAGGCACGGTAGGCGGCGGTGACTTCCGCGGTGCAAGCTCCGCCAGACCAATCAGGGATCCCGGCGCGGATCCTGGTCGCGGGGAGCGATCTCCTGGCTGACGCGTTGGCCAGCGCCCTCGAGACATACGGATTTGCCACGATGAACATCGTGGCCAGCGCTCCGGCGATCGAAGATGGGATCGAATGGCGACCTGACCTCGTGCTTCTCGATGCTCGATCCCTCGATATCCCCGTTGGATCAGCGCTTATCGACGGTTTCCGCCAGGGGGGTCTCCAGCTATGCGTGATCGACGCCGCGGACAACGGCGACCGGTCGGATGCCTGGATGCGGGCCGGAGCTTCAGCGATCGTCGACAAGAGCGATCCGTTCGATCAGCTCTTCCGCACGATCGCCGTCATTCTGCGAAGCCGGTTTCTCTCACGGACTGCGCCGAGATACCTGGCGACGTTGGCGTTGACCCCGGGAGAAGAACAGAAGCGCGAGGGCCTTGAACTCTTTGGTTCTCTCACTGAGCGTGAGCAGGTTGTTCTGGCTGAACTCATTGAGGGCCACTGCGCTGAAGACATCGCGACAGCTGCCTTCGTGTCGATCTCCACGATCCGGTCACAGATCAAGGCCATTCTCCAAAAGCTCGGAGTGAATTCGCAGCTGGCCGCCGTTGCCATGGCTCGGCGTGCGGGTTGGTCCCTCGAGCGCCCCCCGGAACCCCTCCGGATCCCTCGAACAGCCGGCGGCGTCAGGTTTCCTGACCGTCGGACGGTCTGCGTTTTTGCATCGGTGGTCCGGACAGATCCTGCTTGACGAGGAATGAGGGGTGTATCTTGTCGCTGCCTCAGCGCTCGTCTTGAGGTATGGCACGACACTCCAGCGGGCTGAGACCGACATCAACACAGGTGACGCGATGAAGGTCGCAGTCTTCGGCCTTGGATACGTCGGCACGGTGACGGCTGCGTGCCTGGCCGCGAATGGTCACGACGTCTGGGGCATTGACACCGACGAATTGAAGGTCCATGCGATCGCGGCCGGCACGAGTCCGATCGTTGAGCCCGGCCTGCAGTCGCTGGTTGCTCAGTCGGTCGAGTCCGGCAAGCTTCACGCCACCATCCACCCGGATGATGCGTTGGCTCAGGCCGACGTGTCGTTGTTGTGCGTCGGCACTCCCTCTGCCACGAGCGGCGAGACAAATCTCGCCTATATCTACCGTGTCGTAGAGGATCTCGTGCAAGCCATCACGGATTCGGGTCGGACGGAGGAGTTCCACACCGTGGTGATCCGCAGCACGGTTCCACCTGGCACGGTCGAGGATGTAAACGCCATATTGAAGGCTGCCTTCCGGGATTCCGGGCCGTACGTAGGCGTTGCAATGTGCCCTGAGTTTCTTCGTGAGGGTTCCGGGATAAGAGACTTCTTCGCACCGCCCTTCACCGTTATCGGCGCGTCGGATCTTCGAGCGATCGACGCGGTGTCACGCCTCTTCTCATTCCTTGGATCCCCTCTTCGGGTCGTTCACCCCCGGACAGCGGAATCCCTGAAGTACGCGTGCAATGCTTTCCATGCCACCAAAATCTCGTTTGCCAACGATATGGGGCGAATCTTCAGTCGTCTCGGCGTCGATAGTCGAGAAGTCATGGAGCTGTTCTGTGAAGATACGTCTCTCAATATCTCGACCAAGTACTTACGGCCAGGGTTTGCGTTCGGTGGATCGTGCCTTCCGAAGGATCTCCGCTCACTTCTCTATCTGGCGCGTACGGAGAGCGTCGATGTGCCGCTGTTGTCGGGTGTTCTTGCCAGCAACCGGGTGTCAATCGACGAAGCGATCGACCGAGTCGTGGCCGGGCACGGACACCGCGTTGCGCTTCTGGGGCTCAGTTTCAAGCCCGACAGCGACGATCTCCGTGAAAGCCCGTACGTCGATCTTGCGGAGACCCTCCTTGGCAAGGGTTACGAGGTTCGTATCCACGACCCAGTGCTGAACCCCGCATCGCTCGTCGGGGCCAACCGCCAATACGTAGAGTCCCGGCTTCCCCACCTCAAGCGCATCCTCACCGATGGTCCGGAAGAAGCGATTGCTGATGCCGACATCGCAATTGTGTCTCACTCGACGGCTGAGGTCATCGCTGCGTTGCTCGCCGCACCGCCATTCCGGATCATCGATCTGGACGGCCGTCTCGGACCAGAAATCGAGGCGCTGGACTCCTACGAGGGATTTGCCTGGTGACGCACGATCGTCGCCAGGATGGGCCATCACCGGGTCGCAGAAGGGTGCTCATATTGGTGCAGAACCTGTCGGTGCCGTTTGATCGGCGCGTCTGGCTGGAGTGCCAGTCGCTCATCGGCGCCGGGTTCGAGGTTGCGGTGGTGTGCCCGAAAGCTCCCGGTGACCCCAGCGTTTCGAGGCTCGATGGAGTCGACATGTTCAAGTACCGGCCGTACGCGCCAGGGAGATCGAGCATCTCCTTCATCATCGAATACGCCTATTCCTTCCTTGCCACTCTTCTGCTCAGCGTGAGAGCGAGTTGGCGTGGTCGATTCACGGTCGTGCAGAGCTGCAACCCCCCGGATCTGTTCTGGCCCATCGGAATCCTCTTCCGGCTCCTGCACCGGTCTGCGTTCGTCTTTGACCATCACGACCTCTGTCCGGAGCTGTACGAATCCCGCTTTCCGGATGGAAATCGGTTGGTCTACCGGGCACTCCGGTTGATGGAGCGCCGCACCATGCAGACGGCGGACCACGTGATCGCTACAAACGACTCGTACCGTGAGATAGCGCTCGAGCGCGATGGTGTTGATCAAACGAGCGTCACGGTGGTCCGGACAGGGCCGGATCTGACTCGGCTCAGTAGGACCGCGGCTGAGCCAGACCTCCGGCGGGCCCGGCCGCATCTCGCTGCGTACCTCGGTGTCATGGGACCACAGGATGGCGTGGATCTGGTGCTGGAAGTCGCGGATCACATCGTGCACCGACTTGGGCGTCGGGATATCAGCTTCACCCTCATGGGATCAGGTGACTGCTTCGATGAGTTGGTGGCACAGAGTCAAAGCCTGCACCTCACCGACTTTGTCACCTTCACCGGGCGCATTCCGGATGCGGAGGTGTCCGCCATCCTCTCCACGGCCGACATCGGCATCTCGCCAGATCCCAAGAATCCCTTGAACGACGTTTCGACCATGAACAAAACCATGGAGTACATGACGTTTGCGTTGCCCGTTGTCGCATTCGACCTGCACGAAACACGTGTTTCAGCGGGCGATGCCGCGGTCTATGCAACCCCCAACGACGTCGCGGAATTTGCCCAGCTTCTGGTTGACCTGATCGACGACGAGCCTCGACGTTTCACCATGGGCCTGGCTGGTCGTGCTCGAATCGAACATTCGCTTGCATGGAAGCATCAAGCTCCTCGCTATGTCGACGTGTATGAGAACCTCGCACGGAATTCCCACCGGCGCCTTATAACGACCGCTGGACCCTGACCCATGTGTGGCATCGCCGGCGCATACCAACAAGTTGACGGACGCGTCGCGGCCGAGAAGATGGGTCGGTGCCTCGACCACCGGGGCCCCGATGAAGAGGGTTGGTACTCGTACGCCGACGGTCGGGTCGATCTTCACTTCGCCCACCGGCGTCTTTCGATCATCGATCTTGAGCACGGCCAGCAGCCACTCGTCAAGCAACCACTCGTCCTCTGTTACAACGGTGAGCTGTACAATTTCGAGGAAATCAGAGCTGAAATTGACCGCAAGTGGTGCCCGCTTCACGACGAATTCGGACACCGAAGTGGTTCTTGAGTCATGGCGTCGCTGGGGTCCACAGTGCCTGCGTCGGTTTCGAGGCATGTTTGCCCTTGCCGTGTTCGACCAGATTTCGGGGTCTCTCTTTCTCGCCCGAGATCAGTTTGGAATCAAGCCGCTCCACTTCATGCGTCGGAAGGACGGTGTCGTATTCGCTTCCGAGCTCAAAGCCCTTGTGACTCCCTTCGGCTCTGAATTGCAGATGATGCCCCGGGCGCTCGTGGCATCCATGCTCTATTACTGGGTGCCCGATCAGATGTGTTCAGTGAAGGGAGTAGAGAAACTCCAACCGGGAACGTGGGCAGAGTTCCGTCCGGACGGCACGTCTCGCGTCGAGCGGTATTGGGACATCGTCGAGGAGGCGTCTGCGGCCGAGGAGGCTCACTGCGATCTCGAGGCCGTGGTCGAAGAGTCGGTGAGGGCCCACCTTGTCGCGGACGTTCCTGTGTCGAGCTTCCTTTCTGGTGGCCTCGATTCGAGCATCGTGACTGTGCTGGCCAAGAAGGCGAACCCCCAGATTGACGCGTATACCATTCGTTTCCGGGCTGAGGACAATCGCCTCGAAGCGATGCCGGATGATGCTGTCTACGCCCGACAGATCGCAAAGCTTCACGATATCGACCTGCACGAGATCGAGATTCAGCCCGATGTCGTGGGAATGTTGCCGAGGATGGTCGATATCCTTGACGAACCCATCGGCGATCCCGCCGCCATCAATACACTCCTCATGTCGGAGGCAGCCCGCGCCGCCGGCATCAAGGTGCTGCTGTCCGGGATGGGCGCTGATGAGCTATTCGGGGGCTATCGCAAGCACATTGCATGCCGGCTTGCCGGGCGCTATCGGCAGCTTCCTGCGTTCGTCCATCGCTCTGCCAATGGTGTCGTCGGGCGCCTGCCTGTGACTGCTGGAGGCCGTGGCCTTCGCTATGCCCGTTGGGCCAAGCGGTTCGTGACATTCGCGGAGCTTCCAGAAGAGGCGGCATTTCGGAGGAGTTACAGCTTGTACGCCCCCGGAGAGTTGACGGCGTTTCTCAGCCCCGAATTGCAGCGAGACATCGATGACGTGGTTGAGCAACATCTCGAGGTGTACGAGGACAACCACCTTTCCGATGAGGTTAACCGCATGTGTCTGGCGGACACCCGACTGTTTCTCCCCGGCCTCAACCTTGCCTACACGGACCGAGCAAGCATGGCCGCGTCAACCGAAGTGCGTGTTCCCTTCGTAGATCCCAAGGTCTTTCGGGCCGCGTTCTCGCTTTCCGGAGCGGACAAGATCTCTATGAGAACCGGAAAGATTGCATTGAAGCGCGCCGCCGAGGCTTGGCTTCCGAAAGAGATCGTGCACCGCCCGAAGGCGTCGTTTTCAGCCCCCCTTAGGGCCTGGGTGTCCCGGGACCTGAGCGAAGTGATTGACGACACGTTGCTCCGAGGTGAACTCATAAGCACGGGTTTCCTCCATGAGCCGGCAGTCACCTCGCTCGTCGAGGAGCATCGGGCGGGCCGGGAGGACCGATCCAAGCAAATCTGGCAACTACTCACGCTCGAGACGTGGTATCGCCAGACCCGTCGAGCGGGCGTCGGGCTCTGAACCCGATGCCTGGAAGGGAATCAGACGACCGGTGAAGCAAGTGGCACAGAACTACCGCTCAGGGGCGCTCGCCGTCATAGACGCGCCGGCTCCCTCGTGCGCACCCGGAGGTGTCCTCGTCCGCTCGCTCTACTCTCTGATCTCCACTGGGACGGAGTTGATGAAGGTGGGGGAGTCCAAGCTGTCACTGGTCGGCAAGGCTCGCGCTCGGCCTGACCAGGTGAAGAAGGTGCTGGCGAACGTCCAGCAGCAGGGCGCGCTCACCACGTACAAGAAGGCCATGGACCGTTTGGATTCCTATTCACCGCTCGGTTACTCGCTGGCGGGCGTGGTGCAAGAGGTCGGCCGAGGGGCTGAGGAGTTCGCGGTCGGCCAGCTCGTGGCGTGTGCTGGGAACGAATTCGCCCTGCACGCGGAACTCAACTGGGTACCGACCAATCTCTGCGTGGCCGTGCCGGATGGAGTGTCGCCACAGCTCGCTGCCTTCGCCACGGTGGGGTCCATCGCGCTGCAGGGTGTTCGTCAAGGCAATGTCCAGATCGGCGACACAGCATGTGTGATCGGCCTGGGCTTGGTCGGGCAGTTGGTAGTCCAGCTGCTGGTGGCCTCCGGAGTGCTGGTCGTGGGTATCGACCCCAATGAGGAGCGGTGCCGCCTGGCGGAGAAGTCAGGCGCCCTGCTGTGCAGGCCGCCTGACGATGATGGTTCCGCCGCGGTGGAGCAGACCGTGCTGAAGGCTTCCGGAGCGATCGGGGCCGACCGGGTCTTCCTCGTGTCGGGCGGCACATCGAACCAGCCGGTCGAGCTGGCGGCACGCATGGCGCGTGACCGAGCAACGATCGTCGACATCGGCAAGTGCAAGCTTGACCTGCCGTGGAACGAGTACTACGAGAAGGAACTCGAGTTTCGATTTTCCCGCTCGTACGGGCCAGGCCGCTACGATCCCAAGTACGAACTCGACGGAGTCGACTACCCGGTGGGCTACGTGCGCTGGACCGAGCGCCGCAATCTCCACTGCTTCGTCAACGCGGTGGCGAGGAAAGAGGTCGATCCCGAACCGCTCATCGCTGGGATCTTCCCTCTTGAGGATGCTCCGAATGTCTACGAGCAGATGAGTTCCGGCGTCTTGCAGGGAGTGGGATTCCTCTTCGAGTATGCGGCGGGAGGCGGGGAGAGTCCTGATGCCCTGCCGGGCGCCGGAGTCGATGCGCACTCCAGCTCCGGTCGGTCGGTCGTCGGTGGACAAGCTCGTTCCGTCCCGAGCCGGCGAAATGGGCGCCGGAGCGGCGTCGGGATCGGGTTTATCGGAGCCGGCAACTACGCAACGTCAATGCTTCTTCCCCACCTCGTAGAGCTACCGGGGATCGAACTGACTCGCGTTGCCACCCGCCGCTCGCTCTCGGCTGTCAACGCGCAGCGCAAATTCCAGTTTCGTGATGCCGTCACGGATCCGGCAGCCATCTTTGACGACGACTCCATTGACGCAGTCTTCATCGTCACGAGACACAGTGCGCATGCCGACCTGACCTGCCGCGCCCTGGAGGCAGGCAAAGCCGTGTTCGTCGAAAAGCCACTGGCTCTCACGAATGAGGAACTCGAGCATATCCTGGCCACGGTCGACGAGACCGGCAACGACAGGATCATGGTTGGTTTCAATCGACGATTCTCTCCGCTTCTCGTGGAGATGCGGTCACGTTTCGGCAAGTCAGCCGAGCCAACGAATGCCCGGTATGTGGTCAACGCAGGCCGTCTGGCCTCGGACAGCTGGTATCGGGACACGAAGCTCGAGGGCTCGCGCTTCGCTGGAGAAGGCGGGCACTTCGTCGACACCATGAGCTGGTGGATGGGGAGCGATCCAGTCGAGACGACCATGCTGACGGGTGGAAGTGCCGACGAGGTGCACCTCAGTCTCCGCTACGGCGATGGATCACTGGCGACCATTGCCTATCTGACCAGTATGCATCGTCGCTTCCCCAAGGAAACCTTGGAGGTGTCCAGCGCGGGGCGCACCGCGAGGCTCGATAATTTCAAGCGCACCACGGTGTGGGCGGGGAAGCGTGCTCGAGTTCGACGGCACCTCGGGGCCCCGGACAAGGGTCAAGCTGCCGAAATCAAGGCTTTTGTCGAATGTGTGCGGACCGGGAAGCCGATGCCCATCTCCCTCGACTCGCTGGCGGCGACAACCCGCGCGACCTGCGCTGTACCGGCACCGCCGATCGCAAACACAATGGTGCAGCAACCATGACGTCCGCCGCCTGCTCCGAAAGGGCGCCGGGCAACGCTGGATCATGAACGCAGTTGAGCTCGAATGGCGTCTGCGGCGACTGTCGAAGATGTCGGCCTCCGAGGTGAGGTGGCGGATCTCCGACCAGGTGCGGCGCAGGCGGTGGTCGTCCCAGCAAATCAAACCAGAAATTCGCGCCCCAGTCCTGGGCCCGACATCCGTGCTCGGGGAAGGCGAGGAAGGCGGCGAAGGCGGCACCCTGGGATTCGGCCCGAGAGGGGACCTTTCGCCCCTTTGCCTCCGAGGACGTCCTACGGGGTGTTCCCGGCGACGCGCGGCAAGGGGTTCTTGCGGCGGCCGACGACATTCTGGCCGGTCGGTGGCACCTCCTGGGCACGTGGCGACGAAGACATGGTCAATCCGGATTGGTTCTTCGATCCGGTGACCGGAACGCGGGCTCCGCAAACCGACTATTGCTTCAAGGTCAATCATCGGTCCGAAGACGTCACCGGGAATGTCAAGCAGGTGTGGGAGCTCTCGCGGATGCACCACCTCACGGTGCTCGCGGCAGCATTCAGCCTTTCCGGCGACGAACGCTACGCCACGCGTACCGCCTCTCATCTCCGGACCTGGTGGGCTCAGAACCCGTTCCTCTCCGGCGTGCACTGGACGAGCGGCATCGAGATCGGGCTGAGGCTGATCAGCTGGGCCTGGGTACGACGACTGCTCGACGGGTGGGAGGGAGCCGCCGGACTCTTCGAGGACAACGAAGTGGCGTGTGCTCAGATCTGGTGGCATCAGCACTACCTCGCGTCCTTCCGCAGTCGGGGCTCGTCCGCAAATAATCACGTCATTGCCGAGGCGTCCGGCCTTCTCGTGGGTGCACTTGCATTTGACTGGTTCACGGAGAGCTGCCGTTGGGCTGAGGACGCCGCAGGAGTGCTCGAAGACGAGCTGAAGAGCAACACCTTTCCCAGCGGGGTCAATCGAGAGATGGCCTTCGACTACCACGGCTTCGTTGCCGAGCTAGTGGTTGTGGCGGCAGCCGAGGCGAGCTGGGCGGGCCGCCCTCTTTCGGAGGATCTCTGGACCCGGCTGTATGGCATGTTCGACGTCATTGCCGCGACCGCTGATGTGAATGTTCGCGGGGCCACGCTACGGCGACGGGGACAACGGCACGGCTCTGGTTCTCGACCCGCCGGCCACCGAGCGGTGGTCTGGCCTCCTCGCCATCGGCGCGACTCTGTTCGACGCACCGGCATGGTGGCCGAAAGTAGGCCGGACTCTGGCAAGCACCGTTCTGGAATCGATGGTTGGCCGTCGCCCCTCTGCGGGTCCGGAGCACCGTCAGAGCCACTATGCCGATGCCGGCCTCACCGTTCTGCGCAGTTCGCCGTCCGATGGTGAGGAGATATGGTGCCGATGCGACGCTGGTCCACACGGGTTCTTGTCGATTGCTGCCCACGCCCACGCCGACGCCCTGGCAGTCGAAGTCCGGTTCAACGGTGTCGATGTCCTCGCAGATCCGGGAACGTACTGTTACCACGGAGAACCGAGCTGGCGCCGCTATTTTCGATCGACTCTGGCCCACAACACCGTCGAGGTCGACGGATCGGATCAATCGACGCCGGGCGGCCCCTTCCTTTGGTCGCGCCAGGCTCAGAGCAGTTTGATCGAGTTGGAGATCCCGCCGGGAGCTGACGCGGTCGCGTGGTCCGCAGAGCACGACGGCTATGGGGTGCTCAACCCCCCCCTAAGCCACCGCCGATCCGTCCGTCTGGTGAGTGGACGACGGCAGCTCGAAATTGTCGACCACCTCGAGACGACGGGGGAGCACGGTCTGCGGCTGGCGTTTCACTTCGGCCCCGACATCGACGCCCGGCTTCTCGGGCAGAATGCGGAGCTGACCTGGACGGATGGCCCTTCGACGCGGTGCGCCACCCTCTCCCTGCCGATCGGATTGTCGTGGTCACTCCACAAGGGAGAGACCGAGCCCATACTCGGATGGTATTCCCCAAGCTTCGGTGCCAAGCAGCCGGCGTGGGCGCTCGTCGGACAGGGAACGTGCAGTGGTGGTGGCCTGGACACGCACACAACCGTGCTCCAATTTCGGGCATGAGACTCACCAACCCCGCCCTGCCTGCACCGGGACGTTCGACCAGGTGCCCAAGTATCTGTTCCTCTCTGGCCTGCTCTAAGAGAAGGTGAGGCACCCAGTGAGAACGGTCTAATGGCCCTCCGCGCGGAAACCACCCGCCCTCCGGACTCGGTCCACTCCGGAAAGGGAAACGCCCAGACTCACCTGCGCATGGCTCTGAACTTGCTGACGGACGACCCAAGCCAGCCGTCCGGGGCCCATTGGTGCTGGACGCGGATCGTGCCCGCCATGGCCAACCGATTGCTCCCGGGTGAGGAGCTTCATCTGATGCTCAGCCCGTCGGCGCGGCACTACTTCCCGGAGGACGGGGAATCCGTTCGCTGCCTCACGTTTCCATGGTCGAACGAGCATCGGCTTCTTCGAACGGCGAGCGAACACCTCTTCACTCCGTTTCGACTACCTCTCCGTCATATCGACTTGCTCAGTACCGCAATCGCCCCTGTGGTGAAGTCCACACGCTCGCTGGTGATCCACATGAAGACGATGCACACGTTCACGGTTCCCGAGACCGTGGGCATCGGTCCTCGAATCTACCGTCGATTGAACTATCAACGTTCGGTCGCTCGTGCTGACGCGGTCGTCGTCAATTCCAATAGTCTGCGCGCCGAGGTCGACCAGCATCTTCAGGTCGATCCTCGAAAGGTGAGCCTGATCTACGAGGCAGTCGACCACGAGATCTTCAATCCAGGCGATCGTGGCGCGGCTCGGGCACGCGTGGCCGCGTTCGGGATTTCTCGGCCATTCGTGCTATTCGTATCGTCCTTGTGGCGCTACAAAAACGCTGATGGCTTGCTGCGTGCGTGGCGGCTGATCCGGCCCGAGCTTGCTGGCCGTCAGCTCGTCATTCTCGGAGCCGGACGTGACCAAAAGTACTCTGCTGAGCTCCACCAGCTGGCCGCCGAGCTCGGAATCTCGGCCGACGTGGTCTTTGCCGGCGGCGTGCCGAACGAAGAGACCGTCCACTTCTACCGTGCGGCTGATCTCTTGGTGTACCCCTCGTTCAACGAGACATTCGGGCTGCCAATCCTCGAGGCGATGGCATGTGCATGCCCGGTCGTCACATCCAACGTGAGTTCCATGCCGGAGATCGCCGGCGGTGCCGCCATTCTGACGAATCCACACGATCCCAACGCCATTGCCCGGTCGATCCTGCAGGCGATCGGTTCTGAGGTAACCAGGCTTCGAGCAGATGGGCTTCGTCAGGCCCAGAAATTCACCTGGGGTGCAACCGCTGAGGCGACATTGAACACCTATCGCCAGGCCGCCGAGCAACGCCTGAGATAGGGATCCTACCGACGGCCGTGTGGCGATTCGCTCCGCGGTCTCCAGGCCGGAGTTTCGGGCGAAAGGGCGAGTAAATGCCTGGTATTCCTGACCAGTCTGTTTCGAACTGCTTCTGCGAGGGTTTGCCGCTGTGAGCCCTCCTCTGAGCGGCGAGCCCATGATTGCAACATGATGATTGCGGCCGTGGAGAGGGCGACGGTCACCACGTATGCTGCGGCGGCGCCTGTGACTCCGTAGGCGACGGCGAGCACACTCACCGCCACGACGGCGAAAGCCATCTTCGCCAGCTGGAGAACAAAGAGCGGCCGGACCCGACGTGTCGCGGTCAAGGTGATGATGGGCCCGACGGCAAGGGCGGAGAGGACAACCGAGACTGCAAACAGCCTGGCACACGGGGCGTACTTGACGAACTCGGGGCCGTACAGCAGTTTCATGAGCGCGGGGGCTGCGAGAAAGATGGCGATGCCGCATGCGACAGAAGCGGTGAGCCCGGCCCCCGTGACGAAACGTGACACCTTCATCATCCCCGTCCAGCCGCGCTCGGCAAGCTGCTTGGTCGCCTCCGGGAGCCCGAAGCTGCCGCTGGCATTTATCACCAGTGTCGTCGGGCCGGCCACGAGTCCCTGCGCTGCCTTCAGGCCCCCGAGGGCCGCCGGGCCCAAAAGAACGCCGGCGAGAATGAGGTAGAGCTGACTCGCCCCCCAGCTGGCAGCACGCTCGCTGGCCAACCACTGACTGGTGGGCCAGCGAGACCACAGAAATGCTGCTCCGCCGCGTACTGAAGGGCGTACCGAGAATTGCCGGAGACCGTATATTGCGGCAACTGTCGCGCCAATGCCCCAGGCTGCGACGACGGCGAAGACCGAATGGAGGTCGGCCAGGAACACCACGCCGAACGCCAAGGCCTGGACGGCGTTGAAAAGGAGGTCGTTCATGAGCGACTTCTTCGGCTTCCCCTGCATGAATCCGATCCATCGCCAGTAATCCTGCAGATCGAGCATGACTACCCATGGGGCCACCGAAAGCAGGCCCACACCAAAGGTATGTTGACCGACCACGAGGAGGGCCGAGCCTACGGCAGCAATGATGCAGGCGGCCATCACGCCGAGCGTCACATCGGCCCCAAACCCGCGCCGGACGAACTCATCCTTCTCGTCCCCACGCATGTCACCCATGATGGCCATTGGATCGGTGATCAATGACCGATGGAGAGTCGTCAATAGGATCCAGACCGTGTACGCCAGGGCGAACGCTCCGAGCCCAGTCGGACCGCTGATTCGCGCCACGACGATCCCCACCGCAAAATTCGATCCCGACGCCACGCACTGGTCCGCCATGGTCACCGTTGCGCGGCTTGCCGCGCTACCGCGGCGGGGCCATCGGGTTCCAAAAAGGGTGGCGGACATGGTCGTTATCTGCCTGGGTCTGAGCGAGCAAGACACTCGCTGGCATGCGTGCGCGTCATGGGGGTTTCAGGCGAAAGGTCCATGAGGAACAACCCTCCAGATTTAGAGCGCGGGGTCAGCACGCAAATACAGCAAGCGAGAGCATTCCTGAAAGTTATGAACGCTCAATCCCTGGCCAAGAGGGGATTCGCGATGTTCCCGGGAAAGCGCCCGACACGGTCGTATCTTCTCTCGTTCCCAGAACTCCATAGAGCAGCCGATCCGGGCTCGTCAGACAATTTTCCGGGACCACATGTCAGTGCTCAAGAGCGACCACCAGGAGACTATCCAAGGACCCATGCCCTCCGGCCGGTCGTCGCTGGTCAAATCAAGGATCTCCGTCGTCGTGGTCGCGGCCGAACAGCTCTTGGCCTTCGGGTTGGCCCGTCTTCTCGGCGAGGACGATTCCCTCAACGTCGTCGGCGTCTCTGACGGTGGGTCGGATGTGCTGGGGCTCTGTCTCGCCAGCTCCGTTGACGTTGTCCTGATCGATCTGGAACTCACACGAGTCAGCGGATTAGAACTTGTTCGGTTGCTTGCCGCAGAGTGTCCAGCCGCCCGACCTCTGGTGTTGACGTCCAAACCCGATTGGCACGTGCGGGCTGCCATGGTGGCGGGAGCTGCGGGTGTCCTCTTGAAGGACACATCCCCCGAGGCGACCAGGGCCGCAGTCGTGTCCGTCCATCTGGGGGATCAGATTCTCTGCAGCGAGGCAGCCCGATGGGTCCTGGGCGAGGACCCGTTCGCTCATTTGACCCAACGGGAGTCGGATGTGCTGCGAATCATGGCTCAAGGTGCCAACAACGCGGAGATCGCCCGCCAGCTGCATCTTGGGGAGAAGACCGTGCGGAACTACGTGAGTCGCCTGTATCGCAAGCTTGAACTGAATAACCGGGCACAATTTGCCACCTACTTGGCCCTGGCCGACCCTTCCCCTCGGGTCAGCCCGACTGAGGCCGGCTCGGCCCCAAAGGCCTCGGTCGCCCTGGCGGAGCCTCACACGGCAACAGATCGGCGATGAGCGGCCCGCGCCGCACGAATCTCTGCCTGCCGGACCGGTCGAGGTCATGAATCGGGGAGTTGCGAGAACATCGAGCGTGGTCCCAACTTCTGGCGGGTCTGGGGCCGCAACCGATGTATCAGAGGTCGTGCCTTTGACTCCCTCTTACCGGGTGCATGGCCCGCAATCGCGACGCCGAGGAGGGCGCTCGAATTGTCTGAGCAGACGTTGGATTTGAGGCGCGTGCTCTGGCTCTTGCGCCGCCACCGAGGGACAGTTGTCGCGTGCGTTCTGGTCGGCGCACTGACACCGGTGATGGTCATGCTGCTACGCCCGTCCTCGTACGCCGCGACTTCGCTCGTCCTCGTGCCAACTTCCACGAGCAATGGCTCCTCGGCTACGTCCGCTGGAGGCTCGGCCAACAGCAACGTCACCGACAGCGCGATTGCAGAGAGCGCATCCGTTCTGAACGAGGCAGCATCGAGGATGGCTCCTCACATCACACTCCAGGAAGCCCAGAGCCGCGTGAGCGCTTCCGCAGTTGGGACGAACATCGTGCAGATCACGGCGACAGGTCCCTCCCCCCGAGCGGCTGAGGCCTTGTCCAACGCGGTGGCCGACCGTCTCGTCGTGTTCGTAACGTCATCTGACGTGTCGAACGGATCGAGCGCTCTCGCTGGGCTTGAAGCGCAAGCTGCGGCGCTGACCAAGCAGGTAAACAAGTATTCGCAACAGGTGCAGCTCGAAGAGCGTGCAATCCAGTCGTACGGACCGGATTCACCCACTGGCCGATCAGACACGCAACTTCTGGGCTCGTTGACCACTGCTCAGTCGAACGCGTCACTGCTGCTGCAGAGCGTGAACAGCCAGATCGCCGCCGCGAAACTCAGCAGCGCCGCCACCAATGGTGGTACCGAGGTCATTCAGCATGCGTCATCGACGACCAGCGCGTCGTTCGTGAGTCGCCTGCTGCCGGTTTTCGTCGGTGCTGTCCTCGGGCTCCTCATCGGGGGCGCGTACGTCCTCGTCCGACAGCGGAGATCAAACCTCACGACCCGCGACGAAATCGCCGCTGCCGCCGGCGTTCCTGTTGTGCTCTCCTCCTCAGTCGAGAATGTGAGTAGATCCTCGGATTGGCTGACTCTTCTGCGAAATCATCAACCGTCGCAGACTGAGCTGTGGAACGTCCGCAAGGCGCTCCGTTACTTGGATGGTCCCGAGGTGGCACGACGTGTCTTGACCGTCATCACCCTGGCTGATGACAGCGCGAGCATGGCTGCGGTCGCCCAAATTCGCGGTGGCTTCCGCTGCGATGGACATCTCAACCTCGCTGGTGCTCACCTCCGATGATTCCGGATCGCGCGGCCTCAGCGACGCCTCTGATCTTCTCACGGCCCGCAATCGAGCGGCACGGACCCGAACCTCCAGTTGTTCAGGGGTTCATCGCCGGTTGATGAGGCAGAGAGTGCACTCACGGTCATTTCGATCGTGCTCAACCCGGATCAACCCACGCTCCCCGCATTTGTGGCGCGAGGTGCCGTGTTCGTGGCTCTCTCGGCTGGATTCGTGGGCTCCGAGCAGCTGGCCCGGGTGTTGATTGCGATCGGACAGGAAGGACTCTCCATCGAGGGACTGTTCGTCACGAATCCAATGAGCACCGACCGGACGGTTGGGTCGCTCGCCAATACGAATGAGCGAGTGACTCGAGTCTTGCGGTCACGCGCCTTGGAGCCTCGGAGTGGAAATGCGGATGTCCGGTGACGACGATGCGAGAGGGACCGGCCTTTCCGGATCTGGGAGGAATGACGACCGAGCCCGATGCAGTCGCACCTCCGTCAACCGCTTCTTCCGAGTCGCAGCCCCCCGTCGTACTCATCGGTCGTCTCGTCAGCTTTCGCTTCGTTCTCGGGGCGCTTCGCCGTCGCCGAAAGGTGTGGCTGAGCTTGGCTGCTCTGGGCCTACTCGTGGGACTCGGATTCCACCTGGTCGTGCCGCGTAGTTACAGCGCCCATGCAACCCTCTACCTGGCTCAGGCTCCGGGGACCGATCCCACGACGGGGATGGCAAACGACATCGCGCTCCTGCAGACGCCCGCAGTCGCACACGGCGCCGCCGATCTGTTGGGAGAGCCGTCCCTCACTCCCGCAAAGTTGCTGGGCAAGGCGCCGGGCATCGCGAAAAGCGACAACGTGCTCACTCTCAACGCCTCGGGGCCATCGAAGGCTGAAGCTGTGCGAAGGGCGAACGCCCTTGCCAAAGCGTTCCTCGCGTTTCGAACTGGGAGGCTTCAACAGGAGACCTCGAGTGCCGACCAGGCTTTGGAGAAGCAAATCAGCTCGCTGGAGCAGCAGATAGGCCAGCTGAGCACGCGTCCATCCAGAGTGCCGGGTCCTCATCGCAGAGCACCACCCTTGCCGGAGAACAGTCGTCGGACACGAGTGAACTCGCCACCCTCGAACAGACTGTCCAGCAGAATCAGATTGCGAGCATCGGGGTGACCAGGGGGAGCAGCGTCCTCACTCCCGGCACCCTGGTCCCAGCTTCCTCTGCGAAGCTGTTCGGATTCGACGGCCTGGCGGGTCTCCTCGGTGGCCTCGTGATCGGTCTCGCGTATGTCGCCGTGCAGGCAGTCATTTCGGACCGCCTTCGCCGTAGGGACGAGGTGGCCTCGTTGCTCGGTGCTCCGGTCGAGTTGAGCTTGGTGCCACTACGTGTCCCGAAGAGGCATCAAGAGCGATGGGTCAGGCGGTCGGTTCTCGAGCCACGAAAGGAGATAAGTGCCCTTGCCGGCTACCTACGCCAGCGGGGGGTACGCCAAGGCGGTCGCAAGACGCTGCTCGTGGTCGCCGTGGATGACTTGACTGTTCCGGCGGCGGCCCTGGCGCTGCTCGGGAAGCGCCTGGCCGACGAGGGTGAATCCGTGCTGATGGCTGACCTGACCGACGAGGGCCTCCTGGCCGAGAGCGTGGAGGATCTCTGGGTCGATCATCCGTCGTTGGCGGATCGATCAGGGGGCCGCCTGCAGGTGTTCACGCCAACGGCGGACGATAGGAACGAGGTGGTCGAGCCACCCTGGGCTGCCACGAGTGACGGAGTGAATGCCGTACTGGTATTGACCACTGTGGATCCGGCCAGGGGCGCGTGGCATCTCGATTGGGCGAAACAAGCTGTCGTGGCAGTGACCGCCGGTCGCTCGAGCGCGCAACGGGTCAGTTCCACGGCAGCTTTGCTTCGGGCCGCAGGGATCACGATTCGGTCCGGGGTCCTGTTGGGCGCGGATGCCGACGACGAATCCATCGGTCTTCTCCAGCCGGAATCCCCGCTGGTGGGGCTGCCAGTGGCGGACGGTGCCTTTTCCGCATGATCCGCACCGCGGGTGACGCCTCCGAGGCACTGATACCGACGCTGTCGCCAGAGGTCGCACGTGACTGGGGACTGCTGGCGGGCCCCACCGAGCGATCTATGCGCCGCCGGATCGGCTGGGTATGGGGCCTTCTGTTCTTCAACGTCATGACCTACGCCGCGGCCCCGACGAATCTGATCCCCCTTCCGCATCAGATGGGAAAGGCCCTGCCGGAACTGGCACTCGGAGTGGGCCTCCTCCTCGTTGTGACGGCTAACAAGAGGCTGTTGGTAAGGCCCAATGTCCTGCTCATTCTCTTTTCGGCCATCTGCCTGTTCGCGGCCATCATGAGCTTTCGTGGCTACTTCGGTTTCGGCTCGATGGTCCGCTGGTTCAGATTCGCGTTGTTCGTGGGCGCACTGTGGCTGACAACCCCTTGGTGGGGGCGGCGCGATCTCATGATCCTCCAGTTCCAGCGACGCGCGCTGATGATCGTGATCGGAACCGTGATCGTGGGCCTGGCAGTGTCGCCGACCAGGGCATTCGCAGGGGCCACCGGCGGACGGCTGGGAGGGATCATTTGGCCGATTCAGCCCACCCAGGTGGCGCACTATGCGGCGGTACTCGTCGGGATCTCTGTCGTGTTGTGGCTGGCGGGGGCATCGAAGTCGTTGTGGACGGGAGCCGTCATCGTCGGGGCCTTCGGTGTGCTGATCCTCACCCACTCCCGAATCGCACTGGTTGCCATGTTGGCTGGGATCCTCGCTGGCGGCCTGAGCCTTTTCCTGAGCAGGAAGCGAGTCCGTCGGGCATTTGTCGTGGCGATCCTGGTGGCAGGGATCGGTGCGCTGAGTTTCGCTCCGCTCGTGACCGGCTGGTTCGAGCGAGGCCAGAATTCCCATTCGCTTACGGAGCTCACGGGGCGAACCAATGTCTGGTCTGAAGTTCTCTCCCAGCCCCGAACAGAAGCCAACACCCTACTGGGGTACGGATTGTCGAATGACGGCTTCAACGGAAAGCCCATCGACTCCAGCTGGTTGTCGACGTATCAAGATCAAGGGCTGGTCGGTGACGTCCTCGACGGGCTAGTACTGGTCTCCCTCCTCCTTGCCGCGCTTGTCGGCCAACGAGGCCCAGGAAGGGCCGTGGCTCTCTTTTTGGTCGTCTACTGCGCGATCGAATCATTTACGCAGACAGGCCTTGGGCAGCCGTCGACCGACATGTTGGACTTGACCGTTGCCATGTCACTGCTCATGCCACCGCTGCTGTCGACCGCGAAACCGGAAAAGGCAACGGTCCTGGATCCATCGATCTGACCGCTCTCCCTACGGTTTCGGGCGGCACTCTGAAGGCCTCCGTCACCCACCCACTCCGAACGGCCAACCGCGATCGACCCGGTCGCGGTTCTGTTGGGTCCGGTCTCGGTCCGGCTCTGTGGAACGCCGCGGCATTCTCTTTTCGGGTCGGGGCCCCTCGAGGGGTCATTGCCGGCGTATCAGCGCACCATCCACCGACCTCCTGTTACAGGATGACCGTGGGCCTGGACCTGGTGCGATGCGGGAGGTGTGGCTGCGATCCATGACTCTCGCAACGACCGTTGTCTCATCAGTCGGCATGGGCACCGTCTGCCTGAGAGTGCTCGCGATGCCCCTATGACAAGCGATCTGAAACAACGCATGAAGACACCATGGCGACTGCCGGGAGCGACCAGAGGCGCTGCCTCTGTCTCGAGGGCGCCTTCGGAGGACACGCCAGCCGCCGGAGGCGCATCATCCCGGCGCCGCCGGCGACGATGGACATGGATCGGAGGCCTCACCAGTCTCATTGTTGTCGTGGCGTTCGTCGCCACCTCGTTGCTGCTCTTCGTCTTTCCTTCCACCGACCGGCCGATGCGCGCCGATGGCATCTTGAGCCTCAACGGCCCCGACGAGGGTGCTCGAACCGCCATGGCAGTGGCTCTCGCCGAGAAGGGTTATGCCCCGGTTCTCCTGTTCTCTCAGGGTGGAGACGGCGCAGATACTTCGTGCCCCAAGGTGGCTGGGATCTCGGTGGTGTGTTTTGTGGACGTCACTGACGACACGCGAGGCGAAGCGGAATGGGCGGCCCGATACGCCGAACACCATCACTGGCACAGCCTCTTGATCGTGCCAGGACGTGCCCAGGCGACACGTGCGCGCCTGCTCACGGAGCGCTGCTTCTCCGGGCGGGTGACAGTTGTACCCGCCGCAGAACATCGCCCGGCTCTCTCTGAGATCATTCACGAGTGGGGTGGTCTGTTCGATGCGCTCTTTGTCGAGAGAAGTTGTTGAGCACCGCCGAGCTCTGAAGGTGCTGTGTCGGTGCGACGACGAGCTGATTGAGGCCTGCCTACCGAATCCGGCGTGCGAGCGCCTCGTCATTGTCGGCCATCCGGCCAACGATGTGCTCAGCAATGGCCAGCGAGGCCGTCGCCGCCGGCGATGGCGCATTGCGCACGAGTGTCACACGCGTCTGGTGGTCGATGGCGAAGTCATCAACGAGGCTTCCGTCGCGGTGCAGTGCTTGAGCACGCACGCCTGCACCTGAGCGGACCAGGTCATTGCGGGACAACTCAGGCACGTAGGCCCGGGCACGGTGAAGAAAGAGTGACTTGCTGGCCGAGCCGCATATCTCCCGAGCACCCATTCGCCAGTGTCGGCTCGCCATCGTCCGCATGCCCGGATACTTGAGCGTGTGCCACAGGTCCCGACCCTTGATGTCGCGCCATCGATACCCCTCCTGGGACATCGCCAAGACTGCGTTTGGCCCAACGTGGACGTGGCCACCGAGACCTCGAGTGAAATGCACTCCGAGAAAGGGAAAGCGAGGGTCTGGGACCGGGTACACGAGTCCGCGAATGAGGTCTGCGCGCTCCGGGACGATCTCGTAATACTCTCCTCGGAACGGGATGATCTCAGGGTCGGACGAAGCACCGGCCAACCGTGCAAGAAGCGATGACTGAAGGCCGGCACACACGACGAGATGGTCAAAGGCCTGTTCGCCCGCGTCGGTGGCGACGTGCACGGCCGAAGAACGCGTCGCGATCTCCTTGACGGCATGCCCCAGAATGATCCGGCCACCCGCCTGAGCAACATCGGTCGCGAGCTGTTCGGCGATGGAGCGGAAGTCGACGACCGCCGTTCCCGGAATCAACAACGCAGAGAGTCCCTGAACATGTGGCTCACGGTGGCGAAGCTCGGATGCGTCGATCAATCGTGATCCGGCAATACCATTGGCCTCCGCCCGACTGGCCAAGTCGAACAGGCGAGGCATCTCCTCATCGCGCAGCGCGACGATGACTTTCCCTACCTCCTCGTATTGGAGCGCGCGCTCGGTGCAATACGTACGCAGGAGTTCGCTTCCACGCCGGCACAACCTGGCTTTGAGCGACCCCGGAGGGTAATAGACGCCAGAGTGCACGACGTTGCTGTTGTGGCCGGTCTGGTGGGCAGCAACAGTGTGTTCCTTCTCGATCACCGTGACTTCGACGTTCATCGCTTGCTGCAGACGACGGGCCACTGCAAGCCCGATGATGCCGGCACCGACGACTCCGACCCTTGCTGTGGTCGTGCTGTTTGTTGTCATTCCCCAACCTGACCGAACCTTGTTTCGCTCATCTTCAGCGGCGGACGCCGGTTTCGATGCCCTCAAACTGACCGCGGACCGTTCGGTTTGATGCATCGGTCCGCCCCCGTGACCGTGATCAGGCAGTGTGTTCCTACCCCCGAAGGGCAGTCCCATATGTTCCGGGACAATGTCCCACACGAGACCTCACCCGACGGCGTCCAGACGGGGGAGATGGCGCTTCCCGAACGCGGGAATACGAGAAGTCTCACACCGGACTCATGGCACTGCGCCTTGCCGAAGGCGCAGTGTGTCCCTCCAATTCGAAGAGGTCACTCCAAAGGAGGGGAACACAAGTGACGAGGAACGGACTGGGTCGCGAGAGTTGTGCCGGAATGCTTGATGTGATGCTTTCAGTGCACACGAGTCAGCAGGGCCGTCGTGACACCGCAAGAGCAAGGCCGAACTTTCGTTGCGATTCGAAAGACCGAACAATGATTGCACGGCTATCATCGTATGAGGGCGGGAGCATCACGTAGAGGACGGGCGTGAACAAGACAAAGATTCGTGTCGGCTGCGCCACAGCGATCGCCCTTCTGGCGGCGGGACTCACGGTGTTCGCCACCGCAGGCCCCTCGGTGCTCAAAGTGGACCCGGCGTCGGGGAGCAGCGCACCCTCGTCGCCGGTGACGGTCTGCGGGAATGCGTCGTTGCTCACAGGACCCTCTTCTGCTCCGGCCGGCGCCGTGAGCGTCCCGGCGGGGGACAACAGCGCGCTGTTCGCCGGCGCACTCACCGCGAGCAGGACCTACTGGTTCGCACCGGGCACGCACACGCTCGGGTCGAGCGAGTTCGCCCAGATCGACGCGTCCAGCAACGACACGCTGATCGGTGGTCCCGGGGCGATCCTCAACGGTCAGAACGAGAACGACTTCGCCGTGGCGGGCTCGGGCACCAACGTCACCGTCGAGTACCTGACCATCGAGAACTTCACCGCCCCCGAGTCGCAGGCCGCGGTCAACCAGAACCTGAGCACGGGTTGGGTGGTCGAGAACTCGACGATCGAGAACAACCCCAACGGGGCCGGCGTGATGGTGGATGCCAACGGCGTGCTCAACAACGACTGCTTGACCAAGAACGGCCAGTACGGGTTCCAGACCTATTCGGGCTCCGATTCGGTCCCGGTGACCAACCTGACCATTACCAACAACGAGATCAGCTACAACGACACCCGCAACTACGACACGAACGGGACCGGCACCTGCGGGTGCACCGGCGGCGCGAAGTTCTGGAACGATCTGGGTGCCACGGTCACGGGGAACTACATCCACGACAACGAGTCGGTCGGGCTGTGGATGGATACCAACAACTCCGGCTTCAACGTCAGCGACAACTACTTCTCCCACAACTGGGATGTGGCGATCCAATACGAGATCTCCTACAACGTCTCGATCACCAACAACACCTTCGTGGACAACGGCTGGATCGCCGGTCCCAACAATCCGGGCACCGGAGCGATCGAGATCAACAATTCCGGCAGCGACCCCAATGTCCAGGGCGCCTATGCCACCCAATCGGTGATCTCGGGCAACGTGCTGACCGACAACTGGGGCGGGGTGGACATCTACGAGGACGCCAACCGCTTCTGCGGGACCCAGTCGGACAACACCTCGAACGACTACTGCACGCTCGACAACCCGAGCATCTACACCGTGTCGTCGTGCACCGCCCACGACACCGCCTCGGCCACCCCCGCTCAGAACCCCGACTACTACGACAACTGCCGCTGGAAGAGCCAGAACATCTCGGTCACCAACAACACCTTCAACTTCACGCCGGCGCACATCGGGTCCAACTGCACCGTGGCCAAGGGCTGCGGCTTCATCGGCCTGTACTCGGAGTGGGGGACCTATGCCCCCTACAGCGGTGCCGCTGTCCCGTTGAGCCTGGTCAACAAGCAAAAGGCCGTCTTCGCCCACAACACCTACAACGGCCCGCTCGTCTTCGATTCCGCCTACCAGGGCGACACCGTGAGCTGGGCCCAGTGGAGTGGTGGCTACACCGACCCCAACTCGAACACGGCCGTCAAGGCCCAAGACGCCGGGTCGACGTTCAACAAGTCCGCCACCACCCCGACGAGCACGACGAGGACTTCGAATCGCTGTCCGAAATCGGTTCGGTGTCTGCGAGAGCGGTGACGGCCACGGCACGCTTGTGCAGGTGGAGCTGTCGACGTCACCATGGCAACCCCAGCGAGGACGAGCCGAGGACCAGCGTCGACAAGAACACGTACATACCCCAGGCCGGTCGTGACCACGATCTCCCCATCTGCGGGCGCTTCCAGCGGCGGCACGGCTGTGACGTCCACCGCGAGCGGCCTTGCTGGCGCGACCACCGTCAGCTTCGGGTCGTTACGGGCCTCCTCGACCGTGAGCTCGAGTACCCCCATCGCCGTGACAGCGCCCGCGGGAACGCCGGAATCCTTCGCCCGATGTGACAGTGACGGGTCCGGGGGGGCCTCAAACGTGGTCAGGAGAGTCACCTTGGCGGGACGACTGTCACGATCAAGGTGGGGCCATCATGACGATCACGGGTTCGCTCGATCAGTTCACGTACGTCTGGGCCGAGTCGGTCGACCGCACCACAAGGTGCTGTGTCCCGTAGGGCCGACCTCTTCAATGAGGCGGCCGTGGTTCCGCCTGGGCGGAAGGATGGTGACGGTGAGCCGGCCTGTAGGCGGGATTCTGTCCGGCCCCCCGCCCGAGTGGGGCGGAAAACCGGGGTGGCCATCCATCTGAGCGGCCTACCTGGGGAGCGCCTCCTCTCGGAGGCCGGACGGGCAGCCCATCTCCCACGCTTGGCCTTGCTCCGGGTGGGGTTTACCGAGCCGGCGGGGTCACCCTCGCCGCTGGTGCGCTCTTACCGCACCCTTTCACCCTTACCTGTGCGGGCTGTCGCCCGCCATCGGCGGTTTCCTTTCTGTGGCACTGTCCTGCGGGTCGCCCCGACTGGCCGTTAGCCAGCACCCTGCCCTGCGGAGTCCCGACCTTCCTCGACACGGTCCCGCGTGCGGCCCGTGCCGCGGCCACCCGGCCGACTCACCGTCAGCCCTGATTCTGACACCCGGCGGGGGTGGTCGCGGTCCGGCCGGGCCCGGTGAGGGTCAGGCGCCGTCTTCCGCGAGCCGCGATGCAGGCGTCGACGAGGGCGCACAGCACGCCGAAGGCGAGCTCCCGTGGCAGGCCACCGGACGATTCGTTCTGGACCCGCTTGTGGATCTGGCTGATCAACCGGGGGAACGGGTCGTGCCCGAAGAAGTACTGCATGGGCTTGTCGGCATCGAGCAGCGTGGCGCCGGCGATGGCGGCCAGGGTCGCCGTGCGGGCTCGTGGGTGCACCGCCAGCGTGGCCCCGGCCGCGGCCGCCAACCCGAGCACGCCGTCGCGCCGGGCGTAGCGGAGGAAGAGCCCCTCCTCGAAGGGCGCAGACGAGCCGCAGCCCCAGTGCGGGACCATGTCGAGCAACAGGTGCGAGGCCACGCCGGCGAGGAACGCAGCGGCCGGCCGCCGCTCGAGTGCCCGGCCGACGATGACGCCCGAGAGCACGTGATTGGTGACGAACACGGACCTAAAAGTCCAGGTCCGAGGAGAGCAGGCCCATTGTCGTGATGGTAGCGAACGTCGGTAGGGTGTCCGGGATGCCCGGCGGTGCCAGCCAGCTCTTCGATCCCGAGTCGCCGCCCGCCCCGGCCGAGGACGCTTCTGGCGGCGTCCACGATTTCGACCCGGCGGTGCACGGCGAGGACCATCCCGACGTCCTGTCCATCGGCGGGCTCTACGAGGCGGTGGAGGGCGCCCTCAGCCGGGCCTTCCCCCGTGCCCGGCCGCTGTGGGTCCGCGGTGAGATCTCGCATCTCTCCGATCACCGGTCGGGCCACCTCTACCTGGACCTGGTCGATCCCGACGACGAGGCCGGCCCAGGGTCGCGCCAGCGTGGGGGTGCCCCCACGCTGAAGGTCAAGTGCTGGCGCACCACGTGGGGGCCGCTGCGCCACGCCTTGACCAAGGAAGGGATCGAGCTCGCCGAGGGCATGGTGGTCGTGCTGCGGGGCACACTCGACCTGTATCGGCCCAAGGGCGAGGTGGGCTTCATACTGGCCGAGATCGACGTCACCGCCCTCCTGGGGCGGCTGGCCGCCGAGCGGGCCCGGCTCCTGCGGGCTCTCGAGGCCGAGGGGCTGGTGACCCGCAACGCCGGCCTGTCCGTCCCCGAGGTGCCACTGCACGTGGGGCTGGTGGCCAGCCCCGGGACCGAGGGCTGCCGCGACTTCCTGGGCCAGCTGGTGAGCTCGGGCCTCGGGTTCAGGGTCTCGCACGTCAAGGTCCCCGTGCAGGGCCCGGGCGCGCCGGCATCGGTCGCCCGCGCCGTGGCCATGCTGGGCCGCAGCGACTGCGACGTGGTGGCCATCGTGCGCGGAGGCGGGGCACGTGCCGACCTGGCCACCTTCGAGACCGAGCTGGTGGCGAGGGCGGTGGCCACCTGCCCCAAGCCGGTGTTCACCGGCATTGGGCACACGGGCGACGAGACGGTGACCGACATCGTGGCCGGGCGGGCTTGCATCACCCCGACCGAGTGCGGCCGGCAGCTGGTGGACGTGGCGCGTCGCTGGTGGACCACGCACGTGGCGGAGCCGGCGGGGGTGCTGGCCCGTCGGGTGCCCTCCTTCCTCGCCGCGGCCGAGCAGCGTGACGCTCAGGCTCGTCGCCACCTCACCGCGGCGGCCCGCCACCAGCTACGCGTCCACGCCGAGCGCCTGGAGACAAAATCCGCGTCCCTCGCGCGCGGGGTGCCTCTCCGACTGGACACCTGCGACACGGGGCTGCGGGCGCGCACGGCACGCCTCGGCCCACTGGCCATGGGTCACCTGGAGCGCCACGAGGAGCGGGCGGCCGCGTGGCGGCGGTTGCTCGACGCGTACGACGTGGAGCGTCAGCTCGAGCGCGGCTACAGCCTGACCCTCACGGCCGACGGAGCCCTGGTACGCAGCGTGCGAGACCTCCAGGGAGCACAGGAGATCGTGACGCGCCTGGCCGACGGGACGGTGCGTAGCCGCATCGAGGTGGGTGGGGTGGAGAGTTCCGTGGGGCACGGAGAAGACCGAGACGGAGGAGAACACCGGTGAGCGAGACGGATGCCGAAGCGGTCCCCGTGGAGCAGCTGAGCTACACGGAGGCCAGCCGAGAGCTCGACACGATCGTCAGCTTCTTCGAGCAGCGTGAGGTGGACGTCGACGTCCTCGTGGCACGTCTCGAGCGCGCCACGGAGTTGATCGACGAGCTCGACCGAAGGCTGCGCCGGACCAGGGCACAGGTGGAGGAGCTCGTTCCCCGACTCGACACATTGGCCGTCGAGGGGTCAGGGGAGGTGGGAGGTGACGCCGATGAGTGACGCGCCGGGCTCACGCCTGTACTTCCGACAACTGCTCTCGGGGCGAGACTTCGCCCGCCAGGACCCCATCGCGCAACAAATGATGAACTTCGTCTACCTGATCGGTGACCGGGAGACGGGCGAGGCGGTCGTGGTCGACCCGGCCTACGCCGTGCAGGAGCTGCTCGACATCGTGGAGGGCGACGGCATGCACCTGACCGGCGTGCTCGGGACGCATTACCACGCCGACCATGTCGGCGGGCGCATCGGAGCCTGGAGCCTCGAGGGGATCGGCGCCCTGCTCGAGAAGACCGCGGTGCCCATCCACGTCCAGGCCGACGAAGTGCCGTGGGTCGAGCGCAACACCGGTGTCAGCCGGAGCGAATTGGTGGGTCACGACAGCGGCGACGTGGTGGAGGTCGGGCTGGTCCGGGTCGAGCTCATCCACACGCCCGGCCACACGCCGGGCAGCCAGTGCTTCCTGGTGGACGGGCGACTGGTGGCCGGTGACACGCTGTTCCTCGACGGCTGCGGTCGCACCGATCTGCCCGGCGCCGATCCCCTGGCCATGTACGAGTCGCTCAACACTCGATTGGCGCGGGTTCCCGACGACGCCACCTTGTTCCCCGGTCACCGGTACTCGTCGGAGCCCTCGGCGAGCATGGGGGACACCAGGAAGTGGAACTATGTCTTCCGGCCGCGCTCTGCCCAGGAGTGGCTGGCCATGTTCGGCCAGTGACGGAGCTGGCCGCGTGCGGCCAGTGGTGAAGGGAGCCTGAGTGAGCGTGGAGAACAAGATCGTCGTGGTCGGCGCGTCCTTAGCCGGGTGGCGGGCCGTCGAGGCGCTGCGCGCCGACGGGTACGACGGAGCCATCTCGCTCGTCGGTGAGGAGCTGCACCTGCCCTACGACCGCCCACCGCTCTCCAAGGAGGTCCTGGCCGGCACCTGGCCTCCGGAGAAGGCGGTGCTGGCCGACAAGCGGCGCTCCAGCGAGCTGCGGATCCACGAGGTCCTGGGGCGTCGTGCAGTCTCCCTCGACGTGGAGGGTCGTGGCGTCGAGCTCGCGGACGGCACCGTCGAGCGCGGGGACGCCGTGATCATCACCACCGGTGCGTCGCCCCGCCAACTTCCGGGGACCGAGACGCTGACCCATGACGACGGGCTGTTCACGCTGCGCACGCTCGACGATTCGTTGGCCCTGCGCGTGGCGCTCACCGCGGTGGACGCAGCCCGGGTGGTGGTCATCGGGGCGGGTTTCATCGGGGCCGAGGTGGCCTCCACCTCTGTGGGCCTCGGCTGCCACGTCACCGTGCTCGAGATGCTCGACATCCCTCTGCGCACCGTGGTGGGCCCCATGATCGGAGCACACTGCGCCTCACTGCACGGGGCCCACGGTGTCGACCTGCGAGTCGGCGTGACCGTCGAGGGCGTGCGGCGCGGCGACGCTGGTGGACTGGTCGTGGCCCTCGGCGGCGGCGAGAAGCTGGCTGCGGACGTGGTGGTGGTGGGCATCGGGGTCACGCCGGCGACCGGGTGGCTCGAGGACTCCGGGCTCAGCATCGCCAACGGGGTGCTCTGCGACGACCGCCTCTTCGCAGCCGACGGCATCGTGGCGGCCGGCGACGTGGCCCGCTGGCGCTGGCGGCACCCAGGCGGGGACGAGGAGATCCGGATCGAGCACTGGCAGGTCGCTGCCGAGGCCGGAGCGGCCGCCGCCCGCAGCGTGCTGGCGGGTCGTGCCGACGCCCCCTCGTTCGTCCCGGTGCCGTACTTCTGGTCCGATCAGTTCGGGACCAGGATCCAGGTGCTCGGCAATCCGGGTGGCGAGGACGAGGTGGAGATCGTGCACGGTTCGCTCGAAGAGGGGAAGTTCGTGGCGATCTACGGGCGGGCGGGCCGCCTCCGGGCCGTGCTCGGGATGGGAATGCCCCGACAGCTCATGAAGCTCCGGCCGCTGGTGGCCGCCGGCTCGAGCTGGGACGAGGCCCTGGCCCGGAGCACCAGGTCGTCCTGATCGCAGGGCTTCGGCAGTACCATCGCGGGCGGCGACGACCGTCCGTCGATGGGCCTCGGATGCCGGGGGGCGAGGAGGAATTGTGATCTCGTTGTTCACGACGTGACCGACAATTGACGGTTCGTGCATGCCGGGCGGGTGGCGAGGACCGATGGCCAGGGTTCCTCCCCGTCCTTTCGGCGCCCGCGGCACGACACCGTGCGCCCTGATGACACCGCGGCCGGACGAGGAGCGAGCATGGCCCCGAAGAAGAAGCACACCGTCGACGAGATCGTGGCCAAGTTGCAGGAGATCGAGCGCTTGACCGACGAGGGCGTGTCGGTCGCCCTGGCCGCCAAGTCGCTCGACGTGACCGAGCAGACCTATTACCGCTGGAAGGCGCGCTACGGCTCGCTCGAGGGCGAGGAGGCGGAACGATTGTACGAGCTCGAACAGGAGAACACCCGGCTCAAACGCATCATCTCCGACCAAGCCCGTGACATCGAGATGCTCCAGGAGCTGAACAAGGGAAAATTCTAAGCCCGGCGCGTCGGAGGGATGCGGTCGACTTCCTGGTCGACCACTACAAGATCTCCGAGCGCCGGGCGTGCAAGCTGGTTGGGCAGCACCGTTCCACCCAGCGCTATGCGGCCATGCACGACACCGAGGAACGTCCGCTGGTCGTGACGACCGAGTATCACGGTGGCGGGAGCGCCGCGATCGGCGCCGTCGAGGGCGCGGCCCCCGAGGATGCGGCCCCTCGTGACCTCCTTGCCGGAGGGGGCCCGGACGGCGAGGAGTTCCGGCCCGAGCGCCTGGCCGCGGTCAACGAGTCCTTTCAGCCCGTCGACGACCGCCGGACGGCCTCGTCGGGACCGGGACCGAGATGGGGCGAGCGGGCGGAAGGGGACCACGAGGAGGAGAGGGTGTTCGTCGGCCCCCCCGAAGTGAGCGAACCCAGCATCGGCGATGCCGTGGCCGACGTGGTGGTGACGACGGGCATGATCCCCCTGACCGTGGTCGGTGGGTTGGCCCGAGTGGCCGTGGACTCGAGCGCGGCCTGCGTGGCGAGTGCCCGCTCGACGGCGGTGCTGGTCTCCCGGCTCGTCCCGACCGGCCCGAAGCGGATGGCGCAGCACCTCAATCCATGCCGACGCCGCCGCCCTCAGGGGTAGGCCGGGACGCTGTGCGGTCCGCTCGGCGTGCGCCCGTGACCGCGCCCGTGACCCGGCCCGAGACCTAGAAGGAGATCTCCGACAATTCGGGGATCGTGCCCTCCGCCTTCGATCGGGCGGCTCGCCACCGCTCGCGAGCCGCAGTGCGGGCGGCGTCTCCCACCAGCGGTTCCACCGTCCGCAGGGGGGCGAACGTCGCCACCATCTCCTCGGTCGAGCGGTAGGCACCCACGGCCATGCCGGCCAGGAGGCCGGCGCCCAGGGCCGTGGCCTCGAGCACGGGCGAGACCTCGATGGGGCGTCCGCTGGCGTCTGCCAGAGCCTGGACGAAGACGGGGTTCGCCGACATCCCGCCGTCGATGCGGAGCGCTCCGATCGGGTAGCCGCTGTCCGCCTCCGACGACTCGACCAGGTCGGCGCCCCGGTGGGCGACACCTTCGAGCACGGCCCGCACGATCTCGGACCTCCCGGTGCCCCGGGTGAGGCCCACGAGCGTGCCCCGGGCCCCGAAGTCCCAGATCGGCGTGCCGAGCCCCAGCAGTGCGGGAACGAACCAGACGTCACCGGAAGAGTCGCAGCGCGCCGCGACGTCCGCGGATTCGGCGGCGGAGCCGAGCATCCCCAGATCGTCGCGCAGCCACTCGACGGCAGTTCCCGCCGAGAGCATGACCGCCTCGGTGCCCCACGCCGGCACCCCCGCCACCCGGAACGACACGATGGGAAAGGTCCCGGCCTCTCCCCGGCCGGCCGTGGTGGGCGCCGGGCCGGGGCCCGTGCACTGGTCGAGCATCCCGCCGGTGCCGAACGTCGCCTTGGCCATGCCCGGCAGGGTGCAGCCCTGACCGATCAGCGAGGCCTGCTGGTCGCCGGCGATGCCGCAGATCGCCGGCGCGCCGGCGAGGCCAGAGGCTGCGCCGACCAGGCCCGAGGAGTCGACGACCTTGGGCAGCATGGCCGCGGGGATCCCGAGGCGATCGAGGAGGGAGGCGTCCCAGTCGAGGGAGCTCGGGTCCACCAGCGCCGTCACCGCCGCGTTGGTGGCGTCGGTGACGTGCAGCGCGCCGGAGCCGGCGGACGCGCCGCCCGACAGGGTCCACGCCACCCAGCTGTCCACCGTCCCCGCGCATAGCTCGCCTCCGGCGGCACGCTCGCGGTCCGGGTCGACGCTGTCGAGAATGGCCATGATCTTGGTGGCCGACGCATTGGGGGCCAGGTGCAGCCCTTCTGCCTGGAGGGCGAGGCAGGTCCCCACCGTCCGGAGGTCCTGCCATCCGATGCCCGGAGCGACGGGACGGCCCGAGGAGCGCTCCCAGACCACGACCGATGCCCGCTGGTTGGCGATGCCGACCCCGCCGACGGGACCTCCGGCATCGAGGGCCGCGCTGGCCACCGAGAGGACCGCCTCCGCCATGGCCGCGGCGTCGAACTCGACCACCCCGGGGCTCGGGGAGTCGGGAAGCAGGGGAAGCCGGTGCTCGTGGGTCATGGTGGCATCGGGCCGCACGATGGCCGCGCGGACACTGGAGGTGCCCACGTCGACGACGAGGACGTCGCTGCTCGGGGTGCTCACGCCCATGGCGCGGGGCCGAAGGGTGAGGGCAGCCCCAGCTTGCCGGGGTTCAGGATCCCGACCGGGTCGAGGACCGCCTTGAGGTCCTCGAGGACGTGGAAAGAGGACCCGAGGGCACGCCGCAGGTAACGGGCCCGGTGCAGCCCGATCCCGTGGTGGTGGCTGATGGCGGCTCCGTGCGCCAGGGTGGCTTCGGTGATCGCATCCCAGGCCTGGCGGTAGTACCGCTCCCGCCAGGCGCCGTCGCCCTCAGGACCCTGGCCACCGAAGGTGAAGTAGAGGCAGGCACCGTCGGCGTACGCGTGGGACTGGTGAGCCGAGGCGGCGAGGGTGCCATCGAGGGCCGCGAGCGCGGCGACCACCTCCTCGAAGAGGCGAGGCAGGACGGACCACGGTCCGGCCACCTCCGCCGTGTCGACCACGAGGCCGGCCCGCCACAGTGGTGCCAGTGCCGACACGTCGTTGCGGTGCGAGAGCCAGCGCTCGACCACGGAGGCATCGAGCACGGTCGTCCGAACCCCGGGTCCGCACACGGCGTCGACCACGGCCATGGTGCCGCCCAGGATGTGGGGATCGGCCTCGTCGAGGACGATCAGGACGTTGGTGTCGGGCAGCTCGAAGTTGCGGTCCGACTCGACCGCGTCGTAGAGGCGCAGCACGGCCGGGGTGGCCCCCCGCCGCAGGATCGTGCGGCACGCCTCGAGCCCGTCGGCGAACGTGGCGAAGCCGAAGGCGCGGCGGGCTTGGGCGGCGGGCCGCGGGTGGATCCGGAGCTTGGCTTCGGTGATCACGCCGAGGGTCCCCTCGCTCCCGACGAACATCTGTGTCAGGTTCGGCCCGGTGGCCGCGCGCGGCCCGGCACCGTCGGTGCGCACGACACGCCCGTCGGCCAGCACCACCTCGAGCCCGATCACCATGTCCTCGATCTTCCCGTACCGGGTCGAGTACTGCCCGGCGGAACGGCACGCCAGCCAGCCCCCGACCGTGGAAAGGTCGAAGGACTGGGGCCAGTGCCCCAGGGTGTAGCCGTCCCCGACCGCGCCGAGCACCGCCTCGAGGTCGGGTCCGAAGGTCCCGGCCCGCACGTCGGCGATGGCCGAGATCTCGTCCACGTGCCGCACCCCGGCGTCACCGGTCATGTCGAGGGCGATCCCGCCGAAGGCGGGAACGGCCCCACCACAGACGCCGCTCCTGCCACCCGCCGCCGTCACCGGGACGCCGGCCTCGTGGCAGGCCGAGAGGACGTCAGCCACCTGGGCTGTCGTCTCGGGACGGACCACGGCCCCGGGCCTCTGCGGCACCGCCCCCTCGGGTGCCCATCCCACGGCGAGGGGCCACCAGTCCCGTCCGGCCTCGGCCCGGGTCCGGTCGTCGGTGCGCACCGTGACGCCGGCGGACGCGATCCGATCGAGCAGCGATGGGGGGACCTCGACCGGCGTAGCCGACAGGCGGTCCACCACCGCGCCGGGTTCGGCATCGATCGGGGTGACCGGGGTCGGCCGGATCGTCATGCGTGGTCGACTCCCGCGCTCGAGAGGTCGCTCCGGCTCGAAGCCACGTAGGCGGAGACCTGTGCTGCCGTCTGATGCTCGCTCCATCCGAGCTCGGGCGCGACCAGCGCCGCGGCCGCCGGCGCGGCTGCCTGCGCGGCTGCCGCCAGTTGGATCGTGGCCCGAGTCCGACGGGAGAGCAGGTCGTCGAGCGTGCAGGCCATCTCCTCTCGGGCGGCGTACACGAGCTCGGCCCCGGTGTAGGGCAACCCGGCCACCACGCGCTCGAGCAGCTCCGGGCGGCCCTGGGCCACGGCGAGCACGGCACCCGACTCGGTGCCGTAGCGGCCCAGGAGGTGCGCGTGGGGCTGGGCCATGGTGACCGGATCCCGGGCCCGTTCGGTCGCGCCGAGGAGCCGCAGAGAGCGCGTCACGCAGCGCCTGCGCCGCGGGGACTCGCCGAGGGTGGTGACCACGGTGTCGACGGCATCCTGGGCCATCTTGCGGTACGTGGTCAGCTTGCCCCCGGTCACGGTGACCACGCCGCGGGACGACGTCGTGACGCTGTGGCGGCGGGACAGGTCGGCCGTGCGTGCCGAGACGTGCCCGCCCCGTCTCCTCGATGCCAACAGCGGGCGGAGCCCGGCCCAGACTCCTGTGACGTCGGCTCGGGTCAGGTGCGAGGAGGTGACCCGGTTGACGGCGCGCAACAAGTAGTCGACGTGATCGCTGCTGCACGCGGGGTGGTCGAGCGGGCCGGCGTAGTCCGTGTCGGTGGTGCCGAGGTAGACGAGCTCGGCCTCGGGCCAGGGCACGACGAAGATGGAGCGCCGGTCCCCGGGCACGGGAAGGACGGCGGCCACGTCGCAGGGGAGGCGGGCCGACCGGACCGTCACGTGGACCCCCACGGCGGGGCGGATCGAGCCGGGGTCCGCGCCCTCGTCGAGCGCGCGGACCGCGTCGGCCCACACGCCCGAGGCGTTGACGACGACGCGTGCCCGGATCCGGATCTGGTCGTCGCCCGCGCCGAGGCCCGGCGTGACGACGGCGCCGTCGACCCGTCCGTCGGGCCCGGTGGTGACGGCGACCACCGGTGCGTAGTTGGCCACCGCCGCCCCGAACTCCACGGCGGCCGTGCGGGCCAAGGTGAGGGTCAGACGTGCATCGTCGGCGCGGGCGTCGAAGTAGAGGAACCCGGCCACGAGGCTCTCGGTGTCCAAGGTGGGGAGGTGGGCCAGCGCCTCGTCCTTGCTCACGCCACGATGGCGCTCGCCGATGCGCCACCCTCCGGTGACGTCGTACATCCACAGCGCGGATGCGTACGAGCGAGCCAGCGCGCGTGAGGCCGGACCCTGGTGGCCGAAGAGCGGAATGAGGAAGGGCAGCGGTGACACCAGGTGGGGTGCGTTCTCCAAGAGCCGCTGGCGCTCGGCCAGGTTCTCGTAGACCAGGCGGATCTCACGCTGTTGGAGGTAGCGGAGACCCCCATGGATCATCTTCGACGACTTCGAAGAGGTTCCCGAAGCGAAGTCCCCCTTCTCGACCAGAGCGGTCCGCAGGCCGCGGCTCGCCGCGTCGAGTGCGACACCAGCGCCGGTCACGCCGCCTCCGACGACCAGGATGTCGAACTCCTCGTCCGCCAGCCGGCGCAGGGCGTCGTCGCGCCGGAACGGGTGCACCGACCCAGACTGCCACAACGGCTCTCGAGCACGACCCGACCTGATCAGTGCTTCCCGGACCCTCGCCGATAGTGTCCCGGTCGTGTCGCTCGACCCACAGGATCCCTGGGCTGGCTACGCGTGGACAGTGGTCGAGGTCCGACTGCCCCAGGAGGAGGAGCTGGTCATCCATCCGGCTGCTCCCGGGGAGTGCGGCCCGTGGCCCTGGCCGTCGCTCGAGCCCGTGCATCTGCTGACGGCGTGGGATCCCGGTAGCGAGCGGCCGGGCGAGCACGTCAACCGCGCCCGTCAGGTCGAGCTCGAAGCCGAGTTGCGCCTGGGTTCCCATCGCATGTGGGCGGCCATCGGCATCGACCCCGCGACCGGCCGCCGGGAGGAGGGCGTGGCCGTCCAGGGCATCCGCGAACCCGAGGTGCTGGCGCTGGCGTCTCGCTATCGTCAGGACGCCATCTTCACGTGGACCCCGTCGGAGTGGATCATCGTGGCGGCGGCGGGCGACCGCCGGTTGACGAGCGGCTGGTCGCTCGATCCACCGCGATCGATGGCCTGAGTTCCACACTGCTTCGTTGTGCGTCCGGAGTGCACCACGATGCTCGGGAGCAACGGCTGGCCAATATCGGTTTCGCGGGGCCGCCGGCGGCGTCGAACTCCTTCAAGGGGGCGTTGATCGCGCCGATCAGCTGACTTGTGCGGCACCACGACGTCCGCCGCCGGGCCGTGAGGGGAAGGGCCAGATGGAGCATCGCAACGACGCATGGGAGTTCGATCCGAGGGACGCGCCCGAGTACGAGGAGGTCCTGGGGCTCGAGCTCGATCCCGAGATGGATCCAGAGATCGACCCCGAGGAGCTCTATCTGAGGCTGTTGGGAGACGAGGAGCGCGCCCGGCGGTGGCCGGAGTCCGCCTGGGCGGTGCCGGGCGGCGAACCCCTGGCCGAGTGGGTCTTCGAGAGCGGGCACGGGCGACTCTTCGCCGACGACGAGGCGGAGGCCGAGCTGGCCCGGGAGATCCGCCTCTCCGAGCTCTGGCGCCGGCGCCAGGACGGGGCGCTCACCGGAGACGAGCTCGAAGAGCTCTCGGCGCTCGTGGGGCAGGTCGAGGGTGTCCGAGGCTCGGCCTGCGGTGATTGCACCGTGCTCGAGCGCCCGGCCACGATCGACAGTTGGGCGCTGGCCGCCACGGGTCTGTGCCGGGTACACCTCCGGGTCCGGATCGGGTACGCCGGGATCTGAGCAACAAATCGCATGTGAGTCTCCTGGTGAGGGGACATCCGGTGCGTCCGTCTTTACAGCCGCACCGGATGTACGAGATACTCTTCGTTCGCCGAAATCGGGGACGATGCCTCCTGCCGTCACACGGGGAGGGCCTCCGAATAGGGCGAACGCCAGTATCCGTTTGAATCCGTGACGAGGAAGTGTTTCCCATGATCGCCACCACGTGGCGCAAGCAAGCCGCCTGCCGGGGTCTCGACGTCGAGGCCTTCTACCCGGTGACCGAGGACGAGGCCGTCGCGGCCGAGGCCAAGGCGGTCTGTGCCGTCTGCCCGGTCCGTCAGGCGTGCCTCGAGCACGCCCTGGCCCACCGCGAGCGGGAAGGCATCTGGGGGGGCACGACCGAGCGGGAGCGTCGGCGGATCGTGCGCCAGAGGCGCAAGTCCGCCTGAGCCACCCGCGACGGGGCCCGGGTCTGGCCTATCTCTTCGCCCCCGGGCGCGCCCTGGTCGAGGTGGTCGAACCGGACTTCGCCGCGGTGTGGGCCCCCGATGTCGAGGTCGACGTGCCCAGCGTGCACGGGAACGGGTTCCAGGGCTCGGCCTGGGTGTTGGTGTAGACGTCCGAAGGGATCGTGGTCGTCGTGGCCGGGGAGAAGGGGGCGGGCGTCGTGGTCGTCGTGCCACCGGCCGCCGAGCCGACCGTCAGCTGCGGCCCGGCCACGAGCAGTGTGAGGGTGGTACCGCTCACCGTGGGGTCTGGCGTGAGGACGACGGGGCCACCGAGCACCGTGCGGAGCGTCTGTGCCGCCGCGGCGCCCTGTGGCCCGTAGCGGATCTCGGAGGGACTGCCCGCCACCAGGGCGACCGCGGCGTTGCCGATCCCGCTCACGTCGAAGCCCTGGCCCCTCAGCGCGGTCGCCGTCGAGGTGGCGAGCCCGTCGACGCTCGATGCGTTCAGCACGTCCACCGCGACTTGCCCGTGGGGGATCGTGGTCGTGGTCGTCGTCGTGGTCGAGGTGGTCCGGTGCGCCGGCGCCGGCAGGGTGCCGATCTGGTTGAAGGCGGTGATCATGGCGTCGGCGTAGGGCTGCGCCTCCTTCAGTGCCGCCGCGCCCCCGTCGCTCGTGTAGGAGACGGTGGGAAGGGTCTCGGTCATGAGGTGCGAGGAGGAGAGGTTCCGGAACGCCTGCACGATGGCGAGCAGGTCACCCTTGGTCAGGGTGTCGTCGATGGTGAGGTTGGAGACCGCGGCCCCGATGAAGGCATTGATGGTGAAGGGGTTCAGGCCCACCTGGTGGACCTTGTCGAGCACGGCGCGGAAGAAGGCGTCCTGGCGCTGGATCCGGCTGAAGTCGGAGAGCCCGTCGTAGTTCCAGTAGCCGTTGGCGTTGGTGTAGGCGAGGTGGCGACTGCGCACCAGCTGGAGGGCGGTCGTCCCGTTCACCACCTGGCACCCCGTCGAGGTGACGTCGAGCCCGGTGTACTGGTCCTTGACCTCGGTCGGGAAGTCCATGGTGATCCCGCCCAGGGCGTTGACCATGCCGGAGAACCCCGGGAAGTCGACCGCCATGTAGTGGTTGATGGGGATGCCCAGGTCGTGCTCGACCGTCTGGACGAGGAGGTCGGGGCCCGAGTCGTAGGCGGCGTTGATCCGGTTGTACCCCGAGATCCCGCTGGTGTTCCCGGGGATGTCGACCCACAGGTCGCGCGGGATGGAGAGGACCGTCACGGACTTGGCCGCGGGGTCGAAGCGGGCGACCATGGTCACGTCGCTGCGCTGTCCGCCGGCGTTCGACTCGTTGCCGAAGGCATTGGCCTGGGTGGAGTTCTGTACGAACGCCCGGCTGTCGGACCCCACCAGGAGCAGGGTGAACGGCTTGGAGCTCAACGAGGAGGCCGGGACGAGGTGCTTGGCGTGCACCTTCTTGATCTGGTCGAAGCGGTAGGTCGAGTACGCGTAGATCCCACCAGCTCCCAGTGCGGCCAGGAGCACCACGCCGGCGGTGGCGTAGAGGAGCCGCCGGCGCCAGCGATGCTGACGGCGGGTCTCCGCCTTGTGGGTCTTGCGCAGCTCGGATTGCAGGTCCGATCGCGAGCGCAGGCCATCGAGGGACGGCTCCGAATCCGGAGGTGATGGGGGCGGCGGTGGTTCGTCGGAGCTCAAGGACCAGAAAATACCTGGCCGGAGGGTTCGATAGCCTTCATTGGTGGACTTTTCGCTGCCCGACGACCTGCTCGAGCTCCGCGACATGGTGCGCCGTCTGGCCCGCGACAAGGTCAAGCCGAGGGCGAGGGACATGGATCGCGAGGGGCGCTACCCCCAGGATCTGTTCGAGGTGTTCCGCGATGCCGGCCTGCTGGGGCTGGGTCTGCCGACCGACTACGGCGGTTCGGGCGCGGGGATCCTGGGGCTGTGCGTGGCCATCGAGGAGGTGGCCAAGTACTCGAGCGCGGCCGCCCTCATGCTGCTGCTGACCCGGCTGCCCGCCGGGCCGATGCTGGTCGCCGGCAGCGAGGCCCTGAAGTCCCGTTACCTGCCCGGGATCAGCGACGGTTCCCGACGTGCCGCGTTCGGACTCTCCGAACCCCAGGCGGGCAGCGACGTGATGGGGATACGCACCCGGGCCACCCCCGATCCAGACGTGGCCGGGGGCTGGGTGGTCACGGGCACCAAGTGCTGGATGTCGGGGATCCGGGAGGCCGACTGGTACACGGTCTTCGCCAAGACGGGGGATCCCGAGAGCCGTGCCCGCGACTCGGTGACCGCCTTCGTGGTCGAGAGAGATTGGGAGGGCGTCGAGGTCGGTCGCATCGACCGCAAGATGGGCGTGCGCGGCGTGGACACCGGCGAGCTGGTGCTCACCGCGGTGCACGTGCCGGGGGAGAACGTCATCGGGGAGGCCGGCGGGTTCCGCCTGGCCATGCAGAGCCTCAACCTCATGCGCCCCATCGTGGCCGCCCGGGGCCTCGGGCTGGCCGAGGGTGCGCTGATGTACGCCACCGAGTACGTGAAGGGACGGGAGGCCTTCGGGGCCACCGTGGCGGATTTCCAGGGGATCCGCTGGGAGATCGCCAAGTGCGCCGTCGAGATCGAGGCGGCGCGGCTGCTCACCTACCGGGCCGCCGCACTGGCCGACACCGGCCGGTTCGCCAAGGAGGACGTGCCGTTCCTGTCCATGGCCAAGTACCACGCCACTGAGCTGGCCGTCCGGGCGTCGTCGCTGGCCGTGCAGCTCCTCGGTGCGGCCGGCTACATGGAGGACCACCCGACCGAGCAGTGGTACCGCGACGCCAAGCAGCTCACGATCGTGGAGGGCACCTCGCAGGTGCAGCTCGGGCTCATCGCCCGGGGCGTGCTCGACGGAGACCTGTGGTGGGACTGAGCTGGCCCGAGATCCTCACCCGGCTGTCGCGGCGCCAGCCGCTCACGGCGGCGGAGGCGGAGGAGACGTTGGGCGTCGTGCTCACCGGCGAGGCCACCCCCGCACAGGTCGGAGCGTTCTTGGCCCTGCTCCATGCCAAGGGCGAGACGCCCGAGGAGGTGACCGGCCTGGCGCGCGCCATGATGGGCGCGGCGGTGCCCTGCCCGCTCGACGAGGTCGACGACGGCGTGGTCGTCGACCTCGTGGGCACGGGAGGTGACCGACTCTCCAGCATCAACGTCACCACGCTGGCGGCGTTCATCACCGCCGGCAGTGGTGTGCGGGTGTGCAAGCACGGCAACCGGGCCGCCTCCTCGTCGGTCGGTACGGCCGACGTGCTCGAGGCCCTGGGGGTGGCCATCGAGATCGGACCGGTGGGCGTCGCCCGCTGCGTGGCCGAGGCCGGCATGGGCTTCTGCTTCGCCCAGCGTTTCCACCCGGCCCTGCGCTTCGTCGGTCCGGTCCGCAAGGAGCTCGGCGTGCCCACCGTCTTCAACTTCCTGGGCCCCCTGGCCAACCCGGCCCGGGTGCGCTACCAGCTGGTGGGGGTGAGCGACCCGGCCATGGCACCCATCATGGCCGGCGTGTTCGGGGCGACGGGCAGTCGGCGCGCCCTGATCGTGCATGCCGACGACGGGCTCGACGAGCTGAGCGTGACCTCACCGGCCGACGTGCTCGAGGTGCGCGGCGACGGCGCAGGGGCGTACGAGGTGACCGGCTGGCGGGTGGATCCGTCGACGCTCGGCCTGGCGACGGCCACCCTCGACGACCTGCGAGGCGGTGACGCCGCCTTCAACGCCGGGGTGATCCGCGCCGTGCTCGAGGGAGAGGTCGGGGCCCGCCGCGACATCGGCCTGCTCAACGCGGCCGCGGCACTCCTGGTGGCCGGGCGGGTGGAGGACCTCGAGGCCGGGCTCGAGGTCGCCCGCGGTTCGATCGACAGCGGCCGTGCCCTGGGTGTGCTCGACGCGCTCGTGGCTACGTCGCAAGACGCGCTGCGCCACCAGCTGGGCTGACCCGCCAGGCCCGTCGCGGTGCGTGGACCTCGGGGTCGAGCGCGGGCGAGTCGGGCTCGCACAGGGCCAGGACGCACCCGCCGAACCCGCCCCCGGTCAGCCGGGCCCCGAGCACGCCCGGGCGGCCCAGGAGCTCCTCGACCAGCTCGTCGACCGCGGCCACCGAGACCTTGTAGTCGTCGGCCAGGGAGCGGTGCCCGTCGGTCATGACCTCCCCGAGGCCGCGCAGGTTGCCGCGGTCGAGCAGCTGGAGCGCCTGGCGCACCCGGGCACACTCGGTCACCACATGGCGGCCCCGCCGGCGCAGCACGGGGTCGGCCAGTGCGCCCAGGTCCCCGAGGTCGCACAGGCCGAGGGGCTTCCCGAGGAGCGCCGCGGCACGCTCGCACTCGGCGCGCCGGGTGGCGTACGGGGTGCCCGAGAGCAGGCGCGGGGCTTCGGAGTGGACCACCACGAAGGCCGCTTCCTCGGGGAGCGGGACCTGTCGCATCTCGAGGGTGGAGAAGTCGATGTGCAAAGCGTGACCGGCCACGGCGGCGGCGATGACGAGCGGGTCGAGCAGCCCGACCGGCGCTCCCGTGGCGCGCTCGGCCTCCTGGGTGGCCCGCGCCAGGCGCACCGGGTCGGGGTCATGGCCGAGCGCGAGCAGGAGCGCTACCGAGAATGCGGCGCTCGAGGAGAGCCCGGCACCCATGGGGAGGGTGCTGCGCACCGTGATGGTTCCGCCCGTTGCCGGCGGTCGCCGGCGGAGGAGTCCCAATGCCAGGAGGGCCTCGGGCGGCACCGCCTCGGCGGACCCGGAGGCCAGGGCCTCGAGCGGGATCTCGAGTGGTCCCGACGTGAGCTGGTCGGAATCGAGGCCCACCAGGAAGCTGCCGGGCCGCGGCGTGAACGTGACCTGGGTCACCAGGTCGATGGCCATGGGCAACGAGACGCCGCCGTTGTAGTCGGTGTGGTCACCGATGAGGGTCACCCGTCCGGGAGCGCTGGCGGTCGGCATGCCTCCAGCTTGGCGCGCCGGGCACGGCGGCCGTGGCTTGACCGACCGTGGTGCCACGGGTCAGCATCCTGCCGTGAGCGACCGGAGCGGACCGTTGCACGGGATCAGGATCGTCGAGCTGGCCGGGCTCGGGCCGGCGCCGTTCGCCTGCATGATGCTGGCCGACGCCGGCGCGCAGGTGTTGCGACTCGAGCGGGCCGCGCCCGGTGCCGTAGAGCGTGCCGCGGATGCCCACGGCGGGTACTGGGACCTGCTCAACCGCTCGCGCCCTTCGGTGGGCATCGACCTGAAGCACCCCGATGCGCTGGCCCTGGTGCTCGAGCTGGTCGAGCAGGCGGACGGGTTCGTGGAGGGGTTCCGTCCCGGTGTGGCCGAGCGACTTGGCCTGGGCCCGGAAGAATGCCTGGCCCGCAATCCCCGCTTGGTGTACGGGCGCATGACCGGCTGGGGCCAGGACGGGCCCATGGCCTCCATGGCGGGTCACGACATCAACTACATCGCCATCGGAGGCGCCCTGTGGTCGATGGGCCGGGCGGACTCGGCGCCGGTGCCCCCCCTCAACATGGTGGGTGACTTCGGCGGGGGAGGCATGATGCTGGCCTTCGGCATGGTGGCGGCCATGCTCGAGGCGTCGCGCTCGGGCCGGGGGCAGGTGATCGACGCCGCCATGACCGACGGCTCGGCGGCCCTCATGACCATGATCCACGCCTTCCACCTCGATGGTCAGTGGAACGAGGAGCGGGGGGCCAACATGCTCGATACGGGCGCCCCGTACTACGAGGTCTACGAGACGGCCGACGGTCGCTGGATGTCGGTCGGGGCGATCGAGCCACAGTTCTACGCCCGTCTGCTCGAGGGGATGGGCCTGGCCCACGACCCCACGCTGCCGGCGCAGAACTCGAGGCCGGACTGGCCGGCCATGAAGGAGCGGTTCGCGGCCGTCTTCAGGACCAGGACTCGTGACGAGTGGACCGCCGCCTTCGACGGGACCGATGCCTGCGTGGCACCGGTGCTCTCACCGTGGGAAGCGCCCCGCCACCCGCAGAACGCGGCCCGGGGCACCTACGTCGACGTCGGCGGTGTGGTCCAGCCCGGACCCTCGCCGCGCTTCTCGCGGACGCCGTCGGCCGTCTCGAAGCCGCCCTCGCACCCGGGCGCCGACACGCTGGTGGGCCTGCTCGAGTGGGGCGTGCCCGAAGAGACCGTGCGAGCACTGCGTGCCGCCGGCGCGCTCAGCTGAGCCGCCCTGGTTCGTCAATCTTCCTGGTGGTCGTCGACTGCCCGGCGGGTGAGGCGGGTCAGCCGGGACTGGACGACGCACCGAGAGACATCCCCGCAACGTCGGTGACGCCGGTGCCTCCCAGACTGCCCGAGAAGACAGCCGAACCGAAACTGAAGATGCCACCGTCAGAGGCGGTGAACCAATAACCCCTCCCATCCGGGGTGGCCGTCATGCCGACGATGGGCTGATTGAGCTTGATATTCCCTGTCGAGCCGTAGAAGCCGGCATCCCCGAAGGAGAAGATGCCCCCGTCGGAGGCCACCAGCCAGTAGCCGCTTCCTGAGGGCGTCGGGGTCATGCCAACCACCGGCTTGTTGAGTCGGATGTTCCCGGTCGAGCCGTAGAACTGGGCATCCCCGAAGGAGAAGATGCCCCCGTCGGAGGCCACGAGCCAATAGCCCCTCCCGTCGGGAGTGGCCGCCATCCCGACCACCGGCTTGTTGAGTCGGATGCCCCCGGTCGAGCCGTAGAACTGGGCATCACCGAAGGAGAAGATGCCCCCGTCGGAGGCCACGAACCAGTAGCCCTTGCCGTCGGGAGTGGCCGCCATGCCGAGCACCGGCTTGTTGAGGTGCAGGTTTCCCGTCGAGCCGTAGAAGTTGGCGTCCCCGCTGGTGAAGACGCCGCCATCGGACCCAGCCATCCAATAGCCGCCACCGTCAGGCGTCGGCGCCATGCCCACGATCGGAGCATTGAGGTCGACGTACTGGGCGCCGTCGAGGTAAGCGAGGTAGTTGTCGTTGCCGAACCCCGTGATCTCACCTTGTTCCCCGTAGAGGTAGTACCCGCCGTGTGGGTCGGTGGGCACGATGTTGTAGGCGATCGTGCCCGAGATGTCGACTTTGGAGTTTGTGCAGTCGAACTGCACGGCTACGGTCTGGACCGGCGTTGGGCCTGAGGTGAACACGTATTGATCCACCTCGATCGCGGCGGCGGCGGAAGAGTCGCCGCCGTTGAACGTCCCACTCCCGCACGTCGTGTTGTCAGCCGAGACGCTCATGGTCGCCGCAAAGCTCTGTCCGGCTGCGAGAGGACCTGGCGGCACGGCCAGAAACGCACCGCCGTTGGGGCCCGGGCCATCTCCGTAGTTCAGGCAAAGCAGGTCCGTGGTGCCGGTGTTGCAATTGATGTTGGTCGGATAGATGGGGGCCGGGTTGTCGTACGAGATCACCGAGGCTGCGTTCGTACTGAGGTCCGTGACCACGATGTTGGCGAGCGTGAGCGGCGCGGGGGTGTGAGGGGCGAGTCGGCTCGACGATCCCGGAGTGGCGCCGTTCGCGGCCAAGCCGGGATCGTGTGGGCCGAACGTCGCTGCGCTGCTCGCCGTGGCGCCAACGCCTACTGCCATCAGGAGCGCGCAGCACGACGCGGCTAGGACAGCGATGGCTCGGCCAGCGATATGGGCTCGAATTGCCCGGCGGGCGCTGTGTGATGGCGGAAACATTCCCCGGGTCTTCTCGTCTTCGCCATCGATGGCTCGCATGTTCGCCCCTCTCATCATTTCGGGATCCTCTCGGGGCGTCGCTCCCCGGCCCCTGGCGAGAATCTAAGCAGCTCCGGTAAGTCCGAGCGGGCATCGGCCGCATCGCACGGCAAGGACCGGCGAAGTCTTCGACGTCGACGACGAGTGGTCTGGCGCGTCTCCCGAGGCGACGGTGCTCGATGGCGTCAGCTGCGTCAACGCCTCGCCTCTTTGGAGGACACACCCGAAGACGCAGTGGAGCCGTCCCCCGTGTTTGGGTTCACCGATCGGGCGGTGCGGACCACCGCCACTCGAATCATGACCACCGGACGTCGGCGTAGGCGGTGGCAGGACCCCCTACATTGGGTCGGTGGCGATGGGGCCGAGGATCGCGCAGTTCAAGGAGCTGGCCCGCCAGGCCCAGAAGGACCTGTTCGACCAGGCCCATCCGATCGGCCGGCTGTCGCTGGTCCAGTCGGCCATGCTCGGCGGCGACACTCTGGTCACCATCTCGTTGGCGGGTTCGCTGTTCTTCTCGATCTCGCCCTCGGCCGCCGACCACCAGGTTCTCCTCTACCTGCTGTTCACCCTGGCCCCCTTCGCTATCGTCTCGCCGCTCCTGGGGCCGCTGATCGACCGCAGCCGCGGGGCCCGGCGCGCCATGGTGGTCGCCTCGGCGATCGGCCGGGCCGTGCTCTGCCCGCTCATGGCGCTGCACATCCACAGCCTGTACCTCTTCCCTCTGGCTTTCTGCGTGCTGGTGTGCTCCAAGCTGTACCTGGTCACCAAGGGTGCCCTGGTCCCCGAGATGGCGGCCCTCGACCGGCCCGACGAGCAGGAGGCGGGGTACGCCACGCTCAATGCCCGCCTCACCCTCTTGGGCACGCTGGCCGGGTTCGCGGTGTCGATCCCGGGCGTGATCCTCTACAAGCTGGGCGGCTCGCCGGCCGTGCTGGTGCTGGCCACCCTGGTGTTCGTCGCGGCGGCCGTCGCCGGGGCACGCCTGCCGGTCCTGGCAGCTCGCCGTGGTGAGCCGCAGTGGGACGACCAGGCCGCGGCGCGCGAGTACGGGCAGGCAGGGGAGGCGCAGGCGTTCCAGCAGGACCTCCTGCGGCTCCAACCCATGGCCAACCCCGAGGTCATGCTCGGGCTCTCGGCCATGTGCATCGTGCGCGGCCTGCAGGGCTTCATGATCTTCATGCTGGCTTTCGGCCTCCGGCGCATCAAAGGTGTGGGGCTGTGGTGGTACGGCCTGGTGCTCGCCGGCAGCGGGGCCGGAGCCATCCTGGGGCTCGTCCTCGTCGGCCGGCTACGCAAGCGGCTGAGTGAGCAGCAGCTCCTGCTGGGCTCGCTGTTGCTGATCTCGGTCTCCGCGGCCGGGTGCGCCGTGTGGGGCACCCTGCTCGCCCAGGTGCTGCTGGCCTTCATGGTCGGGGTCTGCGGGGCGATCGCCCAACCCTCCTTCGACGCCATGACCCAGCGCTTCATCCCACTCTCGGCACAGGGGCGCGCCTTCGCCCGCTTCGGGATGCGCCAGCAGCTGGTGTGGGTGGTCGGCTCGCTCATCCCGGTCATCATCGCCTTCACGCTTCCCCAGGGTGACGCCACGATGTCGGTCCTGGCTGCGCTGGGCGGAGTCTCGTACGTGACGGGCCGCCGGGCCTCCCGTGTGCCGCGGATCGTGCGGCATGATTCCCGCGATCTCGGGGAGCGCGACTACCGCGACCTCGGGGAGATGGGCGAAGCGGGGAGCGCTGGGGGCTGAGTCAGCCCAGGACGCTCAGCCGGCGGTTCAGCCCAGCCGCTCGGCCAGGCTGTCGACTTGCTCGACCAGTGCGGCAGGGAGGCGGTCACCGAACTGGGCGTAGTACGCCTTGATGAGGGGCACCTCGGCCCGCCATCCGTCCAGGTCGACGCGCAGCAACTCGGTCATCTGTTCGGACGACAAATCGAGCCCAGCGGTCTCGATGGCGTCCGCCGTGGGCACGGCGCCGATCGGCGTATCCGTCGCCGGGGCCTTGTCGGCTACCCGGTTGAAGATCCACTCGAGCACCCGCGAGTTGTCGCCGTAGCCCGGCCAGAGGAACTTGCCGTCGGCATCCTTGCGGAACCAGTTCACGTAGAAGATCTTCGGCAGGGCATCGCGATCGGGAGCAGTGGCGCCCATGCTGAGCCAGTGGCTGAAGTAGTCGGCCATGTTGTACCCGCAGAAGGGCAGCATGGCGAAGGGGTCGCGACGCAGGTTGCCCACGGCGCCGGCTGCGGCGGCCGTGGTCTCGGAGGCCATGATCGAGCCGAGGAACACGCCGTGCTCCCAGTCGTTCGACTGGAACACCAGAGGCACGACCGAGGCCCGCCGTCCGCCGAAGAGGATGGCGCTGATCGGTACGCCGTTGGGGTCCTCCCACTCGGCGGCGATGGCCGGGTCCTGGCTGGCCGGCACGGTGAACCGCGCATTGGGGTGGGCGGCGGGGGTGCCCTTCGCTGGGGTCCACTCCTCGCCCTTCCAGTCGGTCATGTGCGCCGGTGGCGTGTCGGTCATGCCCTCCCACCAGACGTCGCCGTCGTCGGTCAGGGCAGTGTTGGTGAAGATGCAATTGCCGTCCAACGTCAAGATGGCATTGGGGTTGGTGGCCGTGTTGGTGCCGGGCGCCACGCCGAAGAAGCCGGCCTCGGGGTTGATGGCGTAGAGGCGGCCGTCGGCGCCGAACTTCATCCAGCAGATGTCGTCACCGACCGTCTCGACCTTCCAACCCTCGAGCGTGGGGATCAGCATGGCCAGGTTGGTCTTCCCGCACGCCGAGGGGAAGGCACCTGCGATGTAGCGGGTGTCACCCGCCGGCGAGGTCAGCTTGAGGATCAGCATGTGCTCGGCCAGCCAGCCGTTGTCCCTGGCCATGACCGAAGCGATGCGCAGGGCGAAGCACTTCTTGCCCAGCAGGGCGTTGCCGCCGTAGCCAGAGCCGTACGAGATGATCTCGCGGGTCTCGGGGAAGTGGACGATGTACTTGTTCTCCGCATTGCACGGCCAGGGCACGTCCTGCTGGCCGGCCGAGAGCGGCGCTCCGACCGAGTGAAGGCAGGGGACGAACTCTCCCTGGTCGCCCAGCACCTCGAGGGCGCCGGCGCCCATGCGGGTCATGATGCGCATGGACACGGCCACGTAGGCCGAGTCGGTCAGTTGGACGCCGATGTGGGCGATGTCCGAACCGAGCGGGCCCATCGAGAAGGGGACCACGTACATGGTCCGGCCCTTCATGGAGCCGGCGAAGAGGCCGTTGAGCATGGCGCGCATCTCGGCGGGGTCACGCCAGTTGTTGGTCGGACCCGCGTCGATCTCCTCGGCCGAGCAGATGTAGGTCCGGTCCTCGACTCGCGCCACGTCGCCAGGATCCGAATGGGCCCAGTAGCTGTTGGGGCGCTTGGCGTCGTTGAGGCGGGTGAACGTGCCGGCGTCCACCAACTCCTGACAGAGCCGGTCGTACTCGTCGGCGGAGCCGTCGCACCACACCACCTGGTCGGGCGTGGTGAGGGCGGCAACCTCGTCGACCCAGGCCAGGAGTTTCGCGTTCTTGGTTGGCGCCATGTGGGGGATCTGCTCCTTCATCCGGCCGGTTGCGATGGGGCTCAATGCTAGGCATGTGCCGTGGGATCCCCCAAGCCGCGGCCCTCGACTTTCGCCCAGGAAGACGAGGTCGTCCAGCATATTCGGGAGCGGCTCGGCATGGGAATCGAGGCTCTGGGGCTCCGGGACGACGCCGGGGTGATGACGACGCCCAGCGGGGACACGCTGGTGGCATCGGTCGACAGTGTGGTCGAAGGTGTCCATGTCGACCTGGACCTTTCCAGCCCCTCGGACCTGGGGTGGAAGGCCATGATGGGTGCGCTGAGTGATCTGGCGGCCATGGGTGCCGAGCCGCTGGGTGCGCTGGTCGCACTGTGCGTTCCGGGCGGCTCCGGATCCGGCGAGCTGGCGCTGGGGGTCATGGGCGGGGTGGCCGAGGCCTCGGACTCGAGCGCGTGCCCGGTCATCGGGGGCGACGTCTCCTCGTCGGGGCAGGTCGTCGTGGCCGTCACGGTGTTCGGAACGGTCGAGCGTGATGGACCGCCACCGGTGTCGCGCTCTGGGGGCCGTCCCGGCGACGTCGTGCTGGTCACGGGTCCGTGCGGTGCGTCTGCCGCCGCCCTCCGGGCACTGCGAGCGCCGGATGAGGCGCTTACGGATGAGGCGTATACGGATGAGGCGTATACGGATGAGGCGTATACGGATGAGGCGTATACGGATGAGGCGTATACGGATGAGGCGTATACGGATGAGGCGTATACGGATGAGGCGTATACGGATGAGGCGTATACGGCGTACCGCCGACCTGTGGCGCGGCTCCGCGAGGGGGTTCTGGCCCGCCGAGCTGGCGTCCGGGCCATGATCGACGTCTCGGACGGGTTGGCCCTCGACCTGCACCGGCTGGCCGACTCGTCAGGCGTCGGATTTCGGCTGGATGCGGTCCCTATGGCGCGCGGAGCCACCATGGAAGAGGCGCTGGGCGGAGGAGAGGACTACGAACTGATCATGGTCGTCGCCGAGGAGGCCGGCCCTGCCCTGTCGGCCAGACTCATCGAGGCGGGGCTGCGTCCGCCCATCCGGATCGGGACGCTGGTCGACGACCCGGGCGAGCGTCTGCTCGAGGGCCACGAGCTCGCCCGTCTGGGTTGGCAGCACCGTTTGGGTTGAGGGTCAGCGCAAAAGGATCGGGTCAAGGGGGTCGGGCCCTGCCTGGATCGAGCCGTGGCGCCGTCGGAGACTCAGGCGGGGCCCTGTCGTCGGCGCCGGCGGACGTACACGGCGGCACCGCCACCCACCGCCAGGGCTGACAACGGCAGGAGGAGTGCCAACGGTGCCTCGGGTGCCGCAGCGTCGTTCGGTTGGGCGTTGAGGGTGACGGTCATGATGTTGCGGTACAGCGCGGGATCACTGGCCCCCACCGTGTATTTGGTCGAACCTGTCCCGAGCACGGTTCCGGCACTGGCGATGGGCTTGGGCATTCGATAGCCGGCGAAGGCCATGGTCAGGGAGCCGTCGGGGTTCTGCCAGACGCTCGGCCCGTAGGCGCGGCCCGAGTAGTAGGCCGAGATCGCCAATGGAGAGGTTCCCTGGGCGATCGACGCCGAGAACGTGTAGTCGGTGCTGATCACCGAGACGGGCACCGACCAGTGCTGGCCGTCTGTCGACGAGGAGTAGTAGATCTGGTTGAAGGCGTCGCTGTCGCCGTCCGCGGCCCATGCCCCCGACAGGAAGAGGCCGTAGCTCCCGTCGTGGTTGGTGATGATCGACCCGCCGGAACCAACGAATCGCATCTCGGTCGCGTCCGGGGTGCCCGGTGTGGCGTACGCGTTGAGGTTGCTTGGGCTGGTGGTCGAGGCCGGGTTGTTGATGTCGTCGTAATTGGCGCCCTCGGAGCCGTTGCCGCTGATGATGCCTCCGCCGGCCAGGCCTGCGTTCGAGAAGTTGACGCCGTCGGTGGTGTAGGCCACCCGCAGCACGGTCAGGTCCTCGTTGTTCTTGAAGAGCTTGGCCGTGCTCGTGCTCCCCTCGCCCAGGAGCCCCAGCGTGGCAGCCGACACCGTCGCGGCACCGGGGGCGCCGATCCAGCTCGTCGAGGAGTACTTGTCGCCGCTGTCGGCGCTGGGAACCGTGCAGCCGGTCAGCGAGTCTGTAGCGCCGACGGTGAGGCCGGTGCACGTGACGGGGATGATGGATGTCTTGGTGGTGTCGCCCATCTGCACCGTCACCGGGCTCGAGGGCGAGATGGTCGCGGGAAGGTCCTGGGAGGTGTAGGGCGACGGGGTGAAGGCGATAGTGGACGAGAAGGTCGCCGACGAGCTGTTGGTCGTTGTTCCCGCGATGTAGTAGCTGAGCTCCTTCTCCGTGTACATGACGACGGTGGCGCCGCTCGGCGCACCGGGATAGCCGGGAAGGACGCCGACGATGCCGTCGGGGGAGACGAGGCCGCTAGTCACCGAGGCCGAGGAAGGGAAGATCGGATCCGAGGTGATGGGCGAGCTGGCCGGCACGCTCAGCGATGGATTGTGGTTCCCCGTGGAGCAGTTCTCGATCTTGTTCGTGGGGTTGGCGTTGGACTGGGTGCAGTAGACCGCCACCCCGTCGACATAGGCGCGATTCGGCGCGTTGGTGTTGAGGAGGGTCCCGGTGGTGGTGTTCGTGAAGCCGGCCGCGCCGCCCGGGGTCGCGGTCACGTTCACCGTAGCGATGCCCCCATCTCCGGTCGTGGTGTTGGGGCCGGCGGGGATCGTGATGGCCGACGTCGCCGTGTAGCCGATGACCTGCTCGATCAGGTCGCCGCTGTTGACGGTGATGCCGCCCGATTGCGTCGTGGTGCACCCGGTCAGGGTGGTCGCTCCCACGCCCGTGCAGTTGATGATGGTCGAGGCGGTGGGTGTCGGGTTCTGGGTCAGATCGACGAAGCCGCCCGGCACCAGCTGCTCGGGCGACCCGGCGGCACCCGTCTGTGTGACGCCGATGGTCGCCGCGGAACCGCCGGTGAAGGGCACGGGAACCCCCGAGGTGGCGAACGCGTCGGGATCGATCCCCACGCTCTCGCTCGACGGCACGCCGGAGAGGGGATTCGACGACGTCGAGGCGGCGAGCGTATGGACGAGCATGCCGACGCTGGGGTTGTCACCTGCCGGCCGCTGAAGGGTGTACAGCCGGGTAGTGCCACCGATGGTGAGGACGAGGGGGTGGCCCTCCCCGTCGTCGTTCACGTCCGCCGAGGGGCAGTAGCCCGGGTTCTGCTCGAGCGCCTCGCCCTCGTAGGTCCAGCTCTGAGCGTTGTCTGTCGACTTGGCCACGATGATGGCCTCGTCGGCGTCCTTAGGGCGATAGTCGAAGTAACCGGTCAGCGAGCCGTCGGGGTTCTGAACGACATGGGGGAAATACGCAGGCGAGAGGGGGAGTGTGCTGCCGGCCGGCTGGCGTGCGGGCGCTTGGCCCGTCTCCGCCGCCTGATTTCCGGTGCCGCAGTAGCCGTCGAGGGGGCCGGGCGACCCCACCGTCCCGCTCGGGTATGGGGAGTTGCCGTCCGTCCCACTGGTGGCTCCGGGATACACGGCTAGGTTCGGTTCGCCTCCGGCGGTAGCGCCTCCAGGGGTGAAGGTTGGCAGGATGGTGCCCGGAGACTGTGAGGCATAGCTCGGCGAGGACGGGTCACCTTGGGAGGTGTTCCACGGAGCGGCGGTCGTGCCGTTGGTGATGGTGTCGAGGACGGGTGTTCCGGGGGTGAACGAATAGTTGTCGGCGCCCGCGATGCCTGCTCCGGTCACGAGTGGGGTCAGCAACACGGATGTCGAGATTGTGGCAACCAGCGCAGGCAGGCGACGGATCATGTGTCGGCTCTCCAGGGGTCAAGGGAGGAGGGGAGATCGGTGAGTTGCGCACGTGGTCACAACTCGTGTTTGGCCGGACCTTAACGACACCAAGTGAAGTTCTCTCGAACGCAAGATGACTTGTATCTGGCGGACCCGCGAAGTCGCCGTGACGGATGGTTGCCGCTCGCTGACCGATCTGTTCGGCTCGTCCATTCGACACATCCGGTCGGCCCTCTCGAGCGGCCATCGGGTTCCTCACCCCGATGAGACCGGCGTGGCAGCGCCGGTTCTCCCTTTCGGCCTGTGGCGGTCGAAGGGAGAGGCGGAAGGAGACGGTGGTGTTCGTTCTGTTGGCGATCGTGTTCTCGGGCTCATGGTGGTCGCGCCCTTCGCCGTGTATCAGGTGGGCACCAAGGCGGGCTACTCGGGCTGGTGGACCGTGGTGCCCTTGTCGCCATGGCTGGTGGGCTTCGCCATGGCCGTCTTCAATCGCAGCGTGGTCAGTTCGCTCGACGGGCACCTGAGCCTGAACGGCGCCTTGACCGACCTCCGGGTCGACGCAGTGCTCGAGGTCCTGATCGTCCTCTTCGTGATGGTCATGTTCGTGGTCTTCGCCTTCTCTGACTGGCCTGTGCTGGCGAGGGCACGGCACTAACCAGGTGGCGGGTTCCCCTTGACCGGCCGTGAGCGCGACGGGTGCCGCCGCCGGGGCCTAAGACAGGGCCACCGGCTGGCTCCCCGCGGGAGACGGCTCGAACGCGAGTGCTCGTGGGACGGGAAGTCCTGGATGGCCCGATGACGCCCCTCGGGGGCGGTGGCTGGACCATCATCCCGGCCTGAGGCCGCGCTAAGGCTCAAATCTGCGCGCGGCGTCCGAACCGGAAGGTCAGCTCGCGGCGGGTACTTGCGAGCGGCGAGGCGGCTTGGCCACCTTGCCCGCCCGGATGCATGACGTGCATGCGTTGACCCGTCCGGGTGCCCGGCCCACCATGGCCCGCACGCGCTGCACGTTGGGGTTCCATCGCCGCTTGGTGCGCCGGTGCGAGTGGCTCACGCTCATGCCGAACGAGGGCTTCTTGCCGCAGATGTCACAGACCGATGCCATGGGTCGAGCCTTCCTCGGAGACCGTGTGTGCGGGGTGCCGCGGTCGGGCGACCAGGGAGCCCACACGAACCGGTCAAGGTTAGCATCCTCTGCCATGACCTCCCCGGCGACGCTCGGCGCAGACGACCTGCGCGCCGTCATGGGTGGTTACCGCGACGCCCTGCGGCTCCACCAGGTCGATATCAACCGGCTCAACGTGTATCCCGTGCCCGACGGTGACACGGGGACGAACATGGCGCTCACCCTCGAGGCCGTGGTGAGCGAGCTCGACCAGGTGGCGCCCGGTGCTGGGCTGCCCGAGATCTGCAAGGCGATCGGGCACGGCTCCCTCATGGGGGCAAGGGGCAACTCCGGCGTGATCCTCTCCCAGCTCCTACGGGGCATGGGCGAGCGCATGGGGGTGGCCGGGAGGGCGGGCGTGGGCCCCGAGGTGTTCGTCGACGCCATCGCCCACGCCGCCGATCTGGCCCGTCGGGCCGTGGTGCGCCCCGTCGAGGGGACCATCCTCACGGTGGCGTCCGCCGCCGCCGAGGGCGCGGCGGGGGGGCAGGGCCTGATCGGGGTGGTCGAACAGGCGCGCGCCCGGGCGGCCGAGGCGTTGGCCCGGACCCCCGAGATGCTGCCGGTACTGGCCCAGGCCGGGGTGGTCGACGCCGGGGGCTCGGGGTTCATCCTGCTCCTCGACGCCTTCTTGTCGGTGATGGACGGGCGCCCGCTCCCCGAACCTTCCGGGGTGGCCGCTCCCGACCTCGCGGCCCTGAGCGGGGGAGCCGGCCCGGGTGGCACGGCCATGGGCGAGGCCGCCGATACGGGGCCCGGCGGGCGCGGGGCGGCGGGCGACCTGCGTTACGAGGTGATGTACCTCTTGGCCGCACCGGACGAGTCCATCGAGGACTTCAAAGAGGTCTGGGCCGGGATCGGGGACTCGATCGTCGTGGTCGGGGGCGAGGGGCTGTGGAACTGCCACATCCACACCAATGACGTGGGGGCGGCGGTCGAGGCCGGGGTTGACGCCGGCCGGCCCTCGCGCATCAAGGTCACCGACCTCGACGAGCAGGTGGTGGAGGAACGGTGGGTGCGCGAGAGCGCGGGCCGGCCGGGTTCGGGACCGAGCGTCGAGGCGCCGGGGCCGCCGCCGGAGACCAGCGTGGTGGCCGTGGTGTCGGGCGAGGGCATCGGCCGGATCTTCCGCTCCCTCGGCGTCCACCACCTCGTGGTGGGGGGCCAGACCATGAACCCTGCCACCGCCGACCTCGTCAAGGCGGTCGAGGAGGTGCCCTCGCAGCAGGTCGTGATCCTGCCCAACAACAAGAACATCCGGCCGGTGGCCGAACAGGTGGACGCGCTGTGCACCAAGACGGTCAGGGTGGTGGGCACGGGATCCATTGTCGAGGGGTTCGCCGCGCTGTTGGCCTACGACCCCGCGGCCGGCGCCGAGGCGAACGCCGCCTCCATGTCCGAGTCGGCCGGCAACGTGGTCCCTGCCGAGGTCACGCGCGCCGTGCGCGACTCGCTCACCGACGCCGGGGAGGTCCACGAGGGCGACTTCATCGGGATCTCGCGCGAGGGCGTGGTGTCGATCGCCGACAACGTGGTGGTCTGCACGCGCCTGTTGCTGAGCCGGCTGCTCGACGAGACCCACGAGCTGGTGACGCTGATCGAGGGCGAAGGGGCGCGGGTGGCCGACACGCGGCACATCGAGGAGTGGCTCTCCGAGGAGCACCCAGGCGTCGCCGTGGAGGTCCACCAGGGCGGCCAGCCCCTCTACCCGTATCTCTTCGGGATTGAGTAGCGGGCGCACGCTCCTGTCCCTGCGGGGGCTCCCGGTGACGAGGCTCGATTCGGTCTCGGAGCGCAAAGCGGCGCGTCTGGCCGAGCTGGGCATCACCTCGGTGCTCGACTTGGTGATGACCTACCCACGCCGCTACATCGATCGCACCCGCCAGGCCGACGTGTCGGACCTGAGGGTGGGCGATGAGGCCGCCGTCCTGGCCCGGGTCGAATCGGTGCGCTCGCGCCGCGCCCGCACGGGGCGGGCGGTGGTGGACGTGTCGGTGCGGGACGGCACGGGACGCCTGGCCGTGGTCTTCTTCAACCAGCCCTGGCGGGCCACGCAGCTGGGGGCCGGGACCGAGGCCATCCTCTTCGGCAAGGTCGGGGAGTACCGCGGCGGGCGCCAGATGGTCAATCCGGTGGTCGACGTGGTGGCCGGGCTGGGCTCGGGCCGGCGCACCCTGCGCATCCTGCCCGTGTACCCGGCTTCGGCCAAGGCCGGCCTGACCAGCTGGGAGATGGGAACCTTCGTGGAGGAGGCCCTCGGACGCGCCGGGGAGCTGGCCGACCCCCTGTCGCCCGAATGGCGGGCCTCGCTCGGGCTCTGGGACCGCACCGAGGCCTTCGGCGCGGCGCACCTGCCCGAGTCCATGGAGGTCGTCGAGCCGGCCCGCCGGCGCCTCAAGTTCGACGAGCTCCTCCGACTCCAACTGGCCGTGGTGCTGCGCCGCCGGGCCTTCGAGCACGATGCCCGAGCGCTGCACCACGAGGTGTCGCCCCTCGAGGTGACCGGCGGAGTCACCGACACGCTCATGGCGCGCTTCTTGACCCGTCTGCCCTACGAGCTGACCACCGCCCAGCGGCGAGCCCTGGCGGTCATCGTGGCGGACATGGCGGGGCCCTTCCCCATGCACCGCCTGCTCCAGGGCGACGTCGGTTCGGGCAAGACCGTGGTGGCCCTGGCCACACTGCTGGCCGCGGTCCAGAGTGGCCACCAGGGGGCGCTCATGGTGCCGACCGAGGTCCTGGCCGAGCAGCACTTCTCGGCCGTGCGCGCCTTGCTGGGCGAGCTCGAGGGTCCGGGCGGCATGGCCGGGGGCGAGGTGCGCGTCGAGCTGTTGACCAGCCGGGTCAAGGGCAAGGCGCGTGCCTCGGTGCTCGAGGGGCTGGCCACCGCTGCGGTGGGCATCGTGGTGGGCACCCACGCCCTCTTGACCGACGAGGTGCGCTTTCGCTCGCTCGGTTGCGTGGTGATCGACGAGCAGCACCGCTTCGGCGTCGAGCAGCGGGCCACGCTGCGCACCAAGGGCGCCGACGGCGACCCCGACATGCTCGTCATGACGGCCACCCCCATCCCGCGCACCGCCGCCATGGTCATCTTCGGCGACCTCGACCTGACCACACTCGACGAGCTCCCCCCGGGGCGGGTGCCGGTGAGCACGGAGTGGCTGCCGGGCAGCTCCGCGGGCAGCCACCGCGGCGAGGAGGCGGCCTGGGCGCGCGTGCGTGCCGAGGTGGCCGCGGGGCACCGGGCCTATGTGGTGTGCCCCCTGGTCGGCGACTCCGCGAGAGTCGAAGCCAAGTCGGCCGCCGAGGAGTTCGAGCGGCTCGCCGCGGGGGAGTTGGCCGGGTTGCGGGTGGGCCTCCTGCACGGGCAGATGGCGCCGGCAGCCCGCGAGGAAGCCATGGAGCGCTTCCGCGCCGGTGAGCTCGAGGTGCTGGTCGCCACCACGGTGATCGAGGTCGGGGTCGATGTCCCCGAGGCCACGGTCATGGTGATCGAGAGCGCCGACCGCTTCGGGATCGCGCAGCTCCATCAGCTCCGGGGCCGCGTGGGCCGGGGCACGTGGGCCAGCTGGTGTTACCTCCTCGGCGGTGAGCCGGGCAACGAGCGCCTGACCGCCGTGGCGGGCTCGAACGACGGGTTCGTGCTGGCCGAGGCGGATCTGCGCGTGCGCGGCGAGGGCACGCTGCTCGGGGCGCGCCAGAAGGGCCAGAGCGACCTGCGGCTGGCCTCGCTGACCGATCCCGGGGACATGGAGCTGCTGGCCGAGGCCCGGCGGGTGGCCGAGGCGCTGGTCGAGGTCGACCCCCGGTTGGCAGACCACCCTGACGTGGCCGACGAGGTGCGCGTGCTCCTCGGTGAGGACGAGGGCGAGTTCCTCTTCAAGAGCTGAGCGCCGAGAGCTGGCCCGGCGAGTGGCACCGTAGGGTGGGGTGATGCGGGTCATCGGTGGCCGAAGCCGCGGACGGCGACTGGCCGCGAAGTTGCCGGGCACGGTCCGGCCCACCACCGACCGGGTCCGCGAGTCGATCTTCAACATCCTGGGCTCCCAGGGCGGGGTCGAAGGCCTGCGTGTGGTGGATCTCTTCTGTGGCAGCGGCGCGCTCGGGCTCGAGGCGCTCTCGCGCGGTGCGGCCTCGGCCACCTTCGTCGACCGGGACGCCGCCGCGCTGGCCGCCGTGCGCACGAACCTCGACGCGGTGGGCCTGGGCGACGAGCCGGCCGCACTGGTACGAGCCGGACTGCCGGGGTGGCTGGAGAACGCGTCGCCCGGACCGTTCGACCTCGCGTTCTGCGACCCGCCCTACGACTTCGCCGAATGGCCGGCCCTGCTCGAGGCGCTCCAGGCCGAGGTCGTGGTGGTCGAGTCCTCGACACCCGTCGCCGTTCCGCCGCGCTGGGTGGTCACGAGGGAGCGTCGGTACGGCGGTACGCTCGTCCTCGTGGCTCAGCGCAGCGAGGCCGTCTCGTGAAGGTCGGTCTCTTCCCCGGGTCGTTCGACCCCTTCCACAACGGGCATCTCGAGATCGTCGAGCGGGCCAGCCGTCTCTTCGACGAGGTGGTGGTGGCCGCACTTCGCAACCCCCAGAAGGGCGAGCCGCTCTTCGACCTCGAGGAGCGCCAGGCAATGCTCGAGGAGGTGGTGGCCCACCTGCCATCCGTGCGGATCGTCTCGGTGTCCACCCTGCTGGTCAACGTGGCGCGTGACGTCGGGGCATCGGCCATCGTCCGCGGACTGCGCGCCGTGTCGGACTTCGAGGTGGAGATGCAGATGGCGCAGATGAACAACCACCTCTCAGGGGTCGAGACCATCTTCATCCCGACCAGCCCCGAATGGTCGTTTGTGGCGTCCAAGCTGGTGCGCGAGGTGGCCCGGTTCGGGGGCGACGTCTCGGCGTTCGTGCCCAAGGTGGTGGCCGAGCGCCTCGAGGCCAAGCACTGGCGTCAGCCGGGGGGCGACGACGACCGATGAGCGACCAATTCCTCGACATCGACGAGGACGAGGTGACCCCGGTCCAGGACGTGGGCATCGAGGGGATCCTCCACCAGCTCCTCGACCTCATGGCGGCCGCCAAGTCGGTGCCTCTCTCGTCGTCGGTCATGGTCTCCCGCGACGAGGTCGCCTCGCTGCTCCAGGCCGCACTCGACAGCTTGCCCGAGGAGCTGCGCCAGGCGCGCTGGTTGCTGCGCGAGCGCGAAGAGTTCATGGCCGAGCGCACACGTGAGGCCGAGGCGCTGCTCGACGAGGTGCGGGCGCAGGCCGAGCACATGGTCCAGCGCACCGAGATCGTGCGGCAGGCCAACGCAGTGGCCCAGCGCATCCTCGACGACGCCAACGACGAGGCGCGGGCGCTGCGCAACCAGGCCGAGGACTTCGCCGACACCAAGCTGGCCGGTATGGAGATCGTGCTGGACCGCCTGACCCGGACGGTCCAGGCCGGCCGGGCCAAGCTGGCCGCACCGGTGGCCCGACCGGCGCCGGCCGACCAGGAGGCGGAGCCCGAGGACGGGTTCTTCGACCAGGACCAGCCCTAGTGCGATCGGCACCGGTGCTCGCAGAGGCCCGGCCGTAGTGGCAGGGGACCCCTTCGTGGTTCCTGTGGCGCGCCTGCGCCGCGGGGCGACCGGTCTGCTCGAGGTCCGCCGGAGCGGTGAGGTGGCGCAGGCCGGCCCGCTCGAGGAAGCCGGCATCGACCCGGGGCGGAGCGTGGTGCCGGCCGGCGCGCCGGTGGAGGTCGAGGTGACCCTCACCGCCTTCGAGGGCGGAATCGACGTCCAGGGGACCGTGACGGCTCCTTGGGTCGGCATCTGCCGCCGTTGCGCCGAACCCGTCTCGGGCGTGCTGCGCGTCGACGTCCACGAGCGCTTCGTGGACGACCCCGTGGCCAGCGCGTCCGACGACGAGCTCTACCCGATCACCGACGACACGGTCGATCTGGCCCCGCTGGCGCGCGACACCGTCGTGCTCGAGCTCCCCATGGCGCCCCTGTGCCGCGAAGACTGTGCCGGCCTGTGTCCCCAGTGCGGGGCCGACCGCAACCAGGGCCCCTGCGGCTGCGTTGCCCCACGTGACCCCCGGTGGGCTAACCTCGACGTGCTCCGGTAGCCCGCCGCGGGCGGGCCGGTGCCCCGCCGAGCGCTCCCGAGCGTGGCTGTGCACCCCGACTCGATCGTTGGAGATCCTCCATGGCTGTTCCGAAGAAGAAGAAGTCCAAGGCCAAGGGCCGCAGCCACCAGGCCGGGGCGTGGCGACTGAGTCGCCCCTCCCGCAGCGTGTGCCCCCACTGCCAGGCGTCCAAGACGCCGCACGTCGTCTGCCCGAGCTGTGGCTGGTACAAGGGGCGTCAAGCGGTCGAGGTCGACTGACTTGAGCCGCCGGGGCGAGCGCCCGGCGCCCGAGACACTGGCCACGCTTCCCGTGGCGGTCGACGCCATGGGCGGCGACAAGGCGCCCGGCGAGATCATCGAGGGAGCCCGCCGGGCCGCCGACGAGCACGGGATCACCATCGTCCTGGTCGGCCCGCCCGAGCAGGTCGGCGACACCCGGGGCCTGGAGCTGGTGCCCTGCACCGAGGTCATCGGCATGGACGAGGATCCGGCCGGAGGGGTACGGCGCAAGAAGGACTCCTCGCTCGTGCGCGCCGCCGAGCTGGTGCGCGACGGCAAGGCCTGCGCCATGGTCTCGGCCGGCAACACCGGCGCCACCATGGCCTCCGCGCTCTTGCGCATGGGCCGCCTGCCCGGCGTGGTCCGCCCCTGCATCGCCACCCCCATGCCACGCCTCGGCCGCACGCCTGCCGTGCTGCTCGATGCCGGTGCCAACGCTGAGTGCACGCCCGCCATGCTCCTCCAGTTCGCCCAGATGGGCGCGGCCTACGTGTCGGCGCGCTTTGGCTCCGAGGCGCCCTCGGTGGGGTTGCTCTCCATCGGCGAGGAGCCGACCAAGGGGACACCCCTGGTCAAGGAGTCCCACGGGCTCCTGGCCCGGGCAGCCGGCGCCGGCGGCTCGGGGTTCGAGTTCGTCGGCAACCTCGAGGGCCGTGACCTGCTTCCCTCCCCGGCCGACGTGGTGGTGACCGACGGCTTCACCGGCAACGTGACCCTCAAGACCCTCGAGGGCGCGCTGCGTTTCCTCTTCGACACGCTGCTCGGCGTGTTCGGGACCGACGAGACCACCCGGGAGGCCTCGGCCGCGCTCCTCCCGTACCTCATGCCGCTGGTGGCGGAGTTCGAGCCCGAGAACACTGGCGGGGCCATGCTGCTCGGGACCGACGGCGTCTGCGTGATCAGCCACGGCTCGTCGAGTGCAACGGCCATGATGAACGCCGTGCGGGTGGCGCACGAGTGCGCGGTCCGCGGGCTGGTCGAACAGGTGGCGGCCGCCGTCGGCCCCCCGCCGGCCGACTGAGCGCCCATGCTGGCCGACCTGGTCCAAAGGACCAGCTCAGAACGGTAAAAGCGGCGCTCTCGGCGCCGGAACACCTACACTGGTCGCCGTGCCAGCCGAAACCCACACCAGCCAAAGCCCCCTCGACCGCAACGGGGTGTTCGAAATGATCCGGGACCAGCTGGCCGACATCCTCGAGCGGGACCCCTCCTCGATCACCGAGGGCGCCTCGTTCGTCGAGGACCTCGACGCCGACTCCCTGGCCCTGATCGAGCTGGTCGAAGGCCTCGAGGAGGAACTGGGGGAGCGCACCGTCGGGTTCCGGATCGACGATGAGGACCTCGAGGACCTGCGCACCGTCCGAGACGCCGTTGACTACGTCTACGCCAAGCTCGAGGCGGGTTGAGGCAGGCGCTGAGGGGGCGGCCGCCCTGGCCGAACGACTCGGCCACACCTTCAGCGACCTGAGCCTCCTCCAGCAGGCCCTGGCCCACCGCAGTTGGTGCGGCGAGCAGGGAGGCGGTGCGCCGTCCAACGAGCGACTGGAGTTCCTCGGCGACGCCGTGCTGGGACTGGTGGTAGCCGGGTACACCTACGCGCGCTACCCCGATTTCGCCGAGGGCAAGCTGGCCAAGATCCGCGCCGCGGTCGTGAACGCCCGGGTCCTCGCCGGCGTGGCCGCTGACCTCGGAGTGGGCGAGGTGCTCCTGCTCGGCCGTGGCGAGGAGACCTCGGGGGGCCGGGCCAAGGCGTCCATCCTGGCCGACGCCTTCGAGGCCGTCCTGGGGGCGGTGTACCTCGACGCGGGCTGGGAGTCGGCGCAGCGGCTCGTGCTCCACGAGCTCGGCGATGCCATCGCCCGCGCCGGTGAGGAGCCCGACGACTTCGACCACAAGAGCCGGCTCCAGGAGCGGGCGGTGCGCGACGGCGTGGGGGCCCCGCGCTACGTGGTCGAGGGTTCGGGTCCAGATCATGATCGGGCCTATCTGGCCAAGGTCTTCCTCGGTGGTATCTGCCTGGGATCGGGGGAGGGTCGCTCCAAGAAGGACGCGGAGCAGGCGGCGGCGCAGGCAGCCTGGGAGGAACTGACACGTGCCTGAGCTGCCTGAGGTCGAGACGCTCCGACAAGACCTGGCCCGGGAGGTGATCGGCCGCAAGATCAAGGCCGTCTCGGTGGCCAACGGGCGCTCGGTGCGCCGCCACCCCTCGGCCAAGCAGTTCCGAGGCCTGCTCGAAGGTCGCACGATCAAGTCCGTGGGCCGGCTGGGCAAGTACCTCCTCTTGACGCTCGACAATGGCGACACCCTGGTGGTCCACCTCGGCATGAGCGGTCAGCTGCTGCGGGTCAAGTCGGCCAAGGACCCCAAGCCCAAGCACACCCACGTGGTCATCACCTTCACCCAGGGGGGCGAGCTGCGCTACGTGGACCCCAGGACCTTCGGCGAGCTGTTCGTGTCCACACCGCCGCTCAAGGCCGACGGCACGCCGCTCAGCCCTGTCTCGGGGTCGGCCGGCGGCGACGGCGAGGCCATCCGCAAGGCCATCCCCGAGCTGTCCCACCTCGGCTTCGACCCCATCGAGGACCTCATGAGCTGGGAGCGGTTCGGGGCGTTGCTGCACCAGCACCACGGAGGAGTCAAGTCGCTGCTCATGGACCAGAGCTTCACCGCCGGCATCGGCAATCTGTACTCCGACGAGATGCTCTACCAGGCCGGGCTGCGCTACGACCGGGCCGCGGACTCGCTGACGGCCACGGAGGTGCGCCGGCTGTACCGGGCCATCGTCGAGACGCTGGCCGACGCCATCAAGCACCGTGGTTCGTCGCTGGCCGACGAGCAGTACCGGGACCTCTTCGGCGAGCTGGGGGACTTCCAGGGCTCCCATCAGGTCTACGACCGCGAGGGCCAGCCCTGCCGGCGCTGCCGCAACCTCATCGTGCGGGTCAAGTCGGGCGGCCGATCGTCGTACTTCTGCGAGCACTGCCAGGTCTGACGGTAGGGTCGTCCCGAATGTTCCTCAAGTCGCTCAGCATGAAGGGGTTCAAGTCCTTCGCCGACCCGACCGTGCTGGAGTTCGAGCCCGGGATCACGGTCGTGGTGGGGCCCAACGGCAGCGGCAAGTCCAACGTGGTCGACGCCGTGACCTGGGTGCTCGGCGCCCAGGGGCCGCGCTCGCTGCGGTCCGCCAAGATGGAAGACGTCATCTTCGCCGGGACCTCGTCCCGCTCGCCCCTGGGGCGGGCCGAGGTCTCTCTGACCATCGACAACGCCTCGGGCAAGCTCCCGGTCGACCTCGCCGAGGTCACGATCACCCGGACGCTGTTCCGTTCGGGTGACAGCGAGTACGCCATCAACGGCGCCCCGTGCCGGCTCCTCGACATCCAAGAGCTCCTGAGCGACTCGGGCGTGGGGCGCCAGCAGCACATGATCATCGGTCAGGGCCAGTTGGACACCGTGCTCAACGCCCGGCCCGAGGATCGGCGGGCCATCATCGAGGAGGCGGCCGGGGTGCTCAAGCACCGCCGCCGCCGTGAGCGCGCCGACCGCCGACTGGCGGCCACCGCCGAGAACCTCGAGCGCCTGGGCGACCTGGTGCGGGAGGTCCGGCGCCAGATCCGGCCCCTGGAGCGGCAGGCCGCGGCCGCCCGCTCTCACGACACGGTGGCGGCCGAGTTGCTCGCCGTCCGTCGCTACCTGGCCGGCGCCGAGCTGGCCGAGCTGCACAGCCGGCGGCTGTCCGCCACGCAGAACCTCGAGGTCTGCCGGCATGAGGAGCGCGAGCTGCACGAGGCGCTGCTGCAGCTCGACGCCGATGCCACCTCCACCTCGGCCGAGCTCTCGTCGCGCCGCGAGGAGGACCTGGCCAACGCCCTGGGCCGTGTGCAGGGCCTGGTCGAGCGGTCACGGGGGCTCCAGGGGGTCCTGCGCGAGCGGGGCCGGGGCGTGGTGGCCGCACTCGACGCCGCGGCGGACGTCGACGTCGTTTCGACGCTCGAGGCCGAAGCCGCCCGCCTGGCCGCCGAGCTGGCCACGACCGAACAAGAGGAGCAGGCCGGCGGAGCACCGGAGCGGGCCGAGCTGGTGGCGGCCGGCGCCGCGCTCGACGCCGAGGAGGCAGCGTTCGCTTCGCGGTGGTCTGGCCTACTCGGGGGCGTCGCCGATCCCGAACAGGCCATGGCGCGCGCCGGGCCCGCACCGACCTGGTGGCGCGCTCGGCCGCCCGGGAGCGCCAGGACATCGACGCGCTCGGGTCCCGGCTCGCCGCGCTCGAGCAGCGGCACGCGGCTGCCGCCGTGCAGGCCGATCTGGCGGCCCGGGCCGCCCACGACCTCGAGGAGGCCACGGCCGGACTCACCGCGCGAGCTGACGTCGCGCACCGCTGAGCTCGAGACCGCCGCCCGCGGCGCCGAGGTCGTGCAGGCCGAGGCGGACCAGGCGGCCGATGCGCAGCACCGGGCGGCGGCGCGTGCAGAGGCGCTCGAGCGGGCCCTCGCCGACCTCCAGGGGGCAGGCGGGCGCGAGCTCCTCCGCGAGGTCGACGGCGTGGTGGGCTCCCTGGTCGACCTGGTGGAGATCGACGAGGGGTGGGACGCCGCCTTCGAGGCCGCAGCCGGCGCCGGCGTGGCGGCCGTGGTGGTCGACGGCCGCCGCTCGGCACAGGCGGCCCTGGCCACCCTGCGCGAGCGCGGCGTGACCGGCTCGGTGCTCGCACCTCGGCAGGCGAGCGAGCTGGGCGCCCCTGCCCTGCCCCCGGGCAGCAGCGCCCAGCCCGTGCGCGCCCACGTCCGGGTGCGTGACGGCGGTGCCGCGGCCGCGTCGGTGCTTGACGCCCTCGTGGGGCGCGCCGTGCGCGTCGACGGATGGGAGGAGGCGATCGACCTCTCCTTGGCCCGGGACGACCTGGTGGTGGTCACGCCCGAGGGCGACCGCTTCGCCCCGACGGGCTGGCGGGTGCGATCGGGATCCGGGGTCGTCACCGCGGCGGCGGTCGAGGAGGCGCACCGGCGGGCCCACGAGGCCGTGGCAGTGGCCGAGCTGGCCCGGGGCCGCCTGACCGACGCCCGCCTGGCGCTGGCGCGCAGCCGCGACGCCCGCGCCGGCGCCGAGCGGGAGCTCGACCGCCACGCCAGCGCCTGCCAGTCGGCCCAAGCCGACGTGGCCCGGGCGGCCAAGGAGCAGCAGCGGCTGACCAGCGAGCTCGAGGAGGCCAGAGGGTCGGTCGCCGCGGCCCAGCAGCGCCTGGCCGAGGTCACCGCCGAGGAGTCGCAGCTGGCCCGCTCCCTTCCGGAGCTCGAAGAGGCGGTCATCGCCTGGCAGGCGCTCGAGGAACGACGGGCCCACGTCACCGGCCGACGTCAGGATCTCGACGTCCGCGTGGCCGGGGTGGCCGAGCGGCGCCGGGTCCTCTCCGAGCGGCACGCCGAGGTGGAGCGACGGCTGGCCGGACATGCCGAGGAGCGCGCCACCGCGGCCTCGCGCCGGGAGCGGCTCGAGGCCGAGGGCAGGGCGCTGGGCCGTCTTGAGGGCGTCGTGGAGGCCGAGCGGGCCCGCCTCGACGGCATCTTCGACTCGTTGCGCCACGACTACCAGGACCAGGTCGACGCCGTGCGCGCCGGTGGCGAGAGGCTCGAGCAACTGCGCCGTGACCGTCACACGACCGAGCAGCGGCTCGAGGCCGTGCGGAACCGGACCAGGGCGCTCGACCTCGAGACGGCCGAGGTGGGTCTGCGCACCGAGGCTCTCCACGAGCACGTCTCGCGCGATCTGGACGCCCAACCCGAGGAGCTGGTGGACCTGGCCCAACCCGAGGTGCCCCAGGGAGCGACCCTGGCCGGTCACGCCGACGCGCTCGAGGGCAAGCTGTCAGCCCTGGGCCCGGTCAACCCTCTGGCCCTCGAAGAGCTCTCGGTGCTCGAGGAGCGCCACAAGGAGCTCGAAGCCCAGGTCGAGGACGTCAGGGGGGCCCGACGGGAGCTCCACGAGGTGGTGCGCGCCCTTGATCAGGAGATCATGACCTCCTTCGACGCCGCGGCCGCCGACGTCAACGAGCACTTCTCCGCGCTCATCGCCATGCTGTTCCCCGGGGGGACCGGGCGACTGGTGCTGATCGACCCCGACGACCTCCTCAACACGGGGGTGGAGATCGAGGTGCGCCCCGCCGGGCGCAACGTCCGACGGGTGTCGCTGCTCTCGGGCGGCGAGCGCTCGATGGCCGCTCTGGCCTTCCTCTTCGCAGTGTTCCGCAGCCGGCCCTCGCCGTTCTACATGATGGACGAGGTCGAGGCGGCGCTCGACGACGTGAACCTCAGCCGGTTCCTCACGCTGGTGCACGACTTCCGTGACGAGGCACAGCTGCTCATCGTGAGCCACCAGAAGCGCACCATGGAGACGGGGGACGCGCTCTACGGCGTGACCATGGCGCCCGGGGGGTCATCGCAGGTGGTGAGCCAGAAGGTCTCGAAGGACAAGGACGCGGAGGCGGAGAAGGACCGGGAGAGGGAGCCGGCCTGATGGTCCTGGTGTTCATCGCCCTGGCCGTCGTGGTGGTCGTCCTCGCCGTGGGCCGCATGGCCGCATCCCGTCGCCGACTGCGTCACGACGAGTACGACGGGTACGACTGGTACGACGAGTACAGCGACACCGAGTCGGGGGAGGCGTCATCGTGATCGGCACGCTCATCGTGATCGTGGTCGTCGTGGCCGTGCTGGCGTTGTTCGCCGGGACCATCGCCACGACGCGGGCGCGCCGGAGGGGACGGGGTGCCACCGGTGCGCCGACCACATCTACTCCACCGGCGCCACCGACCCCGCCACCGACACCGCCGGTGGCTCCCACCACCGAAGTGCCCGCGGTCGAGCGCGTCGTCGAGGTTGTGCCGCCCGAGGCTCCCGCCGGGCCGCCGACCGAGGCGCGGGCGGCCCCACCCTCGTACCGGGCCCGCTTGGGCGGTGTGCGAGGCCTGTTCAGCGGAGCCGTCTCCGCCTTCCGGGCCGGACGGGTCGACCAGGCGACCTGGGACTCCCTCGAGGAGGCACTCATCCGGGCCGACGTGGGGGTGACCACCACCACGGTCCTGCTCGACGAGCTCCGCACGAAGGTGGAGGCGGAGCGCATCAAGGGCGGCGACCAGTTGCTCGATGCCCTGCGCGACTCCATCCGCGAGCTGCTCGACGGCGCGGGGTCACGTTCACTGCACTTCGAGGGTCGTGCGGGCCAGCCCGATGTCTGGCTGTTCGTCGGGGTCAACGGTGTCGGCAAGACCACCACCGTCGGCAAGCTGGCCCGGCGGCAGTCGGCCGAGGGCCACTCGGTGCTCCTGGCCGCGGGCGACACATTCCGTGCCGCGGCGGGGGAGCAGTTGGCGCAGTGGGCTGAGCGCACCGGGACCGAGATCGTGCAGGGCGCCGAGGGCGCCGATCCGAGCGCCATCGTCTTCGACGCGGTGCAGCGGGCGGCCGCACGGGGCAACGACCTGGTGCTCGCCGACACCGCCGGCCGTCTCCACACCAAGGTGAACCTGGTCGAGGAGCTCAAGAAGATCCGCCGGGTGGCCGACCGCGACCCGGGCAACGTCACCGAGGTCCTGCTCGTGCTCGACGCCACGACGGGCCAGAACGGCCTGGCCCAGGCGCGCCAGTTCGCCGACGCGGTGGACGTGACGGGCATCGTGTTGACCAAGCTCGACGGCACCGCCAAGGGCGGGATCGTGATCGCCGTGCAGCGCGAGCTGTTCGTGCCGGTCAAGCTCGTGGGCCTCGGTGAGGGTCCCGAGGACCTGGTCGACTTCGACCCCGACGCCTTCGTCGACGCGCTCCTCGCCGAGGACTGAGCCCGTCGGGAACGAGTGGGCGGGGAACCAGCGGGTCGAGACGGAGCCGTGGAGGAGGCGAGTCGGACGCCGTTGACCGCGAGGCAGAAGCGTGTGCTCACCGTCGCGCTGGCCGTCCACGCCGTGGTGGTGGCCGTCACGCTGCGTGACCTGCGTCGGCGCCCGGCCGTGCTGGTGCGCGGTCCGAAGTGGATCTGGGGTGTGGTTGCGACCGCCAACACCACAGGGTCGGGCGCCTACTGGCTCATCGGTCGGCGCCGTCAGCCGCGCCCGGCCTAGCCCACCACCGCTCGAGCGGCAGCGGGGCGAGCCGCCCGGGCCGACCGCCACTCAGTGCACCTGGAGCAGGTCGATCACGAACACCAGTGTGTCGTTGGCGGCGATACCCGCACCGGGGGACTGCGCCCCGTAGCCCAAGTTCGGCGGGATGATCAGCTCGCGCCGGCCACCCACCTTCATGCCGGCGACTCCCTCGTCCCATCCCGGGATCACCTCTCCGGCGCCCAGGGTGAAGGTGAAGGGCTGGCTGGTCCACGACGACTGGATGACCTTGCCCGAGGAGTACGTGGCCAGGACGTACTGCACGGTGACGCTCTTGCCGTTCTCGGCGGTGGCGCCGGTGCCCTCGATCAGGTCGGCGCTCTGCAGGGTGCTCGGCGGGGACCCGGAGGGGACCGTCACGGTCGGCGCCGTCCCCGCGGTGCCGACCGGCGAGCGGTCGGCCTCCGGGATGGTGGCCACGGTGCCGGTCGTGCCGCCACCCGTCGCCTGCGAGCTCGACGTGGAGGTCCCACCGCCCGACGAGCCGGACGAGGAGCCGCACGCGGTCAGGGCCAGGGCCGCGGCCGCCGCCAGGATCAGGGCGAGCGCGAGGGGACGACGGGGGGTGATCGCTCGGGACATGGGTCGAGACGGTAGCCGTTGGGCGTGCCGCGGCCCTGGCTAACCTGAGTGCTCATGTTCGACGCGCTCTCCGATCGCCTGGAGCGGATCTCGACCCGCCTGCGCGGCAAGGGCCGTATCAGCGAGGCCGACCTCGACGAGGCGCTGAAGGAGATCCGCACGGCGCTGCTCGAGGCCGACGTCGAGCTGGGCGTGGCTCGGCGGTTCTGCGATGGCATCCGCCTCAGGGTCAGTGCCGAGGCGCTGTCGAAGAGCCTCAGCCCGGGCCAGCAGGTGGTCAAGGCGGTGCACGAGGAGCTGGTCAACGTCCTGGGCGGGGAGACCCTCAAGCTGACCTATGCCTCGCGGCCACCCACGGTGGTCCTCATGGCTGGACTCCAGGGATCGGGCAAGACGACCACCACGGCCAAGCTGGCCCAGTGGTGGAAACAGCAGGGGCGCAATCCCCTGCTGGTCGGCGCCGACCTGCAGCGGCCGGCCGCCGTGGAGCAGCTGCGCGTGCTCGGTGAGCAGGCGGGCGTCACGGTCTTCTCGGAGCCGACCGATCCCGTCCGCTGTGCGGTGGCCGGGTTGGAAGAGGCGCGGCGCCTCGGCCGCGACGTGTGCATCATCGACACCGCGGGGCGTCTGACCATCGACGCCGAGATGATGGAGCAGATCCGCGCCATCTCGGCGGCCACCGAGCCCCACTACACGTTCCTGGTCATCGACGCCATGATCGGCCAGGATGCCGTAGCCACGGCCAAGGCGTTCCACGACGCCCTGGAGTTGAGTGGGGTCATCTTGACCAAGCTCGACGGTGACGCCCGCGGCGGGGCAGCCCTGTCGGTCAAGGGCGTGGTGGGCCGGCCCATCGCGTTCGCCAGTACCGGCGAGCGGCTGGCCGACTTCGACCTGTTCCACCCGGACCGCATGGCCGACCGCATCTTGGGCATGGGTGACGTGCTCAGCCTGATCGAACAGGCCGAGCGAACCATGGACTCCGACGAGGTGGCCAAGAGCGCCAGCCGCCTCATGGAGGGCCACTTCACGCTCGAAGATTTTCTGTCCCAGCTGCGCCAGGTCAAGAAGATGGGCTCGCTCGGTGGCCTCATGCGGCTCATGCCGGGCGTGACCAAGGAGATGCGCCAGGCGGCGGGCCAGATCGACGACCGTGAGGTGTCCCGGGTCGAGGCCATCGTCTCGTCCATGACGCGCGGCGAGCGCGAGGACCCGACCATCATGGACGGGTCCCGGCGCAGCCGGGTGGCCCGGGGATCGGGTACGTCGATCCAGGACGTCAACACCCTGCTCAAGCAGTTCAAGGAGATGCAGAAGATGATGAAGGGGATGGCCTCGGGCGCCATGCCCGGTCTCCCCGGCATGCCCTCCATGCCCGGTATGGGTGGGTTGAGTGGCCGCGCCGCCAAGCGACTGGCCAAGCAGGCGCCCGGCGCCGGATTCCCCGGACAGGGGGCGGGTCCGGGCCAGCCCGACTTCGACATGCTCACCCAGCTCACGGGAGAAGGCGGGGACCTCAGTGGCGGCCTTGCCGGCCTGCCCGGGGCTGGCCCGGCACCGACGACCCGGCCCGTGGTCAACGTGAACAAGGGCACCAAGAAGAAGAAAAAGGGTGGGCGCGTCACCCCGCCCAAGGGTCGCTGAGACGTCTGGAGCCGTACCCCCGGCGCCATCTGCCACAATGGACGGTCGGGCCAGCCCGCTGGCGCGCCGAATCTCGAGACGTGGAGGAACCAGTCCGTGGCAGTGAAGCTCCGCCTCGTGCGGATGGGGAAGAAGAAGCAGCCGACCTACCGAGTGGTGGCCGCGGACAGCCGGTCACCCCGTGACGGGCGGTTTCTCGAGGTGGTGGGTACCTACGCCCCCCGGGGTGCGTCCAGGGCCGAGCCCGACGCCGTGGTCGAGATCGACAACGCCAAGGCCGTGAAGTGGCTCACCAACGGCGCGCAGCCGACCGAGCGGGTGGAGCGACTGCTCAAGCAGTCCGGTGCCCTCGACGAGTTCGCCGCGGCGAGGGCCAAGTGACCGACCTCTACGAGGCCGGCGACGTGAACCGGGCCGACGTCGAGCCCGAGGACGACGACGAGGCCATCGATCAGGGGAACGATCGGGGCGAGGTCGACGGGGGCACCTCACAGGCCGTGCTGGCCTACGTGGCCAAGGCGCTGTCCAACGATCCCGAGTCGGTGGAGATCGAGACCGAGGAGCGCCGTGGCGGTGTGCGGCTCAATCTCCACGTGGCGCCCGAGGACATGGGTCGCGTGATCGGCCGTCGGGGGCGCACGGCGCAGGCCATCCGAACCGTGGTCAACGTGGCCGGCGCCAAGGACGGCGTCCAGGCCAGCGTGGACATCGTCGACGACTGATCTGCTCACGATCGGCCGGGTCACCCGGGCCCACGGTCTGCGCGGCGAGGTCGTCGTCGAGCTCTGGACCGATCAGGTGCAGCGACTCGACCCCGGATCCGTGCTGGACTCGCGCCGGGGCGATCTCACCGTGGTCTCCTCACGCCACCTCGCCGGTACCCGTTACGTCGTCCTCTTCGCCGAGGCGTCCGACCGCACCACGGCGGAGGCCCTGAGGGACCTCGAGCTCGAAGCCGAGGCGCTCGAGCTGCCCGGGACGCTGTGGGTCCACGAACTCGTCGGGGCCACGGTGTACGACGCCGACGGGACCGAGCTCGGGCGGATTGCCGCGGTGGAGGCCAATCCAGCCAGCGATCTGCTGGTGCTCGACACGGGCGGGCTGATCCCGATCCGATTCGTCACCGCCCACGACACCGCGGCACAGCGGGTCGAGGTGGACATTCCCGAGGGTCTGCTCGAGCTATGAGCCGGCGGCCGTGAGGATCGACGTCTTCACCATCTTCCCCGAGGTGGTGCGCGGCTACTGCACCACCTCCATCCTCGGCCGGGCCCATGTGTCCGGCGCGCTCGACGTGCGGGTGCACGACCTGCGTCAGGGGGCCGACGACCCGCGGCGCTCGGTCGACGACAGCCCGTTCGGGGGTGGTGCCGGGATGGTGCTCATGCCCGAGCCGGTCTTTCGCAGCGTCGAGGCGGTTCCGGACCTGCCCCGCCCGCTCTTCCTGCTCACGCCCGGTGGTCGGCGTTTCGACCAGCAGTTGGCGGCCGAGCTGGCCGGGCAGGAGGCCCCCCGGTCGGGTGACGGTCGGCCGCCCCGAGGCGGCGGGGCCGCCTCGGGTGGCTTCTCCTTACTGTGCGGGCGTTACGAGGGCGTCGACCAGCGGGTGGCCGAACACCTGGTCGACGGCGAGCTCTCGGTCGGTGACTTCGTGCTGGCCGGAGGCGAGCTGGCCGCGCTGGTCGTGGTCGAAGCCGTGGCGCGACTGCTGCCCGACGTCCTGGGCAACGAGGAGTCCGCCCGGGACGAGAGCTTCACCGAGGGCCTGCTCGAGTACCCCCAGTACACGCGGCCGGCGCAGTTCCGGGGCTGGGGCGTGCCCGAGGTCCTACGTTCGGGGGACCATGGGGCGGTGGCCGCCTGGCGTCGGACGCAGGCCCTCCTGCGGACGGCCGACCGCCGTCCCGACCTGCTCGAGCGCCTGGTCAGGGAGGCGGGCCTCAGCGCCAGTGATGTGCGGGCCCTGGCCCAGCACGGCTACGATGTCCCGTCCGGCCCAGCGCAGAGCAGCGCAGAGACCACCGACGAGACCGCCGAACAGACCGGCTGGCCGGAGTGAGCGAAGGACCCTCTCATGCACCCCACCGAATCGATCGATCGCGACAGCATCCGCGACGACATCCCCGAGTTCCGTCCCGGCGACACCGTCAAGGTCCACGTGCGGGTGGTCGAGGGGAACCGGGAACGCGTCCAGGTGTTCCAGGGGGCGGTGATCCGCCGCCAGGGCGGTGGGGTCCAGGAGACCTTCACGGTGCGCAAGGTGAGCTTCGGCGTGGGCGTCGAGCGCACCTTCCCCGTGCACTCACCGACCATCGCCAGGATCGAGGTGACCACGCTCGGTGACGTCCGCCGCGCCAAGCTCTACTACCTGCGGGACCGTCACGGGAAGGCGGCCAAGATCAAGGAGCGTCGGGTTCCCCGGGGCAAGGCGGCGCTGGCCGGGGTCAAGGACCAGGGACCCGAGGCGGAAGAGATCGAGGCCGAGGAGATCGTGGCCGACGTGGACGACGAGGCTGTCGTCGAGGACGTCACCGTGGCCGAGGAGGTCGTCGAGGAGCAGCCCGAGGCCGAGGAGGCTGCAGGCGAGTAGGGCGGTCGTCCGATGAGCGAGGAGGATCTCGAGCGCTACGAGGCCGAGATCGAGCTCGGGCTCGTGCAGGAGTACCGTGCGGTCCTCCCGGTCTTCTCCTACGTGATCGAGACGGAGCGGCGCTTCTATCTGGCCAACGAGGTCTCGCTCACCGTGCGCTCCGACACCGCGCCGGCCTGCATCGAGCTGGAGCTGCGCGATGCCTGGGTGTGGGACATGTACCGTCCCGCCCGCTTCGTTCCCGAGGTGCACGTGGTGACGTTCCGCGACGTGAACGTCGAGCGGCTGCCCGAACAGGAGCTCTGAACCCGGACCGTTCTGGGGCGTGGCGGATGAGCGCACCGTTGTGGGGCGCCGAGGCGAGGAGGCCGCGGCGGCATGGTACGAGGCCCGTGGCTACCGGGTGCTGGCGCGGAACTGGCGCTGTGCCCGCGGGGAGATCGATCTGATCTGCGAGTGGGCCGACGCCCGGCGTGTCTCCGTGCTCGTGGTCTGTGAGGTCAAGTCGAGGAGCTCGGGGTCGTTCGGTCATGCGCTCGAGGCAGTGACGTCGGGGAAGAGACGCCGCCTGCGCGGCCTGGCGGTTTCCTACCTGCGCAGCCAGCGCAGAGGCTACGACGAGATCAGGTTCGACGTCGTCGGAGTGACCCCGGCGGGCCTCGTCGTCGTCGAAGGGGCGTTCTGAGCCGGCGCCCAGGCCTCCCGGGACCCGCAGGGTCGACCCGAGCACAAGAACGCCCTCAACCACACCTTGCGCCCCTGGCTTTCTCCCTGACGAAGACGCTGATCGATTTCTCGCTCACGGCCCCCATGGAGCAGGCGGTCGAGACCGGAGCTCGGTGTCAGGCCGTCAACCTGTCGAGCGAGGATGCCGCGGAAGCCTTGGCTGCTTCACCGAGAAGCGGGAGGCTGCCCACATCGGGCGCTAGTAGCGTGGGGCCGTGCTCAGTGGCGTGCAGGGCATGATCGGCGAGACGGCCTTGGTCACCAGGGCAATTGAGGGTGCGCACAAACCCGGACGGATCCGAGCCCGAGGAGAGGAGTGGCTGGCCATTCCTCTTGACCCGGACGAAACCATCCCCGTCGGGACCGATGTCGTTGTGGCGGATGTCGAGCGCGGCCTGCTCGTGGTCTACGTCGTGGGCACATAGAGTCGAAGCAGAGAAAAGAGGCGCCATGCTCGCATCGGCCGGAGAAGTACTCGGAATCATCGTCGTGGCAGCGCTGGCGGGCATCGGGTTGGTGACACTGTTCATGTCGCGCTTCATCAAGATCGTCCAGCAGGGCAGCGTCGGCGTCGTCAAGCGGCTCGGAGAGTTCAAGTCCGTCCAGCAGCCGGGTCTGCACGTGCTGGCTCCCTTCATCGACCGCATGGACAAGATCGACGTCCGCGAGTTCCCCATGACCGGTGACCAGCAGGCGGTGATCACGAAGGACAACGTGTCGCTCCAGGTCAGCGCCACCATCTTCTGCCAGGTGATCGACGTGAGGTCGGCGCTGTTCGAGATCAACGACTTCCAGCTGGCCGTCGACCAGCTGTCGCGCACGGCGCTGCGCGCCGTCTTCGGCGAGCTCTCGCTTGATCAGGCGCTGTCCGAGCGCGAGATGATCAACAGCCGCATGCAGGACCACATGGCCGACCCCACCGCCAAGTGGGGTGTGCGGCTGAACCGGATCGAGATCCTCGACATCACCCCTCCGATGAACGTGGTGCAGGCCATGTCCGAACAGAAGGAGGCCGAGCAGCACAAGCGCGCCCTGATCTTGAAGTCCGAGGGTGAGCAGCAGGCGGCCGTGAACCAGGCCGGCGGGCGAAAGTCGGCCGCGGTGCTCGAGGCCGAGGGCGCCAAGCAGGCCGCGATCCTGCGGGCAGAGGCGCAGATGAAGGTTCTCGAGCTGCAGGCGGAGGGCGAGAAGAAGGCACTCGTACTGCGCGGCCAGGGCGAGGCGTCCCGTCTGGACTCCCTCGACACCTCGACGATCAACCCCCACACGCTCGCCGTGCTCCAGCTTCGGGCGTTGCAGGAGATCGCCGCCTCCGACAACGCCAAGGTGGTTGTCCCTTATGAGGCGACCAGTCTGATGGGAGCGGCCGAGGTGCTCCTGTCGACGTTGCGCACGGAGGACCTGGCGGGTGGCAACCGGAACGGTTCGACGCCTGCCGCTGCGTCGTCCTCTGACGCATCCGGGCCTTCAAGGCCCTAGCTCCCACCCGGGCTAGGCGCCCTCGGAGCCGTATACGCCGGAGCCGTATACGCCGGAGCCGTATACGCCGGAGCCGTATACGCCGGAGCCGTATACGCCGGAGCCGTATACGCCCGAAGTCCGTGCACATCGCCGTGGCGGGCGACCGTTCCCTCGACATGTTGGCTGCGATCGCCTCGGCCGCACTGAGCGGGGCCGTGGGGAACAAGGTCGCGGTCGAGGTCCACGTATCAAAGGGGCTCCCGGGATTCACGATCGTCGGGCTCCCGGACGCGGCGGTCCGCGAAGCACGGGACCGCGTGCGCGCTGCGATCCTGTCGAGTGACCTGCCGTGGCCGATGAGGCGGGTGACGGTCAACCTCGCACCGTCTGGGATTCGGAAGGGGGGATCGGGATTGGACCTCCCGATCGCCATCGGCCTGCTCGTTGCTTCTGGAGAACTCGCTCCCGAGTGCTGCGCAGATTTCGGGTTTTGTGGTGAATTGGGACTGAATGGCTCCTTGAGGCACGTGCCGGGCATGATCGCCCTGGCAGACGCGGTGGCACCGCCAGGCCTCGTCGTCCCGCTGTGTGACGTCCAGGAGGCCTCCCTCGTCGGAGCGAAGAAGGTCTTCGGAGCATCGACGCTGGGACAGCTCGTGAGCATTCTGCGCGGTCGGGCCCCGTGGCCCGAGGTGCCGCCGCTCGAGCGAGGACCGGACCGGAATGCTGTTCCCGACCTCGCCGACGTCCGGGGACAGCCGCTCGGCCGCCGCGCCCTCGAGGTGGCAGCTGCGGGCGGTCACCACCTGTTGATGGTCGGCCCGCCCGGTGCCGGAAAGACGATGTTGGCCGAACGGCTCCCCGGCCTGCTCCCCTCGCTGACCTCCGAGGAGGCGCTGACCACGACGAGAGTCCATTCGGCTGCCGGGTGTGCTCTGCCGAGCGGTCTTCTTGTCGACCGCCCACCGTTCCGTGCGCCGCATCACCGGGCATCCATCGTCTCCCTCACCGGGGGTGGGAACTGGACGTTGCGTCCGGGGGAGGTCAGTCTGGCGACGCACGGCGTCCTCTTCCTCGACGAACTCGGCGAGTTCCCGGTCGCCGCCCTCGAAGCGCTGCGACAGCCCTTGGAGGAAGGTGTGATCAGGGTCAGTCGGGCTGGCGGGACGGCGACATTCCCGGCGGCATTCCAACTGGTGGCGGCGATGAATCCATGCCCGTGCGGCGAGGGAGTCTTCGAGGGGGCATGCAGGTGCACGGTGGCCGACAGGGCTCGTTATCGACGACGGGTCTCGGGTCCACTTCTCGACCGCTTCGACCTCATTGTGGCGCTGTCGAGGCCTGATCCCGATGCACTCCTCCGGGACGATCCGGGCGAGTCGTCCGCTGCCGTGGCCGCACGCGTCGCGTCGGCCCGGCATCGTATCGCCGAAGGGATCGGAGATTCGCAGCCGATGCATCCCGATGCCGCGGCACTTCTCGCGGCGCGTCTGCGATCCGGAAGCCTGAGCGCTCGTGGACTACACAAGGTCGAACGTGTGGCGCACACCGTGGCTTCCCTGGCCGGAGCCGAGGTCGTCTCATTCGATCACATAGCGGAGGCGTTCTCCCTCCGGGCGGGGAGTGCGGTGGTGATCTCGTGAACACCGATGGCGATGTCGACCACGTGGCCCACGAGGGAAACAACGAGGGCCTTCCAGAAGAGGCTTACGCAGTGGCACTCGCCATGCTGCCATCGATCGGTCCAGCGACCCTGCGGCGCATGCTCGCGGCGGAGGCACCGTCGGCTGCCTGGGAGCGCGCCGTGGTCCGGACCGACGGTCGTGTGCCCGATGTGGCCTCGGTCTGGCGACGTCACGCCGAGCGGGGGATCCACATCCTGACGCGCCGCCATCGTTGCTATCCGAAGCGTCTTGAAGTCGATCCCCAGGCTCCCGCCCTCGTGTTCTGTCTCGGCGATCCGACATGTCTCAACGTGGCGCCGACGGTGGCGCTGGTGGGGACACGCTCGCCCACTCGCTACGGGATCGGGGTGGCGGCACAACTGGGGGCCGACTTGTCGGCCGCGGGTGTCAGCGTGATCTCGGGCCTGGCGCTCGGGATCGACGGGGCGGCACACGAGGGTGCGTGTGGAGTCGGGGCGCCGCCCATCGGCGTGGTCGCTGGCGGCCTCGACGAGCCCTATCCGCGTCGACACACCCGACTGTGGGCGCGGGTGGCCGAAACGGGGTCCATCGTCTCGGAGTCGCCGGCTGGGGCACCGACGGAGCGCTGGCGCTTCCCGGCTCGCAATCGGCTCATGGCGGCTCTCAGTGACGTCGTCGTGGTGGTCGAGAGCCGGCATCACGGCGGCTCTCGCCATAGCGTGGAGGCGGCGCTCTCTCGAGGGGTGGCCGTGGGTGCCGTGCCGGGGTCCATCCGTAGTGCGGCCTCCGAGGGGACCAATGCGCTCTTGGCCGAAGGTGCTTTCCCGGTCTGTTCGGTGGCGGATGTGCTGGTTGCCCTCTCGCTGGCGGGGGCCGAGCTGGAGCGTGTCGCGGCCAAGCGGATCGATCGGTCCGGCGAGCGCAAGCCCGAGACAGGCGTCGACCGGCAGGTCCACGATGCCCTGAGCACGGATCCCGCCCCGCTCGATCTCCTGGCCCGGGCCACCGGTTTGGCTCTTCCCGAGTTGTGCGGAGCTCTCGAGCGACTGGCGCAGATGGGCCTGGCCCGGGATGTCGGTGGCTACTGGGAACGAGCCTGAGGAGTGGGGTCGTAACCTGCGGGTGTGGAGGCACGGTTCGTCGAGGCTGACGATGTCGAACACCTGCGGTTGGCGGCGCATGACGCCCGGGCCGCGGGGGCCGAGATCGTCGTCGTGAGCGAAGGTCCGCTGGGTGACCCGTTCGTGCTGGCGGCCGGGCTCATCCCCGAGGCGGGCGGGGCCCTGATCGCCGTGCGGACCGGAATGACGGCCGAAGGGCGACATCGTCACCCGGGGATCGTGGCGCGCGAGATGACCAGCCTCGACCTGGTCTCGGGCGGGTGCAGCGTGTTGTGTGTCACGCCTCCGTTCGACGAGCGGCTGTTCGAGGCCTTGACGATGTGTCGGAGCCTTTGGCGAGATGGAGAGGTCGCCTCTGGAGGCCTGTACTTCCCGGTTGACGGAGCGGTGAACCGGCCGCGCCCGAGCGGGCCCGACAGCCCGCGGCTGGCTCTCGACCTGACGGGGGGTGTCGAACCACCGACCGAGGCGTTGCACCTGGTCGATCTGGTCGTGTACCCGGCCGACGCCACTGGAGCGTGCCGCGTCGAGCCTGTCCGGCCTGCGCCCGTGCGGAACTCGGCTTAGGCGCAGCTGCTCGAACTGATCGTTCGCTGGCTGGTCGCGCTCGACTTGGCGCTGGCCCAGTTGCTCCCGACCGCGGCGGAAACCTCGTACCAGTAATTCCCGGTGGTCAGCGTCCCGCTGGTCCACGAGGTGGCCGTCACCCCCGTGGCGGCGGTGGTGTAGGTGCCCGTGGCCGAGGTCGTCGACACCCACACGGTGTAGCCGGTGGCGTGGGTCACCGCCGTCCAGCTCACCTTGACCGTCTTGTTGGTCGCCGGGCTGGTGCAGGCTGCTGTTGGACCGGAAGGTGCCGTCGGCAGGGTCTGGGAATGGGCCTCCCCTTTGCTGCCGGCGGCCACGGTCGGTTTCCAAGCCGTCGCCCCCCACGCGGTCTGGGGGAGCGAGAGCGAGCCTAGGGAGACCATCGACGCGGTGGCGACGAGGAAGGCGATGCGCGGTCTGCGCATGCCCTCCCCGTCGCTGCCATCCGTCTCCCTATGGGGCAGGGGGGACAGATCAGGCGGTCCAGGCGTCGGTGGCGGGCGAGGTGGTCGATGTCGCAGCGCCACCGGTCGCAGTCACCCCCGTCAGTGACGGCAACGAGAAATAGGTGTTCGCGCAGGCCGACGGTGAGGTCGAGGACATGGTGGCGTCGTTGGTCAAGGTCACCACCAGGGGGTTGTTGGCCTGCCCGCTCGCTCCGACCGTCAGCGGGGTCGTGAGCGTGTGCGAGCTCCCGCTCGTGCCGGTGGCATAGTTCCAACCCACCAGGCTCGTCGCCGCCGAGCAGCCCGTCTGGGCGGTCGTCAGGGTGTTGTTGGAGTACCCGGCCGCGTAGGTGGTGCTGGTGGGCAGCTGCACGGCGGTGATGGTGACCGGGTAGGGGTTGGTGTTCGCGATGGTGACCACCACGTCACCGGTGCCGCCGGGGTACATGAGGTTGCCAGGGGCAGGTGAGGAGACCGCCGTGATCGAGAGGTTGGCGATGGTGGCCGACTGGCCCTGACCCGAGGAGCCGGCATTGAGCCCGACCACCCAGTTGGTGGCGGCGTAGGCACCCGTACCAGCCAGCACGACGCCCAGCACCGCCGACACGACCTTCATGCGACGGGTGACCGTAAACGATCCCCGGATCAGACTCTTCCTGTGTGCTGCCTTCACGCTTCTCGTCCTCGACTTCCAATTGGCGAATCTCGTGTGATCCATGTGCACGCCGCTCCGCCGATCGACGAGATATCGCCGTGCACCCGTGGGTCGTCGGAGCCCACCTGACCCCTCTTGAGGAGTGTCGAGACATCTGGACGCGTGACGGATTTCGTCGGCAACGGCGCGCCGGTCATGGGCGGGACGGGGCCCATCACCCCTACGCCGGGTCCGGGCGGGCATTCGGGGTCGCCCACCTGGGGATCTGGGTGCTGGTGCGGGCGCCGATCAGGGGTGACCGACCGTCGCGAACGGGCAAGAACCTCATTCGGTCACCCCGGGGGACCGATAATGCTGGGGATGGCCCGGCCGCTCCTCCGTGATCCGCTCTCCCGTCACATGCCCTTCGCGGCGGTGGCTGTGGTGGGGCAGCTGAGCGCGCTGTGGCCCCCGGGGCCCACCAATGTGGGCGCATTCCGGATCAGTACCGCGTTCCTCTTGGTGTCCGCCTTCCTGGGTATCCGCCGACCCGGGAAGCCCGCGCACACCTGGTTGGTGCGGGCCGCGGTGTACGTCATCTCTGTGTCCTTCCTCATGCTGGCCACCGGCGGCTTCAGCAGCGGTCTCGGCGGGCTCTTCCTGCTGCCGGTCGTCGGCATCGCGCTCTACGGCGAAGCCTGGGAATCGGGCGTCGTGGTGGGCTTCGTGCTGGTCGCCATGTTCGGAGTGGACTGGGCCAGCGGCTCCCACGAAGGTGAGTTGGTGCGGCGGCTGTTCCTGTTCGGATGCCTCGCCGCCATGATCTCCCTGTCCATCCACGTGTTGCGCCGACGCCTCGAGCACTCCAACGAGCGGCTGGGCAGGTTGCTCGAACAGGAGAAGCAGGTCAATGCGGCATCTCGCCAGCTGGCGCGCCTCTCGGACCCCGAATCGATCACCTCACTCGGGGTGGACGTGGCGGCCAGGTTGACCTTCCTCCCCGGGGTGGAGACGCAGCGAACCTGCTATTTCGCCGTCGACGGCGATGCCATCACGGTCCAGGATCCGCACGAGACCGGGACGAGGCAGTTTGGGGACGGCTGGATTCTCGACGAGCTCCCGGCCCTGCGTGAAGTCCTCACCACCTTGCAACCGCTGGCGGTGGCCCTCCCGCTCGAAGAGATCGGTCCGACGATCCGGCCCGCAGTGGCAGAGGCCGGCATCACCCACGGGGCGTTCGTCCCGGTCAGCCCGGACGGGACCCTGCACGGCGTCCTCGCCGTGGGGGCCTGCGGAGCGCCGGTCCCCGAGGAATGCGTCGAGCGGCTGGCGGCGCTGGCCCACATCTTGGAGCTGGCTCTCTCCAACTGGGCGGCTCACGAGCGACTCAAGGACCAGGCCACGGCGGAGGAGCGCCGGCGCATTGCCCGCGAGCTCCACGACGGCCTGGCCCACGAGCTGGCCTTCATCGTCAGCAAGACACGGCGTGCGTGCCGGGGCACCCCGGGGCCGGGGGTCAACGTGCGCCAGCTGGCGGGAGCGGCCGACCGGGCGCTCGACGAGGCGCGCCGCGCCATCACGGTCCTCTCGGTGGCCCAGCCCCAGTCCCTCGACGATGCGGTTGCGCAGACGGCCGAGGACCTCGGGGCACGGCTCGGCATGGCGGTCCACCTCGACCTCACCGAGCACGTGGAGGTGCCCGGGGAAGTCACGGAGAACGTGCTCCGGGTCGTCCGTGAGGCCCTGACCAACGCAGCCGTCCATGGCCGCTCGGACAATGTCACCGTCCGGCTCGCCCGGGACGAGCGGTTCCGCCTGGAGATCCAGGACGACGGGTGCGGTTTCGACCCGGCGAAGGTGGCGGAGGGGGACGGTTTCGGCCTCCTCAGCATGCGCGAGCGAGCGGCGTCCATCGAGGCCGAGCTACAGATCGAGTCGGCGCCCGGCGCTGGGACCCGGGTGTCCGTGCTGTTCGGATGAACGCGCCCATCACCGTCCTGGTGGCCGACGACCACGCGCGGACCCGCTCCATGGTCCGCCAAGCCCTCGAGCGGACTGGGGAGTTCCACGTCTGCGTCGAGGCGGCCGATGCCGCGTCGGCAGTCGAGGGGGCCAAGCGCGAGCACCCCGACGTGTGCCTCATCGACATCAACATGCCGGGCAACGGGATCGCGGCGGCGGCCCAGATCACTGCCGCGCTCCCCGACACGTCGGTGGTCATGCTGACGGTGTCCCGGCAGGACGAGGACCTCTTCGACGCCCTCCGCGCCGGTGCATCGGGCTACCTGCTCAAGGGCATCGACGAGGACGCCATCGGCGATGCCCTCCTACGCGTGCTGGCCGGTGAGGCCACCCTGCCCGGCACGCTGGTGGCGCGCCTCGTCGACGAGTTCCGCGATCGCGAGGGCCGCCGGGTGGCCCTGCCCGAATCCCAGGCGGCGCGGCTCACGGGCCGCGAATGGGATGTGCTCGAGCTCATGCGCAAGGGCGCCCGCACTTCGGAGATAAGCGAGCGGCTGTTCGTGTCGCCGACCACCGTGCGGACGCACATCTCGTCCATCTTGCGCAAGCTGGGCGTGCCCACCCGCGAGGCCGCTATCAAGCTGCTCGACAGTCAGTGAGGGCACGGGCCCCGCGGGGACCGAGCCCGTGAACGCTACGGTGGGCCGGTGCCGATGGGAGCCCACGTCAGAGCCGGCGGCGACCTGCTGCCCGCACTCCGCAAGGGCCACGAGATCGGCGCCGACGTGGTGCAGATCTTCACCCAGAGCCCCCGGGCCTGGAAGCCCACGCAGTACTCGGACGAGGTGCTGGCCGGCTACCGGGCCGCCCAAGCCGGCGACGCGCAGGTGCGCGCCACGTTCTGCCACGCCACCTATCTGATCAACATCGCCGCGCCCGATCCCGAGGTCCGGCAACGCTCCCGTGCCTGCCTCCAGGCCAACTTCGCCGTGGCCACGGCCATGGGTGCCCACGGGCTGGTGCTCCACGTGGGGAGTCACCGTGGTCGCGGCTTCGAGGCCACCCTCCCGCAAGTGGTCGACCTGCTGCTCGAGACGCTGGAAGCCGGCAGCGCCGTCGACCAGGCCGCCGGACCCGCCCCGTGCCCGATCGTGCTGGAGAACACCGCCGGCGCCGGCGACACAGTCGGGCGGACCTTCGACGAGCTGGCCGCCATCCTCGAGGCCGCCGGACCCGACGCCACACGGCTGGGCGTGTGCCTCGACACCCAGCACCTGTGGGCCTCGGGCGTGGACTACGGGTCCCTGCGCAAGGCCGACGCGGTGGTGGCGCGCTTCGACGACGTGGTCGGACTGGACCGGTTGCGCTGTCTGCACCTCAACGACTCGAAGGTGCCGCTGGGAGGCAACCGGGACCGCCACGAGAACATCGGCCAGGGGACCATCGGCGCGTCGGCGCTCGGGGGTCTGCTCTCCCATCCGTCCCTGGTCGGCGTGCCGGCCATCCTCGAGACTCCGGGCACGGCCGCGGGGATCACGGCGGCGGACGTCGCAGCCGCCCGGGCGGCGGTCTCCCGGGGGGTGACCCGTCGGCGCCGGTCCTAAGCTGACGGACCGTGACCAGCACACGCATCGAGAGCGACAGCATGGGGGAGATCGAGGTCCCCTCCGACCGGTACTGGGGGGCGCAGACGCAGCGCTCGCTCCACCACTTCGACATCAGCACCGAGACCATGCCAAAGCCCCTGATCAGGGCATTTGGCATCCTCAAGGGGGCGTCGGCCGCGGTCAACCGCGACCTGGGCAAGCTCGACGACACCCGGGCCGCCTTGATCGAGCAGGCGGCGGGGGAGGTGGCCAAGGGGGCGCTCGACGACCACTTCCCGCTGCGCGTCTGGCAGACGGGCAGCGGTACCCAGACCAACATGAACGCCAACGAGGTGATCTCGAACCGGGCCATCGAGCTGAGCGGCGGGGTGATGGGCTCCAAGTCGCCGGTCCACCCCAACGACCACGTCAACATGTCCCAGTCCTCGAACGACACCTTCCCCACGGCCATGCACATCGCCGTGGTCGAGGAGCTGGTGCACCGGCTCGTGCCCTCGGTAGCGGCCCTGCGCGACGCGCTGCACCAGCGCGCGCTCGAGTTCGCCGACGTGACCAAGATCGGCCGGACGCACCTCATGGATGCCGTGCCGCTCACCTTGGGCCAGGAGTTCTCCGGGTACGTGGCCCAACTGAGCGCGGACATCGAGCGGATCGAGCAGACGTTGTCGGGGCTCTACGAGCTGGCCGCTGGCGGGACCGCGGTCGGCACCGGGCTCAACACCCATCCCGAGTTCGGCACGCGGGTGGCCAACGCCATCGCCGGTGCCACCGGGCTACCTTTCGTCACCGCACCCAACAAGTTCGCGGCACTGGCCGCGCACGACGCCCTGGTCTTCACGCACGGCGCGCTGCGGACGCTGGCGGTCTCGTTGATGAAGATCGCGGACGATCTGCGCTGGCTCGGTTCGGGACCGCGCAGCGGGCTGGGCGAGCTGGCCCTTCCAGAGAACGAGCCCGGCTCCTCGATCATGCCCGGGAAGGTCAACCCCACCCAGAGCGAGGCGATGATCATGGTGGGGATCCAGGTCATCGGCAACGACGTCGCCGTCGCCACCGCCGGCAGCCGGGGCAACCTGGAGCTGAACGTGTGCAAGCCGGTCATCGCCTACAACGTGCTCCAGTCGATCGCGCTCATGACCGACGCCTGCCGCGGCTTCCGGGAGTTCTGCGTGGAGGGCCTGCGTCCCGACCTGCCCCAGATCCAGCGTCACCTCACCAACTCGCTCATGTTGGTGACGGCACTCAACCCCATCATCGGCTACGACAACGCGGCCAAGGTGGCCAAGAAGGCCCACAAGGAGGGGACCACGCTGCGTGAAGCGGCCCTCGAGCTCGACCTGCTCACCGCCGAGCAGTTCGACGCCGCGGTGCGCCCCGAGGACATGACGCACCCGTGAGCGAGCCCGTGCTGACTCCGGCCGAGGTCGACGCGGCGCTCCAGGAGCAGGGGCTGCACTGGTGGCGGGAGGGCGACGTCCTCACGACGACCGTGGCGTTGCACGACTTTGCCACCGCGCTCGAATTCGTCAATGCCGTCGGCCTGGCGGCCGAGGCCGCCAACCACCACCCCGACATCGACATCCGCTGGAACCGGGTCCGCCTCGTCCTGACCACCCACTCTGCCGGGGGTCTGACCGTTCTCGACCTGGCGCTGGCCCGGGCGATCGACCGCATGCGCCCCGATGTGAGAGAGGACGACTGAGCGCGAGGCGCCCACGGCATCAGTCGATGGGTTCGACCAGCGCGGCCCGCAGCGCCTCGACCACCCCGTGGGGCGTGCCCAGCTCCTCCACGTAGGACGCCACGGTGCCGTAGCGCTCCCCGAGGTAGTCGAGAAGCACCTCCATCTGCTCGGGCGCGGCCGAGAAGATCTCGTCGACCTCGGTGATGGCCCCCAGCGCATCGGGGAACCGGCGGCGGAGCTTGTCCCGCAGGTGCTCCATGGCCGCCGCACTGAGCGCGTAGTCGGCCACCACAGTCGGCTCGTCGACGCCGAGCAGCGAGAGCACCACGGCGGAGAGCACGCCGGTGCGGTCCTTGCCGGCCGTGCAGTGGAAGACGGCAGGGAGTGCGCCGGGAGCGGCCAGGACCTCGAGTGCGCCGCGGATCTGGGGCCCGGCGCTCCGGGCGATGGCCAGGTACTGCGCCCCGAGGAAGCCGGGATGGCGTTCGAAGTCCTCGGCATCGGGAAGCTGGTCCACGAAGGGGAAGTGGTAGAAGGCCACGGGGTGCGCGTCGACGTCGAAACGGCTGCGCTCGAGCTCGAACTCGGACCGCAGGTCGATCACGGTCCGGATACCCAGCGTGCGCACCACCTCGAGGTCGTCGGCGGTCAGCTCGCCCAGGCCGTCGGCCCGGAACAGCCTGCGCCAGCGCGTCCGTGTGCCGTCCCCGGCCGGGTAGCCGCCGAGGTCGCGGAAATTGACCGCCCCCTCGAGGAGGATGTGCCGATCGACCGTGTCGCTCATGTCAGCTGACGGGCATGTCCCACATCGGGAACCAGCGGGCCAGGTCGGACTCGAACGGCAGATCGGCGCCGACCATGGTGCGCACGCGCAGCTCGAGCTCGGTGTCGCGGCGCTCCTTCTCCGTGTCCACGGGGGCGAAGGGGTAGAAGGTGCCCCGCTTGAACAGGTAGACCAGCCGGAAGGCACGGGCGTCGCTCGGCGCGTCGGGTCCGGGGACGAAACCGAAGACCGAGCAGAGCAGCTGGGGGCCCCAGCCGTTGTCCTGCAGGGTGGAGTTGGCCATGTGGATCTTGGTCACCAGCTCCTCGAGGTCGGAGTCGTGCAGGAGGAGCCAGCCGTAGTCGAAGGCGTCCACGGCCTGGTCGAACCCCCCGTCGACGAGCTCGGCGATCTCCTTCTGCGCGTCGGCGGCACCCTGTCCCGGCGGTGGCTTCCAGCACACGCCGGCCTGTCCTGAAGTGACCAGGCCGCCGGCGCTCTGCAGGGTCAATGCCGCCGTGGGGAGGGCGAAGAGCGCGTCGAGGTTGGGTCGGACGGCCTTGGAGCGCCCGAGGATGGTGTCGAACAGTCCCACGTCAGGTCAGGCTGCGCCCGGTGCGCCTGCCATCCGTGCCCTGCCCGTCGAGCCGACTGGTGCTCAGCCGGCCTGGCCGAGCTGGTGCTCGATGGCGTCCAGCTGGGCCAGGCGACGCTCGAGCGTCGGGTGGGTGCGGAACAGGTTGCCAAAGCTGAACCCCCCGCCACCGCCCTGGGTGTCCCCGCTGGCCACGGCTGGCGTGAAGAAGAAGGCATTGAAGGGCTCGGCTGCCCGCAGGTCCTTGGTCGGGATCCGCCCCATCTCCCCGGTGATCTTGACCAGCGCCGAGGCGAGCAGGGAGGGGCGGCCGATGAGCAGGGCGCCCGAACGGTCGGCGGCCAGTTCCCGATAGCGAGAGAGCGCCATCGTCAGGAGGAAGCTCACGAAGTACACCACGATCGAGACGAGCATGACGACCATCTCGACCAGGGCGGCCTGGCTCTGGTTGTTGTTGTTGCCGCCACCGCCTCCCCCGAAGAGCTCGGAGTAGAACATCACTCTGGTGAGCAGCCCCGCGATCATGCCGAGGCCGCTGGCGATGGTCATGACCGCCACGTCGCGATGGGCCACGTGGGAGAGCTCGTGGGCGAGCACGGCCTCCACCTCGGGTTCGTCGAGCCGGCGCAGCAACCCCGAGGTGCAGCACACCACCGCCGACTTGGGGCTGCGGCCCGTGGCGAACGCGTTGGGGATGTCGGTCGTGGCGATGGCCACCCTGGGCTTGGGCATGTCGGCCAATGCACACAGGCGGTCGACCACCCCGTGCAGCTCGGGGGCCTGCTCGGGGGTGACCTCGTGAGCGTGCATGGCGTACATGGCGATCTTGTCGCTGAACCAGTACTGGCAGAACAAGAGCGCGAACGCGATCACCAGGACGAAGACGAACGAGAGGCCCACCGCGATGAGGATGCCGACCACGGCCCCGTAGAGCACCACGAGGAAGAAGCCCGTCATGAGCATGCGGTAGGTGAGGCCCCGGTCCGGCTTGATGTTGCGCGAGATGGCCATCAGGCGCTCTCACCTCCCGTCCCCCCCGATTCGCTTGCCCGTTCGGCGGCCTGTCCCGCTGCGGGCTCGGCTGCCGGCAGGGCTGCCGCGGCGTCGGTGCCGTCACCGGTGCTCGAGCCCAGCTCGGCCCTGAGTGCCGCCAGCTCGGTGTCCACCTGGGAGGTCGACGACACCTTGTCGAGCTCCTTTTGGATGTCGTCGACCGGATGGGTCAGGTCGTCGAGCGCACCGGAGGCCAGCAGCTCGTCGAGTGCTCCAGCGCGCGCCTGCATGGACTCGATCTTGTCCTGGGCCCTCTGCATGGTGGCGCCGGCGTTGCCCATGGAGCTCGAGATCCCCGACACGGCCTCGCCGACCTTGGTCTGGGCCTCGGCTGCGGTGTACGACGCCTTGAGCGTCTCCTTCTGGGTGCGGAACCGCTCGACGCGGGCCTGGAGCTCCTGGGAGGTCTGGACCAGCTTCTGCTCCTGCTCGCTGATCTGGTCGTGCTGGGTCTTGAGCTCGGCCAGTTGCTCGCCCAGGGCGGCCCGCCGCGTGAGCGCCTCGCGGGCCAGGTCCTCGTTGCCCTGCGCCAGGGCGGCCTTGGCCTGGCCCTGGAGCTTGTCGGCCTGCTTCTGGAGCTGCTGGGCCTGCAGCTCGATCCGTTTGCGCGCCGTGGCCACGTCGGCCACACCGCGTCGTACCTTCTGGAGCTGCTCGAGCTGCTTCTCGTAGGACAGGTCGAGGGTGTCGCGCGGATCCTCCATCTTGTCCAGGGCCTTGTTGGCCTTGGACCGGAAGATGTCGCGAATGCGACTGAACGTGCCTGCCATGGACCATGAGCATAAGGCCAAGTGGGAGGGCAATGGCACCGGGCGCCCCTGGCCAGGGGCGCCGCTACGATCGGCTCGTGCCTGAGCAGCTCTGCCTCCTGTGCGTCCACGCGCACCCCGACGACGAGGCGTCCAAGGGGGCGCCCACCGTTGCCCGGTACCACGCCGAGGGTGTGCGGACCGTCCTGGTGTGCTGCACCGGGGGAGAGGAGGGCGAGATCCTCAACCCGGCTCTCGACACCGCCGAGGTACGGGCCGACATCGCCCGGGTCCGCCGGGCCGAACTCGACCGGGCCACGGCCATCATCGGCTACGACGAGACGGTGCTCCTGGGGTACCGGGACTCGGGCATGCCGGACTCCGAGGCCAACGCCCGGCCCGAGAGCTTCGCCCGGGCTCCCCTCGACGAGGCAGTGGGCCGCCTGGTGGCTGTGATCCGGCGCGAGCGCCCCCAGGTCGTCGTCACCTACGGCGAGGACCACAGCGGGTACCCGCACCCCGACCACATCCGGGTGCACGAGATCTCGGTCCTGGCCTTCGATGCCGCGGGCGACCCGGACTGCTTCCCGGAGGCCGGGCCTCCTCACGCCCCACAAAAGCTCTACTACTCGGTGTGGGCGGCCGAGCGGTTTCGCCAGATGCACGCCAAGTTCGGCGAGCTCGGCCTGGAGTCCCCCTACGACGAGAAATGGCTCGCCCGGCTCACCAGGGACGAACCGTTCACCACGACCATCGACGTGGCCGAGTACGCCGATGTGCGCACCGAGGCCCTCTTGGCCCACGCCTCCCAGGTCGACCCGACGTCGCCGTTCTGGTTCGGCCTGCCTCGCGAGGTGCTGCGGGAGATCCACCCCGTGGACGAGTACTGGCTGGCCCGGAGCCGAGTGGGCCCGACGGACGTGGTTGAAGACGACCTGTTCGCCGGCGTGCGCGCCGCGGGCTGAGCCCGGCGAACGTCGCTCGACCTCGCAACCAGATCAGCTGACGGAGCGGGCCACCTCGCGCAGTGACCGGTGGCCGATGAGCGTGGCGCCGGCATCGCCGAGGGAGCGTTGCACCCACTCCTCCTCGCAGATCATGCGGCGGTCGTCGACGCGACCCTCCCAGTCGACGGCGGCCAGCGACCGCAGCTCGGCGCTGTCGACTGCCGGGTGGAGCCGGAGCTCGGTCACGCCGGGCTCGAGCGCAGCGATCGCCTGCTCGAAGACCGCCCGCGAGCCGGCGCCCGGCACCGTCGTGCAGTGGTCGGCGAACACCACGCCCTCCCCGGCGGCGACGGTCCGGGCCGGGAAGCCCACGAAGCGCTCCATGTCGGCGTTCACCATGCGGACCGGGAGCCCGAAGTCGAGGGCCAGCTCGAGGTAGACGTCGAAGAACTCGGGCCGCAGCAGCAGCGCCCCCATGTGGGCGTCGAGGTGGCTCACGTCGAACCCCCACAGGATGGCCCGCTCGACCTGGGCCCGGCACTCGCGGCGGACCTCGTCGAGGTCGGCGTGATCCCACAGGTCCTCGAGCGTGCGGGGGAACCCCCCGTCCCCTCCGAGCAGCGAGGGGGCATGGGTGATGGGCCCCCAGCGGTAGAGCTCGAACTCCGCGGTGAGGGTGAGGTGCACCCCGACGTCTTCGCCTCGGTAGCGGCTGCTGGCCTCGCGGGCCCACGGGCAGGGGACCATGAGCGAGGCGCTGGTCACGGTGCCGCGGCCCAGGCAGTCGAAGACTCCGACGTTGGCCGAGTGGCACGATCCCAGATCGTCGGCATTGACGACCACCAGCTTGGCGTCCGCGCCGTAGCCGAGTCGTTGGGCCAGGTTCGGTTCGGCCATCCGTCGATCCTCAGCCTTCTGCCGGGGGAGCGCTGGACACGGCGGTGTCCTGCGCCTTCGCCTCGGCCGCGATCTCGGTCTGGAACGCCCCCATGGCGGTCGCCAGCGCGGGGTCCCCCAGGGCCAGGATGCGCACGGCGAGCAGACCCGCGTTGCGGGCCCCGTTGACGGCAACCGTGGCCACCGGGACGCCCCGGGGCATCTGCACGATGGAGAGCAGACTGTCGAGTCCGTCGAGGTGGGAGAGCGCCACGGGGACGCCGATCACGGGCAACGTGGTGACCGAGGCCAGCATGCCGGGCAGGTGGGCCGCGCCGCCGGCACCGGCCACGATCACCCGCAGGCCGCGCCCCGCGGCCTCCTCGCCGTAGGCGATCATCTCGCGGGGGGTCCGGTGCGCCGAGACCACGCGGACCTCGTGGGGCACGCCGAAGCGCTCGAGGACCTCGCCTGCCCCTTGGAGCACGGGCAGGTCCGAGGCGCTGCCCATCACGATGCCGACCAGCGGCGACGGCCCGCTCACCGGGCCACCGCGGCCTCGGCCGGGAGCGGCGCGCCGGAGGTGCCGGGCAGCTCGATGCCATCGGGCACGGGTGTGCCGAGGGCGCGTGCCGCGGCCCAGGCCCGGGCCCGCACTGATTCGGCGTCGTCTCCGCACACGGTCACGTGCCCCAGTTTGCGTCCCGGACGGGGCTGCTTGCCATAGAGGTGCACGTGCACCCCCTCGACGGCCAGCGCGGCGGCCAGGCGGGCTGCTGGGTCGACGCCCTCGGGACCCCCGAACACGTTGACGCTGGCGACCTGAGGGTGCTGCGGAGCGGTGGATCCGAGCGGGAGGTCGAGCACCGCCCGGACGTGGTTCTCGAACTGTGAGGTCACGGCCCCCTCGATGGTCCAGTGGCCCGAGTTGTGTGGCCGGGTGGCCACCTCATTGACCAGGAGCCGCCCCTCGGACCAGAACAGCTCGACGGCCATCACGCCGACGGCGCCGGCGATCTCGGCCACCTTCTGTCCCAGCGAGGCCGCCGCTTCGAGCACTTCCGCCTCCAGGCGGCCCGGGACGAGTACCTCGCGGCACACGCCGCCCACCTGTGCCGTCTCGACGGCCGGCCACGCCACCACGGCACCCGAGGGCCGGCGGGCCACCAGGACCGCCAGCTCCGCATCGAGCGGGAGCAACTCCTCGACCACGACCTGGCCCGCCACGCTCGCCAGGACCTCCTCGGCGGCCGTCCGGTCGTCCACCGGCCAGACGCCCTTGCCGTCGTAGCCCCCTCGTGCCGATTTGAGCACCACGGGCCAATCGTGGGTCTCGGCGAACGCCGCGACGGCATCGGCCCCCGTTGCAGCTGGCGAGCTCTCGATCACGGCGTAGGCGGGGATGGGTACACCCGCCCGATCGAGCACGGTGCGCATCCGCGCCTTGTCGACGGCGAGCTCGAGCGCCCCGGCGTCGGGGTGGACGACCGTTCCCGCATCGGCCAGCGCGGCGACCAGACCCAGGTCGACCTGCTCGTGGTCGAACGTGACGACGCCACACTGGCTCGCAAAGGCCCGGAGCTCCTCGAACACGAACGGCGAGCCGATCACGACCTCGGTGGCCACGGCACAGGCGGCGTCGCCGGTGCGCTCGGCCAGGACGGCCACCGACAGGCCGAGCGCGCTCGGCGGCCTCTCCGGCCATGCGGGCCAGCTGTCCCGCGCCGACGAACCCGAGGTCACAGCGAAAGGGGCTCGGCGCCGGCACAACGGGCAGACTAGGCGCGGGTCGGTTCAGAGCTCGCGGACCAGCACGTCGCCGAGGGGGAGCGTCTTGTCGCGGCACCTCCTCTTCTTGCGCCGGCCTGCCGGTCCTGAGGCGACCACGTTGACGATCGGTCGCAGGCCGAGCCCGAGGACCGAGCCGATCATCGCTCCGCCGATCACGTCGGTGGGGTGGTGGGCGCGCAGGTGGACGCGGCTGGCCGCCACGGCCGAGGCGAAGCACACGTTGGCCGCCGTTTGGGTGTCCGAGTCGGCCAGCACGAAGGCCGTGCAGAAGGCGGCCAGCGTGTGGCCGCTCGGGAAGCTGCTGCTCGACGGGGCGCGCACGACGGCATCGAGGTGGTCGTCGGGCCGCTGGCGCTCGACGGCCGCCTTGACGGTGCGGCTCACCACGAGCGAGGAGACCCCGGCCACGCCGAGCGCCACCACGGCGCGCCGGCGGGCGGGGCCACGGTGTCGCGCCTTGAGCGCGGCCAGGAGCACCCACACCAGGCCATAGTCGGCCAGGTTGGAAAGCGCCGCCGCGGCGCGGTCGAAGCCCGGCCGGCCGCGGAGTGGTTCGAACGCGGCGTCGACGGTGCGGTCCACCGTGGTCATGGTCGGAAGGCTCATGCGAGGATGCGCTCCATCGTGGTGGGTTGGTCGGCCGACGCCGTCCCGGTGCCGCCGGTTGTGGGCGCTCCGGGGAAGGCCGGACACGACGGCTTGAAGTGGCAGGAAGAGCAGAGGGGTCCCACGCTCGGTCGGAAGTCCTCGGAGGCGCAGGCGCGCTCGATGGCCGACCACACCGCAGAGGCCCGCCTGCGCTGTCCCCGAATGGTCTGGGCCGACGCCACGGTTGCGATGGTGATGGGCTGGCGCAGGTAGAGCAGGCGGACCTCGGCCGGCGCACGGCCGAGGAGGCTCTCGCAGAGGAGCGCATAGGTGTGGACGCCCCCCATGGAGCCACGCTCGTACCGTTCCGAGGGCGCCCGCCCGGTCTTGTAGTCCACCACGATCAGCTCCCCGTCCGGGCCGATGTCGAGCCGGTCGATGATGCCCCGCAGGCGCATCCCGTCGACCACGGTCTCGACCCCGAGCTCGACCGCGATCGGTGTGGGTCGCGTTGGGGTCCTCGAGCCGGAAGTAATTGTCCATGAGCGTCCGGGCATCGCCGAGGAAGGCACGGGCACCGTCGTCGTCGAGGCCGAGCTCGGCGAACTCCGGGTCCAGCCCGAGGGCCTCCCACGAGGCGGTCAGGGCGTCCGCCGCCGCCGCCGGAGTCCGGGCGCCGGGAGGGTAGTGCCAGAACAGGTGCTCGAGCGTGGCGTGGACCAGGGTGCCCTTGAGGGCGTGGGGCGATGGGGGCTCGGGCCGGCGCTCGATCTGCGAGTAGCGGAAGGCCAGCGGGCAGTTGGTGAAGGCGGTGACCTTCGACGGCGTCAGCGTACGCGGAGGGTCGAGCGCCATCCCCGCCAGGATACGGGTAGAACGTGGGCGTGGCCGACCTCTGCCGCAAGACCAGTTGGGCCGGGCTGCGGCCCGGCGATCCCGTTCAGGTCCATGGCACCCGCATCCGCGGTGCCGTGTGGGAGTTCGTGGCCCACGTGACCAACGAGGACACGGGGGAGGCGTGGGTGGAGGTGGTCGGAGGCCGGTCCGGCGACCGCGCCGTGCGGTCGTTCCGTCCCGATCAGCTCTACGCCGCCTCGGCCCGTCCGGGGAAGGATCCCTCGCTGGCCGACGCCCCCGGGCTCCCCTTGAACTGATCGCGCCGGCCGGGCTGTCGGGCTCGGGCACATGGGAAGATGGCGCCGTGGAGCCGATCGCCCGCCTGGTGGCCCTTGTCGCGGGCATCGCGATCGTGGCGGCCACGGCATGGAGCGTGTTCACCTCGCTCGTCGTCCCACGTGTCACGTCCTCCCCGGCCATGCGGCTCCTGGCCCGGGTCCTCGGGGGGTCGGCCCGGAGGCTGGCCCCGCGCCTGCCGGACTACGAGGCGCGCGACCACGTCCTGTCCTTCGTGGGGCCGGCCGCCATGGTGGCGCTCTTCGTGTTCTGGCTGGGCGCCCTCGTGGTCGGCTTCGCGCTGATCGAGTGGTGGACCGCCGGCGTCGACTTCGCCACCGCCCTGGGGATCTCGGGGTCGTCGGTCTTCACCCTGGGCATCGTCTCCTCGGACCGGGCGGGCCCTCGCGCCATCGAGGTGGCATCCGCCGGCATCGGGCTGCTCGTGGTGGCCCTCGAGATCGCCTACCTTCCGGCGCTCTACAGCCAGTTCTCCACCCGCGAGACCGAGGTGACGCTGCTCGAATCCCGTTCCGGCACCCCCGCCTGGGGGCCTGAGATCCTGGCCCGACACCACTGGCTCGACACCATGGACGAGCTGCCCCCGCTGTATGCCGACTGGGAGCGATGGGCCGCCGCGGTCTCCGAGAGCCACGCCAACTACCCGAGCCTCATCTGGTTCCGCTCGCCGGTGGCCGCCCGGAGCTGGCTGGTGGCGCTGGTCGCAATGATGGATTCGGCGGCTCTGTACCACGCGGTGAGCCCGGGGCTGGCGCCGCGTCAGGGCCGGCTCTGCCTGCGCATGGGTATCACCTGCCTGCGCTCGATGGCCCGTGCGCTCCGCATCCCCTACGACGAGGATCCGCTGCCGACGGCGGGCCTTCGTCTCAGCCGCGCCGAGTTCGACGACGGGTACCAGCGGCTGGAGGCGGTCGAGTTCCCACTCGAGCGCGATGCCGACGAGGCCTGGCGCCACTTCCAGGGCTGGCGGGTCAACTACGAGCCGATCGTCGACGCCCTCACCGTGCTGGTCGCTCCGCCGCCGGCGCCATGGTTCGCCGAGCGTCCCGAGCTCGGCGAGGCGGGCCGGCCCGAGGTCCTCAACCGGACTCCTGACGAGCCGGGGGGCGCCCAGGTCTTCGATTTCGGTTTCCGGAACAGGCGGAAGAAGGATTAGACTCCGCTGGTCCGATTCGCCGTCCACGACCACCGATGCGGACCGCGAACACTGTGCCGCGACAGAACGCGGCGCACCGGCACTCAGACCCGCACCATGTCCTCGACGCTCGAGTCCACCATCGCCCAACCCGCCGTCCTCGCCGACGAGGACATCGCGGCCTTCTTCGCCTTCGAGGATCTCTGGGCGGTCGTCGTCTGGAACGACGATGTCACGACGTTCCAGACGGTGATCGAGGCCTTCGTGGAGATCTTCGGCCACACCGTCGAGCGGGCGGACGAGCTCGCGTGGCGCATTCACCGGACCGGCAAGGCGGTGGCGGCCGTCCGGCCCAAGGACGAGGCGGAGACGGCGGTGCAGGCCCTGCACGGTCGCAAGATCCAGGCGACCCTGGCGCGCGCCTAGCGCTGAGCGCCCTGGGCAAGGCGGTCCAGGAGGCCTGCCTTCACGTCGGGCCACTCGGCCAGGACGATGGAATAGCGGGCCGAGGTTCGCACGGTGTCGTCCGTGCCAGGAAGATCGGCGCGAATGATCCCGTCCAGGCGCGCTCCGATGCGCTCGAGGGCCGCTCGGCGAGCGCGTGTTGCGCACGTCGGTCCGCAACCCGACTCGGTGCACCGCCCAGTCCTCGAGGGCATGGGTCAAGAGCAGCAGCTTGGTCTCGGTGTTGACGGCGGTGCGCTGAGCCGACGGGGTGAGCCAGGAGTGGCCGAGATCGGTGACGTCAGGGAGGCCGTGTCGTTGGTGAGGTGATTCGGGAGGCCACTGCCAGTGCTCCATGCGGTAGAAGCGGGTCGAACCGACGACCTGACCGCCGGGGTGCGCACGCCGCCCGGCTCCAGACGCACGATGGCGAACGGCAGCTGGGTGCCTTCTGCCTGCTGTTCGAGGGCCCGGCGCACATAGTCGGCCGCCTCGGCGAGCCCGTCGGGCACGGTGGTCCATCCGAAGGTGCTGCGGTCACCGGATGCCGCCGTGGCCAGGCCGGCGACGTGGGATTCGCCGAGCGGCTCGAGCCGGACGAACCGACCCTCGAGGGTGACCGGCTCAGGCATGCGCCGCAGGCATGGCACCGGTCGGCGCATGCCCGTCGGTGCCCGGGACCCCCCCGGCGCCCCCGGGCGGGGGACCGTGGCCGGGGACCACGAAGTCACTCTGGCGGACCAGCGCGAAGGCACAGACCATGCCCACGAAGGAGATGACCGCACCGATGTCCATCAGGTGGTTCAAGGTGGTGGAGAAGCCGATCTGGTAGGCGTCGAGCAGCGCGTGGCGTGCTCCGGGGGTGGGCAGCGCCCTGGCCACCTGTGAGACCTCTCCGGCCGCCATGGCGCTGCGCAGGGAGGTCCCGCCCTGGCGGAGGATTTCAGCGCCGGATGCCGTCTTGTTCAGTGCGGCCGAGGTGTGGTGCACGATCTGGCTCTGGAAGACGGCGCCGAGCACTGCGATGCCCGTGGCGATGCCGACCTGACGGAAGGTGTTGTTGGCCCCCGAGGCCATGCCGCTGCGCTGGGGTTCGACCACCGAGACGGCTCCCGAGGCCAGCACCGGGTTCACCGTCCCGATACCCAGACCGCTGATCAGGAATCCCGGCAGTAGCACCGTCCACGACGAGTGGGGGTCGGTCGTACCCATGAGGAGGAGTCCGGCGGTCACCAGCAGCATGCCCACCCCGAGGAGCAGGCGCGAGTGGATCCGCACGGTGAGGCGCCCAGCGAAGAACGCCACGACGAAGGTGACCAGGGTGAGCGGGAGGAAACGGATGCCGGCCGCCAGCGGTCCAAAGCCGAGGTCGTCCTGGATGTACAAGGTGAGGTACAAGAACATGGCGAAGATGGACGACGCCAGGGTGAATGCAACGACGGAGATCCCGTCGAAGGCCGGGATCCTGAACAGCCCCAGGTCGAGCATCGGATCGCCCGTGCGTGCCTCGTTGACGAAGAAGGCCACCATGAGCACGGCCGCGGCGATCAGGAGGCTCACGATCGTCGTGCTGCCCCAACCGAGGTCGTTGCCGCGCACCAGGGCGAAGACGAGGGCGAAGAGGCTGGCGGAGAAGGTCACGAAGCCAACCCAGTCGATCCGGCGGCTGCGGGGGTCCTTGGACTCTGCGATCTTGGCGAAGGTCACGGCAATGGCCACGACGCCGATCGGGACATTGACGAAGAAGATCCACCGCCATCCGATGCCGCTCGTGATGGCCCCGCCGATCAGGGGGCCGATGGCTACGGCGCCGCCCACGACGGCGCCGTAGATGCCGAACGCGGTCCGCGGTCTCGGCCCACGAACGCGCTGGCGATCAGGGCCAGAGAGGTGGCGAACATCACCGCACCGCCGACGCCCTGTACCGCCCGGGCCAGGTTGAGCATGAGCGGAGTGGTCGAGAACCCGCACACGAGGGAGGCGAGCGAGAAGACGGCCAGCCCGACGGCGAACACCTCGCGGCGCCCGTAGATGTCCCCGATCACGCCGGCGGTCAGCAGGAAGGCGGCCAGCGTGAGTGAGTACGCGTCGACCACCCACTGCAGGTCGGAGAAGCTCGAGTGCAACGACCGCTGGATGTCGGGCAAGGCCACGTTCACCACGGTGATGTCCAGCAGGAGCATGAACACCGCCGTGCACACGGCGATCAGGGTCCACCACTTCCGTTCGAGTGCAGGCACTGGGCCGGAGTGTACCGACCGACCCCCCGGTTTCGTACAATGAGATGTGATCGTCGGATCCTCACTCACCATAGAGATCGGCGACCGCACGCTCCTGGCCGACGCCTCGTTCGTGGTCGGCGCCGGCGAGAAGGTGGGCCTGGTCGGGCGCAACGGGACCGGAAAGTCGTCGTTCATCTCGGTGCTGGTGGGCGAGCCGGCGCCTCAGCTGCGTCACCGGGGCAACGTCCGGCGTGCTGGGGTCGCTCGGGTACCTGCCCCAGTCGCCGGTGACCGGGGGCCTCGGCCTCGAGCCCACCGGTTTCTCCCATGTGCTGTCCGCCCGCGGCCTCGACGTGCTCGACGACGCTCTCGGGACGGCCCGCCGCGCCATGGCCGAGGATCCGACCACCGAGCGGATCGAGCTCTTCACCGATCTCCAGGAGCAGTTCCAGTCCAACGGCGGCTACGAGGCCGAGGCCGTGATGGCCCGTCTGGCCGATGGCCTGGGGCTCCGCCAGGAGCTCCTGCTCGAGCCGATCGACGACCTCTCGGGAGGGCAGCGACGCCGGGTCGACCTGATGCGGGTGCTCTTCGGACGGCCCGACCTGATGATCCTCGACGAGCCGACCAACCACCTCGACCGCTCGGCCAAGCGCTGGCTGCTCGACGAACTCGCCCGCTTCGACGGTGCCCTGCTCGTGGTGAGCCACGATCTGAAGCTCCTCGACCACGCCATCACCAAGGTCCTGCACATCGCCCACCAGCGCCTGAGCGAGTGGAAGGGCAACTACTCCCGGTTCATGGCCCAGCTCGAGGCCGACCAGACTCAGCGCGAGCGCGCCGCCCAGCAGGAACAGCGCGAGATCGCGCGACTCTCGACACTGGCCGACTCGATGCGTGGCAGCACCGAGAAGCGGGCCCGCAAGGCCAAGGCGCTGGATCGGCGGGTCGGGCGCCTCGAGGCCACGCGCACCCAGGTCGACCGGCGCGAGCGCGCCAGCGCCTTCCGACTGCCGGATCCCCCTCGCTCCGGCGCGGTCGCCCTCGGGGTGGGGAAGCTGGCCGTGGCCTACGGGGGTAACGAGGTCCTTTCCGAGGTGACGTTCCAGGTGGGCCGAGGCGACCACGTGGTGATCATCGGGCGTAACGGGGCGGGCAAGTCCTCGCTGCTGCGCTGCCTGGCCGGGGTGCAGGTGCCCAACAACGGCGCGGCGGAGCCCGGGCTCAACGTGCGGATCGGGTACTTCGCGGAGGAGCACGAGCAGATCGATCCGGGTCGCCGTGCTCTCGACAACGTGAGTGACGCCGTGCTCAAGGCCGAGAAGGACCGACGTGCGCTCCTCGGCTCGTTCGGGCTTCCGTCCAAGGCAGCCGACCAGCTGCCGACGACGCTCTCGGGAGGTGAGCGGGCCAAGCTGGGGTTGGCCATGCTCTCGGCCGGTGAGGCGAACGTGCTCCTCCTCGACGAGCCGACGAACAACCTCGACCCGTCTTCGATCGATGCAGTCGGAGCGATGCTCGGCGACTGGCCCGGGACGGTCGTCGCCGTGAGCCACGAGCGCCGTTTCGTCGAGGCGCTGAAACCGACTCACTGTCTGCGACTCCCCGAGGAACACTTCACGCACTGGCGCGACGAGTATCTCGACGACGTCGAGATGCGCTGATCCCCTCGCCCCGAGGTTGGGGCGGCGGCCGGAGCTGTGGCAACCTTGCCCGGTCAACGACAGGGCAGGAGCGCCACCGGAGTGGTGCCGGACAGAGGGGAGAACGAGATGGCGATCGGGGTCGGCGACCGTGTGCCGGACGTCAAGGTGTACACATTCGGGCAGAGTGGCCCGGCGGCGACCACCACTGGGGAACTGCTCGGCCAAGGCAAGGTGGTTCTCTTCGCCGTTCCCGGCGCGTTCACGCCGACGTGTTCCGATCACCATCTGCCCGGATTCGTCCTGCGGGCCGAGGAGTTGCACGCCAAGGGAGTCGACCGCGTGGTGTGCATGGCGGTGAACGACGCGTACGTCATGGGGGCGTGGGCCAAGGACCGGGAGGTCGGTGACGCAGTGGTGATGCTCGCCGACGGCAGCGGTGACTTCACCCGGGCCCTGGGCCTCGAGCTCGACGGCACCGGCTTCGGGCTCGGCGTCAGGTCCCAACGCTTTGCCGCGGTGATCGAGGACGGGGTGGTCAGCTGGCTGGCCGTCGAGAGCAACCCCGGTCTCGACGTGAGCTCCGCCGAAGGCGTCCTGGCCGCGCTCTGAGGGAGGCACGTCCGTCAGGCCAATCGGCCCGGACCTGTCGTGGGGAGCCCACGGGAGTACGGTCGGTCGGCGAATGTAAGAACGGGCGGAGGCCCGGGGACCGGAGCATTCGGCGAACCGGTACCGATCGAACCAGAGCACCGAGAGTATGAGGAGCACCAATGCTGACGAAGCCCGTCATCGACGTTGATCCCGATCTGCTGCGCCGCAGCGCCGAGGCGCAGCTGCACGCGGCGAGCGAGGGTTGGAACCACGTCAAGCTCGAAGAGACGGGGCACGTCCCGACCATCCTCGGAACGTTGGTCCCTCAGGGCCCTTGGGCCTGGGCCATCATGGCGATCCCCCAGCCGGACGGCAGCATCCTCATGCCGGTGCACACCACCTTCGAGGGTATCGAGGAGATGTACAAGATGATCCGCGGGCATTCCGACGTCCTGGGTGCGGATCCGGTCATCGAGGTCCGGGGCGAGTGGTACTCGATGCACGAGGACGTGGCAACGAGCAGGCAGAAGTCCGATGGCGAGATCAGCGAGCGGGAGATGGTGCTCGTGCTGCCCGTCACGAACGGTCCGGGGATCACCGGGGAGCTGGCGTGGGTGCGGATGGACCGCACCTTGCTCGGGACCGACCTGCCCGTGGCCGAGCCCAAGGGGCCCCGCGAGATCCGCCGTCACCTGCTCGGGCTGCACAACCAGATGATCGAGGCGTTACGGACCAGCGATGCCGATGCCCTGGCCGCGCTGTTCAGCCCCGGGTGCAAGCTGGCCATACGCGACTACGTGGAAGACACAGGCACCATCACTGGCATCGATCGTCCCGAGGGGGTCCGCGAGCACTACCGGGCGTTCTTCGAGCTCTACGACGTGCAGTCGGTGGAGGTGCTCCAGCGCGTGGTGCAGGAGTGGTACCTGTTCTCCGAGCTGCGGATCGAAGTGGTGGCGCGTTCGGGCCCGGACCAGGGGAGCAGGCTCGCCTTCCACACGGCGTCCATCCTGGTGCCCGGCAAGGAGGACCGGTTCATCGTCCAGATCGGGCACGGGACCGATCTGGCCCGTCTCTAGGGCCCTGGCAGCCCGACGTCAGCCCCCGACCCTGGCGAGGTCGTCCGTCAGCATCGGGGCTATCTCGGGGATCCGCGCGTCGCCCTCGGCCGGGCGGAGGTAGCCGCCGCGGCCATCGAAGATCGCCAGGAGCTCCGGATCGACGGTGAAGTCGCCGGCGACATCCTGCACCGTGGGGCCGATCTTCTCGGCGACGGTCGCCAGCACCTCACGGTCGAGCCCGAGGAACCGGATGGCGTTCTCACCGAGCATCGCACGAAGCTCGTTCTCCGGTACGCCGGCGAACGCATCGCGCAACCAGTCGGGCGTATTCGGCCACGTGCCCTCCGGGTGGGGGTAGTCACGGCCGAACGAGATGGTCTCGACCCCGATCTCGTGGCGCATCGCCACCTCGGCCTTGTGGACGAACGACGCCCCGGCGAGGCAGTTCTGGTGCCAATACTCGGTCGGGCGGAGCTGCGCAGGGATCTCGGCGCGGTGCTCGTCGAACAGTGCATCGAGGTACGCCAGGTTCGAGGGGATCCAGTCCAGCCGGATCTCCGTCATGACCAGCTTCAGCTTGGGATGCCGGTCGAACACCCCGCCGTACATCATCTGCCACATCGGGCGGCGCGCCTTGATGTCGGAGAAGAACTCCTGGGTGAACACGTCAGACGTGAGGCGCATCACGAGGTCCATGTCGGTGCCGCCTGCTTCCTTGACCTCACGGTTCACCCGGTCGAGCTTCTCGTAGAGGTATCCCTGTTCGAAGCCGTAGCCGGCGTGCACGACGATGGCCATGCCAAGGGCCTCGCATTCGGCCCACAGGGGCTCCCAGTAGGGGTCGAACAGCGGCGGCATGTTCGGATGGGTGAGGAACCCGGGGGCAAAGGTGCCCGTGAAGCCCCGGTCGGCCAGCCAGCCCACTTCGGCCAGCGTGGCGTCCAGGTCCGAGCACGAACCGATGGCACCGATGAGGAGCAGGCGGTCGGACGACCCGAAGGTGTCGTGGGCCCAGCGGTTATAGGCCCGCACCCCGGCGTCCCATACGTCGAAGGACCAGGCGCTGTTCGTCACGTTGTGGGCCAGGTCACCGACCCGCGCATCGCCGTGGTAGACGAGCTCGGCCGCGATGCCCTCACGATCCATCTGCTCGAGGCGCACGTCGCGGTCGAAGACGCCCCGGTACCCACCCGACTCGGAGAAGTGGTCATCGGCGATCTCAGGCCGGGCCATGATCATCTTGCTGAGCGGCACGACCGAACCTGAGTAGAGATCGCTCTCGTACTGGATCTGCGGAAGGTGCTCGTGGTAGCGCTTCTCGAAGTACTCGGTCCATTTTTCCGACGGCATTGCCGCATGCGAATCGGACGACACGATGATCAGCTTTTCCATCGTCGGCTCCTCCCACCCCTAAGTGAAAACTCAACCTTAAATCTAGGTCGCGCTGTCAAGACAGGCAACCAACCACGCGAGACGCCGTATACGGCGGTCCGGCCTCGCTTCCCGGACGACTGAGGGCGTCCACCCGCGGCCCGGGCCATGGCCTCGGCATACGCCACGATTGCTTGGCGGGCAAGTGGGCCACGACGACCAAAGCACCGTCGCCAGCCGGGAATCCGCACCGTGCTGATCATGGTGGATCCGTGCGCCGCCGGGCGTGGACGATAAACGCCGAGAGCGTCCGGCTCGCGATAATGGATCGGATTACCGTGCGCCACGCAAAGCTCAGGGTCCGACTCCCGGTGGACGCCGAAGGTGAGCTCACCGACTCACCGGGTTGGCTCCGCTCCGCCTTCGTCGCTCTGCTCGTACTCACCGCACTCGAGGCACTCGACGAGTTCGGCTGGATCGGCGGACCATCCGTGATCTATCAGCGCGTCATCCATGATTCGGTGATTGCGGCGGCCGCCGTGCTCATCATGGTCCGCGCCGCCCTCGAGCCCATCGCTCGGCGCGCCTGGCTGGCGTTCGGATGTGCCACGGCTGTCTGGTGCATCGGCACCGTCTCGTGGAGCATCGCGTACGGAAGCCGGCCGGAGGCCCCCTACCCGACGTTTGCCGATGTCTTGTGGCTCCTCTGGTATCCCTTGACCGCGACGGGCATGGCGCTGCTCATCCGTGTCCGGTTCCGACGGTTCGATATCCATCGCTGGATGGACGGGATCGCGGTGGCCCTCATCGTGCTGGTGGCTGGATTCGCCCTGGTCGTCCAGCCTCTGGCTGAGCGGTCCACCCACGACTGGCTCGCCACGGCGGTCGATTTCAGCTACCCAGTCCTCGATCTCCTGCTCATCGGGGCGCTCCTGGGTGTCTACGGGCTGTTGGGTTGGAGACCCGACGCCATGTGGGTCTTCGTCGGGTTGGGAATCCTGGCATCGACATCCGCGGATGCCGCCTTCGCCGTCCAGCAGGCCCGAGGAGTGGCTGCGAACGGTCATTACGACTTCGTCTGGAGCATTGGGGCGCTCTTCATCGCGTACGCGGCGTGGGTCCGAGCTCCGAGCGTGCACCCCGAGGAACTCCGAGTCACGGGGATGCGCGCCATCGCCCTGGCCCTGATCGCCCAAGCCATCGCCATTGCAATCCAACTCGTCGCACTCTTCAAGGAGATAGGGAAGAGTGAGCGAGTCGTGACCGCCGTGGTGCTGGTGGTTGCGTCGATCCAGATTGTCCTGAACCGACCGCGAGCTGGTGCCGGTCAAGCCTCCGTGACCATCGCCGATGCCAGCTCGGATCCCCCTTGACGCCGCCGTGATCGATGTTATCTTGAAGTAAAGATACTGGTCCTCAAGAGGGTGGACCGGGGAGAGAGAGGTGGCAAATGGCACAGGCAACACTCCTGGTCCGGCACGAGGTCGAGGACTATGCGGCATGGCACGCCGTCTACGAGAGCGTGGCCGGGCTGCGCCACGACCACGGGTGCACCGATGCCGAGGTGCTCATCGACCCGGGTGACAAGAACGACGTGTACGTCTTGCACCGGTTCCCGACGGTGGAGCAGGCACAAGCGTTTGCCGGCAGCAGTGAGCTGCGCGAGGCCATGGGCCGCGCCGGGGTCAAGGGGGCGCCTCGGATCGAGATCGCCGTGGAGGCATGATCTGAGTCCGTCGTCGCGAAACGGAGGAGGTGGCGCCCGCGAGGGCGCCACCTCGGTCGATCCACCCGAGGTGGCGGCATTCGAGAAGGAATTTCCCGGCGCGTCGTGGCTCTCCGCCCAGGTGTTCCGGAGCCTCGAAGTGGGCGGGAGCCAGGCCGAGGCGCTGATTGCCTCGGTGGCGCGTCGTCATGGACTGTCGCACGCGGCACTGAATGCCCTCGCCGTCATCGAGGGAAATGGAGGTCCGATCACGGCTGGTGCGGTCGGTGCCCAGATGCACATCACCAGTGGAAGCATGACCAGCCTGCTCGACACACTGGAGCGCAACGGGTACATACAGCGACTCACGGATCCCGGCGACCGTCGCCGGGTCCTGGCGGAGATCACGCCAGAAGGTCAATCCGTCCTCGATCGCTTGTTGCCCGAAGTCGTCCAAACGACCAGCGCGGTCATGGCCGGATTCGACGACGCCGAGCTTCACGGCTTCTTGGGGACCCTGAGTCGCATCCGTGATGCGATCGAGACCGCCCCGGGCGACTTGGCACGCCCAGCGTCTCGTCGGAGACCTCGCCGCTTGAAGCGTTCGTGAAGAGCCGTTCTTCCCCTTAGCTCGAGAGCTCGCACGCTGGATCGTCCCGCTGCATCTCGGTCGATCCGAGGAAGTTCGAGACCCTCAGAAATTGCCTCCGGCTCATCACGTCAGGTCCAACCTCGAGCCCATCGTCTGCACTGATGGCGGGAATCACCGTGACGTCGAAGGTGTCTCCCCAGGTGAGCTGGATCTCCATGAGCGGGGCGAACTCGTCGGTCCGAAAGATGGAGACGACTGCCGGGTCCTCAGCGGTCGGCCAGTACTCGGCGACGAGCTGCAGGCCTTCGGGGTACCGCCAGCCGGCACGGCGTATGAGGGCTGCGTCGCGCTCGGTCTCGCGTGAGTCCTTGCTTCCACCGGAGCAACATGACGTAGTCCATTTCTTCCTGCCTCCGTCGTGAGGTGATCGAAAGTGTCCAGCTCCCATTCGCTGCCGAGGAGGCCATGGATCACCGAGGAGGCCATGGATCACCGGGGGAGCCATGGATCACCGAGCCGACGCCACCACTTCCTTCAGAGGCCGCCAATGGCTAGCGTTTCGGTGTCGTCGACCGGCTGCGCCGTTCCGGCAGGGCGGTCGTTGACCCCAACTCCAACCCCGCACGCGGCTCGAAGATGTCGATACGAAAAGGGACAGGCTTCCCCGAGGCTCGAGGCTACGGACTCGAGGTGGCGTCGCGGTGTGCCGCCGTCCGAGCTGGTCGGGTTCTCACCGCCGACACATGGGTCGTCGCTCTCGGCGCGTTGGCGGGGCTCACCTACCTCTCGTGGCCGCTGGGGTACCTCTTGAACCCAAACGTGGTAGCCGTCGGCCTGGCCAGTGACCTCGAGGTCCCCGGACAACCCTTCGCGTGGCTCTTCGTCGGATTGGACGTCCTCTCGGGTGCCTTGATGCTGGGCGTGGCGGCGGCACTGTGGGGGAGGACCGTCCGTCGATGGTTCCTCGTCTGCGCCATCCTCGGGTACGCCCTCTTCGGGATCTCCTCCGCCGTCAGTGCGGCAGTGCCGCTCTCGTGTGGCGTCGGGAGAGCGGCCTTGCTGACCTGCGGGACGGACCCCGGCTCCTACGGCCTTCACGACGCGGTCAGCGTGGTGGGATACTTCGCGCTCTTCGTCTCCATCTTCGGCTGTCTCGGCCGCGCCACGGTTGTACGACACCCTCGGCGACTCCGGACGGTGACCGTCGTCGTAGGCGGGATCTGGGCAGCTTCGGGGTTGACGTTCCTCGGTCTGACCCTCGCCGGGCTCCCGGAAGTGGCCTGCCAGCACGTGCTGCTGCTGGCGACCAGCGCAGCCATCGTCCTGTTCCCCTGTGCCATCTGCTCGGAACGTCTTGGGTCGCCCGGGGCGACCCGCAGTGAGCGCCTCTCGTCGAGGTGGCGAGCCCGACGCCGAAGGTCCCCTCAAACTGTCGGTGTGGGCTGACGTATATTGCCGGAGGCGACGTCTGACCTGCCGACCCCGAGGAGGCCACCCTGACCACGACGACCGATGCGCTGGTCTTCGACCCGAGCGACCGGGACACCATCATGAGCCCGCACGCCCTCCTCCGACGGATGCGCGAGGAGGCCCCGCTGTACCACCGGGAGGAGCAGGACTTCTGGGCGGTGAGCCGGTTCGACGACGTCAAGGACGTGCTCCTCAACCGGGAGGTCTTCCCCTCGTACCGGGGCGTGACACTCGAGGTGCTCCGGTCGGGGATGGAGTTCCCGGGCACCCTCATTTTCGAGGACCCGCCCTCGCACACCATCCACCGGGCACTGTTGTCCAGGGTGTTCACGAACCGTCGGGTGAGCACGCTCGAGCCCGAGATCCGCTCACTCTGCACCGAGCTCATGGACCCTCTGGTCGGCTCCCAGAGGTTCGACGTGATCGGCGAGGTTGCGTCGATCGTTCCGATGCGGGTCATCGGCATGCTGCTGGGTATTCCGGTCGAGGAGCAGGTCCGGCTGCGCGACCACTTCTTGAGTGTGCGGGACAGCGGCGACATGAAGCTCGACGAGACGCTCAGTGGAGGCATCTTCGCCGAGTTCATCGATTCGAGGATTGAGTTCCCCCGGGACGACATCATGACCCAGCTGCTCAACGCCGAGTTCAAGAACGAGCGCGGCGAGATGACGCGCCTCAGCCGCGACGAGCTGCTGGCCTATGTGAACATCATCGACGCCGCTGGGAACGAGACCACGCGCATCCTCATCGGGTGGGCGGTCAAGCTCCTGGCCGAGTACCCGGACCAGCGCCGCCGGGTCGTGGAGGACCCCGCCCTGATCCCGAACGCCCTCGAGGAGGTCCTGCGCTACGAGGGCAACACCCTGCAGAACTGTCGCTACGTCGGCCGCGACGTCGAGATGTACGGCCGGACCGTGCCCGAGGGCAGCTTCATGGTGACCCTGACCATGGCGGCCAACCGGGACCCGCGGGTGTTCGAGGACCCTGACACGTTCGACGTCGGTCGGAACATCGAGCACCACCTGGCGTTCGGATTCGGCTCCCACTACTGCCTCGGGCAGGCGCTGGCCCGCCTCGAGGCCCGTGTCGTGCTCGAGGAGCTGCTCAAGCGCTTCCCCAATTTCGAGGCCGATTTGAGCGCGGCCCGGTTCATGTACCACCCCGATAACCGGGGTTGGGACTCCCTTCCGATCAACATCCTCTGACCAACAGAGCGCCGGAGATGCAGCGAACGCCCGTGATGGGCGTCCGCTGGCATCACCAGCGACCTCACCCACATCCGTTCAACTGTGGCGACAGGGATCGAGACTTCAAGGTCCGTGGCCGTGGGCAGAATCGCCCCACGTGGGCGCGAACTTCCTCTTCCGACCAGGCTCGCCATACTTGTTGAGTGCTGACCGCCGCTGGCGCCTCGCAGGCCGAGACGCTTCGTTTCGATCTGGAGTCCCGACGAAGGCCGTGGCAACAGTCGAGCCGAGCGCTCCTTGCCGAGCGAGGCGCGTGGATGCTCGTGTGGCTAGGGGTGGTGACCGGCGGCATCAATCTCTGGGGCTTCTGGTGGTGGTCACCCTGGGTGGCTGCCTTGGCGCCGATCATGATCGCAGGCGGGCTGGCAGGAATGGCATACACCTGGCTGGTCAGCAGCCCGCGCACACGGTCCTTTCAGGGTGTCACCCTCGGTGCCGTCATCGTCGCGATGGTCTTCCCGCAGTCCGTCGAAATCAACACGCGCTCCTTCTACTCCACCGATTCCGCCGCGTTTGACCATGTGGCGGCACGTGCCCTCTCGTACGGCCTGGACCCGTACGTGGCTTCCATGACGGGAGTTGCCCGACTCCTGCGTATTCCGGCCCACTTCTGGACGTACACCGCGAGCGGCGGGCACGTCACGCAGTTCTCCTATCCCGCGGGGTCGTTCCTCCTCGCTCTCCCCGCGACTGCTCTCGGTGTGCACATGCCGGTCGACTGGACCGATCTCGCCGCTTGGATCGTCACCGTCGTGTTGGTGTTCGCGATGGTGCCCGCCCCTCTGCGGTGGCTTGCGGCGCTCCTCGGGCTCACGCCGTTCTTCGTGGGATCGTTCTCGTCGGGTGGTACGGACGCCTTGTTCCTCCCATTTCTCGTGGTGGCCGTGTGGCGTTGGGACCGCTTCGGCCATTCCGAGGAGCCCGGACTGTCTCGTTGGATCGGGCCCGTGGCGCTCGGACTGGCCTGCGCGATCAAGCAGGCCCCGTGGTTCGCCGTGCCCTTCCTCGTGACCGGTGTCATTCTCGAGACTCGGCTGAGAAGTGGCGCTCCGCTGCGGACCGGTCTGCGGTACGTCCTCACCATCCTGGTCACGTTCGCCACCGTGAACCTTCCCTTCGCGGCGTGGCGCCCAGCGGCCTGGTGGCACGGTACGCTGATCCCCTTGGCAGGTGGGCTGGTTGCGGACGGCCAGGGATTGGTCACCATCGCAACGCACGGCGTGACGGCTGGCGTAGACCTCCAGAGACTCACCATGGCGGGAGCTCTCGCCATGGTGGTGGTTGTGGCCGCCTTCGTGACCTGGTACCCGCGGTTGAAGCGGATCTGGCCTGTGCTGCTTACGATTCCGGTTTTCTTCTCCCCGCGAAGTCTGTCGAGCTATCTGGTCGACCTCGTTCCGGTGGCTCTCATCGCTGCGCTCTCGGTCGAGGATGCCCGTCGCGAGGTGATCGAGCCTCCGACGTTCTCGCGCCGCTTCCCCCTACGACCGTCGGCTCTGGTGGCCAGTGTCGCGTGCGTCGGAGTGGTGGTGGCGTCCCTCATGGCATTCAGCGCGCCACCTCTGCGGCTGACGGTCCGCAGCGTGATCACGTCGCACGCCGGCACGGAGCTCGGGGCGGTGACGCTCTCGGTGGTCAACGAGACGTCCCGGTGGCTGGTCCCGCATTTCCTGGTCAACGCGGCGACCAGTCAGAACTACGAGGGGTTTTGGACGCGGGCGAAAGGCGGCGTGATCGCACTTGGGCCCCACCGCTCCGAAACGGTCACGCTTGTCCCACCGGCGCAGGTTGCCGCCCCTCGGCGTGGAGCAGGGTGGCTGGTCGAGGCGTATACAGCGGACCCCACCTGGTTGAGCTCCTCGTCGTTGCTGAGGTTCACGCCGCGCTGAGAGCCGAGGTCGGCGCCCCTCGTAAGGGCGCATCACGTCCTTGGCAATTCGCGGGTCTGCGGTCAGGGGGCGCGGTCCGGTTCATCTACCACCCTGACAACCGGGGTTCGGAATCCCTTCCGATCAACATCCTCTGACCCGGGGGCCACTGCGCAGGTCTGCCTGCGGGAAAGCACGGGATCCTTACGCTCCGTATTGTTCCGTGGCGCGCTGGCTGGGCTCCAGCCGCCTCATGCGGGAGGCCCACCAGTGGGATCAGACGACTTGGAATCGCGGCTGCACGCCGTCGAGGCGCACATCGGAATCGGTCAGTTGGTCGCCCGCTATTCCATGGCTGCAGATAGCCGGGACATCGAGACCCTGGTCAAGCTGTTCGTGCCGGAACTGCGAGCCACGTGGCAACCCTGGATCGAGTCGACGCTTCGCACCTTTCGTCGCTCGATCCATCAGATCTTTGGTCATCGCATCGACCTCGATCCGGACGATCCTGGGCATGCGACCGGCGCCCTCTACGGTCGGGCGGAGCACGAGTATGACGACCGTTGGGTCGTCATGGCGATGTGCTATTTCGACGACTACCGCCTTGTCGAGGGCCAGTGGCTGTTCGGCGCTCTTCGTCGGCCGGACTTCTGGTATGCCAGAGATCTTCGCGAGACGCCACAGTCGGTCGGCTTCAATTCCTGGCACGAAGTGGTTGTGAACCCCAACGCGCCCGAAGACGAGAAGTATCGTCCGACTCTTCCCGAGGCGTTTCCGACCTGGACGCCCTTCTGGAACCCCGACCCAGCGTGATCGTCCCCCCAACGTGGGACAAGGCCATGATCCGAGGCGTGCGGGACTCACGGACCCTGCGCTCCCAGCACGCCGCTGCCGACAAAGTGCCGTGGCGAACTGCACAAGACGAGAGCGGCCGACCAGGATCGAACTGGCATCATCAGCTTGGAAGGCTGAGGTTCTACCATTGAACTACGGCCGCGAATCGGGAGGCAGTCTACGGCGCCTACTCTCGACGCCGTGGACACGCTGTACGACCGGGTGGGGGGAGGGGCCTTCTTCGTGGACCTGGTGGACCGGTTCTATGTCGGGGTGGCGGGGGACCCGTTGCTCCGGCCGCTGTACCCCGACGACCTGACCGACTCGGCGCGGCACCTGGCTCTCTTCCTGGCGCAGTACTGGGGCGGTCCGGCGACCTACGGTGAGGAGCGGGGCCACCCGCGCCTGCGCATGCGCCATGCCCCCTTCGTCATCGGTTCGGCCGAGCGCGAGGCCTGGCTACGCCACATGGTGACGGCGCTCGACGAGCTTCACGCCGCCTCGAGGATCTCCGATGGCGACGCGCTCGAGCTGGCCTCCTACCTCGACATGGCGGCAAGCTCGCTCGTCAACACGCCCTGAGCCCCTGGGTCCCGGCGCTAGCCGTGGTCCAGGGCCGGGGTGTCTGCCTGAGAGGCCACGGCGTGCTCGCCGGGCCGTGGCGGTCCCCGGTGGAGCGGGCCCTCCTTGCGGGCCAGCCAGCGCAGGCGGGCGGCCCGGGCGTCCCAGTCGTAGACGACGGCGGTGCCGGCCACGAAGTCGTCGAGGGCCCGGCGCTCCCGCTGGAAGACGATGCCGAGGAAACCGATGCCGAGCGTGAGGAGGGTCAGGCCCAGTCCGAGGGTGCGCAGGAGGGCTTGACGCCCGCTGATGGGCCCACCGCTGGCGGTCACGACCTGAAGCCCCAAGACGGCCATCCCGAGCGTCTTTCCGCTGACCGCCCACTGATAGGTGAAGTAGAGGAACAGCCAGGCCGCCAAGGCCACGACCGAGACGAACTGGTGGTTGAACAGCGAATAGTTGTGGCGCGTCACCAGCTTCACGGCGGTATCGATCAGCGCCACGATGAGCGCGTAGGCGCCCCACGAGGCGCCCACGTCCGCGGCGAAGGCGACCAGCCGGCTGACTGCTCCGGCGTAGTGGCCCTGGCGGCCCACGGTCCGCTCGGTCGAGGGGACGGGAACGGTCGTCATGGCATGCTCATCCCCGCACCTCGGCGCCGACCAGCAGCGGGGGCCCCGAAGGCCAGGTGGCCGCCTTCTTGCCCCGGCCGATGAGGCGGTTCCCCCAGCGCAGCACGAAGTCGTCGAGGCCCACACCCTGGGCCCGGACCACGTCGAGGATCTCGGTGAGGACGCCCGTGGTGGAGCGGGCGATGATCGAACCGAGCTCGGTCTGCTCGACCAGTGCGTCGATGTCGACCTCCTCGACGATGGCGTTGACGTCGACCCGCTCGATGATCTTCTGGACGTCGACCCGCTCGATGAGCTTCTCCACGTCGACCCGCTCGATGAGCTTCTCCACGTCGACCCGCTCGATGATCTTCTCCACGTCGACCCGCTCGATGATCTTCTCCACGTCGACCCGGTCCAAGATGGCGTCGATGTCGATGGCGTCGACGATCAGCGGCACGATGCGCTCGGCCAGAGCCTGGGCCAGCTGCTCGACCCTGGCCCCGAGTGGGCTGACGCTCACCTGGCTCCTTCGGTCCGTGACATTCCGGTGATCTTCTCACTGATTCCGCGGCGCGTGCGGCGATCAGCCGGTACGGTCGCGTGGGTGAGTTCGCCCGTCCCGCGGGACGGGCGCCGAGGCGAGGAGAGCGCGATGGAGTTCGAGCGCTATGACGACGGGGTGCCCTCCTGGGTGGACCTGGGCAGCCCAGACCTGGCCACCTCCCGTGAGTTCTACGGGAGCCTGTTCGGTTGGGACTGTCCCGAGGGACCCCCCGAGGCCGGCGGGTACTCGGTGTGCCTCCTCAGCGGCAAGAGCGTGGCCGGCCTGGGCCCCAAGATGAACCCCGACATGCCCACGGTGTGGATGACGTACGTCAACGTGGACAGCGCCGACGACACCGTGGCCAAGGTCTCGGCCAACGGCGGGACCGTGTTCGCTCCCCCGATGGACGTGATGGACGTCGGGCGGCTGGCCATCTTCGCCGACCCACAGGGCGCCGTGCTGGGCCTGTGGCAGCCGGGCACCCATCTGGGCGCCCGGCTGGCCAACGAGCCCGGGACGTTCTGCTGGAACGAGCTCATCACGACCGACGTCGCCGGGGCGAAGGCCTTCTACGGCGCCGTGTTCGGCTGGGATGCAGCTGACCAGGGAGCCCCCGGGCAGCCTCCCGCCTACACCGAGTGGCAGCTCGACGGCCGCTCCGTGGGCGGCATGATGGCCAAGACCGCCGAGATGCCGGCGGAGATGCCACCCAACTGGGGCGTGTACTTTGCCGTGTCCGATACCGATGCCGCGGTGGCCGAGGTCCAGAAGCTCGGGGGATCACTGCTGATGGGGCCCCTGGACATCGAGCCCGGGCGGTTTGCCGTGGTGACCGACAACCTGGGTGCGGTCTTCAACGTCATCGCCCTCAAGGGCTAAGGGGCGCAGCCTCCCACTCCTCGCGCAAGAGGGCGTAGCAGTCGGCGTCGCGCTGCGCGCCGTCGATGCGCTCCCAGCCCCGCAGCGTGCCCTCGTGGCGGAAGCCCGCGGCTCGTGCGGTTCGTCCCGAGGCCACGTTGTCGGGCTCCACGAAGAGGTGGAGGCGTGGGATGCCCAGCTCGGCGAAGCCGAAGACCGCCAACGTCCGGAGCGCCTCGGCGGCCAGGCCCCGGCCCCGGGCCCGGGCCAGGAGCCAGTAGCCCACGGTGGCCCTCCCGCTGGCGATGTCGCGGAGCCACAGCCCGATGGAGCCGATGGCGTCTCCGTCACCGAGCGCGACGACGAACGAGTACCCGTGGCCTTCGGCAGCCAGGCGGTGCTGGCGTTCGATGAAGTCCAGGGCGTCCTCGTCACTGCACTCCGGGGGCACCGCCGAGATGGTCGGGATCTCGGGGTCGCGTGACGCCTGGCGCACCAGAGCCAGGTCTGCGGTCTCGAAGGGGCGGAGATGCACGGACGCGGACGAGAGCCGTGGGACGAGCAGGGGCGGGCCGAAGGCCTGGGGGTCGAAGGAGGTCACCGGCTCACCGCAGGGTGACGTAGCCGGGAACGAGGTGGTGCGGTGTGTCCAGGTAGCCCTTGGCCTCGGGGGGGCCGGCGAAGCGGCCGTGGCTCCAGCGCACCTCGATGTGCCCCGTCACCCTCAGCCGCTCGTGCGAGGCCCGGTCGCGGATCACCGCCTCCCAACCCACGCGGGGCTGTCCACCGGGCTGGGGCTCGACCTCGAGGGAGCTCAGCTGGAACTGCTGGCGCCAGTCCCACGAGGTGGCGATACGCAGCCGGATCGATCGGGAGTCCGACGAGCCCAGGACGAAGTAGGGGGCGCTGCCGATGCGCAGCAGCCGCCAGAGCAGGGCCTCGGCCCGGCCCCCTCCGGCATCCAGCGCCGCCTGCCAGCGACGGGCGGAGGTCTCGGCCACGGCGCTCGAGAGGGCGCGGTAGCGCTCCTTGGCCCCGGGCGGCCACCCCGCCTTGAGCCACCTGCCGAGCACCTCGCGCTCGGGCGAGGTCAGGTCACCGGCGCGGTGGGGCAGGGTGCGCAGCCGCGCCCGGTCGGCGCCCTGAGCCGGGAGTCCGCCGGGACGTGGGGCATCGCTGTTGCCGTTGTGCGTGCCGTTGCGGGTGCCGTTGGTCGCGGGGCCCTCGCCCGGGTCGAGGTCCCCGAGGAGATCGGGGCCCAGTCCGGGTAGCGCCACTGCCCCGGGACGGCCACGGGGGAGCTCTCCGGTGCCGCGTGCCGCCGACGGGGCCGCACCCGTGCCTGGTTCCTCACCGGTCTCCCGACGGGCGGCCTGGCGCACGGCGGCGTAGAGCTCCTGGTGTTCGGCGGGAGCGACCTCGGCGAACCAGTCCAGGCTCCGATGCTCCTCGGGAGCACCGCTCGCTTCCGTCGGCAGCGCCGAGCGGGTGGACCGCGCCGGTGCCCCCCAGAGGAGCCCGTCGAAGACGTGCGAGGGCGAGGTGTTGAAAAGGATCTTCGAGAGGTATTTGCAGCTGACGAGGTACACGTGGTCGACCCGCAGGTCGATTGGAGCCACCTCGTCACCGGGGGCACGGCCGGTGCCCTTCCACTCCACCACCAGGGGGAGCCGGCCCCGCAGTCCGTCCTCCGCCTCGAGGAAGGCCCGGCCGTTGGCCCAGGCGGCGTGGAACTCGGCCATGTAGGCACCGCCGGCCCACAGGGCGCCCAGGCGCTCCCACATCTCGGGTGACAGGCTGCGCATGACCGGCGTGCGTGAGCGCACTGCTTCGTCGACGTCGGCCAGGCCCAGGGTGCCGAGTGCGGTGCCGAGCTCGGTCACGGTGGTGCGGTCGCTCGGCATGCCCGCATTTTCCCATGCCGGCCGTGCGCCGCCGGGGGGCTAGTCGGCGAACAGGGGGGTGAGCTGCAGCTCGAGCGGCCCCACCACCGCCTCGAAGGCCGGGTGCAGCTCGGTGCTCTCGTAGACGTCGACCGCGGTCCCCGTGCGGGCGATGAAGGCGAAGACGGCGTCGCCCCAGCGCTGCTCGCGCAGCGCTTGGCGCAGGGCGGCACGTTCGCCGGGTGGCAGGTCGCTCCCGGGCGTGGCGGCCACCAGTTGGCAGGCCAGGACCCAGTTGAGCGTGTCGAGGTCCTCGGCCACGAACACCCGGGGAGGGTCGTCGCGGACCACGGCGCAGGCGACCACGGCGCCCATGGCTCAGACGGCGCCGGGAACCAGGTCGGTCTCGGACCAGAAGCCTGCTCGTGGGGCACCACCACGGCCCCCGGCGTACTGGGCGAGCCGGGCCACCGCCTCGGGGGCGAGGAGGTCGACCACGTCGAAGATCCCTCCCGGCCCCGGAGCCCGCAGGGCGCGGTCGGCCTCGGTGCCGGGCCGTGGCAGTTGGGTGGTGAGGACCACGAAGGGCCCGGTCCCACCGGCGGCCATGACGTGGGCCCGACCGAGGGTCCGCCAGACCGTGTCCGAGCGGGACATGCCGCCGCGGAACGTGGAGTTGGGCCCGGCCACGTCGAAGTGCCATGTGCGCCCGGCCGCATCGGTGGCGGTGAAGTCGACCGTGAGGCCCAGGCCCGGCATGCGCCGATTGGGTCGCACGTCGGTGAACCCGGCGCCCTCGAGGGCGCCCCGGGCCAGCGCGGCGGCCGACGTCCCGTCGCCGGGGCGGGCCGTGGGGGCGGCCTCGGCCGGCTCCGCGGCCAAGCGGGTGCGCGCCAGCTCCACGTAGGCCGGATCGAGGTCGTAGCCAACGGCGTCGCGCCCGCAGCGCGCCGCGGCCACCAGGGTCGAGCCCGAGCCGCTGAAGGGGTCGACCACCAGGTCGCCGCGGTAGGTGTAGAGCTCCATGAGGCGCTGGGGGAGCTCCACGGGGAACGGGGCGGGGTGCTGCACCCGCAGTGCGCTCTCGGGCGGGACGTCCCACACGTCGAGGGTCAGTGCCATGAAGTCGTCGGCCCCGACGGTGCTCTCGTGGGGCAGGCCCTCGCGGCGGCGCTGCTTGGGGCTCCGGGCGCGTCCGAACCTTCCCTTGCTGGCCACGATGACACGCTCGGTCACGTCACGCAGCACCGGGTTGGCCGCCGAGCGGAACGACCCCCAGGCGCACGAGCCCGACGCCCCCTCGCCCTTCTGCCAGACGATCTCGCCACGGGGGAGCAGGTGTAGGTCGTCCTGGAGGATGGCCATCACGTCGGCGGCCAGGCTCCGGTAGGGCTTGCGACCGAGGTTGGCCACGTTGACGGCGATGCGCCCCCCGGGCTCGAGGATGCGCTTGCACTCGGCGAAGACCTCGCGCAGCAGCTCGAGGTACTCGATGTAGGAGCCCGGGACGCCCTCCCGGTCGAGCTCCTCCTCGTACTGCTTGCCGGCGAAGTAGGGAGGCGAGGTGACCACGAGGGCCACCGAGTCGTCGGCCAGCGCGTCCATCTGCCGGGCGTCACCGCAGAGGCACGAGATGCCAGGATCGTGGGGCCGCACCTGCTCGTCGGCGCTCAGCTCGGGGGCCTCGAAGCGGGAGTAGAAGGCGTCCGCCACGTGGGACTCGCGGCGTCCGACGCCGAAGTTCGAGGTCGCGGTGCGACGGCGTGGCGGCATGGGAATCGGTCCGACCCTACAGCCCGACCCGGCCGGGACGCCTGATCCCGAAGCCGGTGGGCACGGCGGCCGCGGCGGATGTCATGGCGGCACGGTAGGGGAGGGATGTCACACCGGCGGCAGGGGCTCCAGCTCGTACACCATGAACGAGGTCGGCCGTCCGGCCTGATCGTACAGGGACCGGGCCTTGCCGTTGTAGGACTGGGTGTGCAGGTACACGCTCGACGCGCCACGCTCGACCCCGGCCCGCCGGACGGCGTCGAGGAGGGCCCGGCCGAGCTCCCGACCTCGGGCCGAGGGCGCGAGGAAGAGGTCCTCGAGGTAGCACGTGGGCTGCCGCGACCAGGTCGTGGCGTGGAGCACGCAGTGGGCCAGCCCGACGCCGCGTCCGTCGTCGTCGAGCGCCAACAGGCCGAACATGCCGTCCTCGCCGGCGCAGAGACGGTCGAAGGTGGCACGTGCGGTCCCCTCGGGCAGCTCGGCGCGGTAGAAGGCGAGGTAGCCGCCCCATAAGGCACGCCAGTCGTCCCAGTCCCCGCCCTGGATGGCCCGGATGGTGCTCACCCATCCAGCCTGCCACCTGGCCTCGACGCAAAGGGGCGCGGCACAGGCCCGCCCTGAGCCCCGACCTCCTCGGGGCCTCAGTCGATCGGGGTGGGTGGCACCAGGCCCGACTGGAAGGCGAAGACCACGGCCTGCACGCGGTCGCGTAGCCCGAGCTTGGCCAGGAGCCGGCCCACGTGCGACTTCACCGTGGCTTCGGAGACGTAGAGGCGCTCGGCGATCTCGGCGTTGGACAGTCCCTCGGCCACGCAGAGCAGGACCTCGCGCTCGCGTTCGGTCAGGGACGCCAGAGCCGGGTTCTCGGTCGCCGGCTCGGCGCCGGCGGCCAGGTCGGGAAACGTGGGCGCGTACTCCTCGAGCAGCCTGCGGGTCACGCGTGGCGAGACCACCGCGTCTCCCCGGGCCACGGTGCGGATGGCGGCGGCCAGCTCGGCCGGCGGCACGTCCTTGAGCAGGAAGCCGCTGGCGCCCGCCCGCAGCGCGCTGAAGGCGTACTCGTCGAGGTCGAAGGTGGTGAGGATCAGGACCCGCGTGGTGCCCTGGGTGTCGGACTCGGTGATGCTCCGGGTCGCGCCTATCCCGTCGAGCACGGGCATGCGGACGTCCATGAGGACCACGTCGGGGTGGTAGAGCTGGGCCAGGCGCACTGCGTCGGCCCCGTCGGCGGCCTCGCCCACGATCTCCATGTCGGCCTCGGCCTCGAGGATCATGCGGAACCCCTTGCGTAGCAGCGCCTGGTCGTCGGCCAGCACCACGCGGATGGTCATGCCGGGGAGGGCGCCTTGCAGTCACGCAGAGTGGCCACGACCTCCCACCCACCGCCGGTGCGCGGGCCGGCTTCGAGGCTGCCCCCGAAGGAGGCGGCCCGTTCGGCCATGCCGGCCACGCCGTGCCCGCGGTCGCGGACCAGTGCGGGGGCGGAGGCGTGACCGAGAGCCGGGCCGGGGGCGGGGCGGGAGCAGCCGTCGTCGGTCACCCGGACCGACACGTCGGGCTCGTCGAACTCGAGGCGCACCTCGACCGAGGCCGGTGCATGGGCGTGCTTGAGCGCGTTGGTCAGCGCTTCCTGCACGATCCGGTAGACGGTGAGCCCCGCGGCGTCGGTCACGGGGAACGGCCGCCCCGACCGCTGCAGCGTGACCGGGAGACCGGTGCCCCGGACCCGGTCCGCCAGGGCATCGAGCTCGCCCAGCCCGGGTTGGGGGGCGAGCGGCGCGTCAGTGCCGTCGGGGCGCTCATCGCGGAGCACGCCCAGCATGCGCCGCATGTCGGTCAGGGCCTGGCGGCCCGTGCTCGAGACCTCGTGCATCACCTCGGCCGCCCGTTCGGGGTTGGTCGTCTGCGCCGCCGAGGCGGCATCGGCCAAGGTGACCATGACCTGGAGGTTGTGGGAGACCACGTCGTGCATCTCGCGGGCGATGCGGGCCCGCTCAGCGGCGGCGGCCAGCGACGCCTGCTGGTCGCGCTCGATTTCGAGCCGCTGGGCTCGCTCGGCCAGCCAGTCCAGCTGGCTGCGCAGCGTGCGGACCACGACGCCGGCCAGCAGGGCGGCGAAGGCCAGCCCCGAGAGGAAGACCAGGGATTTGAAGTGGTTGCCGGTGGGCACCCAGCGCACGGTGGCCATGACCACGCCGGCCTCCGTGATGGTCGCGGCGATCACCACCAGGGCCCACGCGCACTCGAGCGCCACGGTGTAGAGGGCGACGAGCAGCGCGGCGTCGGCCAACCCCGGCACGGTGACGAGCCACTGGAGGAAGGCCACCGCGGCAACGACCAGGAACACGGGCATGGGGGCCCGGCGCCGGAAGACGAGCGGGACGATGAGCGCGGCCACGAACCACAGGCTGGGACGTGAAGCGTTCTGCTCGACCAGCCAGCCCGAGCAGAGCACGAACAACCCCACGGCCAGGGTCACGTCCACCGCGAGGGCATAGCGGCGGTCGAAGGCGCGCAGGCGCTCCCAGACTCGCCAGGGCGCGTCCTGACGGGCGGAACCGATCCGAGGTGACCCGCCGGAGTCGGCCACGGGGACCTTCTCGGGCCGGATCGCCATGAGGTGGTGGGAGCTCGATGCCATCGGATCCTTCGTTCCCAGGAGCGCCGACCATGGTAGTGCCCTCTGAGCTGGGGATCCTGACGGGAGTGGCCGCGTCTGCACCGCCCCAGCCTTCCCGGCGGATCTCATCGGGCGCTCATCCCTGAGGATGAAATCGTTCGCCGCTGTTCGTTCCCCCGGGCGATTGGTCGACGGCGCGCGCGGACGTACGTTCCAAGGCGAGCCCTCGGGTGGCGCGGGGAGCAGAAGGTGTTCCGCCCCGAGCACGGAATGCACCTCGCGCTTCCCGGGGCCCAAATACCCCGATGGGCCGCGGGTGCGCCACTACCCTGGCGAGGATGGCAATGGGGCGGACGGCATAGGCGCCCGGACGTGTTGGGTCTGCTCGTCGCCCTGTGTGTGCTCTTCGGGCTCGCCATCGGTTCGTTCCTCAACGTGGTGATCGCACGCGTGCCCGAGGGGAGATCCGTGGTGGCGCCGCGATCGGCGTGCCCGTCGTGCGGCACGCCGATCGCCGAGCGCGACAACATCCCCGTGGTGTCGTGGCTCCTGCTTCATGGTCGGTGCCGTCACTGCCAGGCAAGGATCTCCGCGCAGTACCCCCTGGTGGAGCTGGGTTGTGCCGCGCTGTTCGCCGGCCTGGCAGCACGCTTCGGTTACGACTGGGCGCTGCCCGCCTACCTGGCGCTGTTCGCCGGGCTACTGGCCCTGTCGGTGATCGACATCCAGACCCTGCGGCTGCCCAAGGTCATCGTGTGGCCGCTCACCCTGCTGGTTGCCGCGCTGTTCACCATGGCCGCCGCCGTCACCGGGGCGTGGCACGACCTCGTGGTGGGCGCCGTTTCAGCCGCGGCCTGGTTCCTGCTCTTCTACGGCCTGAACCTGGCCAGCCCTCGCATGCTCGGCTTCGGCGATGTCCGGCTCGCCCCGGTGCTCGGGTTGGCGCTCGGCTGGTTGGGGTGGCGCGAGGTGTTCGTCGGATTCGTGGCGGCCAACCTCATCGGCGCCGTGGTCGGACTGGTGCTCATCGCCTCGCACCGCATGGAGCGCGGGCAGCAGATCCCCTACGGCGTGTTCCTGGCCGCCGGCTGCATGGTCGCCGTGTTCGCCGGTTCGGGCGTGCTGCACCCCTTCACCCCGCACTCCTGACCCGAGGCCCTCTCCCGATGATGCGGCCCGAGGCCGGCGCGGCGAAGTGGGTTCAGCGCACGATCTCCATCCGCAGACCCCGTTCGTCCCACTCGGCATCCTCGGGGAGCCGGAGGGCGGCCCGGGCGAAGATGCGCCGGGCGGTCCACAAGAACGCGGCAGCATCGAGGAGGTGCGACGGAGAGGCCCCGGGCAGTTCGGCGTCGAGCACGCGCTCGATCCCGGGCACTTTGGCCTCGAGGAGGGCGCGACGTTCCAACCGGCCCGCCTCGGTGTGCTTGGGGTGATCCAGGGCCTGGCCACCGTTCATCTCGAAGAACGTCACGTCGGAGTGCACCTCGTAGACCGTCCGCTGCCGGAACGGCGCCATGTCGGCGGCCACCTCCCGGTAGCGGGGGAGCAGGGTGCGGCTCACCGCGTCGAGGTGCTCGTCGACGAACTCGAGCTCGTCGGTGGCCGAGCGGACCGGCGCGCTCTGGATGGACGAGCCCCGCTTGGCCCCCAGGAGGGAGCGGGCCTCGCGGTCGCAGGTCCGGCCACCCAGGGCGCGGTAGTCCAGGTAGCCGATGGGCGCGTTCAGGGCGATCACCGAGTAGGTGGGCCGCTGGTCGAGCACCTCGCTGAACGGGGAGAGCAGCTGCGGGTCCTCGGGCGCCACGGTGGGACCCTGCAGCTTGGCCGAGGCCACCAGCCAGGAGCGCCCGCAGGGAGTGACCCCAGCGATCAGCGAGTAGGGAAGGGTGGGGCCCGGGCCCCTGCCGCGTTCGAACATCAGGCCGGGGAGGGCTGAAGGGATCCCTGCCGCATGGTCAGGAGCCGGGTGAACTCCTTGGGGCGCGAGGTGATGGCCAGCGCGTCCTCGTACTCGACGGTGTTGGACGAGACGAGATCGGCGAGGCTCGACTCCATCGTGCACATCCCCTCGGCCTGGTTGGTCGTGATGATGTTCGGGAGCTGGTGGGTCTTGCCTTCCCGGATGATGTTGCGGACCGGGCTGTTGGCGATGAGGATCTCGAACGCCGCCACCATGCCCCCGGCGGTCCGGGGCAGGAGGCGCTGGGCGATGACCGCGCTGAGCGAAGAGCCGAGCTGTACCCGGATCTGCTCCTGGCGCCACGACGGGAAGACGTCGATGATGCGGTCGATGGCCTGCGAGGCATCGTTGGTGTGCAGGGTGGCGAAGACCAGGTGGCCGGTCTCGGCCAGGGTCAGGGCCAGCTGGATGGACTCGAGGTCGCGCATCTCACCGACCAGGAGGACGTCGGGGTCCTCCCGCAGGGCGGAGCGGAGCGCCCGCTCGAACGAGGGGCTGTCGGTTCCCACCTCGCGCTGGCTCACCGCGGCCATGCCGTGCTGGTGGACGTACTCGATGGGGTCCTCGATGGTCAGCACGTGGACCGAGCGGGTCTGGTTGATGCGGCTGATGACCGAGGCCAGGGTGGTGGACTTGCCCGACCCGGTCGGGCCGGTCACGAGCACCAGGCCCCGGGGAAGCCGGGCCAGCCACTCGGCCACCGAGGGCAGCCCGAGCTCCTCGAAGGTCGGGATGTCGGAGGGGATCATGCGCAGGGCCAGGGCCATGTCACCCTTCTGGGTGAAGGCGCTGCCACGGAGGCGGGCCCGATCGAGGTAGGAGAACGAGAAGTCGACGTCTTGCTGCTCCTCGAAGGTCTTGATCTGCTCGGGACCGAGCAGGCTGGCCACGATCTCCTCGATCTGCTGGCCGGAGAGGACCGGTGACCCCTCGAGGACCTTGAGCTTGCCGTCGACGCGGATCCGGGGTTCCGAGCCCGCAGTGAGCAGGAGGTCCGAAGCCTTGCTCTCCCACATGGCGTCGAGCCACGGCGAAATCGTTTCGATGTTGGTGTGTCGCATGGTTCCCCCCTCCTTCTCCTTCTCAACGATTGATAGTGGTGATCTCGATGGTGAAGTCCAAAGCGCCCGGCCCAGAGGGCCGGGCGCTTTGGTTCACTCTTGATTTACGGTTCCTGTAACTGCTGAGGTGCTACTTACACACCGTTGCAGGCAGAGCCGCCGTCGTATGGCTGGAGCGTGCCGCCAGGCGTGCCGGCGAAGACAGTGCCGGCGGGGTATGCGCCGCCGCCGGCCTGAGTCGCCAGCTTGGTCCCGGTAGCCCCGTTGTTCACGCCCGTGGTGCCGTCCGTCACGGTGTCGCCCTGGATGGCGACGATGTACGCCGGGTTGTTGGCCGCGGCGTGCAGGAAGGGACCACCGTTGGCAGAACCAGTGAGGTCACTGGTTGCGCCAGGCGCGGTGTTGGCAGTGTTCGAGGCCGAGTTCTGGTAAGCCGCCACGGCGACCTCGTAGGACTTGGCGTCCGAGTTACACGCTGCCACGGCGCTCTGGCCGGTCACGCCGCTGAGGGCGAAGATGACCGTCGCGGCCAGGATGCCGATGACGACGATGACGATCAGGAGCTCGATGAGGGTGAAGCCCGACTCTGCGTCGAACTGCCGACCTCGGCGAAGCGCCACGATCTCGCGTAGGTGCCTAATCATTTGCGGTGATACCGCCTTTCGCTGTTGGGCACCTGCAGAATTCAGGTGCTTTGGATATCTCCCTCGCCAATGAGGAGTCTTTGGGAAGGTACCTGGATGGGTCCTTTCCATCAATGCTTTCGGCCGTTTGTTGTCCAATCTGTAGGCGACTTTTGTATGTGTTGTGTGTGCAGTGGGAGTCCATTGAGAAGCGATCTACTGCACCTTGACCTGGTGGTAGATGCCGTACATGGCGGACACCAGCGCGACAGCGACGAACCCGACGATCACGCCCATGAAGACGATGACAGCCGGCTCGAAGAGGCTGGTGAAGCGCTTGAGCTTGACGTCGAGCTCGCGGTTGTAGAACTCGGCTGCCGTTTCGAGCTGGGAGTCCAGCGTTCCGGTCTCCTCGCCGACGCGGAACATCTGACGCGCCGCTCCAGGGAAGAGGTCGGTTCGGGCGATCGGCTCGGCCAGACCCCGCCCCTCGATCATCTCCTCACGCACATGGGTCAGCGCGTCGCGGTACACGGAGTTGTTGGCCGTTTCGGCGGTCACCCGCATGGCATCGGGAAGGCCGACGCCGGCGCGGAGCATGGAGGAGAGGATGCGGCACGTCCGCTCGATCACGGCCGTGCGCACCAGGTCCCCGAGAATGGGCAACTTCAGGATCATGGAGTCCAGCAACGCCTTGCCGCCGCGCGACCTGCGGAGGGCGATCGTGCCTGCGACGAGGACGACGAGAACCCCTGCGATGGCGAACCACCAATGGCTGACGAAGTTCGAGCCGCTCAGCAGCATCCGTGTCGGGAGGGGGAGTTTGGCGTTGAACGACTTGAAGAAGGTCACGAACTTGGGCATGACGAAGGTGGCCAGGACGACCACGACCCCGATCGCCATGACAGCCACGACGGCGGGGTAGATGAGCGCGCTGGTGACTTGCGATCGCGCTTCGATGTCACGCTCGAGGTAGTCGGCCAGCTGGTCGAGCACGACGTCGAGGTTTCCGGTCAGCTCGGCCGAGGAGAGGATCCCGATGTAGTAGCTGGGGAACGCCTCGGGGTGAGCGGCGGCGGCCGAGGCGAAGGTGTCACCCGCCTGCACCCGCTCGATCATGTCGAGCAGGGCACGCTGGAGCATCTTGTCGGGCGTCTCCTGCGCGATGACGTCGAGGGCTTCCATGATGGGCATGCCGGCCCGCACGAAGACGCTCAACTGGCGCGAGAAGTGCATCACGTCCTTGCGCGGGACCAGCTTCTTGGTCATCTCGAACTGCAGGACGCTCTTCCTCTGTGAGACCTCGACGCTCTGGTAGCCGCGATCGAGCAGGGCCAGGTGCGCGGCGCCGGTGGACGCAGCTTCTTCGACGCCGGAGATCCTCTTTCCCGAGGTGTCGACGGCGCTGTAGCGGTACTTTTCCATGGAGAGCCTCTCGTCCCTGCTAGAGCGAATAGATGCTGCGGATGACTTCTGCGATCGTCGTGACGTCCTGATCGACGAGGCTGATGGCCTCCTCGCGCAAGGTGCGCATGCCCTGCTTCTGGGCCATGCGCCGCAACTCGTCCTGGGTGGCCCAGCCGACGATGAGCCGCTTGATCTCAGGCGTCATCTGGAGGAGCTCGTAGACGCCGATGCGGTCCTGGTAGCCCGTGTGGCCACAGAAGTTGCACCCGGTGCCCATGTAGAAGTCCTGCTTGGGGCTGCCGCCGCTCTCCTCGTAGAAGCTCATCTCTTCCTGGGTGGGGGTGTAGCGCGCCTTGCACGAGGGGCAGATCCTTCGCACGAGCCGCTGGCCGACGATGCGCCATGACCGAGGAGGCGATGAGGAAGGACTCGATCCCCATGTCGAGGAAGCGGTGCAGGGCCGACACCGAGTCGGTGGCGTGCAGCGAGGAGAGCACGAAGTGGCCGGTGAGGGCGGACTGCACGGCGATGCGAGCGGTCTCGACGTCACGGATCTCGCCGACCAGGATCACATCGGGGTCTTGGCGCAGGATGGACTTCAGTCCGCTGGCGAAGGTGAGGCCGGCCTGCTCGTTCGTCTGGATCTGGTTGATCGAGGGGAAGACGTACTCGACCGGGTCCTCGATGGTCATGATGTTGCGGGTGGGGTCGTCGATCTGGCTCAAGGTGGCGTACAGCGTGGTGGTCTTGCCGCTCCCGGTGGGGCCGGCGCAGAGCACCATGCCGAAGGGGGAGCTGGACCAGCTTGGAGAAGGCCTGTGCGTGTCGGCGGGCATGCCCGAGGTCGCGAGGCGGAACACCGAGCGGCTCTTGTCGAGGATCCGCATGACGCACCTCTCGCCCCAGATGGTGGCCACCGTGGCGACGCGGATGTCGATGTCCCTGCCGTCGATCGTGGTGGTGATCTGGCCGTCCTGGGGCCGGCGCCGTTCGACGATGTTCATCCCGGCCATGATCTTGATGCGGCTCACCAACCCGACGCCCATGGCGGCCGGGAGGTCCAGGACCTCCTTGAGCGCACCGTCGATGCGGAAGCGAACCCGCACGACGTCATCCGACGGCTCGATGTGGACGTCCGAGGCGCGGTCTCGCATGGCCTGGGTGAGGATGCGGGTGACGACCTGCACGATCGGCGCGTCGTCGGCCACGACCTCCGCTTCGGCGATCTCGATCCCACCCTTCCGCCGACTGCCCTCGACCGCCTCGAAGGCCTCCACGAGGCGTCCCACCCCGCCGATGGCCTGGTAGCTCGAATCGATCACCCACTGGATGTCCGATGCCGGCGCCAGCATGAAGTGGACCGGGCGGTCACTGGTCTCGGAGAGAAGGGCGCGGATGCCCACGGAGGGCTGTTCGGCGACGGCCACGTGGAGGCCCTTGTCGTCGAGGCTGACCGGTACCACCTTGTGTTGGCGCACGATCTCCTCGGGGACCGAGCGAGAGCCTCGGGTTCGGGGTTGTTCTGGCGGAGGTCGACAACGTCCATCCCGAGGAGCCCGGCCAGGAACAGGGTCAGCTCCTGGGGCGTGAGCGCCCCCATGGTCACCAGGGTCTCGCCAATCCGCGCTCCGGTTTCCTTCTGGATCTGCAGGGCGCGGCGCGATGTCGTCCTCGCCCACCAGTCCCTTGCGGACCATGAGGCTGCCAAAGGGCTCGGTGCTCAGGGACTGGCTCGGTGCTGACTCGACCGCTTCCGCCTCAGCTCCGCCATCAGGCTCCGCCTCGGCGAGTGCGACCGCGGACTGGGTGGCGTCCACGGCTAGCTCGTGTGACGACCCGTTGAGGTCGTCACTGTCCGGGCGCTGCGCCTTGTCCTTCCGTCCGAGTTTCAACGGTGCTCCTGACTGTGCAGGCGGGGCCCTCGAGGCGACCGCCATCGGTGCGAGCCCGCCCCTGCATCGCCAAATTCGGGACGTCCTGCAATGCCTCAGCCTCGAGACACCTTTGCTCGCCTTTTGGAGGTCGGCAGGTCAGCCGGTCGAGTTGAGGACCACTTCCTCGGATCCCGCGGACGGCGAGCCGCTCCCGCGCATCGCAGGTGGGTACTCCCGTCCAAAGACGCACGAAATTGTCGGAGGACCCGGTAATCACGCACGAAAGCACCGGCGATCGGGCCCGGATGGCCTGACAGGAAGCGTGGGAGGGAGGGCGAGGGCGTCGGCGGGCGCGCGGGGCCGGGCCAGGTCAGGTCGGGCGGTCGCGACGGCTCCCCAGGTGCCAGCCATGGCAGACGCCGCACCGGTAGGCATCGAGAGAGATCCCGGCCTCGCGACGGCGCTCCTCCGCCACCACCAATGCCTCGCCCTCGCTGCCGTAGGCGTTCTTCGGAGCTCCGTCGGCCAGCCAGTGGCCGCCGGAGCTCGGAGGTCGAGCATCGGGATCGCGCCGGGGGGACCCTCGTCGCTTCGAGCGCCGGCCCATGGACCCCATTCTCGCGAACGCACGTCGCCCGGACGCGCCCGACGCGCCCTGGGTTCGACGGAGGGGGACTCGGGGTCAAACTGGGCGCGTCAGACTGACTCCAGTCTATGGACGAGGTCGGCTCGTCGACGCGGTCGTGGTTTCTGCCGTGCTCGAGGGTCGCCGTTGGTCCGTCGGGGTCGTCTCTGCAACGATGACGCCATGGCCAAGACCGTGATCGTGAAGCTCATCGACGACCTCGACGGGGGGGATGCCGACGAGACGGTGTCCTTCGCGTTGGACGGGCGTTCGTACGAGATCGACCTGAGTACCGCCAATGCCGAACGCCTGCGCCAGGCGCTCACGCCCTTCGTGGAGGGAGCCAGGGTGCGGGGCGGTGCCTCCGGCCGTGCGGGGGCCTCGAACACCAAGACCATGTTCTCGCAGCTGACCGAGGACGAGAAGGCCCGCTTCCGGGCCTGGGCCGACATGGCAACGGCGCGGCGAATCAGCGACGACCGGGTGAACGGTTGGATCGCGGCGGGCAAGCCGTGACCGTTCTTGCGCTGACGCGCTGACGCGGCACCGCCCGCACCGGCGGAGCGGTGCGGGCGGTGTGCGGTCGTCAGGGGCGAGGTGACGGCCGGATCGGGGTCACGTCGGCGTTACTGGGGCGGCCCCGAGGAGAGCTGCACCGTCGCTGTGTGGGACTGCCCGCTGGTGTCGGTCCAGGTGATGCTGACCTTGTCACCGGGGTGGTGCTGGCTCATGGCGTTGGTCAGCTCGTTGGCCGAGCTGATCGATGTGCCGCCGAGCGCCGTGATCACGTCACCTTGGGCCAGACCGGCTTCCTGGGCCGGCCCGTTGGTGACCACACCGGCCACGGCGGCACCCGACGTGGACGAGCTGCCGTTGCCGGTGTTGCCCGAGTTGCCGCTGCCGAAGAAGTCGCCGAAGCCACCGCCGGAGTTGTTGGAGCTTCCGGAGCTCGAGCTCCCGGCGCTGACCTCGACCCCGAGGAACGCCGTCGTCCCGATGTGGATGGTCGACGACCCGTTGCCCGCTTCGATGGCCCGGGCGATCGACAGCGCCGTGTTGATCGGGATGGCGAACCCCTGGTTCCCGCTCGAGTCACCGTTGCCCTGGAACGAGAAGCCGGCTGAGGCGGCGGTGTCGACGCCCACGACCTGCCCGGACGTGTTGACCAGGGCACCGCCCGAGTCGCCGGGCTGGATGTCGGCGTTGGTCTGGATCAGCCCGCTGAGCTGCTCCGAGGTCCCGTCACCTTCGTCGCTGGCCGTGATGGACTGGTTGAGCGCGGTCACGGTGCCGCCGGCTGCACTCGGTGTGCCCCCGGTCCCTCCGGCGTTGCCCACGCCGACCACACCCTGGCCCACGGCCACGCTGGACGAGTTGCCGAGCGTGGCGGTCTGCAGCCCCGAGGCGTTGTGGAGCTGGAGCACGGCGAGGTCCTTGGTGCGGTCGTAGCCGACCACGCTGGCGGTGTACGTCTGGTGGTTGCCCACGTCGGTCACGCTGATGCTGGTGGCTCCGTTGATCACGTGGTTGTTGGTCAGGATCACGCCGTTGGAGCTGAGCACGATGCCCGTCCCTGCCGCCTGCTCCTGCTGGTACCCCAGGGTCACGTTGATGTCGACCAGGCCGGGGTCGACCTTGGCGGCGATGGCGTCGGCGTCACTCGGGCCCGAGTTCGAGGAACCCGATCCGTTTCCGGAGCTCCCCGAGTTCCCGTTCCCGAACAAACCGCCGAAGGGAGAGTTGCCGCCGAAAGGATTGCTCGACGAGCCTCCGCTGTTCCCGTTACTGCTCCCGTTGTTCCCCGAGCCCGAGGGCAGGTTGCCCGAGTTCGAGGACGGCGCGAACGACTGGGTGGAGGTCGACGGGTTGTTCCATGCCGCGTGGCCGATGCCGACGCCGGCGCCCAGCGCCACGATGGCGGCTGCACCGACCAGGAGGCCGTTGCGCAACCGGTGCGTGCTCGAGCCGGCGGGTGCCGAGGCGGCCGGGGGCATCGACCAGTTGGGTGCGCCGGGATCGGCCGGAGGCGGTCCGTAGGGAGCGGCGGCCAGCGGCACCCCCAGTGGCGGGGTGCTGGGCTGCTCGGCGCCGCCGGCCGCGGGTTGGATGGCCGTGAGCGGCTCCACAGGGGTCATCGGCTCGACCGGGGTCACCGGCTCTGCCGCCTCGGTCGGTGTGACCGGTTCGACGGACCCCTCCGGCTGTGCCGGGGGCGGCGTCGCCGCCGGGAGCGCGACGGCGCCTGTCGTCTCGTCGGCGGAGGTAGAGGTCTCTTCCTCGTGCGCCCCGCCGCTCGTCTCGTCCCTCTGGTCCTCGGTCATTTGCGGTCCTCCGTCTGAGACCCGGTCCTCCCCGGGTTCTTCACGGATGCCATTGCACAGGATGGGGCTGTATGCCAGGTCAGAGAAAGTTATGACCCGGATAAATGTTCTCTGTGAGGAAAATATCCTCGTGATCAGGCTAGGTGCGAGGGGCTGGGGTCACGTCGCGCCCGACGGGCCGGAGGTTCCCGCCGGGGTCATGTCGGGGCGGGACGCATCTTCTCGGACGTAGGACTCCAGGAGATCGCGCTCGTCCTGCCGTCCGGGGAAGAAGAGGCCCACCACCACCGCGCCGAGGAGCACGGCGAGGATGCCCGAGGCGTATGCCCAGTGTTGGCCGTGGATGAACGACTCCTTGGCCGCGTTGAGGATCTGTTGGGATTGCTGGGGGTACTGCTTGGCGATGTCCTCGGCGCCGTCGAAGGACTTGGTCAGCTCGCTCTGCACGTTGGCGTTCACCTCGCTCGAGTTGGGCGACGAGGCCACGGCCTTGGCTGCAGCCGACGCGTAGCCTGCCGTGAGAAGGGCTCCCATGATCGACTGCATGATCGCCCCCCCGAGGTCGCGCTGGAGATCGGCGGTGCCCGAGGCCATGCCCACCCGGGTGACGGGCACCGAGCCCGTCAGCGAGTGCGATGCCGGTGTCCCGGCAAAGCCCACGCCGGCCCCCACGAACGCATAGGCCATCCCCACCTCCCAGTAGGGGGTGCCCTCCTTCCAGAGCACCAGCATGGTGAGGAACCCGAGGAAGATGAAGACGTAACCGACCAGCAGGGTGAACCGTGCCCCCTTGGCCTCGACCAGCTTGGCCGATCTGGGGGCGATGAGAACCATGAAGATGGCAGCCGGGAGGATGGCCAGCCCGGCGTCGACCGTCGAGTAGCCCAGCACGTTCTGGAGGAACTGCTGCCCGATGAACATGGCCCCCATGAGGCTCCCGAAGACGATGATCCCGGCACACGCGGCCACCCAGAAGACGCGCCGGCTGGCGACATGGAGGTCGTAGAGCGGCTCGGGTGTCCGCCGCTCACGGATCACGAAGGCCACGATGCCGGCCACGGCGATGACGGCGAGTCCGAACACGAGTGCACCCTTGTCGGGCACCACCGCGAAGTTGATGGCCAGGATGAGGGCGCCGACCAGCACCGCCGAGAGGATCCCGCCCAGGTTGTCGACCGCCTCGTCGGTCTCGTTGACGTGGCTCGGGATCAGCCTCCTCGACAGCGGAATGGCGACGACGATGAGCGGGATGGTGATCAGGAACACCGAGCCCCACCAGAACTTGGCGAGCAGGAGGCCCGCCAGGAGCGGGCCCAGGGCCGAAATCGCCCCGCCGGTGGCCGACCACAGGGCGATGCAGCGGGTGCGGCGGGGCCCGCTCCACAGGGCCGTGATGAGCGAGAGGGTGGTGGGATAGGCCATACCGGCGGCCACGCCGCCGATGAAGCGAGCGCCGATGAGCACGCCGATGCTCGGAGCCCAGGCCATCAGCAGGCAGGCGGGCAGTGAGATCGCCACCCCGAGCATCAGCATCTGCTTGCGGCCGTAGCGGTCGCCGAGCGCCCCCAGCCACAGGACCGACACGGCCAGGCCGAGCGAGTAGCAGATGGCGACCAGGTTGAGCTGGGTCTGTGAGGCGTTGAAGTGCAGGCCGATGCTCGGCAGGGCCACGTTGGCCGAGGCCAGGGGCAGGTTGGCGACGGCGGCCACCAGGATCAGGGCCGCCAGCACCAGGCCCTGGCGGGCCGGGGCGGCCGACTGACCCTGGCCAGCTCCCGTCGTCTCGCCCCCCGCGGTTGACGCGCTCACGTGGTTCTCCCCTCGCCGTCCCGTGGCGGCCGCCGACCGTTGGCTCGGCGGTGTGCCAGACCGGGCCACAGTCTGGTGGGCCGGCCGCCGCGGTACCAGTACCGTCGGGAGCTGCCCCTCAGGGCGTCGCGACGGAATCGGTCCCCGCGGCGGCGACCGCGCCGTGCTCAGGGGATGAGCGGGCCGGCGGTCAGGTGGATCATCCCGAGCACCTCGAGGAGCAGGGCCGCCTGCGCCAGGGCCATGGCGATCACCGTGGCGGGCAGCACCCAGATTCGACGCGTGGCACCCAGGCGCCAGGCGAAGGCGGCGAAGAGCGGAAAGGCGGCGGTGGCGTAGCGCGGGATGCTGTCGGGGAAGTATGCGCTGTAGGCCACCAGCAGCGCACCGACCGCGTAGACCCACCAGGCGATCGGGGCGGCCCGCATGCCGCTGGTGCGCTCGGACGACATCCGATCGAGCCAGCGCAGCCCGAGGAACCCGATCACCAGGGCGCCGGCGGCCATGGCGTCGACGACGAAGTGGGGGCTCGTCGGCCCCTGCGCCAGGGCGACCGGTCCGGCGAGCACCGGCGTGATGAACCACACGAAGTGCTGGCCCTGCCAGAACCGCTCGGCCGAGAGGAAGGCCACGGGGGTGCCGACCATCGCCCATCCGAACGCCATGAACGAGGCCAGGCCCAGGGGCGCGATGGCCGCACCGATCAGGGGCCGGACCCGTCGGGTCTGCCAGGCCGCCGGGACGGCGGTCACGAGCACGGCCAGCACCACGACTCCTCCGGTGTTGCGGGTCAATCCGGCCGCGCAGGCGCACACGCCGGCCCACACCCAGGCGCGGCGGGTCAGGGCGTACAGGCAGAGCGCGGCCGCCGTGAGGAAGAGCCCTTCGGTGTACGCGAGCGAGAGGACGTAAGCGGTGGGGCAGAAGACGTACAAAAGGACCGCCCGGTCGGCCAGGACGGTCCCCCAGACCTCCCGCACGGCCAGCCACACGGCGAGTGCCGACGTCAGGCCGAAGGTCCACGCGGCCACCAGCGCCGCCGCCGGGAGCCCCAGCCCGCTCACAGCGGCCACTCCCCGCACGGCCAGCGGGAAGGCGGGGAAGAAGGCCCAGCGACTGCCGTCACCCTCCTGCGTCAGCTCGTGGGGGAAGCCGTGGCCCGCGATGTCCAGGTACCAGCGCCCATCGAAGGCGGTTCCGAGCGCGTGGAGGGGGTGGAATCCCGGCGAGAACGCCGAGGCCACGACCACGACGGCCGCCATGGCGACCCGCGAGGCCACGTAGAAGGCGATCGGGCGCACCAGCGGCCGCAGCCGCCCGGGCCGGATGGCCGTGGGGCCGAGCAGGTCCCCCCGGGGTGTGTGGGTCGCGTTGCCCGGAGCAGCGCGCTCGAGAAGGTCGGTCGTCACCCGGGCACGGCGCGCAACGCCTGGGAGCCACCCGGGTGCGCGGGCGGGGGGAACGCCCAGCCGCGCAGCAGGGAGAAGCGCACCAGGGCGGCGCCGCAGCTGGCGATGGTGGCCGCGGCGGCGTAGGCGACGAACGAGGGGCCGAAGACGGTGCCGGCAGCGACTATGGCCGCCGTGGTGGCCATGACACTGATGGCGTACAGGACCGAGACCACGACCAGGAAGGCCGGGCCGGCGGAGCGGCCGGTCCGGGCGCGCGACGACGGTCGCCCGCGGGCCAGCGAACGATGCAGTGCCGTGTTGACCACCGTGCAGAAGGCGAGGGCGACGGCATTGGCCACGAACGGCCCGAGGATCGACCAGCCGAGGGCGAACAGCGCCAGGTAGCTCAGGGTGCTGAGCACGCCGACACCGGCGAACGAGAGCAACTGATCGGCCGTGGCGGGCCCACCCTCATGGGGAGCAGTGCCGTTGGTGGCGCCCTGCTTGCGGGTACGCGAACGGGCAACGCGCCAGATGCCGCGCAGGTCCTCGACCGCGGTGGTGGCGATACGGACGGACGAGTCGGGGTCGTCGGTCCACTCCACCGCCGTCTCGTTGATACGCAGCCCCGCCTGCTCGGCCGTGACCAGGAGCTCGGTGTCGAAGAACCACCCGTCGTCCTTCACGAGAGGCAGGAGCTCGAGCGCACGCTCGCGCCGGATGGCCTTGAAACCGCACTGGAAGTCGCTGACCCGGCTGTGGAGGGACAGGCGGACCAGGTGGCTGTAGGCGCGTGAGATCAGCTCCCGCTTGGGCCCACGGATCACACGTGAGCTCGCGGCCAGGCGGGTGCCCACGGCGACGTCACTGTGGCCCGAGAGGACCGACCCCACCAGAGGGAGGAGCGCCGACAACGAGGTCGAGAGATCGACGTCCATGTAGGCCACGACCTCCGCCTCGCTGGCCGACCATGCCGTGCGGAGGGCATGCCCCCGACCCGGGCAGGCCAGGATCATGGCGCGGACGCCCGGGAGGCCGGCCGCCAACCGCTGGGCGAGCAGGCCGGTCCCGTCGGTGCTGCCGTTGTCGGCAATGGTCACCACGGTGCGGAAGGGGAACGACGCGTCGAGGTAATCGCACAGCGTGGTGATGCGATCCTGCAAGGTGGCCGCCTCGTTGCGGACCGGCACCACGATCTCGACGTCGGGACGCGCCGTGATGGGGCGCGCCCGATCCCCGCCTCCGCGATGGGCGGGCACGCTGTGGACCGCAGATTCCATCCGATCTCCCCCTCGGCGTCACGAGTGGGGAGGAGGCATGTGCCCAGGGCGCGCCTCCGGCCCCAGTTGCAGGGTAAGGAGCGAACGGCAACGGTGCATGGGGCAAAAGGACCAGATTCCCGGGCGGGTCACCCCGCGGCACATCGGCCGTGGTCCAGGAGCAGTTGCCGGCCGGGCTCAGTCGGCCGCGAAGGCGGCCGCAGCCAGCAGCACCGGCTCGAGCAGCGAGGCATCGCCCTCCACCTCCGCCCCGAGCGCCCCCGGGGCCAGGCGGTTGGCCGCCACGCGGCAGAGCTCGACGGTCCCGGTGGTGATCACGATGTCGGGCGTCCCCGGGTCCTCGCCGAAGGCGAGGGGCACGTCGAAGGTCCCGCCGCCAGGACCGTGGAGGTGGAAGCGGGCCGTGCGACCGGGATGGGCCATCCCGGTGAGCACGGTGCCGATGGAGAGGGCGCCCATCAGGTCACCGACCATGAGCGACAACCGTGGCTCGTCGAGCAGGTCGAGCGGCCGCCCGACCGCCTGACGGATGTCGTCCCCGTGAGTCCACAGCTCGAAGGTGCGGATCACGAGCAGGCTGCGCACCGTGCCCGGCAGGTGGTGGGAGCGCACCGGATGGTCCGGCCCGAGCTCGGCGCAGGCGGAGAGGAGCTCGAGCACCTCACACCACCACTGCCGGGCCACGGCCCTGTCGGGAGAGCCGGCCAGGTCGGCGGCGGCCTCACGGGCCACCGGCCAGTGGTCCTCCCTCCGGTCGGCCGGTCGCTGGGTGCGGCGACCCACCTGGCCGAGCAGGTAGCGCTCGACGCCGACCAGGTGCATGGCGACGTCGCGCACTGTGGCATCGTCCACCCGGGTCCGTCGGGTCCAGTCTGCCGGAGCGAGGCGGCCCAGGAGGTCGCCCAGCTCGGCCACGGTCCGGGCGAACGCCTCGATCGGCGAGGTTCCCGACGGCTCGGGGCGCGACCACGCGGGGTGGCGACGTGCGGCCGAGGTCGCGACCGCGGCATCGACGGCAGCGCCGCTCGTCGCGGCCGAGATGCGTTGCCACAGCCCGGCCGGGGGTCCGGACGGGCTCGGCACGGCGGCGTCGAGTGCCATCTCGAACAGCGGTTCCGGTCTCACGTCCATGCCGGCGAACCCTCCTCGCTGGCCCCGTCGCCCAGGAGGTCGTGCAGGCGGGTCAGGGCCAGGCGGATGCGCGACTTTGCCGTGCCCTCGGGGATGCCCAGCGCCACGGCCACCTGTCGGTAGGTGCGGTCTCCGAAGTAAGCCGACACCAGTGCCTGGCGCTGTTCTTCGGGCAGGGAGTCGAGCGCCCGGCGGACCCGAGCGCAGATCCATTCGGTGTCGAGTGCGTCATCGGCCGTGGTGGCGGTCGGGAGCGCGGTGTGGGCCGCCGCCTCGGTGCGCGTCCGGCGGCTCTCGGCCCGGACCCTGTCGACGCCGCGCCGGTAGGCCAGGAGGCCCACCCACGCCTTGAGCGTGCCACGTGAAGGGTCGAATCGCTCCGGGTGCTCCCACAAATACGTGAAGACCTCCTGGGCCACGTCCTCGGCCAGCACCTCGTCGCGCACCACCCGACGTGCCACGCCGAGTGCCAGGGACCCGAACCGGGCGTACACCTCGGCCAGTGCATCTGGGTCGCGCGACGCCAGCCGGGTGGCCACGATGCGGTCGGTCGGATGTGGCTCCACCTCGGGCGGGCCGCCCGGTGCCGCATTTGCCGCGCCGGGGTCACCCCTCATCGCGCGCATCGTACCCAGCGCGCCCGGGGCCCGTCCGAAGAGGTGCGCCGGGAGTGTCTGCACTGCCGTCGGGACTGCGGTCTGGACCATCACTCGACTCTCATTCGTCTGGCATCCCGCCGGCGGATGTCCGAGTGCCACGGCGCCCCGGGTGATCCGAGGTGGAGCCACCGGCCGAATGGCATGTGCGGGGCCGCGTGGTCGCCGCGAGGGGCCCCTCACCTCGATCACGACGTCCGCTTCCGCGATGCGAAGGTCTGCTACCACCGGGGGTCCGAGGACACCGCCCAGACGGAGGCCTCGTTCACGGCGTGAGCAGCCGGGGAAATCAGGGCCAGGGTGCGGCATACTTCGAGCCGCACGGCAGGGACGTCCGAAAGGGGCTGACATGGCTTCACAGCTGATCTTGGAGTTCGAAGGGGTGACGACGAAGGAGTACGACGCCGTCAATGAGGCGCTGGGCATCGACATGTCCACTGGGAAGGGTGACTGGCCCGACGGCCTGCAGCTGCACGCCGCCGGGCTGAACGAGCAGGGGCATCTGGTCGTGACCGAGGTGTGGGACAGTCCCGAGCATCAGGCCCGGTTCATGGAGGGCCGACTGGGTGCCGCACTCGCCGAGGGTGGCATCACGAGCGCTCCGTCACGGGTGACCTGGATCGAGCTGGTCTCCCACCACCGCCCCGGCGCCTGACGAAGAGCGATCACGGAGGGGCGTGCCCCTCGGGCACGACGCCGCCGCCGCGCCGCCACAGGGTCACGTTGACACCGGCCGAGCCGACGATGATCCGGCCGAACACGTAGACCCAGAACAGCACGGCAAGCGCGATGCCGACCGCGCCGTAGGTGGTCGACTTGCGCGCCACCAAGGGGCCGATCCAGTACACCGTGAGCGCGTGCATGAGGTCGGCACCCACGGCGACGAAGACGGCACCGGGCACGAGATCGCGCGGGGCCATGGGTGCGTGCGGCAACCGCCACGAGACCCACCACCACACGGCGAAGGACCCTGCCGTGATGATGAGCACGACGAGGACCGTGCCGGCCAGGCCGGTCCGGGCCCGCAGCAGGTTGCTCGCCGCCCCCAGGGTGGTCATCACGAGGGCGATGGCCACGGTGACGCCGAGGGCACGCAGACCGGCCGGCCTGGGCCGGCCCACTCGCCAGACCAGCCAATGCACCACGAAGAGCGTCTTGGTCAGGCTGTTGGCCGTCAGGATCAGGGCCACCGACGCCCCGGCGAGCAGGGCCACCTGCGAGAACAGGCTGATGTGCTGGGTGTCCACCACAGCACTGGCCAGGACGCCGGTGATGCCCACGGTTCTGGCCGTCTGGACCGGGTCCTCGTGTAGCGACCGGGCCACGAGTTCGAGCAGGGTGAAGACGATGTACACGTAGGGGACCAGGAAGAGGAACATCCGAAAGGCCACGGCACCGGCGAGGATCCCTCCGCCCACGTGGACGTCGAGCTCACGGATGTCGAAGCCGGCGCCGATCACCGAGGAGGTCTGGCGGCGTTCGGCGAGCACCTGTTCGAGCCGGGCACGCTCGGCGTCGGTCCACTGCTTCCGTTGCGCCACCCAGCGTCGGAGGCGGCGCGCCTCGCTCGGGGGTCCGGTGCGGGACTCAGGCGCCGAGCGGTCCGCGCTCGATCGCGCCGGGTCTGACGTGGAGGGGTCGGGCGGGGTGGGCTCGGCCGGCGTGGGACGGTCGACCGTCCCACCTGACTCGAAGTTCACGTGCCGGGGGACGGGTACAGCGTTCCCGGGCCGCCCCAGTGCTCGAGGAGACCGAGCTTGTGGGTGAGGCCGGGGAGCGAAACCCGCTTGGGCAGGAACCGGTCGGCGTCGGGTGACTGGACCAGCCAGACGATGGCCGGGCCGATCGCCTCGGGTGGCGACACGGGGACTCCGGGGTACTTCGCCAGTTTCTCGGCCAGCACGTCCTCGTAGGCGACGAACCCGGGTTCGACGTTGAAGGCACGGATGCCCCGCCCTCCCAACTCGACGTTGAGGATGCTGGCGAAGCGGTCGATGCCCGCCTTGGCGGCAACGTAGGCGAGGCTCCAGCCGTTCTGATGCACGTTCCCGGGGGGTTCGCGCACCACCGACGACGAGCTCATGTTGACGATGGTGCCCCCACCTTGTTCGAGCATCAGCGGGATGGCTCGCTGGGACAGGTAGGCAGGGGAGATCACGTCGGCCTGGTAGTGGGTGGCGAACGCGTCGAGAGACGTCTCCATGAAGAGGTCGGACATCCCCTCTCCCTGGTAGATCCCGATGTTGCACACCACGTCACAGCGTTCGAAACGATCGGTGGCTGCATCGGCGAAGGCAGCCATGGATTCGCGGTCGGTCAGGTCGGAGGCGTGGGCGAATGCGGCTGACCCCAGGGCTTCGATCGCCCCGGCCACCGCGTCGAGGCGCCCCTGGTTGCGAGCGGTCAGCGCAACGTCGAAGCCGGCACGGGCGAACTCAAGGGCGGTGTTCGCCCCCATGGCCTGACTGGCCCCGGTTACCCATGCCACGGAGCGCACCGGGCCACGTTAGCGGTGGGCGCCCCCGGTAGCGTGGCCCGGGTGAGGGCATCGAGCGACGTGGAGCTGGCCTTGACTCCCGACGGCCGGTGGGAGGTCGGGGTGCACGAGGTGGTCCATGCCGCGCGTGCCGCCGGCTTCTCGGCACTCGGCCTGGTGGCAGACCTGGCGGGCCCGGACGCGGCGAGCGCTTTCGGGGCGGCGGGTCTCCGTTGCCATGAGCTGCTGGCGCTGCGGGTGCGCGACGAGCCGGGGGTGGTGGCGACGGCCGAGGGGTTGGCGGAGGCGGCGGCCCTGGTCGGGGCAGAATGGATCCTGACCGTCCTCGAGGTGCCGCTTGACGCCAGGGTGTCGGGCCTGGTGCGTCGCTGTGCCCGTGCCTTCGAGGAGGCCGGAGTCAAGATGGGGATCGAGTTCTACACGCTCAGCCCTGTGGACTCGCTCGGGGCGGCGTCCGACGTCGTGGAGGCAACCCGGTGCGAGAGCGCCGGCGTCGTCGTCGACTCGGCACATGTGTGCAGCGGCGGCGCCACCTGGGGGGAGCTGGCGTCCTTCCCGCTCGAGCGGATCGCGTACGTCCAGTTCACCGACGCCTCCGTCCCCACGCCCCAGGAACGGGCGGCATGGGCGGGGCGGAGGCTCTGGCGCCGTGCCATGCCGGGTGAGGGAGACCTCGACCTGGAACGGTTTGCCGGGACCCTTCGTGAGCGGGGATGGGCGGGGACGGTCAGCGTCGAGGTCCTCAACCGCGAGTCGGCGGAGCTGCCGATCGGGGAGTTCACCCGTCGGGCCTGCAGCGCCACCGCCCGCTACTGGAGCTGACCGGTCGGCCTCGCCCGATGAGCAGCAGGCGCCAGCGGGGTCGGGCGCACCGGGCGTCGTGGATCCGGCAGACTGGGGCAGCGCGTCGTCGTCGGTCCTCTCCGGATCGACGCATGCCACGGGGAGGAAGTTGCCATGACTGATTCGCGGCACCAGGTCGTCATCTCGGCCGACGGTCACGCCGGAGCTGACCTTTGGGACTACAAGCCATACCTGGAGAAGCGCTATCAGGACCAGTTCGACGCCTGGGCGGCGGGCTTTTCTGACGCCTGGGCCGACGAGATCGACCAGGACCGTCCGGTGAACAACCGCGCCGGTGTCGCCTCGTCGGCGGCGCCGCTCAACTGGGACGGACCCTTGCGGGACAAGTACCTCGACAGCCAAGGCATCACGGCCGAGGTTCTCTTCCCCAACACGGCGCCGCCCTTCTACCCCTCGGGCGTCCTCACCTCGCCGGCACCGCGGACCCGGGAGGAGTACGAGTTCCGCTTCGCCGGCCTCCGCGCCCACAACCGGTGGATGGCCGACTTCTGCCGCGATTCTCCCGATCGCCGCGCCGGGTTCGCGCAGATCTTCCTCAACGATCTCGACGAGGCCGTCGCCGAGGTCCGCTGGGCCAAGGAGGCGGGCTTGCGCGGCATCCTGCTTCCGGGCGACCACGTCCTCAACATGCAGAACCTCTATTACCCGGCGCTCGACCCACTCTGGGCCACGTGTGCGGAGCTCGGGCTGCCCGTGCACCGACATGCTTCGGCTCCGACCGAGTCGGTGTACGAGGGTGGAGAGGCATCGCAGCTGGTGCACTTCGTGGAGATCCAGTTCTACACCGGGCGCGCCGTCAGCCACCTGATCTTCTCGGGCGCGTTCGAGCGGCATCCCGATCTCATGTTCGTCACCACGGAGATCTCGAGCGCAGCCGAGCTCGCTCACGACCTGGCCCGGATGGACATGATGGCCAAGCTGCGCGACATGGGCACGGGGACCCCCTTCTACGAGCACGTCAAGGACGCGCTCAACAAGCTCACGAGGCTGCCCAGCGAGTACTTCGCGACGAACTGCTACGTGGGGGGCCCGCACGACGTGCGCGCCGCGACCGAGGTCGGGGTCCCCAACCTCATGTGGGGCGCCGACATCCCGCACTCCGAGGGCACGGGCCCCTATACGGTCGAGGCACTGCGCACGGAGTTCTCCGACTTTCCCGAGGAGCAGATCGACCAGCTCCTGGCGCTCACGGCGGCCCGGGTCTACGACTTCGACCTCGACCGCCTGCAAGTGATCGCCGACGACGTGGGTCCGACGGTGGCCGAGCTCAAGAGCCCGCTGCCCCCCGAAGAGCGCCCGAAGTACCCTTCGGAGACCTACTGCTCCCTGTTCAGATAGATCCACTCCGGCTCACAGGAAGTGGCTCAGCTGCCCGACGGCTCGAGCTCGTCGGTGAAGAACCGCACGACGATGGCGACGATCGCGGAGGGGTCCGGCAGCCCACCCGCCGAGGCCAAGCTGTGGCCACCTCCGTGCACGGTGACCAATGTGGTGGGCACGCCGGCGCCCCGAAGAGCGCGGACCAGCCCCACCGACTGAGCGAAGGGGACGATCGGGTCGTCGTCGGCGTGCACGACGAGGAAGGGTGGATCGCCCCGGGAGACGTAGGTGATGGGACTGGCCTTCGACAGCTCGGCGGCAATCTGCGTGGGCGAGGCTGGCCCGAGGAGCGAGATGAAATTCCTCTGCACAGCGCCGGGGTACCCCGCACCGCCGAGGCTGGTGAGGTCGGAAGGCCCGGCCAGATCCACCACCGCCTCGACCCGGCTCGACTCGAGCGCGTCGGCTCCGGTGTCCCAACCGGCCGACGGCGGTGCAGTGCCAACCAGGGCGGCCAGATGCCCGCCGGCGCTGTGCCCCCAGACCCCGATCTCGTTCGGATCGACGCGCAGCGCTTCGGCATTGGCCCGAAGGAAGCGGACGGCACACTTGGCATCGACGATCTGCGCGGGCCAGCGTTCCCGCGGACCCAGCCGGTAGTCGACGGCGACAGTCACGAAGCCCCGTGCGTTGAGGGCCGGGCCGATTCGGTCGATCAGGAATCCGCCCGTGTCGAAGTCCCCGCCAACCCATGACCCACCGTGCAGGTAGATCGCGGCAGGGGCGGGTGCACCGGCCCGGCGAGGTTCGGTGATCTTGGCGGTCTCTCCGTTGCAGTACGGCACGATCGCCGTGTGCCCGGGTGCGATCTGCAACGTCGCTTCGCTTTTCGTCGGCGCCGATGACGCACTGCAGCCGCTCAGGGCCCAGCCCAGGAACGGGACGAGGCAGGCGATCACCAGTGGCCACGGCGCCCGGTTCGGTGGCCGTCGACCGTGCACGGGAATCGGCTCCATGCGACCATGGAGGACTTCACGATCTGAGTACGAGTCGGGGGGACCTGCCATGGACGACGAGGCGATGATGTGGGAAGAGGTGTCAGACATCGGAGTGCTCCTCCATCAGTTTGACGACGCGGCGTTCGACACGCCGAGCCTTTGCCAGGGTTGGGCCGTCCGTGATGTGCTCGGCCACATGGGTCTCGGACACACCACGGCCATGCCCGCCATGATCGCCAAGATCGGCCGGTACGGGTTCAACGTCTCGAAGGCCTCGTTCGTCGAGTCCAAGACGATGTTCGCCGGGAGGAGCGCCGACGAGATCCGTGGCTTCTGGGACGAGGTCATGGTGGCTCAGCACCCGCGTCGGGGCATCTCGACCCTGATCCCGTTCCGAGCGGGGTTTCTCGACCATCTGGTCCACAACCAGGACATGCGGCGCCCCACCGGAGAGCCCAGGTCGATTCCCGAGGAGCGCTTGCGCCGAGCACTGGACCTCGTCCGGACCGAGGGAAACCCCATGTTCAAACCAAAGAAGGCCGTGGCGGGGTTGCGCGTGAGGGCAACCGACATCAGCTGGTCGGCCGGGGACGGCCCACTGGTCGAGGGCCCTGGGGAGGCATTGATCGTGGCTGCGGCAGGGCGCCGTGAGGCACTCGACGACCTCGAGGGGGAGGGCCTCGACCTGTTCCGGCAGAGGCTCGGATGATCGGTTCGCAGGTGCCGCGCTCAGCTCCTGATCCGGCCCTCGTGGCCCGGCTCTCCCTGTCCGTCACCAGGCTGGCGCGGGTGCTCCGCCAGCAGGAGTCGACACGTTCGAGTCCGGCGTCGGCTTCCGCGCTTGCCACGATCGTTCGACGGGGCCCCATCAGCCTGGGTGATCTGGCGGTGGCCGAACAGGTGACCCCGTCCACCATCACCAAGGTAGTGAACAAGCTCGAGGCCAGTGGGGTCATCGAGCGGGTCATCGATCCGGGTGACCGGCGTGTCCATCGGGTGCAGCTCAGTCCGCGGGGTCGGCGGACCATCACCGCCTACCGGACCAAGCGCAATGCGTGGCTCACGGAACAGCTCGAGGCACTCGACGACGTCGAGCTCGATCGCGTGTTCGCCGCGTTGGAAGTGCTCGAACGGCTGACGGGAGGCGAGGGAAGCGATTCAGTCTCGACGGCGGGCACCTGACGCCTGGAGCGAGCGGGGAGCCCTGACACGCCCGAAGCTGCGTGTGGCGTCGGAGTGCAGGTGTTGCTCGGCCTGCCGAAGAACCGACCCAAGGGCAGAGCCGGAACGGGGACTAGCTGACGCCGATCCCCGCCAGGTCGGCCTCGAGCATCTCGTCGACCGCGACCAGCTTCTCGTCGCCCTCGTAGGGCTTGAGGAATCCACCCCGGTTCGAAAAGCTCTCGATCAGCTCGGGACGGACGTTCGGGTCGCCCTTGATGTCGGACACCGACGGACCGATGCGCTTGGCGATCTCCTCGAGTCGAGCCTGGTCGAGCCCCAGGAAACGGACACCGTTGAGCCCGAGCATGAGGCGCAGCTCGTCCTCGGGGACGTCAGCGAACGCGGCCCGGAGGTACTCCTCCGTGTGGGGCCAGGTGCCCTCCGAGTGCGGGAAGTCACGGCCGAAGAGGATCGTCTCCACTCCGAGCTCGTGGCGACGCTCCACCTCGACCTTGTGGATGAAGGAGGCGCCGGCCAGGAAATTGGTCGGCCAGTACCCACTCGGCCTGCGTTTGGCCGGGATCTGGTCGCCGAACTTCTCGTAGACCAGGTCGAGGTGCGCCAAGGTGGAGGGGATCCAGTCGAGCCGGATCTCGGTGAGGATCACCTTGAGGTGGGGGAAGCGGTCGAACACACCCCCGAGGATCATCTGCCACATGGGCCGACGGGAATCGATGTTCTTGTTGAGGAAGTCGAAGAAGAACTGCTTCGACTCGTCCGTCACGGCGCCGGCGTTGGCGATCAGGGTGTCGTAGTCGGACGTGCCCGCGGCGTTGGCCACGTCGTTGTAGATCTTCTCGATGGCTCCGAAGGCGCTGCCGAACTCGGTGCCATAGCCGGCGTGGATCACGATGGCGATGCCCCGTTCCTCGCAGGCCGCCCAATAGGGGTCCCAGTACCCGTCGTACATCGGGGGCATGTCGGCGTGGTGGACGTAGCCGGGGCCGTAAACGCCCACGAACCTGTGATCCGCCATCCAGTGGACCTCGGCCACCGAGGCCTCCATGTCGACACACGGGCCGATGGCACCGGTGACCAGGAAGCGGTCCGGGGAGAACCCGAAGTTGTCGGCGGCCCAGCGATTCCAGCCCTTGGCGCCAGCCTCCCAGGCCTCGAGGGAGTACGCCCGTCCGGTCACGTTGTGGAACATGTCGCCCAGGCGGGAGTCACCGAGGTAGATCAGCTCGGCCGACACACCCTCGCGGTCCATGTCGGCCATCCGCAGCACGGGATCGTGAAGGCCGTGCCAGTCCTCACGGTGTGCCTTCGCGTGCTCGTCGAACGACGAGATCCCCTTGCCGGCGGTGAGCAGGGCGATCGACGTCGAGTAGACGTCGCAGTCGTTCCGCAGGCTGGGGAGAAGGTCGTGGTACTCCTTGGGCAGGTACTCGGTCCACAGCTCCTTCGGAACTCCGGCGTGCGAGTCGGCCGAAACGATGATGACCTTCTTGTCCTCCATCAGACCCCCCTGGGTGAGCGGGCTCCTGGCCGCTCCGATTCCGGAGGACCGAGCATGGTTACACAGGTACCGCAGTTTACTGCAGGGGTAGCCGATTGGCTAGATTAGGGGGAGAGAGCAGGATTCCGAGGCGCGCCTGGTACGACCCGCGGGCGTGGGTCTCGAAAAAGGGGGTTGAAGTGAGCACGGACAAGATGATCGTGGTGTCGTCGGACTCGCACGCCGGAGTTCCAAAGGAGCTGTGGAGCGAGTACGTCGATCCGAACTTCCACGACTTGTTGCCGAAGCTCCGCGAAGACAACGAGGTCTACCCGACCGCCATCTTCCTCCTCGGGGCCAAGGGCGGGATCACCGGACTACCCGAGACGCAAGAGGCGCACACCACCATGTGGCACGGCCTGCACGATCCGGTGCTCCGCCTGGCCGACATGGACCGCGAGGGAATCGCAGCCGAGGTCATCTATCACGGCGACTTCCGGCTCGGCGACATGTTCCACAATGCGACGAGCAGCGCCTACCCGCTCGAGGCATGGGACGCCGGAGCGCGGGGGTGGAACCACTGGGTAGCAGACACTTTCGGGTTCGCCCGGGACCGCTTTCTCCCGGTGGCCGCGGTCGGCCCGTGCAACGACATGGACCGCACACTGCGCGACCTGGAGTGGGAGTCAGAGCACGGCTTCGTCGGCACCTATGGCCCCGGGTTCATGACCCACTCGCACATGCCGCCGTCGTTCGACCCCTATTGGGATCCGTTCTATGCCAGTTGCGCAGAGCGTGGTTTGGCGATCGTCGTGCACGCCGGCTTCGGTTGGGAGCAAGGCATCGCCTACACCCAGCTGCGCAAGATCGTCGACGACGTCGCCGGGGCGGCCGGAAGTACGGAGCGGGATGACCTGTTCGCCCACGCCGATGCGGTCACGCAGGAGTCGATCCAGTTCTTCCATGAGTTCTCCGGCAGCGTCCGTCCTCGCCGCCCGCTCTGGCAGATGATCCTCGGCGGAGTCTTCGACCGACACCCCGGGCTCAAGTTGATGCTCACCGAGATCCGCCTCGACTGGATCCCGGCCACGCTCGAGCACCTCGACGCGCTCTACGACGAGTACCGCGACAAGGTTCCCGCCAAGCGCAAGCCGAGCGAGTACTGGTCGACGAACTGCCTGGCGGGGGCGTCGTTCATCCACAAGGCAGAGGTCGAGATGCGCCATGAGATCGGAATCGAGACGATCTCGTTCGGCCGCGACTACCCGCACCCCGAGGGCACCTGGCCGCAGACCCGTGACTGGCTGCGCGACGCGTTCGCGGGTGTCCCCGAAGACGAGCTTCGCCTCATGCTGGGGGAGAACGCCATCCGGTTCCTCGGCCTCGATCGTGCTCGCCTGAACGAGATCGCCAAGCGCATCGGGCCCACGTACGAGGACATTACCGGTCCGGGTCCCGAGATCCGCCCCGAGCTGTTGGAGAACTTCGCCCAGCGCGGCGGGTACCTCAAGCCGGCCGAGGGCGGTGCGCGGCTGGCGGCGGTGGACGAGTTGATCCATCAGGACCTGGCGCACATCGGCTGAAAGGGCGTGGAGGTCGCCAGCGGTGAGATGAGCGCGGTGGAGGTCGACCCAGCGTTGCTGCGGGACATGGCGGTTGCGGCCGTCCATTCCGGCGAGCAGGCGATCGTTCACAATCGGGCCGAAGTGGTGGGCTCGGTGCCCGGTCTGCTCGACACGCTGGCCCCAGGTGACCGGTTCGCATACATGCTGATGCCCGACATCCAGCCCGACGGCAGCGTGCGCTTGCCGACGGCCACCACCCGGGAGGAGGTCGGGGCGGTCTACGAGATCGTCCGCGGTCGCAGCGATGTGATCAGTGAGGAACCGATCATCGAGCTCCGCACCCCCTGGTACGCGTTCTGGGAGAGCATCTCGACCGGCCGACGCAAGGGAAGTTCCGAGGAGCATGCCCACCCGCTGGCCGTGCTGTCACCCGTCGGTCCCGAGCCCGGGATCTCCGGCGAGATGATCTGGCCGTTGTTGCCGACGGAGATGCTCGGCACCGGCTCTGACACCATGAGCGAAACTGACGATGCCGACCTTCGGCGCGAGCTGCGGCTCCGGCACATGCGCCTGATCGATGCGCTCGGGGAGGCGGACGTGGAAGGGATCGTGGCCGAGATCGACGAGGGAGCCGCATCGGCGGTGCGTGACTACGTCGGCGATGCAGACGGGCTGGTCGAGCTGGTCGGCCCCGATGGACATCGGCGGCACTACTCCGACCTGTTCGAGCGCTACGAGATCGTGTCAGTCCAGCTCCTGCACCGGGTCACCCAGCCGTGGTACCTCTTCGCCGAGACCCGACTGACTGTGCGCGACCGGGGTGATCGAGGGCGAGTCCGGGCATTTCACACCGCCCAGATCCACGCCCCAGGCAAGAGCGGGTCCCTGATCGCCTGCCTCGGTTGGGGAACCACTCCCGCATGAACCCTGAGCGCGCGAGATGGCCCGCCCTGCGACTCTCGGTAGCCTGAAGGGCACAAGCGGTGGCCGAAAAGGAATCGTCACCGGTGAGGTGGAGCAAGGGGACATGAGAGATGGCTGACATCGAGGTGCGAGAGATACACCCTGCGCTGGGGGCGGAGATCTCTGGGATCGAACCCGCGATCCCGCTCGACCCCGAGACGCTCGGTCGGCTTCGTCAGCTGTTCGACGAGCGTGGCGTGCTCGTGTTCCGGGATTTCGACATCGACGAGGACTTCCAGCGCTACTTGGTCTTCAGCCTGATCGGTCTGGAGCCACCGGAGGAGCGGCAAGAGCGGATGAACCGGCCAGGTCCCATGCTCGTGTCCAACAAGGCCGAAGGGGGAGCTGCGCCCTATGGCCGGCTGCTGTACCACTGCGACACCATGTGGGCCGAGAACCCCCAGCCGATCATCTCGCTCTACGGCGTCAAGGTTGTCCAGCCCACCGCTCCGACCATGTTCGTCAGCATGCGCGAGGGCTGGGAGACGCTGCCGACCGAACTCCGTGCCCGGGTGGAGAGGCTCCAGGCCCGCCATGGCCAGGAGGAGGGGGGCTACCCCAACCGCGGCGGTGACGAGGACGTCCAGGACACCTACTTCGAGGAGTCTCGTTCCACCGTGGCCCCCGTGGCTCGTCGCCACCCGCGCACGGGTGACACGGAGCTCTACGTCTCACAGCAGTGCACCATCGAGATTCTCGGCCTCTCGCACGACGAGAACGAGGAGGTGCTCGAGGAACTGTTCGAGCACCTGTACGCCGACGAGCGTGTGCTCAAGCACGAGTGGCGAGAGCGGGACCTCGTCATCTGGGACAACGTGGCCACGCAGCACGCTAGGGGCATCGTTGATCTGGAGGGGCCCGAGCGGACGCTGCGCAAGGTCTTCGGACCCATGACGCTCACCGAGGCCGAGCGCAATCAACTCCCGACATTCAGCAAGGTCGCCCAGCGCTGAACCGACCCGGGGCCGTCGGTTCGGTGTCTCCGCCTACGGCCGATGTCAAAGAATGCGCGGCGAGACGAGCGTGTGCCGGTAGCTCCAAATGCCGGGCCGGGGCGTGGCTGATCGGGACATCGGGGGCACTTCTCCAACCACCGCAACCCGATCGGTATCCGCAACTCGTGCAGTCCGTTTCAGCCCGCCGGAGCCAAGTCCAGGAGTTTCGGGCGCCCTCGTCGAAAGACCGACGAGACTGCGCCCAGTAGAGGAGCGACCCGGGACTCAGTGGTCCAATCTCGGCGGACGAGTGCGAGGCGGGACGTTGGATCCCGGAAGTACGGAGAGGTGGTCAACCATGAGCAATGAAGAAGCGGCACCTGAGACGAAAGGCGTGGCGGCCGAGTCACTTACAACGGTTGACCTTGGGCCTGAGATCGAGGGCATGGCGGGGCGCCAACTTCGAATGCGCATGTTCACCTTCGAGCCCGGAGCCGTCTTCGGCCCGATTCACGACCATAAGGACAGACCCGGCATCGTCTACATACTGCAAGGAACGATCACTGACCACCGAGATGGAGCCGCTACGGACTATGGGCCGGGAGTGGGCTGGCCCGAGGATAGGAATACCACCCACTGGCTTGAGAACCGAGGAACGGTTCCGGCGGTGGAGATCTCGGTCGACATCATCCGGCTTGCCGAATAGCACTTCTGTCACGGAAGGGCTGGATCGTGACCCTGCCCCGAATGCGGGTTTGCATCAGTTCTCGAACCCAGGTTCTAGGTGAGCGCGAGAATCCTGGCACGCCGATCGTTCGCTGATCCGGTGTAGCCCAGATCGCCGGATATCAGTCAGGCCATGGCTTCGTCACATGAATTGCCCAGTCTATGCGACGGACGGTAATAGACGAGCCAAGTCATTCCGTCGCAACTCATTGAGGGAATGAATGGGGTTACTCAGAGTGGCGGGTTTTCGAGGTCCCTCAGCACGGCGTCCTTCATGTCCATCACAGCGTCGAGGTTGGCCGCAACGTCTTCCATGGTGATGTTGCCGGTGGTGTGGAACCCTCGGGTCTGGATCATTGCGAGACGCATGACGCCAAGGTTGCCACTGATGAGCGTTTCGCCGTTGAGGGGGCATGACTCGTGAGCCAGGTAGGCAACCGCCGGGGAAACGTATTCGTTCTTTTGTGAGTCGAGTACTCCCACCCACGTTTCCGGCGGCGTGTCGTAGTGATAACCCATGATCACGGGATCATTCATTCGGGTGTTGCCACGAGGACAGACAGCGTTCACTCGCATACCAAACCGCCGAGCGTCGAGTGCCAAGGCTCGGCTGAACGAGAACACGCCGCCTTTGGCACCGCAATAGGCCGCTGCTTTGGGCACGAAGCCGGTTACAGCTTCCGAGGCCGTGTTGACAATGCACCCGTTCTTGGCCGCTTTGAGATGTGGCCATGCCTTCTTGCACATGTAAACCGTGCCGAAGTACTGGTAGGAGTTCATGAGACGGAACCGCTCGAGATCCGTGTCCTCGAACCAGTCGGGGTCGGATATTCCGGCGTTGTTGATCAGGATGTCAACACCGCCGAAGGCGTCTAGTGCGGTCTGAACGATCTTTTCCGCACCATCTTCCTCGCCCACTGAAGCGAAGCAGGCCACGGCCTCGCCGCCGGCCGCCTCGATTTCCTTGGTGACCTCTTCCGCTGGATCGGGTGAAGAACCGGTGCCGTCCAGGTTCACCCCGTAGTCAGCGACCACGACCCGGGCTCCCCGGGAGGCGAGCAGCAGCGCGTGGCTACGCCCGAAGCCTCGGCCGGCCCCGGTCACGATCACAGACCGTCCATCGAAGCGAAGTTCACTCATGTCGTACCCCCCAAACGTCTTTCGGACTTGCCGTCAATATACCCTTGCCGCACCTTGGCGCAGTGCGTACGACACCGAGGGATGTGTCCTTCCCGTGACCGCCCCTATAGCCGTCACGTTCGGTTGTCCCAGTACTCTGGTTCGGGCACACGGATACTCGCCCTAGCGGTATCGTTCAGCTTCAGCGGTGCCCCCGAACAGTGACGACGGATCCGCGACCAGGTCTCAGCATGCGCTCCATGCGGAGACCCAAGACGACAACCGTGCGTCAGAACGTGTCCTACGCCTTGTCCCGACCCCCGGTTCGACACACCATTCGATTCACGTCGCTTGCGTGAACACTTCAAACGTTGTCTCCTCGGGTGGCGACGTGAAGCCACCAGCGATTCCCTGCGCCATCTTCGGCATCAACGTGCCGTCTCGAAAGCTTTCCCAGCTGTCCTTAGAGTCGTGGATAGCCACGATCGTCCAGCCACCGTCTGACGGACCGGCAGCATGAAAGGTCTGGCCCTCTGGCAAGGTGCCGTCGCTGGGGTGAACGGCTGCTATCGAAGCCTCGTACTGTTCCTTCGTTCCGCCCGCGAACTTGTGTACTACGCCGAATGCCATTTTCATCTCCAACTCCACAGTGGCTCGTTCGTTCAAGGCCCGATTGGGCTTCAACCACGAGCCTCGCGGACCATAACCGAGAATGCACCGGGGTGCCCCGATTCAGTATGGAACGGCCGGCTCCTCCGGCATCCGCATTTACGTGGATCATTCACCTATCGGTGAACGGAGCCGACATACGGAAGGAAGGAGCCAGCCGTGTCCAGTATTGCCCACCGAGGTTTCGTCCACCTGGGGATGGACGTCTCGAAGGACTCGATCGCGCTGGCGATTCTCTCGCCCGATCGCGACACCGCCGAGGTCGACAAGATCTTCCACGACGCTGACTCGGTCCGACGCTTGGTCAAACGACTAGGGAAGCCGAAGGGGATCTGGGCTTGCTACGAAGCGGGCCCGACCGGTTATGACCTCCAGCGTCTGCTCGCTTCGATGGGGGTGCGCTGCGACGTGGTTGCCCCCTCCTTGATCCCGAAGGGCTCGGGCGACCGGGTCAAGACCGACCGCAGGGACGCCAGACGACTGGCGGGATTGCACCGGGCCGGGGAGCTCACCCCGGTCGCTATCCCCACGCCCGCCCAAGAAGGAGTGCGCGACCTCTGCCGGACGCGCGGTGACATGGTCCAGGACCTCACCCGGGCCCGCAACCGGCTGAGTGGGTTCCTGCTTCGCCACAGTGTCGTATGGCGAGGAGGGTCGAAGTGGACCGAACGCCATCGACGCTGGCTGGCCACGTTGTCCTTTGACGACCCCGCCATCGCAACGACCTACTCGCACTACCTGGCCACGGTGAAGCTGCGGGACACCGCCCTCGAGTCGGTCGAGGCCGATCTCGTGCCGTGGTGCACCAAGGATCCTTTCGGTGACCAAGTCCCACGCCTGGCTGCCTACCGGGGCGTGACCAGAATCGGTGGGCTGTGTCTGGCCGCCGAGGTCTTCGACTGGCGTCGCTTCCCGAGAGCGAGACCATTCATGAGCTTCACCGGCCTCGTGCCCGGGGAGAACTCGACGGGTTTGACCCAGCGTCGGGGCTCGATCACCCGGGCCGGCAATGCCCACCTGCGGGGCCAGCTCTGCGAAGCGGCCTGGGCCTACCAGCACAGCCCGAACGTGGGCGTCGGCATCAGGGAGCGCCAAGTGGGTGTGCCGCCCGAGACCGTGGCCCGCTCGTGGGCCGCACAGATCCGCCTGTCCCGGCGCTTCCGCCAACTTGCTGCCCACAAGAATGTGCGCTCGGTCGTGGCTGCCGCCATAGCCCGAGAGCTCGCCGGTTTTCTCTGGGCCGAGATGGTGGCCGAGGTCTGACACCGTGATCTTCGCCTCGCTCAGCGCGCGATCGGCGCCGCGTCTGAGCGAACCCTCCACGACGCGCCGGAGCACCGCCGCAGCAGATCCGATCCTCGCCGGCGTTACGCCCAGCGTCCTTCCTTGCGAGGGCGTCACGGGCGCCCCGATTCAGAGGCAACCACCTGCGAATGGCTTTACTGCGATTTCGATACGCGTACATCATCGTGGCGGTTCTCCGATCCACTGCGCTCCGGCGCGTCGTCGATGGCTCGCCCGGCCGCCACCGCCGTCAGCACCGGGAATGGAGTAGCAGCCTCCACCCCGACGTCAATACCGTTCGTCCTCACCCTTCGGGCTCCGGGCGCTCCGTATTGACGTCGGGGCCCCTCCGACTGCTCAAGAACGATCGAGCGCCGCACCTCTGGTGCGTCGCGTTCAAAAGACAGTCACGGTGACCGTCGCGCGGGAGGTTGACAGGCCGTTCCACATCATCGCCGGGACCGCGGCTATTTCGGGTGCTTGATTGAGGGAGGCGTCGTGGGCGTCGAGGTCAGTCCGTGGTCCGCGATCCTCACCCCGAGGATGAGACCGCCAGCGAGCACGATCAGAATGGAGAGGAGCGCCAGAAGGAAGCGGGTTACTCGTTCGGAAGTATGACGTTGGCGACGAGGACTGCCCATGATGCGAGGTGACCCGCAATCCCGTCAGACCATCGAGGTGTGCCGGACACGACCACACCCTGAACCACCGGTCACCACGGGGTAAGTACCAGCGGCCAGTCCGCGCTGGTATCTCGTGGCAGTGCGATGCCTGGAGCACGTTGTCGTAGACCATCTGCCAGCACCGACCAGGTTCAGCAATAAAGCCTGGACACGGGTCACCTGGCTGGCGCTGCGAGGTCACCGGGCAAGCCTCTCACTCGGCTGATGGGCGGGCCGGAGTCATAGTCTGCTCCTGACCGCCGGCACTAGGGCTCGCTCACAGTCCAACCTCGACGACGAAGCTCGCTGGCGAGCTGTTCCGAGGGGAGAGCAGTCAACGCTTGCTCTTGAGCGGATCGCCGCCAGGTTGGAGCAACAGGGGCGATGCTCCCGTCGAACTCTGCGTCCAGTAGCCGGGTGATGAACTCCTCCGCCTGGTCGTGAAAGAAGGTCCTCCCGGGGGTTACTCTCCCCCCAAGGGGAGCCTTGAGCAAGCAGACGAGGTTGGGGGAAGGAGCTGGCAATGACCGTGAGTGAGTACATCAACAGGCAGCCCAGCGAATGGCGACCGACAATCCAGCAGCTATTCCTGCGAGTGCGCCGGACAAGTCGAAGTGAGCTTTGCCAAGCAGGCGCAGTACCTTTCGCTCTATATCCTCAAGAAGCCTGTCCTGGACGCACACCGATCCGAACTCGCGGGGTCAGACTGGGTGAGGGCTGTATCCGTTCCCGCCGGACCGAACAGGTCGACTTGGACGTTGTCTGCCGCCTCATCGCGGACACTGTTGCCAACAACGACAAGATCTGCTGACGCCGAAGAGTTCGGGACGCGATGCGTGGACCCTGAGCATGGTGCAGGGTGGCCCTGACCGCCGGTTCGGCGGCGCTATGACGGAGGCGAGGCTGGTTGCTTTGTCGCCCTATATGGGAGCAGTCGTTTTCTGTGGCGCCACCGCCCTTTGCCGCGTGGGGGGCGTTTCGATGTGATGGGGACCCGAGAGTCCCACTCGCCACCCTCGGCTCGATGGTCGCTTGGGCATCCGGTGCCAGGGCATTCCCCCACGGCTAATCAGCAATGACCGTGACCGTCAGCTTGCGTCCGGTCGGTGAGATGAATTCGCAGTTCAGGGACGGAGGACGCGCCCGCCATCGAGATTGAACGTGTCACCGGTGAAGAAGTGCGCGCCCGGCGTCATGAGGAACACCGCCAACGCTCCGGCGTCCTTCTCCGGGTCACCGAAGCGGCCCATGGGTATGTTGGCCAGCGAGTGCGCACGGTGTTCGGGCTTGTCCGAGAAGAAGGCTTTCATGCCTTCGGTGAGCATGCCCGGGATGATGTTGTTCACCGCGATGTTGTGCGGGCCCCACTCGCGTGCCGCTGTGCGGCTCAGGGTGCGGATCGCCTCCTTGGCCGAGTTGTAGTCGACTTGGCCGGCGTTGGCGATCAGACCGGCCTGCGAGCCGAAATTGAGCACGGAGCCCTGCGACTCCTTCAGGTATGGGAAGCAGGCCTTCATGTACCGGAACGACGCGTAGAAGCCCGAGTCCATCGCGAGCGCGATCTCATCGACGGTCTGCTCCTCGAGGGGCTTCGGCTGGTTCGCGGCCTGTGCGCAATTGATCAGCATGTCGATGCGGCCCCACTTGTCGACCGTGCGCTGCACAGCGTCGGCGACGTCTTGGTCTCTCCTGCCGTCGGCGACGACGTCGAGCACGTCGAGACCCTGGCTGCGCAGGTTCTCGGCAGTCTCGGCGACCAGGGTGACCTGGATGTCGGTAATCGTTACGCCAGCACCTTCCTTGGCGACCGCCGTCGCCATGCCCTTGCCTATGCCACTCGCGCCGCCGGTGATGATCGCGACCTTGCCGTCCAATACGCCCATGCTCGTATCTCCCCCGTTCGCGGTTGCCTGCGGGCGGAGCGTAACCGACGTAGTGCGGGCTGTCGACGTGATCAGCCGCCGCGCAAACGGATCGAGCGTCACATCACCCCGGTGGTTCGATGGGATCGTAGGTCGCTAACGCGCGACAGATCTCCAGCGCTGCTGCGCGAGATACGCGATCGGACTCGGCGCTCCTCTGCCCGATCGGCGAAAACCACAAATCCCTGGCGCTGCAACGTGTTGCCTGGTCGACTCAGCCGAAGACGGAGCGCTCGGTCGACGCCGCGAGCTCCAGCGGCATATCGCCTTGGGGGCCGTCGGAGCTGAGGTGCATATGCCCGGGGACCATCGAGTGGGGCCAGCACGAAGGTGCCATGGTTGACCCAGACGCAACATCATCCGGTTTGGGTCACCGATCGGCTGACTACGTATCCCCGTACATTGCCGGGAGTGGGCTGTTCAGTCGATCTACCTGGTTGATCGACGCATACGCGGAGCTGGGTAGAACTGAGTGTCGACGATCCGGTCTTCCACGAAGCCCAGGCGCTCATAGAACGGCATTGCGTGGGGGTTGGCCGTCACTTCCAGCGTCTCGAAATGCAGTTCTTTCAGCCGCGCTGCTATATCCACAACCAACGCCTGTCCGATGCCATGCCGCATCCACGGAGGGTCCACGAAGAGGTCTTCGAGCTCGGCGACGCCATCGGAGATCTCAGGTATCTGGCAAAGCCGACGACTGCGTCAGCGTCCCCCACGGCGACGCTCATCCTTCCCTCCCGAACTCCTCTATCTGAGAGTATGAGCCACTCGGGGGCAGTGTGGTCCGGTTTCCCCATCTTACAAGGGTGCCCCGAACGCCGAATCGGTGGGACACCGCGGCATCATGGGGCAATTGGGAGGCGCGCCCCAAGAGCGGACCGCATCGTGCGGAGCATGGATGATCGAACTCCGGCTTCCGTGCCCCAAGTCCAGCAGCACCTCGCATATCGCACCCTTGTATCGGCGTTCACGGACGACCCAGTGGAGCGCTGGCTCTACCCGGAGTTGCCCAGCTACCTCGCGCGCTTCCCAAGGTTGCTGGTGGCGTTCGGAGGACGGGCCTTCGACGAGCAGACCGTCTGGGGTCTCGGCAAGTGGTCCGCGGTTGCGCTCTGGCTGCCACCCGCTGCCGAACCAGACGGCGATGCTATGTCGCCGTGCTCAGCGAGACGGTCTCACCAGACAAGCACGATGACACGCTCGCCCTTGTTGAACAGATGGACGCCGCCCATCCCGCGTTTCCCCATTGGTATCTCCCATGGTTTAGCGTTGACGCAACCCTCCAGGGGAGGGGCCTGGGTGGCGCGTTGATGGAGCACTGTCTTGAGATCGTCGACGCGAGCCATCTGCCCGCGTACCTCGAGACTCCCAACCCACGGAACCTCACCTTCTACGAGCGCTACGGGTTCGAAGTGACAGGTACGGCGCAAGCCGGGAGATGCCCTCCGATTACGTTCATGCTGAGGGCCGCGCGGTGATCCTGCCGGCCTCCTTCCTCTGAGGGCCAGCGTTCAGACACGTGGCCCCTATCACCGGGAGGAGGCGGCACCCTCCGGCACTTAGGCATCACCACCCCTACTGGTGCGCGCCTTCTGGACCAGCAAGAGCTAAGCGTTAGGACGATTTGGTGGCGCTCCAGGAGCCGCCCCCACCTGCGGTCTGGTAGCTGCCAGACATTGAATCGCCGTTGCTGGTGACCGACCCTGTATATGTGACCCCCACTCCACCCACGGTGCCGAAATGAATGGCGCTGCCCTGCACTGTCCCATTAATTGTTAGGAAGACAGAAGGAGCCGAGAGCTTGATGGTGCCGTTGAGGGACGACCCCGACTGTCGCCAGGTGAGGGAGAACGTGCCTTGGAAGCTTCCGCCGTACTGCCCCGACCACGTCCCCGAGAGTGAGCTGGCAACAGCGGGCTTGGGCTTGTGATTGGTCGCCTTGTGGTGCGATTTGTGGTTGGCCGTTCCTGCCGTCGCCGCAGGAACGGCGAGAAACATGACGCCCGCACCAGATAGGGCCACTGTCGGCATCACCTTCCGCATCGCTCATGACCTCCTTCGTACCAAATTGCGGTCCTCCGCCTCATCACTGACCATCTTTCGGATCAAGGATTCGATTATCAACTGGGAGGGGAGTGACCCACATACGGGCTACGCAGCCTGAATCTGCCTGGATTGGGTTTCGGGTGGGGACACCGGTCATGACCGGCGCGGTGAGCGGTTTCATAACTGACGAAGTGGCCCTGAATATCGTCCGGGACCACGAACCCGTGGCCCACTTCGCCAGGAGGGCTAGGCACTTCGGCCACGGGATAGCCCAGAAGGAGCATGTCCCGACAAGATGGTGCCGTGACTGATGAGAATTTGAGCGACCGGGCCATCCTTCAGCGGTTGCTCGACATCGAAGAGATCCGACACCTGAAGGCGCGGTACTTTCGGCTGCTCGACGCGAAGGACTGGTCGGCTTGGATCGATGTGTTCACGCCCGATCTCGAGTTCATCTATTTGGAACCCTCGATCCAGAACCCGCCACCCGGGGCCGAGGTGTTGGCGGATGGCACGGCCAGGGTGAGCCGCGAAGTGCTGGTCGCCTTCATCAGCGAAGCAATGAAGAGCGTTACCACCGTGCATCACGGACACATGCCGGAGATCACCTTCGCCGACCGGGATACGGCGAGGGGACATTGGGCATTGACGAATTACTACCAATACCGGACCGCTGACGGATCGTACGAGTGGTCACGCGGTTATGGGCACTATGACGACATCTACGTCCGCACCGACAGGGGATGGCGTATTCAGCGATCAGTATTCTTCCGTCGAGACATGGACCTACCCACACGACCATAAGTCCTGCGTGATGCAGTGGGCTGGCCCCGCGCGTCGATTCTGATTCCGGAAGGTGACGAACTTCTCGTCTGGTGTGGGTGGGAACACAAGCCGAGGGTGTCCCCGTGTGCCGGATCGGCCCCGCTTGGGAGAGTTACACCTTGGACCCGAAGAACCCCGCACTACCGAAGGAGAAGATCCCGCCGTCAGACGCGACGAGCCAGTATCCGGTGCCTCCCGGCGCACTTGTCATTCCCACAACAGGCTGATTCAGACGAATCGAGCCAGTCGACCCGTAGAAGGTCGCGTCCCCGAAGCTGAAGATCCCGCCGTCAGACGCGACCAGCCAATAGCCGTTCCCACTCGGGGTGCCGGCCAAGCCGACGACCGGTTGGTTCAGGGGCTTCCCACCCATCGAGCCGTAGAAGGTGGCGTCCCCGAAGCTGAAGATGCCCCCATCTCTGGCGACGAGCCAGTACCCGTGCCCACTCGGCGTCCCAGCCATGCCCACGATGGGCTGGTTGAGCGGTTTGCCTCCCATCGAGCCGTAGAACCCAGCATCACCAAAGGAGAAGATCCCGCCGTCAGAAGCGACTTCCCAGTACCCGTGCCCACTCGGCGTCCCAGCCATGCCCACGATGGGCTGGTTGAGCGGTTTGCCTCCCATCGAGCCGTAGAACCCAGCATCACCAAAGGAGAAGATCCCGCCATCCGAGGCCGACTCCCAATATCCGGCGCCGTCGGACGTCGAGGACAATGCCACGACGGGTCCATTGAGTGCGGTTCCGCCCAGGCCTCCGTAGTAGAGCCCGCTCCCGTAGGTGAGGACTCCGCCGTCGGAGGTCGCCATGCGATAGCCATCTCCACTTTGGGTCGGCGAGAGCCCGATCACCGGACTGCCCTGGCGAGGAACGCCTTGCGGGGAGATCCAGCTCGGATCGGACCCGTTGACGCCCGTTGAACCGACGAGCTCGCCTTGGAGGTTGACGATCGAGATCGGGCCAACTGCCGCCGAACCGCTGGTGGTGACGAAGTGGCTGCTGTCGGGTGACCAAGAGAGGGAGGTTGTTGCTCCACTCAGCGTGAACAGCGAACCGATGGCACCAGTGCCGGCGTTGACGACCTCGACCGAGACCGAACTCAAGTTGGCGGCAGGAACCTCGAACTCGATGAACGCACCGTCTGGCGACCAGTTCAACAGCTCGGCTGACCCCGACACGCTCGCCAGCTGGCGGGCAGAACCGCCAGCGGAGGGTACGACGAAGATCTTCCCATCATCGCTGAAGGCAATCGCAGATCCGTCGGGTGACCAGGCCGGAAAGGCACCAGACCCAGAAAGGTGGAGGGCATTGGACCCGTCGAGGTTCTCGGCCCAGATGCCCGGAGCTGCGTCCAGCCCAGCCGAACCGGTCGCGTCGAAGGCCACCCGTTGGCCGTCGGGAGACCAGGCGGGATCATGAACGAGACCCGCTTCCGAGGGCGTTGAAACAGTGCTTTGGCCTGTGCCGTCCGCATTGATCACGCCAATGGTAACCACGGGCCCGACGGAGAGGTCAGCCGTAAACAAGATCTCCGATCCGTCCGGCGACAAAGAGGGCTGAGAGATGGTCGGATCGGTTGGCCCGACTGGAAACGTCGCGACCGTCGCCGACTTCGAGCCATCGGCATCCACCAGATTGAGAGTCTGGTGGGACGAACCGGTGTTCCCCAGGTAGACGATCCTGTTCATGTCGACCCCGGAGGGATAGGACCCAACCGCGCCGGACGCATGGGGTGGCGCGATGGCAAACCCGAACGTCACGAGCACGAACGCCATCCCTGCTAGGGCCGACAGCCGCAGGCGAGCGCTGACGCGAGCGGCTCTGATGGCTGACCCTCCCCAAACCCACGAGTGGTGAGCCTGGTTGGAAATGGCATCTTCGCTCATCGCGCCTCCATCCAGTCCCCGCTCGGCCATGATAGGGGTGCCACCGAACGCCGGGACGGTGGGGTAGTTCGGCACTTCGGGGATCTACACCCATGAGATCTTCCAACGGCATCGGTATCAGGTTCGTCCGGTAGAACTTCCGACGTGCTGCCCGCTTGGGATGACCTACAAGAGCAGCACCTTCAACCAGGTGCACGTCGCGATGGGCAAGGACCGTGCCGGCAACGGCTGGGATGCAGATCGACAAGACCCGGACACCACCGCCTGAGCCAGCGGGCGCTCATGCTCCGGCGTCAGGGGCCCGCTGGCGCCGGGCCGGCACGATGGCCCCGGCGCCGATGGCGCCGACCGCCACCCCGTCAGCGACGCCCTGGTCTGTGAAGAGGGTGGTGCCGGTCACGACCGCGTTGAGCCGGCTGTTCAGCAGTACCAATGGCCACGCCTGCTCCTCGGGGGTGGAGATCCTCCCCAGGACCGGATAGGGGAACTCATCGAAGAAAGTGGCCCCCACCAGTGCGGTGGTCCGATCTACGAGAGGCGTCGCCGTAGGACCCGGCGCAGTGCAGTTGATCCGGACACCCCGTTCGAACCCCAGCGCGGGGGCAATGCCGGCCACCCATGCGCAGAGCAGGTGCTTCGCCAGTCGATAGCCGTCGGCGACCACGTCGGGGTGGTCCCCGAACCACCGCATGGCCGCCCCGGCTTCGGACAACCCCAGAACGTCCGCCAGCTCGGGAACTCGACCGAGCCACCCGGCAGCCACGTTCGATGAGACGATCGCCACGCCGCCCCCGTCGGCGATGCCCGGCAGCATCAGGTCAACAAGCTGTCGAAGACCGACGTAGTTGACGCGGACGATGTCGAGCGGCGGGCACGTGGCGGGCACGCCGGAACAGCAGAAGAGCGAGTGGATGGGGCCGACCGAGGCCAGTGCCGCCGTTGTGGACTCGACCCGTGCCGGGCTGGCCAGATCGGTGGCGTGGAATCCTTCGACGGCGACCAGCGGCTCGTGCACGCCCACCGCGTGGACTCGGGCCCCCAGGTCACCGAGCAGGCGGGCCGTGGCCTCGCCGATGCCGGTCGAGCAGCCCACGACGACGACCGTCGAACCGCGATAGCCGAGGGCCTCGCCCAGATCCTGCATTGGCCTCCTCCTCGGTGGGTCGTCTATGGCGGGGGCAGACGCTAGTGCAAGGGGGCGGCCACCGATCGGGCGTCCACTGCTGGACTCTGGGCATTTCGCCCATATCGTGACGAGGGCGATGGTCCGATGGGCGACAACGGGAAGATGGCCGAGATGGAAACCATCACTCTGAATAATGGGTCGAGATACCGGCGCACGGACTCGGCGTCTTCCAGAACCATCAGACGAGACTCGCGACGCCGTCCAAGCTGCACTCGGCTGCGGCTACCGTCACATCGACACCGCTGCTGCCTATGGCAACGAGCGCCAGGTGGGTGAAGCAATCCAAGGCTCGGACCTGGACCGGTCAGATGTCGCGGTGCAGGACTTTGGCTCCGAGCACGGCATCGTCACAGGCGTGGTCGCCGATCGGTGGCATCACCTATTGCCGCGATGGCAACCACACCAGCACCCTCGATGATGCGGTTATTGGAGCAATCGCCGCCGCACACGGGAAGAGTCCCGCTCAAGCAATGCTCCGTCGGGGTTTGCAACACAACCGTTCGGATATTCCGAAGTCCACCAAGCCCAACCGGATTGCAGAGAACATCGACATCTTCGATTTCGAGTTGTCCGCCGACGAGATGGGTGCAATCGACACCCGGACACCTGCCGTCGGGGCGGCCCCGAACCCGACACGATCACCCCGGAGGCCTTCGGTCGCGAGATACCAGAGGACTGAACCGCCGGCAGCCTCGTCCTTTTGGGAGTGTCCCCGTTCGCTGGGACGGGCGGGCTACGGAGTCCGGGGGAAGTGTCGCGTTTCAACTGACGCTGTGTGAAGGCTCCAAGCAAACGATACCGTGGGCACGGAAACGGTCACGTTGTTGTGAGGAATGAAGAGGCCCGTGACGGGGTAGTCCGAGACGACGTTCGTGGTGCCTGAGTCTGAAGCGAGGATTTGGATGTCCGACAAACTGACAACCTGTTTGTGGTTCGATCACGGTGAGGCCGGCAAGGCTGCCGAATTCTATGCGACGATCTTTCCCAACAGTCACGTCGACGCGATCCACCTGGCGCCGTCGGATTACCCCGACGGATCGGCTGGGCAAGAACTTACGGTCGAATTCACGGTGTTCGGCCGATCATTCGTGGGTCTCAACGGTGGACCGAACTCCGTTCCGAACGAGGCCGTCAGCTTCATGGTGCTGACTGACGATCAGGCCGAAACCGACCGGTATTGGAACGCCATCGTCGACAACGGCGGGGCAGAGAGCGCGTGTGGCTGGTGCAGAGACCGGTGGGGCTTCTCCTGGCAAGTCACGCCCCGAGCCTTGCTGGAGGCGATGAACAGCCATGACAAGGCCGCTGCGAAGCGGGCTATGGATGCGATGATGACGATGACGAAGATCGACATCGTTGCAATCGAGACCGCGGCCCGAGGATCGACGCCGCGCCCTTCGGACTGAGGCATCACCGGAGTGCTCGTTCGTCCAGACCGACACTCCACCTCTGCACAGGGTCGGGAGCGGGGGGCTGCCCCCAACGGCCGTACGGAAACAAGAGGAGATCACCGCATGTCGGCAACGCTGAAGTTGGCGCACAAGGCAATCGGAGCGGAAGTACGTCGTGGCCCGTACGATGTCGTGGTCGACGGTGAGCTGGTCGGGTCGGTCGAAATGAACCGCACGATCGAGATACCAGTCGAGTCAGGAAGTCATACGCTGCAGGTCCGCAACGGCCGAGAGTCGAGCAGTGCTGAAACGTTCGATGTCGCCGAGGGCGAGATCGTCGCCTTCCGATGCACCGGAAAGAGGTTCTTGCCGATCTTTCTGGCATCCTTCATCCTTCCCAGGCTGGCACTGAAACTCGTTCGTGATTGAGTTGGCATGGGTGTCGTGGCGCTGACCAGCACGTCGTCATCGCCGCCCGGCTCGCCCGGAGTGGGGTACCACCTGACGGAATGGTGCGCTCTGCTCGGCAGGTAGGGGCGCCCCTCATGCCGCTCGATCTGGGCTACTTGAGCGGCACAAGCCTGCGGCTCACGGGCGTAGGGTGAGAAGATGGACAAATTGCAGCCCACACATGAAGAGGTGGCGGCGGCAACTGCACGCACCGCTGCGACGATGCAGGTCCAGGTGGTCCCGGTGAATGTCTACGAAGCCACGGCATCATTGGTGGTCGTCGCCCCTCTGCCCGCGGTCACCGCCGACGACGTGACGGTTGAGATTCAGCCCGGCACGTTGCGCTTTCACGCTTCGCTACGCAGCGCGGGCCCAAGGTCCTATCTCCTCCATGAGTGGGAGTACGGCGGCTACGAACGTGAAATCGCGCTCCCTGATGGCTTCGGCAGCGGCATCGAAGCCAGCCTGGCCAACGGCCAACTCGTCATACGGGTCCTCCGCGGTGACCTGACCAAGTCGGTCGCCATCCATCCGACTGCGCTCTGAGCGCCTCACCATGTGAGCCAAGCGTCTGGCGGTCACTCCCTCGGAGTTCATTGCCCTGGCATATCGCTGCACCAAGGGAAAGCTGCTGCCCGGTGCGAGGCCGTTGGAAATGGGGTCAGCCTGGAGGGGGCGTTCGAGGTGCCGACGAGTGGTGATCCAAGGTCTCTGGGCAGGCGACTGGCTCCTCTGCCACGACCTCGTCGGCAAGCGTCACAATCACCAAAGGAGTGGCTCCGGAGAGTCTGGTCAAACCTGGTGATCGACCTCGCGGTCGATTGGCAGTCGCCCGAGTCATGAGCCAGGGTCCGTGGCGGCTGGTCGGACGCGCTTAGCGCCGGTTGGAGCGACGGTTGCGTCGGCGGGAGGGACGCGCCGGCATCGCATCGATGGTTTCGGTCCGCGCCTGGCGTACTGCCGTGTCGGATACGGCAGTACGCGTGCTTGTCCGGCCACCTGGATGTCTCGTGTGGGGGCGTGAAGCTGGGCCCATCACGGCCAGTGACGGGATGTCCGGTGACGTGATTGCGCCCGGCATGCCGAGACGCCGCTGGAGGGTCCCGGTCTTCGCCCTCTGATCATGGGTGATCAGGGAGACGACGTTCCCGTCGGCTCCGGCTCTCCCGGTCCGGCCGGCGCGGTGCACGTAGTCGGTATGGTCGGCTGGGGGGTCGAAATGGATGACCAGGGGCACGGCGTCGACGTGGATCCCACGAGCAGCGATGTCGGTGGCGACGAGAACGTCGAGCCGCCCTGACCGGAAGGCGGCAAGAGCGCGGTCTCGTTGACCCTGGTTGCGATCCCCATGGATGGCGGCCGACTGGAGACCAGTTCGGGCCAGACGTTGCGAGAGTCGATCGGCCCCCCGCTTGGTCCTGCAGAACACCATCGCCGGCCGACACGCGGAGACTGTCTCGGCGGTCAGGGCGATCCGGTCCTCCGGCTCGACCCGCCAGAAGTGGTGGTGGATCTGACCTCGGTTGTCGCTGGTCGGCTGCACGTCGTGCCGGGCGGGATCGCGCTGGTAGTCGCGAATCAGCTTGTCCACCGGTCCGTCGAGGGTCGCCGAGAAGAGCAGAGTCTGTCGTCCTGCACTGGTCAGGTCGATGAGGCGGCGCACCGGCGGCAGGAACCCCATGTCGGCCATCCGGTCAGCTTCGTCGAGAACGATGATCCCCACGTGCGACAAGTTCACGGAACCGCGATCGACGAGGTCGGTCAGGCGACCCGGACAGGCGACCAGCACGTCGACTCCGTTGCGCAGATCGGACAGCTGCTTGGCGTACCCGACTCCGCCGTAGATCGCCGCCACGCGGGCGCCGATGGCAGCCGCTAGCGGGGACAGGTCGGTCTGGATCTGAGCCGCCAGTTCCCTGGTCGGCACCAAGACGAGAGCGGACGGGTGACGTCGGCCACGCCGCCCGGCACCCGGCTTGTCCCCGAGCAGCGACAGGAGTGCCAGCCCGAACGCCAGCGTCTTGCCCGAACCGGTCGGAGCTTTGCCGCACACATCGCGCCCGGCCAGCGAGTCAGGGAGGGTGGCGGTCTGGATCGGGAATGGCGCGGTGATCCCATCGCGCTCCAGCGTTGCGCTCAGCGCGTCGAGCACGCCGAGATCTTTGAAGCTAGAAGCGCGAGGGGCGCGAGAGATGGGGATGATGTGGGCACGAAACTCCAGTCGGTCCAAAGAAGGGAAGTTGGCCGACTCGATGCTGGTCTCGTGGGCCCGGCCGACTCCGATCGTCAGCCGCCACCGGGACGCTGATCCCGGGGTATCGCCGCCCAGCATAACCGAACTCGTCGGTCGGCCGGGCGCACGTCCATTGGGTAGCGTGAGACCGGCGCGCATTTGTCGACGGTCGGCCCGTACCCGTCGTCGAAGCAGCGAGGTTCCGCATCGGCACACACCCGCTCGCCATATCCGCCCGGGTTCCCGAGAGATGAGTGCCAGTGCCCAACAAGCGATCTTCATCGCCGGACGAGGACCTCGTCCGCCTTTATCTCAACGACATCGGTCGACACTCCTTGTTGAGCAAGGACGACGAAGTCAGGTTGGCCAAGGCGGCCGAGGCCGGACGTGAGGCCCGCTCCGAGCTGGCCGGCCACGGGGACCTGCGTCCCGCCCGAAGGCGGCAGCTGCGGCGGGTGGTTGCAGACGGAGACGCCGCGGTGGAGGCCTTCGTCAACGGGAATCTCCGCCTCGTGGTGTCGATTGCCAAGATGTACCAGACCTCGAACATGCCGTTGCTGGATCTGGTGCAGGACGGCAATCTCGGGCTCATTCACGCGGTGGAGAAGTTCGACTGGAGGAAGGGTTTCAAGTTCTCCACCTATGCCACCTGGTGGATCCGTCAGGCCATCAGCCGGGGCATCGTGGATGGGAGCCGCACGATTCGTTTGCCGATCAATGCCGCCGATCTGCTCAAGCAGGTCGGGCAGGCGCGGACGCGACTCGAGGTGCAGCACGGCCGTCGGCCCACCACGGCCGAACTGGCTGCGGATCTCGAGGTGGGCGAGCACAGGATCGTGGACGTGCTCCGTCATGCCTCGGAGCCGATCTCGTTGTCCCAACCGTTGGGCCACGATCTTGACGCCCAAGTCGGAGACTTCGTCGAAGACGAAGGTGCGATCTCCCCGTACGAGGCCGCCGCCGCTGCGCTGCTGCCGGTCGAGGTCGCCAAACTTCTGGTCGGCCTGAACGATCGTGAGCGGGAGATCCTTCGGCTGCGTTTCGGTCTCGATCGGGGTGAGCCGCGGACCCTCGACGAGGTCGGCGTCTTCTTCGGACTCACCCGTGAGCGGATTCGCCAGATAGAGGCTCGGGCCATGTCAAAGTTGCGTCATCCCACGGCCGACACCGGGACTTCGTGAGCTGGGAGGGGCCTCGTCGCCGGAAGCCGGCCTTGGCGACCGTTGCGCCCGAATCTGACCGGCGATTCGCCAGCGTGCAGAGCTGGTACGATACCGAGGTCGCCGGCATTCAGCCGGTGTGGCCCGTTCGAGAATTCCCGAGTTGGCCCAATTCGAACGGAGTGCCGACATCTTCAATCGCTCGAGCCGCGCCCTCGGGGCGTTGCAGCGGCTGCTCAGTGCCTAGGCACACGCACCAACCACGGTCGAAGAAGCGATCGTCCGCCAAACCTGAGCGCGGGGGATCCTCGCGGCGACAGCGAGTTTCGGCGCCCGAGATCGACGCCCGGGTCCTCGCCTTCCGCGAGGACGGGACATCGTTCTCGACGATCGCCCGTCTGATGGAGCTCGAGCGCGCCGTGGATGCGCACCGCTGCTTCGTCCGTGCTCTGAACGCACACCAGGGCGAGGACCGGCGCCGACTGGTCGGCAACGAGGAGTTACGTCTCGACCGACTGGAAGCTCGGATCCGGGACAGAGATGCCGCCGACGCCACAAAGATCGCACGTCGGCTCCGGGGTGTGACCAACCTCCGGGTGGCGATGGCCCGGTGACCTCCGTGGATTCGGGGGCGCCGTGCGCACTCTGCCGCCTCCCGGCGACCACGGCTGTCGAACCACCTCGCCGGACACTCGGGCGAGGTCCGGACCCGAACGATCCGTCCTTTTCGGTGACAGTGGTGCTGCCTGATCTCTTCCTCTGCACCCGACATGCTCAGGACGTCCGCGGGCACACCACTCTGATCGGATGGTGCGACGACGAGCAGTGCCGCATCTATGGAGCGGTGGGTGAGGCCTCCCCCTGCGGTGCCGAGTACTCGAAGCTCGCGGTGCGCAGGTCCTGATCCATTTTTGTGCCTCGAAAGTCTAAAGCAACACCAAGAAGAAAGTGAAGTGAACATGGCAACTGGAACTGTGAAGTTCTTCAACAGCGAGAAGGGTTTCGGATTCATCACGCCCTCGAAGGGGGCGGAGGACGTGTTCGTCCACTATTCCAACGTGGCGGGCGAAGGGTTCAAGAACCTCGAGGATGGCCAGGAGGTCGAGTTCGACGTGAGCGAGGGTCGCAAAGGTCCCGAAGCGAAGAACGTCCGAGGGCTGTAGGACGCGATAGCCATGAGGGGTGGCGAGCTCGAATCCATGACTCCCCGGCGCAAGTCGTGTCACTGACTGAGCAGGATCTTGTCGAGTCCCAGGCAGGCGCCACCGGTGATTTCCGCGCGCTGACCGCAGAGGTCCGTGGGGCGGGTCTCCTAGATCGTCGGCTGCCCTACTACTCGGTCAAGCTCGTGGTGACGGGCGCGGCGTTCGTGGCGGGCTGGCTGGGCTTCTTCGTTCTGGGGGCCTCCTGGGCCAATCTTGGCGTCGCAGTCTTTCTCGGACTGGTGTTCACCCAACTCGGGTTCCTCGGTCACGACGCCGGGCACGGGCAGATCTTCGAGTCCAGGCGAGCGAATCGTCGGCTGGGTCTCGGCATCGGGAATGGCTTGATCGGTTTGAGCTTCGGTTGGTGGGTTCCCAAACACAATGCTCACCACGCCCACCCCAACCAGGTCAACAAGGATCCAGATATCGGCGTCTCGGTTGCTCCCCAGACCGCGGATGAGTCCGGAAGTGACCCGTGGTTGACGCGGTTTCTCACCCGCCGGCAAGCTGAACTTTTCGTGCCCTTGATGCTCCTGCGGAGCACGGGGCTGTATGTGTCGGGCGTGCAGGACCTTGTCCGGCGCCGCGATCGGGCCACCCTCAGCGAGTGCCTGTTGCTAGTGGGACACATGGCGCTCTACCTGACTGCCGTGTTCTGGGTGCTTCCGTTGCCCGAGGCAGTTGCCTTCATCGCCGTGCACCAGGCCGTCTTCTCCCTCTACCTCGGATGCAGTTTCGCCCCCAACCACAAGGGCATGCCGATCCTCGACGAAGACTCCCACCTCAGCTTCGCTCGACGACAGGTCGTGACGGCACGCAACATCACCGGTGGCTCGTGGACGAGCTTCGTCTTCGGTGGGCTCAACTACCAGATCGAGCATCACCTCTTCCCTTCTATGCCCAGACCGAATCTGGCCCGTGCACAGCAACTGGTCCGAAGGTTCTGTCTGGAGAGCGACCTCCGGTACTGCGAGGTCGGCCCTCTGCGTTCCTACCGCCAGGCGTTGCAGGGGCTCCGGGTCGCGGCGTCGGGCGTCACGCCTGGGGCCGACTGCCTCGGACCCACCGCGTGATCGGCCGGGGCCCGACCTACGCTTGATCCGTGGCCGTCGAGATGGAGCCAGAGGGCGTGTTCCTTCACCTCCTGGGCGACGATGGGACGTCGTCACTCTGGCACCTGTCCAGTTCTGAACGGGCATTCACCCTGTGTGGAATCGATGTGGGCTACGGCAATCCTCGCCTGCGGTGGGCGGACACGCCGGCCGACCGCCGCTGTGAAGTGTGTCTCGGTCAGCTCGACCAAGGGTCGGACGAGGGTGATGCCAGGCGGTAGAGCCCGACTGCTTGTCTCCCTGCCCCTGCCGGTTTACGCTGCACGAAGTGCAGGTCGCTGTGCGGCGCACTCCTGCGGCATCGTGAAGCGACCAACAGCCTGTCGAAGGGAGGCATGACATGGGACGCAAGGTTGCCGACTGCCGGGATTTCCCGAGTGAGAGCGGCTGCACGTTGACCATCTCGGGTGAAGAAGACGAGGTTGTCGCCGCAGCTACCCAGCACGCCGTCGCCGTTCACGGCCACGAGGACACCGACGAGGTGCGAAGCTGGCTGAGGCAGAACCTCAAGGACGAGGTTCCCGCATAGTCGTCTCATAGGCCCTCGGGAGTGGTACTCATGGGCTGTCGAGGGCGAGAACAGTGAAGGGTCCAGATGACGATTCTCGGTGGTCGATCTGGTCTCGCGGTTCGATCCTGTCCATTGGTTCACGCAACTCGATCTTGTCTGTGGGGTCGCTGAACTCGGTGCTCTCCATAGGGGGCGTGGGCTCTGCAGGGTCGGTCCTGTCCATCGGCTCGTTTCTGTCCGTTGCCAGCGTCATGTCGGGACTCTCCTGGTTGTCCGTCATGGCGTGGCGTTCAAAGCGGTCGGTCTCCGGTTCCTCGCCAGCTCGGGATCAAATCACCGGGTTCCGGTGTTATACAAAGTGGGAGCTTCGAGAGGAGTTCGAGAGAGCAGGAAGAGGGTGAGTCCAGCCATTGACTCAGGGAGTGCGCCAAAGAGATGAGGGGCGCCGAGGTAGTCCGTTGGCCCTTGAAGTTGCGACTCTCGGCGTCCCGCGGGTGGCTTAGGTGGAGCAACCAAGTGGGCCGATAAATACGGGTTGAAATGGGCGTCTGTTCCCTGGAGTGGGTTCAGGCGCCTTTCGCTGTCGGGCCCGAGTTCGCTCGTTCATGGTGCTGAGACGGACTGTTCCAAGAAGGTCACCATGGTGTCGAACGCCTTCCGGCCATCGGCATGGTCGAGGGTGAACTGGTATTCGTGGGGAAGCCGAGGGCGGTGATCCGCGTTGTAGAAGAGCGTCACGACCGGAACGCCGAGATTGTGCAGCCTCTTGGCCATCGGGCGCGAGTGAGCATCCGTCAGTGGGTCGCCGTTGCCACCGCTCAAGAAGGTGGGTGGGAACCGGGAGGTGACGTGGTCGATCGTGGACATCTCCCGGATGGGTGGAGAATCGTTGGCCCTCTTGCCTGTGTAGGCCCACACCATCGTCTTGATGCCCCAGCGAAGGAGGGGGCTCGGTGCGGTCCGTCCACGGTCGATGAGGATCCGCATGTCGTAGAAGCCGCAGTGGAGAATGAGTCCCCTGATCTGCTCGACGCTGAGTGCCGGCCGCACCCCGATCGACTCCGCATAGGCAGGATTGCTCATGAGACAGGCAATCTGACTCGTGATTTGAGCCCCGGCTGAATCTCCGGCGAGCACGAGCCCCGCCGGGTCGATGTGGAACCGCTGGGGCTCTTGGATCAGATAGCCAAGGGCGTCATTCAGCTGATGCACGGGCTTGGGGTACCTCGAACCTGGGGCCAGGGAATAGTTCACCGCAACAACGGTGTATCCACGCGAGGCCAGGAGGGCGAAGTATCCGGTGGTGTTCGATTTGTCGCCCGAAAGCCAGGCACCTCCGTGCGTCCACACGATGCTGGGAAGGGTCGCGTCGGAGGCAGTCGACGTCGGAAAGTAGACGTCGAAGGTGGCGTCGGGGTCGTCGGTGCGGAACGGCTGATCCCTGATCACGGTGACACCTCCAGGCCGGTGCGCCTGGAGGTCATGCCCCACGCGTCGCGCGTTGAGGTTGAAGAGCCCACGCATGGCCAGGGCACCGGGCAGCAGTGTCGAGACAAGGGCGGCGCCGCCGCTGACGAGTCCAACGATCAGGGCCGGCCAGGCCAGCTTGCGAATCCCACGATCTCGACCGGCTGCGGTCGAAGCGGGGGGAGCCTGAGAGGACATCGATCGACCATAGCGCTGAGCTGGTCGCGGGGAAGAGATCGGGACGGGACCGCAACGGCGACGGAATGTACCGAGTCAGATTGACTCACCTGCCACCTTCAATTTAGCGAGAGTGTGGCCCTTGCGGCAAGGGTCGGGTCGGTGTGCAGAATCTGCGGCCGAGCTGGATGCTGGGGAAACGAGGGGTGGTCTATGACGAGTCATGCGGTGGTCATCGCCGGTGGCGGTCCCACAGGGATGATGCTGGCAGCCGAGTTGGCGTTGGCGGAGGTCGACGTCGCAGTCGTGGAGCGTCGGCCCGATCACGTGCTCGTCGGCTCGCGGGCCGGCGGTTTCCATTCGCGCACCATCGAGGTGCTCGATCAGCGTGGCGTCGCTGATCGATTCCTCGCCGAGGGCCAGGTGGTACAGGCCGCCATGTTCGGCACGACCGTGCTGGACATGAGCGACTTCCCGACGCGGCATCCGTATTCACTCGGGATATGGCAGAACCAGATCGAGCGGATCATGGCGAGCTGGATCACCGAGCTGCCGGTCCGGCTCTCCTACGGCGGCGAGGTGACGGGCTTGGCGCAGGACGATGCCGGCGTCGACGTCGAGCTATCGGACGGCCGATTGCTGCGGGCACGATATCTCGTCGGGTGCGACGGCGGGCGCAGCATCATCCGCAGGACAGCAGGCATCGAGTTCCCAGGTTGGGATCCGACGAAGAGCAACCTGATCGCCGAGGTCGAGGTGACCGAGGAACCGCCACAGGGCATTCGCACGGACGCCATCGGTGTGCATGGCCTCCACCGGATGGAGGATGGACGGACGGTGCGCGTCGTGGTGACCGAGCAACAGCTCGGGCCGACCAGCGAGCCCACCCTGGCCGACCTGAGCCAGGCACTCATCGCCGTGTACGGCACCGACTTCGGGATCCACAGCCCCGCGTGGATCTCGAGGTTCACCGACATGACGCGCCAGGCCGCGAGCTACCGGGCCGGACGGGTGCTCCTCGCCGGCGACGCCGCACACGTTCACTATCCCGCGGGTGGGCAGGGTCTCAGCCTCGGCGTGCAGGATGCGGTGAATCTGGGATGGAAACTTGCTCAGGTGGTGAATGGAACCTCCCCGGACAGCCTCTTGGACACGTACCAGGACGAGCGGCATCCGGTCGCGGCCCGTGCCCTTCGGTTCACGATGGCCTCGGGTCTGCTCCAGCGGGGAGACGAGCGCACCAAGGCGCTGGTTGAGGTCGTGTCCGAGCTGGCAGGCATGGACGAGCCTCGGAAACAGCTGGCCGGGATCATCTCGGGGTTGGACATCCGTTACCAGTGCGGCGAGGGCCATCCCCAGCTCGGCCGCCGCATGCCCGATCTGGACCTCGAGACCGCTGCCGGCCCGCGGCGGGTCTTCACCCTGCTGCATGGCGCAAAGCCGGTTCTGCTCAACCTCGGTGATCCCGATGGTATCGACGTCGCCGCATGGGCTGACCGGGTGCAGAGGGTCGATGCGGCGTATGGCGGACCCTGGGAGCTTCCGCTGCTGGGCGCGGTCGCGCCGCCCTCCGCCGTGTTGATTCGGCCCGACGGATATGTCGCCTGGGTGGGGGAGGGCACGGATGTGGGACTGCCTGACGCCCTGACGACGTGGTTTGGAGCTCCTCAAGTCCGGACGAGCTGCTGGTGAGCGTGCACTTGGGCGTCAACCGTTCACTGACTTGACCCCCAGGCCTGGGCGACCGGGGCTGGCTGCTCCAGCTGCGAGGTCACCTCGAGATTCAACTTCGCAGTGGTGTTGATCGAAATGCTTGTTGTCGGTGAGGGCGACGAAATTGTTCGAGACCACGTTGCCATCGCTCGAGAACAGCTCCACCACCTGGACCTCGCCGTTCTTCAGTGCCGCCACGCTGAGCGGACCAGCCTCGTCGAGAGACTCGAACCTGGCGAAGGTGAGGCCGTAGGCCTTCTTCAGCCTCGGCTCGCAGCCAGCGAAGGTCGGGCATTCGGGCGGTCCGCCCAAGGTGAGCTTCGAGGCATAGGGCTTGAGGCTCGAAATGGTCGTCAGGTGGTCTTGGTGGCCGTGGCCTCGGTCACGGCGAACCCGTTCGTGTCCAGGGCCTTGGAAGCCGTCGGAGGATGAGCGCTGTCAGTGCGGACAGCGTTGATCGGCTTTGGAGCGGGTGCGCTCGCGGTTGCCGGAGAGGACCGGACCGGTAGATGTCAGTTGAAATATGGCGAAGTCCGGAACGCGAGGCCCCAATGATCTGGGCGCCCCTCAATCGGGTGCGACAGCTCTTCGAGCGTGGGTGCATTGATCCGCCTGGCCACGTCCCGGAGCTTGGTGTCGTCGAGCCCGTACACCCCAATGGCGTTCTCGCCGAGCATGCCGCGCACCGATGCCCCGGGAAGCCCGCGATACGTATTGCGCATCGCCAGGTGGGTCATCGGTGTCTCGCCTGCCTCTTCGGGATAGCGGTAGGTGCCCTCAGGATGGGGATAATCGGAGCCCCAGAGCATGTTGCCGGCGTAGCCCAGAAGGATGGCCGTTTCCGCCTCGTGGCGCGACTGAAAGCTCGCACCGACGAAGTAGTGCTCGCGGCAGTACTCGCTGGGTGGCTTCGGCACGAGGTCGCCGATCTGGTGGCGGAACGCGGTCCACCTCGAATCGAGCTCGTCGAGTACCTGTGCGTACCACGCTCCCGCCTGTTCGGTTTGGATCAACTTCAGTTTGGGATGGCGTTCGAAGATCCCTCCGAAGACGAAGCGGACGACGGGGGAGATTCTGCTTAGAGCGTTGCTCTCTGCAGAGTAGATGTGGAGCGCCATCGGGCCGGTAGTCGTCGGGGTCGACGCCCCCCCGCCGCCATGGTTGGCCAAGGGCATCTCGAGGTCCTCGCATACCGACCAGAACCTGTCCCAGGCCTCGTCCTCATAGGGCGTGATTTCTGCCCGCACCTGCGGAAAGTTGACGCCCCGGAGGCCGACACTCTTGGCCCACTCGAGTTCTGCAATCGAAGCTTCGATGTCCCACATGGGCAGTTGAGCCAATCCGACGTGACGCTCAGGCTCTTGTGAGCAGAAGTCGGCCAGCCACAGGTTGTACATGTGTTGGCCTATCGCGGCGAGCTCTGGTTGCTCGATCGGACGCCCGATGCTCGTCGCCATGAACGGAATGGGCTCGAAAGGCGCGCTCCCGTGGAAGATGACTTCGGCGGCGACTCCGTCCTCGTTCAGGTCTCGCAGACGTTCGTCCATATTCCAGGCACCGTTGGTCTGCAGGTTCCAGGTATGGATCTTCTGAATCTCGTCGTCGCCGTCGTCACCTTCGAACACGAAGCGCTTCTGGGAGATCTGGCGGATCTCCCGCGTCCGCGTCGAGCCATGCGTCGAACTCCGCAACCGTGTCCTTCGGGCAGTACTGACGGAGGGCATCGAGGGAGGGGGAGACGTGACAATCCGATGAGACAACGACGAGTGGTTGGTCGGGACGTGTGGCGTCTGGGTTCCCAGGGTCCTTCAGCGTGTCGGTCATGGAGGTCCTCCCCCTTGCTCCGGATCTCTATAAGATAAGATCATCTAAAAGAAGCTCCAAACATCCAGGTCAGAAGAAGGGATAGACGAGAAGTGTGGCGAGCCGAGGCGAAGAGCGGCGGGCCAGCGTCTGTCACCTGAATGCAGGGGTCTCGAACGCAGCGCTGGTGGCGGAAGAGCTTCGCTGGTGCGGCGGCTGTGCGACTGAACGAGCGGCGGCATGAGCCGGACCCATCTTGAAAGCGGGAACGGCCGGGGGCTGATGTCGTCCGTGTGGTGTGAGAGCTGCAGCAAACTGCCTCAACTAGCTTGATGGACAATAGAGAACGGGGGTTATGAAAATGGACGAGCTGCGATTCGACGGTCGGTCCGTCATCGTCACAGGGGGAGGCCGAGGCTTCGGCCGCTGCCACGCACTCCTCTTGGCTTCCCGCGGGGCGCGGCGTCGTGGTCGCCGACTACGGCGTGAACCTGGACGGGACGGGTTCGTCGTCCGAGCCAGCCGAGCAGGTCGCCAGCGAGATCAAAGCTGCAGGTGGCGAGGCCGTGCCCTGTTTTGCATCGGTGGCGGACGAAGAGGGGGCGGCCGAGATCGTTCAGACCGCTCTCGAGGCGTTCGGAGGGCTTGACATCCTGATCAACAACGCGGGCGTGGCCGATCCCGATTGGTTCGAGGACACCGATCTGGAGCGGTTTCGGCGCATGAATTACCACCAGTACTTCGGAACCGTCTATATGTGCATGGCAGCGTGGCCCCACCTCAAAGCGGCCCGCAACGGCTGCGTCGTCAACACCGCGTCCGAGGCCGTGACGGGCTTCGTGCCGAAGTGCGCCAGCTACAGCGGTGCCAAGGGTGGCGTGTTCTCGTTCACCCGTGCTCTCGCCCTCGATGGCCGGCGATTCGGACTCAGGGTGAACGCCGTCGCTCCCCGAGGGAACACCCGTATGAACGCTCCCGAAGTCATGGCCTACTTCTACGACGTACCGCCCGAGACTTTCGAGGGCGCGCTGGATGACATGAAGAACGAATACGTGTCACCCGCCGTCGCGTACCTGGCCCACGAGTCCTGTCCGCTCAACGGAGAGACCCTCATCAGTGGGAACCTCGGCGTGATGCGCCTGGCCATGATTCAGACCAAGGGTTTCTATACGACGGGGGACATCACCCCCGAAGACGTAGCCGCGAATCTCGACTCGATAATGGATACGAGCGATGCCGTGATTCGGGACCTCGAGAACCCCCCTCTGTAGGTCTATCGGGGGAGAACTTGTGCGAGCGTCGCGGACGCACGGTGCCCGTCCAGGTCACCTCTTTGGCTGCCAGACCACGTAGTCTCCCTCCATGACCCTGCCAAACGCGGCGCGACTGCCTGTGGATCGTGTGCGCCGCCAAAGGTTGGCTGACGTGGTGGCGGACCAGCTCCGCGAACTCATCCTTCGCGGCGACCTGGGCGACGGTGAACGGTTACCCCCTCTGGACAGGCTCCTGGCACAGTTCGGGGTCAGTGCGCCGACGATGCGAGAGGCGCTGCGGATTCTCGAGGCTGAAGGATTACTGACGGTCCAGCGGGGCGGGATTGGCGGAGCGATTGTGCGGTCCCCGACGGCCAACGCTGCTGCCTACACGCTCGCTCTCGTCTTGCGCGGCCAGGGAGTCGTCAAGGGTGACGTGTCCGAGGCGATCACGGTGCTCGAGCCGCTCTGCACCATGCTGTGCGCCCGCAGCGCGGACCGTGTCACTTCTATCGTGCCTGCCTTGCAACGGATCAACGGGCAAGCTCGGGAGCTTCTCGACGGCGATGGAGTTGGCTTCAATGCAAAGATGCTCGAGTTCCATCATGCGGTGGTCGGACTGTCGGGAAACAGAACCCTTCCGCTTCTGAACCAAGCCCTCGAAGGCATACTTCTTGCCGACGTTCGGACTTGGGTGGCGGAAAAGGATGCGCATGGCGAATATCCGAGCGCGGAGCATCGCCTGAAGGGTCTCGAGGCACATGACCGGATCATTGAGCTCATCGCTGCGGGCGACGGCTGGGCAGCCGCCGAAGCCATGGGAGAACATATAGAGCGCGCAATCTCGGAGGCTGTGATCGACGCCACGCAGAGCGTCGATCCAAGGGACGTGCGTTCCGGCGGTCGAGCGAACTGACAGAAGGAGCGCCCGGCGAGGGAGATCGGGAAAGGTCAGCTCTGTCGTGACACTCGCCGGGCGCCCCTGGCGGGGCGGCCCGGCGAGTGTCCTGTGGCGTTCGACGGATCAGAAGGAGCTGTTCGTGGAAGTCCCTGGTAGGTACTTCCCGCAGATCGGCTCCTTGTCCTGAAGGACAAAGCCGCTCTTCTCTGCCTTCTCGAGCCAGACGCATGTCTCCGAGGGCACGTGGCCGAAGATGGTCTTGAAGTTGATGGTGTACGGAATGAGTCCGTTGGCGTTCCAGTTGGTGATGTTGCGCAACGCCTTTATGGTGCTGGCGTGCGTCGGGTTGGAACCGGCGCCCTCGAGCCCCTTGATCATGAGCTCGGTGTTGATCCACACCTCGTCCTGAGAGAACGACGGGAAATTGCTCTTGGACCACCCCGCGTACTTCATGAGCGCTGACTGCATCTGCTCGGTCCCGGCATTGGGGATCGAGAAGGGATGGTAGACGGCTTGGAACGTGGCTCCCTGGACGCTCTGCCAAGCGGGCGACTTGGGCAGGGAGTCGCTGTAGCCGTCGGGGAGATAGATGTCCTTGGTTGGAACTCCGGCCTGCCGATAGGCGGTCACCAGCGCCACGTTGGAAGAGGCGTCGAGGTTCGACCACATCCAGTCGACGTTGTTCTGCTTGGCGACGAGTGCCGTGGGTCCGAAGTTGGCCGTCGAGCCGTAGGGAACAGAGTTGTCCTGCAACACCACCTTGGCCGAGGGATCAACCTTGGCTATGGAGTAGGACTCGAAGTTGTTGTCGTTGGCGGCCACGTTCAGGGTGTAGAGGGCGACCTTCTTCGCCCCATCCTGCTTCGCGAGCTCCCCGTAAAGGGTGTTGATGGGCGTGTTGGCCGCGTTGCTCCCGGTGTCTCCAGCGAACATGTTGAGGTAGGGCTGCGTGCCCCACTCCTTGCCGTCAGTGCTTGTGCCGGTGACCGGCATACCAGCCTGATTGGGGTATTTGGCCACCAGATCCATCAAGTAGGAATTCGACACAATCCCGATGTCGCCCTTTTGAATGGCCTCCTGGACCCCCGTGGCAGCCAGGGCTGGATTGGTCTGCGTGTCGATGACCGTCCCGACCAACTTGTGGCCGTTGATGCCGCCAGCTGCGTTCTGCGCGGCGATGGCGGATTGGAACACTCCGTTGGTTCCGGCGGTGTTCGATGCCGCTGCGCCTGTGACGTCGTTGATCAGGGCGATGGTCAGCGGCGCCGGTGTTGCTGAGGCGGCGGCGCTCAAGCCCCCGATCAGGAGCGCCGGTAGGCCGACGACGACGGTCAGTCCCGCGGTCACGAGCTTTCGTGCAGGTCGCATGTTTCCCTTCAATCTCCTTCCAAATCGAACCGGACGTCCCGGTCCGAACTCAAGCGGCCCCCCGAATTCGGGGTAACCTAGCAGCTGCTAGGTAAGTGGAGCTATTCGCCCTTGCGGTCGTGACGGCGGCAGTTCCGAACGGATTGACGCAGACCTTGATGGATTCGTCGAGGACCGCGTCTCGAGGCTCGCGCGTGCAGAGGGGAGTGACGGGAGTCGCGCAGAGACGGATGATTGGGGTGATCCGCACAAGGTGTCGGGGACCGAGTTGACGCCTGAGGCGCTCTCCGATACAAAGCGCGGGTCAGGGCAAACGAAGGGGTATCCATGAGTAACGAGTTGGTGGGCAAGGTTGCGATTGTGACCGGCGGAGCATCGGGGATCGGAAGGGGATGTGTCGGGCGGTTCGTCGATGCAGGTGCCGAAGTGGTGATCGCCGACGTCAATACGACAGCCGGTGAAGAGCTGGCGTCCAAGCTCGGCGCCAACGCGGCGTTCAAGGAGACCGATGTGGCCGACGCAGAGTCCGTCGCCGCCGCAGTTGCCTTCGCAGTGGAGCGGTTCGGAGGTCTCCATTGCATGTTCAACAACGCGGGCATTTCCGGCAATCGCAACACCCATCTCCTGGATGAGGATTTCAGTGATTTCGAACGAGTGATGGCCATCAATGTGCTGGGTGTGGCCTACGGAACCCAGGCTGCGGCAAGGCACATGAAGGGTCACGGCGGCGGGTCGATCATCAACACGACCTCCATCGGGGGTATGCAGCCCAGCCGTGGACCGTGGACCTACGCGATGTCCAAGACGAGCGTCAACATGCTCAGTCAGTCCGCCGCGATCGATCTCGGCGAATACGGCATCCGAGTCAACTGCATTGCTCCGGCCAACATCGAGTCTCCGATTCTCGGCAACATGATCGGGAGCGGAATGCCCGAGGACAAGAAGGAACGGATGATGGAGGAAGTGCGGTCATTCCTGATTTCCCGTCAACCCATCCAGCGTCAAGGGACCACCGATGACATCGCCGAGGCGGCAATTTTCTTCGCAAGTGATCGTTCGACGTATATGACCGGCCAGATCATGTGTGTGGACGGGGGAATGCTGACCGGAAACCCGGAACCCGTCGGAGGCTTCCATGAGATCGTCGCTCGTCACCGCCAATCGTCATGACGCTGTGGTGACCCGGGGCCGGATCGGTGCGCGGTGAGCCTGGAGATGTTCCCGGGAACGTGTCCCTAGGCAGCTCTATGCGAAAGGGGCCGTGGCTATTTCGCAGTCGCGAGCGCCGGCATGATCGACGCCGACATGGACTCGCGAGGGAGCTCATCGGGAGCAACCGGCGTCGCCACCTCCTCGACGGTTGGTCCGATCTCGTCAGCGATCGTCTGCAGGTAGTCGAGATCGAGCCCGTACACCCCTGCCCGCGCTGACGGAGGTCATCACCCGCACTTCCTCTTCGGGCACGTCGGAGAAGAGGAGCCGTAGCGCCAGACGCGTGTGAGGAAAGGACCCCTCGGTGTGGGGGTAGTCGGCACCCCACATCAACCGGTCGACGCCGATCTGATGGCGCATGGCAATCTCCTCGGGCCGCACGGTTGACATGCCGATCCAGCAGTTCCGCTGAAAGTACTCGGTGGCGGAGCGTTCGAGGCCCTCGACCGCCTTGCCGAACACGACTTGGCCTTGGCCTGGAACCTTTCCGTAGGCAATCTCGGCATCGAGCTTGGTCAGTTCGGGTTGTACCCATGCACATCCCGTCTCGGTGATCACGAATTTCAGGTCGGGGAAGCGCTGGAATACCCCGCCCAGCACGAGGTGCCCAATCACGCGGCCGACCCAGAACTGGAACTCGTGGGCCCCGACCGCCGCTGCGGCCGTGGCGAATCCAGTGGTCTCCTCGGTCACGATGATGGCGTGGCGGTGCACCGGAAGCCCGAGGTCGCAACTGGCAGTCCAGAGCGGGTCGTAGCGCGGATCGTAGAGTGCGCCGGCGTCCCCCGGGATCAGAACGCCCGACAGTCCGGCTTCCTTGGCCCAGCGCATCTCGGCAATCGCCGCGTCGATGTCGTCGACGAAGACCTGGGCCAGCCCGGCACGGCGGCCGGGAAGCAGTGAGCAGAAGTCGGCAACCCACCGATTGTGGGCCTTGACACCCTCCCACCGGAGGCGGTACTCGTCGGCGCTGCGGGGAGCCAGGGCCGTCACGACACCGCTGGGATAGAACGGTGGCACGGTGTTGGGGAACACCACCTCGGCAGCGATGCCCTCGACAGCCATGTGGCGCACCCGAGTCTCGTGGTCCCAGCTGTAGCGCGACACGAATGAGGCACGCCCCATCAGCACGTCTTCATCGTCTTGGTAGTGGGTCTTCTCGTCCAGGTCGGCCCACGGATCGTGGAAGCTTGCCGCCCACGCATCGAACTCGTCGTGCAACGCGGTCGGCAGGTAGGGCTTGTAGTCGAGCAGATCGGCCCCGGCGTGCGCATCGGTCGAGATCAGAACATAGGGACGTGCGACGGAATCGCCCATTGGTCTTCGCTTCCTCTGATAGCCGTACCGACCGTTGGTTCACCCGATACGGACCTGGTTGGTGCCTTGAATGCTACAAGCTGACGACCCCGGCAGGATCGGACTCACTCCCGGATCCGGCCAGGGTGGATCCCTACCCGGAGCACAAGAAGCCCTGAACGGGAATCGCCATGAGCTCCTAGGATGGGGGCAGGCTTACGACTGCGTAGGAATCCGTAGTTTGCCTTCCCACGATGGCGGGAGGACGCTGACCATCCCGCCATCAGCGAGGACGTCACTCCCGGTCAGAAGCGACGCCGCATCGGAAATGACGAAGCTGATCACGTTGGCGATCTCTTCGGGCGTGCCACGTCGACCCAGCGGACTGTTCCTGATGAGTTCCGCCATAATCGGTTGCTTCTCTTCGAGAGCTCGGTTCATGGGCGTGTCGTTGATGCCCGGCGAGACCGACATGATGCGAGCACCCCGAGATCCCCAAGGCGCGGCAAGGCGTCGAACCAGGCGGTGGACTCCTCGCTTCGACACTTGGTACGCCAGGCCGTTGTCGTCGATATCGAAGAAAGCGCTCACGGTGTCAAGAAAGCCAGGCGCTAAAGGATCCTCGAGGACGGCGAACAGATCCGGCGACTCGGGGACCATGTAACCCGATTGCGACGCGACGCCGACGCCCACCGAGCCGGGCCGCAGCAGTGGCTCGGCGGCGCGGAAGACCCGGGCCATTCCAATGAGATTCACCTCGAGGGTCTGGTGTCCGGTAATCGTGCCTCCAGAAACGCCGGCTGTGTTCACGACCACCCCGAGGTCGTCGACCTGAGCGAAGAGTTCATCGATGTCCTCTTGCTTGGTGACGTCGCACTGAAGAGACTGCACATCACCTCCGAGTTCGGCCGCGAGTTGCTCGATGCCGGCAGGGTTCCGATCGGCGATGAGCAGTTGGCCCAATGGGGCGAGCTGTCTGGCAACGGCGGTACCCATTCCAGAGGCAGCTCCGACTACGACGTTGGTCATGCATGGCTCCTATTGTGGGGATGTCCGGCCCCATGTGGCCGGGGTGATGGGCAGAGACGACGTCGTGCGCCGCCGAAATCCGAACGGTGACGGTAGCACCATGGTCGAGCTACAGGTGCGGGTGCCCAAGGAAACGGACCGCAACGACATGAGCAAACCGGAGCCGCCGGTGCGGCATGATTGTGCGCGCCCATTTGGGGTCGATGGGCTGGAGAAAGGCTAGGTGATGTCGTCACGACAGCGAAACACTGAGGAGACCCGACGGCGGGTGCTCGACGCCGTTGTTGCAACTGTCATGGACGTCGGGTACTACACCGCGAGCTCGAACGAGATTGCTCGCCGCGCCGGAGTCACATGGGGGACCATCCAGTACTTGTTTGGGTCCCGTGAGCAGCTCATGCTCGATGTCGTCAACGACATCGGTGAGCAGCTCGAGCACCGGTTCGCCGACAGTGAGGTTGACGGCGACTCGATCGAGGAGCGCCTCGCCACCGTTCTGAGCATCCTCTCGACGCATTACGAGCAAAGTGGCTATCTGGTGCAAGTGCAGATACTCCTGGACCTGTCGGCCAATCCGAAGATGTCGTCGCGTGCCCGCCATGCGATCCGCCGGGATAGCGGCAGAGAGTTCGACGTGCTGGCGCAGCCCCTGATGGACAAGGCGCTCGGCCCGGTGGCTGCCGAGCATGATCTGGTCATGTACGCGTTTATGACGATGCGGGGCTACCTGGTGTCCTGTCTTGTCAACCGACTGGTCGGGAAGTTGCCCGACGACAGCGTGTTGCGACTGATCGGACATGACACGGACGAGGGAGACGTGCGGAAGCTTCTAATTCAAGGTGTGGCCGACACGATCCGGAAGGAGGCACGACGCCGCGGATACACCGTCAGAGACGAAACCAGGTCACGGGCAAACGGGACGACGAGCCGGGCGAAGAAGAAGGGCCCAGGGGCCGGCCGGCGCGAGTCGTAGCCGGCGCGAGTCCTCTCGGTGGCTGCATTCCGGCGCTCGCCGTTCCCGCCAGCAGTCCTCGTAAGTCCAACGCCCGAGCTCACGTGGCTGGGCTGTACTTGAAAGCCCTCTCTTCCTTTGCGATGTTCTCGAGTGGGCTGCAGAACTTGCGAAGTGTCCGCGGCGGTCCGTCGAGCGCGACGTTCATCCGTCCGTGCTGAACGGCGAGATTGTCCCAAATGACGAGATCGCCGTTTCTCCACTCGTGGGAGTACATGTTCTCCGTCTTGTAGAGATGGTCGAACAACTTCTCCAGGAGTTCCTTGCTCTCGTCCGGTGAGACGCCGACGATCTCGTGAGTGACTTGCTCGCTCACGTAGAGCATGGTCTTGCCAGTCCGTGGATGGACGTGCCCGATCGGGGTGATCGTCGATTTCGGGTGTTCGGGAACCGAAACGACCAGGTCGTCGCCGTCCCCTTCTCTCCTCAGCTGACCGGCAGTGTGGACGGCGCTCAAGCCCTCAACGCGGGCCCGCAGTTCCTTCGGGAGCGTCTGCCACGCATAGGTCGTGCTGACGTACGAGGTTGGCGAGACAGGCGACCCGACGTCCTCACCGTACAGCGAGAGGACCAACAGCGGTTCCTCCGCCCACATGGTATCGGTGTGGAATTGAAGGCGACCGAACGGAGCGGCGGCACCGTCCTTCCGGTTGGAGATGTAGGAATCCCGGGCGTCATCCGTATCACCGCCCTGGCCCGGTGCCAAACCGATCATTGTCTCGGACAGGAACGCCTGGAAGTTCGTGTCGATGTCGAGGTCGCGGAAGACCAGCACAGCCCGCTCATCGAAGGTCTGGCGTAGCTGCCTGAGATCTTCGTCGTGGAGGTTCGCTGGGTCGAGGCCCTTCACCTCCGCACCTAGCGGCAGTGCCAGCTCTGTTATCTCCAAGGCCATTGCCGGGCTCCTTCCTCAAACGTGAACCAGCGGATCATGCCGGCGCAGCTCTCGCTGCCACCGGGAGTTCTGACGATCGAACTAAGCCCACTTCTGGCGGTTGCCTTCAAGCATAGCACTCACTAGGTTGCGTGTGCATGGGGCAGGGCTTGTGATGAAGTCGCAGGTCATGCGGCTCTGCCCGGGGCTTTCCGATGGCGGATGCGCTCGAGGCGTCAGGCGCTCATCGCCTGGCGAGCCATGATCGCGTTCGAGACAGTGTGGCCCAGGCTGCTGGCGGGAAGCTCCTCTGGTCGTACGGGTTCGGCGATCTCTGCAACCGTCGGGCCGATCCGATCTGCGAGTGGCTGAAGCGCGTCAAGGTCGAAGCCGTAGACACTCGCCGCGTTGGCGCCCAATATCTTGCCGGCTTCCTCTGGAGGGAGCCCGGAGAACAACAGGCGCACAGCGAGATTCGTGTACGGATAGCTACCTTCGTGATGCGGGTAGTCGTTTCCCCACATGATCTGGTCGACACCGATGTCGTGACGCACATCGACGTCGGACTGCATCATGAGAGAAGCACCAATGTGGCAATTGCGACGGAAGTACTCAGAGGGTGTCTTGTTCAATCCCTCGACCGAGCGATGGTAGAGCGGGTACGCCGTCGTCCCCTTCATCTTGCCCATGCGGACCTCGGCATCGAGTTTCCGCAGCTCGGCGGCGATCCACGCGCAGCCCGTTTCGGCGAAGACGAACTGCAAATCAGGGAACCGCTCAAAAACGCCAGCCAGCATGAGGTGCCCCAGGCCCCGTTGGAAGAACAGGTGGGTTTCGCGTGCCCCAACGGCGATAACGGCGGGACCCGAGTCCTCGGTCTCCGGGGGGCCAACCGCTATCGAGTGGCGGTGCACCGGGATGCCCAGATCCTCGCAGGCGGCCCAGAAGGGGTCGAGCCGGTGCTCGTAGAGGTTCACCAGGTGGCTCATGTGGTCCCCGGGGATCATCACTCCTGCGAGGCCCGCTTCCTTGGCCCAACGCGCGTCTGCAACCGCATCGTCAATGTCATTGAGAAACACCTGGGCCAATCCGGCCCGGCGCCCGGGTGCTTGAGAACAGAAGTCGACCAGCCAACGATTGTGGGCCTGCACCCCTGCCCGCCGGTAGCGGTATTCCTCGGCTGTCGTCGGTGCCGGTGCGGTCACCGGACCGGAGGGATAGAAGGGAGGCACGGTGTTGGGGAAGAGAACCTCGGCGCAGATGCCTTCGGCATCGAGGTGCTCGAGCCGCTTGTCGCTGTCCCAGTTGTAGACGGACGAGGCGGACGCGACTCCGAGACGGATGTTCGGGTCGTCCGTGTCCGCTAGCTCCTTGTCGTACTCGGCCCACGGTTCAGTGAAGCCATCGGCCCATGCATCGAACTCATCGTGGAGTTCCCGCTCGAGGTAGGGCTTGTAGTCCCAGAGGTCGGCACCGGCATGCCCGTCGGAGGAGATCAGGACATAGTGATGTGTTTCCGAGTCAGTCATATCAACTTCCTTTCGCTGCTGGAAGTCCGGAGTGAACCGGATTCGGCACGGCTCCGAGCTCGGGATACTCGAGTTCTCTTGTTCTTAGATGGCCCACAGTCAGGCTTGACACCAGTTGCATAGTAGTTCCTATGACGATCAACGGACACGGAAGAGGTCTGAACCTACGTTTTCCCATGCCGTGGCGGCTGCATGGTCATGCGTGCCCTGGGCGCCTGCCCGCAAGCTGGTGGGACAACGGGAGTCGGGTGCAGAGAGCTGGAGCTGACCTGGTCGGTTCGATGGGTTCGGGGTGCGGGTCATGAGCGGTAGGAACGGACGTTTGTTGATTCTCGGCCAGGACGACCTCGGTCGGTCGTGCATTGTCGAGGAGCGTGACATAGAGATGACGCCGATTCCTCAGGTGGCGGGCACGTCATTCATGTCACTGTTCACCACGACCGAATCCCCACCGCCCGCGTGCCCACCGGGACTCGGGACCAAGAGTCCGGGCACACTCGCGCCAGGGCTGCTGCACTGGTACATCGTCGACCACGAACCCATGGATGTCGCCGATCTTCACGGGCCGGGAGCCGAGCTGCACTATCGCGACGCACTCGAGTTCGTGTTGATCATGAGCGGGGGTGGCGACATGCTGCTCGACGACGGTGTCCACCCCGTCAAAGACGGCGACTGCATCGTCATGCCCGGCAGTAGTCACGGCCTGCTCACCGGGCCCGAGGGTTGCCGCCTGGTGGCATTCGCGGTCGGTACTCCCTCGCCCGCTTGAGTGGCCAAGCAGTTCACAGGTCCGGGCCGGCCGGAGCGATCTCGTCGACCGTGCCGCCATTGAGCTCGAGGATCGTCCCTGTGATCCAGGAGGCCGCTGGCGAGGCAAGATAGAGGGCTGCATAGCCCACGTCTTCGGGCGTGCCCAATCGCCGGAGCCGGGTGTTGTCGATTATGACCTGGCGCATCTGGGGCGCCCGTTTTTCAAACACCTCGCGTAACCCAGGAGTCTCGACGGCGCCCGGGCAAATGGCATTGACCCGGATCTTCGGACCGAGGTCCGCTGCCATCAAGCGTGTCAGCTGGGCCAGTGCCGCCTTTGCCGTGTGGTGCGCGAGGTTGCCCCTCGTCTGGCGATACCAGCCCACCGACGTCATGTTGATGACCGAGGCACCCGGTCGTTCGAGCATCGACGGCAACGCGAGGCGGGTGATTTCGAATGGAGAGGCGACCATGAGCGTGAACGACTTCAAGAGATCGTCGACGCGGGTATCCACGAACGGCGGGGAACCCCCGGCCCCGGCGTTGTTGACAACGACGTCGATCCCACCGAGCTCCTCCACGGTGCGGGCGACCATTTCCGGGAGGGTTCGAGGGTCGTAGAGGTCGGCGGCAATCGCTATGGCACGCCCCCCGGCAGCGTGGATATCACCTGCGACCTGTTCGATCTGCTCGGGTGTGCGGGCCGTGAGCGCGAGGGTGGCACCCGCCTCAGCGAAGACCCGGGCGATTGTGGCGCCGATGCCCCGGCCACCGCCAGTGATCAGAGCGACCTTGCCCTCAAGCGTGAAAGGGCCGGTGCTCGCAGTCACTTGGCGATGCTGAACGTCGGGATTTCGTCGTTGCTCAGATCGGGCACCGGAGTCGCGACCTTGCGCAGGGTACGAGCAGGTCCGACGGTGGTGACGTTGCTGCGAGCGTGCTGCGTGGCGAGGTTGTCCCAGATCACGAAGTCGCGCTCGTTCCACTCGTGGATCAGTCGCATCTCGTCGGCGTACATGTGCGCGAAGACCTGGCCGAGGAGTTCCTCGCTCTCATCGTGCGAGAGGCCGACGACTTCCTTCGTCATCTGCTCGCATGCGTAAAGGATCGTCTTGCCAGTGCGAGGATGGGTGCGGGCCAAGGGCGTGACCGTGGTGGGTGGATTCTCGATTGTCGAGACGAGGACGTCAGAGAGATCACCGCGGTGGACCGGCCCGGCGGTGTGCAGGACTTCGAGCCCTTCGCAGCGCGTCTTAAGCTCAGCGGGGAGTGTGTCCCATGCATATGTCCCGCTCACGAAGATGGTCGGGGCCACTGGCGCCTCGACTTCGATTCCGTAGAGTGACAACACTTCGAAACCGTGAGCGGACCACATCGTGTCCGAGTGGAATTGCAGCCGTCCGAACGGTGCCGCCGATTTCTCCATCCGATTCGAGATGTAGAACTTGTCTTCGAGAGTGTCGTCTGTGGAGTCGGCGTTCTCGTCGCCGGCCAGGATCTTCGACAGGCGAACCTGCTCAGCGTGAGTCAGATCCTGATCGTGAAACACGAGGACCTGGTACCTGTCGAACGCGTCGCGCAGTTCGCTGCGCAGCTCTTCCTCTCCCAGGTCGTTGGGGTCGAATCCCCTTACGGCGGCTCCAAGGGCTGGCGTCAGCTTCTTCACGGTCAATCGAGACATCGCGTCCATCCTCAGGTCGGGTCGGGAGCGGTGCAACCAGCACCACCACATAGCACCTACTATATCCGCTTCCTCGGCAGATGTCGCCATGCCGTGTGTGTCAGGTGGGCAGTAGCCTGGGTGGCGTCAACACAGATCCGAGGAGCGGCCTTGAGTGCAGATGGGACGTGGTCCGGGTGAGTCCTGACCTGCGGCTGCGGGTAACCACATATGCCTACCCTTGGGACCTGGCCCGGCTCGGCGTGGACGAGACGTTGCGGGAGATGGTCGATTCGGGCATCGAGTCCATCGATCTTGCCGGGACGTACCACCCGATTGACGCCTTGTCACCTCGAGGTGGAATGCCGAGCCTCTACACGAATGCCAGAGGGGCGGTGCACTTCCCCGCACGTGTCGAGCGATATGGACGCATTCGCCCCTCCCTGTCCTCGGCCGAGGTGTGTGCAGCGTGGCCTGAGACGGCACTCACCGGGTCCGCTCTGGGTCTCGGTGTCAACGCATGGCTCGTCGTTCTGTACCAGCCTTGGATCGTGGACGCCTACCCGGACTGTGCGAGGGTGCTCGCGAGTGGGGACGCCAATCCGACGGGGGTGTGTCCTGCCAACGACGACGTACGGGAATACTTGGTCGAGTTGTCGGCGGACTTAGTGGACCAATTCGGGGTTGACATGATCCGCCTCGAGGGGATCTTGGCGGCGGGATACGACTACGGATGGCTGCGCCCTCGCGTGTTGGTGGACGTGCCACCACTGGTCCAAGAACTGCTGGCGGTCTGCTTCTGTCCGAGCTGCATCAAACGAGGCCATGCGTCGGGGCTTGATGTGGCTCGGGTCCGCCAGCGTGTCGTCACAGCCGTCACCGCCGCCCTCACCGGAGACTCCTCCGCTGCGGTCGGCCCGATGGAGAATCTCCTGGAGGACGTCGAGCTGCACGCTTTCGTCGCACTGCATGAGCGAGCGTCAGTCGAGCTGGCGAAAGGGATCCGCTCGAGGGTCGGGGAAATGGGCGGTGCGGAATTGTCGGCTGTCCCTTGGTCACCGTTCCGAGATCTGGGCGCCGACAAGGACGCCCTCCTTGGAGACCTTCTCGACACGATTGATCAGCTCGCTCTGGTGCCTGGGTACGACACCGAGCGAATCAGGCGTGTTACCGCATCACGAACCACACCCGTGTCGCTTTCGCTTCTCATGGTGCCGCCGCGCCCGGGATCGTCGAAGAGCAACGAATTTGCGACACAACAGCTCGCCTCGGCGAAGGAGCTGGGGGTGCGAGAGGTGGGGATCTACAACTACGGACTCCTTCCTCAGGCCACGGTCAGTGAGTTCGTCGGAACCCTACGGTCCACCTTCGCCTAAGCGCCTTGTTTCCAGAGCTGCTAGTGGTCAGTCGCTCAAATAGCAAGGTGAACTAATCTGGCACCATGCCAGTGATGATCGCACCCCGTCTGCACGTGAGCCGCAGGCAACGAGGGGAACTCGAACGGTTGTCGAGATCGTCCTCGCTGCCGCACCGAACGGTTGTGCAAGCGTCGGCGTTGCTGCTGGCCGCTGACGGTGTCGCGAATGAGGCGATCGCCCGGGACTGCGCAACGACTCCCGACACGGTGCGACGGTGGCGGGCCAAGTTCGAAGCCGGGGGCTCCGATGCGGTTGGTTCCATTGCGCCGGGTCGAGGCCGCAAGCCCTCGATCCCCCAAGACGTGATCGACGCGATCGTCAGCGACACGTTGCACTCGGTGCCAGACGACGGATCCACGTGCTGGTCGACGCGGACCATGGGCGATCGCCACGGCGTAGGGAAGGACACCGTGGCCCGGATCTGGAAGGCGAGGAACCTGCGACCGTGGCGGGTCGACACTTTCAAGTTGTCGAACGATCCGCGATTCGAGGAGAAGCTGGTCGACGTCGTCGGTCTCTAGCTGAACCCACCGGAGCGAGCCGTCGTGTTCAGCTTCGACGAGAAGACCCAGTGTCAGGCCCTCGACCGCACCCAACCGTCCCTGCCGCTCACAGTGGGCAGGGGAAAGACCATGACTCATGACTACAAGCGCAACGGCACCGTCGATCTGTTCGCCGCCTTGAACGTCGGGACCGGCGAAGTGCTCCACCAGACTCGCAAGACCCATGCGTCGAACGACGTGCTGGCCTTCTTCAAGTGGGTCGATCTCCATGTGCCGGCCCACCTCGACGTTCACGTCGTGCTCGACAACCTCTCCGCCCACGGCGCCCCACCGGTCGCCGATTGGTTGGCCCATCCCAAACGCTCCCGCTGGCACCTCCACTTCACGCCGACGAGTTCTTCGTGGCTGAACCTGGTCGAAGGCTGGTTTGCCCAGCTCACCAACAAGCGACTGAAGGACGGTGCATTCTCCAGCGTCCCGGCCCTGGTCGAGGCCATCGACATCTGGGCGTCACACTGGAACGACGACCCCAAGCCCTTCGTTTGGCACATCCCTGCGCAGAAGATCATCGCCAAGGTGCGCAGGGGTCGAGCGGCACTCGCCCACCAGATCAAATCCGCGACGGACCACTAGCGCCGGCGCCTGCGTGTTCGTGCATGGGTGATCGAAGGTGGGGCGTAACCCGCGTCGGCCCACGAGAAGTTTGAGCCCGGCGGCACGATCTCATCGATGCGATCGAGGATGGCCGGCTCAAGTCGGACTTCGGTGGCGCCCAGCTGGCTGTCCAGGTGTTCCACGGTGCGGGGGCCGATGATTGCCGCGGTCACGGCTGGATGTTCCAGTACGAATGCCAACGCCATGTGAATCAGAGCAATTCCCGCCTCGTCAGCGAGCTTCCCGAGTGCATCGGCCGCCTCGAACTTGGCCTGGTTTCCGGGTGCCGAGAGGTCGTAGCGGCCGGGGACCCGGGCTGCTCGGCTACTGGCAATGTCGCCTGTTCCCTTTCGCCACTTCCCGCTGAGCCATCCGCCCCCCAAGGGACTCCAGGGAATGACGCCCATATTGTATTTCTGGCAGATCGGCAATATCTCAGCCTCGACGCCGCGCACCAACATCGAATAGGGAGGTTGCTCGCACACGAACCTCTCCCTGCTTCGCCTCTCGGCCACCCATTGCGCCTCGACGATCTGGGAAGGGGGAAAGGTCGACGATCCGACGTAACGGACCTTGCCTTGCCTGACCAGGTCGGTAAGCGCGCCGAGGGTGTCGTCGATGTCCGTGTGGGGGTCTGGGCGATGAATCTGGTACAGGTCGATGTAGTCGGTCCCGAGTCGGCGGAGGCTGTTCTCGCACTCGCGGATGATCCAACGTTTGGAATTGCCCCGCATGTTCGGGTCGTCGCCCATGGCCAGGTGCACCTTCGATGCGATGACGAGGTCGTCGCGCCGTCCGACGATTGCCTTGCCGACGATCTCCTCGGACTCACCTGCCGAATAGACGTCGGCGGTGTCGATGAAGTTGATACCCGACGCGATGGCCCGGTCGATGATCTTGAGTGAGTCGTCGTGGTCTGGGTTTCCCCAGGCCCCGAACATCATGGCTCCGAGGCACAGCTCACTGACTTTCACTCCGGTCGAACCAAGATTCCGATAGTGCATGACCGCGCCCTACCCTTTCAGCGCTTCGAGCAACGCAAGTAAAGCCGCATTCACAGGTACGGCGATGTTGTGCTTGGCGGCTCGTCGGACCACCTCTCCTGTGAGGAACTGGTGCTCCGTTGGTCGGCCTGCCAGTCGGTCGTAGAGCATCGAATTGCCTGTCTCGGGCCCAAACCTGCCGAGACGACTCAGCACGATGTCGACCTCGCCGTCGTCGAGTTGCGCCCCTTCTGCCTTCGCGACAGCGACAGCTTCGGTCAGGATGTTCCGGGCCAATTCGGGGATTCCTGGCGACGTCATGACATCCATGTGTCGCAGGGTCAGCGATGTGATGGGGTTGGCAACCAAGTTCCCGAGGAGCTTCTCCCAGCCGGCAGTCACCATGTCGTCGGAACCCCGCACGCTCACCCCCGGGGCGAGCGCCGAACGGATCTCCGCTGCATGCGCCCCCGGTACGACGAGCAGATTGCCACCGATGTGCTTCACGCGCCCGGGACTCTGGAGCTCCGATGCCATGTACGCGATGGCAGACGCGATCGGCCCGGCATTCTCCGGCATGTAGGGAACCAGTCGCTCGGCCTGCTCCAAACCGTTCTGGATGGCCACCGTGAGGGTATCTGGGCCACACAGAGCGCTCAAGTGAGGTGCGGTCGAAGCGACGTCGAGTGCCTTCACGGCAACGAAGACCACGTCGGCAGGGGGACCGTCGGGACGGGTCACGATCTCGGCGCGTACGGTGGTCGACTCACCATCCCGCAGGATTTCGAGCGTCTCTATCGGCGTGCGCACGCAGAGGACGACCTGATGGCCGGCTTCGGCCGCGGCCGAAGCCACGACGGCGCCAATGGCCCCGGCGCCGATCACGGCTATACGCACGGCGAGAACCTCCGAGTTGGGTTCAACATGGACGCCAACAATAGGGTACTGCGCGTTGGCCGGTCCATGTCGCTGCGATCTCGCAAGTGGGGGAGCGGGACAGGGTGCGGGGCGCCTCACTAATGTGGCTCTCTGTATGCCCATCACAGACCGGATTGTCAATGTGGCCGATGCTCGTCGGTTTGCCCGTCGCGCTCGTCTTGAGGTCGATTTTCGATTATGTGGACGCTGGGGCCGAGGATGAAGTGACCAAGGCTGACAATGAGCAGGCATTTCGCACCCTGAGCTTTCGGCCCCGTGCTGGCGTGAGCGTCGAGCAGCCCAACCTCGGCACCACGGTTCTCGGGACACCCATATCGATGCCCGTCCTGCTGGCTCCGTGCGGTCTGGTTCAGCTCATGCATCGTGACGGCGCCCTCGGGATCGCGCGCGCAGCGAGGAAGGCGGGGACGATCTCTGCCTTGAGCACCTTCGCGGGCGTTCCGCCCGAGGTTCTGGAATCCGAGCCGGGACCGAGATGGTTCCAGCTCTACGCCACCGATCGTGAATCGGCCTCCGACCTGATCGAACGCGGCCAAGAGAAGCAAGTTCGATGCCCTGGTGGTCACCATGGACAGTCCGACGGGCGGCAAGCGAGACCGTGACGTTCGGAACGGGTCGGCGGCCGGACTCAAACTCAATGCGCGGACCTTCCTGAAGTTCGCACCCCAAGCTGCAACGCGACCTCGATGGGTGATTCGAAGCTTGGCATCGACCATCTCCACCCTTGCCGGATCCGAGACCGAGAAGGTGCCGGGAGGGGGTTCGTACGGACCGCGTCGATCGTCCACAACGGCAAAGACCTCGTCCTCACACGTTCCCTCGCCGTCGTACGTCCCCTTGCGCGTGTCACCCTTCACCTGGGACGACGTGGCATGGATACGCCAGCAATGGTCGGGGCCGTTCATCGTCAAGAGCATCCTGTCGGCCGAAGATGCTCGCGCCTGTGCCGACGCCGGGGCTGACGCCGTGGTCGTTTCCAATCATGGCGGACGCCAGCTCGAGAGCACGCCGGCGACGCTGAGCGTGTTGCCCGAAATCGTCGAGGCCGTCGGGTCTCAGATCGAGGTTCTCATGGACGGGGGAGTGCGCCGAGGAGGCGATGCCCTCAAAGCAGTTGCCCTCGGGGCGAGGGCAGTGCTCATCGGAAGGCCTTACCTTTACGGCCTCATGGCGGCGGGCGAGGAAGGCGTGGCGCGCGTCCTGAGTCTCATGTACGAGGACATTGCTCGCACCATGGTGCTGATGGGATGCCGTTCCGTCGCCGACCTCGATCCCAGCTGGCTGCGGAGCAAAGTCTGAGATCAACGCCCGCCGTGTCGGGAGGCGATCGATGAGCTCAGCGTAGGACGGGCGCCAGGAAGTTCTCGAGGTTGTCGCGCATGATGCGGCGCTGCTCGTCGTCGGAGAAGCCGCTCAGCTGGGCGTCCGACGTACTGGCCGGGGAAGGCCAGGCCTTCGCCGTGGGGGAAGTCGGAGCCGAAGACGATGGGCTCGATCCCGACCTCGTCGACGACCCGCTGCACGTTCTCCTCGGGGTAGGGGGCCACGATGAAGTGCTGGCGGAAGATCTCCGAAGGGCGCCGGTCGAGCCGGCCGTTCTCGGCCCACTTGGCTTTGCGGCCCATCAGGAAGGCGTGGTCCATCTTGCGCAGGGTGTAGGGGAGCCACACCGTGCCCATCTCCGACAGGCAGACCTTGATGTTGGGGAAGCGGCCGAAGAAGTTGTGCAGGATCAGGCCGGCGGTCAGCTCCATGGCGGGGCGGTCGCCCCAGTACATCATCCACTGGAAGGCGTCGAAGTCGCCGAAGACGGTCTCGGGGTCCTCGGACCAGTCGGCCCCGTACTTCTGGTAGTCGGTGCCGCCCAGGTGCACGGCGAGGCGGATGTCGGCCTCGTTGACGATGGACCAGAACCGGTCGTAGACCGGGTCGGCCGGGGAACGGCCCCCGAAGGGGTTGTCCGCCCCGCCGTGGGCGTGGCCCGACTTGGTCTGGATCATGGTGGCCCCGTCGGCGATGACCTGCTCGAGCTCCTTGACGGCCAGGTCGGGGTCGGCGAGGGCGATGTAGGGAGGCAGGAACATCCGGTTGTCGGCCACGAAGCCGACCTCTTCGTGCATCCAGCGGTTGAAGGCCCGGATGTTGGCGTAGAGGGCGTCGATGTTGTCGGCGAACTCGTACTCGATGTCGTGGGCCGCCGCCGGGAACATGAGCGCCTTGTCGATGCCCTGCTCGTCCATCAGGGCCAGGCGCAGGTCCCGGTTGCCGAACGCCTCGGACTTGTGGCGGAACTCGGAGATGAACGCCTTGCGCTGCTCGTCGATCGAGACCCTTGAGCGGGTTCAGCCGGTTGAGCAGCATCCCCGGGATGACGACGAGCTCGGGCTCGCCCTCTTCTTTGGGCACCGTGCCCCGACCCGTCCCGACGTTGGAGGTGTCGCCGAGCATTTCTGGCCAGCTCCTCGGCCGAGAAGGTGACCTGCTTGGAGTGGAACTTCGACGGCTTGCCGGCGAACAGCTGCATCTGCTGGCCGTCCGGGCCCGGTCACGCTACGGATGGCCAGGTCGGCTGTACCTGGGGTCGATGTACCGCTCGAAGCAGTCGGGCGGCTCGTTGAAGTGGTTGTCGGCATCGTTGATCCAGTAGCCCAGCTCGGGTCCCTCGGTCATCGTCATGTCTACTCCTCTGTCGCGACTCCTCTACAGCGTAGAGCGTGCGAGCGACCTTTCTCCACCCCCACATTTCCGCTCGGGATGGACGGGATCAGGGATGGAGGCGAGAATCCGGTAGCGCCGGCGGAAAGGCTTCGTCCGGGACCCGAGGGTGAGGGTGCAGCAAGAATGCGCGTGACGACGTACACGTACCCATGGGATGTGGCCGTCCAGGGCGTGGACCGTGTCTTGGATGAGCTCGCCACCCGCGGGATCGCAGGAGTTGACTTGGCGGCGACCTATCACCCGATCGATGCGTTGTCGCCTCGGGGGGGATTCCCGCGGCTCTTCACGAGTCCGCGCTGGCGCGGTGCACTTCCCGGCCCGGATCTCTCGGTATGGGCGAATCCGACCGGCGGTGTCGGCACCGGAGATATGTGCCATCTGGGCGCAGGTGGCACACCGTGCGCCTTCGTTCGACATGGATGTGAATGCATGGACCGTTGTTCTGTACCAACCATGGATCGTCGACGAATATCCGGATTGTGCGAGGGTGCTCCCCAGCGGCGACCCCATCGGATCGGGGGTGTGCGCGTCCAACGAGGATGTCCGCGAATACGTCGGGAAACTGTGTGAGGACGTATATGACCAGTTCGGCGTTGCGATGATCCGTCTCGAGGGTGTCGCCCCGTCTGGCTATGACTACGGGTGGATGCGGCCACGGGTCCTGATCGACATCCCGAGCTTGGTCGGTGACCTCCTGTCCCTGTGCTTCTGTTGCGCCTGCGTGGCCCGGGGCACGGCAGCCGGGCTCGACGTCGAACGACTTCGTCTGCTCGTGTGCGACTACATCGGCCACCAGGTCGGCTCTGAGGCTGCTGCTGCGTCGACCCCCGATGGGCCCGAGTTGCTCCGTGACGCCGAGTTCCAGGCGTTTGTCGTCCAGCATCAGCGAGCGTCTCTGGAGCTGGCGGTGGCAGCGACCTCACGGCTCGACGGAGACGTGAAGCCCCGGCTCTCGTCAACGGCCTGGACCACCTACGACCAGCTTCTCGGGACGTCACGATTCGAACACTTCGGAGAGTTGGCGCAATCAGTCGACCAGATGATGGTCGGGCCACGCGATGCGGAACGCCTCGCTCGAATCAGCCAGCACGGCCCGACCCGCCGGGGTTCGGTCGGCCTCACGACACTGCTGACGCCCCTGCGGGTCGGCGCCGCCGGGGCCCCGGTCTTGCCCGGCAGGGCGCAGGACCGTCGAGACGAGGCGATGGAGTTTCTCAGGGCCGTCGCCCCGCTCGCCCTCGACGAAGTCTGCATCTACAACTACGGCTTGCTACGCGACAACGATCTCGGCGACCTTGTCGACGCGGTGCGCACCGTTCTCCCCTGACCTGGGAGATTCGAGGTTGTTCATCGATGGTGTTTCGATAGGGCAGGCCGCCGGACGCCGAACCGTGGCGTGTCGAATTCCCGCTGCTCTATGCAGTCGCTATTGGTGCTCGTAGCAAGCGCCCCGGACGGGTTCCCACCGGCTCACCATTCTCCGTGTAGATCTCACCGTTCACGATGGTGGCCGCGTACCCTTGCGCCCGCTGCTCGATCCGCAATGCCCTGCCGGGGAGGTCTTGGACGACCTCGGGCATGGTTGGGCCGACCGTGTCGGGATCGAAAATGGTGATATCGGCGGCATAGCCCGGAGCCAGTCGCCCACGATCTCCCAGCCGCCAAATGTCTGCCGGCCGCGACGTGATCATCTGCACCGCCTCTTCGAGGGTCAAGGCCTGGCGTTCACGGACCCAGTATGCCAAGAGGTGGCTGTAGATCGACGAGTCGAAGATCTGGCTGACGTGCGCGCCCGAATCCGAGAAGCACATCGCGGTCCGGGGATGGTGGAGCAATGGGAGAAGGTCGTCGTCGTCCTGCGACATCAGCATCTGGACGAAGAAGACGTCGAAGTCATGCTCCAGTGCGATGTCGATCATCGCTTCGACGGGGTCGACGCCGCGGCGACGGGCCTCGTCGGCCACTGTCGGGTTGGGCATGTACGGGGTCAACAGGACCACCATCGTCTCGTAGTTGGGGCGTCCCGCTTCGGGTCCCGTGGTGCGCCCGTAGTCGCCGTGGTGTGCGGCATGCACCAGGCGCTTTCGGATCTCGGGATCTTGGAGCATTGTCCTCTGCCTGGAAAGAGGGTGTCGCCGCACCTCTTGCCATTCGGCCAACAGGTCGAAGCCGAGGTGGGTCTGGAAGGAATGGGCCGAGCAGACGCCGCGACAATGCGTCATGGCGTACATCTCGCCGCCACGAGCAGCGGTGTCGTCCAGCAGTTGCAACGAAGGTTGGGGAAGCTGAGGCATGCCGAACATGCCGAAGACGATGGGCGCGCCGCTCGTCAGGGCGAGTTCGCTCAGTCGCCGTTCGAAGTCATGGTGGGCGTCGCGATCGAAATGGCGTTCGGGCGCCAGCTGGAAGACCCCGCGGCTCTCGTGCCCCATGACATCGACCAAGGCCACGACCTCTTCCCAAGAAGCCTGCCGTGATGCCACGGGCCGGTTGTCTGAGGTCTGATGCGCCACGCTGCGCGACGTCGTGAACCCCGCTGCACCTGCGTTGAGCGCCGATCGGAGCTCGGCCACCATGACCGCGAGGTCCTCTTCGTTGGCTTCCTCTCCAAAGGCCCTCTCACCCATGGCCCAGGTTCGCAATGCCGAGTGCCCGATGGAGGCCGCGTAGTTCAACCCCTTGGGGAGAGCGTCCACGGCGTCGAGATACTCGGAGAAGGTCGACCAGGTCCAGGTGATTCCCTCCGCCATGGCCTCCGGAGCGATGTCCTCGGCGCGCTCGAGGTTGCGTACCACGAGAGCCCGTTCGGCTGGGCGAGCTGGAGCCAAGGTGAAGCCGCAGTTGCCCATCACGACGCTTGTCACACCATGCCAGCAGGTTGATCGGCCCAAGTCGTCCCAAAACACCTGGGCATCCATGTGCGTGTGAGCATCGACGAACCCGGGGGTTACGGCAAGCCCTTCGGCATTGAGTTCTCGGCGTCCGCTTCCATCGACCTCCCCCACTGCGATGATCCGATCGCCAACGACGGCGACGTCCCCTCGAGTGCCCGGGCCTCCGGATCCATCGATGAGGGTGCCGTTACGGATCACCAGGTCGAAGGCCGCTTCGTGCATTCCCATGAGCCACAGTCTGCCATCGGGGCCTGTCAGCTGCCAGGGGATCGAAGGCATCGGTTCCCTGGAATCGTCCGAGGCGGGCGAAGCCCGACGTCCGCATCGGCGCGAAGGATCCCGATTCAGTGAGCCGCCGTGGTTCAGCGATCAGTGAAGACCGGCAGGCTCATCCAGCCCCGAAGGTCGGCACCGGTGATGTCCATTTCGGCGTGCTCCCAGTCGACCTCCCAGCTCGGGAACCTCGTGAGCACCTCTTCGAGAGCAATACGGGCCTCGAGGCGAGCGAGCGCGGCACCGAGACAGAGGTGGGGCCCGAACCCGAAGGTCATGATCTTGCCCACAGTGCGATGGATGTCGAAGGAGTCGGGGTTCGCGAATCGACGTTCATCTCGGTTGGCGGCCGGTGGGATGCACAGGAGCGTGCTGCCCTCGCGAAGTGTCTGGCCGTGGATCTCGACCGGCTTGGCCACGTAGCGAGCCACGTTGAACGTGGGTGGCTCGAATCGAAGGAGCTCGTCGATGGCGTTGGGAATGAGCGAAGGGTCGTCCGTCAGCTGACGACGTTGGTCGGGGTTCTCGGCGAGAACCTTCCCGGCCCAGCCGATGAGTCGACGAGTGGTGTCGGTGCCGGCCCCATTGATCAACAGGACGTAGGTGAGAATCTCGTCACGGCGGAGACGCCGGGTCGTGCCGGTCTCGTCCACGATGTCCATGGTCATCAATTGGGTCATGATGTCGTCCGAAGGATTCTCGGCTCGCCAGTCGACGTAGTCGGCGAAGGTCTGACTGGCCAGGACCAGGCTGTCGACGTCGGCCACGGTCGCCTCGGCGGCCACGTTCTCCTGCTGTCTGTTGCGGATTCCGACCTGGTCATCGTCGGGGATGCCGAGCAGCATGCCGATCACCCGCATTGGCATTTGGTCGCCGAGGTTCTTGACGAAGTCGAATCTGCCTGTACCCACGAGGGGGTCCAGTGTGCGGGAGCAGAAGGTCCTGATCTGAGATTCGAGATCGGCTACCCGACGGGGTGTGAACAGTCGCGACACCAGAGCACGGTGCGCCGTGTGCATCGGGGGATCTTCGAAGATGAAGAGGCCGACCGGGATCTCGGCCCCTGCTTTGACGGCTTGGACGAACTCGTACGTGCCGCCTTTGCCCGAGATGAATGTGTCGCGATCGACGAAGCAGCGCTCGACGTCCTCGAAACGACTGACGGCAAAGAAGTCCCGCTCCTCGTTGTAATAGATGGGCGCTTCGTCACGGAGCCTCCGGTAGACCGGATATGGATCCGTGGCGATGTCCACGTCGAATGGGTCGTAGAAGACGCCGGTCTCCGTGGTGGTCATGAAAGTGATCCTCTCTCTGTCTCGACCTGGAACTGCACGAACGTGTCACGGCTTCCCGAATGTCGGGCTCGTCGTTTGCTGAGGGCGTGGGACATGCGTTCGATGAAATGTAGATGGCTCGTGACGTCCACCCAAGAGCTGACTCGCGGGACAGGTCAGGGCCTCACGTGCGGTCCGGATCGGTGGGCCACACCGTGCATCCTTCCCCGGGGACGTGCATGCTGCCTGCTCCTTGTCCCCAACAGAGTAGTTACTTTTGGTCACCTGGTGTTGCGTGGCCCTCGACCCTGGTGGTCGCCGGGTCGGGGGGCACGGCGCCCGCTGTAGCGTCTCGGACCTCGAGCGGGCGTTGCGGCCCGGAAGCGAGCCAGGAGAGACGAAACGAATGACTACCTACGAGACAATCGTGGTCGAGACCACCGCGGACGGTGTGATGACCGTGACGCTCAACCGGCCTGAGGTGCTCAACGCCTTCAACGATCTCATGCAGTCCGAGTTCTGGCAGTTGTGGCAAGAGGTAAAGAAGGACGACGACGTGAAGGTCATCGTGCTCGCCGCGGCGGGGGACCGGGCGTTCTGCACGGGTGTCGACGTCACCGAGCGGATGGCATCGGAGAGCCCGTTCCTCGACCACGCGCATCCGTGGGACGAGACCACAGACCCGGGTCGGTACCTGTCTCCGCGGCGGAACGAAGTGTGGAAGCCGGTTATCGCCGCCGTGCAGGGCATGTGCGCCGGCGGGGCGTTCTACTGGGTGGCCGACTGCGACATCGTGGTGTGCTCTCCCGAGGCCACTTTCTTCGATCCCCATGTCACCTATGGGTTCATCGCAGCTCTCGAGCCGATCGCAATGCGGTTCCGGATGGGATTCTCCGATGTTCTGCGTATGTCGTTGCTTGGTCTCCATGAGCGGATGACGGCCGAGCGGGCCATGGCCTGTGGTCTCGTCACCGAGATCGTCCCGCGAGAATCCCTCGTGGGCCGGGCACAGGAACTCGCTCGGGTCATTGCCGGGCAGCCGACTGTCGCCATTCAGGGCACGGTGAAGGCACTTTGGCAGTCTCTCGACCTGACGCGAGCTCAAGCACTGGCGACGGCCGGGCTCTACACGCAGGTGGGCAATCCGATCGCCACCGAGCAGGTGGACTGGGACACCGCCAAGCCGGCCTCCCCATGGCGGCGTTGACCAGGGGGCGCTCGACTTCTGGGGTGGATGAGCGGGTTATCCTCTCGACGGCATTGCGCTGACTATGACAGTCCGCTGACTGTGCAGTGCACCGATCCACCGCTACCGGCTTTTGAAGGAGCTCTGCGATATCCGTGCAGGTGACGCTGACCGACGATCAAGAATTCTTCCGGGAGACGACAGAGCGGTTCCTGGCTGATCAGGTGCCGCGGGACGACCTGCGGGCGCGCCGGGAGGACCCGTTGGGGTTCGATCCGGCCTACTGGCGCCGTGGCGCCGAACTCGGCTGGACATCACTGGTTGTGGCCGAGGAGCACGGCGGTGGCACCATCAGTGGTCAGGGGCTGGTCGACCTGAGCCTGGTTGCCTACGAATTCGGCCGCCACGCCGCGCCAGGTCCGCTCCTGGACGCGAATGTCGTGGCATCCGTGCTGAGCCGTCACGGGGTCTTTCCCGACGTCCTCGACAGACTGGTGTCCGGCGAGGACGTTGCCGCGTGGTGCGCTCCTGCCATGGGGTCCGACGGATGGGATTCGTCGGTCAGGGCGAGTCGGAAGGGATCGGACATGGTCCTGACCGGCGAGGCTCGTCCGGTCGAATCGGCCGACGTCGCCGAATACCTGTTGGTCACCTGTGACGACGGCGATGGAACGACGCAGGTGCTCGTGCCGAGGGAGACCGCCGGAGTCGTCGTGGAGCCCCTACGCACGGTCGATCTGACCCGTCGTTTCTCCCGCGTGCTCTTCGACGGTGCCGTCGTGGGAGCTGACTCGTTGGTGGGTCCTGCCTCCGCTGCTGGGCCAGACGTCGAGCGGCAGTTCGAGGTGGCGCTCGTCATTCTCAACGCCGAGTCGATCGGGACCATGCAGACAGGATTCGAGATGACGCTCGAGTGGGCATTTGACCGCTATGCGTTCGGACGGCCGCTCGCCTCGTACCAGGCGTTGAAGCACCGCTTCGCTGACATGAAGTGTTGGCTCGAGGCGAGCCATGCCATCGGCGACGCTGCGTGCGCAGCAGTGGAGTCCGGTGTGGACGATGCCCCCCAGATTCTCAGCGCGGCCAAGGCCTACATCGGGCACTACGGAGGCGAGCTGTTGCAGGACTGCGTGCAGATGCACGGCGGGATCGGGCTCACCTTCGAGCACGACTTGCACCTCTTCCTCCGGCGCTTCACGGTCGATCGAGCGCTGGCGGGCACACCGGCCCATCACCGACAGCGAATTGCCGGACTACTTCGTGCCAGCAAGGAGGACCGGGCATGAAGACCGTCGAAGCTGGGGAATCCGGGAGTGACGGGTTCGAGGATCTCGAGGCTTTCCGTCAGCGGGCTCGGGCGTTCGTCCGCACCAACCTGCGGCCGGTGACGGCCGAGGACATCCGTCGGGACCGGAGCAACCTCAGCCAGGACGAGGAGCTGGCCGCCATCGGGCGGGAACGGGAGATCCAGCGGATGCTCTTCGAGGCGGGGCTCGCTGGCATCGTCATTCCGAAGGCGTATGGGGGCCAGGGCCTGACGCCGGCCCATCAGGCCGTGCTGAACGAGGAACACGTGGGTTTCGAATATCCGTCCCGTCTGCAGGTTCCGACGTTCTCGCCCTGTGCCGCCGTCCTGCTCGATTTCGGTACCGAGGAACAGAAGCAGCGACACATCCCGGCGATTCTTCGGGGAGAGGAGATCTGGATGCAGTTCCTCTCCGAGCCCAGTGGAGGGTCCGACGTTGCCGGAGCACTCACCACTGCGGTGCGCGACGGCGATCAGTGGATCTTGAACGGCTCGAAGGTCTGGACCACGGGGGCGTGGTGGGCGGACTGGGCACTCTGCCTGGCCAGGACGAACTGGGATGTGCCCAAGCATCGCGGGCTCAGCGTCTTCAGCCTGCCGATCCACCAGCCTGGGGTGGAGGTGCACCAGATCGAGATGCTGAATGGGTCGCGGGAGTTCTGTCAGGAATTCCTGACCGACGTCGTGGTGCCTGATAGCGACCGTGTCGGCGAGGTCGACGACGGGTGGACTGTGGGCACCCGTTGGATGTTCCACGAACGCATGATCTACAGCTCACCGTTCGTCAACGAGCCGCCAGGAATGTCGCACGGCGTGACGTCCGCGGCAACGGTGCTGGACATGGCGGAGGAGAGCGGGGGCATTGAGGATTCCTCTGTCCGAGATCTCGTCGGGGAGGCCCGCATGCTCGAGGTCGTTGGCGAAGCGTTGGCCAAGCGAGTCACCGAGTCGATCCGGGCGGGGGTGACGTCAGACCAGGGGGCGGCGATCGGTCGACTCTTCAAAGGTACGTCGCAGTCGAGGATCAGCAGCATCGCCTTCGAGGTGGTGGGTCCTGCCGGGACAGCCTGGGAGGACGGCAGCGCGGCATCGACGGGGGCGGTCAACTTCCTGATGCGCCAGGCCGGGAGCATCGGGGGCGGGACGACCGAGATGGCCCGAAACGTGATCAGCGAGCGTGTTCTCTCGATGCCCAGGGAGCGTGCCGTCGATCGGGACGTGCCATTCCGTGACGTACCTCGCAGCCGGCCGACCGAGCCCTAGGATCGAGCGGCTCCGCATCCCACATGGATGCGCGCAGCGTCCTTCCCATGGGTGGGGTACCACGCGCGGTGTTGCGCCATCACGGGTTGTGACACAATTGAGAGCCCACTATCAGGACTTCGCCTGACAGTGGGGGGTACGACCGTCATTTCTGTGTCGGACGGGGAGGATCTACGCCGATGACTGCGACCGAGATCTTGCGGCGCCCGCGGATGCCGTTTTCGCGGACTGACGTCTTGCACATCTCGCCCACCTATGGGCAGCTCCGGAGCCAGGTCGGCCCGGTTGCGCCCGTGTCGAGTTTTGCTGGCGACCCGGCATGGCTTGTCACCGGTTACGAGGAGGCCCGGACTGCATTCTCGGATCGGCGCTTCGGGTACTACGTTCACGACGATCCCGAGCACGCGCCTCGCGCCTCGGACTCGATCATGCATGGCCGACCCTTCGGCGACGAGACCTTTGAACATCAGTCGAACCGCCTGCGGCGCCTGCTCGCGCCCTCGTTCACTCCCAAGCGCCTCAAGTTGCTGGTCGAGTGGATCCAACAGCTCACCGATGCCTGCCTCGACGAGATGGAGGCGGTCCACGATCGCAACCCCGATGAGCCCATCGACTTTCACGACTACGTGGGCTGGCGCCTACCGGTTCTGGTCATTGGCGCCTTGCTCGGCGTACCCGATGACAAGCGGGACTATGTGATGGCATTGTCGGACCGCATGGGCAACATCGAGAACGAGTCCGACGCGTTTGCGGCGATGGGAGAACTCGAGGAGTACATGGCGACCCTCATCGAGATCAAGCGTCGGGATCCGGGTCCCGACGTCATCTCTGACCTCGTTGCCGCCCACGACTCTGATCCCACGTTCTTCACGAATTCATCGATCGAGCACTACGCCGCTGCGCTCGTCTTCCCGGGGCACGAGACCACCGTGGCCCGAATGGACTTCGGGCTCTTGTACCTTCTGAGCGATCCGAAGTGGCGCGACTGGCTCATGGTCGATCCCGACGATCGGATTGGTCCTGCTGTCGAGGAGATCGCCCGCCTGACCTCGGCCCACAACCTCGGACTCCTCCGCTGGGCCGTTGAAGACATCGACATCGCCGGCGTGACCATCAAGCGAGGCGACCTGGTCATCATCTCGGAGGCGGCAGCCAACCGTGACCCGCTCGTGTGGGACAACCCCGACGAGTTCGATCCCAGTCGCCCCATGTCGTCGCACCTTGCATTCGGTCACGGCGGCCATGTCTGTCTCGGGCAGAGCCTGGCGCGGACCGAGCTGAAGATCGTGTTCCCGTCTCTGTTCCGCCGTTTTCCCGATATCAGACTTGCCGAGGACCTGCACGACCTTGAGGTCCGCAATGACCGCACGGGCGGAGGGGTCGAACGCGTGCTGGTGAAGTGGTGACGCCAGCGGCGGCCCGTGTTGCTGAAGGGTGTTCGCGGGAACCCCACGATTGGAGGCACGGGAGTCCTTGAATACGGTGGTGGCGAAGATGGGTGATGTCAGGGGCAAGGTCGCGGTGGTCACCGGTGCGGGACGTGGCATCGGGCGGGGCGTGGCCCTCCGACTCGCGAGGGAAGGGAACCGGGTGTGCGTCACGGCACGGACGCTGTCGGACCTCGAGTCGCTCCAGTCGGAGGTCTCAGCGCTCGGGGGCGAAGCCCTGCCACTTCAGGCCGACATGACGGCAGCAGGAGACATTCGCCAATTGCGCGAGGCGGTCGTTGAGCGATGGGGTCGAGTGGACATCGTCGTGAACAACGCCGGTGGATCACGCCCGAAGTCGTTCGCTCAGTTGGAGGACGCCGATTGGCTCGATGCAATGGCGCTGAACTTCATGAGTGCCGTCCGGGTGAATCAGGAGCTCCTCCCCGTGATGGCGGAGAACGGATCTGGGTGCATCGTCAACATCGGTTCCGTGGTTTCGCGCGAGCCGACAAGGTTCGTCGCTCCGTACTCTGCGGCGAAGGCAGCATTGGCGAATTATTCGAAGAACCTCGCCGAGGTGTGCGCGCCGATCGGGGTTCGTGTGAATTGCATTTTGCCGGGTCTGATCGAGACCTCATCGACCATCCGGAACGCAACCATCTCCGCCAAGGCCACTGGGAGAGAACCCAGCGAGATCATGGAAGCGATGCTGGAGCGATATCCGATTCCCGTCGGACGGCTGGGAGCTCCGGAGGACGTTGCCGCCACAGTGTCCTTTTTGGTGTCGGACGAGGCGTCGTTCATCTGCGGAGCCGAGATCGTTGTCGACGGTGGCGCTCGCCGGGCCGTCTGAACCGGGGCCGAACGGTGGGCAGTCCCTGGGCCCGGTGACGGTGGGGAGAGCTGGAGGGTGGGTCCCTCAGGAGGTCCCGAGAGGGCGGAGGAGGTTCTCCTGCGCTACCGACGCGACCTGGGTGCCATCGTGGTGCCAGATGCCTCCGGTGTACACGCCCCTGGCGTCCATGAATCCCCTGGGACGCAGGTCGATGTAGTGCCATTCGTCCAGCCTGATGGGACGGCGATGTAGCCAGATGGCGTGGTCGAGGCTCGCGGACACGCCGAGATGGGCGAGCGGCGCGATGTTCCAGGGCGTGCCCATGTCGGAGAGGTAGATGAGGAGGCAGTCCCGCAGGACGACGTCGTCAGGCAGCGGTCCGGCCACCCTGGCCCACATGCGGCTCGGGATACGACTTTCCTCGTCCTCTGACGTACTGCCTTTGGGCAGGACACAGCGCAACTCGAAAGCCTCGTCGAAGGATTGGAAGGTCTCCAACGGGAGCGCGGTGGGCGGTCCCAAGCCCGCCGGGATCGGCTCGAGGATCTCGGTAGTCCGTTCCGGAACGTGAAACGAGCAGGCCATGGTGAAGATCGGCAGGCCCTCTTGGGACACGGTGACCCTCCGGGCGGAGAAGGAGCGTCCGTCGGTGTCACGGAGGACCTGGAGGTCGAAGGGGACGTCGGCATTGCCTCGCCTCAGGAAGTAGGCGTGGGCGGAGTGCGCCAGCCTGGGTGGGTCGACCGTGGTGTATGCCGCGTGCAAGGCCTGCGCCGCCATGAGGCCGCCGAACACGTGGCCGTAGACATGGCCGGAGATGTCGATGACGAAGCGGTCATGCCCCGCGGGGAGCGGAGCGAACGAGGTCAGGAGGCGCTCCAAACGGGCCGGGGGCAGGTCGTCACCGAGCTCGGTGGAGGGGTTGATACTCGCCACGGTCGCTGAACCCTACTGTCTCACCCCAACACGATTGGAATCGATCAGGACATGTCGAGACCGAACGTGATGGGCCGCGCTTGCGTGCCGCGCTGCTGAATCCGAGTGAGTGACGCGGCCACTGTTTCACAGCCCGGCGGTAGTGTCCCGACGTGCCCATGGCCGCATCGCGAGCTCACCGAGGGGTCGACTAGCCCATGCCGGGAATGGGGAGGAGTGTCCAGACGGGCAGTTCGCTCGTCGTGTCCTCGTTCCATTCGGCACTCTTCCACCAGCTGCTGGTTGTGCTGTTGGTGCTCGCCGTCTGCGCCATCGGCTTCAACGTCGTCCGGACGGTGCAGTACCGGCGACTGCAGCAAAGCGGCACATCGCGCCGCCCTGCACCCTCGGTGACCGGCGCGCCCGAACCGACAGCCCGGCGAATCCTCCGCATCGGTTTCGGGTGCCTCTGGGTCCTCGACGGGCTGCTCCAACTGCAACCTTCCATGCCGCTCGGCTTGCCCTCGCGGGTGCTCGAACCGTCCGCCGCCACTTCTCCGGCCTGGGTGCAACACCTGGTGGCCAGCGGCGCAAGCGTGTGGACCAATCATCCGGTCGAGGCGGCAGCAGCAACGGTGTGGATCCAGCTCGGACTCGGGATCTGGTTGCTGGCTGCGCCGCGCTGGCCGCTGGTCCCGTCTCGGGGGCGCGGCCAGTGCTGCGTGGGGCCTCTTGGTATGGGTATTCGGCGAGGCGTTCGGCGGCATCTTCGCTCCGGGGCTGACCTGGCTGTTCGGGGCGCCGGGAGCGGTCCTCGTCTACTGCGTTGCCGGCGTGGTGTTGGCGTTGCCCGAGGATGCCTTCGCCACGGCTCGCCTGGGCCGCCTGGTCCTGCGACTGAGTGGTGCCTTCCTCGTCGGCATGGCAGTGCTGCAGGCGTGGCCGGGACGCGGCTTCTGGCAGGGCCGAGGAGGAACGCTCGACGCCATGGTGACGGACATGGCCCAGACGCCCCAGCCCCACCTCTTCGCCTCTTGGGTCACGGCGTTCGGCGCGTTCGACGCGGCGCACGGCTGGGCGGTCAACCTCTTCGTGGTGGTGTCCACCGCCACCACCGGAGCATTGTTGATGTCGGGCCGCCGCCGTCCGATGCTGGTGGGGCTTGCGATGTTCCTGGTGCTGGCCGTGGCTGCCTGGGTTCTGATCGAGGACCTCGGATTTTTCGGCGGCCTGGGCACCGACCCCAACTCCATGCTCCCACTGGCGCTTCTCTTCGTCGCCGCCTACGTCGGGGTGGTCCGGGTGCCCGCGACGGCGCCAGCGAGGGCCGGCAGCATCGGCCCCGAAGCGGGAGGGCACCGCTGGTGGCAGGTCGTCACGGCTCCCTACCTGGCCCGGTCGCTGGCCGCGCTGGCCGCCTTGGCGATCGTGCTGGTCGGCACCGCCCCCATGGCCCGAGCGGCGATCGACGCGAACGCCGATCCGATTCTTTCCGAAGCCCTCGACGGCACGCCGAACTCCCTGGACAGCCCGGCTCCCCCTTTCTCCCTGGCCGATCAGTACGGACGACCCGTCAGCCTGGCCAGTTTGCGCGGGCACGTGGTGGCACTCACATTTCTCGACCCGGTCTGTACGTCGGACTGTCCGCTGATCGCCCAGGAATTCCGCAATGCCGACCAGCAGCTGGCGGAACGGCATCCGGCGATCGACTTCGTTGCGGTGGTGTCGAATCCGATCTACCGCTCGGTCTCGTTCGTCGATGCCTTCGATCGGCAGGAGGGGCTCACCGACCTGTCCAACTGGTACTTCCTGACCGGGACGGTGGCCCAACTGCAGCAGGTGTGGAATTCCTACGGAGAGCTGGTGCAAGTCGTGCCGGGCGGCGCCATGGTCGCCCACAGTGACCTGGCCTTCGTGATCGACGGGCGCGGGCACGAACGGGATGCCCTGGTCGACGACCCCGGCCCCGACCGGGCCTACGCCTCCTCCTTCTCGACGCTCTTGGAGCAGCGCATCGAACAGGTCCTCGGTTCGTGAGGGCACCGTTCGGGGTGCTGGCGCCGGTGCGCTGCCGGAAGGGCAGTGCCATGGCGCTGTTGGCTGCGACGCTCGTCTTGGGGGTCGAAGCCGTCACCGGCGCGCCGGCCGACGCCTCCCCGTCGTCGCCCGGGGGCAGCGTCACGCTCCGGAGTGCCGTCTCGAACCAGGCGGGTTCATGGGTCGTGCTTCCCATGGGTCGCCTGTCGGACCCGGACAACACCTTCTGGCAACTCTTGTACGCCCCTCCGGGCTCCCTTCGCTGGTCGGTGGTGACCCCTCCCGGAGTGGCTGACAACGGCGGCCTGGTCGCCGCCGTGTCGGGTGACTCGCTCGTGGTGGCGGTTCTGCCCAGCGGCCTGCTTCGCTTCTCGCCCCTGTCGACGAGCTCGAACGGAGGCGCATCGTGGAGCTCCGCCTTCGTGCCGGGGGCCGTGGCGGGCCGACCCGATGCGCTGGCCGTCGACGCCGGCTCCGACCCACGGTCGTTCGCGGTGGTGAGCAACCGTGTGGCCACGACTTCGAACTTCACCTCGTGGACCTCCGTGGCGTCGCTGGCCACGCTGCGTCGAGCGGCGCCCGGGTGCGCGCCGAGGCGGATCGACGCCGTCACCACCTCGGCGGCCGGACAGCCCGTGATCGGGCTGACGTCCGCGCGGAGGGAAGGTCGGCTTGATCAGCGACGTTGGTGGCCGATGGTCGCCGATGGGCCCACCACTCCCGGAGGGACTCGGTGCGGTGTCGACCTCGGTCGTGCGGCTCGAGATCGGCGCTTCCGGCACCACGGCACTCGTCAGCGAGCGGGGTAAGAGCGGGACCGGGCTGGTGGTGGCCTGGCAAGACCCCAATGGGAGCTGGGTGCAGTCCTCGTCGCTGGGAGACCGCAACCGACTGCTGGCCACCTCGGTCTCCGAGGACGGGATGGTGGCGGTGCTCACCGGACCTCCGTCGGACCCTGCCGTGAGCGAAGTGGCGCCGGGGGGTCGTTGGACTCCCGAGGGAAAGCCCCCGGCGGGCACCGCCGCACTGGCGTTCGCCAGTCCGGCGGCGGCCGGGACCCCCGGTCAGCTCGAGGCGTTCACCGTGACGGGTACCAAGCTCACTGTCTATGCGGCCGCCCCTGTGAGCGCAGGGTGGACGAAGGTCTCCTCGAGCGTTGTGCCGCTCGCCTACGGGTCGTCGTCGTAGGGCACGCCAGGTCCCAGCTCCACGGAGCGCGGCATCGAGCGCCGGGCGACTGTACGGTGACAGCAAGTCGAGAGAGGAGTGGGCCGGCTCCGTGCAGCTCATGATGGAACACTGGAGCTTCGACCCGTTCGTCGTCGTGGTCGGTGCCGTCGTGGTGCTGCACGAAATCGGGCTGGCCAGGCTCCGACGTCGTTCGGTTCCGACGCGGACCCTCCGTCGCCGCCTGGCGGCCCTCATGTTCTACGCCGGGCTGGCGCTCCTCCTCGTGACGGTGACGTCGCCCCTCGACTACTGGTCCGACGACTACTTCTACGTGCACATGGTCGGGCACATCCTGCTCGCCTTCTTCGCCCCGATCCTCGTCGTGGCCGGCGCGCCGTGGCTCCCTCTCCTCCATGGGCTCCCGGTCCGCATGCGGCGGCGCTTGCTCCGTTTCATGTTGTTGAGCCGGGTCTCGGCGCTCCTGCGCCCGGTGGGCCGGTTCGTGATGAACCCCTGGACCGCGCTGGTCGCGTTCAACGGTGTCATGGTGCTCTGGCACGTCCCCGCGCTCTTCGACACGGCGGCACAGGACCAGTTGGTCCATGTGGGGCTCATGCACGCCAGCCTCTTTGCGACGGGCGTGTTGTTCTGGCTTCAGATCATCCCGTCGTACCCCGTCCGCCCCAAGGCCAGCCCCCTCTGGCAGATCGGCGCCATCATCTCGACCAATGTGACCATGTTCGTCCTGGCCATGGCCATGTCGCTGTTCACCCAGGTCAGCTGGTACCCGGTGTATGCCCACGTGCCCGGCGTCACCCTGTCTCCCTTTGCCGACCAGCAGATTGGCGCGGCCATCTTGTGGGTCTGCGGGGACTTCTGGGCTGTGCCGGCTCTGGCGGTGACCATCCGTCGTGCCATCGACAGCGGCGAGGGGTTCTCGCTCGGCATCGACCGGCTCTTGCACCGCGATCCCACGATTGCCTTCACCCGGTGGCGTCCGGGGTCATCCGAACCAGAGTCGGCGCTGTGGGTTCCAGGGCAGGGAGTGCCCGGGACCGGCGCCGGGGATGGTTGACGAGGGGCGGCCCGAACCGTAGCCTCGGCTCGGAATCTCCCGTGCGTGCCCTGTCAAGAGGGGCGGCCGCCCAGGAGGTGCCGACGGAGGGGCACGCGGATGAGCGTTCGGTGGAAGATCGGCGTGACGGTGGTGCTGTTCGCCGTTGCCGCCGCGGCCGCGGCCGTCCTCATCGTCAACCTCCTCGGGACGCCACCGACCGTGGAGTTCAGCTCCCCAAGTCCGGGCCAGCCGGTCGAGCTGACGATGCAGACGGTCGGGACGTACGGGTCGGGGAGCCACCCCACCTGGGTGTCGTACCTGGTTCGCTCACCCCAGGGAGAATGGGAGCACACGACGCTGTTCCAGGTGCCCCAGCACACCCGGATCGACGTGACCATCTACCAGTACGACTCGGGAAGCCCGCTGCGCAACCAACAGCTGGGCCAGGTGAGCGGTACCGAGGGCGACAAGGCCACCCTCAACGGTAAGGAGTTCAGCGTCAACAACTCCAACGAGGGCAACGGGGTGGGACACACGTTCTCGATCCCGGCATTGGGGCTCAACGTCCCGCTCTCCGGCAACAACGGCAACGCCAACCTTTGCGGCGCTGCGCCCTGCACCACGTCGTCGCCGAACAACGTGATCCGGTTCTCCTTCACCACCCCCGGACCAGGCAATTACCGCTGGCAGTGCTTCGTCCCGTGTGGGTTGGGTTTCCTGTTCGGTAACGGCGGGCCAATGGCGACTCTGGGGTACATGGGAGGCTTCATGAAGGTGGTGGCGTGAGCGATCCCGACGGAGCCGCCGCCGGGGTGACAGCGGGGGAGGCGGTCCCACCGGCACCGGACAGCCCCCGACACTGGTGGCGCCTCATCGCCATCTGGGTGGTGCTGAGCGCAGTGGGAGATCCCCTCTTCTACTTCCTGGCCGGTCCGCACATCCCGCCCGGGACGATGACCGATACAGCGCAGGGAGCGCAGTTCGACTTCAACGTCCTCTTCGTGATCGCGCTCCCGGTCCTCCTCGCCGTGTGGATCTACATGGTCTACGCCATCGTGATGTGGCGGGCGTCGCGCGGCGGACCCGAACCCGTCGCCGGGCCCGACGCCCGTGGTCACTTCGGGCTCCAGATCGGGTGGATCCTGACCACGACCGTCATCGTGTTGTTCCTGGCCGGTTTCGGAACCTACGAGCTGGTGCAGCCAGGCGGTGCCGGCGGCGGCGAGGGTTCGAGCCCGATTTGGACGCCGACCTCGAAGACGATCCTCCCGATCCAGGTGATCGGGCAGCAGTGGAAGTTCACGTACCGCTATCCCACCTTCGGCGGGTTCGAGACCGATCAGCTGGTTTTGCCGAACGACACCACCATCGAGTTCAACGTCACTTCCCTCGACGTGATCCACAGCTTCTGGGCGTATCAACTCGGGGTCAAGGCGGATGCCAATCCGGACTACAACAACGTGGCCTACACGACGACGAAGCAGCTCGGATCGTTCGTGGTCCGATGCGCGGAGCTCTGCGGCCTCTGGCACGGGGCCATGTACAACAACGGGGTCGTGGTGTCCAGGGACCAGTTCGGTTCGTGGGCGACGCTGACCGAGGCCAAGCTCGCCGCCAATACGAAGCTCCTTCCGCCGTACGCCCTGACCTACACGCCCGATGCCAACGGTGCCGACGGCGGCTACTACCCCGATGACGTGGACCCGTATTCGCACGTGGAGCAGTACGGCGCCACGCAGCCCAAGGGAGGGTCGTGACGTTGCCCGCCCCCATTCTCGGCCCGACCCTTCCCGAAGCGAGGGTGAGCAGCCATGGCCATTGACACCGCTCCGCTGGAGCAGTTCGAGTACCCCGGCGAGGAGGAGACCGGAGGCCCGCCCCGGGTGCCGCCCGCCTGGAGGCGCTCGGCGTGGCTCCGACCGCACGTGCTGTGGGCCATCGTCGGAGCAGTGCTGGGCTACCTGCTGGGGCACTGGCTGGGCAACGTCATCGCCAGCGGATACGAGCAGGTGCAGGGCAGCGGCCAGAACGACGTGGCCATCGTCCTCGGGCTCTCGCTCGGCGTGGTCGGCTGGATGGCGGGCATCGGCGGGCTGACCTACCCCCTGGCCAAGATCCTGGGCTTCGAGCCGTCCCCCGCACCACCGGAGACCAACTGGGTGCGGTACTTCCGCATGACCGACGACCACAAGGTGGTGGGCTGGCAGTACGCGGTCGGGGTCCTGCTGTTTCTCTTCACCGGCGGGCTGCTGGCCATGCTCATCCGCACCGAGCTCCTGAGCCCGACCAACCACGTCTTCGGCCCTGGAACCTACATCGCCATCGTGGGCGAGCACGGCACGGTCATGATGATGATGGCCTCTTCCGCCGTGATCGGGCCACTTGGCAATTGGCTGGTCCCGCTGATGATCGGATCTCGGCGGATGGCCTTCCCACGCGTCGAGGCGTTCTCGTTCTGGGTCTTCATGGCCGGATACCTGGTCATTCTGAGCGCCCTCTTCTTCGGGGGCTTTCCGACGGGCTGGACCGGTTACGCGCCACTGCAGACCCAGGCGTCCGGAGGGATGGACTCGTACCTGGTCGGCTTCGGGGTCATCGGGATCGGCATGATCATGGCCGGCTTCAACCTCGCCGCGACCATCGTCAACTATCGGGCGCCCGGGATGAGCTGGGGGCGACTCCCCATCTTCGTCTGGGGCATCCTGGCCACCACGGCACTGCTGACCCTGGCGACGCCGACCCTGGTGGTGGCCGGCCTCTTCGGGATTCTCGACCGCACCGCCCTCACGGCGTTCTTCGTCAACGAGCACGGCGGGAGCAGCTTCCTCTGGCAGAACCTCTTCTGGTTCTTCGGCCACCCCGAGGTTTACATCATGGCCCTTCCGGGGTTCGGCATCGTCATGGAGATCATGCCGGTGTTCACGCGTAAACCCCTGTTCGCCTACAAGGTGGCGGCGGCCGGGATGCTGGGCGTGGCCCTGCTGTCGTTCTTCGTCTGGCAGCACCACCTCTTCCAGAGCGGCATCAATCCGGACATGCGGCCCCTCTTCATGCTGACCACGGAGCTCATCTCCATTCCGACCGGGTTCCTGTTCCTCGTCACCCTCGGGACACTTTGGAAAGCGAAGATCAGATTCGAGACGCCGATGCTCTTCTGTCTCGGCATGCTCTTCAACTTCCTGATCGGCGGCGTCACCGGTGTCTTCCTGTCAGACGTCCCGGTGAACGTGACGGTGCACGGGAGCTTCTTCGTCCTCGCCCATTTCCACTACACGATCATGGGCGGCCTCATCTTCGCAATGTTCGCCGGGTTCTACTATTGGTTCCCCAAGATCACGGGCAAGACCCTGAACCGCAAGCTGAGCAAGTGGCACTTCTGGACCTTCTTCATCTTCTTCAACGGCACGTTCTTCCCGCTCTTCCTGGTCGGCCTCCTGGGCCAGCCGAGGCGTGTCTTCGAGTACGCCACCAACCTCCAGACCCTGAACGACATCTCGACCATGAGCGCCTACCTCCTCGGCGCATCGTTCTTCTTCTTCATCATCAACTTCGTGTGGTCGATCTACCTGACGCCGCACCCCGCCCCCCCGAACCCGTGGGACTCGCTCGGACTGGAATGGCAGACACCGACACCGGTGCCGTGGTTCAACTTCGAGCACATCCCGGTCATCCTCAACGACCCCTACCACTACGGTGAGCCGGGTGCCCTGCCGGTGGCCGACATGGGTTCGCCCATGCCTGTGGTGGGCGCCCCGGCAGGGTCGGTGAGCCACGAGGATCTCGGGACCGGGGTCGATGGTGATGGCGATCCCCGGCCCCCCATGCTGTAGCGAAGGAAGCCATGGCCCAGAACCCCGTCGAAAACCAGCAGTTCGAGAGCTTCCCTCAGCTCCGGGAAACTCCCGAGGAGATCGCCTTCGAGATGCGCGCCCAGGAGGGAGCGCTCTGGACGGGTGGGCGGCTGCTCATCGGCATCTGGGCCTTCGCCTTCGCTGCCTTGGCCTTCGCCTACTTCTACCTGCGCTCCTCCAACAACCAGGACCTGTGGCGGCCCGGCGGGATCACAGCACCGACCGGCGTCGGTGCGGCAATATTCACCATCACGGTGGCGAGCGCGCTGCTCGTCCAATTCGGTGAGCACCGCTTCCGACGGGACGAGACGCTGGACTGGCAAGTGGCCGGATGGACAGCCGTCCTGGGCGGGCTGCTGGTGATCGGCCTGCAGATCTGGCAATTGACCGCATTGCCCTTCTTTCCCGGCTCGAGCGGGTATGCGTCGTGCTTCATTGGCTGGGCGGCCATGAACATCGCGGTGGTGCTGTGTGCCACCTACTGGATCGAGACGATCCTGGCTCGCGAGATCCGACTGCGCCGGGCCATCGCGCAGGACGGGGGCGCTCCCAGCTCGACGCTGCCGGTGGCCCGTCTCCTGCGAGCCAACCTGAACGGCTGCAACTACTTCTGGGGGTTTGTCGCGCTGGTGGCGACGCTCTTCTGGGTACTGTTCTACGTCATCTGAGTGGGAGGGCGAACTGGTGATCACTGCGGACGTGGCGGGCACCCAGGCACTGACCTTCGCCATCCCACTCGGGACCCTGGGTCTCGTCCTGCTGTGGGGGTTCTTCCAGCGCCGACCGACTCGATGATGCCCCGGGCTGCCCGGCGGCAGCCCGGGATGGGCGCCGCTTGGTGGCGGTCCTGGTCGCTCGTCGGCGCGGTCTTGGTGGCCCTGGTTGCCCTCCTCCCTCCCGTGGGCGTCGTCGCCCGCCATGCCGCGTACGGAGTCACCCTCCAATTCGCCCTCTTGGCCATCGCCCTGCCGGCGCTGGCCGTGGCCGGCGCACCGTGGAGGGCCCTCGGACTTTCGCGACGCGACGGTGGTGCATGTCCCAAGCTGGGCGATCGGCTGGCCGACGTCCGGCGCCGCCAGCGACAGCTACCGCGGGCGCTGGCTTTCGTGGGCGCCGACGTGGTCGCGGCAGTCGTCTGGCACACGCCGGTCGCGGTCGGCGCCGTGGCCATCCACGCCTGGCTGGCTTCCCTCGAGGCCGTGAGCCTGCTCGTCTTCGGCATCGGCGCGTGGCTCGAGCTGATCGAGTCCCCACCCTTCACCCCCCGTTCGGGACTTCTCCGTCGGGCGGTCCTCGCCACGCTGTGCATGTGGGCATTCTGGATCCTGGCTTACGTGACGGGACTCTCGAACCACGGCTTCTACGACAGCTTCCGCCACGGCCCCGGCGGGCTCAGCAGAGCGGCCGATGAGCAGATCGCGGCGGCCCTGCTGTGGCTGGTTGCGGCGCTGGCCTTCGTCCCGGTGATCTTCTGGAACGCCCTGCGCTGGTTGCAGTCCGAGGAGGACCCCGACTCCGAGCTTCTGGCCCTGGCCCGTGCGGAGCACCGGCGGGGCAGCGCGCCGCACCCGAAGCCGCCTCGTGCCCGGCCGGCGTCGTGATCCACCGGTGGTTCTCGTCGCGGGCCGTCCTCTTGCACTCCGAGCTCTTGTTGGTGGTGGGGGGGTGCGCCGCGGCCACCTGGTGGCAGGCGCACCGTGCGCTGAGTGGGAACGACCTGAGCTGGTTCTACACCTTCGAATGGCCCATCCTTGCCGGTATCGCCGTGGCCGCGTGGTGGCACCTGGTGCACGAAGATCCCGCCGCCCGCGCCGCCCGCCAGCGCATCGAGGAGGCGGTGGATCCAGCGGAACGCAAGGCCGAGTGGTGAGTTCCGGCTCTGGGGGAAACCGCAGCTCGACTCCTCGTGGCGACCCGTCATGGCTACCCTGAGGTCGGTGCGTGACCCGGGCCGTGAATCGGTCATTCGTCGCCGGCGGGGGGATCGGACGCTGAAGTTGGTGGCCGCGCTGGCCGGGGCCTGCCTAGTCGGCTTCGTGACGTTCGTGGTGGTTCGAGGCCCATCACGGACGTCGGGCCCGAGCACGGCCGCCCTGGCGGTGGCTCCTCCACCCGTGCTCAAGACGGGGACCCAGGCTCCCGACTTCACGCTGCCGGCGCTCGGAGGGGGCGCGCCGGTGAGCCTCTCGGCCCATCGGGGCCGACCACTCGTTGTCAACTTCTTCGCGTCCTGGTGCTCCGAGTGCCGCGCCGAGCTCGACGCGGTAGCGACCGTGGCCCGATCAGCGGGGAAGCAGATCGGCGTGGTCGGGGTCGACTCCAACGAAAGCTCCGAGGCCACCGCCAGCCGTTTGTTGGCGCAGGCCGGCGCCGCATATCCGGTGGCCGTGGATTCCGACGCCACCGTGGCCACCCGCTACGAGGTTCAGGCGCTTCCGGTCAGCTACTTCCTCGACGGATCGGGGAAGGTGGTGGGTGCGGCCGTCGGGCCGCAGACGGTGGCCTCGCTCCAGCGGTGGGTGCGCCGGCTCGAGGCGGGTTCTTGAGGTGAGCCCGCCCGGAGGAGCCGAGCCCTCGCACGGAGTGGATCGCTCGGCGGCCCTGGCTGCCGGGGCGCCGGGGGTGCCGGTCCGATTCGTCTGGTGGTTGGTCGCCGGAGCACTGGTGCTCACCGTCGCTGGCCTGCTCGGCGAGCACCTCTTCACCTCGGCCGGGCTCAACCCTACGGCCGCCACGACTCCGACGGCCGTGACGGCCCACGGCCCCACTCCGGTGCCGGTGTCGACGCCGCCCGCCGCCGACCGGTCGCTCACGGCGTCGCTGGCATCCTTCATGGGGCTGAGCACCCCAGTCCCGCTCCCCGCACCCGCCTTCACCCTGAGAGACCAGCTGGGACTTCCGGTGTCGGTCCCGCTTCCCACTCCGCCACGCCGTGTGGTGGTGCTGTCCTTCATGAACGCCCCCTGCAACGACATCTGTCCGGTTTTGGCCCAAGAGATCGTGCAGGCGGACCGCGACCTCGGCGCCCGGGCAGCCGACGTCGAGTTCCTCACGGTGAACACCGATCCCACCGCGTTGGCCCAAGGCGACGAGGCACCGATGCTCCGATCCACTGGATTGACCCCGCTCGGCAACTGGCACATGCTCACCGGGCCGCTGGCCACGCTGGACCAGGTGTGGAAGGACTACGGCGTCTCGATCTCGGTGAACACCAAGACCGGTCTGGAGGCCCACAGCGACGTGCTCGACTTCCTCGATCCGCAGGGTTACCTGCGCTACCGGGCCGTGCCTGTTGCCGACGAGAGCGGGCGCGGCACGTACACGCTTCCCGAGGCGAGCATCGAGCGCTGGGGTCAGGGCATCGCGACGTACGCAGACAAGCTGGTGGGGCGGTGAGCGGACAGGTAGGGGCACCCGAGCCGGCCAGGCCGCCGGTCTGGCGGCATCGCCGGGGTCTCCTGATCACCGCCGCAGTGTTGGTCATCCTCCTCATCACGGTGCTCACCGATTTGCCGGTCGGCACGTCGCGGGCCAGCGACATCACCGCAGAACGTGCCGTGATGAGCGAGGTGAACACCGACCTGGCGCCCTGCGCGTTCGCCGTACGCCAAGCCGTCGACATCTGGACCCTGGCGGCAGCGGGCCGGCTCTCGGCGGCCGACCGGGCCCCCGCCCCGGGGCTGCTCGGGGACGACCAGTCGGCCTGCTCCTTCACCAACGAGGATGTCTACGACCTGGCCGGTAACATCCAGGTCCCGGGCACGCCGGCCGGCAAGCACCTGGGTCAAATGGTCGACATCGCGACTCTCTGGACGACCTCCGATGCCCTGCGGGCCATCGAGGACGTGCAGACCCTCATGGTCCATCCGGGTGACCGCCCCGTGCTGGCGAACCTGGCCAAGGAGGAGTCGGAGCTGGCGTCCGACCGGGCCGAGGCCCTCAGGCAGGAGGCGGCGGCCGAGCGTGCGCTGTCAACGCATCTGCCCCCGGTGGATCTGCCCGCCATCTCGTCGGGCACGTCCAGCGCCGCGGGATGACCTCCTGGGGACACCCGCCCCACGCCCCGGAGAGGCCGGGAATGGACCGTCGGTGCCGCGCCGTTACGGTGGCTTTCAGGAACCACACGTTTCTCAGGTTCGAGCTGCCTGAACTGCCGTGTTTCACACGACGGCAACATGATCCTCAGGATTCTCGCACCGAGCTCTCACGCGGGTCATCACCCCGCCTCGAATCATGTCGGTCCAGGAGGCGGAATCACCCATTCCAACGGTTCCGGACACCAATGACATTTCTCATCATCAGCGTTCCCCTCATGGCCCTGGCCATCGTTCTCGCCGTCGTTCCGATCACCGTGATGTCCTTTGCTCACCGCCGTGGCACCGTCGGACCGTCCCGGAGCCGGCCCCGTCAGATCGTCTCGTGCCGACCAGGTGGCCGTCTCCGGTGATGGCGGACCGATCCAAAGGGCTCCCGAGGACGTCGTCGATCGACCCCATTCAGCGGGGGACCGCGATGACCAACCGTCCGCACTCGTCAGGACACGGCGTCGGGCTCCACTTTCGACTGCTCTTCAGCCAACCAGCCCGGAGCATGACGGGCGGCCCACGTCGTGGTGACCCAACCCCTGATCATGGCGCGCAGCGAGGCGGGGTGGGTGAGGGCGAACAGGACATGGCCGGCCACCACAACGAAGATGGCAAGGGCGAAGACGTCATGAACGAATGTGGCTCCGGTGCGCCATCCGACGGGGAAGAAGCGAAACCACTTCAGCATGGCACCGGTGGCGAGCATCACCACAATGGCGGCGCCGGTGAAGATCGCGTTGAGCTTCTGACCAGGATTGAATTTGTCCAGGACCTGTGGCGCCCCTCGGCCCAGGGACTTGAGCCAGGTCATCTCGTCGCTGCTCCAGACGTTGATCCGTCGGAGGTCACGGCGGAACTGGGCTCCCCAGGGGCCGACGATGGACACGATGAGGGGCAGCGGGAGGGCGATGCCCGCCCAGAGGTGAATCTCCTCGACCAGGGCGCGGCGTCCGACCAGGCCGGCGATCGATCCGAAATAGAGCGGCAGCGCCGTCGCCATGAGCACCCCAAAGAGCAGGGCATTCATCCAGTGCGCGGTCCGTTGCACGGAGTCGAACCGCACGATCCGTCGAGCGGTGCTCGGACGATCCGTGACGGTCGGTGTCACTCGGCGCTTCTCGTCAGGGAGGGGTCGGTCGCACCGGTCGACCCATCGATCCATCCGTCAACGGGGTAGCCGTTCTGTTCCCAGAACCCGGGCATCACGTGGTCCACGACCCTGATGGCCGACAGCCACTTGAGCGATTTGTAGCCGAACATGGGAGCGACGTAGAGCCGTACGGGCCCTCCGTGTTCGGTGGTGACCGGGCCTCCCAGCATGCGGTAGGCGACGATGACGTCGGGCAGGCGCGCCTGATCGAGCGTCAGGCTCTCGGTGTCGGCACCGTCGTAGGACTCGAAGCGCAGCGCGACGGCGCTGTTCCCTATGCCCACGTCATCGAGAATCTCCGACAGCCGCACGCCTTCCCAATGCACACCTGGGACGGACCAGCCGGTCACACAGTGGAAATCCTTCACGAATGTGGTTCGCGGCATCGACTCGAGATCGTCGACCGTGTAGGTCCGGGGCCGGTCGACGAGTCCGGTGACTTCGAGTCGGTACGCAGAACGTGAGACGACCGGGTACGAGCCGGTGATCGAGTAGATGCGAAAGCTCCCTCCCGACAGCAAACCTGCCAGCCCCGAACCGGTCACATGGCGGAGAGCACTCTGCACCTTGGCGCCCAACACGATCCCGGCGGCGCCCAGACCCACCAGTCCGAGGAAGACCCGCCGTCCCACGGGGACCCGTGGTTGGGCCTCCTGGCGACTCGATCCGGTCGGCTCGGCGGTCACCGGTCGGCCACTCCTCGTGTGTGGGATAGCTCAGGCACTGCACTCCTCGCTATTCGGATCGCCACCTTCGGTAGAGCTCGGTCAGGTCCGCCTTTGCCTCGGGACTCAGGTCTTCGGGCTCGATGGGTCCGGGCGCCATGATTCGAGCGCCATGAGAGGGCAGGTGCACCTCCAACGATGCTCACGGTCGCGGTGACAGCACCCTTGGAGGTGGCGGGAATCGAACGTCGGGCTGTGATCGGTGTAAACCTCCACGTCAACGCCACAAATCCTGACTCTAGCTGGAGCGTGATGGTAATCGTTGGCACCCGCTGACACTCGCAAGTACTCGCTGTCTGCCCATTCTTCGTGGCAGATCCGTGTCACGTCGAGCAATGATCGAATGCCCCAGCCGGTGCCGAGAGAGGGCCATCGCCCTCAGCAGGAATAGTTGGTGCGGTGGGCTCGGCTCCAGCTGGCGTAAACCCTCCCGATCCCGTACCACGCAGCGCTGAAGACGCCGACGAAGAACCCGACCGGCCAGTTGAACTCGTAGGAGCTGGCCAGGGCCGCCCACACGGTGAACAGAGCAATGGCGACCGATGCGGCCATGGCAACCCCAGGTCGGTTGCTGAAGCAGCGAGCGGCAGCCGGAGGTCCGATCATCAGGGTGAAGATCAAGAGGGCACCGACGACCGGCACTGTCATCGTGGTGGCACAGGCCAGGACCACCAGGAAGGCCATCTCGGTCCGATGGGGCTCGATACCCCTGGCCTGGGCGATCTCCGGAGCGATCGAGTTGAGCATCAGGCGCCGGTAGAGAGCGGCGATGCCGACGATCGAAACCAGTCCCAGCACGGCCACCGGCAGGATCTCGCTGGAGCTGACACCGAGGATCTCGCCGAAGAGGAGCGAGAAGATCTGGGGCTCGTACTCGGTGCTCTGACTCAAGAACGCAGCGCCGAGAGCCAGCATCATGACGAGCACCAGGGCCGTGACCACATCGGCCCGGCCCCGCCGGCTGAGCGACCCGATGCCAAGGGCGGCGAGCAAGGAGAACACGCCCAGGCCGACGAGGGGGTTGACGCCGACCAGGTTGGCGCCCGCGGCTCCGGCGAAGGCGCCATTGGGGATGGCGTGGGCGGGGAAGGCCGACCCCCGGAGCACGACGAAGAAGCCAACGACCCCGGCGACGATGGCCACGATGGTGCCCACCTCCCATGCGTTGGTCATGAAGCCGGAGAACATCAGGCGTGTGGCACCAACCGGTAACGCGTCCTCGCCGCGGGGCGCAACCGCACGCTCGGGTGGCTCGCCGCCGGCGCGACGGCCCGAGAGCCGGCGGACGACGGGAAGACCGGAAGCGAGGTACAGGAGGAACACGATGGCCACGATGAAGAAGCTGACGGGCAGTCCCTGGCTCGAGGGGTCCCACGAGACGCTGTCGTACGCGAAGAGGATGCCGAGCCAGGTTGTCGAGATCCCGAGGAGGCAGGCGACCGCCGTCGCCGTGCGCAAGCTCCGGGTGACGCGCAGTGCCGTGGCCGCAGGCCCGATGAGCAAGGCCGTCGAGAGGATGGACCCGATGGCGATCGAGGACAGGCCGACCGCGACGGCGAGGGCGAGCATGAACAGCAGGCCGACGACACGCAGGCTGATGCCCCGGGCCGACGCGAGCTCCGCGCTGACCGAGCTGAGCAAGAGCGGTCGATAGATCACGCCCAAGACGAGCAGGGTGGCGGCGCTCGAGGGCGACCACAGTCGGCACGGTGGACGGGTCGATGGTGAAGATCGACCCGAAGAGGATCTGTTGGGTGGCGCCCGTGATGGCACTGCGGGTCGCATCCAGGTAGAGGAACAGCGCGGAAAGTCCGGTGGCCGCTCCGAGCACGATGCCCGTCGCCACGTCCCGGCTGCGCGCCCGCTCGACGCCGATCATCTCCATGGCCCCTCCACCAATGACCCCGCCGGCGATGAACCCCGTGAGTGGGCTGAGCCCCAAGAGGAAGGCACCCGAGCCCCCGGTGGTGGCGACATCGGTCAATGCATGGCCGGCGAAGGACTGGCTCCGCACCACGGTGAAGACACCGACGACCGCCGAAACAACCGCGGTGAGCGCTCCGATGAGCGCCGCGGTGTGGACCGGAGCGCTCGAGAAGAATCCCGGCTCGAACAGGAGGTGCACGCGACGTCAGGTCACGGTCAACGGCGGGTGATCGGGGACGTCGTGGACCTCGGCACCGGGCTCGGCCACGACGAGGACCCGGCCGTGCAGCTTGAGGACGTCGACGTGGTGCCCGTAGAGCTTGGAGAGCACTTCGGGACGCACGACCTCCTCGGTCGTCCCGCTCGCCGCCCGGCCCCGGCTCAGGTAGACGATCCGGTCCATGACGGGCAGCAGGGCGTTCATCTCGTGCGCAGAGAGGAGGACGCCCACCTCGTTGTCGCGGGCTACCCGGTGCAGCAGGGCGACGATCTCCTGAACGCTCTTGGGGTCGAGATTGGCCAAGGGCTCGTCGAGCAGGAGGAGCTCGGGACCACTGATCAAGGCATGGGCGATCAGGACCCGCTGCTGCTCGCCTCCCGAGAGGGTCCCGACCCGGGCGTCGGCGAAGCCTTCGGCGTCGACGTCATGGAGCATCTTGTCGACCAGCTCACGTTGGGCCTTGGTTCGCCGACCGAAGCCGTAGCGCTGGGCGTCGAGGCCGAGCGCTACCAGGTCGCGCGCCCGGATCGGGATGTCGGGGTCGAGCAACAACTTCTGGGGGACATAGCCGAGCGATCGCCCGCCACCGGACAACGGCTCGCCGAGGACACGCACCTGGCCCCGCTGTCGGGCGCTGCAGTCCGAGGATGACGCGCAGCAGGGTGGTCTTGCCGACCCCGTTGGAACCGATGAGGCCGGTGAACTCGGCCTCCCGGATCTCGAAGGAGACGCCATCGAGCACGGTGCGACCCGAGAACGAGACGCCGATGTCGTCGACCTCGAGCACCGGGGTGTCGATCACAGGTGCTCCGTCGAAGTGCCGTGCACCACGGCGGCCTTGATCGCGGCCACCTCGGCCAGCATCCAGGACTGGTAGTCGTAACCAGGGGTGGGCATCGTCTCGTAGACGCCGACAACCGGCACGCCGGCAGATTGTGCGGTCTGCCGGATCGAGGTGGTGAGCGAGTCGACCACCTGCTGGTTGTAGCAAAAGACCTTCACCGCGTGCTTGGTGAAGAACCCCTTCTCGAGGGTGATGTCCTGCGGTGCGGGGTCGACCCCGTTCATGATGTCGGCCTGGAAGACGAACGGGGTGCAGGTTCTTCATGCCCATGGCGGTCAGGAGGTAGTCGGCCACCGGCTCCGTGGTGGCGACCGCGAGTGCCGGGGTACTGGGCCTTGAAGGCGGCGATGGCATTCGAGCCAGCGGATTGAGCGACGCGTCGAAGGCCTGCAGCCTGGCCTGGAAGTACGCCTTGTGGCTCGGCTCGAGTCGACGAGAGATCAGCCACCATGACCTTGGCCACCGCGGGCATCGTCTTGGGGCTGTACCAGAGGTGGGGGTTGGGGGTGCTGTCGGGGAGGCCGAGAACGTGCTGGGCCACGATGACCTTGCGTTTCGGGTTCGGTGAGGCCGACTCGATGTCGTTCATGAAGGTGTCGTAGCCGACGCCGTTCTGGACGATGAGCTCGGCCTGGCTCACCTCCTGCGCCACGCTCGTGCTCGCCTCGAAGGTGTGCGGGTCGGTGTTGGGGTTGTCGAGGATGGAGGACACCTTGACGTAACGGCCGCCGATTTGGCTGAGCACGTTGGCGTACTCGTTCTCCGCTCCGACGGCGTTGATCACACCCGAGGTGGTGCTGCTCGCGACGGCGACAGACGTACCGCCGGCACAGAGGAGGGCCATCCCGAGGATTGCCGACGCCACAGCAAACCTCGCCAGGCGGGGTGCCTCGAACACGGTTGCCATTGAGAATGGAATGGTCATAGAGGCAACCTAGACTGAGACTGAGTCTCATTACAACTGAGATCGGGCCCGCTACCCTGGACAGGGGGAGGGGCGCTCGGCAGGGTGCGACCCCGCTTACATTCGGAGGAGGACAGAGCGATGGCGGGCCCGGCGTCCCAGCAGCATGTGGTCGACGACGACTTGCACGACCTCGTCGAGGCGTGCCTCAGGCGTGTTGACCAGCGCTACACCCCCGGTCGACGGGCCATCGTGGAGCTCCTGGCCGTCCACGGCCATCCGGTCAGCATCTCCGACATTGCCGCACGACTTCCAGAGGTTCCGAGGAGCTCCGCGTACCGGCACCTCGTTGATCTTCAAGGTGCGGGGGTCGTTCGCCGCATTGCTGCCAATGACGAATTTGCCCGATTCGAGCTAGCCGAGGACCTAACCGAACACCACCACCATCTGCTCTGCACGGGCTGTGGTCGGGTCATCGACGTGACACCGACCCGAGCTTTCGAGCGAACCGTCGCCAAGGTGGTGCAGGTGCTCGCCGCCCAAGAGGACTTTCACCCGACCTCTCACGCCCTGGACGTGATCGGACGCTGCTCGAGCTGCGAAGAGCTTCAGCGACCGCTGCCCCCGGCCAATTGATGCCTCATGTCATGAGCTGATATCCATGATGGCCGCCTCCACGATCTGGATGTCAGGAGGCTGGATGGCAAGCGGTCCTCCCGCCACGGGGACCTGCCAGACCATGGTCATGTAGGGGGTGGGCATTTGCACACTGCCTGCGGCACACGGCGCCGTGCCGGTAATCTGCAGCGGAAGGTTGTTCGTTGTCGTGGAGGGACCACACACGTTGGTGCGCTGATGCCACTGGACGAGGGGGCCGTACGGCATCGGCGCTCGTGCAAGCGTCGTTGGCAGCAGGTACATCGCGGCAGCGAGCACGTCTGCCTCGCTCGGCGTCTGGGCATAGACCAGCCCGTCGATCGACTGCGGATCGAGTGTTCTCCTCGCGGCGGCGTTGGCGGCAACGATCGAGGGATTCACGTAGTACACGACGGGATAGTTCGTCGGTGACACCGGGAAATACCCGGCAGCCACTGCCTGCGCGGGGTTGGCGTATCGTGCTGCTGCCTCGCTGGTGTTCTGCACGTACTGCGTGGCGTTGATCTGTTGGGAGAACGTGGGCTCCGATGCGCAGCCGTTGGCCGCCATGTGGACGTCGGCGGGTCCATTCGCACCCTTGGCCAGGAGCTGCTGAGCTTCGGCGGTCGGCAGCGCAGGACCCGTGTAGTGCCAGTTGGCTTTGGTGGTGTTGAGGCCGGCCGCCGCGCTGGCGTCGGTACCGTTCATGTTCATGGCGGTGCCCGGTCCGGCCATGATCATGTTCGGCGTGTCGTTGACGTCGAGCCCGCTCCTCGGGGCACCGTTGTTCCCCCTTGTGCAGGTTGCCGTCGTCGCGGCCTGGTCGCTCGAGCCGGAGATCGACGACCCCGCCATGCCGGTCATCCCGGCCATGGCCGTGCTCGTCGACTCCTGGGCCGCTACTGGATAGGCGGCGCTGAGGAGGAGCCCGGCGACAAGTGCCACTAAGCCCCCGAGCACGGCCACGGGATACTCGAAGAGCGCCATCGAAAACGGCGAGCGCCACGTGGCCGGATCGGGAAGCACCGCCGGCACCATCGCCAGGGCCAAGAGCACGATTAGGGGACCGGAGTTGGGGTCGGTCCCCGAGCCGGTGAAGATGCCGCCGAGACCCTGACCGCTGACCCAGAAGAAGGTGGCCAACAGTCCGCCACCGGCGAGGAAGAGTGTCGGACGGCGGAACACCAGGGGCCCGAACCCGACGATCAGGGAGCCGATGGCCAGCAGCCACGTGGTCCAGGCACCGGCCGTGCCGAAGTGGTTGCCGAAGCTGTTCAGAAAGTGCGAGTAGGCGCTCGGCTCGCCCGATGACATGCCGACGATCGCGCTCGACACCGACGTCGGGGTTCGATTGTTCGGCAGCAGGAATAACACCGCCGCCAGCGACCAGTAGCCGCACCAGACCAGCAGTGGCGTCGTTGCTCGCCCGATGCCCTGCGCCGAGGCCGAGGACGCGATCCCGACAACCGGCTCCGCCTCGGCGCCCTCCTCGACTGGGACCGACCGCGGCCATGCCATCAGGCCGATCAGACCGTAGAGGAAGACCGATCCGGGGGCACCCGTGAGAGCAGAGGCCGACCCCGTGAGGAGCTGACCAAGGCCTTCCCCGAAGAGCCACACACCGAAGGCCCAGAAGAACGACACGACCAGGGCTGGGCGCACGGTTCGGCGGAGCAGTAACCCGATGCCGATGGCCACCTGGACGAGGGCGAAGAGGGTATTCCAGACGGCGACGTGAGGCCCCACGAAGTTGCCCACGTTGGTGATGATCCAACGGATGACATCGGGCTGGTTCTGGGCATTGTTGAGCAGGTAGGTCGAGGTGAAGCTGCTGCGGAACATGTACGGCTGGAACTGCAGACCGGCGTCGAGGAGCCAGAAGAGGCCCAGCACGACCTGGAGGACACGCTGGGTTCGCACGAGGCGAAAGTCTCGGTGCCTTCTCGTTACCGCGGATTCCGTGGCGTCATCCATGGCTCGTCGTCTTCCCCCTTCGGAGAGTTCCAGCTCCACGACCCCAAGACGGTACGGTCCGAGCCGTCCCCAAGATGGCGCGGGGCTCGACGGTCACCACTAGGTGTTGGCTCGGCCCGGGAGGTTCTGGCCGACCAGCCAGCTGATGGACTGCAGAGCATCGGCCAGTGTCCAGTTCGGATTGGCCTGGTGATCCAGGTTCTGGAGGCCGCCGTCGTTGAGCAGGTTCGTCAGGTTCTTGTCCAGGTGCCCGCGCAGATCGGGGGGAGCGAGTCGCTGAATCGCTCGTGACCGGCGGGATCGATCAGGAAGTACCCGTCGGCGTGATTGACGTCGTAGGTGAGCGGTGTGCCGGTGAACCAGTCGATCTTGGCCGGCTGGTCCTCGGGGACGATCTCGACTGAGACTCCGAGGAACTTCCAGAGCGTGTCGAGGTTGGCAGGTGTGCCGGTCAGCATGGGCCAGTCCGCCCCGAACTCCTTCGAGTAGGCGGTGAGCCGGGCCGGGGTGTCGCGCCCGGGGTCGACGGTGATCTCCATGAAGACGACTTTCTTGCCCAGTCCCGCGGCCTCGACGTCTCGCTGCAGTGCGATGAACGCACCGGTGACCAGGGGGCACTCGTCCTGGCACAGGCTCAAGAAGGGAGCCATGACGAGGTATTTGCCCCGGTAGGCGGCGAGCGACGTCGGAGCACCGGATGAGGAGATCAGGGGGACGTCAGGAATCGAACGGTTCACCACGTTGCCCTGGCTGGCGGGTGGCGCGGGTGGGTCGCTCGAGCCCCCGCATGCCGACAGCGCGGTCGAGAGAAGGAAGAGGCCAATCAAGGACACCCATGCTCTTCGGACGATCTGGCCGCGACCGCGCCATCGTGGCGCCGTACGGGGTATCACTGAGCATCGTCCCCCATCAGCTGGAGCTCGGTAGAGGCATCGAGTTCCCTGTCGATGCGTACCGCCTTGCGCTCGTCCATGTGCATCCAGCGCAGCGCCACGGGGATCATGGGCCAGAGCATCAAGGTGTCGCCCACTACCCACATGATGTCGCCACCGACATGGAGGTCGACGACATAGGAAGGGCCCCAGGTTCGATCGGTAGCGAAGTAGGCCGGGAACATCTCATGGGAGGCCCCCGCCAGCGACAGACCGGTGAAGGTGTCGATGGGGATAGCCAGGAATAGATAGAAGAACTGCAGCGCCGGATGGAGTCGGTAGCGGTTGGGATCGGATCCGAAGATCTGACGCCAGAACAGGTAGCCGACGACGAGGAAGGCCAGGTGCTCGGCGTTGTGCACGGATTCGTGCGTGAGCGTGTAGTTGTACCAAACCGTGAGGTGTGTGATCGGGATCAGCACGGCGTAGAACACGAAGGCCACGGCGGGGTGGCCGAGAAACGTGGCCACCTTGGAACGCAGCGCCCACGCCACGGCGACATGGGTGCTGCCGGTGCTGGCCCGCCAGGCCAGGTCGAGGGGTGAGGAGATGGCGAAGAGCGGAGCGGCAACCATGATCAGCAGGATGTGCTGGACCATGTGGTCCCAGAAGAGCTCCCCGTCGTAGACGCCGACGAAGCTGAAGATGGCAATCCCGGTCGTGATCAGGGCGCCGAGGAAGGCCACCGTCTTGCCGACGGCCCAGCGGTGACGGGGATGCAGGGCGTTGTTGCGTTGCACGCCCCACAGGTAGAAAGCGAGGGCGACGGCGATCATCGCCACGGGGACGAAGTCGAACTGGGTGGAGGTGAACTCCGAGCCCCGCAGGGGCGGGAGGGGTGCGTCGTACAGTACGGCGATCACCCCGTGGACGGTACTACTACACTGTGTAGTAGTGAAAGTCACCCTGGCATCCGACGTCCGCGAGACTCTCGACATGAGGCGAAGGCGATGAACCGACTCGGCGATTTGGAGCGCAAGGTCATGGACGCGCTGTGGGACTCGGAGAACTCCCCTCTGACGGGACGCGAGGTCGCTGACGAGCTTCCAGACCGCGCCTATACGACCGTCCTGACGATTCTCGACAGACTCAGACGAAAGGGGCTGGTCCGTCGAACAACCGTTGGGCGCACCCACCGCTTCGCGCCTGCCGGGACCCGCGAGACCTACATGGCCGAGCTCATGATCGAGGCGATGGGTGATGCCGGCGACCGGGGGGCCGTGCTGGTTCGCTTCGCCGAGTCGGTGTCTTCTGACGAGGCCCGTGTGCTGCGTCGGGCACTCGACGACGTGACCGACGAACGTTCGGATCGATGAGCCTCCTCGTTGCCGCAGGAGTCCTCGGGCTGTTCTCGGTCGTCCTCCTCGGTCCAATGAGTACCTGGCTGGCCAGAGCGCAGTGGGTGGTCCGGGCCCCCCGCTCGGCCGTTGCCCTGTGGCAATCCATCGGGCTCGGAGCCATCGCGTCGGGGATCGGCGTGGGATTGGCCGTTGCCGTTTATCGGTATCACGTCGGATTTGCTCGCGGTTTGGGCGAGCTCGTCGAAGGTCTCGCCAGTGGACATCCTGTGAAAGGTCTCGGCGTGCCAGAGGCCCTGGGACTGACGCTCGCCGCAGATCTGTTGATCGTCCTCCTTGTCCTTTTCGGCACCCTTATGGCCAGAACCACGAGATCCCGGGCACGGCACCGCCGGCTGCTGAATCTGCTGGCTCGCCCGTCATCGGACTACCCCGGCACCGATCTTCTCGAGAACAGTCGACCGGTGGCCTACTGCCTGCCGGGGCGTCATCCGCGCATCGTGATCAGCGAGGGCGCCCTTCGCCTCCTTAGCTCATCTCAGGCGCACGCCGTGATCGAACACGAGCGGGGTCACGCTCACGAGCACCACGGGTTGGTCATGCTGCCCATGACGGGTCTCCGCAAGATGTTCGGATGGGTTCCGTATGCGCAACTGGCCTCGGGGGAGATTGCGTCGCTCCTCGAGATGTCGGCCGACGATTATTCGGCCAAACGAAATGACCCCGTCAACCTGGCGGCCGCGCTTGTGCGCATGGCGACGTCGGGACCAGTCCCAAGTTGCGCGTTGGGTTCTTCGGGAGGGGACATCCCGAGACGGGTCGAGCGCCTTCTCGATGCGTCCCGCAACTCCAAGGTGCTCGCGACGGCCTCGGCGATCGGGGCCGTGGCTCTTGTGTCGGCTCCGCTAGCGATGATGTCCCTGACGTGAGGCGTGGCCGGCTGACAGCTCAGACCCGAGAATGGGCTGACCGTGGTCATGGCCGGGTCGCTATGCCCCATCCGCTGAGCCAGGGCCGACAGGTTCACTCCGAGGTAGATCACTATCGCGAGGTCATCGACGTGGTTCCGTCTGATGTGGGCGATTCCAGCGCCGGGTGACTAGGGGTGCTGTGCATCGGACGACGTCGGGTCGAGCCCCAAGGTGCATTTTCGTCAAGCATGGACGCTGAAAGGTCGATTGCAACATGGTGGTGCACACGTTGGAAACCCTTCTGGGCGTTACTCGGTGGCGAGCTTCGTGATTGTGGTGCTGGGCAACATCGAATACCTGAACACGATTGCCCTCGCGCTTGCCGGGGCGACGCTGTTGGTGGTAACCGCTCGCTTGGCCTCGTCGTTGCGCAAGCAAAGGGCTCTCAATGAGTCGCGCCAGCACTTGGCGGTGACCGACGAGCTGACTGGGCTCGGTAACCGCAGGCGACTCCTCGACGAGCTCGAGGGGGCTCTGGCCACCTTGTCCCATGAAGATTCACAGTCTGAAGCGGTGGCCCTTCTCTTGATCGATCTGGATCATTTCAAGGAGATCAACGACTCCTTCGGACACCAGACTGGAGACGCGCTGCTGCGCCAGATCGGGCCACGTATCCGCCAGGTCGTCCGTCACGACGACCTGGTGGCGCGCCTCGGCGGTGACGAGTTCGCCGTCCTCCTTCACGCTGCGGACACCTTCAAGGCCACGACGGTGGCGCAACGCCTCTCGATGCTGCTTGAAGAACCAATTGACGTGGGTAATGCGAGCCTGCGCGTCGGGGCGAGTATCGGCGTCGCACTGGCGCCAGAGCACGCCTTGAGTTCCACGGAGCTGCTGCGCTGTGCGGACATCGCCATGTACCGAGCCAAGAACGAGCGTGGGTCCTTTGACGTCTACGAGGCCACCCTCGACGACGAGACTGACCGCTTCGCTCTCATTGCGGACTTGCGCCAGGCCATGGCTGACGGCTCACTCGCGCTCCACTATCAACCAGAGATCGACCTCATTACTGGTCAGGTGGTTACCGTGGAGGCGTTCTTGAGGTGGCCCCATCCAACCCTCGGGCCCATACCTCCCGCGCATCTCTTGGACCTGGCGGAGGAGAGCGGCCTGATCCAAACCTTGAGCTCATGGGTCTTCGAGCAAGCAATCGCCGATTGTTCCCAGTGGTGGCACGAGGGACGCCAGGTGGCCGTTGCGGTCAATCTGCTGGCCACCGACCTCTTGGATTCGGCACTGCCGCAGCGAATGAGCGCGCTCCTCAGTCGGTCCGGTCTGGGGCCGGAGGCCCTCGTCCTCGAGATTACCGAGGGGATGGTCATGGCCGACCTGACCCGATCCAAGCGGGTCATTCAGAGCCTGGCGGACGTGGGAATCATGGTGTCGATCGATGACTTCGGCACCGGGTTCTCATCGCTCTCACATTTGAGCGAGCTCGCCGTCGGCGAGGTCAAGCTGGATCGTGCGTTCACATCGCGTCTCCAGCTCGGTGACGCAGACGGGAGGGACGAGAACCTCGTCCGTTCGATCATCGACCTCGGTCACGCCCTTGGGCTGCGCGTCGTGGCCGAGGGTATCGAGCGACTCGGCTTCGTCAACGTTCTGGCGGAGCTCGGATGCGACTCAGGCCAGGGGTTCGCGATTCAGGCCCCGTGTCGAGCCGCAAAGGTCGATTTCGCCGGGTTGAAGGGATCACAGGATGTCGCGGGGGTTGGGACCGGTAGTTCTGGTGACTAGAGCTCTTCGGTCTCTCAAGCGCCACGTCTCCAACGCCATCTCCCGCCAGCTGGTCCTCGACGGTAGATAAGGACTCAGGTCGTCGGACGAGCCCGGCGAATCGGAATCACAGAGGCTTCGGCCGGCAGCGAGGCCGCCCTGAGGACATCGGTCCTCTCACTCAGCTCAACCTGGGCGCCTTCGAAGAGGTGGCAGTAGAGCCGGAGGGTCATGGCCGGGTCGCTATGTCCCATCCGCTGAGCCAGCGCCAGCAGGTTCACTCCGAGATCGATCATCACCGAGGCGTGTGAGTGCCGTAGGTCGTACGTGCGGAATGTCTCGGGGAGGCCCGCCGCTCGGAGGGCGGGGCGGATGACGTCCTGGCGCAGCTTGTCCCGGTTCAACGGGTTTCCGTACCGGGTCTGGAACAGGAACTCTCTCGGATCGTCAGCGGCCTTCGATGTCCCGCCGTGCCGCGCCGTCACCATGGCGGACAGGTCGCGGCAGAGCCATTCGGGGATTGGAATGCGACGGTCCCCGGCCGCAGTTTTGGGCGGCCTGGTCACGAGGCCGAAACCCTCACGGTCGTAACGGTGTACCGGCAGCACGGTCTGGTGCACGTGAATGATCCTCTTGTCGAAGTCGACGTCACAGACCCGAAGGCCACAGAGTTCAGCAGGGCGAATCCCGGCCAACATCAACAGCCAGACCGCAGGCTTGTACGGTTCGCGCACGTGAGCAACGAGCTGATGCACCTGTTCCATGCTCAGGACGTCCCCCTCATGGAGCTTGCGCTTTGGGATCGGAATGTGATGATCAGCGGCTGGGTTGTCGCGGCGGAGGTTGGCTCGCACGGCACTCTTCATGATTAGGGAAAGGACGGAGACGCAGTCCCGGGTGAACTTGGGGGAGAGCCCCCGGTTGAGCTGGTGCGCGATGAAGTCCTCGACGTCCATGTAGTCGATGTCCGACAGTCTTCGGCCAGTGAAGTAGGGCCGGACGTGGCGCTGCAGGATGCCCCAGTACCCGTGGCGAGTCGTCGGTCGGAGCTTCACGGTGGTGGGCCACCAGCGGTCGGCCCAAGCCTCGAAGGGGATGCGAGCAAGCTTGGGGTCGATCCACGTTCCTTGGTGCAGGTCGTGACCGATCTCGTCGAGGAAGACCCGGGCGTCAGCTTTCCGGGCGAAGTTCTTGGAACGGGAGCGGCCGGAGCGGTCCCGGTAGCGGGCCCGCCAACGTCCATTGGGCTCCCGATGAATGGAGCTCACGCACGCGTCCTCGAGTCGTCGCCAGTGCACGCGAAGGTGCTGCCGCACCGCCTTCGGCGGTTTGGCCTCTGACCAGGGACCTATTCGGAGCGGGTGTACCACGCGAACTCCGCTTCACTCCGAGCCTCGGCCCTCTGTCTCTGCTGGCAGCCGGCGAAGAGTGCTTCTCCTTGATTGGCCCACCCACTGCCGACGGCTCGCCATCTGCCCTCGCTCGCACCGTCGGCCTGCGCTTCCTCGGGCCGGCGCCGGTTCTCCTGCCACTGCGACCTGGCCTCACGAAGCGCACTGAACGTCGTCGAGTAGGTGCGGGATTTCGTGAGGAAGTGACCGCCGTAGCCGAGACGGTGGGCATGACGTCGCGAGACCGAAGGACTCGAAAGCAGGATCGCTACCAAGTCCCCAGGCGGTCGCAGCCATTCGACGTATATGCGGCGCCATGGAGCGCCCGGCCAGGTCGGCCTTCCGAAAGGATCTTCCGCTCGAGGCCGGGATGGTCGATCGTGGACTTCGTGGCGTACTTCGCGACGTAGGTGGCGACACGCTTGGCCCGTTCACCAGCCGATCTCGAGCATCTGGACGTCGAACTCATCGCCCCATCGGGCTGACCCCCTGGGGTGGGCGACGGAGACCAGGCGAGCGGCCTGCCCGCAGGCCTGGGCAAGTTGTGCGGTATCGATCGGAGGAGCAGTGCCATCGGGGCCGTCGGCCCGCACGACGGCATGCAGATGGACGACGCCACGGCGCTGGAACTCGGCCACTCTGCAGTGGGCGAGGCGAACCGTACGGGCTGCCTCCGTCTGTGAGCACCCGATCACAGCGGCGAGTTGGCGTTGGATATAGATGGTCGTTCGTCGCCACAGCTCGGAGGTGCTGGCGTTCTGCATGACGGCGCCGACGTAGTCGTAGCAGTCGAGGGCAAAAGGGGCGTCCCGAGCAGCTCGTCGGAGGCGCCGGTGGTGCGCGGCGCACGTGACGGGGCGGCCGTGGGGGCACCGGTGATCCCGACCGGTCGTTTCGGATGGCACGGCGACCTGGTCCGAAGGCCGTGGACCACGCCGAACCCGGGGCGGTCAGCGTCAGGAAGACGGCCGGGTGGGTCGCAACGGACTCGTCGACACCCTTGCCGCCTTCGAGTCCCGGCCCGGACGAGGTGGCGTGCGTCGCCCCGGTAGACCCAGGCGCAGGCGGGACATTGGAGCTCGCTTCGAGTTCCGCACGCCTTGAGGACGACACCGTCGGGCAGTGAAGCGCTGGAGAAGACGACGGTGCGCTTTTTGTCGGTGCCCCTGGAGGCGTGGCCCCGAAGGCGGATGGGATGGCGGCACCATCCGCAACGGTCGCCCTGCGCCAAAAAACCCTCGAGCTGACGACGGTGAGAGTGCCGCCAGAGAGCTTCGACCATGGCTCGGTCCTCGGGATTCATGGCGACCACCTTGGAGAACGGTCGCGACAAACTCCCTGGTCAGAATGGATAACCAGCGGATGACAGCGGTACCCAGCGGCATACAGTGAACGCCAACGAGTGCCAGCGGAACCTAAAGAAAGCCCCGAGAGTTGTTCATCCGTTGTTGATTGCGGGCGCCGCCGACCCCGGGGGCCGGCGGCGCCCCCGGCACATCGGCGACGACCTCTTGAGCTCCTCCGGGCCGGTTGGCTTCGCGTGCGCAGATGGGTGGGGTAGCTGTGAGGAGTTTCCCTACCTGATCAAGAGCCGCGGCGTTTCTCCCGGTCCCACCGGCCGAGCTCCAACGCTCTGGGCGACCAACACGAAGCGTCCCGTGTCAGATCCGTGTCAGTCGCTGGATCTGTTCTGGAACTCTGTACCGTGACCTGCGAAAACAGGACGAAAGAGTGAGTGGAGGTGGCGGGAATCGAACCCGCGTCCTCCGGAGCCGCAGTAGGCCTTCTCCGAGCGCAGCCGGCAAGAAATTGTCGGGGGCGGCACTTCTGCCGGCGGCAGCACCGCCCCGTAACCAACGAGGATGTCCTCGATGCTCAGTTGGTGTGAGCGGTCGAGTAAGCCCTACTGAATGACGCCCATGATCCGATCCGCAGGGCCGGGACCGGGTGGACGTCGCTGCCTAAGCAGCGAGCGCGAGCTGTGGTTGCTCGGCGTTTGTTTTTGGTTCCGGCTCTTTAACGTGGCTCCGGAGACCACGGCTCGCTTCTCCTACCTTGACGACCGAAGTCGAAACCGATCACCCCCATGGTCTGGGTCGTCGGCCGAACTGGCCAACCTCACCAGTCTACGGCCCGCGGCCAGCCCGGGCAGCTCAGCCCGCCCACCGGCTGACCTCCTTGGCGGCTCGGGCCGCCTCCTGCTCGGCGTCCCGGGCCTTGATCACGTTGCGTTTGTCGTAGAGCCTCCGGCCCTTGGCCAGGGCCAGCTGGACCTTGGCCCGGCCGTCGCGGAAGTAGATGGAGGCGGGGATCAACGTGAGGGACTGCTGTTGGGTCTTGCCGAGCAGCTCGTCGATCTGGGACCGGTGCACGAGGAGCTTGCGCTTGCGATCGGGGTCGTGGGCACCGAACCCGGTGCCGGTGTGCCAGGGCGGGATGTGCATCTGGAACAGCCAGAGCTCGCCATCGTCCACGCGGGCGTAGGCCTCGCTGAGCTGGGCTTTTCCTTCCCGGAGCGATTTCACCTCGGATCCTTGGAGCACGATCCCGGTCTCGAAGGTCTCGAGGAACTCGTACTCGCGCCGGGCGCGCCGGTTTGTGGCGACCACCCGGTCGCCACTGCGCTCCTCGCGGGCCGCTGCCCGCTTGGCGATCTGCCTCTTTGCCCGGGCCATGAGGGGTACGAGGGTACCGTGGGGAGGTGCTGCACCTGGGCCGCGAGCTGTACATGGAGATGGTGGCCCACTGCCTGGTCGGGCTGCCCGACGAGGCGTGCGGGCTCCTGGTCGGCTCCTACGGGGATCCCGAGGTGACGCACGTGTTCACCACGGCCAATGCCGCGGCCTCGGCCCTGGTCTACGAGATCGACCCCAAGGACCTCCTGCGGGTCGATCGGGAGGCCCAGAAGCTCGAGGCCGACATCATGGGTGTCTTCCACTCCCACACCCACACCGACGCCTACCCGTCGCCGACCGACGTGGCGCAGGCCACCGACCCGGGCTGGCACTACGTGCTGGTCTCGCTACGTGACACCCATCCCGTGGTGCGCAGCTACCGGATCGTCGACGGAGCGATTGCCGAGGAGCCCGTCGAGGTGCCCGGCCTCGGCATCCCCGGCCTCGACGTGGGTGGTCCCGACGGGCCGCCCACCGCCTCGGTGGCGCCGGACCCGGCCGTGGCGGGGGAGAGGCCCGCCTCCCTCCGGTAGAATCGTTACCGATCTGGTCAACAATCCCTTCGACCAGGCCAGATCACGCAGACGAGCCCGAACCAGTCCAGTCCGAACCAGTCCAGACCGAACCAGACCAGAGCAGCCAAGGAGGCCCCGTGGCCGTCGATGTCCGCCTACCGAACCTCCTGCGCAGCCACGCCGGCGGCGCGTCCGTCGTGCACGTCGACGGCGAGACGATCGGCGAGGTCCTCGCCAAGCTGGTGGCCGAGTATCCCGGCATGGCCGGGCAGGTCCTGACCGACGACGGGACCTTGCACAAGTTCGTGAACGTGTACGTGGACGACGACGACGTGCGCTACCTGCAGGGGCTCGAGACCCCCGTGAAGGACGGCGCCGAGGTGTCGATCCTGCCGGCGGTGGCGGGAGGCTGACGTTGACCCTCTACTCGTCGGTGCTCGACCTCATTGGCAATACACCGCTGGTCGACGTGAGCGCGCTCAGCCCGAACCCCGCGGCGCGCCTCTACCTCAAGCTTGAGGGGCAGAACCCCGGTGGTTCGGTCAAGGATCGGGTGGCGCTCTCCATGGTCGAGGACGCCGAGCGCAGCGGGAGGCTGGTTCCCGGCAAGCCAGACCAGGTCCTCCTCGAGCCGACCTCGGGCAACACCGGGATCGGGCTGGCCATGGTCTGCCGGGTCAAGGGGTACACGCTCAAGGCGGTCATGCCGACGAACGTCTCGATCGAACGCCGCCAGCTCCTCGAGCTCTGGGGGGCGCAGATCATCGAGTCACCCGGGTCGGAAGGATCGAACGGTGCGGTGCGCAAGGCGCGCGCGCTGGCCGAGGAGCATCCCGAGTGGGTGTTCTTGTACCAGTACGCCAACCCGGCCAACCCGCGGGCGCACTACGAGGGGACGGGGCCCGAGATCCTGCGTGACTGCCCGGGGGTGACCCACTTCGTGGCCGGGCTGGGGACATCGGGGACCCTGCTCGGAGTCGGCCGGTTCCTGCGGGAGAAGTTGGGCGACCGGGTGCAGATCTGGGCCGTGGAGCCACCGGCGGGCGAGATGGTCGACGGGTTGCGCAACCTCGACGACGGGTACATCCCGCCCATCTTCGAGGTTCAGGGCGGTGCTGGACTGCTCGATCGCAAGACCGTGGTTCGTCCCCGCGAGTCCATCGAGTGGACCCGGCGCCTGACCGAGGTGGGGGTCTTCGCCGGCATCTCGACGGGAGCCGCCGTGGCCGGTGCGGCGAAGTGCGCGGCGTCGCTCCCCGAGGGCGAGGAGGCCTCCATCGTGGTCGTCTCGGCCGACGGCGGGTGGAAGTACCTCTCGACAGGTGCCTGGACCGGCGACCTCGACGAGGTGACCGAGCGGGCCAAGGAGATCATCTACTTCTAGTGACCTGAGTCAGAGATCCGCGCGCAATAGCTAGCCAGAGTGTCCAGGATCTGGTCGGCACTCTTGTGCCAGGCGAACGGTGTGGGCTCCTCGTTCCACTGATCCACCCAGGTGGCGATCGATGCCTCGAGCTCTTTGGTCGAGCGATGGGTGCCCCGCTTCAGCCACTTGGTCGTCAACTCGGCGAACCAGCGCTCCACCAGGTTCATCCACGAGCTGTAGGTGGGCGTGAAGTGGAGGTGGAACCTCGGGTGCCGCATCAGCCAGCGGTGGATCTCAGGCGTCTTGTGCGTCGAGACGTTATCGACCACGAGATGCACGTCGAGATCCTCGGAGACGCTGCGGTTGATGAGGTTCAAGAAGTGACGAAACTCCTGGGCCCGGTGGCGCTCGGTCATATCGGCGATCACGTGCCCCGATGCGACGTCGAGGGCCGCATAGAGATTGGTGGTGCCTCCTCGCACGTAGTCGTGGGTGCGCCGTTCGGGCAGTCCCGGCCGAAGGGGGAGCACCGGCGAGGTTCGATCAAGGGCCTGGATCTGGGTCTTCTCATCAACACAGAGCACGAGTGCGGCGTCGGGCGGGTTGATGTAGAGACCGACGATGTCACGCACCTTGTCGACGAAGAGTGGGTCGGGGCTGAGCTTGAACGTATCGACGAGGTGGGGCTTGAGCCCGAAGGCCCGCCAGATCCGGCTGACGGCCGACTGACTCATCCCTGTCGCGGTGGCCATCGATCGCGTCGACCAGTGCGTGGCATCGACTGGTGTCTCCTCGAGGGTCTTGACGATGAGCATCTCGACGTCGTCGTCACCGATCGAACGCGGCGCCCCGGGGCGAGGCTCGTCGTGCAGCCCCTCGAGGCGCTGCGCCACGAAGCGAGCCCGCCACTTGTTCACGGTGGAGCGAGCAACACCGAGTCGGGTGGCCACCTCGGTGTTGTGTCCTCCTTCGGCGCAGGCCAGCACGATACGGCAGCGAAACGCCAAGGCTTGAGAACTCTTCGGACGTCTTGCCCAGCGCTCGAGTTGTTCGCGCTCGTCGTTGCTGAGCACCAAAGGATCGAGAACCGAACGTCGCATGCCTGCCTCCCATCGTTACTGATGACAGGCACAACGCGAGAGACGTGTAGGAAATTCCCCCGAGATTGCGAATTATCGACTCAGGTCACTAGGGCGGTGCGGCTTCGAAGCTGGTGTGGCCTTCAGGGCTCTTCGGCCAACCCGGCGAGCGCGACCACGGTGTTCCAGTTCCGGGTGGTGCTCGGCACCTTCAGCCGCCGCTCGAGGAAGGCCCCCGAGAACTTGGTCCCTGCGTAACCGTCCGGGGTCGACACGAAGACCTCGGTGCCGTCGACGACCAGCTCGTCCCGCCCACTCGGAGGCAGCTCGAGCGACGCCAACACCTCGGGGGCCGGGGCACTGGCCAGAAAGGTGACGTGGTGGCGGGCGGGGTTCTCCCCGCGCGCCGCGAAGGGGCTCGACGCCGCGATGCTTGCGAACTGGGCCGCGGTCCGCAGGATCACCGTGGGCGAGGTGCCCAAGTCCCGGGCCAGCTGCGCCTCGAGCGAGGCAGCCACGGCCGCCGGCCGGCGGGCCGGGACGGTGAACACGACGTTGCCGGTTTGGATGTAGGTCCGGATGTCCCGGCAGCCGGCTTCCTCGAACGAGGTCCGCAGGTCGTCCATGGCGAGGCGCCCGTACCCGGCGACGTTCACGCTGCGAAGCAGTGCGACATAGCGTGGCACGGGATCAAGGTACCCGGTGCGGCTCCCGACCGGCCCCGGTGGGGCCGGTCCGCCGTTCGCCGTGGCCTACGGTGTCCACTCGAGGTCTGCAACGGGCCGAGGTCTGCAAAGGGAGGAGGAACCGACGTGAGTGGGGATGTGGCGACGGCGCGCCAGGACGGGCGAAACGTGGACCAGCTTCGGCCGGTCAGCTTCGAGCGTGACTACACGGTGATGGCACCCGGGTCGGTCCTGGTGACCTTCGGGCGGACCAAGGTGCTGTGCACGGCGTCGGTCGAGGAGCGGGTTCCGCCATGGATGCGCGGGACGGGACGGGGCTGGGTCACGGCCGAATACTCGATGCTGCCCGGGTCCACGCCCGAGCGGGCATCGCGCGAGGCCGCCAAGGGCAAGCAGTCGGGCCGTACCCAGGAGATCCAGCGTCTGATCGCCCGCTCCCTGCGCGCCGTGTGCGACCTGGTCGCCCTCGGAGAGGTGCAGATCACGGTCGACTGCGATGCCTTGCAGGCCGACGGGGGGACGCGGACAGCATCCATCTGCGGGGCCTACGTGGCGCTGCACGACGCCTGCACCCGCCTGGTGCAGGCGGGGACGATCACGCGGCATCCCCTGACCGACTCGGTGGCCGCCGTCTCGGTGGGGATCGTCGACGGGGTGCCCATGCTCGACCTGCCCTACCCTGAGGACTCGCGTGCCGAAGTGGACATGAACGTGGTCATGACCGGCTCGGGACGGTTCGTCGAGGTGCAGGGGACGGCCGAAGGGCTGGCCTTCACGCGTGGCGAGCTCGACACGCTGCTCGGCCTGGCCGAGTCGGGGATCCAGGACCTGTCCGCCCGGCAGGTGGCCGTGCTGGCCGAACCCCCGACCCGGCGGTGACCGCCGAGGCGCCTCGGCGCCTGGTGGTGGCCTCGGCCAACCCGCACAAGGTGAAGGAGATCGCTGCGGTCCTCGGCGCCCACGTGGCGGTGGAGCTGGTCCCACGCCCGGCCCACGTGCCCGAGGTGGTGGAGGACGCGGAGACCCTCCTGGGCAATGCGCGCCTCAAGGCGCGCGCCCTCGCGGCGGCCACCGATGAGCCCGCCGTGGCCGACGACACCGGCCTCGAGGTCGACGCTCTCGGGGGCGACCCGGGCGTCTACTCGGCCCGCTACGCCGGCGAGGGCGCGACCTACGCCGACAACGTGGAGAAGCTGCTGCGCGAGCTGGCCGCGCTCGAGGACCGGGGCGGTCCGCGCCGCGCCCGCTTCAAGACCGTGGCCCTGGTGGCCTTCCCCGACGGGGCAGAGGTGTGGGCCGAGGGCGTGGTCGAAGGGAGCATCGCCACCGAGCCCCGGGGTGCGTTGGGGTTCGGGTACGACCCTGTCTTCGTCCCCGACCACAGCGAGGGTGGCGACGGGAGGACGTTCGCCGAGATGGAGGCGGACGAGAAGGACGCAATCTCACATCGCGGCCGTGCGTTTCGCGCTTTGGCCGGGCTCCTGGCGCCGGACGCCCCGGGCTGACGCCGGACCGAGGATCGCGCGCACACCGTGGCCCAGCCGGGAGCCGCAGGCCGGTGAAGATCGGTTTCGTCACGCCGCGCTCGGCGCCGACGTGCGCGGCGGGGCCGAGACCGGGGCGCGCATGCTGGCCGAGCATCTGGTGGCGGACCGCGGCTGGCGTGTCGAGGTCTTCACCACGTGCGCGCTCGACGCCATCACGTGGCGAGACGAGCTCCCGGAAGGAAGCTTCGACGAGCGGGGCGTGCAGGTGCACCGGATCCGCTCCCAGGCTGGCCGCGACCCGAGGTTCCACCCGCTGTGGGCGGCCTTGCGCGACGACCCGGCGCGGGCGAGCCTCGAGGACGCCAGCCGCTGGGTCGACCTGCAGGGGCCCCGTTCGCCGGCGTTGCTCGATGCCGTGGCCTCCAGTGACGCCGACGTCCTCGCCTTCTACCCCTACCTGTACTACCCGACCGTGCGTGGAGTTCCCCTGGTTCGCGAGCGGGCCGTCCTGCATCCGGCAGCTCACGAGGAGCCCGCCCTCCACCTGCGCCTCTTCGACGAGGTGTTCGCCACCTGCCGGGGCCTGGCGTTCCACAGCCGGAGCGAGCGAGCACTGGTGCAGCGGCGGTTCCCGGTGGCCGCCACGCCGCAGGTGGTCGTGGGCCTGGGGGTCGAGGAGCCGGCACCGTCGCCAGAGTGGACGGCCGACGACGATGCCGCGGTGCGCACCGCGTTCGGTCTCGACGAGGTGCCCTACCTGGTCTGCATCGGTCGGGTCGACGACCAGAAGGGGACCGGCATGCTCTGGCGGTACTTCGGTGCCTACAAGGACCGCCACCCCGGCCCACTGCGCCTGGTCCTGGTGGGGCAGGTCGTCGACGCGCCCGAGCTGGCCGACGACGTCGTGGTCACGGGAATGGTCGACGACCGGGCCAAGTGGGCCTTGCTGCGCGGCGCCCGGGCCCTGGTGGCGCCATCGCCCCACGAGTCCTTCTCGCTGACCGTGGTCGAGGCGCTCACCGCAGGGGTGCCGGTGGTCGTCAACCAGTCGTGTGCTCCGACGCTCGAGCACTGCGAGGACTCGGGTGGGGGCTTGTGGTTCGGCGACTTCGCGGCGTTCGAGGCCGTCGTGGAGCGCATGACCTCCGACGACTCGCTACGGGCCGCCATGGCCGGCAACGGCCGGCGCTACGTCGAGGCCAACTACGCCTGGCCGGCCGTGCTGGATCGTTACTGCGCCTTCTTGGAGCGACTGTTCCCATCGTCCCGGTCGTCTTCTCCGTGAGCTGGACGTTCGCGAACACGCAGGTCGCGCTGGGTTCACAGGAGGGTGCGCGGAGCAGATACTGGTCATGAGGGCGGTTCACTGTCGTCAGCCGCTCGGACTGGAAGGAGCTGCCGATGCCATCGACACGCTCGACCGAGGAGGTCGATCCACCGGGTTGAGGTGTGCGCCGCCGGCTTCTGCATCGGCGGCGCACGAGTGGAGCCTCGGGGAGCGAAGCCCGGCGCATTGAACGAGGCCGCGCCCGTCCCGGTGCGCGCGCCGGCCGGCCGACGAGGCGGCCCCCGCACCTGCTGCGCCGCAGGCTGGATCCCGAGGTTCCCCAAATCAGGAATCAGTGCCGAGGAAGGGTCGACCACCCGGTCGGCCCTTCCCGCTGTCCGGGCCTCGCTCTCTTCCTGATGACGTGCCTGCGGGGACGTGCCAATGTGGGAGATGGCCGGGCAGCGACTCCCGATGTTCCCCGTCTCGGGTGTGCTCTTCCCCTTCGGCTCCATGCGCCTCCACGTCTTCGAGCCGCGCTACCGGGCCATGACGCGAGACTGCCTGGCTGCGGACCGACGGTTCGGCGTGGTGCTCATCGAACGAGGCTCCGAGGTGGGCGGAGGGGACCAGCGTTCCCTCGTGGGCACGCGTGCCGAGATCACCAGGGCGGCTGAGCTGGCGGACGGCCGCTGGATGCTCGAGGTGAGGGGCGAGTCGGTCATCAAGGTCGATCAATGGCTTCCCGAGGACCCGTACCCCGTGGCGAGAGTGAGCCAGGCCGATGGGGAGCAGGGGCCAGCGGGGGCCCCCGGTTCGGCTGCGCTGTCGGAGCTGCTGGACACGACAACGGCGCGGGTGCGGCGGGTGCGGGCCCTGCTCGCCGAGAGCGGCGGCGCGCCCCCCTGCCGCCCGACACGGCTCTCGACGGTGCGGGAGAACCCGAGGTTGCCATGTGGGCGCTCTGCGGGGCAGCGCCCCTCAGCGCCTACGACGCCCAGAGGGTCCTGACCCGAGACGGTGTCCGTGATCGGCTCGAGCTGCTGGCCCTGCTGATGGAGGAGGTCGAGCTCGACCTCCTCCGGCTGCTGGAGTCCGACTGAGCCTCGACGTGAGCGTCAGGGGGATTCAGTCGTCGCGTCTTGCCGGCACCCGCGTGAGCACCTCGGCCGTGACAGATTCGATGAGGGCCACCGTCTCGTCTCGGGACCGCTGGTCGCCGAAGCGGGCGGCCAGACTGACGATCTCCATGCCTGTCGGGGGGTCCGAGAGCAGTGCGGGGTCCGTGTCACCGACGATGCACACCACGAGCGTCCGGTCCAGCCCAGGGCCGTTCGGGATGGCGGCCCGGGCCAGTGCCAGCACACCGCCGGGGACCTTTCCCTTGAGAGACGGCGTGTCGAGGTGTCCCTCGCCGGTGGCGACCAGGTCGGCTCCAGCCATCCGGTCGGCCAGGCCGGTGAGAGCTGCCACCAGCTCGAAGCCGTGCGCGATCCGACCTCCGAGGGCGACCAGCCCGCCGGCCAGGCCCCCCGTGGCGCCGGTTCCGGGGACCTCCGTGAGGTCGATCCCGGTCAGATCCCGGTAGCGCGTCACCAGCTCCTCGAGCCGCGCGTCAAGAGCTCGACCTGGGGTGCGGTGGCGCCCTTCTGGGGGCCGAATGCCCTCGCCGCGTCGAGGAACGGGAGGGCGGGCACGTCGCAGGCGACGATCAGCTCGACGCCACCGAGCGCGTCGGGTGAGCCCACGGCCTCGAACGCACCGAGCCCCCCGTCGGTGGTGGCCGATCCACCGCAACCCACGATGATGCGCCCGGCGCCCGCGTCGCGGGCGGCCAGCAGGAGCTGGCCGACGCCGGTCGTGCTCGCTCGGACGGGGTCGTCGTCGACGGGGTGCGCCAGCAGTGCGCGCCCGGCGGCACGCGCCATCTCGATCACCGCCGTGGGGCCCTCGGCCCGGTCGAGCACCCCGAGTTGCTCGAACAGGGCCCATTCGACGCCCACCGGCTCGCCCAGAGGCCCCTCCACCGTGGTGACACGCCGCTCGCCTCCGAGCGGAGCCAGGGCGTCGAGCAGCCCCTCGCCGCCGTCAGACATGGGCACCTCGTCGGCGCTCCACCCGGCCCGGCGGGCCCCGCGGCCCATGGCCGCTGCAGCCTCGAGGGCCGGTGCCGTCCCCCGGAATTTGTCCGGCGCAGCGACGAGGTGGGGCACGCGACCCGAAGTTATCCGGACACGGGTCCAGGGGTCGGATGTGCGGGCGAGAGGACTCGAACCTCCACCCCCTCTCGGGGACCGGGACCTAAACCCGGCGCGTCTACCAGTTCCGCCACGCCCGCAGCGGGTCCCGCGGAGCGGGTGACCAGGGAGTGTAGGGCCGTGTGCCGCCCCGCGCCCTCGGCGGCAACTAGCCTCATGCCCATGGCGAACGCATCCGTCCCACCCACCATCACGGCCAAGGGGGCCGACCTCGACCCCTCGGGTCAGATCTTCCAGCAGTTGCTCAAAGAGCGCATCGTCTTCATCGGATCAGCGATCGACCAGGTCACGGCCAACGCCGTCTGCGCCCAGCTGATCCTGCTCGAGGCGGAGGACGCCGAGAAGGACATCTCGCTCTATATCAACTCCCCGGGTGGATCGGTCACCGACGGCCTGGCCATTTACGACACCATGCAGTACGTCCGTCCCGACGTCTCGACCATCTGTGTGGGGCTGGCCGCCAGCATGGGCCAGTTCCTGTTGTGCGCGGGGGCTCCCGGCAAGCGCTACGCACTGCCGCACTCGCGCATCTTGATGCACCAGCCCTCCGGGGCCATGCAGGGGCAGGCGGCCGACATCGCCATCCAGGCCGAGCAGATCATCTATCTCAAGCGCATGATGGCTGAGCGGATCGCCTTCCACACCGGGCAACCCATCGAGCGCATCGAGACGGACTCCGACCGTGACCGCTGGTTCACGGCCGAGGAGGCGTGCGAGTACGGCTTCATCGACAAGGTGATCGACCGTTCGGCTGCGACGGCGACAGCGGGGAACTCGTAGACGTGGCATTGGACGTCCCGGCTTCGTCCTCGGACGCTGACCAGCGGGCCGGGGAGGACGTCGAGAGCAGGGTGGCCGACCGCTCGCCAATGGCGGCGGAAGCGGCCGGAGTGAGCCAGGCACGCCGTGGATCGGTCACGCGCGTGGTTACCCCCACCATCAGCGTGCGGAAGCGCCTGCACGAGATCTGGCTCTCCCGCGAGCTGCTCATCTACCTGGTCCGCACCGAGATCAAGGTCAAGTACAAGAACTCGGCTCTGGGCCTCGTGTGGTCGTTGATCGCGCCGGCCATGACGCTGGCCATCTACTTCTTCGTCTTCAACATCGTGCTGAGTCAGAAGATGCCGAACTTCGTCATCTACCTCTTCGCCGGACTCCTGCTGTGGAACCTCTTCCAGCTCGGCGTGCTGACCGGCACGGGCGTCGTGGTGAACAACGCCGGCATCGTCAAGAAGGTCTCGTTTCCCCGCGAGATCCTCGCCCTGGCCGCCGTGGGATCGGCCTGCGTCTTCTTCGTCTTCCAGTGCGTGATCATGGTGATCTTCATGGTCGTGCTGAAGAACCCGCCGGACGTGGCCTACCTGCCGCTCCTCGCCCTCGCGCTGCTCGCCGGTGTGATCCTGGCCTCGGGCCTGGGCATCCTGTTGTCGTCGGTCAACGTCTACCTGCGCGACACGCAGCACCTGATCGAGGTGGTCCTGACGGCCTGGTTCTGGGCCTGCCCGATCGTGTACCCCTACTGGACCATCGAGTCCAAGCTGGGGCCGCACGGGCTCACCTGGGTCTATTTCCTCAACCCCGTGACACCGCTCGTTCTGGTCTTCCAGCGCTGCCTCTATGCGCACCCCTCCTACACCCTCGACGGGGTCACCCACCAGGTCCTCCCCACACAGGGCTACCTCTGGTACACGGCCCTGGTCCTCGGTGTCCTGGTGCTCTCGATGATCCTCTTCCTCGTGGCCCTCTCCGTGTTCGGCCGCCTCGAGGGCAACTTCGCCGAGGAGCTGTGACCCGATGAGCGACTTCGCCGTCGACGTCCGCAACGTCTCCAAGCGCTTTCGCCTGGCCCACGGCCAGTACAACTCCTTGAAGGAACGGATCATCCACGGAGGCCGGCGCAAGGCGACCGAGGATTTCTGGGCGCTGAGCGACGTGTCCCTCACCGTGAGGCAGGGAGAGACGGTGGGGATCCTCGGTCGCAACGGTTCGGGCAAGTCGACGTTGCTCAAGTGCATCTGCGGCGTGCTCCAGCCGACGTCGGGCGAGGTGGCCGTGCGCGGCAAGCTGGCCGGGCTGCTCGAGCTGGGGGCCGGGTTCCAACAGGACCTGACCGGACGGGAGAACATCTACCTGAACGGCTCGCTCCTCGGGATGTCCAAGCGCGAGGTGGACCGGGTCTTCGACGCCATCGTCGACTTCTCCGAGCTCGAGGAATTCATCGACGGCCCGGTGAAGTTCTACTCGTCGGGCATGTACGTGCGACTGGGATTCGCCGTGGCCGTGAACGTCGACCCCGACGTCCTCGTGGTCGACGAGGTCCTCGCGGTCGGAGACGAGAGGTTCCAGCGCAAGTGCATCGACCGGGTCAACCAGTTCCAGCGTGAGGGCCGGACCATCCTGTTGGTCACGCACTCGCCCGACACGGTGCGCTCCATCTGCGACCGTGGCATCGTGCTCAGCCACGGGAACCTGGTCGCGGAGGGCGAACCGGGGGAGGCGACCCGGATCTTCCGCGAGCGGCTCATGTCCGAGGGGGCCGGCATGGCGATCGTCGACCCCGAGCTGGTCGCCGTACCCGTGACGCCCGGGGACGCCGCAGGAACCCTGCCCGACGAGGAACGGCCGGTACGGTTCCGCTCCGTGCAGCGCGTGTACTCGGGTGACAACACCGTGCCGTACATGCGCACCGGGGACGACCTCACCATCCGGGTGGAGTTCGAGGCGCTCTACCCGGTCGAGGACGTCGTCTTCTCACTCGAGGTCCGCGATGACATGGGCAACGCCGTGATGCGGACCGACACCTCGATCATCGGAATGGTGATCAACGCGCCCCGCGGCACGAGCGTGATGCACTTCGGCCTGGTCGGGGTGCCCCTGCTCGACGGCTCGTTCTCCTTCGCCCTGGGCATCCAGAGCCGGAGCGGCATCCTCTACGACTGGCAGGAGAACGCAGGGACGTTCGAGATGATGAACCCGGGCAAGGTCACCGGGATGCTCCGCATGGAGGTCCATGCCGCACTGATCTCCTCGGAGAACCTCGTTGACCCGGCAGCCGTGGGCCAGCCGCTGTGATCGGGAGCCGACCATGAGCGACGACGCGGGGGCCGTCTCCGAGGTGGAGCTGCCCGACGACCCCCAGGCCTACGTGGCCCAGGTCATGGCCGAGATCGCCGAGGAGGTGCGGCTGCGCCGCGCCTCGGGCGACCTGCCGCCCAAGCTCGAGCGCGAGCTCGACGAGCTCTTCCTGGCCCACTCCCCGGTGGCGGGACGGGGCGGCGACCTGGCCGACGCCCTACGCATGGTGGATGCGGCAACGTTCATCGACCCGGTGGTGCCCGTGGAGTCCGAACGTGCGGCCGGCGCGTTCGTGAAAAAGGGTATGCGGTCGCTCATGCTCTGGTACGTGGGCTGGGTCACCCACCAGGTGAGCCAGTCGGCTGCGGCGGTCAGCCGTGCCCTGCACATCGTCGACGACCGGTTGGGCCAGATCCAGCGACAGCTCGACGCCCAGCGGATCCCACGGGCCGGCGTGGTCGAGATCCCCGGCGTCCACGGCCCTGAGGCCTGGTGGGTCGATCCGGCGGTGGCCGCCGTGGCCAAAGCGACGGGCCGGATCCTGCACACGGCCTGCGGGGACGGCTGGCTGGTGCGGCGGATCGAGGAAGCCGGGGGCGACGCCTACGGCGTGGACCCCCGGGCCGCCCTGGTCGAGCGGGCCGAGCTCGGAACCGTGGATCTGCGCGCCGAGGCGCCGGTCGAGCACCTGGGGGCGGTCGCCGCGGCGGGCCTGGGAGCCGTGGTGCTCACGGGAACGGTCGAGGGCATGGGCGCCGCCGAGCGTGAGGACCTGCTCGATGCCATCGACCTGCGCCTGGCACCCGACGGCACGCTGGTCATCCATTCGGCCAGCCGGGCCACCTGGGAGGGCCCCGATGCGCCGCCCGAGGCGGATCTGGCGCCGGGCCACCCCCTGCGTCCCGCCGCCTGGTGTCGTCTGCTGGAGCTGCACGGGTACGTGGCTGAGGCACAGCACGGTTCCGGGGGTGCCGACTACCTCGTCGTCGCCGTCCGCTCCGCCACGCCGGGAGCATCAGCGGAACGGTGAGCCCGGCCGCCGGCGGGCCGGTGGCCGTCCACCAGTTCGTCCCCACGCTCAACCCCCACGACGCCACCGGCACGCACACCCTGCGGTTGCACGAGGCGCTGCGCCGCGCCGGATGGCGGTCCGAGATCTTCGCCGAGGCCATCCACGATGATCTGGCCGGCCTGGCCTTCAAGCACTGGACGTACCCGGAGCACGCGACAACCAGCGACGTGGCCATCTACCAGTTCTCGACGTCGTCCGCGGTGTCCGGCTACCTGCTGGAGCACCGGGTGCCGCTCATCCTCGACTTCCACGACTTCACGACCCCCGAGTTGTTCGCCGGGTGGGACACGGGCAGTGTCGAGCGCGCCACGCGTGCAGGGGAGGAGCTGGCCCGGCTCGCCCCGGTGGCGCTGCTCGGGATGACCAACAGCGCGTTCAGCGAACGCCAACTCCGACGAGCCGGGTGCCGACGCACGGTGGTGGTGCCGGTCCTGACCGACTACGGACGGCCCACGGCCGAGCCGGATCGGCGGGTGGCGGCGGAGCTCTCGGCCGGGCGCGCCGAAGGTGGTGCCGATCTCCTCTTCGTTGGGCGCGTGGTGCCATCCAAGGCCCAGCACGACCTGGTCAAGGCGCTGTGGGTCTATCGCCGCCTCTACGACCGCCGGGCCCGGCTCCACCTGCTCGGCGGCTCCTCGAGTTACGCCTACTCCAAGGCGTTGCTCGAGTTCGTGCAGGACCTCGGGCTCGCCGGCGCGGTCCGCATGGCCGGCGAGGTTTCCGACGCCTCCTTGGCCGCCCACTTCAGCGCCGCCGACGTGTACCTGTCACTCTCCGCGCACGAGGGCTTCGGGGTGCCCCTGGTAGAGGCCATGGTCGCCGGCGTCCCGGTCGTGACCCGGGCTGCCGGTGGCGTGGCGGAGACGGTGTCCGATGCCGCCCTGCTGCTCCGGTCCGGCGAACCGGCCGAGGCGGCCGCCGCAGTGCACCGGGTCTGCACCGACGCGCGCCTGCGCGCCGTGCTGATCGCCGCCGGCCGCCGTCGCGCTGCCCAGCTGGGCGAGGCCGGCGCCGCCGATCGGATACTCGAGGCCGTGGCCTCCGCGGTGGGGTGGCCGTGAGCCCCAAGATCGCCTTCGTGACTCCCCGGTACGGCCTCGAGGTGATGGGCGGTGCCGAGACGGCGGCGCGCAACCTGGCCGAGCACCTGCGCTCCCAGACCGATTGGGAGGCCGAGGTCCACACCACGTGTGCCCTGAACCCGCACACCTGGGCCGACGACCTCGAGCCCGGTACGAGCGAGCTCAACGGGGTGACGGTGCACCGCCACCCCTCGGCCCACGGCCGCCTGGCGGACTTCTACGGCCTCGACGGCCTGGTCCGCCTGGCGCCGCGCCTGGCGACCCGTGCCCAGGGGGCGCGGTGGGTCGACTACAACGGGCCGGTCTCCCCCCAGTTGATCACGGCGGTCGGCGCGTCGGATGCCGACGTGGTGGCGTTCTACCCGTACCTCTACCACCCCACCGTGGCGGCCATCGGAAAGGTCTCGGTGCCGGCGGTGCTGCACCCCGCGGCCCACGACGAGCCGGCGCTCTACCTGCCCGTGTTCCGCGGCACGTTCGGGAGCGCGGATGCCCTGTGCTTTCACACCGCGGCCGAGCGCGCCCTGGTGGAGCGGATGTACCCGGTGGCCGAGAAGCCCCAGATCGTGCTGGGACTGGGGGTGGGCGAGTCGCAGGGCCTGGGACGACCCGGTGGGGAGCTGCTGGGGTTGGGTGAGCGCCCCTACATCGTGAGCGTGGGTCGGGTCGACGAGCACAAGGGTTCCAAGATGCTGGCCTCGTTCTTCGCGGCCTACAAGGAGCGCCACCCCGGGCCGTTGGCGCTTGTCCTGGTCGGACCGGTCTCGTTCGAGCTGCCGGCGCACCCCGACATCGTGGTGACGGGTCCGGTCGACGAGCCGGACAAGTGGGACATCGTGCGCGACGCACTGGTGGCGGTGTCACCCTCCGCGCTCGAGTCCTTCTCGCTCGTCGTCATCGAGGCCTGGACCGACCGGGTGCCCGTGCTGGTCAACGGCGCCTGCGGGCCGACGCGGGAGCACTGCGAGCGCTCGGGCGGGGGTCTGTGGTTCACCTCCTTCCCCGAGTTCGAGGCGGTGCTGCACCGGCTCGAGGCCGACGGTCGGCTCCGGGCGCGCTGGGGACGCGGGGACGCGACTACGTGGACCGGCACTTCCGCTGGCCGGTGCTCATCGAGCGCTACGCCCGGTTTCTCACCTCGGTGGCGGAGCGAGGCCGGGGAGCACCGAGCATCTTGTGAGTTTCGCCCGCGCTTCCCCCCGGGCCGGTCGGTGGGTCAGAATCCGTCGATGCCCACCATGGGCCGGTTGAGGTGCTGGCCGCCCATGGAGCCACGGAACGGGGCGTCGCCGTAGGTGAACACGCCGCCGTCTGCGGCCACGAACCAGTAGCCCTGCCCGTCGGCGGTCGACTGCATGGCGACGACCGGCCGGACGAGAGGAATACCCCCGGTTGATCCGAAGAACGGCGCCGCGAACGAGAACACGCCGCCGTCGCCACCGACCAGCCAGTAGCCGCCGGTCACCGGATCGGGAGCCATGCCGATGACGGGAGCGTTGAGGCGCAGCCCGCTGGCGTCGCCGGCGAAGGCGGCGTCCCCAAAGGAGAACACGCGGCCCGACGCCGTCACCTCCCAGTAGCCCAGACCGTCGGGCGAGGCCGCCATGCCCACCACGTGCTGCCCGGCGACCGAGGCCGCCGAGCCGTAGAAGCCGGCGTCGCCGAAGGTGAAGATGCCGCCGTCGGCGGCCACCAGCCAGTAGCCACCACCGTCGGGGGTGGGAGCCATGCCGACGACCGGCTGATTGAGTCGCAGCGAGCCCGTCGAACCGTAGAAGCCGGCGTCGCCGAAGGTGAAGATGCCGCCGTCGGAGGCCACCAGCCAGTAGCCGCCCTGGCCGGGCACGGCCGCCATCCCCACCACGGGCTGGTTGAGTGTCAGGTTGCCCGTGCTGCCGCAGAAGTCCTGCCCGAAGGCGAAGATCCCGCCGTCGGAGGCCGCGGTGAGGTAGCCGCGCTGCGACGCCGCCGGACGATGGCAGGTCCCGAGTGTCCCACCGCCGCCCACGAAGCCGCTCAGCCGAGAGTCGTGGTGGAACTGAGGCCAACCACCCGACTCGTCGGCGCGCTGGGCGTTCGATCCCGCCACCTCGAAGCGCTGCACGATGCCCTGGACGTAGTTGCCGCCCGGGACGGCGAAGTAGCCGGCCACGGTGATGCCGATGGAGCCGTCGGCATCGGCGGTTATCAGGGGCGCGTTCTGGAACCCGTAGACGCCACCGGAGGGCGAGACGCCTCCGTTGCCCGAACCGTCGTCGACGTGGGCCACGATCTGTCCCGTGGGACCGTCGAGGACGTAGATCCCGTGGTCGGTCGGGACGACGACGTCCTGGGCGCCACTTCCAGTCAGGTCCGCTGTGGTGACTGATCCGTACACCGCGCCGGGCAGCGAGGTCTTCCAGAGGGTTGCACCGTTCGCCGCGTTGACGGCCCAGACCGAGCCGCTCTGCGGGCCGATCACGGTGCCCTCGACCACGGCCAGCTGGCCGTTGCCCGCCACGTCGGCCAGCGCCGGGCTGCCGCCGGTGGTGCCGTCCAGCTTGTCGCTCCACATCTCGTGGCACCGGGCGTCGAAGACCTTGACGGTGTCGTCGTCGCTGGTGTGGAAGTAGCTCCCGGTCCCCGTGGCGATCCCGTAGGCGCCGCCGGCCAGGATGGGCCCCACGGCGGGCGAGGAGTCCACCTCCTCGTTGGTGGTGGCGCGGCAGATCAGGCCGCCATGGTCGTTGTAGATCCGCACGTACCCGCCGTCGGCGTAGTGGGTCCCGTATGCCTCGCCGACCGACGACGCGCCGCCAGCGATGAAGTCGTCCGAGCCGGTCCCGTACAGGTCGCCCACCGCCGCGGTGGAGAACACGGTGTCGGCCGAGAACTGTGGCCACCCGAGCGCCGGCGCACCGTTGGCAGTGCTCAGGGCGTAGGTCATCTGCCCGAGCGAACCACCCTCGACGAGCGACCCGTTCGTGGAGACGGGCAGCGACGCCTGGACGCCGCCGTCGGGCGCAGTGTCCGACGCGGGGTTGGTCACCACCTGGTTCCAGCGCTCGGCCCCGTTGGGCGCGTAGGCGTAGTAGCCGCCATCGACCGGGGAGGCGTCGTTGCCCCCGCCGAAGTAGAGCGTGCCGTCGGTACCGACCGAGGCCGTCGAGTCGATCGGGACGCTCCCGGGGACTTCGACGCCCACAATCCCTGTGGCTGGCGTCCCGCCCGAGGGGACCGTGGTGCACCCCTGGGCCGGCCCGATCCCCTGCCCGGTGCCGCGGCCCCAGCCCGCCGCCGCGGCGCCGGTTTGCAGGTCGAGACCGTAGAGGTCGCCTTGGCGGTCACCGACCTCGACGGCCGGCGTCCCGTTGTCGTCGAACTCCACCGGGGAGGACCGGGCGACGCCGCACGGCGCATCGTCGAGGATGACGCCCGCGCCGGCGTTCCATGTCTCGGCCAGGGTGAGCGCGGTCGGTGCGGCGGCGACCGGAGGAGCGCCAAGGGCGGCCGCCGCCAGGGCGGCGCCGGTGAGAACGGTCCCAACGAGGAGCAGTCGGGTCGCGAACTGGCGCGTGTCCGTCACGTGGCGGGCAAGTCCCTTCTCGGCTCGGAGTCTCCCCGACCGTAGCGGGCCCGGCATGGTCGTCGAACGCGGGCCCTCGACCTGCGATTCCCGATCCCGAGGAGCCTGCGCCGGTAGGATCGTGCGTCGTGCCGGACTCGCCGACCCCCAGCTCCGGCGGCGCCGGGGAGCCCGAACCCGCTGGTCGCGAGCGAGCGGCAGACGCGCTGCGCGCCGCGTTCGCCCGTCTGGCCCCCCAGGGGAGCGATGCCTGGAATTTCCTGGCTGCGTTCACGCACCTGGGCGACCGGTACGGCCCGTACCATCCCGGCGCCTCCGCGCTGTCCGACACTCTCGACGCGACCTCGCGCCCTTCGGTGGACCGGCTGGGCCGCCTGGGCCGGTCCGGGCGCCGGCGCCCGTGGGCCCGCCCGCCGGCCCGGGGGGGGGAGGGCGGCGCGAAGAGCGAGCTCGAGGAGGCGATGGGCCACGTGGTCGAGGCGTTCCGGTTCCTCTCGGCGCGTGTGGCCACGCTCGAGGAGCGCCTGGCGCACCAGGACCGGCCCGTCGAGGGTGCCGCCTGGCTGGTGCCGGCGCGTGAGCTCGGCGCGTGGACGGATCCCGTGGCGACTCACCTGCTCGAGCGGTCACCTGGTGGCCCGATCGTGCATGCCGACTGCGGGGAGGGTGGCCTGCTCGTCGCCCTGGCCGCGCACGGTGCCGTGGCCCGGGGGGTCGAGCCCCGGGGCGCAGTGGCCCTCCGGGCCCTCGAGCGCGGCTGCACGGTGACGATCGGCGAGGGGTCGGAATACCTGGGCGCCGCGTCGCCGAGCTCCCTCGGAGGGGTGGCCCTGAGCGGCGTGGTCGACCGTGTTCCGGTGCACCACTTGTTGCCCGTGCTCCATCAGTGCCGGCGTGCCCTGGCCCGAGGGGCGCCGCTGGTCGTGCTTTCGGAGCCGGTGACGGCAGCCGGCGACCGGCCGGCGTTCGTGCGCGACCTTGTGGAGGCGCGCCCGCTCCACCAGAGCACCTGGGAGTTGCTGTTCGACGCGCACCGGATTCGTCGACGTGCGGCTGCTCGATGGGCCGGAGGGGCCCCCGGACGGTTCCGACGGGCGGTGCGCTGTGGTGGCCGCCGTTCCTTGGTGAGCGCCATCCACCACTTCGTCCCCGTTCTCCACCGCGGCGATGCGGTGGGCCGTCACACGCTGCGCCTGCGCGACGCCGCCCGGGCCCGCGGGTTCGCCTCGGAGATCTTCGTCGAGACCGTCGACGAGGAGACGGTGGACGAGACCCGCTCGGTGCTCTCGTATCCCGAGCGGGCCGCGCCGGGTGACGTGTTGGTGTACCAGTTCGCCACCGCCTCGGCCATGGCCCCCTGGTTGGCGGCGCGCCCCGAGACCCTGGTGGTCAACTACCACAACATCACGCCACCGGAGCTCATGGCGCCGTGGGACAACCACCTCGCCCTGGGGCAGCTCCGGGCCCAGCACGAGTTGCGCCTCCTGGCCGGCCGCGCCGCCCTGGCCGTCGCCGACTCGGCCTTCAACGAGACCCACCTGCACGCAGCCGGGTACCCGGTCACCGCCGTGATCCCACCTTCGGCGGCGCTCGAGACGCTGCCAATAGACCGGTCCGGCGCCCGCGCGAACACCGGGCGGCGCCGCCCGGTGGCTGGCCGTGGGCCGGGTGTCGCCCAACAAGGCGATCGAGAGCACGGTGGCCGCCCTCGCGGTGACCAGGGCCCACGGGGATCCCCGCGCCACCTTGCGGGTGGTCGGGAGGCCGTCCACCGCGTCCTACGTGGCCGCGCTCCACCGCTACGTGGCCGAACTGGGGCTGGCCGATGCCGTGCGTTTCGAGGGCCATGCCGGCGACGCCACCGTGGTGACCGCCTTCGAGGAGGCCGACGTGCTGGTCGTGACCTCCGAGCACGAGGGCTTCTGCGTGCCGGTGGTCGAGGCGCTGGCCGCCGGCCTCCCGGTGGTGGCCCTCGACCGCGGTGCGGTCCCCGAGGTGCTCGGCAGCGCCGGGGTACTGGTGGCGGACCGCGACCCCTACGCGCTGGCCGACGCCATCGGTGGACTCCTGGCCGACGCGTCCCGACGAGCCGCACTGGCCGACGCCGGGCGGGGGCGGTTGCGCGAGCTCGACCTGGCGTCGGCGGCTGGTCGCTTCGTTGACCTTGGCGCCTGGGCGCGTGAGCGCCATCCACCACTTCGTCCCCGTTCTCCACCGCGGCGATGCGGTGGGCCGTCACACGCTGCGCCTGCGCGACGCCGCCCGGGCCCGCGGGTTCGCCTCGGAGATCTTCGTCGAGACCGTCGACGAGGAGACGGTGGACGAGACCCGCTCGGTGCTCTCGTATCCCGAGCGTGCTGCGCCGGGTGACGTGTTGGTGTACCAGTTCGCCACCGCCTCGGCCATGGCCCCCTGGTTGGCGGCGCGCCCCGAGACCCTGGTGGTCAACTACCACAACATCACGCCACCGGAGTACTACGCGCCGTGGGACAACGCCATGGCGCGCCACCAGCTCCGGGCCCAGCACGAGTTGCGCCTCCTGGCCGGCCGCGCCGCCCTGGCCGTCGCCGACTCGGCCTTCAACGAGACCCATCTCGAGGAAGCCGGCTTCGCCACGACGAGGGTCATCCCCCCGGTGGCTTCCCTCGGTACCGTATTCGAGGGGACGCCGACGTCTGCGGGACCGCGGCCCGAGCGTCCACAGGGCGCCAGATGGCTGGCCGTGGGCCGGGTGTCACCCAACAAGGCGTTCGAGAGCACCATCGCCGCGCTGGCGGTCACACGCGCCCACCGGGACCCCGACGCCACCTTGCAGATCGTGGGGAAGACGTCCATCGCCCCGTATGCCGAGGCGCTTCGCCGTTACGTGGTCGAGCTGGGCTTGAGCGGCGCCGTCCGCTTTACCGGCCACGTGCGTGATGCGGCAGTGGCTCGGGCCTACGAGGAGGCCGACGTACTGGTCGTGACCTCCGAGCACGAGGGCTTCTGCGTGCCGGTCGTCGAGGCCCTGGCCGCCGGCCTCCCGGTGGTGGCCCTCGACCGTGGTGCTGTCCTCGAGGTGCTCGGTCGCGCCGGGGTGGTGTTGCCCGACGCGGACCCCTACGCGCTCGCCGGGGCCATCGGAGCGCTCCTGGCCGATGGCGGCCAGCGCGCCGCCCTGGTCGAGAGCGGGAGGCAGCGCCTGGACCAGCTGGACCTGGCGTCCGCGGCCGACCGTTTCATCGACCAGCTCACGACACTGATCGTGTCCGGGGGTGGCCCGTCCGCCTGAGGCGGTGCCCGGCCCAGGCGCGGGAGACCTCGTTCAGCCGGCCACGGCCATCTGCACGAGTGAGACGAACAGCTGGGTCGACGCATCGAGGTCGAACGCCGCGGCCCGGCGCCGCCCCGCCTCGGCCAGGACGCGGTGGAGAGTCGGGTCGTGGAGCACCCGGCCCACGGCGGCGGCGAACGGCACGGCGGACTTGTCGGGCAGGACCAGGCCCGCTCCGGCCACCGTCTCGGGCACCGCGGTCACCCCGTAGGCGACGATGGGCACCCCATGGCCCATGGCCTCGGCCAGCGGCACACAGAAGCCCTCGTGATCCGAAGCGCTCACGAAGACGTCCGCCGCTTGGAAGTAGGCCTCGAGCTCAGCGCTGGTGACCGAGCCCGGCAGGAAGGCGGCATCGGCCAGACCGAGCTCCTCGATGAAGGCTCGCAAGGCCGGCTCGTAGATGGTCCCGAGCGGGGACCCCACGAGGTGCAGGCGGGCGGCGGGGTCGTCGGTGCGGCGCAACACGTCGAGCATCTTGACCAGGTCGTGTGGCGCCTTGTGGGGCGAGATCTTCCCCACGTACAGCAGATCGCCACCCCCGTCGCGGGCCTTGCGCTCGGCCAGCGCGGCGGCGAGGACCGGGTCGGGCTCGTCGCTCTTGGCGTGCATGTCGATCAGGAGCGGCACCACCGCGGTGCCCTGGTAGCCCAGCGCGGTGAGCTCACCCTCGTTGAAGGCCGAGTCGGCCACGGCGAACCGGCTCTGCGGGGCCAGACGGGCGAGCTGGGTCCGCCCGAGCGCCACCTCGTAGGCCACGGCCGGCTCCCAGTCGCGCAGGAGGGCCGCGGGGGTGATGTTGTGGTAGTTGACCAGCTTGGGCTCGTCGCGGGCGGCGAAGATGTCGTAGACGGGGCTGCCGATCGAGGCCTGATAGAGCAACCACCGGCCGCGCCCGGGCCGGCCGAGCTCGATCACCGGACGTCCCTCGTGCGCCACGTCGGGCGTGTGGCTGCCGTAGTAGATGTCCGACTCGAGGCCCGCGGCGCGCAGGCCGTCACGGAGGTTGACGGTGTGGACCCCGATCGCGTCGCGGCTGGCGAGCGAGGGAATCACCTGGTCGACCCGCACGGCGCAGCAGTGTACCGGTGCCCCGTGCACCCCGACGGCGACCACCATGCACTGATCGCCCCAGGTCGTGTCGGTACGCTCGGAGGATCGTGTCGGAGCCTCTGCCGCGCCCGAGGGCGCCCTTTGCACATGGTGGCGGGGCTGTGCCTGTCCGCCGCCATGGCGTTACCGGCCGCCGCCCTGCTCGCCTCGGCGTCCCCGGCGGCGGCCTACCCGTCCTCCTCAGTGGTGATCAGTGGTCACGGGTACGGGCACGGGATCGGGATGAGCCAGTGGGGCTCGCTGGGCTACGCCATTGGGCAGGACGGCGGTCTCGGTCCGCAGAGCTATCAGTGGGTCCTGGGCCACTACTACGGCAACTCGACGCTCTCGCAGACCTACCCTCCGGGGGCACTCCACAGCGGCTACGCCATCGTGGCCATGACCGAGGTCAACGGCATCGACACCATCGTCACCGCTCCGTCGGGCGGCGTGAACCTCGAGGGCTCCCTCATCGGCGCGCCGGCCTTGCGGTTCCAGCTCGTGGGCACCAGTTACAACGTCTACACGAGCGGTGGTTGCGCCGGGGAGGGGGGATGGGTTCTCGTGGCGTCCGGAGTGCCGCAGCCGGCTGCCATCCAGTCAGGTGGGACCGGGACCTCGAGCGTGGTCAACCTCTGCACCCTCACGGGCGTCGTCACCGTGCACGGGACCCTGGGTGCGGTGGCCAACTCCAACGGCCAGGCCCGGACGGTCAACACGGTGGCCGTCGAGCAGTACGTGGCCGACGTGGCCCCGGCGGAATCCCCGTCGGGCTGGGCCACGCTCGGGGGAGCGGGACCACAGGGCATGGCGTGGGGCTTCCAGCAGAGCGAGGCCCAGACGGTGGCCGCCCGGTCTTACGTCGAGTCCACCCCGTTGGGCTACGGCGGGTACGCCGACACGTGCGACCAGACATGCCAGTCCTATCCGGGCACGGCCGACGAGACGTCCACCTCGGTGGCCGCGGCGAACGACACGGTGGGGCTGGTCATGACGGTCAACGGGTCGGGCGCGGTGGCCAACACCGAGTACTCGGCGTCATCGGGCGGGTACTCCACGGGGGCTCAGTTCCCCGCCGTGCCCGACGCCGGCGACGCCGTCTGCGTGCCCGGTGCGTGCAACCCCAACCACAACTGGACCGTCTCGGTCCCCGTGTCGGCCATCGAGTCGGCCTATCCCCAGATCGGTGCCCTGAGCACCATCACGGTCACGGCGCGCAACGGCCTGGGCGACTACGGCGGGCGGGTGGAGCAGATGACCCTGGGTGGGTCCGGCGGGTCGGTCTCGGTGACCGGGAACGACTTCGCGGCGGCGCTCAACCTCCGTTCGAACTGGTTCACCGTCGGCGGCCAGCCCAGTGGCGGCGTGGGCGGCTATTGGATCAACGCCACCGACGGCGGCGTCTTCAGCTTCGGCAACGCCCTGTTCTACGGCAGCACCGGGGGCATGCGGCTCAACCAGCCGGTCGTGGGGATGGCCGGCACCCGCGACGCCGGCGGCTACTGGGAGGTGGCTTCCGACGGCGGCGTGTTCAGCTTCGGGGACGCCATGTTCCACGGCAGCACCGGTGGGCTGCGGCTCAACCAGCCGGTCGTGGCGATGGCGGTGACGCCCGACGGCGGTGGCTACTGGCTGGTGGCCTCCGACGGCGGCATCTTCGCCTTCGGGGACGCCGGCTTCTTCGGCAGCACGGGGAACCTGCGGCTCAACCGTCCGGTCATCGGCATGGTGCCCACCCACGACGGCGGTGGCTACTGGCTGGTGGCCTCCGACGGCGGCATCTTCGCCTTCGGGGACGCCGGGTTCTTCGGCTCGCTCGGCGGGTCGCCTCCGGCTTCACCCATCGTCGGTGTGGCGCCCACTCCCGGCGGCGGTGGCTACTGGATGCTCGAGGCCTATGGCGTGGTTCATGGGTTCGGCAACGCCCCGGCGGTGGGCCTGGCGGCGGGCTCACCGGCCCTCTCGACCATGCGCGGCCCCATGACGGGTCTTATCCCGGACTTCAGCGGTGCCGGGTTCGTCGCGGTCGACGGAAGCGGGCAGGCGTTCGCGTTCGGCGACGCGCCGTACTTCGGCGATGTGAACACCGTGGTGAGCGGCTACACCGGCCGGGTGGTGGGTGTCGCGGCGACCCCCGGTTGAGCGGTCCTCAGGCCGGCGGTTGGGCCGCCGACACCTCGGCCAGGCGGGGATACCGTCGGAGCCGGCCCAGCGGTCCGAGCCGCCCGGCGTCCACGCCGTGGTCCGCCGCGCTCGAGCAGGCGCAGGTCGCCGCGGCTGTTCCCATAGGCCCACAGCACCGGCTGCGCGCCACCGTTGCTCTGCAGCAGCCCCTGCGATCGCAGGTAGACGACCAGCCGGGCGTACTTCTCGGCGCCGCGACAGTTCTTTCCCTCGTAGCCGCCCGTGAGGAGCCCTCCGCCACCGACGGCCAGGCGCGTGGCGACCACGCCGTGGACACCCAGTTCGGCGCCCGCCTCGCTGACGTAGCACTCGGGCGAGGCGGAGACGATCACGGTGTGGTGGCCCTGACGGACATGCCACTCGAGCCGGCGGCGGGCATCCTCACGGAGGTGCCGTTGGAGGTGGCGCCGAGCGAAGCTCCTTGACCGGCGCTCGACCTCGGTGACGTCCAGGCCGCCCAGGAGGCGGGTGAAGAGCTTCTCCTTCACGTCGTCAGCCGTGCTGCCGCCGGCGACGGCGGCGTGGACCAGGCCCGGGGCGAGCCGGAGCGACGCCCGCAGGACCGCCCACGGGCCGCGGAGCGACACGAGGAACTGGAACACGCTTCCCGAGTCGGTCAGGGTGCCGTCAAAGTCGAACGCGGCCACGGTGCGGCCCGGCCCGGGCGGGGTCTGGCCGTTGGTGTGGTCAGTCGAGCGGAGCGCCAAAGCCGGCGGCACCTCCTCGGGCACGGTGTGGCTCCCGGCACAGCTGGCGAGGTCGGACCGCCTCGAGATCGGGGGAGCGCTGGCACGAGTGCACGGTGGCATTCTCGCGCGGCACCCCCATGGCTCGGCACATCCGCCCGGATCTTGGGGCGAAGCACTTTCCAGCTGGGCGGATGCCCACCTGCAGAAATATGACCAACGAAGTCGACAATAGGCGGGCCGGCGACTAAGGTCACGGGACGCAGACAGAGCATCTCTCGATTTCAGGAGGAAGGACATGGCAGTTCGTCTCGGGGACACCGCTCCCGACTTCACCGCCGACACCACCGACGGCACGATCAACTTCCACGAGTGGCTGGGCGACAGCTGGGGCATCCTCTTCTCCCACCCCAAGGACTTCACCCCGGTGTGCACGACCGAGCTGGGTGCCTTCTCGAGGGCCAAGCCCGAGTTCGACAAGCGCAACACCAAGCTGATCGGTCTGTCCGTCGACTCCGTCGAGTCGCACAAGGGCTGGGCCGGCGACATCGAGGAGACCCAGGGCTCGGCCCTGTCGTTCCCCCTCATCGGTGACGACGACCGCAAGGTGGCCGACCTCTACGACATGATCCACCCGAACGCCAACGACACGCTGACCGTGCGCTCGGTGTTCATCATCGGGCCGGACAAGAAGGTCAAGCTGATCCTCACCTACCCGGCTTCGACGGGTCGCAACGTCGACGAGATCATCCGCGTACTCGACTCGTTGCAGCTCACGGCGGACTACTCGGTGGCGACGCCGGTCAACTGGAAGGACGGAGAGGACGTCATCATCGCCCCGGCGGTGAGCGACGAGGACGCCAAGGGGCGGTTCCCCAAGGGCTGGAACGCCGTGAAGCCCTATCTGCGGGTGACGCCTCAGCCCAACCGCTGAGGAACCCGAGGGCCCTGGGAGAACCCGGGACCAAGAGCTGCGACGTGCCGGCCCTCGGGCCGGCACGTCCGCGTCCGCACCTCGGGCCGGCTGGTGGGGATCAACTTGCCGAGACCGAGGGGTGCCGCAGCTCCCGCTTGAGCACCTTGCCCTGGGGATTCCTCGGCAGGGCATCGGTGCGGAACCGGATGCGGGTCGGCACCATGAAGGCGGCGAGACGGGACCCCACGTGGCGGGACAGCTCGTCGGCGGCCACCTTGGAACCAGGCCGCAGAACGACGATGGCCTCCACCTCTTCGCCCAGGACCGGGTGGGGCGCCCCCACGACCGCACAGTCGGCCACGGCCGGGTGCTCGAAGAGGGCGGCCTCGACCTGGACGGGGTAGACGTTCTCGCCACCCCGGATGATCACGTCCTTGGCCCGGTCCACGATGAAGATGCACCCTTCGGCGTCGACACGGGCCACGTCGCCGGTGTGGAGCCAGCCGCGGGTGAAGGTGTGCGCCGTCTCCTCGGGTCGGTTCCAGTAGCCCCGCACCACATTGGGACCCTTGATCCACAACTCGCCCCGAACGTCGGGACCGCGGGGGAGTGTGCCGTCGGGGTCCGAGCCGGTGAATCCCTCCGGGACGACCGCCACCTCGCACACCGGGACCGGTGGCCCCACGCTGTCGGGCTTGGCCAGGTAGTCGCTGCCCGTGTTCATGGAGGCCACTGCCGAGGTCTCGGTCAACCCGTACCCGTTCGAGGGTTGGCAGTCGGGCCAGGCCCGACGGATCCGGCCAACCAGGCCCGGGGGAGCGGGCGCTCCGCCGTAGGTCACGCCCCGAACCGTCGAGGTGTCGGACGTGGAGAACCTTGGCCAGTCAAGGATCTGCAACACCATGGCCGGGACGCCACCGATGCTGGTGATGCGTTCGCTCTCGATCAGTGCCAGGGCGCGCTCGGGGTCGAAGTGGTGCATCATCACCACCCGGCGACCCGAGGCAAGGCTGGTGAGCATCACCGAGTGACAGCCCGTGGCGTGGAAGAGGGGTACTGAGAGCAAGAAGGCCGACTGCGGTTGGGCACCTTCGGGCGCCAGCGAAGTGCCGAAACGCATGGACGAGCAGGTGGTGAGGAAGAGCAGGTTCATCAGGTTGGTGCAGATGTTTCGGTGGGTCCCCACCGCGCCCAGGGGCCGGCCCGTGGTGCCCGAGGTGTAGAAGATGGTGGCGTCGTCCTCGGGGTCGATGGTGAGGTCCGGTGGGGAGGAGACCCCGACGGTGTCGCCAAGCGCAGCGCCGAACGTCCACTCCTCGACGCCCATGCCGCCGACAGCCGGGTCGGACCGCAAGGAGCGCTCGTTGCTCCCGGTGCGCTGCTCGTCGGTCACGACCAGCGTCCGGAGCGTGGTCGAGGTGTCGAGCACTGGCCGCAGGCGCGCACTGCGCTCGCGGTCGACGAAAGCCACGGTGGCACCGCTGTCTTCGAGGGCGTAGCGGAGCTCGTCGCCTGTCCACCATGCATTGAGAGGGACGGCGACGGCGCCGGCAAGCGTGGCCCCCCAGAAGGCCATCACCCACTCGGGCAAGTTGCGCATGGCGATGGCCACGCGGTCACCAGAGTCGACCCCGAAGGTGGACCGCAGCCGATGGGCCAAGGCACACGCGATGCCGTGGTGTTCAGCGAAGCTCGTGCGCTCGTCCTCGAGCACCAAGAAGGGGAGGTCTCCATAGCCCAGGGAAAGGGCGAGGACGTCGCGAGGGATGCCGGCGCGTTCTTCCAGGTCCTCGTGTCGACACCACGGATCTCGCGCACCTCGATCTCGAACAGCTGCCCGGGAGCCGTGAGGACGCGGGTGGCCTCGGCCATGGTCATCGCCGGCGGATCGTCGCCGGCGATGCTCACTGGTCCTGCTTCCCGTTGGGGCGGGCCAGATCGAAGACGGCAGCGCGGTAGTAGGCCAGCTCCGTCACTGACTCACGGATGTCCTGGAGGGCGCGGTGACCACCCTTCTTCGAGGGCGCTTCGCGCAGGATGTCGGGCAGCCAACGCCGGCACAGCTCCTTGACCGTGGACACGTCCACCGAGCGATAGTGGAAGAAGGCCTCGAGCTCGGGCAGGTGCGCCGCCAGGAAGCGCCGATCCGTCCCGATCGAATTGCCGGCGAGGGGCACCGTGCCCGCCTCCCCGATGTGCTCTTTCAGGAAGGCGAGGGTCGTCGCCCCGGCGTCGGCCAGGGTCACGGTCGACGCCTCGATGTCGGCCAGGAGTCCCGAACGGGTGTGCATGGCGCGCACGACCTCGTCCATGCCGGCCAGCTGCTCCTCCGAGGCCCGGATCACGAGGTCGGGGCCCTCTCCGACGATGGTGAGGTCGTCCTCGGTGACCAGGGAGGCGATCTCCACGATGGCGTGACGGCCCGGGTCGAGCCCCGTCATCTCCAGGTCGATCCAGGCCAGCACGCGCCGATGCTACCGGCCGGTTCCGCCCCAGGGTGGCCGCCGGCTCGCCGTGTGTGCGGCGGCGCACTCTTGTAAGGTCCGGCGATGCTGCGTGTCCCGCTGCAGAGCCTGGACCCCGAGCTCCCCGTGCCCGAGTACGCGCGGCCCGGTGACGCCGGTGCCGACCTGCGAGCCCGGACCGACGCCATCTTGGCCCGCGGCGGCGGGCGTGCCCTAGTGCCGACGGGCGTCGCGGTGGCCATCCCGGTGGGCTACGCGGGCCTGGTCCTGCCGAGAAGCGGGCTGGCGGCCCGCCATGGGATCACCTGCCTCAATGCCCCCGGTCTGATCGATTCGGGGTACCGGGGCGAGATCCACGTGGTTCTGGTGAACCATGACCCCGACCGCGACTACGTCGTGGGCCGAGGTGACCGGATCGCCCAGCTCGTCGTGGTCGCGGTGGAGCGGGCTGCATTCACCCTGGTGGCAGAGGACGAGCTCGGAACGAGCGAGCGGGGAACCGGCGGGTTCGGGCACACGGGTACGTGAGCTCCGAGCGCGCCCCCCGGCGACGGGGGTAAGAAGGGATCCGAATGGAGCCCCTGTCGCGCATCGACGCTGCCTTCCTCGCGCTCGAGACGGCCACCACGCCGTACCACGTCGGGGTGGCCCTGGTCCTGGAGCCCCCCGAGGATGCCGCTTCCGCCCTGCCAAGTAGGTACGCACAGATCCGGCGCGTGGTCGAGCAGCGTCTGCATCTGGTGCCACCGCTGCGCCAGCGCGCCGTGAAGGTACCCCTCGGACTGCACCATCCGGCTTGGGTGGACGATCCCGAATTCGAGCTCGACGACCATTTCAACCACGCCAGCCTCCCGGCCCCGGCCGGCCGCGCCGAGCTCGACGCCTTCGTGGCATCGGTCATGAGCCGGCCGCTCGACCCGGAGCGACCCCTCTGGGAGATGCACGTCGTCGAAGGGCTCGAGGGTGGCCGGACCGCACTGGTGGCCAAGGTGCACCACGCCATCCTCGACGGTGTCAGCGGTGCCTCGGCTCTGGCCGCGTTCTTGGACGTGACCCCACAGCCGCGCCTGGTGGCATTGCCGTCGGGGTGGAACCCCGAGCCGTTGCCCTCGGCGACCCAGATGCTGCGCCACGCCGCCAGCTCGTTGGCCGCGCAGCCGGCCGAGGCGCTCAGCACCATCCAGTCGGGGGTCGAGACGGTCTCGGGCCTGCGCAGTCACAACCGCGAACTGGCCGGGCGGGGTGAGCACCCCCCACCCGGCTTGTTCAACGCGCCGCGCACGTCCCTCAACGGCGCCGTCTCGAACCGCCGGCGCTATGCCGGTCTCTCGGTACCGCTCGAGGACGTGAAGCTGGTCGGCCGCGCCTTCGAGGCCACAGTCAACGACGTTCTCCTCGCCTCGGTGGCCGGTGGGCTCCATCGCCTGCTGGCGGCCCGCGGCGAGGTGCCCGAGGCCGCCCTGGTGGCGCTGGTGCCCGTGTCGACGCGTCCAGAAGGGGGTGAGGAGGGCCTGGGCAACCAGGTCTCGGCCATGCTGGTCTCCTTGGCCACGGATGTCGACGACCCGGTTCTCCGTCTCGATGCCATCTCCGAGTCCTCCCGCGTGGCCAAGGAGCAGGAGCAAATGCACCGGGGGCGCCTGCTCGGCGACCTGGCGCAGCTCGCGCTCCCGGCGCTGACCTCGCGGGTGGCGCGGGCCCTGGCGGGCACCCGGCTGTTCGACAAGGTTCGTCCCCCCTTCAACGTGACCGTCTCGAGCGTGAAGGTGCCCGGCGTCCCGCTCTACTGCGCCGGTGGGCAGGTTGTCGAGATGTATCCCGTCGGGCCCATGGCCGTGGGCGTTGGCCTCAACGTCACCGTGTTCTCGTATCTCGAGCGCGTCCAGTTCGGGTTCCTGTCCTGCCGCAGGTTGCTCCCCGAGGTGGACCAGCTCGCGGTGCACGTCGACGACGCACTGGGCGAGCTGGTCGGACGGGCCCTCGACGCCCGCAGCGCCACCGCCTGAGCCACCCGCTCCAGCGGCCCGCGTCGCCGCTCAGCCGGCGGCGAGCTCGCGGTAGTGGGAGCGCCAGATGAGCCGGTAGACGCGGGTCCAGCGAGGGATGGAGCGGAGCCCGGGGATGAACGGGAGCAGTATCAGGGCCAGCGAGAGCACCATCATGATGGCCCACACCTCGAGATCCGCGTTCGAAGACGTGTTCATCGGCGCCACCTGGTACCACATGGTGTACAGCCAGAGCCACGCTTGGCCCGGGTAGTTCCCCGTCTCGTTCATCATGCCCCACTGCGTCCCCGAGAGGTGCTCGGCGGCGGCGCGATCGGCCATGTAATTGCCGTCGGCCAGGAAGAGGAGGGGCTTCGTGTAGTTCGTGTTGTAGAACTGGCCCTGGCTGAGCAGCGTGCCGTCGAGGCCCCCCGTCTGGGCCATGTCGGTCAACGACCCCACGATGACGCCGACCGGGCCGTATTCCCCGGCGGGGACGAGGAGCCGACCGTTGACGGCGGTGGCGTTGGCGACCGCCTTCTCGTACGCAGTGGTCCACGCCTGCTGCTGGGCCGCCGGCGCGGACTGGTACAGGTCGAGGGCGGATTGCGTCGCCGGCGAGTGGGGCAGGGTGCGCAACGGCCCGACCACGAAGTCCTGGGCCGTGTCTACCGGCTGGTGGACGCCGAACCACTGGGCGGGCTCGAAGAAGCCCATGTGCTGGGCGGCGTCGGCCGTCGCGTTGTAGGGGGGGCCGTAGCCGGCGGTGCCGCTCGTGCCGTCGAGCTCAGTGGTGGCGGTCTGTGCGAAGTCAACCGGGTTGGCGATGGACCAGGACTTCAAGGTGATGGCCGGCTCGTCGGGAGAGGAGAAGACGACGGCCATGAGCACGATCAGCACTGCCACGGCGAGGAGGGCGACGAACGCCTCTTTGAGGATGTCGTAGGGAACGTACGTCCCGTGCCACTCCCGGACGTCGCGGTCGGGGTTGAAGCGGCGCCGCCGTGCGCTGGCGGGACTCACGAGGTCCCGCCAGCGTCGACAGGGTCCGATTCAGGAGCAGGCTCAGGCACTGAGGAGCTCGGGGCAGGGCCGCTCGCCAGCTCGAAGGGCGGGACGATGCCGCGGCGCCGCACCAGCAGCACATGGAGGCCGGCGATAAGGGCGACCCCGATCGGGAGCAGCACGATGTGCCACATCAGCATCTGCCCGAAGTTGAGCACGTTCCACACGGACCCGGCGCCGGTCGCGTTGATGCCGTCCTTTGCCTGCGTGGAGATCCACTGCGAGTCGAAGTTCTGCTGGGACAGGTACCCGGTGAAGGCAGCGGCGATGGAGACCAGGAAGGAGACCACGCCGGTGGCCCACGTGAGCCGGCGATTGCCCCGCCAGGCAGCCATGAAGAACTTCCCCCACAGATGGATGACCATGAAGAAGAAGAGGAACTCCACACTCCAGAGATGGAGCGAGTTCACGAAGTGCCCGAGAGACGAGACGTGCCACCAGCTGGGTCCCATGAGGGCGAGGATGCAGCCGGTGACGATGACCCAGAACAGGCTGACCACGGTGAGGACCCCGAAGACATAGATCCACGACGCCATGAAGGAAGGTTGGGCGTCCGGAAGTAGACGGTCGGGTGGGAGGGCCGACTCCGCCGTTCGGCGCACGCGGGCCGTCCACTGCCTCGAGGTCTCCACGTCTGCCGGAGGCCTGCCGGTAGTCGGGGTTCCCGGTGGCGTCCCCGTGCCGACCGTCACCGGCCCTGACCTCGCTTCCGCTTTGGGAAGGGAATCGCGATCGCCAGCACGAACACCAGGACCATCAACAAGATCACGGCCAGGTTGGCGACGGAGATCTGGATGAAGCCCCAGTGGACGTAGTGCCCGTTCCCGCCGAGATTGACCAGCGCGCCGAGCAGCGTCATCACGTCCATGAGAGGCACGGTAAGCGGCATGCGGTGCCACCGTCAGGGACCTTTGTCACAACCTTTGATCCGCGCCAACCTGCCGCAGTCTCGGGCGTGGGTAGATCAGCGCAACGAGGCCCGCCAGCAGTACGAGCGCATGGGGACTTCGATGACGTCGTGTACAGCGAACTGGTCGAGCCGGTCGAGATAGCGGCTCATGGCTTCGAGCCGCTCTCGCCGCGCACTCTCCTCCAGGGTGATGACGGCGCTGTAGGTGGCCGCCAGTGCGACCAGGTCGGACTTCGTCATCATCCTCGTCCATTCGAACAGCTTCGTCTCTGGTTCGACGAAGGGGTCTTCCCCGGCGGCGTCGGGTCGGACCACGTGGCGCCGCCCGCGAAATGCGTCGAGCTCGGTCGACTGCTCCGCACTCAACTTGATTCCCCCGGCCCACAGCGTCCGCATCCAGTCGACGGTGCGATCAGTTCCCGTCCACGCCAGCGCCAGGCGCCCGCCGGGGCGAAGGACACGAGCGACCTCGGGGACGGCGAGCGACTCGTCCACCCAGTGCCACGCCGACTGAGCAGCCACGAGGTCGACCGACGCATCGGGCACCGGGATCCTCTCGGCACGCCCGTCGAGAACGACCACGCCGTGAGTGGCGGCATCGAGCACGGCACGCATGCGGGAATCGGGCTCGCACGCCGTGACGTGGAGGCCCCGGGCGGCGAGCAGCCGGGTCAGGATGCCAGTGCCGGCACCCAGCTCGAGGACCTCGCGGGCTCCCTCGGGGACCAGCCAGGCGAGAACGTCGGAGGGCGGGGCCGGCCGGAGGCGGTCGTACTCGTCGGCCACAGCGCCGAAGGAACGGCTCCGCAGGGTCGTCGTCGCATCCTGCTGCACGGTGGCAATCTAGCGACGCATTCTTCTGCCTCGCCCGGGCAAACATGCCCATCCGGGCAGGTGGCGGGCAGGTGGGAGCCTTCAGCCCGGGTGGCCCGGCGCGATAGGATGGCGGTCACGCGGAAGTGGCGCAGCGGTAGCGCATCACCTTGCCAAGGTGAGGGTCGCGGGTTCGAATCCCGTCTTCCGCTCTCGGTCTCGCAGCAGGTCAGAGGGTATTTGTGGCGCGGAAAGCGCTGACCCGCTCGGCAGAGATCCACATTTCGTCCGTCGCAGTCCTCGCAGGAGTTGTTTTCATCGTCGGCGTGCACCTGGAGGATCGACAGCAGCGAGAGGCGGCAGGCGAGAGCTTCTGGACCACCAGTTTGACTACCTGTGTGGGTCCGCGTGAGATTTGCGATTCAGGATGGGATTCCTATTCCCGCTTCAACAGGTTGCAACCACAGCGGGGGACCTCATTCTGAGAGATGAGGGATGACATACCTGTCAAGCACTGGGTATTTGGCCGAGGACGATTTCTGGCAGTTCTTCTGGACGGCAGACGACTCCTGGTTTCCCACGATCATCGAAGCCGTCTTCGCCGAAATGGAGCGGGTGGGAATCGCTCATACGGGTGATGCTCCCTTCAACCAACTCGAAGAGCGACCCAATCAAGATGTTCAGTGAAGATCGCATCGCGTTGGAAGTGATCGGTCCTGTCATGGTCGCGAAGGAATCACAAGAACTCCATGCGAACGTGGTGGCGCCCTTGCTGCGGTTGCTATAGGGAAGGGCGGGATAAGAAGGAGTGGAGTCGACTTATCAAGAGGCACTGGGAGAAGTGACGGCTGATCCTGGCGATTCAATCACCAACGTTGGGACCGCGGTCCAAGATGCACTTCGACTCATTGGTTATGAGGGTCGAGACCTGTCGCATCTCGCTCAACAAGCGGCAAATGCGGGGCTATTGAACGGGTACGACGTCAAACTTGTTGATGTCGACTGGATCGGAGCCGACCGAAGCCAATCGGGAGACACCCACACAGCTCGGGCTGCCCTCGCTGACGATGCTTGGCTGGCTGTTCACGTTGGAGGCGCACTGATATTGAGACTAACCAGCGGGAATCCCAGACGCCGTTAGGAGGCGGATCACACCGACTCGGCCTAGGTCATTTCGAGGGCTGCGGCCAGCGCTGCCTTGGCGCTGGGAAACAGGTGTCCGTACCGATCCGAAGCGACGCGGATCGTGCTGTCCCCAACTGATCCTTCACTTCTTCCAAGTGCCGACCCTTTTCGATCAGAAGCGCCGCACTGGCGGCGTGATCCCGGTCCATGTCGCTATGGTTGTCAAATTGGCAAAAGGGGGGAATCGTGGATCCCAGTCGTTTCGCGGCATATCGGCCCCATCACTGGGTTCGAAAAATGACTGCTTGGAGGCTGGCCCGTTCGCTGACCCGCTCCGTGCTCGTCATGCTCTTCGTGGCCGGCGCCTTCTTGACCGTGTCCTCTTTGCCTGCATCCGCGGCCCAAGCCGGCATGACGAAGTGGCAGCAAGCGGCACTCCTCCAACCGCCGTCAGGGCAGCTCGGTCTCGGGGACATCGGGTGGTTTGACGCTCGGCACTCGCTCTATTTGTACGCCGATACCCATGACGGTCGCCTGTTGGTCGTACATGGTCGATCCGTCAAGGAGGTTTCGGGCCTGCAGCTACCCGCCGGCGTCGTCAGCGACCCATCAAGCGAGTTCGCGTGGGTCGGCGACAGCGACAGCACACTCAAGGTCATCGATCTCAAGACGCTACAGATCACCCAGACGATCGCGACCGGCGGGCAGGGCAAGGTCGATGAAGTCGCCGACGACACCAAGGATCACATCCTCATCGCCACGAACCCCGACGACTCTCCTCCCTTCTTGACGCTCGTCTCGACGGCGCCAACGCGGCATGTTCTCGCCAAGGTTCCGCTTCCAAGTGCCCAAAAGATCGAACAGCCCATCTGGGATCCAACCACGGATCTCTTCACAGTCGACGTGCCCCAGGCGACAGGAGCTCCGGGCGGTGAAGTCGTCGTCGTCAGCCCGAAGAAAGCGGCCATCGTGCACACCTTCACCTTGACGTCATGCGATCCCAGCGGAGCGGTGTTGGGGAGCGGCGGCAGTCTCTTGATTGCGTGTGATTCCTCGGCGCTCGTGATCAACGCCAAGAACGGAGCGATCCGGGCGACGATCAGTACGGCAGGAGGGGCCGATGAGGTTGCGTATGACGCTAAGACCCGCCAATACTTCGGGGCCAGGTTGGGCGGGGGCCTCTTTGTCATCGACGCCACAACGAACAAGCTGGTTCAGACCATTCCGAGCCCGGTGCTGTCGCACTCTGTTGCCGTCGACGCGGCCTCCAGCGAAGTGTTCCTTCCAGAATTGCACGTGGGAATCATCGTGCTTCGACCATCGCGCTAGAGCGAGAGCGTTGGGCATTTCACGGAAGACCGATCACCGGATGCCCGAGCGACTCCCGGAGCACCCGCGCTCGCGTGGTGGCTGCAACATCAGGCCGATTCGCCATCGGTCTCCCTGTCTGTTCGGTTCGCCCGGCGACGCGTCGGGTCAGATGTGGAAGCCGCCGTCCACGGCGAGCACTTGCCCCGTGACGTAGGCCGCCTGGTCGGACGCGAGGTAGAGGCAGGCGGCAGCGACTTCCAAGAGGCGCCCCGGGCGTGGGATCGCGAGCATGCCACCCAAGACCTCATCGGTTCTCGCGTAAGCAGGGGAGGTCTCGAGCACCGCGGGACTGACGACGTTTGCCGTGATCCCGGAGGGCCCGGTCTCGGTCGCGAGCACCTGCACGAAGGAGGTGAGCGCGTCTCGTGCTGCCTGTACCGCCCCATGGTTGCGTCGCGGTCGGGACCCGGCACCGACATTCAGTGCGATGAGCCTTCCGAACTTGCGCTCGGCCATCGACGGGACCAGGAGCCGGGTGAGGTAGAAGAAGGACGAGCAGTTCGTGTCGATGACCCGATGCCAGTCCTCGATCGACGTGTCGACGACGAGCCGGTGTGGCCGGACCTCACCGGCGTGGACGAGCACGTCAATGCCGCCGAGGGTTGACGTGCAGGCCTCGACCAGCATGCTGACCCGCACGGGGTCGGTGAGATCTCCGAACACGCCCGCTCCGCCGACGCCGTGGGCGCGAACCTCGGTGGCGACAGACTCGGCTCGGTCGCCGTCTTCCCGGGAGTGGATCGCAACGTTGGCGCCCTCAGCGGCGAACGCGAGAGCGATGGCGCGACCGACGTCGTCGTCGCCGTCTGTCACCAGGACGGTACGACTGTGCACGTCGCTCAATGAAGCGACCTGAGTCCCGGAAGTGGCCCGCTGGTCACCGCCGGGCGCCGCCGGCCCGCAGGAGGCGGCCGGCTCGGGCGACCTCGGACTCCCCATGCGCGGTGAGCACCTCGCCGTTCACGATCGTGGCGAGGAAGCCGTTCGCCCGCTGGACCAACCGGGGGGCGCCGGCCGGGAGGTCGTGCACGAGCTCCGGCATCTGGGGCGCCACGGTCTCGGGGTCGAAGATCGTGATGTCGGCAGCGAAGCCTTCTTGCAGCACGCCGCGGTCCGCCAGCTTGAAGATGGAGGCGGGTCGGCTCGTGATCATCGCCACCGCCTCCTCGAGGGTGATGGCCTGACGTTCCCGGACCCAGTAGGCGAGGAGATGGGACTGGATCGAGAAGTCGATGATCTCGGTGACGTGGGCACCCGAATCCGAGAAGGTCATGGCCGTGTTCGGGTTCTTCAACAGCTCGACTACCTGATCCTCGGGCGGATCGCTGAAGTACTGGAGGAAGTAGAGATCGAGGTCGTGGTCGAGTGCTAGCTCGATCATGAGTTCGGCGGGTTCGACCCCTCGCTCGCCGGCCATTTCTCCGACGGTCCGGTTCGGCAGGTAGGGGGAGGTCATGACCTCGAGCCACTGGTAGTTCGGCCGAGACTGCTGCGCGCCGTACCGGGCGCCGTAGTCGCCGTGGGTGGCAGCGTGCACGAGGCGGGCCCGGACGACGGGGTCCTCGAGGAGTCGCTTCTGTTCCTCGAGCGGTCGACCGCGTACCTCCTGCCACTCGGGAAGGATGTCAAACACCAGCTTGGTCTTGAACGACTGGACCTGGCACAGGCCGCGGCAGTGGGTGAGCCCGTGCATGCGTCCACCGCGAGCGACGGTCTGGTCGATGAGTCGTGTGTCGGGGTTGTTGCCCACACCGAAGGCGATCGGCACGCCCGTCGACAACGCAAGCCGTTGGATGCGACGTTCGTAGTCGTCGCGCTCCTCGGGCGTCGCGAAGGGCGCTTCCCCCGCGAGCTGGAACGCCGCGGTGCTCTCCTGACCGACGAGCTCCACCAGCGAGACCACCTCGTCCCAGGTCGCTTGGCGGGATGCGACCGGGCGGTCGTCAGAGGTCGTGTGCGACCGGCTGCGTGACGTGGTGAAGCCGACCGCACCTGCTCGCAACGCGCTGCGCAGTTCGGCCGCCATCGCCTCGAGGTCGTCGTGAGTGGCGGCACTGGTGAACGCCCGTTCACCCATCGCCCACGTCCGCAGGGCGGAGTGACCAATCGAGGCGGCGTAGTTGATGCCCTTCGGCTGGGCGTCGACCGCATCGAGGAACTCGGCGAAGTCGGACCACGTCCAGTCGATGCCGGCTTCCATCGCCGCGGCCGCGATGTCTTCGGCCCGCTCGAGGTTGCGAACGACGAGAGCCTTCTCGCCCGGGCGCGCCGGCGCGAGCGTGAACCCGCAGTTGCCCATGACCGCGGTGGTGACGCCGTGCCAGCACGAAGGGCTGCCGAGCTCGTCCCAGAAGACCTGGGCGTCCATGTGGGTGTGAGCGTCGACGAAACCCGGCGCCACGATGTGGCCCTCGGCATCGAACTCCTCGAGACCCGGGTCGTCGATCGTGCCGATGACGGCGATGACGCCACCCGCGACGGCGACATCGGCTCGACGGCGGGTTGCGCCCGTCCCGTCGATTATCGTCCCATTGCGTATGACGAGGTCGTAGGTCATCGGAGGCCTAAACCGCGAACCGGCTGAGCTCGCGCTCGACGAGCGGCACGACCTCCGCGATCTTCTCGTCACCCTCCCACGGCTTCAGGTAGCCGCCGCGCGCGTCGAAGTTGTCGATGAGCGCTTGGGATACCTGCGGGTCTTGTGGTGTGAGCTCCTCGATGGTGGGCCCGATGCGCGCGGCGATCGCGGCCAAACGGTCTCGGTCGAGCCCAGAGAAGCGGATCGCGTTCTCACCGAGCATGGCGCGGACCTCGTGCTCCGGGACTCCTTGGAAGGCATCCTGGATCCATTCCTTCGTGTGGGGCCAGGTGCTCTCGAAGTGTGGGTAGTCGCGGCCGAACAAGATGGTGTCGACGCCGATTTCGTGCCGTCGCTCGATCTCGACCTTGTGCACGAACGACGCCCCGGCGAGGCAGTTCTCGCGCCAGTACTCGCTCGGGCGACGGCGTGCCGGAACCTCGTCGCGTCGCTCGTCGAAGATCCGATCGAGGGCAGCGAGGGTGGCAGGGATCCAGTCGAGCCGGATCTCGGTCAGCATCAGCCGGAGTCCGGGATGCCGATCGAAGACCCCGCCGAGTGCGAGCTGCCACAGCGGCCGACGTGAAGCGACGTTGCGGTTCGTGAACCAGGTGAAGAAGTCGGCCGCTTCCTGCGGCACCGCGCTGGCGTGGCGCTGCATCGCCTCGACATCTGAGCAGCCGGCCGCCTCGGCCGCGGCGGCGTAGATCTCCTCGAGCTTGGCGAACACGATGCCTTGCTGAACCCCGAAGCCCGCGTGCACAACGATCGCGATGCCGCGTTCGTCGCACGCGGCCCAGTAAGGCTCCCACGATGCGTCGGACAGCGGGGCGAGCGCGGGATGGGTCATGTAGTGGGGTCCGTACGTCGCGGCGAACCCGTGGTCCGCGATCCAATGGATCTCGGCCACGGCCGCTTCGATGTCGACGCACGGCCCAACCGCGGCAGTCAGCAGGAATCGATCGGCAGCGAACCCGAACGTGTCGGCAGCCCAGCGGTTCCACGCCTTGGCCCCGGCGTCCCAGGCGTCGAGGGCGTATTGACGGTTCGTCCCGTTGTGGAAGAGGTCGCCGAGGCGTCCGTCGCCGTGGAAGACGTACTCCGCCGCGACCCCCTCGCGGTCCATGTCGGCCATGCGGAGGACGGGATCGTGCAGGCCGTGCCACCCGTCGCGGTGGATGGCGGAGTGCTCTTCGAACGGTGCGAGCTGTTCCTTACGCGCCCCGAGCACCGATGTGGCGACCGGATAGATCTCGTTGTCCCGGCGGAGGTCGGGCAGGAGGTCGTGGAACTTCGCCGGGAGGTACTCAGGCCACAGCTCCTTCGGCATACCCGCGTGACTGTCCGACGACACAACGACGAGTCGATTTCCCATTACATCTCCTCGGCTGGCGTGAGTGGCTCGTGCCAGCCGACCTTATACGGCCGTCCGCGGCAAGTCGAATGTTTGGCCCATATGCGTACGGTGCGCAATGGTCAGTGCCGAGCGATCCGAGCATAGGGGTCATCGCCGGCACGACACCGGCCGCAGTAGCGTCGCTCGGATGGCATCCGGATCCCGTCGGGAGGAGATCCTGCAGGCGGCAGCCAAGATGTTCGCAACGTCAGGCGTGCGTACGTCCCTCAAGGATGTGGCGGCGGAGTGCGGCATGCTCCCCGGGAGCTTGTACTTCCACTTCGAGTCGAAGGAGGCGCTGATCATCGAGTTGATCGGGCGCTATCAAGCCGATCTCGACCAGGTCGCGAAGGAGGCGCTGCAGGCGCCGCAACGCGCCGACCCGGGCCAGGTGCTCGAGCAGGTGGTCGGTCTGGGCGAGGCCATTGCAGCGTGCGCGGCGCGCCACTTCGCCGCGCTTCTCCTGACCCTCTACGACCCTCCAGCCGGAGCGAGTGACGATCTCCGGCGAGTCGTGCGATCGACTCCCACGGCGATCAACACGGCGATGCTCCACGTGCTCCGTTCTGGTGGTGACCATGGTGCATTCCGGGCAGGCGTCGACCTGCGCCTGCTTGCCGACCGACTGTGTGAGAGCATGCTCCGCCACGGTCTCACCAGCCCGTACCTCGGGAGCGATGCCGAGCACTTGGTCGAGCTCCGCTGCCAGATCCTCCTACGGGGCGTGGCTCCGCAGCCCGTCTCGACTCGGTCACTCGATCGGTCGGACGCCCTTCGGGCGGTGAAGGCAGTCGTCGCGTCCTGGTCTCGCGACGTCGACGTCGACGTCGACGAGCGCATGACCCGTCTCCGTGAGGTGGCGCGCGCGGAGTTCGGTCGGCATGGCTACGAATCGACGACCCTGCGTTCGATCGCGATGACTGCGGGACTCAGCACCGCCACCGTCTACCGGTTCTTCCCGGCAAAGGAGCAGCTGCTCGCGTCGATCATGGACTCCTACGCGGAGAAGCGGCAGTCCGCCTGGAACGCGGTGCTCGTGTCCAGGTCGACGGCGGTCGAGAAGCTCGACGCCCTGGCCTGGCTCTACATCGTGCTGCTGGAGCGGTTCGGAAGCGAGTTTCGGATCCAACTCGGCACCGTCCACCACGCGCCCGGAGCATTCTGGGCGCGGTGCCGACGTCCAACTACGCGGACGTCGAGACGCTTCTTCAGTCGGGCCTCGACGCCGGCGAGATCAGGGTCCGAGGAGCTGACGCCCGTGCGTACGCCCGATGCGTGCACGAAGCGCTGTGGACGCCCGAGGACATCGTCCGCATCGAAGGATCGAGGACCGCGCACGCGCTCGCCCGGGCGACGCTGCTCTCGGGCGCGCTCGTCCGACGTGACGAACTGTGACCGCGGCTTGAGCCAAATATTCGACTCAGCTAGGGTCGGCGGGATCAAGGGGGAGCCGTATGGAGGAGCAGATCCGATGACCTTGCACGCCGAGAGGCCGGTCGCCGACGTGACCGCACACCGTTTCATTTCCGCCGATTCCCACGTGGTGGAGGATCCAGCGATCTGGGCTGACGTCATCTCGCCCGACCGCTTCGGTCAGCTCGGTAGTGCATTCGCGGGCAAATCCGGTGGCAACGACCCGGAGGCCCGAGTACCCGACATGCAGCGCGACGGGGTCGTGGCCGAGGTGCTGTACCCATCGTTGGCGATGAAGCTCTTCACCCTGGAACCCGAGCCCCAGGCGGCGTGCTTCCGCCGGTACAACAAATGGTTGGCTGAGTTCTGTGCCTACGAGCCCGACCGGCTCATCGGCGTTGGCCTCGTCCCCGCGTACGACATGGACCGCGCCCTCGAGGAGGTGCGGTGGTGCGACGAGCACGGTCTCCGTGGGGTGCAGATCTGGCAGAGCCCACACCCCGATCTTCCCTTCACCGGCGATCACTACGAGCCCTTTTGGGCCGAGGCATCGGCCAGGGGCCTGCCCGTGAGCCTGCACGCGATCACCGGCTTCGATCACAGCCGTCAGCTCTTCGAGTCGATGGGGTCCGGGGAGGTGGGAGGCGGCGTGTCGTTCTTCCGCGTCACCAACTACTGCCTGTTCTCGGTGATGGACGCGCTGCTCGATCTGATCTTCTCGGGCGCGCTCGATCGGCATCCGGACTTGAAGGTCGTGCTGGTCGAGAACGAGGTGGCCTGGCTCCCGTTCGCCCTCGACCAGTGGGACTTCTTCTTCGGCGAGTTCGACCGCGGGGTGGAATTGCAGCGGCCGCCGTCGGAGTGCTTCCGTGATCATGTCCTGGCGACCTTTCTCACCGATCGCGGCGTGGTGCCGGTCGTCCAGCAGCTCGGCGCAGCCAATGTCATGTGGTCGAACGACTACCCTCACAACATGTCGACCTGGCCACGATCGAGGGAGCTGGCGAGCGAGCGACTTGCGGGGCTCAACGAGGCAGCGCTCGACGCCGTGCTCTCGGACAACGTGGCCGACCTTTACCACATCGTCACCGACGCGCCGTGACC
>CAVPRI010000002.1:0-1757557 GCA_963707835.1 uncultured Acidimicrobiaceae bacterium
CGTCGAGCGGAAGTGCTGTCTGTGTCTGTAAGGCGAAAGCTCCACGGCGGCCGATCGCGAGAGCCGACTTCAGCGCTGTTGTCTCATCGGGATACTCAGTGATGGACATCAGACAGCCGTCGGTGACCAAGAGGTATTGGGATTTGATCGACCCCCCACACTTGGCGACGATCTCGAATGCCGCCACCTGTTCGGCTGTGCGCTCGTCGTCGCTCATGTCGTCCCACTTCGCGGTGAACGTCAGCTTGGAAGCGCTCAAATGGGCCATTGTGTGATGAACCCCTTTCCCTCGGCGCCACGCGGCACCGTTGACAGAGATGCTTACCACCTATGCGCATTGAGTGCCCCGTCGGCACCGGAGATGCTGGCGTATTGGGACACCCCAACCTCGTTCGGAATCGGCACGCATGGCACTAGCTCGGCGCAGCCGGGCGATGGGGAACAAGCGTCTACCCACAGCTCGAGTTGGATACCATCCGGATCCTCCAGCGAGACGAACCTCGAGTGACCCAAGTCACGAATTGGCGAGTGCGGCACTCCCAGCGCATCTAGTTCACCAGTCCATTCCCTGAGCTGTGCCTCGTCACCGACATCAAGTGCGATGTGGTCCAGGCCGGTTCTCGTCGGGACGAACGAATCTCCGGATCGATCTGGATGGTTGTAGAGGCCAACGAGGAACCCGCTGTGCTGATGGAGCATCAACACACGCGGTATGCCCGCCTCTCCCGGTTGTATCCCAAACCGCTTGACGAGTCGGAAACCCAGTACTCGCTCGTACCACTCAGCGCTCGCGTCCATATCGTGCAACGGTCAGTCCTACATGGAGGGCACGATCGAAACTGGCCATGGCACTCCTCCATCCGAGCCACATCAGTATGGCGAGGTGGCGTCCGGTCTGCTGATACCGGGTGGTCTCGGCCAGGTCGTGGCCCCCGACGGGCATCGGCTCGTCCACCTCATTCCAGAGATTCACCCAGGGTGTCCCCAAGACATGCCGAGCGGCCCCCACCCGAGAAGCGGAGGGGGGATTGAGGGGAGACGGGGCGTCGTCGTGCTGCGCCAAAGGGGACGGTCCTAGTAGAGTCGGTCGTGCGCAAGATCACCCGGCAGGCTTGGAACATTCGCCTCGAACCCGACGCTGGCCGACGTTCAGTTGCGAGAGAACGGAGCCGGGACTGCGTGTCGCGTTTCGCCCGCCTGGAAGACGGACCTCAGCGCGGTGCTCATTCGACCGAGCGAAGGCAACGGCTAGCGCTCCGCGCACGGCACGAACCCGACTGACGTCATGAGCGTCCTCATTCTGTTCGTTGTCGTGGCACTCGCCTACGGCGTGTTTCGCTTTGTCACACGGCGAGACAAAGGCAAGAGGTCCCGATCGGGGCCTCTTGAAGTTGAGTGGCGCGTGAAGTCGATGGGCACAGATGCGGGTCTGCCACCTGGGGAATCCATTGGGACAAGGCCTGCCCGCCGCCCTGACAATGGAACGGTGCAGAGTTCTCCGACCGCTGCTTCGGTCCTCCGGCACGGAAGTTCGAGCGATGGTTGGGCGGTCGAGACGCTCGGGCTCACCAAGCGGTTTGGTCCGAACATCGCCGTCAACAATGTGGAGCTGCGCGTGCCGCGTGGATGTGCGTTCGGATGCCTCGGGCCCAATGGTGCCGGAAAGACCACCCTTATCCGGGTCCTCCTCGGACTGACGCACGCTGACGCCGGCACGATGTCGCTCCTCGGCTACCCCGTGCCGAAGGATCGCGACAAGGCCCTGGCGCGGATCGGCGCGATCGTCGACGAGCCACGGTTCCATGGTCATCTGACCGGTCGACAGAACCTCCAAATCCTTGCAGCGGCCCGAGAGCCAGCGGCGAAGGGTCGCATCGATGCCTCGCTCGAGCGGGTCGGCATCCTCCACCGAGCGGAGGACAAGGTATCGAAGTACTCCATGGGCATGCGCCAGCGTCTCGGCGTCGCAGCGTGTCTCCTCGGGGATCCACAGCTCATGATCCTGGACGAGCCGATGAACGGGCTCGATCCCGCCGGCATGCTCGAGATGCGCGAGATGATCCAGTCCCTCGTCGGCCGAGGGCCGGACCGTGGTCCTGTCGTCCCATCTGCTCGACGAGGTCGAGCGGACCTGCGATGCAGTGGCCATCGTCGACAAGGGCAGGGTGATCCGTCAGGGGTCCATTGACGAGTTGCTGGCGGGGGCGTCGGTGGAGATCCAGGTCGACTGCTCCGTCGCCGGATCGAGCGAGGTCGCTCCTCGCAAGCACGCGGTTCGGCGCTCAAGTGGAGACGCGAGTAGACGGCTTGGACATCGCACTCCCTGCCCCGGCGGATCGGGGGGCGACGGCGGAGATCAATCGCCTCCTCGTCGAGGGCGGGATCTCCGTCTATCGGATCCAAGAGGTCCACGCCTCGCTCGAGGCATGGTTCCTCGAGGTCACAAGCCGACTCGGGGGTGGCGAGTGACGATCTCCTCGGCGTCGGGTGCCGAGATCGACTCGTCACAGGCTGAGGACGTCCCGTTCACTCACGACCACCGAGGCTCGTGGGTCCCGACTGGTCGAGATGATCGCCACAAGGTTCATGGAGCTGCGCAAGCGCCGGGGGCTGATGGTCGCCCTGATCATGGTGTTCATCGGGATTCCGACCATCTTCCTCACGATCAGGCTGCTCGCCCACGCCTTCGCGCCCAACTCCTTCGGCCCAGCTGGCGGCTACGACATCTTCACGAGCCTCGTCGGCCGGAGTGATGTACGTCTTCGGCTTCATCGTTGCTGCCACGCTGGGCTGTACCGCCGGCTCGGTCGACCTCACCGAGGGGATGTTCCGGCATCTCGTCATCACGGGCCGATCGAGGGTGGCGCTCTACTTCGCCCGCATCCCCGCTGGTCTGGCCATCGTCGTGCCGCTGGTGGCCGCGGGCTTCACCATCGTCTGCGCGGTGTGCGTCTTCGGCGCCCCGACCAAGCTCTCCTACGAAGGGGTAAACGTCCCACCGGGGCTGTCTCGCGAGCGGCTTCGAGACCTGGGCAATGAACCATTCGAAAGCGGTCATCTGCGACTTGCCCTACAACGAATCGATCTCGGTCGTTGTGAAGTGCGGGACCGGCCCGGGGGTCTATGCGGGTCCGATCGGGAAGACGCTGACCCGCACACCGACGCAGAACCCGTCCCTCACAGAGCTCCAAGCGACTGCCATCAAGATCGCCAGCGTGGACTACACCGATTACACGAAGGTCTTTCTATCACCGTCGGTCTCGCTGATGATCGAGACCGGGCTCTGGATCGAGCTCGAGGCGGCGATCGGGTTCATTGTGGGTCTCGGGCTCGCATCACTCATGGGGCAGCGAACGGTACCGGTGATCCTGATGATCGTGCTCGAGATCGTCCTGACGCCGATCTTCTCAAGAGCGGAGATCCCTCACCTGGTCAATCTGCAACGCGGGCTGGTGGGATTGGCCATGGATCACCTCGCACCGAGCGCGCGTTCGATCTGGGGTCGGCGGTGGACCGGGAGGCCAGGGTGGATCGGCGCTCCTCTCAGAGTCGACCACAGTGGCGGCCTTCGTCATCGTGGGCTGGCTCGTGGTATGGACTGCCCTCGGCACGTGGCGGATGGTGCACAGAGACGCCTGATCAGATCTTTGGGTGACCCTCAGCATCACCATCACCACCGGGTACAGGTGATCGACGCGAGTCATGGTTCCCGCTTCGCCCCGTCCCCGCGTACGGGGCTCCCCGCTCCTTAGTCAGCAGTAGCAACGGCGATCAGCGTGTCGAGTGCTAACCGAGGCGGAAGCAGATGTTGTACCGCAAAAGTGGCGGCTTTGCGGAAGGGCGTCGGACTTCTGTGACCGCTGAATGCAATCTCGACGTGTGAGTAGCCGTTGATTCCGAGCACACGACGGAGGGTGTCTTCGCAGAACCAGCACGTATGTTCGGGGTGGACCTGGCCATGGCCTAGCCAGCGATAGATGAAGCCGCCGACATAGAACACATTCGGCGTGGTGAGCACGAGCTGGCCACCGGGTTTCAGATGGCGGCGCGCACTGGCGAGAAATCCGTGGACGTTGTCGAGGTGCTCGATGATCTCACCTGCAAACACGGTGTCGAACGTCCGATTGAGATCGAAGTCCTGGGCGTCAGCCAACTGCACGTCGAACCCTTCTGCCCGGAGCGCTGCAATCGTTTCTTCGTTGATGTCGATTCCAACAACCTCGGAAAAACTCTTGACCATCAGGCCATGCAGCCAGTCGGGCTTTCCGTGGCGAGACGCACAACCGACATCGAGGACGGCATCGCCACGGATGAGCGGCATGACCACTTCAAAGCGGTCTTGCAGCGTTCCATCACCCCACGGATGATCCCCCCATTTTGGTTGCAAGAAGTTTCCCGTGGCTGGTCCGTCAGACGGGACGACCCTAAGCCGCCTGCCAGACAGACTCGAATTCCTGCCCACCACAGTCGCTCAATCCTCCCCGCTGCTGCCCTGAAGCCAACCACGCAGAAGGCCGATCATCTGGCGGCCAATGCTACTCCCGACTGGGCGACACGGCCCCTGACCCCGTATGTGCTGTGTCCTCCAGCGGTCATTGCATGCAACATCAGGAGGGGTGCAGATGTGGACACGCCTCAGCGAGCAAGAGCGCCAGACGATCTGGGACATGCGTGAGGCTGCCACCCGTGAAGCGCCTCGCCAAGCATCTGGGCTGGCAGAACGTATCCTGCGCAAGTTCATCGCCGACGGTGAGGGGAAGCGCCCGACGGCTCGACAGCGCTCTGAGCTGCGTCTGTCCTTGGAAGGACCGGGCCGTGCCGGGCCGCTGGGAGGGCGACCTGATCTTCGGCAAGAAGATGACGTCCATCGGCACCCTCGTCGAGCGCCACAGCCGCTTCGTCGTGCTGCTCAAGCTCCCCAACGGCCATGGCGCCGAGGCGGTGCGCAAAGGCCATGACAAGCGCATCTTGACCCTGCCGGCCCAGCTGCGCCGCTCCATCACGTGGGACCCAGGCAAGGAGATGCCGAGCACGTCCGCTTCACCGTCGACACCGGTCTGCAGAATTGCTTCTGCAACCCCAAGAGCCCTGGCAGCGCGGGACGACAACACCAACAATCGCCCTCTTCAGTACCTGCCGCAATCTTCAGACCTCTCGCAACGCACCCCAGTGAGAGCTCGACACCATCGCTTGCTCACTCAACACGAGGCCTCGACAGACCCCCGGATGGATGACACCGTCTCCGGCGTTCGCCGAGGCCGTTGAGCTGACCGCCTGAGCACGCAGCCGTACTGGGGCAGTCTGCGGGGCCGACCCTGCGTCGCAGCGTATACCGACCTCTGTGATGGACGACGACCACATGCCCCCGGTCATCGGGGCTCGTGTCGTGGAATTCCGCTTGGCCTCACGAATCGACAGGCCAGGTGCGGGCTCAACTCCGCAAGGGATCTCGACCTGATGCCGCCTGGCGACCATACCTGGACGCCTTTCGAAGCCGGCTGGTCCCCGGCCTCTTCTCGCGCGTTCTCCCGTAAGTTATCTTGCACTCCCGGGCCGCTAGCTCATCCGGAAGAGCAGGGGACTTTTAATCCCAAGGTGCCGGGATCGAGACCCGGGCGGCCCACCAGACCCACCGGGTAAGAGACAGACAGAATTGACCAAGGCCGTCGACCACACGTTCTGATTGGCGTCGTTTGGCATCTGCCACCTATCGCTGGCCCCTTCTCTAGGTGCTCTGCGCCGGGCTGCCCGGTGCGTCAGAAGTGCCTGTTCGTCCTGGCGGACGAGTCCATCACCGGGCTCTTGAGCGGACTGGACGACGGCAACCGGCGGGAGGTGCGAAGGGTAGCCTCTTGAACATGGCGCGAAAGACAGCCAAGAGACGCCGGCGGGAGCGCCAGCCGTGTTCCTACTGCGACCGCTATATCTGACGATGCCGATCAACGACGAGCTCGCCATCCCCACAGTCGAGCGGTTCCTTGCCTTAGTCACCGCACTTGACGCCATTTGGGACCCGGGCTCCAGCTATTTGGACGACCCGAGATACTCCGAGCTCAGGCGGGAGATCGACGGGTCCATCTCTCGTGTCAAGACCATCGCGGACGAGTGCGAACCAGGCCTGAGTGATCGGATCACGGAAGGGCTCCAGGGCACATCTGGTTATTCAGGAGCCGTGAGTGCCGTCACCCAGCTATTGGGTCGGCTCAGGAGTGCCGAGCAGCATCGGCGGAACTAGGTTGCCGAGTGCTTGTGGACCTCCCAGCAGAGTCCGCGAGCTACTTGCGGGCTGTGCCCTACGGGTTAGGTTTCCGGCTCGTCTTCTCATCCGCCGGTCGAACACCAGACGTGGAGCGGAGGTCACAGACGTCAGCATCAAGAATCGATCGTTCCTCTAGGTAGTCCCGTAGCGCCGGCGGAACAGCCCGTAGGCGACGGCGCCGGCGACAGTCGGGAGCCAGTACTGCGCCAACCGGTAGGCCAACGTGGCCACCACCGCGCTGCGCCCGTTGACGCCGGCGAGTACGAGGAGGCCACTCAGGCTGGCCTCGACGATTCCCAGGCCACCGGGAGTTACCGGGAACAGGGCGATGATCCCGGCCGCCGAGTATGCGAGGAGGACGAGCCAGATGCGGGGCTGGCTGCCGGTCGCGCGCAGGGCCGCAAGAAGGCAGAGATAGTCGAGGCCGAGACGCCCCACGACGAGCAGGAAGATCTGCCTCCATTCCCTTCCCAGGGCCGCCCGGATCTCGTTGCGTTGCTGCAGTAAGCGATTCTCGAGTCCCGCCAGCGGAGGATGCGGACGGCGGACCTTGTTCCAGATCCATTGGGCGGCCCTCCCCAACGCCCGCAGCGGTCGGTCCGTTTCAAGGAGCACGGCGCCCAGTCCCATGTACACCACAAACGCGGCGACCCCGATGAGAGCCGCGCTGACCAACGTGTGGTTGAGCCCGGAGTCGCCCAGGACGGTGGGGAGCGTGAGGATCGGGAGCATGAGCAGACCGCCCACCCCGAGGAGCGAAGACGCTGCGAGCCCTCCCGCCGCGGCATCGGAGTTCACCCCGGCGGTTGCCAGCATCCGGTACTGGACCGCCGCGCCCGCAGCGGCGCCACCCGGGAGTGTGTTGGTGACGGTGTTGCCCGCGAGTCCCGCCGTGACCACGGCGAACCAACCACGGGTTCGCAGGACGATGCGTTGGATCGCAAAGTTGCAAACAAAGCTCCCCCATTCGAACAACAAGGCGAGGACGAGCCACACGCCGCTCAACGTGGCCAACTTCGGCCATGCTCCGAGCACTGCCGAAAGGCTCGGAAGCACGACGTAGAGGGCCAGGCCCGTGACGAGGAGCGCGGCGATACGCGTGACGAGGCTCCTGCGGCTCGGCTGGGTCTTCCGTCGATCAGCCATGTCGGAGTCGGCCGAGGCGGGCGTCCCGGGCATCGGAGCCGACGTCACCGGTCACAGATACTCCAGAAACAGGGAACAGCACGTCAGCCTGTGGCGTGCCTGCAAAGCCCTGCTCATCGGTGCGGCAGTGGCTTCTGAGCCGTGCCGTCTTCCCGTCCCGCACGGTGACCGGTCATTCCACCATCCTCCGTAACCGGCCTGCCGGAGGACATCACGTGTGAGCCTACGTGTCGCGCTCTTTCGCGCCCTGTCCTCGACCGACAAGGCGGTCCTGCGAACGTGGCGCGTGAAGGGTGACACTGAATATGGCTACGAAGACTGCTTCCGCCGGAGCGGCGGCGGCGCGGGATGGCGCCGGCCGGCTGGGGTCCGGATGCGCAGGGCCGCCGGGAGCGACTCGAATCGGAGCGGTGGCTCGAGCCTGACGGCCTCGCCGTCCAATCCAACGTCGATCGTGGCCCCGGAATCGATCTCGAAGCGAACGGTGGTCCATTCCCGCAAGCGGGCCAACGGCGGTCCGTCAGGCACCACCACAACGCCGAGCGTCCCTCCGTCCATCGTCCCCCGGGTGCCCTGAGCGGCGAGCGGGTCGAGCTGGTAGCGGTTGTTGGACACCAAGACGAGCTGAGCCCTCTCGTATTCCGCTCCCCCCGGGTCGCTGAAGCGCAGGTCGAAGGGCACCGCGCCGGGGCCGAGCAGGTCGGGCAGCATCTCGATCACGGTGCGCAGCTTGGCATCGCGGTACTCGGGCGACTGAACAACCTTGCCGTAGAAGCCGATCGACGCGTTGTTCACGAAGACCCGACCGTTGACCTGGGCCAAGTCGATGCGGCGCTCAGAACCGTGGTGGAAGGCGTCGAGGGCACCGATCACGTCTTCCCGGTCGACGCCGATGTCGAGTGCGAAGTGGTTGCGCGTCCCGGCCGGTATGCAGACGTACGGGATGTCGTGCCTGGAGGCGACGCCGGCCACGATCGCTTGGGAACCGTCGCCGCCGGCCATGCCGATGACGTCGGCGCCCGACGACACGGCGGCGGCGGCCAGTGACGCCAGGTCGTCGCCCTCCTTCATCACGACCGGCTCGATCCCGCGGGCGCGGCACCGAGCGACGAGGTCGTAACGCTGGGCCTTCCCGCCGCCGGACCTCGGGTTGACGAAGAGGACCGGGCGCACCGGCCCGGAGATCGCTGAATCCGTCATCTCGCCTCTCCCTCTCGCGACGTTGGCTGGACCACTTGACACTCTATCATCGATTCTGTAATCTATCATCAGTTCTGTGGTACCGTAACAATAACTGGTCGCCACAGCTACCACAACCACCGAAAGGAGCTGTCATGTTGAAGTCATTGAGTACATCCCTCATAGTCCGGGGCCTTCTGGCTGTCGCCGTCGGCATCGTGGCGTTGGCGTGGCCGGGGATCACCGTCTTGGCGCTGGTCATTCTGTTCGCCGTCTACGCATTCATCGCCGCCGGCATGGAGGCCGTCAAGGCCTTCAGCAGCGAAAGGGCCGGTCCCGTGATGGGTCATCTGCTGCTCGGTCTGGTCGACGTCGGCGCCGGGGTGATCGCCCTGGCCTGGCCTGGGCCAACCGCGCTGGTGCTGGTGTTGCTCGTCGGCGCGTGGGCGATGGTGGCCGGCCTGGTCGAGATCTACGCCGGCTTCGAAGTCGGCGAGTCAGCCGGAACCCGCGCCCTCTTCTTCGTGAGCGGGCTGATCTCAATCGCCTTCGGGATCGTCCTCTTCGCCCGTCCCGGCGTCGGCGCGGTGACTCTGGCCTTGCTGTTCGGCCTGTTCAACCTGGTCTACGGGTTCTGGGCGCTCATCGAAGGCATCGACCTGCGCCGGGCCCACCGCACAGTGGACTCGTTGGTCGACGAGCAGCCGGGGCAGCGCGACCAGCTAGCGTCAGTTATGTAGTGATCCCTCAGTAGTGATCGGGATTCCCACCCTGGCGGATCCGCCCGAGTCTCGGCCGAGCGGAACCGCCGGGGTGAAACCCGTCTATGACGTCGAGAGAAGGAGGCTGATGTGAGCTCGGTATCCGCGAGCACAACGGGGGGCCCGACCCGGCTGGACCGACGCAAGGCCCGGACAAGGCAGGCACTGATCGACGCGGCGGTCCGATTGATCGCCGAAGGGCGCGGGGAACGGGCCAGCATCCAGGAGATCACCGAGGAAGCCGACGTCGGCTTCGGGTCGTTCTACAACCACTTCGAGAGCAAGGACCAGCTGTTCGAGACCGCATCGAGCGAGGTCCTCGAGCGATGGGGCCGCATGATCGACAGGGCATCCGCCGGCATCACCGACCCGGCGGAAGTTTTCTCGATATCACTGCGGCTGTCCGCCCGCCTCAGCTGGACGCATCCCGAAGTGGCCCGGTTCATCACCGGCGCCGGCCTCGACCTCCTGGAGCTACCGGGCGGCCTGGCCCCGCGTGCCTTACGGGACATCGAGGCCGGGCAAGCCGCGGGTCAGTTCAGCGTGGCTGACGCGGAGGTCGCTCTCAGCGCCGTCGCGGGCGGCCTCATCGGGTTGCTGCGCCTGCATCAGCAGCATCCCGAACGGGTCGAGGAGAGCTCGGTCGACGAGCTCGCCGAGAGCTGCCTCCGCCTGCTCGGCCTTCCAGGCGCCAAGGCCAGACGCCTGGCCCGGCTGGCGCTGCCCGCCACCGAGCCTTGGTGATGCACGCCCCATGAGCCCTCCCAACGCCACGCCGAGGACTCGAGCGGAGATGCTCGAAGCCGGGCGGGCGTTGCGCGCTCGGGTTCCCCGCCGCGCTCATGGCCAATGGACGGCGTCCCCCGGCCGTCCTGATCCGCTCGAGATCCTGTCCCGGTCCAACGCCAACCGGCTGCCCGAGCTGGTTCCCGTCCGGAACGGCCGGATGATGGCGTCGCCGTTCTCCTACTACCGGGGCTCCCCGGCAGTCATGGCCGCCGATCTGAGCCGGACACCGTCCACGGGCATTCAGTTGCAGATCTGCGGCGACGCGCATCTTCTCAACTTCGGAACCTTCGCCACGCCCGAACGCAATCAGGTCTTCGATCTGAATGACTTCGACGAGACCCAGCCCGGACCGTGGGAATGGGACGTCAAGCGACTGGCGGCCAGCTTGGTGGTGGCGGCCAGGACGGCCGCGCTCTCCGATGCCGACGGCAGGGCCGCAGTACAGGGCTGCGCCGCGGAGTATCGGGCCGAGATGGCGAAGATGGCACAGCTTTCCGCGTTCGAGGTGTGGCACTCCCGTCTGGACGTCGAGTCGATCATCGCCGCCGCTCCCGACAGGCCGGCCCGTTCCCGTGTCGAAAAGACCGCGGCCAAGGCCCGCCAGCGCACCAGCCTGAAAGCGCTGTCCAAGCTCACAACGGTGCGCGGCGGACGCCGGGTGATCGTGGAGGATCCGCCGGTGGTGGTTCGCCTCACCGACGCCCAGCTCGAACAGGCGCAAGGCTTCGTGAAGGCCTATCTGGCCACCCTCGATCCCGACCGCGACCTCTTGCTGGATCGCTATGAGTTCGTCGACGCCGCCCTGAAGGTGGTCGGAGTCGGAAGTGTCGGCACCCGCTGCTTCGTCGTACTGCTGGCCGGCAAGGCGGACCTCGATCCCCTGTTCCTTCAGGTCAAAGAAGCCCAGCCCTCAGTTCTCGCTTCCTACGCCGGCCGCTCCCGGTACGCCAACCAGGGCAAGCGGGTCGTGGTCGGCCAGCGCATCATGCAGGCGGCCAGCGATGTGTTCCTGGGTTGGGCCCGCGCCGGCGAATTCGACACCTACGTCCGCCAGCTGCGTGACATGAAGGGGTCGGTAGCGCTCGACGACGCCAGCGCCGACGGCCTGACGCTTTATGGGCGTCTCTGCGGCGCCGCACTGGCGCGCGCTCATGCCCGAGCCGGCCAGCCGGCCCTCCTCGCCGGCTACATGGGAAAGAGCACGGCTTTCGACGACAGCCTGGCCGCGTTCGCGGTGTCATACGCCGACCAGAACGACCGGGACTACGAGTCATTCCTGGACGCGATCCGATCCGGTCGAGTGCCAGCTGAGCCGACACGTTGATCGCAAGCAGGCGTTCGTCGGGCCTCGAGGTCGGTGCGAGGCGGCCGCGACGGCGCTCCGGACCCCTTCTGGCGGCTTCCGATGGTGATGAAGTCCAACCAAGGCATCCAGGCCGGCCGGAACCCGGCCGGCTCCGTCCATTGTGTCCACCGGGATCATGGTGAGTGCGTTTCGGGAGGCACGGCGATCGGTGCTTCGCCATTTTCGACGATGCCGTCCGGCGCCGTCGCCCTCCAGATCTCGACGATCACCACCTGGATCGAGGCAGCAATCGGGACGGCGAGGAGTACGGCCACGAAACCGCCGAACAGGCCGCCCAACCAACTCCCGATATCCGCACCGACAAGAACGGCCGCGAAGACTACGAGTGGATTGATCTTGACGGTCCGAGCCATGACGACCGGGTTCAAGAAATGGTTCTCCAAGAACGTATAGACGAGGAAGACGACGAGCGTGACGAGCCCTGCGGTGAACGAATGCGCAAGGGCAAAGAGCACCGTCGGGATGCCCGCCAGCGCCCCACCGATTTGCGGAAGGAAGTCGACGAGGGCAACCCAGAGCCCGAAGAGGAGGGCGTAGGGCACACCAAGGACGGCGAGAGTGACGAAGATCACCGTGCCCGCGATCAGAGAAGTGAGGAAGTCCCCTAACACGAACCCGGAGATCGATGCACTCACTTTGCCGCCGATCGCCGCGTATCTGGCAGCCCGTTCGGGGGCCATTATGCCCAGAAGGCCGGTACGGATCTTCGGAGCCTCGACGAGGAGCAAGATGACGAACGCGAAGGTCGCCGCGAGCTCAGCCAGGATCGCAAACGCGCCCTTGCCCAGGGCCAAGGCCGGTTTGCCCAGGCTCTCCGCGAAGCTGATGATCTTGGGTGAGTTCTTCTGCACCCAGGCCTCAACGTGGTACTTGCGAACGAGATGACCGATCCAGCCCTTCCCGTGTTGCGCCTTGTCCACATAGACAGGCAGCGCATTCGCAAAATGGGTGAGGCCATTGACCAGGGGGTAGCCGAACGCGAAGGCCAGACCTCCGAAGATGAGTAGGGAGAAGATCGTCACGATGGCGACGGCAGTACCCCGACGCCGTATCTTCCACCGCTGCAAGGCCACGACCGCAGGGTTCAGGACGAGTGCCACGAACGATCCGACCACCACGAGCAGCACGACGTCGCGGAGGCGGTAGAGGAGTTGGCCCGCCAGATAGACGGCGACGACGATTGCAACCGTCACCAGGATCGTGCGCAACGGAACGACTCTCAGGTCGGCCCATCGGACAATCCGCGCCCATCTGGAAGACGTGCTTCCAGATGCCAGGCTCGACTCCTTAGATGGCATTGATGCCTCGCTCCGGTTGGAGACCAGCGATTGCTTGCGGGGACATTTCGTCCCCACAATTCATGATGTCGGTATGAGCCCGGATGTACCCGTCTGTGCTCCTCGATGGTGCGATCAACTCGGGTCACCTTCTAAGAGAATTGCTCCGAAAAGGTTAACTCCCCCTCTGTCGCGTCTGTGTGATCCGCGAGCGCGCAGACCAAGCGCGTGGGGTACCGAACCGCCCGTGAGCGGCGGAGCCGTCATGGCGACGGATCCCAGCTTGAACGTGAAGGATGCATACCGCATGCGTCGGATCGTTATCGGCATCGACGGCTCGGACGGCGCTTGCACACTGTCCGGTGGTAGTTCCGCGCGATGAGGGCTAGGGACAACACCAAGCGGAGGCCTACGCCGAAGCGCATGAGGCGATCGATCAGCTCGGGCGACTAGCCGACGTCGGGCGCTGCACCTGAGTGCCCCATATTTGTGGCTGCCGAAAGCCTGGAGTTGCTACTACCTTGCTACTCAAGTCAGTGGACTGGGTTGTTCTCAGCCGAACTAGGCGGACGACTCATCTCACCGGAACAGGGCCTATGGATACGGGCGCCGTCCTGCGGACACTCATCGGAATACCTCACGAGCTTGAGCAGGGCACCCGACCCACCGGCCTGGCGTTCGGGAGGCACCCACCTTTCCGTGATGAGCCGGCCCGGTGTGAAGAGGAGCCCGTATTTCGCCCCAAGCGAATCACTTTGACCCGATGAACGTACAGGCAGTCGGCGAGTGGACCAGGGGCAGGTAGGCCTGGCACCCCTCAAAGGTCAGGGTGTCGACTCCGATACCAATCCGGAGGGCATTGGGCACTGAGGACACCGTCTGTGTCGCCGAGCCGGGTGCCGCCACATTGGTCGGCGTGGCCGCCGCGCTCTGTCCCGCGACCGTGCCCCTGAAGTCGAGCACATGCGAGGTCGTTCCGTCCTGATAGACGAAGTTCACGGCGCCGTCGAACTGCGTGTTCTCAGCGGAGCTGATCGTGATGAGGTAGTGCGGCGTACCCGATGTACCCGCGGGCGCATAGGTCCCCGTGGCCACGGCCGCCGCCGGAGCGATGGCCGTGGTCGAGGTTGCGGGCTGACTCGACGATGACGATCCGCAAGCGGCTAACCCCAAAGCGCCGACCACGATTGCCATAGGCCCAACGATCCTTAGGGCTCTCCGTTGCTGAGTGGAGAACTGGAGGAAGTTGTTCACGGTCTCGTCATTCTGATGGATGGAAGGGGTGATCCATCTCCGTCGCCCTGCCCCACTCGTGCCGCAGGGTGGGGCCCGATCCCGGCGGTCGGGGAGGCCTATGGGCCAGCCAAATACCGGATCGAGGCTGAGCACGGCTACGGCTCACAGAGCCGTAGCGCAGGCCTTTCAGGAACGAAGCGGAATGGTCGCCAGGGGATGCCGACGTTGGCGTTCGGCAGCGAGGTTGTGAAGTTCCCGGTGCAGCGCCAGACGCTTATCCGTGTCACGGGTACGGTCGAGGTCTGCACGTAAGGCGTCGTACCGCTCCACGAGCGCTCTGTCGTTCAGGCCGGAAACATCCATGTTCTCAACGCTACGCCGAGCAGGGTTCGTAATCGCGGATAGGCACCGGCCAGCGAGTCCTTGCGGGGCCGGAAATCGTCCCCGAAGGTCATGACCGATGCTGCCCACGATGAGGGCAGGGGAGCTCAGACGACACGTCGGTGTCCCCGTCCGACTGCTTAATCGCTGAATGCCGTTCTTCCGACACCACTGAATGTGCAAATTCCTGTCTGACGACGGAGAGTTCTTGCCGGTGATTTTGATGCCCTCGTATGATCGCAGAGTTGACAATCACAACGAGGAGGATCGATGGACCACATGGCGAGCCTGCGACGTTTTTACGAATTGATCAACAATGGTGATGTCGAAGGGGCTGGTGATCTGCTAGCTGATGACTTCATTGAACATGAGGTTGCCCCTGGTCTGTCTGGTACGAAATCCGGAACCAAGGAACTCTTTAGAATGATGATCGCGGCATTCCCCGACTTGCGATTCGATGCGAAAGACCTCCTGGCGGATGGCAGCAAGGTTGTCGGCCGGGCAATGGTGACAGGAACCAACACGGGCAGCTTTATGGGAATGCCAGCAACAGACAAGGCTGTCAACATTCAGGCAATCGACATCGTTGACTTTGGTGAAGATGGTTTGGCCCGTGAACACTGGGGCGTCATGGACATGATGTCGATGATGCAGCAGCTTGGTCTCGCGCCCGAAGGTCCGCCCGATTAGGTTCCGGTCGAGTCGTTGTTTGTCGGCTCACACCGTCCACCGTCCCGGCCAAAGGGGGGCGTGTCACCGCTGACGCCCAACCAACGGCCACAGTCTGTTCGGCTTTGGTCGGATTGTTGCTCATTCCTAATGCAGATCGAACCGACGACAACCTTCAGACAGTCGTGATCAGCGACACGGACAAGGGCTTGTTCATTTCGGGTATCAACGCTCCAACGTTCGTCGGCGCCTCTTGGGCACGAATCTGCCGGGTTGGAGCAGCGAGCCATCAACGCTGGCTGTATCTCACTCGGACTGGTCTCTCTCAATGCATCGGCCGGTCCAATCGCAGAACGCCTCGCTTCAAAACGCCGGATCAAGAAAGACGAACTGTCCAGGCACGATTTCTTCGTACGACCAGAGGACTGCGACACCATGGCTATTACAGACTCGGTTGCACGATTGGGAGTTCCATCGGACCGCCTACCGTAGAGATTCTGTTGTCTTGACACTCGTGCCGGAGTGCCCCACCGTCCCCGCGGTCTGGGATGGTCGTGAGCTGCAGGCCACACACGGGCGTCATACCGTGGCGCTGTCCGTGGTTTCGGTGGCCTCGTCGGAAACGCCGTCGCCCCGGGTCGGGGCGATCGGTGCGATGCCCGTCGATGGGGCCTCGACGGACGGCGCCTGCCCCGAGGGTACGAACCATATGCAGACCAGTGCGCCGACGACCACGCCCGCCGCGGCCACCGCGAAGCCGAGGCGGTAGCCGCCGGTCAGGGAGTGCGAGGCCGAGCTCCCGGTGGCCAGCAAGGCGCGCGTGCGGTTGGTAGACACGACACCGAGAACGGCGACACAGAGCGCGGCGGACACTGTTTGGCTCACGTTGATGATGCCCGATCCCATTCCGGCGTCCGGTTTGGGGATACGGGCCAAGCCGATGTTTAGCAAGGGGGTGAGGGCCATGGAGCTGCCCACCCCCAGCAGGAGCATGGCACCGAACAGCTGGGGGAAGTACGTCGTCGCGGGTGTGGCCAGGGCAAAGAGGACGAGGCCGGCGAAGATTTGGGCGCACCCCACCAGCGCGGTCGGTTTGGCCCGAAACACCCGCATGAGCCGGTTGGTCAACCCGAGCGACATGGCGGCCAGGGTCAGGGTCTGGGGGAGGAAGGCCAGTCCGGTTTCGATCGGGCTGAGATGGAGCAGGTGCTGGAGGAAGAGGACGCCGAGAAAACCCGAGCTGAAGATGCCCATGGCATTGAATGCCCTGGACAAGCTGCTTGAGCCAAGCCCCCGAGAGCGTAGGACCCGCATGGGCATGATCGGCGTGGCGAGCCGGGTCTCGAGCACGAAGAAGACCATCAGGGCGGCCACGGCGGCCACGCCGAAGATCAGGGTGTGACCCGATTTCCAGCCGTACTGAGTGGAGGTGACGATGGCGTAGATGAGGAGCATCAGTCCCACCGTGACCAGCAATGCCCCTCCGATGTCGACGCCGGCCGCCATGCCGGACCCTTCGTTCTCCTCGAGGAGGACGAAAGCGAGGGCGAACGTCGCCACGCCCACCGGGAGGTTGATGAAGAAGATCCAGTGCCAGCTCAGCGCCTGGGTGAGAATGCCGCCGAGGAGGAGCCCGACGGAGCTGCCGCCGATTGCCACCGCGATGTAGGTGCTGAGGGCCCGGGCGCGCTCGCGCAGGTCAGGGAATTCGTGGACGACGAGGGCCAGCACGACCGACGCCGTGAGGGCGGCGCCCGCGCCTTGCGCGAAGCGCGACGCGACCAGCATCCCCTGGCTGTCGGAGAAGCCGCAGAGCGCGGAGGAGGCGGTGAACAGGGCCACGCCGGCCAGGAAGACCCTCTTTCGGCCGACAAGGTCGCCTAACCTCCCCGCCAGGAGCAACAAGCCGGCGTAGGTGATCAGATAGGCGTCGATGACCCAGGCCAGACTGGCCTGGGTGAAGTGGAGGCTGCGCTGGATTGTGGGCAGCGCCACGTTGACGATCGTTGCGTCGACCACCGTCATGGTGACCCCCGCGCATACGACCCCGACGCGACCCAGCGGCGTGCGTGAGCGTCAGAAGGCACTCCGATTGAGGGTAATCACTCGTACCGGCTCGGTACACTCCCGTTCTCCGTCTCTCTGTCCGGCTTCCGGCGGCCCCTCCTGCTTCCCGCTTCTGTGGCACTTCTCACCCAATGGACCATCAAGCGGTATTTCTCGTCGAGGGGGGTGCCACCGAAGTGCCTGTCGGTCGGCGGCAGTTAGCCGACTGCAAGCGCCGTCCTCTCGCTAACGCTCCCACTCGCGGCGAACTGTGGCAGGTCAGTTAGTTGCTCGTCGAGGCCATGGGATCAAACGGGAACACCCCTCCGAGTCGTTCAGCGAGAACACGACGGGAGACCATGGGAGTATCGTCAAACTGCGACGGCAATGCGAAAGGCCCCTTCTCATTGACCGGCGGCGGATTGCGTCTTCCCGCCTCAAGACTGGCGACATACGTCCCGTTGATGCGTGCCTTGTAGGCGAGTGCCTCTTGAGATAGCCCTAGACGGATCCGCTGGATCCGAACACGGTCACCGAACTCAATCTGCCGAGGAGTCTGACCCTTGTCCGTGCTGCCCATCGCGGTGAGTTCATCTACACCTGTTAGGTCCCCGTTAGTGCGGGCGAGGCGCCCCGCCAGCTCGAAAGGAATTCGCACATAGGACCGCCTTACGGACCGCGTCGGCCACGGCACGGGCGCCGTGTTCGCTGAACAGGATCGTGTAATGGTTGGCGTCGGGCACGAAGAGGTCCCGTAGCAAAGGTGCGCACTCCTGCCACCGGGCTGCCTTAGTTCCACTCTGCATCGGCTGCTCCTCGTCGAACATCCCTCGGCCGGCCCGCACCAGCGTCGCCGGGCACGACAGCTCTCCGAGCGCCCGGGCCGTGTCGTCTCCGTCGACGTAGCTCGCGACATCGGCGAGGAACGCGTCCTCCCTGAGGCTGGAGTGCAGCTGCCCCTCCTCGCCGGTCAGCTCGTAACGGAAATGGGTCTCGAGGTAGGGGTTCCAGTGGCGTCGCAGGCCGGGGTGCGCTCGCCACACCTCGAGGTAGGCCTCGGCGGTCGGGTACCGGGTCCCGAGCCGCTCGACAACCGCTCCCGGCGGGTTGTGGGCGACCTGGGGTGCGTTCGGGTCGGCCTCTGCCGGCAGGCCGCCGTCCACCAGGACCAGATTGTCCACCAACGACGGATGGCGGCGGGCGGTGACCAGGGCGACAGCGGCCCCCCAGGAGTGGCCGAGCACGGTGGAGCGTCGCACCCCGAGGTGGCGCAGCACGGCGGCGATATCGTCGGCGTGGGTAGGCAGGCCGAACGGGGGGCCGAGCCGCGCGCTGCCACCCCGGCCCCGGAGGTCGGGGGCGAGCACCGTGAAGTCCTCACCCACCTGGTCGGCGAACGTGTGGTATTCGGTGTGGAGGAACGTGACGCCGTGGACGGCGACCACCACGTGGGGGCCGCCGGGCCACCGCCCCACGTGGATGTCCCCCCCGACGGTGGGGACATCCACGGTGTCATAGGAACGTCCGGCCATGGTCAGCCGATGGGAAGCGCCGAGGGAGGCGGCGGCGTGAAGTCGAACACCCGGCAGGCGTTTCCCCGGAGGATCTTGACCCGCTGGGCTTCAGGCAGATGCCGGAGGTTGCTCTTGATGGTCTCGGCGGAATGGGGAAACGCCGAGTCGCCGTGCGGGTAGTCGGTCTCGACGAGGATGTTGTCGACCCCGAGATAGTCGAGGGCTTCCCAGCCGTAGTCGTCGGTCACCACGCTCGGAAAGATCGACCGGTGATACGCGTCGAGCGGGTCGAACCCGGCAGGGATGTCGCCGAAGGGGGATCGCTCGCCCCGGGAGCGGGGATCACCGGTCAAGACATCCCCCTCGAACGTCGTGTCCGAATCACGGACCCACCGCCACCGATGCTGATCGCGTCGCATGCGCTCGATGAGCGCTGGCATCCACGCCACACCACTCTCGGAGAGCACGATCTTCAACTCGGGATAACGGATGAGGTTGCCGCTCCAGATCCAGTCAATCGTCGTCTCGTGGGGGGCGAGCGCCATAAACGAAGCCCCCTCGATGAGCGGCACGTCCGGCGCGGCCAGGCGTACCCGCGACGACGAACCGATGTGGATCGACAGGGGGAGACCGAGCTCCACGCACGCCTGCAGCAGCGGATCCCAGTAGCGGTTGCGATCGTGCAGCGACGGCAAGCCGAGCACCGAGGGGTTCTCCGTGAAGGAAATCGACTTCGCCCCCTTGGCGGCCGCCCGCCGGGCCTCGCGCGCCGCCAGTTCGCCGTCCCACAGTGGCACCACCGCCAAAGGGATGAACCGACCGGGCGCGCTGGCACACCACTCGTCGATCATCCAATCGTTGTACGCCTGCATGCAGGCCAGACCGAGCTCCTTGTCGTTCGCCTCGAGGAACGTCTGGCCGCAGAACCGGCCATAGGTGGGGAAGAGCATCGAGGCGATGACGTGGTCCTCGTTCATGGCCTCGACGCGCGCTTCCGGGCTGTTGTATGCCGCAAACCGCGGTGTCTCGAGGTTCATGGGGAGCGGATCCCACGTACTGCTCGGCGTGCCGGCGACGGCCGACAGACCGCTGATCACATTGCGTTTGTCCTCGAACTGCCATTTCCAGTGCCCGTCATCGGCGTCCCGGATAACACGCGGTGCCCGGTCACGGAACTTCGCCGGGAGATGGGTCAGCCACACATGCGGGGGCTCGATGACGTGATCATCGGTCGAAATGAGCCAGTCGCCATAGTCGTCCACACGCTTGCCTTCCAATGATCACTATTACTGTATCTGCAACGGTGCGTCGAGCTGCTGAGCACTGGTTCGACACCTACAAGGATCGTGCTGAAAGGCATCACTACAGCCCGACCCCGGTGGGACTACCTCAATCAGGCTCGATCGCGGGGGATTCTGACCCGGTCAGAAAGAGGTGGAGCAGCTGGTCGGCTGACAGACAAGGCGAGGCGGTTGCTCAATGCAGCGAGCTAATCCAGCGACGTCCCACTGGCGATGACTGCGCGCCGGACTTTCGGTCGCATACGCCGACTCTCATCAGGTCGCTTTCAGGCCCGCTATCCGGCCCCATCAAACAAGGACGCCGCTCCACACATTCACCTCGCGCCGCGAGGCTGAGGCTTACCTCGCCCAGGTCCAGACAGATCAGCTGCGTGGCACATGGATCGAGCGAGCAGGCCGTGCTAAGGGCAGATAGCGTTTCGTATCTGTTTGGTATCGTTCTGCGAGCTGCAGGTAGCAGTAGTTACCAAGCCGATGGGGCTGGTGTCCGGCTCGATCTCGAATGGATCGACGAGCGGAGGTAACGGAGGGAACTGACGGTGACGCCGAGACGAGTTGTGCCCTTGGTACCGGCCAACCCGTCCATGTCGGCCGCAGTGGTCTCAGGCAACCTGGTCTTCGTCTCAGGCCAAGTGGCCTTGGACCACCACAACCAGTTAGTCGGCCAGAACGACTTCCGGCACCAAGCGGTCCAATGCTTCGAAAACCTCGGAGCCGTGCTGGCCCAGGCGGGCACCAACTTGGACCAAGTCGTTCAGATCACTGCATTCATCTGTCGCCGAGAGGATCTCGCTGACTATCTGGACGTCCGAGCCCAGACGTTTCCGGCCAACCCGCCCGCGACCACAACCGTCGTGGCCGACCTGCTGGACCCTCGGTTCCTCATCGAGGTTCAGGCGGTAGCCCACGTTCCGGCCTCCGAATGAGCGGCGAGCCGATCGTTTTCGGAGGCGGGCTACCGGATCCCGCGCTGCATCCCGACCTGGGCGAGATCATGGCCCAGGTGATGGTCGATGAGCCCGACACTCTCTCTTACGGCGGACCATGGGGCGATGCGAGCTTGAGGGACTTGATCGCTACCCGACTCAGTTCTCGGGCGAGCGTTTCACTCGATGCCGACAACGTGATCATCACCAACGGCAGTGCCGGCGCAATCGAACTGGCCGCCCGTTGTTTCGTTCACCCGGGCACGACAGTTGCCGTAGAAGAGCTGACTTACCCAGGGGCACTCCAAATCCTCCGAGAGCGCGGGGCTCAGGTCCTGCCGGTTCCAATCGACCACGACGGAATGGTCCTTACCGCGCTTGAGGACCGAGGGGCGGGCACGCGGCCTTTGGTCATTTATTCCATCGCTACCTGCCACAGTCCAACCGGGACTGTGATGTCCGACGGGCGACGACACCAGTTGGTAGAGCTGGTGCAGAGCAGCAGTTCCGTAGTGATCCAAGACGACACATACGGAGAGATCTTCTTCGAAGACCCTGCTCCCCGATTGTTGATCGGACTGGACCCCCAGAACGTGATCCACGTGGGCTCGTTCAGCAAGACGCTGGCCCCCGGGCTACGCCTGGGATGGCTGGCCGGACCGAAAGCCGTGATCGGCCGGATCGCCGCCATGCGAACGGATCTCGGCAGCCCGGCGGTGATCCAGAAGACTGTCGCCCGACTCATGCGCGACGGCCGATTCGATCGACACCTCCGACGAGCTGTGCCCTTCTACCGGTCGAAACGAGATTCGCTGGTGGCGGCTCTCGACGACTGTTGTGCCGGGCTCGGGCAATGGAACATCCCGCGCGGTGGCTTCTTCACCTGGTTCGTGCTCACCTCGGGCGATGTCGACGCCGTGGCGCAAGCCGCCATGAAGGAGGGGGTCAGATTCCTGAGTGGTCCATACTTCAGCTCTCATAAACCCGACCGCCGCGGAATACGTTTGGCATACGGAGAGCTGAGCTCCGACGAGCTGGTTGAAGGCGCGCACCGGTTCAGCCGAGCCATCGAGCGGTCACAGCGCGAGGCAATTCGTTGACCCACGTGGCTCCGTTCGAGCTTGGCCATCGGCCTCACGGTGCGATCAATGGACAGCGCACGACGTCGCTGTCCACGTCATCAACACGCACCGACGGATCCGAGCGGCACTGGGCGACGTCTCCTACGAGGACGTCGATCCCGACGCTGACCTGAGAGCAGAATGGACCTCGGCGACTGAAGCCGTCCGAGCCGTACTGTCCGACGAATCGCTGGCGGCGGCGACGGTCGGAGGGATGTTTGGCGAGCAGCCGTTCGAATCGCTGGTCGGCAGGCTCTGCACTGACACTCTGATTCACCCTTGGACCTTGCCCGAGCCACACGTCAGGATGATCGGCTAGACGAGAAAGCAGCAGAGAGGGCGTTGGAGTTCTTGGCACCGATAGACGAGGCAATCCGCCGCCCAGGTGGGTTTGCTCCCAAACTGAATCCGCCCCGTTTCGCCGACGCCCAAGCGAGGCTCCTCGCCTTCACGGGCCGAGCAGCTTGAGCTGACCTTCTCTGTATGACACCCTCCCGGCCTACGGGGGCACCCTCAACCCATCGGCACCGGTGGACGAATGTAGAGGTATGGCGACTCCTCGGCACCGCCAAGATCAACCCGTGACAGGGACCAGCAACACAGCCAAAACGACCTTCTGGGGCACGCTGGGCCACCTAGCACGACAACCCTGGGCCTTTCGACTTGAGTTGCTGGTGATCGTCGTCGGTGGCGCCATCGTGGCTGTTGTGGTGGGGGATCGTTACGGGGATTTCTGGCTCTACACGTTGAAGTAGGGAGCACGGGTCCTGATGCGAGGCGGTGATGGACGCCTGGGCCAGGTGACGCCACCCGCATGGAGGAGCACGCGCAGGCGGTAGTGCTCGAAGCAGGAGAAGCCGCGGCCGGCGCGTTTGATCCTCTTGACGCACAGGTTGAGCCCCTCGGTCGGACCGTTGGAGGCTCCGGTGCGGTGGTGGTTCAAGATCTCTCGCTTTGCCAGCGCTCGAGAGTGTCGCCGAGGGAGCGGATCTCTTGGACCTCGTCGCCCTGGCAGCCGACGATCGCTTTACGCAAGAGCGTGCGGGCCTCGCCGACACGCTCGGTCAGGTAGATGTCGCGCACCGACTCCTTGGCGAGCCAGGCCCCGAGGAGCTCGTCGTGGGGGTCGCCCCGACGCAGCCCGAGCAGCATGCGCTCGTGGCCGCGCTCGTCGAGGCGCTCAGAGCCTGAGAGCAAGAGCTTGCGGATCGAATAGAGCGGGTCGGCCTTCCTTCCGCGGTGCCCGAGCGTCTCGTTCTGCACCCGTCGGCGCACCTTGTCGACGCATCGGTTGGCAGCCCGCACGACGTGGAAGGGATCGGCCACCTTGATCGCGTGCTCGAGGTGGGTGGCAATGCCGCGCCGATAGCTCTCGGCGAGGTCCGTCGCCACCACCTCGATGCCCTGGGTCCACACCGGGTCCTGGACGTCGCACCATCGGCGCAGTTCAGCGGCTCCGTTGCCCTCGATCAGGTCGATGAGGATCCGGGCGTCGAGATCGACCAGGCCCGTCACGTAGATGGTGTGGTGGTCCCTCGTCGCTGAGAGGAACGAGGTCTCGTCGATGCCAAGGGCGCGCACGAAGCCCACCCGGGCGCGGTCCTCGACGAGCGGTGTGCCGTGGTGCAGCACGGCGTCCATCACCGTCCACCAGCTCACCCCGAGCTCTTTGGCCACCACCGCGACGGGCAGGGCGAGCTCACCGACCTGGCGCGTCGCTTCGGCGCCGGCCCGCAACGTGAGGACCGCTCGGGCCGAGACGTGCGGCGATCCCTCGGTCCAGGTCCTCTGCTCGCAGTCGGGATCGAGACACTGCCAACGGCGCTTCATCCAGATGAGCCTGGCGGGTCGGCCGAAGCAGGGCAGGTCTCGGATGTCGACGCGCCGGCGCTCCTTGGCGAGCGCCCGCACCCCGCAGCGAGGGCATCCCACCAAGTCAGCGGTCGTCTCGACCACGACGGCGACCTCGTCGGGCGTCTCAGTCACCTCGAGCACCCGGAAGCCGTCGAGTCCCAACAGTGCCTCGGCCAGGCCAGTAGCGTCGTGCATCGTCAGAGGTCTCCTTCGTTGCCGTCTTCGAACAACAGCAACGATTGCGGGACCTCTGGCCGCGTTCGCGGATACTCCGCCGGGGCTACTCCCTACTCAGACGCGAGGAGCCGGATTTCTGGGGTGCGGTGGTCGGGATCGGACTCTTGCCGCTCGTGGCGACGAGGTTCATCCGTCGAAACGTCGGTCGATAGCGCCGCAGACCCGGCGGTATGGGATGGCCTATAAGCAGTCGGATACTCCGCCGGTCTTAGTCCCGGGGTGCGAAGAACTCAAGTGCGATGTTGTCGGGATCTCGAAACGACAATGCCGAGTAGTAAGGCGTGTCCACGATGCCACCGTTGGGGATGCCGAGTTCGTTCAGACGGATTTCCCATGCCTTTAACTCATCGCGGTTGGCACAGCCGAAAGCCAGATGATCGAGCCCCGGCCGCCGCTCGTTGAACGGCTCAGTGCTGTCCAAGTCAGGGAACTGAGTTACGCCAACGATTGTGCCGCCGGTAAGCCAAGCGACGCGCTGGAACGGACCTGTGTCCTCGTCAAGGATTGGGTCCGAGCCGAACAGATCCTTGTACCAAGGCACACTCCGTTCAAGGCTCGTAACCGTTAGCGCCACGTGAGTAATCGCAGGGAACTCAGGCATCTCTTTTCTCCCCTTCGCACCTCGTGGACGCAGCGAATGCTACCTCTTTGGCTGGCAACTCTCGGGGAGTAAAAGCTATCTGGCAGCACCAGTCGCCGCGCTAACTGAGGCCCCAGTCCCGGCGTTCTGGGGCAGGGGTCCGTCGCTCGTCCACCGCGGAAATACTCTTGCCTTCCTAGCGTTTTGGGACATTCCCCAGCGTTTCGAGCTCTGGACGTTTAGGAGTGCCGTCTGCAGGCCAGACACAAGCTCGGACCGCGCACCTCATCGTCGGTGTAGAGAGCGACGTCGATGATCTCGAAGCCGAAGTGTTCGATCGCTGCAGGTATTTCTTCACGGCTCATCCATGACGTCCACGAGTTCAGACCGCCGCAGAATGAGGGGTCGCCTACGGATGGCCCGTATTCATGTCGGTGCAAGGTGTGCCTAAATCCGGAGGTCGTCTTCTCCTCGGCAGCCACAAATGTTGCGGCCTGGCTAGGGTGCCCGATCAGAAAGTCGGCATCATAGAATTGAGTCCACAAGAGAAGACGATCACTGACCTTCGCAATCTTTTCTAAGAGCGCCACGGGGTCCTGTTGGTGATACAGCACGCCGATGGCGAGGCAGAGATCCCAGGATTTCCCTTCGGCAACGGCGTCATTGAGATAGGCGTTGAAGTCCCCGCACAAGTACCGGGCATGATCGATCTCAAGAAGCTCTTTGACAACCAGACAGCGTAGGAACGCCCGCGTGTTCGCCTCAACCGCGATGATTTCGCTTACTCCCAGCCGGTCAAGCATAAAGGTGTGGCCGCCTTCAAGAGGACCAAGCTCCAACACCCGCATCCCCTCGACTCCACCGAACGATTGCACTCCCCACACAATTCGCCCATCCTCGAAGAGTGCTGCACCTCCACCCGTGAGATCTTCAAATGGAGCCGGTAGGCGAGAACTCCACTGGCCCGAAAAGAGATTGACCGCATTCTCGGGTCGGGGACTCGTTCGACAGTAGATATCGGTCTCTGGCGGTCCCGGGTTGCTTGGTGGTCCGCTCAGCCACTTCTCAACTCGGTGCAACTGCTTGAGCATTCTGACGGCCCTGGCTCGCCAGGCATTGTGATTCGATCCATTGTCCACAGTCACCATCTTGACTGCCACGGGTGCCCCATTCGTGCCGCAGGGTGGCATCCCGAGCCGGCGGACGGGGGCAGGGGGCTAACGAGATTACGAGTCGACCATCGCATCTGAACAAGTCGACATCCGCAACCAAGTGAGAGGTATGGTCCCAAGTGGTCAGGTCCGACCGCGATTTGGCCTTACTGTCCAAAGGAGCCCAATGTCGCTAGATGCGGATAGTCCCTCGCAGGAATCTGGCCGGTGGTCGAAGATCGCACCCTTATTCGGACTCTTGTTCGTCGCGTTCGTCGTGGGCAGCGTCTTTGCCGCTCCCAATACCCCGGCCACCAATGCCTCACCCGCCTCGATCCTCCACTACTACCGGACTCACAAGAACCAAGTCGGGATATCGGCGCTCCTGATCCCACCTGCGGTCGTATTCGGTCTCATCTGGTTCAGCTACCTCCGCAGCTGGCTCCAGCGCCGTGACGTTGACCAGCGGTGGGGCATCATCACCTTTGCCGGAGGCGTCCTCTTCGCGGTGACCGGTGGCGTTGTGGGTGGGGTGCTGATCGCCCTGAACGACGCTCCCGACCACCTGACCGCCTCCAGCGCCCAGACACTGAACTTCCTCCAGTCCGATATACCCTCGATGTTGGCGTCCATGGCCTTCGGCGTGATGGCCATCGCGGCTGGTGTTGCCATCGTGAAGAGCGCTCTGCTGCCGACCTGGCTGGGCTGGGTGAGCCTCGTGCTCGGCATCCTTGGTGTAGTCCCCATCGGCGATTTCTTTGCACTACCCGCCATCGGCGTGTGGACGCTCATCCTCGTCGGCGTGATCTGGTTCCGCACCGACCCAGACGGGAAGTTGGCATCCGTGAGAGCGAACGACACCACCCTCATCGAGGTGTGATCCAATAGCGGCTTCAACCGGGCTGTCCCCATGGTGCCTGACGGGGCGCAGGGAGTCTGGGGGTCCGAGGCGGAGCCTGGCTTCGTTCGCTGCCGGGGCGGCCCCCGCGGTACACAGCCGCCCGCCTGGATTCGCCTGAACCGCTTTGCCCCTGAATCTCGGATCCCGAGGTGCCGGCATCGAGACCCGGGTAGCCAACCGGAAATCACAAATGGAGCCCAACTCGCCGTCCCCTCCGGACCCAGCCGGAGTCGCTATCGGGGAGGTGGCGAGGAGGTAGCCGTTTCCGACCCATGGCCCTAGTGCCGGCGGGAGCGAACAACAAAGCTGACGTGATGGCCTTGGCCACTCGCCCTCCACCAAACGAGCTGGATCTCGTCGCAGCCGCCGCTCTCTCGCCCGACGAGGTCCTCTCCGTCCTCGGTAGTCGACCTGAAGGGCTCACATCCGACGAGGTCGAGGAGCGATTTCGTCGGTTTGGGTCAAACGCGCTCGCGGTGCATCGGGTTCGGGCAATGACGGTCCTTTTTCGCCAGATTCGCAATCCGATCCTGGTACTTCTCCTTGGGGCGGCGCTCGTGTCGGGGCTCACCGGCGGTGGCACCAACGCCGTCATCATCGCTGTGATCGTCCTCCTCAGCGTCGGCCTCGGCTTCTTCAATGAGTACAAGGCAGCGATAGCCATGGAGTCTCTCCGGGCCCAGATTCGGCAAGAGGCCGAGGTTCGCCGGAATGGCCAGACGTGTCGGGTACCGGTGACAGAACTCGTGCCGGGTGACGTGGTGGCGCTCCGTATCGGGGTCCTTGTACCGGCCGACCTGCGCTTGCTCGACGTCGACCAGTGCGAGTGCGACGAAGGCATCCTGACCGGGGAGTCGATGCCGGTGGTCAAATCCGTGCCGGCCGTCACCGGACGCCTGCCGCAGGACCAACCGGGCTGTGCCTTCATGGGAAGCATTGTTCACGAGGGGTCGGCACTTGGTGTGGTGGTCCAGACGGGTGCTCGCACCGCCTTCGGGCAAATCGCGGCCGGCTTGTCCGAACGTCAAGGTCAGACGGCCTTCGAGGCGGGCCTGTCGCGGTTCTCACGGTTCCTGTTCGGAGTTGCAGCGGTACTCACTGCATTCATTTTCATCATCAACGTGGCGCTGTCGCGACCGCTCATAGAGGCGCTGCTCTTCTCCCTGGCGATAGCCGTCGGCATCGCGCCCGAGATGATGCCGGCCATTGTGACGGTCAGCCTCTCGTCGGGATCGAAGGCCCTCGCGGCAAAAAGGGTTCTCGTGAAGCGGCTGGTGGCCATCGAAGACCTCGGCAACATCGAGATCCTCTTCACCGACAAGACGGGCACCCTAACCGAGGGCCTGATCACGTACGAACGGGGCATCGATCCTGCAGGCCGGGAGAGCGAAGGACCCCTGCTACTCGGGCTCGTCTGCAACGAGGCAGCGGTGACGGAACATGGTCCGGTTGGAGGCAACGCACTGGACCAGGCTCTGTGGTCTGCTCCTGGAGCCGCTCCGGGAGAGGGGCTCGCCGCCGAGGCCTCCCGGTACATTCGAAAGGGCGCCCTGCCATTCGACCACGATCGGCAGTTGGCTTCGGTGCTGGTCGATGGACCAGATGGGAACGCGCTCGTGATCACCAAAGGTGCACCGGAGGTGGTCCTGGACCGGTGTCTCAGCGTCCACGACAGTGCCCGGTCGGCCCTGGAGGCGCTGTTCTCCGGAGGGGCTCGGGTGGTGGCGATCGCCAGTCGTCCGGCCGAGGGCATGAGTGCGCTCACGGCAGCTGACGAACAGGGACTGGAGTTGGCGGGCTTCTTGACGTTCGCCGATAGGCCGAAGGTCGATGCCGGCGCTTCCATCGCACAACTCGAGCGACTCGGGGTGGACGTCAAGATCATCACCGGGGACAATGGTCTCGTCGCCGCCAAGGTGTGTTCTGAAATCGGGTTCGACTGCACCGGAGTGTTGAGCGGCGAGGACGTCGAGTCACTCAGTGACGACCAGCTCGAGACGGCGATTCTGACCACGACGGTCTTCGCCCGCATCGGTCCCGACCAGAAGTCCCGGATCATCAAAGTGGCTCGTCGCACCGGAAAGGACGTGGCGTTTCTCGGCGACGGGGTCAATGACGCGGTGGCCTTGCATCATGCCGATGTCGGAATTTCTGTGGACTCGGGAACCGATGTCGCCAAGGACGCCGCTGACGTCGTGCTGCTCGACAAGGACCTCAGCGTGCTGGCCGAGGGCGTCATGGAGGGCCGCCGCATCTTCAACAACACCATGAAGTACGTCCTCATGGCCACCTCCTCGAATTTCGGCAACATGTTCAGTGCGGCAGGCGCCTCCGTCTTCCTTTCGTTCCTCCCGATGCTGCCCTCGCAGATCCTCCTCAACAACTTGCTGTACAACACCGGTCAGCTCGTGATACCGACCGACCGGGTCGACCCTGAGGCATTGGCTCGCCCGGCGGCGTGGGATATGAAGTTCATCCGTGGTTTCATGTCCGTATTCGGTCCCGTAAGCTCCATCTTCGACTTCTTGACCTTTTGGGTAATGCTCTCAGTGCTCCACGCCGGTCACGTCGAGTTCAGAACGGGCTGGTTTGTCGAGTCCATCGCCACGCAGACTCTCGTGATCTATGTCATCCGAACGAGGCGGGTTCCGTTCTTCAAGAGCCGTCCCAGCTGGCCGATGCTCGTCGTGCCGACTGGCGCGGCACTAGTCGGAGCCGTACTGCCCTACACGGGGCTGGCCCATGTCTTGGGGTTCACACCGCTCCCGACGGCTTTCTTCCTGTTGCTGTTCACAATGGTCGTGGTCTACCTACTGCTCGTCGAGCTGGCGAAGACTCGCTTCTACCGGACCCCCCACGCGGGAACTCCCCGCATTGCTTCTACCCACGCCGAGCGACTGGAACGGCGGATCCGACGCCGGTTCTCGCGGTTCGTGCACTTTGTCAACCCGGAAGTGCCGCCCCGGGAGGAGTCAAATGAGGGCGCATCCCGACACTCGGCGTCGAGTAGCACACAGAGGTGATGCGCCGGTAACCGAACGGCCTTCTGGAGAAGGTTTCGTCATGGAGTGCGCAGCTCACATCACCAGGCCCTGTTCGAGCTGGGATAATTGTTACGCACGCAATGATCTAGGAGCAAACATGCAGGAGCACACTCGGTCGTCTGCCATTCGAGCCACACTTGGACACCCGGTCATCGACGGGGACGGGCACATCGTCGAGATGATCCCGGTGTTCGCCGACTTCATCCGCGACCACGGCCGTGGTGACATCGTCGACCGCGCAGTGATCTTCAACATGGAGCGCCGTTCGGCTGAGCAGGAACGAGCGATGGCGATCGCCTTGCGTCGTGCCGCGGGGCTCGTGCCCGCCACCTGGACCATCCCAACGGACGCGGAGTACTTCGCCACTGTCACCACGCCGTCTCGGTACTACGAGCGTCTGGGCGAAGCCGGTATTGACTTCGCCGTGCTCTACCCGACGTTCGGCCTTCCGCTTCTGCAGATCGATGACCCCGACCACCGAGTGACTGTTTGTCGACTGTTCAACGAGTATCTGGCGGAGGAGTACCGTCCGTTTTCCGACCGGTTCACGGTTGCGGCAGCAGTGCCGATGCACTCCCCGGAAGAGGGGGTGGCAGGGCTCGAACATGCAAAGGGTCTTGGCGCCAAGGTGGCGCTGGTCCCGAGCTGGGTGCGCCGGCCCCGCCGGCGACGAGTTCCTCGCCGACGAGCTCGAACGAATCCGGCCTTCGGGATTCGGCTACCGCGGATGGCTCGACACCTTCGGGCTCGACAGCGCTTACGACTACGACCCGGTGTGGGCCAAAGCGATCGAGCTCGGGATGCCCCTGGCCGTGCACTCCCCGGGCATGGGATTCGACGACCGCCAGTCGGCGACCAACTTCACATTCAATGGCGTCGGACACTTCGCGGCGGCTGGCGTTGCCTTCGCCAAGTCGCTGTTTCTGGGAGGAGTCACCCGCCGGTTCCCCGAACCTGCGTGTCGCGGTCCTCGAAGGCGGCGTGGCCTCGGGCGTCGAGACCTATGTGCGTCTGGTCGGATTCTGGCAGAAGAGAGGTGCCCTTGGGCTGGACCTCCTTGACCCGGCCAACCTCGACGAGACCCTGTTGGCCGCTCTCTACGCCGAGCGTGACCCACGACTCACGAAGTATCCGGCACGTGCGCTCGCCGCCATGGTGAGCAACTCGTCGGAGCGCTATGACGATTTTGCCGGTGGCGGGAATCACGTCCGATCGCCGACATCCGCGATCAGTGGTGTAGGACCTTCACATGGGGATGCGAAGCCGACGACCCGCTCGTCGGGCTCGCCTTCGACTCCCGCCTGACCCCGCTCGGCGCGCGGCTCCCAGCGATCATGGGCTCCGACATCGGGCATTGGGACGTCCCAGTGTTCGACTCACCCCTCGCCGAAGCCTACGAGCTTGTCGAGCACGGGATCCTGGGTTACGAGGAGCTGCGCGATTTCCTTTTCACCAACTCGGTTCGGCTCTACGCGTCGCTCAACCCCGAGTTCTTCCGCGGTACGGCCGTCGAGCACGAAGCGGCCCAGGCGCTGGGGCGCCCCACGAAGGGTCCAGGGGGTTCACAAGCCCAGAAAGGGGCCTGAACCTGGACCAGGTCTGCGCGGACGAGGGGGCTGAGACCCTATTGACGTGAACCCGTCATTCGGAGACGGTGACGGCCGGTGGACGGTTCGCCCCCGACGCCGCCGTGGTCCTGTTCGGCGAGCTGGAGATGGCTGCCGATGGTGTGGGGGCCGAGGTGGCACTTGGGATCGACGGCGTTCTCGACAGCCATGGCATGTTTGGCGAAGTTCAGACCCGGACCGGCAGAGCGTCCCAGCCGCGGGTGTCGATCCCAAGCGTGAGCTCGGCATGATCGAGGTCGCATGTCCAGTCGGGGAACCGCCTGAGAGCCTCCTCGAGCACGATGCGCCCCTCGAGACGCGCCAGGTTGGCTCCCAGGCACAGGTGCGCCCCAAACCCGAAGCTCAGGATCTTGGCGATCTTGCGGTGGATGTCGAACGTCTCGGGGTCCTCGAAGCGCCGCTCGTCGTGGTTGGCCGAAGCAGGCAGGACGACCATGATGCTGCCGACCGGGACCGTCTGGCCGTGGAACTCGACGTCCTTGGTGACGTAGCGCCCGAAGTGGTACGGGGGCGGCTCCATCCGGAGGATCTCCTCGATCGCGTTGGGGATCAGCGATGGATCGGCCACGAGCTGGTGCCGCTGATCCGGGTGTTCGCCGAGCAACTTGCCCGTCCATCCGATCAGTCGGCTCGTGGTGTCCGTTCCCGCGCTCGCGATCAGGTTCAGATAGGTGAGGATCTCACTGCGTGTGAGCCTCCGAGTCGCGCCGCTCTCGTCCTCGAACTCAGTGGTCAGCATCTGGGTCATCAGGTCGTCGGAGGGATGGTTGGACCGATAGTCGAGATACGAACCGAACAGACCCTCCGACACGCCCAACGCCCCCTCGAAGGGAGCTGAGGTCTGGTTGTAGGTCTCGTCGTTGAGCTGCTCATGGAAATGATCCCGAATGGTCTCCTGGTCACTCTCTGGAATTCCGACGAGCATCCCGATCACCCGCATGGGAACCTGTGCCGCCACATCCTGCGCCCAGTCGAAGCTGCTCGAACCGACGAGGGCGTCGAGCACCCGGCCGCAGTACGCCCTGATCTCGGGCTCGATCATGCTGACGCGCCTCGGGGTGAACACCCGCGAGACCAAGGCGCGGTGCATGGTGTGCAGAGGTGCGTCTTCGCAGATGAACAGCCCCTTCGGGATCTGGACCTGCCCGCTGATCACGTAGGGCATGATGTTGTAAACCATGCCCTTGGACGAGATGAACGTCTCCCGGTCGAGCATGACTCGCTCGGCATCCTCAAACCGGCTGACGGCGTAAAAATCGAGCTTCTCGTTGTAGTACAACGGCGCCTCGTCTCGCAGCCGCCGGAAGACCGGGTACGGATCGGCGTAGATGTCCCGGTCGTACATGTCGAAGAAGACATCTGAGGCGGTCGTCGTCGTCACTGTGTCATCCCCCAAAGAGGTCCATGACCGGCAGAACCGCTCCCGTGCAGCGACGCGCTGGTCCCTTATGGTCGACAGGTCCCAAGTGGGAAGCCACTGTCTTTTGTCATTGAGTACGCTACCGGGGCGATGGCACTGACACAAGTGGCGTTCGTCCGTCCAACGCTCGACCGCGACGAGCCCCTCCGAGCGCGGAAGAAGGTGAAGGCCCGTCGGGCCATGGAGGACGTCGCGCTCGAGCTCTTCGCCCAACAGGGATTCGAGGCGACCACCGTCGAGCAGATCGCAGCTCGCGCCGAAGTCTCGACAACCACCTTCTGTCGCTACTTCCGTACGAAGGCCGACGTCATATTGGGCGATCACAATCGGCAACTTCCGGCGCTCCGGGAGGCGGTTCTCGCCCGGCCGACCGAGGAGAACGACCTCGCGGCGGTCCGCCATGCCCTCCAGGAGGCGTGGATCCAGGTGATCGACCCGAGAAGGACCGCGCTCAATCAGCGGGCCATCGCTCAGTCCTACGTGCTGCGTGGCGTGAGCTACGACATCGGCAATGCCTGGATCGTCGACATCGCCGAAGCGTTGGCCCAACGTCGGGGGCTTGCCGGAGCCGACGACCGGTGCTCCTATGCCGCCAGGGTCGGTCTCGGCGTGTTCGGCGCGGTCGTCGAGGAATGGGTCGCCACCGGCTGTTCGTTGAACCTGCGCGAGGAGGTCGATCGTGGCTTCGACCTCATGGAGCTGCTCTGTCGCGCCTGGTCATCGTGACGCCGGCACGTCTGGTGGACGAGCGAGTACAAGGGTGTTTATGACGTGCCGATAGGCTCGCCCACGATGGACGGCGACGCCACGGCGCTCTTGCTGCAGCGGGCCTGGGCCGCGCTCGGTGGCGATCCCGAGTTGGTCGATCGTGTCGAGCTGATCGGGGACGGGGAAGGCTTGTTGCCCTCGGCGCACGCCGCGATGTCGGCAATGACCGCCGCCGTCGCGGTGTCGACGCTTGCCGCCGCGGTGCTCGACGGCACTCGGCGGTCCTCACAGCCGAGCACGGTCACCATCGATCGCCACCACGTCGGGGTGGCGGCGCGGAGCGAACACTATGCCCGGACCGAGGGGGTCCAGGAGCCCGAGCGGATCTCACCCATGGCCCGGTTCTGGCGGACGGCCGACGGGAGCTGGTTCCGCCTCCACGGTGAGTACCCATGGCATCGGGACCGGGCCCTGGGTGTTCTCGGTTGCGAGGATCGGCATCGGAGCATCAAGGAATCCGTCTCGAGCTGGAAGGGTGAGAACCTCGAGGATGCACTGGCCGCGGCGGGTGGGCTCGGTTACATGGTGCGGAGCGAGGCCCAATGGCACGAGCATCCACAGGGTCGGGCGATCGCTGGTTTGCCGCTGCTGGGGTTCGGCTCGGGCGCCGGACCCGGCCGGCTCGCGGTCCCTGCTCGCGGAGCGACCGGCCTGAGGGTCCTAGACCTGACCCGGGTGCTCGCGGGTCCCCTCGCCACGAAGACCCTGGCCGCCTGGGGTGCAGAGGTGGTGAGGATCGATAGCCCCCACTTGCCCGAAATGCCCGGACCCGCGCTCGACATGTTGCCCGGCAAACGCAGCACGCGCCTCGACTTGGCACAGCCGGCGGCCCGGGCCGAGATGGAGGAGCTCCTCTCCCAGGCCGATCTGCTCGTGACCGGTTACCGGCCCGGCGCACTGTCGCGATTTGGCCTGGACTCTGGCGCGCTCTGGGATCGTCACCCGCACCTCTGCGTGGTCACGTTGTCCGCCTGGGGATCTTCGGGTCCGTGGGCTGACCGACGTGGCTTCGACTCGGTGGTCCAGGGCCCGACCGGGATCGCCCTCGCCGAAGGAGTCAACGGGCTTCCTGGCACCCTTCCGGCGCAGGTGCTCGACCACGCCACGGGCTATCTGGCCGCGGCCGCGGCCATGCTCGCGTTGGCATCGGTGCAGTCGGGCGGGGTTCCCGTCTCTTCCCAACTCTCGTTGGCGCAGACGGCGCGCTGGCTGCTTAGTGCGGGAGTCTCCGCTCCCGAGGCGCCGCGTCGTGCTGAGGTCGACGCCTTCCGGGTGGTTCTCCCCGGCGCGGCTCGTCCGGTGGAGGTGATCCGTCCGGCCGGTCGATTGTCCGATTTGACGCCCTGTTGGACGTTCACGACGGAACTCGGCGTGGACGCGCCGAAGTTCGACGGTGCGCGTCGTGAACGGGTCGGCTGAGCGGCTAATTGTATTCGGTGACCGAGAAGCCCCTCTTGGCAGTGGTCTACAGCCCCCGGTCGCGACCGTGGATGGAGATCGCGGAGAATGCCTCCGACTTGTGCCGTCTCCTGTGGATCGTGGACCAGTCCGGTTTGGGCACCACGACGAGAGCCCTGCGGAAGCTCGGCCGCGTGGTCGATGCCGAAGGACGAACGCCTGAGGAGTTGATCCAGCTCGTCCACGCCATGCACCCCGATGGGATCACCTGCTACTACGACACTGACCTCCACCGCCAAGCCTGGTTGGCCGCCGCGCTGGGGCTGCCCGGCACCTCGGTCCGCGCCGTCACCAGGCTCAACGACAAGCTGCTCCAGCGCGAAGCCCTCGCCGCCGCCGGGGTTCCCGTTCCCCGGTTCTCGGCGGTGGCGGAACCGGTGGACGAAGAGGAGATGGCGCGGTTGTGTCGCGAGATCCGTTTTCCAGCGCTGCTCAAGCCCCGGAACGGAACGGCCTGCCAGGGCATCTACCTGATCCAAGACAGATCAGACCTGTTCACCGCACTCGGAGAGGTTGAGCATCCCTCGGAGATGGTCCTCGAGGAGCGGATGGAGGACCTCCCCCCCACCGAGGCTCCCTACGCCGACCGGGTGAGTATCGAATCGATCGTGAGCCGTGGTGTCGTGAGCCATCTCGGAGTCACCGGGCTGTTCCCGATGATGCCGCCCTTTCGATCATCAGGCGGATTTTTTCCCGCTGATGTGCCCACTTCGGAGATTGCCGAGATGTTCGACCTGGCCACGGCTTCCATAGAGGCTCTTGGTTCGGATTTCGGGTGCTACCGGACCGAGATCAAGCTCACTCCGCAAGGACGCAAGATCATTGAGATCAACGGTCGTCCCACCGGCCTGACCCCCGCGACAGTCAAGCTCGCCTCAGGCGTGCCATTGCTGCAGCTGGGGATGCGACTGGCGCTCGGCGAGCACGTGGTGATCGAAGGTCCGGTCCACTGTGATCGCATCGCGTACCGCTTCTACCGCGAACCGCCACAGTCGGCCACCCGGGTCCTGGGCATCACCGGACTGCGTGAGCTTGGACAGCGGCCGGGTGTGCTCCAAATCGACGTGCACAAGGAGGTGGGCGACTCCGTGGACTGGCGCAAGGGTTCACTCGACAAGGTCTTCCAGGTGACCGGCACGGTGGGTGACTACGCCGAGTTGGCCGAGCACTACGCCGCCTGCTCGGTGGACTCCTATGTCACCTACCAGCACGAGCAGTGAGGGAAATACTGTCCCTGACGGTGAAGTCGAGCTGGGCGGCGGGGCACGGAGGCTGAATCCCGAAGCCCTGCCCGTGGTCGCATCCCAGTTTGACGAGGAAGCCGATCAGGTCGGGCCGTTCAATCCCTTCGGCTACCACCCGGAGGCCCAAGGCGTGACCGAGGTCGATCACCGAACGGACGATCGCCTCGTCGCGGCCCAGCTCCTCGCGGGCGTGCAGGCGTGAGGTGAACATCTTGTCCAACTTGATCTCGCCTACGGCTAGGTCGCTCAGGTAGGCGAGCGATGAGAACCCGGTGCCGAAGTCGTCGATCGACACGACGATGCCCGAGTCGGACAGGCTCTTGATAACACGCCGCGCGCGGGCCATGTCCGCCATGACCATCGTCTCGGTGATCTCGAGCACGAGCGCCTGGGGGGGAAGGCCGACACGCGACAGGATCTCGGTGACCTGATCGGGCAGGGACGTGTCGAGCAGGTCGGTGGCCAACAGGTTGACCGCGACGGCAGCCGGGTGGCCGGCGCGCCACCATTGCGCGCAGGCCACCATCGCTTCCTCGAGCACCCACTCGGTCAGCCGACGGATCAGCCCGGTCTCCTCGGCCAGCGGGAGGAAGTGGTCAGGGGGAACCAGCCCCAGACGGGGGTGGGGCCAGCGCAAGAGGGCTTCGACGGCCACCACCTCCCCGCTGCGTAGATCGATCTCTGGTTGGAAGTGCAGCACCAATGCGCCCGAGGTCATGGCGACGCGCAGCTCCTCCATCAGGCGGAGCCGGTCGGCCCCGTCGTCGAGTGCGGCCTCATAGATGTCGAAGGACGAGCGCGCCCCCTTGGCGCGGTACATGGCCACATCCGCGCACCGAAGAAGCTCGGCCGCGTCGGTGGCATGGTCCGGGGCGACCGCGATGCCGATGCTCGCTTCGACATGCAGGCTGGCTCTGTCCACGGTGATCGGATCGTCCAACGCCGAGGTGATGCGTCGGGCCACGCTGGTGGCTTCCTTGGCCCCGGCCCCGGACAGCAGCACGGCGAACTCGTCTCCGCCCAACCGGGCCACGACGTCGCCGGGCCGGACTGCTGCGCCGATACGTGGGCCGATTTGGCGCAGGAGCGCGTCACCGGTCGGATGCCCGAACGAGTCGTTGATCTCCTTGAAATGATCGAGGTCGATCAGCAGCAGAGCCAGCCGGGTGTCGTCGTGTCCTGCCTCGGCCTCCTGGAACGCGAGGAAGGAGCCTTCCAGCTCATTGAGCAGTTGGCGGCGGTTGCCGAGACCGGTCAACTCGTCGGTAACGGCCTGTTGCCGTCGGGACTCCGTGTGATGCCGCACCGCCCGGAGGGAGAAGGCCAGGCGAGCCCCGGCTGCGACGAGGGTCGCCGCCGCAAGGCCGAGGGCGACGTGGCTCACATGACGCGCGTCGCCGACCATCAAAATCACGAGGCCGGCGGCCGAGGCCAGCCCGGGGACGACGAAGCGTGGCATCCGTTCGGCGATCGGGGCCTTCGATCGCGCCGAGGTCGGCAGCCAGACCGAGGTTGACATGAGGAAGATCGCAGCCGGCCAGGTCAAGTTCACAGGGGTTCCGACCTGGTACGAGCCCGCCGAGGATTGGAACAAGTACACCGTGTCGCCTACGGCAATCAGGGCGCAGCCAGCGGCAAACACGAGCAACCGGGCGGGACGTCCCGGCACCATCACGACAGCCCCGATGGCCAGGGCCAGCAGGATCAGGTCGCCGACGGGGTACGCCAAGTTCACCGCCACCGAGGCGGCCGAACCGCCCACGGAGTGAAGAATCATGTCGAAAGCGAAGGCGGCGGTGACCGCGGCGGCTCCGAGGCCGGCGATGGTGCCGTCGAGCCACACGCTGGACTGGGCACGCCCGACATGGGTCCGGACCATCAGCATGAGGGCCAGGTAGGCCAGCGGATAGAAGAGCAGATAGAAGCCGTCCGCCGCCGAGGGAGTTCCCGCGGACGAATCGAGGGTCCAGACCACGTCGCCCAGGGCCCAAGACAGGAGCCCGGCTCCCAGCGCCAACGACGTCCCGCGGCCGTCAGCCCGTCGCAGGCCCCGGGCGAAGCAGGCCAGCGCGAGGACCACCTCGAAGGCGTCGACTAGTTGGTTGTCGATGACGGGCCACACCTGGCCTGTGTGGCGCACCATCAGGCTGGACCCATAGGCCCCGAGCAACACCAGCGCCGCGCCATAGAAGATCACCACCGGCGTCGGCGGGCGTTTCGGGCGGGATTCCGATCCGCCTACCGGGGTTGTAGGTAACGTGGCCATCAACCTGGGAATTCGGCGGGTGAGGGAGTTTCCTTGACCGGCGGGGCCTGGACGGCTGCCGCGCGCAGCCCTTGGGCCGATCCGGTTCAGACTGGCGGCGCCGCCCACACGTTGTTGCAGCGCGCGCAGACCTCGGCCGGCACGACGCCCCTGTGAGCCAGAAAGGCGAAGACTTTGCAGCCGAGACACAGGCCAAAGACCGATTCGAGCAAGGCCCCCGCGGCCAGGAGTCCCAGCGAGATCTCGGCCGCAGCCCATTGGCCGGCCAGCGTCAGGCCGAGCGCGGAGAGAGAGAAGGCAGCGCCGATCCCCTGCGCGAACCGTTTCGGTGGACCTGCCACCGGCCGTTCGGGCACGCCGATGCGGGGCGTGATCACCCGCGTCACCATCAGGCCCAGCGGGCTCAGGCTCGGGCCGGCGAGCACCCGGGCCACGAAGCCGTAGGCGACGACCACGGTCAGCCATCGCAGGTCGAGGGCCATGGCCATCACGCACATGAAGACGACCCCGCCGGCCACCAGCCGGGCGGAAACTTCGTTCACCGGGTTGGGAAACGAGAAGATGGACACCGGCAACGCTCCGCTCTTTAGATCAGAACTCTGAGCAGGTTAGTCGGATTTCACGGGTCTACAGCGTGTGGAACGGGCTGTGGGGCCGGCGGGCCCACGTATCGCGCCGAAGGGCGGATGAGCCGATTGTGCGAGGCCTGCTCCATCACATGGGCGCACCACCCGATGGTTCGGGCACCGGCGAAGGTGGGAGTGAACATCTCGCGGGGGATGCCGCATGTGAGCATGACGACACCGGCATAGAACTCGACGTTCGTGTACAGACGTCGACCAGGTTTCAGCTCGCCCAGGACTTCCACCGCGGCGTGTTCCACCGATTGGGCGAAGCCCACCATCGGGCCACCCAGTTGCTCGCTGACCGAACGCAGCAGCAACGAACGGGGGTCGTCGGTCCTATAGACCCGGTGTCCGAAGCCCATGATTCGTTCTCCGCGTGCGACCGCCGCGCGCAGCCACGGCTCGGCCCGCTCGGGAGTGCCGATGGCATCGAGCATGTCGAGCGCACGGCTGGGGGCACCGCCGTGGAGCGGGCCCGACAGAGCGCCGAGAGCCGCCACGACAGCGGCGCCGAGGTCTGCTCCGGTCGACGTGACGACTCGGGCCGTGAACGTCGATGCGCTGAACCCGTGGTCGATGGTCAGGATCATGTACTGCTCAATGGCGCGGGCGTGATCGGGGGTTGGACGGCGCCCATTGAGCATGGCCAGGTAATTGGCGGCCATGCTCAAGTCGTCGTCCGGGTCGACCGGATTGAGGCCCTGGCGTAACCGGTGGATGGCCGCCAGGATCGTCGGGACCACTGCGCAGAGATCGAGCGCGTGATCCCGCAATTCCTCGGCGCCGACGTCCTGCACGGGGCGCCAACCAAGTTCGGCGCCCAGCAGTGAGACAGCCGTGCGCAGGACGTCGAGGGGTGGCCCGAGCCTGACCAGCTCGGGCAAGAGGTCCCGGACGCCGGTAGGCATGGCCCGTCGCCGCCGGACCTCGCCCGAGAAGTTGGCAGACGCGGTGGCATCGGGGAGATCGTCGGAGAACAGCAGATACCACACATCCTCGAGCGATCGAGCTCGGGCCAGGTCGACCGCCGAGTACTGCCGGTAGTGGAAGAAGCCCTCTTCGCCCCGCACGTCGCCGATGGTCGTCTCGGCCACCACGACTCCTTCGAGGCCAGCTTCAACCACCGTCTGCACCCTTTCACTATGACCTGGGCTGATCCGTCTGTAAACGTTGATCAAGTCAATACGTTACGATCGAATATGGACAGAATGCTCACGACCACCGAGGCGGCTCGCCGCCTCGGTGTCAAGATCCCGACGCTCTACGCCTATGTGAGCCGGGGTCTTCTGTCGTCGCAGCAGGACCCGGTGGGGCGAGGCAGCCTGTTCGACTTGAGTGAAGTCGAGGCGCTCGCAGCCCGCAGTCGCGGCGGGCGCCAGACGGCCACACGGCTGGCCACTGTGACCACCGGGATCACTCAGCTGGACCCGTGCCTCGGTCCCCTCTACCGGGGCCGTCCGGCCATCCATCTGGCGAGCACGGAGAGCTTCGAGGAGGTGGCGCTCCGGCTCTGGGACACTTCGTTGCCCGCAGGCGCCGAGGACCCCGACGGCAACGGCGACGTCGGGGACGGCTGGGCGGTACCCGACCTCGGTCCTTGCCCGCTGCACGGCACGTTGGAACGGATGCGTTGGGGCCTGGTGGTGTGTGGAGCCTCCGACCCCCTGCGTGCCGACCTCCGTCCGAACGCGGTCGTCCGTGCCGCCAAGCGATGCATCGCGGCGTTGGCGGACCTCGCCTGGCCCACTCCGGCCGTCTGGCACGACACGACGGGGCAAACCTCAGGGCGCGGAATGTCGATCGCAACACGCTTACGAACTCGTCTCAGCCCGCCGGCGGTGGCCCGCGCCGGCCCCGCACTCGACGGCGCTCTCGATGCCGCCCTCGTCCTCCTGGCCGACCACGAGCTGGCCACCTCCACGGTGGCCGTCCGGGTGGCAGCCTCCACCCGGACTGATCCGTACGATGCCTTCCTCGCTGGCCTGGCCACCCTTGCCGGCCCGCTCCACGGGGGAGCCAGCCAGCAGGTGCACGAGCTCTTGGGTACGGCCGAGCGGGACGGCGTGGCGCGGGCCCTCAACGGGGCACTGCGCGAATGGGGGCACCTTCCTGGGTTTGGCCACGGCGTGTACACGGAGGGTGACCCTCGGTGCGCCGTCTTGCTCGACCGAGTTGAGCCGTTGTTGGACGCCGAGCACGCCGTCCTCGTGCACGAAGTGGCGGGACTCGCCCAGGAGCACGACTTGCCGGCGCCGAACTGTGACTTTGCATTGGCCGCGCTCACATGGGGCACGTCCATGCCAGCGGACGCCGGCCGCGCCGTCTTCGCCGTGGCACGAATGGCCGGCTGGACGGCCCACTACCTCGAGGAGCTGTCAGAGCCTCCATTGCGCTTCCGGGCCCGAGCCGTGTACAGCGTCTGACCGGGCTCAGCCCCGAGCGCAGGCGGCGCCCGCCGGTCGATCGTCGGGGCCCCACCCCTCGGCCCCTCGCTCGGGCCAGAAGTCGCCCGTCAACGCGTCCTGTATGTAGCGGACCGGAGGTTCCTCGCCCGAGGACACCACCCGGAGTGCATCGAGCAGCGCGTCGACGTCGTCTGGGCTGGTGCCCAGTCCGCAGCTGGCCCGGACCGCACCGGGGACGGCAGAGCGGTCGCCACGGAGCACCGCCTCGCGGGCACGCGCCACGCCGTCGGGGTTCACGCCGAGGAGGCGGATCAGGTAGGGGTGGGCACAGAAGCACCCGTGACGCACCCCGATGCCGAATTCAGCGCTGAGGCGGGCCGCGACCAGTGCATGGTGCAATCCGGCAACAGTGAACGTCGCCACGGCCAACCCGTCGCGGTCGGAACCAGCGCGGCTCCGGGGCCCGAGCACATCGACGCCCGGGATCGTCCGCAGCCCGCGGTGGAGGCGATCGCTCAGCTCGTCTTCGTGGGCGACGATGGTGTCCCAACCGACTCGTTCGAGCTCCTCCATGGCCCGGCCGAAGGCCACGACGCCCACGACGTTGGGGGAGCCCGCCTCCTCCCGTTCGGGAGGCTCCGTCCAGATGACCTCGTCCAGGTCCACCAGGTCGACCGCCCCGCCACCGGCGAGGAATGGGTCGCCGCTCTCGAAAGTCCGACGCGGCCCGATCAGGGCGCCCGACCCGAAGGGCGCGTAGAGCTTGTGCCCGCTGAACGCCACGAAGTCGGCTTCGGGCGGGAGGGGCCGGTGGGGGGCGAGCTGAGCGGCGTCGAGCAGCACGGGGACCCCGCGCTCGTGGGCCGCCGCACAGATCTCCTCCACCGGAGGGAGCCATCCCGTGACGTTGGAAGCTCCGGTGAAGGCAAGCAGTGCCGGTGGGCGACCTGAAGGGTGCCCGCGCCCAGCGTCGTCGAGCACCCGCACGACGTCGTCGACGCCGAAGGTGCCGTCCGGCCCGCATTCGACGAAGCGCACAGTGGCCACGCGGGACCAGGGAAGGAGGTTGGCGTGGTGCTCGACCACCGTGGTGACCACCACGTCGGCGGCGTCGAGACGCAAGCGGTAGGCCAGGTGGTTGATCGCCTCGGTCGTGTTGCGGACCAGCACCACGACATCGTCCGCGCCCTGTCCCTGCACGGGCCGGCGTCGAGCAAAATGCGCCACCGTGTCGCGGCCCTCCTCGTACGCGCGGGTCGCGAGACGCGACTTGTAACCCGCCCCGCGGTGCACGCTCGAATACTCGGGAAGGAACTCGGCCACCCGGTCGGCCACCACCTGCATCGCCGGGGTGGAGGCGGCACAGTCGAGGTCACGGTAGGGCCGCTCCAGCCCGTCGACACAGGGCACCGGAAGGTGCGAGCCGACCAACGGGACCAGCGAACCCTTGGGGTGCGTGCTCACGCTGCACCACTCCGCCACGCACCGACACCGGCACCATTCTGGTCACGATCACGCTGCACGGTGCTCACCTTACGGACCACGGGACCGCGTGGTCTGCCCGGGCGAAGGTTCGCCGGGGCTACCCTGCGTTTTGATGGAAGATCGCTACGAATCCGAGCTGGCCAGATCCGAGTCGGTCCTCGATGCCGTCGACCGAGCCCTCGAACGGCTGACCGACGGCAGCTACGGGATCTGCGAAGTGTGCGGCGCCACCATTGCGGAGGCGGACCTCGCCCAGGACCCCACCCGGCGCCTCTGTGAGCAGCACCCTACCGTGTGATCCTCACCCGACGCCGAGCCCTACCTCCACGCTGACGCCCAAACGGGCGCGAAACTCAGCCGGCGACGCTCAGCCCTTGGGCCGAACCGAACCGAGCCGCCACGTCGGTCCAGTTGACGATGTTCCACAGGGCGGCGAAGAAGTCCGCCTTCACGTTCTTGTACTGGAGGTAGAAGGCGTGCTCCCAGGCATCGAACACCAGCAGGGGCACTGAGCCGTTGCCCACATTGCCCTGGTGGTCGTAGATCTGCTCCACGACCAAACGCCCGCCGAGCGGCTCCCAGGCCAGAGCGCCCCATCCCGAGCCCTGAACGGTCGAGGTCGACTGCGTGAAGTGTGCCTTGAACTTGTCGAAGGATCCGAAGTGCTCGTCGATCGCCGCGCCGAGCGCGCCATCGGGAGCTCCGCCGCCGTCGGGGCTCAGGTTCTTCCAGAAGATCGAGTGCAAGACGTGGCCCGAGATGTGGAACGCCAGGGTCTTCTCGAGGCCGACGATGGCCCCAAAGTCGTCTTTGTCGCGCCCCGCGGCCAGCTTCTCGAGCGTCTGGTTGGCCCCGGTCACATAGGCGGCGTGGTGCTTGTCGTGGTGGAGCTCCATGATCTGTCCCGACACGTGCGGCTCAAGCGCGGCGTAGTCGTATGGCAGGTCCGGGAGGCTGTACTCGGCCATGGGGGTCTCCTCAGTCGTGATCGGATGGTCGGGTCGGTCGGGTGCCGATCGTGCGTGCTGGACGTTACCCGAACCAATCCGCGCGTCGTCCGGGATGCGTCCGGTGCGGACCGGGCACGACCCGGCGACGCGTGGAGGCAACGGTACGCTGGTTCAGTGACCACGGATCCCAAAGACCGTCGGCACGATCTGGGGTCCTTCATCCGTGAGCAGCGGGGCTCGGCCCGGCTTTCACTGCGGCGTCTCTCTGAGCTGGCCGGCATCTCGAACCCTTACCTCAGCCAGATCGAGCGGGGACTGCGCAGGCCTTCGGCCGAGATCCTGCAGCAGATCGCCAAGGCCCTGCGCATCTCGGCCGAGACCCTCTACGTGCGAGCTGGCATCCTGGAGCCCCGAACCGCCGATCCCGACCTGGTCCAGGCCATTTTGGCCGACCAAACCATCAGCGAGGAGCAGAAGCAGGCGTTGGTCCATATCTACCGCGCATTCCGACGCGAGCGCGAATCCCCGGGCGGAGTCACCGCAGCGGCTCCCGCCGATTCCGTTTCCGCCCACCCGGCCGCGGCCGAGCCCGTTCCGTCCGCCGGACACGTCGCCACCGCCTGAGCGTGTTCTTGAGTCTTCACGGCGTCCGGGGCAGCCCGGAAGTGCGCCGGTAGGCTCTGACCGCCATGCGCCGCCTCGCCGTCCTGTCCCTGCACACGTCGCCCCTGGCCCAGCCCGGGAAGGGAGACGGCGGCGGGATGAACGTCTACGTGCGCGAGCTTGCGGCCGCCCTGGCCCGCTCGGAGGTCGTCTGCGACGTGTTCACCCGCGCCTGGTCGGCGGACCTTCCCTCGGTGGTCGTGGTCGAGCCCGGGCTCCGGGTCCACCATGTGCCGGCCGGTCCGACCGGTCCGGTGCCGAAGGAGTCGTTGCCGTCAGTCGTCGAGGAGTTCACCACGGGTGTGCTCGCACGGATGACCGAGGACGACGGGCCCGACGCCTCCCTGCCCTACACCTCGGTGCACGCCAACTATTGGCTGTCCGGGCTGTCGGGCCATGTGATCAAGCACGAGCTGGAACTTCCGCTGGTATGCACGTTCCACACGCTCGACCGAGTCAAGGCCGAGTCGATGCCCGAGGAGGTCGAGGCGGACCTGCCCCATCGACGGGCCGAGGCCGAGGCCGCGATCATCGGCTGCTCCGATGCGGTTTTGGCCTCGTGCACGGTCGAGGCCGAGCAGATCGCGTCTCTCTACGGCGGTGACCCCGGTCGCATCCGCGTCGTCGCACCGGGTGTCGACCATGCCTTCTTCGGCCCGGGCCACCGCCCCCAGGCCCGTCGCGCTCTCGGGCTCCCGCTCGAGGGTCGCCTGCTCCTCTTCGTGGGGCGAATCCAACCGCTCAAGTGCGCCGACGTCGCCGTCGAGACACTTGCCGAGCTGCAACGAGACGGGCGGGCGCCCTACCGCCTCGTCGTCGTGGGCGGCCCGAGCGGACCGCACGGCGAAAAGTCGCTCCGGCGTCTCCACGATCTGGCCGACGCCCACGGCCTGCACGATCTGGTCCACTTCGTGGAGCCCCAGCCCCACGAGCTCCTGTCGTCGTACTACCGGGCTGCCGACGTGTGCATCGTGCCCAGCCGTTCGGAGTCGTTCGGGTTGGTCGCTCTCGAGGCGGCGGCTTGCGGCACGCCGGTCGTCGCCTCCGCCGTGGGCGGTCTCACGACCCTGGTGGACCACGGGCGGACAGGGTTCCTCGTCGACGGCGGAGGCTCCGACGCTTACGTCGACGCCGTGCGCAGCGTCTTCGCCGAGCCGCTGACGGCCGAGCGGCTCTCGACGGCCTCAGTGCTGCGAGCTCGCCGGTACACCTGGCGTGCCGCGGCCGCGGACTTTGGTGGAGCTACACGACGAGCTGGCGGCGGGCCATCTCGTCGAGTGCAGCTGAAGCGCTCGCCGTCGCTCGCGAGCGCCGATCCGTCCGTGCCCATCGTCGATCTCCCCGAGGAGGAGGAGATGGCGGCCGCGGTGGCGCGCATCGATGCATGGGCCGAACGTGAGTTGGCTGCCGGAGGCTTCCTGGTGGCGGCCGAGCGCCAGGAAGTGACGGACCGCACGGCGTCGTTCCGTTGGTACCTGCGTTTCAAGGGTGAGGAGAAGGACTTCATCACCGTCTGGTTCACCCTCAAGCAGCGAACGTTGCACTACGAAGCCCAGTTCATGCCCGTGCCCGAGGCCAACCAGGCCGAGGTCTACGCTTACCTGCTCCGCCGCAACGCCCACCTCTTCGGCATGTGGTTCGCGCTTGGGCCCGAGGACGCCGTCTACCTCGTGGGGCGCGTGCCGGCTCGTCAGATTGACGACGACGAGCTCGACCGGATCGCGGGTTCCTCGGTGCTCTACACCGACGACCACTTCCCGACGGCCATGGGCATGGCGCATCCGTCGACCTATCGCCGACGCCGCCGCTCCTAGCCCTTCCCCCGGAGGGGGCCTCGGGGAACGTGAGGACGGCCGACCCTCGCAAGCTCGATATCGTCGGGTGGATGTCGAGCCTCCTTATCGTCGGCGGGGGACGGATGGGGGGAGCCCTCTTGGGGGGGCTGTTGCACGTCGGTTGGGCGGACCCCGGTGCGGTGACCGTGGTCGAGCCCCTGGCCGAGCGCCGGAGCGAGCTCGAGGCGGCGCACCCCGGGGTGCGCACCGTCTCCGCCCCCGAGGCGGGACTGCTCGACGAGGATGGTGAACGCCTTCTCGGAGCCGTCCTCGCGGTCAAACCCGACGTCGCCGAGTCAGCCTGCCGGGCACTCGGAGCCACCGGTGTGACCCGGCTGCTCTCCGTCGTGGCCGGGATCCCCTCGGTGCGCCTCGAGGCTGCGCTCGGCGGTGAGCCGGTCGTCGTGCGAGCAATGCCCAACGCCCCGGCGCTGGTCGGGGTGGGCGCCACGGCCATCTCGGGGGGATCTTTCGCCACTTCGAACGACCTGGCCTGGGCCGAGGACGTCCTCTCCGCCGTCGGGGCGGTGGTCCGCCTGCCCGAGCGCCTTCTCGACGCAGTGACGGGCCTCTCGGGCTCGGGTCCGGCCTACTTCTTCCTCGTCGCCGAGGCCCTCATGGAAGCCGGTGTGCAGATGGGCCTGACCCGGGAGGTGAGCCGAACGCTGGTCCTCCAGACCATGCGCGGCTCGGCCGCCATGCTGGCCGAGACAGGCCTGGACCCCGAGGCCCTTCGGGCCATGGTGACCTCGCCCGCGGGAACGACGGCAGCCGGGATCCGGACGCTCGAGGCGCGGGCGGTCCGGTCCGCCTTCATGGAGGCGGTGGCGGCGGCCACAGAGCGGTCGCGCAACTTGCAGCGCTGAGCGAAATGTCGAACCGCGTGGAGACGGTCTTCTTCCTCTCCGACTATGGCGCCCAGGACGAGTTCGCCGGTGTGGTCCAGGCCGTGATCGTGGCGGGTGCGCCCGGTGCGAGAGTGATCGATCTCACGCACCAGATCCCCGCCTTCGACGTTCGAGCGGGCAGCCACACCTTGGTCCGGGCGGTGCCCCATTTGGGCAGCGGCATCGTGCTCGGCGTGGTCGACCCCGGGGTGGGGACGCGGCGGCGAGGCATCTGCGTCGAGGTCGCGCTGCCCGCCGGGGGCACCTTGTTCTTCGTGGGGCCCGACAACGGGCTTCTTCTGGCTGCCGCAGAGTCGGCCGGCGAGGCGCCCGTGAGCCGGGTGGTCGAGTTGCTGCGCCAGCAGCCGCCCGATCAGGTCACTGGGCGGGGTGTGACCTTCGACGGCCGCGACGTGTTCGCCCCGGCGGTCGCCGCGTTGTGCCGCGGGACGCCACTGGCGCAGCTGGGGGAGTCCGTCGATCCGGCTTCGCTCGTGCGCCTGATGGGAGGCGTCGTCGAGCATGGGCGTCTCCCCGACGGCCGGGCCTGCCTGCGGGCCGAGGTGACGTGGGTCGACCACTTCGGCAACGTGCAGCTGGCGGCGACCGTGGCCGACGCTCGGGTGGCCGGAATCCCACTGGCCGGCAGCATGGAGCTGACCGCCCGCATGGAGACCGGCCGGTCGGACCTCGAGGAGCTACCGCGAGCGCTCGTTCCCGACGGTGTCCGCCTCCGCTGCGTCGACGCGTTCGGTGACCTGGACCGGGGCGAGCTCGGTCTCCTGTCTGACGCCAACGGGCACTTGGCCGTGGTGGCCGGAGGGGCCTCCGCCGCCCACTGGCTGAACGTCGCCGCCGGCGATCTGCTGGTCCTGGCCTGATGACCCACCGGTCTGGCCTCGACCTCAGGCCGGTCGATACCATCCGTCTCAGTGAGGGACGAGCGACGCCCGGCGCAACGACCCGCCACCTCTCCTCCCGGCCCGTCCTCTTCCGGGCCGGCGGCGGACCCCGTCCCTTCGAGCGAGGTCCCCTCGACATCGGACACCTTCTCCCCCAAGAGGATCCCCGAGGCGACCGTGCTGCGCCTGCCCATCTACCAGCGGATCCTGGCCGAATTGGTACGAACCGGAGTCCGGACCGTCTCGTCGGAGCGACTGGCCGAGCTGGCCCGGGTCAACGCCGCCAAAGTGCGCAAGGACCTCTCGTTGCTCGGATCGTTCGGCACGCGGGGGTCGGGCTACGACCCCGAGTACCTCATTGCCCAGATCGACCGCGCCCTCGGCGTGGACGAGGACTGGTCGGTAGCCATCGTCGGGGTCGGGAACCTCGGCCGCGCCTTGACCAACTCGGCCGGGTTCGCCTCGCGTAGCTGCCACATCACGGAGCTCTTCGACGTCGATCCCGCTGTGGTCGGTGAGAGCGTCCGGGGCATCACGGTGCGCCACATGGATGAGATCGCCACCCTCGGCGCGGCCGACCGTCCCGATATCGGGGTGATCGCGACGCCGGGGTGGGCTGCCCAAGGGGTGGCCGACCTCCTCGTACGGGCAGGCGTGACCTCCTTGCTCAACTTTGCGCCGAGGGTCCTCACCGTCCCGCCGACGGTGCACCTGCGCTACGTCGACCTGTCGATCGAGCTCCAGGTCCTGGGCTTCTACCGGGCTCGGCACGAGGAGCCGCCGGAGGGACCGAAACCGGAGGGCGACTCGCGGGAGACGAACGGCTCGCCGGACCCGCCGGCCACCGGTGAGCAGGGCTCGCTGGTCTCGACGCTCGGGCGTGTGTCCGAACGGAGCCGAAACCGCCCCTGACGGAGCACCGACCGGGCCAGACCGGGGCCAGATCCACCCGACGACGCACCTGATGAACGGCCGACCTGCGGCGTCTGGCACTCTGGGTGTCCGCCCGGCACAATTGTGAGCCGACCCAGGAGGGAACCGAGTGTCCGTCGTTGTCATAGGGCTCCAGCACACGCAGGCCCCGCTGCCGCTGCTCGAGGCCACCGCGGTCGCCGACTCCGACGTCCACAAGGTCCTGAGCTCCCTCAGCCAGCGCCGCAACATCCAAGAGGCGGTCGTCCTCTCCACCTGCCTGCGCACTGAGGTCTACGCGGTCGTAGACCGCTTCCACGACGCCGTCGAGGAGATCTACGGCGTCCTCTCCGACCATTCCGGCGCCTCGGTCGAGCAGCTCTCGGCGCACGCCGTCATCCGTTTCGACGACGACGTCACCGCCCATCTGTTCTCGGTGGCCTCGGGCCTCGAGTCGGTGGTCACCGGAGAGACCGAGGTCGTGGGGCAGATCCGCCGCGCCTTCCAACGCGCGCAGGAGGAGGGCGCGAGCGGGCCCGTCTTGTCGGCCCTGTTCCGCCACGCTCTCCAGACCGGCAAGCGGGTGCGCACCGATACTGCCATCAGCGCCGGTACCACTTCCTTCGCCTACGCCGCCGTGACGGTCGCCCGAGGACCCGACGGCTCGGGCCTGCGGGGAGCCCGCGTGGTGGTCGTGGGAGCCGGCGAAATGGGTGCGGGCGTCTGCCGCGCCTTGTCCGACATCGCCGCCGGTGATGCGCCCCGCTCCGTGGTGGTCGTCAACCGTTCGGTGGCGCGGGCCCGGGACCTGGTCCGTGACGTGGACGAGGCGCCCTTCGACCTGCGGGCGGAGCCGCTGAGCCAGGTGGGTGCCGAGCTCACCTCCGCCGACGTGGTCCTGTCCGCCGTGGCGGCCGAGTCCCACGTGCTCCGGGAGTCAGACGTGGCCGACGTCACCGGACCCCTCCTGGTGATCGATCTGGGTGTCCCCCGGAACGTCGACCCGGCCGTCGGTCGGCGACCAGGCATCACGCTCAACGACATGGACGTTCTGAGCGCGTCGGTGGCGCGGGCCCTCGGTGATCGCCAGGAGGAGGCGGTGGCAGCCCGCGCCATCGTGGCCGCGGAAGTGGAACGGTTCCGCACCGCCAGCCGTCAGCGGGGCGCCGCGCCACTCATCTCCGCGTTGCGGGCGCAGCTCGAGTCACTGCGGATGTCCGAGCTCGAACGCCACCGGGCCCAGCTTGCCGACCTCACCCAAGAGGAATGGGACCAGGTGGACGCCGCCACCAAGGCAGTGTTGGCCAAGATGCTTCACGAGCCCACCGTCCTCTTGAAGGAGACCGCGGGCACGCCACGCGGCGAGCGTCTGGTCGAGGCGCTGCGCATCCTCTTCGATCTCTAGGAGCGGTCGTGGCGACGCTCCGGCTGGCCACTCGCGGCTCCCCCCTGGCCCGGCGGCAGACCGAGATCGTCTCGGAGCTTCTTCGGCGCGCCCACCCTGGCCTCCTCGTCGAACCCGTCGTCGTCCGGACGCGGGGGGACCAACTGGCGACCGCACCGCTCGACCAGATCGGGGGCCAGGGGGTCTTCGTGGCGGAGGTCGAGGCGGCCGTCGCCGACGGCAGGGCTGAGGCGGCGGTGCACTCCGCCAAGGACCTGCCCTCGACAATGCCCGATCACCTGGTGCTCGGCGCCGTCCCGCCGCGCGCCGATGCCCGTGACGGGCTCGTCGGGTGCACCCTGAGCGCCCTCCCCGCCGGTGGCCTGGTCGCGACCGGATCGGTGCGCCGCAGGGCCCAGCTGGCCTACCTGCGGCCGGATCTCGTCTTCACCGGTCTGCGCGGCAACATGGCGCGCCGGGTAGCGGCAGCCGACGACGGAATGGTGTCCGCGGTGGTCGTGGCGGTGGCGGCGATGGAGCGGTTGGAGTGGGAGGAGCGCCTGAGCGACGTCCTCGATCCCCTCGACGTCCTACCTCAGGCCGGGCAGGGCGCCATTGCCGTGCAGTGCCGCGCCGACGACCGCACGACACGGGAACTGCTCGGTGCCATCGACGACTCCACGAGCCACCGCGCCTTGCGCGCCGAGCGCGCCGCCTTGGCCGATTTGGGGGGCAACTGCACCGTTCCGGTCGGGGCCTATGCCGAGCCGGTCGACCGCGACGTCCGTGCCGAGGGCGGCGTGCTGCGGGCGTCCGGGCTGCTCGCCCGCGCCGACGGCCGGACACTGATCCGCCGGACCTGCCTGGGGGAGGACCCCGAGGCACTCGGACGGGCGCTGGCGCGGGCACTGTTCGATTCGGGCGGGGAAGCCGTCGAGGGCTTCCAGGCTCCCGGTGGCGCCCGGGGTGCCCCGAGGTGACGGTGTACCTGGTGGGAGCCGGTCCGGGCGATCCCGGACTGCTCACCCGCCGCGGCGCCGAGCTTTTGTCCCGGGCCGACGTGGTGCTCCACGACCGTTTGGTGAGCCCGGCCGTGCTCCGTCTCGTTCCTCCGGGTGCCGTGTTGATCGACGTCGGAAAGGATTCCGGCTCCCTCGGTGGTGCTGGCCTGGAGCGCGGCGATCACCAAGAGGAGATCTCGCGGTTGCTCGTCGAGCACGGGCGGCGGTCTGAAGTGGTCGTGCGCCTCAAAGGGGGTGACCCCTTCTTGTTCGGGCGTGGCGGCGAGGAGGTCGACGCCCTCATCCGGGCAGGAATCTCCTGGGAGGTGGTGCCGGGAGTGACCTCGGCCTTCGGCGTGCCCGCCGGGGTGGGGATCCCGGTGACCCAGCGGGGAGTGGCCTCGTCGGTCACCGTGGTGACGGGACGGGTGGGCGACCCCGGCACCGGCGCTCCCGACTGGGACGCCCTGGCCCGCGCCGGTGGGACATTGGTCGTCCTCATGGGTATGACCACCCGCGCCGCCATCGCCGACGCGTTGGTACGCGGGGGACGTGCCCCCGAGACGCCAGTGGCGGTGATTCAGAACGGCACGACGTCGTCGCAGCGAACGACGCGCACCACGCTGGCAGGCCTGGCCGAGGTCGAGTTGGGCCCCCCGGCGGTGATCGTCGTCGGACCGGTCGTCGCTCTCGGTCCCGTGGCCGCCCTCGGTCCCGAGGCGGGGGCCACGACTCCTCGGCGGCCGCTGGAGGGTCGGACCGTGGTGGTCACCCGTCACGGCGCCCGGGCCCGCCAGCTCGTCGACGCGCTCGAGCGGGAGGGTGCGCTCGCCCTCGAGCTCCCGCTCACCCGCCAGGTCGACCCGGCAGACGGTGGTGCCGCCCTGCGGTCGGCCGCCGCCGCGGCACGCCAGTACGACTGGGTGGTCCTCACATCGGTCAACGCGGTGGAACGATTCATGGGCGCGCTGCACGACGCCCGCGACCTGGCTTCGACGCGTGTCGCCGCCGTCGGACCGGCCACGGCGGAGGCGCTGCGGGGGGCCGGTGTACGCGCCGACCTGGTGCCGGCCGCGCACAACGGCCGCGCTCTCGTCAACGCGTTCCCCATGCCCGACTCGACGGCGCGCCGAGTGCTCTTTCCGGGGGCCGACCTGGCTGACGACACCGTTCCCGAAGGGCTGAGTGCCAAGGGCTGGGACGTCGAGCGCGTGGAGGCGTACCGCACGGTCCCGCTGCCTCCGCCCGACCACGAGACGCTCGAACGGGTCGCTGGCGCCGACGCCATCGTGCTCACCGCGGCCTCGGCGGTGCACACGCTCGATGCGCTGCGCCACCCCGGCGCCGACGCCATCGTGCTGCCGCCGCTGGTCGTCTGCATCGGGGCATCGACCGCGTCGGCGGCGCGCCAGGTCGGAATCCGCGGCGTGCACGAGGCACGACGCGCCACCTCCGAGGCCATCGTCGCCGAGCTCCTCGCCCACCTGGGCGTGGATCCCGGCGAGGTCTCGTAGGCTGGGAGCCATGGCCCGGACCTCGTCGTGGGTGCCAGGTTCGGGGGGATACCCCTCCCGCCGCCTCCGGCGATTGCGTCGCACTCCGGCGTTGCGTCGCCTGGTGGCCGAGACCCGCCTCGGCGTCGACGACCTGGTTGCCCCGCTGTTCGTCCGCCAGGGCATCGACGCCCCGGTCCCCATCGCCTCCATGCCCGGCGAAGTGCAGCACTCCGTCGACTCGCTCGTCGTCGAGGCCAAGCGCCTCGTGTCGTTGGGCGTTCCGGGCGTCATCGTCTTCGGGGTGCCCGAGCACAAGGACGCCCAGGGGAGCGAGGCCTTCGCCCGCGACGGCATCGTGCAGGTGGCGCTCCGGTCGCTCCGCGAGGCGATCGGCGACGAGCTCGTGATGATGGCGGATCTGTGCCTGGACGAGTACACCGACCACGGTCACTGCGGCGTGCTCGGACCCTCCGGTGAGGTGCTGAACGATCCCACCCTCGAGCTGTACCAACGCATCGCGGTGGCTCAGGCGGATGCCGGGGCGGACGTCGTGGCGCCCAGCGGGATGATGGACGGCCAGGTCGCCGCCATCCGCCGCGCGCTCCAAGCCGACGGCCACGACCAGGTCGCCATCCTGGCCTACGCGGCGAAGTACGCCTCGGCCCTCTACGGCCCCTTCCGGGACGCCGTCGACGTGGCCATCGCCGGCGGGGGAGACCGTCGGTCGTACCAGCAGGACCCGCGCAACGGGCGCGAGGCATTGACCGAGATCGCCCTCGACCTGATCGAGGGCGCGGACATGGTCATGGTCAAACCAGCCATGACGTCCCTCGACGTGCTCGCGAGGGTGCGGCGCCGGGTCGACGTTCCGTTGGCCACCTACCACGTGAGCGGTGAGTACGCCATGGTCAAGGCGGCGGCGGAAGCCGGATGGATCGACGGTCCCGCCGTGGCCCTCGAACAACTGACCGTGCTCAAGCGCGCCGGGGCCGATTTCATCGTGACCTACTTCGCGGCAGAGGTGGCCGAAGCACTCGGTGGGTGAGGTCACGGTTCCGATGTCCAACGCCGAGTGGTTCGCCCGCGCCAGGCGCGTCATCCCCGGTGGGGTGGACTCGCCCGTCCGTTCGTTCGCCTCGGTAGGCGGGATGCCCTATACCGTCGTGGCAGGCGACGGCGCGTTCGTTCGAGATGCGGAAGGCACCCGGTACATCGATCTCGTGCAGTCCTACGGCGCGGTCCTGCTCGGGCACGCACATCCGGTGGTGACCGCGGCCGTCGCCGAGGCGGCGTCTCGCGGCACGACCTTCGGCGCGCCGACTCCCGGCGAGGTCCTCCTGGCCGAAGCGATCTGCGACCGTGTGCAGGGATGCGAGCAGGTACGCCTGGTCTCGTCGGGCACCGAGGCCGCCATGAGCGCCGTGCGTCTCGCTCGCGGCGCCACGGGCCGTGATCGGATAGTGAAGTTCGACGGCTGCTACCACGGCCACTCCGACAGTCTCCTGGCCGGAGGCGGGAGCGGGCTGGCCATGCTCGGCCTGCCCGGTTCGGCGGGCGTCCCGGCTGGTGCGGTGGCCGACACACTGGTCGTGCCCTACAACGTGGTCCCCGGACTCGACGCGCGCGTCGCCTGTGTGATCGTCGAACCGGTCGCCGCCAACATGAACCTGGTGCCACCCGTGCGGGGGTTCCTCGAAGGGCTCCGTCGGGCGTGCGACGCCGTGGGCGCACTCCTGGTCTTCGACGAGGTGATCAGCGGCTTCCGCCTCGGACCGGGGGGTGCGACCGCCTGGTCCGGCGTCACTCCCGATCTGTGGTGCTTCGGCAAGGTGATCGGTGGTGGCCTGCCGGTCGGCGCCTTCGGCGGCCGGCGCGACGTGATGGGTGAGCTCGCTCCGAGCGGGCCCGTGTACCAGGCCGGCACGCTGTCGGGGAACCCGCTGGCCACGGCCGCCGGGCTCGCCGTCTTGGACCACGTGTCGACCAACGATTACGTCGGCTTGGCGGAGCGGGCCGCCACACTGGCGGCCGGACTCGAGGCGGCCGTCTCGGCCGCCGGCTTGCGCGTCGTGTGCCCCGCGGTCGGTCCGTTGGTCGGTCTGTTCCTCTCCGCGCCGGGCGACGGAGGGCTCGACGCACCGACGGACTACGTGGGGGCCCGCGCCTCGGCCGGGGACGGCACGTACCGCCGCTTCTTCCACGCCATGCTCCGCCGGGGCGTGGCCCTGGCCCCGGGACCCTACGAGGTCATGTTTCCGGGTCTGGCCCACGACGAGCGCATCTTGAGCGACGTCGTCGAGGTCGCGGCCGAGGCGGCTTTGGATGTCGCCGCCGACCTGAGCACGGGAGCGCCGACCCCCCCGGCGCGCCGCCCCGAAGCGGACTGAGATTGGGGGGCGGTGAACAGGACCGCAGCCCCGACCGCGCAACGGTGGCGATGGGCCACGCTCTCGGTGCTGTGCGTGACGCTGCTCATCATCAGCCTCGATACCACCATCCTCAACGTCGCGCTGCCTTCCATCGTCCGGGACCTGCACGCGTCGTCAAGCCAGCTCCAATGGATCGTCGACGCCTACGCGGTGGTCTTTGCGGGACTGCTGCTCACGCTCGGCGCGACGGGCGACCGCCTCGGCCGCAAGTGGCTCTTCATGGCGGGGCTCGTCGTGTTCGCCGCCGGCTCGGCCTTCGCCGCTTTCTCGGGTAGTCCGGATCGGTTGACGGCAGCGCGAGCCGTCATGGGAGCGGGAGCGGCGGCGCTCATGCCATGCACGTTGTCGATCCTCACCAACACGTTCTCCGAGGACCGCGAACGGGCAACGGCCATCGGCATCTGGTCGGGGACCGCGGGGTTGGGTGTGGCCATCGGGCCGGTGCTGGGCGGGTTCCTGCTCGTCCGCTACTGGTGGGGATCGGTGTTCCTCATCAACGTCCCGATCGCCGCCGCCGGACTGGTGGCGGCGATCTTCCTGGTGCCCAATTCGAGGAACCCCTCGGCCGAGCGGGCCGACGTGACCGGCTCCTTGCTCACGATGTCGGGTTTCGGTCTGCTCCTGTGGGGGATCATCGAGGCACCGGACCGCAGCTGGACCTCGCCGGTCATCCTGTCCGCGTTCGCCGGAGCGGCCGTCCTGCTCGTCGTCTTCGTCCTCTGGGAGCGCTACAGCGAGCACCCCATGCTCCCGTTGCGGTTCTTTCGCAACCGGCGCTACAGCGTTGCCATCGGGTCCCTCGCCCTGGTCCTGTTCGCGCTGCTCGGGCTGTTCTTCCTCCTGACCCAGTACCTGCAGTTCTTCCTCGGCTTCAGCCCCTTGCGGACGGGGTTGGCCATCGGTCCCCTGGCCATCATCTTGCTGGTGGTCGCGCCGGCGTCGGTTCTGGTGGTGCGTCGAATCGGGACGAAGCCCGTGGTGGCCGTGGGGATGCTCCTGATCGCCGCAGGCGCGGGACTCTTGGCGGGGACCTCGGTGCACGACACCTACCGCGACGCCCTTCCATGGATCGCCGTGCTCGGTCTCGGTGTCGGTCTCTCCCTCGCCCCCCTCACGGAGTCGATCATGGGGTCGGTGCCGCCCAGGGAGGCCGGGGTCGGGTCGGCCACCAACGACACCGCCATGCAGGTCGGAGGCGCCCTCGGGGTTGCCATCCTCGGGACGGCGCTCAACCTGCGCTTCCGCGACGCGGTGGCCCCGTTGCTGGCCCACCAGCGGGTGCCGGCGCACGTCGCGTCCTTGGTCGAGGGGTCCCTCGGTGGGGCGCTCGCCGTTGCCGCGCACGTCCCTGCCCGGCTGGGCCAGCCGCTCGCGACCGCGGCGCGCCAGGGCTTCGTGAGCGGGATGGACCTCGGCTGCACCATCGCGGCTGTCGTCGTGGCGATGGCCGCGCTCGTCGCGGCGCTGTTCCTCCCTTCCCGGGCCAAGGCCCGGGAGGCCGCGGCGTCCGAGCAGGAGGAGGTCCCGGCCCGGCGCTCAGGCGGCGGCGGTGTCGAGCTCGACGTCCCGGAGCAGCCGGGAGACGAGCTCCATGGCGCGAAAGCCCAGCTCGGCAGGGCCGGCGGCGTCGGGTCGCATGAGGTTGGCCATGATGCGCAGCAGCTGGGCCATGAAGAGCTCCGACCGCATGCCGAGGGAGACGCAGAGTCGCATGGCCTCGGGGTGTGAGATCAGGTGGACGAAGGCCCGGGCCACCTTGAAGTAGGCCCCGTAGGCCGCTGTCAGCTCCCGGTCGTAGTCGGCCAGCGCCGGATCGCCTCCACCGGCCAGGGCCCGGCCCAGGGCGGCCGCTGCCAGCCGTCCCGTCTCGTAGCCGTAGGCGATGCCCTCGCCGTTGAACGGGTTGATGCGCGCCGCCGGCGTCGCCGGCCACCAGCACGTTGCCGCCCGCTCGCGGGCCGACCGACAGGCCCATCGGAAGCTTGCCGCCGGTCGGCGGACCGAGGCAGGTCTCGGGCGCCAGACCCCAGGAAGCCGGGGCGTCCTGCGACGAACGCGTCCATGAGGTGGGTGGTGTTGAGGCCCTTCCAGCGCTGGTCGGTGGACAAGAGGCCGACGCCGACGTTCACCCGCCCGTCGCCCATGGGGAAGATCCACCCGTATCCGGGGACCACGTTGCCCTCGGCGTCGCGGATGTCGAGATGGGACTCGATGAACGGGTCGTCGTGGCGGTCCGAGCGGTAGTAGCCGCGCAGCGCCATGCCCATGGGGCAGCTCGCGCCGCCGGCCGGTCCCGAGCATCCGCCCGACCCGGGAGTTCGATCCGTCGGCCACCACCACGTAGCGGGCCTTGAGCGTGCGGCCGGTCGCGTCGCGCCCTTTCTCCTTCACCTCGACGCCGTCCAGGGTGGGGAGCGGACCGTGACCGGCCGGCCGTCTCGTCGAGCACGGGCGCGACCACCTCGGTCCCCTGCATCAGGGTCGCCCCGGCGGCCGCGGCGTGGTCGGCCACCAGGCCGTCGAGGTCATGGCGGGTGATGGTGTAGCCGTAGGCGGGGAAGTTGGGGTGCTCGGGCCAGGCCATCTCGAGGGAGTGGCCGAAGCCGAAGGCGCGCAGGCCGCCGGTAGCGGTGCGCGCCGGCCAGGGCGTCCTCGAGGCCCATGTCGGCCAGCTGGCGGACGGCCCGGGGGGTCAGCCCGTCGCCGCAGGTCTTCTCCCGGGGGAACTCGCTTCTTCTCCACCACGGCCACGTCCCAACCGGCCTCGGCCAGCCAGTAGGCGCATGACGAGCCCGGCCGCACCGCCGACCACCAGGACGTCGTGACATGTCCCGCGAGCCAGCCGGGGCCCTCGACGGAGCTCGGCGTCGTCGGCCGACGGCGTCGATGGGGGCCGCCGGCGTCTTCGGCCGGCGCCTCTTGCGGGCTGGCCGGCTTCTTGGCCGCGGCCTTCTCGCCGGGCGGACTGGCGGCGCTGCCCGCCTTCTTGGGGGGCGCTCGGGCGCCGGCGGGGGTCGCGTCGGGGGGCGTCACGAGGGCATCGTAGGCCCGCCGGAGGGGCCTCTGACCAGCGCGCGGATGTGCCTGGCGTGGGGTCGCATGGTAGAAACGGTCACCGTGGACCAGTACCTCCCGATCCTGATTCTGGGGCTGCTCGGCTTCGCCTTCACCGCGTTCTCTCTGGTGTCCTCGGCGCTGCTGGCGCCGCGCAAGAAGCCCACGGCGGCCAAGCTGGCGCCCTACGAGTGCGGCATCGTCCCCGACGTGGAGCCGCCGCAGCGGTTCCCGGTCCGCTTCTACCTGGTGGCGATGATCTTCATCATCTTCGACATCGAGATCGTGTTCCTCTACCCGTGGGCCGTCGTGTTCCACCAGATCGCGCACGTTCGGGCTGGTCGAGGTCATGGTGTTCGCCGCCGTGGTCTTCGTGTCGTTCCTCTACCTGATCACCAACGGAGCCCTGACCTGGGGCCCGGCCAAGACGTTGCAGTCGGGCATGCCGAGCCGCACCTCGGAGTCGACCATCACCCGCATCAGCGGCGGCCCGCCCGACCTCGGGTGAGGCGGCCTGACGGATGGGACTCGAGGACCTCCAGCACAACTTCCTGACCGGTCGGCTCGAGGACCTGGTCAAGTGGGCCCGCCGCAACAGCGTGTGGCCGGCCACCTTCGGCCTGGCCTGCTGCGCCATCGAGATGATGTCGGTCGGCGCGGCCGACTACGACATCAGCCGGCTCGGCATGGAGGTCTTCCGGGCCTCGCCGCGCCAGGCCGACCTCATGATCGTGGCCGGCCGGGTCTCCCAGAAGATGGCCCCGGTGCTGCGCCAGGTCTACGACCAGATGATGGAGCCCAAGTGGGTCATCTCCATGGGCGTGTGCGCCTCGACGGGCGGGCATGTTCAACAACTACGCCATCGTCCAGGGCGTCGACCAGATCGTGCCGGTCGACGTCTACGCCCCGGGCTGCCCGCCGTCGCCCGAGACGCTGCTGCACGCCATCTTGACCCTCCACGAGAAGATCCGCACCGGCGAGATCACCCGCCGCCCGGCGTCCTCGGTCCCGCGTCGGCGAGCAGGCGACCGGCGGCTGGGTGCCCGAGCGTGCCCGACGCCGTGCGGGTGGCCACGCCGCGATGAGCGAGCCGACCGCGACCGCGGTCGCCGCCGGCGAGCGTCGCTCCCCGACGTGCCGCGGCTGCCGGACCGGCTCGGTGGACCAGCTCGCCTTCCCCCCGCGAGAGCTACCACGCGATGGTGGCCGCGTTCCGACGACGCCGGGTTCGAGATGTGCGCCGACGTCTGCGCGGTCGACTACCTCGACCCACCCGGGCCGGGCGCTGCCCGAGGGGGTGGCGGCCGGAGCGCTTCGAGGTCGTGGTCAACCTGCTGTCGCTGTCCGCTGCGCCAGCGCGTGCGGATCCGGGTGCAGGTCCCCGAGTCCGACCCGGTCGTCCGACGCTCGTGCGACCTCTACCCGGGACCGAGGCCATGGAGCGCGAGGCCTACGACATGATGGGCATCGTCTTCACCGGCCACCCCGACCTGACCCGCATCCTCATGCCCGAGGACTGGGAGGGCCACCCGCTGCGCAAGGACTACGGCGTGGGCCGGGTGCCGGTGCAGTTCAAGGAAGCGCCGGGGCCACGATGAGCGACGACCCGAGCCTCGAGGACCGCATCGCCCGTGACGAGGCCGAGCCGGCCTGACGAGGCCGACCGCACGAGGACGCCCCGACGAGGCCGAGGAGCGCGCTCTTATCGCCGAGACCTCCGAGGGCGCCCAGGAGCTGATGCCTCGCGGCACGACCCGCACCCGAGCTGCGCCAGGAGGTCGGCGCCGTGCTGCGGCTGCCCGAGGGCGGCGTACGTCGACCCGGGCGACATCGACATCGAGCGGCGCGACGACGAGACGATGATCATCAACATGGGGCCCCAGCACCCGTCGACCCACGGGGTGCTGCGCCTCATGCTCGAGCTCGACGGCGAGACGGTGCTGCGCACCAAGCCGATCATCGGCTACCTGCACACCGGCATGGAGAAGACGGCGGAGGAGCTCACCTACGTCCAGGGCTCGACCAACGTGACCCGCATGGACTACCTCTCGCCGCTCCACAACGAGCTGGTGTTCTCGCTGGCCACCGAGGCTCTGCTCGGCGTCGAGCTGCCGCCCCGGGCGGTGTGGATCCGCATGCTCATGTCCGAGCTCAACCGGGTGTCGTCGCACCTCATGTGGATGGCCACCAACGGGATGGACCTCGGGTCGACGTCCATGATGATCTACGGCTTCCGCGAGCGCGAGATGGTCCTGAGCTTCTTCGAGAAGACCACCGGCGTGCGCATGAACCACAACTACATCCGGCCGGGCGGGGTCGCCGCCGACCTGCCCGACGGCTGGCAGGACGACGTGGCCGTCATCTGCGAGACCATCCTGGCCCGCACCTACGAGTACGACGAGCTGCTCACCGGGCAGCCCATCTTCCGCGAGCGCACCGAGGCGGTGGGCAACATCTCGGCCGAGGAGGCGCTGGCGCTGTCGGTCGACCGGTCCGATCCTGCGCTCGACCGGGGTGCCGTGGGACCTTCGCCGCACCATGCCGTACCTGGCCTACGACAAGCTCGACTTCGACGTCATCGTGGGAACCTACGGCGACAACTTCGACCGCTACTCGATGCGCCTCAACGAGATCCGCGAGTCGATCAGCATGATCCGCCAGATCGCCGAGCAGATGCCCGCGGGCGACTACCGGGTGCAGGACCGCAAGGTCACGCCGCCGCCCGCGCTCGGATCGACGAGGCATGGAGGCGCTCATCCACCACTTCAAGATCTTCACCGAGGGATTCCGGGTCCCCGAAGGTGAGGTCTACGTGGCCATCGAGTCGCCCGCGGCGAGCTGGGCTGCTACCTCGTCTCCGACGGCACCTCCAAGCCCTACCGCATGCACATCCGGGGCCCGAGCTTCGTCAACCTCCAGGCATTGCCGCTGCTGCTCCGGGGTGGCCTCATGGCCGACGCCGTGGCCGTGATCTCGTCGGTCGACCCCGTCATGGGGGAGGTGGACCGGTGAGCCATCTCGACCCGGACATCCGGGCCCGGGCCGTCGAGCTGTTGTCGCTCTACCCCGAGCCGCGTTCGGCGCTGATCCCGCTGTGCCACCTGGCCCAGGAGCAGGACGGCTGGCTGCGCCCCGAGGCCATGGCCGAGATCGCCGAGCTGCTGCGGCGTTACCCCGGCCGAGGTGCGGGGCACGGCCACCTTCTACGACATGTTGCACACCGAGCCGGTGGGCACCTACGTGGTGGCCGTGTGCACCAACATCGCCTGCATGCTCGGCGGGGCGCTCGAGCTGCTCGAGCACGCCGAAGCGAGCCTGGGCGTCCGGGCCGGCGGGACCACGCCCGACGGGGTGTTCACCCTGCACGAGGCCGAGTGCCTGGCCGATTGCGACCGCACGCCCTGCGTCCAGGTGAACCACCGCTATGTCGGCGACGCAGACCCCCGAGAGCTTCGACACCCTGCTCGAGGACCTGCGCGCCGGTCGCCTGGCCGACACCGTGCCCTCCCACGGGACGCTGGTGCGGGTGCGCCGCAACGTGGGGCTCCTGGCCGACCGAGCCACGGTGGCGACCGAGCGGGCCCAGGATGGCCGAGGGCGGCGGCGTCCTGATGGCGACGACCGAAGCCCCGAAGATCATCACGGCGCGAGTCGGGTACGACGACTCGCTACACGCTCGAGCGCTACCTGGCCACGGGCGGGTACGAGGCCCTGCGCACGGCCCTGGCCATGACGCCCGGAGCGGTGGCGGCCGAGGTCGACGCGGCCAGCCTGCTCGGCCGCGGCGGCGCGGGGTTCCCGGCCGGGCGCAAGTGGTCGATGCTGCGCAAGAACCCGGTGACGTACCTGGTCGTCAACGGCGACGAGTGCGAGCCGGCCACGTTCAAGGATCACCTGCTCATTGAGCGCGACCCGCACCAGATCCTCGAGGGCGTGCTGATCAGCGCCTACGCCCTCCAGGTCAGCCAGGCCTTCATCTATCTGCGGGGCGAGTTCGCACTGGGGCTCGAGCGGCTGCAGAGCGCCCTGAACGAGGCCTACGCGCCACGGCGCGGTGGGAGCCGACATCTTCGGCTCGGGCTTCTCGGTCGACATCGTGGTGCACCCCGGTGCGCGGCGCGTACATCTGCGGCGAGGAGACGGCGCTGCTCGAGTCGTTGGAGGGCAAGCGGGGATTCCCGCGTATCAAGCCCCCTTACTTCCCGGCCGCCGTCGGCCTCTACGGCGAGCCCACCGTGGTCAACAACGTCGAGACCATGGCCAACATCCCGTGGATCGTCAGCCACGGCGGTGCCGCCTTCGCCGCCCTCGGCGCCGGCCGCTCCACCGGCACCCGGCTCTTCGCCCTGGCCGGCCACGTGCGCCGGCCGGGCACCTACGAGCTCGAGATGGTCAAGACCACCTTCCGCGACCTGATCTACGCACCGTCCCTCGGCGGCGGCATCCGGGGCTCGAACACGCTCAAGGCCTTCATCCCCGGTGGGGTGTCGGCCCCGTGGTTCGGGCCGGACCGGGTCGACCTGCCGCTCGGCCAGGACGAGGTGGGCGAGGCCGGCTCCATGCTCGGCTCCGGCTCGGTGGTGGTCATGGACTCGGCCACCTGCGTGGTGCGGGCGGCGTGGCGGATCACGAAGTTCTTCTCCCGCGAGTCGTGCGGACAGTGCACGCCGTGTCGCGAGGGCGCGGGCTGGCTGGAGCGCATCATGTACCGAATTGAGCACGGCGCCGGGCGGGAGGAAGATCTGGACCTCCTCATGGACCTGTGCGACAACATCTCGCCCGGCGTGGCCTGGCCACCGCAGCAGACCACCATCTGCGTGCTCGGGCCCGTCCATCCCTTCGTCCATCGCGTCGGGCATCCGCATGTTCCGCGACGAGTTCCTGGTGCACGTCAAGGACGGGGGGTGCCCCTTTGACTGACGCGGCCGCCGATCTCCCCTTCACCCTCGACGGGCGGGCGACGTCACGGCGCGGCGGGGCGAGCTGCTCATCGCCGCGGCGGAACGGGCCGGCACCTACATCCCGCGCTTCTGCTACCACCCCCGCATGGAGCCCGTCGGCATGTGCCGTATGTGCCTGGTCGACGTCGAGGGCCCGCGGGGTTCCACGTTGACGCCGGCCTGCTTCGTGGCGGTGACCGAGGACATGGTGGTCGACACGACAAACGACCGGGTGAAGAAGGCCCAGGACGGCGTGCTCGAGTTCCTGCTGGCCAACCATCCCCTGGACTGCCCCGTCTGCGACAAGGGCGGCGAGTGCCCGCTCCAGGACCAGACCCTGGCCTACGGCCCCGGGGAGAGCCGCTTCGTCGAGGAGAAGCGCCACTTCGAGAAGCCCATCGCCATTTCCGACCTGGTGCTGCTGGACCGGGAGCGCTGCATCCAGTGCGCGCGCGCTGCACCCGCTTCGCCGAGGAGGTGGCCGGTGAGGCGCAGATCGACTTCGCCGGACGCGGCGAACTGGTCGAGGTCGCGACCTTCCCGACCGAGCCCTTCTCTTCGTACTTCAGCGGCAACACCGTGCAGATCTGTCCGGTCGGTGCGCTCACGGCGACGCCGTACCGCTTCACCGCCCGCCCCTGGGACCTCGATCAGGTCGAGTCCACCTGCACCGCCTGCGCCGTCGGGTGCCGGGTGGCCGTGCAGTCGTCGCAGAACCGGCTCACCCGGCTGCTCGGCATCGACTCGGAGCCCGTCAACCACGGCTGGCTGTGCGACAAGGGCCGCTTCACCTACGAGTCGGTCAACGGCGACGAAGTGTCCGCCGGACCGCTCTCGGGCGCGCCGGCCGACGAGGCCGTGGACGTCGCTCCGGCCACCGCCTCCCAGGTGGTCGGTCTCGGGGTGAGCCGGGGTCAGTTCCTGGGCCAAGCCCGCGAGACCGGGCGCTTCGAGCACGGACGACTGGTCGAGCCGCAGGTGCGCAAGGAGGGCGAGCTGGTGGCGGTGAGCTGGGGCGAGGCCCTGGCCGCGGCGGCGGCGGGCATCACCGCCGCGCTGGCGTCGGGCGGTGCCGACGCGGTGGCCGTCATCGGAGGGGCGCGGCTGACCAACGAGGCCGCCTATGCGTGGGCCAAGCTGGCCAAGGGCGTCATCGGGACGGACTCGGTGGACGCGCAGCTCGGCGACGGGCTCCCGGCCGACCTGGTGCTCGGCCTGCCCCGGGCCACCATTGACGAGGCCTGTGGCGCACCCGTGCTGGTCACGCTCAGCGGCGACCTCCGCGAGGAGCTGCCGGTGCTGTTCCTCCGCCTGCGCCAGGCGGTCCTCGGCGGCGCCACGGAGCTGATCGAGATCTCCCCGACGCCCACCGCACTGAGCGCCCACGCCTCGGCCGTGCTGCGCGTCCGCCCCGGCGACGCGCCCCTCCTGGCCCGGGCGTTGACCGGAGACGACGCGGCGGCGAAGGCACTCGACGCTCACCCCGAAGGGAGCGCGCTCGGGCCCGGCGCGCTCGAGAGGGCGCGCCGTCTGCTGGCCGCGCGCCCCGGCGGCGCCGGCGTCGTCGTCGTGGCCGGCCGGCCCTCGTATGCGGAGGCGGGGGAGGTCAGCGGCGAGGCGTTGCGCACCCTGGCCGCCGCCCTGCCCGAGGCCCGTTACTTGCCGGCGTTACGGCGCGGCAACGTGTTCGGGGCCCTCGACATGGGCCTCGCCCCCGGGCTCCTGCCCGGCCGGGTCACTCTCCGACGAGGGGCGGTCACGCTTCACCGCCGCCTGGGGCTCGGTCCCGGCGACCACCGGCCGTTCGACGGCCGAGATCCTGGCGTCCATGGCGGGGGAGGGCGGGACGGAGAGCGATGCGGAGCCCGGAGCCGCGTCGGGCGGCGAGCCCGGCACCGAGTCGGGCGCCACGCCCGGCGATCGCACGCCGGTCAGCGCGCTGGTGCTGCTCGGCGCCGACCCCTTGAGCGATTTTCCCGACCACGCGCGGGCGTCCGCGGCGCTCACCGCCGGGCACTTCATGGTGGCGGTGACGGGCCACCCTTCCGAGTCGGTCGACCTCCACGCCGACGTGGTCCTGCCCTGCGCGGTGACCCACGAGTTGCCTGGCACCACGACCAACCTCGAGGGCCGGGTCACCCGCCTCGGTCCCAAGCTCACGGCGCCCGGCTTCGCCTGGCCGGACTGGATGATCGCCGTCGAGCTCGCCGCGGCCCTGGGCGCTGACCTCGGCGCCGCCAGCGTGACCGAGCTGGCCGAGGAGCTGGAGCTGGCCGCCCCGGCCTACGCCGGCCTGACCCAGGCCGTCCTGCACTCGGACGCCGCGCACGACGGGATCCTCGTCCCGCTCTCCGGTCGCCCCGACCATGCCGAGGACGTCGCCCCGATCGATCCCATCGCCCTGCCCGGCGTCGAGTCCGTCGAACGCCAGGGTGCGCCACCCCGCGTGGGCACCGGCCGCCACGCGGCCCTCTGCCGCGCCCGGATCCCGGCTTTGGGCAGCCCGCCGCCCCTGGTGTCGTGGACCGGGACCGGCGGTGACCACCCCGCGCCGCTGCCGATCCCCAAGGCCGACAACTACTCCCTGCGGCTGGTGGCGGGCCGGCGCCTGTACGACGCCGGCAGCTCGGTCACCGGCTCGCCCTCGTTGACCCCGCTGGTACCCGCCCTGGTGGCTCGGGCCAACCCCTACGACCTGGACCGCCTCGGCGCGGGGACCGGGGACCGGGTCAAGCTGCGCTCGGCCCGGGGGGAGCTGGTCCTGGCCGCCCAGGCCGACGAGGGCGTGCCCCGCGGCGTGGTGGCCGTCGATTTCAACGTGCCCGACGGGGAGAGCACTCCGGGCAACGCCGTGGCCACCCTCATCGACAGCCGCCGGCCCGTCACCGACGTCCGGATGGAGTCGCAGTGATTGCCGCCCTCCTCGTCAGCGCCGGCTCGCCCGGAACGGCCGGGTCGGTCGGGTCCCAGGTGCTCACGCACAGCGCCAATTCGGGGAACGGCGACCCGCTCTACTACTTCGGGCTCAACTGGGAAGTCTGGGTGATCACCATCGTCAAGTGCCTGGTGGCCTTCGTGGCGCTGCTGGTGGCCACGGCGATGATGATCTGGTTCGAGCGCAAGGTGATCTCGGACATGCAGAGCCGGGTCGGGCCCAACCGGGCCGGGCCGTGGGGTCTGCTCCAGACGCTGGCCGACGGCACCAAGCTGGTCTTCAAGGAGGACCTGCTGCCCGACCGGGCCGACGCCTTCGTCTTCCGGCTGGCGCCCTACCTCTCGGTGGTGCCCGCCGTGCTCGTCTTCACCGTAGTCCCGGTGGGCGGCATCATCACGATTGGCAGCCACACCTTCGAACTCCAGGTGGCCGATCCGCCCATGGGCATTCTGCTCGTGCTGGCGATGTCGGGCATCGCCGTGTACGGCGTTATGTTGGCCGGCTGGTCCTCGGGTTCGAAGTACCCGCTGCTCGGCTCGGTGCGCGCCTCGGCCCAGGTGATCTCCTACGAGGCCGCGCTCGGCATGACCACGGTGATGGTCGTGCTGGTGACGGGTTCGCTGTCCACCCGGGCCATCGTGGACTCCCAGGCCAACGGGTTTTGGAACTGGAACCTCATCCGGCTCGGCTTCCTGCCCTTCATCTTCTTCATGATCGCCATCACGGCCGAGCTGACCCGGCCGCCTTTCGACCTGACCGAGGCCGAGCAGGAGCTGGTGGGCGGGTTCCACACCGAGTACTCCTCCATCCGTTTCGGCCTCTTCTTCCTGGCGGAGTTCATGAACACCATCACCATGTCGGCCATCGTGGTGACGCTGTTCTTCGGGGGCCCCAACGGCTACATCTTCCACATCCCCGGCGCCACCATCTACATGCCGATCATCTACTTCCTGCTCAAGACGGTGGCGTTCTGTTTCATTTACGTCTGGTTCCGCGCCGCCCTGCCGCGTCTGCGTTACGACCAGCTCATGGACCTCGGCTGGAAGCGCCTGATCCCGCTCACCCTCGGGTGGCTGCTCCTGGTGGCGGCCATCGTGGCCTGGGGTTGGGCCGGGCTGATCCTGGTCCCGGTGGTGGTGGCCGCCTCGATGCTGCTCATGCGGGCCAACGAGCTCGGCGCGGGTCGCAGCGAAGAAGACCTCGTCATTCCGGCCGTCGGCGGCAAGGTGACCGGGCCGCCCCGGCCGGCCGGACGCCGTTCCGGGAGGTGAGGCCTGATGGGCGTGGGCGACGAGGTGAGGGACCAGCTCTCGTTCCTGGGCGGGTTCAAACTGACCTTCCAGCACCTGACCCGCCCCCGGGTCACCACCATGTACCCCGAGGAGAAGAAGCCCAAGCAGCCGCGCCAACACGGGCGCCACGTCCTCAACCGCTACGAGGACGGCATGGAGAAGTGCATCGGCTGCGAGCTCTGCGCCGGAGTGTGCCCGGCGGACTGCATCTACGTCCGCGGGCTCGACAACCCGCCCGACCACCCGGTCTCGCCCGGGGAGCGCTACGGCTACGTCTACGAGATCAACTACTTGCGCTGCATCCACTGCGACATGTGCGTCGAGGCCTGCCCCACCGAGGCCATCACCGAGTCGAAGCTCTTCGAGTTCTCCTTCACCAACCGCTCCGACGCCATCTACACCAAGGACGAGCTGGTGGTGGACGACGACGGCACGCCCAAGAAGCTTCCGTGGGAGGACTGGCGCGAGGGCGACGACGACATGACCTCGGGCTGGATGCGCGCCACCTCCCCTTCCGGCAACGCCGCCTACGAGGGCGAGGTGCAGTGGTCGGGCGAGCTGGGTTACGGCGTGCGCGCCCCCGAAGGAGGCCAATCCGGCCGCCGTGACGACGCCGCCACCGGGACCAAGCCACTGCGCCAGGTGCTCGAGGCGCACCTGCTCGACGAGGACATCCCACTCGCCCACCGGGGCATGCAGGGTCGGGTCTGGCGGGCCAAGAAGGGCGCGGAGCGCAACCGCCGGAAGATGGAGGACAGGCGGGCGCGCACGAAGGTGCGGCGCGCCGCCCGCAAGGCGGCGAAGGCCGCACAGCCAGCCGGCGGAGCGGCACACCAGCTGAGGGGAGCGACTGACCCATGTCGCAGCTCGTCCTCATCGCTGCTTCGACGCGCCCGACCTGGCCCGACCTCCTGGTCTTCGTCGCCTCCGCCGTGGTGATCCTCGTCGGCGCGGTGGGCGTGGTGACGTCGCGCAACCCGGTGCACGCCGCCCTCAGCCTGGTGATGACCCTCTTCGGCGTTGCCGTGCTCTTCATTGAGCAGGAGGCGGACTTCCTGGCCGCCGTCCAGATCATCGTCTACGCCGGGGCCATCGTCGTCCTCTTCCTGTTCGTCATCATGTTCCTCGGCGTCGACCGGGCCGAGGACGTCAACGTGGAGCCGCTGGCCGGACAACGACCGCTCGCCGTGGCGTTCTCGGCCATCACCCTCGGGGGTGTGCTCGCCATGGCCGCCACCGCCCACTGGGTGACCGGGGCCAAACAGGTGGTGGGGCCGATCACCGGCCACGTGGCCGGTCCCAACTCCCCGGCGGGCGAGCCGGCGCAACTGGGCAAGCAGCTGTTCACCACCTATCTCTTCGCCTTCGAGGCCACTGCCGCCCTGCTGGTGATCGCCGTGGTGGGCGCGGTCGTGCTGGCCCGCCGCCCGCCCTCGCAGCACGAGGATGTGCAGGGGGACGGCACGGAGAGCGAGCTGCCGGCGTGAGCCTTTCGGGAGCCTGGTACCTCGGGCTGGCCGCCGTGGTGTTCACCATCGGTGCCGTCGGGCTGCTGGTGCGGCGCAACGTGCTGATCATGTTCATGTGCATCGAGCTGATGCTCAACGCGGCCAACCTGACGTTCGTCACCTTCGCCCGCATGTTGGGGGACATCGGCGGTCAGGCCGTGGTGTTCTTCGTCCTCGTCGTGGCCGCGGCCGAGGTGGTCGTGGGCCTGGGCATCGTGGTCACCAACTTCCGCCGCCGCGAGACGACTGTGGCTGACGACCTGGATTCCCTGAAGGGCTGACCCGTGGTCCATCTCGCGTACTTGATGTTGCTGTTGCCCCTCGCGGGGTTCCTGATCCTGGTCGTCTTCGGCCGGCGCATGGGCGACCCGGCCGCCGGGTGGGTGGGGACCGCCGCCGTGGGCGGCTCGTTCGTGGTGGCCTGCATCGTGCTGGCCGGCCTGCTCGGGTTGCCCTCGGACCACCGGGTGGTGGTGCACAGCTACTTCACGTGGTTCAGCGCCGGCAACCTGAGCGTGCCCGTCGGCACGCTGGTGGACCCGCTGTCGATGACGATGTGCATGTTCGTCACCTTCGTGAGTGCCTTCATCCACCTCTACTCCATCGGCTACATGAAGGGTGACCGGGACTACACGAAGTTCTTCGTCTACCTGAACCTCTTTGTCTTCTCCATGCTCCTGTTGGTCCTGGGGAACAACCTGCTGGTCACCTTCGTGGGGTGGGAGGGCGTGGGGGTGTGCTCCTACTGGCTGGTGGCCTTCTGGTTCCGGCGCGAGTCGGCCGCCTCGGCGGGCAAGAAGGCCTTCATCTACAACCGGATCGGGGACGCCGGCTTTCTCTTGGCCATCTTCTTGATCTTCGAGAAGACCGGGACGGTCCAGTACGAGAGCGGTCCGGGCGGCGGCATCTTCGGCCAGCTCTCCCACCTGGGCGGGGGTACCGCCACGGCCGCCGTCCTCCTGCTCTTCCTGGCGGCGGCGGGCAAGTCGGCCCAGATCCCGCTGTTCAACTGGTTGCCCGACGCCATGGAGGGTCCGACTCCGGTGTCGGCCCTCATCCATGCCGCCACCATGGTCACCGCGGGGGTGTACCTGCTCTGCCGGATGAACCCGGTGCTGCACCTGACCTCGACGGGCACCGAGGTGGTCGCCACCATCGGCGCCGTGACCGCGTTCGTGGCGGCCACCATCGCCTGTTCCCAACAGGACATCAAGAAGGTGCTCGCCTTCTCCACCATCTCGCAGATCGGCTACATGATCCTGGCGGTCGGAACCGGCGCCTACATCGCGGCCATCTTCCTCATGGTGGCCCACGCCTTCTTCAAGGGGCTGCTCTTCTTGGGGGCGGGATCGGTGATCCACGGGCTCCACGACGAGCAGGACCTCAAGCGCATGGGCGCGCTGCGCCGCTACATGAAGTGGACCACCGTCACCTTCACCGTCGGCTACCTGGCCATCGCCGGCATCCCGCCGCTGTCGGGTTTCTGGGCCAAGGGCGACGTGCTCGACAACGTCTACGCGCACTACAAGGTGCTGTGGGTCATCGGCCTGGTGACCGCGGTGCTCACCGCCTACTACATGAGCCGGCTCGAGATCCTCGCCTTCGGGGGGCAGCCCCGGTTCGAGCAACCGGGTCCGCACGGCGAGCCGGCGCTGCACGCCCCGCACGAGTCGCCCTTCATCATGCGGATCCCCCTCGTCGTGCTGGCCTTCTTCGCCTTCTTCGCCGGCGTGCTCGACCTGCCCTGGGTGCACACCCGCGGCTTGAACGAGTTCCTCGCCCCGGTGTTCGCCGGCACGATCTACAACGACAACCTGGGGGACGGGCCCCTGTGGTACCTGGCCCTGGCCGACATCGCCGCCGCCGTCGCCGGCGTGATCATCGCCGCCTGGCTGTGGCGCGGTGCCGAGGTGGACCAGCCCGCGCTCGAGCCTGCCTTCCTGCAGCGGGTCTGGTACTGGGATGACGCCTACGACACCATCATCGGGCGACCCAGCCAGCGGCTGGCCACGTTCTGCGCCTGGGTGGTCGACGCCCGGGTGATCGACGGCGCCGTCAACGGCACGGCACACCTGGCCAAGGTGACAGGCGCCGCGGCGCGCAAGCTGCAGACCGGCTATGCCCGCAACTACGCGCTGGGCATCGCGCTCGGCATGGCCCTCATCGTCGCCTTCATGCTGAGCCGGGTGTGGTGGGGCTGATGCACTCCGTTCCCTTTCTGACCCTGCTCATCCTGCTCCCGGCCATCGGGGCCGCCCTCCTCGGACTGCTCGGGCTCGACAAGCGGTTCCCCCGTGAGCTCACCTTCGCCCTGGCCCTGATCACCTCGTTGGTCACCCTCGGCTTCGCCATCGCCGCTCTGATCACCATGAAGGTGCACGACGGCGGCTTCCAATTGGTCTCGGACCACGCGTACACCGGGACCAGCCTGGGCGTGCGCTGGTACCTCGGCGTCGACGGCATCTCCATCTTCCTGGTGCTGCTCACCGCCCTGTTGTTCCCCCTGGCCATCGTCCTCGGGCGCGACCGGCCCAACCAGCGCGTCTACTTCGCCTGGATCCTCCTGCTCGAGGCCTCGGTCATGGGCAGCTTTCTGTCGCTCGACCTCCTGGTCTTCTTCTTCATGTTCGAGCTGACCCTGGTGCCCTCGTACTTCATCATCGCCGGGTGGGGACACCAGCGACGGGCGTATGCGGCGGTGAAGTTCTTCCTCTACACCTTCCTCGGGTCCGCCTTCCTCCTCGTCGGCATCCTGGCGCTGGCCTTCCTCCACCAGTCCCAGACCCACGTGCTGACCTTCTCCCTCGGCCCGCTCATGCGGACCCACCTCACGGGGAGCGAGGGCGTCCTGCTGTTCTTGGCCTTCACGGCGGCTTTCGCCGTGAAGGCTCCTCTGTTCCCGTTGCACACGTGGTCTCCCGATGCCTACACCGAAGCCCCCGAGGAAGGGTCGGTGGTGCTGGCCGGCGTGCTGGCCAAGTTGGGCACCTACGGCATCATCCGATTCGATCTCAGCCTGTTCCCTCAGGCCACCCGCACGCTGGCACCGCTGGTGCTCACCCTGGCCGTGATCGGCATCGTCTACGGGGCGATCGTCGCCTGCGCCCAGCGGGACATGAAGCGGCTGGTGGCCTACTCGTCGTTGGCGCAGATCGGCTTCATCGCGCTGGGCATCGTGGCGCTGAGCCCGCAGGGCGTGGCCGGTGGCGTGCTGCTCATGGTCAATCACGGCCTCATCGTCGGCGCCCTGTTCATCCTCATCGGGTTCATCTATCAGCGCCGCGGCACCTGGCAGACCGGTGAGCTCCGCGGGCTCCAGAAGGCGGCTCCGGTCATGGCCGCCGTGTTCACGGTGGCCATGCTGGCTTCCATCGGAGTGCCCGGCCTCAACGGCTTCGTGAGCGAGTTCCTGGTGCTCTCAGGCACCTTCCTCACCCATCGATGGTGGGCGGTCGTGGCGGTCCTCGGGGTGATCGTGGCCGCCGTCTACCTGCTCTGGGCGTACCAACAGGTCTTCCACGGAGAGCCGCGCCCCGACGACGAGCGAACCCACGACCTGGTCACCGTGGAGCGCCTGGTGGTGGCTCCGCTCGTCATCCTGATCGTCTTCCTGGGCGTGTACCCCAAGCCAGTGCTCGACCGGATCAACCCGTCGGTGAACCAATTGGTGGCCCACGTCGAATCCGTCACCGACCACGGCCAGCCGACCGTGCCGGTCTTGCCGAGCGCGGAGGGATCGAAGTGATCGCGCCACTGGTTGCCGCGGCGCACACGTCGTCGAACTCCATCCCGGTGCCGTCCATCCGCTGGCTGGCCATCCTGCCGCCCATCATCATGATCGGCGGCGCGGTGGTCCTCTTGGGGGTGGCGTCTCTCGTGCGCCGGCCGCTCCGGGTGACCGTGAGCACGCTGGCCACGGTCGTCATCTCGGGTGGCGCCCTCGGGGTCGCCCTGTGGCAGTGGGTCGACGTCGAGGACCACGGCCCGCACACCTACGTGGACCAGGCTGTCGTCATGGACGGGTTCAGCGTCCTGGTGATGATGTTGGTGGCCATCGCCATGCTGCTGAGCGCCCTGGTGGCCGACGGGTACCTGCGGCGCGAGGGAGCCCAAGGGGCCGAGTTCCACGTGCTGGCCATGGTCTCGGCCTCGGGCGCCATGGTCATGGCCATGGCCAACGACCTGATCGTGGTGTTCTTGGGGCTCGAGATCCTCTCCATCGCCCTCTACGTGCTCACCGCCTTCAACTACCGGCGGTCGGCCTCCGGCGAGGCGGCTCTCAAGTACTTCATTCTGGGCAGCTTCTCCTCGGCGATCTTCGTGTACGGCATCGCGCTGACCTACGGGGCGACGGGGTCGACCAACCTGACGCAGATCGCCGACTTCCTGTCGAAGAACGTGGTCCTCTCGAACGGGCTGCTACTGGCCGGGCTCTCCCTCATGCTCGTCGGCTTCGCCTTCAAGGTGGCGGCGGTGCCGTTCCACATGTGGACGCCCGACGTCTACCAGGGCGCGCCGTCCCCGGTCACCGGGTTCATGGCCGCCGTGGCCAAGGCGGGCGCGTTCGCCGCCATGCTCAGGGTGCTCGTCTCGTCCTTCGGGGTGGTGACGAACGACTGGCGGCCCATCACCTACGGGCTGGCCGTGCTCTCGCTCGTCCTCGGCGCCTTCGTCGCACTGCGCCAGCGCGAACGTGAAGCGGATGCTGGCCTACTCGTCCATCAACCACGCCGGGTTCATCCTCCTCGGGGTGGTGGCCGGGACGGCACGTGGGGTGAGCGCGTCGCTCTACTACCTCTTCGCCTACATGCTCATGTCCGTCGGCAGCTTCGCCGTGGTGACGGTGCTCGGCCGCCAGGGCGACGTCGACCACGACCTGTCGCGCTACCGCGGCCTGGCCGGGCGCCAGCCCGTGCTGGCCCTGGCCTTCGCCGTCCTGCTGCTGGCCCAGGCGGGAGCCCCGTTCACCACCGGCCTGTGGGCCAAGGTCCAGGTCGTCTTCGCCGCCGTCGACGCCGGGTACGTCCCCCTCGGCGTCATCGCCATGGTGACCGCCGTGGTGGCCGCCTACTTCTATCTCCGCCTGGCCGTGCTCATGTACGCCGGGGGCGGGCTGGGCGAAGCCGAGGGCGGCTCGGGAGGATCGGCCGCGCTGGGAGCGGGTGACGCCATGGTCGGCGGGAGCACGATTGAGCTCGCCGGCCCGGCCGGGGGCACGGGGACCGAGCCGGCAGGTGCCGCCGGGGAGGGGGGTGGCTCCGGAGGCGCCGGAGGTACGGGCGGCAACGGCGGCCTCGAGTGGGCGACGCCGGAGTCGGTTGCCGGTGCGGTCACCACCCTCAACGAGCAGATCCTGCTGGACCAGGCGATCGCCCCGTCCGAGCCCGAGACCAGTCCCGAGCGGGTACCCGTCCCGGTCCTGAGCAGCGTGGCCATCGGCCTGTGCACCGGGGTCACGGTCCTCTTCGGAGTGTGGCCCCAACCGCTCATCGACTTCGCCCACCGGGCGACGCTGTTGTTCCTGCCGCACTGATTCACCGGTCGCACCGCTGCGCACGCGCAAGGTGCGAGACGGGGCTGGTCCCTTCCGCGTCGCTTGCGAGGCTCGGGCCACCGTGCGTAGGTTGCACGGCGAAGCGTCCACGACGAAACGTGGAAGAGTCCAAGGGGGTTCCTACCCATGAGCGAGCTGCGATTCGACGGTCGGCGAGTGGTCGTCACTGGGGGCGGGCGCGGTTTCGGGCGCCAGCACGCACTCCTGCTGGCCTCCCGGGGTGCCAAGGTCGTGGTGGCCGACTACGGCGTCAACCTCGACGGGTCGGGCTCGGATCCCGGGCCCGCCGAACAGGTGGTCAAGGAGATCGAATCGGCGGGCGGCGAGGCCGTGGCCTGCTTCACCAACGTGGCCGAGGAGGCGGGTGCGGCGAACGCCGTGCAGACCGCACTCGACGCGTTCGGCGGCCTCGATGTGGTGGTGAACAACGCGGGGATCTGCGACCACGACTGGTTCGAGGGACTCACGGCGGAGAATTTCCGCCGCATGACCGACTACCACTACCTGGGCACGGTGTACGTATCCCAGGCGGCCTGGCCACACCTCCAGAAGGCTGAGCACCCCTGCATCGTCAACACCTCATCCGAAGCCATCCTGGGCAACGTCCCCAAGGCTGTCGCTTACAGCGGGGCCAAGGGCGCGGTGTTCGCGTTCACGCGGGCCCTCGCCCTGGACGGTCGCCGTCACGGCATCCGGGTCAACGCCATCGCCCCCCGGGGCAACACCCGGATGTCGGATCCCGCCCTCCTGGCGTTCACCTTCGACCAGCCCGAGGAGAACTTCAAGAACGAGTACTTCGATCAGATGCGGCCCGAGTACGTGTCTCCTACGGTTGCCTTCCTCGCCCACGAGTCCTGCACGCTCACCGGCGAGGTGTTCGTCTCGGGGATGTTGAAGGTCATGCGCATCGCGGTGATCGAAAATCCCGGGCTCACCTTTACGCCCGAGACACTCAGCCCCGAAGCCATTGCGGAGAACCTCGACCAGCTCATGGACATCGAGGGTGCGACGCTCATGGGCATCGACATGTTCAACTAGCGAGCGCCCGTCGCCCGTCGCCCTCCGTCGGGGAGAAGGGCGGTCATCCCCCGCTTGGGGGGACGCGTGCCGGATCGTTATGACGGGCCGGGGGCGTCCTTGGGGCGCTGGTACATCCCCACGGCGGAGGTCGTGCCACCGTCGACGGGCAGATTCTGGCCCGTCACGTGGAGCGACTCGTCGGAGGAGAAGAAGAGCACCGCGTAGGCCACGTCCGAGGCCTCGCCCATGCGACCGAGTGGCGTCATGCGCTTGCCCAACGCAACGAGGTCTTCCTTCGACTTGACCAACCCCGAGCCGATGAGACTCACGCTCGAGTGTTGCGTCGCCACCCACGAGGGGAGCACCGAATTGCAGCGGATTCCCCAGGGTGCGTACGCCATCGCCAGCTTGTGGGTGAGGGCGTCGACCCCTGACTTCGAGAGCCCGTAGGCGAAGAAGGTCCCTCCCGCGGTGCGCGAGCCGGCCGAAGAGGTGTTCACGATGGTCCCACCGCCCTGCGCCTGCATGAGCGGGATGGCGGCCTTCGCCGTCAACCACATGGCGCGCAGGTTGACGTCCATGATCTTGTTCCAGGCGTCGACTTCCAGACTGAGCGCGTCGGTGTCACCGGCCTCGGTGGCCACATTGTTGACCAGGGCGTCGATGCGACCCATCTTGGCGTGCGCCTCGGCCACGAGCCGGGCGCAGTCCGCCGGGTTGCCGACGTCCGCGGCGATGGCGTGGGCCGTACCACCGCTGGCCTCGATCGCCTTGACGGTCTCCTCGGCGTGGTCGATCTCGCGGTCGACCACGCAGACTTCGGCACCTTCGCGGGCGAACATCTCGCACACGGCGCGCCCGATGCCGACGAACTCGCTCGGCAGCTGACCCCCACCGACGACAACCGCCTTCTTCCCCTCCATGCGTCCTGGCACTGGCATCCTTTCGTTGTTGGGTTTCCTCGGGCCGCCCAGCCCCGTGTCACGGACACGCCGGCGCGGACACGAATCGCTGGGAACGGCTCGTCGCGCGCCCGACGACCACGCGCGTCGTCATCTGGCTCCCACCTCAGTGAACAGGAGGCCACTATAGGTGGCGGGTTCGGGGGGAGTGAGGGGGGCGACCCGGCGGCGACGGGTCCAGGACGGTACGCTCGCCCCCGGTGGTCCAACGGTGAAGGGGCCGGCGGACCGCCATGGACGGGGGGGGGTTGACGAGTCGGTGTCCGATCGGTCGAAGGGGTGGTGGGGCAACCGATCCGCCCTCATCACCGCCCTGTGCGTCGGCTGCGTGCTGCTGCTCGCCTTGGCCATCGCGATCGGCGCGTCCTTCTCGGGCGGGGGGAGTGGAGCGGTCGTCTTCGGCAACGCGCACCCGAGCGGGGCGACCGGGAGCACCGGGGCGGAGTCGGGTGCCACCGGAGGAGGGAACTCGGGTGCCGGGGGCGGGGTTTCGACCAGCGCCGGCGCCTCAGGCGCCACCGGGGCCACGGGTGACTCGGGCGGCACCGGGTCCGGCGACACCGGGTCCGGCGGAACCGGCTCTGGCGAAACCGGCTCTAGGGGTGTGTCAACGGCCGGATCGACTGGCTCGTCGGGCAACACCGGCGCATCGCGCGCGGCGTCCAACGGAGCGACCGCCCCCAGCCGCGGAGGAGCGGGCAGCGGGGCCACGGCGACGAACCAGGGCGGACCGCAAGGTGAAACGGGACAGGGAGCCGGAGCCCAAGGGGCGAAGGGGAGCTCGGCTGAGGGGCAGGGCACGGCGACGCAAGGAGCGCCCAGCGGCACCGCCGGATCGACTGGCACCGGGTCGGGCGCGGCGGGCGGCGTCGGGAACACCGGAGCGGGAGCCGCCGGAGGAGCTTCGGCACCTTGAGGCGTCAGCCGGCGCCGAGTCAGGTCAGGCGCAACGTCTCGAGCGGTTCGAGCCGGGCGGCCTTGATGGAGGGGAACAGCCCCGCCACCACGGCGACGATAAGGGCCAGGCCCATCCAGAGGGGGATCTGCTCGTAGTCGATCACCACGACCCACCCGTTGATGGCTGACACGCCGTAGACCACCGCGACGCCGACGGCGGCGCCGACGAGCCCGCCCAGCAACCCGACGAACAGCGACTCGAGGAGGAACTGCGCGCCGATCTTCGATCGGGTGTGGCCGACGGCCCGGCGGATCCCGATCTCCGACGACCGCTGGATCACCGAGATCGACATCACGTTGGCGATGCCGACCCCGCCCACGGTCAGCGCCAGTAGTCCGGCCAACAGCGCCACCTGCTGCAGGGTCCGGTTGGCCTGGGCCGCCGCCTGCAGCACGTCGCTCGGGATCTGGGTCGAGACCTGGTCGGGGCCGCCCAGGCTGATGGCGGTGGGGACGGCGTTCGCCGTGGCCTGAGTGGTGCCGGGCGTCGGCGCGGATGTAGAGCTGGTTGGGCATGCCGTTGGTGCCCAGCAGGTGCTTGGCCGACCATTCGGTGACGAAGACCGCGTTGTCCAGCTCGGGGTCGAGGGCGACCTGCCCCAGGACTCCGACGATGGCGAAGTTGGTGGTGTTGAGCCGGATGGTGCGGGCTTCGCCGGGCAGGTAGCCGTACTGCTTGGCGACGCCCTCGCCGAGCACCGCGGCCTGGGTGTGAAGCTGGAGATCGGCCCTGTCGAGCCACCGCCCGCTGACCACCGGGACCTGCAGGACGGACGGCAGCCCCACGCCGGCGGCGCGTACCGGCACCGGGAAGGCCTGGTAGTAGCTCTTGGTCCCTTCCGTCGGGACGGACACCACGCCCGAGAGGTTGGCGGTGGCCGCTGCCGCCGTCACGGTGGACACGGACTCCACCCGGGCCACCGCGTCGGGGGGGAAGGTCGGGTTCTGGGAGCCGAAGGTTCCACCGGCCTGGGCGACGATGAGGTTGGTGCCCAACTCGGCCAGCTGGGCCTGCAGCTGGCCCTTGGCGCTCTCGGTCAGGCCGATGGCGCACACCATGGCGGCGACGCCGATGACCGGGCCCAGCATGATGAGGAGGGTCCTGACCTTCCGGGCCGTCAGCCCGGTCACGGCCACGTTGACCAGGTCGCGTGCCTCGCTCACCCGGGCGAACCCGTCAGTAGTCGATCCTCCACGATGGCGCCGTCTCGCATGGAGACGCGGCGCTGCGCGGTGTTGGCCACCATCGAGTCGTGGGTCACGATCACCACGGCCCGCTCGGGCGATGGGAGGGCCTTGAAGATCTCGAGGACGTGGGAGGCGTTGGCCGAGTCCAGCGCGCCGGTCGGCTCGTCGGCCAGCACCATCAGTGGATCGGTCACCAGGGCGCGCGCCAGTGCCACCCGCTGTTGTTCTCCTCCCGACATCTGGACCGGGCGGTGGTCGGCCCGGGCTCCCAGCCCCAGGTCCTCGAGGACCTGGCGGGCCTTCTCCTTGCGCTGGCGCGGCCGGATGTCGCGGTAGAGGAGCGCGGTCTCCACGTTGCCGAGCGCGGTCAGGTGGGGGATCAGATGGAACTGCTGGAACACGAATCCGATGAAGTTGCCACGCAGGCGCGAGCGGGAGGCGTCGTCGAGCGCGCTCGACGTCGTGGCCGGCCACGCGGACGGATCCGGCGCTCGGCAGGTCGAGCACGCCCAGGAGGCCGAGCATGGTGGACTTCCCCGATCCCGAGGGTCCCACGATGGAGATGAACTCTCCGGGCCGGATCTGCAGCGACACGTCTCGCAACGCGTGGACGACGACCTCTTCGCCGTACAAGCGCGACACGTGGTCGAGTTCGAGCAAGAGCTGCTCGGCAGGCCCGGCTCCCGGGGTCGTCGGGGTTGTCGGGTCGGTCGGGATCACGACGACTGATCGACCTCGACCACCACGGTCTGTCCCGCGTGGAGCCCGCTCCTGATCTGAATGTACGAACCTTCGGTGAGCCCGGTGGTGACCGGCACCTCGGTGATCCGCCCACCGTGCTCCAAGTCGACCACCCGGACCACGTCCTGACCCGACCCGTTCTGCTTCACCGCTGCGATGGGCACGGTCAGGGCGTCGGACTCCTGTTGGGTGACGACCGTGATGGAGACGCCCGACCCGTCGGCCCCGTCCAGACCGGCGGCCTCGATCTTCCCCTGGTAGACCTGTTGCCCGGCCTGGCCTGGAGTGGTCGAGGCGAGCTCGGTCGGCGTGGAGTCCAGCTCGGTGATCGTGCCGTTCACGGAGCTGTTCGCCCCGTCGATCTGCACCGTGCACGACTGGCCTACCGCGAGCTGGGTGCGGTTGGAGGCCGAGGCGTTCAGGGTCACCGTCAAGGTGGGCTCGGTCAGCGTCAAGATGTTGGTTCCGGGCGCCACGGGTTGGCCGGCTTTCACGTGTACCGTGCCGACGCGCGTCGGCCATGAGCCCACGATCATGTCGGTCGGTTCGAACGTGATGTTGGTCTGCAACGACTGCAGCGTGACGGTGAGCTGGCTCTGGCCCGCCTGCAGGAGGGCGGTGCCGGTGAGCGGCTGATAGCTCTGCCCCGGTTGGGCCGTCCCCTCGACGGCGAAGTTGACCGACGTGTTCTGGGAGGGAGGCTGCGACGCCGTGATCACGAAGGTCGCCGCTCCGCCCTGCGCCAGGGCGCCCGTGCTGGCCGAGATGGTGAGCTTCGGGACGACCTCGGAGGTGATGGTCACCGCCGCGCTGGACGGATTCCCGATCTGGTAGGCGGCGCTCGCCGCCAGCGACACGGTCAGCACCCGGTCCGACTCGACGACGTTGTCGGTGACGGTCGGGATCTGCACCGTGAGGGAGGTCTGGCCGGCGGGGACGGTCACCGTGCCGGCGGGCGCCACGTAGTCGGCTCCCGGCACCGCGGTCCCGCCGTAGGAGAGCGCGATGGGCAGGGAGGTGCTCATGGCCTGGCTGAGCCCGATCGAGATGGCGTAGGGCTGTCCCTTCTGCAGATACGTCGTGGCCGAGGTCAGCGTCACCGTGGGGAGCGCGGTGGTCCCGCTGATGGTGACGACGGTCGAACCGGGTGTCCCGATGGCGTACAGCGCCGGGTTGGGCGAGATCGACGCCACGATGTACGCGCTGGGCTGAATCACGTTGCGGTTGTGCGTGGCGAGGGTCACCGTCGTACTCGTGGTGCCTGCGGCGAGCGTCATCACCGGGTCGGGGACCGTGTAGTCGGTTCCCGCCAAGGCGTTGCCCGCGAAGGCCAGCGTCACCGGCGTGTCCTGCACGGGCGCCTGGTTCGCGCTCACCGTGAGCGTGACCGAGCCTCCCGGTGACACGGTCGTCCCACCTGTGATCTGGAGTGTCGGCACGGCGGTGTTCTCAATGGTCGTCTGCGCCGTACCCGGGCTGCCGACCACGTACCCCGTACCGCCGGAGATCGCCATGGAGATGGTCGTGTTCGCCTGGACCGTGGTGGTGGAGCGGGTCTGCACGGTGGCGGCAACCTGGGTGGCGCCGGTGAGGATCACGACCGACGCCGGCGGCGTGACCACGTTCTGGGGCCCGGCCGTCCCTCCGGACGTGAGATCGACCGTCAGGTCCGAGGTCGGCGCGGGTGACGCGCTGATGACGAACGTCGCGGGCTGGCCGGCCACCACCTGGTCCGACACCGACTGGATGGTGAGCGTCGGCGTCCCGGGAGGCGTGACGTGTGACACGTCGGCGAGCACGGCGTGAGTGGACGCGCTCGCGGCGGTGAACGACGCCGAGGGGGCGTCCGGCGGTCCGATGACGAGGCCGGCGGTGGACTGGTTGCCCAACTCGTATCCAGTCCCCTGTTCCAGCGAGACGGTGACCGATTGCGGCGTGGCCGGGGTGGAGTTCGGATAGTTGTGCTGCGCCTGCCATTGGGCCAGGGCGAACTGCGTCTGTTCCGTGTAGAGGTCGTTGCTGGGACCTGCGTAGTCACCTGCGGCGTCCAGAATCTGCTTGAGCTGCAGCACATCGGCGCCCGAATCGCCGGGCACCAGGGAGCGGAAGAACGGTACCGTACCCTGCTCGGCGATGGCTTCACGCCCGCTGAGAGCGAACATCGCCGAACCGGCACGGGTGATGCTGCCGTCCGTCGAGGAGACATCGCTGATGAGGCCCTGGGTGGCGGCGGTGACGTTACGAATGTCCTTTCGCGCCAGCGTCCCGGTGAGGGCAACCGTGCCCTGCAGGGTGCGCCGTTGGACCGTGCCGAGGATCACGACCTTGTTGCCCGCGGAGGCGCCGCCGTTGGAGGCGATGGCGAACGAAATGACGGCGGCCGCCAACAGCGCACATGCGGCGAGTCCGGCGGCGATGATCTTTCTTCGGCGCGACATTGGGTGGTCCCCCGTTTGGTGTTGGTACTCCCTGGTCGGTCAGTGTCGGCCCGTCATGCCGGACCGCTCACGCCGTGCTCCGCTGCGAGGTCGCTGCGCACTGCTGCACGTCACTGCTGTTGAGGAGACTTTGGCCGGCCGGCGGCGTAATGCCCGAACCACCGCCACCCCCGCCGCCACCGCCCCCCCCGCCGAAGGAGAAGAGCAGGCCTTTGGCGTTCGGGGTGGGCTGGGCAATCTTCCAGCCCCTCGAGATCATGCACTTGCGCCATGCCAGATAGCCCTTGTTCTCCTTCTGCACCTGCGCCGGCGTCAGGTTGCTCTGAGCCGTCTGCTCGGCCTTCACCGCCTGGAGGATGTTGCTCTTGGCGGCGCAGGTGCTGAGGGCCTTGAGGTAGTTCGGGTCGTTGGCAGGCGACGAGGGGTTGGCAGCATTGGGCGCTCCGACGAACGACACGCCCATGTTTTTGAGACAGGACTGGAAGACACCGGTGGCGGTGAACAGCGCGGTGGTGGGGTTTTGCTGGGCCAGCGGGACGGTGGTCGTGGCCGCCCCGGCGGATGCCTTGGCATCGATACCCGTCGGCAATGCTCCCGGTGGCGCCTGACCCGACTCAATCATCACCACCTTCCCCGTGGAGCCCGGGTTGGCCGAGCAAGCGGTGACGCCGACGGCGAGGAGCACCAGCAGGCCGAAGGCCGCGCGCCGTCCTTGAACCCCTGCTCGGACCTTCCCCCCGTCCACGGGCGGAATAGTACTGAAATCGGCCTCCCGAGACTCCCCGGGCCCACCGACCGCTTGGCTAGTCGGCTCCCCGGCCCAGTCGGCGACTCGGAGGTCGCGTGTGGGTCGGCTACTCCGGTTCGCCCTCGACCTTCCCGCGCCGGATGCCGGCCACCAATTGCGCATGGTCCCGTTCGGTCTGGTCTGCGTAGTGGCGGGCGAATTGACGCATGGCCTTGGTGAACGTCTCTCCCTTGCCGATGTACGCGTCGATCGCCACCGGGTCACCCGAGCGGGCATGGGCCCGCGCCAACGTGCTGCCGCAGGCGGTGGCGAACTCGGTCAACACCGGCGCGATCAGGTCCGTGGTCGGGATCACCTTCATGTCGCGGTACTGCCGCACGTAGAAGTCGCGCCCGCCGAGCGATGCCCAGCCCACGAACATGTCCGTCGCGCTCTGGACCATGCGCTTGCCGGCGATGACCCGGGCCCCGTGGTTGTGGTGCACGCTCTGGTACGTGTGCGACTCGTAGACCGACGGCCCGGCCTGCTTGCACTGCAGGAAAAGGGGATCCGCACCGGAGCGGCCCGTGAAGAGGACGAGGTACACCACCATGCCGACGCTGCCCACGCCCACGACTTGGCGGACCACGTCGACCGGGGTAAAGCGATCGAAGAGAGCTCGGCGGTCTTCCTGGAGCGTCAGCCGGTACGCCGACAGGAGGTGCTCGACGATGTCGCCCTGTTCGGTGTCGTCGATGGTCACGCGCAGGGGCGGTCGAGTGGTGATCCGCGGCCTCCCGCGCGCCATGGTCGTCAACTTCGAGAAGGCGCCGCGACTCGTGCGGGACCGCTTGCCCTTCTCGATGACGACCTTGACCTCGCCACGATCGGCTGGCTCGAAGTAGTCGACGAACCGGTCGGCCTTCATGCCGTCGTACCAGATGTCGATCTCGGGCAAGGACGCGTAGTGACGCATCCGATCTCGATACCCGTCGACCGCCGCCGTCACGGCTGCGTCGGACTTGGACGTCTTGACCCCGTTCTGGCGCGCCGCCACCACGACACTGGCCGCCAAGCGCGCCACGTCCCACTCGAAGGGCCCAGGCAGCGTTTCGTCGAAGTCTCGCAGGTCGAAGTTCAGGTTGCGTTCCGGCGTGGCCCACAAGCCGAAGTTGAGGACGTGGGCATCACCGCACAGCTGCACCGCCAATCGGCTGTGCGAACGCGAGGCCAGGTCCGCCGCCATGACTGCGGCGGCACCGCGGTAGTAGTTCCACGGCGACAGTGCCATCCGCTGATGTCGCAAGGGCACCAGCTCGGCGATTCGCAGGGCGTTCTGGGCCATGATGGTCTCGAGCGCATCGTGGCCACGGGACCGCTCGTCCCATTCGCCGATGCCCTCCCGAGGGGCCAGCACGCGTGACTGCCGTCCGGCGTGCCGCCGCTCCTTCTCGGTCGCCGCCAAGTCGTGTCTCGCCGATACCGGTGTCGGCGGCGCCGTCGGCCCCGAGTCACTCACGGACGTGGCCGCGTTGCCCCGGTCTTCTGCCGGGTGGCTTCGCCCCCCCACTTCTGTCCGGCCTCGTCAGGGGGCCCCTCACCGAGCTCGCCACGGACCTCGTCTGCATCCTCGTCACTGCGGGACTCGCCCGGCTGCGGTTCGGAGCCCGCACCGGCAGGCTGCGAGTCCATGACGGCCAAGACCTCGGCGGGCACGGCCGGACCGGACCGCTTGGCCACTGCGGTGGTCATGAGACGCCCGATGACGGGGATCTCCGTGAGAGATTCGGCTCTCAAGATCTGTGCCACAACCGGCACGAATTGTTCGGCCGAGTCGAAGACGATGTAGCGCGGCAGCCACCGGGGCTCGTACTTGGCGTTGAATCTCCAGAGGGTCTCAATTTGGAGGACGCCCGACAGCCGGCGCAGCGCCCAACGCTCCACTCGGTGGGTCACTCCGTCTCCGGCCTCACCTTCCAGAACCGACCGGAATGCCGCGAAGTTCAGGCTGAGCCCCTTCATCTTCGACTCGCGCAAGTGGGTGATGGTCGAGCACAAGGCGAAGTCGAGCAGTCCGTTGGGGTGGTCCCCCGGATCGCGGCGCATCAGGTCGAGCGAGTAGCCGTCGATCGCCGGCGAGGGAACGAACTGGCACATGGCTACCGGATCCCCGTCGGGCCCTTCGACAAGGGTCAGGAGGAGGCCGGTGTCGCGAGGATCGAAGATGCGTCCGAGCATCATGGAGAAGCCTCGCTCCTTCTCTCCTCGGCGGTTCTTGGCCATGAGCTCGGCCATCCGGGCCGCGTCGGCGGGCTGGAGGTGGGCCGGGTCCAAGAACCGCACGGTGTAGCCGTATCGAGCGACGCGGTTCACCGCTTGGCGGAGTCCCTTCATCTTTCCGCCGTCGAGTGAGAACTGGCGGGTGTCCACGACGGCCTCGTCGCCGATGTAGAGGAAGCGCATTCCCGACGCCTGGTACGTCGGGAGCCACTCCTCGCTCGCGCCCATGACGCCCAGGCTCCACCCGTGGCGGTCCACGTGGCGGCGGAACGAGTCCCACACGTGGGCCCGCTCCGAGAAGGGTCCGATGGGATCGGGTGACACCAGGCACACGCCACCGAGTACGGCGTAGGCCACAAGCGAGTCACGGTGGAAGAACCATTGCTTGTCGTCGCGCAATGCGAAATAGTCCAGGGTTCCCGTGCCGTGGCGTCGGACGATCTCGCGCGCTCGCAGCTCCGCAGCGCGTCGTCCCGCGTGGGCGCGGCCAGAAGACAGGCGCCGGTCGACCATCGGACGAGTGAGCAGGTAGAGCGCGACGACGATCAGGCTCAGTCCGACGGCCAACAGGCTGATGGACGTATAGCGGTCGATCGTCGACGGGAAGGCTACCCACCGCACCCCGACCAGGCGCTCGGCCGAACCAGCCAGCACGTCGGGCCACGCCGGCAGCGGGTGATGGTGGACCCGTCCGGCCACCTCCACCGCGGTGAAGCCCCCCAAGGTGGCGAGCACGCCGCCGACGCCAAGAATCACGAAGGCCGTGACCAGGGTGGCTGGTTCGGTCTCGGCCCGGAACCGTTCGCGTTCGACGATGAGCAGCGTCAACACGGCCGCACACACGAGCAGCGTGATGACGTCGGCGGCGTGGACCAGGTGCAGCCCGAGGGAGGCCGAGAGCAGCGCGACGGCCACCACCCACGAGCGTCGTTGGCCGCGCAGGATGCCCCGGGACAGCATGATCATGCCGATGCCCGCGATCGCGGTCAGTGCGCCGGCAGCCTGGACCACCGTGACCGGCAGGTACTGGGCGATCAGGTGGAGGTGGGAGCGTAGCGGTGCGGTCACGGCCGAGAGCAGGTCGATGGCTCCCGCCACGAAGAGCGAGACGGCCGCCATACGTCGGATACGGCGCATGCGAATGTGGTCCGCCGCCACCTCGGGAGCGGGGGGCCACGACGCACCGCTCGGCCAACTGGCCGCCAGCTCGGCGCGGATCTCGGCCATCTTGGAGCGACCCCTGGTGACGACGTCCGAGGTCGCGAGACGCTCACCCAAGGTGGCGGTGGGGAGATCCACTTCGGCCAGGTTGAGCCGCAGGTGGAGATCGGCGCCGGTTTCGATCTCTAGCGTCGACTCCTGGCGGTGGTGGAGGAACGTGGGTGGGAGCCCGAAGCGCGCCCGGTGCTCATGGACGACCTCGGAGGTCGCGCCGGGACAGGCGAAGAACCCGGCGTCGAGGTGTGAGAGCTCGGGAACCAGGGCTCCGCCAGCGATCAACCCCGAGGCACCCTTGGCCAGCGCGTCGCGCGTGGCGTCGAGCGCGTCCACGCCTTCGATCTCGAGTTGGTCGTGGGCGATCGAGCGCGATCCCAAAGGCCGGTGCGACCACGGAGGTGGCAGACCCTCACCTCCGAGCGCGCGCCAGATTCCCCGTGAGGTGATGGCCACCACCAGGGCTAGCACCACCAAGAGGGCCACCGCGATCACAACGGTCACGACGAAACGCGAGAACCACGTCGCGGCGTACGCTCGTTGCAGCGCGTTCTGTTGGCGCGGCGACCTGAAGACTCGGCCGAGCCCATCGATGACGAAGTCGATGCGCAGAGCCAGAGCAATCACGGCGAGCACCAACGGCGGCGCCCACAAGAAGCGGCGCAGGCGCCGGTAGAGCAGACGTGAGGTCACGAACCTCCGTGCTCGGAGCGGGTCTTCCAGCCTGTCCATCCCTTCGAGCCACGGTCTGTCGTCGTTCGTGGTGGCCTCAATTTGCGCGTTGGCGTCGCGTCGCAGTGTCCCGGCCCTGATGAGCACAGTGCGACGTCCGGCTCCCGTTTCGCAGCTGAGGTCGACGGAGCGATGCACCTCCACGCCGAGGAACTCCAAGGTCTCCGCGAGCTGGGACACCTCCTCACGCTCTGCCATCACCACCAGCACCCGAGAGTCAGGACGACTAGAGAACGCACGGAGCGCTTCGGCCAATTCGGGGTGAGCGGCCACTGCGCCGGCTTGGGCCGGTCCGTCCGTGCAGCAGGCTGCGGTCATGCGTCCGCACACGACCACGATCCCCGGACCCTGCCATTCCTCAAGGCGTTGTGCGATGCCGCTGCAGATCCCACGTGAGGTGTCGGTGGGTTCAGCCGGAAGCAGGAGGTCACCGACAATCTCCACCCGCCGGCCCAAGGGGACTTCGACGACGCAACTGTCCCCGAAGCCCGATCCCGCGGCAAGGGACCGGACCGCCCCCGCGTCGTCGTGTGCTCCCATGCCAGGCTCCATCGTGTCACCTTCGGACCGCCCGACCCTTCCTTCCAGGGGTGGAACCGCCCCCACCCAAAGTCAGATCCCGTTCTCCCGGCGCGAACGTCCGCCGTTAGGCTGCGCGCCCGTGCCGGCCGACGACTCCGGGGGAACTCTCCCGACACCTCCAGGCACCGAGCGGGGTAGCTGGACCTGGCATGACAGGGGACGCCCTGGCCACCCCCACCTGGTCGGCCCCGCCGTGGTGTTCGACATCGACGGCGTGCTCTCCGACGCCGCCGGACGGCAGCACTTTCTAGAACGAGGTCGTCGTGACTGGTCGGCCTTCTTCGAGGCCTGCGGCGACGATCTTGTGATCGAAGAGATCGCCCGGCTCCTAGAGCTCCTCGATTCCACGCTTGCCGTGATCCTCTTGACGGGCCGGCCCCATCGTGTGCGGCCCCAGACCTTGGCCTGGCTGGAGCGATACCACCTGAGGTGGAACCTCCTGGTCATGCGCGCCCAGGGCGACTACGGGCCCGTCTCGCTTTTCAAACAGGCAGCGGTCCAGGATCTGCGAAGGCATGGGTTCGACCTTCGTCTCGCCTTCGAGGATGACCCTTCGAACCATGCCATGTACGTGGCTGCTGGCATCCCCTGCGTGTACATTCACTCTGGATATTACGAGTAATTAAGTAACTCCCGAGGTCCGTATACGCCAGGGTCCGTATACGCCGGAGTCCGCTCACCGAGCCCTCTCTTCGCCTCCTGCACCACGGTGGCCGCGCCACTCTCGGGCCCATCCGAGGACCAGTGCAACTCCGGACAAGATCACCACCGGAAGGTCACCCCAGTGGTCGTAGGGCGTCATGCCACGACGCAGCGCGACTGAAGCCAGCAGGGCTTGGCGCCGACCCAGTGAGCTGCGTTGGACGATGACGCCCCGTTGCGTGATCACTGCGCTGTAGCCGGTCGGTGCGGCCTGAACCAGGTCACGGCCGTTCTCGACGGCCTGGATTTCGGCCGCCGCCAGTTCCTGGCCTGGTACCTGGGAGGTGCTGTAGGAGGTCGTGTTGGTTGGGACGGCGAGCAGCTCGGCTCCGGCGCGTACCGAAGCATGGCTCCGTCCGGCATAGAAGACCTCGTAGGAAACGAGCAGCCCCAAGGGACCGGCTGGAGTGCGGAGGAGCCCGGACCCCGTGCCAGGGATGGCATCGGTCGGAACACCGGACAGGTCAGCCAGGTGTGAGACAAGAGATCGATACGGCACGTACTCCCCAAAGGGGACTCGACGGACCTTCTCGTACGTCCCCACGATCCGTCCGCTCGGGCCCCAGGCGACGATCCTGTTGCGGAATGTCGTGGACGACGCCGGTTCGGTGGTGCCTACGACCAGTGTGGTGCGCAGAGCCTGCGCCAGGTGGCTCAACTGCGCGGCCTCAGTCGACCCGAGCAGCGGTCGATCCAAAGCCACGACGTCCTCGGGCCAGAGCACGAGATCGCGGGCGCCGTGAACGGAATCGTTTGCCGCGAGCTGTGCGTGGTACACGGCGTTGGGGTCGATTTCCTCCTTGCTCACACCCCGCGGCCCGCCACCTTGGACCAGCGCCACCCGAATCGTCCGCACGGGCGCTCCGCCGTCCGGAGAGACGGCACCCCACATGATCAGGGCTAACACCGACGTGGCGGCGAGCGCGGCGCCGCCAATCGCCGGGCGTGGCTTTTTCGCAGCGTCGCCTCGATCCCCTTTGCGGGCCACGACCGATTGCGTTGCGATGCGTGTCAGGACCCGGACACCGAAGGTGGCGACTGCGACTCCGCTCGCCCACACCCCAGCTGTCATCAGGACGGGCCCTCCGAGACGGGCCAACTGCAGCAGCGGGCCGTTCGCTTGCCCCAGATAGACCCCCCCGAGCGGGAGTCCTCCGAAAGGCCAGGTCATCCGGAGCGCCTCCGCCAGAGTCCACGCACCGACGAAGGCGAGGGCTCGCCCGCGTCGAGGCGGCGTGGCAACTCCGGCTGCGGCCATGAACAGGGACTCGACACATACCAGAGCCAGTGCTCCGTACCAGTTAAAGGCTCGCGCCCACGCGAGCCCGATTCCGAAGCTGCCGATGCCCGCGAACCACCCTGACCATGCGCGGGACCGAGCCGGCAACGCACCGAGGCGCCAGTAGATCAGGGCGGCACCGAGCGGACCGAGTGGCCACCAGCCCCATGGTGGCAGTGACAGTGCCAGGAGAACGCCGGCAGCCAGAGAGGGGACCGCCACGCCTCCACGTCGGGGCCGGTGGCCCGGCCTCACAAGAGCGCGCGCGCTGCCGCCCGGCCGCTGGCGACGCAGGCGGGAATTCCCACCCCGTGATACGCCGCCCCCGCAACGGCCAGGCCGCCCAGTCGGGCAACGGCGGACTCCACGCCGGCTGTCCGCAGAAGGTGGTGCACCCGGTATTGGGGAAGCCCCGCGACATGGCGGACCACTGTCGACTCGAGGGGATTGCCGGCGAGGCCCATGAGGACACCGAGCTCCTCCCAGGCGCGGGCTGCGACCTCGTCGTCCCCCCATTGCAGCGGCCGGGTGTCGTCAATGCGCCCGAGCGAGGCACGCAGCAGGACCTCACCATCGCGTGCGAGATGTGGCCACTTGCGGTCGAGGAAGGTGCATGCGGTCACCGCCCATGGATCACGACCCTTGTGGGGACTGCGTCGAGGGACCAGGAAGCCGGTCCCGTGGAGCCCGGCAGAGAAGTCTGAGGCCACCGCGCGGAACGTCACGATCACTGAGGAGGCGTAGTCGATGGATTGGAGGAGGCCGGCTGCCTCGTCGTCGTGTGGCTCCAGTAGCGCCGCGGTGGCCGGAGCTGGCGTTGCCAGGACCACACCGTCAGCCTCGATCGTGGTGCTGTCGCAGCGCACGCGCCATCGCCCGGCGGCGCGCTCGAGTGCATCGGCTCGGGTTGAGAGCCGGACGTCCACACTGCGTTCGGACAGCGCATGCGCCAGGGTGCCGACGAGCGAGCCCATCCCCTGGCGAAGGCACCAGAACAACGGAGGACCCGACTCGTCGGGCCGGACGGGCACCTCAGCGCGCAATCTCCGCATCAGGCTGCCACGGCGCTGGGCGGCCGCCAGGAGGGGAGGGTACGTCGCTGCGGCGGACATGTCGTCGACCGTGCCCGCGTAGATACCTCCGAAGAGCGGATCGACCAGGGTGTCGACTACCTGCCGGCCCAGCTTGCGGGTCACGAGCGGCCCCACCGAACGGTCTCCCATCGGCCCTCGGACATCGGGTCGAGGGAGCAACGCGTCCCGGGCCAGGCCCAGCACGCCTGCCGGACCCAGGGCACCCGTGCGCACGGTCGGCCAGAACCGGGTGGGAATCCCAGCGCGTGCCCCTCGGGCAGCGGCCGCAGCCGGTTGCGTGCCCACACCGACGCGCCCTGCGCGGCGATGGGCTCCAAGGCGGCGACCAAACCGAGCTCGTGGCACAGTTCGACTGCTTCAGGCCGGCGGCCCAGGAATCCGTCGGGACCCATGTCCACGAGGCGTCCTCCGAACATCTCGCTCCGCAGGGGGCCGCCCAGGCGGGGAGATGCTTCGATCAGCGTGACCCGGTGTTTCTCCGCGCCCCCCACGGCGCCACCGGTCAACTCCCACGTCGCGACGAGCCCGCTGATGCCACCTCCGACGACGACGAACTCGCGGAGCGCCACCTCAGCGCGGCCTGTCCGCGGCGGCGATCACGCCGGCCAGCATGTCGAGGAATACCGGGTCGTCGTTGAGCGACGCCGTCGGCGCGTAGGCCAGGCCGCACTCGCGCCGCCACCCCGGCGACGTCGATGTCGAGGTCGTAGAGCACTTCGAGGTGGTCGGACACGAACCCGATCGGGCACACGACGACGGCATCGGCACGACCGCTCCCGTCGCCTAGGAGGCGAACGACGTCCCGGACATCTGGGCCGAGCCAGGGCTCCGGGCTTCGTGCCGCGCTCTGCCACGCCACTTCCCAATCCGCAAGGTGGGATTCCTCGGCCACGAGTCGGGCCGAGTCGGCCAATTGCTCCGGGTAGGTGTCGCCATGCTGTTCCGCTCGTGCCGGGAGCGAATGCGCGGTGAAGATGACTCGGGGATGGGTTCGACCCAGCTCGGCTACTTCGAAGAGGGCGGTCCGGACGCGGTCGGCGAGGAGTGTGACCAGGGCGGGTTCGCCGTACCACGGACCGACGGGCACGAACTCGGTCGTCGTGCCCAGCGCGCTGCGAGCACGGTCGAGATACTCCTGAGACCCCATGGACGACGCATGCGGGGTGAGCACGAGCGCGATCACGCGATCGTGCCCCTGCAGGCCGGCTGCCGTGTCCTCGATCAGTGGGGCCGTGTGCTTGGCGCCGAAAGCGACCACGTAGCGTCCCGGGGCGCGGACCTCGAGAGCCTGGCGGATCCCTTCGACCTGGGCCGCCGTGCGCTCGGCCAGCGGCGATACGCCGCCGATGGCCTCGTAGCGGCGCACGAGCTCGGCGAGCTGAGCTGGGTCGGGTGGCCGGCCATGACGGATGCGGGTGAAGAACGGGCCGATCTCGGCCGGGTCGCCGGCGTGCCGTGTGCCATGACCAGGACGCCGACGCTCACCCCGTCGCGCCGCCGTCTCCGCGTGGACGAGGTCGACCACGCGCCGCGAGGATCGCCGGGGTCGGTCTCGGGCAGGACGCCGTGGCCGAGGTTGAAGACGTGGCCCGGTGCGGTCCCCGCCGCATTCCGGCGAGCACGCTGCCGCGACGCCCCGTGCCTCGGCCACCACCGGCCACGGCGCGAGGCACAGCGCCGGGTCCAGGTTTCCCTGGAGCGCGCGACCGGGCCCGACGCGGCGGCGGGCCGTCGTCGAGCGGGACGCGCCAGTCGACGCCGATGACGTCGGCGCCCGGCGTCTGCCATCAGGCTGAGCAGCTCGCCGGTGCCGACGCCGAAGAGGATGGTGGGCACGGCCAGGTCGGCCAGGCCCGACAGGACGGCCCGGGTGGCCGGCAGGGCGAACCGGGCGTAGTCGTCGGGCGAAAGTGACCCGGCCCAGCTGTCGAACAGCTGAACGGCTTGGGCTCCGGCGGCGACCTGGGCACGCAGGGAGGCCAGGGCGAGCGCGGCCAGCCGGTCCGCCAACCGCTGCCACAGCGCGGGGTCGCCGTGCATGAGGGCCTTCACCTTGGCGAAGGTGCGCGACGGGCCGCCCTCGACCAGGTAGCTGGCCACGGTAAAGGGCGCGCCGGCGAATCCGATGAGCGCGCACCCCCGATCCCTCGAGTTCTCGGCGCGCCAGCCTGACCGCCTCTGCGACGTAGGGGAGATCGGCTTCGGGTTCGAGTGGGCGCAGGCGGCTCAGGTCGGCTGGTCCACGGAACGGTTCGGCCACCACCGGCCCACGACCGGGCTCCACCTCGACGCCGAAGCCGATGGCGTGCAGCGGTACCACGATGTCGGAGAAGACGATCGCGGCATCGACGCCATAGCGCCGCACCGGCTGGAGGGTCAGCTCGGCGGACAGTGAGGCGTCCGCCACGGCCGAGAGGATGGAGTCCTCGCCTCGCGCGGCGCGGTACTCGGGCAACGAGCGGCCGGCCTGTCGCATGAACCAGACCGGGGTCCGGGCGACCGGCTCGCCGAAGCAGGCGCGCACCAGATCGGGCCGGTCGGTAACGTCAGCTCCTTCGGCCTTCACCCGGTTGGCTCAATGACGACCGCCGTCCCGTACGCGGAGATCTCGGTCCAGTTGCCGCCCATCTCTGAGGTGTCGAAGCGCATGGCCAGCACGGCGTTGCCCCCGTGGGCCTCGGCCTCGGCCACCATGCGGTCGACGACATCCTGCCGGCTTAGCTGGAGGTTCTTGGTCATGCCCTTGAGCTCCCCACCCGCCAGCGATTTGAAGGCGGCACCGAACTGGGAGCCGACATTGCGGGAGCGCACGGTCAGCCCGAACACTTCCCCCAGCACGTTGGTGACGGTGTATCCGGGCACGTCGTTCATGGTCGAAATGAGCATGACAGTCCTCTCGATCCGGCTGCTGGTCGGGCTCATCGTAGGCTCCACCACCCCCGCGACTCGGGCGTGACGGGGCGTCTAAACTGAACCGTTCCCCCTAGGGCGCGGGGGAGGAAGGGGAGCGGTGCCGGAACATCCCGATCTGCGGGACGAACAGGAGTTCCTCAACCGTGCCTACGAGGGCCTCGAGTTCATGCGGGGCGAGGCGCGCCAGATGCTCGAGGATGTGCTGGACCTGGGCCGGGGCGGTACGTTCCAGTCCCGTACCGAGCGCGACATCGTCGTGCGCACCAGCCTGGCCCGGCTGGAACAGCTCGACGTCGGTGACCAGGCGCTGTACTTCGGTCGCATCGATCACTGCCAGCGACCAGGGAGTGAGGCACAACGGCTCCGACGGGGCCACAAAAAACAACCCACCCCGCCCCCGGCGGCACCCGGGCCGACGGCGGCAGCCACCCGCTCCTCGGCGAGTCGTTCCACATCGGAAGGCTCGGGGTCTCGGGCCCCGACCACGAGCCGCTGGTCGTCGACTGGCGGGCCCGGTCGCCGAACCGTTCTACCGGGCCACGGGCCTCGATCCACAGGGCCTGGCCCGCCGGCGCCACCTGGCCCTCCGAGGCCAAGAGGTGGTCGGCCTGGAGGACGAGTACTTCATCGCAACCGGCACCCTGGCCACCGGCGACGGCACGATGCGAACCGACACCGACACCGCCCCCGCCAATGGTGAGCGGCTGCTCACCGACGGGCTTGTCCTCGGTGGCCCGGGCGCGCTCCTCGCTGCGCTTGGTCAGGCCCGGACCGGTCACATGGGCGACATCGTCTCGACCATCCAGCGCGAGCAGGACGAGATCATCCGCGCCCCCTGCCCGGCGTGCTCGTGGTCCAGGGCGGACCGGGGACGGGCAAGACCGCGGTGGCGCTCCACCGGGCCGCGTACCTCCTCTACACCCACCGCTTTCCCCTGGAGCGGCAAGGGGTGCTCGTGGTCGGACCGAACCCGCTATTCCTTCGATACATCGAGCAGGTCCTTCCGTCGCTCGGCGAGGCCGGGGTGAGCCTGTCCACCGTGGCGGGGTTGGTGCCCGAGGTGCGGGTGCGCGGGGTCGACCAACCCGCCGCTGCCAAGCTGAAGGGTGACGTGCGAATGGTCAAGGTCTTGGCCCGCGCCGTGCGCACCCGCCAACGTCCCCTCCGGCGCGACGTCGAGATCCCCTTCGGCGCGGGCGTGCTGCGCCTCCGTGCCAGCCTCACCGAGGAGATCGTGGCGTTGGCCCGACGGCGTCCGGGCACGCACAATGCACGCCGTCGCTTCGTCGAGACCCAGGTGGTGGGCGCTCTGGCCGACGAATACCGCCGGCGAGTGTCACGGGACGGAGCACATGACGGGCCGGGAGAGTCGAGCGAGCTCGAGGACACGGCGGCAGGAGAGGTGTACGAGGAACTGCTGGGCCGGCTGCGCCGGGTGCCCCAGGTGGTCGAGGCGTTGGATCGCATGTGGCCGCGCCTGTCCCCTCATGAACTGCTCCACGACCTCTTCGGGGCGCCACCCCTGCTCGCTGCGGCGGCCCGGGGCATTCTCAGCGTGGCCGAGGTGGAACGGCTTGGGCGTCCCCGCAGCGCGTCACTCGAGGCGGTGCCCTGGACAACCGCGGACGCCGCGCTGGTCGACGAGGCGCGCATGCTGCTCGGCCCCCGGCGCCGGCGCCCCGGGCGCGCCCGATCGGCGCGACCCGGAGGGCGGGCGGCGCCACAAGGCGAGGGCGCGGCGGTCGAGGCAGGGTTCTGGCCCCAGGGACTGCCCGCATCACCGGAGCCCCCAGTGGCGCCCGGCGCGCTGAGCGGCACCGACGACGAGGTCCGATCCTTTGGCCACATCGTGGTGGACGAGGTTCAAGACCTCTCTCCCATGCAGCTGCGCATGTTGGCGCGCCGGTCCCTCTCGGGCTCCATGACCGTGGTGGGCGACATCGCCCAGGCGACGAGGCCCTGGGCGCCGTCGGGGTGGGACGAGGTGGTCCGCCACCTGAGCCCCCAGCGAGCGCCGCGTCTCGTCGAGCTGACGGTGAGTTATCGCACGCCGTCCGAGGTCGTCGAGGTAGCGGCACGAGTGCTCGCCGCCGCGGCCCCGGGAATCACGCCGCCCCGCCCGGTCCGTCAGTCGGGACATCGACCCCGCTTCGTGTCAGCCAACCGGGCCACCCTGTGGGACGTCTTGGCCGAGGTCGTCCGCGACGAAGCGGCGGGGGTGGCGCAGGGCCGGGTGGCTGTGCTGGGCCCCTCGGTCCTGCTGCCCGAGATTGTGCGCGCGCTGCAGGGCGCCGGACTCGATCCTGTCGACCCGCGCGACCCGGCCGGCGCCGGGCTCGCCGCTGGGTTGGTCGTGCTCCCGGCGGACGAGACCAACGGCCTCGAATTCGATGCGGTGATCGTCGTGGAACCGGCGTTGATCGCCGCGGTGAGCGACGAACCGGGCACCGAGGGACCGCCAGTCACGACGAAGCGAGGCCTTCGGACGCTCTACGTGGCGTGTACCAGGCCGACTCAGCATCTGACGGTGGTCCACGCCGAGCCGCTCCCCGCCGCGTTGCGCTGAACAGGACCTTCAGGGGGGTGACCCTCGCCTCGTCCAGCCTGGTCGCGGGTTGGCACATCCGGAGGCGGGTCGACTAAAAAATGCGCTGTGACCCAGGCTGTCTCGGCGGAGGTCCCCGCGCCCCAGGGGAAGATCGTCCACGACCGGCCGCCGATGCTCGCCGTGGGCGTCATGATCTGGCTCGGGTCGGAGCTGATGTTCTTCAGCGGTCTGTTCGCGGCCTTCTTCACCATCAGGGCCAACACGGTGGGTCCGTGGCCGCCCGCTGGCACCGAGCTCGACGTCGTCCGAGCGGGCATCTTCACCCTCGTGCTGGTGTCGTCGAGCTTCACCATGCAGTACGCGGTCTATCAGTCGGAATGGCGGCGCCGCCGATCGGCCCGGATCTGGATCGTCTGCACGATCATCCTGGGGGTGGCCTTCCTGGGCAACCAGGCCTTTGAGTGGCTTTACAGCCCCACGCGCTGGTACACGAACTCGTACGGCTCGCTCTTCTACATCATGTCTGGCCTGCACGGACTCCACGTGTTCATCGGGCTGCTCGCCATGGTCTTCCTGTTGGGCCGCATGCGAGGCGACATCGGGGGTGACCCCGGCGAGCTCTCGGCCATTCAGGGGGTCTCGTACTACTGGCACTTCGTCGACATCGTCTGGGTCGGGCTCTACAGTTGCCTGTTCCTCCTCAAATAGGCATGCGAAGCGCGCGCACACACCGGAAGGGGACATTCCGCACCACGTTCCTGTTGCCGGGCGGCCTCCTTGCCGTGGCCACCCTGGCGTCGCTGGCGACGTTCTTCCCGGGCACGGACGCCGGCGCCAGCGGGCATGCGGACACCGCCCAGGTGCCGCCGATCCCCACCGAGCACGTCACGACCCGCTCGTGCGGCACGGTCAACGTCAAGGGCGTCACCGGGACGACGCGCAACGCCGGCAACCCGTTCAATTCCAGCTCTCGGTTCTGCCTGAACGGCCACCTGATCTCCTACGGCAGCCACTACATCACGTACGCCAACCCACCCCGGTCGTTCATCGCCGCCGGGCAGCTGCTCTTCGCCCAGACTTGTTCGAGCTGCCACGGCAACGACGCCAGCGGCGTCGGCCCCGACGGGACGGCGAGCATCGGGCCCAACCTGCAGGGATTGGGCGCGGCCACGGTCGACTTCTGGGTGAGCACGGGCCGCATGCCGGCCGCCGACGTGAAGGCGGTGGAGGCGGAGCGCCGGGCGAGCCGGCTGACGCCCCTACAGGCGCTGGAGCTCGCTGCCTGGGTCAACTCGCTGGACCCGGCGGTGCCCGCCGTGCCCTACCCACACCTGGGTGGGTCCAACCAGTCAGTGGGACAGGACCTGTTCTCCCTCAACTGCGCGGCGTGCCACACCATCACCGGTGCGGGTGACGCGCTCGCCTTCGGGACAAACGCACCCTCGCTGCAGGTCCGCTCCATCACGGCCCAACAGGTGGCCGAGGCGATCCGGACCGGACCCGCCAACATGCCCCGCTTCTCGGGCAACCTCACCGACGAGCAGGTGAGCGACGTCGTCTCCTATGTGACCGCGCGCATCCAGCACCCGACCAACCCCGGCGGCTTCGGTCTGGGCGGCGTCGGACCCGTCGCCGAGGGATTCGTCGCCCTGCTGATCGGCGTGGGTGGCCTCGTGCTCATCTGCTTCTGGATAGGGGAACGCTCGTGAGCGACGCGGACCGCCAGCCCTCGCGCACCCGGGTACCCATGCCGGTCGCCGCGTTGAGCGACCCGCACATGAGCGACGCGGCCAGGCACCCGGCGCGGGTCGAGAAGATCATCGCGGTCCTCTTCCTGGCGGCCATCGTCCTCCTCGCCCTGTTCGGCGTTGCCTACTGGCAGAACTGGAGCCCCTGGGAGCTGGGCGGCGCCATCGGGGCAGGCCTGTTCCTCCTCGGCTTCGGGCTCACGGCCTGGGGCAAGTACCTCATGCCCCAGGGCCCCTTCGTCGAGGAGCGGCACACACTGGCTTCGAGCCCGGAGGAAAGGGTCGCCTTCTCGGCCGCCCTCGTCGAGCGCTCCGCCGTCGTCGTCAAGCGCCGCAGGATGCTCGGCGGCCTCTTCGCCGTCGGTGCCGGCATCTTCGGCGTCGTCGCCGCGTTCCCGTTGATCCGTTCCCTCGGACCGCTGCCCGAGAACTCCCTCGAGGTGACCGACTGGCGCGAGGGGACGGTCCTCGTCGACTCGAACGGCCGGCCCGTGCGCAAGGACACTCTGGTCGTCGGCGGCATCATGACCGTCTACCCGCAGCAAACGGTCGACGTCCAGACCGGGCAGATCACCGAGAACGGGCAGGCCGTCGACCAGACGGTGCTGATCAGGGTGTCCGACCAGCCTCTGGTCCCCCCCACCATGCCGGGGCGCCAGGACTGGACCCCCGACGGCTACGTCGCCTACTCCAAGGTCTGCACGCACCTCGGGTGCCCCGTCGGCCTCTACGAGCAGGAACTCGAGCTGCTGGTGTGCCCGTGCCACCAGTCGATGTTCAACGTGCGCAACGGTGCGGTGCCCCAGTTCGGGCCCGCCCCGCGCCCACTGCCCCAGATGCATCTCGGCTACAACGATCAGGGCTATCTCATCGCGATGGCGCCCTATGATCAGGCCGTCGGGCCCGGCTTCTGGGAGCGGACCACATGAGTGACACCGCGGTCAGGACCAAGCGCAGTACCAGGGCGGCGATGGGCCCCTTCGGTCAGGTCGGCAAGATCGTTGATGAGCTCGACGAGCGGCTCGGGGTGGCCAAGGGCGGACGCGTCTTCCTCGACAAGATCTTCCCCGACCACTGGTCCTTCATGCTGGGGGAGATCGCGCTCTACTCGTTCGTGGTCGTACTCGCGACTGGCGTCTTCCTGTCGCTCTTCTTCGTCCCCTCGACCAACCAGGTCCTGTACCCGGCCCACGGCACCTACGTGCCACTGCGGGGCCAGTGGATGTCGGCGGCTTACAAGTCGACGGTCGACATCTCCTTCGACGTGCGGGGCGGCCTCCTCGTCCGCCAGATGCACCACTGGGCGGCCGACATCTTCACCGCGTCCATCGTGGTCCACATGGGACGGATCTTCCTGACCGGTGCTTTCCGCAAGCCGCGCGAGTTGAACTGGACCATCGGCCTCACCATGCTGATCCTGGCCATCTTCGAGGGCTTCATCGGGTACTCGCTGCCCGACGACCTGATCTCGGGCACCGGGCTGCGCATCGGCTATTCCATCGCCGAGTCGATCCCGCTCGTCGGGAGCTACCTGACCTCGTTCCTGTGGGGCGGGCGCTTCCCGGGCGACATCATCATCCCCCGCTTCTTCATCATCCACGTGCTGATCATCCCTCTCGTCCTGATCGGCCTCCTCTCGGCGCACCTCGGCCTGTTGGTGCGCCAGAAGCACACGCAATTCGCCGGGGAGGGACGCACCGAGGACAATGTGGTGGGCTCGCCCATGTTCCCGACCTTCATGGCCAAGACCACCGGGTTCCTCTTCATGGTGACCGGGGCGATCGCGCTGCTCGGGGCGTTCGCCCAGATTAACCCCATCTGGCAGTTCGGGTCCTATGACGCGTCGAAGATCTCCTACGCAGTGCAGCCCGACTGGTACATGGGCTGGCTCGACGGCGCCCTGCGCATCTGGCCGGCATGGGAGCTCACCGGCTTCGGCCATACCGTCCCCCTCGAGGTCTTCCTGCCCGCCGTGGTCCTCCCCGGCATCATCTTCACCATCTGCTTCCTATGGCCCGGGCTCGAGCGACGGGTGACGGGCGACGTCGCGATGCACAACCTGCTCGACCGGCCGCGCGACAGGCCCAAGCGCACGGCCGCGGGTGTGGCCATGTTCGCCCTCCTGTTCACGCTCTTCGGAGCGAGCTCGACCGACGTCCTGGCCAACTACTTCCACGTCTCGCTCAACGCGGTCCTGTGGTTCTTCCGCATCGCCGTGTTCGTGATCCCGATCGTCGCCGGTCTGGTGACCTACCAGCTGTGCAAGGAGATGCAAGGGGTGCACGGGATCGGCAAGCGCAAGCGGGCGGTGATCGTGCAGCGTTCCGCCCAGGGCGAGTACGTCACGGTCCCGACGCCGCCCCGCCCCGACGACGAGCACATCGAGCTCGACCCCGAGCCGGTGCCAGTGCGCATCGACATCGAGCCGTTGAGCGGCAACGGCGGCGACCGTGCACCCGAGAGCTCTCCGACTGGCATGCGCCGAGTCGCTCGCTGAATCTGCCCGGGCGCATTCTTCGCGGCATCCTCCCGTCGTCCCCGCGCAACGGGGGCGGGCTCTCCGGGCGATTGACCGCACGTTGACGGCCGTTCATGGCACCATCGTGGCGTGCGAGTCGAGCGCAGCTTCGCCTTCGTCGACGTGTCCGGCTTCACGGCCCTCACCGAGATCGAAGGTGACGAGCGCGCCGTCGAAGTCCTGACCGCCTTCCGAGCGCTTCTGCGAGACATTTGCAGCCGCCGCGGCGTGCGCATCGCCAAGTGGCTGGGCGACGGCGTGATGCTGGTGTGCGTGACCACGCGCCCCCTGCTCGAGACGATCTTGGAACTGCACTACGTGATGGGCGAGGTCGCCGGTCCGGTTCACGCGGTGTCGATCCGCTCGGGCATCACGTCCGGGGCGGTGATCCTCATGGAGGGCGACGACTACGTGGGCCATTGCGTGAACGTGGCCTCCCGCCTGTGCGAGCTGGCCGGGGCAGGGGAAGCGCTGGCGGCGCCCGACGTGACGATCCATCTCCCGAGTTGGGGCCAGGCGGTGCGCCAGCGCCACGTGGAGCTGCGGGGCGTGGAGAACTCGGTTCCGGCGTCGAGCATCGAGATGGTCCGTGGTGTTCCTCCGGTCTCGCACGATCCGATCTGCGGTTTGCCCTTGACCGCCGACACGGCGAGCGAGGTCGCCCACGATGCCCGGGGAGCCGCCCTCCTCTTCTGCTCTCCGGGCTGCATGGACACCTGGAGCCGCCGGCCCCCGCGCGCCAGCTCGCACTGAGCGTGAGCCACCCGCGGGCGGCGAATCTGGCTCCCCGACGCCCTCGATATCCCGGCGGGCCCGATTTGTCCGGTCATGTCTGCTCAACATGGAGGCGGATGTTGTCGATGGATGGAGTGCCGCCGGACGTGGGGTTCGGGGCTCCGGCCGACTGACCCCACTTGGCGAACGTCCGGCGGAGCACCATCCATCTACGGCCGCTTCTGTATCTCCGCTGACCCCGACGTCTTCCGCTTGACATGTGACTAAATGGTCACATAACCTTGTGAGGGTGGACGGGGTGTTCAAGGCGCTGGCTGATCCGACTCGGCGGCGGGTTCTCGACGAGTTATTCCGCGAGGACGGGCAGACCCTGAGCACGTTGGAAGAGCGTTTCTCCATGTCCCGCTTCGGCGTCATGAAGCACCTGAAGGTGCTCGAGGACGCCGGCCTTGTGGTCACGCGGCGGCGGGGTCGGGAGAAGCTCCATTTCCTGAACCCCGTGCCGATCCGCCTCGTCCACGACCGGTGGGTGCACAAGTTCGCTGAGCCCTGGGTCGCCGGACTCAGCGAGATCAAGGAGAGACTGGAGGCTGAGATGGAAAAGGTGTACGAGATCTTCATCAAGACCACGCCCGAGCGGCTGTGGCAGGCGATCGTCGACCCGGAGATCCGGGCCAAGTACAACTTTGGCGCCGCGGTGAACTCGGATTGGAACGTCGGCTCCCCGATCAGCGTCGACGTGGCCAGGCACGGGGTCCACTTGGGCGAGGGAGAGGTGCTCGAGTCGGACCCGCCCTGGCGACTCGTCCACACCATGGCCTGCCTTTGGGACGACGACGTCCGGGCCGAGGGGACGACTCGGGTGACCTGGGAGATCGAGCAAGTGGGGGACTCGTGTCACCTCACGTTGATCCACGATCAGATGCGCGACGGGGCAGACTCCCAGATCTACGGCGGCTGGCCGATGATCCTCTCGGGCCTGAAGACCTGGTTGGAGACCGGCGACCTCCTCACCACGCCTGGTTCCCTCCGGTTCGCCTGATCGACCTGGCCGACGACCTCTCTGGCCGCCGACATCCATTCGAAACCGGAGAACACGAGGGTCAAGCAGCTCTCGTTAACGACCCCGGCTGTATACGACCCCGGCTGTATACGACCCCGGCTGTATACGACCCCGGCTGTATACGACCCCGGCTGTATACGACCCCCTACGGAACGCTGGCCGCCTCGCTGGGTGTCCGGAGGCGCTCGAAGGCCCACATGCCGAGGGTGAGGACACCGAATCCGGTGCCGAGCAGGCAGACGCCCGCCCACCCGTGGGTGCCGTAGAGCGCACCGGCGCTCACGGAGCCGGCGGCCCCGCCCAGGAAGTAGCAGACCATGTAGGCGCTGTTGATCCGGCTCCGGGCGTCGGGGCGCAGTGTGTAGATCACCGCCTGGTTCGTGATCTGCATGCCCTGGGTGCCCATGTCGAGCACGACGATGCCGATGATGAGCGGGGCCAGCGAGGTCCGGCCGGCCCAGAGCAGTGCGAAGGAGCCGGCGAGGAGCACGCCGGCTCCCACGGTGGTGGCGGTGGCCCGGGCGGAGTCGGCCAGCTTGCCGGCCACGTTGGCGGCCACGATGCCGCCCGCACCCACGAGGCCGAACAGCCCAATGACCGCGTTGGAGTAGCGGTAAGGGCTCCCCGAGAGCAAGAAGGCGATGGTGGTCCACAGTGCGCTGAAGGCGGCGAACGCGCAGGCGCCGTGCCAGGCCCGCCGCCGCAGCACGGGCTCGGTGAGGAGGAGGCGGAGCGAGGAGGACACCAGGCTCGGGTAGCTGCGCTGGGGGCGTGGGTTCTCGGTGGGGAGCGCCCGCCACAGGACCAGCGCGAAGCACACCATGAGGCCGGCCGAGATCCAGTAGATGGCCCGCCAGCCCGCCGCCTGCGCCACCAGGCCCGAGACCGTGCGCGCCAGGAGGATGCCCAGGAGCAGCCCCGTCATGATGCGGGCCACCACCCGTCCCCGCCGTTCTTCGGGCGCCATGTCGGCGGCGAAGGGGATCATCACCTGGCCCGCCACCGAGGCGCCGCCGACGGCGACAGAGGCCAGGCCGAAGAGCCAGAGGTTCGGCGCCAGCGCGCAGGCCACCAGGGCGACGGCGGAGACCCAGAAGAGCCGGGTGACCAGCGTGCGGCGCGGGTGGATGTCGCCCAGCGGGACGACGAGGAGGAGCCCGGCGGCGTAGCCGATCTGGGTGGCGGTGATGATCGACGAGGTCGGGCCGGGGCCGCTGTGGAAGCTGCGCGCCACCTGGTGCAACACGGGCTGGGCGTAGTACAGGTTGGCCACTACGGCACCCGTGGCGACCGCGATGAGCGCGACCAGCGCCGGCGGGAGGCCGTTCGTCTGGTCCAACCCGGTGCTCGCCGCTGCCACCGGGTCAGGCTGCCGGCGGCCGCTTTCGTTCAGACGCTGCCGCCGCGCCGGCTTTCGGCCGTAACGCCGGTCAGCGCGGTGAGGATCAGCGGCACGCCGAGGAAGACGAGCCAGGCGCCGAAGATGAGGGCCAGCACCGTCATGAAGGCGCCCATGCCCATGACGAAGGGCCAGATGGAGGAGCCCGGGAACGAGTCGACGTTGCCCGCTCCATCGGCCATCTCGGCGTTCTCGCGGTCCGAGGGACGGTCACCCACGGCGGGGATCTTGCCCCAGAAGAAGTACTTGCGGCCGTGGAAGCGCTGGTGCCAGAAGAAGTAGTAGAGGCCGGGAAGGAAACCCAGCAGCGTGACGCCGAGGAGCATCACGCCGCCACCGTCCTCGTAGCTCCAGAACCAGTAGACGAGGCCGACGATCCCGAAGAACGCCCCGAGGAAGAGCAGGAAGAGCGATTCGACTCTTCATACCGGCGTCGCCACCTTCCCGTTGGATTTGCCATTGGTGTGTGCCGCCTTGCCGTGGGGCACAGTGATCGCATCGGGATGATTGGCGTCCCAGGTCGGACGCTCCGAGCGGATCGGCGGCAGGTGCGTGTAGTTGTGATGGGGAGGCGGCGACGTGGTGTACCACTCGAGCGTGTGGGCGTCCCAGGGGTTGTCACCCGCCGGGATGGGGTGGCGCCACGAGACGAAGAAGTTGACCAGGAGGAACACGAAGGAGGCGCCGATGACGAACGCCCCCACGGTGGAGACGATGTTGTAGCTCTGCCAGCCCAAGTTCGATGGGTAGCTCGCCACCCGGCGCGGCATGCCCAGAAGACCCACCACGTACTGGGGCATGAAGGTGACCCAGAAGCCGATGAACAGCAGCCAGAAGTGCCACTTGCCCAGGCTCTCGCGCAGCATGCGGCCGAACATCTTGGGGTACCAATAGTAGAGCCCGGAGAAGCCGCCGAAGACGGCCGTGCCGACCAGCACCTGGTGGAAGTGGGCCACCACGAAGTAGGTGTCATGGACGGCGAAGTCGATCGGGGGGGAGGCGAGCATGATGCCCGTCACGCCGCCCATGAGGAAGGCGAAGAGGAAGCCGATGCTGAACAGCATGGGTGTTGTGAAGGTGAGCTGCCCGTGCCACATGGTGCCGATCCAGTTGAAGAATTTGATGCCAGTCGGCACGGCGATCAGGAGGCTCAGGAAGGAGAAGAAGGGCAGCAGAACGGCCCCGGTGGTGAACATGTGGTGCGCCCACACGCCGGTGGACAGGGCGGCGATGGCCATGGTGGCAAAGACCATGCCCTTGTACCCAAAGACCGGCTTGCGTGAGAACACGGGGAGCACCTCGGTCACGATGCCGAAGAAGGGCAGGGCGAGGATGTAGACCTCTGGATGGCCGAAGAACCAGAACAGGTTCTGCCACAACAACGGCGAGCCGCAACTGTGCATGGGCAAACCGTTCACCAGGTGACAGCCCAAGGCCGTGTAGATGTGGGTGTTGAAGTGGCGGTCGCAGAAGAGCATGACCACGGCGGCGGTGAGGACCGGGAAGGCGATGAGGATCAGGATGGCGGTCACGAGCATGTTCCAGGTGAAGATCGGCATGCGGAACATGGTCATGCCAGGCGCTCGCAGGTAGAAGATGGTGCCGCACAGGTTGACGCCGGTGAAGATGGCCGAGAACCCGGTGAGGGCGATTCCCATCAAGAACAGGTCGGGCCCAGCGCCGGGCGAGCTTGTGGCGCTCGAGAGCGGTGCGTAGGCGACCCAGCCGAACTGGGCGGCGCCACCGGCCACCAAGAACCCCATCAGCATGGTGATGGAGCCGCTGAGGTAGAGCCAGTAGCTGAGCGCGTTCAGGCGAGGGTAGGCCATGTCGGGCGCGCCGACCTGCAGCGGCACGATGTAGTTGGCCAGGCCGCCGAAGGCGAACGGACCGGCAAAGAGGTACAGCATCAGGCCGCCGTGCATCGTGAACAGCGCGTTGAACTGCGAGAAGGTGAGCAGCGACGAGTGCGGCGAGGCCAGCTGCAGCCGCATGAACAGCGCCATGATCCCCGAGATGTAGAAGATCGCGATGGCCGTGATCATGTAGCTGAGCCCGATGACCTTGTGGTCGGTGCTGGTCAGCCACTTCAGGATTCCCGTGGGCCCGTGGGCCTCGTGCCCGGCGTGTGCGCCGTGGCCGTCCCGGGGAATGTCGGGCGGGAGGTGGAGCTCCGAGGGCCCTTGGCTGCCGGGCGGGGCGATGACGTCAGTCACCGTAGATCGCACCTCCTGTGTTTCCGGTGTTCCCGCTGCCCGAGTTGCCGGAGTTGCCCGAGCTCCCAGAGTAGCTGGGCACCGTCCCGTTCTGATTGGCGTGCAGGCCGGCCGGGAGCTGGCCGATGGAGGACGGGTGGGCCCTTTGGAACGCGCCGGTGACCCGCAGCCAGGTCTGGTAGGCCGACGGCGACACCGAACGGACGTTGAAGAACATCAGGGAGTGGTAGAGGCCGCACAGCTGGGTGCACTGGCCCCGGTAGACGCCGTCGTGCAAGACGTTGAAGTCGAACTGGGTGTAGTAGCCCGGGCTGGCGTAACGGCTGAAGTTGAATTCGGGCACGTAGAAGCCGTGCAGCACGTCGTAGGAGCGCAGCGTGATCTGCACGGTCTGGCCCGTCGGCACCCACATGGTGGGAGCGTCGGTGGTCTGGCCGATGATCTTGACCCCGTTGGGGTACTCGAACTCCCAGCCCCACTGGAAGGCGTAGACGTTGATGCTGGCTGCGGGGCGCGGCTCGACTGCGGTGACCGTGTTCTCCACCACGACCGTCGCCACGAACAGACCGATCACGATGAGGATGGGCACAACGGTGTAGACGATCTCGGTCAGCGTGTGGTACTGCGTCTGCACCGGCATGTCGTCGGAGCGCCGTCGGTAACGCAGCACAGCCCACAGGATCAGCAGGAGGACGAAGCCCCCGACGATGATCCCGGCGATGAAGAAGCCCTGCCACAGGTGGTAGGTCGAGCGGGCTTGCGAGGTCGCCCCCTTGTAGGCGCCGAACGTCGGGAGCTGGCAGCCGGTGAGCAGCAGCGCCCCGGCCGCGAGGAGGATCGCGGCCAGCCGCCGGCGAGGACTGTTGCGGCCCGGACCTGGGATTTCAGGCGTGTGGGGGGAGGGGCCAGTCAGCGACGAGTCCACGGCGCTGACACTATCGAACCCGCCCGGAAAACTGGAAATGAGCAGGTGACGGTCTCGCCCCGGCGTGTGCTCGTCAGCTCCCGGAGGACGGCTTCTCGGCCGGCGGTGGCGCCGGAGACGTGTCCGACGCTGGCGACGTCCCAGATGCCGCAGACGTTCCGGAGTCGGCCGAACCCTCGGCCTTCCCGTCCTTCATGCCCTGCTCGAACTGGTTCTTCGCCGAACCGAGGTTGCGGGCCAGCCGCGGGATGGCGGCGCCACCGAAGAGGAGCACCACGATGACGATGATGACTATGAGCAGGTCGGGACCGAAGATGTCAGCGAGCATGGAATTCTCCTTCGCCCAGGTCCACGTGATGGTGAGCCCGGGTCGACCAGCTGTCCAGGTTAGACCCATTCCCGGGCCATGCCGGTGCGCCGGCCGGGCAACGACTCAGCCGGCCAGCATGATGCCCATGACCAGCGCGGCCACGCTGGCGGTTCCCGCGACGGACCCCCACAGGGCGAGTTGCCCTTTGGTGGTCGCGCGCTGGTGCAAGAAGGCGCCCAGTCCCGACAACGCCACGACCGCGATCTTGGCCATGAGCACGGCCTTCCAGGCCGAGGACTGTGAGGAGTAGTGGACGGCGGTGACGTTCCAAATGCCCGTGGCCACCAGCACGACGAATGCCGGCCAGGCCAACCGGGCGAAGGCCCGGGCCAACGCCTTGGGGGCGTCGGGGCCGATGGCGCGAGCCGGACCGACCAGGCCCATCAGCACGATCTGGCCGCCCACCCACACGGCGGCGGCCAGCACGTGGAGGGTGAGTCGGACGGTCTCGAGTGTGGGAGCGAGCATGGGAGTCCCGCGCCTACTTGCCTTGCCAGTTGGGCGGCCGCTTCTCGGCGAAGGCGATCGGTCCCTCCATGGCGTCGGCCGAAGAGAACACGATGCCGACCGCCTCGTCGCTGACCGCCCACCCTTCGGACTCCGGCAGCTGGGCGGCCTGCTTCACCACCTTTTTGGTCCAGCGCACGGCGAGCGGCGCGTTGGCGGCGATGCGCTCGGCCAACGCCACTGCCTCGGCCAGGACGGCCTCGGCCGGGACGACCTTGTTCACCAGCCCGAGCTCCCGGGCCCGCCCGGCGTCGATCATCTCGCCGGTCAGGGCCAGCTCCAACGCGATTGCCAGCGGGAGCCGCTTGGGCAGGCGGATGAGTCCCCCGCGCCGGCGATCAGCCCCCGGGTGGCTTCAGGGAGCCCGAAGATCGCAGTCTCGGCGGCCACGGCCAGGTCGCACGAGAGCATGATCTCGAAGCCGCCAGCCAGCGCGGCGCCGTTCACCGCGGCGACGAGCGGCTTGGGGAAATTGCGCCGGGCCAAGCCCGCGAAGCCGCCGGGCGCTCCCGTAATGGCGGGCCCCTCCCCGGCGGCGAACGCCTTGAGGTCCATGCCGGAGGAGAACGCCTTGTCGCCGCTCCCCGTGAGCACGACGACCCAGCAGTCGGTGTCTTCGGCCAGCGCTTCCATGGTCTCGGCCATGGCGGAGGCCACTGCGGCGTTCACCGCGTTGCGCGCCTCGGGGCGGTTGATGGTGACGATCTCGACGTGATTGTGGCGCTCGCGCAGTATCTCGTCCGCCATGGCGGCTCCCTTCGTTCGCTCCCGGGCTTCTGGAGGTGATCCGGGTGGGCGCCGAGGCTAGCGGCGCCTTCAGGGTGCGAGGTGCGGGGGCCACCCCTCGTCGGAACCGGAGTCGGACCCGCCGTTGGACGCCGCCTCACCGGTTCCCGGCCAGAACAGGGCGGCAGTCTCGGCCTGAATCCGCCGCACGTAGAGGGCGCTGAATGCGAAGAGGCTCCCGAACACGGCGGAGGTCACGAAGGGCGAGACGGCGAGGAATGTTCCCGTGGGAAGCAGGTCGGCCAGCGTGAGGCGTGCCGAGGCTTCGACCATCAGGCCGATGCCCCAGACCACCGAGAGGACCCGGAACGTGCGCCGGCCGACGGGGATCTCGTGCAGGCGGTCGTAAGCGGAGAGCTTCTCGGGGTCGCGCCCGGCGGTCAGGTAGCGGCTCACGTAGAAGAGCATGGGTCGGTCGTGGGTGAACAGCGTGACGACGCACGCGACACCGAGCAGCGCCGTGAAGAACGCGTCTCGGACCTTGAGCATGTACGCGTTGCCGCCGGTGAGCACCGAGCTGACGACACCGATGGCGAAACCCAGCAGCACCATGGTGCCCAGTAGATCGACGCGTCGATGGAGGACGAACTGGAGCAGGACCCAGGCCCCCGAGACACAGCCGGCCACGATGAGCGCCTTGGCGTCGCTGCTCACGTGTTGGCGCACGCCGAAGTACACGGCGATGGGGAGCGCGCCGCCGAAGACCACGCTCGGCACGTGCTCGCGCACGGAGGGCAGGAAGGACGGGGCGCCGCGCCCGGGCGGCGGCCGCCCCGGGGCGGATCCCGGACCCGGCAGCTCCGGTTCCATGGCGAGAGGCTACCGCCGCCGTGTGACGGCGCGAGACGGCGCCGCCCGACCGGTGCGACCGCGTGGCGACCGTGCGACCGGGTGGAGCGGGGCCTAGAATTCGGACGGTGAGCTTCATGGCACACGTGATCGCCTTCCTGCTGATCGCCGGCCTGGCGGTCGCCGCCGGCCTGGCGGTCGCCTTCGTGCTCGCCCGCGGCTACGTGCGTCGCCATTGGCGTCTCGTGCGCGGCCACCCGGTGACCCGCGGGGTGTTGGCCGTGTGGGCGCTGGTCTCGGCCGCCCGCGAGCGCATGGCACAGGCCACGCCCAGCGAACTGAGCCGCGGCAGCGCCGCCCGGGTGCGGCGACGCATGTGGGTGGCTGTCGAGGACGCCGAGTCCGCGGTGGCCCACGCCACCGAGCACGATGCTCCCGTGGCCGAGCTGCCTTCGGTGTGCCGCTCGTTGCGCGTCGTGGCCGACGAGCTCGATGCGCTCCTGAGGCTCGAACGCCGGCTCCCGGCCGGCACGGCCCCGACGGGCGACGTTCGCCGGCAGGTGGCCGAGGTGATCGACGCGGCACATGACGTGCAGGCATCCGCGGTGCGGGCGGGAAGCGACGCCACCGAGGCGCAGGTGCGGTCGCTGGTGCGCCACGCGCGCGACGAGATCGAGATCGTCTCGGCCGGCCTGGCGCACATGCGCTCGGTGGCCCGGCCCTCCTGAGCGCCCCGAGCGACACCCTGCCCCGATCCCGCCCGCATCCCCGCCCGCATCCGCAGCCGAGCCCCCGCCTGAGCCCGCCGCCGAGCCCGATCGAGCCCGACGTCCTCGTCGGTGTGGCGACGTCGGGCTACCGGGTCGAGGGTGGGTTCAACGGCGAGGGCCAGCCGCACAACAACTGGTCCGACTGGGAGGTCAACGGTCGCGCAGCGCGCTCGGGCGCGGCCAGCGACTTCTGGCGACGCCCGGCCGAGATGCTCGACCGCGCCGTGGCGCTCGGAGCCACCTGTTTCAACCTCTCGGTGGAGTGGGCCCGCCTCGAGCCGAGCCCGGGTGAGCTCAGACGCGGCGGCGCTGGACGGCTACGCCGGCATCCTCTCGGAGTGCCGAGCCAGGGGGCTCGAGCCCGTCGTCACCTTGCACCACTTCACCCATCCGTGGTGGCAGGGCGAGGAATTCTGGCTCCGCCCGGGCTCGCCCGACGTGTTCGCCCACCATGTGGCCCGCGTCGTGCCGGCCCTGGCGGGGCTGTGCCGCCACTGGGTGACCATCCACGAGCCCGACGTCGTCGCCTCGGCCGGCTGGATCACCGGGGCCCACCCGCCGGGCCGCCGCCTGGCCGTGTCCGACGCCTGGTGCGTGCTCGACAACCTGCTCACCGCCCACGTGCTGGCGGCCGACGTGGTGCGCGAGGCACAACCGGACGCCGAGATCATGCTGCGCACACGCGCCTCTTCGATTTACGAGGTCGACCGGTTGCTGGTGGACCTGGTGCGGCTGGGCGACACCGGTATCGACGCGGCCGAGGTCGACCGCTATGTGGACGAGCGCCGTGCGGTGCACGACGCCGCCTTCCCCCCACGCCACGTCGCCGAGGCGGCGTTGCGCCGGTTCTCCGCGGCCGTCGCCCCCTACGGCACGGTCCACGAGCCCGGGCGCGGTCGGGCCTGGGCGCGCCTGCGCTCGGTGGCGCGCCGGAGCGTCCCGCGCCGCGTGGTCAGCGCAGCGGAGCAGGCCCGGCGGGGCCACACCCTCCACTCGGTCGGCGTCGACTGGCACGACCCGGTCGCCAGCCACACGCTGGGGCTGCCAGGCTGCCGGATGTCGGGCGGCGGCCGCGACTGGTCGTTCCGCCGGACCCCCGAGGACGTCGCCTCCGACCCGGCGGGGCTCCGCGCCTGGTGCGCCACCGAGGCGGCGCTGCGGCCGGGTCTCGGGCTCTGGGTGCTCGACGAGGTGGCGGCGGACGCGCCGGGGTGCTCCATGCCCGACGAGTTGGCTGAGGCGGTGGCCGCCGGGGTGCCGGTGGGGGGCTACCTGGTCCGGTTCCCCGGATAGCCCCTCGGGGCTCAGTCGGCCGACTCCTCCGGCGCTGCCGTCCCGGACCCTCCGCTGTCGGGTGCTTCTTCCGCCGGGCCGATGATCTCGCGTGCCTCGGTCCGACGGCGCCGCACGATCAGGACGGCGACGACGACCACGATGAGCCCGAGTATGACGTCCGAGGCGATCCCGGTGGCCTTCTCCACCCGCTGTCCGACGAAGTAGCCCAGGAGCACGTAGAGCACACCCCAGCAGATGCCGCCTGCCGCGTTGGCCGGCAGGAAGACGGCGTAGCGCATCTTGGACATGCCCGAGAGTCCGGGCACCATGGCACGCAGGAAGGCGGAGAATCGGCCCACGAACACGGCCACAGCGCCCCGCCGGCTCAGCTGCTCGAGCGCCATGGCGATGCCCTTCTGCCGGTGTCGCAGCGGGCCGAGCTGCAGCAGCTGGCGGCCCCAGCGGTCGCCGATGGCGTACCCGACCGAGTCACCCACGATGGCGCACGCCACGACGACGGCCACGATGCCCCCGATGCTCACGCCCCCCTTGGCGGCGACGGCGCCCCCGAGGACCGCGGCCGTCTCGCCCGGGAACACGAACCCGAGCAGGACGGCGTCCTCGGCGAAGACGAGGAGCCCGACGAGGGCGTAGGCCTGCCATCCGTGCAAGGAGAGCAGTGGCTGGAGCAGATGGCTGATCACGGTGCCAGGGCGCGACGGGGACGGGAGAGGCGGCGCACCGGCGGCCCGCCCGGCTCAGTTGGCGGCGCGCAGCGCCTGTGCAGGCAGGGCCTCCTCGGAGAATGCCTGGGCGCGTTGGCCCAGCTGCCGCCGCCGGTCGTCCACGTGCTCCATGAACTCCCGCCCGCGGGCCACGTGCGTGAGGATGTCGGCTTGGCCCTGGGGCCGGGCCAGCATCCAGCTGTGGCCGCCCGGCACCCACAGCACCGGGGCACGCGCCACCGAGGCGAACTCGAGCGCCGTGTGCCCGGGGATGATGCGGTCGAAGCATCCCCACTCGTTGAGGATGGGGATCTGCTGCGCGACGAGGTGGCGCACCTGGCTTCGCTGGTCGACCCCCATCAGCATGCTGCCGATGGGGAGCGTCTGGGCCACGGCGCGGATGTTCTGCCGCATGTCCGGAAGGACGGCGCGCACGGTCGAGTACATGCGCCCCATGGCCAGGTCAGGCAGGTCGAACACCACGGCGGCCAGCATGTCGACCATGGGGGCGATATCGGGCAGGACGGGGGAGAGCACGGCAGGGATGATGCCCTTGCGGTCCTTCCACGCCGGGGTGGAGACCCCGTCGCGGTACACCACCCCGAGGGTGCGCCGCGGATGGTCGTGGGCGAACTGCACGGCGACGGCACCGCCCATGGAGTGCCCCAGCAGGAGGACGGGTCCGGCGTCGACCTTGTGCACGATCGCCATCACCTGGTCGGCCAGGCTGTCGAGGGAGATGTCCTGCCAGTCGAGCGGGTCGCTCCCCCCGAACCCGGGCAGGCTGGGGTTGACCACACGCCAGCCCATCTGTTCGGCCAGGCGGGCGCTCTCCCGCCAGTACATACCGCCACCGGCGAAGTAGCCGTGGATGTTGACGGCCCAGACGGGCGGTGACCCCGGGCCCTCGGGTCCGTGGGCGTCGACGTTGTCCGAGACGGCGAAGCGCAGCAGCCGTCCCTCCACCCGCATCGAACCGGGGACCATACGGATGGTCGGGGTCCCCCTGATCTTGCGCACGTACTGGTCGCGCACCACTCCGAGCCCGTGCGGGGCATGGCCGGCGTCGACCAACTGCACGGGGGAGGGCCCGTCGGAGGGAGCCATGATGGCACCCGAGATCTGGAGCGAGTCCTCCGGCTCTTGTTCCGGCTCTTGCTCTGGCTCCGAGGTGAAAGACCGCACGGCCATGGTCGCTCCAGTTCAGCACCCTCCCGGTCCGCGACCGCGCACCCGGAGCGGGTTCAAGACGAGCAACGGTAACCGACGGGGTCCGGGGCCTGGGGTTATGTCACGTCGCGGCTGAAGGTCGTGAAGTAGCCGATGGTCAGCGGGACCAGGCCCCAGGCCAGCATGACCAACCCGCCCTGCCACCACGGGAGCAGCCGGGAGGCCACGTCGTGGGCGCCCCCGAACCCCCGGGCGATGTCTCCAGCCAACGAGCCGCCCGCCCCGTTGGGCAGCCAGTTGAGGTCGACGTGGAAGAGCGTGCGGGCCAGCGCGACCAGCAGGTTCTCCAGGATGAAGGTGCCACCGATGGTGACGAGAATGCCCGCCACCTGGTTCTTCACCAAGGTGCCGAAGCCCAGACCGAACAGCCCGAGCAGCACCGTGGTGGCCAGGAGGCCTGGGATCACGGCACCCACCTGGTCGGTGATCGGCGCGGTGGCGCCACCGAGCCCGGCGTTCCACGGCAGTCCGACCAGGGCCACCGCCACCAGGGACAGCAGGGCGACGGACACCGACCACAACGCCGTCACCACGACCTTGGCGCCCAGGACCCGCGAACGAACGGGCGTGAGGACGAGCGACGTGGTGATCGTCTTGTGCCGGTACTCGCCGGTGATGCACAGAACCCCGATCACCGGGGCCAGGACCTGAATCGCGCCGTAGCCCGCCCCGAGGAGCTGGCGGCGCTGGTGGATGTTCTGCGGGAAGTTCAGGGAGTGGCCCGGGACGCCGCCCGCCGAGGCGAACACCACCAGGCACCCGAGCACGGTGAGGGGGAGCACGAGGAGGACGGTCACCCACACCCCGGGCGTGGAGCGCATTTTGAGCAGCTCCGAACGGATGGCGTTCGTCATCCCGGCTCCAATGTGGGCAGCGCCATCGTCTCGAACCCGAGGCCGCTGGTGAGCGACAGGAAGACGGACTCGAGGTCGCCGCCCTCGCCGACGAGCTCGTAGAGCACGATCTGGTTGGACGCCAGCAGCGGTCCGACCCGTTCGGGCGTGACCCCGTCCATCGCCACCTCGTCGCCTCCGAGCCGCCGGTAGGCGATCCCGGCGGCGGAGAGGACACCACAGAGGCGGTCCGCCTCGGGTGTCCGGGCCCGCATGACCCGGCCGTGCAGGCCCGCCGTGATCTGGTCGAGGGTGCCGTGCGCCTTCAGCTGTCCGAAGGAGACGATCACCGCGTCGTCGATCGTCTGGGCCATCTCGGCCAGGAGGTGCGACGACACCAGCACGGTGCGACCGTCCCCCGCCAGGTAGCGCATGAAGTCGCGCAGCCAGGCGATGCCCTGGGGATCGAGGCCGTTGGAGGGCTCGTCGAGGATGAGGACGTCGGGATCGCCCAGCATGGCCGTGGCCAGCTCGAGCCGCTGGCGCATGCCCATGGAGAAGCCGCCCACCTTGCGCCGGGCGTCCCCCGTGAGGCCGACCAGGTCGAGCACCTCGTCGGCACGCTCGTCGCCGATCCCGCTGGCGCGGGCTGCCATGCGCAGGTGGGTTCGGGCTCGCCGCGACGGGTGGAAGCTCGTGGCCTCGAGCACGGCGCCCACGGTGCGGGCCGGGTGCGAGAGCTCGGCGTAGCGGCTGCCGCCGATGGTGGCAGTCCCGGAATTCGGCCGGACCAGCCCGAGCAGCATGCGCAGCGTGGTCGTCTTCCCCGAGCCGTTGGGTCCCAGGAACCCAGTGACGCGGCCTGGCTCGACGGAGAAGGAGAGACCGTCAACGGCTTTCACCGACCCGAAGCGCTTGGTCAGGCCCCTGAACTCGACGGGAAGGCCGCGGGTCGAGCTGCCGACGGACACGGAGCGACCCTACTGGCCGGTCCCAACCGCCCGGCCGCGCCGCCGGCACGGTGGTGGCAGGATCTGGCGCGGAGGAGGAGCCGATGACGACGACGCGGGCTGCGGTGTGCACCGCGCTCCACGAGCCCTGGACGACCGCCGAGATCGAGATCGACCCCCCGGCGAGCCGCGAGGTCCGCGTGGAAATGGCCTGGGCCGGAATGTGCCACTCGGACGAGCACCTGCGCCACGGCGGGATCGGGGCGCCCCCCGAGGTGCTCGAGTTGCTCGGGGTGAGTTCCATGTTCCCCATCGTCGGCGGCCACGAGGGGGCGGGCATCGTCACCGAGGTGGGCCCGAACGTGACTCAGGTGGCCGAGGGCGACCACGTGGCCATGTCGTTCATCCCCTCGTGCGGGATCTGCTTCTGGTGCGCCTCGGGACGACAGAACCTCTGCGACTTGGGGCTGGCCACCTTGGCCGGACCGATGATCAGCGACGGCACCTACCGGTACCGACTTGACGGCCAATCGCTGAACCGGATGGCGCAGCTGGGCACGTTCTGCGAGGAGGTGGTCTGTCACGAGAACTCGCTCGTGCGCATTGAGCCCTGGCAGGATCTGCGGGCCGCCGCGCTCATCAGCTGCGGCATATCGACCGGATTCGGTTCCGCCGTGGATCGGGGCCGGGTCAGACCGGGCGAGACGGTCGTGGTGGCCGGATGTGGCGGCGTCGGCTCGGGGGCGATTCAGGGGGCCCGCATCGCCGGGGCGCGCCACGTCGTGGCCGTCGACCCCGTTCCGTGGAAGCTCGAGCGGGCCACCGCCATCGGCGCCACACACACGGCGCTCACCCTCCCCGACGCCCAGCTCCTGTTGCCCGAGCTCACGTCGGGCCGCAACGCCGACGTCGTGATCCTGACGCCGGGCGAGCTCACGGGCGACCTCGTCGCCGCTGCCTGCGCGTGCGGGTCCAAGGACGCCCGCATCGTGGTCACCGCGATCGCACCCTTCGACCAGATGGACGTCCGGCTGAACCTGTTCACCCTGGCCATGTTCAACCAGTCGGTGCTCGGCACCGTCTTCGGCTCCCAGAGCCCCAGGGTGCAGGTGCCCAACCTGTTGCGCCTCTACGAGTCGGGCCAGCTCCAGGTGGACGAGCTGGTGACGGCCGAGTACCGACTCGACCAGGTGCAGCAGGGATACGAGGACCAGGCGGCGGGCACCCTCGTGCGAGGCGTGGTGGGATTCAGGCCCCCAGGTGGCGGGTGAACCCGTCGGGCACCACCAGGTCGTCGGGGTGCAGCTGGTGGATGGAGGCGTGCCCCAGTCCCAGCAACGCGGACTCCACCCCGCTGCGCACGATGTCGAGCACGTTCTCCACCCCGGTCTGCCCGTTGGCCGCCAGGCCCCAGAGGTAGGCACGCCCGAGCATCACCGCCCGGGCGCCGAGAGCCACCGCCTTGACGACGTCGCTGCCGCGCCGGACTCCGCCGTCGAGCAGCACCTCCACCTGGTCACCCACGGACTCGGCAATGGAGGGCAGGGCCCGGATGGTCGCCGGCGTCCCGTCGAGGTTGTTCCCCCGTGGTTGGACACCGAGATGGCGCTCACCCCGGCGTCGACCGCCCGCTTGGCGTCGTCGACCCGGGTGACGCCTTTGAGCATGAACGGGCCGTCCCACTGGGACCGGAGCCAGGCCACGTCGTCCCAACTCGGCGGCGCGGTCTGCATCCACTGGCCGTAGGCGCCGAAGAAGGTGGGGCCCCTCTGGCCCCGCGGCACCATGTTGGGCGTCGTGAGGTCGGGGCGCTTGCCCTTGAGCGCGAAGGACATGAACCAGCGCGGGTTGGCCAAGGCCTCGGGCGCGAACCGCAGCATGGCGCGCAGGTTGACGGTTTCGGGGATGGTCGGGCTGCCCCAGTCGCGCCCCTGTGAGAATGACCAGTCGAGCGTGGCGATGAGGCCGACCGCGCCGGCCGCCCGGGCCCGCTCCACCCGCGCCAGGATCTCGTCGCGGGTCCCGATCCAATAGAGCTGGAAGAACGTCTGCGGGCATGCCGCCACCACGTCCTCGATCGGCATGCTGGCGAACGAGCTCAGGCCCATGGCCGTCCCCCGGGCGGCGGCCGCCCGGGCTACCGCCACTTCGCCGTCGGGGTGGACGGCCTGGACGCCGGTAGGCGAGAGCAGCACCGGGAAGGAGACCTCTTGGCCCATCACCTTGGTGACCAGGTCCCGACTGTCGGCCAGCCCGGCGACGTGGGGGGCGAAGCCCAGCTCGCCGAAGGCGGCGACGTTGTCCTCCACCGTGAGGCCGCGTTCGGAGCCGGCGAGCAGGGCGCTGTAGACCGACTTGGGTAGCCGCCTCTTGGCGCGCCGTTGTGCCTCGGCGACCGTCTCGAACCATCTTCCTGCCATGTGGGGAACCCTTCGTCGTGCTCCGCGGCCGCCGCCCGGATGTCCGCCCCGGCGTCCCGTGGGTCCCGCGGGCGGTGGCGACAGCGACCTGCGACTCTACGCCCCAGCCGCGCGGGCAGCCCTCCGGCGGGGTACGGCCGGGGCCTCGGGGTCGGCCCGCAGGGCGCGCCCCGACCACGGGCTGGCGCTCCGGACCACGCGGGGGAGCAGCGGCTCGATCACCCGCGCCCGAAGGCACCCGGCCCACACGCCCGTCCCGTAGGCGGTGTCGTCCGCCACGTGCAACGCGGCGTACCGGACCGGATCGAGGGTGCGATGGCCCGAGACCCAGTCGGCGAGCGCTGGGAGGAGCAGCCCGGCCGTGGCGATCCGGCGAGTGCGCCGGAACGCCAGTGCGAGCGCCAGGGCCGGTGACCAGACCCGGGAGAGTCCCCCCAGCGTGGCCACCGCACCACACGCCGTGCCGCCCCCGGCGACACGGGCGGCCACCGCACCGGGCCGATCGACCAGCCCCGACAGCCGCCGGGCCAGCAGGGCGACCGAGACGGCCACGGTCCCGATCGCCAGCCACGGTCGCCGGGCCAGCGCCAGGACGCAGGCAGCGAACGTCCACACCGAGAGCTCGGCCGGCGGCACCGCCCCCGGGTGGCGTCGGGCCAGGGCACCGGCCGTCGACCCGTAGAAGGCCTGACGCGAGAGGAAGCGGCCGAGCGTGGCCGCGCCGTGGTGGCGCACCGTCGAGGTGGGCTCGTAGCGCACGTCCCATCCGGCCTCGCCCAGCCGCCAGACGAGATCGACGTCCTCGCCGCCGCGCAGGGCGGGGTCGAACAGGTCCGGGCCGGTGGCCAGGTCCGAGCGCATCACCAGCGTGGCGCTCGGGACGAAGGGGACGGGGCCACGCGGCCGTACCAGGCTGGGGCGAGTGCCGCGGTCGAGGGGAGACCGGGTCGCTTCGTACCGGGACAAGGTGGGGCCCGCTTCCACGCCGGCGGCCACGATTCGAGGTGCGACCGCGGCGACCAGCGGGTCGTCGAAGTGGCTCAGGAGCGGCTCGAGCCAGCCGTCGCTTGGCGCGCAGTCGGAGTCGACGAAAGCCACCAGCGCGCTGCGCACCGTGGCCAACCCGGCGTTGCGGGCACCGGAGGGGCCGACGTTGTCGGCCAGGGCGACCAGCTGGGCGCCGTGGTGTTCGGCCATCTGGCCGGTGGCGTCGGCCTGGCGCGAAGCGTCGTCCACGACCACGCAGGCCAGTCCGCCGAGCGCGCCGAGCAGTCGGTCGAGCTCGGCCGGCCGGTCACGGACGGGCACCACGACCGTCACGTCCTCGTGCCCGAATCGTGCCGATGCCGACCTGGGTGTCATCGCTCCGCCGGATACCAGCCGGCGGGCCAGCAACCCGGCCGCACGGCCGGACCGACTGCGTCCCCGCGGAGCCAGCGCTCCACCAGGTCCGCGGCACGCCGGAGAGGCGGAACAGACGCAGGGGGCTGCCACCGAGCAGACGCGCTCCGTGGTCGATCACCCGGGTGGACCGGTCGGGCCGGAGGGAGAAGAACGCCGGCAACGGGGTCGCGTCCCGCGGAGGTGCCGCTCGCAGCGGTGACGGCGCACGGGGGTCGGCCACCGCACAGCTTCGCAGCCTCCGCGTCTCGATAGTCTGGGCTCCCGCTCTCGAGGAGGTCGTGATGCTGCGTGAAGGCCGGGACGCCACAGGTCGCCGAGGACGAGCGAAGAGCTGTCCGACGAGGACGTCGACGAACTGCTGGTGGAGGAGGTCTCGATCGACGGGATGTGCGGCGTCTATTGAGCGCTGACCGTCGACGCGGCCGCGCACACCGCGCCGCCGGCGCCCGCTCGCCCGCGTCGGAGCGGAGGCCTGGCGGTTGGACCCCCAGGTGGCCGTGCGGGACGAGCCGTTCGGTGCCTTGGCGTACCACTACGGCAACCGCCGGCTGGTGTTCCTCAAGTCGAGGACGTTGGTCGAGCTGGTGTCGCACCTTGCACGAGTACCCGAGCGCGGAGGCGGCCATCGACGCGGTGGTGCCCGAGCCGGGGCGCTCGTCCTACCGGCGGGCCCTGGCTCGGCTGGCCGCCTCGGAGGTGATCGTGTCCGCTGAGCTCGAGCTGACCCGAGGCCCCTCAAGGAACAGTTCATCGAAGGTCTCGACGCGCCCATCTGCCTCACCTGGGAGCTCACGTACTCGTGCAACCTGGCCTGCGTGCACTGCCTGAGCTCCTCGGGGCGGCGGGACCCGGACGAGCTGACCCCGGCCGAGGCGCGCGCGCGTGGTCGACGAGCTGGTCGACATGCAGGTGTTCTACGTCAACATCGGCGGCGGCGAGCCGATGTTGCGGCCCGACTTCTTCGACCTGGTCTCCTACGCCGTGGACCGTCGCGTCGGGCGTGAAGTTCTCCACCAACGGCACCCGGCTGACGCCGCACCGGGCGCGCCAGCTGGCGGCGATGGACTACCTGGACGTGCAGGTCAGCCTGGACGGCGCCACGGCGGCGACCAACGACGCCGTCCGCGGCGAAGGATCCTTCGCCGCGGCCCGCGCGGCCATGGACAACCTGGCCTCGGCCGGGTTCGGCGGGTTCAAGATCAGCGTGGTCGTGACGCGCACCAACGTGGCCGAGCTCGATGCGTTCGCCGCCATCGCCGACTCCTATGGCGCGCAGCTGCGCTTGACGCGCCTGCGCCCGTCGGGTCGGGGCGTGGACGTCTGGGACGAGCTCCACCCGACGGCACTCCAGCAGCGAGAGCTCTACCGGTGGCTCCTCGACCGTCCCGACATCCTTGACCGGCGACTCCTTCTTCCACCTCTCCGCCTTGGGCGAACCGCTCGAGGGGCTCAACCTGTGCGGCGCGGGGCGGGTGGTCTGTCTGATCGACCCCGTCGGCGACGTCTACGCCTGCCCCTTCGTCATCGACCGCCAGTTCCTGGCCGGCAACGTCCGCCGGCCGGGCGGGTTCGCCGGCGTATGGCGCGAGTCCGAGCTCTTCACGTCGCTGCGGTCGCCCCAGAGCGCGGGGGCGTGCGCGTCCTGCGGCTCCTACGACGCTTGCCAGGGTGGATGCATGGCGGCCAAGTTCTTCACCGGGCTGCCGCTCGACGGGCCCGACCCCGAGTGCGTGCACGGGCACGGCGAGACGGCCCTGGCGGCCGTTGCCGCCGGGAGCGGGCGTCCGACGGCGGAGCTGGGCCACTCCAAGGTGCGAGCCGACGGTACTCCGGTGCCGGTGCCGACCCCGGTCCGCCTTCGGATGCCCGCTCGCGCCTGAGCGGTGGAGCTGGCCCGCGCCACCTGGCCCGAGGTGGACGCCACCGGGCACCGCGCCGTCCTGGCCGTTCCGCTGGGCTCGCTCGAACAGCACGGACCGCACCTCCCCCTCGACACCGACACCCGTATCGCCACCGCGGTGGCGGCCGGCGCGGCGGCCGCGTGGCCGGCCCTGGCCCTGGCCCCCGCTCTGGCCTACGGGGCCAGCGGCGAGCACGCCGGGTTCCCCGGAACGCTGTCGATCGGGCACGCAGCCCTGAGCCAGGTGCTCGTGGAGTTGGTGCGCTCGGCCCGGGCCGCCTTCCGAGGAGTGCTGTTCGTCAATGCCCACGGGGGCAACGACGACGCCCTGTCCACGGCGTCCCGGTGCAGCGCGTCGGAGGGCGACGACGTGGTGGCGTGGCGAGTGGCTCCCGCGGGGGGCGACGCCCACGCCGGGAGGACCGAGACCTCGCTCATGCTGGCGCTCCATCCGTCCGCCGTGCAGCTCGCGGCCGCCGAGCGTGGACGAAGCGAGCCGTTGGTCGAGTTGCTGCCCCGTCTACGCGCCGAAGGGGTGCGCCCGCTATCGTCCAACGGCGTGCTGGGCGACCCCGCGGGTGCGAGCGCCGTGGAGGGGCGGGAGCTCTTGGAGTCCTTGGTGCGTGACCTGGTGGCCGCCGCCAGGGCGCACTGGCCCGACCGGTGAGCCCCGTCGCCGTGGTCACCGGCGCCGGGAGGGGGATCGGCGCCGCTACCGTGGACGCACTGGTCTCGGCGGGATGGTCTGTCGTGGGCGTCGACCGCTGCGCCGACGATCCTGCCCTCGGGTACCCGTTGGCGACGGCCGCTGAGCTCGAGGCGGTCGGCGGCGCGCCACGGTGACGCCGTGCACCCCGTAGTGGGCGACGTGCGGAGCGCGGTCGACATGGCCGAGGCGGTGAGCGAGGCGATCGGTCGCTTCGGCGGCCTCCACGCGGTCGTGGCGGCCGCGGGCGTCATCGCCGGGGGTCCGGCGCTCTGGGAGACGGCCGACCCGCAGTGGGACGCGCTCTTCGACGTGAACGTGGTCGGCGTGCGCAACGCGGTGGCGGCGGCGGTGCCCGTGCTGCTCGAGGCCCCCCGACCCCGACCGGGTCGCCTGGTCGCCGTGGCCTCGGCGGCCGGCCTGCTCGGCCTGCGCAAGCTGACCGCCTACTGCGCGTCCAAGCACGCCGTCATCGGGCTCATGCGGGGTCTCGCCGCCGACCTGGCCGGGACGGGGATCACCTCGAACGCCATCTGTCCGGGATCGACCCGCACGGCGATGCTCGAGGCGTCGGCGGGCGTCTTCGGGCTGCGGTCGGTCGAGCAGTTCGCCGGCCAGCAGCTGTTGGACCGTCTCCTCGAACCGTCCGAACCCGCCGCCCTGATCGCCTGGCTGTGCGGCCCCTCGGCGTCGGGCGTCACCGGGGCCGCCCTGGCCGTCGACGGCGGCATGACGACCTCGTAGATTGGCCGTACGTTCTCCCGTCGGCTCGGCCATGGCCGGGCGGGCCTCGATATGGTGGGTCGACGATCACGATGCCCGAATGCACGCACCTGGACCAGATCGCGGACGTCGAGCCGCAGACGCCCGAGGGGTGCGGCGAGTGCCTGAAGGTGGGCGGGACCTGGGTCCACCTCAGGCTCTGCCTCTCGTGCGGCGCCGTGAACTGCTGCGACTCCTCCCCGGCCCGCCACGCCACGGCGCACTTCCATCGCTCGGGACACCCACTGGTGCAATCCTTCGAGCCCGGTGAGGACTGGGTGTGGTGTTACGTCGACGAACTGGCCATGGAGCCTGAGTAGCCTGACCGCCGTGCCGGGGGGATCCGCGTGAAGTTCGCCGTGACGTTCGGGCGCATGCACCCGCGCCTGTGGATGGCGGCCGCCGAGGCCGCGGACCGACTGGGATTCGAGTCAGCCTGGTTGCCCGAGCATCTCGTGTTGCCCGTCGACATGGCGGGGTCACCCTATGCCGGTGACGACCACCCGCCGATCCCGCCGACCACGCAGCTCTTCGACGCGCCGGCCATGCTGTCCGCCTTCGCGGCGCGCACCACGTCGCTCCGGCTGGGCACCAACGTGTACCTCTTGGGGCTCCGGCACCCGTTCATCACGGCGCGGGGCTTCGCCACTCTCGACTGGCTGTCCGGTGGCCGAGCCCTGCTCGGGGTCGGGGCGGGATGGTTGCGCTCGGAGTGGCTGGCGCTCGGCGTCGATCCCCGCACCCGAGGGGCGAGGCTCGACGAAGCCATAGCGGTCTGCCGGCGTTTGTGGACCGAGGACATCGTCGCCCACGACGGGCCGCACTTTGCCTTCCCCGAGGTGGCCTTCGAGCCCAAGCCGGTGCAGCAGCCCATCCCGATCCACGTCGGGGGCCAGTCGGTCGCCGCGCTGCGCCGCGCCGGGCAGCTGGGGGACGGCTGGATCGGCATGACCGAGGCGCCCGAGGTGGTCGCCGATCAGGTGGCGCGCCTGCGTGCCTACCGGGACGCGGCCGGGCGGCTCGACGAGCCTTTCGAGGTCACCATGGCCGGGGCCTGCGAGAACGAGGACGATCTGGCGGCATGGGAGCGCGCCGGGGTGGACCGCCTCGTCGTGACGCCGTGGCGCCGCTCGGCCGACGTGCTCGAGGGCTTGGAGGCGTTCGCGGCGCGTTTCATCGAAGGGGGTACGCCGTGAGCTTGTTGGGACTCGAGGACAAGGTGGTGCTGGTGACCGGCGCCGCGTCCGGCATCGGCGCCGCCACCGCCGCGCTGTTCGCCGAGCAGGGCGCGGTGCCGGCACTGTGCGACCGGTCCTCGACACTGGGCGACGGCGAGGATCCGTTCCGCCGCGTCCTCGATGTGCGTGACGCCGACGCGCTGGGGGCGTTCGTCGCCGCGGTGGCGGAGCGGTTCGGACGGATCGACGTGGTGGTCAACAACGCCGGGGGGACCTTCTTCGCGCCGTTCCTCGACGTCTCGCCCAAGGGGGAGTCGACGCTGATCGCCACGAACTTCACCCAGGTGACCAGCCTCGTACGTCTGTGCGTCCCGCACATCCCCGAGGGCGGTTCCATCGTCAACGTGACCTCCATCGAGGCCCACCGGGCGGCTCCGGGGTACGCCGTGTACTCGGCCATGAAGGCGGCCCAGGCCAATCTGACCAAGACACTTGCCCTCGAGTTGGCGCCTCGGGGCATCCGGGTCAACGCCATGGCGCCCGACGTGCTCGAGACCGAGGGCATGAATGCCGCCTCTGGGGGTCTGACCGACGGAGGACCGGACGCGGATGCGGTCGCCGGGGGCTACCGCATGGCGCCCGCTCCGCCCCTCGGGTACTGGGGCACGGCCCGTGACGGTGCCGCCGCCATTTTGTTCTTGGCCAGCGACCTGGCCCGCTTCGTCACGGGCCAGACGCTCCACGTCGACGGCGGCAATCTGGCCGCGTCGGGCTGGTATCGCGACGCGCCGTAGCCCGGGCCAACGGGAGCGACGGGGCTAGACGCTCCAGACGATCGATTGGGGCTCGGTGTAGGCGAGCAGACCGTAGTCGCCCCCGTCGCGACCGATGCCGCTCATCTTGAAGCCGCCGAACGGTGCCTCGTAGTGGCGCTGTGAGGTGTTCACCGAGACGCTGCCCGACCGAAGGCGCTTGGCCACGCGCAGGGCGCGGGACCAGTCGGCGGAGTACACACGGTCGTAGAGCCCGTACGCGGTGCCGTTGGCGATGGCGACACCCTCTTCCTCGTCGTCGAAGGGGATCACAGTCAGCACCGGCCCGAAGATCTCTTCGCGGGCCACCCGCATGGTGGGGTCTCCGGCGATCAGGGTCGGCGCAACGTAGTACCCCACGGCCGGGTCGCTCGGCCGCGCCCCTCCGGCGAGGATCTCCCCTCCGTCCTCCCACGCCCCTTCGACGTGGGCCTCCACGCGAGCCCGCTGTGCGGCCGAAATGACCGGACCGACCACGGTCGTCGGGTCGGTGGGATCGCCCACCGTGAGCTGGCTGGCTCGTTCGACCAGGGCCCCGCAGACCCGGTCGAAGACGCTCCGATGGACCACCCCGCGCGTCGGCGCGGTGCACACCTGTCCGGAGTGAATGGTCCAGGTGGAGGACAGGCACGTGATGGCGGCCTCGACGTCGGCGTCGTCGAAGACCACGCAGGCGCCCTTGCCGCCCAGCTCCAGCAACGTCCGCTTCATGGCACGCGCCGCAGCCTGCGCAATGGCGACACCGACGGTGCTCGATCCCGTGAAGCTCACCGCGTCGACGTCGCCGGCGTCGACGAGCGCGGCCGAGGAGGCGGGCCCCTCACCGTTGACGAGGTTGACCGAACCCGGAGGGAACCCGACCCCATCGAGAATGCGCACCAGCTCCATCACGGCCAGGGGGTCCTGGGGCGCCGGCTTTACGACCACGGTGTTGCCGGCGGCCAGCGCCGGACCGATCTTGCCCGCCACGTTCGAGAGGGGGAAGTTGTAGGCGGTGATGCAGGCCACCACTCCGAGCGGGACCCGGTTCACCATGGCTCCGATCACACCACCGCCCGAGAACGGCGACGATTCGACGGGCTGGGGCAGGAGCGGGGTCTCGAGGACCGGCCGGGGGTCCCGCGCAGAGCGTTCCAGGCGGTCCACCGCGAGGGGGATCTGCAGATGCGCCCCGAGCGCCGCGGTGGACCCGGTCTCGGCCATCACCAACGGCAGCAGCTCGGCCGATTTCGCCCGGAGGGCTGCCGCCGCGTCACGGAGCAGCGCACAGCGGTCCTCAGCGGACCAGGCCGCCCACGCAGGTTGCGCCTCCTTGGCCGCGGCCACCGCGGCCCGGGCGTCGTCCGCACCGCCATTGGCCGCCAGGCCGACGCACTCTTCGGTGGCGGGATTGACGATCTCGTAGGTCCCCCTCGACGCCTCCACCCACGCGCCCCCGATGAAGAGCTGACGCTCGTCGTGCCCTGTGGTCTCGGCCATGGCGCCCCCTTGCCCGGGCCGCCCTCACGACGGCGGGTCCCATTCAACCGGGTGGGGAGGGGCCGGCGCACCCCTCCCACCTCGCCTTCCGTGGTCCCGAGGTCCGGGCCCCGGGGGAATCGAACCGGAAGAATTATTACTTTCGTCACTTCGCAGGCCATAAGTCCTATGACAGGCTCTATGTTGAAGGTCGTCCACGGGGGATGAACAGGAGTCTGGTCATGAATCGGCCCACCCAACCGGGTCCCTCCTCTCTTGGCGCGGATGCCGACAGAGGATCGGGCCCCGGTCCTGGTGGTACCGGCGGGTCCCACGTCGCGGACCACCGCGTCTCGGGGATCGTCGGTGACGCCATCCTCGGCAGCGCGGACGTCTCCCGGGCCCGCGAACGCCGCCGGATCGCCCGGCTGCGCCGCCTGGTGGCCGTCAGCGCCCTGGTCGCCGGCTGGGTGGTCATCCGCCGGATCTCCGGACACCCGGTCTTCCCGTCCATCGGGCTCCCGCACTGGATCGGCGGCGCCCTGCCCGCCATCGTCATCGTGCTCATGCTGGGCGTGGTCATGCTGGCTCCCCTGCTCGGCGCCGGGCGTTCCCCGCACACGATGATCCGGCCTGGTGAGACCGCTGTCGGGCTGGAGGACCTGGTGGGGATCGACCCCATTAAGTCCGAGGTGGTGCGCACCATCAACTTGTTCCTGGCCCACCAGACCTTCCGCGAGGCCATGGGCGGCTCCGCCCGCCGGGGGGTGCTCTTCGAGGGGCCGCCGGGTACGGGCAAGACCTTCGTCGCCAAGGCCATGGCCAAGGAGGCGAATGTCCCTTTCCTCTTCGTCTCCGCATCGGCCTTCCAGTCGATGTACTACGGGCAGACCAACCGCAAGATCCGCTCGTTCTTCAAGGTGCTCCGGGCGCAGGCCCGCAAGGAGGGCGGTGCCATCGGCTTCATTGAAGAGATCGACGCCATCGGAGCCGCTCGGCGCGGGCTCGGCGGGAACGGGCCCAACGAGGGCGTGACCGGCGTGGTGAACGAACTGCTCGTCCAGCTGCAGTCCTTCGACACCCCGACCCGGGGGCAGCGCGTCGCCTCGCTCTGGATCGACCTGTTCAATCGCTACCTGCCCGAAGGCGCCAAGATCCGCAAGCCCGCAGTGGCGCCGGCCAACGTGTTGGTGGTGGGCGCCACGAACCGAAAGGACGACCTCGACCCGGCGCTGATCCGTCCCGGTCGCTTCGACCGCACCATCTACTTCGGCTTGCCCGGCCGGAAGGCCCGGGCCGACATTGTGGCGTACTACCTGGGCAGGAAGGCCCACGGCGCCGATCTCGACGAACACGGTGCGGCCGACATGGTGGCCGGGATGACCTTCGGGTACTCGCCGGCCGCCCTCGAACGCCTCATGGACGAGGCGCTGGTGATCGCCCTGACCCATGGGCGCTCTGTCATGTCCCTGCCAGACGTCGCAGAGGCCAAGATGCTCGTCGAGCTCGGCGTCACCGACGAGACCATCTACACCCCCGACGAGCGTGAGCGGGTGGCCACCCACGAGGCCGGCCACGCCACCGTGGCGTACTTCGTCGGACAGACCCGGCAGCTCGACGTGCTCTCCATCGTCAAGCGGCGGGACTCGCTCGGGCTGCTCCAGCACTCGGACACCGAGGAACGCTTCACCAAGAGCAGCGAGGAGCTGCACGCCCTCCTGCAGATCGCCATGGGCGGGATGGTGGCCGAGGAGCAGTGGTTCGACGAGGTGTCGACCGGCCCGGCCTCCGACCTAGCCGCGGCCACCACCATCGGCGCCCAAATGATCGGGGCCTGCGGCATGGGCACCTCGCTGATCTCGGTGGCGGCCGCCGGCAACGGCTACCTGGAGGGGAGCTTGGTGGACAAGGTCCTCGGCGACAAGGATGCCCGGGCCGAGCTCGATGCGCTGCTCATGGGCTCGTGCGACAGCGCCAAGGCCATCGTGCTCGAGCACGCCGCGGTGGTCGAGGGGTTGCGAGACGCGCTGCTCGAGCGCGACGAGCTGGTCGGGGCCGAGATCACCGATGTGATCGAGATGGCCCTCCGGCGCCAGGACGCGCCCGGGGTCATCGCCGAGCTGCGCCCGTCGCACCCGCCGAGAACGGCGGCGCGCAGCCACACCTGAGCCGCCGGCGCGAACGCACCCGGCGGAGACCGGGGTCAGCTCGGCGGGCGGAGCTCGGGCGGTCCGAGGTCGTCGTCGTCCTCGACCACCTCGGCGTCAATGACATCACCGGGACCCGAGGTGCCCGGCGTCCCCGGCGTCTGCGGGCGCGGCGCCCCGGCGCGAAAGGTGGTGAAGAACACGCCGGGTCCCTGCATGAAGTTGACCTGGAAGGGACGGCCGACGTCCGGCCCCAACCGGGCGAAGAGGGGCAGGGCGCGGCGCTGCACCACGGCGTACTGCGCCCAGAGGGTGAGCCCGAGGTACAGCAGGAAGCTCGACCCGGCCAGGCCGGCGGTGTCGCCGCCAGCGGAGTCGACGGCGACGTGGACCCCGATGGACGCGAGCCACAGCCCCATGGTCAGGGCCGAGCCCTGACGGAACACCCAGCCGTTGCCGGCCCAGACGCGCATGGACAGTCCCCGCAGCGCGCCGAGGACGGGCGCCCCGATCACCAAGGTGGCCAGACCCACGCCCATGCACCGCCCGTCACGTGGTGGCCGTTGGGGTAGGACAACAGCGAGAAGAGGCCGAGCACGCCCAGCAGGACCGGGAGCCGGGGCTGGTACACCCGTGGCACCGGCACCACCCTCACCTGGCGCAGCAGGACGAGCACCAGGATCAACGCCCCGAGCACGTACGAGAAGGACGACATCGCCATCGAGCCTACGGGGCGGGGCCTTCAGCGGTTCAGCAGCGGGCCGACCTCCACGGCGAAGCGCGCCACCTGGTCGCAGAGCTCCTCGGCGTCACGGGCCATCAGGCGCACCTGCAGGTGGTTCGCTCCCATGTCCACCAGCGAGCGCAGCCTCTCGGCCACCTCCGGGGCACGTCCCGAGACGACCCACGGAGGCAGGTCCCGACGCGGGCCGCCGTCGTTCAGGTAGACGGGATCCGCCACCGCGCTCACGTCGATCGGTGAGCCCCCACGCAGCTGGGCGCGCAGCTCCCCCAGCCGGGCGATCTGCCCCGGCAGGTCACGGTGGGTCGTGGTCGAGGGCAGCCATCCGTCGCCGAGGGCGGCGGCCCGCCGCAGCGCGGCCGGGGACGAGCCCCCGACCCAGATGGGAGGGCGCGGCTGGCGGACCGGCCCAGGCGCCAGGCCCATGTCGTGAGCGGGCCAGCGCGGTCCGGGCAGGTCGGGGAACTCCTCGGCGAAGCACCGGATCAGCGCGCGGAGCGCCTCGTCGGTGTGGGCGCCTCGTTCCTCGAACCCTCCGGTCAACAACTCGTACTCCTCGGGCACATACCCCGCACCCACTCCGACGATGAGCCGGCCCCCGGAGAGGACGTCGACGGTGGAGAGCTCCTTGGCGGCCCGGAGCGGATGGCGGTGCGCGAGCACCATCACCTGGGAGAGCAGGTGGGTCCGGGTGGTGACCGCGGCCAGCCATCCGAGCGTGGCCGTCAGGTCGTACCAGACGGTGCCCATGGCATCGGACAGGCGGCGCGGGACGGCGGTGTGGTCGCCGACGCCGAGTGAGAAGAACCCGGCTTCGTCCGCCACGCGAGCGACCCGGGCCAGCGTGGCTGGACCGGCCTGCCCTTCCCACTCGGCAGCGAGGGGGGTGGGTCGCGAGAGGACGGGCAGCTGCATGCCGTAGACCACCCGCCCCGGGGGGACCGCGAGCACTGGGTCGGTCGGGACGGGGTCGGTCGGGACGGGGTCGGTCGGGACGGGGTCGGTCGGGTGGAAGGAGGAGGGCTCGGGCACGGCGCTGGGGATCAGGCGAAGACCTCGTCGAAGAGATCGACCATGGCCCGCCAGGAGCGGCGGTCGGTCGCCTCGTGGTACGCGACGCCGGGCATGGCGGCCCGATCCACTCCCGGACTGGTGAAGGAGTGCCCGGCGCCGCCGTACACGTAGAGCTGCCAGTCCGCCGCCGCGGTGCGCATCTCGTCCTCGAAGGTGCGACGCTGCGCCTCGTCGACGATGGGGTCGTCCGCCCCGACGAGCGCCAGCATCTTGCCCCTGATCCGTCCCGCCTCGGCCGGGAGCGTCGTGCGAAGCTCGCCGTGGAACCCCACCGCGGCTTTGAGTTCGGCGCCGTCGCGCGCCAGCTCGAAGGACACGGCGCCACCGAAGCAATAGCCGATGGCGGCCAGCCTGGCGGTGTCGGTGCGGCCTTCGGCACAGAGCACGTTGAGTCCGGCGCGACCGAGCGCCCGGGTCAGCCGCGCGTCGGCCCGCAACTCGCCGGTCCGGGCCGTGATCTCGTCCAGGCTGCTCAGGGACTCGCCACCCCCGTGGTAGTCGAGGGCGAAGGCCACGTACCCGAGTTCGTCGGCCAGCCGGGCCGCGTGGTGGCGGGCGTGGCGGTCAATGCCCGAGCCCTGGTGGCAGACCAGCACCCCCGGACGGGTCCCGTCGCCCGCCGGGAGCGCCAGGGTGCCGACCATGGTGCGTCCCACTGCGTCGTAGGAGATGTCGCGGGTGGTGGCCATGGCCGAACCGTATCGCCCGCGAGGCCGCGTCATACTGGGCGGCGATGCGCGGGAGACGTCGCCGGCGCCTGCAGCGCCGCGTGGTGCCGGTGCCGACTCCGAGACTCCGTGCTCGGGCCGGTTTCGGGGCACCGGCTGCCGGAGGTGTGCTCGCCGTGGCTGCCCTGGCTGTGGCTCTGGCCTCGTGCGGGTCGGGTCCGGCGGGGGGCCCACACGCGACCCCAGCCGCCGCCGGCTCGTCGACCACGTCGGCCCCAGCGTCGTCCACCTCGACGACGGGAACTCCTTTGTCCACCCTGCCGCCGGTCGCCACCACGGGACCCCTGCAAGTGGGCGCTCCCATCGCACTGCCGTTCTCGGCCGACCGGGTGACGGCGGCCGAGAGTCCCGACGGTGCCGTGTTCGCCGCACCGCAGGACCCCACGAGCCAGGCTCCGTCGGTGGCCTGGGTGGTCGACGGCAACGGACCGGCGGTGGTGGCCGAGCACGTGGCCGATGGCATCGCCTCGCTGGCGGCCGACAGCACGAACTTCTACGTGGCCACGTACACGGAGGTCCTGGCCTTCGCTCGGACCAGCGGGAACCAGAGCGGGCAATGGGCGATGCCCCCGTTGACGACCGCAAACGCCTCCAACGCCGACCTGGTGTCCATCATGGCCGCGGCGGGAGCCGTGTACCTCTCGGTCACCCGCGGCGACACGGTGAGCGTCTACCGCATCGACCCGGCGTCCTCGGCCGCGCCGCGTCTGGTGGCGCGAGGCCTCGGTGCGGCCGTCGGACCCGACGGGGCCGTGTACTACGAGCGGCCGGACTACGTCCTGGCGGTCCGGCGCCCAGACGGCACCACCACCACCGGAGCGCCGCTGGCCCATGCACCGAACGGTCTCGGCGGCGGGGTGCAGTACCTCGACACCGTCGCCGGCAGTGCGCTGTGGGTCAGCGAGCCCGCCGGCCAGGGCCTCGATGCACAGTTCACCACCTATGAGACCACGACCCTCAAGCCCCTCGGGACCTACGGCGGCACGGTGACGAGCACGGTGTCGGACTCTGCCGCCGGACCGCTGGTGCTCGTGCCCGCGGGCAGCGCGCCGGGGTGTCCCATGGCGTCCATACCCTCTCCCACGTCGTGCGTGTTCCGCATCACCACCAGCGGAGCCGTGAGCGACCCCGTCGGTGTCGGCGCAGCGGTGAACCTGCTCGGACCGGGGCCGGCGGTCGTGATGTCCGACACTTCCACCGGCCAGTTCGACCTGATGCGCCTGTCGTGAGCCCTAGCTGAGCGCGCCCTCGCGAGCCAGGAGAGCGCGCTTCACGTCGAGGCCGCCGCCGTACCCGCCGAGGCCGTCACTGGCCACGACCCGATGGCAGGGCACGATGATCGGCACCGGGTTGCGCCCGTTGGCCTGACCCACGGCGCGCGCCCCACCGGAACGGCCGACCCGACGAGCCAGCTCGCCGTAGGTGATGGTCTCCCCGTAGGGGATGCGGCTCAGCTCGCTCCAGACCTGCAGCTGGAACTCGGTGCCCTCGAGCTCCATCGGGAGGTCGAATTCCGTGCGCGCCCCGGCGAAGTATTCCCGGAGCTGCGTCGCCGTCGACTTCAGCACGGGAGGGACTTCGGCGACGTCGGTGCGGTGCCCGCGTCGTTCGGAGGGGAGCCAGATCCCTATCAGGGCGTCGTCCGCGCACTCGAGCACGACGCGTCCGATCGGCGTCTCGAGCGGCATCGTCACCGTCAGGTCCGAGGTGGTGGTCATGCGGCATGTCCCTTCTCGCGTGAGGCCGGCGCGGTCATCGGTCGAGCCGGGATGGACCACAGGTGCGCCATGACGTAACTCCGCCACGGTCGCCAGGCCCGGCTGACCTCGGTGAGGCGGGCAGGGTCGTCGGACAGGCCGAGGACGGCCGCCGAGCGTCGGACACCGAGGTCAGTCGGCATGAAGGCGTCCGGATCGCGCAGCGCGCGCATGGCGACATACTCGGCGGTCCACGGCCCGATGCCCGGCAGGGTGACCAGCGTGGCGCGGACCTGCTGGGGATCTGCACCGGCATCAATCACCAACTCGCCGCCATCGACCGCCCGCGCCAGGGCGGCCAGCGCACGTCGGCGACGGGCGGGCATGGCGAACGCGCCCGGATCGCGCTCAGCCAGTTCGGCCAGCGCGGCGGGCGAGGGGAAGAGGTGGGTGACGGCACTGGTCGCACCCTGGTCGGAGACCCTGAGGCCGGAGCTCGGACCCAGGTGCTCGCCCGCCGCTCCGACGAGCCTCCCAGCGACGGTCCGCCCGCCGGCCACGGAGACCTGTTGACCGATGACGGCGCGCACGGCCAGCTCGTAGCCGTCGACCGTTCCGGGCACGCGACGCCCCGGGTGGTCACGGACCAGCGGTCCGAGGAAGGGGTCGTGGCCCAGGGTCTCGGCCACGGCCACAGGGTCGGCGTCGAGGTCGAGGAGGCGCCGGCACCGCTCGACCGCGGTCGTCAGGTCACGCAGGTCCGAGAGGGAGAGGTCGGCCACCACGCAGCCGTGTCCCCGGGAGGCCCGGTCGGGTGACGCACTGAGCGACACGACGCCCCAACCGTGCGCCAGTCGAAGGCTGCGCCGGTAGGTCACGCCGTCGAAGGTCTCGACTCCCTCCAGTGCCCGTTGGCCCAGGAATCCGAGCACCGACGACGCGCTGAAGGGCGTGCGGCACGGCAGGCGGAGCCGGATCGTCTGGGTGGCCCTGTCGGTGGGAGACGAGCCCGCCCCGGCCGCTCTGCCCTGTCGAGAACGCGCTGCCCGCGCCCGAAGTCCGCAGCGGCGTGTCGGCGAAGATCTGGCGCAACGTGTCGTTGCACTGTCGGACGCTCGCGAAGCCCGCGGCGAACGCGATGTCGGCCACGGGAAGGTCGGTGCTCTCCAACAGGATGCGGGCAGTCTGACTGCGTTGCGCCCTGGCCACGGCCAGTGGGCCAGTGCCGATCTCCGCGGTCATCAGCCGGTGCAGCTGTCGGGAGCTGTAGGCCAGACGCCGAGCCACTCCCTCGACACCTTCGCGGTCCACCACGCCGTCGTGGATCAGGCGCATGGCCCGCGCCACCACGTCGGCCCTGAGGTCCCATTCGGGTGAGCCCGGCGTGGCGTCGGGACGGCAACGAAGACAGGCGCGGAAGCCAGCGTGCTGCGCCGCGGCCGCAGTGGCGTAGAACCGCAGATGCTCGCGTGCGGGCGTCCGGGCCGGACAGCTCGGACGGCAGTAGATCCCGGTCGACGTGACGGCGCAGTAGAACCAACCGTCGAAGCGCGGATCCTTGCTCCTTGCCGCCTCGTAGCAACGGTCGGGATCGTCGAACACCGATGCCAGCGTTGCACGCGCCAGGCCCATTTTCTGGCGGAAATCGGACATGACCGCCGAGGCGGGGTCCGGGGCCGTCAACCGGTGGTGCGGCAACACCCATAGCTAGCCGTGTGGTTGGAGATTGCCAGTGTGCACGGCCTTCGTGCCGGCGCAGGTGCGGTCCTGACGTCATACCCGGTGCGAGAAGTCTTAGGCTGACACCAGGTGAATCGTTCGATTCGGAGTCGGCGCGGCACGACGTGACGGAGATATGGAGATATCCGCTGCAGTTGGCCACCCAAACGACTGAGCCGTCCCGAGATGAGAGGCCGTAGAGGGAGCAGAGATTTCAATGCCGGACCATAGAGAACAACCCGCGGCCGACGAAGTGCTGAAGGCGCTCGACGAGCTTGAGTCCGTGCTCCGAGTCAACGCCGAGAGCGAGCGGCTGCTCTCCGAGCGCATCGCCGCGGTCCGCCGGGCCCGACAGAACGGGCTGGAATGGAAGGCGATCCTGGGGGACGAGGACGAGCCGGGCACCGTGCAACTGGTGAGCACGATCCTGCGCCGTCAGTCGGAGGCCAGCGGCTATCTCCGCCGCTCGCTCGTCGTTGCGCTGAGGGCCGAGGGACAGAGCATTCCGAGCATCGCCCACCTCTTCGGCGTGACGCACCAACGCGTGCTCGAACCTCCTGCGCCGTGTGGCGCAGGACGCCGCAGCCGCCGCCGGCGACGCCGACTGAGCACACGGCGGACGTTGCCGCGGGGGGTTGGCGCGCGCCCCAGGGGTCGGCTGCGAGCCAGGTCAGCTGCTAGACAGAGCGACCGTGAAACTGGCGGTGGTCACGGAGAGCCGGCCCGGAGAGCGCCGGGTGGCCCTCGTGCCCGAGGTGACCAAGAAGCTCGTCGTCGCGGGCTGGGACGTGGCGGTGCAATCGGGAGCCGGGCGCTCGGCCTGGTTCGGCGACGCCGCCTATGCCGAGGCCGGGGCGACCGTGTCGCCGGACGCCCCGGGGGCCCTGTCGGGGGCCGGCCTCGTGGTCCGGGTCAACCCGCCAAGCCCAGAAGAGGCGACGGCGGTGCCCGACGGCGCCACCCTGCTCAGCTTCTTCGGCGTGACCCAGTCCGAGCAGGCCGTCCGTGTGCTCGCCGCCAAGGGCGCGACGGTCCTCAGCTTCGACTTGTTGCCCCGGATCAGCCGGGCGCAGGGCATGGACGCCCTCAGCTCCCAGGCGACGGTGTCGGGGTACCGCGCCGCGCTGGCCGCGGCCGAGCATCTGTCGAAGTTCTTTCCGATGTTCGTGATGGCGGCAGGGACGGTTCCCCCCGCCAAGGTGCTCGTCATGGGAGTCGGGGTGGCCGGACTCCAGTCGATCGCCACCGCGCGGCGGCTCGGAGCGGTCGTGAAGGCCTATGACGTCCGGGCCGCAGCGAAGGAAGAAGCAGAGAGCCTGGGGGCCACCTTCCTCGACACCGGCGTCACTGCCGAGGGTGTGGGCGGCTACGCGCCGCGAGCTCTCCCCGGGCGAGCTCGAGCGCCAACGTGCGGCGCTCGCCGAGGAGGTGGGCCGTTCCGACGTGGTGATCGCCACCGCGGCGGTGCCCGGCAGACGAGCTCCCGTGCTCCTCACGACGTCGATGGTCGAGGGGATGGCCGAAGGCGCCGTCGTCGTGGACATGGCGGCGGACCAGGGGGGCAACTGCGAGCTGACCGTGGCGGGTGAGATCGTCGAGCACCTGGGGGTCCGCGTGGTCGGTTTGGCCAACCCGTCGTCGAGCATGCCGACGCACGCCAGCTTCCTCTTCGCCCGCAACGTCGCCAACGTCATCGGCCTCATCGGCCCCGAGGGCACCTTGGCCCCCGATTGGGACGACGAGGTCGTCGCGGGCATGTGCGTCTTGCGCGAGGGGAGTCCGGTGGCACCGGCGGCGGTCGAGCTGCTCGGCGACGGGGCGGGAGCGCCGTCGTGATCGGGTTCGTGCTGCAGTCCGCGTCGGCGGCCTCGTCGGGTGGGTCGAGCACCGGGATCGTCGCCTACCTCACGATCTTCGTGCTGGCGGCGTTCGTGGGGATTGAGGTCGTCTCCAAGGTGCCGAGCATTCTGCACACGCCGCTGATGTCGGGTTCGAACGCCATCCACGGCATTGTGCTGGTGGGCGCGCTGATCGTGATGGGGGAGGCGAACAGCACGGCCCAGCTGGTCCTCGGGTTCGTCGCCGTGTTCCTGGCCACCGTGAACGTCGTCGGCGGATTCGTCGTCACCGACCGCATGCTCGAGATGTTCAAGGCCAAGCCGGGCGAGCGGGGGAGAACACCCGAGTCGACCAGAGCGACCGCGGCCGAGGACGCCGGACCCAACGAACCACCTTCGGGCAGCACGGTCTGATGGTCGCCGTCTCGTTCACCCTGGCGACCGCGCGCGACCTGGCCTACCTGGTGGCGATCGCCGGCTTCATCGTCGCCCTGAAGGGGCTGAGCTCACCGCGACACGCCCGCCAGGGCAACCTGGTCGGCGCGGCGGCCGCGACCCTGGCCGTGGCCATGACATTCACCCTGCCCACCCTGCGGCACTCGGGGAGGAACCTCGTGTTGGCCGTCGTGGCCATGGTGCTGGGCGCCGCCATCGCCGTTCCGGTGGCTCGGTTCGTGAAGATGACGGCGATGCCACAGCTCGTGGCCGTCTTCAACGGTGTCGGCGGCGGCGCGGCCGCGCTGGTCGCCATCGTCGAGCTCCTGCACCTGCGCTGCCTCGGGCTCCAGCCGGCGGTCTACGTCACCGCCGAGGTCCTCCTCGGCGTGCTCATCGGGTCGGTCTCCTTCTCCGGGAGCGCCGTCGCCTTCGTCAAGCTGCAGGAGCTGATCACCGGGCGACCCATCACGTACCCGGGGCAGCAGGCCATCAACGCAGCGGTAGGGCTGGCCGTCGTGGCGGCCCTGGTGCTCGCCCTGGTGACGGGGGATATCGCCTACGTGTGGGTGGTGCTCGCCCTCTCCCTCGGGCTCGGGGTGATCTGCGTCCTGCCCATCGGCGGCGCGGACGTGCCCGTGCTGATCTCCCTGCTGAACTCCTTCACCGGATTGGCCGTGGCGGCGTCGGGCTTCGTGCTGGACAACGCCTTGCTCATCGTGGCCGGAACCCTGGTTGGGGCCTCGGGCATGATCTTGACCCGGCTCATGAGCGCAGCCATGGGCCGTTCTCTGCCCAACATCTTGTTCAGCGCCTTCGGCGCCGTGATCACGGCCACGGGGGGCGAGGCGGGGGACGCGTCGGCCGCCGGTGCGCACCGGCACGCCCGAGGACGTCGGCGTCCTGTTGGCTTACGCGCGCAAGGTGGTGATCATCCCCGGGTACGGCCTGGCTGTGGCCCAGGCCCAGCACACGGCCCGCGAGCTGGCCGACGCCCTCAAGGCTCGGGGCGTCGAGACCTTCTTCGCCATCCACCCGGTGGCCGGCCGTATGCCCGGTCACATGAACGTGCTCTTGGCCGAGGCCAACGTCCCCTACGACGAGCTCAAGGAGATGGACGAGGTCAACCTCGAGATGCCGACGGCGGACGTCGCCCTGGTGGTGGGAGCCAACGACACCGTGAACCCGGCAGCCAAGACCACTCCGGGCAGCCCGATTTACGGCATGCCGATCATCAACGCCGACGAGGCGCAGAACATCGTCTTTTTGAAGCGGTCCATGCGACCGGGGTTCGCCGGGATCGACAACGACCTGCTCTACGACCCGAAGACCATCATGCTCTTCGGCGACGCCAAGGACACGCTCCGAAAGCTGGTGGCCGCCGTCGCCGAGGCGTGAGGCGACCACTGTCGGGCCCGGGTTTGCGAGCAGGACACGGGTGGTGCAGGGCGACCGGACCCATGGAGGGCCGCGGTCACGGCCCGATGAGACTCGAGATGGAGAGGTGCGGCGGATTTCCACCTCACGGATGACTCGGGGTGGGGCCCGCGTTTCGTAGCCTGGTGGCGTGGGTGCCTCTCCGGACGTCGTCGAGCGGGTCCTGGGCTGGGCTTCCGTCGACTTCGCGCCTCGACACCGGCAGCCGGCCTGGTGGCGGGTGGCGGTGGCCACCGTGCTGGCCGTGGGGCTCTCGCTGGCAGCGGACGCGGCGCTGGTGGCGTTGGGCACGCGGGTGTTCCCGGCCGCCAAGGGGTACACCCACTTCCAGTTCCACGACTACGCCAGGCTCACTGTCATCGGCGTGGTCATCGCCTGTGCCGGGTGGCCCGTCGTGACTCGGATCAGCGCTCGCCCCCGCCAGCTCTTCTTTCGCCTGGCCGTGCTGGTGACGCTGGTGCTGTTCCTGCCGGACCTCTACATCTGGCACAACGGGCAATCCGCCCAGGCCGTGTCGGTGCTGATGGTCATGCACCTGGCCATCGCGCTGATCACCTACAACCTGTTGGTGCACCTGGCGCCCGTTGGCCCGGCCTCCGAGGAGGGGCCGTGACGGCGCCCTACCTCGAGCTCAGCTCGCGGCAGACGAATCCGCTCGATGCCGTCGAGCAGCAGCTCGAGTCCGAACCGGAATTCCTCGCCGTAGTCGTAACCAGACCGGCCGAGCTCGGTGAGGAGCTCGGCCATGTGGGGGTACGCCACGGCGACGTCGCGGTGCTGTTCGGCAATCCGCCGGAAGATGGTCTGGGCCTCCGCCGCCGTGTCCACGGGCATGGCGTTCTGCTGATGGACGTACCCGTAGATGTAGCTGTGCACGAGGCTGTGGGCATGCAGCGCCGCGGCAAAGGAGAGGTCGGCCTGCACTCGCAGGCACCGGAGAAACCCCTCCTGATAGTGCAGATTGGCCGGGCCGGGAGTCCCCAGTTCGATCAAGCCCAGCGCCCATGGATGCCTGAGCAGGGCCTCACGCATGGAGATGGCACGCTCACGCAGTGCGGCCTTCCATTCCCCCGTGGCGGGGAACTCGTCCCTGGTGACGGGGAACTCGAGCTCCTCGAAGACCTGATCGACCATGCGGTCGAGCAGCTCCTCCTTGTGGGCGATGTGCTTGTAGAGCGCCATCGGCACGACGCCGAGGTCCTGGGCCAGGCTCCGCATGCTGAGCGCGTCGATCCCCTCCCGGTCGGCTCGAGCAACCGCCGTCCGTACGATCTGCTCGCGGTTCAGTCTGGGGCGGGGGGCCTCGTCGGGATCCCGTGTCTTCGTCAGCGTCCTCGCGTCGAACGACTCACGCCTCCGTCCATCCCGACTTGCCGCGGATCCTTCCGCCGTCGATGGTCGATGCTCAAAGGGTCGGCTCGCTCACCTGCTCGTAGAAGGCCACCGTTCCGGACGCCATGAGCTCGTGCATGGAGATCTCTCCGGCGGCGGACCTCGACGCGAGCTCCCCGGGCAGGGATTCCATTACCTCGTGGTCCACCTGGTAGACGGCCAGGAATTCGGGAAGGCCCGGAGGCATCATCTGATTGGCCGCGAGCTTGTACCGTCGACAGGACACGACTCCGGGGATCTTCAGCGCTTCGACTGCGTGCACCTCGTCGTACCACTTGTTGAATTCGTCGGCGCGATCCTGGATCAGAGATCCCAGTGAATGCCACCATGACGTCGTTCTGCACGCTTACCTCCGATGGTCTCGTGTCGCTCTTCTTGGGTGTCGCTCGGTCGGATTCTCTTCAGAGGCTAAATCAAGGCTCGCCCCGGCGCCCGGGGGCCGCCGTGGCGGGGGGTTGACGTGGGGGACAGATCTCGTTCCGCTTGACAGTGTACTCTGTACACCCTAGCGTGTACTTCGTGCACCTTTGTGTGCTCATGTGCGTCGCTCGCGGCGCACGTGCAGGCAGACGAGGTCGATTCGGAACGGTGTGACCTTGGGGCGCTGAAAACGTCTGCACCAGCACGTGTGCATTTCAGTCAGTACGACATGGACACGCACTCGGACCGATCTCGAACAGCCGTCTTCGTCTCGGCCACCCGCCCAGGAGAGAGGGAGGAAGATCCATGGAACGTGCCATCGTCGTCTCGGGCGGCGGCCATGCGTCCATTCCGCCCGAGCTCTGGACTGAGTACCTCGAGCGCGGCGTGAGGACGGACTGGTGAGCGCGCTGCGATTCGACGGACGGGTGGCGATCGTCACCGGAGCGGGTGGGAAGCCTGGTCTGGGCCGGTCCCACTCCATGCTGCTGGCCGAACGCGGCGCCAAGGTCGTGGTGAACGATCTGGGCGTTGGTCCCGACGGTGCGAAAACCATCCCGGCCAGCGCGGAGCGCACGGCGTCCGAGATCAGGGACGCCGGGGGTGAGGCCATCGTGGACCTCCACAGCGTCGCCGACGAGGAGAGCGCCAGAGCGATCGTTCAGACGGCGTTGGCCACTTGGGGTCGCGGTCCACATCCTGGTGAACAACGCGGGCGTCGGTGTGGTCGCGGGCTTCGACGAGATCACGACGGGCGACCTCGAGATCCTGGTGAACGTCCACCTCAAGGGTGATTTGTGGATGTGCCGTGCCGTGTGGCCCCACATGTTGGAAGCCGGCTACGGGCGAATCGTCAACACCACGTCGGGAGGGATGTACGGCACCGTGGGACTCGCCGTGTACGGCGCAGCCAAATTCGGCATTTACGGCTTGACCCGCGGGCTCGCCGTCGAGGGACTCGAGCACGGCATCAAGGTGAACGCCATGAGCCCGGGTGCCTACACCAACTCGCTCGACCCGTTCTTCACACTCGAGAGTGCCGAGGCCCGTGAAGCGTTCATCGGGGCCATTCCCGCCGAGCTCGTCTCGCCCGCGGTCGCCTACCTGGCGCACGAGGACTGCGAGGTGACCGGCGGTCTGTTCGACGTGGGTGGTGGTGCTGTCACGTCCACCACCCTGACGGCCTCAGCCGGCATCTACAAGCCGGATCTGACGATCGAGGACATGCGCGACAACATGGAGGCTATCCTCGATCGGTCGCAGGGGAGGCTCCTCACCGACCCGCACGATCCGGTTGGCACGATCAACGAGGCCTCCAAGATGCTCATCGCGAAGCCCTACGAACCCAGGAGGCGCTGATGCCGAGTGTCCCGGGTTCATCCTTGAAACAGGCCACTTGCGAGGAGCCAACGGTTCGGCATGGAGACAGGAAGACAGGAGAAAGCCAATGAGTGAACATTTGATGATCGTGTCGTCGGACGGCCACATCGGTCCGCCGGTGGAGCGCTACCGGGAGCACATGGACCCGAAGTTCGTCGCCGACTTCGACGCGTGGTTCGAGGATTACATCCCCTTGTGGATGACCAAGGGCACGAAGGCCTCGGACTCCGTCAAGAAGACCCTCGACCACAACATGTGGGGTGAGGAGTACCAGCGCGAGTTCGAGGCGCGCGCCGCGAAGATCCCGTGGGGCATTGAGGGAAAGTGGGACTCGGCAAAGCGCCTCGAGGCGCTCGACATCGACGGGGTGAGCGCGGATGTGATGTTCCCCGACGACCAGTCCTCCAACTCGCCGCCGTTCCTCGGTCTCGCCCGTGACTACCGCGAGCCCTACGGCAAGTACTCGCACGAGCAGCGCCGTGAGGGTGCGCGTGCCTACAACCGTTGGTTGGCCGACTTCTGCTCGGCCGCACCCGAGCGCCTCCTCGGGTGCGCCCTCATCGGCTCGTTGGCCAGCGTCGAGGACGCCATTGAGACGGTCACCTGGGCGAAGGAGAGCGGCCTGCACGGCGGGGCCTGTCTGCCGGTGCACTACTACAACATTGACGAGCCGTTCTGGAACGACCGGCGCTACGACCCCTTCTGGGCGACCTGCCAGGAGCTCGACATCCCGCTTCACACCCACGTCGGCCAGGGAAGCCCGTATTACGGCGACGACCCCTTCGAGGGCCTGCTGCTGTGGGCGATGGAGTCGACATTCTGGGTCCACCGGCCGCTGTGGTTCATGACCTTCGGAGGCGTCTTCGAGCGGTTCCCCAACCTGAAGATGGTCTTCACCGAGCAGGGCGTGGATTGGATCGCACCGATGCTGATGGGCATGGATTTCATGCTCGAGAACAAGATGACCCCGTTCAGCGAGGACGAGAAGCGCTCCATGTACTCGCTCAAGCCGAGCGAGTACTTCCACCGCCAGTGCTGGGTCGGAGCGACCAACACCGACGCGCTCGGGTGGGCCAGCTCGGACGACCGCGAGCGGCTCGGGTTCGATCGCCTGATGTGGGGATCGGACTACCCCCACATGGAGTCGAAGTGGCCCCACACCAAAGAGACCCTGCAAGGTCTCATGAAGGGGATTCCCGAGAACGAGGTGAGGGCCATGGTCAGCGACAACGCGGTCACCTGCTACTCGCTCGACACCTCGCGTCTCGCGCCCGTGGCCGAGCGTGTCGGTCCGCTCGTCGACGAGATCGTCTCGGCCTGATGTCCGGAGTCTCGGATTCCGGCATGCGGCCGCTCCCGAGATCCGGAGGGAGCGGGGAGTCGTGACGGCGAGGAACGACGACGTACTGGGCGTCCAGACCGATCTGGTCGTGGTGGGGAGCGGGGCAGCCGGCCTGACGGGCGCCCTGGTCGCCGCCATCGGTGGCGCTCGGCGTGACGGTTCTCGAGAAGACCGGCCTGGTGGGCGGCACCACCGCGATCTCCGGTGGCGGCGCCTGGGTGCCCTGCAACCCGGTCATGGCCGAAGTGGGGCTCGAGGACTCCCGCGAACAGGCGCTCACCTACCTGCGTGCGTGCACCGGCGAGGCCGGCGAGGACGACCTCCTCGTCGCCCTCGTCGACCACGGGGCCGACATGGTGCGCCTGCTGCAGAAGGAGGCCGACATCCCGTTCCAGGCCTGGCCCGCGATCGGTGGGGCGATCGACTACCGGGGCTGGCTGCCCGGCGGCATGCGCGGCGGGCGCACCATTGAGGTGCTCGGCATCTCGGTCTCAGAGCTCGGAGAATGGGCCGACAAACTGCGCAAGGCCCCGGAGCTGCGCAGCTCGGGGAACATGCTCGAGTACTACCGCCAGCGCATGCACCTCACGCGTCCGGGCTCGGACACGGCAACGGCGATGGCCACGCCGGACCCGCCGGAGGTCGACACCTACTGGCGCGGTACGGCGCTGATCGCGCGCTTGCTCCAGGCTTGTCTGGGGCGAGGGGTCGTGGTGCATGTCGACACGCCGGCAGTCGAGGTGGTCATGGAGGACGGCCGGGTCGCGGGCGTGCGGGCCAACCACGATGGCGAGATCGTCGAGTTCCGCGCCCCGCACGTGCTCATGGCGACTGGTGGCTACGCGCACAACGAGGAGCTCAAGCGGCTCTGGCTCAACCGGCCACTCGTCTACACCTGCGAGAACGAGGCCAACGAGGGTGACGGCCACCGTATGGGCGCTGCCGTCGGTGCGCAGCTCGCGGGTCTCGGGGACGCATGGTGGATGCCCCACACTCCGATGCTGGGGCCCGACGGTGTCGCGAACGCGGCCGGCACCCGCGAGGACCGTGCGCTACCACACACCATGATGGTGAACCCGGCGGGCAGGCGGTTCATGAACGAGGCCGTCAACTACTACGACGCCGGTGAGTCGTTCGGCGACAAGACCGGCGCGGCCCCGCGTGACTGGCCGGCCTGGCTGCTGTTCGACTCGCAGGGCGTGGAGCGCTACGCCATCCTCGCCTGGAAGATCCCGCCGCGTGAGTACCGGCCCGACTTCGTGCACGAGGGGAGCACCGTCGAGGAGCTCGCCCAGTCGATCGGGGTGGATCCTGCCACGCTGCAGGACAGCGTCGAGCGGTTCAACGACTTCGCGCGCCGCGGTGTCGACGAGGATTTCCACCGCGGCGAGAACGCGTGGGACCGCGCCTGGAGCGATCCCGACCATGGCCCCAACTCGTCGCTCGGGACGCTCGAGAAGGGGCCGTTCTTCGCGGTGCCCATGTACCCGGGCGCCATCGCGACTCGCGGCGGGCTGCGCATTGACGCGACGGGCCGTGTGCTCTCGGCTCTCCGTGGCGAGCCGATCCCGGGTCTGTACGCCTCGGGCAACTGTTCCAACGGCGCCGCTGCGGGAGCCTACGCCGGTCCCGGGGCGACCATCGGACCCGCCATGACCTTCGGCTACCTCATCGGACGGCAGGTCGCCGAGGCGGCGACGTCCGACGGGAAGGTCGATGTCGCCACGGCGAGAAAGACGAGCTGAGCAGGAGCTCGCGTTCGACAAGAAGGAAGGAGTCCATGGACGGGCTGCAGGACAAGACGGTGCTGATCGCCGGAGGAACCGGCATGATCGGCACGGCAACGGCGTTGCGCCTCGCACTGGAGGGTGCACAGGTCGTGGTGGGCTCGCGCACCGACTCCGCCGTCGAACAGGTCGTCGAGAAGATCCAGGCCGAGGGCGGTGAGGCGCGACCCGTCCACCTCGACATCGCCGACGAGGGCTCGGTGGCGGCGGCTGTGCGGACGGCAGTGGACGCCTACGGGGGTCTCGATGCGGTGCACGTGAATGCGGGCAACATGGACCGCGAGGTGATCATGAACGACACCAACGCGGCGGAGATCGACCTCGAGGTGTTCGACCGCACACTGCAGGTGAACCTCCGCGGGTCTCTCCTCTGCACCCGGTACGCCATCCCCGAGATCCTCAAGCGAGGAGGTGGCTCGCTCGTCTACACCAGTTCTTCCGCCGCATTCGTCGGCGAACCCGAACGACCCGCCTACGCCGTCAGCAAGATCGGCGTCCATGCCCTGGTGCGGCACGTCGCGTCGCGATGGGGCAAGGAGGGGATCCGGGCCAACGGCATCGCACCGGGCCCGATCCTGACCGACGAAGCTGAAGGGTATCTACCTCCCGAGTACAAGGAGGCAATGTTGGCTCAGGTTCGCAGTCCACGCCTCGGTCGGCCCGAGGACGTCGCGGCGATGGTTGCCTTCCTCATGTCGTCGGAGGGCGAGTGGATCAACGGCCAGAGTCTCAGTGTCGACGGTGGGATGACCTTGCGCTGATGGTGACGCGACGGACGCACCGACTGAATTTTGACTGAACTTGGAAAGGATCCGAAATGACCACCACCGACAAGCTGATCATCGTGTCGGCCGACTCTCACGCCACGGTTCCCGTCGAGCTGTGGTCGGACTACCTCGAGTCGAGCTTCCACGAGTACCTCCCCAGGCTCCGAAGGGAGCGGGACGTCTACTACGAGTCGGTGTGGCCGCTGAGCAACCAGGTGATGGCGGGCGAGATCCTCGAAGACCACAGCACCGGTGGTGTCCGGGGCGTGCACGACCTCGGGGTGCGTCTCGAGCAGATGGACCGGGAGGGCATTTCGGCGGAGCTGGTGTACCTCGGCGACTTTCGCACCACTGACCTCGCCCACAACGTGACCAATGGCGTGTACCCGTTCGAGGTGTGGGACGCCGGCGCCCGCGCGTTCGACCGCTGGATCTTCGATGCCTTCGGAAAGGCGCCGGACCGCCTCCTTCTCACGGGAGCCATTGGCTCGTGCACCAACATGGACTCGGCAGTCGCCGAAGTGCGCTGGATCGCCGACCACGGTTTCGTGGGGACGTTCACGCCGGGCTTCATGCGTCATGCGGACATGCCGCCACTGTTCGACGACTACTGGGAGCCGTTCTGGGCCGAGTGCGAGTCACGCGGAATCGCGTTGGTGGTGCACGCCGGGTACGGAGAGGAGCAGGGAGTCACCTACGAGCACATGGAGCGGATCTACCGCGAGGTGAAGGAGTCGGGCGGTAGCGAGATGGACATGGTGATGCGGCTGGCGACCGAGCTGTTCACATCGAGCTTCTTCTCGGATCCGAAGCCGCGGCAGCCGATGTGGCAGTTGATGTTGGGAGGCGTGTTCGACCGCCACCCCGATCTGAAACTGGTCATGACGGAGGTTCGGGTCGACTGGCTACCCGCCACCCTGTCCTATCTCGACGGGCTGTTCGAGGAACACCGTGCCGATCTCCGCGCCAAGCGGTGCCCGAGCGAGTACTGGCGCGACAACTGCATGGCCGGTGCCTCCTTCATCCACAAGGTCGAGGTGGAGATGCGCCACCAGATCGGGGTGGAGTCCCTGATGTTCGGCCGCGACTATCCGCACCCCGAGGGAACCTGGCCCAACACACCCGACTGGCTTCGTGACGCGTTCGCCGAGGTCCCCGAGGACGAGCTTCGGCTCATGCTCGGCGAGAACGCCATCCGCTTCTTCGGGCTCGACGAAGGCGCCTTGGCCGCCGTCGCCGATCGAATCGGCCCGACCGTCGAGTCCATCACCGGCGAGGGTCCCGCGGTGAACCCCGAGGTGATCAATCTCTTCGACGTGCGGGGTGGCTACCTGAAGCCGGCGGAGGGAGGGGAGAAGATCCCTGAGATCGACGCCACCGTACGTCGGGACCTCGCCGGCATCGGCGCACGGGAGTCGTAGCGCCAACTCTCTTCCGAAGGGACGTCAGCCGCTCGGGGTCACGGCCGTGATGGTGTCCACCTGGGCCAGCACGTCAGCCCCCGGCCGCCAGGCGCCGGCGGCCACGTTGGCGTGTACCTGTTCGGGCTTGGTGGCGCCGGCGATGACCGAAGATATTGAGGGACGGGTCAACAGCCAGCTGATGGCCAGGTCCAACACACTGTGCCCGTGGTCGGCAGCCAGGCTCTCGAGGGCCGCCACCTGCGCCATGCGGGCATCCGCCAGATCGGCGGCGGCGCGGTCCCCCATGGCGGCCAGACGCGTGCCCTCCGGCGCCGGCTCCCCGGCGCGGTACTTGCCGCTGAGAAGTCCACTGGCCAGTGGGTAGAAGGGGAGGAAGGAAACCCCCGTGCGGTCGCAGAAGTCGAGGACGCCGTCGCGTTCGGGGTCCCGGTCCAAGACGTTGTAGTGGTTCTGCACGCTGGCGAAGCCCGGTTGGCCTTCGGTGACGGCACCGGCAGCTTCCTCGAGCATCGCGGCGGTGAAGTTGGAGCAGCCGATCTCACGGACTTTGCCCTCGTGGACCAGATCGGCCAACGCTCCGAGCGTCTCGGCCACAGGGGTCTGGGGGTCAGGGAGATGAAGCTGGTAGAGGTCGATCCGGTCGGTGCCCAGCCGGTTCAGGCTGGCCTCGACGGCACGGCGCACGTAGCTGGGTGAACCGCCACCTTCGACGTCGCCGAAGGCCATGCCGAACTTGGTGGCCACGACGACCTCGTCGCGGTGTGACCCCAGTGCCTCGCCCAGATACGTCTCGCTCTTGGTGCGGCCGTACCCATCGGCCGTGTCGAAGAGCGTGATTCCGGCATGGAGCGCGGCCCCGACCACGGCGTGCGAGTCGTCGCGTCCGATTCGCATGCCGAAGTTGTTGCACCCGAGCCCGACCTCGCTGACCTCGAGCGAGCCGATCTTCCGCGTTTGCATGGGCGCCTCCTCAATTCGGCTGGCCGGTCGTCCCTTGCACCGGCTGCCGTACTGTACCGGCGCGCCGGTCGCCTACCCTGACCCGATGAGCACCGGGGCTGAATCGGCCGACGACAACCTGGAGTCGCCCCTGCCCCACGCTCCGACCGAGGACGTGCCCCGGATCCACCCCCGCTCACTCCCCGAGCCCACGCGGCGTGAGCTGTTTCGCCGTGGCCGCACCATCGCCATGGTCGTGGGGCTCCATTTCGCCCCGACCCTGCTGCGCCAGCTGCGAACCATCCGGCAAGGTCCATTGCCGGCCTGGCAGCTGGCCCGACCCCTGCGCAAGAGCTTCGTGGACCTCGGGGGGACGTTCATGAAGTTCGGCCAGATCATCGCCTCGTCGCCTGGCCTGTTCGGTGACGAGGCGGCCGACGAATTCCGCGCCTGCCTCGACACGGGCCCTCCGGTGCCGTTCCCCGACGTGCGCCAGCAGGTGGAGGAAGACCTTGGCCTCTCGTTGCACGACGCCTTCGCCGAGTTCGATTCCCGCCCGATCGGCACGGCGTCGATCGCCGTCGTGCACCGGGCTCGTCTGCACGACGGGCGCGTGGTGGCCGTGAAGGTGCTGAGGCCTGGGATCGAGCACGTGGTGGCGACCGACCTCGACCTCATGCAGCCGTTGCTCGAGATCCTGGTGCGCCAGACGGGCGACCAAATGGCCGGCTCGACTCTTCAGGTTCTCGATGGGTTTCGTGTCCAGATCGGCGAGGAAATGGACCTGCGCAACGAGGCACGCTCCATGGAGCACTTCCGCCGCCTCCAGGGGGAGTTCGGCCTGTCGCGCCTGGCCGTGCCCGAGCCGTACCGCGAGCTCTCGGGACGCAACGTGCTGACCATGGAGTTCTTCGACGGAGTGCCGATCGACGACCTGGCCCAGGTGGCCGAACTGGGATTCGACCCCACCCCCCTCGTGGAGGAGGTGATGCGCGCCTTCTTCCTCACCACCGTGCGGTGGGGGGCGTTCCACGGTGACGTGCACGCCGGCAACATGATGCTCTTGCGCGATGGGCGGATCGGGATCATCGACTGGGGCATCGTGGGGCGTCTGGACGCGGCGACGCACCGCTTCTTCCTGGCGCTCCTCTCGGCGGGGCTGGGCAACGAGGCGGCGTGGCCGGTGCTGACCCGGCACATCACCAACGTGTACGGTCCGGCCATCGGACTGGCGGTCGGTCTCTCGGACGAGGAACTTCCGGTCTTCTTCCGCTCCATTGTCGAGCCCGCTCTGACGCGTCCTTTCGGCGAGGTCAGCCTGGCCGGCATCATGCAGACGATTCAGCTCCAGATGGCGCGAGCCCAGGGGATGGAGGCGCACCGACGCAGTCTGCGGGCGATCCTCCGACGTCTCCAGACGCAGCGCGCCCTGCGCCGGCTCGCCGACCAGTCGGGCGGGCTCATGTCCGACTTCGACCGGGGGACCTTCCTGCTGGCCAAACAGCTCATGTATTTCGAACGCTACGGCCGCATGTTCGTCTCGAACGTCCCGCTCCTCCACGACCGAGAATTCCTCGAGCGGCTCCTGGCGGGGGTCGACCTCTCCGACCTGGACGAGTGAGGCCTGCCCCGGACCACCGCGAGGCCGACCGGTATGATCGGCCATGTCAACCGCGACCGAACGAGGAGGGGCGCGTGAGGGTCGTCGTGCGCCGAGGGGTCCCGTGCTACCCGGTGGTCGGCGCGATACCGATTGAGGAAGACTGACACTCCAGACGCCGACCTCGCCGCGCGCCCGTTTCGCTCCGTCGCCGACCGGATACTTCCACGTCGGGAGCGCACGGGCCGCGCTGTTCAACTGGCTGTTCGTCCGCCGCCTGGGCGGAACGTTCATTCTCCGGATTGAGGACACCGACGAAGCGCGGAACCGTCCCGAGTGGACCGACGGCATCATTGGCGCGCTCGATTGGCTCGGGATGTCGCCCGACGAGGGCCCCTACTTCCAGTCGGAAATGGACGCGGTGCACGGCGCGGCGATCGAGGCGCTATGGGCCAGCGGAGCGCTCTACGCGTGCGAGTGCACCCGAGAGGAGATCGACGAGCGGACGCGGCAACGTGCTGCCGCTGGCGACCCGACACCCGGCTATGACGGCCATTGCCGCGACCTCGGCTTGCCCCGTGGGGACGGCCGGGCTCTGCGGTTCCGCACTCCCGACGAGGGCGTGGTGCCGGTGCACGACCTGGTACGCGGTGACCTCGAGTTCCCACTGCGGGCGCTCGAGGACTTCATCTGCGTGAAGGGCAACGGCAAGCCGCTCTTCGTCCTGGCCAACGCCGTCGACGATCGCACCATGGCCATCACGCACGTGATCCGCGGTGAAGATCAACTGCCGACCACGCCGCGTCAAATCATGCTCTGGGCAGCATTGAACGCTGCCGAGGACAACGATCTGGCCCTCCCCGCATACGCCCATCTGCCCCTCTTGGTGAACGAGCAGGGCAAGAAGCTGTCCAAGCGGCGGGACCCGGTGGCGGTGGAGATGTACCGAGAGCAGGGCTATCTGCCTTCGGCCTTTCGCAACTACCTGGCCCTGTTGGGCTGGAGCCCCGGTGACGAGGAGATCGTGCCGCTCGAGGAGATCGTGGACCGGTTCCGGCTCGAGGACGTGCAACGCTCACCCGCCTACTTCGACACGAAGAAGCTCTCGCACGTCAACGGCGTCTACATCCGGGCGCTGTCCCTGCCTGACTTCGTCTCGGCGGCCCGGCCATGGGTTGACCCGGTCCCGGGCGAGTGGGCGCCGGGCGGGTGGCGCGACCCCGACACGGGCGCGCCGGCCACCGAACCGCCGCCCTGGCCGCCCGAGCGCTTCGACGCAGGGAGATTCTCGGCGCTGGCGGAGGTCACCCGAGAGCGGGTCACTGTCCTTGGCGAGGTTCCGGGGCTCGTCGACTTCGTGTTCCTCCACGACACACCCGACGACCCCGAGAGCTGGACAAAGGCGGTGGCGAGCGACGAGGAGGCACCCCGGATATTGGCCGACGCTCTTGAGGCCTATCAGACCTGTCCGTGGGACCTCGAGTCCTTGCACGCCGCCACGCTGGCCATCGCCGAACGCCTCGGCCGCAAGTTGGGCAAGGCCCAGGCTCCGATTCGGGTGGCGGTCATGGGACGAACGCCGCGGCCTCCCGCTGTTCGACTCCCTGGTCGTGCTCGGCCGCGACGAGACGTGCCGCCGGCTGGTCAGCGCGTTGGCGCGGCTGTTCCCGGCAGCCTGATGCTCCTTGCCCCTCTTCGCTGGGCGTTGCGCATCGGCGTCGTCGTATTGGCCGGCATCGTCTTGTACTTCGGCGTGACCCTGGTGCAGGTGTGGTTGACCTCGCGCCGCTACGATCCACATCCGGCGGGAGCCATCCTGGTCATGGGCGCGGCCCAGTACAACTGCGTGCCCTCACCAGACCTTCGGGCCCGGCTCAACGAGGCCGACATGCTGTACCGCGGCGGCGATGCACACCTGATCATGGTGACTGGCAACAAGCGGCCAGGTGACGCCTGCACCGAAGCGGAGTCGGGGGCGAGGTATCTCGAAAAGGTGGACGACGTGCCGGCGAGCGACATCCTCAAAGCTGGCGGCGACGACAGCTATGAAAACGTCGCCGACGCTCTCCCCGTGCTCCGGGCGCACCACGTCCACGACGTCCTCGTCACCACCGACCCCTTCCACGAGGACCGTTCCATGGCAATCGTGTCGGAACTGTCGATGGTGCCGAGCCCGACGCCGACCCGGACCTCGCCCATTACGGGCTGGTCCACCCTGCCCTATTTCATGAAAGAAACGGTCGGCGTCGGACTCGGCCGTATCATCGGCTTCAACCATCTGGAGTGGCTGCACGCCGCCTGAGCCGCGCCAGCGTGACCTGCGAGCCCATCGGCGATCAGAGGCCGGGTTGGTCTGACGCCGAGGGGACGGCGAAGGTGATCGGCACCACCGTTCCTTGACCCTGGGCGGTGCTGATCCCGATCACACAGGTGGTATTGCCTGGCACTCCGCAGTAGCCGTCCCCGACGATGCCGGTCCTTACGAGGAAGTGGGCTGAGAAGGAGCCGTTGCGGTCGACCCGGATGAGGGCGGCGTGTGTGATGTCGCAGTGCGACGCATCTCTCGAGGGATTCATGTGGCCGCGTACGCTCGCGGTGCATTCGGCGATGAACCATGCCGGCGCGCCGTTCGCCGGAGGCTTTCCCAGTCCCCGGCCTGTCACGGTGACAGCCTGGCCCTCGACAAGGCCGTGGCTCGGCAGCACCCTGGCCGTCACGCCCGGCCGGGGTGCCTGGGCGGCTCCGGCGCAAGAAGGAGTGACGAGCGGAGCCAGGGTGAGGACGGCCAGGCATCCCCCACGTCCGGCATATCCGGTGATCGCGCCCCTCGACCACCCGCGCACGCCTCTCCTCTCGACCGCCTCGGCTCTCCGCTGGACTTAGTCGGGGATCCCGGGCGCCGCATCATGCCACCGGGGCAGCGCCGGATCGTCGCGCCCCCACCCTTGTGATCCGGCCGACCAGGGTCAGAAGTCGCTGGGCTAATCTGAACGTCACCCATTCGGGGGTGGTGTAATCGGCAACACGACTGGTTCTGGTCCAGTTATTGAGGGTTCGAGTCCTTCCCCCCGAGCACTGGTGACGACCATCTCTGTGATGGCGTCTCCACACGGCCCCATCGTCTAGTGGCCTAGGACACCACCCTCTCAAGGTGGCGACACGGGTTCGAATCCCGTTGGGGCTGCAAAGAAAGACCAGTTCAGAGCAGCAATAAGCACTCTGAGTTCCGCGGCAAAGTCAGTTGCCCATCCGTTTGCCCAACCATTCAGGTGGAGTCGGGGAGACCAGTCGGACAGGGTGGAGGCGGCAGGCATGCCCGGCTCCATGCGCCAACGCGGTGAGAGGTCGTGGAACCTCAGGGTCTATGCCGGGCGTGATCCGGCTACCGGCCGCAAGGTCTCTGTGGAACGGACGGTGCGCGGTACCAAGCGCGAGGCATCCAAGGTGTTGGCAGCAATGGTTGCCGAGGTCGACCGACGCCCCGTCGTGTCGGCTGGAAAGGGGACCGTCGCGGATCTCTGTCGGGAGTGGCTCGACCACGCTGCACCCAGCTTCTCTCCCAAAACCGTCGAGACGACGCGGATGTACATCAACGATCCCATCGTCCCTCTCGTGGGATCCATGAAAGTTGCCAAGCTCACCCCGTCCGATCTCGATCGCTTCTATCGCCAGCTCCTCGAGACCGGACGTTCTCGTGGTCCATACGCCCCCGCCACCATCAGGCGTGTTCATGGAATCATTCGCAGAGCCCTGACCCAGGGTGTCCGCTGGGGTTGGACCTCGCACAATCCGGCCATCGATGCCTCGCCTCCGAAAGTGCCGATGAAGGAACTGAAGCCACCGAATCCCGCTCAGGTGGCGCTGGTGTTCAATCATGCTGAAGAGAATGACCCTGATCTGGGGACGTTCATCATGCTGGCGGCCTCGTCTGGAGCCCGACGAGGGGAGCTCCTGGCGCTCCGCTGGCGCGACGTGGACCTAGCTCTTCGACGTCTTTCGATCGAGCGGGGCATTGTGAGAGTCGATGGCCACCTGCTCGAACAGGGCACGAAGACGCACCAGAGTCGACGGATCTCACTCGACGATGGCACCGTCGCAGCGTTGAAGGCACACCAGGAGCGGATGAGGCAACGAGCCAAAGCCGCCAGGGCAACCATCACCCGAGAAGGCTTCGTCTTCAGCCACGCAGTTGACGCTTCGACGCCGTGGGATCCCGACTCGACGTCCCGGGCCTTCCGGCAGATCTGTCAGCAGGCGGGGGTCACGGGCATTCGACTTCACGACCTCCGGCACTATGTCGCCACCCATCTCCTTGCTGCGGGCATCGATGTGCGCACCGTTGCGGGGAGACTTGGCCATCGGAACCCGAGCACGACCCTCAACGTGTATTCACATTTCGTACTCGAGACGGACGGATGCCGCGGACGCGCTCGGTCGGATCTTCGAGGATGCCGCACTCATGACGCGGCGACGTGAACGACGACAACCGAAACAACTCAAGCTAGAGATCCGGCACCCAAGATGTGGCGATTGCTCCCGCGGCTCGGTCTCTTCGGCAGGGTCGAGATTAGAGGCACGCATCAAGAAGGTCACATCACGGAGTCGGAGGTGGTGCTGCAGCCGTCAGCGCCACGCGCAGTTGGGCGAGCTGGAGCCCTTCGGCGGCATCCTTTGGTACGTAGCCGAGTCGTCCCATATCGATGATGAACTCCGTGGCTGCAGCTACTCCGTTCTTGAAAAGGGTGTCTTGTTGGTCCTTGTCGAGATCGAACTGCGTCGCCGTAATGCCATCGTTGTCAACGAAGATCGTTCGAGCCGCCGTCGCTGACTCGATGGCGTAGACATCCCATTCGTTCATCATGGTCTGCACGCAGTCCAAGCCCAGTCCGAGCGTATGCGTGCAGGCCGATGTCGATCCGGAATTCGCGACGAAACTGCTCAGTTTGATGCCGATAGTCGGCCAGCGAGGTGGCTTTCCGTCCATTCGATCGAAGGCCGCAATGGGAAAGTTTCGGAGCATTCCGCCGTCGACCCAGGTGACTGAACCACCCGCATAGTGCTGCGCCGCCGTACGGCCGCCGGGCATCGGAACGTTCACCGTTGCCTCGGTAGCGTCGAACTTAAAGGGCTCGAAGAAGAACGGAATGGACATTGAAGCTCTGACGGCGTCTGCGACGGCCATGTTGTCAGGCTCCTTGCCGTACCTGTTGTAATCCCAAGGCAGGCGCGCGAGAACTCGCCGAGTGACATCCGACGTGTGCACAAGGAGGCGGTACTGGCGCTCGATCGGAAGGCTCATGCCCGGATCGTCCGCTTGGGTGATCCGGAGCTGGCCGAAGGTCTCGGCATCGAGCTCTTTCAAAATGGGGCCGAGCCAGTCGTAGAGATAGGTTCCCGAATACAGCCCCATCCGGGTGAGCAGAATCGAGAAGTCGGCGGTGACTTCACCCGCTCGGTGTCCAATCCGATCCAGGAATTCGTGGATCTTGCCCTCGGGCATGAACTTGGTGAACTCCATAGTGTCGAGGTATCGCTTCAGATCGATCATCGGCTTGCCGCGCTGGACGATGGCAGCGATCAGAGTGGCAGCAATAGCGCCTGCGCTCGTGCCGGCCACCCGCTGGATCTTGTAGCCGGCCTCATCGAGTGCCAACACAGCTCCAACGAACGCGATCCCCTTGACGCCTCCGCCTTCAAGTGCAAGATCGCACCGCAGCTCCGGCGCACTGGGAGGAGCGTCTCCGTCTTCGGTATGCCAAGCATCGAGGTCGAGTAATCGCTGGGCAGCGTCATCGAACTGCCTCTGAAGATCTGGGCTGCGGGTATACCCTCTCGCCGCCGATGGGTCGATCGTGATCTGGTCAGTGATTGATTGGTCCATTGGTCCCCATTTCTCCCGTCGTGCTCTGCCACTGGTTTGGACGAACCATTTAGGGCCTGCTGATGGATGCCACCAATATCTACTCACACAGTTGCACTGCAGTGCGAAGCCACCCCGCCGACCTGCCGGGCGCCTCGTTCCGGGCGAGTCACGATTCGCAGGGACACCAGCGGCCGCATCCATGCCGGCCCTGGCGGGCCGATGGTGTCCATTGTGTGGGCCGGTGTCGGTCCGGGCCGTCAAGGCACGGCGTCGACGCCTCGGCGGAGCCGACCTATGACTGCCCTGGCGTCCACGACTCGGGCCGAGCGGGCGACTGGCCCAGCAGGCCCCTTACCAGGAGAGGCGACGTTCCCGTGGACATCGAGGTGGACGTCGACAATGCACGATGGACAGGGCGACCCGGGCATCGGCGAGCTCACGGCGTGCTCGAGTCCGCGCCGTCGCTCGAGCCGGTTTCGACGAGGGCGAGAAGGGCGATCTTGGGCACGAGACGGCGTCGGCCGAGGCAGATGGCGGGGAGCTCTCCTCGAGCGACGAGCTCGTACGCGAAGGCTCGAGAGATCCCGAGCAACGCTGCCGCTTCGCCAACGCTATAGACGAGTCGATCGGTACGCGGTTCGAGACAGGCGCTCGTCTCGGTGTCCATTGCAGCCTCCTTGGCAAAAGGAATCTCCTTCCCTACCTACAGATGGGCAACGAGCGACCCCGTTTGGGACAACACCCAGGTCAGCGCCCTGGAGAATCGGTCATCGAGAGGCCGAATTTGGACCACGGTTGATCGCGATTACCGGGGAGACCAAGACCACGGAACAACGTAATGAACCAGAGGGTGGACGTGGACGAAAGGGGGTGACGACGAACGACGGCGAGCGACCGGAAGGCGAAATTCAGGATCTCAAGGGCGAGAGTCGGCAGGAGTGTGCCGAAGATCTCACGCACAATCAGACTCAGACGATCAGGATTCTTCTGTACTCCCTCAAGCCGCGGGGCCGTCGGCGGTTGTCAATCGCTGACCGGGTTGACTGGCTCTCCGAAGATAACTTCGACACCCATCCGGCGGATTGCAGGCTGCGGCCCTCCGGCCCATGCGGGTTCCACACGGCCGTCGTGCATGAACTCCGGCGGGCGACTGCAGCAATGGCTACAGAGTTCGAGTCGACCGAGAACGGAAGCGGACCGGTTGCTCGTTGTACTCCTCAAGAGCATGAGCCAGCCAGCCAGCTGTCCGGCCCACAATCAGTATTGTTTCGGCGGAGTCGCGAGCAGGGGGAAGTCGCTGACCCGGCTTCGCCTTTCCCTCGGCGATCTGGGTCGAGTGGCTGACGCAGTTGCGGACCGTATTCTCGGCGCAGATTTTCCGGCCCGCTTTCACCACCCAGCCGCAATGGATCCTCGTCAGGGGGCTCTCCGATGGTCCGCGGCTGAGCGATCACATTGGGCGCCGCGAAGTCCCGCGGCGGCCCTAAGGTCTTGAATCACCGGTCAGGGTTGCGACAATGAGGAGTGAGGCCGCAGCGCGCCAGACAGCCAAGATCGGCATTGCAGACCTGTTGGGAACCTCGAGAGGAACTGATGATGGATGAAAAGAGACCGTCCCTGCACGTCCCTGCCCGCGACATACCAGTTCCACGCTCGGTGAGCGTCGAGGCTCAAGCACTCATTTCGATGGGTCGGTTTGCCGAAGACATCACATATCCTCCCGTCGACGATCTCGATGCATGGAGAGCATTCGTTGCCAGGGGCGAGGAACTCATGGGCCCCGTGGTTGCGCGCGCTGACGGATTCGGTGCCACGGTGACGGAGAGAGATATCGCCGGCGTCTGCGTGTTCGTCATCAGCCCGCAGGGTACCGAAACGACAGATCCACGCCGCTATCTCGACATCCATGGTGGCGGCCTCACCGGTGGAGCAGGACCCCTTTGTAAGGCGATGGGGATCATCGCGGCCCAGCGCATGCAGGCGCAGACGTGGGCCGTCGACTACCGCATGCCACCTGATCATCCGTATCCGACGCCGTTGGATGACTGCGTCGCCGTGTATCGCGTGATGCTCGAGGAGTGCGGCGCCGAGAACATCGTGGTCGGAGGCGAGTCAGCGGGTGGCAATCTCGCGCCCGCTCTCGTGCTCCGTGCCCGCGACGAGGGTCTTCCGTTGCCGACAGGACTCGTGCTCCTGACGCCTGAGCTCGATCTCACCGAATCGGGTGACTCCTTCCAGACGAACCTTGGCGTCGACGCCACCCTCAACGGGAGCCTCATGGGAGCGAATCTGCTCTATGCGGGTGGGCACGACCTTGAAGACCCGTACGTCTCACCGCTCTTCGGAGACTTTACGAAGGGATTTCCCCCGACAATTCTCACCGCGGGCACGCGTGATCTCTTCCTTTCCAATGCAGTGCGCATGCATCGTGCCCTGCGGAGCGCCGGTATCGAAGCGCACCTGCACATCAAGGAAGCCGCATCTCACAGCGCCTTCTTCGGCACGGCTCCCGAAGATGAAGAAATCGACGAAGAAGTACGCACCTTCGCTCAACGCCGATGGGCGGCGTGACCCATCGCTAGCGAAGGCTCTTGCCAATGTGGCCTCTTCTTGTTTCTCGGATCGTGATGGCGAAGCCAACGAGTGGGCTTCTTAGGGCCGTACAGGTGGTCGACGGGGTGGAAACTGGGTGACAGAGCCGCACGTCAGGAAACCCGCCAGACCCAAAGGGACGAAAACCACTACCTTGCCAACGTGATGGTCAACTAACCCGCTGAAGACTTGTTCGTCGACGGGAACGGCCTACAGTTTCGGGGCGACCCGAGTGAAGGACTCATAAGGCTCAATCAAAGTGCCCGAGGATTGGTCTGAGAGATCCCACAGAAATCCCACGGAACGGCTTCAGGCTGTCACAAGCTTCTTCCCTGGCAGGAGTGGATGGGGGCTCGATTATCCCAGCTAGAGCGCTGAATCATCCATGCTGGAGCAAACTCCCCGACCCACCAAAGACAGTCGAAATAGGTCTCATAACCCGAAGGTCGGAGGTTCAAATCCTCCCCCCGCCACCAAAGAAAGTGCAGGTCAGGGCCACTGGCTCGCGCGTCCTCGGTACGGCACTCTCCGCTCGTGCCGCTCGTGCCGCTCGTGCCGCTCGTGCCGCTCATGCCGCTCGTGGGCTGGCATCTTGTCTGACAACCTTGGCCCGCGTGCTCGCCCGCGTCGGCGCTGGGTTCGCTCCGCCTGGGGCCTGTCGAACTTGCGAACACCTCCAGCCAAGGCCGGCAGGACCTTCGACCCTACCTAGCAGCCACCCGGCCCGCGTATGGTTTCGTGAGATGGCCTGATGGCCGTTTCGGCCGTCGATCCGAAACGAGGAGGTCGCCATGACCAAGGAAAGAGATCTTGCCTATTACGTTGCCGTCTACGACAGCGTCGATTCCGCTAGGGCTGATCTTGAAGCCATCGAGCAGCTCCACAAAGACGATCTCATCGGAACGTTCGACGCAGCTATCGTCGATAAAGAGAATGGCAAGCCGCACATCGTCAAGCGGATGGCCCGACCTATGGTGCGAGTGATCCCAGATTTTTTCGGCGACGACTTTGCGTTGCTGCCGTACGACGAGCTGCATGGAGCGGCTGCCGAGCTCAACGCCAGCGAGGCGGGCCTGATCGTGGTGGGAGAGCCAACCCTCGACAAGGCGTTCGACAAGGCCGTCACTCACGCGACCAAGACCCTGAAGCACGTCGTCGACGCGACCGCGGATGAGCTGGCGAAGGAGATGAAGGAGGCTGTGGGAACCTGAACCGCCCCGGGTTTGGCGACTGCTCGGATGGACCGGGCGTCGCGGGAGATGGGGCTTCAGGACTGCCTCAAATCCGCGCGCTACACAGCCGGTTGCTTGTTCCTAACCGATGTTCGTGGGGTGGTGTGAGGAGATGAAGACCACTTCGCCAGATCCCGTAATGCCCAATCGCGTCGAATCGACGGAGGGTGGACGATGTTCAATTCGGAACTGCGAGAGGCTTCGTCGGATCTGAGGGACGAGTGGTGGGCGTTTCTCGTCTTTGGCATCGCCTGGTTCGTCATTGCCATCGTCGTTCTTAGGCTCGATCTCACCTCGGTCGCGACGGTTGGCATCCTACTCGGCGCGGTCTTCTTGTTCACCTCCGTCCAGGAATTCGCAATCGCCGCCCTCCGATGGGGCGGCTGGGGGATTTTCCACGTCATCATCGGCATCTTTTTCGTCGGCGGCGCCATCTGGTGCTTCATCGCCCCGTTCGACGCGTTCTGGTCGCTCGCCGCCGTGCTGGGTCTCCTACTGATCATCAAGGGTGCCTACGACATCACCTACGCGGCGATGTCACGGGCGATCAACCCGCTCTGGTGGCTGGGCCTCGTCGTCGGCCTTCTCGAAATCGGCCTGGGCTTTTGGGCCTCTCAGCAGTACACGCCGGCACGGGCTGTCTTGCTGCTGCTTTGGGTGGGCTTCTACGCCATCTTCCGAGGACTCAGCGACATCGTGGTCGCCTTTGAGATCCGAAACCCCCGGCTGACCAGCGCATAACCCTTACCGGTATTCTCGGCGTTCACACACAAGCAAGGAGACGCCGCTCACACTAGTGGTCTCCTTCATGACTGGCCGAGGTATCGCTCCCCGTCCGGCCTTGCCTGTTATGCGCTCCCGGATCCTCGAATCCCATCTCTCAAAGCGCCCGGTGTTGCTCAGATGGTCTTTCCCCGGGCCCTACATGGTGGCCGCCCTCGGGGGGAGTGGGTCATCGGCTCGTAAGTCCGGCGCCTGAGGGGCCGCTCACCCCGTCGCCAGCGCCGGCCCACCGGAGACGCCCGGCGGCCCGTAACGCCGTCGGAAGGCGAGATACGCGAACGGCCCCACGAACATCGGCAGCCAATAGGAGATGATCCGGTAGGCCAGCGTGGCCACGACGGCGTCGCCGCTCGGTATGCCCGCCAGGATGAGCAGCGCGGCTCAGCCCGGCCTCCACGATCCCGAGCCCGCCGGGCGTGAAGGGAAGCAGCGCGAGCAGACCGGCCACCGCGTAGGCCACAAGCACCAAAGACGGGTTGGGCTCGGCCCCCGTCGCTTTGAGCGTCGCCAGCAGACACCCGAAGTCGAAGGCCAGCCGCCCGGTGCTGAACAGCACGGCCTGCTTCCACTTCTGGCCGAGCACGCCCCGGGTGCGGTTGCGCTCGTAGACCAGGCGGTCCGGCAAACCAGTCATGGGTTCGGCCTTGCGCCTGATGCGGTTGCGCACCGCCTGCACGACACTCCCGGCGCAACGGACAGGCCGGTCAGTTCCCAGCACGATGGCGCTGAAGCCGGCGAAGAGCACGAACGCGACGATGCCGAGGAGCGCCGCATGCTCCAGGCCGTTGGCGATCGGCGTGCCGGCGATGATGGCCGGCAGGACGAAGATAGGCAGCGCCAGCAGCCCGCCGACCTCCAGCAGCGAGAAGGCGGTGAGGCCGCTGACCGCCGTCGTCGTGTCCTGCCCCGCCATGGTGAGCATCCGGATCTGGGTCGCCGCTCCGAGGGCGCTCCCGCCCGGCACCACGAGGCTGATGGCGTTACCCGCCAGCTGCGACGTGGCCACCGAGAACCAGGCCTTGGTCCCCAGGGCCAACCGCTGCAGCGAGATGGTGCAGGTGAAGTGGGCGATCTCGAGGAGCACGGCCAACGAAAACCACACCGGATCGAGCGACGTCAGCTTTGGCCAGGAGGCGAAGACTTCGGTGAGGCTGGGGAACACCAGGTAGATGGTGATGCCGGCCACCACCGCCGTGATGGTCTTCTTCAGGATCGACCGCCACGGCAGAGGTGACTCGACGTCGTGCTCTATCCGGGTGACCAGGTGCTGGGACATCACGTCGCTGCAGGCTCCGCTTGCCTCCGGTTGAGCCGGAGCGGCCTCCCGCTCCGGCTCCCGCTCCTGTTCCGGGTGTTCCGGCTCTTGTTCCGGGTCGTCCTGCGTCGCCACCGCCGCGTCTGCTCTCGGTGACGAACGGACGGCCTGACTAGCTGGCCAGGATCTTGGCCTTCTCGGCCTCGTACTCGGCGTCGGAGAGCACGCCCTTCGCCTTGAGGTCGGCCAGCTTGGAGATCTGGTCCGCGCTGGTGGCGCCGGGGGTCCCTGCCGCCTGCCGGATGTATTGGTCCATCGCCTTCTGCTGCTGCGCCGCGTCCCGCGCCGACCGCTCGTGCATCTTGTCGCCGCGGGCGATGATGTACACGAAGACGCCGAGGAACGGCAAGATGATGATAAAGATCACCCACAGGGCCTTGGCCCCGCCCCCCATGTCGTGGCTGCGGAAGATGTCCATGAACACATAGATCAGCAACCAGATCCAGATGATGAAGAGGAAGAAGTACAGCATCGTCAGGAAGGCATCGAGCGCCGGGTAGCTGGAAGCAAGCATCGGGAATCTCCTTGTGGTCCTTGGGTCGGCGAGTACACCGGCCCCTGCAACTCCCTGTTTAGCCCGAATGGCCCCTGCGGGTGCCAAGAACCCCATCCACGGCAATCCACTAGGTGATATTCATGGATTGGTCCGCTGGGCCGATCGAGTCGACGGAGTCTGAAACGGAAGCACATTCCGGCGTCCTGGGCGCGGGAGTCGTTGGCATCGGCGGTATCAAGCCGAGGATCGCGGCAGTGCAGCAGCGCATCGACCGCCACGACGTGACGCCGCGGTCCATGGGAGAGCCCAATTCGATGCGCGGACAGTTCGACTTCAGCGGAAGCCCAGCAATCGCCGCCTTCTAAGCTTCTAGCCGACGGGAGTCGTGGCAAACGGCTCAACCGAGTAACCGGCCCACAGGGTCAAGCGCAGCGGGCACATGGAGATCGAGGTGGGTATCGACTCCACCGGTCACGGCCCGCGCCGCTAGTTCCGCCGATGCTGCTCGGCCCTCCTGAGCTGACCCAATAGCTGGGTGACGGCACTCACGGCTCCTGAATAACCAAATGTGCCCTGGAGCCCTTCCGTGATCCGATCACTCAGGCCTGGTTCGCACTCGTCCGCGATGGTCTTGACACGAGAGATGGACCCGTCGATCTCCCGCCTGAGCTCGGAGTATCTCGGGTCGTCCAAGTAGCTCGAGCCCGGGTCCCAAATGGCGTCAAGTGCGGTGACTAAGGCAAGGAACCGTTCGACGGTGGGGATGGCAAGCTCTTCGTTGATCGGCATCGTCAGATATAGCGGTCGCAGTAGGAACACGGCTGGCGCTCCCGCCGGCGTCTCTTGGCTGTCTTTCGCGCCATGTTCAAGAGGCTACCCTTCGCACCTCCCGCCGGTCGCCGTCGTCCAGTCCGCTCAAAAGCCCGGTGATGGACTCGTCCGCCAGGGCGAACAGGCACTCCTGAACGTGCCGAGGTCATCGGCATGGCCGGCGGCGACGGTTCCCAAGCGATCGTGGCCGGCGTCGCCTCCAGGCACGACATCCCGTACGTCTGCATACCGGCCGGGACGCGCAACCACTTCGCACTCGACATCGGCGTCGACCGGGAAGACGTGATTGGTGCCCTCGACGCCTTCCACCACGGTTCTGATCGCCGCATCGACTTGGCCCAGGTCAACGGTCGGGTCTTCGTGAACAACGCGTCGATCGGCTTCTACGGCAAGGTTGTTCAGTCGCCCGAGTACCGAGATGCCAAGCTGCGCACCGTGATCGAGATGCTGCCCGACCTGCTCGGCCCCGACGCGGTGCCCTTCGACCTGCGCTTCAGCGACCCGGGGGGAGCGGAATACGAGAGGGCTCAGCTCGTCTTGGTGTCCAACAACCGCTACCAGCTCGACCCGCTCGCTGCTCAGGGCACCCGGGGGACGATGGACGGAGGGACGCTCGGCGTTGTGGTGGTGCCTGACGGACCGCCGTTGGCCCGCTTGCGGGAATGGACCGCGGGGTGTACTCATGAAACAGGCCACCCAGCAGTGATCGTCAAAGTCCAGGTCAACCACCATGGATGGCGTTCTCGGCACCTACAGGTTCGCGGCGCCTACCATCCCCGGCGGTGAAGGAGTTCCCGGGACGCATTCGAGCGGTACCTGCCGTCGAAGACCGGGGACGGAGGCGCCGCTGGGCAGACGATCGGCTGGATCGCGGCCAAGGCGTTCGAGAAGGCGGCCGCCAAGGTCGGCGCCCCGCCGACGTCGCAAGACATCATCAACGGACTGAACTCGTTCCGAGGCGAGACGCTCGGCGGCCTCATGCCGGGCAAGGCCGCCCTCACCTTCATCGAGGGCCAGCCGTGCCCCCAGATCATGTGTGGATGGGGGATCCAGGTGCAGAACCACAAGTGGGTCGACACCAGCGGCTTCAACCCGGTTTGCCAGTAGGCGGCCAGCGGCAGCGGTGATGCGCGCGCCCATCGAATTCCGCGTCGACGTGACCGAGGCGACTGGCCTCGGGCAGCCTGCGCATTGCGCGGTCACCGTGTTCGTCCCCGACTCGGTTCCCAAGCGCTCGGACGACGGCTCGGGACCCGTCGTCGCGTTCGCCTGGCCCGGGGCTGGCTACGGCCGCGGCTACTACGTGTTCGACATGCCTGAGTCGTCGTATGGCGGGCAGGCGGGATACCACGCCGACCGCGACGGGTGGATCTTCGTCGCGTGCGACCACCTCGGTGCCGGCGACAGCAGCATCCCTGACCCCGAGCGGGTGACGTTCGACGTGGTCACGGCGGCGAACGGCGCGGTCGTCGACCAGGTGTTGGAACTGCTGCGGTGCGGCTCCCTGGCGCCCGACGTGCCGCCGATGGTCGATCCGGTGCGCGTGGGCATGGGGCAGTCGATGGGCGGCTGCTTCACGATCGCGCTCCAGGGCACGGTGCCGCGCTTCGACGCGATCGCCGTCCTCGGCTTCAGCGCGATCCGCACCGTGATGCCCAAGCCGAACGCGACGTCGTCGAGTTCCGATGCCGAGACCGATGACGCCCTCGACTCGCAGATCATGACCGATGCGCTGCGCTGGGCGTTCTACTACGCCGACGTTCCCGACGACATCGTGGCTGCCGACCTCACCGACTTCCCGACGCGGGGCGGCAACATGCCGCCCTGGGGCAGCGCGACGACTCCGCCAGCCGCTGTCCGCATGCGCGAGCCTGGCCTCGTCACCAAGGAGGCAGCCACGATCGAGGTTCCGGTGTTCCTCGCCACGGGCGAGATCGACGGCGTTCCCGATCCCCGCGCGGAGCCGAGCGCCTACACGCGGTCGCGTGCGACATCACGGTCTACGTGCAGCCACGGATGGCGCACATGCACAACTTCGCCGGCAGCCGAACCGTCTTGTGGGATCGGCTCGCGGCGTGGGTGGCGGGGGTCCGTCGCTCGTCGGCCGCCGCCGACTGACCCTGAGCCGCGAGACGCCGCTACGTCCGGCCAGGCGACGCCCGCCCCGCCGACGCCGTGGGCGCGAACCTCGGTGGCGACGGACTCGGCTCGGTCGCCGTCGTCCCGGGAGTGGATCGCGAACGTTGGCGCCCTCAGCGGCGAACGCGAGAGCGATGGCGCGACCAACGTCGTCGTCGCCGTCTGTCACCAGGACGGTGCGACCGTGCACATCGCTCAATGAAGCGACCTGAGTCCCGGAAGTGGCACGCTGGTCATCGCCGGGCGCCGCCGGCCCGCAGGAGGCGGCCAGCTCGGGCGACCTCGGACTCCCCGTGCGCGGTGAACAGCTCGCCGTTCACGATCGTGGCGAGGAAGCCGTTCGCCCGCTGGACCAACCGGGGGGCGCCGGCCGGGAGGTCGTGCACGAGCTCCGGCATCTGGGGCGCCACGGTCTCGGGGTCGAAGATCGTGATGTCGGCAGCAAAGCCTTCTTGCAGCACGCCGCGGTCCGCCAGCTTGAAGATGGAGGCGGGTCGGCTCGTGATCATCGCCACCGCCTCCTCGAGGGTGATGGCCTGACGTTCCCGGACCCAGTAGGCGAGGAGATGGGACTGGATCGAGAAGTCGATGATCTCGGTGACGTGGGCACCCGAATCCGAGAAGGTCATCGCCGTGTTCGGGTTCTTCAACAGCTCGACTACCTGGTCCTCGGGCGGATCGCTGAAGTACTGGAGGAAGTAGAGGTCGAGGTCGTGGTCGAGCGCTAGCTCGATCATGAGCTCGGCGGGTTCGACCCCTCGCTCGCCTGCCATTTCTCCGACGGTCCGGTTCGGCAGATAGGGGGAGGTCATGACCTCGAGCCACTGGTAGTTCGGCCGAGACTGCTGCGCGCCGTACCGGGCGCCGTAGTCGCCGTGGGTGGCAGCGTGCACGAGGCGGGCCCGGACGACGGGGTCCTCGAGGAGTCGCTTCTGTTCCTCGAGCGGTCGACCGCGTACCTCCTGCCACTCGGGAAGGATGTCGAACACCAGCTTGGTCTTGAACGACTGGACCTGGCACAGGCCGCGGCAGTGGGTGAGCCCGTGCATGCGTCCACCGCGAGCGACGGTCTGGTCGATGAGTCGAGTGTCGGGGTTGTTGCCCACACCGAAGGCGATCGGCACGCCCGTCGACAACGCAAGCCGTTGGATGCGACGTTCGTAGTCGTCGCGCTCCTCGGGCGTCGCGAAGGGCGCCTCCCCCGCGAGCTGGAACGCCGCGGTGCTCTCCCGACCGACGAGCTCCACCAGCGAGACCACCTCGTCCCAGGTCGCTTGGCGGGATGCGACCGGGCGGTCGTCAGAGGTCGTGTGCGACCGGCTGCGTGACGTGGTGAAGCCGACCGCACCTGCTCGCAACGCGCTGCGCAGTTCGGCCGCCATCGCGTCGAGGTCGTCGTGAGTGGCGGGACTGGTGAACGCCCGTTCACCCATCGCCCACGTCCGCAGGGCGGAGTGACCGATCGAGGCGGCGTAGTTGATGCCCTTCGGCTGGGCGTTGACCGCATCGAGGAACTCGGCGAAGTCGGACCACGTCCAGTCGATGCCGGCTTCCATCGCCGCGGCCGCGATGTCTTCGGCTCGCTCGAGGTTGCGAACGACGAGAGCCTTCTCGCCCGGGCGCGCCGGCGCGAGCGTGAACCCGCAGTTTCCCATGACCGCGGTGGTGACGCCGTGCCAGCACGAAGGGCTGCCGAGCTCGTCCCAGAAGACCTGGGCGTCCATGTGGGTGTGAGCGTCGACGAAACCCGGCGCCACGATGTGGCCCTCGGCATCGAGCTCCTTGCGGCCCGCGTCGTCGATCGTGCCGACGGCGGCGATGACGCCACCGGCGACGGCGACATCGGCTCGACGGCGGGGTGCGCCCGTCCCGTCGATCATCGTCCCATTGCGTATGACGAGGTCGTAGGTCATCGGAGGCCTAAACCGCGAACCGGCTGAGCTCGCGCTCGACGAGCGGCACGACCTCCGCGATCTTCTCGTCACCCTCCCATGGCTTCAGGTAGCCGCCGCGCGCGTCGAAGTTGTCGATGAGCGCTTGGGGGACCTGCGGGTCTTGCGGTGTGAGCTCCTCGATGGTGGGTCCGATGCGTGCGGCGATCGCGGCCAAACGGTCTCGATCGAGCCCAGAGAAGCGGATCGCGTTCTCACCGAGCATGGCGCGGACCTCGTGCTCCGGGACGCCTTGGAACGCATCCTGGATCCATTCCTTCGTGTGGGGCCAGGTGCTCTCGAAGTGCGGGTAGTCGCGGCCGAACAAGATGGTGTCGACGCCGATCTCGTGCCGTCGCTCCATCTCGACCTTGTGCACGAACGACGCGCCGGCAAGGCAGTTCTCGTGCCAGTACTCGCTCGGGCGGCGGTGTGCTGGGACCTCGTCGCGTCGCTCGTCGAAGATCCGATCGAGAGCATCGAGGGTGGCAGGGATCCAGTCCAGCCTGATCTCGGTCAGCATCAACCGGAGTCCGGGATGTCGATCGAAGACCCCGCCGAGCGCGAGCTGCCACAGCGGCCGGCGCGAGTCGAGGTTGCGATTCGTGAACCAGGTGAAGAAGTCGGCCGCTTCCTGCGGCACCGCGCTGGCGTGGCGCTGCATCGCCTCGACTTCGGTGGAGCCGGCCGCGTCGGCCGCGGCGGCGTAGATCTCCTCGAGCTTGGCGAACACGATGCCTTGCTGAACCCCGAAGCCAGCATGCACGACGATCGCGATGCCGCGTTCGGCGCACGCGGCCCAGTAGGGCTCCCACGATGCGTCGGACAGCGGGGCGAGCGCGGGATGGGTCATGTAGTGGGGTCCGTAGGTCGCGGCGAAGCCGTGGTCCGCGACCCAATGGATCTCGGCCACGGCCGCTTCGATGTCGACGCACGGCCCCACCGCGGCGGTCAGCAGGAATCGATCGGTGGCGAACCCGAACGTGTCGGCAGCCCAGCGGTTCCACGCCTTGGCCCCGGCGTCCCAGGCGTCGAAGGTGTATTGGCGGTTCGTCCCGTTGTGGAAGAGGTCGCCGAGGCGTCCGTCGCCGTGGAAGACGTATTCCGCTGCGACCCCCTCACGGTCCATGTCAGCCATGCGGAGGACGGGATCGTGCAGGCCGTGCCAACCGTCGCGGTGGATGGCGGAGTGCTCTTCGAACGGTGCAAGCTGCTCCTTGCGCGCCCCGAGCACCGACGTGGCGACCGGGTAGATCTCGTTGTCCCGGCGGAGATCGGGCAGGAGGTCCTGGAACTTCGCCGGGAGGTACTCAGGCCACAGCTCCTTCGGCATGCCCGCGTGACTGTCCGACGACACAACGACGAGTCGATTTCCCATGACATCTCCTCGGCTGGCGTGAGTGGCTCGTGCCCGCCGACCTTATACGGCCGTCCGCGGCAAGTCGAATGTTTGGCTCATGTGCGTACGGTGCGGAATGGTCAGTGCCGAGCGATCCGAGCACCGGGGTCGTCGCCGGCACGACACCGGCCGCAGTAGCGTCGCACGGATGGCATCCGGATCCCGTCGAGAGGAGATCCTGCAGGCGGCAGCCAAGATGTTCGCAACGTCAGGCGTGCGTACGTCCCTCAAGGACGTGGCGGCGGAGTGCGGCATGCTCCCCGGGAGCTTGTACTTCCACTTCGAGTCGAAGGAGGCGCTGATCATCGAGTTGATCGGGCGCTATCAAGCCGATCTCGACCAGGTCGCGAAGGAGGCGCTGCAGGCGCCGCAACGCGCCGACCCGAGCCAGGTGCTCGAGCAGGTGGTCGGTCTGGGCGAGGCCATTGCAGCGTGCGCGGCGCACCACTTCGCCGCCCTTCTCCTGACCCTCTACGACCCTCCAGCCGGAGCGAGCGACGAGCTCCGGCGAGTCGTGCGGTCGACTCCCACGGCGATCAACACGGCGATGCTCCACGTGCTCCGTTCTGGTGGTGACCATGGTGCATTCCGGGCAGGCGTCGACCTGCGCCTGCTTGCCGACCGACTGTGTGAGAGCATGCTCCGCCACGGCCTCACCAGCCCGTACCTCGGGAGCGATGCCGAGCACTTGGTCGAGCTCCGCTGCCAGATCCTCCTACGGGGCGTGGCCCCGCAGCCCGTCTCGACTCGGTCACTCGACCGGTCGGATGCCCTTCGGGCGGTGAAGGCAGTCGTCGCGTCCTGGTCTCGCGACGTCGACGTCGACGTCGACGAGCGCATGACCCATCTCCGTGAGGTGGCGCGCGACGGAGTTCGGTCGGCATGGCTACGAAGCGACGACCCTGCGTTCGATCGCGATGACTGCAGGACTCAGCACCGCCACCGTCTACCGGTTCTTCCCGGCGAAGGAGCAGCTACTCGCGTCGATCATGGACTCCTACGCGCAGAAGCGGCAGTCCGCCTGGAACGCGGTGCTCGCGTCGAGGTCGACGGCGGTCGAGAAGCTCGACGCCCTGGCTTGGCTCTACATCGTGCTGCTGGAGCGGTTCGGGAGCGAGTTCCGGATCCAACTCGGCACAGTCCGCCACGCGCCCCGGAGCATTCTGGGCGCGGTGCCGACGTCCAACTACGCGGACGTCGAGGCGCTTCTTCAGTCGGGCCTCGAAGCCGGCGAGATCAGGGTCCGAGGAGCCGACGCCCGTGCGTACGCCCGATGCGTGCACGAAGCGCTGTGGACGCCGGAGGACATCGTCCGCATCGAAGGATCGAGGACCGCGCACACGCTGGCCCGGGCGACGCTGCTCTCGGGAGCGCTCGTCCGACGTGACGAACCGTGACCGCCGCCTCTGTCGAGACATCGAGACCGGTCTTGAGCCAAATATTCGACTCAGCTAGGGTCGGCGGGATCAAGGGGGAGCCGTATGGAGGAGCAGATCCGATGACCTTGCACGCCGAGAGCCCGGTCGCCGACGTGACCGCACACCGCTTCATCTCCGCCGATTCCCACGTCGTGGAGGATCCTGCGATCTGGGCTGACGTCATCTCGCCCGACCGCTTCGGTCAGCTCGGTAGTGCGTTCGCGGGCAAGTCCGGTGGCAACGACCCGGAGGCCCGAGTACCCGACATGCAGCGCGACGGGGTCGTGGCCGAGGTGCTGTACCCGTCGTTGGCGATGAAGCTCTTCACCCTGGAACCCGAGCCCCAGGCGGCGTGCTTCCGCCGGTACAACGAATGGTTGGCTGAGTTCTGTGCCTACGAGCCCGACCGGCTCATCGGCGTTGGCCTCGTCCCGGCGTACGACATGGACCGCGCCCTCGAGGAGGTGCGGTGGTGCGACGAGCACGGTCTCCGTGGGGTGCAGATCTGGCAGAGCCCACACCCCGATCTTCCCTTCACCAGCGATCACTACGAGCCCTTCTGGGCCGAGGCATCGGCCCGGGGCCTGCCCGTGAGCCTGCACGCGATCACCGGCTTCGATCACAGCCGTCAGCTCTTCGAGTCGATGGGGTCCGGGGAGGTGGGAGGCGGCGTGTCGTTCTTCCGCATCACCAACCACTGCCTGTTCTCGGTGATGGACGCGCTGCTCGATCTGATCTTTTCGGGCGCGCTCGATCGGCATCCGGACCTGAAGGTCGTGCTGGTCGAGAACGAGGTGGCCTGGCTCCCGTTCGCCCTCGACCAGTGGGACTTCTTCTTCGGCGAGTTCGACCGCGGGGTGGCATTGCAGCGGCCGCCGTCGGAGTGCTTCCGTGATCATGTCCTGGCGACCTTCCTCACCGATCGCGGCGTGGTGCCGGTCGTCCAGCAGCTCGGCGCAGCCAACGTCATGTGGTCGAACGACTACCCGCACAACATGTCGACCTGGCCACGATCGAGGGAGCTGGCGAGCGAGCGACTCGCGGGGCTCGACGAGGCCGCGCTCGACGCCGTGCTCTCGGACAACGTGGCCGACCTCTACCGCATCGTCACCGACGCGCCGTGACCAGCCCCGGAGCGAGCACGCCAGATCCACCGCCCGACACCGAGCTGGAGCCGGTCAAGGTGCGCGTCGATGGCAGCTGTCCGGAGTGCGAGGGGACCGACCTGCGCACCTACCCGGTGCTCGCCGCCGACGGTTGGTTCGAGGTCGTGAAGTGCCAACAGTGTCTGGCGTCGGTCTCGCGCGAGCGCTGGCACCGGCTCGGATGGATCCGTCTTCCCGAGGACGCGCTGTGAGTCGTCCGCGACTCATTGGCGTCGACGTCGGTGGCACGTTCACCGACGTGATGGCCATCGAGGACGGGCGGGTCATCGCCGCCAAGGTCCCCACCGACGTGCACGCGAGCGAGACGTCGGTGCTCGAGGGAGCGCGAGGAGGTCGGCGTCGACGCCGCCAGCGTGTTCAACCTGGCGTCGACCGCCGGGCTGAACGCTGTGATCACCCGCCGTCTCCCGAAGGTGGCCCTCCTCGCCACCAAGGGCCATCGCGACGTCCTCGATCGAGGGCGACTCTGGCGCCCGTTCGAAGCGTTGACCGATCCGTCGTGGCGTCGCAGCACAGGCGACATGTCGAGACCGCTGGTGCCTCGTTACCTGCGGCGTGGGATCCGGGAGCGCCTCACGAGCGACGGGCAGGTGTTCCTGCCGCTCGACGAGACGCAGGCCCGCGAGGAGCTCGAGTTGCTCCGGGCGTGCGCGGTCGAGGGCGTGGCGATCTGCCTCCTGCACTCGTACCTGAACCCGGTCCACGAGGTGCGCCTCCGCGAGCTGGTCGGCGAAGTGCTCGGCGACGTCATGGTGTCCGTGTCGAGCGAGGTGTCACCCCACGTCCGCGAGTACACCCGCTCGACCACCACGACGATCGACCTGCTGATGAAGCTGAAGTACAGCGACTACACCGAGCGCCTCGAGCGCGGCCTCGAGGCGCTCGGCTTTCGGGGGCAGTTCAACTACGCGGACTGCTCGGCGATGCTGATGCCGGCTGTCGTACGCCATGCAGCGTCCGCACAAGCTGGTGGTCGGCGGTCCGGCGGCGGGCACGGTCGCCAGCGCCCACTTCGGTGCGTACCTCGACCTGCCCGACATCCTGTGCGCGGATGTCGGGGGCACGTCGTGCGACATCAGCTTGGTGCTCAACGGTCGACCTTGGGCGAACGACACCTTCGAGCTCGAGTGGGACCTCGTGGTCAACGCGCTCTCCACGGAGATCGTCACCCTGGGTGCGGGGGGCGGATCGATCGTGTCGATCGGATCCTCGGGCGAGCTCCGAGTCGGGCCCGACAGCGCGGGCGCCGACCCCGGTCCCGCCTGCTACGGCAAGGGCGGCACCGCGCCGACGATCACCGACGCCGCGCTCTCGATCGGCATCCTTGCTCCCGATCGCTTCGTCGGGGGCAAGGTGCCGCTCCACCCACGGCTGGCGCTCGACGCGTTCGATGCGCTCGACACCTCGATCGGCCTTTCGGAGCGCATCCGCCAGTCGTGGCTCCTCAGCCTGCACAACATCTCCGAGGGGATCATCGACATCGCCATCCGGCGCGGGCTCGACGTGCGTGACCTCAGCTTGATGGCCTATGGGGCGGCTGGACCGATGACGCTGCCCGGGCTCCTCGACCTGCTCCCGCTGCGTGCCGTCATCGTACCCCCGAACCCAGGCGGCTTCAGCGCCCTCGGACTGGTCAGCGCAGATCGCGTGTTCTCCGAGAGCCTCACGCTTCAGGGCATCCTCGGCCCTGACATCGCACCTCGCCTCACGGAGCTCTTCGAGCGGGTCGAGCGAGACCTGCTCGAGCAGGCGGGTGTACGCGCCGAGGACGCGACCGTCATCCGCACCTTCGACGGCCGCCTGCTCGGACAGGGCTGGGAGACGCCGTTCGTGCCGGTTCCGTCCGGTCCGCTCGGGCCGAAAGAGGTCCAGCAGATGGTCGACGCGTTCCACGCCGAGTACGACCAGCGCAACGGGCACCGCTTCGAGTCGTTCCCGGTCGAGGGCGTCACCTATCGCGTACAGCTCGTCGTGCCCACCGACAAGGTCAGCTTCGACGTCCTCCCGCAGCGCGCTGGGTGCCTTGGTGCAACCCCGGGAGAGCGCAGACCTCATGCATCTCTACCCGGAGGGGGCGACCGCCTCGTGCTACGAGCGTGACGACCTGTTGGCCGGAGACGTGCTCCTCGGCCCGGCGATCGTGTGGGAGACGAACTCCACCACGTTCGTGCCGAAGGATCGTCGCGCCACGGTTGGTAGCTACGGCGAGCTGGTGGTCACCTGATGACGACGACTCCGACCAGAGGTCCTGCTCTGGAAGCCGCCCGCCTCCGGGACCTCGACGGTGAGCAGTTCCAGGCCCGTTACGGCTGCGATCGCTTCACGGCCACGATGCTGACGAACCGCTGCCGGTACGTCGCCGCGCACATGGCGAACCAGGTGCGCTCGCATGCGTTCTCGCCGGTCATTCGGGACGGTTCCGATCTGTGCGCGATGGTGAGCGGCCCGGCAGAGCTGAACTACGCGATGGCGGCGGTTTCGGAGACCATGCCCTTGTTCTACGGGTCGATTCCCGACGCGGTGCGGATCGTGATCGAGGAGTACGGCGCGGACGAGCTCGAGCCGGGCGACGTGCTGATCGTGAACGACTACTACCGGGTGGGCACGCACCTCAACGACGCGTGCCTCATGCGCCCCATCTTCCGAGACGGACAGATCGTTGCGGTGGTGACGATCCGCGCCCACTTCCTCGACATGGGTGGAATCGCGTTGGGCGGGTTCGAGGTGACGAAGAAGAACACCTGGGAAGACGGTCTGCGGATCCCGCCGATGCTCGTCGTCTCGAAGGGAAAGCCGGTCACGTCGGTCCTCAAGCTGCTCTATGACAACACCCGACTCGGGTTCCTCTGCGTGCCCGACATCATGACCGAGATCAAGGCGCTCGAGCTGGGAGCGTCACTGCTCGAGGAGACCATCGACCGCTATGGTGTCGCCGCCTACACCGGCGCGGTCCGCTATGCATGCGACGTGTCGGCCGAGGCGATGGCCGAGGGCCTGCGCTCGCTGCCCGACGGTGTCTACGAAGGCGAGGACTGGCTCGACGGCGACGGGCTACCCGACTCTCCGGAGTACTCGGTCAAGGTTCGCATCACCAAGGTCGGCGACCGAGCCGAGGTCGATCTGCGCGGGAGCTCGGGTCCGACGCGCACCGCCATCAATGGTGCCTGGCCCGACGTGAAAACCGGGTTGGCGTTCGCGCTCAAGACGCTGCTCGATCCCACGACGCCGGTCAGCTCGGGGACCTTGCGAAACGTCGACGTGATCGTGCCGCCCAGCGCCATCTTCAACGTCGGCCCGCCGGTGCCGTGCCAGATGTACTTCCTCGTGGTGTACACCATGGTCCACGCCACCTACCGGGCGCTCAACCCGGTGCTCGGTGAGCGAGCGGTCGCGACGGGTTTCATCACGGCGTCGGCATCTGGCCACGGGCGTCGGCCGGACGGGCTCGAAGGATCACTCGTCGACTCGGCCGGTCCGGCGGTGATCGGCGCGTGGGGAGCGACGCGCCACGGCGACGCCGACTCCGCGCAGCAGAGCCCGCTCGGCAACCTTATCGACGGCGGCGTTGAGATCCACGAGCTGCGCGGGCCGGTGATCTGGGCCGCCAGCGACTATGTCCCCGATTCAGGAGGCGCGGGCACGTACCGCGGCGGCTCCGCCATCCTCCACGACATGCTGTGGCGGGTTCCAGCGGCCCACGACATGCAGCTGCTGCACCATGCCCGCCGGCCGACCGCCGGTGGCGGGGTGAACGGTGGTCACGCTGGCCCCACGACCGCCGCCTGGCTCTTCGACGGCGAGATCTCCGAGCTCGGCACCAGCTTGCCGGAGCTCCCGTCGGTGACCCACGGCGAGTTCTACCGCCAGGCCACGCCGCTTGGAGGCGTTGTCGACCCCGACACCCACGAGCAGGATCCGGACGGTGAGCTCGTCGTCCTGGAGGGAAAGCTGCCCCGCCGAGTCGGTGCCCTGGTGAGGGTCCTCGCCGCCGGAGGCGGCGGGTGGGGCGACCCGTGGGCGCGCGATCCGGAGCTCGTCAAGCGCGACGTGCGCGACGAGTACGTCACGATCGAGGGGGCAGCGCGCGACTACGGCGTCGTGATCGTGGGCGACCCGCGCGAGCCTGAGCAGCTCAAGGTCGACGTCGGAGCTACGGAGGCGCTGCGCGCCGGTCGCACCCACTGACCACGACGAGGAGCCCCGCCCAGTATGGAGTGCTTCTTCGCCTTCCCGGAGATCACCGGGTTGTCCAGCTAGATAGGCAAAGCCACCTTGCCAAGGTGAGGGTCGCGGGTTCGGATCCCGTCTGCCGCTCCAGATGACCAGGCGCAAGCCGGTTCCTGAAGCCTCACCGAGGTGGGTGAACTCAAGGTCGAGGGCGCGAGGAGCAATGCTCTGAGATCTGGCGCCTCGCCGACAACGCAGCGCGCCGCGTTCACTCCATAGAGTTCGGTCGCAAGCGCGAATCGTGCGAGACCACTATGCAGGCGGTCTTGAGCGCTCCAGGCCGCGCATTCGTCATCGAGACCGAAACCGTATCCACACCAGGCATGGCCGATGAGGTCATGAACGGCACGGAACCGATCGAACGCGCCACCAAACTCGCAGCCGAAGAGGGGATGAAGGCGCTCTCCAACGGCCGCGGCCGAGGTGATCTCCAGAGTCTCATTGGTGCGCACCGCACAGATGAGCTCTTCGTCGCTTTCATAGGGTCGGATACAACGAGTGAATACCACTCGTACCGCCCAATGGTAGGCATGTCGAGTGAGGAGGGTGTACAGGTGATCCGTTTCCATTTGAAGTTGCCTGTACGCCTCAATCACCTGGGCATCGCGATGAGCGCTTCGGGAGTGTAAGTACCATTCGCCCACCTTCACAGCCGTCGAGAGCTCAACCCCGAAGGTCATGTCCACCCGGATTTCGTGCCGCATCTCCGGCTCTCCCGTTCCAGCCTCTCGATCCACGCGGGGCTCAAAGGGAAGGCCTTCACTCAGCGCGCTCGACAAACGAGGGCGAAAGCGACCCTGGGGGACCAGACGGTGCGTGTGGTGGCCGGCTTGGCCTATCCGATGAACTTCATGAGGGCGTCGTTCACTTCGTCGGGGTGGGTCCAGCCGATGTTGTGAGGGCCGCCGTCAACCTCGATGAACTCGATGTCCTGCACGAGCTCGGGAAGGCGGCGACCGGTGGCATCGATCGGAAGGATGCGGTCCTCGGTGCCCTGGACGACGAGGAGCGGTATGTCGATCTTGGGCAGGTCGGCGCGGAAGTCGGTCAGCCAGGTCGACACGCACGCCAGCGTGGCGTACGCAGAACAGCCGGCGGCCACCTGGAAGCTGGCGTTCCGGGCCTCGTCACTGATGCGGGTGCCGCCGAGCTTGTCGACGTTGTAGAAGTTGTCGAAGAAGAACTTGAACCAGGCGTAACGGTCCTTCCTGACCCGCTCCGTGAAGTCGTCGAAGAGGCTCTGGGGCAGGCCCTTGGGGTTGTCGGGGGTCTGGAGGAGGAAGGGCGGAATCGGTCCGAACAAGGCCGCCTTGGCAACCCGGTGAGAGCCGTAGGTTCCGAGATAGCGGACGACCTCACCCGTGCCCATGGAGAACCCGGCCAGGATCATGTCGTGCAGATCGAGCTTGTCGACCAGGACCTTGAGGTCGGCGGCGAAGGTGTCGTAGTCGTAGCCAGTCGTGGGTTGGCTGGAGCCTCCGAAACCGCGCCGGTCGTAGGTGATGACACGCTTGCCGGCATCGAGCAGCACCGGGACCTGCTTCTCCCATGAGTGGCCGTCTAGGGGGTAGCCGTGAATCAGGACCAGCGGCTGACCAGAGCCGTGATCCTCGTAGTACAGCTCGACTGGGGCCGAGTTCTCTTGACCGACAGCGACGTGTGGCATTGCATCCCCCCTAGTCTTGGGTCTGTTCGGGTCAGCCTCCCGGTAGGTCTTCGTGGTGACGTGGACTCCAGCCGAAGCGGCGAGTCCTTGGTAGTGCCCAACTCCTCTTGTATTTCCTATCCGACGGCCTGTCAAGGGGCACAGCAAATCGGCCGGACTATGTCATGCCCGGCAGCCCTGGGTGCTGGGATCCCACCCTTGAGGGGACTGCGGGCCAGGAGATGATCCTCAGTGGGGTCGACCCAATGGTCGGCGACGAGCTGTGCTTGATCGACCCGGAAGTGGAGTGGAACTCGAGGGCTCTCGACCCTTGCCTTCGATCTCGGTGGGACCTATGACTAACCTCTCGCGCTGAGTAGGTGAGCGAGGTGTCGTAATGCGCGAGGTTTCTGAGGCCCAGTTCGGTCCGTGGACGTCACCGTCGATCGAGATTGATGCGGACGGGAAACTGGTCGGCGCTGTCCCCGGAACGCCGAACAATTGGGGTCGCTGGGGCCCGCGGGATCAACGCGGCACTCTGAATCTGCTCACGCAGGATCGGGTCGTCCGGGCGGCGTCCTTGGTGCGACGCGGGGCGCGGTTTTCCCTCGGGTTGCCGATCGGGCAATCTGCCCCAGCCGGAAGGGTGGCACCGCTGCACTTCTTTCGCTACACCACATCCGACGTGCTCTCGAACGACCCGGGCTTGGTCCCCGGAGTGGCCATCTCCGACGACTACATCGTGATGGCGCTCCAGGGAACAACTCAGCTCGATGCGTTGTGTCATTTCGGCACCGAGCAATGCCTCTACAACGGCTACTGGATTGGTGCCGTCACCGCGGCCAGTGGCGCACGTCGATTGGGAATCCACCACTGGCGGGATGGTGCCGTTGGGAGAGGGGTCCTCCTCGATGTGGCCCGTCACCTGGGGGTTGATTGCATCGAGCCAGGAATGGCGATCGGCCCCGATCTGCTCGACGAGGTGGCGCAGGCTGAGGGGGTGACGATCGAGTCTGGCGATCTGCTTTTGGTGCGGACTGGTGTCGTGGGTTCGTGGTTCAGGACCGGAGAGGTCGACATGATCAACTGTGGAGGCATTTCCGGAACTGCGATCCCGTGGTTGGCCGCGCATGACGTCGCGTTGGTCGGGGCTGACAACCCTGCGGTGGAGACGATGTCAAACCCCCAAGAGACCCCCCTCAGCCTGCATACCGGAGCCCTGCGGGATCTTGGGTTGGCGTTGGCGGAGCTCCTCGATCTCGATGCCCTCGCAGAGGACTGCGCGGCCGACGGGACCTACGAGTTCTTCGTGGTCATGTCCCCGCTGCCCATCGTCAACGGAGCGGGCTCACCCATCAACCCAATTGCCGTGAAGTAGCGGCAGGCCCTTGGCCGACGAGTTCACCCGCCGTTCAGGTTGTCGTTCTGTTCTTCCAGGACCTCTGCGAAGAGTCGGATCGATTCCACCAAGGCTGGGAAGCCGGCATAACATCCGAGATGAACCAGTGCCTCGCTCATCTCCTCGGGCGTGATGCCGACACGTAGCGCGACACCGAAGTGGCCGCGAAGCTCGGGATTGCGGCCCAGTGCGACAAGCACTGATGACGTCACGAACTCTCGCTGTCTGAAGGTGAGATTGGGGCGACTCCACAGGTCCCCGAATGCAGTCTCGGTGAGCCAGCCCAGCCATTCTGTGCTTGAGGCGTGGAAGGGGGGACGGTCCTCGGCTGCCATCTCAGCGGGATAGGGGTGAAGCCGTTCAAAGATCAGTGCCGCGTGATCAGGCGACATCAGCTCTTGAATAATGCGGGCGCGCTCGAGCCGGATCTCGCCGTCGAGTCCTGGTGGCAGGTCGGATGGCTGGGCGGACGGTGCGGATGGGTCATCGAACACTGCACGGAGTGCCTTCATGCCTTCGACGCCAATAGCGAGACCGGCGTAGCCGCCCACCTGCACCATCGCTTCACAGAGTTCCAGACGAGACAATCCATGGTCCAGGGCAAGTCGAATATGTGCATCGAGCTCGGCCGGGCAGCGGAGCGTGGCCAGCGCGGCAACGGTGACGAGTGATCGGTCGCGTGGGGTGAGGGCCGGGCGTTCCCACAGATCTCTTACTGTCCGATCGAGGTAGGCCTGCCAGTCCCTACTGATCTCTTGGGGAAGCGAGTCGACGCACTCGGAGATCCGCTCGTGGTGCGGCTGACTGGATGGTGGAGTCACGTACAGCCCTCAGATCGCAGCCCGAGTGCGTTGAACGGGACGCTGCGTCTGTTGGGACAACTGTGGCAGGGGTGCAAATACCTTGCGAAGGGTCCGAGCCGGCCCTTCCCCTGTCACGTTCGGTCTGGCGTGTTGCAGCGCCAGGTTGTCCCACATCACCAGGTCGCCTTGCTCCCAGGTGATGTTCAGCTGATTCTCGGGCGCGTACAGATGGGTAAACAGCTCCTCGAGAAGGGCTTCGCTGGCTTCCGGTGGCAACTCGACCACCCGTTTCGTCATCATCTGGCTCACATAGAGCATGGTGCGCCCCGTCCGCGTATGGCGATGGCCAATGGGCGTGACCACCGACTGCTCCTCATCGAAGGTGGCGACCAGGACATCTCCGTCACCTTCTCCGCGTGAGTACGTCGCGTCGTGCCCGTGTTCGACATGCAAGTGTTCGAGTCGCATGCGCAGATCCGGTGGCAAACGTTCCCAGCCGCTGGTGGTGCTGACAAAACATGTCGGGGTGACTGGCGGCTCGACGTGCACGGCGTAGAGCGACAGCAGCTGGAAGGGCTGCTCCTGCCACATGCCGTCTGAGTGGAACAACAACCTGCCGAAGGGGGCCCCACCATTCGGTTCTTTGTTCGACACGAAGTATGGATTGTGGAGACGGTCGGGCAGTGCGTCCCGTTGTGGCGTTGATTCGCCGATGAGCAGATAGGCCAAGGCCACCTGCTCCCACACGTCGAGCGTCGCGCCTCGGAAGAGCAATAAGCCACGCTCATCGAAGAGTGCACGCAACTCGCGTGCCGTATCCACTCCAATCGGTGCGCCGGGGTCGAGTCCACGGACCTCACTGCCGAAGTCAGAGTGGAGATGGTGCACCTCGAGTTCCGTCATCAGTCCGTGTCCCTTGATCAGTTGGTCGACCAACAGTCAAGTTGGTCAACCCATAATCGGAGGTCGACTCCCACTTGGTAGGTGAGTACCATACAGACTCGATGTTCTCGCCTCAAGTTGTGTTTCAGCAGACGCCGGTTCCTGCTGAGGGTCTGCGATTGCGCAAGAAGTTGCGCACTCGGCGGGCTATCGAGGATGCCGCGGTCGAACTGTTCGAAATGCAGGGCTATGAGGCGACGACGGTAGAGCAGATCGCGGCCTGCGCCGATGTCTCGACGACCACGTTCTTCCGGTACTTCCCCACCAAGGCGGATGTGATCTTGAGCGAGCAAGGTGATCTCGTGCCGGCATTGCAACAGGCGATTCGATCACGACCTGAAGATGAGGACGATCTGGATGTCGTTCGTTGTGCCTTCCAAACTGCCTGGGTCTCGGCGATCGATCCAAAGCGCACTATTCGCATCGCGCGCGCCATGGCCACCTCACCGTTGCTGCGCGGGCTCGGATACGAGATCGGGCAGGGATGGGTCAGTGCCATCAGTGAGGCTCTTGCCCGTCGTCACGGTCTTCGCAAGCCCGACCGCCGATGTGCTGTGACTGCTCGGGTTGGTCTGATGGCGTTCAGCCTGAGCGCCGAGAGGTGGATCGAGCGAGGCGGTCGTGGAGACCTCGCGGCGGAAATGGACGAGGGATTCGAAATGGTGAAGCAGGTCATTGGTGCTCCTGAACCTTCCCGGATGGGTGAGGACGAAACGATGGAATGCCGGGGAAGGCAAGGGGCACGATGAATATGACGAACATAGTGATCGGTGCCGGTTCGGGTCTCGGCGCTGAAGTTGCGCGTCAACTGGCCCCCCGGGGACGACTCATTGTGGCCGACCGCTCGATCGAAGGCGTGGAGGACCTAGCCGGTGAGATTGGTGGAAATGTCGAACCCATGAGCTGTGATGTGACCGACGCAAGCCAGATCGACCTCGTGATGGAGTCAGCGGGCCATGTCGACGCGCTTGTTGTCACTGCTGGACTTTCAGGAGCGCAGGCCGATGCCCGGACCATCTTCGAGGTCAACCTACGCGGGACGGCCAAGGTTCTCGCCGCTGCCGAACCACGGCTACGGACTGGCTCGGTCGGCGTGTGCTTCGCATCTGCCTCGGGGTACCGAACGCCTGAGTCGCCAGAATTGATGCTGATCCTCGAGGACCCGCTCTCTTCAGACTTCTTCGAGAGGCTCTTTGCCGTTCGAGCCGAGCTCAGCGATTCCCACCTTGCCTACTCGGCGTCTAAACGAGGCGTGATGAGGCTGGTGCAGCGGAATGCGCTTGCATGGGGCAAGAAGGGTGCGCGCCTGCTGTCCCTTTCCCCCTCGCTCGTTGCGACACCGATGAGTTTGAATGAAGAGCGGCGGAACCCGATCATGAAGGAAATGGTGGCGAACGGACCAATCGGGCGCCGCGGGAAGTCCGAAGAGGTGGCAAATGTGGTGTCGTTCATCACCTCCGAGAAGGCTTCGTACATGACCGGCTGTGACGTGGTCGTCGATGGCGGACTTCACACACTTCAACCCGAAGCTCGAACCGCTCCCGGGTGATGTCAGTTCGGGTGATACGGGTGATGTCAGTTCGGGTGATGGAGTCATTCGGAGTTGGATAGGGGTGGGTTACCAAACCTCCGCTGAGCCCAAGCATGCCCCGGACCGTCCACTTCGAACTGGCTGTTTCTTCATGATCCTCGGCGGTGCCGCGACCATGGGGGTCGTGTCGAGAGCGTCTAGAAGTGCACGAGGTCGGGGAAGGTGGACACCTCTTCGTCGGTAAATCCCTTCTCGAATCCGGGCAGTCCGTAGAGGCGCCCCACGTTGTCCGCCAGCAAGGCCTGGCGGGACTCGGCGGATACCTCGTCGGTGAGGCGAATGGCCTGCTGGCGGTTGTCGGGCCAGTTCGAGTCGTCGTAGGGGAAGTGACTGCCCCACATGAGGTGGACCTCACCGAGAATGTGCCGGTCGCGTACGGCCGAACGGTCCTGGTGGACGGTGAACCAGGCGAACTTCCTCATGTAGTCAGACGGCACCGCATCGTCGTCGGGAAGCAGGTACTGGGCGAGGTGCTTCTGGCGCACGTAGTTGATGTCGAAGAACTCCATCCAGTGCAGCGCCCAGCCGGCGTCGCCGTGAGCGAAGACGATCTTCACGTTCGGGAAGCGGTCGAAGACGCCGGCGGAGACCATTGGCAACATGGCGTCGGCCATGGGGGGCTTGAGACCCGGGGCGATGCCACCCGGGGGGAGGCTGATCGAGTCGACCCCGACGCCGTAGTGCAAGCTCACCGGCACCTGGAGGTCGTTGACGACCTCCCAGAACGGATCTTCCTCGCCGCTGCCGCCCACCCGCGATCCCGAGGGGAAAGCATCGAGCATGGCACCCTTGAGGCCCAACTCGTTGGCCCGTTGGATCTCGGCCACCGCGTCCGAGACGGTTGTGGTCGGGATCTTGGCGATCCCGAAGAACCGATCGGGGGCGTGGGCGCAGAACTCGACCAGCCAGTCGTTGTAGGCCTTGGCCGCTGCGAGCTTCATCTCGTTGTCGTCGGACAGCTTGATGGCATCCCACAGGCCGGTGCTCGGGTAGAGGATCTCGGCATCGACGCTGTCGCTGTCCTGGGCCACCACGCGCTGGGGCGGGTCGTAGAGACCCGACAAGACGTCTTCCCAGACCAGGGGGCCCTCGGTCTTGCGCCAGCCGGTGCCGGTCGCGAACGTGAGGGCCAGAGGGACGGGCTCGACGCCCTCCACCATCCAGGCGAGTCCTCCTTCGACCTCGCCCAACTTCGGCATCCGGTCCTTGAGGCCCGTGGCCACGCGGGACTCGAAGAGATCCGGCGGTTCCACCACGTGGGAATCCGCAGAGATCACGTTGTACTTGCTGTCAGGCATTGGTCTCCTGCCGCGTCGTTGTCGGTCGATCGGCCGCGTCAGGCGGCAACGCTGATGGTCTTGGGGTCGTCGTAGGGGATATTGAACACGTCCGCGCAGTTCTTCCACATGATCCGCTCGATTTCGCTCGCGGTGGCCCCGGCTCGCTGGAGGATCTCGAGGCCGAGCTCGAAGTCGACGGGCCAGGCGCTCGAGGAGTGGGGGAAGTCGGGGCCCCACATGATCTTGTCGACCCCGATGTTGTACCGGTTGATCGCGCCGAGCTCGTCTTCGATGTAGACGAGCCACACGTTGCGGGCGAAGTACTCCGAGGGCAGCATCGGGAGGTTCCAGTCTTCCCGGTTGCGCTTCACGGACTCGTCGAAACGTTCCATGTAGTACGGCATCCACCCGCACTGGACCTCGGACCCGACCAGTTTGAGGCCGGGGTGTCGCTCGAACACGCCGGACTGGATCATGTTCCACAGGATCATCGGGAATGTGCCGGCATTGAGGTCGATACCTCTGGCCTGTGCCCTGACCTTGCTCTCGGCCACACCCTCGGCCGTGATCTTGGAGCCCAGGTCGCCGTAGGGAAAGAAGAACATGGTGTGGATGTTCACCGGGATGTCCATCTCGACCGCCCGGGCCCAGAACGGATCGTCCACGGCGGTCGGGTCATGGAAATCCCCGCTCGGGTAGGCCTCGAGCTGGACCGTGCGCAGCCCCATCTCGTAGCAGCGCTCGAGCTCTTCGAGACAGTCGTCGATGCCGGTGGTCGGCAGGGTGGCGTTACACCGGAAGCGCTCCGGAGCCGCTTCCTGGAACTCCACCATCCAGTCGTTGTAGACCTTGAAGCACGCCAGCGCGAGGTCTTTGTCGGGCATCAGCTTGATGCCGTTCCACACCGTCCCTACGCCGTTGAAGATCACCTCGGCGTCGATCTTGTCCTCGATGATCTCCTTGACTCGCTCGTGAGGGTCGTACGAGCCGGGGAACAGGTCCTCGTAGCGCACACCGCGGTTCTTCATCTGCTTGAACTGCTCGATCAGTGATGCTCGGTCGAACCGCTTGCCCTGGGACTTGAAGTACATCGACGAGAAGCCCATCACCGAGGGGCGCTTCTGACCCTCCATGATCCAGGCGTGGCCCTTCGTCTTGGCGGTCTCAATGACGTGTGGGCCACGGTCCCGGTACTTCTCCGGGAGGTTCTTCACCCAAAGCTCGGGCGGCTCGTTGATGTGACCGTCAGCTGATATCGCCTTGTACTGCATTCGACTTCCCTCCTGATGGGTGAAACCCTCAAGCCGACGCCGAGTGTGACGTCACGACACTCGGCGTCGGGGGCACGCACGATCTGTTTGTACTTCGTCCGAGCGTAGAACAGCTGAGCGCTCGGACCCCTCCGCTTCCCGGCCAGCCTACACGTGACAGTGCACTGACACAAAGCGGTCTCGATTTCGTTGCGGCCCCCGTCCCGAGGACCCCCCGCCGCGGAATCGGGCTTTGTCAGAGGGAGAGGGCGCTTTCAGGGGATCAGAAGGAGATGCCGCCCGTGCTCGGCACGGTGGTTGTGGTCGGGGTTGTGGTCGGGGGTGAGGGAGCCGGAGGTGACGTGGCCGGGGTGGTCGTGGGCGCCGGAGGCGGGGAGCTGGTCGCGGTCGTGAGCGGACGAGGCACTCCCGTGGGAGATGACGTTGCCGTCGGATCCGGGGTGGAAGGAGCGGTCGTGGTCGGAACAGGCGCATCGGACCCTGACCCAAAAGATCCCGGTGACGCCGCCGGCACCACCACCATGGACCAAGTGCCCCAGAGGTCGGTCACGTCACCGTGCAGCTCGAGGGCACCCCTGTCTCCGGAGTGGCGGTAGAGCGGCTTGCCGGCGTAGGTCACCTGGAGGCCGCCACCCCTCCTCCTCACGGTGCCGAGTTTCGCTGCGTCCACTCCGGTACCCGCGTCGGCGTGCTTCGCGTGCTTGGGCAACAGGACCGTGTTCCAGATCTTCGAGCACCGGGAGGAGCACGGCACCTTGCTGGCTCTCAAGGTGTATATCGGTGTGCCACTGACGAGGATCGTGCCCAGAGACGGATCGTCGGTGGTCGAGATGACGACACTGCTCGCCCGGTGGCTCGACGCCCCACTTGCCGGACCGGCAGCGATCGATGCGGAGAGACTCCCGAGGAGGAGCCCGGCGACTGAGGCTCGCCGTGGGAGTCGGCGACGACGCGCACTGCCGAGTCGTGTCTCCGGTTTCATATGGACCGTCCCTCCTGTCGTTGACGGTGGTCACTACGTATGAGGTTCTCGAAGGGATCACGGGCGAGGCGAGGAAGCGGAACCGGCTGACTCGCTCGAGAAGGTTCGAGGCGTCCATGGAGGCCCCCCGGCGTGAGTCCGCACGGCAGTGCGCTCTGTGACCTGACATCCTGGTGGTGACGAAGAAGCACGCGACGGAGACAGGCAGATGGGGAGGATCGGGCAATGGCGTCAGACGCAGGTGTGGAACTGGAACAACTTCGTAGGGACATCCAAGATCTCAAGGACATCGAAGCCATAAAGCAGCTGCGGGCCCGCTACTTCGAATGTGTCGATGCCCAGGACTGGGATGGTTGGGCGAACGACGTGCTCATGGAGGATTTCCACTTCGACAGTGAGGCGGGTGTGCAGGATGGGCGCGACGCGGTGATCGCGGTGATCTCCAAGTCGCTGACCGGTGGCCGGACGGTGCACCATGGTCACCAGCCACGGATCACGATCACCGGGGACGACACGGCGTCTGGTGTGTGGCGAATGAATGACTATGTGACGATTCCCATGGCTGATGGATCGGAATTCGTCATGCGTGGCTATGGGTACTACTACGACGAATATGTGCGGACCTCGCGGGGCTGGCGCCTGGCGTCCTCGCGAATGGAGCGACTGCGCGTCGACGTGGAAGGCGAATTCACGATGCCAGCAAGCGTCGAGGGGGAGTGAGGGCGATGAGCGTCGGTCCTGAGCGTCCGTGCGTGGTGTTCCTCCGCCCCCTGTTTCATCCGATCGCCGAAGAGATCTTGGTGGCGGCCGGGGCAGACGTCGTGAACGCCTGGCAACTGTCCTCCCACGAGCGGGCCGCGCAGATCGAGCGGGCCGATGCACTCATCGGTCAGATGAACGACGATGAGTTGGCGCGCGCTGGCCGGGTGCGGGTGATCGCCACCGGGTCTTCCGGCTACGACTCGATACCTCTGGAGGCGGCGACTGCACGGGGCATCGCGGTCACCAACGCCGCCGGGCTTCACCACACCGCACTGGCCGAGCACGGCATCGGGATCATGCTGGCCGTTTCCAGACGGATCGCCTTCTGTGATCGGATCGCCCATTCGGAGTCACGTTTCGTGGAGAGGACCGAACTGATGGGGGAGGGGTGGCCCGGTTGGCCGACGCAGTTGCACGGTAAGACCCTCGGTCTTGTGGGCTTTGGGTTCATCGGTCGCGAATTGGCCGCGAAGTGCCAGGCTGCCTTCTCGATGGAGATCCTTGCCTTCGACCCCTACGTGACTGATACGTCGTGGTCGAATTCTGGCGTGACCATGGTGGAGTCGCTCGACGATCTGCTTCCGGAGTCTGACTATGTCAGCTTGCAATTGCCCCTCACGGATGGGACAAGGGGTCTGATCGGAACCGATGCCCTTCACTCCATGAAGAGCGGCGCGGTGCTCGTGAACCTGTCTCGGGGTCCAACGGTCGATACCGATGCCCTGATGGTGTCACTGCGCTCCGGGCACCTCAGCGGGGCGGCCTTGGACGTCACCGATCCGGAACCGCTTCCAGCGGGACATCCGCTCTACGGATTCGACAATGTCGTCTTGACGCCTCACATCGGTGGATGGACCGTGGAGTCGATCGAGAATGTGGCAGCCACGACGGCGCGTGACGTGTTGGCCCTCCTCGCGGGTGAGCACACGCCACGACTGGTCAATCCCGAGGTGTTGCCGCATAGGGTCAACTGAGCACCTGCCTTAACGGATATGTCTTCGTCGGCTCCCGTTGGCCGGGGCGGAATGTTCAGAGCCTCACCGGCCTCGACGGATCGAGGTCGGTGGGAGCGGAACGTGACAAGAGCGTGACCCCGATCGCCATCACGCAGAAGGCCACAGCTGCGACGGACTTCTGGGCCACGCTGACGGTGAACCGTTCATCGAAGATCAGAGCGCTCAACACGATGGCGACCGCGGGATCGACCACGACGATGAGAGGTTGGGACACGCTCAACGGGCCGACCTGCAGCGCCGCCTGTTGGAGCACGGACCCGAGGATGCCCGCCGCGACCAGAGCGTAGAGGGGCCAGTGCGCCAGCACGCCGATCAGCCCCGATTCCGCCAGCACGCTCGTGGTCGCTTTGATGAAGGCCGCCATGATGGCCCAGGTAATCGAGGCTGCGGTGGCATAGAGGGCGGCTCGGCGCACGGGAGACCCACGGCGCGCCATGACGGCCAACCAGGCGACCGCTCCGCCGAAGAGAGCGAGCGCCACCGCCCAGTCGGTGGCGTCGGGCTGGAGATGGCCGCCATGGGGTTCAGCCGCAGTAAGGAAGACCGCCAAGGCGGCACAGGTCACAAATGCGGCGGTCCAAGCCATGTTGGTCACGTGCTGGCGAATCCATAACCGGCGCAGAACGAGCGCGAAGACCAATTCGGTGACGAGGAGGGGTTGAACGACCGACAGCTGTCCGTTGTGCAGTGCGATTGCCTGAAAGGCGAATCCGCCTGCCGCGGCTACCCAGCCGAGGAGCCACAAGGGCTGATGGACGAGGAAGCTGAAGAGCTTCCAGCCTCGATGCATCTGGGACGCCGTCGCACTGGCCGCGTGTTGGGTCATGAGGTGCACGGCGTTCGCCAGCGCGGCGGCCAGCGCGAAGACCAGCGTGACGGTCATGTCATGGATTCCGGCCGAGTTCGAAACCCGCAGGCGACGATCATTCCCAGAGGAAGTGCCGCTCGCACACTCCGGAAGTGTAGGTCTGCCCTTGCCTCCCGAAAAACGTCGGACTTATAGTCCATTCGACGCATGGTGCGTTGAGATTCCGTCAAAAGGGGGCGAGGAATGAACGAGCTGAGGTTCGACGGCAAATCCATCATCGTCACCGGCGCCGGACGTGGTTTTGGTCGTTGTCATGCGCTGCAACTGGCGGCCAGAGGAGCTCGGGTCGTTGTCGTCGACTACGGAATGGAGCTCAACGGATTGGGTTCGTCGCCCGAACCGGTCCAGCAAGTGGCCAAGGAGATCGAGGCTGCAGGCGGTGAAGCCATTCCGGTGTTCGCTGATTTGTCGATCGAATCCGAGGCACAGCGTGCGGTCCAGACGGCCATTGACGCTTTCGGGAAGCTCGACGTTCTCGTCAACAACGCTGGGATATCCGACCCGGACTGGCTCGAAGATCAGAGTTCAGATCGCATCGAAAGGATGACGCGCCACCAGTACTTCTCGACCGTCTGGACGACCAAGGCCGCGTGGCCTCACCTGAAGGCATCGGGCGGGAACGTGGTCAACACGGCGTCGGAAGCCATGATGGGGAACGTTCCCAAAGCGGCGAGCTACTGCGGAGCGAAGGGAGGCGTGTTCGCTTTCACCCGTGCGCTGGCACTCGACGGTGAGAGGCTCGGCATTCGAGTCAATCAGATCTGCCCACGGGGCAACACTCGATTGTCGGCACCCGATGTTCTGGCCTACCACTTCGATCAACCAGTCGAATTCTTCAAGGGCGAGTGGTTCGAGGGCATGAAGCCCGAATACGTGTCGGCCGCGGTCATCTTCTTCGCTCACGAATCGTGCGAGCTGACGGGCGAGACCTTTGTCTGCGGGAACTCGCAGGTGATGCGGGTCGTCGTCATGGAGACCCAGGGCATCACCGGCACGGGCGGCGTCACCCCCGAAGAGATTGCGGAGAACCTCCCCAAGGTCATGGACCTCACGGATGCGGCCCTCATGACATTCGAGATGCCTCGCTGACCGGCGCTCAGACGGATGCCCGCGTCGCGGGTCGTCGGCGTCTGACCAGTTAGGGGTTTCGGTCAGTTAGAGCGTCCCGCCCATGACGGCAAGGTCCTCGACGAGCAGCTTGTCGACCGCGGTGAGTTTCTCGTCCCCCTCGTAGGGCTTCAGGTAGCCGCTGCGCGCCGCGAAGCTTTCGATGAGCTCCTGGGGCACGTCGCCGCCGCCGATGATGTCCTCGATGTCGGGCCCGATCCGCTTGGCGATGGCAGCCAGGCGGTCACGATCGAGCCCGAAGAAGCGGATTCCGTTCTCCCCGAGCATGGCGCGTGCCTCGTCCTCTGGCACCCCTGCGAAGGCGTCCCGGAGAAACTCTCTAGTTTGAGGCCAGGTGGACTCTTGGTGGGGGAAGTCACGCCCGAAGAGGATGGTGTCGACCCCGAGTTCGTGCCGCCGCTCGACCTCGGCCTTGTGGATGAACGACGCGCCGGCCAGGCAGTTCGACTTCCAGTACTCGCTCGGTCGGCGCCGGGCAGGGATCTGGTCGCGGTTGCGCTCCCAGATCTCGTCGAGGTGGGCAAGCGTGGCCGGAATCCAGTCGAGGCGGATCTCGGTCAGCTCGAGTTTGAGGTCGGGGTGCCGGTCGAAGACCCCGCCGAGCATCATCTGCCACAGGGGCTGGCGCGAGTCGAGGTTCTTGTTCAAGAAGTCCGAGAAGAACTGCAGCGACTCGTCGGAAATGGCGTCCGCGTGCTTGAGCATGGCGTCGAGATCGTTGCTGCCCGCCGCGGCCACCACGTCGTCGTACATCTTCTCGACCTGAGGGAACGCCGTGCCCACCATGGTGCCGAAACCGGCGTGGACGACCATGGTGAGGTTGCGCTCCGAACACGCCGCCCAGAACCGGTCCCACGAGGGGTCCGACAGCGGCGGCATCCCGGCGTGCTTGAGGTAGCCCGGGCCGTAGACGCCCAAGAAGTTGTGGTCGGCCATCCAGTCGAGCTCGGCCAGCTGGGCATCCATGTCGACGCACGGGCCGATGGCCCCGGTGATCAAGAGGCGCTCGGGAGCGAACCCGAAGGCGTCGGCGCAGTAGCGGTTCCAGGCCTTGGCGCCCGCCTCCCATGCCTCGAGGCCGTAGTCGCGCCCGGTCACGTTGTGGAACATGTCGCCCAGGCGCGAGTCGCCGAGATAGATGAGTTCGGCGGCGATGCCCTCACGGTCCATGTCCACCAGGCGCAGCACCGGGTCGTAGAGCCCGTGCCAGTCGTCGCGCTGGGCCGTCTGATGCTCCACGTTGACCTTCGTACCACCGCCGACCTTGGCCCCGATGCAGTAGATGGCGTTGGGGTAGATCTCGTCGCAGTCGTGATGGAGCTGGTCGAGCAGCCCGTGGAACTGCTTGGGCAGGTACTCGGGCCAGAGGTCTTTGGGAACCCCAGCATGCGAATCACACGAGACGATGATCACCTTGTCGCCCATGACGTCCTCCTCGAATCCTCAAGCCGGGCTTGGCGCCCGTGGTAGCCGCCCCCAAGGGTAGCCGACCGGCTACGACCTCTGCACGGTCGCGTGCCGTCTGACCCAGGCTCCGTCCTGCTCCTGGAGGTGAGCCGGTGGCCTGTTTCGACGGCGTGACGGCGCTCCGGCAGGTCAACGCGGCGATTTCGGCAACGCGTGGCTCATGTCGCGGGCGCGCCGCAGACCGCGGTGGATGGCGACGGTTGTGGTGATGATCTGCGAGTTCGAAAGGCCTGGGTGAACGATTGCATCCGCTCCCGTTCGCCGAACAGGTACAGCAGCTCCCGGGCGAGAAGCGTTTAGGATCCATCGTGGTCAACGAAGGAGTTCGAGATGTCTGAGCTGAACGTGCGCCCCCTGAGCCCGGCATTCGGTGCTGAGGTCCAAGGCTTCCTGCCGAGCATGGCGAGGGACTCGAACGCGCTCGCCCGGTTGCGAACGGCCTTCGACGACCGCAGTGTCCTGGTGTTCCGCGACTTTGACATCGACGAGGACACGCAGCGCGCCATCGTGTACGGCCTGATCAGCGCGGAGGTACCGGACATCCGCTCGGCATCGGAGAAGACGCCGAGGGTCGTCTCCAACAAGATGGCGGATGGTGCAGCACCGTACGGACGGCTGTTGTTCCACTGCGACAACATGTGGGCCCGTCGCTTCGAGCCCATACTCTCGCTCTACGGCGTGAACGTCGAACCACCTTCGGCGCCCACGACGTTCGTCAGCATGGGCGACGCCTGGGACCGGCTCCCTGAGAATTTGCGCGCCCGGCTCGACGGGCTCGAGGCTCGTCACGGTTTTGACCACAAGTACCCCAACCGTGGTGGTGACGAGGATGTCATCGACACGTATTACGACGCCTCGCGATCAATGGTGCGTCCTGTGATTCTGCGCCACCCGCGTACCGGGCGGACCTTGCTGTACGTGTCGCAACAGGCCACGATCGAGATCCTGGGTCTGTCCGAAGACGAGAACGAGGCACTGCTGGCAGAGCTCTTCGGCTATCTCTACGAGCCGTCGGCCATCGTGGAGCACGAATGGCGGACGGGCGACCTGGTCGTGTGGGACAACATCGCCACGCAACACGGCCGAGGCAAGGTGACCCTCGACGGACCCGAGCGAACGCTTCGGAAGGTTGGGGGTCCTTTCAACCTCGATCCGGACGAGATCAACATGCCTCAGTTCAGCAACGCCGCGAGGAGCTGAGCAGCCCCAGGGCGTTCGACGGCCAGAAGCTCGTCCCCAGCGGTCCACACGGATCCTGGGAGCTGTTGCGGCGGCACCGGCAATTGCGGGCTATTTCTGTCTCTCACGCCCTGCCGGGACGGGGCTGTGAGCGACTGCTACTGTGCCAGCCGACTGGGGACCCGATATCCGTCGGCCGGGGGGCCGGAGGGCTGGAGGGTGGTCTCCGGGTGCGACGCACCAAGGGGGAAGGCGAATGCGGAGTGTTCGATCACTTGTAATGGCGGCCCTGGCAATGATCGTGGGGTTGCCCGTCCTCGTTGTGGGAGGTCTGGCCACGGAGGCATCGGCGACACCGGCGCCGTTCACGATCGCCTACATCACTTCGGTGACGGGCGCCGCGGCGACACAGAACACCGGCACAGTGGGTGTGTTCAAGGCAGCCCTGGCTGCCCAGAACGCCAAAGGCGGCGTGAACGGGCACAAGCTCGTACCGCTGGTCATCGACGACCAGACCAGCCCCGCTTCTGCGGCGACCGGAACACAGTTGGCGATCTCAAAAGGTGCGATCGGCATCGTCTCAGCATCAGTTTTCACGGACCAGATCGCCAAGTACCCCCAGCAGGCAGGGGTGCCGGTGACTGGTGACAGTTCGACGGGCACCTCGTGGGGCAAGCAGCCCTACACCAACATGTTCGGGATTGGTTCATCCGGCAGCGTCGACCCCAAGTACCCGGTGAGCAGCATGTTCGGGAAGCTGATCAAGATGTTCGGTGGCAAACGGCTCGCCGTCTATGCGCTCGCCATCTCGCCGAGCTCTATCCAAGCGAACTCCAATGAGACCCAATCGGTGGCCCGCATCGACCCTTCGGCCAAGACGGTGGTCGACGACCGTTCGGTGGCCTACGGCAGCTCCAACTTCGGCCCCCAGGCGCTGGTCGCCAAGCAGAACAACGTGGACGTCGTATGGTCGAACATGGACGCACTGTCCAATATCGGACTGGCCACTGCCTTGAAGCAGGCCGGGGTCAAGACCAAGGCCACCTTCTTCCCATCGGGGTACGACCCGTCACTCATTAACTCGCCGTCGTGGGCCAATGTCCAGGGTGACATCTTCCAGGTGGTCTTCCACCCCTTCTACGAGCCCAACGCCGGCACCAAGCAGATGCAGGCCGCTTTGATGAAGTACGACGGCTGGACCAAGAGCCAGTTCCCGACGTTCTCCCAAAACCAGGCCTGGATGGGGGCACAGCTGATGATGCAGGGGATCCAGGGCGCAGGATCCAACCCCACCCGGGCCAAGGTCATCAAGTCGCTCCGCAGCATCAAGGCCTACAACGGCAATGGACTCCTGCCCTTCACCATCAACTACTCGACCCAGTTCGGGAAGATGAGCAACCCCAATTGCGTCTGGCTCACCAAGGCTGCGAAGAACGGCTACGTGCCCATCGGCAAGAACCCGGTGTGTGGGGTCTACATCCCTGGCACTACCTCGGTGGTGTCCTCGTAGGGCACAGACATCCGAAGAGCCGGCGCCGATGACCGAGGGGTCCATCGGCGCCGGCTCGGGCTCGACCCAGCAAACTCCCTCTGGTGGTGCCCGGCTGTAGCGTGCAGTGTCACGAAAAGCCGAGTGAATGTGAGGGACGTGAGCATCGAATCGGAGGATGTCGCTGGAGCGCTGGCCGGGGTCCGGGTGTTGGATCTCGGTCGATTTCCGCCGACCGCGTATTGCACGCAGATGCTGGTGCAGCTGGGTGCCGAGGTGTGCCGGGTCGATGTCCCTGGTTCGGACCCTGCCTTGTTCGGGCAGGGGATCGGCCTGAGTGCGGGCAAGCGCTCCCTGGCGCTCGATCAGCGTCATGCACGTGGCCCCGAGGTGCTGCGTCGCCTGGCCGAATGGGCCGACGTGCTGGTCGAGAACGAGCGTCCCGGCGCCATGGACAAGAGAGGTTTCGGCCCGACCCATGCTGCCACCGAGCTCCCCTCGCTGATCTGGTGTTCGATCACCGGATTCGGGCAGGACGGCCCCTACGCTCGCTGGTCGGGACACGATCTCACCTACACCGCGCAATCAGGGCTGCTCGATGGGCTGCAATCAAACCTGCCGTGGCATCCCGAAATGATGCTCTCGGTCCCGCTGGGAGCCCTCATGGCAACGATCGGGATCACTGCCGCGCTCTTCGATCGCCGGGCGACGGGCAAAGGCCGTCATCTCGACATCAGCCTGGCGGAGTCGGCGACGTGGCTCCTCACCGGTGCCGAAGGGCTCTTGAACGGCGGCGGATTCCGGATACCGGCCTCTCCGGACCGCAGGCTCTACCAGTGCAGCGACTCGAAGTGGGTGAGCGTGGCCGCCGCCGACCGGCGGACCTGGGCCGCGCTGTGCACGGCGCTCGGACTCGACGACATGGCCGCGGACCTGCCGAATCCCATGCAGCCCGGCGGGTGGCCATCGGTTGTCGAGCGGCTGTCCTCGGTGTTCGCCACTCGGCCGGCCGCTGAATGGGTCGCGGAGCTGGGTCCGATCGGTGCCGCCGTCGGTCCGGTGAACGGACCCGCCGACCTGGCAACCGATCCTCACGTCCAAGCCCGCGCCGGCCTCGTTGATGTCGACGGCACGAAGGTGCCGGTGAATCCCGTTCGCACCCGGGGCTCCGAGGGCACGCAGCGGCCGGCGGCGCCCGCGGTGGGTGCGGACACGCTCGCCGTGTTGCATGCGGCGGGATATTCCGACAGCGAAGCGAGTGCGCTGGTGACCGAGGGTGCCGTCACCAGCGCCGAATCCGCGTGACCCGCCGGCTCCCTGACCAGCCGGGCCCGCCCCGCAGGTCACCAGCGCCACGCGGGGCGGGTGATCGTTTGTAGTATTCCGCTCAGTCGTACGAGCGAGTGGGGGACTGAGGAGGCGCCATGGCCACCGTGGACTCGCCGGGGACCACCCCGGCCACGTTGTCCGCGGGCGGTGTTCGGGCTGGCGTCGGCCCGCTCCTCATGGTGTCGGAGCTGGCCGACAAGACCGGTGTCTCGATCCAGTCCATTCACCATTACCGGCGTTTCGGTCTCTTGCCCGAGCCCCTGGCGGTGGCGCGCAATCGCTTCTACTACGACCAGCGCCACGTCGACGCACTGCACGCCATCCGCTTCCTCCGCGAGAGGGAGAATCTGCCGCTCGCCACAATTCGTGAGCTCCTGCCCCTCTTGGCCGGGACCAGCACTGACGCTGGGTACGAGCGGGTGGTGCGGGACCTGGCCGAGCACCTGCGGCGTACTGCACCGACCCTGCCGCCGGCCCGCTTGCTCTCGGTTGCCCGGGAGTCGTTCGCCCGGCACGCGTACGACACCGTCAACGTCGAAGGGCTTTGCTGCGAGGCCGGCGTGGCCAAGGGGTCGTTCTATCGGTATTTCGCATCGAAAGAGGAGATATTCGTGGCGGCCGCCCGTTCGACGGTGGACGCCGTGGGCGACGGGCTGTCGGGCGCGGAGAGCCTGACGGCTGACGAGGCGGTGGATGCGTTGCAGTCGCTGCTGGCTCCGCTCGTGCCGCTGTACCTCGAGGTGCTGGCCCGGGAGATGCGTGGCGAGCAGCGCATGTCAGGTGTCTTCGCCGGCATCACCGACGGACTGGTCTCCCGAGTCGCCCCCCGACTTCGGTCACGGGGTCAATCGGCCCTCGCCACCGGCCGGCGAGTGGTCGAGGCGGCACTTCTCGGGCTTGTCCGGCCGCTGGCGGGCGCCTCCTGACCGAGTCCTGCGCCCCAGCGTCACCGGGCCGGGATGCGAGATAGTTGACCCGAGGGCACGCCCACGTATATCAATGTTGGACGACGAGTCATCGCTGTTATACGAAGGGTCGGTCGCGGTTGGCAACGGGCACAGGAGCGCCGGAGGCGGGAACCGCCGTTCACGCAGCCGAGGTGATGGTTCAGGCCAGGAGCGAGAACTTCCCCGTGGCCTCCGTCCTCCTGCCCCGCCGCGTGCGCGCCCACCTGCTGGCCATCTACGGCTTTGCCCGCCTGGCCGACGACATCGGAGACGAGGCCGAGGGTGATCGACTGGCCCAGCTGGACTGGCTGGAGGCCGAGTTGCATCGGGCGGCGGAGGGACGCGCCGGCCACCCCTTGCTCCAACGCCTGAGTCCGACTCTGATTGATCTCGGGCTCCCGCTGGACCCGTTCGTGGACCTGATCGAGGCCAACCGGATGGACCAGCGGATCCACTTCTACGAGACCTTCGAGGACCTGCTCGGGTACTGCCGGCTGTCCGCCGCCCCGGTGGGCCGCCTCGTGCTCATGGTCTTCGGGGCGGCCACGCCCGAGAGGATCGCGTTGTCCGATGACGTGTGTCATGGGCTCCAGGTGGTCGAGCACCTCCAGGACGTCGCCGAGGATGCCCGGCGGGGCCGGGTCTATCTTCCCCAGGCCGACCTCAGGCGTTGCGGGGTCGACGTCGATGAGCTCGGCGGGATCAGTGCGAGCCCGGCCCTTCGCCGATTGGTGGCGGTCGAGGCCAGCCGGGCTCGTCGGCTGCTCGACTCGGGCCCCGCGCTGGCGGCCACGCTTGCCTGGCGGCCCCGGTTGGCCGTCGGCGCCTTCACCGCCGGGGGGCAGTCGGCGCTCGATGCCATGGTGGAGAAGCGCTTCGACGTGCTGGGACAGGCCTGCCGACCGGCTCGCGGACGCTTCGCCCTGCGCCTGCTGGGAGACGTGGCCGCGGCCGCGTCGAGGAGGAAGGCGGCGTGAACCACCAAGAGGCCTATGCCGAGTGCGAAGCCATCACGCGACGGGAGGCCAAGAACTTCGCGTACGGCATCCGCCTCCTTCGGGCACCCGAGCGCCAAGCTCTCTGTTCGGTCTACGCGTTGGCACGGCGGATCGACGACATCGGTGACAGCACCGAGTCGGCCGCCCAACGCCACGTCGGACTGGTCGCGCTGCGCAAGGAGATCGACCCCATCGATCCCGCCGCGCCGGACCCCGTACTGGCCGCGGTGGCCGAGACCGCCGTGCGTTACGGCCTGCCCATGGAGGCCTTCGGCGAGCTGATCGATGGTTGCGAGATGGACGTGGCCGGCACCACCTACGAGACCATCGATGAGCTGGTGGGTTACTGTCGGCGGGTAGCCGGCTCGATCGGCCGGCTCTCGCTCGCCATCTTCGGGAGCACCGACCCGGTCCGTGCCGTACCGCTCGCAGACGATCTCGGGGTGGCTCTGCAACTGACCAACATCTTGCGCGATGTGCTCGAGGACAGGGCCAACGGCCGCGTCTATCTGCCGGCGGCCGACGCCCACGCAGTGGGCTGCCCCGTCGACCTCTCGGGTCCGCCGTCGGCTCTCGCCGACCTGGTGGCCTTCGAATGCGTCCGGGCAGAGGAGTGGTTCGACCGGGGACTCGGCCTTCTCGACCTGCTCGACACCCGGAGCCGGGCCTGCGTGTCTGCCATGGCCGGCATCTACCACCGGCTCCTCCGCCGCATCGCCCGTGACCCCCTGGCGGTCACCCGCGGCCGTGTCTCCCTGCCCTCGTGGGAGAAGGTGTTCGTGGCCGTGTCGAGCCTGGTCGGAGTGCAGCCGTGACGCCCCGGGTGATCGTGGTCGGCGGCGGGCTCGCCGGGATCTCTGCCGCTCTGGACTGCGCCGAGGGCGGACTCGACGTGGTCCTTCTCGAGCGTCGGAGCAAGCTGGGTGGCCTCACATGGTCGTTCGAGCGCAAGGGGGTCTGGTTCGACAACGGCCAGCACGTCTTCCTGCGGTGCTGCACGGCCTATCGGGCCTTTCTCAACCGCATCGGCGGCACCGACCAGGTCCACCTCCAGTCCCGGCTCGACCTGCCCGTGATCGCTCCGGGAGGCCGCCGGTTCACGATCGCCCGCACGGCGGCACCCTCTCCTCTGCACCTGGCCCGCTCGCTGCTCGGGTATGGGCACATCTCCGTGGGTGACCGCCTGCGGCTGGGACGGGCCCTCCTGCCGCTGCGCAGATTGGACCTGGCGGATCTTTCCCTCGACGAAGTGGGTTTCGGTTCGTGGCTCAGGGCTCACGGCCAGAGCGCACGAGCAATCGAGAACCTGTGGAACCTGATCGTGCTGCCGACGCTCAATGTCAGGGCTGAAGAGGCCTCGTTGTCCCTCGCCGCCATGGTCTTTCGCACCGGGCTGCTCGAGACCAACGACGGTGGTGATCTCGGGTGGTCGACGGTGCCTCTGGGCGAGCTACACGGCACCAACGGTGCACGTGCTCTGGCGTCAGCGAGCGTGTCGGTCCGCCTCGGGGCGAAGGTGTCCGCCGTGGTGGCCGACGAGGACGGCTGGGCGGTCGAGTTCGATGACGACGTGCTCCAAGCCGACGTCGTCATCGTCGCCGGTTCCCCGGCAGCGACCGCTTCACTGATTCCCGAGTTCGCTCCTCTGGTCGACGGGCTCGGCGCATCCCCGATCGTCAACGTCCATCTGCTCCTCGACCGCCAGGTCACCGACCTGCCCCTGGCCGCCGGGGTCGGGTCACCCGTGCAGTTCGTGTTCGACCGCACCGCCTCCTCGGGACTGGAGAGGGGACAGTACCTGGCCATCTCCGTCTCGGGGGCCGACGCCGACATTGGCCGGAGCCCCGACGACCTCGTCCGCTCGTACCACGATGCGCTGGGGGAGCTGTTCCCCTTGGCCCGCCGGGCCAACCTGCTCGACGCCACGGTCAGTAGGGAGCACACGGCGACGTTCCGACCCCGACCCGGGACCGGGGTGCTCCGCCCCGGCACCGTCACCGCGCACCCGGGACTGCTGCTCGCCGGGGCCTGGTGCGACACCGGATGGCCGGCCACCATGGAGGGGGCGGTGCGCAGCGGCCAGGCGGCAGCGGCGGAGGCACTCCGCATGGTGAACGGCGCCGGCGCGTTGGCCGAGGTGCGATGAGTTCCACCTCCGCCGCGCGCGCACAGCAGGCTCCCGAGCCGCTGAGCCGCGCCGCCGCCCTGGTCGCGCCCGAGCTGGAGAGAGCCGTGCAGCGCCTCGCTCCGGTCCTGCAAGAACCCGTGCGCCACCACATGGCGGGGGGTGGCAAGGGTATTCGGGCGGCGTTGGTGCTCGTCTCTGCCGCCGCGTGCGGCGCACCCGAGGAGGTGGCGATCCCGGGCGCAGTGGCGATCGAGCTCGTTCACAATTTCTCCCTCATCCACGACGACATCATCGACGGCGACCGGGAACGCCGTCACCGGCCGACGGTCTGGGCTGCCTTCGGGACGGGCGCCGCCATCATCGCCGGCGATGCCCTGGCCACGCTCTCGGTCGAGATCTTGTTGGAGGAGCCCACCCCGGCCCGGGTCGCTGCCGCCCGTACGCTGGTGGCTGCCACGCAGAGCATGATCGTGGGCCAGGCCGACGACATGGCGTTCGAGGCCCGCTCGAACGTCTCGGTGGAGGAGTGCCTGGCCATGGAGGCGGGGAAGACCGGGGCGCTGCTCGCCGCTGCCGCTGCCATGGGAGCCACGTTGGCGGGAGCGGCGGACGACGTCGTCGAGGCACTCTCGGGCTTCGGCGCTCACGTCGGCATGGGCTTCCAGGCCGTGGACGACCTTCTCGGCATCTGGGGTGAGGCCGACCACGTGGGCAAGCCCATCGGGAGCGACCTGTACTCCCACAAGAAGTCCTTGCCGGTGGTGGCCGCGCTCGCCTCAGCGAACGGGCGTCGGTCCGAGTTGGCCGAACTGTTGGCGGGGGAGCTCACCCCGGCAGACGTCGTGCTGGCCACCCGCCTTATCGAGGAGTCCGGGGCCAAGGAGCATGCGAAAGCCCTCGCCGACGAACACTTCCACGAGGCGCTGGCTGCACTCCGCCGGGTGGACCTGGCACCCGGCCCGGCAGCCGAGCTCGAGGAGATCGCTCGTTACGTGATCGAGCGCGACCGGTGACGACCACGACGTCGCAACGCTCGGTGCCACCACCGGGTGACGGACTCCCCGATGACGGGCCGGTCGCCACCAGGTGGGAGGAGGCGTCGACGGCCAGCGACGCGGCCGCACGATGCCTGTCGGAGCTGCAGCACCAGGAAGGCTGGTGGCAGGGTGAGCTCGAGACGAACGTGAGCATCGACGCCGAGGATCTTCTCCTGCGCCAGTTCCTCGGGATCCGGACCGAGGCCGAGACGGTCGAGACGGCGCGGTGGATCCGCGCTCACCAGCGGGCCGACGGCACATGGGCCAACTTCTTCGAGGGGCCGCCGGAGCTCTCGACCACGGTCGAGGCGTATGTGGCACTCCGCCTGGCGGGCGACGACCCGGCGTGCGGGCACATGCGTCGGGCGGCGGAGCACATTCGGCGGTCCGGGGGTATCGGGGCGACCAGGGTCTTCACTCGCATCTGGCTCGCGCTCTTCGGCCTGTGGTCGTGGGACGAGCTGCCCGTGCTCCCGCCGGAGCTCGTGTACCTGCCCAAGTGGGTCCCGCTCAACATCTACGACTTCGGGTGTTGGGCCCGCCAGACGGTGGTCGCGCTCACCATCGTGGGCAGTCATCGGCCGGTCCGTCCGATACCGATCGATCTGGACGAGTTGGAGGTGCCCGACCCCGGCCCTCGCCGCCGGCCATCGCTTGGCACCCGGGGCGGGTGGTTCGCTGGCCTCGATTCTCTGCTCCACCGATACGAGCATCGCCCGGTTCGCTGGCTGCGCCGCCTTGCCCTGGCCCGCGCCGAGCGGTGGATCGTCCAGCGCCAGGAGGCTGACGGGTCCTGGGGGGGTATTCAGCCTCCATGGGTCTACTCACTCATGGCGCTGACCCTGCAGGGGTACGCGCTCGACCACCCCGTCATTGCGGCCGGGCTGGACGGGCTCGACCGCTTCGTCGTGACCGATGGTGATGGGCGACGGCTGGAGGCCTGCCAGTCGCCCGTGTGGGACACCGCGCTGTCGGTGATCGCCCTGGCTGACGCGGGTCGGCCCGCCGAGGATCCTGCGCTGCGCCGAGCGGCAACGTGGCTGGTGGGCGAGGAGATCACCGTGGCCGGCGACTGGAGCGTGCGCCGACCCGCGTTGCCCCCGGCTGGTTGGGCTTTCGAGTTCGCCAATGACTGGTATCCCGACATCGACGACACCGCCGAAGTGGTCCTCGCCCTGTCCCGAGTCAGTGTCGACGACCGGGGCTCCCTCGAGCGGGCAGTGACATGGGTTCTCGGCATGCAGTGCCGCGACGGCGGGTGGGGGGCCTTCGACGTCGACAATACCCAGACCGTCTGCCGCGAGCTGCCCTTCTGCGACTTCGGTGAGCTCATCGACCCGCCGAGTGCCGATGTGACGGCCCACGTGGTCGAGATGCTGGCCGCGGTCGGGTGCCGGGGGGAGGCCCTCGACCGGGGTGTCTCGTGGTTGCTGGACGCGGAGGAGGCCGACGGATCGTGGTTCGGGCGGTGGGGCGCCAACTACGTCTACGGAACCGGGGCGGCGGTGCCTGCGCTGGTGGCGGCAGGTCTCGATCCGGGTCACCCGGCGGTGGCCTCCGCAGTCGACTGGCTGACCTCGCACCAGAACGACGACGGCGGCTGGGGGGAGGACCTTCGTTCCTACACCGACCCCCGTCTCGCGGGCCGGGGCCCTTCCACCGCCTCGCAAACCGCCTGGGCCCTGCTGGCTCTCCTGGCCGCCGACGCCGGCACCGATCCTGACGGCGCCATCGACCGGGGGGTGGCCTTCCTCGTTCGCACGCAGCGGTCGGACGGCAACTGGGACGAGCCGTACTTCACCGGGACGGGTTTCCCGGGGGACTTCTACATCAACTACCACCTCTATCGACTGGTGTTCCCCCTAACCGCCCTGGGCCGTTACCTGAAGGCGACGGGCCATGGCTGACCTGGTCGTGGTGGCCGCCCTGCGGATCGAGGCGCTGTCGGTGGGCGGCAAGGTCGAGGTGAGCGGGGCTGGGCGGGCGCGGGCCAAGGCCAAAGGGTCCGCGCTGGCCACCTCCCTGGCCGACGGCGCAGCCGTGGCCATGGTGGGCGTGGGCGGCGGCCTCGACCCCGACCTGGCACCCGGACAGCTGGTGGTGGCGACCGAGCTGCGGGACATCGACGGAACCGTGGTCCGCAAGCTGCCCGCGGCGGACCTCCTGGCCACCGAGTTGCGCCGTCCTGGCCTCGACGTGGTGACCGGCCCCGTGGTGTCCTCGCCCAACCTGGTCCGAGGTGGGCGACGCTCCGAGCTGGCCGCGACGGGTGCACTAGTGGCCGATATGGAGTCGGCCTGGTTGGCCGAGCCCCTGGACGGCCACCCGCTGGCGGTCATCCGTTCGGTGGCCGACACCTCCACGCGCGGCATGGCCCTGGGTGGCCTCCGGGCCGTCGGGTCCCTGCTCCGGATACGGCCGCCGCTCGAGCGCTGGGCGGCGGCGGTCGGCCGGCGAGAGGTGGTCCTGGCGGCGCCGCGCTCGTTCTGCGCCGGAGTTGAGCGGGCGATCGAGATCGTCGAGAGGGCGCTCGAGCGGTTCGGTCCTCCGGTCTACGTGCGGCGCCAGATCGTCCACAACCTCCACGTGGTCCGGGGGCTCGAGGCCAAGGGCGCGGTGTTCGTCCAGGAGTTCGACGAGATCCCACGGGGGGGCACGGTCGTGCTTGCCGCCCACGGCGTCTCTCCCGCGGTGCGGACAGCTGCGGCGGAGCGCAACGACCTCGTCGTCATCGACGCCACCTGCCCCCTCGTGGCGAAGGTCCACAACGAGGCCCGCCGCTTCGCGGCACAGGGCTATCAGATCCTCCTGGTCGGCCACCGGGACCACGAGGAAGTGGTCGGCACCCTCGGCGAGGCGCCGGGCCACATGACCGTGGTGGAGCGTCCCGAGGACGTGCGTGCGCTCCAGATCGCCGCTGATGCCAAGGTCGCCTACCTCACCCAGACCACTCTGGCCACCGACGAGACGGCGGAGATCGTCGAGACACTCCGGGACCGCATCCACCACCTGGCCGGTCCCAGCGCGGATGACATCTGTTACGCAACCCAGAACCGCCAGGAGGCGGTGCGGGCCATGGCCGGACAGTGCGACACGATGCTCGTGGTGGGGTCGGCCAATTCGTCGAACACGGCGCGATTGGTCGAGGTCGCCCGGCGCGAGGGCTGTCCGGCCCACCTCATCGAAGACGCCTCCGCGCTGCAGCTGGCCTGGCTCGAAGGTGCTACCTCCGTCGGCCTCACTGCGGGCGCGTCCGCCCCCGAATCGCTCGTCCAGGAGGTGCTCCACGCCCTATCAGAACTTGGATCTGTGACGGTCCGCGAGGTCCGCACGACGAACGAAACTGCCCATTTCACTCTCCCCCCACAGGTGCGCTAATGCCAATTCCCCTCCGACAGAACCTCCGTATCGGTTCCCACCTCCTACGTCAGCGGCTGAAGGGCAACAAGTACTACCCCTTCCTGGTCGAGATCGAGCCCCTGTTCGCCTGCAACCTCTCGTGTCCGGGCTGCGGCAAGATCCAGCATCCAACCGACATCCTGCGCAAGCGACTCTCGGTCGAGGACGTCGTCGGAGCGGTGGAGGAGAGCGGGACGCCCATGGTCTCGATCGCCGGCGGCGAGCCCCTGCTGCACCCCGATATCGACACCATCGTGGCCGAGCTCACCCGGCGCAAGATCTACGTCTACCTGTGCACAAATGCCGTGCTGCTGCGCCGTCGGCTCGAGCGGTTCACCCCGTCGCGGTACTTCTCCTGGGTGGTCCACGTCGACGGCCTGGGAGAGCGCCACGACGCCGCCGTGGACCGGACCGGGGTCTTTGACGAGGTGGTGCTGGCCATCCGTGAGGCCAAGGCAAAGGGTTTCCGGGTGACCACCAACTCCACGTTCTTCAACACCGACTCCCCCAAGACGGTGCGTGAGGTCCTGGACTTCCTGAACGACGACCTGAAGGTCGACGCCATGATGATCTCGCCCGCCTACGCGTACGAGAAGGCTCCAGACCAGGAGCACTTCCTGGGAGTGGCCCAGACCCATGCCCTGTTCACCAAGGCCTTCGCCGGGAAGCGCAAGAAGTGGCGCCTCAACCATTCGCCGCTCTTCCTCGACTTCCTGGAAGGCAAGGTGGACTTTGGTTGCACCGCCTGGGGTATCCCCAGCTACTCGGTGTTGGGCTGGCAGCGGCCGTGCTACCTGATGGCCGACGGATACGCCCAGAGCTACCGCGAGCTGATCGACACCACCGACTGGGACGCCTACGGGCGGGGCAAGGATCCTCGTTGCGCCAACTGCATGGCGCACTGCGGATACGAGCCCACCGCCGCCATCGCCACCATGGAGAGCCTGCGCCAGTCCCTGCGTGCCCTGGTGAACGTCCACTGATGGTCGTCAACGCCCTCCCGGTCGATCCTCCCGGCCCTCCAGCCCTCGTCGCGCTCCCCGAGGACACCGAGCCGCTGGGCCGCATCGACCCGGTCGCCCTCCGGGCGATGGATCCGGCCGAGCTCACGACCCTGGCGGCGCGGGTGCGCCGCTTCCTCATCGCGACCCTGGCGACCACCGGCGGGCATCTCGGCCCCAACCTCGGCGTCGTCGAGCTGACCATCGTGCTGCACCGGGTGTTCGAATCACCCGCTGATCCCATCGTCTGGGACACGGGTCATCAGGCCTACGTGCACAAATTGGTCACCGGTCGGGCTCCGGACTTCGGTCGGCTGCGGCAGGCCGACGGCCTCTCGGGTTACCCGAATCGGGAGGAGTCCGTCCACGATCACGTGGAGAACAGCCACGCGTCGACCGCCCTCTCCTATGCCTACGGCATGGCCAGGGCCCGGCAGCTTGCGGGCTCCACCCGTCCCGTGGTGGCAGTGGTGGGGGACGGAGCGATGACGGGGGGCCTGGCCTACGAGGCGCTCAACAACATCGGGGTCTCGGCCACTCCAGTCGTCATCGTTCTCAACGACAACGGGCGATCCTATGCACCCACTGTGTCGTCACTGTGTGCCGGGGAGGGTGGGGACGGAGCGGGTGCGTCGGCAGCGGCCTTCTTCGGCGCTTTGGGCATCGCATATCACGGGCCGGTCGACGGCCACTGCCTTGGGGCCCTCGAGGAGGAGCTGCGTCGAGCCGCTTCCACGGGCGGCCCGGTGGTGCTCCACGTGCTGACGAAGAAGGGACTGGGCTACGGACCTGCCGAGGCCGATGCAGAGAAGCGCCTGCACGACGTGTCCCCGTTCGACCCCCTGACCGGGCGACCCCGGCCGCGTCCGGGGAACGGTCCGAGCTACACCGAGGCATTCGGGCGGGCCATCCTGGCCGAGGCGGCCGACCGTCCGGAGCTGGTGGCCGTCACAGCCGCGATGCCCGGTCCCACCGGCCTCCTTCCGTTCGCCGAGCGCTACCCCGAGCGGTTCTTCGACGTGGGCATCGCCGAGCAGCACGCCGTCACCGCCGCGGCCGGTATGGCCATGGCCGGTCTGCGGCCGGTGGTGGCCATCTATTCGACCTTCCTCAACCGGGCGTGGGACCAGGTGTACTTCGACGTGGGCCTGCACCGGCTGCCGGTTGTTTTCTGCATCGATCGGGCCGGGATCACCGGCGACGACGGGCCCAGTCACCACGGCCTCTTGGACCTGGCGCTCTTGACGAAGGTCCCTGGCATGACGGTGCTGGTCCCTTCCGCCTACGAGGAGGTGGCCGAAATGCTGCGTACCGCCCTCGACATCGACAGCGGCCCGGTGGCCATACGTTGGCCGAAGACCGCGGCGCCGCGGTCTCCCGTCACCGGGCACGCGTTGCGGGCCCGCCTGCTGCGGAGGGGTTCCGACGTCTGCCTGATCGGGGTGGGCAAGCTCCTGGCTTCCTGCCAGGAGGCCGCAGAGAGGCTGGCCGCGTCGGGCGTGCGGACCACCGTGTGGGACGCACGGGCGGTGGCGCCGCTCGATCCCGCCATGCTGGCGGACGCCGCCCGGCACCCGCTCGTGCTGGTGGCCGAGGACGGGGTGGCCGAAGGAGCGGTGGCCTCCGTGGTGCGATCGGCACTCGAGGGCCTGACACCCGATCGGCCACCTGCGGTGGTGGGTTGCGGTGTGCCCCTCGTGCACGTCCCCCACGGCCGGGCCGACGACCTGCTGGCCGACTACGGTCTCGACGGTGCCGGCCTGGCTGCCACCGTGTCGGCGCGCCTCCTCGGCACCGAAGTCCGCCCGCAGCGCTGAGCGCTCAGGCGTCGTGCTGGAGTGCTTCGATGGCCTCGGGCATGGGCGTCCAGGGCCGGTCGAAGGCCGATCGATGCGGCCCGCCGGTGGAGTGGTGGAACTCGATCTGGCCGCGGATCTTCGTCGGAAGGTCGCCAGGTTGCACGCCGTCCATCAGGCGAGTGCCGCTGAGGTCGAACACCGGACGGTCGAGCTCGACGAGCAACTGGAGGCTGTAGGCGATGCGTCCGGTGAGCACGTCGGGGTCGCCGCTGCACAGTGCGAGTGCCGCCTCGGCCATGGTCTCGACGGGTTCGAACAGATGCATGACGTCCTCACCGCCGGCCGCCGCCTCGATCACCCCTGACCCGAGCACTGCCGGTGTCGCGATCGTCGCCTGGGGCGCCAGCGCGTTCACGGCGATGCCCGCACCTTCTGTCTCGGCCGCCGCGGCCAGGGTGAGCCGGTTGATGGCGGCCTTGGTCGCTCCGTAGGACGAGTAGCCGTCCTTCGCCACGTGGCCGAAGGGAGGCCCGGGGGGCAACTCGGCCGAGGCACTGGTGAGATTGAGGATCCAACCCCGTCGGCGCTCCCGCATGCCGGGCATGACCTGGGTCATCAGGATCCATGGCGCCCACACGTTCACCTGCTGGTAGAAGTCGAGCTCGGTGAGGGTCCAGTCCTCGACGGGCTTGATCAGCGCAGCCACAGCGTTGTTGACGAGGATGTCGACCGGGCCGAATTCGGTTTCGGTGCGCGAGACCAAGTCGGAGCGCCCCCCGTCTGGATCCCCGAGGTCGCACGGCATCACGAGCCCCTGGCCGCCGACCTGCTCGATCCGAGCCAGGGTCTCCTCGAGACCGGCCTCGTCGCGAGCGGTGATGCCCACCTTTGCGCCTTCCGCGGCGAACCGGACGGCCACCGAACGACCCGTCCCACCCTGGCTTGCGCCCGTCACCAGCGCGACCATGCCCTCCAAGCTCCGACCCACGTGCGACTCCCTTCTGATCACGCTGTCACTCGGAACGGTACTCCGGACGCTGGTCCGTGCGCCGCCTTGAAACGTTCGATCCATCTCTTGGTGAGGCTGCCCGAGGCGGCCTGACCGCTCCACGCCCTTACGGCGCTGAAGTGAGACAATGCGGAACCGGCTGGCGAGGAGTAAGGCGCCATCGTGGTGGGCAAAGGGGGAGTTGATGGCACTGGCGTACGCAATGGCCCTCCCGCAGGGCGGGAGAGGAGCCAGCCCCAAGGCGATCAGGCAGATCGCCTTGTTGGCCGAGGAGCTCGGGTATTCGCACCTGTGGGTCAACGACCACATCACCTCGCCACTCGGACAGGAGACGCACATCTCGCCGTACATGTTCGATCCCTTCATGACGATTGCCACGGCGGCGGCGATGACCCAGGAGATCGGCATCGGCGTCCAGGTGGTCGCGCCTTACTACGAGCCCCTGTGGCTGGCCAACGCGCTGGCGAGCCTCGACACGCTTTGCAGTGGCCGCACCGTGGTGTCCCTGGGTGTCGGGTGGTCCAAGCCGGAGTTCGATGCGCTGAGCAGCGAGTTTTCCACCCGAGGCACGCGCGTCGAGGAGATGATCGAGATCATCCGGACGGTCTGGAAGGAAGACTACGTTCCGATCTCGACTCCGCACTACCAATTGCCACCGGTCAAGATCGCGCCCAGGCCGGCGCATCCCATTCCCTTGTGGGTCGCGGGCACGAGCGAGCGTGCCTACCGGCGAGCCGTGGAGCTCGGTGACGGATATCACGGCCATGCCGTCCAGGACATCACCGTCGACAACGTGGCCGAACGAGTCGAGCGCATCCGGCGGCATCGGCCCGAAGAGTCCTTCACCTTTTCCCTCTACACCTGGGAATGGGACCTCACCCGACGCGCCGAGGACGAGATTGTGACCGAACGCGACGCCTTCGAGGCCGCCGGTGTGCAGCATGTCGTCATCGCGCTGGACACTGCGGATCTGGAAACCCGGGTGAACTCCGTGCGTCGCCTGGCCGAGCTACTCGGCCTTCAGCCCCGCGAGAACAGGTCGATCGCCTATTGACCGGTTGTTGCGTTCACACTACGTTTTTCGACAGGGGAGTTCGGTAACTCACGAGGTGATCGAACAGGTTCACGGGGGGAAGAGTGCGAACGCTTCACGGACGTTGGCGCGTCGGATTGTCCGGCTTTCTTTGTATGGTCACGCTGGCAGGGGCACAGTTCGTCTTCTCGAGTAGCACGGCAGGAGCTGCGCAGCCGAACGGCACACCGATCAAGATCGGTTACCTCATGACGAATTCCGGTGCTTCGGATGCCAATGAGGCAGCCGTGTTCTCGGCGTGGGTCAGGTGGGCCAACGCTCACGGAGGCGTCAGCGGGCATCCGGTCCAAGTCACCACCGATATCGACCCCGGCAACGTCGCCGTTGCCGAAACTGACGTCCAGAAGTTCGTCGCTCAGGGCGTCGCGGCAATCGTCGATGCCGACGCCAATGACACCGCGTGGGCATCGGATGTCGAGAATGCCGGCGTCCCCGTCTTCACGTCGACCGAGACCCTGGCGTTCACCGGAGATGACGCCTTCGGGATACCGCAATCGCCCGTGTCCCTCCCGACGGAGGAGCTCATGGCGGCGAAGAAGGGCGGCGTGACCAAACTCGCCCTCTTCTATTGCACCGAGTACTCGCAGTGCAGCCAAGCAATCCCCTTCTATGATTCAGTGGCAAAGAAACTCGGTATCGATCTCGTTTACAGCGCTGCGGTATCGGGGTCGGCGCCGAACTACGTGGCACAATGCCTGGCCGGCAAGGGCGCTGGGGCGAACGCCGTCGTCATCGCATCCACCTCGGCCACGGCGGAGCGGGTACAAGCGGATTGCGCCAAGCAGGGGTACACGCCACACCTGTTGGCTGCGTCCGGGGACTACCAGCAGTCCTTCGCCGGAAGCCCCGGCACCAATGGGTCGATCATTGCCGTCGGGAGTGTGCCGTTCTTCGACACCAAGGACCCGGCCATCAAATCGATGACGGACGAACTGCAGCGGTACGATCCCTCGATCCTGAAATCGCCCTACTACAACGACAACACCACGTGGAACTGGGGAATCGGGACCCTGCTCCTGGAGGCGGCAAAGGCGGGGAACCTCACGGCGTCCACGCCGGTGACATCCGCCGCGCTCAAGAGCGCGCTCCTGGCGATCCACACCACTACCGTCGGCGGTCTGAGCTCACCCATCACCTTCACCCAGGGCAAATCCGAGACGAACAATTGCTTCTACACCGCGGGCATCAAGAACGGGAAGTTCACCCTCCCCGACGGGCTGAAGGTGACCTGTATTCCGGCAAGCTGATCGCGGGGGCCGCTGATCGGGCAAGAATCATGGACTGATTCTCGCCACGCGACCGGGGGTCGCGCCGGTCGCGGCCCTTGGGGGGAATCGGTCCCGGCACACGCGCCTACGCCGAGGCAGGCGTCGTGGCGCGCCGGCCGTGGCTCGCGCTCGGGCCGATGCCGAAGGGGAGCGGAATCCCGCTGGCGACGTGCTGTGACGTTGCGCAGGGAGGAGGAAGTTTCTGCCAGCACTGCCTATACTCCCGCCTCAGCTATGAAACCGGGGGAGAGGTGAAGGCGTGAGCGATCTTTTGCCATTCATCGTGATCGGGGTCGTCACGGGCTCGGTCTACGGGCTCACCGCCACGGGTCTGGTCCTGACCTACAAGACCTCGGGTATCTTCAACTTCGCCCAGGGATCGATCGCCGCCTTGGCGGCCTTCGTCTTCTACTTCCTCAACGTCCAGGAGGGGTGGCCGTGGCCGCTGACCGTGGCCGTGGTCCTCCTGGTCGTCGGCCCGGGAATGGGCCTCGCGCTCGAGCGTCTGGCCCTGCTGTTGGCGGATGTGAGCGACACGCTGAAGATCGCGTCGACCATCGGAATCATCCTGGTGGTGCTCAGCCTCGGGCAGATCTGGTTCCCAGACGCGCCGACGTTCCCCTCGTTCCTGCCCACCGAGACGTACCGCTTCTTCGGGGTGAACGTGGGGTGGGACCAGACGGCGATCTTCATCATCTCGCTCGTCCTGGTCGCCGCGCTCTACTACTTCTTCCGGTTCGTCCGCATGGGTATGGCGATGCGGGCCGTCGTCGACGATCCGAACCTGATCTCCATGACGGGCGAGAGCCCCGCACGAGTGCGGCGCTGGTCCTGGGTCATCGGCACCACGTTCGCCGCGTTATCGGGCATCCTCCTTGCGCCGAGCATCAACCTGGACGCGACCGTCCTCACGCTCCTCGTCGTGCAGGCCTTCGGCGCGGCGGCGATCGGGTACTTCTCGAGCCTGCCGCTCACCTATGCCGGTGGTCTCGTCATCGGCGTAGGTGCGGCCATCACGACCAAGTACGTGACGGCGATGCCGTCCCTGGCGGGCCTCCCGGCCTCGTTGCCGTTCATCATCCTTTTCATCGCGTTGATCGTCACGCCGCGCGCCAAGCTGGCCCGTCGGCGCTTCGTCCCGTCGAAGTCGTGGACGGAGTCGTGGTACGCCCCGTGGCGGGTCCGGCTGCTCTTCGGTGGCCTCTTCCTCGTGCTGCTCTGCTTCGTGCCGGCATTCGCCGGAGACAACATGCCGGTGTACTCGGCCTCGGTCATCGACGTCATTCTGTTCCTCTCGCTCGGCCTCCTGATCCGCCAGGCCGGGCAGGTCTCACTGTGCCAGTACACGTTCGCCGCAGTGGGCGCGGCCGCCATGTCGCACTTCACGACCACGTTCGGGCTCCCCTGGCTGTTGGCGCTCCTGCTGGCCGGCCTGGTGGCTGTTCCGGTCGGGGCGATCATCGCCATTCCGGCCATCCGCCTGACCGGGGTCTTCCTGGCGCTCGCCACGCTGGGGTTCGGCGTCCTGCTCCAGCAGATGTTCTACACGCAGAACTGGATGTTCACGACGAGCACGCTCGGGGTCACCGCCACCCGGCCACACGTGGGGTCTCTCGGTACCGATACCGGGTTCTACTACGTGCTCGTGGCGTTTGCCGTGCTCGCGGTGGCACTGACGCTGGCGATCCGCAACGGTCGGCTGGGACGGATCCTCCATGCCATGTCGGACTCGCCGCTCGCCCTCGAGACGCACGGAGCAACGGTCAACGTCGCCCGGGTGATCGTGTTCTGCATCGCCTCATTCATGGCCGCGATCGCCGGCGCCCTCACTGCCAGCCTCTTCCACTTCGCGGTGGGTAGCGAGTTCGACTCGTTCAACTCGCTCACACTGGTCTGCCTGGTCGTGATCATCACCGTCGGGGACCCCTGGTATGCGATCATCGCCGCCTTCTCCCTCGAGGTCCTCCCGGCCTACATCAATCTGGGGAACATCAATCAGTACCTGCAGATCCTGTTCGGCGTGTCGGCCATGCTGGTCCCGCTCAGCGTCATCTATTTCCGGCAGACGGCCCCTCAACGACTGCGGGGATGGGCAGCGACTCTGAACGGGTTGCTCGGCGGGAAGCAGCCCGCATCCACTCGGATGGAGATCCCGACGGCGATCAAGGCCCAGCTCGCCACCCCCATCCGGGGTGAGGGCCTGGAGGTTCGCGACCTGTCGGTGCGCTATGGAGGGACCGCTGCGGTCTCACATTTCGATCTGCGGGCGCCGACCGGCATGATCACAGGTCTGATCGGACCCAACGGTGCCGGCAAGACGACCACGTTCAATGCGTGTTGCGGGTTGGTCAAGCCGACCTCGGGTCACATCTTGCTCCACGGCGCGGACGTGTCCGGACTCGGACCGTCGGCCCGGGCCCGTCGAGGCATGGGCCGAACATTCCAGCGGGTCGAGCTGTTCAATTCGCTGAGCGTGCGCCAGAACATAGCGATCGGTCGCGAGGCGATCATGGCCGGGGGCAATCCGATCCGTCAGTTCCTCAGCCGCCGGGGCGACTCCAAATTGGTGGCTGCCGCGGTCCAGCAGGCCGCCTCGCTCACCGGGATCTCGGACCTGCTCGACATACCGGTGAGCGACATCAGCACAGGCCAACGCCGGTTGGTCGAGCTCGCCCGGGTGCTGGCCGGACCCTTCGACGTGATCCTGCTCGACGAGCCCTCCTCGGGCCTCGACGGGCGCGAGACCGAGGCCTTCGGCCGGATTCTGACGACCGTGGTGGCCGAGCGCGGCGTCGGGATCCTCATCGTCGAGCACGACATGTCGCTGGTGCGTCAGATCTGCGACCGGGTGTGCGTGCTCGACTTCGGGCAGAAGATCTTCGAAGGCACGCCGGGCGAGATGCTGGCCAGCGCGGTGGTGCGGGCAGCGTATCTGGGGTCCGAAGCCGGCGAAGGTGGGGCCGAGCTGGCACAAGCCGAAGCGTCCGTCCTCGCCGGGGAGGAGACGCCCGCCGGCTGAGAGGTGTCTCCTGCGAGCGCCTAGACCTCAACCCCGAGGTAGCGCTCGAAGATCTCGTCGCTCGTCAACTCGGATGCCGGGCCGCTGTACGCGATGCTCCCGTGATTCAACAAGCACACGGTGTCGGCGAGCTCGAGTGCCTTCGAGACGTACTGCTCGACGATGAGCAGCGTGGTCCCCGACTTGGCGATCGAGGTGAGGAACTCGAACAACCCGTCCACCACCAGGGGGGCGAGACCCATGGACGCCTCGTCGACGAGTACCAGTTTCGGATCGGTGAGGTAGGCGCGCACCACGGCGAGCATCTGCTGCTCACCCCCGCTCAGGCTCCCCGCGGTTTGCTTCAGCCGCTTGCCCAGAACAGGAAACGACGACGCAGCCCGCTCGATCGCCTCGTCGACCCTGCCCTTGGGGGCGAACAGGTAGAGATTGTCTCTGAGGGTCAGTGACGGGAAGATGCCGCGTCCTTCTGGTATGTGACAGACCCCGGCCCGTGCGATCTTGGTGGGTTTCCAGTCGGTGATGTCCTGACCGCCCAGCCGCACTGTGCCACTGGTCGGCCGGAGGAACCCCGAAACGGTGCGGAGGAGCGTCGTCTTCCCGGCTCCGTTGGGTCCGAGGAGCGCAACCACGGTTCCGGTATCGCAGCGCAGCGAGACGTCGCGAAGAACGGCAACCTCGCCGTAACCCGCCGTGAGCCCCTCCACCTCCAACATGTCGCCCCCTTGCTGCGATTCTTGGTCCGGCTACGCATGAGGCTATCCGAGACCGCGACAGGCGGCACGGTGCTCCGGCGCGCTTGGACCCGGCGATCGGGTAATTACGAAAGTCTTATAGACCTGCTATTGACCCCTTGTTTCGATCACACTACGTTTTTCCGACAAGGTAGTTCGGTCCATCCTGACGAGACCGAGCAGAGACAACGGGGGGAATGACGATGCGAATGTTTCACGGGGCTTGGCGGGCTGGGGTGTCCAGTCTGCTCGCGATGTTCGTCGTGACCGGGGTCGGCTTCACGCTCTCGCCGGGGACTGCCGGCGCCGCCGAGGCGAGCGGCACGCCCGTCAAGATCGGATTCCTCGAGTCGAACGCCGGTCCGGCCGACGTCAACGAAGGGCCCGCATTCGCTGCGACGGTCAAGTACATCAACGCCCACGGAGGCCTCGGCGGGCATCCCGATCCAGCTCACGACCGATCTCGAAACAAATCGATGTCGCCACCTCCGTGGCCAACGCTCAGAAGTTCATCAGCCAGGGTTACGACGCGATCGTCGACGGCGACGCCAATGACACGGCGTGGGCTTCGGCCGTCGAAAGTGCCGGCGTCCCCGTCCTCTTGTCGTCCGACACGCTGGCGTTCGGGGGAAGCGACGATCGCCTTCGGGGCGCCGCAGACGCCCACGGTCACCACGCCCCTCGAGATGATCGCCCTCAACAAGTTCAAGGATGCCAACAAGATCGCCGTGCTGTACTGCACGGAGTACTCCCAGTGCAGCCAGGCCGTCCCCTACTACACGTCGATCGGCAAGAAGTACGGCGACACCGTCGTGTACAGCGCGGCGGCGTCCCAGTCGGCGCCGAACTACGTGGCGCAGTGCCTGGCGGCCAAGGCGGCCGGGGCGGAGAGCCTGTTCCCCGCCACGGCCTCCGACGTCGCGGTGCGGGTCGTCAAGGACTGCGCAAAGCAGGGGTACACGCCGCACCTCCTGGCCGGCTCGGGGTCGTTCAACAAGGGCGATGCTCGGGACCCCCGGGACGAACGGGATGATCGCGACCGATCACAACGTGCCGTTCTTCGATACCAGCAACCCGCGAAATCAAGACGATGACGGCCGCCTTCAACAAGTACGACCCGTCCATCACGAAGTCGACGTACTACGACGACACGGCCGTGTGGAACTGGATCAACGGCGTCCTGCTCCAGGACGCAGCCAAGAAGGCGAACTGGACGTCGAGCACCCAGATCACGCCCGCGGCGCTGAAGAGCGCGCTGCTGGCCCTGGGTACGACCACCGCCGACGGCCTGATGGGTCCCGTGACGTTCGCCGCGGGGAAGCCGATGGTCAACAACTGCGCCTACACGGTGTCCATCAAGAACAACAAGTTCACGCTCCCGTACGGGCTGAAGGACACCTGCCTCCCGGCGAGCTGATCGAGGAAACTCCCCGCAAGGAGCCAGTGGCCAGCGCGACCAGTCGCGCTGGCCACTGGCGCGGAGGGGTAGGGGAGGGCAATCGGCCGGTGGCCGAGCAGGGGGTGCTCGCTGACCATGCCCTCCTCGGCCGCATGGTCGGTGACCATGACGCCCGCCTGGTAAGACTGTGTCCTTGGAAGGCCCAAGGGGCCATTCACCGGGGGAGGGCGCTGTGGACGAGCGGGTGATCATCGTTTCCGGCGATTCGCATGCCGGCATGCCGCACGAGCTCTGGACGGAGTACCTCGATCAGAGGTTCCATCATCTCCTGCCGAGTCTGAGGCAGGACAACATCATCTATCCCACGGCGGCCGCGCTCCAGACGGCCAAGCTCGGCGTCTCGTCGCACCCCGAGCACGAGGAAGCCCACGCGAGGGGATGGCACGGGCTCCACGACCCCGTGTTGCGTATGGCGGACATGGACCGAGAGGGCGTCAGCGCCGAGCTTGTGTACCTCGGTGATTCCCGCCTCGGTGACCTCTTCCACAACGTGACGAATCGTGCCTACCCGATCGACGCCTGGGAGGCCGGGGCAAAGGCGTGGAACCGGTGGGCGGCCGACACCTTCGGCTTCGCCATGGACCGCTTTCTCGTCACGGCTGCCATCGGTCCATGCGTCGACATGGGAACCGTCGTCGCAGAGATCGAGTGGATCGCCGAGCACGACTTCACTGCTACGTACTGTCCAGGCTACGTGCACACGGCGGGGATGCCACCACTCCAGGACTCCTACTGGGAGCCGTTCTGGTCGGCCTGCGAAGCCGCAAACATCGCCGTGGTAGTGCACGCCGGCTACGGCTCCGAACACGGCAGCGTCTTCCCGGAGTTCGAGAAGATGTACCGCGCCTGCGAGGCGGCAGCGGGCAGTAACGAGCCGGTGGCCCTCTTCGCGCACGCGGATGCCATAAGCGACGACTCCCTCGAGTACTTCTTCAAATTCTCCAGTCACAACGTCGACTCGCGCCGGCCCATGTGGCAGCTGATGCTCGGTGGCGTCTTCGACCGGCATCCCGACCTGCGCTTCATGTTGACCGAGATCCGTCTCGACTGGATCCCGGCGACGCTCCGGTATCTCGACACCGTCTTTGCCGAGCACCCTGAGCTCCCGGCCAAGCGAACGCCGAGCCAGTACTGGCACTCCAACTGCCTGGCCGGCGCTTCCTTCATCCACAAGGCCGAAGTCGAGATGCGCCACGAGATCGGAATCGAGACAGTCCTCTTCGGGCGGGACTTCCCGCATCCGGAGGGCACGTGGCCGCACACGCGGGAGTGGCTGCGCGACGCATTCGAGGGCGTGCCCCATGAGGAGTTGTGCGCGATGCTCGGCGAGAATGCCGTCCGGTTCTTCGGGCTCGATCGCGCTCGGCTGGCCGAGATCGCCCGACGCATCGGACCGACCGTCGAAGAGATTCACACCGGCGGTCCGGTTCGTCCTGATCTGATGGAGAGTTTCGCCCTGCGTGGTGGCTACCTCAAGCCGCCCGAGGGAGACGGGAAACTCCCGATCGTCGACAGCCTCGTGCGTGAGGAGCTCCCCCTGATGGCCGCCCGATGAGAACGCAGGCCGGTGCAGGCCTCTACCGCGCCGTCACCGCCGCCACATCGAGGCCCAGGGGCTCATCGATCGAGCCGAGCTTCTCGGTTCCCTCGTAGGGCTTGAGGAACCCGCTGCCCTCGGCGAAGCGCTCGATGATCTCGGGTCGGACGTTGGGGTCACCGGTGATGTCGGACACCGATGGGCCTATGCGCCGGGCGATGGTCTCGAGCCGGGACTGATCGAGGCCGAGGAAGCGGATGCCGTTCAGTCCGAGCATGAGCCGCAGCTCGTCTTCGGGCACCCCCTCGAACGCCACAGGCAGGAATTCCCCGGTGTTGGGCCAGGTGCCCTCGGGATGAGGGAAGTCGCGGCCGAAGAGGATCGTCTCCACCCCCAGGTCGTGGCGGTGCTCCACCTCGGACTTGTGGATGAATGATGCCCCCGCGAGGAAGTTGGCCCGCCAGTACTCGCTGGGCTTGCACTTGGCCGGAAGCTGGTCCCGGTGCTGCTCGTAGACCTCGTCAAGGTACGCCAGCGTCGCGGGGATCCAGTCCAGTCGGATCTCGGTCAAGATGACCCGGAGCCCTGGGAACCGGTCGAGGACGCCACCGAGCATCAGCTGCCACATGGGGCGCCTCGAGTCCACGTTCTTGTTGAGGAAATTGAAGAAGAACTCCCTCGAGTCCTCGCTCACCGCGTCGGCATGGGCGAACATGGCCTCGCGCTCCGTCGTTCCCGCGGCGGCGGCCACGTCGTTGTAGATCTTCTCGATCTGGCTGAACGCGACGCCGAACTCGGTGCCGTAGCCGGCGTGGACGACGACGGCGACGTTGCGCTCCACGCACGTGGCCCAGTACGGGTCCCAGTAGGGGTCGTAGAGCGGAGGCATGTCGGAATGGTGCAGGTAGCCCGGACCGTAGATGCCGACGAAATTGTGATCGGCGATCCAGTTGAGTTCAGCCACGGATGCGGCCATGTCGACGCACGGCCCGATGGCACCCGTGACGAGGAAGCGGTCGGGGGCGAAGCCGAAGGCGTCGGCGGCCCACCGATTCCACCCCTTTGCACCGGCCTCCCAGGCGTCGAGTGAGTACGCCCGACCGCTCACGTTGTGGAACATGTCGCCCAGGCGGAAGTCCCCGAGATTGATCAACTCGGCCGCGATGCCCTCCCGGTCCATGTCGACCATGCGCAGGACGGGGTCGTGAAGCCCGTGCCAGTCCTCGCGGTGCGCTCTCTCGTGCTCGGTGAAGGCCGAGGAGGCCGAGGTGCGCTTCCCGGCGCTCAGGAGGTAGATCGACGTCGGGTAGATCTCGCAGTCCTGCCGGAGCTGGGGGAGCAACTCGTGGTACTGCGTGGGCAGGTACTCGGTCCAGAGTTCTTTGGGCACACCGGCGTGGGAATCAGACGAGACGATGACGATGTTGTTGTCTTCCATCAGGACCCTCCCCCGGCCGTTGCCCCCCGACGAACGGTCGGCTCAAAAATTACCAGGGATGGAACGCTGTGTCTCGTACGAGCCGGCAGGAGGGGGCGGGCGGCGTCATCCTGCACCTCGCGCCTGCTTCTGCACGAACCGCAGGATGGCGATGTGCTTCTCGGTGTCACGCTCCATGAGCTCGACCAGGAGTCCGCTCAACGAGGTCTCCTTGGACTGCCGGATCTCACGATGGAGTCGCTTGAGCTCGTGGGCATCCTCGCGCTCGTGCTCCAGCAGTCGCTCGGTCGACTCGAGCACCTCGGCCGGATCGGATCGGGCGAAGTCCATGAGCGGAACGGCAGGCTCGGTCGATTTCATGAGGGCGAGCGACTCCACGGAGTCGGCGAGTTCGGAGAAGATCGCGTGGTGTCGCCGCTCGTCCTCGATGAGGAGGTTGACCAGGTAGCGGAAGGCCTTCGACTGCGTTCGCTCAGCAATCTCCGCGTACTCCTCCAGGAGGGCTCGCTCGGCCTTGATGTGGTGAGTCAGATGGGCATGCAGCGCCCGGTCTGTCGGGGACGCTCCCGCAGCGGACTCGTCCGTCATGTCGATCATGTTTCCTCCAGGTGTTCGATTCGGGACTGCGTTCCGAAGATCTGGTCAACCTCCGGGTGATCGGGGTCAACCTCCGGGCGCCCGGTAGGTGCCGCCGAGCTTGGCGGCGGCGTCGACCTCCTCGGGGGTCAACAGGACCGTGGTCTTGATCTTCACCTTGCCACTGGCGGCCACCACGAGGGCCACGCCTGCTGCGGTGACGTTGTCCGGCAGATCGAGGATGGTCACCACGTCCGAGTCACCGAAGGCGAAGTAGAAGGAATCAAGCTGCCCGCCGACGCTGGTACATGCCTCGGCGATGGCATCCCGACGGGCCGAACCTCCCTCCGAGCGGAGCCCCTGGACTCCGTCTCCCACGTAGGAAGCCTGGACGAGGTACTTGGGCATCTGGAGCCTCCTTGGCCGGTCCGGCCGCGAGTCTCGCAGGCGCCGCCGCCGCCCACAACTGATCGGCGGCGAGGACGCGGTCGGGACGCTCGGCCCCGTGCTCTCGCGCCTCGTATCATGCGAGGAGAGCCGGAGAAGGGGAGGGTTGAAGTGGGCGACGCTGACCAGCTGAGTCGTGATCCCGCGGTGCAGGAGCTGCTCGACAAGCAGGCCATCCGCGAGGTGACGATGCGATACTGCCGTGGCGCCGACCGCTGCGACCCCGAGCTGATCTCCTCGGCCTATCACCCAGATGCCCGTGACGAGCGACCCGGCCAGGAGATGACGGGGGAGACCGTCGGGCGGGATCTGGCGGACTCGCTGCGGCAATCCATGCAGTCGACCAACCACCAGATCGGCACGCAGCTGATCGAGGTCGACGGTGACTCGGCGGTGGCCGAGTCGTACTCAACGGGCCGGCATGTCCTGGCGGACGGACGGCGACTGCACAGCAACACGCGGTACCTCGACCGCTTCGAGCGACGAGACGGTGAGTGGAGGATCATCCACCGACTGGTCGTCACTGACGCGACGGAGCTCCTTCCCCCCGACGATGGCCCCCCGCTTGTGGCGTCAGGAGTCGCCCGCCGCGATTCGTCGGACCCGTCGTACGCTTTGTTCGCCGGGAGCGACCGACCCTCGTGAACATGCGCGCCGGCGCCGGCGCGCATGTTGTGGCGATGTTGCGCCCCACCTGGTTCGAACGGCTCTATGGCTCAGGCGCTGGGTTCGCCACAATCGCAGGATCATGAGTGAAGAGTTGTCCGGGGAGCTGTGGCGCATCAGGGCCATGGCCACGCTGCAACGGGTGACGGCGGCCGAGCGCCGATTTGCGGCCTCGGTGAAGCTGAACGAGGTGACCATGTTGGCCGCGGCCGACGAGTTGGAGGCTGCCACCAGGGACGCCACCGTGTGGATGGCCGCCAACCCGTGCCCCGATGCCAAGTTGGCCGCGCATATCGGTTGGTTGCTCAGCACGGCCACCGAGGTGGCCCTCACGGCGCAACGAGCCATCACGGGACCTTTCGCCGATGTCGAGTCCGTGCTGGGGCGGCTCAGCGACCTTCTCGCAGTCGTCGATTTCCATTCTCAGACGCTCGACGGCTGGTAGAACGGCCAGGGAGGAGGCCGTCCCTGGGTGCGTCAGCCTCTGGTGGTCGTGGTCCGTCCGGCAGGTTTGGCAGTGGCGGGAGCGGTCGTCGCCGGCACGGCTGACATGGTGATGAAGTCTCGACTCCACCAGGACTGGAAGTAGCGGGCCGGGCTCCCGGTCATGCCTGAGAGCAGCTGGGTTCCGTTGAGGCCGCTCGCGGCTCCGTCGACCGTCGCGGGCTGGTAGGTGCTGAAGTTGACCCAGTCGGTGTTGATGTCCATCTCCATGGCGCGCACCGCGCCGGCATGGACCATGATCGTGGCCAGGTCCGCGATGTCGAGGCCCGGGCCGCCGACGTAGAGCAAGGCGCCGTTGGCCGTGACGCCTAGCGCCGACCGCCAGACGTACAGACCGCCCCCGAGGGTCTTGCCCCACTCGGTGGCGCTCCCGTTGTAGACCGCTGGCACGGGCTGACCGTTGTCCACCAACAGATCGAGGTTTTGGCGCACCGACACCACGTCAGGCCCCATGGTCAGGTCCCGTCCCCACTGACCGACGTCAGAGGATCCGTCCTTGTAGACGACGAAGGAGGCCGCCCCGGTGCGAAGTGGGACCACCATTTTGTTGTCCGTGTAGTAGCCCCCGTTGGCGTCGGACATCAGGAATCCCGCGTTGAAGGCAGCGACCAGACTGGTGGCGTCGGTGGGGGAGATCGGCGCGGTGTGGGTGTAGGGGCCTCCGCCTGGGATCTGGCTTCCCGAATACAACGTGGCCTTCAGTAGCTTGGTGTCCATCCAGGCCACGCCCACGACGTAGCTGGTGTGGATGGCGCTGGGTCGCACCTCGGTCTCGTAGACCGCGGGCAGGCCACGGACCAGCCGCCCCGCCGGTGACCACTGGCCTTCTCCGGCGACGGCGGGGGTAGCGAGCGGCACGATGGGGGTCGGAGCAGGCAGGTGGGCGACCGCGGCCTGGGCGGGCACCGTGGACGTGGTCTTGGGCTTGTGGATTGTTCCGGGGGCGAGGGCACCGCCGACCTTGGGCTGGTGATGCGCATACCACTGGTTCTCGATCCACACGACCAGGGACGACATCCCGTGCTCTCGGGCCCATTCGGCGGCCCGTGCGCTCGTCGAGCTGCCGAGGGACGGATTGGTCAACGCGGTGCCGAAGGACAGGCCGAGCCACAGCAGCGGGACGGCCACGACGACCGTCACGGCGATGGCGATCCGGCGCCTCCTCCGGTGGATGCGCGCCTGGGACCACCGTGAGCGGGAGTGGCGAGGTGGCTTTGGGTTCGGCGATTCGCCCGCGGGGCTCCGTTGGTCGAGGGGTGCAGTCAGCATGCGCGTTCTCGCAGGTGGAGCGCTTGCCGGGGACATGCCCGGACGGCGCGTACCGCGAGATCGTACATGGCCGGGGTCACCTCGGGGTCGCGCAGAACGGGAAACCCCCACTTGTCCAGGTCGATCCGCTCGGGGAGGAGCTCGGCACAGACGCCCCGCCCGTCACACGCGGTGGGATCGATGACCAGTTCCACCGTCCAGCGGCTCACGCCCGGCTCACCACCCTTCTGCTGCCCCCGCCATCGGGGATCGGCAGGATGCGTGGGGCTCGCGTCCGGGCGCACGGACCGCGCTGTTGGTGCTCGGAGACCTCGCGGGCGAACACCTCGGCGCCGGTGCGGATGAACCGGGCCACACCGTCGGGGTGGCGGCAGGCGCCGCGGCCTTCGACCAAGCCGCAGACTTCGAGGATCCGATCGGTGCTCGGCACACCGGCGCCGCCATAGGCAAGGCGGTCCATGGCGAAGGCCAGCTCGGCCAATCCGTTCACGCAGGGACCGCACTGCCCGGCTCCCTGGGAGTCCATGTACCGCACCACGTCGGCCATCTCGGCGAGCGGGCAGACATCGCGACTGAGGAAGGCCACGATGCCGGGTCCCAGCGTCGCCCCCGCCCGTCGGGCTGCCTTCTCGGACACCGGGAGCTGGCGGAATTCTTCCGTGCCCACCCAGCCGCCCCCGTATCCGCCCAGGAGGACGCCTTGAGCGGTGGCCAGCTCGGGACCCGCTCCAATGGCGTCGGCCAGGGGGGCACCGAGCGCCGCCTCGACGACCGCGGGGCCGGTCCTCCCGGTCACCGTCAACAGCATGGTCCCCGGAGCGTCGGGCGAGCCGACCTGCCTGAACCAGTCGGCCCCGAAACGGCTGATCAATGCCACGTGCGCCAGGGTCTCGGCGTTCTGGACCATGGTCGGCCGCCCGTCCACGCCGCGTTCGCGGATGCTCTGCAGCCCGACGAAGGAGGGCACGGCGCGGCGCCTGCCGATGGCGTTGACCAGGGCCGTCTCCTGTCCGGCCAGGTAGGTGTGGGGGGACTGGGCCACCTCGATCTCCACCGGGTCCAGGTGACTGCCTCGTCGCTCGGAGAGCGCGGCCTCCAGGGCTGGCATGCCGGGCCGAGGCACGTACACGATGGCCCGGCGGGCCCTGAGGGTCTGGGCCGCCAGTGACAGGCCGTCGAGCACCAGGTGGGGGGCGCGGGCGAGAAGGAGGGCGTCCTTGTGGCTGGCGGGTTCGCTCTCGGACCCGTTGGCCACCACGACTGGGCGACGCGACGCCGCTGCGACGTCCCGCCACTTGGTGGCCACCGGGAACCAGGCGCCACCGTGACCCGCCAAACCGCTCGTCTCGAGCGCGTCCAAGAGCCCGGGCCCGCCGCCGGGTGCGGGACCCCAGCGCTCCAGGTGAGTCGCGAGCGAGGGATCAGCCGTCGCTCCCGTCAGGCCGTGCAGAAGCCTGCGTGCTCCGGTGGGCCCGCCACGGCCGTGGACCGGCGTGGCGATGGCGCTCCGCTGGCGGCTCATCGGACAGCCTGCCCGGTGAGCTGGCCGCTGGCCGTCCCGCTGGCGGGGTCCAGCGTCAGCATCAGCGTGAGGTTCAGCGAGCCGGACGGGCCCGAGACGAGGGCGCCGACGCTCGAACCGTCGAGTGCGGTGACCTCGCCGGTGAGTGGTCCGAAGGCGACCGAGCTCCGGTGCATGGCGACACCACCGTTCTCGGCCGGACCAATGATCCGGACCACCAGCGGAGTCGACGTGTTACCCGGGTGCAGCGTGAGCGTCACCACGGCGTCACCGCTGGCGTCGGGCGCCGTGGTCGCAACGGTCCCCGAGACGGACGTGCTGAAGGGCGCGGCGGGCACGCCCGCGACCCCGGTCGTGCCCGAGGGTGCCGTCGTGGTCGGCGAGGCCGACGGCGACGGTGCGGACGACGAGGCGGTGGCGGCGCTCGCGGTTGCTCCGGAGAGTTGGGCCAGCAAGGCCGGCGACGTGCCGGCCCGGTGCGCCCATCCGGGCCGCAGCGGGCCCACCACGGCGAAGATGGCGATCGATCCGAGCAGGGCGGCACCGCCCAACGCGGCACCCAGCCGCCACGAGGCCGAACGCACCCGGCCCACGGCGAGACGCCAGGTTGCGGCGATGGCCACCGAGCCCACGCAGACCACGAAGATCAACGTCGCCCCGGGCAGCCGGGCGTCCGATCCTGAGCCGAGGCCGTGCAGGACGGCGATGGGCCAGCAGGCATAGGCCAGCCAGTGGACACCGCGCCACGCCGATGTCCCGATGCGCCGACGAAGTCCACTCGTGACGGCCACGGCCAGGAGGAGGTCGAAGGCGAGCGCCCCCAAGCCGACCCACAGCGGGCGGTAGGGGGAGCGGAAGGGCAGGAAGGCGTCGGCCAGGCCGATGGGCACGTACCCGTCGCCGACCGTCGAGACGATGTGCACGCCGAGCAGGGCCAGGCAGAAGAGCGAAAGGTTGCGATGGAGGGCCTGGGACAAGAATCGCGGCCAGCGTTGGGTCGTCCACCCGACCGACGCCACGGTCCCGAGGACCACGGTGGCCGAGAGCAAGAGGAGCGAGACCAGGCCCGTGGCGCGGGTGAGGTACCACAGAGCCGAGGAACCATGACCGACGGTGGCGACCAGCGCGAGGGTCATGCGGATCCGATCGGTTCTGCGTGAGCGCGCACGGGTGCCCCCGGCCATCCCGGCGTGATGCTCACCGTGCCGTCGGCGCGTACCAGACGTGCCGGGAGCCGAAGGCTCTGGAGCCATGGGACCGCTCCGGCCCCGAGCACCACGGACGCCGTCGACGCGGTGTTGGCCTCGACGCAGCTCGCAGCCGCCACCGTCACGGTGCGCCAGCAGGCCACGGCGGGAAGCCCGGTGGCCGGATCGACGATGTGGTGTACCTGGTGCGGGCCCAGCCGCCACTGGCGCACGGCGGTCCCCGAGCTGGCCAGTCCGCCAGTGGCGATGCCGACCGACTCGGAAGGGTCACGCGTGGTGCAGCGCTCGTCGATCCCGACGGCGAAGCCGCCTTCGGGGGCCGGGCCGGCCACCGACACGTCACCACCGAGCGACACCAGCACGCCACATCCCAGAGCCCGGTGGATTGCCGCCGCAGCACGGTCCGCGGCCAGAGCCTTCCCCGTTGCCCCAAGGTCCACGGCCGTGTCCGCTGGGAGCTCCACGGCGCGGCGGTCGACGTCGAGCGAGACCCGACGCCATCCGGGTACCGGTGCGGCCTCAGGGAGCGTGCCGGTCGGGAGGCCACCCGCGACGTCGGCGAAGTCACGGTCATAGCCGAGGCGCTCCATGGCGAGGCCGACAGTCGGATCGACCAGGCCGTCGGTCGCGCGTGCCATGGCCAGGGCGACCTCGAGTGCCTCGAAGAGCCCCTGGCTCACCACCACCTCGTGGCCTGCCCGGGCGTTGAGGCGGCTCAGCTCGGAGTCGGGACGGAACCGGCTGGCGATGCGGTCGATCCGGTCCAGCTCCTGTTCGAGGATCTCCGAACCCCTCACCAAGCAGCTGCCGTCGGTCACCACGAGTTCGGCGACGGTCCCGAGTCCACGGGTCCGGTAGACCGAGGGGGCGCGGCGGAGGCCGAGGGTCATCAGCTCGCCCCGCTGGTGACCGGCGCCGGCTGCTGGGTGCGCTGGGTCGGGGCCGACGGCGGGTTGAGCGAGCTCCCGGCGCCGGAATTCCCAGTGTTACCCGAAGTCCCGGCGGTCGCCGTCCCGCCGGTGCTCGAGCCCCCGGTTCCGGTCGTGGTGGCGCCGGCGTGGTGCCCGGGGAGTGCCTTTGCGATGTAGAGGCCGATGATCCCGACTGCCGACGCGGTGGCGATGGCCGCTGCCGCGGTCAGGTTCGAGAGCCGGGCCAGCGCACCCTCGCGGCGCGGCCACGGCGGCATGCCGCCGCTGCGCCTCGCTCTGCTTGCGGATCCGTGCCATGACGGCAGGGTACGGAAAGAGGCTGACGCCTATATGAAGGAAGGGCGTTTCAGGATAAGGATCCTCTAAGAGTCGACGAGGTCGTCGCTGGCCTGCCGCGACGCGCCGTCGTGCGTCGCCACGACACCTCCAGGCGAGCCCCTCCGAGCTCAGCCACCCCGATCGCCCAGGATCCGTTTGTGGACCGGACAGCGGAATCCGCGATGGCAAGCCCCAGGCCGGTGCCGCTGACCGAGTCGCTGGCCCGGTGGAAACGGTCGAAAACCTCGTCGCGCTGGTCCTCGGGGATGCCGGGGCCGGAGTCGTCCACGCGCAGCTGCACCCGACCTCCGCCACTGCGTGTGCTGACCTCGACGCGCCCGCCTGGGCCGGCAAACTTGCACGCGTTGTCGATGAGGGCTCCTGCCAAGCGGTCGATCAGTGCAGGCGCCGCGAGGATGCCGAACGGTCCGTCACCTTCGCGCCGCACGTCGAGCACCACGTCGTGGGTGGCGGCAACCGCGCCGAAGCGCCGAGCGCAGGTTTCGACCACCTCGGCCACGTCGGTGACCGGCGGCGGACCGCCCTCCGGCGGTTGGTTGTCGGCCCGCGCCAGCCAGAGCAGGTCGTCCACGATGCTGCGGAGCCGCGTGCTCTCGGTGCCGACGCGCTGGAGAGCATCTCGGTAGTCGGCGGGTTCCCGCGGCCGGTCGAGGGCCAACCCCACCTCGGCCTCGATGACCGAGATCGGGGTACGCAGCTCATGGGAGGCGTCGGCGGTGAACTCAGCCTGGCGGCGGCGGACCGTCTCGGAGGGTGCCGAGGCGCGGAGTCCGACGATCGTCGCCCCCACGAACACCGCGACGGCGAGGAGGATGCCGAAGACCAATTCGGCCACGTACAGGGTCGTTCGGACGTTGGTGCCGTTGGCCAGGCTCTGGCCGGCGACGTAGACCGTGCTCCCGGCGTGTCGGGCGTCGAACCGGAAGGTCGACGTCCCGACGGGCAGGGTGACCGCTCCTCCCTGGCGCGCCCAGACGCGCTGGGGCAAAGCCGGTGCGCCCGGGGTGAGCGCGGTCACCTGCCCCGAGGGTGAGACCGACCAGACGAAGATCGGCGAGTCGTCGAGGTCCGTTCCCGAACGACCGTCCGACTCCGATTGTGCCGGTAGGGTCAGGGTCTGTTGGCTGGCGTCGACCAGCCGCTCGTTCAAGCGGGCGTCGGCGGCCGCGACACCGTGCCTGGCCACCACGAGGTTGAGCACGAGGGCCGCCACCACGTAGCCCGCCATCACGATCAGCGTGGCCGTGGCGGCCACCCGCAGCGCGTGACGTCGGTGGGCGCGGGCGGTGTTCATCCCTCGACCAACCGGTAGCCCGTGCCTCGAACGGTCTCGATGCGGGCGCGGCTCGAGCCGAGCTTGGCGCGCACCCGACCGACGTGTACCTCGATGGTGTTGGAGCCGACGGCGTCGGCCTCGTCCTCCCACACCTGGGTGGCGATCAGCCTCCGGGTCACGACACCGGGTGAGCGGCGCAGGAGCAGCTCGACCAGGGCGGTCTCGATGGCGGTCATCGCTATCGGTTCCCCCGCCACGGTGACCACGCGTGTGGCCGGGTCGAATCCCAGATCCCCACAGGAGAGCACCGGATCAAAGGCAAGCGGCGGGCGTCGTTGCAGCGCGTGGATGCGCGCCACCAGCTCGCCGAAGTCGAACGGCTTGACGAGGTAGTCGTCGGCGCCGACGTTCAATCCGGTCACCCGGTCGGCCGCCGCGTCCCGTGCGGTGAGGAGGAGGATGGGCGTCTTGTCGCCGGAGCGCCGGGCCTCGGAAACCACGTCGATCCCCGTGCGTTCCGGCATTCGCCAATCGAGGACGGCGACGTCGTAGTCGTACATCCGAAGATGGCGGAGGGCTGCGGCGCCGTCAGGCACCGCATCGACCACGTACCCCTTCTCGCGCAGCCCGCGCTCGAGTACCGAACGTAGCCCCGCATCGTCTTCGGCGACCAGGATCCTCATCGGGCCTGCAGCCCCGAGCTGGGTGCAAGGCCCGGGACGCGGAACGGGGACATGAGGCTCAGGCTAGGGGGTGCACCACCCAGGCGACATGACGCTCGCGTTCACCGGATCTTCAGGTGTGTTCCCTACGATGCCGCGAAGATGACTCTGTACCTGGACGATGTGAGGAGCGAGCTGTCGTGAGCCGGCGAAGGGCACGTGGCCCGGTTGCTGCTCGTCGGCGGGCACGAGTACGGCTGCGCCGTCTGACCGGAGCGACGGTGCTGGCGGCGGGTGGGGCCACGGCCGCCCTTGGGGTCGTGGCCGCCGAGGAGCACCCCGGCGCGTCCAGTGCACCGACGAGCGCACCGACGACCACGCCGGGTGCCGCGTCCACCACGTCCACCACGTCCACCACGCTGCCACCGACCACGACGCCGACGACAGGGTCGGTCTCCCCGAACGCCGGCGCTTCAACACCGACCTCAACACCGGCCACCACACCCACGACCGTGGCACCGAGCGCACCGACGACCACATTGCCGCCGACCACGACGACCACGCGGCCGGTCGTGACGTCGGGCGGGAGCTCGAGGTAGACGGACCAGACGGTGCAGGCCCAGGGGGTGAGTTGCACACGACGCCGGGCGCGCCAATGATGACCGCCGGACTCGGGGCCTGAGCAGGGAGCGGAGCACAAGGTGGAGGAATTTCTCAAGTCAGCCGGGTACGCCGCCATCTTCGTGCTGAGCTTCGTCTCGGCCATGGGGCTCCCGGTCGGGGCCGAGTTGTCGCTCCTCTTCGGCGGCGTCCTCGCCAGTACCGCCGGCGCGGAGGCCAACCACGTGAAGCCGCTCTCGTTGGCCGTGGTGATCATCGTGGCCATCCTCGGCGAGGTGCTCGGGTCGATGGCCGGCTACGGCATCGGGCGCTACGGGGGTCGCACCCTGGTCGACAAGGTGGGGAAGTACGTCCTGCTCACCCACCGGGACCTCGACCGGGCCGAGGCCTGGTTTGCCCGACGCGGCGAGCCGGTGGTGCTCTTCGGGCGGTTCATCCCGCTGCTGCGCTCGTTCGTCTCCTTCGCCGCCGGCCTGGGGGAGATGGCCCTGGCCAAGTTCACCATCTTCACGGTCATCGCCTGCACCGTGTGGTGCGTTGCGCTGTGCTCGCTCGGCTACAGCCTGGGCAGCAGCTACAACCATGTGCTTAAGGCGTTCAGCTTCGCCGGCTACATCGTCGCTGCCCTCGCCGTTCTCGCCGTGGCCTTCGTCTTCTGGCATCGGCTGCGTGAGTTCCGCCGCCAGCGCGACGAGCAGCGACCAGACACCGCTCCCTGACGCCGAAGGCGCACGCTGGACCGGGGCTCAGGCGTCCTTCCTGGTCAGGGAGGATCGCCGCGGAGGGGTTCAAGCGGGCGGCCCGACGCGCCGAAACAAGAGGGCCGGGCGTGCAGCCCCGGTTGTACCGAGGGCGCGAGCCTTTGGCGGACAGAGCGAAGAGGGTGGGATGGCGTTGAGGGCGATCGCTGCGGCGGACCGCGAGCCCGAGGGCGCGCCCGCGCCCGCGCTTACCCGCTCAGAGGCAGAGGCGGCCGTCATCGACACCGCGGCCTCACTACTCGGTTCCCGCGACGTCAGCCTGCTTCCCAGCCCTCCCGCCGGGGCCGACGGTTCGCTGGGGGTGCGCCTCGAGCTCGCGACCGGTGCGCGTTGGCTCACGGTTGCTCCGGGACCAGGGGGCGAGCCGTTCGACGAGGCAGATCGGCAACGGCTCGAGGCCCTCGAACCACTGGCGTCGGCCGCACTCGCGGCCGCCGACCGGTGTCTCGTGGCGGACGATGACTTGCGGATGCTCTCCCAGGTCACCGGCAGCCTGGGGGAGGGCGTGTGTGCCATCGACGGCACCGGCCGGATCACCTACATGAACCCCGCGGGTGCCCGGATGCTCGGCTGGTCCGACGAGCCCGGCAGTGGGGGGGAGCTTCGTGACGGGATCCCGGCGTCGCGGAACGATCCTCCTCGCTTCCTCCTCGATCCGGCCATGCGCGCCATGGCACTGGTGCAGAACGTGGTCACCGACGACATCCGGGTCGAGCGGGCTGACGGATCGCAGCTTCGGGTCACGCTGACCGCCTCGCCCATGGCTGGTGCGGCGCAACCTTCAGCCGCAGTTGTCGTGTTCCGCGACACCTCCGACCGCAAGGCGTTCGAGGAGCAGTTGGCCCAGCACGCCTTCCAGGACCCTCTGACCCGCCTGGCGAACCGTCGGCTCCTGCTCGACCACCTCGATCATGCCCTGCTGCAGGCCGGCCGATCGGAGAGCCGGGTGGCGTTGCTCTTCGGCGACCTCGACCGCTTCAAGGTCGTCAACGACCAGCTCGGGCATCAGCTCGGTGACGAGTTCCTGCGCGCCGTTGCCGAGCGCCTTCGCCGCGCCGTGCGCCCTGGGGACACGTTGTCGCGCTTCGGGGGTGACGAGTTCGTCGTCGTCCTCGAGGGCATCGCCTCGGCCGACGACGCCCTCCAGGTGGCCGAGCGCATCCTCGATTCCTTGCGCCATCCGGTCGAGCTCAGCGGCGGCCACGAGGTCATCGCCACCATGAGCATCGGCATGGCGCTCAGCCACCCCCAGGGTTCGACCCGCGACGACCTCCTCCACGACGCCGACGTGGCCATGTACCGGGCCAAGGAACGCGGCCGCGGCGGGCGCGTCATCATGTACGACCGGGAGCTCATGGGGGGACGGGCGGCGCAGGCCGCACCTGACCTCGATGCTGCGCTGCACGACTTGGTTCGCCGAGGCGAACTCGAGGTGCACTTCCAGCCCATGGTCTCCCTGGCCGATCAACGGGTCGTCGGCGCCGAGGCCCTGATCCGCTGGGACCACCCTCAGCACGGGATCCTCGGGCCGGCCCAGTTCATGGAGCTGGCAGAAGGCAACGGCTCCATCGTGCAGATCGGCAGGGCCGTGCTCGAGCAGGCCTGTCGTCGAGCCAGGCTCTGGCAGGAACGTCTCGGGGTGCGACTCCAGATCGGCGTGAACCTCTCGCCGCGCGAGTTCCAGCAACCGGGTCTCGAGGAGCATGTGGGACGGATTCTCTCCGACACCGGGCTCGAACCCTCGCTCCTTTGTCTGGAGATCACCGAGGGCCTCGTCATGTACGACGTCGAGCAGACCTCGAGCATCCTCTCTGGTCTGCGTGCACTCGGCGTGCGCCTGGCCATCGACGACTTCGGGACCGGGCACTCTTCGCTCGGTTACCTGGCTCGGTTCCCATTCGACGTGATCAAGATCGACCACAGCTTCATCCGTGACATCGACCACGACCCGGTGAAGGCAGCAATCGTGTCGGCCGTGATCGCCCTGTCACGTGCGGTGGGTACCACCACGGTGGTCGAGGGTGTCGAGACCCTCTCCGAGCTCGAACAAGTTCAGCAGCTCGGATGCGACGTCGCGCAGGGCTTCTACTTCTCGCGTCCGCTCCCGGCCGGCACCTTCGAGGAGCTGTTGGCCACCGGCCCGGCCGACGACCTGCGCATCTTCCGCTGGGAGCTTCTCAGCAGCTGAGGACTCCGATTCGGAGTCAGCCGACCGGCGCCTCGTCCGACGTGGAGAGCTCATTGGCCACCGCCTGGCGCAGCGCCTGCTGGAGCAGGGGCACCACCTCGCGCCAGTCCCCCACGATGCCGATGTCGCAATGCTCGAAGACCGGGGCCTGACGGTCGGTGTTGACCGCCACGATCGTTCCCGCGGCGCGCACGCCGACGAGATGGTTGAACTTCCCGCTCAGGCCGATGCCGATGTAGAGGCGAGGCGAGACGGAGCGCCCGGTGATGCCCACCTGCCGGGCGCGGGGTGCCCACCCCTTGTCGGTCACCTTGCGGGTCGCCGCCAGCTCGGCGCCGAGCAACGCGGCCAGCGGACTGAGCAGCTCGTACTGGTCGGGAGCCACGCCTTGGCCGACACCGATGACGACGTCCGCCCGGGCCAGGGTCTCGACGTCGTCGTTACGCTGCTCCCCGAGGACCTCGACACGGCCGCGGGTGGCGACAGGATGGGTCACGATCTCGCCCGTGCCTCGGCGCAGGGTACGGGCGGGGAGCACGCCGGGCCGGACGGTCACCATCTGCACGGGACTGCGGCAGGTGATGTCGGCCACCAGGGCTCCCGCGAACGCCGGCTTGGCGGCTATCAGCACCCCGCCGCTGGCGGAGAGCCCTATGGCGTCGCCCACCAGCCCCGACCCCGTGGCTGCCGCGGCCCGACCGGCCACCTCGCGCCCGAACGCCGTGCTGGGAGCGAGGACGGCCCACGGCGTGACGTCGCGAACGTACGACGCCACGGCGTCGGCCACGTCCTCGGCCACGACGGAGCCGTCGAGAACGACCACCACGTCGGCGCCTTCGCTGACCAGCCCGGCGTTGCCCGGGCACAGCGCGTGGACGGCGCCACCGATCTCGTCGGCCAGCGTGGCCGCGGCGCCGAGGAGTTCCCGACCGACCTCGGGCCGCCCGGGCTCGGCGAGGACGGCCACGATCCGGCCGGATCCCTTCGTCCCGCTGCCCGGGCCGGCGGCGTGGGCCGCCCCGTCCCGCTCTTCCCGCTCTGCCAGCGGTTCCTCAGTGGCGGAGCCCGGACCCAGTGCACCACGACGGACGAGCTCTCCGACGGCCAGCGCCACCTGATCGGCCACGGGACCTTCGGTCACCATCATGGCGCGCTGGTGCTCGACGGTTCGAGTGGCCCCCACGGCGGTCGGGCTGGCCACATCGCCCCAGGGTCCCTCGCCGAGATCGGAGGCCACCATCCGCTTGATGCGAGCCGGCTCCACGGCGGCCCTGCCGGCCGGGTCGACCTTGCAGGGGTCGCAGAGGCGCTCGGCGACCGCCAGCACGGCGGGCAGTGCGATCTCCACTTCCTGGGTGCCGTCGTCGTGCTCGAGGTGCAGCCGCAAGCGCCCCCCGAGGTCTTCCATTCCCCGCACGCCACTGGCGAAGGGCAGGTCGAGCAGCTCGGCCACCTCCGGCCCGACCTGCCCGGTCTCCCCATCGATCGAGTTCAGCCCCAACAAAACGAGGTCGTAAGGGCCGCTCCGGCGGAGGGCGGCGGCCAGGGCCTCGGCGGTGGCCAGGGTGTCGGAGCCGGCGAAGGCCCGGTCGCAGATGTGCAGACCCGAGTCGGCACCCCAGGCCACGGCCTCGCGGAGGACGTCCTCGGCGCTCTCGGGCCCGAGGGTGACGACCGTGCACGAGCCGCCGGTGTCGCGGGCCAGGGTCACGCCCTGGGCCACGGCTCGGCGGCAGTAGGGGTTCATCTCGGTACCCACGCCGTCGCGCACGAGCCGACCGTCGTCGCTGAGGCGAAGCGACTCGGCGATCGGCACCTGCTTGGCGAGCGACGCGACCCGCAATGGGCCGCCGATCGGACGCGTCACGAGCTCGTGATGGCGTCCACGAGCGCGCCGACGTGATGAAGAAGAAAGTCTGCCTCCACGAACGCCTCACGCTAGTCGGTGCGCTGGGGCCGATCCCACCTTGGACGGCCGCCATTGGGCTGCCCGCGGTTGCCGCCGGGGACTAGGTCCGTGGCGGGCCGGGCCTAGGCTCAGCGGCCGTGGCCAGCGGCTATATGGGCCTTCCGAGGGGTTGGAGCCGCCTCGACCGGCGGGGGCTGGGTCCCTTCGTGACCCGGGAGACCTTCCGTCGCCCAGACGGCCTCTTGGTGACCTGGGAGTCGCGGTGGCACCGCAAGCACCCCTCCGGGCGCCTCGAAGGGCGCACGTGGTGGGCGCCGCGTGCGCTGACCTGGTGGATCGGGGTGCTCTTCGCCTTCGGCTCCGTTTGTTTCGCCCTGGGGTCCTTCCCGCCCTATGCCATCGGTGTCGGCATGAACGCCGACAACGTCACGTACTTCGTCGGATCGATCTTCTTCACCACCGCGTCCTTCCTGCAGTATGTCGAGGCGGCCTCGACGCCTGCCGTGCTCGGGGGCGCCCACCGGCGCGCCGGCCGCTGGTTGCTGCGCGTCCAGCACGGACGGATCGACTGGTGGGCGGCCGCCATCCAGCTCGTCGGCACGCTGTGGTTCAACCGCACCACGTTCAGCGCGCTGGTGGTCGGTCTGGGCGCCTCACCGCAGCACCACCCGGTGTGGCGACCCGACGCGCTCGGGTTCTGTGTGCTTCCTCGTCTCGAGCTGGCTGGCGTGGGCCGAGGAGTGTCACGGCTCGTGGGCCTGGCGCCCGCGGCGGTACTCGTGGTGGATCACCGCGCTCAACCTGGTGGGCTCGGTGGCCTTCGGCGTCTCGGCCGTGGCGTCCTACGTGGAGCCCGACGGCCAGCTGGTGAGTGTGGCGTTGACCAATCTCGGCACGTTCGTCGGTGCCCTGTGCTTCTTGGCCGGAGCGGTGCTGCTGCTGCCCGAGCGGACGCACGAGCAGCCACCGGTTCCGGCAGTCGCCCCAAAGCCAGCGCGTCGCGGTGGGTGAGCTCGTGTTGGCGGGCCGGTAGGTTGGCCCCATGCGCTACACACGACTCGGCCGGACCGGCCTCAAGGTCAGCCGCCTCTGCCTGGGCACCATGAACTTTGGTCCCGAGACCGACGAGCCCACCTCGGGCTCGATCATGGACGCGGCGCACGATGCCGGCATCAACTTCTTCGACACCGCCAACGTGTACGGCCGTTCGAAGGGTCGGGGTGCGACCGAGGAGATCGTGGGCCGTTGGTTCGCGCAGGGCGGAGGGCGCCGCGAGCGCACGGTGATCGCCACCAAGCTCTACGCCGACATGGGGGAGTGGCCGAACGACGGCCGGCTCTCGGCGCTGAACATCCGTCGGGCCTGCGATGCCAGCTTGCGCCGGCTGCAGACGGACTACATCGACCTCTACCAGATGCACCACGTCGACCGCCGGACCGGGTGGGAGGAGATCTGGGAGGCGATGGAGGTCCTGCGCACCCAGGGCAAGATCCTCTACGTCGGCTCCTCGAACTTCGCCGGGTGGCACCTGGCCCAGGCCCAGGAGGCGGCGGCCCGGAGGCACTTCATGGGCCTGGTCAGTGAGCAGTCGATCTACAACCTGGTCGTGCGCGACGTCGAGCGCGAGGTTCTCCCGGCGGCAGACGCCTACGGCCTTGGCGTCATCCCGTGGTCGCCGCTCCAGGGCGGCCTTCTCGGGGGCGTGGTGCGCCGCCAGCGTGATGGAAGCCGGCGGTATGCCGGCCGGTCGGCCGACACCATCGCGGCGATGCGGCCACAGCTCGAGGCCTACGAGGAGCTCTGCGAGGAGCTCGGCGAGGACCCCGGCGCCGTTGCGCTCGCCTGGTTGCTGACACGACCGGCGGTGACCGGGCCCATCATCGGGCCGCGTACGGCCGAGCAGCTCACCTCGGCGCTGCATGCCGTGGAGGTGTCGCTCGACGACCCGGCGCTCGAGCGTCTGGACGAGATCTTCCCGGGCCACCGGACGGCCCCCGAGGACTACGCCTGGTGAGCTGAGCCCTTTTCGACGGTCCACCGAGCTCGTCTGGGGAGGGGCCTCACTGGCCACTCAGTGGGTCCCGACGAGCTCCGATTCGGGTTCGGGACCCCGCTCGTCGGGAGGCGGGGTCGAGATGTCCTGGGCGTCGACCGCGAGCCTGGGGAGGATCCGGTCGAGCCAGCTCGGGAACCACCAGTTGGCTCGACCGAAGAGCTGCATGACGGCGGGGACCAGCGCCATGCGGATGAGCACGGCGTCGATCAGGATCCCCCCGGCCAGCCCGATCCCGAACTCCTTGATGACCCGGTTCCCACCGAGGAGGAACGAGGCGAAGACGAGGATCATGATCAGCGCCGCCGCGGTGATCGTCTTGCCGGTGGCGGCCAGCCCGTTGCGCACGGCGATCCGGGTGTCGCCCGACTTGAGGTACTCCTCGTGCATCCGGCTGACCAGGAAGACCTGGTAGTCCATGGACAGCCCGAACAGGATGGCGAAGAGCATGACGGGCAGGAAGGCCTCGATCGGGCCCGTTCCCTGGAGCCCGATCAGTGATCCGAGGTCGCCCCACTGGAAGACGGCCACCAACATGCCCAGGGCGGCACCGATGCTGAGCAGGTTCATGACGGCCGCCGTCAGGGGGATCACGAGCGAACGGAACACCGTCATGAGGAGGAGGAAGGACAGGACGACCACCACGGCCACGAAGAGCGGCAGTTTGGCGGCGAGGACGTCCGAGAAGTCGATGTAGATGGCGGTGGACCCGCCGACCAGCAAGGAGAGCCCCGAGTCGCCCACGGCCTGGGGCACGGTGACGGTGCGGAGGTGGTTCACCAGGTCGGTGGTGGCGCCGTCCTGGGGCGCCGAGTTGGGGTAGACGTTCATCAGCACGACGTCGCCGCCGCCGCTCCGGCTCGGGATGTAGGTCGGCTCGGCCACGCGGGCCACGTCGGGCTGCCCCTCGATGTCGGCCCGGAGGGATTCGACGATGTGCCGTTGGTCGTCCTGCACCTGCCCGACGATCTGAAGGGGGCCGTTGTACCCCGGTCCGAACCCCTTCGAGAGCATGTCGAAGGCCACCCGGGTCGGCGTGCCGGACGGATCGGTTCCCTGGTCGGCATGGCCGAGGCGCAGGGAGAAGAACGGCAGCGCGATCACCACGATGATGGCCAGGGAGATCATGGCGGGGACGATCGGGCGCCGCTGGACCCGGTCGGCCCACCTGGGCCAGAAGCCCTTGCTGTCCGCGCCGACCACCCGGGGGCCGTTGACCTCGAGGTTGCGCCGCTGCTTCCGGCTCATGACCTTGGGGCCGATGAAGCCGAGGAGGGCCGGCAGAAGGGTCAACGCGGCGAGCATGGTCAGGGCGACGCCGGTGGCCGCGGCCACTCCAAGGCCCGAGAGGAAGCTCACGCCCAGTGCGAACAGCCCCAGCATGGCGATGCAGACGATGATCCCCGCGAACATGACGGCCCGGCCCGACGTGTTGACCGCGTTGACGATCGAGCTCTCGACGTCGTTGCCGGCGATCAGTCCCTGACGATGTCGGGTGACGATGAACAGCGCGTAGTCCACCCCGACGCCGAGGCCGATGAGCAGCATCACCTCGGGTGAGATCGAGGGCATGCCGATGGCGTGACTGAGGAGGGAGATGGCCCCGACCGCAGTGCCCAGCGCGAACAGGGCCGAGGCGATGGGCAAGAGCGCGGCGTAGGCCGAGCCGAAGACCAGGAGCAGCACCGCCAGCGCCAGCAGGACCCCCAGTCCGGTGCTGCTGATCGACTGGCTGTTCGCCTGCTCGGCCAGCTGGCCGGTGGCCGCGACGACCAGGCCGTCACCCGAGGTCCGTTTGGTGATGTCCACGAAGCGCGACGCCTCGGCGTTGGGGATGTCGTTGGCCTGCTTGGCGAAGGTGACGGGCAGCCAGCCCACCGTCCGGTCCTTGCTGATGTCGGTGGTGGACACCAGATTGCCGGCTGCGTCGTAGGGGCTGGCGACCACCGAGACACTGGGGAGCGCATGGATCTCCTCGACCATCGCGTTGACTCGCTTCCCGATGGCAGGATCGGTCAGGTCGGCGTTGCCGGTTGTCCCGAACACGACCTGCTCGGTGTCGCCCGAGTGGGCCGGCGCAGCCGACTTGAGCAGGTTGATGGCATCGAAGGACTGCGTGTGGGGGAAGCTGAAACTGTCGGTGTACTCGGACCCGACCGATGTGGCCGCGAATCCGGTGACGACCAGGACCAGGAGCCACAACAAGACGACGAGACGGCGATGGCGGACACACCACCCGGCCAGGGTGCGCATTTTTTGGGGGGAACTCCTCGGGATGGTCGACACCGCTCGGGGGCGGCGGCGGACAGGGCAATCGTACCGTCGCGCCGGACACCCCGGAGTCGCCCCGGTCCGGCGACCTCCCGCACCGGCATCGGGGCGTCATCGTCTAGAACAGGGAGACCATGTCAAGCGATCTCTCTGCCGAACATCGAGATGCCAGCGTCCTGGCCGCCGAGGCGGGCCACGCCCTCCTGGCGCTACGGGCCGACCCGCCGCCACTTCGGGACCTGGGTGCCGCCGGTGACCGGCTGTCCCATCAGTTCCTCGTGGAAGAGCTCCAGCGGCGCTATCCCGAGGACGACGTGCGCTCGGAGGAGGGGCTCGAGCACGTGGCCGGCGACGGACGGCTCTGGATCATCGATCCGCTCGACGGGACCCGCGAGTATCCGCGAGCCGGGTCGGGCCGACTGGGCGGTCCACGTGGCCCTGGCCATCGGGGGCGAGGCCGTCGTCGGTGCCGTGGCGCTGCCGGCCCAGAGCCTGGTGCTCTCGACCGGCGAGCCTCCGGTGCTGCCACCGCTCGGGGGGGACGGGCACCCACGTGTCGTCGTGTCCCGCAGCCGCCCACCCGACGTGGCCTACGAGGTCGCCGAGGCCATCGACGGCGTGCTCGTGCCCATGGGTTCGGCCGGGGCCAAGATCGCCGCGGTGATCCTGGGCGCCGCCGAGGTGTACATCCACGCCGGTGGTCAGTACGAGTGGGACTCGTGCGCCCCCGTCGCCGTGGCCGACGCCTCGGGGTTGTACAGCAGCCGCCTCGACGGAAGCCAGTTGCGCTACGGGGACGCCGATGCCTGGCTGCCCGACCTGGTGGTGTGTCGGCGCGAGTACGCCGAGGCGATCCTCGGTGTCACGACGCAGCGAGGTTCATGGTGAGGCACGCGTGGCGCTCTGGGAACGGGCTGACCGGTCGGACCGGGACCTGAATTGCCAGGACCCCGCCTCAGGTGAGGCGGGGTCCTGGGTAACGGCGTATGCGGCCGGTCAGCTCAGATGGCGCGCACGTTCGCGGCCTGGAGCCCCTTGGGGCCCTGGTTGGTCTCGAACTCGACCTTCTGGCCTTCTTCGAGATTGCGGTAGCCCGTGCCGGAAATCGCGCTGAAGTGCACGAAAACGTCGGGGCCTCCACCGTCCTGGGTGATGAAGCCGAAGCCCTTCTCACCGTTAAACCACTTCACGGAACCAGTTGGCATTGAAAATCCACTCCTCTCCTGGCCGGATTGACCCCGTTGTCGCGGGAGCCGTGGCCGTTAGCCCATTCGGGCCAGAGGGATTTCCAAACGCTCAATGGTGGTGCCCTCGGGGATAAACCTTAGCGCGGCCTCGGGCCTGGGGGCGGAGATTCCTCCTGTGGGCTGCCGAGCCGGGGTGTGCCCGGCGTCGCCGAACCGGAAGCGGGCGTGCTCTAGCCTGCTCGGCGCGCCGACCGGCGGGCGGCAGAAGGGACGGCGAAGGGCCTCGATGACCGAAATTCCGATGTCCGCGGCCCCACCCTCGCCCCCCGCCGACCGCCGGGTAGACGTCTGGTTCTCCGGTCTCGCGTCCCAGCACAGGCTCACCGTCCTGTTCCGGCTCGTCCTGGCGGTTCCGCAGCTCTTCGTGGTCTCCGTGCTGGTGCTGGCCGCCTACGTGGTGGAAGTGATCGGCTGGTTCGGCGCCTTGTCCATGGGCCGCTTTCCCCGATGGGCGCACGAGTTCGTCAGCGGTGTCGTGCGCTGGGAAACCCGGGTTCAGGCCTACATGCTGCTCCTGACCGATCGCTACCCGCCGTTCTCCCTCGAGGACGAGGAATTCCCTGTGCGGGTCTTCGTTTCCGGGCCCGGTCGGCTCAACCGCTGGACCGTGCTCTTTCGCATCGTCCTGGTGATCCCGGCGGCCCTCTTCGCACAGATCGTGATATCCGGCCTGACCATTCCGCTGCTCGTCGTGGTCTGGGTCATCGTGCTCGTCCGCGGCGGGATGCCGGACCCCCTTTACGGCGCAGTACGCGGCGCGGCTGCGCTACGCCACCCGCCTGAGCTCGTACTTCGGGATGCTGACGTCGGAGTACCCCTGGGGCATGCTCGGCGACCTGGAGTGGTTGGTACCTGACCACTGTCCCCCCTCTCGTGGGCACCCCCGCCTTCGGCCGTCCTGCCTCTTCCCTCACCACCCGCACCGTCCTCGGAGGGGCCCGAACCCTCGGCGGCGGTGCCTCTGTCGGTGGCTCCGCCCCTGCCTCCTGCACACCGGTCCCGATCCCGCCGCTCATGGCCCCGCCACCATGGCCCCGCCACCGATGGCCTCGCCGATCTCGCCGGCCCCTCCCGCGCGCGTGGACAGGCTCGTCCTCTCGGGCGCGGCGCGGAGTTGGATGATCTTGGCCATCGTGTGGGGCTGTGTTGTCTTCGTGGGCCAGTCCGTACTCCAGGGCGTGAGCGCACGCGGCACCATTGCCTCGGTCCAGCAGTTCAACACCGTCCACGCCGACGCTGTCCGCTCCTCGCAGGCCATGGTGCGGGCCAACACCAGCCTCAACACCTGCACCACCTTGAGCTGCGTCCAGTCGGCCGACCGGCACGCCGCTGACGTGCTCGCCCAGTTCGGCCACGAGCTGCGCACCGCGAGCGTCCCCGCCGGCGCCGCCGACTCGGTGCAGCAGGTGCAAAGCGATGTGACCCAGCTGACCGAGGCCTTCCGCCGATTAGCCGCGGTCGTCGGCGGCGCAGTACCGTGACGAGGTCCGCCGGAGCAACCTGGCCACGCTGTTCAACGCCTTCCCGAGCGACGCAAACCGAATGCTCGACGACTGGCGGGGCGCCGTGGGCTGAGCGCCGGCACCGTCGCGGCGGAGTCAGCTGGCGTGGCTCACGGTGCTCATGTTGAAGCCCTCGACCCGCAACGGCGGCATCAGGGTGCGGTTGAGGCTCTCGCCGAACTCACGGGCCAGCGTGCGCTGGGAGTCGCCGACCTCGGTGGTCCGGACGAGGAGGTCGAGCGGGCTCTCGTTGAACCGGAAGTTGTTGGCCGCACCGACGACGGCGCCGTCCTCGACCAGGTAGACGCCGTCGCGGGTCAGGCCGGTCACCAGCAGCGTCGCCGGGTCGACCTCGCGGATGTACCACAGACAAGTCAGCAGGAGCCCCCGCTCGGTGCGGGCGACCATGTCGTCGAGGGTGCCGCCAGCGGCCCCGGTGCAGTCCAGCGCGAGGTTGTCGACGTAGGGGGCGGGAGTCACGCCCGCCCGCGCCGCGCCGGCGCGGTGCCGCCGCAGGTGCGTGAGCACGCCACGGTCCAGCCAGTCGATCCTGCCGATGAAAAGCCCGTTGTCGAAGACCGACTGGTCCCAGCCCCCGGCCTCGTTGGCCACGAAGGGCAGGCACTCGATCCCCACTCGGGCGGGGTCGCTCGAGAGGGTGAAGGGCAGCCGGGTCACCTCCTCGCCCACGCGGGTGCCACCGCCCTCCCGCGAGAACACCGAGCGGCCGTCGTCGGTGTCCTGGCCGCTCAAGCCGTCGAAGGCGAGCACGGCCATCAAGTCGGCCACCGCCGAGGGTGGCAGCAGGACCTCGTAGCGCCCGGCTTCGAGCTCGACGCGGTGCCCGGCCCAGGCCAGCCGCCGCGTTATCTCCTCCTCCATGGCGGCCAGGTCGGCGTCCACGCTCGGCGCGCCCACCCAGCCCGAGGCCGTGCCCTCGGCCGTCCGGCCGACCAGGTTGACCGACCCCGTGGGCTGGACGTGCGAGAGGCGCAGGCCGGTCGAGGTGCCCAGGTAGGTCGTCTCGACGTCGTGCTCGACGAAGCCGGCCAGCACCGTGCCCAATCGGCGGGCGCGGTTGAACGCTCCCGAGAGTGACGAGAGCACCGGATCGAGCAGTGAGACGTCGGCGCGCTCGGGCTCGAGCCGGAAGGCGCGTCCTGGGTCGGTCTCAGTCGCCTCGACGAGCGGCCAGGCGTCCTCGGACCGGGGTGCGCCGCGGGCGTCGGCCAGCGCGGCCAGTGCCATCTGGGCGATGCCGTCGGAGCCGACGACACCCGAGCGCCGTGCCGTGCCGACGGCGGCGCCGACCAGCGCGATGACGGTCACGGCGCGGGACCAGTGGACCCCGTTGGTCGTGGTGGTGTTGCATGCGAAGCGCACGTCGACGTGGCTGGTCTCGCCGACCAGCACCATGGCGCCGTCGGCGCCGCCGGCCGAGGCGGCGGCCAGACCGGCCTCGACGAGCTCCTGCGGGGTGATCACGCCGCCCCGGCTCAGCGCCCGGCCTCGGCGCGGGCGTTGAGGATCCGTACGCCACGGACCAGGACGCTCGGGCAGCCGTGCGACACCGGTGCCACCTGCCCCGGCTGCCCCTTGCCGCAGTTGAGCGCGCCGCCGAGGATCCACGTGGCGGCGCCGCCCACGCCATCGAGGGCGCCCCAGAAGTCGGTGGTGGTGGCCTGGTAGGCGACGTCCTTGACCTGGCCGGCCAGTCTCCCCTTCTCGATCCGGTAGAACCGCTGTCCGGTGAACTGGAAGTTGGAGCGCTGCATGTCGATGGACCAGCTCTTGTCGCCCACCACGTAGATGCCACGGTCGACGCCGGCGATTAGGTCCTCGGTGCTCGGGCCATCGGGGCCCGAGTGGGCCAGGGAGACGTTGGCCATCCGCTGGATCGGGACGTGCATGGGCGAGTCGGCGAAGGCGCATCCGTTCGAGCGGGCGAAGCCCATGGCCGCGGCGATCGAACGGTCGAGCTGGTAGCCGACCAGGACTCCGTCGCGCACCAGGTCGAAGGCCTGGCCCTCTACGCCCTCACCGTCGATGCGGACGGTGGCGAGCCCGTGGTCGACGGTGCGATCCCCGGTCACCTGCATGAGGGGCGACCCGTAACGCAACGAGCCGAGCCCGTCGAAGGTGGCGAACGACGTCCCGGCGTAGGCCGCTTCGTACCCCATGACGCGGTCGAGCTCGGTGGCGTGGCCGACGGATTCGTGGATGGTCAGCCAGAGGTTGGTCGGATCGACGACGAGGTCGTAGGTGTCCGCCCGCACCGAGGGTGCGGCGAGCTTCTCGGCCAGGTGCCCGGGGAGCTGCTCGAGCTCGCCGTCCCAGTCCCACGCGCCGTCATCGAGGCCGTGCGTCCCCGATGTGGCCTGCGACCCGGCCAGGTACTCCCAGCCACGCCCGACCGGTGGTGCCAGCGTGCGCATGGTCTCGAAGCCCGACTCCGACAGACCCAGGGCTTCGAGCTGGGCGTGGAGTCGCACCCGATGCTGGGTGGCGCGTGTCCCGTTCAGGTCGGCCAGGTAGGTCTCCTCGGAGGCGGCCAGCACGGACGCGGTGGTGTGCGTCACGGCATGGTGGGCCGCCAGCCGGCCGCTCCACTCTGCCAGCAGGGTGATCTTGTCGGTCAGGGGGACCGCGGTGGGGTCGACCTCGAATGTGCTCGACCAGGTGATCTCCCCGTGCGCCGGTTCGGGCGCCAGCTCGACCCGCCCGCCTCCGGCCCTGCTGGTGACCGCCGCCATCTCCTTGGCCTGGCGCACGAGATCGGCCGCCTCCGCGGGCCCGACGTCGACCGTGGCGGCGTAGCCCACGGCGCCGCGGGCCACGACGCGCACGCCCATGCCGAATTCGCTGTCGTCGGCCGTGGCCTCGGGCCGCGCGTCGCGCAGCCGCACGGTCTGGGTTCTGACCCGCTCCACACGCAGCTCGGCCGCCTCGCATCCCGCGGCGGCGTCGAGTGCGGCGTCGGCCAGGGAGCGCAGCGTGTCGGCCGCGAGTGGCATCAGCCGCCCGGCGCCGGCTCGCGCCGGGGCAGTCCGGCGGCGGCGTAGATGGCATCGATCAGCTCCATGGTGCGGATGGCGTCCGCCGCCGTGGTGGGGTACGAGGCGCCGTGCTCGACCGCGGCCGCAAAGGCCTCGAGCTGGTAGTCGTAGGTGGCCTTGCGGCTGAACCGCTCGCGGCGGGTGCCGTCGGCGCTAGTCACCTTCATACGGTGGCCGAACTGCGGCAGGAACGGGTTGAAGACCGACACGGTACCGTCGTCGCCGGTGACCTCCACGTGGAGGTGGAGCAGCGACGAGGAGAACATCGAGCAGCCCACGTGCGCGCTCCCGCCGTTGGGCAGGGAGAAGTGGGCGTCCATGGCCCGGTCCACGCCGGGCGAGGAGAGCTTGGCCTTGGCATCGATCACCCGAGGGCCGGGAGCGAGCAGCCGCAGGAGACTCACGGGGTAGCAGCCCAGGTCCATGGTGGCGCCGCCGGCCAGGTCGAGCTGGTACCGGATGTCGCCCCGGCGCCAGATGGGCGCAGCGAACACGATGTCGATGGTGGCGATGTTCCCGAGCTCGCCCGAGCCGACGACCTCGACCAGCCGCTTGGCCAGCGGGTGGTACTGGAAGTGGAACGCCTCCATGACGACCACACCGGGATGGGCGTTGTCCACCTCGGCCACGGCGCGCGCCTCGTCCGCATTGGCGGTGAAGGGCTTCTCGCACAGGACGTGCTTGCCGGCCTCGACCGCCGCGATGGCCCAGCGACCGTGGAGGGCATTGGGGAGCGGGATGTAGACGGCGTCGACGTCGGGATCCTCGATGAGCGCCTGGTAGCTGCCCAGGGCCTTCGGCACGCCGTGCTTGCGGGCGAACGCCTCCGCCCGTTGCGTGTCGCGAGCCGCGACGGCGACCACCTCTGCCAACCCCGTGCGCCGGGCTGGCTTGACCACGGCGCGTGGGGCGATGGCCGCCGCCCCCAGGATCCCGATCCTCAGCACGCCAGCGCGACCGTGACCCTCATCGTCGCCGCCGTGAGCGGGATCGGACGCCTGCCCCCGGTGGACGGGGTAACGGCGGGTGCCAGCGAGGCGGCGTGCATGATGGGCAGGGACGCTAACGCAACGACGTGCCCGGCCGTGCGGCGCTCAGGTCGGGTGGATGCCCTCGGGCATGGACAGGGCGTCGTTGACCACGACAGCCAGCGTGTCGATCACCGCCCGGGTCGGTGCCGAGGGAAGCCCCCGGCGGCGCTGGGCCACGCCGACACGACGCCGGGGGAGCCCCTGGACGGGCAGCACGGCGAAGCGGCCCCGCAGGTGGCCGGGGACCGCCGTGGCCGGGAGGATGGCCGGTCCGTAGCCGTCGAAGGCCAGCGAGGCGATGAGGCGGACACCGTCGAGCTCCATGGCAGGCCGGAGCGCCACCCGGGCCGGCACCGTCGCGCCGTCGATCTCGGCCCGCAGCGCGGTTCCCGGCGCGGGCAGCAGGAGGTCCAGGTCGGCGAGGCCCTCGAGCGGGATGGAGCTCTCGGAGCCCATGGGGTGGTCACGGGGCAGCACGACGATGAGGTCCTCGTCGAAGAGCTCCGCGGCCACGGTCTCGTCCCCGCTCAGGGGGAACGTGACCACGGCCAGGTCCAGCTGACCCGACGCGAGCTGCTGCTCGAGCTGGGCGCTCGAGCCCTCGGCCACATTGAGGTGGACGTGGGGGTGGCGCACCCGCAGGAAGTCGAAGAGCTGGGGCACGAGCCAGCGCCCCGTGGTGCCGATCATGCCCAGGCGGACCGTGCCGACGATCTCCTCGCGCAGTGCCGCCACGTCGGCCACCATGGCCTCGATCTCCTGCTTGACCCGGCGGGTTCTCTCGACGACCACCTGGCCCTCTTCGGTCAGCCTTCCCGAGGCACGGTCGACCAGCTGCACGTCGAGCTCGCGCTCGAGGCGGGCGACATGGGCCGAGACGTTGGACTGGACCGTGCCCATGGACAGAGCGGCGGCCGAGAAGCTGCCGGTTTCCTCGATGGCCACCAGCGCCTGGAGATGCCGCAGTTCCATGGGCCCAGTGTAGCCCGGCCATCATAAAAAGTGATCAAAAGTATCTTCTAAAGCTGCTTGACTGATTGCCGAGAAGTGGCCAGAATGGATCCAGACCACAGGGAACGGAAGCCCCCCCTCCAAGCCCTGGTGAGTCTTGAGAAGGGATCGCCCACCCCCCCCGGCGATCCCTTCTCGCTTTTTCCGGGCTAATTCTCCTGGTCCAGGCAATCACCGTACAGACCGGCGCCTGCTTTAGGCTTTCATGGCGTGGTGCGTGGAGCTGTCTTCGTGGATCTCGACCGGACCCTCCTCACCCGTGCGCGGGGCGCGTGCTCAACCGGTCGCTGGGTGCCGAGGGGGTGATCGCCGAGGGCCGGAGCCTGCCGGGCGAGAACCTGCTGTACGCCCTGAACGACCGGTTCGGCGAGAACCTCTTCGCCATGGGCCTGGTCCGCGGCGGCGGCCCGTGTGGCCGAGGGATGGCGCCAGGACAGGGTGCAGGCCGCCGGGCGGCGGGCCGTGGCCGGCCTGAGCGAGCTGGTGGCCCCGTTCGCCCCCCAGCGTCTGGCGGCGTTCCGCGCCGAGGGCCTCGAGTTGGTGCTGGCCACGACGACCCCGCTCGACCTGATCGCGCCCTTTGCCGAGGCCATGGGGTTCGACGGCGTGATCGCCACCGCCTACGAGACCAGGAACGGCCGCTACACCGGGCGGCTCTACGAGGGATTCGTGTGGGGGACGGGCAAGCTGCGCGCCGTGCAGGCATGGGCGCGGGGCCGCGGCTTGGACCTGGCCGCCTGCCACGCCTGCAGCGACAGCATCTTCGATTTGCCGTTGCTGGCCAGCGTGGGGTCGCCCCATGTCGTCAACCCGGACCCCTCACTCGCGGTGGTCGCCGGGCGCGGCGGTGGCCGGTGGAGCATTGGGACCGGCCCGCGGGGGTTCCGAGCGTCCTGGGCTTCGAGCCCTACCACCTGCTCCGGCCCTTCGTGGTCCCGCCCGCCTTTCCCTATGCGCGCTTCAGCATCGAAGGCGTCGGCCACGTCCCTGCTCGTGGTCCCGTGCTCCTGGCGGCCAACCATCGCAGCTACTTCGACGTGGTGGCCCTGGCCCTGGTGGCGCGCCAGATCGGCCGCCCGGTGCGGTTCCTCGGCAAGAAGGAGATCTTCGATGCGCCGCTCGTGGGCACGGTCGCCCGCTCGCTCGGGGGGATCCCCGTGGCGCGTGGCAGCGGATCGGACCAACCGCTGCGCGAGGCCGAGGCCGCGCTCAAGGCAGGTGAGGTGGTGATGGTGCTGCCCCAGGGCACGATCCCTCGGGGCGAGGCGTTCTTCGATCCCGTGCTCCACGGCCGGACCGGTGCGGCCCGGCTGGCCGCCGGAACCGGTGCGGCAGTGGTGCCTGTGGGCCTCTGGGGAACCGAGAGGGTCTGGCCCCGATCGGCACACCTCCCCGATGTGAGCCTGGTGTGTCGGCCGCCGCGGGTCACGGTGCGGGTCGGTCGCCCGATTGGCCTGTCGCTGACCGATGCGGTGGCGGACACCGCCACCATCATGGAGGCCATCAGCGCGCTCTTGCCTCGCGAGTCGAGGGTGCGCCACGAGCCCACGCCCGAGGAGCTGGCCAGGACGAAGCCCCCGCGGTGAGGGCACCGTTGGCCAGGGCGGCCACGCGGATGGTCAACGCGACCTCACGGCGTCTCGGGCGTGGCCAGGGGACGGTGGCCGGCGGACGCGTCGGACTTCGGCTCGATCCGCGGCTGCTCGAGCACCTCAGCGCCGGGCGCCTGATCGCGCTGGTGAGCGGGACGAACGGCAAGACGACGACGACGAGGCTGCTCACGGTTGCGCTGGGGGTCTCCGGCGACGGCGTGGTGAGCAACGAGAGTGGGTCGAACATGCCGCCGGGCCATGTGGCCGCCCTGGCCTCCTCCGATGCGGCGCGTGCGGTGCTCGAGACCGACGAGATCTATCTGCCGCGGGTGCTGGCCCAGACGGCCGCCGCCGTGGTCGTGCTGCTCAACCTCTCGCGCGACCAGCTTGACCGGAGCAACGAGGTGCGGATGGTGGCCGGGCGTTGGCGCGCCGCGTTGGCCGCCGCGCCCGACACCCAGGTGGTGGCGAACGCCGATGACCCCCTGGTCGTGTGGGGCGCCGGTGCGGCCCATCACGTCCGGTGGGTGGGGGCCGGGTTGCGGTGGCGCTCCGATGCCGTGGGGTGCCCGGCCTGTGAGGGCAGGATCGAGTTCACCGAGCGGGGCTGGCACTGCGGGGAGTGCGACTTCGCCCGCCCTGAGCCCGAGGCCTGGCTCGAACCACCTCGGCCCGGGTCGGGAGGCAACGCCGGATGTCTGACGTGGGGGGACGGACGGGCCCAGCCGTTCGCCCTCTCGCTGCCGGGGCGGTTCAACCTGGGGAACGCCGCCATGGCCACCGTGGCGGCGTGGAGCTGCGGCGTGGACCCGGCCGACGCTCTCGCTGCCATGGGGACCGTCGCGCAGGTGGCTGGCCGCTTCACCGTCCAGCCCGTGGGCGGGGTGGAGGCCCGGCTCATGCTGGCCAAGAACCCGGCCGGGTGGGACGAGCTGTTGGACCTGGTGGCGGAGTCGGATTCCCCGCTGGTGGTGAGCATCAACGCGCGCACGGCCGACGGGGCCGACCCGAGCTGGTTGTGGGACGTCCCCTTCGAGCGCCTGGCCGGCCGCCGCGTCGTGGCCACGGGCGACCGGATGCGCGACCTCTCCGTACGCCTGCACTACGCCGGAGTCGAGCACTCGGGCGAGGACGACCCGGTGCGGGCCGTGGCGAGTGCCGTCGAGGGCTGCTCGGGGCTGGCGGTCGACGTCATCGGGAACTACACGGCGTTCCACGAGCTGCTGCGGGCGCGGCGATGACCGGACCGCTGCGCATCGCTGTTGTCTACCCGGACCTTCTCGGCACCTACGGGGACGGCGGGAACGGGGTGATCCTGGCCCGCCGGGCCGAGTGGCGCGGTGTCGAGGTGGCCCTGCTCCAGGCGACCTCCGACGGGGCTCTCCCAGGCGCCGACCTGTACTGCCTGGGCGGCGGCGAGGACGGACCGCAGGTGCGCGCCGCCCGGGCGCTACTCGACGAGGGCACGCTGGCCGCCTGCGTGGCCTCCGGTGCCGTGGTCCTGGCCGTGTGCGCCGGGTTCCAGGTGGTCGGCCGGAGCTTCCCGGGCCCTGGGGGCGAGCCCCACGAGGGCGTGGGTCTGCTCGAGATCGAGACGGTGAAGGGGTCCGGGCCGCGGGCCGTGGGCGAGGTGCTGGCCGAGCCGACCGGGCTGACCGGGCTGCCCGTCCTGACCGGGTTCGAGAACCACGGCGGGCGCACGACCCTGGCCGCCGACAGCGCGACCGTGCCTCTCGGTCGGGTGACGGCCGGGGTGGGCAATGGGGGAGCTGACGGCTCCGAAGGCGCCGTGCGCGGGCGCGTGGTGGGGACCTACCTGCACGGTCCGGTCCTGGCCCGCAATCCGGCGCTGGCCGACCGCCTGCTCTCGTGGGCGCTCGGGGACGTGGCGCTGGCCGCGCTCGACGACGGGGTCTCCGAACCCCTGCGGCAGGAGCGGCTCTCGGCCGTGGGCACTGCCACGCGACGCCGTCACCGGCGTGCCCCGGCGGGCCCGCCGGGCAGCTAACTCCCGGGCCACTCCGTGCCCCCGGCGGACACGCGCCGGGGGCTGGTCGAGGGCCCAGGCCCGTCGCCACGGGGCGGCGTCGGGGCCGCGGTGGGCCGTGGCGGCCCCTTCGAGCGGGGCGGCCGGGCTCACGGCGCGCCGCGCCTGCCACCAGTCCGAGTGCACTTCACGGGCGAGGGTGGCCACGGCCGCCTCGACCCGCTCGGAGAACCGGTGGGCGCTCTCTCCCTCGTGCGGGCTCATGGGGGCTCCGAAGAGGACGGCGATGGGGGAGCGCCGCAGCCTCCCGCCGTGGCGCGCCTCGGTCCCTGACCCTCCGGGGGGCAGGCCCACACCCGGAGCCCCTCCGGACTTGGGCAGCACGTGGCGGGTGCCGTGGAGGTACACCGGGACGACGGGCCTCCGGGTCCGCCGGGCGAGATAGGCCGCGCCGCCCCGGAACGGCTGGGCCCAGCCGTCGGGTGAGCGGCCGCCCTCGGGGAAGATCACCAGGTTCCAGCCGTGCTCGACCAGATCGGCTGCCGTGTCGGCCGATCTGCGGTTGACCTTGGTGCGATCGATCGGCACGGCAGCCAGCGCGAACGACCACAGGACGGACTTCCAGGTGCGGTCGAAGAAGTAGTCCGACGCCGCAGCCACGACCGTGCGGTGACGGAAGGCCACGGGCAGGTGGGTGAGCAACAGTGGCGTGTCGACGTGGCTGGCGTGGTTGGCCGCGAAGATCACCGGCCCCTCGAGGTGCTCGAGGTGCTCGAGTCCGCGGACGGTGGCCGGGGCCAACAGTCGCGCCGCAGGCCGCGTCACGTTGTCCATCACCATGGCCCGGGCCAGGCGGACCGGGTAGCGCCTCGACCACGACGGGTCGTAGTCGAGGCCGACGTTGCGCTCGGGATCTGGCCGCTCGACGGTGCCAGGCCATGTGGGTCGGGCCAGCGGGAAACTGGTGGCGCGCACCCGGCCCACGAGGCGTGCCCCGACGTGTGAACCCGGCCCGGCCATCAGCGCACGTCCGCCATGAAGATCGGTGGGTTGCGCATGTGGGTGAGCGTGGGCGACGGCCCGACGACGTCGGAGGCGATCTCGAGGGCGTCGGCCAGCGTGCTGGCCGGGGAGAAGCCGAGGCGGCGTACGGCACGCGGGTCACCGCCGACGACGACGACCCGACCCAGGTGGGCCAGCGTGTGGGCGCACCAGTACCACATGTAGAACGGGTGCACGCCGTGGTAGGCGTGACCGGTGCGGTAGAGGTGCACGTACCACGGATCGGTGGCGAAGGACTCCTCGAACTCTTTGTGCATGCGCGCCGGGTCGACGGTCTGGGTGAGCACCTGCTCGTAGAAATCGATGTAACTCGGGTGGTGGCCCGGGTGGAACTCGGGCCGGGTGGGGTGCCACATGATGACCACGCCGCCCTCGCGCACCAGGGGCTTGCCCCGGTACATGTTGAAGAAGTAGCCCAGCCCGAGGCAGGCCACCAGGATGGGGTTCATGATGGAGTTCACGTTGTAGGGGCAGATGTAGGGCAGGCCCATGGTCAGGATGTCCGTCTGACCGTCGATGTCCACCCCCTGCTGGGCCCAGACGTTGGCCGTGGTCAACGCGTGGACGGCCTCGACCTCGCCCGCCTGCACGGAGGTCAGGGCGTGGGGGGCGCGGATCCCGTGGAGGATCGGGCGGGCCAGACGCGGCGGCGTCTTGGCCAGGGCGGTGGACGTGGCGGCGTAGGTCGCACGGTCGCGCAGCGACCACTCCCATTCGCGCTTCTGGAGGAACGCGAAGTTGGACGGGAAGGTGTCGTTGTTGAGCGTGGTCTCGATCTGGAACACCTTCACCCCCGAGTCGGCGATGAGGCGGCCCATGCGCCAGTTCGACGAGTGCAGTTCGGAGGCGGGCTGGTCCATGAACGACTTCGAGTGGCGCATGGTCTGGGGATTGTGGTGGTGGCGCAGGCTCCGGTAGCTGGCCAGCCCAGTGGCGACGCTCTTGTGGCCGCCGTCCATGGAGACCAGGTTGATGTTGACGTAGACGAGCAGGTCCGAGGTGGCGGCGCGCTTGTTGATCTCCACCTCCTCGCCCTGGTCGGTCTCGCCGATGAAGACCAGGTTGTCGGGATCCTCGGCGTCGTGCTGGGTCAGCAGGCCGTGGGGAGCGAAGGCGTCGTAGATGCGGTCGCCCAGGGCATGGCGCAGCTCGTCCTCGCTCATGCGCCGGTGCAGGGCCAGGGCGGCCACGAGGACGACATCGTCGACTCCGGCCTCGGCGGCCATGTCGAGCACCGTTTCGATCACCATCTGGCGCGCGTCGGGTGCGGCCATGGGGGGCAGGGGCAGCGAGACGTCATCGAAGCAGATGGTCAGCTTCATGCCGGGTCGCAAGAGCGCGGGCAGGGGCTCACGGTCGCCGACCGGGTGGGTCAGTGCGTGGCGGATGGCCTGGTAAGGGTCGTCGATCGGCGCCAGGGGCTCGGGCGCGTAGATCACGCGGCTTCCCTCGGGGAGGGTCTCGAGGGTGAACCCCTCGCCGCTCCAGAACAAGGTCGGCGGGGTCGACTTGTCCACTTCGAGGACGAAGCCGGGTCGCGGGCTCATCGGGCAGGTCCTTTCCCTCGTACGTCGAATGCGATCTTGACGGCGCCCCGTCGGCCGGCCGCACCGGCGTGGGCCAGCGCGTCCTCGAAGCGGGTCAGGGGGTAGGTGGCCGAGACGAGGCGTCCCGTGCGGTGGGCGGCGACGACGTCGAGGGCCAGGGCGAAGGTCGACACCGGGTCGCCGTCCGGGCTGCCCTCGGTCCCGTAGGCATAGGCACCGCCCAGGCGGACCTCGCGGTGCCACAGCGGCGCCAGGTCGATCGAGACCTTGCCGGGCATGCCCACCATGGTCACCGCACCGCGCGGCCGCACCATGGCAAGGGCCTGGGTGAGCGAGTCGGCCTGGCCCACACAGTCGAGCACCGCGTCGGCGCCGCCCGAGAGCGTGGCGGTCGTGCCCGACGCCCCGCCGTAGGAGAGCGAGCGGGCGTGGCGACGGACGGCGCGGGCCAGCTGGTCCGGTGCGAGCGCCTCGGTGGCGCCCAGCTCGAGGGCCAGTCGTCGTTGGTGCGGATAGCGCGCCCCGACGAGCACGGCGGCGGGGGCCGGGCACCGGCCCGCGGCCACGAGGTGGCTCAACGCGGCCGTGACCAGCAGTCCGAGAGTGCCCGCCCCGACGATGGCGACCACGCCGCCCTCCCGCAGGGGCGTGCCGAGGACGGCGTGCACCGCGCAGGCCGTGGGCTCGACGGTCACGGCGTCGGTGTCGCTGAGCGCGGCCGGAACGGCGTAGAGCTGGCTGGAGTGCGCGACCAGCCCGGTGCTCGACCAACCGCCGCCGGTGTCGGCGCAGAAGCCGGTCTGGAGGCCCGGGCGGAGATGGCCGAAGGCCACGTGACCGCAGCTGCCGACCTGCCCGGCCGCGCAGGCGGGGCACACGGGGTCGATCCCACGGGCGCGGCACCCGAGCACCGGCTGGAGGACCACGCGGGTCCCGGCGGCCAGCTCGGTGCCATCGGCTCCGGTGGCGTCCGCACCGAGGGTGCCGACCACCTCGTGGCCGGGGACGAAGGGGAACGAGACGATGTCCTCGAAGTACCGCGAGCTGCGCCCGTCGAGCGCCGCCAGATCCGAGCCACAGATGCCCGAGAGGACGGGATCCACGTGGACCCATCCGGTCGCCGGCACCGCCGGTGGCGCCTGCTGCACCAGGCGCAGCGGGCCAATGCCTGCGCCGCGGCCCGAGCCGAACGACGACACCAGCCGAGCCGCGGCGAAGCGGGGGAGTGAACGCTCGAAGAGGAGGGTACTCACCGGCCCATGACCGCCTTGGGCGTGCGCACGTCGAAGGGACCGAGCGGCAGTGGGCGGTGCGAGCCCCCCTCCGCCTTGGCCCAGTGCTCCACGTGCCATCCGCGGCGCCGGGCGATGGCTGAGAGCCGCGACTCGGGATTGACCGCGACCGGGAAGCCCACCGCCTCGAGCATGGCCAGGTCGCTGGCGGAGTCGGCGTAGGCCACGGATTCCTCGAGCGAGAGGTGGTGCTCTTCGGCGTAGTCGGCCAGCAGCAGGGCGCGGGCCTCGCCGATGGGGGGCAGGGTGGCCAAGTGCCCCGTGAGGCGCCCGTCACGCTCGCCCATGACGGCGCAGACGATGTCGTCGAAGAGGGGGCGGATGGGCTCGATGACGAAGTCCAGCGCCCCTGTGATGAGGAGGGTCCGGTGACCCAGGGCGCGGTGGGTGCGCACCCGGGCGAGCCCGTCGGGGTACGAGCGGGTGAGGAGCTGGCGGTGGAAGAGCTCTCCCGAGTCGCGTCGCAGCTGTTCCACCGGTGCGTTCTCGAACCGGAGGTAGAAGGTGCGGAGAAAGTCACCGCGGTCGCGCCGGTCGAGGGCGAGCAGGGACGGCGCGTGGCGTAGCAGGTCGGCGACGAAGCGCGCCCGCTTGGCGGGGGAGAGGTGCCGACTGGCCAGCCAGGCATAGGTGTCGACCACGTTGGAGGACATCAAGGTGTGCTCGAGATCGAACACGGCCAGGTGCCGCTCGGGCGAGAGGATGGCGCGGCGTTGGCGGTCCGACCTCTTGTCCACCACGGACTTGCCCGGCCTGGTGCGCACACGGGCGTGCTCGAGCACCGAGGGGAAGTGAATCTCGTAGACGTAGTGGTCCCAGTCGATGACGCCGGGGTCGAAGCCGAAGTGATCGTGATCCTCGTGGTCGCACTCGTCCCACAGCCCGAGCAGGTTGTCGACCCGGTAGCGCGCGTCGGTCTCGGTGTAGGCGCCGTAGAGGGTGACGTACCCGAGAGCGCGTTTGGCCAGCGCGTGACGTTCCTCGATGCGGGCGGCCAGCTGCGCCTGCTTCCCTCTGATCGGTAAGGCAGTGAGGACCCGTTCCGCCGCCGTCATGACCGTGTCGGCCCGCTTGAGCTGTCGTTGCACCCGCCCACGCCCCGGGAAGGACCAGTCCGGGATGGAGATGGGTTGGCCCCGCTCGTCGTAGAGGGGATTGCGCCCGAAGAAGTCCTGGCCCAGCTCGACCAGCCGCCCGTAGCGCAGTGGGTTGCGGACTCCCGAGGCCACGTGGAACACCCGCGGACGTCCCGGCCGGGGTCCCTGGGCAGCCACGGCCAGGATGGTGGCCACCACCATATCGACGGGGATGACGTCGATGATGCCCTCGGGGACGCCGGGAAACTCCCGGAGCAGGCCCCGGGCGTAGGAGATGATGATCGGCTCCGCCATGCGGAAGCCGCGGATCCACCCCGGCCTCGGCTCGGAGAGCGCCGACTCGATGATGGAGGGCCGTACCACGCTGATCGGCACCGCCCCCTCGAACTGCTCGACGAGCGCCTTCTCACCGAGGGCCTTGGTGAAGGGGTAGGCGTCGGGCCAGCCGAGAGACAGCGCCCGCGCCGTGCCGGCCTCGACGAGCTGGGCTCGCACCCACTCGTCACGCAGCTTCTCCGAGCGCGCCGCGATGAGATGGTCACCGGCGGCGCCCACCTCGGCGCGGGCCTTCTTGGCAAAACCCTCGAGGTTGGCGGGCTTGCGTGACTCGGCCTCGAGGTCGTCGCGGACGCGCCGGGCCGCGGTGACCTCGTCGCGCCATTCCACGTCGAGAGTGAAGCGGTTCTCGCTGAGGAGCTCCTCCTTGGCCTCCCCCTGGTGCGTGCTGGCCACGTAGGCGGTGGACACGGCGACGAGGTGCGCGGCCGAGCCGCACTCGACCATGGCGGCGGCCACCCGGGAAGGTCCGAGGAGGTTGATCTCGACGGCCTGCGTGAGGGGGGCATCGAAGGAGACGGTGGCCGCGGAGTGGACGACCACGTCAGCGGCCGCCAGCGCGGCCCGACCCTCGTCGTCGAGGCCCAGACCGTCCCGACCCACGTCCCCGGCGACGGCGCGGACCCGACGGGCGATCTCCCCGGCGAACCGGTCACCGAGCTCGTCACGCAGGCGGTCGAAGCAGTCGTTCTTGATCACCTCGCGGGCCAGGCGGGCCGAGGCGTCGGCGCGGCGCCCGGGGCGGACGAGCACGGTGATCTCCGCCTCGGGGATGCAGCGCACGATCCGCTCGACGAGGGCAGTCCCGAGGAATCCCGTGGCACCGGTGACGAAGAACCGCTTGGCGCGCAGGTCCCGCTCGATGGGCATCGGAAATGTCTACCACCGGAGGCCGGTTGTGTCTACCATTTGGTAAGTGAGCCGTTCGTCCTCGAGTCCGCCCCGGCCGCCCGGGGACGCCCCCTCGACCCGTGAGCGGATTCTCGATGCCGCCCTGGCCTCGTTCGCCGGCCGGGGATACGAGGCCACCTCTCTCGACGCCGTGGCCAAGGGTCTCGACCTGACCAAGCAGTCGATCCTGTACTGGTTCCCCTCCAAGGACGCCCTGCTCGAGGCCGTCATCGCCCGCAGCGCGGCCGATCTGGCCGAGGTGCTCGAGGAGGCGCTCGAGGCGGCCGGGGCCGGGTGGGACCGGGTGGAGGCGGTAGTGCGCTCGGTATTCCGCCTGGCTGCCCGCCGGCCCGAGCAGCTCGGCCTGCTGCGCGAGGTGGGTCGACTGGGCCCCCCGGCGGCCACGCAGATGACGCTGGCCCTCGACCCGCTGGTCCAGCGCGCCTCGGCCTTCCTCGAGGCGGAGATGGACGCCGGTGCCATGCGGCGCCACGACCCCCGGCTGCTGCTGCTGGCCATCTACTCCACGGTGATCGGGATGGTCACCGAGGTCGAGGTGCTCCGCGCCCTGGGGGAGGAGCCGACCGCCCGCTCGTTGGTGCGACGCCGGGCCGACGTGCTCCAGCTGCTGCGTGCCGCGCTGCTGGTGGAGCCCGGCGCCTGAGGCATTCGGGGTTACTCGGTGGGCTTGGGGATCCGCTTCCGGGACGGTGATTTGGGCGTGTAGCGCTTGCTGGCCGTCGGCGCCGCGCGGGCGCCGGAGTGCTGCCTGCGCTGGTCTTGGACCGGGTCTTGGTCGTGGTCCCCCGGTCACGCCCGCGGCGCGCCGACGTCTCGCGGGCGATGACCTTGGCGTTGGTGGTGCCGTAGCGGTTGATGCGCCAGGCGCGCAGCATGAGCCAACCGCCGAGCAGGATGAAGACGAACCCGGCCAACCCGATGAAGAGGGTGAAGCCGAAGCCGATGAAGAACAGGGCGAAGGAGACCAGCGTCCGCCGGCGTCTCCACAGGACGACGAGTCCGACCAGGCTGAGCACGATGAGAGCGCCCCCGAGGAGCCAGGCGTCGGGGGCGACGGCGTAGGTGTTCTTGCCGCGCCGGGTGACCTTGTTGGCGGCGGTGATATATGCCGGGATGACGACGCCGGCGACCAGCGAGAGCATGAACGCGGCGAAGGCGAGCTTGACCTCCTTGGGGTCCAGGGAGGTCATGGCCTTCTTGCGCCGCTCCGGCGGCAGGATCCCGTCTGCGTCGGCACCGTCGGAGCCGGGCGCCGGGGGCGACGGCCAGAAGAGCTCGCGGAGCGGGGAGATCCAGGTCGGGGTCATGTGGGCCTCAGGGTACCTGGGGTACGTTGCGCCCGGTGCCTATTCGCTTCAACCACATGGAGATCACGGTTCCGGCGGGGTCGTTGACCGAGCGGTTCGCGGCCGACGTCGAGTCCTTCTACGGGGAGGTGTTCGGCTTCAGCGTCCTTCCGGGTCGCATGTTCAAGCGGCCGACCCTCCTCATGAAGCTCGATGGCGGGTCGTTCATCCTGCTCATCGAGGGCGAGGAGGCGATGTCCGCGCCCGGCTTCGACCACCTGGGATTCGAGCTGTCTTCCCGGGATGAGGTGGATCGGACACTCGATGCCATCCGGGCCTGGCGACCCCGGGAGGGCAGCGTGGAGCTCAAGGAATATGCCGACGAGGCCTTCGAGGGCGAGCTCTACCACGCGTACTACGTGCGGCACCTTCTGCCGATCTGGTTCGACGTGCACTTCAAGGAATCGGTGTTGCCCTAGCACCGCCCCCGGATTGCGCGGACGGAGGGCCGATGGGAGAATCCCCTGACCGTCACGATGCGGGCGCTTAGCTCAGTTGGTTAGAGCGCAGCCTTCACACGGCTGAGGTCGTGGGTTCGAGTCCCGCAGCGCCCACTCTCTTTTCCCTGGTCAGCGAGTTGCGCGTCGCTGACACTTCCGTCACGGTCCTCCGGCGTGCGCGCTACGTGCGCGAACGAAATCGTGTTTTCGCGCACGTTCGTCGTGTCGTTGGCGTCGCGCGTGACTTCAGCCGTCGCCTGCGCGCCCTCCGCCAGAGCGTCGAGGGCGTCGTTCAGGCGTTGCTCGGAGCCCGGCAGCAGGTGACCGTAACGGTCAAGGGTGAAGCTCACCGACGTGTGTCCGGCTCGTGCGGCCACCTCCTTCGGGCACCGCGGTGGCTGAGGAGATCGGTTACGGCGTCCTCTGTGGTGCCGGCGCGGCCCTGCTCTCCGCCGGAATCGTCGTCCTCGCCGGCCGGCGAAACCTGATCGACAAGACCTGGCAGCAGATCGTTCCCCTGGCCACGACGGTCGCCGCCTACGGAGCGGCTAATGCACTGGGTGGGTCGGGCTTCATCGCCGCCTTTGTCGCGGGTGCCCTCTTTGGCCTGCTCGCCAGGAACGAGGTTGCCCAGGCGATGCTCTTCACCGAGGAGACCGGGGCCACTCTCGACAGCGTCACGTTCCTGGTCTTCGGGGCGATACTTCTCGGTCCGGCGTTCAAGCAAATGAATTGGCACATCGTCCTCTATGCCGTCTTGAGCCTGACCGTCGTGCGGATGGTGCCGGTGGCCATCGCGCTCTTTGGCACGCACGCTCGGCCGGCAACGGTCGCCTTCATGGGCTGGTTCGGTCCGCAGGGACTCGCCTCGATCGTGTTCGCGGTGATCGTCGAGGACGCCCATCTCCCGCACTCTGCCGACATCGCCACAGTGACGTATCTCACGGTCGGCCTTTCCGTCCTCGTTCACGGGCTCTCGGCGTCACCGCTGGTGAATCGCTACGTCCGGTGGTTCAAGACGACCTCGGACCAGAGTCCGCCTGTCATGGAGACGAAACCGGGCCACGAATACCGACCCCGGTTGTCCGGTCGAATCTGAGACTCCGCGAAGCTTCGCACTCGTACGGCACGTGACCCGCCTTCGGTGCGCCTGCCGCCTGGACTGGCAGAATCGTCGGCCGGTTGTGAAGTCCTCACCAGCCTCGGGGCAGAACCGCTAGTCCGGTCCAGACGCACCCACTGGGGTGCCGGCTCCTGAGGGCGCCGCGCCTGCCACAGCAGGGGTGGGTGAATGGACCGGCGGCTTCAACCATCGCTCGAGCCATGCCGAAGCAACGAATGATACGGCCACGGCCAAGATCACCACCGAGATCACCTCGAAGGCATCGGATTGTATGAAGACCAGCGTGAGAAGCACCGACGATAACGGAAGACCACCGATCGCCACCGACGTCATCGCCCCGATCCCCATCGCCACCGAATCCACCAGAGGCAGACCGGGAAGGTGGGAGAAGGCGATCCCGACTGCGGCGCCGATGAACATGCCGGGGAAGACGGGGCCACCTCTGAACCCCGCCAGGGAGGCACTGTAAGCGAGCCCTTTGCAGACGATCAGGAGCATGATGGCTCCCAGTGACCAGGTCGCTGCGTTGTCGATGAGCGGGGACAGACCCGATTGACCCGAGAAGAGGACGAAATGCGAACTCTTTCCGGTCTCCTCGGCGAAGAACACGGCCAGACCGCCGATGACGAGCCCGAGGACCGGCGTCACGAGCACCTTGTGGCGTACAGCGAGGGGCTGTACTTGGAAGGCCCCACGTCGGATGGCGGTGCCGACGACCGCCGCCACGAGACCGATGACGATGCTCCAACCGAACGTGCTCCCTGTGGGAAAACCGACCTTGGGGAGGTTCTGCACGCCGAACGATGTGACCCCCGTGCTCGTAAAGTCGCTGAGGGCGACGAAGACGAGGGCACCGACACCTGAAGCCACGAGCCCCGGCAGCAGGATCACGCTGATGAGACCGCCACCGATCCCGGCCGCCTCCAATAGCAAGAATGCGCCGACGAGCGGTGACCCGAGGAGGCTCGAGATGGCCGCGAAGCTCCCGGCGGCCCCGATGACGGCAACTGCTTGCTTCGGTGCGTCCTTCTTGATGAGGTGCACGATCAGCACGGCGAGGACCATGCCGATCACGACCAACGGCATCTCCGGCCCCAGCACGCCGCCCAAGATGAGCGTTGCCAGCGACGCAATGAAGACGCTGGGCAGATCCTTCGGCCCGAAGCTTCCCCCCATAGCGAAGCCCTCGGCGGGATTGTGACCTCCGGTACCCGGCAGGTAGCGCAAGGTCAGGCCGACGATCAGTCCACAGAACGCCAGTATGGGAAGCGGCCACCACACGGGCGCACCATGAAAACCGAGCTCATTGGGAAGCGTATTGAAGAAGTAGTTCTGGCCCTTGTCGATCAGCTTCAAGTAGTAGTAGGCGACGATCGCGACCGGGATGCCCACCAGCGCACCCATGACGAGGAGCGCGATGTATCCCTTGCTCTTGACGAGTTCCAATGGTGAGGGAGGACTCGATGTAGCCGGCGCGGCTTCGTCAGGCACTCTCGAGTCCTCCGATCCTGCGTGAACCGAACCGGCGGCGATCGCCGCCTGGCCTATTCGTTTACAGCCATACCCGAGTCATACGACGCTCAGATTTCCTTTGCCTTGCGGACTTGCAGGCTTGCAGCTATCTCGACGATGCCGTAGACGATCATTCCGAGTCCGACGATCACGCAGATGATCGAAAGTGACAGGGACGGGTAGACCAGGCACAGGATCCCGATGATCGTCCCGATCAACCCCAAGATCACGGTCGGCCAACTGACGCCGCCATCGTCCGCGCTGAAGCCGTGGAACAGCTCCGTCACGCCTCCGATGGTCCAGAAGATACCGATGATGAATCCGAGGACAGCGACCGTCGTGGTCGTATGGTGCAACAAGATCAGCGCGATGACAATGGCGAGGAGCCCCATGATCACGAACCCGGTCCGCTCGCCCGACGCACCGATCGCCCGGATGAGCTGAACGACGCCGAGGATCAACAGCCAGATACCGATGATGATGGCGATGGCGTGTACCGACTTGCCGGGCTTGAACGTCAGGACGATACCGAAGCCGACCGTAATGACTCCGAACACCGTGAGCAGCCACCACCGCCGCCCGAAGTCCTTGACGCTGGCCGCCGTGTCGGTGGCACTCATGCTGGACACTTGAACCCTCCTTTGAGTGACTGCACATTCATCGCCGCCACCGGCGATGCGGAAAGCGGCGATAGGCTGTGCCGTCGCACGACGGTCGGGACCCCGACCCGTTCAGCCACGCCGCCGCTGCCGACGACGCATCCCCGCCACTGAGACCGGCGAGAGCGGACGTCCCAACGGGTCGATGAACAGAGTGCATGCGCCTGATGACTCAGGCACTGAACCCTCGAGGAGCTGATACTTGTATCCAATCGAGTCAACTCCAATCTTCGGATCGCTCAACACCACAACGCAGTCCTCCGGTCGGTCATCTCCGGCGTCGATATAGGACAGGACGGCATTCGGAGGGTCCGCGGCAAAGTTGTTGTCGCCTAAGGACCAGCCTTCGACGAACTGTTCGTTCGTCATGTGACCAACGACTCGTTCGGGGCGGTCCGAGAAGTACAAGGTGGCGGGCGACACGCCCGCCAGCGTGAGCACTCCATCTGAACTCCTCGAACCGCTGGCCACTTGGACGAACATCTCTTCAACGACTTGCGTTTCGGGAGAAGTCATGCGAACCCCTTTCGTCAGTTGGCTGTCCCGGGCGTATCGGAATGGCACCGATGCCGAGGACAGGAGATCAGCTGAGCTCCTGCGCCGTCTCCTGAACCGCCTTGTCGATGTCCTTGGGGCTCACGTCGAGCTCCTTTGCCGCGTGCTTCGCAGCTTTCAATCCGGCTTTGTTGATGGCGTCTTCAATGGTGCTTTCGCCGACGATGACCAGGGCGGCCTCACCGGTGTCGATGATGTCCCCGAACTCCTTGACATCGGATCGCGACATGCCCTTCCAGAGATGCCCTCCTACGCCGCCGACCGCCGCGCCGACCGCCGCGCCGGCGATAAGAGAGGGAGGGAACAGGATGCCAACGACGGCACCGACCGCCGCTCCGCCCCAGGCCCCGTGTCGGGTCGCCGTCTCGTCCTTGTTGACGTGGACCTTGCCGTCCGGGTCCTTGGTGACAACCGCGGCGTCGTAGGTGCCGACCATCTTCTCGGCGTGGAGGTCCTTCACGATGTCGTAGTCGGCTCGCGCCGCCATTTCGCTCGGGTACGTACCCACGTAGACAAACATGCCGTCGGGCTTTGCCATGATGTATCTCCTTTTCTAAGTTGATTTCAGAGGGTTTCGATTGGTGAAGGGGTTGCTCAGGTGCCGGCTTCTGCTTCAGCCACAGCCTCAGCCACGGCGATTGCGAACCCCAGGGCTTCCGCAATGTGCTCTGCGGCCGCCATGACCCGAGCCGTCCCGATGATGGGAGCGACGGCCACCAGGACGTCTTGCACCTGTTCGAGCGTGACTCCGGCTTCGACCGATGGTCCAATGTGCGCCAGGTAGGACACGGGGCGGGCATCGACGGCAGCCAGGGCGGCGAGTCGCACCAGGATCAGCTGGTCGGCATCCAGCCCGCACCGAGCGATCGATGCCGCAGTCATATCGGCGATGGTGTCCAGGACGGGGGTGTCGTCGGGCATGGGAGAACTCCTTGGGTCGCGTCTTTGGGACTTTGCTATCAACGTGGAGGGTGTGACGGTCGGTCCGTCCTATGGAAGGTTCACACTCATGTAGGCGAAGTGTCATCACCTGCCAGCCGGATTCACCTAGGGGAATGCCGCCCGCTTCAGGGTTGGTCGAAGTGCGGGACACAGATAGGAGCACGCGGCCCGGCCGCCGACAGCACCGTTGTGTTCGATCGGGTACCGCACCGCCTACCGGGGGACAGCCCTCGGGCTGACGTGCCTGGCAGGCACCATCAGGGGTCTGACGTCGCCCAGGAGGCCAGGCTCAGAGCGAGCGACGGAGTGCCGCATTAAGCAGGGACTTTGGTCCATAGACCAAGGAAATCTGAACTGGCAAGCTAGCGGCATGTCCACCGCGAGTGAGCCCCTGAGTGGTACGCGGGGGCCGGGTCGGTCACTCCGTGAGGTATTGCCGGAGGCCCGTCACGACACCTCTGAACTGCTGGATTCCGCCGCGGACGGCGGGGGGCACGAGCGTGTCGGGCAGGCGACCCTGGTGGCCACGAAGCTGCGGCCGCCGCCCGTGCGCGAACAGTCGATCCCGCGCGATCGCCTTCTGGAACGTCTCCGAAGCGGGTCGGACCGCAGGCTCACTCTCATCGCCTGCCCGGCGGGCTTCGGGAAGACCAGTCTTCTCTCGGCCTGGTACGGGGAAGAGGCCGCCCGGAGGCGCGTTGCGTGGCTCACGCTGGACGAGGGCGATAACGATCCTGTGGTCCTGTGGTCGCATGCGATCGGGGCGCTACGCCGCGCGAACCCCGACGTCGCCAGGTCGGCGTCAGTGTCCTCGGTCGTGGCACCGGTAATTGATCTGGTCCTGCCTCGTCTGGTCAACGAGCTAGACGGCCAGGACGAGATCACGCTCATTGTGGACGACTTCCACCGCGTTTCTAGCGAACCGGCCCGCGCCAGTGTGCGGTGGTTCATTGAACATGCACCACCGGGTTTCCATCTTGTGCTCGCCAGCAGGACCGAACCAAGCCTGCCGGTGGCCAGTCTGCGCGCGCACGGCGAGCTCCTCGAGCTACGGGCCGCCGATCTGCGATTCAGCGACGAGGAAGCGGACGTATTCCTGAACGGTCGCCTCGGGCTCGACCTCACAGCCGAAGACATCGACAGTTTGGTGAGGAAGACGGAGGGATGGCCGGCGGGGCTCTATCTGGCGGCGCTCTCGCTGCAGCCCACCGCCGACCGCCAGGCGTTTGTGCGGACATTCGGCGGGTCGAACCGTCACGTGGTGGATTTCCTCGTGACGGAGGTGCTCGAGTCGCATGACCCTTCGGCGCAGGTGCTGATGCTCCGCACCTCGATTCTCGACAGGTTGACGGGCCCACTCTGCGATGCCGTGATGGAGCATGAGGGCTCGGCGGCAATGCTCGATGCGCTGTCACGGACCAACCTGTTCCTCGTCCCGCTCGACGACGAAGCCGGGTCGTACCGCTTCCACCCTGTCTTCGCGCAGCTGCTCCGGGTGGAGCTCGAGCGGCGTGAACCGGGCCTGGCCCGTGGGCTGCACCGCCGCGCCTATTGCTGGCATCGTGATCACGGAACGCCCGACGAGGCGATCCAGCACGCCGTGGCGGCCGAGGCCTACGCCGAAGCAGTCGAGCTGATCGAAACCGTCTGGATCAGATGCGCCAACACGTGGAGGTACGACACCGTCCTGGCCTGGCTTCGGCAGCTCCCCGACGAGGTACTGAGGAGCGAGGTGCATCTGCTCCTGATTCAGGCGTGGGTGCTCTCACTGTCTGCAAGGCAGGAGGAGGCGGGGCGGGCCCTGATGGCGATCGACCGGCTGGGCGATCTGGACGCGGGGCCGCTGCGTGACGGTTTCAGCTCCGCTCGGGCGAGCCTGACCATGCTGCAGGCCGCATTTCCTTGGGGAGATGCCGGCGCCCAGCTGGAACATGCCCGCCAAGTGGTCGAGTTCGAGGGCCCGGGGTCGCCGTGGCGATCGTTGGCGTGCTGGGCGGTTGGCGTGGGCCTGTACTTCGAGGGTGAGCGTGATGAGGCCGACCAGTGGTTTGCGGATGCGGCGGCGCTGGCGCCCGCGAGCGCCCAGTGGCTGTCTGGTACGTCGTCGCTCGCTTATCGATCGCTGATCGCCGGCGAGCGGGGCCGTGGAGACGAGCAACGCACCCTGGCCGAGTCGGCGGCCCAATTCGGACGGGAGCATGGCACCGAGGAGGCCGTCGGCACGGTCCCTCTGGCGGTGGGGGCATCGCTGGCGGCGCGTGGCAGGCCCGAGGAGGCGCTGCCGCTGATCGAGCACGGGATCTCGCTGGCGCGGATCTTTGGCCAGCCCCTCCAGGTGGCCCATGCGCTGCTCGGCCAGGCGCCGGTGCTTCGGGCCCTGGGTGAGCACAAAGCGGCCACGGCTGCGATTGCCGAGGCGAGGTCCGTTCTCGAGCGCTGCCCTGATCCGGGGATCCTGGCCGACACACTGTCTGCCCTTGAGCGGCCAGCGCAGATCCGCCGCGCCCTCTCCGAGGATGACGAGCTGACGCCGCGGGAGCTCGGGGTGCTCAAGCTCCTGCGCAGCGATTTGTCGGAGCGAGACATCGGTCGTGAACTGTATGTGTCGCACTACACGGTCCATAGCCATGTTCGGTCGATCTACCGCAAGCTCGCTGTGCGCTCGCGGGCCGACGCGCTCGAACGCAGCCGCGAACTGGGCATTCTCTAGGGAGCGTCCAGGCGAACGCAACGGACACCGCCGGTCGGCAGCGCCGGCCACGTCTCTTTCAAGGCCTCCCCTAGGTGAATCCGCGCTGAAGGTGATGACGGGTCACCTGCCGGACTGTAAGGCTGCGTCGAAATGGACCACAAATGGGCACAACCTCGCAGCTATCGGCTCGTCCTTCGCGGGGAGCTCGGCGATTCGTTCGGAGTCCTGTTTGACGGCATGGAATTGCAGCGGCTCGCGGGGACGACGGTGCTGACCGGCGACGTGACTGATCAGGCACACCTTCTTGGGCTCATCGAGCGGGCCCAGGAACTTGGCCTCGAACTCGTGTCCGTCAATCCAGACCACGCAACGGACGGGTGAGGGCCCGAAACATGCCCGGACCTGCCCGAGTCGGGAGGATGGACGAGATCCGTCGCCTCGCCCTTGCCGGTCGCACCATCAGCGGTAGCAGGCGATGAGCCAACTCACGAAGGCATTCTGGGTCAACAAGACGGGGTTCAGCCCGGCCGGGTGCGCCGCCGTTGGCGTGATACCAGAACCAGAGTTCTCTGCCGTGAGTGAGTCCGTCGGGGCAAAGGGAGTTCTTTCGGCTCCGATGCGTACCGTCGCCCAACGAGTCGAAGGGGAGCCGACATGAAGGTGGTGATTGTGGGGGGAGTAGCTGCGGGAGCGTCCACTGGTGCTCGCGGACGACGGCTCGACGACTCGGCCGAGATCGTCATCCTCGAGCGGGGCCGCTACGTCTCTTTCGCCAATTGCGGCCTTCCGTACCACATCGGCGGTGAGATTCCCGACCGCAACAGCTTGTTGCTACAGACCCCCGAGAGCCTGGCCGCCTCGCTCGCCCTCGACGTGCGCACCGGCCACGAGGTGGTCGGCATCGACCCGGCGGCAAAGGAGGTCGAGGTGCGCGAGGTCGAGGGAGGGCGGACCTACCGCGAGGCCTACGACAAGCTGGTGCTGTGCCCCGGGGCCGAACCAATCCGGCCACCCATTCCAGGGGCCGACCATTCACGAGTCGATGTCCTGCGCAACATTCCCGACATGGATCGCATCATCAAGGAACTCGATGCCAATGCGACCCGGGCCGTCGTCATCGGAGGCAGCTACATCGGCCTGGAGATGGCAGAGGCCTTCCGCACCCGAGGCCTGGACACCGCGATCGTCGAGCGGACAGACCGTCTGATGCCGTGGCTGGACCCGGAGATGACCAGGATCCTCGATTTCCACGTCACCACCCACGGCGTCGACATCCGACTCGGCAGTTCGGCCAAGGCGATCCGTGAGGAGGGCGCGGACCTCCTGGTCGAGCTTTCCGACGGCGCTGAGCTGATCGCCGACGTTGTCGTGCTCGCCGTCGGCGTCCGACCCAATGCGGAGCTGGCGCAGATGGCCGGGGTGGCGACCGGGCCACTCGGGGGCATCGGCGTCGACGCCCAGATGCGGACCTCGGTCCCCGGCATCCTTGCTGCCGGTGACGCCGTGGAAACGGTGCACCTGCTGACGGGGGAGCCGGTTCTGTCCATGCTGGCCGGCCCGGCCAACCGGGAGGGGCGCATCGCGGCCGAGACGATCTGCAATCACGAGAGTGCCTATCGGGGCAGCCAAGGGACGGCCATCGTGAAGGTGTTCGATATGGCCGCCGGCGGGACGGGACTGACCGAGGCCCAGTTGCGCGAGCGAGGGATCGAGCACCGCAAGGTGTACACCCACCAGAACGACCACGCCGCGTACTACCCGGGCAGCTCGCCCATGTTCATCAAGGTGCTCTTCGCCCCGTCGGACGGGAGGCTGCTGGGCGCCCAGGTGCTGGGTTGGGACGGCGTGGACAAGCGGATCGACGTGTTCGCGATCGCTCTGCGCGCCGGCATGACGGTCTACGACCTCGAGCACGTCGAGCTGTCCTATGCCCCTCCGTACGGATCGGCCAAGGATCCCGTCAACATGATCGGATTCCAGGCCTCCAACCTGCTGAGAGGCGACATCGACCTGTGGTATGCGGAGGACTACCCGGACTGCGCCGAGGCGACGACGATCCTCGACGTGCGCACGGTGGCCGAGTTCGAGTACTGGCACATCCCCGAGGCGATCAACATCCCCTACACCGAGCTCCGCGCCCGGCTCGGCGAGCTGTCAAAGCACCGCCCGGTGTACACCTACTGCCGTTCTGGCTTCCGCAGCTACATCGCCTACTGCATCCTCCGGCAACACGACTTCGCCGACACGGCATTTCTCTCCGGCGGCTTGATCACGTTCCACGGGTTTCACCGCACCCCGCTCGAGGTGGGTCAGGGCGGCTTTCCGATCGTCGCCCACGCCGAGGACGAAATGGCGACCCGTCCTGGCGCCCTCGAGCACGTCTGATGGCGAAGGTGGGGCCGAAGAGCCAGATAGAGAAGGTGTTCAGGAGCGATGGCGAGAAACTGAACGTCAAGGGCGGCGCAGCCGTGGCGGCCCTCCTGTTCGTGCTGTGGTTCGCCATCGTCCAGACCAACCAACAGAAGTACTTCGTCACGGTCGTCTTCGCAGTCCTCTTGGTGGCACAGAGCGACCCAGGAGGAGCTATCCGCAGGAGGGTCGAGGGGATGTCGGCCTTCGCTGCGCTTGGTGCCCTGGTGACGGCCTTCGGCTTCTACGTGGGAGACAAAGCTTGGGGCTTCGTGGTCCTCGCCGTCTTCGCCGTCACGCTGGCGTGCGGCCTGGCCGTCAAGCTCGGGGTCCACCGATTCGCTGCGGGTCTCCTGCTCAACGTCTGGTTCCTCGTCGTGCTCTCCCTCGCCACTCATGACACTGGCCACCTCAAGATCAGCGCATGGGACCAGGCCCTCGCCTGGCTGATCGGTGCTGCCGCGTGGATCGCGCTCATGGTCCTCGTGTGGGCAGCGAGTAGGGGCAGATGGCGGCCCGCACCGGTCATGGACCTCCCGGGGAGCCAAACCCCGGTGCAGCTGACCCGACCGGTCGTCCTCTTCGCGTTGATACGGTCCCTCGCTCTGGCCGCCTCCGCCGCCATCGCCTTCGGAGGGCACTTGCCCAGCGCTGACTGGATGCCCATCGCCACCATCGTCGCGATGAAACCGAGCCTCGAGCAATCCAAGCTGTTCGGCGAGCAGCGTGTGGTGGGTGCGGCCATGGGTGCCGTCGCGGCCATCCCCATCCTGATCCTGGTCGGCAACAAGCACGCGCTCGAGGTCATCATCATCCTCCTGGCTGGAATCGGAATAGCCATCCGGGGTGTGAACTACGCCTACTACGCCGCCGCGATTGCCTGCGCCGCCCTCATCGCTGCCGACCTGCCCCAGCCGACGGACTACGCCGCCGAGGGGCGGCGGGTCCTCTTCACCATGATTGGCGTCGGCATCGGTGTGCTGGTGATGTTCGTGGCTGACCGGCTCCAGAAGCACTCTGCCCAAACGGCCTGACGCATGGTTTCAGAACAAGAGGGAACCACCGTGTCCGACGACAGAAACGCCAGCACAGCCAGCGCAGATTAGGGACCTCGTTCTCCGAGGTCGCAGACGACTCGCCATCGTCGCAGTTGTGCGGACGATTCTCACGATCGCCTTGGTCGTGGCCCTCTACTTCCTGCTCCCGTTGGACCACGGCTCAAATGCTGGGGCGGTGGCGGAGCTCGCACTGGGAGTCCTCGTGCTCGTGGCAATCATCGTCTGGCAAATCCGAAGGATCGTCGGGTCCGACCACCCCATCAGCCGTGCCGTCGAAGCGCTCGCTCTCAGCGTTCCCCTCTACGTGCTGCTGTTCGCCACCGCGTACTTCCTCATGGCTCGCGCCAATCAGCCTTCGTTCGGCACGCCCCTCACCCGCACCGATGCCATGTACTTCTCCTCCACCATCTTCACAACCGTCGGCTTCGGGGACATCACCGCAAAGAGCGAGGCCGCTCGTCTGGTCGTCACACTGCAGATGTGGCTGAATCTGGTGTTCTTGGGCCTGGTGGTGCGCCTAGTGGTGAACGCGGTCAAGTTCAATCAACAGCGCCGAGCTGTCGATGCAAGCGATTGAGCAGCCCACCGGCGGACGAATGACCTAGCTGCCGGTCTGGTGGTACGCCACGGACCGGAGGTTTCAGTCTCGCGTCAGGTCTGTGCAAGCCGGTCGAGCAACTCTTTGTCTCGTTCCAGGAGTTTCTTCATCCGGGCCATGAAGTCCTTGTCTGCCTTCACCCGGGCGATCTCGGCGGAGAGGGACTCGGTGATGAGTGCATTGACGCTCACTTCCTTGACCCGTGCAACCGCCTCCGCCGTTTCCGCCAGCTCCTCGGGGAGCCGCACAGTGGTCTGTTTCGCCATGACATCATGATATCAAGATCCCACGGGCGAGTGTCTAGGTCGCGTCCTTTGACAGCAGGCGCCGCACGGCGAGATCGAGCTCCGGGATGTCGTTGTCAATGGTGGCCTGGACGATGGCGTGCGACGTGTCGAAGTAACGATGGGCGAGTCGATCGCGCATGCCGGCGATCTCCTCCCACGGAAGGTCCGGTTCAGACTCCAGCAGCTCTGGACCCAGTCGCTTCACCGCCTCGCCGATCTCGATCAACCGAAGACGAACAGCATCGAAGACCAATCCGTCGCTGAGTTCGCCTCGCTCCTGGCAGGCGCGAATGGCTTGGATGGCGTCGATGATGTCGGTCAGCCACTCTTGGTCGTGACGACTCACAGCGGAATTGCTTCTTGCTCTGCCTCCGCACGCACTGCAGGTCGCAGGCCGTCAGCCGGGACGACGTCAACGGGCGCACCCAGGACCTCGCTCAGTTCCCGTTCCAATCGTCCCAATGTGACAAGGCTCGATCGTGGCGAAAGGTCAACGAGGATGTCGACATCGCTTTCGAGTGTGTCCTGTCCGCGAGCAACGCTTCCGAACACCCTTACGTTGGACGCGCCGTACTTCTCGGCGGTCGCAAGCACTTGCCGGCGCCGTTGCCTGAGGCGGCGACCCAGAGGCGAGTCGGGCAAACCGGGACGTGCATCTGGTGCTGGCTCGAGCCGGATCTCCAGCCGATGCCCGGTGGCGGCGATCAGTCGCTCGAGTGTGCCGAATGCCGGCTCTCGACGTCCGGACTCGTACGAACTGACGACGCTCTGGGCAACATGTGCTCGGCGAGCGACATCGGTTTGCGACAGGTTGGCGCGGGTTCGCGCCTCGCGGAGCAGTGAACCTGGAGAGTGGGGTGCGGACTCATCCATGAGCTATAGCCTATAGCGGATTGTCTATGACCATAGTCGTCACTTGGCGAGGCGTTCGAGCAGCTCTCGGTCCTCCTCGATGATCTTGGCCAAGCGGGCCTTGAACTTGGGGTTCTTGCGTCTCCGCTCGACCGCCTCGATCAAGGACTGCTTGACCGTTTCGTTGAGACTGGTGCCCTCTACCCTTGCGAGTGCCTCAGCGTCGGCCGCCAAGTCATCCGGGAGCCGCACCGTCAGGTTCTTCGTCATGGTGTCATGCTACCAAGACGCCATTTTCGCGCGCGCTACGTGCGCGAACGAGCGGAAAACAGGGTGTACCAGCGCGTAACAGCGGAAGTCTCAAATGCGCTCTGAGCTGGGTCTTCCCTGGTATCCCCAGGTGACGGAAACCACCCAGGACGGATTCACACGGCTGAGGTCGTGGGTTCGAGTCCCGCAGCGCCCACCACGTTGCCCACCTGAGCTAGATGACGCCACTCGGCATCTTCTTGTCCCAGATCGAGATCGACATGGTGAACTCGGGGAACTCGTCCGCCGTCAAGGGCCTGGCGACCTCCTTGGGCGTGGGGCCGATTTCATCGGCGATCGTCTGGAGGTAGTCGAGGTCGAAGCAGTCGTACACCTCGGCCGCGTTGAGCGAGGTCATGGCACGCACCTCGTCCTCAGGGACCCCAGAGAAGATCGCCCGCAGCGCGAGGTCGGTGTAGGGGAAACTGCCCTCGTGGTGCGGGTAGTCGGCACCCCACATCATTCGGTCGACGCCGAGCTGCTGGCGCAACCCGATCTCCATTTCGGTCAGCAGCGACGCACCGACGTAGCAGTGGCGCCGGAAGTACTCCGTCGGTGTGAGGCTCGAGTTCTCGGCGAACTGCCTGAAGAACGGGTAGCCGCTGGTGCCTTTCGTACTGCCCTGCACGAACTCGGACTCGAGCTGCATGAGCTGCATCGAGATGAACACGGACGCACCCTCGGTGAACACGAACCTCAGGTCGGGGAAGCGCTCGAACACGCCGCCGAGAATCAGGTGGCCGATGCCGCGCTGGAACAGCAGGTTGGTCTCGTGCACACCGATCGCATTGGTGAAGGGGCCGCTCTCCTCGGTCTGCGGTGGCGTGACTGCGATGGCGTGGCGGTGCACCGGGAAATCGAGGTCACAACAGGCTGCCCAGAAGGGGTCGTACTGCCGCTCATAGAGGTTGACCAGCGCGCTGATGTGATCGGACGGGATGAGGACGCCGGCGAGGCCGGCCTCCTTCGCCCAGCGCACCTCGGCGATGGCGTCGTCGAGGTCGGCGAGGAAGACCTGGGCAAGACCGCCACGTCGGCCCGGGGCTTGGTCGCAGAAGTCCTTCAGCCAACGATTGTGGGCCTGGATCCCTGCCCAGCGCTGCTGGTAGTTGTCTGCCGACGTGGGCCCGCCGGCGGTGACGGTCCCCGACGGGTAGAACGGCGGCACCGTGTTCGGGAAGAGCACCTCGGCCGCGATGCCCTGGCTGTTCTGGTGCTCCAGGCGGAGGTCGCTCTCCCAGTTGACCGGTGACAGGAACGACGAGGTCCCGACCCGCAGGTTGGGGTCCCGGAGCGCCAGCTCGGCGTCGAGGTCTTCCCAGGGGTCGTGGAAGGTCGCAGCCCAGGCGTCGAATGCTTTGTGGTGCTGCGAGGCCAGGTAGGGCTTGTAGCCCTGGACGCTTGCACCCGCGTGAGCGTCCGACGAGATGAGCGTGTAACGGCGCCCGTCAGTCATGGCGTACCCCCTTGAACAGGCTTGGCGTGGCCGATCGAGCCGCCCGTTGACGACGATGGCCGCGCTCTGGGACGACGATACATGGATTCCGGCCCTGGTGCACCGCCCCTCGTCCGCTCCGCGGAGCACCGCGCGTTGGTCTCACCGACCCAGGACCTCGTAGGAGGGATCCGTTCTGTCCTGCTTGGCCAGAGACTGGAACGGGAGCATCTGCATGGTGGCCAGACCGGTGAATTCCGGGACGACCAGGCGCGAGATGATCCTCCACTCGCCGTTGCGACGCTCGAACCGGTCGATGTACCGGGCGACGGAGAGCATGGTGCGGTTCTCACCACCGTCCTGACCCTTCGCGATGTGCATCGATGTTGTGTACGACTCGCTCCCGGCGTCGTCGCCGTTGACCTCGATCGTGTTGGTCGTGATGTTGTGCGTCGTCTTGATCATGATCTCGTTCATCCAGTCGACGAGCCCCTGGCCGACGGTCTCTCCGGTGTAGGTGTTCCCCGCGTGGTCGTCGTGGGCATCGGGGTGATAGCAGGATGTCACGATGTCGGCATCCCGGCGATCCACGCCGCGGCAGTAGCGCCAGAGCACCTCGCGGATGGCTGCCTTGTCGAGCATCTCCTGCACCGCTGGGTCATGTTGCCTCGTGCGGTCCATTGCATCTCCTGGTAGCTGTGCCGGCGGTTGAGATCGTCGGCCTCAGCTTCTCAGGAAGCCCGCGAAGAGGCGAGGGGTAGAATTTGCCCTGTGGGCATCCGCCTGACCGACGATGAGGCCTGGGCGGTCATCGAGGGGTCCCACACCGGCATCCTCACCACCCTCAGGAGCGACGGCAGCCCGGTGACGCTCCCGATGTGGTTCGTCGTCGTCGATCGTGCCGTGTGTTTCTCCACCTTCTCCCGTACGAAGAAGGTGGCGCGCATCGCCCACGATCCGCGTGCCGCCTTTCTGGTCGAGTCGGGACGGGAGTGGGCGAAACTGCGCGCCGTCCATCTCGGTGGGCACCTCGAACCCATCACCGATGCGGCGTCCATCGAACGAATCGACGCGGCCATGGAGGAGAAGTACCGGGCGTTTCGTACCGCTCGCAGTGCGATGCCGACCGCGACGCAGGACTTCTACGCCTCTAGGCGGTTCTATCGTCTCGTTCCCGATCACCGGACCTTGACCTGGGACAACAGTCGCCTCGAACTGCGGGAACCGCGATGAACGAGCCCATGGCGGAGTCCACCGGCTCCGACCATGGAGTCCTCCCCTTGAAGCGTTGACGACCGAGTGCTCCCGCGCCGTAGGGGTACCCGTGGTGCGCGGTCGCTAAACACGATCGTCCTATGGTTGACGGGCATCACCACGGGCCGGTCGGCCACGATCGCTCATCACGACGACAGCAGGCAGGAGATGATGCGACATGACGCACGATCCCATCCAAGAGATCCTCGACATCGAAGCCATCAAGCAGCTCAAGGCCCGGTACTTCCGGCTGCTCGACGGCAAGGAGTGGGACCAGTTCGTCGAGATCTTCACCGAGGACGTGGAGCTCCTCTATTCCGTGCCGGAGGTGCAGTTCGTGCCACCCGGCTCGCAGACCACACCCGATGGGATGGCGCGGGTCCGCCGCGACCAGTTGTTGTCCTTTCTCCGCGAGGGAGATCAGGGGATACGCACCTTCCATCTGTGTCACATGCCCGAGATCACGATCGAGGGGGCCGACAGCGCGGTGGGGCGGTGGAGAATGACCGATTGCACCCAACTTCACCTCGAGGGCGGCCCACAATGGTTCCGCGGGTACGGGTGGTACGAGGACAGGTATGTGCGGACCGCCCAGGGGTGGCAGATCAGCCGCTCTGTCTTCACGCGTTTCGACATGGATCCGATGCCGTTCGGTTGAGTGGGAACGCGTGGAGCGCGTCGGGTAGCTCAGTCCACGACGACCGGCTGGTGTGCGGCGGAGGAACGGCGGATGGCGTCCATCACCATCTCGAGGCGGAGCCCGTCCTCGAACGTCGGCAGGACCGGATCCGGGGGTGAAGGTGCGCCCATGATGCGGTCGCGCATGGCCCGGTAGAGGCGGGCGTACGGGATGATCTCCATCCCCGTGGAGTGCCACATCTCGTAGGGCGTGGAGAGCAGCTCGGACCTTGGGGGGACCGGTGGCGGGTCCCCCAGGTCGTCGGGGAGGGGGACCCTCTGGGTCCCCGTACCGTTGTCGATGCACACCGTCCGGCTGCCATGGTCGATCCACGCCGTGCCGGCGGTACCGGTCACTCTCGTGGCCAGCATCGGGGGTCCGGCCACCGCCGCGGAGCTGTAGATGACGCCCTCGACGCCCGAGTCGAGCGTGAACGTGATGGTGTACGTGTCATCGGCAGTCACGCCTTGGCGAGGCCCCAGTCGGCGTACGGACGCGCTCACCGTGGTGAACTCGCCGAGCATCGAGCGGACCCGGTCCAGGATGTGCGGGGCGCTGCCGCCGAACCACCCACCGCCCGCCTGGGCCTGGTCGAACCAGGCGGGGACGCGTGCATCAGGCGAGGCGAGGGTCGGCACCTGGAGGAGCTCGACGGCGAGCTGGGGGACCCCGATGACGCCCGCCTGGATGACCCGGTTCAAGTGGGCCTGCGGACCGTCGAAGCGGAACTCGGTCCCGAGGACGTGTACGACACCCGCATCCTCTGCGGCGGCGAGCAGATCGGCAGCTTCTCGGACGTCGCGGGCAAAGGGCTTCTCGCAGATCACGTGTTTGGCGGCGGCCAGGGATTCGTACACCAGTGGTGCGTGGGTGTGTGGGGGAGTGGCCACGGCCACCACCTCGACGTCGGGCAGCGTGAGTGCCTCGGCGAGTGAGGTGAACCAGAGCGGCACGTTCAAGAGCGCGGCACGCTCGGAGGTCCTCGTCGGGTCGCGCCCGACCATGGCTCGCACGACGAACCCGGCGTCGCGCAGTGCCGGCACGTGCAACAACGCGCCGATGCTGGTCCCGACGACGATCGCGCCGAAGCTCTCGCTCCCTGGTCTCGTGCTCATCGGGCTCCCCCCACTGGCTCCAGCGATGCCCCTTCGACGACGGCGTCGAAACTAGCGGACCGACCTGGGTATCTTCTCGAGTATGGCGTCGCTCGAAGATCGTGTCGTGAAGCTCTTCGCTCAGGTGCGGGAGGCCATGGCGCGAGCCACCTTCGCGTTGTTGAACGGCGATTTCGAGCTGGCCAGGCAGGTGGTCGACGGTGACCAGGAGATCGACGACCTGACCTCGGAGCTCGAGATGATGGTCTGGTCGCGGCTCGACGCGGAGGATCTGGGACGACGACATCTGAAGCGGCTGGTCGGAGTCCTGCTCATCCTCCCCGAGCTCGAGCGGAGCGCCGACCTGGCCGAGCACATCGCGCAGCGGGCCCTGACCAACACCGGGGCGGAGATGACGCCGGTCGCCCGCGGGATCGTGCAGCGGATGTCCGAAGTCGCGGCCGAGATGTGGCAGGCGGTCGGGGCCTCCTATGTGAGGAAGGACGCCGGCACACTCGAGCTCGAGGAGCAGGACGAGGAGCTCGACATCTTGCACGATCGGTTGGCGGGCGAGATCGCTCGGGGGGAAATGCCGAGCAACGTGGCGGCGCAGGTCACGCTGGTTTCGCGCTTCTACGAGCGGATCGGCGACCACGCGGTGAACCTCAGTCGGCGGATCGCCGCATTGGAGAGCTAGCAGCGGTCCGGGTCACCTCGACCCGGCTGGGGTGCGCGGGCATGCGGGACGGTCGGGGCCGTGACGCCAAGCCCACGCGGCCGGTGTCACGGCAATGCCAGATCGGCTAAGTTCCGCGGGCAACGTCGAAGGAAGGACTGTCGGAGCGTGGGCAATTACCTGGGGGGCAAGGCGGTGGTCATCACCGGCGCCGGACGTGGCATCGGGAGAGCGATCGCCCTGGCGGCGGCGGCCGAGGGCGCCAGCATCGTGGTGGCCGACTACGGCGGTCCGATCGACCGCAAGGAGGCGGGTTCCTCGGAGGCGGCCGACGCGGTGGTGGCCGAGATCGAGGCGGCCGGGGGCAAGGCCGTGTCCCGCGCGGTGGACGTGTCGACCATGGAGGGTGGTCAGGCCATCGTGCAGGCCGCCCTGGACAGCTTTGGGCGGATCGACGCCATGGTGTGCTGCGCTGGGATCACGGTCACCAAGTACCTCTGGGAGCTGAGCGAGAAGGAATGGGACGACGTCATCGCCGTGCACGTCAAGGGCCATTTCAGCTGCGCCCAGGCGGCTGCCAAGGCCATGATGGAGCAGAAGTCGGGGAGCCTGCTGTTCTTCTCCAGCGGTGCCCTGACCGGCATGCCCAACATGACTGCGTACGCCACTGCCAAAGCGGCGATTCTCGGGTTCACCTGGAGCACCGCGTATGCGCTCCAGCGGTACGGCATCACCACGAACTGCCTGGTCCCGAGTGCGTCGACCCGCATGTCGGACAACATCTACGGCAACGCCGGCATGCTGACCAACCGGTTCAGCGATGCCATGCGGAGCGAGTTGGCCGAGGGCACCTACCGCGACCCGGCGGTCATCACGCCGATGGCCGTCTACCTGCTGGGGGAGCAGGCCCGCGACATCACCGGCCAGGTCTTCCAGGTCCTGGGTTACGAGGTGGCCCGCATGGGAATGATCTCCTTCCCGCAGCGGATCTCGAACATCGGGCCCTGGGACCTCGAGACCCTGGGCCAGCGTGTCCATGCGGACCTCGGTCCTGATTTCTCGCTGCTCCCGATCGCCTGGCCCGAGCCAAAGGACTGACCCGCCCGTCGGCCGCGTTCCACACCCACCATCCGAAACCACGAAATCTCAGAAGGGAAACCAACGAATGCCACAGGACGTAGCGGTGCAGGTCGGCGACGACACCATGAAGGTCTACGTCGCCGAGCCCAGCGGTGATGCCAAGGGTGCGATCATCGTTCTCCAGGAGGCCTTCGGGGTCAACGAGCACATCCGGAGCCTCTGCGAGCGCATCGCCGAGGCCGGCTATGTCGCCGCGGCCCCCCACCTCTTTCATCGGAGTGGCGACCCCGAGCTGGGATACGACGACATGCAGGCGGTGATCCCCTACATCGTGGGCCTGCAGGCCATGACCCTCGAGGCTGACCTCGAGGCCACCTTCGCCCTCCTGGCGGAGAAGGGATTCGAGGGCAAGCGGATCGGCGTCGTGGGGTTCTGCATGGGTGGCAGCGTGAGCTTCATGGCTGCCTCCTATTGGGAGCTGGGGGGCGCAGTGTCGTTCTACGGTGGCGGCATCACGCAAGGACGCTTCGGCATGCCGCCGCTGGTCGACATGGCTCCCACGCTCCAGACGCCGTGGTTGGGCCTCTTCGGTGACCTCGACGCATCGATCCCGAGCGACCAGGTCGAGGGGTTGCGAACCGCCGCCGCCCGCGCCAAGACCGACACGGAGATCGTGCGGTACCCCGGCGCCGACCACGGTTTCAACTGCGACGTGCGCAGCTCGTACCACGAGCCCGCGGCGACCGACGGCTGGGCCCGCATGCTGGCCTGGTTCGATCAGCACGTCGGCTGACGCGGTGGCCGGTTACCACTTGCATGCGGATGCGTCGGGGGAGACCCATCTCTCGGAGCTGGTGCTCCCGGAGAAGGAGACCCCTGCCGGTGTCGTGCGCGGGATCGAGGACATCCCGACGCTCACCGCCGGAATGGCGGCGTTCGTCGACCGCAAACCGAGCCAGGGCATGCACGGTGCGCCTCTCCGGCAGTTCCTGATCATCCTGCGCGGTCAGCTCGAGGTCGTGACGTCGCTCGAGCAGCGGGCCGTGCTCGACCCCGGCGACGTGCTGTTCGCTGACGATGTCGACAGCAAGGGTCACCTCAGTCTCGACGTCGGCGCCGAGCCCCTGGCCATGATGCGGGTCGGTGTCACCGACTCGTGGGCGCCGGATCAGCCCCCAGACGCCAGGCCGTAGCGGCCGGCCTCTCGCAGGGCCTCGCGGGTCCACCTCATCACGTCGTCGCCCTCCGCGGCCGCGGCGAGCGCGTCGAGGTCGACGCCGTAGACGCGCGCTGCGTTGCCGGCGAGGATCTTGCGCCTGGTCTCGGGTGTGACCTTGGGGTACCCGTACTCCTCGCAGAGCCGGTCGGGGATCTGGAACGTCCGGAATGCATCGATGACAGGCTGGGTGGGGCCGTACCAGATGGCGTCGGTGCCCCAGATGACGTTGTCTTCGCCGAGGTGCAGCAGGAGTTTCCCGAGGACGTGCGCCGCCTCGAGGGGACGGCTGATGAGGCAGAACCACGTGGTTCCGAGCTCTGCGTAGACGTTGGAGCCAGCGCCCAGCCCGACCCTGCGCACGGAGTCGACGAGCCGATCGATGCCCTGGTCGGTGGCGGGATCTCCGAACGGGCCTTCCGCCCTCCCGGGCTCGTAGCCCGAGTGGTAGATGAGGAAGTCGATGTCCGGGAAGGCGGCGGCCGCCGGGCCCACGTCGCTGGGTGATCCCGAGGCGACCAGGCCGCTGACGCCCTTGTGCGCGCAGACCCGCGGCACTCCTGCGGCCCGTGCCGCTTCGAGGAAGGGCATCCCCGTCTCCTCGTCGTCGAGCCGCCACTCGGAGCCGGGGACGAAGCCCAGCCCGTCCTGCTTGCCCATCCCGAGCGTGTAGACCTTCCACGCCGCGGTGCCGTAGGTGGCGGCCCATTCGGCCATGTGCTCGACGTCACCGCGGTTGGGTCGCACCACGGTGTGGTTGAGGAGCCGGCCCGTACCGGCCGTGCGATCGAAGAGCTCGCGGAGTGCCGCCAGCTCGGGATTGCTGAGGAACATCCCGGCGTCCTGGTCGGCCGGGCTGGCACTGATGACCGCCAGTGCCGTCTCGCTCTCCACGAAGACGCAGCGCAGGTACTCGGCCATGGTGTAGGCCGTCATCCCGTCGAGCCCGGACCACCAATCGGGGGCGAGATGCCGGTAGAGGCCGAGCACACCGCGCTGGAATCCCCCGAGGGCGGGCCGGTCGGCCACCCAATGCGTCTGCACGTCGATGACTGGACCGTCCGCCGTGAAGGCGGCCTCGGCGGCCTCGGCGTCGACCTCGGCTTCGGACGGCACGTCGAAGTACCGGTCGCCCGTGGCGTCGTTGAGGGCCCGCAGCCCGGCGGCCGTTCCCTGGCGACTGGCCCAGTAACGCCCCGGCGTGGTGCGGAGACGCTCGGTCGCCGCGGTGCCAGTGCGGAGCGCCTCTTCCTTGGCCCGGCACTGCAGCCCGGTGCGCTTCGGGGCGGCATACTCCTCGGTCGCCAGGGCCTCGAGGATCGGTGTGGTACGGCCAGCCTCCCGCCCCCGGCCCGTCACGGCTGTTCGAGCGCGCTGGTCCTGGCGTACCCGCGCACCCTCGAGTCGTCCCGGGAGAAGAGGGTGGTCACCCGGCGGGCGAAGAGCCAGCGCCCGCCGACGCGTCGGTAGTCCACGTCGTAGAAGCCGACCACGCGGGAGCGGGGCCCGTTGTCGTCGTCGCCGATGAACTCGAAGTGCACCCGTCCCACGGCGGTGTCTCCGGCGAGCGTGATCTGGGGAACGTGGATCAGGTGGATGCCGACGTATGTCGCGTCGAAGCAGAAGGAGGCCAGTGCGGCGCGACCCTGCGCGAAGAAGCTCGTCACGTTGTCGGCACCGGGCTTGGCCCCCCTTGACTGGTAGATGCCGTCCTCGGTGAACAGCTCCGCCCAGCCCAGACCGTCGCGGGCGTCGAACCGCGGTCCGTAGGCGCCCTCCAGCTCGATCAGCTCCAGGCGGTCCTCGAGCGCGCGCATGCGATCTGCGGCATCACGTTCCATGGTCGCCCCTCCCTCGCACGATGTGCAGGGTACTCGGGCGTCAGTCCTCGAGGACCTGGCACGAGGGGCAGGTGCCCCGGAAGATCACCTCGGTCTCGTGGATGACGAAACCGTGCGCCGTCTGGGGCTCGACGCAGGGGGCCTCGGCGGACACGCACGCCACATCGAGCGTGGTCCCGCAACGCTGGCAGACCACGTGATGGTGATCGTCCCCCAGGCGGGCCTCGAAGAGAGCGGCGCCCCCCACCGGCAGGATCCGACGTGCCAGCCCGCTCTCGACCAGGGCGCCCAAGGAGTCGTAGACCGCCTGGACCGATACCACCCCGAGCCGATCACCGACCTTCTGGGCGACCTCGTCCGCGCGCAGGTGGTCGCGTTTGGCGCGCAGCACGTCGAGCACGGCGATCCGCTGGGCCGTACAGCGCAGACCTGCCGTCCTGATGTCCCTCTCCGCGGTGGAGTTCGGGGTCACCTTTTCGAGAATAGGTTGAAAAGTGGAATTGTTCAAGATTACCATCCAGCCCGGATATTCGTCCTACCCCGACTGCCGGGGGCCGAAACAGAAGGAGCACATTTGATGGCGAACGAGGAGTGGGGCCCGCTGGCGGCGCTGATCGGCGACTGGGAGGGTGAGGGAGGTCTCGACACCGCCTACTCCCACGCCAAGGAGGAGGTGCTCGACACCCCGTTCCTCGAGAAGGTCACCTTCAAGCCGTTCGGCCCGGTCGGTAACGGCAGCCAGAGCCTGTACGGCCTCGACTACAAGACGGCCATGTGGCGCGGCGACGAGACCAACCCGTTCCACACCGAGGTGGGCTACTGGCTCTGGGACGCCGCAACGGGCGAGATCATGCGGGCCTTCGTGGTTCCCCGCGGCATCGCCGTGCTGGCCGGAGGGACGGCCTCCGCCGATGCCAAGAGCTTCACGCTCAAGGCGGCCAAGGGCGACGCGAACTACGCCATCGGTGAGAACACCTACCTGGCCGGGAACGCCTCGACGGTGAGCTACGAGGTCACCATCACCGTCAACGACGACGGCACCTGGACCTACAACGAGAACACCACGCTCAAGATGAACGAGTTCGGCGAGCCCTTCGCCCACAAGGACCACAACACCTTGCGCCAGGCATCCTGACGGATCGACCCCGCGGGTAGCGCCGTCCCGACGTCGGGGCGAGCCCGCGGGGTCGGACGTTGATCCGGTCCGGCCTCACACGTGGGGCGGGACCGGGACGACGTTCCCGGGCTCAACCCGAGAGTCTCGTGCGTTTGAACTCGTTGAGTTGCGGCCACCCCTCGAAGAGGTCAAGCACGCGCTCGATCGTGGAGGTGGCGAGCGCGACGTCCCCCTGGGGGCGGTGCATGAACCGCACGAAGACCGCGTCAAGGTCAGACATGAACGTGGGCACCCCGAAGACGTGCAGCCTCTCTACCGTGTCGACGTGCTCCGCCTTCAGCACCTGGAGGGGCCATCCGTCGTCGACCTCGGCCAGTACCGCCATGGGATCCACCCCGGCGCGATCGAGCACCTTCTCGAGAACGGAGCGATCGCGCAGGTCGAGCGCTTCGTCGTGGCGTGCCGCGAACAGAGCGCGGTGGGTGGCCAAGAAGTGGGCCGGGTGACGATCGCGTACCACGACGCCGGCCAGGTTGGCGGTGAGCGCGGGATAGCGCTCCGGCTCGTCCCACACGGGTGTGCCGCCCTCGCTCACATGAGCCTGGTCCAATGAGAAGGCGACGAACCGCACGTCCCACGGGGCACCGGCCTCGAGGGCAGTCATCACGTGCTCGTGCGCGTTCCGGGCGAACGGGCACCGGTAGTCCCAGTTGACGGCGAACGCCCGCCGGCCGCCGCTCGCGCTGTTGCTCTTGATCTGGTCCATCTGCGTGATCCGCTCCGGCTGTTCTCGATCGCGTTTAGGACCCTAGCGGCGCGTCGGTGATGCCGAGCGCGCCGACGAGAGCTGGGACCGACCCGAGAGGGCTGGTCGAACCGGGTGGTGAGGTCAGCCCGCCATGGAGATGACCGGCCGGTTCAGCGGTGTGCCGCCCATCGACCCGTAGAACGGGGCGTCGAAGGAGAAGACCCCGCCGTCGGAGGCGACGAAGCGATACCCCGAACCGTCCCGACTCGCCTCCATGCCCACGATGGGCGCATTGAGATGCAGGTTGCCCGTCGACCCGTAGAACGGGGCGTCGAAGGAGAAGACCCCGCCGTCGGAGGCCACTTCCCAGTAGCCGCCGGTGGACGGGTCACTCGCCATGCCCACGATGGGGGAGTTGAGCGCATGCCCGCCCATGGAACCGGCGAAGGCGGCGTCGCCGTACGTGAAGATCCCGCCGTCGGAGGCGACCAGCCAGTACCCGCCACCGTCCCGGGTGGCGGCCATGCCCACGATGGGCCGGTTCAGGGGTATGTCTCCGGCGCTCCCGTGGAAGCCGGCGTCACCGAAGGTGAAGATGCCTCCGTCCGAGGCCACCTCCCAGTACCCCCCACCGTCCGGGGTGGCCGCCATCCCGACGATCGGAGCGTTGAGGGGCTTGCCGCCCATGGAGCCGTAGAAGTTGGCATTGCCGAAGGCGAAGATGCCTCCGTCCGAGGCCACCTCCCAGTACCCGCCGCCGTCGCGGGTCAGCGCCGAGCCCACCACGGGCCGGTTCAGGTGGAGCGAGCCGGTCGATCCGCAGAACGGGAGGTTGCCGAAGGTGAACACGCCGCCGTCGGTGGCCGAGAGGATGTAGCCGTTGGGTGCCGAGGACGGTGCGTTGCAGGGCACGTTGATCGGGGCGGGTGGTGGGGTCCCGGCGTCGCCCGTCAGCTGGGGGTCGTGGTGGAACTGCGGCCAAGCACCGCCCTCGTTGACCTTGGCGCCCGATGCATTGGTGTTGTCGATCTCCCAGTGGGTGATGACGCTGTGCAGGCTTCCCCCGACGACGGCGTAGCCGGCTCCGGTGATGCCGACGTGACCGTTCGGGTCGTCGGTGACCAGCGGAGAGTTCTGGAACCCGAAGTTGGGGCCCAACGTGGCCACCTGGGCACCGGAGCGTCCGTCGAAGATGTCGATCCCGTTGGTGGTGGGGACGATCACGTCCTGGTAGCCCCCGCCGGTCAGGTCGGCGGTGACTGGGGAGCCGATGACCTGACCGCTGGTCGGGGCCGTCCAGATCGCGGCGCCATTGGCGCCGTTGAGGACGTAGATGGTGCCTCCCGTGGTGCCCTCGACGACGTCGAGGTGGCCGTTGCCCAGCACGTCGGCCAGGGCGGGGGAGTCAGCGGTGATGCCGTTGAGCGTGTCGCTCCAGGCGAGGCCGCAGCCGGTGTTGATGGCGAAGACCTTGTTCGAGTCGGGGGCACCCGGGTAGTAGCTGCCGTCGCCGATGGCTATGCCCACACCGCCGTTGGCCAGGAACTGGCCCACGGCCGGCGACGAGCGGTCGATGTTCTGGTTGGTGTCGTACTGGCACAGCAGGCCGCCCGCCGGGCTCGGCGATCCGGCGTTGCCGGCGGCGGACAGGATCCGGATGTGCCCACCGTTGTTGTAGGTCTGCCCGTAGGCGATGCCCGCCGAGGAGTCGCCACCGCTGATGATCTCGTTGTTCCCGTCGGAGTACAGGTCGGCGAGGGCCGCGGTCGAGAACACCGAGTCGCCCTGGAACCACGGGAAGCCTCCGAGCATGGCCCCGTTGCCAGCGGCGAACGCCTCGGTGTTCTGCCCGAGCGACCCGGCTTCGACCCCGTAGCCGTAGGCGTACGAGCCGACCGTGAGGGACGCGGCCACGGCGGCGTGCGTGTAGGGGTCGGTCGGCGGGTTGGACTCCTGCACGAACCATTGGTCACCGCCGCTGGGGCTGATGGCCTGATAGCCGCCCGTGAACGGGGTGGAAGCGTTGCCGCTCCCCACGTAGACCGTGTCCAAGCCGAAGATGTTGATGGGGGCCACCGAGGGAGAGGAGTCGACCGGGGCACCGGCGAAATACGGCCAACCCGCGACGCTCGACCCGTCGGCCAGGTGGAGGGCGTAGACCCACCCCTCACGGTTCCCGAACACGACTGCCGGGTGGCCGTCGAGTTCGGCCACGTTGGGCGAGGAGAGCGCCACCGGGTTCCCCGGGTCGTTGAGGGTGAGGCTCCACGTCTGGTTGGCGCTGAAGCCGGCAGCGTGGGCCACCTGGTCGGCGTGCGCTGGCAGCGGGGACGCCTCCAGCGCCGTGGTCATGGTCAAGGCGGCGGCCATTGCCATCAACGACGCGGACAGGCTGAGCCTCGGTGCACGACGGGTCACGTCACTCCTCTCGAGGGCTGGTCTGGCCCGGGGTACCCGCGGGCGCGCCGATCGGGGTCCGCGCCGACGTCGTGCCGGCGGACACACGAGGGAGGCACGCGCCACACACCATGGATCGGCACGGGCGCCACCGTCCTTGAGCATGGCATCCGGCAGCAGGCCCGGGGTGGCACTCCCGGGCATGCTGCCTCTCGGGAGACTCCTCCGCCTACCATGCACCCGGTGATCGGCTCCGTCTCGCAGCGGCTGGCGCCCTGATGGGCCGGCGCATCCGGTGGCTCGGTGTCGTCATGGTGGTCTGCCTGGGCCTGGTGGCGGTCCAGCTGGTGAACATCCAGCTGGTCAAGGGCAAGCAGCTGCAGAACTCCCAGCACAATCCCCGTGTGGCCGCGCTGGCCGACGCCAACCCCCGGGGTGAGATCCTGGCGGCCGACGGCACCGTGCTGGCCCGGTCGGTGCCGACTCCGGCTGGGACCGACCGGGCCGCTTACCCGTACAACTACGTGCGTCAGTACCCGCAGGGCCCGCTGTTCGCCGGCATCACCGGGTACGACTCGGCGCTCTACTACGGCCAGGCCGGGGTCGAGCTCGAGTACGACTCGTATCTTCGGGCCCATCCCCAGCAGGCGCAGTCGCTCAGCCAGCTGTTGTTCCGCCAGAGCCAACCGCCGACCACCGACAACGTCACGCTCACCGTCGACCCTGCGCTCCAGCAGGCGGCGTGGAACGCCCTCACCACCCTGCCCCCTGGGGAGAACAAGGACGGGGCGGTGGTGGTGATCCAGCCGTCCACCGGAAACATCCTGGCCATGGTCTCCAACCCCACCTACGATCCCAATGCACTCGTGAATCCGTCGCTCCCGTTGGAGCAGTTCGCCTGGGGGCACTACACGAGCAAGGACCATGAGGGGTTCTTCCCGCTCCGGCCGATCGCAAACCGGGAGACTTTCGCGCCAGGCTCGACCATGAAGGTGGTGACCAGTACGGCGGCGTACTACCTGAAACCCGCGCTGGCCGGCTTCGACTATCCGGTGCAGCAGTGCCAGTCCTTCCCCGACTCCAACAAGCCGGTGTGTGACTTTGGGGGGCCCTGCGGTGGCACCATGCTCAACGACATGCTCCCGGCGTCGTGTGACCCCGGCTACGCCGAGCTGGGTGCGCAGCTGGGCGTGGATACGATGACCAAGCAGGCGGAGCTGTTCGGCTACAACGCGGTACCCGGGATCGACCTACCCGGCACCGTGCCTTCGAAGTTCCCGCCGCTCAAGGCCAACTCGCAGGCGTTCCTCGGCCAGAGTTCCATCGGCCAGTACGACGTGCAGACCACCGCGCTCCAGAACGCCATGGTGGCGGCGGGGATCGCCAACGGGGGCGTCCTCATGACGCCGCACGTGATGAGCTCCGTCCATGATTCACAAGGCTCCACGGTCACCACGTACACGCCCAAGGCGGTGGGGACCGTTGCCACCGCACAGGTGGCGCAGCAGGTCACGGCCCTCATGGAGGGAGTGGTGACGCAGCCGGGGGCCACGGCGGCGGGTGTCGGTTTCCCGAGCTACCTGTGCGCCGCAGTCAAGACCGGGACGGCGCAGACCAGTCCGACACAGCAGCAGACCCAGACGTGGATGATCGGTTTCGCCCCGGCCAACCACCCCCAGGTGGCGGTGGCCGTGGTGGTGCCCGAGCAGAACATCTCCTCCGATGGTGCTTCGGTCGCGGGGCCGATCATGAAGGCGGTACTCCAGGCTGCCGTGCCCCAGGCGTCGGTCAGCCAGCCCTGCGCGGTCCAGCCGCTTCCGGACTCCACCTTCACGTCGGGGCACTGACGCCCGACGCCGTCCTGCAGTTCGGTACTAGACTATGTGCGTGGATGCGCAGATAGTTGAGTATGCGGCAGACGAGGAGCTCAGCGCTGCGGTCGGCATGCTCAAGTTGTTGGCGGACGAGACCCGCCTGCGGATGATCAGGGTGCTGTTGGAGGGCGAGCAGTCGGTCAACGAGCTGGCCGACGTGGTCGGCGCGCAGCCCGCGGCTGTCTCTCAGCACCTGGCGAAGCTCAGGCTGGCCCGCCTGGTGCGCAGCCGCCGCCAGGGCACCCGTGTGTTCTACGTCGTCGACGACGTCCACGTGCGCCGGTTGGTGCACGAGGTGCTGAGCCACGCCGACCACGTGAAGGTCGATGGCTGAGCCCGACCACAACGGGCACCGCGAGACGTCCCGCGGCGGACATGGGGGACAGACCCACGTCGACCATGTCCACGGACCGACGGCAAGCTCGGACACCGACCGGCGTGCCCTCACCGTGGCCCTGGTCCTGTTGGTGGCCTTCATGGTGTTCGAGGTGGTGGCAGCGGTCCTCTCGAACTCCCTGGTCCTCCTGGCCGACGCTGGGCACATGCTGGTCGACGTCGGAGCCATCGCCGGCTCGCTGGTCGCCATCAGGCTGGCGGCGCGCCCCGAGACGGGATCACACACCTACGGGCTGAAACGAGCGGAGATCCTGGCTGCCGCGGCCAACGCCATCGCCCTCTTGGTGGTATCCGCCTTGGTGACCTACGACGCCGTGACCCGACTGGCCCACCCCTCGTCCGTCGACGGCGCCGTCCTGATCTTCGTGGCCGCGGTCGGGGTCGCCGTCAACCTGGTGGCCACCACGGTCATGTCGCGGGCCGACCGGCAGTCTCTCAACGTGGAGGGGGCGTTCCGGCACATCCTGACCGATCTGTACGGCTTCACCGGCACGCTGGTGGCCGGCATCGTCATCGTGGTCTGGGGTTTCGATCGGGCCGATGCCATCGCGTCGCTCGTGGTCGTGGTGCTGATGGTCAAGGCGGCGGTCGAGCTACTCCGGCCGGCCGTGCACATCCTGCTCGAGGCCACTCCCGAGCACATCGACCTGCAAGAGGTGCGGACCCACCTCCTGGAGCTGCCCGAGGTCCAATCCGTCCACGACCTGCACGCGTGGACCCTCACATCGTCGTTGCCCATCCTCACGGCGCACGTCGTGGTGAGCGACGACTGCTTCACCTCCGGCGAGGTGGGCCGTGTGCTCGATCACCTTCAGGAGTGCCTGGCTGGTCATTTCGACGTCTCCCATTCGACCCTCCAGTTCGAGTCCGCTGGTCACATCGAGCACGAGATCGGTGGCCACACCTGACGTCACCCGGTGGGTGGGTCGAGCGCGGAGACGAGCTCGACGTGTTCCGTCATGGGAAAGATGTCGAGGGCCCGGAGAGGACCGAGGCTCCAGCCGGCATCGAGCAGGACCCGGATGTCCCGGGCATAGGAAGCCGGGTCGCACGAGACGTAGACGATCCGTCGGAGCGTGGGTGCCTGCGCGGCGAGCGCGGTCATCACGCCGGCCCCGGCGCCCTCCCGGGGCGGATCGAGCACGACCACATCGGCTCGCCCCATGGTCGACGCCACGAGTTCAGGCGTCACTTCAGCTTCTAAGACGTCGAGCGAGCGGATTCCGGCGGCGTTGATGCGGATGTCGGCGCAGGCTCGTCGGTTGCGTTCAACGGCGAGCACCGACCCGTCGTCGCCCACCGCTTCGGCGAGTGGGACCGAGAACAGCCCGGCACCGGCGAAGAGGTCCACGACGGCCTGCCCCCGGCAGTCGCCCACCAGCGCGAGCACGGCACCGAGGAGCGCCTCGGGCGCGCCCGTGTGCGCCTGCCAGAACACGCCGGCAGAGACTCGGTAACGGCGGCCAGCCACCTGCGGGTGAAGAGCGGCGCCAGACCGTGCCGTCCGGTCACGCCGGATGACTTCGGCGGCCACCTCGGGCAGTCGAGGTGTGGCCCGGCCCCGGGGCACGACCGTGATCACGGCGTCACCCGGCCCGTTTCCGGTCGCGATCTCGAGCTGGGACGCGCCCGGCCAGCGGGCGGCGAAGGCGCCGGTGGCCCGAACGGCGGGAGACACTACGGGACAGTCGTCGACCGGCTCGAGGTCGTGTGAGCGGTGCCGCCGGAACCCCACGTTTCCGCTGGTCGTGATGCCGAGGCGGACCCTGGTGCGCCATCCGAGGCCCGTGGTGGCGGACCCCACCGGCTCGACCTCGACCGAGCGCTCGATCCCGGCTATGCGGGCCAGTTGCTCGCCCACCAGCGCCGCCTTGAGGCTGCGCTGTGCGCCCAGCTCCACGTGCTGGAAGTCGCATCCACCGCATCGACCGGGGCCGGCGTGTCCACAGGATGGCTCGATCCGACCGGGCGACGGCGAGAGGATCTCCACGGCGTCGGCGCGCAGGTACGAGGAAGCCGACGCGGTGATCCGGGCGCGCACGCGCTCTCCGGGAAGCGTGTGGCGCACGAAGACGACCCTGCCGTCGGGCGCTCGGGCCACGCAGCCGCCACCGGCGGCGATGGCTCCGACGTCGAGCTCGACGAGATCGTCGGACGGCGGAGAGGTCATGCAGCTCGGTTCACGGTCCGCGCCCGCCTCGCTACCCGCCTGCCCATTGCGCCTCCGATGACCGGGCCATCGTATCGAGACGTCCGGCGAGTGGCAGCTCCTCCGACCTGCGTCTTCACCTCCGGGCTGCCAGAGTGTGGGTCATGCTCGGACGCCGGAGGGGGCGAGCGCGCCCGGTCGTGATCGTGACGCTGGTCGTGGTGGTCGTGCTCGTGTTCGTGGCATTGACGCTCCGCTTGTTCGTGTTCCCGGAACTGAACACCCCGGTTCGTTCCGATGCCATCGCCGTCCTGGGCGAGCCCGGGGCGCCGGGCATAGACGAGGGCGAGAAGCTGGCCCGGCAGGGGTATGCGCCGAACGTCGTCATCTCCTTGACCCCGTACTTCACCTGCTCGACCTTCGTGGCGCTGCTCCCGCACCAGAAGGTCTTCTGCTTCCGCCCGCACCCGGCCACCACCCAGGGAGAGGCCCGAGCCGTCGGACACCTGGCGTCGGTGCACGGGTGGCATCGGATCATTGTCGTGATGCCGACGACCCAGGCCACGAGGGCCAGGCTCCGGATCGGACGTTGCTACTCGGGGCAGTTGCTCGAGGTGGCGACGGCCCCACAGGGTTGGTGGGCCTGGATCCACGGCATGGTCTACGAGTGGGGGGCGCTGTTGAAGGCTCTCGTCCTCCAACGGGGCTGCTGACCCGACGGGCCAACTTGCCTCCCATATACGCCCTGCTTCGTAGACGCCTGCCTTGTAGATGCCTGGGCCGGACGGCAGAGCGACGTGATGGCAACCGTCCTGCGACGGGGGTGCCGAGGTGGGCCCTGTACCGTGCCGGCAGGGCCGGGAGGGGGACCGGCATGAAGGGGGAGCGGTGCGGGCGAGCGCCCTGGGTGTCGAGACGCACGACGCGGCGACCTCAGTTGCCCGACCGGCCGTCCCTGGGGCGGATGCTTCGAGCGCGCCAACGCGAACGCGGGATTCCTCGTTACGCCATCGAGCTGGTCGGTCTGGCCCTGGCCATCGGGTTCGTCGCCGCGGTGGCCCTGGACCATCCACTCTCCAACGATGAGCTCTGGTCGATGGCCGCAGGTCAGTGGATGCTCGCTCACCACGCGTTGGTCGGGCTCGACCCGTTCAGCTACACCGAGGCGCACCGGCGGTGGGTGACAGACGAGTGGGGGTCGGAGCTCGCCCTGGCCGGACTGTTCAGGGTCTTCGGCGCCGCTGCCTACGACGTGTACGCCGTGACCCTGGGCGCTGCATGCCTTGCCGCCTGTACCGCGTACGTACGCGCCCTGGGGGCCCGCGGTGGCCGTGTCGTGGCCATCGTGCTCCTGCTCGCCCTGGGGCTCGCCGCCACCCTCGCCAGCGACCGTGGGCTCGACTTCTCGCTGGTGTGGGTTCCCGTGGAGCTCCTGGTTCTCACGAAGGCGCGCCAGCGTCCTCGTTGGTTGTTCGTCTTCCCCCCGCTCTTCGTCGTGTGGGCGAACACGCACGGGTCGGTCCTGCTGGGTCTGTTCGTCCTGTCGGTCGAGCTCGCATGGTCGTTGGCTTCGCCGCGCCTCGTGGGCCGGGTGCGGGGCATGCACCAGTCCGGGTGGACGCGTCCCCTGGCGCTTGCGCTCGGTGGCAGTCTGGCCGCCGCCTGCATCACGCCCTATGGCCCGCGCCTGCTGGGTTACGACCTGGCCGTGGCGCGTAACGGCCAGATCGCCCGCTTCATCAGCGAGTGGCGGTCCCCCGACTTCCACGCGGCGATGGTCGTGGCGGTCTACTGCGTGCCGGTCGTCATCTTCGTGGCCTGTGTGCACAGCCGTCGCGTCCCGCTGTTGGAGGGAACACTGGCCGCGCTCCTCTTCGTGGACGCCCTGCGCACTCAGCGCATGGTGGTCTATCTGATGGTGGTCGCCGCCGGGCTGGCGGCGTGCCTGCCGGCGCGACCAGCCTGGGGGCGGAGGTCGCGTCGATGGGCCGTCGGGGGCCTGGTGGCGCTCGCCGTGATCGTTGTCGCCGCGCCGTCGGTGCCGCCCGGCTCGATCGACCCCGGGCTGCCGGTGCGGGCGTTCAACTATCTGAGCCCGCATCCCGGTCGGATCTTCACTGAGTATGCCTGGGGCGATTACTCGATCGCCCGCCACCGCGCCACGTTCGTCGACGGGAGGACCGACTTGTTCGAAGGGGCTGTACTGGACCAGTTCTTTGCCGCCTCCGATGTCACGACGGATCCCGATCCCGTGCTGGCCCGGTACGACGTCTCCTATGTCGTGTGGTCACCAGATGCCGCGCTCTCGGTCTTCCTCGCCCACGACCAGCGGTGGCGGGTCGTGGAGCGGTCGCCGGTGGCCGTGGTGTTCGCCCGACGGAGGGTGTGAGGTCCGGCCGCTCTGCGGGTCAAGGCCGGCGAGCCTCGACTCCCCGCACTTCACCGTCTTGGTCGGTCCACGTCTCCATGGCCGCGTACCCGAGCCGCTCGAAACGTGGGGCCAGCAGCTGGTCCTGGTCACCTCCGAGTTCGAGCAACAGCGTGCCGCCTCGACGGAGGTAGCGCGGCGCGGTCTCGACCACCTGGCGTAGGAGGTCGGTGCCGTCGACCCCGCCGTCGTAGGACGAGCGTTCCTCGTAGTGCAGCGTGTCGCTGGGCAGCAGCGCGAGCGCGTCAGAGGGCACGTAGGGGACGACGGCGACCACCACGTCGGTCGCTCCCTCCAGCCCGGTGGGCACGGCGTCGAAGAGCGAACCGAGGTACGCCTCGACCCCGTTGGAACGGGCGCAGGCCACGGCAAGCGGGTGGGTGTCGGTGGCGACGACACGTGCGCGCGGGCGGGCCCGGACCAGCCACTTGGCCAGGGCTCCCGAACCGGTGCACAGGTCGATGGCGTGGCCGTCGGTCGGGAGCCGTGCCGCGGCTCGTCGCGCCAGCTCGAGGCTTTGCCAGCGCGGCACGTAGACACCGGCGTCGACGCGCACGTCGAGGGTGCCGAACGTGGTGCGGCCTGTGATCCAGGCCAGAGGCTCGCCCTGGGTTCGTCGGTCGAGCATGGCGCCGAGTCGTTCGGGATCGCCGCCGCCGGCGGCCATGAGCTCGCGGGCCTCCTCGGTCGCCGCCACGCAGCCGGCGGCGGCCAGTCGCGACGTCAGTGAGGCCAGGTCGCTCAGGGCGGACTCCGGTGAGTGCTCACGTCGTGACGATCAGACGGCCAGGTCGCCGACGAGGACGGGAACGACTTCTCGAGGTGGGCGGACATCGGCGTAGACGGCCAGGCCGAGCGCCGCGGCGGCCCCGAAGAGCAGGACCGGTGTGATTCCGACGGCGGCGACGACCGGTCCGACGAGGAGATTGCCCAGGCCGACCGTGCCGGCGAAGCCCATCATCCACAGGGCCAGCACGCGTCCGCGTACATCGTCTTCGAGGCGGGCCTGGAGCGCGGTGTTCAGCGCGGTGACGAACGCGAAGTAGCACGCCCCGGTCACGGCCACGTTGACATCCGCGGCGACCACCTGACGCTCTAGGGCGAATGCGGCCAGGGAGAGGGCGTAGGCCACCAGGCTGGCGCGCACCAGCCTCGGGATGGGTACCCGGACCAAGACGGTCCCCACCGACAGCGCTCCCACGAGGGCGCCGAGCGCGAAGCAGGCGTAGAGCACGCCGTACTGACCGGATCCGGAGAGCGGGATGCCGAGGTTGTGGGCGGCGACCACGGGCATCTGTCCGACGAAGGCCAGCGCGAGAAGGGAGAACACGAAGATGGTGACCAGGCATCGTCCGACCACACGGTCCCGGCGGGCCACGGATATGCCTGCGGTGAGCTCGCTCCAGCGACTCGCCTGCGCCGGGGCGCGGGGTGCTGCCGGAAGCGTGACCACCGCAAGCGTGCCGACGACGAAGAGATACGAGGCGGCATTGGCCGCGAAGACCCACGAGGGCCCGGCGGCGGCGTAGAGCAAGCCCCCGAGCACGGGTCCGATGACGCGCGAAGCATTCAGCTGGGCCGAATTCAGCGAGATGGCACCCGGGAGGTCCTCGCGGCCGACGAGGCCGGGCAGGATGGCCGCGAAGGCCGGAGAGAACAGAGCGTTCCCGATCCCGAGTCCGAACACCATGGCGACGAGGAGGAAGAGGGAGGGATGCGGGTTGAGGGCAACCACGGCGAGACCGAGCGAGAAGGTCAGCTGCTCGAGAGAGAGCGCGACCAAGAACCGGCGGCGGTCCAACCGATCGGCCAGCCAGCCGCCGATCATGGGCAGGATGATGGTGGGTCCGAGCTGGGCGAAGATCAGGACGCCCACGAAGGCGGCCGAGTGGGTGAGGTGATAGCCGTACGCGCCCAGGACGACGTTCTGCATCCAGGTGCCGACGTTCGACGCCATGGCGCCGAGGAAGACGATGCGGAACGTGCGGTGCGAGAGCGCGGCCAGCGCCGGGCCACGTCGTGGGGGCAGCGGGCTGTCGCCGTCGGCGACCGCCTCCTCGATCTCCTCGAGCGAGACCGTCCGCTCCATGGCTAAGGGAGCGCGCTCGGATGGCGATTCGGGAGCGGGCGGCACGACGCCCATGGTACGGCCGACCGAAAGGTCAGTCGGCGGGCTGGACCGGCTCGGGAGCGGGGAAGGTCCAGGAGCCGTCGAGCACCTCGGGCCGGGGTCGGTACAGCCGGACCACGTAGTTCCATCCTTCGCTGATCGGGAGCTGGTTGGCGATGTCCGAAGGGTCACCCCCGAACTGCACGTTCACCGTCCCGTCGGGGTCCGGGCGGGCAGTCAGGTCGCTCAGAGAGCAGCGGTCGCCGGTCTCGGGTGCGAAGAACCCGTCCCGGTCGTACACGGTGATCGACCAGAACCCGTCGACCGGCACCTCGCCGACCCGAAGTCGGTGCACGGTTCGCCCGTCGTTGCGTACCGGGAAGCCGCCGACGTAGACGGCGTCGCCCGGCGGGTTCCCGCCCCATCCTGCCGCCGTCGCGATGAGATGCCGGATGGGATCCACCTGGTCCCGGCGCCCGAATCCGGCGCTGAAATCGTTGCCGACGGCGGGCGCTACACGCAGGAGCGTGCCCCGCACGGTGGTCAGTGAGAGTTGATCCCAGTCGGGCGTCTCGAAGCGTCCGGGGTCGGTGACCTCGAGATGTACCGCGTCTTGCAGCTCGTTGACCCGGAGGATGTCGGCGGGGTCCTCGGCCAGGACCCACGTGCGGATCAGCAGGACCGCGTAGCGGGTCCCCACGGAGTCACGGGTGAACAGGTGTCGCCCAGGTCCGTACACCGCGCCGGTCGTGTAGTGGTCCTCGTCGATCACCTGGAGCGACATGAACCGTCCACCAGAGTCGGGCAGCACGACCGTGGCGTCCGAGGCCTCGAGGTCGAGGACGGCCGGGGAGTAGAGGGTGTCCCTGTTCTCGCGGATGACCCGGTGCAGCGCGATGGGTGCCGGGTTGCGGTCGTGGGCGAAGGCACCCAACCCGACGGCGGAGACGATCCCGCCCATGTAGCGGTGCGTCTCGGCCCTGGTGAAGGTGTCGACGGTTACCGGAACTGACACGGGCGGATACGAGGTGTCCATTGGCCTTCGACCGCTACTCGACGGACCACAAGGTGGCGTTGGCCAGCGCGGCGCTCGCCCGTGCCGCGGAGAGCACGGCGACCGCGAGAGCGATGATGGCGAGGACCGATGCGGTCACGCTGAACGCGTGGAGCGCGCTGTCGCGGCCATCGGCCACTCCTCCCGTGGCCACGAAGACCGATCCCGTCAGCGCCAACCCGATGGCGGTGCCCACGCCACGGGTCATGTTGAGCACGCCCGAGGCCATGCCGGCATGGGACCCGGGGGCGGCCCCCATCACCGACGCATTGTTGGGTGACGTGAACAGCCCCATGCCCGCACCCACGCCCCCCAGGAGGAAGAGGAAGGTCACGGTCGGCGGGCGCGTGGCGGCCAGGACGCCCAGCCCCAGGCTCACCAGTGCCATCCCGCTCACGGTCAGCGGTCGCGCCCCGAACCGGTCGGCCAGGCGGCCGGCCAGGGGGGCCACGATGCCGAAGGCCAGGGGCATGGCCATCAGCTCGAGCCCCGAGCGGGCCGAGCCGAAGCCGAGGCCGCGCTCGAGGTAGAAGGGGACGAGGAGGAGCACGCCGAACATGACGGCGTAGGACCCGGCGGCACCGACGATTCCCATGGCGAACTGGCGACGACGGAACAACGTGAGGTCGAGCATGGGGTCGCGGTCGCGGCGCTCGTGGAGAACGAATAGGGCGCCGAGGGCGGCGGCCGTCGTGAAGAGGACCACGATCGCCGGGGAGCTCCAGCCCAGATCGGTGCCGAACGAGATGGCGACCAGCAGCGCCACCACGGCGGGGAACAGCAGCCCGAGCCCCAGCCAGTCGAAGCGCACCCGTTCGGGCAAATTGCGGCTCCGGGGAATCAACAGGACGGCAGCCACGGCCCCGATCACGCCCAGGGGGACGTTGACCAGGAAGATCAGACGCCACCCGCCGGCCGCCAGGAGCAGGCCGCCGATGGAGGGACCGGTGGCCAGTCCCAAGGCTTGCGCCGTCCCCTGCAGCCCGATGGCGCGCCCGATGGCGCGCCCGGGCACGACCAGGACGATGATGGCCAGGCTGTTCGCCTGCAGCATGGCCGCTCCGACGGCCTGGAGGCCGCGGAAGCCGCAGAGGGCACCGAGCCCCGGCGCCAGGCCGCACAGCAGTGAGGCGAGCGTGAAGATCACGAAGCCGTACACGTACAGGAGCTTGCGCCCCCACATATCGGCCAGGCGCCCCACGGCTGTGACCGTGGCCACGAGCACCAACAGGTAGGAGAGGCCCACCCAGGTGACCGCCCCGACCGAAGCGTCGAAGGTGTGCTGGAAGGTGGGGAGCGCCACCGTGACGATGGATGCGTCCAGCTGGCCCATGAAGGCGCCGACGCACACGGCGGCCACCGCCAGCCAGTGAGCGTCGGCGCGCTCGCGGATGCCCGGGGGTCGACGGGGCTCGACCAGCAGCCTGTCCCAGGTGAGCGTCCAGGGCCTTGCCGTGCCGCCACCCATGCGGGGCACCTTACGCGGCACCGCGGAGCGCGGTGGTGCGAACGCACTGATGGACCCCAGTGCTTTTGTGCGATTGCCATCCGTTCGCCGGCCCACCGCTGGCGCGGCTCGGATCCGGGACCTCTCAGGCGCCCGTGGTCTCGGTGGCCTCTTCCTGCTCGGCGAACTGGGTGCGGTAGAGCTCGGCGTACACACCACCCGCGTCGAGCAGCTCGGCATGGGTGCCCCGCTCCACGATGCGACCGCCGTCGACCACGAGGAGCTGGTCGGCCTCGCGCACCGTCGAGAGTCGGTGGGCGATCACCAGAGACGTGCGACCGCTCAGGGTCTCGCTGAGCGCCCGCTGCACTGCTGCTTCTGATTCTGAGTCGAGGTGTGCGGTGGCCTCGTCGAGCACGACCACGTCGGGTGCCTTGAGGATGAGGCGGGCCAGCGCGACCCGTTGCTTCTCACCCCCCGAGAGGCGGTAGCCGCGCTCGCCGACCACCGTGTCGAGGCCGTCGGGGAGGTCGGCGACGATGTGCCCGATCTGGGCCTGCCTGAGGGCATCGAGGATCTCGCTCTCGGTGGCCAGAGGCCGGGCGTAGAGGAGGTTGGCGCGCAGCGTGTCGTGGAAGAGGTGCGGGTCCTGGGTCACCACGCCCACCACGTCGCGGAGCGAGGCCATGGTGGCCTGCCTGACGTCGACTCCACTCAAGCTGACCGAGCCGGCGCTGACGTCGTAGAGGCGCGGCACCAGGTTCGAGATGGTCGTCTTCCCCGCGCCGGAGGGGCCGACGAGGGCCACCATGGTCCCCGGCTCCACCCGGAAGCTGATGCCGCGGAGCACCTCGTGGCGCAGTCCCGACTCGAGGACGGCCACCGACTCGAGCGAGGCCAGCGAGACGTCGTCCGCGCTCGGATAGGTGAAGTGCACGTCATCGAACTCGATCGCTGCCGTGCCACGGGGGAGGTCGACCGCGTCGGGGGCCTCGTCGATCATGGGCACGATGTCGAGGACCTCGAAGAGCCGCTCGAAGGAGACCAGGGCGGTCATCACATCGAGGTTCAGGTTCGAGAGCTGGGTCAGTGGCTGGTAGAGCCGGGTCAGGTAGGAGGTCAGCGCCACGACCGTCCCGACCTGGAGGGTTCCGTTGACGGCAGCCACGCCACCGACGCCGTAGACGATGGCCGTGGCGAGCGACGCAGTGAGCGTGAGGGCTACGAAGAAGACGCGGGCGTACGTCGCCTGGGCCACCCCGATGTCGCGGACGCGTCCGGCCCTGGTCTCGAATTCGTGGGCTTCGGCTTCGGGATGGCCCATCAGCTTGACCAGCATCGCCCCGCCGACCTGGAAGCGTTCCTGCATGACCATGTTCATCTCGCTGTTGAGGTCGTAGCCCTCCTTGGTCAAGGCCCCGATCCGCCGCCCGACGTAGCGCGAGGGGATGAGGAACAGCGGCACCAGCACCAGGGCGGCGAGGGTGATCTGCCAGCTGAGGATGAACATGGCGACGATCACGATGACGACGGTGACCAGGTTCCCGATCACATTGGAGAGCAGGTCGGTGAAGGCCTGCTGGGCGCCGATGACGTCGTTGTTGAGGCGGCTCACCAGGGCCCCCGTCTGCGTGCGTGTGAAGAACGCCAAGGGCATGCGCTGAATGTGCCGGAACACCTTGGAGCGCATGTCGTAGATCAGGCTCTCGCCGAGATAGGCCGAGATGCGGCGTTCGACCAGGGCCAGCGCACCGTCGGCCAGGGCGAGGAGTGCGACGAGCACGGCCAGCCAGATCACGAGTTCGCTGTTCTTCTTCAAGATCCCGTTGTCGATGAGCGAACGCAGGATCAGCGGGTTCACCGCCACGATCACGGCGTCGAGGATCACGACGGGGATGAAGATGGTGAGGATCCCGCGGTAGGGCACGGCGAAGGTGAGCATCCGCCGTGCCGTGCCCTTCTTGACCCGGTGGCGCAGGACGGTGCGGTCCTGGCGCATCGAGCGCAACCCGGTCCAGGCGCCGCCGTGCCCGGGCATCCCGTGCCCCCGCATGCTCATGGGAGCAACCTACCGGCGGGGGGAGGTCCCGGTCGCGCCCTCAGGCAGATCCGCCGATCGCGTGCACGCCACCGTCGACGTGGAGCATCTCCCCCGTGGTCATGGGGAGCAGATCGCTGAACAGCGCCACGCACGCCTTGGCCACCGGGGTGGCGTCGTGCACGTCCCAGCCGAGCGGCGCCCGCTCCGCCCAGGTGTCCTCGAACGCCGAGAACCCTGGGATCGACTTGGCGGCCATGGTCCGCACGGGACCCGCCGCCACCAGGTTGACCCGGATACCGAGCGGGCCGAGTTCCTTGGCCAGGTAGCGCGAGAGCGACTCGAGGGCCGCCTTTGCCACGCCCATCCAGTCGTACACCGGCCACGCCACTGTGGCGTCGAAGTCCAGGCCGACCACCGAAGCGCCGCCGTCGCGCCCGGCGGCCTCGAGGAGGGGTCGAAACGCCTCGACGAGGGCCTTGAGCGAGTAGGCGGAGACATGCAGGGCCACCGCCACGTCGTCCCAGTCGGCGGCGAACATCCCGCTGCCCAGGCAGTCGGCCGGCGCGAACCCGATGGCGTGGAGGATCCCGTCGAGCCGGCCCCAGCGGGTCGCCACCGCTTCGGCGGCCGCGGCGAGCTGCTCGGGCGACGTCACGTCGATCTCGAGCACCTCGGGCACCTCGGGCAGCTTGCGAGCGGTCCGTCTGGTCAGCGAGAGGGCGCGCCCGGCACCCGAGAGGAGGATCTCGGCGCCTTCCTCTTGGGCGGCGCTGGCCACCGCGTACGCCAACGACGCCTCGGTGAGCACGCCCGTGATCAGCAACCGCTTTCCGGTGAGGAGTCCCATGGCGCCAGCGAGGTTATGCGAAGGTAGGGGCATGCACGTGGGAATCCTCGGTGGTACCGGCCCGGCTGGGCGCGGGGTTGCGGTCCGACTGGCCGAGTCGGGCGCGACGGTCACGATCGGTTCTCGCGACGCCGAACGGGCGGCCGGCGTGGCCCAAGAGCTGGCCACCACCTGGCCGGACCTGGCCGGAGGCATCGGGGGAGCCGACAACACGGGCGCCGCCACGGCGCCCGTGGTCGTGGTGGCGACGCCCTGGGACAGCGCGGTCGGCACCGTCCGCTCGCTGCGCGACCAGCTGGACGGGAAGGTCGTGATCTCGATGGCCAACGCATTGGTCAAGGACGGTCGTGAGATGCTTGCTCTGGTCCCGCCGCGCGGCTCCGTCGCCGGCGCCGTCCAGGCGGCTCTCCCCGGTTCGTTGGTGGCCGCCGCTTTCCACCACCTCCCGGCTCGGGAGATGGAGAACTTGGGCTCGGGCCTGGAGGCCGACGTGCTCGTGTGCTCGGACCATCCTGAGGCCACCGCGGCGACCGTCGAGCTGGTCGAGCGGATGCGCGGGCTGCGCCCGCTCGACGCCGGGAGCCTCAACCAGGCCGCGGCCATCGAGGCGTTCACCGCGGTGTGCATCACCATGAACATCCGTCACAAGGCGCACTCGACCTTGAGGATCGCCGGGATCTGACCGGCTGAGCGGATCGGACGGAGCGACGGTGCGCCTCTATGACACGGCTCGCGGCGAGGTGGTGCCATTCGAGCCCGGACCGCTGGTGACCATGTACTCGTGCGGCATCACGCCCTATGACGCCGCCCACCTGGGCCATGCGGCCGTGTATCTGGCCTTCGACATGCTCCAGCGCCGCTTGCGAGACGCCGGCCACGAGACGCGCTGCGTGCGCAACGTGACCGACGTCGACGACGACATCTTGCGCAAGGCGCGCGAGCTCGGGGTCCACTACCTGGACCTGGCCGCCGAGGAGATGGCCCGGTTCGACGCCGAGATGCAGCTGCTCAACTTGCTGCCGGTGTACTCCGAGCCCCGGGCCACCTCGGCCATCCCCGAGATCCTCTCGTTGATCGGCGCGGCGCTCGATGGCGGTCACGCATACGGTGCGGGCGGGTCCGTCTATTTCAGTGTGGACAGCTTTCCCGCTTTCGGCCGCATCAGTGGCTATGGCCGGCCCCGCATGCTCGAGCTGGCTGCCGAGCACGGCGGGCATCCCGAGGACCCCAACAAGCGGGACCCGCTCGACTTCGTGCTCTGGCAGCCCTCGCTGCCTGACGAGCCTTCCTGGGAGTCGCGCTGGGGCCCGGGTCGGCCGGGCTGGCACATCGAGTGCTCGGCCCTGGCCCTTCGAGAGCTGGGGGAGACCATCGACGTCCACGGCGGCGGCCGCGACCTCGTCTTCCCTCATCACGAGTGCGAGACGGCGCAGTCCGAATCGGTCACCGGGAAGCCGTTCGTGCGGGTCTGGTTCCACGTGGGCCTGGTGGGACTGGGCGGTACCAAGATGTCCAAGTCGCTCGGCAACCTCGTCTTCGTGGGTGACCTGTGCAAGGAGTGGGACCGCCGCGCCGTGCGGCTCGCCCTCCTGGCCCACCACTACCGACCCGACTGGGAGTGGCGGACCGAATCCGACATGCCCCGTGCCGCGGCCAGGCTGGACCTCTGGCGGGACGCACCCGCTGGTGACGGGTCCGAGGGACTCGCCGCGGTCCGGCGCGCGCTCGACGATGACCTCGACACGCCGGCCGCGCTGCGGGCGCTCGACGAGGAGGCGGGGCGGGGCCGGCCGGTGGCCGACGGGGCCGCCCTCCTGGGCATCGACCTCTGAACCTGGTCCGGTACCCTTTGGAGGGACCACTAACGGAGTCCGGTGCGAGAGTCCCGCCGGCTGAGCAGGAGAAGGGTGCACGATGGCAGGCGTCATCTCGGTTGTACTCCCCGACGGAACCACGCGGGAGGCGGCTGAGGGCACCACGGCTGGTGAGCTGGCCCGCTCCATCGGCGCCCGCCTGGCCAAGGCTGCCGTCGTGGCCACCGTCGACGGGCGTGAGGTGGATCTCTCCACCGAGCTGACCGACGGAGCCAAGGTGGCGATCGTCACTGCCGACTCCGAGGCTGGCCGAACGGTGCTGCGGCACTCGACGGCGCACGTCATGGCCCAGGCGGTCCGGCGCCTGTGGCCCGGTGCCAAGTACGCCATCGGGCCCGTCATCGAGAACGGCTTCTATTACGACTTCGAGCTGCCCGACGGGGCCCACTTCAGCGACGACGACCTGGAGCGGATCGACGCGGAGATGAGGGTGATCATCGACGAGGACCAGCCCTTCGTCCGCCACGATCACACCCTGGACGAGGGCCTCGAGATCTTCGCGGACCAGCCGTTCAAGCAGGAGATCATCGAGGCCGTCGGCGGGGGCGCAGACGAGGTGGACGCGGCCGGGTCCGGGGTGAGCACCTACCGGAACTCCGACGCCTTCATCGACCTGTGCCGGGGCCCCCACGTACCCTCGACGGGCCGGCTCGGTCACTTCAAGCTCATGCGCGTCGCCGGCGCGTACTGGCGGGGCGACGAGAAGCGCGAGCAGCTCCAGCGGATCTACGGGACGGCCTGGGAGTCGGAGAAGGCCCTCGCCGCGCATCTGCACCAGCTTGAGGAAGCAGAGCGGCGGGACCACCGCAAGCTCGGGGCCGAGCTCGATCTCTTCAGCTTCCCCGAGGAGATCGGTTCGGGCCTGGCCGTGTTCCACCCCAAGGGCGGCACCATACGGCGGCTCATGGAGGACTATTCGAGGCGCCGGCATGTCGAGGCCGGCTACGAGTTCGTCAACTCGCCGCACATCACCAAGGGCGCACTCTTCGAGGAGTCCGGCCACCTCGACTGGTTCGCTGACGGCATGTACCCGCCCATGGAGCTCGACGGCGGCACGCAGTACTACCTGAAGCCCATGAACTGCCCGTTCCACATCCTGGTGTACCGCAGCCGCCAGCGCTCCTACCGCGAGCTGCCCATGCGCCTCTTCGAGTTCGGGACGGTCTACCGCTACGAGAAGTCCGGCGTGCTCCAGGGTCTCACCCGCGTGCGGGGCATGACCCAGGACGACGCGCACATCTTCTGCACCGCAGAGCAGATGTCCGTTGAGCTGGTGCGCACGCTGCACTTCGTGCTCGACCTGCTGCGCGACTACGGGCTGGGCGACTTCTACCTGGAGCTCTCCACCCGGCCGCCGGGCAAGGCGGTGGGCTCGGACGAGGAGTGGGAGACCGCCACCGCGGCGCTGCGCGAGACGGCGCTGGCCATGGGTCTCGACCTGGTCATCGACGAGGGGGGCGGGGCCTTCTACGGTCCCAAGATCTCGGTGCAGGCACGCGACGCCATCGGCCGGACCTGGCAGATGTCGACAGTGCAGCTCGACTTCCAGCTGCCGCAGCGCTTCGGTCTCGAGTACGTGGGTGCCGACAACGCACGGCACCGGCCGATCATGATCCACCGGGCCCTCTTCGGCACGGTGGAGCGGTTCATGGCGGTGCTGATCGAGCACTATGCCGGCGCGCTGCCCACCTGGCTCTCGCCCGAGCAGGTCCGGGTGATCGCGGTCACCGACGAGCAGGACGACTATGCCCATTCGGTGGTCGAGGCCTGCGCGGCCGCCGGCCTGCGGGCCACGGCCGACGTGAGTGGCGAGAAGCTCGGAGCGCGCATCCGCCGGGCCAAGCTGGCCAAGATCCCCTATGTGCTGGTGGTCGGGCCACGAGATGCGCCGGCGGGCACCGTGGGCGTGAACCGGCGGAGCTGGACGACGAAGCCCGAGCAGGACGTGGCGATCACCGACCTGGTGGCCGAGGTGACCGACGAAGTCGAGCGCAAGGGCTTGCCCGAGGACCGCGCTCCGGCCGACGGTCCAGCGTGAAGGTGCGGTCTTTGCCGTGAGCCTCGATCACCTCTGGGCGGGGTGGCGCCGCGAGTACATCGTCGAGGCGACGGCGCGTGAGCGTGCCGGGGAGCTCGTGGACGACGAGGCCGGGTGTGTCTTTTGCCGGTTGGCGAGCAGCGGCCCGCCCTCAGAGGACAATCTCGTGGTCTGGCGGGGCGAGCTGACCTTCGTCGTCATGAACGCCTACCCCTATGCCAGCGGGCACGTGCTGGTGTTGCCGCTGCGGCACGTGGCGAGCCTCGACGAGTGCACCGATGACGAGTCGTCCGAGCTGTGGTCGGCCACGCGCCGGGCGGTCGCCGCTCTCGGCGCCGCCTACGAGCCCGACGGGCTCAACATGGGGGCCAATCTCGGGCGTGCCGCCGGGGCGGGGATCCCCGGCCACGTCCATCTCCACGTCCTGCCGCGCTGGTCGGGTGACACCAACTTCATGACCTCGGTGGCCGAGACCAGGGTCCTGCCCGAGACGTTGCCGCTGTCGTGGAAGAGGGTCACCGACGCCTGGCCCCTCTGACGACCCACGCCGGGCCACGCGTCGTTGGCGCACCTGGCCGGCGTGGCGTGCGCTTCGTCGCGCGTGGCCCTTCGTGCGCGTGGTCGCCGGTATCGCCCTGGCGGTGGCCGTGCTGTGGGTCCTGTCCTCGAAGACCTCGGAGCTGTCGGGCATAGGGGCCATCTTCAAGTCGTCGGACTGGTGGTGGATCGGTCCCGCCGTGGTTGCCGAGATCGGCTCGTACTTCTGCTTCACGGCGATGCAGTACGAGCTGCTCAAGGCGGGGCACCTTCGTGCACCCTGGACGCCGCTGGTGAAGCTGTCGTTCGCGTCGCAGGCCATCACCAACTCGCTGCCGATCGGCAACGCCGTCGCCACTGTGTACGGCTTCCGCTGGTTCCGTCGTTTCGGCGCTGACAACACGTTGGCCGTGTGGGCGCTCGCCGGGACCCTGGTGGCCGCGATCGTGAGCCTCTCGCTCCTGGCCGTGGTGGGCCTCGGGATGGCGGCCGACCAGGGTGCCGCCTTCGACCTCGTCCCGGCGCTGATCGGCACCTTCGCCATCATGGTCGGCATCGGCTCGCTCTTCGTGTACGAGCGGCCGCTGCATGCCGTGGTCTCGGGCACGATCCGGCTCTCGGTGGCGTTGACCGGGCGGCCGCGGGGGGACACCGCCGCCGAGATCGACCGGATCATGGCCTGGATGACAGCGGTGCGCCTCAGCTGGGGTCAGATCGGGCGCATCGTGTTCTGGGGCACGGCCAACTGGCTGCTCGATTGCGCCTGCTTCGCCATGATGTTCGTGGCCATCGATGTTCCTATCCCGTGGGCCGGACTCCTGCTCGCCTACGGGGCGGGGCAACTGGCGGCCACCCTCCCGATCACGCCCGGTGGGCTCGGGGTCGTGGAGGGCTCGATCACGGTGGCCCTGGTGGCGTTCGGGGGGGCCGAGGCGAGCACCGCTTCGGCCGTGCTCTTGTACCGGGTCGTCAGCTTCTGGATGATCCTGGGCGTCGGCTGGCTCTTCGTGGGCCAGCTGGCCCTGCAGGTCCGGTGGGGCCGCTGGCCCCGGCAGGCCTTGGCCAGCGAGGTGGAGGCCGGCCCTGAGGCGTACGGGGTCCTGGCTGCGCCAGAGGGCGTGCCCGCCGCCGGGTCTCCCGGGACGTTGGTGCCCCACTCTGATCCCCCCTCGGCCGACCCCACCTTGGCCACGGAGGGCGAGGGATGAGGCGGCCGGCCCGCCGTATGGTGGCCGCCGTGGCCGGCCTGGTGCTGGCCTCGGGGTTGCTCGCGTCCTGCTCGGCGGCGCGGAGTGACGTGGGAACGTCGAACGAGTCGTGTTATCTGGCCCTGCCGACGGCGACCCGGGCCGTCGAGGGACAGGGGCACCTGACCGGCGTCCGTCGGTACACCCTGAGCGCCTTGCGCTCGATGGCGCCGCGCCTCTACGGGCGCCTGGCGGACGACGTGCCGCCCGGCCATGCCGTGTGCGTGGTGGCGTATACGGGCCAGTTCGATGCCGCCCACGTCGCCAAGCCCCTCGGCCGGGCCTCGGGCCACGTGGCCGTCGTCGTGGTGGCCATCCCGGGCCAGCAGCTGCTCGGAACGCTGATCCTCACCAAGGTTCCGGTGCGCTTCGGGCACACCCATCCGTTCTGACGCGGCCGATTTCCCGTCGGACCGGTCTCGCCGGATCGAGGCCCTTCACCTGGGCCGCAGCGATCCTTGGCTCCGCGGGAGCCGCCAGGGCGGTTGCAGATTGTGACTTTCCTCCCTGGTGGCCACCAGGGGACAGCCCTAGGTTCCAATCGGGCCCCGACTCGGCGCCCACGGGGGGAGCGACGAACGGTGTCTCGTGGATTCAGCACGGTTACCGCGCGCAGACGCGCTGCGCTGAGGGTCGGACCCGTTCGCCCGCCGTTACACATCCCGGTGCCACCGGCGTCAGGAGGTGCACCTCGATTCCCTGACCAGAAGACGGGATCGATGGGGCGATCCTGAGCAGCAAGGGCAACGTGATGATCCAGGGGCCATGTGTGGTCGCCGGGCCCCTGGGGAGCGAATGGCGAAACCGGTGCCTTTCTCATCAAGCAAACCAACCAAGAGAAGGAGCACCACGTGAAGATGAAGAAGGGAAGGAAGCGCGCCGTCATCGGCGCCGTCGCCGGGGTCGTCCTCGGGGCGACCGCAGCGTTTGCGTACTTCACCACGACCGGGTCCGGTGCGGGAACCGCCCAGACTGGTTCTGGCACAGCAGTGTCGATCACCCAGATCGGTGCGGGATACGACAGTCTGGTCACGACCAACGATCCGAACACCGCGTACATCCAGGACCAGTGCTTGGACTGCGCGTCGATCAGCCAGTTCGGCAACGACGTCACCCTGGCCAACTCGGCACCGATGCAACGGCTGATCAGTGCGGTCGTGGCCTTCCGCAATTGGGGGCCGGCGGTCAGCAACGTTCCCATCACGCTCACCCTCAGCAGCGGGCAGAGCCAAACGGTGGTCCAGAACGTCCCGGCGGACCAGCCCAACGGCAGGCCGACGACCTTCAACGTCACCTTCCCGTTCGCGACGCACCCCTACGTGCCCAACGAGTTCGTGTACTCGATCTCGTTTCCCACTGCGTACAGCGACCCGGGGAACACCCAACCGCACGCGGACGGGCTGAACGTGGCTTTGTCGGACTCTTTCACCCAACTCTCGGTGGGCACGGACACCCACCCGGGAACGGTGTGGGTGCAGACCAATCAGGGGGCGGGCATCGCGGGTGACTTCCCGTCGTGCACCGTGCCGAGCGGGAACACCTGGCAGCAAGTGCCCGTCAACTGCGGGCCGTCCGCACCGGGCAACCCCGGCGCCTATGGCAACACCAACCCGCCGACTGGCAACGCTGACATCCCAGCCGTGGAGTTCAACGTCTTGGGTGGCACGGCGGCCCCGCTGTACCCGGGAGCTCCGGGACAGCCGGTCGACTTTGCCGTCACCAATCCTGGCGGGAGCAGCGTGCACGTCAGCGCGCTGACCATCAAGGTCGGGGACGGGGTCAATGCCAGTAGCAGCACCGGGTCCGGCGGCTGTAACGCCGCCAACGTGGGCTCGCCTGTTCAGGTGGCCTGGTACCAGCTCAGCCCGTACACGGATTCGGCTGGGTTGCAGGAGAACCTCACCAACGGTGGGTCCGGTTGGACCATTCCCCCGGGGACGACGTACTTCAGCCCCACGGGCGTCTCGATTCAGATGATCGATTCGGGTACGAATCAGGATGCCTGTGAGAACGCCACGGTGATCCTCGGGTTCTCGGCCAGCTGAGGTCCGAGCACGGCGCGGCTTCTGCCGTAGCCGACTGAGGAGGCCCGGAGGCCGGGTCGCGGACCAACGTGTTCGCGACCCGGCCTCCCGAGGCCGCGCCGTGTCGAGACGACACTGCGGCGTGGTCAGCGAAGGACGTCAGGGGAGTCTCTCCTGACGTCCCTCGGTGAGTACGCCAAATCTCTGGAATTCGAGTTGTGCGAGTCGGCGTGGTCGACGTGGTGAAGGCCGGCCCCGCGGAGCGTGCAAGGTGACGGTCACGTCATGAGCCGGGGCCAGCACGCGCGCAAGTGGGGCCGGGAGCCGGTGATCGCGATCGACAGGCGGAGTTCGGTCGGGCCGCCGGTCCAGGAGCCGCATCCGGTGGACCCCGAGGCGGCACTCGGCCAGATCGGTGGCGCCCACGTGAGGGCGGGCGAGCCACTGGTGGCCGGGATCCGAGGAGCCCACGTGCGGGCGGACGACCCTCTCGTACGCAGGATCTTCGGTGTCCACGTGCGAGCCGATGACCCTTTGGCCGCTGAGGCCCCGAACACCGGGGTGGGCGCGGACGAGACGGTCGAGGTCGTGGCTCGGTCGTCCAGGTCAGGGCGTCGCCACTGGCACGTGGTGCCAGTGGTGGGAACTCTCGGAGCGCTGGTCGCCGGCCTCGCTGCGGGCGGCGCCTACGCCTACTTCGCCTCCACGGGTTCGGGCGCCGGCCAGAACATGGTGGGGAGCCCCGTGAGCGTCACCGTCACCGCCGAGAGCGGGCCCGCTGCCCTCCTGCCGGGAGGTACCGGTGGGCTCTCCTTCAGCCTGCACAATCCCAATCCCTTCGGAGCCACTTTCACCCAGGTCCTCACCGTTGGCACACCGGTCTCGGGCAACACGGTGGCGTGCCCGTCCAGCAACCTCAGCGTCGTCGGGAGCTCACCTTCCACCTTGTCGCAGGCGATCACGGTAGGTGCAGGTGCGACGAGTGGAACGGAGTCGATGGCCGACTTCGTGAGGCTGGCCGCCGGCGCTCCGAACGCCTGCCAGGGCGTCACCTTCACCGTCACCTTCACCTTGTCGGGACACTCCTCGTGACAAGGGCGCGCCACGCTCGTCGCGTCGCCAGGACCCGCCGGCCCAGCGGGCTCCGACGCCTCGCCCGCCCGTTGATCATGTTCGTCGTGGGCTTCCTCCTGGCCTCCGCCGGGGCCGCCTATGGATTCTGGACGACCTCGGGGACCGGGTCGGGCCAGGCACAAGCCGTGACGCTCCTCGCTCCGGGGGCGGGCAGCTCCACCTCACCGACCACCACGAGCTTGCACATCAGCTGGGGGGCCGCTGCGGGGCTGCCGGCCGGTGGTGGCTACAAGGTCTTGCGGGGCACGACGAGCGGCGGGCCCTATGCAGCCCTCTCCGGCGGGTCGTGCGCCCAGACCAGCACGGTCACGTCATCGGCCACCTCGTGCACCGACGACGATCCGGTGCTCGTGCCGGGCACGACCTACTACTACGTGGTCGAGGGCGCCTTCGACGACGTCGCCACGATCTGGACGAGCCCGCCGAGTGTCCAGTTCTCTGGAGCGACGTCGCCGGGCAACCTGAGCATCACGACGACGGCGAACCCATCCAGCGTGACCGTCGGCGGGTCGGTCGACGACCAGGCCACCTTCGCGGGTCTGGTGAACCCAGCGACGAGCACGGGCACGATCACCTGGAAGCTCTATGCCACCGGCGAGAGCAACTGCACCGGAACCCCGGCCTTCGTCAGCTCGCCCCAGCACGTGACGGCGAACACCACCTATACGTCTTCGAGCTTCACCACGACGAGCGTCGGTTCGTTCGTGTGGGCATTCGCGTACACCGGCGACACCGGCAATACCGCCCAGAGCGGGTGCGGCGGCACGAGCGAGACCATTGCGGTCCATCAGGCGGCGCCGACGCTGGGCACTAGCGCCTCGACCAACGTCAACGTGGGCCAGTCAGTCACCGACAAGGCCACGCTGGCCGGAGGCTACCATCCGACGGGGAAGATCACCTACACCCTGTACGGCCCGAGCCCTACCTTGGCGTGTGCCACCCAGGTGGGCCAGGTCAAGGCCAATGTGACCAACGGCAACGCCGCCTACACCTCGCCGCCCATCTCGCCAGCGCGGGCCGGGACGTACTGGTGGATCGCCAACTACGGCGGGGACACCGACAACGCCGCGACGACGAACTCCTGCGGTGCGAGCGGCGAGTCGAGCGTTGTCAACCGCCTGACCCCGATGATCACCTCCTCGGCCAGGCCGTCGAGCGTCTCGGTGGGCGGATCGGTGGCCGACCAGTCGGTCCTCTCCGGTGGCTACAGCCCGACCGGGACCATCACCTGGAGCCTCTACGGAAATGGTTCGTGCGCCGGCCCGCCGGTCTTCGCGACCAGCACCGGGGGCACGGTGTCGGGGAACACCACGTATACGTCGACCAGCTTCACCACGGCAGTCCCCGGGATCTACACATGGGGCGTGACCTACAGCGGTGACGTCAACAACACCCCGGTCAGCGCCTGTGGCGGCACCGGTCAGACCCTGACGGTCAACGCCGTCGCGCCGAGCATCACCACCAGAGCCGACCCGGCCATGACGACGGTCGGAGCATGGGCAGCCGATCAAGCCACCTTCACCGGTCTGGTCAACCCGGCGACGAGTACGGGCACCGTGACCTGGAAGCTCTATGCCGCCGGCGATGCCAACTGCACCGGCACGGCCTCCTTCACCAGCTCGCCTCAGAAGGTGACGGCGAACACCACCTACACGTCGTCGAGCTTCACGACGACCAGTGTCGGTTCGTACAAGTGGGGCTTCACCTACACCGGTGATGCCAACAACGGCCCGGTGACCGCCTGCGGCGGTGCCAACGAGTCGTTGACGGTCAACCCCGCCACGCCGAACATCATCACGAACGCTGACCCGGGCACGACGACCGTGGGCGGGTCCGTGGCCGACCAGGCCACGTTCACGGGTCTCGTCAATCCGGTGTCGAGCACCGGCACGATCACCTGGGCGCTCTACCGGTCGACCGACAGCTTCTGCGCCGACACTCCGGTCTTCACCAGCTCGGCTCAGAAGGTGACGGCGAATACCACCTACACGTCGTCGAGCTTCACGACGACCAGTGTCGGTTCGTACAAGTGGGGCTTCACCTACACCGGTGATGCCAACAACGCCGCCCAGCGCGGGTGTGGCGGCCCGAACGAGAACCTCATCGTGGGTGACGGCGCGAAGGTCATCGACCTGTATTCGGAGGTGCAGGCCTACAACGCCGTCCATGCGGGCAATGGGACGTCGAGCGGCACCACCGATTTCACCTTCTCCTCGACCGCGTCGACTCCGACGGGCTGCCAGGGCGGTTCCGTCGACTGGACCGGCAGTCCTGGCCTCGGCACGACACAGTCGATGAACGTGTACACAGCGACGGACACGTCGAACGGCAAGTGGAGCAACGCCACCATGGGTGTGGCCAACGGGATCGGGCCGTTCACGAGCTCACCGTCGAACGGCGTGAAGGTGCAACCGCACCCCACCAATGGTGCTGGCCACGGGGGTGTCGCCGCGGTCGTGAAGCTGACGATTCCTGGACCGCCGGCCGGTAGCAGCTACCAGCCCGGTGCCACGATCAAAGTGCAGGCCACGTGGACCTCGGGCTCAAGCGTGTACGTCTACGTGCTCGACGGTGCGGGACGGGTGGTCGGTGGCGCGGACCCGGTGCAGGTCAGGGCCGGTCGGCCGATGAGCACCACGTTCTCGATCAGCACGCCATCGCCGGGCACCGCCTACTACGTGGCGGTGGCACCGGTCGACGGCACCTCGACGTCGGTCACCTTGGACATGACGGCGTCCTTGCCGTTCGGCTGACCGCCGCCGACTCCCGAGGTCACTCCCTGGACAGGGAGTCCACCAGGTGCTCGGGCACCGCGTCGTAGTGGTCGTGGGTGCCACGGAACGAGCCCCGCCCGCCGGTCAGGGCCCGCAGGTCGACGGCGTAGCGCGTGAGCTCGGCGGTGGGGGCAGTCGCGGTGATGGTCTGGTAGGCGCCGTCCTCGGCCGGGTCCGTGCCGATGATGCGTGCCCGGCGGGAGTGCAGGTCGCCGAGCACGTCGCCCTGGCACTCCGCCGGGATGGTGACCGAGAGGAGCGAGACGGGTTCGAGCACGATGGGTCCCGCTTCCGCCAGCGCCGCCCGAACGGCTTGGGCGGCCGCCATCTTGAAGCTGAGCTCGTTGGAGTCGACCGAGTGGGCCTTCCCGTCGTCGACGGTCACGGCCACGTCCACCACGGGGAAACCGAAGATGCCACCGCCGGCGAAGGTCTCGACCACGCCCTTCTCGACGGCGGGGATGTACTGGCGCGGGATGGCCCCACCGACCACCTCGTCGCGGAAGGCGAACCCCTCGCCGCGCCCGAGGGGTTCGAGACGAAGGTGGCACACGCCGAACTGCCCGTGCCCGCCCGACTGCTTCTTGTGCTTGCCCTCGGCTTGTGCCGGCCTGGTGATGGTCTCGCGGTAGGGGATCCGAAGCTCCTCGCGCTCGACGGTGACGTTGCACTTGCGCTGGAGTCGCTCGAGGGTGACGGCCAGGTGCACCTCACCGGTGACCCCCAGGATCGTCTGGTGTGTCTCGTCGTCACGGGTGACCGTGAGTGTCGGATCCTCATCGCAGAGCCGCCCCAGCGCCGACATCAGTTTGTCGTCGTCGGCCCGGGTGGCCGGGTGGACGGCCACCCGCAGTGCCGGGGGATCGAGCACGGGGGGCGTGAGGGTGACGGGTTGGCCCTTGGGCGCCAGGGTGTCGCCGGTGCGCGTCCCGTTGAGACGGGGCACCACCACGAAGTCACCGGCGCTGACCGACGTGGTGGGCGCGGTGGTGTGTCCCGCGATGCTCTGGAGGGCGTGCAGCCGCTCCTCCTCCCGGGTGCGCGAGTTGACCAGGACGGCGTCGGCCTTGATGGTGCCCGAGACCACCTTGCACAGGGACATCTTCCCAGCGTGGCTGTCGTTGAACGTCTTGGCCACCGCGAGGAGGGGCGGCCCGGCCGGGTCCGAACGGATCTCCGCCGTCTCGGTTCCCGCCCGGGCCAGCAAGGGGGGGCGCGAGGCGGGCGAGGGGCACAGCTCCTCGAGCAGGCGGGCCAGGCGGTCCACGCCGACCCCGCTGGCCGCCGAACAGCACAACACCGGGAAGACACTGGCGGAGGCCACGCCCCCAGCCAGGCTCTTCTCGAGCTCGGCGTAGTCGAGGGTCTCGCCCTCGAGGTACCGCTCCATGAGGTCGTCGTCCCCCACGACGATGCCCTCGACCAGCTGCTCGTGGACGGCATGTTCCTCGTCGACCAACTCGGGCGGAATGGGGCCCTCGTGTCCGGGCGGGGGTACGGAGCCCTCCAGCGGATTCCCCGCGGGAGCCGTGTCGTAGTGGGTCGCCGTGTCGTCGAGCAGGTCGATCACACCGTGGAAGTCGGCTTCCCGCCCGACCGGGAGCTCCACGGGGGCGACGCCGGCTCCGAAGGTCTCACGGATCTCGGCCAGGGTGCGTTCGAAATCGGCCCGCTCACGGTCCAGCTTGTTGACCACGATGACGCGTGGCACGCCGAGGCGGGCGGCAGCGCGCCAGGCGTCCTCGGTCTGGGCCTGGACCCCGTCGATGGCGCTGACGACGAGCACGGCCAGGTCGACGTTGGACAGAGCGACCATCATCTCGCCGGCGAAGTCGGCGTAGCCGGGCGTGTCGAGCAGGTTCACCTTGACCCCGTTGACGGTGAAGGGGGCCAGCGCGGTCGAGACCGAGAGCTGCCGCGAGACCTCCTCGGGCTCGGTGTCCATGACGGTCGTGCCCTTCTCCACCGTGCCCCGGCGGGCGATGGCGCCGGTGGCGGCCAACAGTGCCTCGGCCAGGGTCGTCTTGCCGGCGCCGTGATGCCCGACGAGGGCGACGTTGCGAATTGCGGTCGGGTCGTGCGGCACGTGACCTCCCGTCCTTCTGGTGGCCACCCGCGGGTGGAGCAGCCCGTGGGCATGAGTGTATGACCGCGTCGACGGCGCTGCTCGGGCGGAGCCGCCCCGTCACAACGGACCGGGAAAAGGGGGATCTGCGGACCCGCCGGACCGGGCCCGCTCGGCGATGGCGGCGTCGTACTCGTGACGCACCGAGTAGCGGATGAACAGGCCGAGGGTGTCGACGAGCAGGAGCCACACCGCCTTGGGTGAGATGGTGCTGGCGAAGCGCTCCTCGATCCGCACCGGTGCCTCCACGAGCCGGACGTAACCGAGGCGGCGGGCCAGGACCAGCAGCTCGAGGTCGAGGGCGAACCGGCTCTCACGCAGGAGCGGGAGGACGTCGGCGATGACGGCGCGGTCGACCAACTTGATCCCGACCTGGGTGTCCTTGACGTTGAGGTGGAAGAGCAGCCGGATCAGGCGCTGATAGCCCCACGAGTACAGCCGGCGGAGCGGGGGATAGTGCACCGACGAGTCCCGGTGGCGCTTGCTGCCGATGATGATGTCGGGCCGCTCTGTGCGCATGATGGAGACGAAGGGCGCCAGGAACTCGGGGGAGATGTCCCCGTCGGCGTCGATGAAGCCCAGGTAGCGACCACGCCCCATGCCGAGCCCCACCCGAAGCGCGTGGCCCTTGCCGGTGTTGGTGCTGAGCGAGACCCGGCGGACCACGCTCTCGGGGAATCCCTCGAGCGTGAACGGGCTCCCGTCGGTGGAGCCGTCGGAGACGGCGATGATCTCGAAGGTCATGCCCGAATCGTCGAGGACGCGGACCATCTGCTCGACCGTGGTGCGCAGACGGCCGCCTGGGTTGTAGTACGGCACCACGATCGAGACGTCGAGAGACGCTGCAGGCAGCACGGCCGGCGAGGCTACCCGCGGCCCTGGTCAGCGGGTCCCAGTCCGGCTCTCCGCCCGGGCCGATGTAAACTTTCGCGAACAGCACGGGCCCCTCGGCCCGGGCGCGACGAGGAGCTTCATGTTCGACGGCCGCTGGCGCACCGCCGTCGATCGGACCACGGGACCGGTCGGCGAGACACTGCACCGCCATGGCATCACCGCCGACGTCCTGACCGCCACTGGGCTGGTCTCTGCTGGGGTGACGGCGTGCTTGGTGGCCACCGGGCACCTGCATCTGGCGGTCGTGATGCTGATCGTCACCGGTCTGCACGACCTCCTCGACGGGCCGGTCGCCAAGGCGGCCGGCACCGCCTCGGTCCGAGGTGCCTTCTTCGACTCGGTGACCGACCGTGTCGCCGACGCCGTGCTCATGCTCGGCTGCGCCTGGTACCTGCTGGACCACGGGGGCGGGCACGTGGTGCTCCTGCCGATGGGCATCCTGGCCGTGACGGCGCTCATCTCCTACGAGCGGGCCAAGGCCGAGTCGCTGGGCCTCTCGGCCAAGGGTGGCCTGATGGAACGCGGCGAGCGCATGTTCCTCCTCGGCGTGGGGTTCCTCGCCACGGCGATCTTCGTGCCGGTGCTGTGGATCCTCTTCGTGCTGGTCTCGTTCACCGCGCTGTCGCGCTTCGTCAAGGTGTGGAACGCCGCCTCGGGCCGCGATGCGGTCATCGGCGCCGACTCGAGACCTGGCGCGAGCGCCGCATCGATTCGCGCTGGCAGGCCCGCCGTGGCGAGCGGGGCGGCTCGGGCGTCCCCCGGCGTGACGTGGACCGATCCACCGGGGCCCCCCTGGGGCGCTGGCGGGCGCGTCGGCAGGAGGCCCTGGGCAGCCGCACCGGCCGGACCCGGCGCGAGCGCCGCCAGGCCGCTCGGAGCCACCCGGACGGCACGCCAGCACGGACGGCGCCGTCCGTCGGCCGGTGGCCCCGGGGGTCTCTCCGGGCCCTCCACTTGAGCCTCGGGCCGTCCGGGCCGCCTCACAGGTCTCGGTGACCGCCTCGCTTCTGCCCCCGTCCATGCGTGACACGCGGCGGCCCGCCTGACGGCCGGCGCCAAGTACCTGACGTACCGGGGGCTGGGCTCGGGAATGGCCCACATCCCCGAGCCGCTGGCCCAGGGGGTGGCCCTCGCCGTGACCAGGGTGATGTCCGTGCGTCGAGGCTCGGCGCTGGCCATGAACGAGCGCCACCTGCGGCGCGTCCTGGCCAGCGAGTGCATCGAAGGGGTCGAGCCCGACCGAGCGCTCGTGCGGCGGTGGAGCAGGCGATCCTTCGACGCGTACGCTCGCTACTGGGTGGACGGTGCCCGCCTCCCCTACGAGAGCGAGGCGGGCGTGCGGGGGCGCTTCGAGCTCCAGGAGGGCCGCGAGCACCTCCAGGCGGCCATGGATGCCGGGCGCGGCATGGTGATGGCGCTGCCCCATGTGGGGAGCTGGGAGTGGGGCGGCTACTGGCTGGCCCTGGAAGGCATGCCCATGACGGCCGTGGTCGAGCGGGTGGAGCCCGAACGGCTGTTCGAGTGGTTCGTGGGGCAGCGTGCCTCCATGGGGCTCACGGCCGTGGCCCTCGGCGAGGGCGTGAGCGCGGTGCTGATGCGGACGCTCAAGGAGAACCGCGTCGCCGGGCTGGTGAGCGACCGTGACCTGATGGGCAACGGGGTCGAGGTGGAGTTCTTCGGCGAGCGCACGACCCTGCCGGCGGGAGCGGCGACCCTGGCCCTGCGCACCGGGGCACCCCTGATCCCCGTGGTCGTCTACTCGGGCCCGGGCAACGGCCACACCGGCGTGGTGCACGCCCCGCTCGACACGGCTCGCCGGGGATCGCTCCGCGAGGACATCCTCCGGGTGACCCGGGACCTGGCCAGGACCTTCGAGCACGACATCCGCCGCCGCCCCGAGCAGTGGCACCTCTACCAGCCGAACTGGCCCAGCGATCCAGGGCGGCACGTGTGAGGGTGGCCATGGTGTCGCCATACGCGTTGACGCGCCCGGGCGGCGTGCAGGGCCAGGCCGCCGGGCTGGCGCACGCGCTGCGCGCCGCCGGGCACGAGGTCACGTTGGTGGGACCGGTCGACCGCGACATGGTGCTGGCCGACACGACCGAGTCGTCGTTCGTCATTGGCCGCGTGGCTGACGTGCGGGCGAACGGGTCCGTGGCTCCGCTCGCTCTGTCCCCCCTGGCCGCGGCTCGTGCCGAGCGGTTCGTGCGCCACGGTGGATTCGACGTGGCGCACCTGCACGAGCCCCTGGCCCCGTTGGCCTCCTATGGGCTCCTCTCGCGGGGTCGGTGCCCATGGTCGGCACGTTCCACCGCAACGGAGCGAGCGAGTGGATGTGTCGTGCCCGGCCGTTCCTGCGCCGCGCTCGGACGGCGCGTGCGGGTCCGGGCGGCCGTCTCGGCCTCGGCCCGGGACACGGCCGAGCGCGCCTACGGGGGCGAGTACGACGTGCTGTTCAACGGTATCGACGTCGAGCGCTTCGTGAGGGCCGCACCGCTCCGCGACCCCATCGGCCGGCGCGTCGCCGTGTTCCTCGGGCGCCACGAGGAGCGCAAAGGGCTCGAGGTGTTCCTCGACGCGTTCGCCGCGGTCGACGAGCCGGCTGTGGCATGGGTCATCGGGCAGGGCCCGGGCACCGAAGCGCTCCGCCGGCGCCACCCCGAGTCGGAACGGCTCCGGTGGCTCGGCATGCTGGGCGACGCCGAGGTGGCGAGCCGATTGGCCGGCGCCGACGTGCTGTGTGCACCATCGCTCTACGGCGAGTCGTTCGGCGTGGTGCTCCTCGAGGGCATGGCCGCGGGCTGCGCCGTGGTGGCCTCCGATATCGACGGCTATCGGCAGGCCGCCGGGGGTCATGCCGCCCTCGTCCCACCCGGTGACGCCACGGCCCTGGCCCTGGCCCTCCGTTCCGCCCTGGCCGACGCCGGCCGGGGCAGCGGGCTCTCGTCGGTGCCCGCACACGCCGGCGCCCTGACCCACGCCCGCTCGTGGTCGATGGAGGTGCTGGCCGAGCGCTACCTGGATCTCTACCGGCGGGCGGCTCGGGCGTCCGGCCGCGGTGGCGGCTGATGCGCCGGCCGGGGGCGACCGGCGGGGCGACCAGGCCGTAGGCTGGCGCGCTCATGGCAGAGCACGACGACAGTCCGGGGACGTCTGGCCGCCCGGGAGGCTCGGGTCAGGCATCGCCCGGCTCCGGGAACGACGGTGGCGGCAGTGCCGGCGGTTCTCGGTCCGGAGGCCGCAATCGCAATCGCAATCGCAATCGCAATCGGACACGGAACCGGCCGCCCGGTGGCGGCTCGGGGAACGCAGAGCGGGCAAACGGCGGCGGCGAGGGGACCGGTGGTCGCAGCACGCAGAGCGCGTCGGGCCGGCCCGCCGCCGGAGACCGCACGCGTCGCCGACCCGAGCAGGGAGCAACGACCCAGCGACCGGCTTCGGGCGGTCCCAACAGCGGGGCCAACGGGTCACGCCAGCGGACCGGATCGAGGAACGCCCGGGGGAGGAGCGCCGGGGCCGGGACTTCCCGGTCCGGCGCATCGGCCGCCGGTGCGCCCGCGCCGGTCGTGGTGTCGCTCCCCGAGGACGAGGGCGATGCCGGTCTCGGCGCGCTCCGTGTGGTTCCGCGTGAGGTGGCCGCCAACCGGCGGCGAGCCGTCATGCTGTGCGGGTACGCCGCGTTCGTGCCCGCGCTGGTCCTCGGTGCACTGTGCGCAGCTGCCGCCTCCGTCCCGGTGGGGGTCGTCGTCTTCGTGGCGTGCGGGACGGTAGTGGGTGGTCTGATCTGGCGACGCTCACCCTCGATCGCGCTGGGCCGGATCGGCGCGGTCGCCCTGGCCGAGCCGGACCATCCGCGTCTCTTCAACGTCGCCGAGGGTCTGTGTGCCACGTTCGGGCTGCCGTTGCCTTCGTTCCGTCTCCTCGACGACGAGGTGCCCAACGCATGCGCGCTCGGCCGTGACGCGCGCGGCGCCGAGATCGTGGTCACGAGCGGTCTGCTGCGCCGAGCGGATCCCATCGAGCTCGAGGGGGTCCTCGCCCACGAGCTGGCCCACGTCAAGCGCGGGGACAACGGGGTCGCCTGCGTGGGCATCACCCTGGCCGCGCTGGTGGGCGGCGAGTCGATGCTGCGGCGTTGTCTCGGGGAGGGCCGGGAGTACCGTGCCGACGTGGTCGGGGCATCGTCCGTGCACTACCCACGAGGGCTGCTGGCGGCGCTGCAGGCCATGATGGCGTCCCCGCCACCGGCGGAGGGCTCGTTCTTCGCCAACCCGTCGCGCTTCGGGCCCACACGTTGGATCTGGATCGACCCCTCCGTGGGCCACCGGGACGATCCGCCAGCGCCGGGTGAGCTCGACGTCACCTTGGTGCGCGCCGCAGCCCTGAGCGAGTGGTAGATCGGGTACTGGATCGCCGGTGAAGGGGATGCGCCGGCCGGCCTCGTAGACTGATCGCCATGACGACCGGGACGTTCACCGTCAAGCGGGGCTTGGCGGACATGTTGCGCGGCGGCGTGATCATGGACGTGGTCAATGCCGAACAGGCCAAGATCGCCGAGGACGCCGGCGCGGTCTCGGTCATGGCCCTGGAGCGGGTTCCGGCCGACATACGCCGGGACGGCGGGGTGGCCCGGATGAGCGACCCGGCCCTGATCGAGGGGATCATCTCGGCGGTCACCATCCCGGTGATGGCCAAGGCCCGCATCGGTCACTTCGTCGAGGCGCAGGTTCTGCAGGCTCTGGGGGTGGACTTCATCGACGAGTCCGAGGTGCTGACCCCGGCCGACGAGGCCTACCACGTCGACAAGTGGCCGTTCACCGTACCGTTCGTGTGCGGTGCGACGAATCTGGGCGAGGCGCTGCGGCGGATCTCCGAGGGCGCGGCGATGATCCGCTCCAAGGGTGAGGCCGGGACCGGCAACATCGTCGAGGCCGTGCGCCACCTCCGCTCCATCCTGGGCGCCATCCGTTCCATCACCCAGGCGGATCCCGCCGAGCTCTACGGCTGGGCCAAGGAACTCGGGGCACCGATCGGGCTGGTGCAGGAGATCCACGATGTCGGGCGACTGCCCGTACCGTTGTTCTGCGCCGGGGGTATCGCCACCCCGGCGGACGCGGCGCTCGTGATGCAGTTGGGCGCAGAGGCCGTGTTCGTGGGGTCGGGAATCTTCAAGTCGTCGGATCCAGCTCGGATGGCGTCCGCCATCGTCGAGGCTACCGCGCACTTCCGGGACCCCGACCATGTGGCCAAGGTCTCCGCGGCCTCGGCGAGGCGATGCGCGGCCTCGAGGCTGCGCAGTTCGGCGAGCATCTGGCCGACCGGGGGTGGTGAGCGGGTCACCGGAAGTCCCGGGGGGAGTGGAGCCGGTGGCTCCGCCCCTCGTCGGCGTTCTCGACCTGCAGGGCGATGTCCGCGAGCACGTGGCGGTCCTCCGCGCAGTGGGCTGCGCCCCGCGCCTGGTCAAGTGGCCCGGGGACCTCGAGGGGCTGAGCGGCTTGGTGCTGCCGGGCGGGGAGTCGACGACCCTGTCGATGCTGCTCGAGTCGACCGGGCTGTTCGGAGCCATCGCCACGGCCCTCGAGGGGGGCCTGCCGGTACTGGGCACCTGTGCCGGCCTGGTGCTCGTGGCACGTCAGGTGCTCGACGGGCGGCCAGACCAGCGCACCTTCGGCCGTCTCGACGCCGTGGTCCGCCGGAACGGCTACGGACCCCAGGTGCGTTCCTTCGAGGTCGACCTGGCCCTGGGCTCCGGGAAGGGCCCGCCGCTGCCGGCCGTGTTCATCAGGGCCCCCCTCGTGGTGTCGGTCGGAGGAGCGGTCGAGGTGCTGGCCTCCCTCGACGGAGCACCGGTCCTGGTGCGCCAGGGACCGGTGCTCGCCTCGGCGTTCCACCCCGAGCTGACCGGTGACCACCGGGTGCACGCCCTGTTCGCCCGGATGTGCCGGGCCGGGGCCGCCGGGGACCCACGCGTCGCTACGTCCTGACCCGTTGCGTGCCCGGACCGGGTGGGGATCGTGGCCGACTCGGTCCCCTTCGGCCCCGACGAGCTGGCGGGCCCTTCGAGGAGGTGGCGACCGAGTCTTGTTTTCCCTGACGGGGCAGTCACCCGCCCCCGGAGCAGTCTTGGGCCGGACGGGGTCGTCGATAGAATGGCGCGATGTCGGGTCATTCCAAGTGGGCGACGACCAAGTACCGGAAGGGCGCCCAGGACAAGGCCCGGGCCAAGGTCTTCGCCAAGTGCATCCGCGCCATCGAGGTGGCTGCCCGCGAGGGAGGCGGCGATCCCGAGTCCAACGCCACGCTGCGCACGGCATACCAGAAGGCCCGGGCCGCATCGGTGCCGCTCGACACCATCGAGAAGGCGATAAAGCGTGGCTCCGGCGATCTCGAGGGCGTCCGCTACGAGTCGATCACCTACGAGGGGTACGGCCCCGGCGGAGTGGCGGTCATGGTGGAAGCACTGACCGACAACCGCAACCGCACCGGTGCCGAGATACGCAATCTCTTCAGCCGCAACGGAGGCAACATGGCCGAGCCGGGTGCCGTGGGCTGGCAGTTCGAGCGCAAGGGCATCGTGACCGTCCCCCTCGAGCAGGAGGAGGAGAAGGTCATGGAGATCGCCATGGAGGGCGGTGCGGAGGACATGAGCACCAACGGCTCGGCATGGGTGGTCACCACCGCCCCCGCCGACCTCGAAGGCGTGCGCCGATCCCTCGACGACGCGGGCATCACACCCGAGTCCGTGGACCTCTCCTTGGAGCCGACCTCGCTGGTACCGGTGCCAGACGAGGTCGAGGCCAAGAAGGTGCTGCGCCTGCTCGAGGCGATCGACGACAACGACGACGTCCAGGCGGTCCACTCCAACGCCGACATCGCCGACGAGGTCTTGGCCGCATTCGAGGGATAGGCCGGGTCCGCGCCCTGCGCCGGCCGTCCCGCTACCATACGAACGCATGTTCGTAGTCGGCATCGACCCCGGGCTGTCCCGCTGCGGCTACGGTCTCGTCTCGCGCCGCGGTGCCGACGGCCGGCTGGAGGCGCGGGCGGCGGGGGTGATCGAGACCGACCCGCAGGCGCCGCTGGCTGAGCGCCTGCTCGTCCTCCACACCGAGTTCGTGGCCCTCTTCGCCGAGCTCCGGCCCCAGGTGGTGGTGGTCGAGCGGGTCTTCTTCCAGGTCAACGCCCGCACGGCCATGTCCGTCGGTCAGGCCAGCGGGCTGGCGCTTCTCGCGCGGCGGCCGCCGGATGCGAGGTGGTCCAGTACACGGCCAACGAGGTCAAGCAGGGTCTGGTGGGCTACGGTGCGGCGACCAAACAGCAGGTCCAGCGCATGGTCGCCCAGGTGCTCGGCCTGCCGGTCGTGGACGGGCCGCCCGACGTGGCCGACGCGCTGGCCTTGGCGGTGTGCCACCTGACCACGGTCCCCCTGCGCCGGGCCACCGATGCGGCACTGGCGGCTCAGGGGACCCCCGAGGTGAGGAGCGGGCGATGATCGGGATGCTGCGGGGGACTCCCGTGCTGCGCACCGGTGACGGCGAGGTGATCCTCGAGGTCTCCGGTGTCGGGTACCGGGTGACCGTCACGCCGGCAACGGCGGCCTCGCTGGTGGGCGGCACCGGGGAGCAGGCCACGCTGCACGTGCACACCCACGTGCGCGAGGACGCGCTGGTCCTCTACGGGTTCGCGCACGACGACGAGCGACGGTGCTTCGAGGTGCTCCTGTCGTCCCACGGCGTGGGCCCGGCCCTGGCGCTGGCGATCATGTCGATGCTCTCTCCGGCGGCGCTGTCCACCGCGGTGCTCGAAGACGACCTCGACACGTTGTGCACGGTGCCGGGGGTCGGTCGCAAGACGGCGGCGCGTCTGCTGATCGAGCTCAAGAGCCGCCTCGACCTTCCGGACCTCTCCTTCGAGCGGGCCGGCGAGGCAATGGTGGTGGGTGACGACGCCCGGGGGCGCGGACGGCGCGGGCGGAGGCCCGAGCCGCGCTGGCCGAGTTGGGTTATGCGCCCGACGAGATCCGCGGCGCGCTCGATGGTCTACGCGACGATGTCGGTGTGGAGGAGATGCTGCGCCTGGCGCTGCGCGAGCTGGCTTCCCGGTGAGCGGGGCGCGCCGGGAGGTCCTGGCCGTCGAGCCCGATGGCGAGAGTGAGGCCGCGGCCCGGGTGGTGGATCCGGCATCGTCGGGTGGCGAGGAACTCGAGGAGGTCGGCCTCCGTCCGCGCTCGCTGGGCGAGTTCGTGGGACAGTCCCAGCTCGTCGAGCATCTCGGCATCGTCCTGCAGGCTGCCCGCCAGCGCCGGCAGGCGGTCGACCACATCCTGTTCGCCGGGCCACCGGGACTGGGCAAGACCTCGCTCGCCGGCATCGTGGCCTCCGAGATGGCCGCCGGATTCCGCATCACCTCGGGCCCCGTGCTCACCCGCGCCGGGGACCTGGCCGCACTCCTGACCGATCTCCAGGACGGCGACGTCCTCTTCATCGACGAGATCCATCGTCTCCACCGATCCGTCGAGGAGATGCTGTACTCGGCCATGGAGGACGGCCGGCTCGACATCCTGATCGGCAAGGGGCCGACCGCCCGGTCGATCCGGCTCGAGCTCCCGCCCTTCACGTTGATCGGGGCGACCACGCGGACCGGCCTGGTGGCCGGACCCTTGCGGGACCGCTTCGGGTTCGTCGGGCGCCTCGACCTCTACGACCCCGGTGACCTGTGCGCCATCGTCGAACGATCGGCGCGCATCTTGAAGGTCCGCATCGACGCCGCAGGTGCGGTCCGGATCGCCGAGCGGTCCCGGGGGACCCCGAGGGTGGCCAACCGGTTGTTGCGCCGCGTGCGTGATTTCGCCGAGGTCCGCGGGGAGGGCTTCATCGACGACGACATCGCCCGCGAGGGCCTCGAGCTCTTCGGGGTCGACGAGCTCGGACTCGACAAGGTCGACCGCGCCATCCTGGCCACGCTCTGCGTGCGGTTCGGTGGCCAACCCGTGGGGCTCACGACCCTGGCGCAGTGCGTGGGGGAGGAGCCCGACACCATCGAGGACGCCTACGAGCCCTTCCTCGTGCAGAGCGGCCTCGTACAGCGCACGGCTCGGGGTCGGGTGGCCACCGAACACGCCTGGGCCCACATCGGCCGGACGGCGCCCGGCCCCGGGGGCCAGCTCGGCGGCGAGCCGAGCGAGACACCGCCGTTGTTCTGAACGCCTCCTATTGCGCGGTGTGGGCCGACGCCCGCTCCGGGGAGGCAGCGGCGCGCAGGGGGAGGAAGACGCGGAAGGTGGTGGACCAGCCGGGCGTGTCGACGATATCGACGAAGCCCTCGTGCGCCTCAGCCACCGACTTGGCGATGGCCAGGCCGAGACCGGTCCCCGGGACGCCCATCTCGGCGGAGGAGGCCAGCCGGTAGAAGCGCTCGAAGAGCTGGTCGCGCTCGCCGGCGGGGATGCCCGGTCCCTCGTCGAGGACCTGGACCCGGGCGTAGGCGTCAGACGTGTCGACCACCACGTGCACCCGCCCGCCCCGCGGGGAGAACTTGATGGCGTTGGCGAGCAGGTTCCCGAGGAGCTGGTGGAGCCGGGTGGGGTCGCCGAAAATGGGAACCCGCTCGGTGGGCTCCGTGGTCAGCGAGACGCCGCTGACCGCCGCGGAGGTCTGCATGGCATGCACCGCATCCTCGGCCAGGCGGGCCAGGTCGAGCTCGGTGAAGGCGATACGCAGGCCCCGACCCGCACCGGGATCAGCCAGGAGGTCCTCGGCCACCCGTTGCAGGTGCTCGGCGTTGCGCTCGATCGTCTGGAGCATGCGGATCTGGCTCTCGGTCAGCTCAGAAGTGGCGTCGAGTAGGAGCTCCACGAACCCCCTGATGGAGGTGATCGGCGTGCGTAGCTCGTGCGAGACGGTGGCCACCACGTCGTCCTTCATCTGTGTGAGCTCCCGGAGCCGGTTGTTCTGCTCGATCAGGGACTGGGTCACCTCCTTCTGGATGGCCAGCAGTCGCTCCCGGTCGGCGGCCAGTTCCTCGCGTTCGGTCACGTCGATGGCCACCACCACGTAGCCAGCGTTGCCCGGGGTCGGGGCCGGGGCGGTTTCATCCATGTCTCCGTCGCGGTCGCCGTCGTCCTCGCCCGGTCGAGGGGCGGCGACCGCCGTGTCCTCGACCCAGGGACCGTCGAAGTCGTCGTCGAGCGCAACGTCGGGGGCAGGGGTGGGCAGGGCGCGGACCCGGACCACGCAGCGGCGGAGCTGGCCGTCCTTGCGGGTGGCCGTCCAGGGAACCTCGGCGGCCACTTCCGCGTCGAGGGGCTCGAGCGCGGTACGCATGGCGTCGATGGTCTGGCGGCGTTCGTCGATCTGCGCCGGGTCGATGAAGTCGGCAATGGAGCGGATGCCGACGACCTCGGCCGCCGCGAAGCCCAACATCTGCTCGGCCCCGGCCGAGAAGAAGGTCACGGTCCCCGAGGGGTCCACGCCCATGATGGCGCTGCCGGTGGCGGCTCGCAGGAGCGTCTCGAGCCGGTCGCGCGCATAGGCGGCCTCGCGGCCGTGCCGCCGGGCGATGCGCGACTGCTGGGCCAGGTCGCTGAAGTAGGCGCGGTCCCGCGAGACCATGGCGAAGACCGTCGACGCCACCAGAGTGGTGACCGTGGCCATCACGGCCACCTGGCGCCACTCGAGGGTGGGATAGTCCGGCGGCCCGACGACGAGGAGGGGGACGAGGAGGGCCAGGTCCATGCAGAACAGCCCGACCAGGAGGTGGAGGCGCCGACCATAGAGGGAGAGCCACACGATGGGCAGCAGGTAGACGGCGACCAGGCCCGAGTCGGCCCCGCCTTGGGCGTCGCGGATGATGGCGATGACCGCGATGTAGCCGATCGGCACGATCAGCCAGGCCCACTCGGGCAGCCTCTCCCACGGGAGCAGGAACGCCGAGGCGATGAGGACGAAGAAGAGGACTCCGGCCACGGAGATCTCGCGCCGGGCGTCGCTCGGGAACGGGATCACCGCGATCAGCACCGTGCCCACCGCCACCAGGGCGAACACGGGCAGCCGCAGTCGAAGTGGGCCCGAGAAGCCGATGGGGAGCGGAGTCGCGGCGGGCCGCTCCTCGTGACGCCCTGGAGCGTCGATCGGCATCTGGCCCGGCTCGTTCACCGGCTCCGTGACCGATAGCGGTACCCGAAGCCCCGCACGGTCTCGATCGGGCCCTCGTCTCCCTCGTCCCAGCCGAGCTTGCGGCGCAGCCGGAGCACGGCGTACTTGACCCTGGAGGGGGCCAGTCCACTCGGGTCGTCCCAGGCCAGCTCGATGAGCTGGTCCGACGAGAGGACCTGACCCTGGTGGCGGGTGAGGGTGGCCAGCAGTCGGTACTCCGTCGGGGTGAGCACCACGGCGGCGCCGTCGACCGTGACCTCCTGGTGCGCGTAGTCGACGTGGAGCGTCCCGTCGTCGAATGTCGTCACCGGATCGTGCCGGTCGCGCTGGCGGCGGCTGATCGCCTGGAGGCGGGCGAGCAGCTCCACCCGGCTGAACGGCTTCGTCAGGTAGTCGTCGGCGCCGGCGTTGAGCCCGCGCACCTTGTCGCGCTCGGTGCTCAGCGCGGTGAGCATCAGGACGGGGACGTCGCTCATGTCCCGAATGCGCTCGAGCACCTGCCACCCGTCGAGGTCGGGGAGGCCCACGTCGAGCACCACGATGTCGGGGTGGTTCTGGTGGAACTGGCGGACGCCGTCGCGTCCCTCGGTGGCCTCCGTGACGCTGAATCCCTCGCGCTCGAGCAGCGCCCGGAGCAGCTGGCGGATGTCAGCTTCGTCCTCGATGACCAGTACGGCGGTCTTCCCGTCTCGCATCAGGGTGCAACTGTACTGGGGAAACGTTCGTTCAGAGTGCATTGCGGCGCGTCGAGGCCACTTGAATGACCAGGTCAGCCCCCCAATTGGGCGGGTGCCCCCCGACACCTGCTCGGAGCGAAGGTGCGCCGGCCCAGGTCACGGGCGTGCGGGCCGTTCAGCCGGCCGCCCGGAGAGCCGGCGCACCTCGTCGCCGCTCCTCCCCCTTGGTGTCCCCTTTGCGAGAGTCCGCCCCCTTCGTCGGGCTCCGCGTCGGCCGTCCCCCTCAGAGCGGCCACACCATGGGTTCCTTGCAGTGTTGGGACGCACTGTGCGCGACCGGTGTCGCAGCGGAGGGCGATTTGGGTTGCACTCCGGTTGCGGGGCGACCGGCGGGCGCTCCGCCGGCGACGTGCCGGCCCGCATGGTCTGCTCCGGCCGAGGCGGGCCCACGCACTAGGGTGGCACGTCGCACACGAACCAGGTCCAAGGATCCCCCATGACACCAACCACGGCGCTGGCCCACGCGGTGCTCGCCGCCAGTTCCTCCTCGAAGTCGAACCCCCTGATCACTTTCCTCCCGCTCATTGCCATCGGGCTGTTGGCGTACTTCTTCTTCATCCGGCCCCAGCAGCGCAAGGCACAGGCGGCGCGCCAGTCCCAGGGTTCGGGATACGAGGTCGGTGACGAGGTCCAGACGGTGGGCGGCGTCGTCGGCACCGTCTTGGAGATCCACGGCGACCGCTACACGCTGCTGACGGGATCGCTCGGGGAGGACGGCAACCTCGACGGTCCCCAGCCGACGCGGATCGTCTTCGTCCGCCAGGCCATCGCCCGCAAGATCGAGCCGATCGAGGACGTGCGCTCGGCGGGCGCCGAGCCGGTCACCGACGTGCGTTCGGCAGGTGCCGAGCCGATCGCCGACGTGCCGGAGGCGCACGAGTCGGGTGGGGCCACCGACGGCGGGCCGCACGAGGCGGGAGGGAATGGCGGCGGAAGCCAGCCCGGCGGGGAGGCCGAAGGCGGGTGAGCCCCAAGCCGGGGGGACGGGCCCGGCGCCGCCAACGGCGCAACCTCCTGCTGAGCGTGATCGTCGTCGTGGCCATCACGTTGGGGTCGTTCGCGGCCGTCGTGGCGGCGCGCTGGTCGCCGCGACTCGGGCTGGACCTGGCCGGAGGCGTCGCCGTGGTCTACACCGCCGAGGGCCAGCACATCAGCCAGGCCGATCTCGACGAGACGGTCAACATCTTGAACCTCCGGGTCAACGGGCTCGGGGTCTCGGGCGCGCGAGGTCCAGAGCACCGGGAAGAACCAGATCTCGGTCTCCATCCCCGGAGTGACCGACGCACAGCAGGTGCTCGACCAGATCGGGCAGACGGCGCGCATGTACTTCCGGCCCGTTCTGTGCTTCGCGTATCCCCAAGCCGTGCCCAAGGCCTCGAAGACGAAGGTCCTGCCACGCAGCGTCGCGTCCGTCCCGCCCTGCGGCACCTCCTACGAGCTGAGTGCCGCCAACCTCGGCGTCACCCCGAACAACTCGGCCCAGGGCTACACCTCCAACAACATCCCCCCGGACCCACAGTTCACGAACACCCCCTCGACCAGTGTCGACAAGCCCGGCTACGTGGCCAGCACCGTGCTCCTGCCCGGCCTGGCCGCCAGCGGCAGCGGCGGCGAGCGCTACGTGCTCGGTCCCAGCCAGATGACCGGCCGCGCCATCAGCAGCGCCACGGCGACCCAGAGCCAGACCGGCGCATGGGTGGTGGACTACAACCTGGCCGGGTCGGCGAACTCGGCCCTCTGGGACAAGGTGGCGGAGGCGAACTTCCACCAGCTGCTGGGCATCGAGCTCGATGGCGTGGTGTACTCGGCGCCGATCATCCAGCCGTCGCAGTCCGGCTTCACCTCCTTCGACGGACGAGGCGAGATCTCGGGGAACCTGACGCAGCAGGACGCCCAGAGCCTGGCCCAGGCGATGAATTCGGCGCGCTCCCGTGACGCTCAAGGCGGCCACCTCGGAGACGGTCTCGGCCACGCTCGGGCACTCGGCGCTGGTCGCCGGATTGGGCGCCGGCATCGCCGGGCTCTTGCTGGTGCTCCTCTACGTCCTGCTCTACTACCGGGCGCTTGGCCTGGTGGTGATCTCGGGGCTGGTGCTGACCGCGATGATGCTGTGGGTCATCATCTCGGCCCTCGGCCATACGTCGGTGGCGCCGAGCTTCGACCTGGCCGGGATCACCGGACTCATCGTCTCGATCGGCATCACGGTCGACTCGTACATCGTCTACTTCGAACGGCTGAAAGACGAGGCCAGATCGGGCCGGTCGGTGCGCACCGCCGTCGACCGCGGCTTCAAGAGTGCCTGGCGCACGGTGTGGGCGGCTGACTTCGTCTCACTGCTCGCCGCGGTGGTCCTCTACCTCGTCGCGGTTGGGAACGTGAAGGGCTTCGCCTTCTTCCTCGGGCTCTCCACCATCCTCGACATGGCCTTCACCTGGTTCTACACACGGCCGCTGGTGATCCTGCTCGGTCAGAGCGAGCGCCTGCAGGGCACGGGGGCCTTCAGCATTGCCACGGGCCTGGGAGCGTCGAGCCAGGGCAGTGGCACCGGTACGGCGCGGGGCGCGGTGGCCGCCGGTGCCGGCACGGGAGGTGGGGCGTGAGCCGGGAAGGCGGACCCGACGGCCGGGAGGGCCCGCCGGGAGGGGAGGGCGACACCAGCGCGCTCGACGAGGTCCCCCAGGAGGAGGTCGAGGAGCTCGAGCAGGAGGTCGACACCTCGGCGCTCGACGACGACGAGCTGGTCACCCTCGACGACGCCGCGCCGGTACCCTCCTGGCCAAGCCGCGGCGGGGCCACGGCCCGGTGGCGCGGTTGTACCGCGGTGAGACCCGTTTCGACTTCGTGGGCCGCCGCCGGATCTGGTTCGGCATCTCGACGGCGATCATCGTGCTCGGCATCGTCTCGGTCATCCTGCGAGGTGGCCTGAACCTCGGGATCGAGTTCAAAGGTGGGACGGAGTGGACGATCGCTGCGCCCGGCGTCACCCAGACCCAGGCGGTCGATGCCCTGAAGGGCACCGGCGTGATCAACCCCACCGTCGAGCTCCTGGGCAGCGGCAGCAAGCAGACCCTGACGGTGCAGTCGGACATCAACCGCCTCTCCGATGCCCAGCAGAGCGCGGTGAGCCAGAACGTGCAGAAGGCCCTGCTCGAGGTGACTGCGGCCCACGCGCCCGCCGGTACGTCGGCGTCCACCACCACGACGAGCACGTCCAGCACCTCGGGCACAACGGCCACCACCGGCACGACCACGACCACGACTCCGGCGGACAAGGTCAGCATCACGACGGTCGGACCGACCTGGGGGTCCTCGATCACCGACAAGGCCATCGAGGCACTGGTGATCTTCTTCATCGTGGTGGCCGTCTACATCAGCATCCGTTTCGAGCCCAAGATGGCGTTGGCCGCGTTCATCGCCATGGTGCACGACGTGCTGATCGCCATCGGGATCTACTCGATCTTCGGCTTCCAGGTCACACCCGACACGGTGGTGGCCATCTTGACCATCCTCGGGTACTCCCTCTACGACACGGTCGTTGTCTTCGACCGGGTGCGTGACAACACGAGGGGCATCGGCGGGAGCGGACGACTCACCTATCCGCAGATCATCAACCTCTCCATGAACCAGACGCTGGCCCGCTCGATCAACACGTCCATGGTGGCCATCCTGCCGGTGCTGGCCGTGCTGCTGATCGGCGCGCAGCTGCTCGGCGCCACGACGCTGCAGTCCTACGGGCTCGCTCTCTTCGTGGGGCTGCTCTCGGGGGCCTACTCGTCGATCTTCATCGCCGCCCCGGTGCTGTGCATGATGAAGCAGCGCGAGGAGCGCTGGGTGTCGATCGCCGATCGCCTGGCGAAGCGTGGCGAGTCGACCGGCTGGTACTCCGCGGTCGACGCCGCCACCCTCGGCACGCAGATGAGCGTGGCGGCGTCGGGGCAAGCAGGCCGGTCGGGGTCGGGAGGGAGTGCCGTCGCCGCGTCGCGCCCGGCACCCAAGAAGCGCAGCGGGCTGATCCGCCCTGGTTCGGGTGGGCCGCTCGAACGCGGAGGGGACGGGTCGGGCACGGGAACGGTGGTCGTCGACCGCGACGCGGGCACGACGGGATCCCCGAGCGAGGGGTCGGTGACGCCGCCCCCGGGCGGTCCGGGCCAGACCCCGCAAGGCGGCGCGACGGCGCCGCGTCCGCGCAAGAGCCGCGGCAAGCGCCGCCGCTGAGCGGGGCGCGCATCGCCCCGGACGCGCCGGGGTACCGGCGCGCCGGGCCTATCCTGGACGGATGGTGGCCCTGACCCGGGTGAGTCCCGCGGAGGACGAGCGATCGGCGGAGGAGGCGTTGGGCGAGATGCTCGCCCCGCTGCTGTCCGAGTTCGCCCGCCACCGCCCCGACGAGGACGCCTCGCTCGTCGTCGAGGCGGGTCGCACCGCTCAGCGTGCGCACGAGGGACAGTTCCGGAGATCGGGCGAGCCCTACATCACGCACCCCGTGGCCGTGGCGACAATCGTGGCCGAGCTGGGACTCGACGCGCAGACCGTGGCCGCCGCCCTGCTGCACGACGCCGTCGAGGACACGGGTCTGACGCTCGAGGTGATCGGTCGGACCTTCGGCGAGGGTGTGGCCCGCGTGGTCGACGGGGTGACCAAGCTCGACCGGCTCCAGTTCGACTCCAAAGAGGCGCAGCAGGCCGCCACGATCCGCAAGATGCTCGTGGCGATGGCCGACGACTGGCGGGTCCTCCTCATCAAGCTGGCCGATCGGTTGCACAACATGCGCACCCTGGCCGTGATGCCCGAGTGGAAGCAGCGCCGCACGGCCCAGGAGACCTTCGACGTGTACGCGCCGCTGGCCCACCGCCTCGGTGTGCAGCAAGTCCGCTGGCAGCTCGAGGACCTCGCCTTTGCCACGTTGCACCCCCGCCGTTACGCCGAGATCGAGCAGATGGTCGCCGCCCGGGCCCCCGAGCGCGAGGAGTACCTCGAGCGCGTCCTGGTCCACGTGCGCCGGCGTCTCGAGGAGATGGGCATCTCCGCGGACGTCACGGGGCGGCCCAAGCACCTGTGGTCGATCTACGAGAAGATGGTGGTGCGCGGAAAGGAGTTCGACGACATCAACGACCTGGTCGCCATCAGGGTCGTGGTCGACTCGGAGAAGGACTGCTGGGCTGCGCTCGGGGCCATCCACGCCATCTGGGCGCCCGTGCACGGGCGCTTCAAGGACTACATCAACACCCCCAAGTTCAACATGTACCAGTCGTTGCACACGACGGTGATCGGGCTGGACGGCAAGCCGGTCGAAGTGCAGATACGCACCTGGGAGATGCACCACCGGGCCGAGTACGGCATCGCGGCGCACTGGGGCTACAAGTCCAAGGAGGACCACTCCTCGGAGATGGCGTGGCTGCAGCGCATTGTCGACGTCGATCGCCACACCGAGGACCCCATCGAGTTCCTCGAGGCCCTCAAACTCGACCTGGAACAGGACGAGGTCTACGTCTTCACGCCCAAGGGGAAGGTGATCGCGCTCCCGGCCCGCTCCACCCCGGTCGACTTCGCCTACGCCATCCACACCGAGGTCGGCCACCGTTGCATCGGGGCCCGGGTCAACGGGCGCCTGGTGCCACTCGAGACCCAGCTCTCGAGTGCGGACACGGTGGAGATCTTCACGTCGAAATCGCCGACGGCAGGCCCGTCGCACGACTGGCTCCAGATCGTCGCCTCATCGCGGGCGCGTAACAAGATCCGGCAGTGGTTCTCACGGGAGCGCCGCGAGGACGCCATCGAGACCGGCAAGGAGGAGCTGGCCCGGGCGCTGCGCCGGGACGGCCTGCCGTTGCACAAGCTGCTGAGCTCGACCGCGCTCGAACAGCTCGCGGAGTCGATGAATCTGGCCGACCTCGATGCGCTCTACGCGACCATCGGCGAGAACCAGGTCTCGGCGCAATCGGTGGCCCAGCGCCTGGGCCGGGCGCTGCGAGGCGGTGAGGTCGAGGAGCAGCTGTCCACGACCGCGCTGCCCAGCACGAGCCGCCCCCGCCGCCACCTCCGCCGGGGCGGCACGGGGGTCTACGTCGAGGGCCTCGACGACGTCATGATCCACCTGGCCCGGTGCTGCACGCCGGTGCCCGGTGACCAGATCGTCGGCTTCGTGACCCAGGGACGGGGCGTCTCGGTCCACCGGGCGGACTGCTCCAACGCGGCGGCACTGGCCGACCGCTCCCGGGAGCGCCTGATCGACGTGGAGTGGGACCGTGGCAACGACGGGGTGTTCGTCGCCACCATCGAGGTCCAGGCCTTCGACCGCTCGCGGTTGTTGGCCGACGTCTCCCGGGTTGTCTCCGAGCACCACCTCAACATCGTGGCTGCCCGCACGGCGACCACGCCCGACCGGGTGAGCCGCATGGCCTTCGACGTCGAGCTGGCCGATCCCACCCACCTTCTTTCGCTGATCAGCGCCTTGAAGCATCTCGACGGGGTCTTCGACGCGTATCGTCAGCTCCCTGGCAAGAAAGTCTGACCACCCGACCGTGACGAGCCACCCGTGACCGCGGGTTCACCTGCCGCGCCCGTACCAGGCCGTTCCTTGCGGACACCCAAGGGCATGCACGACGTCCTGTGGCCCGAGTCGCGGCGCTGGGAGGACACGGTTGGGCGCTTCGCCCGGCTGGTCGAGTCGGCCGGCTACGGCTTGGCCCTCACGCCCGTCCTCGAGCACGCCGGCGTCTTCTTGCGCGGTATCGGTGAGGGTAGCGAGGTGGTCGGCAAGGAGATGTACGTGTTCGAGGATCGCGACGGCCAGATGATGGCGCTGCGGCCCGAGGGCACGGCCCCCATCGCACGCGCCTTCGTCCAGCACCACCCCGTGCCGCCGTGGAAGTCGTGGTACGTGGCACCCTCGTTCCGCCACGAGAACCCGCAGCACGGCCGCTACCGCCAGCACTACCAGCTGGGCGTCGAAGCGCTGGGGCCGGCCGATGCCGACCTCGACGTCGAAGTGGTCTCGTTGGCCCACGACTTCTTCACCGGGTTCGGTCTGCGCTCGGTGACCCTGAAGCTGCACTCCATGGGCGATGCCACCTGCAAGCCGGGCTACGTGGAGGCGCTCGGTGAGTTCCTCTCCGAGCGCCTCGACCAGCTCTGCGCGGCCCACCGCGAGCGGCACCGGGACAATCCGTCGCGCGTGCTCGACTGCAAGACCGAGCAGTGCCGTGCCGCCACGACGGACGCACCGCACTTCCTCGATCACCTCTGCGACGCCTGTGCCGCCCATTTCGCCCGGGTGCGCGCCGGCCTCGACCGTCTGGGGGTCGGGTACACCATCGACCACCGGCTCGTCCGTGGCTTCGACTACTACACCCGGACCACCTTCGAGTTCGCGGCGGACGCGCTCGACGCGGCCCAGAACGGTGTCGGAGGTGGCGGGCGCTACGACGGGCTGGTCGAGCTGCTCGGGGGTGACCCCACCCCAGGCATCGGCTTCGGCATCGGAATCGAGCGGCTGCTGCTGGCGTGCGATGCGGAGGGCGTGCACTCCACCGAGGAGGCCATGGCGGCCCGCCCGCTGCACGTGTACGTGATCGACACGGCCGGCGGGGAGACCGCGGTGTCGATCACCGCCGAGCTGCGCCGGGCCGGCCTGCGGGCCGACCGGGGCTTCGACGGCCGTTCCATGAAGTCCCAGATCAAGTCGGCCGACCGTTCGGGTGCCCTGGTGGCCCTGGTGGTCGGGCCGCAGGAGCTCGCCGAGGGGACGGTCGGGCTGCGGCCGCTGCGCAGTGCCGAGGAGCAGCGCACGGTGCCGCGCGACGACGTGGTCGACGAGCTGCTGAGCTTCGTGGCCAACGCCGCGTTCGCCGAGGGACCCGGCCGCGACGTCGATCGCCACCTGCACCCCCATCCCCACCGCCCCGAGCCCGCCGGGCCCGACGAGAGCACGAAAGAGCCATGACCGCCCAGGACCTCGCATCCGAACCGAATCGCCCGACCTCGTTGCGCACCCACCTCTGCGGCGTGTTGCGCCCGTCCGACGTGGGCCGCACGGTGCGCCTGTGCGGGTGGGTGGCTCACCGGCGGGAGCACGGCGAGCACCTGGCCTTCGTCGACCTGCGCGACCATTCCGGGGTCGTCCAGTGCGTGATCGACCACGCCACCGACGTGCGCCACGAATGGGTGGTGGCGATCACCGGCACCGTACGCCGGCGCCCTGACGGCACGGTGAACGCCGGCATCGGGACGGGTGAGATCGAGATCGGCGACTGCTCGGTGGAGGTGCTGAACGAGTCCGAGCCGCCGCCCTTCTCGGTGGACGACCGGGCCGAAGCCGACGAGCCGGTCAGGCTCCGTCATCGCTACGTCGACCTGCGCCGGCCGCGCCTCCAGCGCAACCTGCGCCTGCGGGCCCGGGTCAACGCGGCCATCCGGGCGGCCATGGACCGCCAGGGGTTCGTCGAGATCGAGACGCCCCTGCTCTGGGCGCCCACACCAGAGGGGTCGCGGGAGTTCTCGGTGCCGGCTCGGCTGCACCACGGGAACTTCTACGCGCTGCCCCAGAGCCCACAGCTGGCCAAGCAGCTCCTCATGGTGGGTGGCTTCGACCGCTACTACCAGATCGCCCGCTGCCTACGCGACGAGGACCTGCGCGCCGACCGCCAGTTCGAGTTCACCCAGCTCGACATGGAGTGCTCCTTCGCCACCCAGGACGATGTCATGGGGTTCGTCTCCGAGTCGGTCCTCGACGCGGCCGAGGCGGCGACGGGGGAGCGCCCCCCGCCGATCGAACGCATCACGTGGTCAGAGGCGCTCGATCGTTTCGGGACGGACAAACCCGACCTGCGCTTCGGCATGGAGCTGATCGACCTGACCGAGGTGTTCGCCGGCACCTCGGTCAAGGCGTTCTCGTCGCCGGTGGTCAAAGCCATGCTCGTCCCCGACGGGGCGGCCTTCGCCCGCTCGCGCCTCGACGAGCTGACCGAGCAGGCGAAGAAGGCTGGCGCCGCCGGTCTGGCCTGGTTCCGGGTGGTCGAGAGCGGTGAGGGTCAGGGCCCGGGCCTCGACGGGCCGCTCGTCCGCCACCTGGCCCCCGTGGAGGCCGCCGGGGTCGTGACGGCCACCGGGGCCGTGCCCGGCGACCTGGTGCTGGCGGTGGCCGACGTGCACCGTACGGCATGCCTCGTCCTGGGGACGTTGCGGTCCTCGATCGGCTCGCCCCCGGTCGGGGACGGCCCCCACCGGTACGTGTGGGTGGTCGATTTCCCCATGTTCGAGTCGATCGGCGCCGACGGCAGTCCGCAGCCGGCGCACCACCCGTTCACCATGCCCTACCCCGAGGACCTGCCCCTGCTCGAGTCTGACCCCCTCGCCGTGCGCTCACAGGCGTATGACCTGGTGCTCAACGGGTGGGAGCTCGGATCGGGGAGCGTGCGTATCCACCGCGGGGACATCCAGGCCCGGGTCTTCGCCGCCCTGGGCATCGAGCCATCCGAGGCCCAGGAACGATTCGGGTTCTTGCTCGGCGCGTTCCGATACGGCGCGCCGCCCCACGCCGGGTTCGCCTTCGGCGTCGACCGCCTCACGGCCATCTTGGCCGGTGAGGAGAACATCAGGGAGGTCATCGCCTACCCGAAGACGCAGTCGGGTGCGGACCTGCTCACCGGGGCACCGTCCCCGCTGCCCGCCGCCAGCCTGGCCGAGCTCGGCATACGCGTCGTGGTACCGCCACCCCCGGCTGGGTGAGCCTCTTCGACGACGCCGCCGAGCGCCGGATGCGCCGCCAGGCGCCGCTGGCCACCCGACTCCGCCCACGCACCCTCGACGAGGTGGTCGGCCAGGATCACCTGGTCGGCCCAGGCGCACCGCTGCGGGTCCTGGCGGAGTCGGACCGGGTGGGCTCGTGCATCCTGTGGGGCCCGGCCGGGACCGGCAAGACCACGTTGGCCCACCTCCTGGCGTCGACCACTTCCAAGCACCTTGCGACGCTCAGCGCCACTGCGGCGGGGGTGAAGGATGTCCGCGAGGTGCTGGGCGAGGCCGAGCGTCGCCTGGGCGAGCAGGGCCGGGGGACGATGCTCTTCGTCGACGAGGTGCACCGCTTCTCGAAGTCCCAGCAGGACGTGCTCCTCCCCGGGGTCGAAGAGGGGCTGGTCGTGCTGGTCGGAGCCACCACCGAAAACCCCTTCTTCGAGGTGAACGCGCCGCTGCTGAGCCGGGCCACGCTTTGGCGGCTGCATCCACTGGCGGCGGGGGACCTCGAGACCCTGGTCGGGCGGGGGTTGGCCGCCGAAGGGGCGAGCGCCGATCCCGAGGCCGTGGCCGCCGTCGTGGCCGCCTGCGAGGGCGATGCCCGCGCCGCGCTCACGACGGTCGAGGTGGCCGTCGCCCTGGCCCGGGCTCGAGGGGCGGCGTCCGCCGGGCCGGTCGTGCTGACCGTGGACGACATGGCCCGAGCCCGAGACGGACGGCTCTTCCACCAGGGGGTCGACGAGCACTACGACCAGGTCAGCGCACTGATCAAGAGTGTGCGGGGCTCCGACACCGACGCCGGCCTCTACTGGATGGCCCGCATGCTCGAGGCGGGTGAGGACGCCCGATTCATAGCGCGGCGTTTGGTGATCCTGGCCAGTGAGGACGTGGGTCTGGCCGACCCTCAGGCGCTGCTGGTGGCCGAGGCGGCGGCCCGTGCGGTGGACTACGTGGGCCTGCCCGAGGCGGCTCTGAACCTGGCCGAGGCAGTCGTGTACCTGGCGCGTGCCCCCAAGTCCAACGCCGTCACCGTGGCGCTGGCCCGGGCCCAGGACGACGTTCGCTCGGGTCGGCCCCAGGAGGTGCCCGTCCATCTGCGCGATGCCCACTACCGGGGAGCGGCCGCTCTCGGTCACGGCGCCGGGTACCAGTACCCCCACGACGACCCCTCGGGCGTGGTGCGACAGCAGTATCGTCCAGAGGCACTCGAAGGTCGGGTGTACTACGAGCCGACGCCCCGCCAGCCGCAGGAGGACCCAGCGGGCCCCGGTGAGGCGTGCCCCGACGGGGAGGTCGATTCGTGAAGTTGGCGCGGGCGGCGGGCGCCCTCCTCGTGGCAACGGTCCTGGCGGCGACCGTGGTGGTCACGGTTCCTGCGGCCGACGGCGCCGTCCCCCGAGGTCGCGTCGTGGTGCCCCGGTCCGAACCGCCGCGCCTGCCCTCGGGCACGGTGACCCTCGGTGCACCAGCGGCCGACCAGGAGCTCGGGCTCGATGTGGTGCTGGCGGGGCAGGACGGAGCGGGACTGGCCGCCGCCACGGCCCAGGTCGCCACGCCGGGCTCGCCCGGTTACCACCACTACCTCAGCGCAACCCAGTTCGCGGCCGACTTCGGGCCCAGCGCGGTCGAGGTGGCCCAGGTCGCCTCGGTCCTGCGCGGCGAGGGACTCGTCGTGGGCACCCCGCAGGCCGGGAGCGTGCTGCTTCCGGTCCATGGGAGCGCGGCCGACGTGGCCGCTGCCTTCGGCACGTCGCTGTCCGAGGTGCAGCCACCTGGCCAGCACCGGGCCGTCGTCAACACCTCGGTCGCCGAGATGCCGGCGTCGCTGTCGGGGAGCGTGGTGGGCGTGGTCGGCCTTGACGGGGTGTTCTCGGAGCACGCCAAGCTGCTCCAGGGACACAGCTCACCGACCGCGGCTGCCGGCGGCTCCCCGGTCGCCGGGGCGGAGGCGAGTGGGGCCGTGCCGCACGCCGGCGTGCCGCAGGCCTGCCCGGCCGCCCAAGCCGAGGCGACCGGGGGGGCCTACACCTCGGCCCAGCTCGCCTCGCTCTTCGGTCTCGACCAGCTGTTCGCCCAGGGGCGGACCGGTGCCGGCCAGACCATCGCCGTCGTGGAGTTTGAGCGGTACCTCTCCGCTGACTTCACCACCTTCGAGTCCTGCTTCGGGTTGAGCAATCCGATCCGCAACGTGTTGGTGGACGGGGGTGCCGGCGGGAGTCCTGACGGGGTGGGCGAGGCGGCGCTCGACACCGAGATCGCTGCCGTCAATGCCCCCTCGTCCTCCCTCATCGTCTACGAGGCTCCCAACGGCACCTCCGACCAGACCGCCATGGACCTCTTCGACCGGATCGCCAGCGATGACGCGGCCAAGGTGGTCACCACGAGCTGGGGAGATTGCGAGGCGGCCATCCCCCAGTCCGACCGCGCCGTCGAGAACCAGATCTTCGAGCGGATGGCCGTGCAGGGGCAGACCATGCTCGCCGCCTCGGGGGACCTGGGCTCCGAGGACTGCCTGGGCACACCGTCGGACGTGCCGCCGGGCGTCCGGGCCGGATTGGCGATCGACGACCCCGGTTCCCAGCCCGACGTGGTGAGCGTGGGCGGGACCTCGCTCACCGCCCCCGCGTCCACCTCGCAGGTCGTGTGGAACTGCCGGACCTGTGGCCTGACCTCGGGCGCGGGCGGGGGCGGTTACTCCCTCGAGTGGCCCCGCAATCCAGGTCAACCGGCGCCCGCCGGCTTCCCGGGCGCGGGAACCGATCCGTGCACCCTGCCCGCGGGGTGCCGGGCCGTGCCTGACTTCTCGTATCCCTCGGACCCCTCGGCCGGTGCCGTGGTGGCGTATTCGAGTGCCCAGGGCGGGTGGACCGCCTTCGGTGGGACCAGCGTGGCCGCGCCGGCCAACGCCGGATTCCTGGCCGACGTCGATCAGGGGTGCGCCGCCACCCTGGGCAACGCCGGGCCGGCGCTCTACGCGGCCGCCTCGGCGGGCGGCAGTGCATTCACCGACATCGGCCAGGGGAACAACGACTTCACCGGGGACAACGGTGGGTTGTTCGTGGCCGTCGCCGGGTCCGGGCTGGCCGGAGACGATGCGGCCAGCGGCCTCGGCACGCCGGTCGACCAGAACCTCTCGGTCGCCCTCCAGGGCGGGGACGGGTGCCCTTCGGTCTCGGGGGTGAGTCCGCAGACCGGCCCGGTGGGCGGTGGCGGGACCGTCACCATCTTCGGGGGTGGACTGGGCGACGCCACCTCGGTGACCTTCGGTCCGGCCGGCCCGGCGCAGATCGTCGCCCGTTCGACCGGCGCGGTGACGGTGGTCCCCCCGGCGGCATCGCGCGCCATGTGCGTCGACGTGACGGTGTCCAACCCTCGCGGCATCTCCGCGGCCACGGCGGCCGATCACTACGGCTACGGTGGACAGCTCGACTGCGGGGACGGGTACCGTTTCGTGGCGTCGGACGGCGGGGTGTTCGACTTCGGGAGTGCCGGGTTCTACGGGTCGACGGGCGGCCTGACGCTGAACCGGCCGATCGTCGGGATGGCGTCGACGCCGAGCGCGAAGGGCTACTGGCTGGTGGCCTCCGACGGCGGCATCTTCGCCTTCGGCGATGCCCAGTTCTACGGCTCGACCGGCTCGCTGCACCTCAACCAGCCCATCGTGGGCATGGCGGCCACCCCCTCGGGGGCCGGCTACTGGCTGGTGGCCTCCGACGGCGGCATCTTCGCCTTCGGCGACGCCCAGTTCGACGGCTCGACCGGCTCGCTGCACCTCAACCAGCCCATCGTGGGCATGGCGGCCACCCCCTCGGGGGCCGGCTACTGGCTGGTGGCCTCCGACGGGGGCATCTTCACCTTCGGCGACGCCCAGTTCGACGGCTCGACCGGCTCGCTGCACCTCAACCAGCCCATCGTGGGCATGGCGGCCACCCCCTCGGGGGGCGGCTACTGGCTGGTGGCCTCTGACGGGGGCATCTTCACCTTCGGCAACGCCCAGTTCGACGGCTCCACGGGCTCCCTGCGCCTCAACAAGCCGGTGGTGGGCATGGCGGCCACCCCCTCGGGGGGCGGGTACTGGCTGGTGGCCGCGGACGGGGGCATCTTCGCCTTCGGGGACGCCGGGTTCTTCGGCTCCACGGGTGGTCTCGCACTGAACCGCCCCATCGTGGGCATGGCGCCGAGCTGATCGGCGCGCGCGCCGGCCCCGGCGGCGATTTTGGCCCCGGTAAGCTGGCCAGATGGACGCCAACGGACTGAGGGCGGCCTTCACGCGCTTCTTCGCCGACCGGGGGCACGACGGTCGTCCCGTCGGCCAGCCTGATACCCCACGACCCCTCGGTGCTCTTCACCATTGCCGGGATGGTGCCGTTCAAGCCCTACTTCGTGGGCGAGGAACCGGCGCCATGGCCGCGGGCGACCTCGATCCAGAAGTGCTTCCGGACGCCTGACATCGAGATCATCGGCACCGACACCTACCACTGCACCTTCTTCGAGATGCTGGGCAACTTCAGCTTCGGTGACTACTTCAAGGAGGAGGCCATCCCGCTGGCCTGGGAGCTCCTCACCGGCGTGTTCGAGCTCGACGGCGACCGCCTCTGGGTGACCGTCCACGAAAGCGATGACGAGGCCGAGCAGCTGTGGATCGACCAGGTCGGGGTACGTCCTGAGCGGGTCCAGCGCATGGGCGACGAGGACAACTTCTGGGCCATGGGCGAGACCGGCCCCTGCGGTCCCGACTCGGAGATCTTCTTCGACAAGGGGGCGGCGTACGGCCACGACGGTGGCCCGAAGCACGGTGGGGACCAGCGGTTCGTCGAGATCTGGAACCTGGTATTCATGCAGTTCAACCGAGACGCGCAGGGCAACGTGAGCGAGTTGCCTCGCAAGAACATCGACACCGGCGCAGGGCTCGAGCGGATCCTGCCGCTGCTCCAGGGTCACGATTCGGTGTTCGACACTGATCTCTTCGCCCCCGTGATCGAGGCCGCCGCCGGGGTCATCGGCACCCCGTACGGGCGTGACGACCGGACCGACGTGGCGCTCCGCGTCCTGGCCGACCACGGCCGGGCCTTTTCCATGCTGGTGGCCGATGGGGTGCTCCCGGCGAACGAGGGGCGCGGCTACGTGCTCCGGCGTGTGGTGCGCCGAGCCGTGCTGGCGGCCCGGCGAGCCGGCGTCGACAAGCCCATCGCCCCGGCCCTGGTGCAGGCCGCCACGGAGGTCCTCGGTGAGGCCTACCCGACGCTGGCGGCTCAGCACGACCTGGTGGTCAACGTGGTGGCTCGGGAGGAGGCAGGGTTCGACCGGACCCTGCGGGCTGGGCTCAGCCGGCTCGAGGAGGCGTTTGCCGGTGGGGACTCGGTGCTGGCGGGTGACATCGCGTTCACTTTGCACGACACGCATGGTTTCCCGGTCGAGCTGACCGAGGAACTGGCGCGCGATGTCGGGGTCAGCGTCGACCGGGTCGGATTCGACGCCGCCATGGCCGAGCAGCGGGCCCGGGCTCGTTCGGCAGCCAAGGCGGCGCGGGCGGGGGACGAGGAGTCCTACCGGGCCGTGCTCGACGCCGAGGGGCCCACGCCGTTCGTGGGGCGGTCCGCTGAGAGCTACGAGGTGCCGGCGCGCGTGGTGGCGGTGCTCGAGGGTGCAGGCCGGGTCGCCCCGGGCACGGCCGACACCGATCCCGACGTGGGGGCGGATCGAGATGAGCCCGAGGTCGAGATATTCCTGGACCGCACCCCGTTCTACGCCGAGGGCGGCGGGCAGGTGGGTGACACCGGGACCATCGTGACCGAATCGGGGATTGCCGACGTGCTCGACACGCAATATGCCCTGCCGGGTCTGGTGGTCCACCGGGCACGTCTGAGCGGCGAGATCCGGGCCGGGCAGGACGCGTTGGCCACCATCGACGGTCCGCGCCGGGAGGGGATCCGGCGCAACCACACGGCCACGCACTTGTTGCACGCGGCTCTGCGTTCCGTGCTCGGGGACCACGTGCGCCAGCAAGGCTCGCTGGTCGGGCCCGAGTACCTGCGCTTCGACTTCTCCCATCACGGCGCCCCGACCATGGCCGAGCTCGACGAGGTCTTCGTCAAGGCGAACGATGCCGTGCTGGCCGACCTGGCGGTCGAGACGACCGAGACGTCGCGCCAGGAGGCCGAGCAGATGGGTGCCATCGCGTTCTTCGGCGACAAGTACGGCGCAGCGGTGCGCGTCGTGCGGGCCGGGACGACCTCGCTCGAGTTCTGCGGCGGGACCCATGTCGACGCCCTCGGAGAGATCGGGCCCATCACCTTGTTGTCGGAGGGGTCGATCGGGTCGAACACCCGGCGGATCTTCGCGGTGACCGGGCGCGCCGCACTCGAACGCGCCCGTGAGCGCGAACGCCTGCTCCAGGCGGCCGCCTCCCTGCTGCGCAGCGAGCCCGACGAGCTGGTACCGGCCATCAACCGGCTGATGGAGCGCCAGCGCGAAGCCGAGAAGGAGCTGAGCCGGCTGCGCCAGCAGTCGAGCGATGCCGAGGCGGCGGCGCTGGCCGCCCAGGCGGGCGCAGGCGGCGGGATCGTCGTGGCCCGTCGGGACCACGTGGAACCCGATGCGCTGCGGAGCCTGGCCCAGGCGGTGCTGCGCCATGACGGCGTCCGCGCCGTGGTGCTGGCCGGCTCGCCCGACGGCTCCAAGGCATCGATCGCCGCGGCAACGGCGGGGACACCCGACGCGGTGCAGCTGGTGCGTGCCCTCGGGGCCATCGTCGGTGGCGGTGGGGGTGGCTCGGCTGAGCTGGCCCTGGCCGGCGGCAAGGACCCCTCCAAGATCGAGGCGGCGCTGGCCGAGGCCCAGCGGCTCCTGTCCGCGTGAGCGGGAAGGGGTCCGGGCCTGACGAGGATGCCCCGGAACACCGGGCCGCCGGCCGGGTCGCCGCGCTGGACCTCGGGGAGCGGAGGATCGGGATCGCCTACAGCGACAGCCGGCGCACGCTGGCCAGTCCCTGGGGCGTGGTCGAGCGATCGGGCGACCACGAGCGGGATCGGCAGACGGTGGTCGACGCGGTCAGAGAGGTCGGCGCGGTGACGGTCGTCGTCGGCCTTCCGCTCAGCCTCTCGGGTCAGCTGGGTCCGGCGGCACGTGGCGCCCTCGCCGAGGCCGACGAGCTCCGCGGGGTCCTCGAGCCGTTCGGCATCTCCGTCCAGACGGCCGACGAGCGCTTCACCACTGTCGAGGCGCAACGCTCGCTGCGAGCCGCCGGCCGACGCGGAAGATCCGCCCGCAAGGTGGTCGACAGTGCCGCGGCCATGGTGCTCCTGCAGGCGTGGCTCGAGGGGGCATGAGCACGAGCGGGGCGGGGGAGGGCCAATCCGGCGATGAGGCGGACCAGCGGGACACTCCCCCCAGCCACCGGCGCCGCTCGGCCCGGGTTCGGCGACGGCGGAGGATCGTCGGCGGGATCGCCGCCGCGCTGGTGGTGGTGCTCCTCGCCTTCGTGGTGTGGTATGAGGTCGAGTCCCACGCATTCGGGCCGGAGGGACCGCAGGTCGTGATCACCGTGCAGCACGGCGAGTCCACCGGCTCGGTGATCGACGCCCTCGAGCGCGGAGGAGTGATCGGGAGCGCCATTGCTTTCCAGGTCTATGACCTCCTCCACGGCACCCCGGCCGTGCTGCCGGGCAGCTACGCGCTGCACCAGAACCAGTCGTTCGCCGCCGTCCACGCAGCGCTGGCCGCCGGGCCCAACGTCACCCCGGTCGACGTGCGGCCCGGCTACACGCTGGCCGAGGTGGCCCGCCAGGTCGACAGTGCACCCGGGCACGTCGATGGGGGTTTCCAGAAGACCGCCTCGAGCGGAGTGGTGCATTCTGCGTTCTCACCGGCCGGCTCCAATGACCTCGAAGGGATGCTGGGCACCGGCGGGTACCTGCTGTTCCCGGGGGAATCCGACCAGACCCTGCTCCAGGACATGGTGGACCGGTTCGACCGCGACGCCCGGAGCGTGGGTTTGAGCACGGCGTCGGCGGCCGCCCTCGGGCTGACCCCGGCCCAGGTGATCACCGCTGCTTCCGTCGTGGAGAAGGAGGGTTACATCACGGCCAACATGCCCAAGGTGGCCCGCGTCATCTACAACCGACTCGCCCGGGACATGCCGTTGCAGATGGACTCCACCATCCTCTACGCGCTCGGGCAGGATGGCGGCACCGTGACCAGCGCGGACCTCAAGATCCAGTCGCCCTACAACAGCTACCTCAACAAGGGCCTCCCGCCCACCCCGATCTGCATGCCGTCCACCACGGCCATCGCCGCCGCTCTCCATCCGCCTACGGGGGCCTGGCTCTATTTCGTGCTGGTGCAGAAGAACGGCGTCATGGCCTTCTCGGACACGTACGCCCAGCAGCTGGCCAACGAGGCGCTGGCGAGGTCCCGTGGGCTTCCTTGAGGGCACCGGCGCCCCGACCGCGCCGGCGACCATGGGGAAGGCCCGCCAAGCCCTGGGTCCCGGAGTCTCCCTGGTCGGGGTGATCGGGAGCCCGGTTGCCCACTCGCTCTCGCCGGTTCTGCACGCCGCCGCGTTCGGGGCGTTGGGGCTGGGCGATCGGTGGCGATCCTTTGCCTTCGAGATCGCGCCCGGGCAGGCACGCGGTGCCCTGGCCGCCATGCGTCGCTTCGACGTCACGGGCCTCTCGGTGACCATGCCGCACAAGGCTGCCGTCGCCGGGTTGGTCGACCGGACCGACCTGACGGCACGTCGGCTCGAGGCGGTCAACTGCGTCCACAACCGGGACGGTGCCCTCTTCGGCACCAATACGGACGGAGCCGGTTTCATAGCCTCACTTGCTCGTGGCGCGGGGTTCGACCCGGCCGGCCATCGTTGCGTCGTCATCGGCGCCGGGGGCGCGGCGCGTGCGGTGGTCCTGGCGCTGGCCGGAGCCGGCGCCGTCCAGGTCACCGTGGTCAACCGGACCCTCGAGCGCGCCATGGTGGCCTCGAGCCTCGCGGGATCGGCCGGAGCGGTGGTCGACGCGGGCAACGCCGAGGCGGTGGCCAGGGCGGTGGAGGAGGCCGACCTCGTGGTCAACGCCACCCCGGTCGGTATGAGCGCGTGTGACGCAGCGGGCGGCGGCGAGGACTGGCTCGTCGACCCGGGTCTGCTGCGCCCCGGTCAGGTAGCGGCCGATCTGGTGTACGCCCCCCGCCCGACTCGCTGGCTCGCAGTCGCGGCTTCGGCCGACGCCGTGGTCCTCGACGGCCTGGGAATGCTGGTGCACCAGGCGGCAGCGCAGATTGCGCTGTGGACCGGCACCGAGCCCCCGGTCGAGGCCATGTGGGAGGCGGTAGAGGCCAGCCCGCCGGCGCCCTGAGGCAGGACGAGCCCGCCGGCGCCCTGAGGCAGTCAGCCTTCCTGGCCGGTCGCCTCACCCGGCCAGAGCCCGGCGGAGGCCAGCGCCGACACGGCCTCCTCGCGCAGGGCGCGGGCCACGGCGTCGCGCTCCTGCGGCACCGTGGGTAGGGCGATTCGCAGGATGAACGTGGTGGCGTCGGCCCCGGCCACGCCGATCACCTGTGGCCGCCCCGTGCAGTGGGCAGAGAACTCTGGTCGGGCGGCCACGCGTTCGGCTGCCTCCTCGACCACCTGGCGCGTACCGTCGAGGTCGGTGGCTGCCGATCCCGGGAGCGCCAGGTCCACCACGGCCTTGGCCCAGCCTCGCGAACGGTTGCCGATCAAGCGGATGTCGCCGTTTGGGATGACGTAGACGGTCCCGTCCGCGCCGCGAAAGCGCGTGAGGCGCATGGTCATCTCCTCGATGACCCCCGTCGCGGCGCCCACGGTGACCGTGTCGCCCACGTTGTACTGGTTCTCCATGGTCATGATGATCCCGGAGAAGTAGTCGCGCACGATCTGCTGCGCACCGAAGCCGAGCGTGGCGCCGATGATGGTGGCGCTGGCCAGCAACGGTGTGAGGTTGATGCCCAGCATGCCGAGGACGATGCTGCCCGCCACCACGAAGACGAACAGCCGCCAGACATTGGCCACCAGCCCCGACATGGTGGTGACTCGGGCTCCGGCCCGCTGGGAGCCCGAACGTGCCGCGGTCTGGTTGGCCACCCGCTCCAGCACGCGCCGGATGGCCTTGGCGCCGACATGGGCCACGGCCAGGGCCAAGAGCGCGACGATCAGGATGCTGAGGGGCCGGATGACGAGATCAGTGATCGAGGAGGCCGTGTCGGGGCTCACACCCGCCTTGACCAGGAGGTGGTAGAGCCAGCCGCTGCTCTGGTCCACCTGGGCGACCGTGCTCGAGCCGGTCGCGGCGAGAATGTCGAGGACGGGGGGTGGCGCCGAGAGGGCAGAGGTCACGGCCGGTATTCTGGCCCCGAATCCGCCTTATGACCACACTCGCCCGAACGCACGTTTCCGCACGCCGCAACGCGCCCCCCTTCGACTTCATTCTCGTGGCCGCCACGTTGTTGGTTGCGGCCGTGGGCGTCCTCATGATCTACACGGCGACCCGTGGCTCGCTGCTGGCCCAGGGCGAGGACCCCAAGACCTTTCTCAAGAAGCAAGGGCTCTTCGTCGTGCTCGGGTGCATCACGATGGTGGTGCTCGCCGTGATCGACTATCGGCGGTTCGCCCCGCTGGCCATGGTCTTCTACTGGTTGATCGTGCTCTCGCTGATCGGGGTCTTCCTGGTGGGGAGCAGTGCGCAGGGAGCGGCACGCTGGTTCAGCCTCGGCCCGTTGCAGCTCCAGCCCTCGGAGTTCGCCGTGCTGGCCCTGATCCTCGCCGTGGCGGCGTACTGCGAGCGGCGTGACGAGGACGGCCTGGCCTGGCGCGACGTGTTCCGCCTTCTGATCATGGCGGGGATCCCGATCATCTTCGTGCTGCTCCAACCCGACCTCGGCACGGCCATGATCATGGTGATCGTCCTCTTGATCATGTTGACCGTGGCCGGGCTCCCGCTCCGGATCCTCCTGCTCCTCCTGCTCGCCATCGGACTCGTCGCCCTCGTCGCCATCGAGGGTGGCTTCCTGCACAGCTACCAGGTCGCTCGTCTCACCACCTTCTTGAACCCCAACAACAAGAGCACCAACCCGTACGTACAGTCGGCGATCTACAACCTGCAAGAGGCCAAGAACGCCATCGGCTCGGGGGGCCTCCTCGGCTCGGGCATCGGGCACGGGGCGCAGACCAATCTCGGCTACGTGCCCGAGCAGCAGACGGACTTCATCTTCACAGCCGTCGGAGAGCAGGTTGGCTTCGTTGGCGCGGTCGGCGTCCTGGTGCTGCTGGCCACCGTGGCTTGGCGGTTGCTCCACGCGGCCTCCAAGGCGCGCGACACCTTCGGAAGGCTGCTGTGCGCAGGCCTGTTCGCTTTCCTCGCCTTCAGTGTGTTCCAGAACGCGGGCATGACCATGGGCATCATGCCGATCACCGGCATCCCCTTGCCGTTCCTCAGCTACGGAGGGACCGCCGTGCTCGTGTTCTTCGCCGGCGTCGGTCTGGCGCTGAGCGTGGGGGCGCGGCGGCGGGCCAGGTGACGGACGTGTCCTCGGCGGACCAGAACCCCGCCACCTTCCGGGTCATGCGGGTCGAGCAGGTCGCGCTCGAGCTGCCAGCGCAGTACCCGGTTGTGACCCTGGTCGAGACCGAGGCGGCCGCCCGGGTATTGCTCTTCCCGATCGGTCTCCCCGAGGGAACGGCCATGGTGCAGGCGCTCCGTCGGCTGGCGGGGCCGCGCCCCATGACGCACGAGCTGTTCGCACAGGTTCTGCGGCGCACGGGCGTCGAGGTGGCATCGGTACGTTTGGTCGGACGAGAGGGTGGCAACGTCTTGGCCGTCCTCGAGCTCATGACGCCCGGCGGTCGTGAGCTGGTCGACTGCCGGCCCTCGGACGGGATCGTGCTGGCATTGCGGAGCCCCGTCCCGGCGCCCATCCTGGTCGACGAGCGGCTGCTCGAGGAGCGCGACGGGGAGGATGTGCGCCCGTTGGATCCGGCATCGGCGCCGGTTGAGGGGCACGGCCAGATCGACATGGCCGACAAACCAGCCTGATCAATCTGGCAGAGGCCTCGATCAGGTCCATCGACGCCGTCACCACGTGTGTGCGTCATCCGTCCGCCCGAGTGGGTGGGCCGACATCAGGATGAGCGGTCACGATCGGTTGGCATGAAGCCGGTCGACCCGGATCCGCACGAGACGAGCACGGCTGATCCGCCATTCGTCCTCCTCGCGGGGCGGTGAGCGGTTATCCGCCGGTGGGTTCGGCTGTCCGCGGGTTGTGTCGCACCATGGCCAAGCGCACGAGGACGAGCATGCGCACGATCCACCAGCCTGGGTCCACTTCACCCTTGGCCATCGATAAGCGGCCCGACGTCGTGGCCGCATGGTGGTTGTTGTGCAGACCCTCACCCGCGACCAGCCAAGCCAGCCATTGATTGTTCGTGGCCAGATTGTCGTGTGGCCGTTTCCCCCACTTGTGTCCGATGGCATTGATGGCCCCGCCACCCAAGACGTAGGTCGCTGCGTGGACGGCCGCCGCGATCAACCCGACCTCCCACCCGAACAGTCCGACCAGGAGCCCTATGCCGATGCCAAGGCCCAGGAGTGCGTGATCGAACAGCAATGCGTCCCATCGATCCCCGGGAAGATCTCGCGCGTAGCGAGCCACGGCCACCCGGCTCCGTGCGACCCTCCGGTACAGGACGGCATTGCCGAACTGGACCGCTGGGAAGCCGAACACGGCCGGGGAGTGGGGATCGCCCACCTTGTCGGTGAAGGCGTGGTGCTTACGGTGGACTGCCACCCATTGCCGGGCTCGTGTCCCCGTTGAAATCCAGATCACGATCCGGCACACGAACGCCACGGGCGCCTTCAGCGTGACCGCCCGATGTGCCAGCGAGCGATGCAGGTACACCGTGGTAACGACGAAGGCCACTTGAGCCGTCAACAGCCCGATGATCATGGCCTCGAAGACCGCGGGCACGACCTGCACATTAGACGAGGCTCCGGCAAGCGAAACGATCATTGCGAATCTCGCTCAACTGGCCTGTGCCACGGCCCGAGTCCACGAAGCGTGTTGCTTCTTGCTGTGCCGGCTACGTCCACTGAGATCGACTTGGGTGCCCAATGCGCCGGCCCGGTGGCGAAGAGCCTCCGTTGGCGCGGGAGGAACCACAGAGTGGCCGGGTCCCTCGACGTGAGAACAGATGTCCGCCGAGGGTCGGAATCCAGCGGAGTCAGTTCTTGAACGCGACGGCAAGGACCGCACTCAAAGGGCCTACCACCACCCTGGTGCGTGGTGAGGTGTGCGTGTGGGCCACCGTCTCATCGAAAGAGAATGACTCGTCTGACGGGCTGACCATGAAGCTGGCTACATCGATGTTGTGCCAGCCGTCCGCCAGATGGACCTCGGCCACCTTGGATTCGTCGATGTCCGTCAGCCACTCGATGCTCATGCACAGACCTCCGACTTGATCTGGGTGATCTCGGCACACTGTAGAGCCGATGGTCATGCCGAGTGCAACGACCATGCCGAGGCCTTCGCGCGGGTTCAGTGACCTCGCAGCAACTTCGCGTCTGCGACATCTCGCAGCCGTGACTGCGCGCTGAGCCACTCGGCTGATCGGCCGACTTGACCCTCCGGGAGGACATGATGCGATCCCGTGGGGCCGTCCGTCCGTGCTCCGCAGCGTCTGCACACGGAAATGCGGCCATTTGTCTCAGGACGATGGTGTGCATCCAACTGAGCGGCGACATCGAGAGACTGAGGTGAGGTCATGGATCCTCCTGTGGGCAAACAGACCACTCGACTCCGGCGAGAGAGCAAGCAAACCGGGTTCCGATGCGCGCGGTCGAGCCTTTGATCCACCCTACGCCCAAGGGACACCACCGGGAGACGAACTGGCATCGTCGGGAGTCTCGACGAGGCCATGACGCGAGCAGGTCCCGGAGCGGTGAGAAGCCGGTGCCCGTCATGGGCGGTTCCCAGGTCATCCGCCAGAGTGAAGAAGTGAACGTGACCTGAGGATCGTGCTAAACCGATCCTCGAGATCCTGGCGAGGTGCCCATGACTGCCGATGAGAGACCGACGATCATCAAGATCAATGCCATCACCGTTCCCGAAGAGGCGGGGGATGAGCTGGCTCGGCGGTTCGCAGCCCGTGCCGGGGCAGTCGACGGTCAGGACGGGTTCGAGGGCTTCGAGCTGCTCCGCCCGACGGACGACCGCCGGCAGTGGCTGGTGGTCACCCGTTGGCGTGACGAGGAGTCGTTCCAGGCCTGGGTGGCGTCCCCGGCGTTCGCCCACGGGCACGCAGGAGCCGATCGCCCGGCGCCCCATGGCGGCCCGGTCTCGGTGGCGTCGGAGGTGTGGTCTTACGAGGTGGCTGGAGGCTCGCAGCCGAACACCAGGGGGTAGAGGGCGGCGGCGCCGCCGGGAGAGGGGGAACGTATGGCAGCACTTGACGGGGGCGTGGTCGCACCGTTGACCACCCAGGAGGTCGATCAGCTGAAAGACGCCTCGCTGGGCGAGCGCTACTTGATCCGCTTCAGCGAGGACACGCTCCGGCACCGGCCGTTGGGCATCCGGCTCATCGTCGAGTTCCTCGGTACCTTCATCCTGGTGACGGTGGCGGCCGGCTCAGGCGTCATCAACCACTACGCCGGCAACGATCCGATCAGCCGCACGGCTGCCGTGATCGCGCCCGGCGCCGTCGTGATGGCCATGATCTATGCCCTGGGACCACTGTCGGGCCTGCACATCAACCCGGCCGTGACGATCGCCTTCACGGCCCGGCGCGTCTTCCGGGCCGTGTGGGCGCTGCCCTACATTGCCGTGCAGTTCGCCGGTGCCATCTGCGCCGCCCTGGTGCTCCAGGCCATGTACACGCACGTATCGTCGGGCGGCAACTATCCGATTGCCAAGCCGGGAGGGGAGTGGCGGTCGCTGGTGATGGAGATCATCCTCACCGCCATCCTGGTCACGGTCATCCTCAACACTGCCACGGGCTACCGGAGCATCGGGCACAACGCTGCGCTGGCCGTGGGCTCCACCGTGGCGCTCCTGGGGCTCTTCGCCAGCCCGATCAGCGGCGCCTCCATGAACCCGGCTCGCACGCTCGGGCCCGACATCGTTGGCGTGGACTTCACCGGGTGGTGGATCTACGTCGTGGGCCCGCTGGTGGGTGCGATCGTGGCCGTTGGGATCATCGGGCTGCTCCGGGGTCTACCCGGTCGGGCCGAGGAGAACGCCGCCGAGGGCGACGCCCTCCCCCTCAGCAACGAGCACCTCGGAAGCTGAGGGCTATCGGGCGGGGACCATCGGGAGCTCACCGGGGGCACCTGCCGCGCCGGCCGCGACCATGGTCACCTGGGCCCGACCGCCCTCGTCGGAGATGCGCAACATGAGCGCGATGAGGATGTAGTTGGCCAGCAGGGAGGACCCGCCGTAGGCGACGAAGGGCAGGGTGACCCCGGTGAAAGGCAGGAGCCGGACCACTCCGGCCATGATGAAGAAGGCCTGGAACCCCACGATGACCGTGAGCCCAGTCGCCATGAGGCGCGAGAAGTCCGAACGAGCCGTCTGGGCGACCCGGAGGCCGGCGCCGACCAGCAGGATGAAGGCCAACACCACCGCGATGGCGCCGACGAGACCCACCTCCGTGGCGATGGCGGCCAGGACCATGTCGCTGGTGAGCTCGGGGATCCGGAAGGCGAAGGTGTCGAATCCCAGTCCCGTGCCCCCGACTCCGCCACTGCCCATGGAGTACCAGGCCTGGCTGAGCTGGTAGCCACCGGCATTCTGGGTCGTCCACGGGTTGAGCCACTCCTCCACCCGCAGGTGGACCTGGCTGAAGGAATGGGCCGCCACGAAAGCTCCGACGCCGAAGAGGATGACACCGAGGAGCAGGTACCCCACTCGCCCGGTGGCCACCCAGAGCAGGCCGATGAACAGCACGAACAACAGCGCGGCGAATCCGATGTCGTCCTCGAGTCCGATGACCGCCATGGCGGCTCCCCAGGCCACCAGGATGGGGATGAGGGGGCGGGGGTCGAGGACCAACCGGTTGCCGATCTGCGCGGTCGGGATGGTGAGCATCTCCTTGTTCTCAGCGAAGTAGGAGGCGAAGTAGATGCACAGCAGGATCTTGGAGAACTCGATGGGCTGGAACGAGATACCGCCCGCGTGCACCCACAGCCGCGCCCCGTTGATGGGGGAGAAGAACAGGGGTGCCACCAGCAGCACACCGGCCAGCAGCAGCAGGAGGTAGCGGTAGCGTTCCAGGTCGCGCGAGTAACGCACCACGAGCAGGGTGAGCACGTAGAGGAGCACGCCGACGGCGGTCCACAGCGCCTGGTTGCGCGCCTGACCCGGGTACCAGTGGTCCCACCGGGCGATCACCACGTAGCCGATCCCGTTGAGCAGCGCGGCGAGGGGGAGGATCACCGCGTTGGCGTTGGGGGCCAGCCAGCGATTGGCCATGTGGGCTACCAGGGCCAGCCCGAGCACCACGCCGAGGAAGGGGCCGATGTTGTCGGGGATCTTCGAGCGCTGCCCGAGCGCGGCCAGGACGTAGAGGGCGACGATGAGCAGCGAGCCGAAGACGAGGAGCCCGAGCTCGGTCCGGCGCCTGGGCTTGGGACCGAAGGCGTAGCGCGGGAAGGGCATGCGACGGGCTCGCGACGGCACCGGGCGAATGGTAGTGGTGGGCGGTAGGATCCAGGTGGCATCCCACGCCCACAGCGCCCGGTACCGCACACCCGACATGACCCAGACCGAGTCCCCCCACCAGCCTGAGGCGCAGACCACCGAGACCGAGGCGGAAGCGGCCGAGGTGGCGACCTTCGCGCCCGGGATGCCGTTGCCGGCAGACGTCCGGGTGACACCGCCGACTTACCAGCAGATCGAGGCGTTCGGATACCAGCGCTTCACCAACCGGGAGCAGTCGCGCCTCGACTTCGGGGCCCGCCTGCTGGACCTGGCCGAGGACGACTCGGTCCCGCTGCTCGAGCGGGCCAAGTTCCTGGCCATCTTCTCGGAGCTGCTCGACGAGTTCTACCAGATCCGCGTGGCCGCCCTCGAGGACCAGGTGGCCGCGGGGGTGCGTACCCGCAGCGTCGACGGTCTGCGACCGGGCGAGCAGCTGACCATGATCCGCGGCCGGGTCGAGGAGCTGGTGCGCCGCCAGGACCACATCTTCCTGGACGTCATCGTGCCCAGGCTGGCCGAGGCGGGCATCAGGCTCTCGGATTGGTCCGCTCTCGACGACGACGACCGCGACCACCTCGTCGAGGTGTTCCAGCGTCAGATCTACCCCGTTCTCACGCCGTTGGCCGTCGACCCCGGGCACCCGTTCCCCTACATCTCGAACCTCTCGCTCAACCTCGTGGTCGAGGTCGAGGACCCGGCCAACAACGAGCGGCGCATCGCCCGGGTCAAGGTCCCGCCGACCTTGCCGCGCTTCGTGGTCATGCCCGACGGGGAACGTTTCGTGCCCCTCGAGCAGGTGATCTCGGCGCATCTCGGAGCCCTGTTCCCCGGCATGACCATCGGCCACCACCATGCCTTCCGGGTCACCCGCAACGCCGACCTGGCCCTCGAGGAGGACGAGGCCGACGACCTCCTGGTGGCTATCGAGATGGAGCTGCGGCGGCGCCGCTTCGGCAAGGCGCTCCGTCTCGAGGTCGAGGCCGACACCGGGCAGGACCTCGTGGACCTATTGGCCGGCGAGCTCGAGGTGGGTCCCGACGGGGTCTTCCGGGTCGGTGCGCCCATCGATCTGAGCGGGCTGTGGGGGGTCTACGCCCTCGACCGCCCCGACCTGCACGGCGAGATGTGGACGCCGATGACGCCGCCTCGCCTGGCCAACGCGGCCAACGACCCGGCGGACTTCTTCGCCATGTTGCGCGAGCGCGACGTGCTGGTGCACCACCCCTACGACTCCTTCGCCACCTCCGTGGAGGCGTTCGTGGCCCAGGCGGCCCAAGACCCCGCCGTCCTGGGGATCAAGCAGACCCTCTACCGCACGGGCCTCGACAGCCCCATCGTTGCCTCGCTGATCGAGGCAGCCGAGAACGGGAAGCAGGTGGCGGCGATCGTCGAGCTCAAGGCGCGCTTCGACGAGGAGGCCAACATCGGCTGGGCCAGGGCGCTCGAAGAGGTGGGCGTCCACGTCGTGTACGGGATCGTGGGGCTCAAGACGCACTCGAAGACGGCACTCGTGCTGCGTCGGGAGGACGACGGCGTACGCCCGTACTGCCACGTGGGCACGGGGAACTACAACTCGAAGACGGCGCGCATCTACGAGGACATCGGGCTGCTCACTTCGGACCCCGACATCGGGGCAGACGTCGGTGAGCTGTTCAACTACCTGACCGGGTTCTCCCGGCATGCCGACTACCACCAGATCCTCGTGTCGCCGGTGACCGTGCGCAAGCGGATCCTCGCCATGATCGAGGAGCAGGCCGAGGCCGGCCCTTCCGGGCGGATCGTGATGAAGGTGAACGGCCTCACCGACGCCGCCATGATCGATGCGCTCTACCGGGCCTCGGGTGCGGGTGTCCAGATCGACCTGGCCGTGCGCGGGCTCTGCCGGTTGCGCCCGGGTATCCCCGAGCTCTCCGAGAACATCCGCGTGCGTTCGATCGTGGGCAACTTCCTCGAGCACTCTCGCATCTACCGCTTCGGCGGCGCCCCCGCCGATCCGGCGGCCGGCCCCGGACTGACCCTGAAGATCTTCATCGGATCCGCCGACCTCATGGGTCGCAACCTCGACCGCAGGATCGAGGTGGTGGTCCCGGTGCACGACGAGGAGCTCCATGGTCGCCTCTTCGAGGTGCTCGACTTGGTGTTCGCCGACGACACCAACGCCTGGGAACTCGGTTCGGACCGGCGCTGGCGCCGGATCGAGAGCGTCCGCGGTGTGAGCCTCCAGGAGGGATTGAAGGAATTGGCCCGCGAGCGCGCCCGCCGCCGGCTGGACCCGGATCTACGGGTCCGGGAGGGGGACGACGCTGCGCCGACGCGCGCGGAGTAGCGCGTGGAACGTGACGCGCTGATCCTGCGCATGAGCGCCGTGGCGGCCTCGCGGGGCTGGGCCTGGCCCGCGCTCTCGGTCGCCCTCGCCATGGTGGGTGCCACGGTGGTGGCGGTCGTCCATCAGCAGATCGACCTGAGCACGTACCTGCTCGGCGGTGCGCACGCCTGGGCCGGTGACCTCTTCAGTGTGACCTTGCCCAAGGACGGCCTGGGCTTCACCTACCCGCCGTTCTCCGCGCTCTTGTTCGCCCCCTTCGCGCACCTTCCGCTGCGCATCTGCCAGGTCGGGTGGTCCTGGGTCAATCTGGCCGTGCTGGCGGGGCTGGCCGGCGTGAGCCTGCGTGCCGTGGCCCGCGAGCTCGACCGCCGCACCGTCGTGTGGTGGGCCCTGGTGCTGGTCCTGCCACTGGCCCTGTTCGACCCGGTGCGGCAGACCGTCCTCCTGGGGCAGGTCAACCTGATCCTGGCGCTCATGGTGGTCGCCGACCTCACGCTCGACCTGCCGGTACCGCGGGGGATCCTGATCGGCCTGGCGGCGGCCATCAAGGTGACACCGATCATCCTGGTGCCGTACCTGCTGCTCACCCGCCAGGGCCGTGCCGCGATGCGTGCCGTGGCCGCCTTTGCCGCCGCCGCCGCGTTGGCGGCCGCCGTCGACGCCTCGACGTCGTGGGCGTACTGGACCCGCGACGTGCGCGATCCGGGGCGCGCCGGCATGCTCTCGTGGATCGGTAACCAGGGCATGCCCGGGGCGGTCGAACGGGCACTGGGCCATGCCCTGTCCACGCCGACCACGTTTCTCATCGTGGCCATCGTGGCCGGCGTCGGGTTGGTGGTGGCGGCGCGGGCCGCCCTGCGCTCCTCGGTCGTGCTCGGTCTGGTGGTGGTGGAGGCCACCGAGGCGCTGGCCAGCCCGGTCTCCTGGTCACACCACTACATCTGGGTGGTGCTCCTCATCGCCTGGTTGGCCCTGGCCGAGGACCGTCCCCGCGCCGGGCCCTGGCTGGCCGCCGCCGTGGCGGTCCTCCTGTGGGCCGCCCCGGCGTGGTGGGTGCCCCACGGGCCGGGGGTGACCTTCGCCGGGCGGGGCTGGCTGGTGCCCGTGGCCGACTCGGACACCCTGCTCTGCGTGGCCGTGGTGCTCGGGGCCTCCTGGCGGGTTTTGCGGCTGCGGGCCGCTCAGCCGGCCCCGGCCACCACCACTTCGGTCCGAGCCCCCACGTCCCAAAATGAGCTCTCCGACCAGGATGAACGGGTGACCCGCCAGCCCGTGACCACCATCAGCTTCTCGGGGTCCCCGGGGAGGTAGGGGGCGATCCCGGGCGCAGCGAGCGCCGGCGGCAGGCGGTCGCTGAGTGCTCGGAGCGCCCGCCCGGCCCTCGAGGCGGGCTGCGCGACCGGGAAGCCCGCCACCAAGGTGCTCCCCGGGGCGGCGTGCTCGTACAGGGAGCCGAGCACGCGTGCGACCACCTCGAGCGGGAAGCGGTATGCCAGCTCCTCGCAGAGGCAGAGCATGGGCCGGTCGGCGTCGTGACCCGCGGCCGCCAGCGCCGCGCCGACGTCGGCTCCGGAGAGGTCGAGGGGCACATCGGTGCACCGGTCCCACCGGGCGTCGATGCTGGCCATGCGGCGTCGCTTGTCGGCCAGGGTCTCGGCACCCTCGATCTCGTACCAGCGCGTGAGGCCACCTCCGAAGCGCAGCGGACGTCCGTCGTACCCGCCGCCGACGAGCACGATCTGGTCGACGCCGCGCCCGATGGCGGTGGCGAGCTCGGCGTCGACGGCGCGTGTGCGCAACGCCATCGCGGCCGAGCGTGCGGCCGGGGCGGGCATCCAGCCGGCCACGCCGCGGTAGAGGAGGTGCTCGGCCGCCACATGGCCCGAAGGGGTGGAGGGTCGGCCCCGCTCGAGCCGGAGCCGCTGCGCGGCGACCCATCTCGCACCGGCCGAGGGGTTCGGCGCGCGCACCAGCGTCAGCGGGTCACGACGAGGGGAGTGCCTCGGCGGCGGTGACACGCGGCCGTGACATGCGCAGCGAGAGGTAGGCGGCACCACCGAAGGGGATGGGCAACCAGAAGTTGACCAGACGCCAGCTGAGTACGCCGGCCGCCGCCACGTCGCCGGGGACTCCGAAGCCCTTCAGCACGGCGATGGCCGTGAGCTCGATCACGCCCAGACCGCTCGGGGTGAGCGGGATCACGGCGAGGATGTTGGCCAACCCGAAGGCCACCAGGACGTCGATCGGCGAAACGACCGCACCGAAGGCCAGCAGGAACACCCAGAGCGAGGCGGCGTCGAGCAACCAGTTGGCCGCCGCCCACAACCCGCCGCGCAGGATCAGGTCGGAACTGGTGAAGAGGATCTTCATCCGGTCCGCCACCTTCTGGACCAGCGAGGTGACAGTCTCGGCGCGCACGAACGGGAGGCGGTCGGCCACCTTGCGTACGAAGGCGGCGGCGTGCTTCTCGCCCCGCGTGAGCAGGAGCACCACGGCGGCAAAGATGGCCAGGAGGATCACGCCGAGGATGGCGGCGAAACCGTACAGGGGGTTGTAGCCCTGGAGCGGGATCGAGATGAGCAGGGCCAGCCAGAAGATCAGGTTCAGTACGACGGCGGAGCCGATGCCCTGCGCGGCCAGTCCGGTGGCCGCCGTGCTGCCCGAGACCTCCGATTCGGTCAGCAGCCGGTAGCTGGCCGCCGTGCCCGGAACGGTCCCCCCGGGGAGGGTGTGGCTGATGGCCAGTGCCCACATGTTGATGCGGATGATGCGGAACCGTTCCGGTGCGCCCGGCGAGAGCATGGCGTGGGTGAGCTCGGCATAAGCGATCAGCGCTCCCACCTCGAGCAAGGTGGCCAGGACGAGCCAGAAGAAGTTGAGTTGGGTCAGCTGGTGGAACTCGCGACGTGCGCTGGCCAGCTCGGGCAGCAGCACGTACTCGCCCACGAAGAAGGCCAGCAGCACGGTGATGGCCACCTTGAGGTTGCGGGGGAGATAGGTGCGCCGCGGCCGCCCCGCTGGGGATGGCGCAGGCGGCATCTCCGCGGGTTCCTCGTCGGCTCCCCCTGGCTCGGCGTGGTCGGGCGTCGTCATCCTCGCTCTCATGCTTGCACGTGGCGACCCCGAAGAACCGCTTCTTCGGGGTCCCGAGCTGCCAAGCTGGACGGCATGACCGCAGAGGGTCAGGACACCTGGCGGTCCAAATTGACCGGGAGCGCGGAGAGCCGCGGGGTCCCCATCACGACGATCGTGGCAACCGTGGTCACGGTGATCGTGCTGGTCGACCTCAACGCCGCGCTCATCCTCGGCCTCTGGGTCCTGCGCACGATTGTCGTCTACATGGTGGTGGCGTTCTTCTTGACGCTGCTCATGACCCCGCCCACCCGTTTCCTGCGCCGACGCGGCATGTCCCACGGTGGAGCCACCCTCCTGGTCTTCTTGATCGGAGCGCTGCTGCTGATCGGACTCGTCTACCTCTTCACGGAGCCCCTGGTGACCGCGGCCACGCACTTCGGCAAGCAGGTGCCGAGTCTCATCAACGAGGCCAAGAAGGGCCACGGTCCGATCGGCCGGCTCGTGTTCCGGCTCCACCTCCAGAAGTACCTCTCCGAGGGGTCGGCGAAGTTCACCTCTCAGCTGACCAAGGTCCTCAAGCCGGCCACCGCGTTCTCGATCGGCGCCGCAGCGGTGTCGACGGTGGTGACCATCGTGACGATCGCCGTTCTGACCTTCTTCACCATGCTCGAGGCACCCCGCATGTGGAACGGCTTCCTCGGGCTCTTGCGTCCCCGTACGGCCGAACGCCTCCGATTGGTGGTCGACGACTCGATCCGCTCGGTCAGCGGGTACATGCTCGGCAACGGTGCCACGTCGGTGGTGGCCGGGGTGATCACCGGGGTGACCCTGGCCATCCTCGGAGTCCCGTTCGCCCTGCTCTTGGGGGTGTTCGTGGCGTTGGTCGACCTGCTCCCCCTTGTCGGAGGGCTGCTCGCCGGGGTCCCGGTGGTGATCATCGCTGCCATCCACTCCGTGCCGGCGGGGATCGTGATGCTGGTGGTCTTCCTCGTGTACCAGCAGGTCGAGAACCACGTCCTGAACCCCGTCATCATGAGCAAGACGGTGCAGCTCAACCCGTTCTGGGTCCTCATCGCGGTCCTGGTGGGGGCCACCTTGGGCGGGAGGATCGCAGGCGGCCTGGGCACGTTCGTGGGCGCTCTCGTGGGGATCCCCTTCGGTGGGGCCATCCAGGTCATCGTGAGGGAGCTGCGCAAGGGACCTGACCAAGTGCTCAAGGTAGACGCGCCCGAAACCTGAGCCGCCGGAGCGACCGGGCGGCCGCCACCTACAATGCCCCTCATGCACCCGCTGGTGATCGTGCCGACCTACAACGAGTCGGAGAACATCGAACGCATCCTCCAGCGGATCCGGGAGTGCCTCCCCGGCGCCGGCATCCTCGTCGTCGACGACGGGAGCCCGGATGGTACGGCTGACCTGGTCAAGGTGATCTCGGCGGAGGCGCCGGAGGTGCACCTGTTGACACGCGCCGACAAGTCGGGCCTCGGAAGCGCCTACCGGGCCGGCTTCGCCTGGGGGCTCGAGCGTGGCTACGACGCCTGCGTGGAGATGGACGCCGACTTCTCGCACGACCCCGCCGCACTCCCCACGCTGTTGGCACCACTCGAGGACGGTTTCGACGTGTCCATCGGCTCGCGCTACGTGGAGGGCGGTTCCATCCCGAAGTGGGCCTGGCACCGCCACCTGCTCTCGCGGGGCGGAAATCTCTATGCCTCGAGCGTGCTCGGTCTGGGCGTGGCCGATTCGACCGCCGGGTTCCGCGCGTATTCGGCGCGGATCCTGCGGCAGCTCGACCTCGACCGCGTGCGCGCCGAGGGATACGGCTTCCAGATCGAGATGACCTACCGCGCCAAGCAGCACGGCGCGTCCATCACCGAAGTGCCGATCAGCTTCGTCGACCGCGAAGCCGGGGAGTCCAAGATGTCGTCGGTCATCGTGGTCGAGGCCTTCGCTCTGGTGACCTGGTGGGGCCTGGGGCGACTCGTGCACGGCGCGAGGGGGGTCCTGTCGCCGAGAGCGGGCCGTTCGGCCGAGGATCCGGTCCCCACTCAATGAGTCCCGCCGGGGGTGCCTCGTCGTGACCGTCGAGGCCGCGCCGCGGATCCTGGTGGTCGACGACGAGCCGAGCATCGCCGAGCTCCTCTCGGCGGCACTCACCTTCGAGGGGTATCAGGTCGGGGTGGCCGCCACCGGTGCAGAGGCCATGGAGCAGGTACGGACCTTCCGGCCCAACCTGGTGATGCTCGATGTGATGCTGCCCGACTTCGACGGCAACGAGGTCTGCCGGCGACTGCGCAATGAGGGTGAACAGGTGCCTATCGTCTTCCTCACGGCACGGGACACCACGCAGGACAAGGTGGAGGGGCTGCAGCTGGGCGACGACTACGTCACCAAGCCCTTCAGCATCGAGGAGTTGATGGCGCGGGTGGGTGCCATCCTGCGCCGGGCTGGTGCGGTCGCGGCGGGTGACATCTCGGTACTGCGCTTCGCCGACCTGACCATGAACGTCGATACGCACGAGGTCTGGCGGGGCGCGAGCTCAGTCGAACTCACGGCGACCGAGTTCAACCTCCTCGGCTACCTGCTCGAGAACGCGCGCCGGGTCATCTCCAAGTCAGAGCTGCTCGACAACGTCTGGGGATTCGATTTCAACGGCGATCCGAACATCGTGGAGACGTACATCAGTTACCTGCGCAAGAAGATCGACGACCGGGAACCGGCGCTCATCCACACGATCCGTCGCGTCGGCTACACGCTTCGACTGCCGCGGGAAGGATGAGCCTCCAGAAGCGGCTCGTCGCATTGGTGGCGGTGCTGCTGGTACTCGGGCTGGTGGCGGCCGATGTGGTGATCTACGCCTCGGTTCGCTCGTTCCTCTACGGTCAGGCCGACAACACGCTGGCGCAGAGCGAGGCGCTCGGGTTCGACTACTTGACGTACGCGGCGGAGCGCAATCGGCCGGTGAACCAGACCGAGCTCTCTCGCCGCGTCTCGACCGACGTCTACCTCACCGTCCTCGACCGGAGCGGCCGAGTGCTCGTCCGCCGCCCGTCGGGCTCGCCCACCCGGCCCGACCCTGCCCCGGTCCTCACCGCACACATCCCCGTGCAGCAGGTTCCAGACATCTATGGCCGCGTGCACGTCGGACGCTACGCCGGGGCGTTGCGCCCTGATCCCGATGCCGTCGTCTTGGCCAGCACCGGCGACCCGAACGGGGCCTACCGGACAGTGGCCGTGACCGTGCCGCAGGGGACCCTGGTGACCTCGATCTCCCTGAATCCCACCAACGACACCCTGGCCTCACTGCGGCGGGTGGAGCTGCTGGCCAGCGTCGCGGTGCTGGTGGCCATGGGCCTCCTGGTCCTGGTGGTCGTGCGCCGCGGCCTGCGTCCGCTGCGCGAGATGGCCGGCACGGCCGACGCCATCGCCTCGGGCGACCTGGCGCGCCGCGTTCCCGAGGGGCCACCGGGCAGCGAGGTCGGACGCCTCGGCCTGGCTCTCAACGAGATGTTGGCCCAGATCGAGGTTGCTTTCGCCGAGAAGTCGGCGTCCGAGGACCAACTGCGCCGGTTCGTGGCGGATGCGTCGCACGAGCTCCGGACGCCGCTCACCTCGATCCGGGGGTACGCCGAGCTCCTGGGGCGCGGTGGCTTCGCGGACGAGGCCGGCCGTCGCAAGGCACTACGCCGGATCGAGGAAGAGGCGACCCGCATGGGCGGGCTCGTCGAGGACCTCTTGCTGTTGGCCGAGCTCGACCGGGGTCGGCCGCTCCTGACCGAGCCCGTCGACCTCCAGCGAATCTGCGCCGACGTCGTCGGGGACGCCAATGCGGTGCCCCACGGCCACCACCTGACCCTCCGGCCCGGTGGGTCGGTGGTCGTGCTCGGCGACCGGGGTCGTCTGGCGCAGGTGGCCCACAACTTGGTGCGCAACGCGCTGGCCCATTCCCCCGAGGGATCCAAGATCGTGGTCTCGACGGGTGTCGAGGGGAGCATGGGGTTGATCCGGGTGGCCGACGACGGGCCGGGTATCCCACCCGAGGAGGCGACACGGGTCTTCGACCGCTTCTATCAGAGCGACCCCTCGCGCTCGGGCACGGGTGCGGGACTCGGCCTGGCCATCGTGCGTGCCACGGCCGAGGCATCGGGCGGGTCGGCCCATGTCGTGGAGACCTCGACTCCTGGTGCGACGCTGGTCGTGCGCCTCCCGTTGGCGCCGGAGCGGGCATTGCAGCCTCGTTCGCCGGCTGCTCCCGGAACGCCGGCACCGCCGGCGGCGAAAGAGCCACGCGCCGCCCCGGCGCGCTCAGCGCAGTTGCGTTGAGGCTCCGGCCACGATGGCATCGAGCACCGTGGCCAGCTTGACGTCGATCTCTGCCGCTTCGTCCGCCGGATTCGAGTCGGCGACGATCCCGGCACCGGCCCGCAGCGTGACGGTGGCACCGTCCCCGTGGAGGTGGGCGCTACGGATGCCGATCATCCACTCCCCGTCACCGCGCCCGTCGATCCAGCCGACCGGCCCGGCCCAGTGGCCGCGCCGGCCGATCTCGTGCGCATCGATGAAGGCCAGGGCTTCAGCGCGCGGGGTCCCTCCGACGGCCGGGGTCGGGTGCAGACGCGCCACCAGGTCGACCACGGGGAGCGGCGCGGCCAGGTGGGCCTCGATTCTCGTCCCCAGGTGGGCCACCGACCGGAACGCCACCACCGAGGGCTCCTCGGGCACGGTCAGGCGGTCGCAGCATGTCTCGAGCACGCGGGCGACCTCCTCGACCACCAGGCGATGCTCGAGGTGGCTCTTCGGGGAGTCGGCCAGTCCGCGCTGGGCGTCGGCGTCCGAGCGGGCCGTCGCACCCCGCGGGACCGTTCCTGCCAGGGGATGGCACGACACCCGCTCACCGTGACGAGCCACCAGGAGCTCGGGGCTGGCCCCGAAGAAGGTCCCCTCGGGCACCGGCATGGAGAAGATCGTGCAGTCGGGCTCCCCGGCTCGGAGCCGGCGCAGGACGGCGGCGAGCGGGAGCGGCCCTGCCAGGTGGGCCGTGACCGGGCGCGACAGGACGACCTTGCGCAACGTGGCCGCCCGTTCGGCCATTACGGCCACCGCATCGGAGACCATGGCCACGCAACGTGGCGTGGCCATGGTCGTGTCCACCGCGACCACGGAGGGTTCGGGCGCCGTGTCGGGCCGGTCGCCGTACTGCCAGATCACGCTCTCGAACAGTTCCTCGGTCTGCGGGAGCGGCGCGTCGGCCGGCCCCACGGCGGTGGCCCACCGGCGCGTCCCCCCATTGGCATCACGCTCGATCCCCATGCAGAACCGGGGGATCACCAAGAACCCGGACATGGCGTCGGTGAACGGCAGTGCACCGAGCGCGACCGGGCCTGAGCCCGGACCGCCCACCTGGTCGTCACAGGAAATGGCGGCCAGCGTCGCCGCCGCGGCGTCCGCGGGGACGAGAAGGGCGGTTCCCCAGCCCACCAGGGTGAACCCGGGGCGGTCGAAGAGGACCGTGGGACCACCGTCGAACTGCAGCGGGTCGGGGCCGAAACCCAGTGGGACACTCCGGGCGTGGAGGCCCGACGTCACGGCGAACCAGCGCGGGTGGCCGTGATCAGTTGGCTCAGCCCTCCGGCCAGGGGGCGGATCCCCACGGCGGAGAACCCGGCGCCCGCCAGCATCCGACGCAGGGCGTGACTCGGCGGGAGGTAGGCCACCGAGCGGGGCAGGTAGCGGTAGGCAGCGCGGTCCGACACGATCCCGCCCAGGAACGGGACCGCCTTGGTGAACCAGATCTCGTGACCGGCGCGCCACACCGGAGAGGTGGGGGTGTCGACCTCGAGCACGGCCAGGCGCCCGCCCGGGCGGAGCACCCGGGCGCACTCACCCAAGGTGGCGGCCAGATCGGTGAAGTTGCGCAGGGCGTACCCGCAGACCAGGCCGTCGAACGACCGGTCGCCGAAGGGGAGCCGGCTCCCGTCGGCCCCGACGAGGGGGGCCCCGGAACGATTGTTCTCGAGCATGCCCGCGCTCAGATCGGCGCCGACGACCCGGTAACCGCGGCGCTGGGCCAGGCGCGAAAGGTCGCCGGTGCCGCAGGCCAGGTCGAGCACCGTCGACCCCGCCGGCAAGGCCAGTGCGGTCACCGTGCGTCGGCGCCACGACTGGTCGAGCCCGAGGGTGATGATCCGATTGACCAGGTCGTACCGGGGGGCGATCGTGTCGAACATGGCACGTACCCGCGCCGTCTTCTCCTCCCCGGTCGGCAGCGTGGGCTCGCCGCCGACGGTCATGGTCATGCAGTCCTCCTGGCGGCCATTCCAATGGCCCGCGTCCGGTTCCCCGCAGGACGCTACCCGCGCCGACTGGCTCACTACGCTGGCACGGTGACCACGCCGCACACCCACGATGCCCACGTCCCGCCCCATCACCACCGAGACGTGGGCAGCGGAAGCGCCCGGGCGGCGGTGTTCGGGATCAGCGACGGTCTGGTCACGAACGTCTCGTTGGTCCTCGGGATCGCCGGGGCCAATCCCGGCGGATCGATCGTGCGTCTGGCCGGGGTAGCGGGCCTGATCGCCGGTTCGTTCTCCATGGCCTCGGGGGAGTATCTCTCCATGACGGCCCAGCGCGAGCTCATGGAGCGCGAGATCGAGGTGGAACGCCGCGCTCTCAGCCGGAGCCCCGACCGTGAGGTGGCCGAGCTGCGGGGCATGTACGTCCGGCGGGGGATCGACCCCGGCGTGGCCGCCGACATGGCCAGCGAGGTGATGCAGGACCCTGAGCTCGCGCTCGAGACCCACCGCGTGAAGAACTCGGGATCACGCCGCAGCGCCTCGGTTCGGCATGGAGGGCGGCGGCGACCTCGTTCGTCACCTTCGCCGTCGGCGCACTCATCCCCCTGTTGCCGTGGCTGTTCACCTCGGGCACGACGGCTCTGGTGTGGTCGGTGGTGCTCGGGGGCGTGGCCTCACTGATCGTCGGGACCGTCTTGGCCCGCTTCACCGAGCGCGGCGTCATCTTCTCCGCTCTGCGTCAGCTGGGGGTGACCGCCGTGGCCGCCAGCGTCACCTTCGGGGTCGGGCGGGCCATCGGGGCGGGGGTCGGCTGAACGGGTCCCGACCCTCGGCCGTCTCAGGCCGGATCCAGCGCCTTCTTGCCATCGGAGTCGCCCAGGTACGAGCGGTCGACGTGGTCCACAGTGAAGCCGAGCGAGCGGTAGAGGCCAACAGCGGTCCTGTTGGAGGCGTCCGTGTAGAGCATGCCGTGGCGTATGCCGCGCGCCGCCAGGAACTCGAGCCCGGCCACGGTCAGGGAGCGCCCCCATCCCCTCCCGCTGTGGCGGGGGTCGACGGAGATCACGTAGATCTCGCCCAGCAGCGGGGGTCCGGTCGCGATGGACCTTGGTCCAGCAGGAGCCGATGAGTCCGGGCCCCGATGGGTCGTCGGCCACCAGGAATCCGGCGAGCTCCACCCAGTCGGCGGTCAGCCGATCCCGGAGCTGCTCGAGGGTCCACCCGCCCTGCTCGGGATGAGCGGCGAAGGCACGGTTGTTGGCGGCCAACCAGGCTTCCTCGTCGCGCCCGGGGGTGAACGGCCGGGTGACCAGCGGGCGCGTGGCAACGATGACGTCGGGCGGAAGGGGGAGCGGGACGCGCATTTGGAGCAGATCCCGTTCCGGCCGGAATCCAAGCGTCGCCACCCGGGCATCGTCTGCCGGGTCGGCCTGCATCACCCACAGGTGCATCGGCGTGCCCGGCGCGACCTCCGCCCGGGCTCGGTCGATGAGGGCGGCATGCAGCGCATCGGCGTCCTCGGCACTGGGCTCGACGACCGCGTGCAGTACCGCCGACCCGTCGCGCCCGGGGAGACGACTGCGCACCCGACGACGGTGCCATGGCGACGAGCGAGTACGACGCATTCGTCGGGGTCACCGGTGCCCGGATCGGTGACGGCCCGACGCTGGGGCTCGGGCAGCGCGGGATGGCCGCGGGCCTCCTCGGCCCGCGCCATGAGGGCGGAGAGAGCCTGCCGCGACGGCAGATCGAGTGTCTCGAGGTCGGCCGTCGTGATCACCGTTGCGTCCACCGGGCCAAGGTAACCCGCTACGTTGAGCCGGTGGCGAAGCCCCGGACACCGAAGGGGCGAGCGCTCCGCACCCGGGAGCGGCTGGCTGTGCGCTACCCGGGGCACGCCAGCGAGCTGTGCGCCCTGGAATTCGGCGATCCATTCCAACTCCTGGCGGCGACCATCCTCTCGGCGCAGAGCACCGACGCGCGGGTCAACATGGTGACGCCTGCGCTCTTCGCCGCTTATCCCGACGCCGAGGCGCTGGCCGCCGCCGATCCGGAGAAGGTGGAGGAGATCGTGAGGTCGACGGGGTTCTTTCGCGCCAAGACCCGGAGCCTGATCGGTATGGCCACCGCGGTGGCGCAGCGCTTCGGCGGGGAGGTGCCCGAGGCACTCGAGGAGCTGGTGACCATCCCCGGCGTCGGCCGCAAGACGGCCAACGTCGTGCGGAGCGTGGCCTTCGACCTGCCCGGGTTGCCGGTCGACACGCACGTCCTGCGTGTCAGTCGGCGCCTGGGGTTGACCGAGGAGCTCGACGCCCCCGCCCGCCTGGACGCGGTAAAGGTGGAGCACGTGCTGAACGGGCTCGTCCCGGCCGCCGAGCGCGGTGTCTTCAGCCTGCGACTGATCCTGCACGGCCGGGAGACCTGCGCGGCCCGCGCGCCACGCTGTGCCGGCTGCCTCCTGGCCGACTTCTGCCCGTCGGTCGCCCTGGTGGGCTGACAGCTTCGGAGCTACCATGGCCGCGGAACCGGTTCCCGCCACCTGGTTCCAACAGGGTCGAAGCTGGGATCCGCCTCCTGGCCGACCCGCCCAATGCCGGCCTCCGGGCCGGCATTGGTGCACCAAGTGGTACTACTCAAGGTGTTACCCTCGGTCCATGGTGACCAAGCGCTCGGTCTCGCTCGACGACGGGGTCGCGTCGGCTGTCGAGGCCGCAGCGCGTGAGGACAAGGTGTCCTTCAGCGCATGGCTGTCGTCGGCTGCGGAGAAGCAGCTGCTCGTGCGTCAGGGCCTCCGCGGCGTGGCGGCGTGGGAGGGCGAGACAGGATCGCTCAGCGCCGAGGAGCTCGCTGCGGGTGAGGCGCTGCTCGCCCGCCTGCGCTCGGGCGTCTCCGGCGTGGCCTCGCGTGTCCGCCGCCGGTGACCTCCCGGCGGCGCGAGGGATTGGCGTACGGCCTCGGCGCGCTCCACGCGGCTGCACGTGGTGACCGCATGATGTGGGCCCTGCACCGCGCCGCGCTCTCCAATGGGATCGTCCCGGTCGTGCCCGCGGTGACGGTCGCGGAGGGGTACCGGACCGAGGCCCGGAGCGATCGCATCAGCGAGCTCTTGGCCGGCACCGAGGTGGAGCCCTTCTCGGGGGAGGCGGCCCACCGGGCCGGTGAGATCGCGGCCCGGTGTGACTCGGCGGACATGGGAGCCGTGGCCGTTGTCGAGCTGGCAGAGCGACGCAACTGCGCCGTGGTGGCCCAACGACAGGCCGTGCTGCGGGCGGCGGCGGCGCTGCTCGGTCACGAGCTGGTCCTCTACACAGTCTGAGGGTGCCTCGCTCCAGATGTGCTCACCCGCCATTGGGGGCGAAACGCCGTAATCGTCGGAGCGCACCCCCGAGGGAGCGTTCGACCGCGATCAGCTCGTGCGCCATGTCCTCGTCGCCGCGGGCCAGCGCTCCCTCGGCCAGGGCACTGACGCGCTGGAGCAGTTCGGCGAGCGTCGAGGAGAGGGAGGAGATCTCGGCAGGGGAGGACATCCCCCGATGATGGCCCACACTCGAGGTCGTCGCGGTGCAAAGCGCCACGACGGACCCCCGGTAGCCTTGTGACCTCCATGGGACTCCGCATCCTCGACCTCCGCGGCAAACGTCCGCCCTTTGACGCGGCCTTGCCGCGTCCGATCGCGCCGGGTTCCGACGTCCACGACGCGGTGGCGTCGATCCTCCGGCAGGTGCGGGCCGAAGGAGATGCGGCACTCGTGCGCTTGACGAGGGAGTTCGACAAGGTCGACGTCGCCGACGGCATCCGCGTGCCCCCCTCGGAGGTGGCGGCCGCCGCGGTGTTGGCTCCGCCGGAGCTGCACGAGGCGCTCGAGGTGGCCTATAGGCGTATCGTGGCGTACCACGCCCACGAGGGCACACCGCCGGGCGAGCTCGATCACGGTGGGGTCAAGGTGGCACACCTCACCCGGGCGGTCGAGCGTGCCGGGATCTACGCCCCCGGCGGGCGGGCGCGCTATCCGTCCACCGTCTTGATGTGCGCGGCGCCGGCCCGCGTGGCTGGGGTCGAGCGGATCGTCCTGTGTGTCCCGCCCGGCCCCGATGGCCGGGTCGACCTGGCCACGCTGTGCGCCGCCAGGGTCGCCGGGGTCGACGAGGTGTACCGGGTGGGCGGGGCGCAGGCCATCGCCGCCATGGCCTACGGGACGGCCACGGTGCCGGCAGTGGACGTGATCGCCGGACCGGGCAACGCCTATGTGGCCGAGGCGAAGCGTCAGGTGGCCGGTGTGGTCGGGGTGGCCTCGGCGTTCGCTGGGCCTTCGGAGATCGTGGTCGTGGCCGGTCCCGGCGCCCCCGCTGAGTTCGCGGCGATCGACCTCGTGGTGCAGGCCGAGCACGGACCGGACGGCATGGCGTGGCTGGTGACGTGGGACGCCGACCTGGCCGCCGAGATCTCGGAGCAGGTCGGACGGATCGTGGCTGGCTCGAGCCGCCGTGCCGATCTCGAGTCCACCTTGGCCACCGCCGGTGTGGCCTGCCTGGTCGACGGACCGGCGGAGGCGATCGAGGTGGCGAACGCCGTGGCGCCCGAGCACCTGCAGCTGATGGTCCCCGAGTCCGAGGGGATGCTCTTGCTCGACCGGGTCCGCAACGCCGGCGCGGTCTTCATCGGGTCCTGGTCGCCCGCCAGCATGGGGGACTACATCGCCGGACCCAATCACGTGCTCCCCACCAACCGGACGGCCCGCTTCGCCTCGGCGCTGCGCGCCGACGACTTCCGCAAGCACATCCACGCCGTGCGGGTGAGCCCGGACGCACTGCGTACCCTCGGCCCTCACCTCGTGACCCTGGCCGAGACCGAGGGCCTCCCGGCGCACGCGGACTCCGTGCGGCGTCGCCTTGCCGCGCTCGAGGCCGGGGCATGAGCGCCATCCCACCGCTGCGCCCCGATCTCGAGCTGGTCGAGGGGTACCACTCGCCGCAGGTCGATGCGTCCGTCCGCCTGAATACCAACGAGTCGCCGTTCGAGCCGCCGAACGCCTGGCGCGCCGCGCTGCTCGGAGCCCTCGAGGAGGTCTCGTTCCACCGTTATCCGGACCGAGGCGCCACCGAGCTCCGACAGGCGGTGGGCCAGTTGCACGGTGTGACGCCTGAGGAGGTGTTCTGCGCCAACGGCTCCAACGAGGTGCTCCAGTGCCTCTTGCTGGCCTTCGGGGGAACCGGTCGGCGCGCCCTGGTCTTCGAGCCCACGTATGCCCTCCACTCGCACATCGCCCGGATCACCGGGACCGAGTTGGTCCGGGGTGCCCGGCGCCCCGACTTCCTCGTCGACCTCGCCGAGGCCGAGGGCATGCTGGCCGAGAAGCATCCCGACGTCACGTTCGTGTGCTCGCCCAACAATCCCACGGGACGGGCCGAGCCGGCGGAAACTGTCCTTGCCATCTGCGCGGCGGCACCGGGCCTGGTGGTGGTCGACGAGGCCTACGGTCAGTTCTCGCCCTGGTCGGCACTCGGGCTCCGGGGTGCCGAGCAGCCGGGACTGGTGGTGACGAGGACCTTTTCCAAGACCTGGGCCATGGCCGGGGCGCGCCTGGGTTACTTGGTGGCGGACCCGGCCGTGGTCGCCGCCTGCGAGGCCGTGGTGCTGCCGTATCACCTGTCGACCCAGACGCAACTGGCCGGGCTGCTCGCGCTGCGGCACGTGTCAGAGATGGAGGCCCGGGTGACACTGATCAACGAGGAGCGCGGGCGGGTAGCTGCCGCTCTGGGCGAGCTGGCCGTCGAGAGCTGGCCCTCGGAGGCGAACTTCATTCTCTTCCGGCCGAGCGGGCGCGGGGCCGACGAGGTGTGGAAGGCGCTGCTCGAACGGTCGGTGCTGATTCGCAACTGCGCCGACTGGGACGGGCTGGAGGGATGCCTGCGTGTCACGATCGGCACGGCAGAGGAGAACGACCGGTTCCTGCACGCACTAGAGGAGAGCCTGTGACGACCAACATTCGCCGTGCGGAGAGGGAGAGGACCACCAAGGAGACGAAGGTCGCCGTCACGCTGGTGGTGGACGGGAGCGGTCGCACCGAGGTGACCACCGGGCTGCCCTTCTTCGACCACATGGTCGAGCAGCTCGGGCGGCATGCCGGATTCGACTTGAAGGTCCACGCCAAGGGGGACCTGCGGGTCGACGCGCACCACACGGTCGAGGATGTCGGCATCGTGGTGGGTGCCAGCCTGGCCGAGGCGCTCGGCGACAAGGCCGGTATCCGACGCTTCGCCTCGCTCCAGCTGCCCCTCGACGAGGCGCTCATCGAGGTGGCCCTGGACCTCTCGGGCCGCCCGTTCCTGGCCTACGGCGTCACGTTCGCCCCCGACACCCCGGGCCTGGGATCGCCTGCCTTCAACCCACAACTGGCCGAGGAGTTCTGGCGGGCGTTCGCCACCTCGGCGGCCATCACGCTGCACATTCGCCGTCTCGAGGGCAAGAACACGCATCACGTCCTCGAGGCGAGCTTCAAGGGTGTGGCTCGCTGCCTTCGCGACGCCGTACGCGTTGAAGGCGGTGGCGTCCCGTCCACCAAGGGCAGCCTGTGAGTCCAGGTCCGCGCGTGGCGGTACTCGACTACGGCATCGGGAACCTACGCTCGGCCGAGAAGGCGCTGCAGCACGTGGGCGCCGACGCTCGGCTGGTCACCGACGTGGCGTCGGTGGAAGCGGCTGACGCTGTGGTGCTCCCGGGGGTCGGTGCCTTCGGCGCGTGCGCCCGCGCCCTGCGCGAGACCGGTCTCGACGGTGCCGCCCGGGCGGCCGTGGCGGCGGGTGTGCCCTTCTTCGGGGTGTGCGTGGGCTTCCAGCTCCTCTACGAGGCCTCGCTCGAGAGCCCCGGAGCCGTCGGACTCGGTGTCTGGGCCGGAACGGTGCGACCGCTGTCCCCCGGAGTGAAGCACCCCCAGATGCAGTGGAATCGTCTCGAGCGCTGCGGGAGTGGCCCGGAGCCCGAACTCCTGCACGGGCTGGGTGAGGATCCATGGGTCTACTTCGTCCACTCCTTCGCCCCTCCGGTGGGTGCCGAGACCGTCGCCGTGTGCGACTACGGGGGTCCGGTCGCCGCCCTGGCCTCGCGGGGGCTGCTCTGGGGCGCGCAGTTCCATCCGGAGAAGTCCGGTGCGACGGGCCTGGCCCTGTTGGCCAACTTCGTCGCCCTGGTCGCCCGCCATGCGGCTGCCCGGGTCGGGGGGAGGGCCTGATGGAGCTGTTCCCGGCCATCGACCTGCGAGGGGGGGTGGCCGTCCGGCTGACCCAGGGTGATTTCGGGCGCGAGCAGCGCTATGGCGACCCGACGTCCGTGGCGGCGAGCTACATAGCCGGTGGGGCGGGCTGGATCCATGTGGTCGACCTGGACGGGGCACGCACCGGCGTACCCCACGAACGAGCCGTCCTGGCGGAGATCGTGCGGATGGCCCAAGAGTCGGGAGTGCGGGTGGAGTTCGGCGGCGGGGTCCGGACCGAGGACGACGCCGAGGAGCTCCTGGCGTCGGGTGTGACCCGGGTGGTGTTCGGCACGGCTGCCCTGGAGGAGCCGGCACTGGCAGGACGGAGCGCGCGGCGCTGGCCCGGCCGGGTCGCGGTCGGGCTCGACTACCGCGTCCGGTCTGACGGAATGGCCGAGGCGCAGGCGCAGGGGTGGTTGGCCGGGACGGGTCAGTCCCTGGAGGATCTGCTCGAGCTGTGGGCCCACGAACCCGTGGGCGCCGTGGTGGCCACGGCGGTGGCCCGCGACGGCATGCTCGCCGGCCCTGACCTCGAAGGGTTGCGCTCTCTGTTGGCCGCTACGGCGCTGCCGATCGTGGCCTCCGGCGGGGTGTCGACCACGGCGGACCTGGTCGCACTGGCACGTCTCGAGCGCGGGCGGCCGCCGGCTGGCCGGGGTCGTGGTGGGCAAGGCACTGGTCGAGGATCGCTTCACTGTCGAGGAGGGGGTGGCGGCGTGCGCAGCGTCCGCGTGATCCCCTGCCTCGACGTCACCGCCGGCCGGGTGGTCAAGGGCGTGCGTTTCGTCGACCTGACGGACGAGGGTGATCCGGTCGAGCTGGCTGAGCGCTATGACGCCGAAGGGGCCGACGAGGTGACCTTCCTGGACATCACGGCGTCGTCCGAAGGGCGCGACACCATGGTGTCGGTCGTGGCGCGCACCGCCGAGCAGGTCTTCATCCCACTCACCGTCGGGGGAGGGGTGCGCACGGCCGACGACGCCCGGCGGCTCCTGCGCGCCGGGGCGGACAAGGTGGCGGTCAACACCGCGGCGGTGGAGCGTCCCGAGCTCGTGCGCGAGATCGCCGACGAGTTCGGCGAGCAGTGTGTGGTGGTGGCCATCGACGCCCGGGCCCGGCCCGGGGACAGCGGTTGGGAGGTGCATACGCACGGGGGGCGGCGTCCGGGCGGTCGCGACGCGGTGGCCTGGGCGGTCGAGTGCGCCCGCTACGGTGCCGGCGAGATCCTCCTCACGTCCATGGACCGCGACGGGACGAGAGACGGGTTCGACCTCGGGCTCACCCGCGCCGTGGTGGACGCTGTCGACGTGCCGGTGGTGGCCTCGGGAGGTGTGGGCGAGCTCCAACACCTGGTCGACGGCGCGGTGGACGGGGGGGCCGACGCCGTGCTGGCCGCCTCCATCTTCCACCGGAGGGAGTTCACGATCGGGCAGGCCAAGCAGTACATGGCGACCCACGGGGTGACCGTCCGCCCCGGGTGACATGGCGGAGCCGCCGGTGGTGCGCTCCGGTGTGCGAGCGGGAACGACGGGGCGTCCTCGTGCGGTACCGTGCCAGGGTGCCCACGTCAACGACGAAGAACGGTGCCAGCCAGGCCGAGACAGGTGCCGAAGGTTCCCCCAAGGCGGACGGAACCGCGAAGGGCGCCTCCACGCAGGTGTCACCGGTCGACAAGCAGCCGATCTCGGTCCTGTTCGACCGGGTCATGGTGCAGATCTCGCCCAACGACGGGGAGCGGCGTTCCCGGGCCGGGATCCTGATCCCGGCCACGGCCCAGATCTCCCGGAGGCTGACCTGGGCTGAGGCGGTGGCCGTCGGGCCACACGTCCGGACCGTCAAGGTCGGTGACACCGTGCTCTTCAACCCCGAGGACCGCTTCGAGGTCGAGGTCCATGGGGAGGAGTACGTGATCCTGCGCGAGCGCGACATCCACGCCATGGCCTCCACCAGGAACGACAGCGGCACAGGGCTCTACCTTTGAGCGCCGCGCCCCCGGAAGAGAGCGCCCCGAGCGGCGTGCCGCTCGACGTCGACCTGACGCTGGTCGAGGTGGTGGACTTCGACAAGGGCGACGGCCTGGTGCCGGCCATCGTGCAGGACGCCCATGACGGGACGATTCTGACCTTGGCCTACATGGACGCCGAGGCGCTGCGTCGGACGTTGCAATCGGGACGTTCGTGGTTCTTCTCCAGGAGCCGACAGGAGTACTGGCAGAAGGGGGAGACTTCCGGAGACCGCCAGTACGTACGTGAGGTCCGGGTGGACTGTGACGGGGACGCGCTCGTGGTTCTCGTCGACCAGCACGGCCGCGGTGCCTGCCACACCGGTGAGCGAACGTGCTTCTACCGGACGGTCGGGACGGGCCCGGGGGTACCCGCGCCGTGACCGTCGGGTCCGGTCCGGGCACCGAGGAGGTCCCGGGTGCACTGCAGTTCCGTCCGGACCCCCACGAGTTCGCCGCTCTGGCCAAGCAGCACGCCATCGTCCCGGTCTGGTGCGAGGTGGTGGCCGACACCCTCACCCCGGTGGCCTGCTTCGCCAATCTGGTCGGGGAGGGTGAGGGCTTCCTCTTCGAGTCGGTCGAGGGCGGAGAGCGTTGGGGTCGGTACTCGTTCGTCGGGCGCCGCCCCCTGGCCACCTTGACGGCGCGCGGGGACGCGGTCGAGACCACTGGGCGCCTCGGGCTGGTCGATTCCGACCAGGGCATCCTCGCCGCGGTGGAGGACCTGGTGGCGCGGTTCGAGTCCCCGACCCTTCCGGGCCTGCCCCCGCTCCACGGCGGCCTGGTCGGCTACCTGGGCTACGACGTGGTGCGCGAGGTGGAGCGTCTGCCGCACCCGCCCGCCGACGATCTCGGCCACCCCGACGCCGCGCTGGTGGTGATCGGACAGTTCTGCGCCTTCGACCACTGGCGCCAGCGCATCATCCTGGTGGACAACGTCGTGATCCCCCCCGAGAACAGGGGTGATGCCGACCCGGCGGTGGTCGCCGCGGCGTACCAGGCGGCTTGTGCGCGACTGTCCGAGCTCGCCGCCGACGCAACGCGCCCGGCAGCTTCACCCGTGAGCCTGGCCCCTGCCCCCGCTCCGGGACTCGAGCGGGCCTCGGCGTCGCGGACCATGACGCCGTCGGAGTACCGCGCCGCCATCGCGGTGGCCAAGGAGTACATCGAGGCCGGGGACATCTTCCAGGTCGTCCTTTCCCAGCGCTACGACCTGGACCTCGACGCCGACCCCTTCGACGTCTACCGTGCGCTCCGGCTGCTCAACCCGAGCCCGTACATGTACTTCCTCCGGTTCCCCGAAGTCATGGTGGTGGGGGCCTCACCTGAGCCGATGGTGCGACTGCGCGACGACGTGGTGATCTCCCGCCCCATCGCCGGCTCGCGGCCTCGCGGCGACAACGAGCACCACGACCGGCTGCTCGAGAGCGAGTTGTCGGAGGATCCAAAGGAACTCTCCGAGCACATCATGCTGGTGGACCTGGCCCGCAACGACCTCGGGCGCGTCGTGCGTTTCGGCACGGAGAAGGTGGACGAGCTGATGACCATCGAGCGGTACAGCCACATCATGCACATCACCTCGCAGGTCTCCGGTGAGCTCGCCGAGGGGAAGGGGCCGATCGACGTCCTGCGGGCCACGCTGCCGGCCGGCACCCTCTCCGGCGCGCCCAAGGTCCGGGCCATGGAGATCATCGACGAGCTCGAACCGACCAAGCGGGGCGTGTACGGAGGCGTGGTCGGGTACATCGACTTCTCCGGCAACCTCGACACGGCCATTGCCATCCGCACCATGGTGGTCACCCCCGGCGGGCGGGCCAGCGTGCAGGCGGGGGCCGGGATCGTGGCCGACAGTGACCCCGAGCGCGAGGACGACGAGTGCGCGCACAAGGCGGGCGCCTTGTTGGTTGCGGTCACCGCGGCGCGGCGAATGGGCGCCGCTCGACGCCAGGCGTCGGGCGGGTGACCGCTCCCTCGCTCCAGGCCCAATCGCTTGCCCTGCGAGATGGTCTGGGCTCGTTCACCCAGCGTCGCGATGTCTTGGCCGTTGGCGGACCCGATGCGCCGACCTACCTGCAAGGTCAGCTGAGCCAGGATCTCGAGGGACTCGCCGTGGGAGCCGCGGTGGACGGCCTCCTCCTCGAGCCTGACGGGAAGCTCTGTGCCCTGCTGCGGGTCACCCGCACCGGCGAGGAGACGTTCGTGCTCGACGTGGAGGCTGGTTTCGGGGAAGCGGTGGCAGCCCGTCTGCGCCGGTTCCTCCTCCGCTCGAAGGTCGAGCTGGAGCATCTCGACTGGTCGTGCCGCTCGCTGCGGGGCACCGATATCGCTGCCGCCGTGGCGCCACTGGCATCGCCGCTGCGGGGGGAGGGCGTCTGGACGCTGCCGTTCTCGTGGAACGGGTGGAGTGGCGTGGACCTCCTCGGTCCCGGCGCGGCAGTCGTGAACGACCTCGTGGTCGAGCTGGTGCACGAGCTCGCCGCCGGTCTCGGGGTCCAGGTGATCGAGTGCGGAGCCGAGGCGGTCGAGGCCTGTCGCATCGCCTCGGGGATCCCCGCCATGGGCGCCGAGCTGACCGGTCGAACCATCGCCGCCGAGGCAGACCTGGTCGGACGCACGGTGAGCTTCACGAAGGGCTGCTACACGGGGCAGGAGCTGGTGGCGCGGATCGACGCGCGCGGATCCAACGTGGCCCGGCGCCTGGTGGGACTCGTCGACCCCGGAGGCCCCCTCGAGGGCACGGCGGGCGCACTGGTGACCGGGATGACCCTGCATGCCGGGGACCCCCCTGCCGAGGATGCGGCCACGGGCGACAAGGTCGTGGGGACGGTGACATCGGCCGCATGGAGCACCGAGCTTGGCTCGTGGATCGCCCTGGCGTATCTGCACCGCAGCGTCTCCGTGCCGGGCCCCGTGCGGGCGCGCTCGGGCGACGGCGTCGGCGGCTCGCGTCCGATTCGCGCCGAGCTGCTGCCCTTACCCGGAGTACCGCGACCCTCCGCCGACTGACCGCGACTACCAATGCCGTGGACCACCGACACCGCCGGCCGGTGGGGTGGGAGGGGCGGTGGGCGAAGGAGGCGCCGCTACGCTGGGTCGCCATGCCCACCTACCTGGCGGAGATCCTGGCTGCGCATCGGGAGCGTGCCCAGGCGGACGACCGTCGCCTGTCCGACCTGGTGGAGTTGGCTGATCGTTCGCCGCGGCCGCGTGACTTCGTCGGGGCGCTGGCTGGGCCCGGGCTCTCGTGCATCGCCGAGATCAAGCGCCGCTCCCCGTCCAAGGGCGATCTCGACCCGAGGCTCGACCCTGCTGTGGTGGCCAAGGAGTACCTGGCCGGTGGCGCCGCGTGCCTTTCGGTGTTGACCGACGCTGAGCACTTCGGGGGGTCGTCGGAGGACCTGGCGGCGGCACGCCAGGCGGTGGGCATTCCGGTGCTGCGCAAGGACTTCACGGTGCAGCCGGCCGACGTGGCCGATGCCCGCCTGATGGGGGCCGACGCCGTGCTGCTGATCGTGGCCGCGCTCGACGACATCGAACTGAGGACCTGTGTCGCCCTGGCGGCCGAGCTCGGACTGGCCCCCCTGGTCGAGGTGCACGACGAGGCGGAGCTGGGCCGGGCCCTGGCGGCCGACGCCCAGCTCGTCGGAATCAACCAACGGGACCTGCGCACGTTCGAGGTCGACCACGAGAGGGCGTGCCGATTGGCCGGCCGCATTCCCGTGGACGTGGTCGCGGTCGCCGAGTCGGGCATCCGTGGTGCGCAGGATGCCCGACGGCTGGCCGAGGCCGGCTACGACGCCATCCTGGTCGGGGAGTCCCTGGTCCTGGCGGTCGATCGCCCCGGTGCACTCAGGGAGCTGGTCGGGCACCCGATCGGGGTGCGATGACCCAGGGACTGCTGGTCAAGATCTGCGGCGTGACCTCCGAGGCCGATGCGCTCCTCGCCGTCAGCCTCGGAGCGTCGGCGGTCGGCTTCATCTTCGCCCCCTCGCCGCGCCAGGTCTCGGTCCCGCTGGCCGGGGACATCGCCAAACGCCTCCCCGAGGAGGTGTTGACCGTCGGGGTGTTCCGGGATGAGGCACCCCGAGCGCGTGGTGGAGGCGGTGCGTGTGGCGGGTCTGGGGGCGGCCCAGCTCCACGGGCACGAGACCGCCGAGGAGGCTCGCTGGGTGCGGGCCCGCGTTCCGACGGTCATCAAGGCATTCCGGGCCGGTGAGAGCGCCATCGGGCGGTTCGAGGAGTTCGGAGCCGATTACCTCCTGGTCGACGGGCCGAACCCCGGTTCGGGGGAGGTGTTCGACTGGCGGCTCGCCGAGGGGGTGGCCGACCACCATCGGCTGATCGTCTCCGGCGGTCTGCGTCCCGACAACGTGGCCCAGGCGGTGGCGCATCTGCGCCCGGCCGGCGTCGACGTCTCCACCGGAGTGGAGTCGGGGCCCGGGCGCAAGGATCCGCTCAAGCTGCGTGACTTCATCGCGAATGCCCGCCAGGCCAGTGCCGACGCGGCAGCGCGCGATGCCCTGGACAATCCGGAACCGGCGGAGCCCTACGACTGGCGGGACGCGTGAACGGCGGGGACATGATGGCCCGGCCGGGACCGAACGGCCGCTTCGGCGAGTTCGGGGGTCGGTTCGTCCCCGAGTCGTTGATGCCGGCGTGCCTCGAGCTCGAGCAGGCCTTCGACGAGGCCTGGGCCGACCAGGGATTCCGGGGCACCTTCGACGCGTTGTTGCGCCACTACGGCGGGCGACCCACCCCGGTGACCGAGTGCGCCCGGATCTCCGAGAGGCTCGGGGTGCGGGTGCTCCTCAAGCGGGAGGACCTGGCCCACACGGGGTCGCACAAGTTGAACAACGTGGTGGGCCAGGCCCTCCTCACCGTTCGGATGGGCAAGCGGAGGATGATCGCCGAGACGGGCGCGGGCCAGCACGGCGTGGCGTCGGCGACCGCCGCAGCGCTCTTCGGGCTCGAGTGCACCGTCTTCATGGGCGAGGTCGACACGAAGCGTCAGGAGCTGAACGTCTTCCGCATGGAGCTGCTCGGCGCCGAGGTGCGACCGGTGACCAGCGGGAGCCGCACTCTGAAGGACGCAGTGAACGAGGCCCTGCGCGAGTGGGTGGCATCGGTCGACACGACCCACTACTGCCTCGGGTCGGTCATGGGTCCCCACCCGTTCCCCTACATGGTGCGCCAATTCCAACGGGTGGTCGGTGAGGAGGCGAACCGCCAGTGCCACGAGCTCCTCGGCGGCGCCGATCCCGACGTGGTGGTCGCCTGCGTCGGAGGTGGGTCCAACGCCGCGGGCACCTTCGCCGGCTTCGTGGACACCGACGCGCGTCTGGTCGGCGTCGAGGCGGCCGGTGGGGCGGCAATGACCAACGGGATTCCCGGGGTCCTCCACGGGATGCACTCGCGTCTGCTGCAGGACGAGGAGGGTCAGATCCTCGAGGCCGAGTCGATCTCGGCCGGTTTGGACTACCCGGGCCTCGGACCCGAGCACGCCCACCTCGCCGCCGTGGGCCGCGCCGAGTACTCGACGGCCGGCGACGAGGAAGTGCTGGAAGCCTTCCGCCTCTTGAGCCACACCGAGGGCATCATTCCCGCCCTCGAGTCGGCCCACGCCATCGCCTGGGTCGCCCGGAGCGCGGGCACCGATGCCCTTCCCGCGGGCTCGACGGTCCTGATCACGCTCTCGGGACGCGGCGACAAGGACGTGGCGCAGGTGCGGGAGATCCTGCGGCAGGAGGGGCATGGCTGAGCTCGAGGAGCAGCTGCGGGAGACGCGCGCCGCAGTCGCAAGCTGCTGATTCCGTATCTCATGGGCGGGTTGAGCGACGACTGGGGGGACGTCCTGGCGGCGGTGGTCGATGCCGGGGCGGACGCCGTCGAGGTGGGTATCCCGTTCTCGGATCCCATGATGGACGGTCCGGTCATCCAGGCCGCGGCGCTGCAGGCGCTGCGCCGCAAGACGGTCCCCGGTGGTGTGCTGGACGGGATCGCGCGCGCCGAGGTGCCCGTGCCCGTGGCGGTGATGACCTACTACAACCTGGTCTTCCGGGCCGGGCACCGGCGGATGGTGCGGTCGATGGCCGCGGCCGGCGTCAGCGGCGCCATCATCGCCGACCTTCCCGTGGAGGAGCTGGCGCCCTGGTCGGTCGAGGCGGATGCGGCCGGGGTGGACACCGTGCTCCTGGTCGCGCCCTCGAGCCCACCGGATCGGGTCGAGCGGATCTGCGCCCGCGCCCGTGGCTTCGTCTACGCCGTGGCCCGCATGGGAGTCACGGGCGAGCGTGGGGAGCTGGGCACGGACGCCGCCGACGTGGTCGGCCGGATCCGCGCCTGCACCGACATGCCGGTGTGTGTGGGAGTCGGGGTGTCGACGCCGGCGCAGGCGGCCGAGGTCTGTGCGGTGGCCGATGGGGTCGTGGTCGGCTCGGCACTGGTGCGCCGGCTCCTCGAGGGCGAGGGACCACAGGGAGCGGCTGCCTTCGTGCGCTCGCTCCGCGCCGCCATCGACTGACGCGCCGACCTGCGCCCGGGTCAGCGTGAGGCGCCGAGCTGACGCTCCACCAGCGTGGCGATGGCGCGTTGCCCCGCAGCGTTCGGGTGCACGGCGCGCCAGACGTAGCCTTCGAGGTTGCGCTGGGCCTGCGCGCTCCGCGCCGTGAGGGCTCCGCAGGAGTCGGGGGAGATGCCGGTGCACGCACTGGCTGCCAGGATGGTCGCGCTGTCCGCGGCCAGCGTGCTGTCGGGCACGGGCTCGCCCGAGAACACCCACGGGTCGGCGGTGCAGGCGCCATGACCATCGACCGCGCCGGCCACGCCGATGAGTCGGACGTTCGTGACATGGTCGGCACGGGCGTCGCTCACCGCTCCGGTGATGGCCCCGTTGAGGGCGGCGAGCACTACCTGGGCGGCCGCGAAGGTGCTCGCGGCGTTGGCGCGGAGACCGGTGCAGACCAGGTTGGTCCGACCACCCGAGGCCGCCACGTCGTCGGCGATCTCGGACGGATCGGGGATCGGTTGGTAGTAGTCGAGGACTGCCACGGTCCGCGAATGCGGCGCCACGTCCTCGATCGCCCGGGCCAGGCCCGTCCGCACGTCGGCCAGCTTGGTGGCCAGCCCCGGCGTGACGGTGCCGTTCTCGACGCAGGCGGTGCCGAGGCCGAGATTCACCATGAGCGCCTGCGCCAGTTGGTGCTCGAGGCACGCCGCGAAGTTGATGTCGTCTGCGCCGTCTTGGAGCAGGACCAGCCGGGCCGGGTGCTGGGCCAGATCGGCGGCGTCGACCTCGTCACCCAGGTTGCGGGCCTGCTGGGGCGGTCTCGGGCACTGACCGTCGAGTGACGTGTTGTTCGCCGGGTCGACCACGGCGCCGCTGATGGCCAGCTGGTCTCCCGTGAGCACGCAGTTGGAGGTGCGCACGGTCATGGTCAGGCCCAGCGCTCGGGCCACTTGGGTCGGGTAGGCGGTGAGGGCGGGGCCCTGGGACACCCAACCGGCAGGCAGGCCGACCTGGGGGGTGAGGTAGGGGTTGTGCAGGCCGTGCCCGTAGGGAACCGAGTCGCCCAGGGCCACTGCCCGCGTCGGTCCCGCGCTCGGCCGGGGTGCCGTGCCCCGTGTGGCCCACAGGACCCCTGCGGCCACCAGAGCCAGGGCCAGCACGGCGACGGCCACCCACACGAGGGGGTGACGCGCGATGTCGCGCCGGGTCTTGGGCCATGTCATGGGGCAACCTCACGAAGGGCTGCCACGCGGCAGCGGGCGCCGAGGCTACCGGGTCGCTTCAGTGAGGGGGCAGCACCACCAGGCAGCCGTTGTGGCCTCCGAACCCGAAGGAGTTCGACAGGACGGCCGAAGGCTCCCAGGATTGGGGCTGGCCGTGGACGACGCGCACGGAGATCTCCGGGTCGGGCATCTCGTAGCCCGCCGTGGGCGGGATGGTCGCATGGTGGATGGTCAGAACGGCTGCCACGGCCTCGATGGCACCGGCGGCCGCCAATCCGTGACCGGTCACGCCCTTGGTGGATGTCACCAGCGGTCCCGGCTCACCGAAGACCTTGGCGATCGCCCGGGCCTCGGCCAGGTCGTTGAGCGGCGTCGAGGTGCCGTGGGCGTTGATGTGACCCACCTCGGCGGGGGCGACCCCGGCATCGGCCAGGGCCAACTCCATGCAGGCCACTGCGCCTGCACCGTCGGGGGCGGGTGCGGTGATGTGGTGGGCGTCGGAGGTGCTCGCCGCGCCGGCCAGTTCGGCGTAGATGGTCGCCCCGCGGGCCACGGCCCGGTCCCAGTCCTCGAGGACCACGGCGGCGGCACCCTCGGTCATGACGAACCCGTCCCGACGGGCGTCGAATGGCCGAGAGTTGCCCGAGGTCGAGAGCGCCGTCATGTTGGCGAAGGCGGCCAGGGCCACCGGCACCATGCTGGCCTCGGCGCCGCCACCGATGGCCACGTCGCAGCGACCGCTGGCGACCAGCTTGGCCGCCGCCGCCACGGCGTGAGTGCCGGCGGCACAGGCCGTACAGATAACCTCGCAGGGGCCGCGCCAGCCCAGGCGCATGGAGATGCCAGCCGCTCCCGCGTTGGCCATCATCATCGGCACCAGACGTGGGGACACCCGATTGGCGCCGCGCTGGTCGAAGACCAGGACCTGCTCGGCGAGGGTCTCGAGCCCACCCACCCCGGTGGCGAACATCACGCCGGCCTTGGCCGGGTCCACCGCGAGATCTCCGGCCGAGCTCACCGCCATGTTGGCCGCGGCGATCGAGAACTGGGCGAACTTGTCGAGTTGGCGGACCTCCTTCGGACCGAACCAGACTCCGGGATCGAAGTCGCGGACGGCGCCGCCGATGACGGTCGGGTTGATGAGCCCGTCCCACAGCGCGTCCACCCCGACGCCGCAGCACGTCACCGCCCCGAGACCGGTGACGGCGACGCGCCGCCCCTTGACCGGACCGTCGGGGCCGATCCCGAGCAGCATCAGAACTTCGAGGAGATCAGGTCGAAGGCCTGCCCGACAGTGGTGATGTCCTCGAGCTCGGTTTCCTCGACGGTGACGTCGAAGGCCTCTTCGAGGGCCATCACGAGCTCGACGAGGTCGAGGCTGTCAGCGTCGAGATCGTCGGCGAACTTCGCCTCCTTGGTGATCTTGTCGGCCGGGACCTGCAGTACCTCCACGGCGCACTCGCGAAACTTCTCGAACGCTGCGTCGCTGTCCACACTTGCTCCTTTGTCAGTTGGTTTCCAGAACGCTACAGGCCCATGCCGAGCCCACCGTCGACCGGAACGACCGCTCCGGTCACGTAGGCAGCGGCGTCAGAGGCCAAGAACCCAACGACGGCCGCGACGTCGGCTGCGGTTCCGGCACGGCCGAGTGGGACCTGGCTCGTCATGGCGGCCACCCGCTCGGATCCGAGGGAGGCGGTCATGTCGGTGTCGATGAGGCCCGGCGCCACCACGTTGACCGTGATGTGCCGACTTCCCACCTCGCGGGCGATGGCCCGGGCCATGCCGACCAGGCCGGCCTTGGAGGCGGCATAGTTGGCCTGTCCCGGCAGGCCGACGAACGCGCCGACGGACGAGACGAACACGATCCGCCCCGTGTGCAGGCGGAGCATCTTCGCCACGGCCCGTTTGGCCACTCGGAAGGACCCGGTCAGGTTGGCGTCGATCACGTCGAGGAAGTCCTGGTCCTTCATACGCAGCATGAGGGAGTCCATCGTGATGCCGGCGTTGGCCACGAGGACCTCCACCGGGCCCCAGCGCTCCTCGATGGCCGAGAATGCCCCTGCGACCTCCTCGGTGGACCGCACGTCGCAGCGAACGGCCATGAAGTGGTCAGGATCTGCGCCATCCGGCGCCGCCGGTGGTTCGGGCGATCGGTAGGTGCTGGCCACATGGTCCCCATTGGCCAGGAACCAATTGACGCAGGCGGCGCCGATGCCGCGGGTTCCACCAGTGACGAGGACGACCGCCATCAGCGCGCCTCGGGCACGCGGAGCCAGGCCAGTGGTTGGCCCTCCTGCACGCGCTCGCCGTCGGCCGCCAACCAGCGGATCACCTGGCCGGCGAAAGGCGTCCGGACGTCGGAGACGCCGACACGGCCCACGATGTCGCCGACCGCCACCGCTGACGAGCCGTGCGGGTCGTCGGTGGTGCCCGGGAGGAGGCCGGTCCCAGGTGCCTGCAGGGAAGCCTCCGGGCTGAAGATGCCGCTCGAAGGGCTGACCACCACCCGTTCTGACATGTAGAGGTGCTCGCCCTGGTGGAGCGCCGGCTCCGCCCGCCACGTCCCTGCCGACCCGATCTGGTCCATCAAGGTGTCGAGGTCCTCGGGTTTGGAGACCGAGAGGGACTGGATCTCGGGCAGGCTCCGCTTGGCGAGACCGCTCAAGACCCCGCCAGGACCCAGTTCCACGAGGGAGGTCAGCCCGAGACCGGCGAAGGTCTCGAGCGTCTGGCGCCACCGCACCGGACTGCAGAGCTGCGCCGAGAGCAGCCCGGGCCATTCGGCAGGATCGTCGTGAACGTGCGCGTCGACGTTGGCCACCACCCGGACCTCGGGGGTGAGGAAGGTCACCTCGTTCAGTGCCTTACGTAGGTCCGCCCGGGCTCCTTGCATCAGTGGCGTATGGAACGCTCCCGAGACCGGGATCGGCATCACCCGCTTGGCCCCCAGCCCCTTGGCCAGCTCGCCGGCCCGGGCCACCGCCTCGGGAGTGCCCGCGATCACGACCTGGCCGGGTGCGTTGTAGTTGGCCACCCAGACGTCGCCCTCGGCACGCATACAGGCTGCCTCCGCGTCATCGTCGGCGATGCCCAGCAGCGCCGCCATGGTGCCGGGCGCTTCCTCACCGGCCCGTCCCATCGCCTCGCCCCGGGCGACCACCAGGCGGATACCGTCCTCGAAGCCCAACCCGCCGCTCGCCACCAAAGCGGTGTACTCGCCGAGGCTGTGCCCGGCACACGCCGCGGGCGTCAACCCCGTGCGCTCCACCGCGTCGAGGACCACCAGGCTCAGCACCGTCGTTGCCAGTTGCGCGTTCTCCGTCTGGGTCAGCTCTTCGATCGAGGCGTGGAGGAGGAGGCGCGACAGGTCGCGCTCGGCCGCCACCGACGCCTCCTCGACGACTTCCCACGAGGGGTGATCCACCCAGGGCGCGCCCATTCCGGCGCGTTGCGATCCCTGTCCGGGGAAGGTGAAGACCAACACGTGTGCGACATACTCCGATCGGCGGCAAACGGGAACTCGAAGGACCACAGTGTGGCATGCGCGGCCCTTGGTGGATGATTTTCGACGCGATCTTGCTACCACGGGTGGGAAGGGTTGAACTCCTTCCGACTGCAGGCTGGCTGCCGGTCAGAAACCTGGTGCGAAGCCTGGTGCGAACTAGGCCACCGAGGCCGAGTGAGACGCTGGTGAAACGGCCGTGTCGCGGTCCCCTCAGCCCTCGTTCGCGTCGCCCACGGATGGGACGCCCAACAGACGATGCCGCCGTAACGTCAGTTGCGATGAGGGCGACCCCAGCTTTAGCAGCGCGCCTGTGCGGAACTTTCGGCGAATGAGAGGTCGGCGTTTGGGGCGCCTCGCCCTCAGTGCGCTGGTTCTCTCGGGCACCTTAAGCGTCGTCGCAGCAGTACAGGCCAGTGGCGCGGCTCCGGTCATCTCGGCAGTTGGCTCCCTGGCCGATGCACTGGGCAACGGTGTCTCCTCGCTCTCGGTCAGCCCGAAGACGGTGGGAGACGCCGAGGTCCTGTCGGTCAAGGTCTCATCGGCGAGCATCACGGTCAGCTCGGTCAGCGGCGGGGGGGCGAGCTGGGTCAAGGTCGGCGCCTTCGAGGACAACGCCTCCCACGACATCGAACTGTGGCTCGGGACGGTGAGTGCCACGGGTTCGTCGTCGATCACTGTCGCCTATTCGTCGTCGGCCAGCTCGACGGCCATCGAACTGACCTCCGACGAGTTCACGGCCGGCCTCGGCTCCTCGACGGTGTGGTCCAAGGATGTGGCAGCAGGGCAGAACAATGCCTCCTCGACCACTGTTGCCTCGCCCGCCCTCACGCCGGCGGGCTCCGGGGAGCTCTACGTCGGCTACAGCCGTGCTCCAGGCGGAATCACCGCGGGCACCACGTCCGGGTTCACCTATCAGCCGACCTCGGACGGCGACATGGTCCTCTTCGACACCAGCGTCAGTGCAGCCGTCGCCCCGACATCCCGCCTCGTGCCGGCCAACACCTCGGCGGCCATCGGAGCCCTGGTCGTTGCCTCAGGGGTCTCCGGCCCGGTCCCCACGGTCAGCGCCATCAGCCCATCGAGCGGACCCGCGGCGGGGGGCACCGTGGTCACGGTCACGGGGACCAACTTCGCCAGTGGTGCCACCGTGGCCTTCGGTGGCGTGGCGGCCACCGGCGTCACCGTGGCCTCGGCCACCTCGCTCACCGCCACCGCACCGGCCCAACGGGTTTCGGTGATCAAGCTGGTCCAGAGCGCCTCTTCGACGAGCGGTTCGGGCTCGACGCGGACCGTGAGCCTGCCGAGCAGCGTCACCAAGGGCGATGCCGTGGTCTTGCAGTTCGTCAACACCTATGACAGCACGGGAACGGTCTCGTCGGTCAGCGGCGGGGGGGTCACGTGGCACAGGGCCACCCAGGAGAACGACGACCTGGTGACGGCCGATTCCGAGATCTGGTACGGCCTGGGCTCGAGTGGCGGATCTGGGTCGGCGACCGTGACCGTGACGTTGTCGACCTCGACCTCCTCCCCCTATTCCATTGCGGCCTCCGAATGGTCGGGTGTCGGTGGTCTCGACCAGGCCCCTTCGGGTCTCCTCGATCACACCGGGAGCACCCCGGCGAAGGCTCCGGTGATCACCCCCAGCGCCACAGGTGACCTCTTCATCGGTGTGGTGGGGACCAACGGCACGGCCTCGGGGGCTCCGGGGGGAGGGTTCACCGCTTTGTCGGCGCGGCAGCGACACCGGGCTCGGCTATCTCGTCGCCACCGACGCGGCGACCCACCAGTACTCCCAGGGGCTGTCCTCGTCGACGACCTGGAGCGGGACCGCGGCCGCATTCTCGCCAGGCGTCCCGAGCTCCGTCGACGTCACCGTCACCGGGTCAGGGGGAACCTCGGCCACGAGCTCCGCGGACCTGTACACCTACAGCTCGACGCCACCGCCGGCACCCACGGTCAACGCGGTCAGCCCGGCCGCCGGGCCGACCACCGGCGGCACCGTGGTCACGGTCACGGGGACCAACTTCACCGTGGGTTCAACAGTGGCCTTCGGCGGCCTAGCCGGAACCGGAGTGACCGTGAACTCGGGCACCTCGCTCACCGCCACCGCACCGGCCGGTTCGGGCACCGTCGACGTGACCGTCACCGGGCCAGGGGGAACCTCGGCCACCAGCACGGCGGACCAGTTCACCTATGTGGGGCCACCCACGGTCAGCGCCATCAGCCCATCGAGCGGACCCGCGGCGGGGGGCACCGTGGTCACGGTCACGGGGACCAACTTCGCCAGTGGTGCCACCGTGGCCTTCGGTGGCGTGGCGGCCACCGGCGTCACCGTGGCCTCGGCCACCTCGCTCACCGCCACCGCACCGGCCCAACGGGCTTCGGTGATCAAGCTGGTCCAGAGCGCCTCTTCGACGAGCGGTTCGGGCTCGACGCGGACCGTGAGCCTGCCGAGCAGCGTCACCAAGGGCGATGCCGTGGTCTTGCAGTTCGTCAACACCTATGACAGCACGGGAACGGTCTCGTCGGTCAGCGGCGGGGGGGTCACGTGGCACAGGGCCACCCAGGAGAACGACGACCTGGTGACGGCCGATTCCGAGATCTGGTACGGCCTGGGCTCGAGTGGCGGATCTGGGTCGGCGACCGTGACCGTGACGTTGTCGACCTCGACCTCCTCCCCCTATTCCATTGCGGCCTCCGAATGGTCGGGTGTCGGTGGTCTCGACCAGGCCCCTTCGGGTCTCCTCGATCACACCGGGAGCACCCCGGCGAAGGCTCCGGTGATCACCCCCAGCGCCACAGGTGACCTCTTCATCGGTGTGGTGGGGACCAACGGCACGGCCTCGGGGGCTCCGGGGGGAGGGTTCACCGCTTTGTCGGCGCGCAGCGACACCGGGCTCGGCTATCTCGTCGCCACCGACGCGGCGACCCACCAGTACTCCCAGGGGCTGTCCTCGTCGACGACCTGGAGCGGGACCGCGGCCGCATTCTCGCCAGGCGTCCCGAGCTCCGTCGACGTCACCGTCACCGGGTCAGGGGGAACCTCGGCCACGAGCTCCGCGGACCTGTACACCTACAGCTCGACGCCACCGCCGGCACCCACGGTCAACGCGGTCAGCCCGGCCGCCGGGCCGACCACCGGCGGCACCGTGGTCACGGTCACGGGGACCAACTTCACCGTGGGTTCAACAGTGGCCTTCGGCGGCCTAGCCGGAACCGGAGTGACCGTGAACTCGGGCACCTCGCTCACCGCCACCGCACCGGCCGGTTCGGGCACCGTCGACGTGACCGTCACCGGGCCAGGGGGAACCTCGGCCACCAGCACGGCGGACCAGTTCACCTATGTGGGGCCACCCACGGTCAGCGCCATCAGCCCATCGAGCGGACCCGCGGCGGGGGGCACCGTGGTCACGGTCACGGGGACCAACTTCGCCAGTGGTGCCACCGTGGCCTTCGGACTGGCCGATGGGACAGGCGTGGTCATTACTTCGAGCACGTCGCTCACCGCGATTGTTCCCCCCGGTGGAGGGACCGTGGACGTGAGTGTGAGCAGCCCGTTGGGAACGAGTGTGACCTCTTCGGCCGACCGGTTCACTTTCAGTGGCAGCGCGCCGGCGACGCCCCGGGTGATGGTCATCATGATGGAGAACGAGTCGGCGTCGAGCATCCTCGGCAATGCGTCCCTTCCCTATGTCAACGGGACGCTGGTCTCCCACTATCCGATCCTCGAGAGCAACTACGCGGTCGCCCACCCGAGCCTGCCGAACTACCTCGAGCTGCTGTCCGGCTCGACGTGGGGGGTGAGCACCGACTGCAGCCCGGGATCGGGCTGCAGCGGCAGCATGAACCTGGCGGCCCAGTTCGACCAGACGGGAACCGGCTGGGCCGGTTACATGGAAAGCATGCCGTACGCGGGGTACACGGGTGGCGACACGGGAGGGAGTGACGGCTACGGCAACCAGCTCTACGCGCAACATCACGATCCGTTCGTCTACTTCCCGAACCTCGCCCAGGATCTGACGACGCATGTGAAGCCCTTGACGAGCATGATCGGCGACCTCAACAGCGCCGACGCGCCAGCTTTCGTATGGGTGAGCCCGAACATGCTCGATGACATGCATGACGGCCCGCTCATGACGGGAGACACCTGGTTGTCCCAGGAGATCACCGCCGTTCAGGGGACGGCCTGGTACCAGGGCGGGGGGCATATCGTCGTCACATGGGACGAGGGCGCGGACAGCGACACCTCGGGCGTCGGGGGGGAGCTGGGGGACACATTCCCGGCTTCGTCGTGGCGCAGCAGCTGTACAACACCGCGGTGGACACCGCTCCGGTGGATCAGGCCGGCATCCTCAGTTCGGTGGAGAGTGCGTTCGGAGAGACGGCGCTGAACGACGGGGCCAACCCGGCGCACGGGAGTCTCGGGCTGGAGTTGGGGTCGGGGCTGGGGCCAGCGCCGGCCCCCACGGTCAGCATCATCAGCCCGGCCTCCGGGCGGATCGCGGGCGGCACCGTGGTCACGGTCACGGGGACCAACTTCGCCTCGGGTGACACGGTGCGGTTCGGCTCCACCGCGGGGACCGCCGTCAGCGTCACGTCGGCCACCTCGCTCACCGCCACTGCGCCGGCCGGCACGGGCACCGTCGACGTGACCGTCACCGGGCCAGGGGGAACCTCGGCCACCAGCACGGCGGACCAGTTCACCTATACCGGGTTGCCGACGGTCAGCGCCATCAGCCCGTCGAGTGGACCCGCGGCGGGCGGCACCGTGGTCACGGTCACGGGGACCAACTTCACCGCGGGCACCACGGTCGCCTTCGGTGGCACGCCGGCAACCGGTGTGACCGTCGCCTCGGCCACCTCGCTCACCGCCACGGCACCAGCTGGGAGCGGCATCGTCGACGTCACCGTCACCACTCCAGGCGGCACCAGCGCGGCGACCTCGGCCGACCGCTTCACGTATGTGGGGCCGCCGACGGTCAGCGCGATCGCCCCGGCTGCCGGGCCGCTCGGCGGGGGGGTCACGATCACGGTCACCGGGACGAACTTCGCCAGTGGCGACACGGTCGCGTTCGGTGGCACCGCGGCAACCGGTGTGACCGTCACGTCGGCCACCTCGCTCACCGCCACGGCACCAGCTGGGAGCGGCACCGTCGACGTGACCGTCACCGGAACAACGGGAACCTCGGCCACGACCAGCGCGGACCGCTTCACGTATGTGGCCGCCCCCACGGTCAGCATCATCAGCCCGGCCACCGGGCCGACCGCGGGCGGCACCGTGGTCACGGTCACGGGGACCAACTTCGCCTCGGGTGACACGGTGCGGTTCGGCTCCACCGTGGGGACCGCCGTCAGCGTCACGTCGGCCACCTCGCTCACCGCCACTGCGCCGGCCGGCACGGGCACCGTCGACGTGACCGTCACCGGGCCAGGGGGAACCTCGGCCACCAGCACGGCGGACCAGTTCACCTATACCGGGTTGCCGACGGTCAGCGCCATCAGCCCGTCGAGTGGACCCGCGGCGGGCGGCACCGTGGTCACGGTCACGGGGACCAACTTCACCGCGGGCACCACGGTCGCCTTCGGTGGCACGCCGGCAACCGGTGTGACCGTCGCCTCGGCCACCTCGCTCACCGCCACGGCACCAGCTGGGAGCGGCATCGTCGACGTCACCGTCACCACTCCAGGCGGCACCAGCGCGGCGACCTCGGCCGACCGCTTCACGTATGTGGGGCCGCCGACGGTCAGCGCGATCGCCCCGGCTGCCGGGCCGCTCGGCGGGGGGGTCACGATCACGGTCACCGGGACGAACTTCGCCAGTGGCGACACGGTCGCGTTCGGTGGCACCGCGGCAACCGGTGTGACCGTCACGTCGGCCACCTCGCTCACCGCCACGGCACCAGCTGGGAGCGGCACCGTCGACGTGACCGTCACCGGAACAACGGGAACCTCGGCCACGACCAGCGCGGACCGCTTCACGTATGTGGCCGCCCCCACGGTCAGCATCATCAGCCCGGCCACCGGGCCGACCGCGGGCGGCACCGTGGTCACGGTCACGGGGACCAACTTCGCCTCGGGTGACACGGTGCGGTTCGGCTCCACCGCGGGGACCGCCGTCAGCGTCACGTCGGCCACCTCGCTCACCGCCACTGCGCCGGCCGGCACGGGCACCGTCGACGTGACCGTCACCGGGCCAGGGGGAACCTCGGCCACCAGCACGGCGGACCAGTTCACCTATACCGCCAGCGGATCGGTCATCTCGGCAGTTGGCTCCCTGGCCGATGCACTGGGCAACGGTGTCTCCTCGCTCTCGGTCAGCCCGAAGACGGTGGGAGACGCCGAGGTCCTGTCGGTCAAGGTCTCATCGGCGAGCATCACGGTCAGCTCGGTCAGCGGCGGGGGGGCGAGCTGGGTCAAGGTCGGCGCCTTCGAGGACAACGCCTCCCACGACATCGAACTGTGGCTCGGGACGGTGAGTGCCACGGGTTCGTCGTCGATCACTGTCGCCTATTCGTCGTCGGCCAGCTCGACGGCCATCGAACTGACCTCCGACGAGTTCACGGCCGGCCTCGGCTCCTCGACGGTGTGGTCCAAGGATGTGGCAGCAGGGCAGAACAATGCCTCCTCGACCACTGTTGCCTCGCCCGCCCTCACGCCGGCGGGCTCCGGGGAGCTCTACGTCGGCTACAGCCGTGCTCCAGGCGGAATCACCGCGGGCACCACGTCCGGGTTCACCTATCAGCCGACCTCGGACGGCAACATGGTCCTCTTCGACACCAGCGTCAGTGCAGCCGTCGCCCCGACATCCCGCCTCGTGCCGGCCAACACCTCGGCGGCCATCGGAGCCCTGGTCGTTGCCTCAGGGGTCTCCGGCCCGGTCCCCACGGTCAGCGCCATCAGCCCATCGAGCGGACCCGCGGCGGGGGGCACCGTGGTCACGGTCACGGGGACCAACTTCGCCAGTGGTGCCACCGTGGCCTTCGGTGGCGTGGCGGCCACCGGCGTCACCGTGGCCTCGGCCACCTCGCTCACCGCCACCGCACCGGCCGGGAACGGCACGGTGGACGTGACCGTCACCTCCAAGGGAATTACCACCGCCACGAGCACGGCGGACCGGTTCACTTATGTTGGAACGACACCGGTGATCTCCGCCGTCGGTGGCCTGGCGGACCAAGTCTTCGCAAGCGGCGGCACGAGCTTGACGGTGGCGCCGCAAAACATCGGGGACGTTCTCGTGGTGTCGGTGGACACGCATGACCCCGCTGGCCTGACTTCGATGTCGGGTGGCGGCGTCGCGACATGGAATCGGGCAGTCCAGTTCGTGAGCGCCCGGGGCCACGATATCGAGATGTGGTTCGGAACGGTGAGCTCGACCGGGTCCTCCCAGATCACCGTGTCGTGGCCGGCGCCGGGCATCGGCGGGTACTGGGTCGAGTATGTCTCCCAGGAGTTCACGGCGGGGCTTGGTTCGACCACTGTCTGGTCCGTGGACAACGGGCAGGCAGCAAGCGTGAACGGTCCTTCGTCCACCACGGTTCCCTACCCGACACTGACACCGAGCCATTCTGGCGATCTCTACTATGGGTACGCAGGCCTGCCGACAAACCCCTCGATCGGCAACACGCCCGGATTCACCTACGGAATTACGGCCGGTGGAAACATCGTGTGTTACGACACTGCCGTCTCCGGGACGGTTTCACCTACGGCGTTCCAGTCGCCGGCGGGTCTGTCCGAGAACGTGGGTGCTCTGCTGAACGCCTCGAGCGGCCCCTAACCGCCGCCCCGTCTTCATTTCCGCGCAGCATCTCTCCATACAGCTCCTCGTACGAGCGGACCATTCGCTCTGCGCTGAACCGCTCGATGGCGATCGCCCGACCGCGGTCTCCTTGTCGGAGCCGGCTCGGGGGGTCGTCGATGTACGCCTGGATCGCCGCCCTCAGTTCCGTCGGACTGTCGGGTTGCACCACGGTGCCCGTCTCGCCGGGAAGGACGAGCTCCCGCACACTCCCGACGTCCGTGGCAATCACGGGCAGGCCGGCAAGCATCGCCTCGATGATCGACAGTGGCAGCCCTTCCGCCCTCGACGGGAGGACGAAGACATCTACGGCCGAGAGCAGATCGTGCGGTGAGTCGATCCAATCCCAGAAGGTCACCCGCGTCTCGATACCCAGGTCGGTCGCCTGCTTCTCCAGGGCGGCCAGCTCGGGTCCACGCCCGGCCACCTCCACCCGCACATCGGCCAACGGGGCCACCGCTTCGATGAGGACGTCCAGTCCCTTCACGCGGTCGAGACGGGCAAGGCAGCCGAGGACCAGGCCACTCTCCGTGGTCGGACGCCTTGCCACGGGCCCGAGGTCGGCCATGCCGTTGTAGATGACCCGCACCGAGCCGCGGCGGATCCTGGCCCGTTCCTCGACGATCCTCGCCGCTTTCTCCCCGACGGCGACGTGAGCATCGAGACGTCTCGAGTTGAGATGCTTGATGAAGGCGTTTCGGAACCCGTGGTAGTCGAGCGGGAGATGCTCGACGGCGATAACGCGAAGATTGGGAAGCGTGGAGGCCGCAAGGAGCGCTTCGCGGCACGAAGGAAGCCACGAGAGGTTGGCCTGGAGGATGTCCAGCCTCAACCCTGCGAATTCCCGGCGGTGTTGCAGGATGGCGCGCACGTCTCGTATGCCATGTGGCCGAGGGAGCACCACGGCGCTGGCGCCGGGACGGTGGGCGGCGAGCTTGGCGACGACGTCGACATCGGTGCCGATGATCGTCGCCCGCACTTGGTCGGTGAGCCCTTCGAGCACGGTGGCCAGAGCTATCTCGGCTCCCGCCCAATCCGACGCGTCCGTGTAGTACCCGACATGGATGTCGCCGAGGTCTCGCAGGGGCTCGATGTCGCGATCGTGGTTGCCGCCGTCGCCGCTCCCCCCACTCATCGAGTTCCTCGACCCACTCATCGAGTGCCTCGACGCAGGGGGAAGCGGCGGACCACGTGGCATCGCCCGCTCGACTGTTCGGCGTGCACCAGCCAGACTTCCGTCGCCACGCCTTTGATCGGCACCTTGCGGCGAATCCGTCGTTCCGCATCCTTCATCTGTTCGATCGGTGCGTCTTCGAGGACGGTGAGATGGGGCAGCACCTCGTCGAAGGCACCTCCGTAGGGGGGGAACTCGGGAAACTCCTTGACGATCGCCGCGGTCAGATCGACGAATTGATCCGCGACGTCGGGCCGGAGGTAGAGGACCCGTTGATCGAACCATCCGACTTCGGAGAGAACGAACCGGATGGAGGGGGTGTGGTCGAAGATGTGGGCCAGCTGCGACAGATGCTCCGGCGAAGCGGTCTCGAGGGGCATGAAGGGGTAGAGGAGCGTGATGTGACTCGGGAGCCCGAGCATCTTCGACGCTCCCACCTTCCACGCCAAACGCCGCGGTCGTGACTCGGCGGCCACGACCGGAACGATCAGAGAAGTCTCGCCTGCGGGTGTTCCCAATGCAGCCATCCAGCGGTTGTCGGATCAGGGACTGCCCGTGACCCTACCGGGGTTCGCAACGTCGTCCGGGGAGTTCGTGGACCTTCGATCGAGGGTCGGGGACGCCTGTGACAGTGCCCGCCGTCAGAGGTCCCCGGCTCGCCGCATGCGGAGGATCTGCCCGTGTGACCTGCTATTTTGTCCCGGGTGACGGAACCCTCCACCTCCGTACGCGGCCAGAGGTCAAGGGGCGGCGAGACGTGGCGATGCCCCGCGACCTGAAGCTCACCATTCGCAGCGTGGTGCACGGTGTCCGGGAGAAGGTCTCCACATGGTTCCTCGACGCAGCGCGGAGGTTTCCCTTGGTGGGCAACGCGTACCAACGAGCCCTGCGCGCTCTGTCGCGGATACCGACCCCAGAGTGGCTGGCCCAGGCCGGTGAGTACGTCGGGCGACGGCTCAGAGGGAGCACGGACGGGCAGCAAGTGCTTCGGGTCGTCGAGGTCCTCGAGAACCAGGGCCTCACCTTCTGGATCGCCGGAGGTTGGGGGGTCGACGCCCTGATCGGCCAGAGGACCCGCAGCCACGAGGATCTTGACCTCATCCTCGATGACTTCGAACGGGACGGACCGATCGCCTGTGCCGAGCTCGAGACGCTGGGTTACCGGCTCATGCGCAATGATGCGGCCGGGATCTGGATGCCGAAGCGGTCGCTCCTCGACGACGGGGCCGGGCATCGGATCGAGTTGTTGTCGTTCGACCGGGAACGCCTCTTGAGCGGTCTGCGTGCGTCTGCCGACCGTGTCGAAGTGGCGGAGATGGATCTCGGCGCGCTCGGCGTTCACCACGGGGACCGTGAACGGCCGGCCGGTGCCGTGTCTCAGCCGCACCACACAGCTCCTCTTTCACACGGGCTTCGAGCGAAGGTCCCGGGACAACGGCGACGTTCGGTTGCTGAAGAGCGATCAGTGACATCGTCCTCGGACGGACCGCACGTGCCCCGGCCTGTCAGCGCACCGGGCGACGTTCATGACGCCGAGCGACGCCTTCCGTCGTGTGCGACCGCCTCCGTCGCGAGCCCGGTGATCCGAGGTTCGATCTCCTTCCAGTCGTACTGATCCAAAAAGATCTCTCGGCCGGCCGCCTGCAGCCGCGCGCAGACCTGATCGTCGGTCAGGACGGTCCGGCAACTCTCGGCGAACGTGATCGGGTTGTCGGCGACGAGGGCGTGCACCCCGCTCTCGATGCCCAGGCCTTCGCAGCCCACACTCGTCGTCACGACGGGAACGCCGTAGGCGAGGGACTCGATCACCTTGATGCGAGTCCCACTGCCGCTTCTGAGCGGCACGATGACCGCACGGGCGGATCGGAGCTCGCTCCCGACGTCGTCCACCTCGCCGACGACGGTGATTGCCGATCCGGAAACCACCTCGAGCAAGCGCTCGTCGTGCCGACCCACCAGGCGAACGCTGACGTCGGGCACGAGCTCGCGGAGCCGGGGCAGGACGCGCCGGGAAAACCATGCGACGGCGTCGAGGTTCGGCTGGTAGGTGTAGCGAGCAATCATGAGCAGGGTCGGTTCTGGTGGGAGCGCGGCTGCGGGTGGACCGGGGTCCACATAGCCATTGGGGATCACGGCGACTCGACGACCACGCAGGCGATCATGGTCGAGGTCGCTGCAGACCACCGTGGCGTAGGCCCGGTCGACGATTCCTTGCTGAAGGCGGCCCCAGAGGCGAAGGTCGACACGGTCGAGGGACCATTTGGCCAGGGAGCGGAGATCGAGCCGACTGGCCATGGTGGGGAATCGGGCGGAGACGGGGCGCAAGAGGGAGGGGCGCGGCACCTGGCGGAGCAACCGGTCCTCGAGATTGTCGAGATCGACGATGGCGGGTCGGAACGTCGGGTCCCCGAGCCCGGTGTACGAGTCGGCATGGCTGTACCAGACCAAGTCGTAGGGCTCCGCGGCGAACCGGCCGAGGTGGTGCCGCGCCTCTGCCCATTCGCGCCAGAGGATCCGCCGTGGCCAGGGCGTGTGGGTGTAGCGGCGAAGGACCGGGACCGACAGGGGTGCTGACGGGACCTCGACCACCTCGCACCGGCGTACGAACGAGGGGGGAGTGCCGACTTCGGTCTCGCCCTCGAATGCACCGACGAAGAGGTCGAGCTCGCCGACCTGCGCCAGGGCGCGGAGAACCGAGGCGAAGCGCAGCCGATAGCCGTCTCGCTCAGGCCAGGGAAAGACGTCACCGATGGCGAGGATGCGCGGTCGCGGGCCTGGGGATCGGCTGGCGTCAGCCTTCACGCAACGATGGCTCTCACGTGCTCGGGGTGGGAGCGAAGCCGGCGACGCAGCCCTGCAGTGAGGTGATTCCGCCGGGGTTGGCCGACTCGGTCGGCGTGGAGGTCGCGCCCGGCGACGGCGACGTGGTGGTCGTGGACGAATCGCCGCCTGGGGGAGGTGCCGGTTGCACCCCGGTCGTCGTCGTGGTCGGGCTGGTCGAGGTCGTCGTCGAGGTCGTGGGCGCTCCGTCCGCGGGCGGGACCGTGGTGGTGGTCGTCCCGTCGCCGGGCGACCCCAGGACGGACGGGCCACGGGACCCCGTCGACGGAGGGGTCGTCGAGGTCGTGGTCGACGCGTCGGTCGGGTTGTTGCCGCCGACAGCGCCTGTAGAGGAATCCGCGGCGGGAGTCGCAACGGCGGGGACCGCAGTGCATGCACCCGCGGTCTGGAGCATGTCGACGTCGGCCATGAGCATGACCAGGGCGCGGTTCTCCGCCGCCGTGTCGGCGAGCACCGCGGCGCTGGCCTGTGCCAGCCGGTGGGCGATATCGGTGCGTGTGGCCTCGGCGTGCCCGACGGTCTCGGCCGCCGCGTGGGCCCGGGTCACCAGGCCGTTCGCCGTCACGTCCGCGTACTGGTTCGCCGCTGCACTCTGCGCGTCCTGGGTCGAGGCATTGGTCCCGCCCAGAAAGTCGCTTCCCTCGAACATCTTCCCGGTCACGTATTCGGCGACCCCGAAGGTGCCGAGTCGGCGCTGCAGGACCTCGTAGGCCTCCCGGGCCGTGGTGACAGCCGCGTCAGCGGCGACCAGCGCCTGACTGCGCGTGGCCTGGGCTGATTGGTCGGAGCTCAAGGCCACCAGGGAGAGCTGGTACGCGCGGAGGTCGGCGTTGACGTTGCCGTACACCTGGAGCGCCGACGAGGCCGTCAGCACGGCCGGTACGGCGCGGACAGCGGAGGACCCCCCTGTGATTTCGTCGATGTAGCACGGTTGACCGTTGGAAGGTGCGCACCACTGGGTCTGGTCGACGGTGGCGAGGAAGCTCGTGGCCGGCATGACGCCACCAGCGTCGAGCGTCACGTCGATGGCCCACATGTTCTGCTGCAGCAGCGTGGCCACGGTTGCCGCGCACCCGGCCAGCCAGTTGTCGAAGGCCGGAAACCCGTTCGAGGAGAGTGTCAGCGGCAGCGGCGCGCCCGATCGGTCGGTCGTGCGGCGGGTGTTGTAGGGATTGAACGCCGCCGTGTTGTTCGTGGATCCGCCCTCGACCGCCTGCCACTCGTCGAGGTCGGCGATGTTGGCCGCGGTGGCCGGGGCCGAAACGCCCTGGAGGATGCAGAGCTCCCATCCGGGCGGCAGTGGAGTGCCGACGACACTGACCGCCCCGGCAGGACCGGGCGACGGTGCGGATTCCACGCTGAGTGCTGCCGTGCAGGTGACAGCCGCGAGCGCGAGGGCAGCTCGGAGGCAGGTGCGGAGGATTCTCATGACAAGGGTGGGTGAGTGAGTGGGATCCGTCGGGCTGGGCTTCTCGAGACCGCCTGTGCCGAGCCAGCCGTTCACCTCCCAGCTTGACAGGAATTGCCCCCTGGCCTCCAGTAGGGGGTCGATTCTCTTGGGCCCATTGTGATGCCGTTGTTTCACTCAGGTTGCTGGGAAGCAGTTCAAGGGGGATAATCACCGTCCAAGCGGCCTGGCCGTTTCAGCATTTCCTACTGGCGAAGGGTGGTGCTTCATGAGGCTTCGGCGAAACCGGTCGAACGGGCAGGTGCGAGGGGTGGGTCAGCTCGACGACTCCCCGACGGAGCAGCTCTCCAGCGGGGCTCGGGTGCTGGGTCGCATGGCTGCCGCGGCAGCGCTGCTGGCTGGCGTACTGACCCTGGCCCTGCCATCACTGAGTTCGGGGGCTGCCGACCACGGGGTCAACACGAGCGTGCAGGGATACCGCCTGGTGGCCTCTGATGGTGGGATCTTCGGCTACAACGCCACCTTCTACGGCTCGACCGGCAACCTGAAGCTCAACCAACCCATCGTGGGCATGGCGCCTACCCCCGACGGCGGGGGGTACTGGCTGGTGGCCTCCGATGGCGGGATCTTCACCTTTGGCGACGCCACCTTCTACGGCTCGACCGGCGCCCTGAAGCTCAACCAGCCCATCGTGGGCATGGCGGCTACCCCCGACGGCGGGGGGTACTGGCTGGTGGCCGCCGACGGTGGGATCTTCACCTTCGGCGACGCCACCTTCTCCGGCTCGACCGGCGCCCTGAAGCTCAACAAGCCCATCGTGGGCATGGCCGCCACTCCCGACGGCGGGGGCTATTGGCTGGTGGCGGCCGACGGCGGGATCTTCAACTTCGGCGACGCCACCTTCTCCGGCTCGACCGGCGCTCTCAAGCTCAACCAACCCATCGTGGGCATGGCGGCTACCTCCGACGGCGGGGGGTACTGGCTGGTGGCCTCCGACGGCGGGATCTTCAACTTCGGCGACGCCACCTTCTACGGCTCGACCGGCAACCTGAAGCTCAACAAGCCCATCGTGGGCATGGCGGCTACCCCCGACGGCGGGGGGTACTGGCTGGTGGCCTCCGACGGTGGGATCTTCACCTTCGGCGACGCCAACTACATCGGGTCGACCGGCGGGACTCATCTCAACGCCCCGGTAGTCGGGATGGCCTTCTATCGTTCGACGCTGATCGCGCCGCCGCCGACGGTGACGGCACTCAGCCCGGCTCAGGGACCGACCGGTGGCGGCACCGTGGCAACGCTGACGGGAACCAACTTCTTCGCCTCGGGCACAACGGTGGCCTTCGGCGGAGTGGCGGCCGCCAGCGTTACGGTGAACTCGGCTACGTCGATCAGCGCCACCGCCCCCGCCGGGAGCGGCACGGTGGACGTGACCGTCACCACCGTGGGGGGTACCAGCGCCACCGGAGCGGCCGACCACTTCACGTACCAGTCGATCTCGGCGGTCGGGAGCCTGGCCGACCAGGTCTGGCTGAACAACGACCCAAATACCACTTCCCTCCCCGTGTCCCCGCAGACTGTCGGTGACGTGCTCGTGGTATCCGTGGACAGCCACGCCACGACCGGCCTGACCTCGCCGTCGGGTGGTGGTGTCACGACGTGGCACAAGGCGGTGCAGTTCATCAGCGCACGTGGTCACGACATCGAGCAGTGGTACGGAACCGTGACCTCGACCGGGTCCTCTAACATCACCTTCTCCTGGCCTACGACGGCCCTGGTGTGGACCGAGTACGTCTCTCAGGAGTTCACGGCCGGCCTGGGCGCGGCCACGGCGTGGTCGGTCGACAACGGCCAAGCCGGCCACATGGACGGTCCCTTGGACACCAACATTCCCTACCCGTCACTGACGGCGACCCGGAGCGGTGAGTTGTACTACGGCTACGCCGGCATTCCGGGCACACCGACGGCCGGCAGTACGCCGGGCTTCGCCTACGGGATCACGGCAGGTGTGAACATCGTCACCTACAACACGGCGACCAGTGGAACGGTGTCGCCGACGGCGTCCCAGTCGCCCGCCGGTCTCTCCGAGACCGTCGGCTCGATCCTGGCCGCCTCGAACTGACGCCTCCCTACGAGAGCGAGGTGGGCATCCGGGCCGTCGAGGTCTCGTGTGCCCACCTCGCTCCGTGGGATGTGTCGGGCAGGCGCGAGTGAACAGCGTGGGGCCAGGGGGAGAGTGCCCGGAGCGGGACTCGAACCCGCACGCCCTCTCGGACAGCGGCTTTTGAGGCCGCCGCGTCTGCCATTCCGCCATCCGGGCTGGAGGGGACCCCAGAGCGTACAAGGCGGGAGGTCGGGGCGACGATGGATGTCGGTGGGGCCAGTTCGCCAGAGCTGACGACCCCTCGACGGCCGCCGCGATGAGGCTCGAGGGCATCGAGCTCGTGCGGGTCCAGGTGCCGTTCCGCTCCACGGTGGGGACGGCGGGCGGGGTCCACCGGGTCCGGCCGCTCGTCTTCGTGCGGGTCGTGGGCAGGGCGGGCGAGGGGTGGGGGGAGTGCGCCGCCCTGGCCGGCGGCACGTTGGTCGACCCTGATGTCGACGTGGTGGCGGAGGCGCTCGCTCGGGTGGGGGTACGCCGCCTGCTCACCGCCAGCGGCGCCCGTGGGGGTGAGCTGCCCTCCGCCGCCGAGGTGGTGCCACTGTTCGGATCCACCCCGGTCGATCGGATGGTCGGCGCTGCGCTGGAGATGGCCGTGACTGATCTGGAGCTGCGCGCCGAGGGCCGGTCGCTGGCCGCGTCGCTCGGCACGGGGCCCGGGTTCGAGTCGATGCCCGTGGGTGCAGTGATCGGGATCCCCGAGCACCGAGACGTGGGCGTGGTGCGCTCGCAGGTCGACGCCGCCGTGGCGGCCGGATCGGCCCGGGTCCGCCTCAAGATCGAGCCGGGGTGGTCCGCCGTTCCGGCCCGTGCGGTGCGGGCCGACCACCCCGAGCTCGTCTTGCAGGTCGACGCCAACGGATCGTTCCGTCTCACCGACGAGCACGTGGCCGAGCTGGCCGTGCTGGGCGAGGCGGGAGTGCTCTGCGTGGAGCAGCCGCTCCCACCGGCCGACCTGGTGGCCCAGGCCGAGCTGGCCCGCCGGCTTCCCCTCCCGGTCTGCCTCGACGAGTCGCTCACCTCTCCGCGGCGCGTGCACGACGCGGTGCGCAACGGGGCCTGTGCCATGGCCTGTTTGAAGCCGGCGCGCCTGGGAGGTATCAGGGCCACGCGAGTGGCCCACGAACTGTGCGCCGCCGCCGAGGTCCCCGTGTTCGTCGGGGGCTTCTTCGAGGCCGGTCTGGGACGGTCGGCCAATCTCGCGCTGGCTGCCCGGCTCTGCCAGGACGCCACCGGCCTGGTGGGGGATCTGGGCGACCCCGCTGAGTACCTGGCGGTGGACCCGTGCGGCTATCCCCCCGTGGCGAGCGGTTGGGTCGCCGTGCCCGGCGAGCCCGGGGTGGGGCGGCCTCCTGATGCCACCATCCTGGCCAGGCTCGATGCGCACCGCCGCTGGTTCCCGGCCACCTACACTTGACGGTCCATGCATCGCGTCCTGTTGGAACGGCGCATACGAGACGTCCATGCACGTCTCGTCCGGGCGCGCGAGGAGCTGGCCGTGCTCGAGCGAGCAGCTGGCGGTCGTCCGCGAGTCGGCGGACGAGGCCCGGGTGCGCGCCCTCGTCTCCGAGACACCGCTTGCCGCGCAGGAGCACCATGAGGCGGCACGTCACGCCGACGCCATGACCCGAGCCTGGGAGGCCGTGCGCACGACGGTCGAGGAGCTCGAGCAACGCCAGGACGAGCTCCTCGCCGCCGTGAGTACCGGGTCGCGGTGAGCGATCGGGGCATGGGCGAGTCGAGTCCGGGCGGGCAGAGAGGCGACGTGCCTGCGGCGCGGGTGGTGATCGCCGAGGACGAGGCGATCGTGCGCCTCGACCTCAAGGAGATCCTGGTATCGGCCGGCTACGACGTGGTGGGCGAGACGGGCCGGGGTGACGAGGCGGTCCGCTGGTGGAGCAGCACCGGCCCGATCTGGCCATCCTCGACATCAAGATGCCGGGCATGGACGGGCTGCGGGCCGCACGGGAGATCACCGCGCGCCACCAGGTGGCGGTGCTCGTGCTCACCGCTTTCAGCCAGCGGGACCTGATCGAAGAGGCGCGCGACGCGGGCGTGGCCGCCTACCTGGTCAAGCCGTTCCGCCGCGGGAGCTGCTCCCGGCCATCGACGACGTCCTGGCCAGGGCCCGTCAGGAGTGGGCCATCGACGCCGAGCACTCGGCCGACGGGGCCGAGGACAAGATCGCGACCCGGCGCCTGGTGGACGAGGCCAAGCAGATCCTGATGGACCGTGACGACCTGGCCGAGACCGAGGCCTTCTCCTTCATCCAGCGCACCGCCATGCAGACGCGGGCCCGGATGCGCGAGGTAGCCCAACAGGTCGTCGACGGCACGCTCGCCCCCTAGGCGACGGCCTCGGGCGGCCACCCCCTAGTGTCGCGGTGATGGCGACCGAGGGCCGCGGCGCGGCCCACTGCTGCTGCTCGACGGGATGTCGCTGGCGTTCCGGGCCTACTTCGCTCTGCCCGACACGCTGGCCACGACCGAGGGCGTGGTCACGAACGCGGTCCACGGGTTCACCTCGATGCTGACTACCTGGTACGCGAGCACCGGCCGGCCGCAATGGCGGTGGCGTTCGACCCGCCCGGGGCCACCTTCCGTGACGAGATCCTCGAGGACTACAAGGCCGGCCGCGCCGAGACGCCGTGGCTGCTCCTGCCCCAGTTCGACATGATCCGCGAGGTGATGGCAGCGCTCGCCATCCCGCTGATCGAGGCGCCAGGCTTCGAGGCGGACGACGTGATGGCTACCCTGGCCACCGAGGCAGCCGACCGCAAGCACGAGGTGGTGGTGGTGACCGGGGACCGTGACTGCTTCCAGCTGGTCGCAGGACCCCTACATCCGGGTCCTCTACAACCGGCGCGGGGTGAGCGACTACGTCGCTCTACGACGAGGCCGGGATCGAGGAGCGCAGCGGCGTGCCACCCTCCAAGTACGTCCTGCTGGCGGCGTTGCGGGGCGACCCGTCCGACAACCTCCCGGGCGTGCCCGGGGTGGGGGAGAAGACCGCCGCCAAGCTGCTCAACACCTACGGCGACCTCGACGGAATCTTCTCCCACCTCGACGAGCTGACGCCGAAGCTCCGGGAGAACCTGACCGCCCCCGAGGACCGGGTCCGGTCCAATGTCCGCATCATCCCGCTCGTGCGTGACGTGCCCCTCGGCGTCGACGTGGCAGATCTCGCGCTCGGGGGTTGGGGCCGGGCGCACGCTGCCGCAACGTTCGACCGCTACGAGATGAAGACGGTGTGGCACCGTCTCGAGGAGCTGCTCGACGCCGGGGCTCTGGGCCGACCCTCGGACCCGGACGAGGGGACGGGAGCGTGCCCCAGCGGACGCATCGACGGGAGCTGCGTCGACAGGCGGTTCCCGGGCGACATGGAGCCACCGAGCGGAGCGGTCATCGAGCCCCGCGATGTGCAGCGACGCCGTCCGACGCCGTTGATGCGGTGGCCGCTCTGGCGGCGTTGGTCGCCCGGCCGCGTTGCGTTGGCCGCGCGCTGGAGCGGCCTCCCTGGTCGGAGCGAGCTGGCGGCGCGTGGTGATCGTGGCCACCGAGGGTGACCAGGCGGGTCTTGGCGTGCTGGTGCGCGGAGCGTTGCTGGGTGACCCGGAGGTGACTGCCGCCCTCAACACCGTGGTCGGCCGGCCCCGTGGTCGGACACCACGTCAAGGAAGCCATGCGCTCGCTGCTCCCTCTCGGGGTCGATATCACCGGGCTCGAGATGGACACGGCGGTGGCGGCCTACCTCCTCGACGCCTCGACGGGCGAGTACGCGCTGGCCCAGCTGCGCCAGCAGACCGGCCAGCTGACGCTCGACATCGTCGAGCCGGGCGAGACCGAGGCCGATCTGGCCCGGGAGGCGGCGGCCGAGGCCGTGCGACGTCGCCGCCATGGCGCTCGGGCCTCCGCAAGCGCCTGGAGTCCGAGGGCATGCGAGGGCCTCCACGACGACATCGAGACGCCGCTCGTGCGGGTGCTGGCCCGGATGGAGGTTGCCGGCATCGGCGTCGACGCGGAGAGCTCCAGGCCATCGCCGACTCGCTAGCCGCGTCGCGGCCGAGCTCGAGGCCGAGGTGCACGAGCTCGCCGGTCACGAGTTCAACGTCAACTCGACCCCGCAGCTGCGCGCCGTGCTCTACGACGAGCTCGGGCTCACGCCGGGCAAGAAGACAAAGACCGGGTACTCGACGGACGCCGGACGCTCGAGAGCCTGCGCGACGCCCACCCGATCGTCGAGACACTGTTGCGCTACCGCGAGGTGGAGAAGCTGCGCTCCACCTACGGCGAGAGCCTGCTGGCCGAGGTGAAGGCCGACGGGCGGATCCACGCATCGTTCCGCCAGACCGTGGCGCGGACGGGCCGGCTCTCCTCGGACCGGCCCAACCTGCACAACATCCCGGTGCGCTCCGAGCTTGGGCAAGCAGTTCCGCACGGGCCTTCGTTCCCGCCGAGGGATGCAGTTCCTGGTGGCGGACTACGACCAGATCGAGCTGCGGTGCATCGCCCACCTGTCGGGCGACCCGGGCCTGCTCGAGGCCTTGACGTCGGGCACCGACATCCACCGCACGGTGGCCGCCGGCGTCTTCGGGGTTCCGGCCGAGGAGGTCACCCGCACCCAGCGGGAGTCTGCAAGATGGTCTCCTACGGTCTGGCCTACGGCATGGAGGCCTACGGGCTGAGCCAGCGCCTGGGCGTGGCGGTCGACGAGGCCGCCGAGATCATGGAGCGCTATTTCGGCGCCTTCCCCGGAGTGCGGCCGCTACATGGACGACACGGTGGCCGAGGCCCAGGTGCGCGGCGACACCCGCACCGCGTTCGGGCGCATCCGGCCGCTGCCCGAGCTGCGCCGTCCAACTACCGGGTCCGCCAGGCGGCCGAGCGCCAGGCGATGAACGCCGGGATCCAGGGGCTGGCGGCCGACATCTTCAAGATGGCCCTGGTCCGCCTGGACCATGACCTCGAGGACCGGGCGCCCGCGAGCCGGCTGGTCCTCCAGGTGCACGACGAGGTGATCGTCGAGGTGGCGGCCGGGGAGGAGGACGACGGTGCGCCGGCTCACCGAGTCAGCCCTGACCGGGCGGCCGACCTGGCGGTCCCCTTGAGGTCTCGATGGCCGACTGGGGTGCGTCGTGGGCCGACGGCCAAGGGCGGTGAGGCGGTGGTAGGATTCTCTGCCTTGCCCGCCGGCCCGGCGGCGGCGCACCGTACCCGACGAGCCAGACCCCGGCGCGGTCCTGCGGTTGCACGGCGCAACCCAGAAAGGAGCTTCACCATGGCCGACAGCCACGTCAGCACGCACCAGCCTTCTCTCCCCCGAGCAGATGGGCACCTTCGACGAGCAAGGCCACTACATCCCCCGCCCGATCACCGAGGACGACATGGGGGACGCCTATCTCGAGGAGGCGATGGCCGGCACGATCATCGAGTTCGACGACGGCGACCTCGTCGAGGGCAACGTGGTCAAGATCGACCGCGACGAGGTGCTGCTCGACATCGGCTTCAAGTCCGAGGGCGTGATCCCGGCCCGGGAGCTCTCCATCCGCAACGACGTCCATCCCGAACGAGATCGTCTCCCTCGGTGACCACGTCGAGGCCCTGGTGCTCCAGAAGGAGGACAAGGAGGGCCGGCTCGTCCTCTCGAAGAAGCGGGCGCAGTACGAGCGGGCCTGGGCGACCATCGAGCAGCTGAAGGACACCGACGAGATCGTGAAGGGCCCGGTCATCGAGGTCGTCAAGGGCGGCCTGATCGTCGACATCGGCCTGCGCGGCTTCCTGCCCGCCTCCCTGGTCGAGCTACGCCGCGTGCGCGAGCTCCAGCCCTACGTGGGCAAGGTGATCGAGGCCAAGATCATCGAGCTCGACCGCAACCGCAACAACGTGGTCCTGTCCCGCCGGGCCTGGCTCGAGGAGGCCCAGAAGGAGCAGCGCGGCGACTTCCTGCACAACCTCAAGCCGGGCGAGCGCCGCAAGGGCGTGGTCTCCTCGGTGGTCAACTTCGGTGCCTTCGTCGACCTCGGCGGGATGGACGGCCTCGTGCACGTCTCCGAGCTCAGCTGGAAGCACGTCGACCATCCCTCCTCGGTGGTCCAGGTCGGTGACGAGATCGAGGTCGAGGTGCTCGACGTCGATCTCGACAAGGAGCGGATCAGCCTGTCGCTCAAGGCCACCCAGACCGACCCCTGGCAGGAGTTCGCCGACAGCCACGAGGTCGGCCAGCTGGTCTACGGCCGCATCACCAAGCTGGTCCCCTTCGGCGCCTTCGTCCAGGTGGGCGACGGCATCGAGGGCCTGGTGCACATCTCGGAGATGGCGGCCCACCACGTGGACCTGCCCGAGCAGGTGGTCAGCCCGGGCGAGGAGCTGTGGGTCAAGATCATCGAGATCGACCTGCAGCGCCGGCGGATCAGCCTCTCGATCAAGCAGGCCGCCGAGGGCGGCGAGGTCTCCGAGGAGTACCGCGAGGCCTTCGGGGCGCACGCCTACGACGCCGAGGGCAACTACATCGGCAATTACGACTACTCCGAGGGCGAGTTCACCCCCGAGACCGAGGCCCAGGCGGCCTGGGCCGACTACGCGGCCGAGGCGAGCTCGACCGAGGCTGCGGGCACCGAGGACACCGGCGATTGCAGCGCCCGAGGCCCCAGCGGAGGATGCTCCGGACGCCTGAGCGCCGGGCGCTGACGTCTCCACCAAGACACGGGTCGCGCCGCAGTCGGGTAATCAGCATCGCCCGGCGTCATGGGGAGCAGATGAGCATCGACACTGCGCGACGAGCCCGTCGGTCGCTGCGCCCGAGTCCGGCCCGGCCGCCACCGAGCCCGAAGCGTGGGCCACTCTGCGCGGTCGATGGCGGACCGCCGTGGGCATCGGCGTCGGTGGTCGTCGTGGTCGGCGGGATCGTCCTGCGCTTCTGGACCCGCTCGCCCTGTGGCTCGACGAGGCCCTCACGGTCGACATCGCCCGGCAGCCGCTGCACGCCAACTGCCACATGCTCTCGGCAGGACGGCGCGCCGCCGCTCTACTACGTCCTGCTCCACTTCTGGATGAAGATCTTCGGGTCGCTCGGACCTGGGCGTGCGCTCGCTGTCCGGGGTGATCTCGGTGCTCACCTTGCCGGTGGCCTGGTTCGCCGGGCGCCGCTACGGCGGGAGCGGCGCGGGGCCTGGGTCGTCCTGGTCCTCCTGGCCAGCGCGCCCTTCGCCGTCTACTACGCCACCGAGGCGCGCATGTACGCGCTGGTGATGTTGCTCGAGCGCCTCGGGTTCCTCGCGCTGCGCGCGGGCGATGCGAGCGGCCCCGGCCGGGCAACCTCGTCGCCGGTGGCGGTGGTCACGGCGGCGCTGCTCTACACCCAGTACTGGGCGCTGTACCTGGTGGCCGCGTGGCCGTGTGGCTGCTCTGGCAGGGCCTGGCGGGGCCGGCCGGCGTGGCGCCGCCCGATGCCCGCTGGGCCTTCGGCGCCTGGTGGTCGGGTGCCTGGCCTTCGCTGCCCTGGCTGCCCACCTTCTTCTTCCAGTCGCGCCACACCGGGACGCCGTGGGCGGCGCCGGCCAACTTCGCCGCCATCATCAGCGCCCTCACCGGGTTCACCGACAACCAGGCCACCTTGTCGCTGACCGGGTCCAACCAGGGCCGGCTGCTGGCACTCGGCTACTTCGTCCTCGCCTTCCTGGCCTCTTCGGACTGGCCCGGGACCGCTGGCACATCGACCTCGACGTGCGCACCCGACCCACTGGCCCGGGGACTGGCCTTCGTCGTGTTCGGCGACCCTGGTCGCGGCCGTGGCCGGCGGGCTCCTCACCAAGAGCGGCTTCTCGACCCGCTACGCCTCGGTGGTGTTCGTCCCCTTCCTGGTCCTGGTGGTGATCGGGGCCGCTCACCCTCGCGACCCGAGCTGCGCACGGTCGCTCGTCGGCGTCGTGGCGGCCGCCGGGCTTGGCCGTCGGCGCCCAGAACGTGTACCACCCAGCGGACCCAGGCCCCGCCGGTGGCGGCGGTGCTCGAGCGCGCAGGCCCACGCCGGTGACATCGTCGCCTTCTGCCCCGACCAGCTCGGGCCCGCCGTGCTACCGCCTGACCTGCCCGACGGCGGCTACCGGCCGATCACCTTCCCCGCGGTGGCAAGGCCCGGCGATCATCGACTGGATCGACTACAAGGCCGCCGACAAGCAAAGCCGGTGCGCTTCGCCGCCGCTCGTCCAGGTGATGGCCGCGCCGGCTCGACCACGATCTGGCTGGTGTGGGCGCCCGGCTACCAGGGCTACGGCACCCGTTGCGAGACCATCGCCACCCAGCTGCTCGACCCCGGGTATGGCGGCCACCAATGGGTCATCCAGCAGCCCGGCAAGTACTACCAGCCGATGGACCTGACCCAGTTCGAGCCCCGGGGCCCGGCGAGCGCGGCCAGGTCGTGAGCCGGGCCGGTCGCCGCGAGGCAGCCTGGCGCCGCCCTCGCTCGCGGCCGCTGCGCTCCGTCGTCGTCGGCCCGCATCTCGTCGCTCGGGGGCGCTCGGGCCCTGCGCCCACCTCGTGGTCGATCACGGCCACCCGAGCGCGGCCGACAGCTTCCGGGTCCACCAGGGCCTGCTCGCCTGGGACGCCGGCTTCTACGAGTCGATCGCCCGGTTCGGCTACGGGCCCTTCGGGCACCAGGCACTGCGGTTCTTCCCCCTCTTCCCGCTGGCCGCCCGGGCCCTGGGTGCACTGCCGGGCGTCGGCGACCGGGCCGGCCCTGGTGGTGGTGGCCAACTTGGCGGCCCTCGTGGCGCCGCCCTGCTGGTCGTGCTGGTGCGTCGCGAGACGGGCGACCCTGCGCTGGCGCGAGCGCGCGGCCTGGCTGCTCTCGCTGGCCCCGCCGGCCTTACGCTGGTGCTGGGCTACGCCGAGGGTCTGCTGCTCGTCCTGCGCGATCGGCGTGCTTCCTCGCGCGTCCGCGCCGGACCAGGCCCTGGTGGTGGTGGGCGGCGGCGCTCGGCTACGCGGCTGGGCTGACCCGGCCGCTCGGCGTGCTCCTGCGTGGTCCCGGTGGCGATCGAGGCCGTGCGGCGCTGGCAGGGCCGGCGCACGGGCCGACCGGCTGGTCCCGTGCTGGCGGTGGTGGCCCCGGTGGCCGGCACGGTCACCTTCTCGGCCTGGTCCGCCGGTGGCCACGGCGACTTCTGGTTGCCCCTGCGGGTCCAGACCCAGGCCGGAGCACCACGGAGGTCTGGCGGACCCCGTGCGCACCCTGCTCGACGACGCCCGCGGCGTGCTGCACCACCACGTCGGGACGGCCCTGCACGTGCCCTGGGTCATCCTCGTTGCCGTCCTGCTCGTGGTGTGTTGGCGCCGCCTGCCCGGCCGCCTACGGAGCGTTCGCCACCGCGGTGGTGCTGCGTCGGGCTGAGCGGCACCAACCTCGACTCCTTCGAGCGCTACGCGCTGAGTGCGTTCCCCTGGTCATCGTTGCGGCGATGGACCTTCATGCGGGTTCGAGTGGATCCGCTCCAGCGTCCTGACCCTGGCGTTGCTACGCCGCCGCCTTCGGCCGGGTACTGCCGTGGGGTCGGCGTCCACTAACCTCCTGGGACGATCCGTCGTGCCGGCTCGAGACCGGCGCCCGGCGGCCACCGAGCCCGGGGAAGTGTGAGCACGGACGCATGAGCACCAGCGGGGGCGACCAGGAGAGGCGACCCGGTCGTCATCATCGGCGCCGGCCCGGCCGGCCTCACCGCCGCCTACCAGCTGGTCAAGGCCGGCCCCGGCCGTCGTGGTCGAGGCCGACGACGTGGTCGGGCGGCATCAGCCGCACCGTCGAGCGCGACGGCTGGCGGTTCGACATCGGCGGCCACCGCTTCTTCACCAAGGTGCAGCCGGTCGAGGACCTCTGGCACGAGATCCTGCCCGACGAGGACTTCCTGCTGCGCCCGCGGATGAGCCGCATCTTCTACGAGGGCAAGTACTACGACTACCCGCTCAGGGCCACGAACGCCCTGCGGAACCTCGGGGCCTGAGGAGGCCTTCCGGTGCGGGCTGCTCGTACCTGCGGGCCCGGATCCCTCCGCCCAAGGACCAGACCAACTACGAGGGCTGGCTGGTGGCGCGGTTCGGCTGGCGCCTGTACCGGACCTTCTTCAAGACCTACACCGAGAAGGTCTGGGGCGTGCCGGTCTCGCGAGATGCCGGCCGACTGGGCGGCCCAGCGGGTCAAGAACCTCGACCTGGGCAAGGCCATCGTCAACGCCGCTCAGCACCCAGGCGCAACCAGAAGGAGATCACCACCCTGATCGAGGAGTTCCAGTACCCCAAGTACGGGCCCGGGATGATGTGGGAGCGCTGCCGGGACCTGGTCGAAGGGGCCGGGGGCACGGTCCTGATGCGAGACCGGCGTCGACCGCCATCCACGTCGAGGACGGCCGGGCCACCGGGGTCACGCTCCGCCACGCCGACGGGCGCGACCGAGCGGGTCGCGGCCAGCCACGTGATCTCGTCGATGCCGATGGCCGAGCTGGCGGCGGCGATCGACCCGCCGGCCCCCGCCGGAGGTGCGGCAGGCCGGGCGCGACCTGCACTACCGGGACTTCCTCACCGTGGCGCTGGTCGTCCCCGAGGACGCGGGCTTCCCCGACAACTGGATCTACATCCACGCCACCGGACGTCGCGGTCGGGCGGATCCAGAACTTCGGCTCGTGGTCGCCCTACATGGTCAAGGAGGGCCGCACCTGCCTCGGGCCTCGAGTACTTCGTCTTCGAGGGTGACGAGCTCTGGTCGAGCCCCGACGACGATGCTCGTCGAGCAGGCCACGCGCGAGCTCGGCGATCCTCGGGTCTGGTCGACGCCTCGGAGGTCGAGCGCGGGTACGTGGTCCGCATGCCCAAGGCGTACCCCTACTACGACGACGCCTACCAGGCGAACGTCGAGACGATCGTGCAAGTGGCTCGACGTCGAGGCCCCCAACGTGCATCCCGTCGGCCGCAACGGGATGCACAAGTACAACAACCAGGACCACTCGATGTACACGGCCATGCTCACGGTCGAGAACATCGTGGCCGATGGTCAGAACGACATCTGGGCGGTCAACGTCGAGGAGGAGTACCACGAGCAGGGCGACAAGTCGCCGGGCTCGGGTTCGGGCACCGGCCGCGACGCCCCGATCCTGCCGCCGCCCTCGACGCCGTCCCGGCAGCCCTAGAGAGTCGGGCGTGGCTCCTGGCCCCGCTCCACCTCGTAACGGAGCTCCATCTCGTACCGGAGCAGGGCGATCTCCTCGGCCAGTGTCCGTGAACGATCCTCGAGACGGCCGATCTCCCAGCTGAGCCGCACGCAGACGACCAGGAGGAACAGGCTGGCCACGATGGCCGCCAAGTCAGGCGGGTTCTGGACGCCCATGGCGTGGGCCAGCGAGTTGAAGAGCCCGGGGAAGATGGCGAAGAACAGGATGACCAGGGCCACGCCCAGCCAGACCACGGCGTACTTCTCCCTGATGTGACGGCGCCTGGTCAGCTCGAGCACGGCGACCAGGGTGGTCAGCGCGCACGCCAGCGCCACAATGTGCACTCCGCTCACGGTGTCTCCTCCTTGGGATGCGAGTGGCGGCGGAAGACCGACAGCAACAGCATGAGCACCACGCGTACCAGATAGGTGGCGGCCCGCCAGGACGACTGGCTCGGGTGTCCCGCCGCCCGTGGACGCATGGTGACCGGGATCTGGTCGACCGTTCCACCCGCGTCGGCCAGGATCATGAGGGACTCGACCGTGTCCGCCAGGTAGTCGGCCGGGTAGGTGAGGGCGAACAGCTCGATGGCGGCCCGGTTGTGGGCCCGGAAACCCGAGGTGACGTCGGTCAATGTGCGCCCGGTGACCCGGGAGAGGTACCAGGCCAGCAGCCGCATGGCCGCCCGGCGTGGCCCGGGCACCTCGTCGTCTCCCTGGCCGGCGAAGCGGGCGCCGATCACCACGTGGGGCGTGGGGCCCGGATCGAGCTGCTCGAGCAGCCGCGAGATGTCGCGCGGGTCGTGTTGCCCGTCGGCGTCGACCTGCACGAGCGCCTGGTAGTCGCCCGAAGCGGCCACGCGGAAGCCGACCCGCATGGCGCCTCCGACGCCCAGGTTGAAGACGTTGGACACGACATCGGCACCCGCCGCGGCGGCACGGGCGCCGGTGTGGTCGGCCGAACCGTCGTTGACTACCAGGACCTGCGCGGCCGGGCACGCGGCCTCGACCTCCTTCACCACGAGGTCGACTGAGCGCTCCTCGTTGAAGGCGGGGAGGACGATGAGGAGTTGCGCCTGATCAGACATGGCTCGGCACCAGTCCGGCCGTGTCGTGGGGTGCCGCGATCGTGGGGTCAGTGTCCGCTCCGGTGGGCGCCGGTCTCTCCGGGAGGATCTTGTCCCAGGCCCAGGCCACGGTGACCGACGACATGATGACCAGGCAGACCTCGAAGGGCAGGCGGTACCGCGTGTTGCCGAAGGCGACGATCACCGCCAGGACGACGTTCACCCCGACCGCCCAGAGCGGGTACACCGGGATTCGGGCACGTCGCAGGAGGACCGTGCCCGCGATGGAGAGAGGGAGGAGGGCGTAGTAGGCGCCCAGGCCGACCAGCGCCCAATTGTGCGGGCGGGTCTCGATCAGGGTGTCGAGGTCGATCTGTTGGAGCGGGTGGAAGAAACCGAAGGCCCGGCCGAGCTTGGCCAGGGCCACCGGCACCAGGCGGTTCTCGTGGTGGCTGATGAACGTGAGTGCGTCGTGCTGGAAGTGGGCACCTTGAGCCGATTCGTCCTCGCCCTTGGGGATCGACTTCGCATCGTTCAGCGCGCACCCCATCGACCAGTAGCCCTCGAGCGGGCCCGAGAAGGTCGTCGCACAGTTGGCCGAGGACAGCGTGATGCCTTCCCCGTCGCTGATGAAGGTCGGCTTTTCGAAGCGCGCCATGTTGTAGCCGACCCACGGGGCGATCACGGCCAGCGATGCGACCAGTCCGGCTCCGAGGACGGCCATCCGCCGTGGCCACGACAGTGTCCGGGCGAGCAGGCAGACCGGCACCAGGATGAGCAGGAGGAGGAGGGCCAGCTCGTCGTGGCACAGCATGGTGAGCCCGAGGACGACGCCCAGCCACACGACGCGCGCCATGGTGGGCTGGCGCCAGAAGCGGTAGGTGCACAGGAGGACGGCGGCCACCACCAGTGGCTCGATGGTCTCGGCCGCCACCTGTTCGGCGGACATCCACATATTCGGGAGCAGGGCGAAGAGGAACGCAGTGACGAGCCCGACCCGGCGTCCGCCGATCTCCCTCCCGGCGAGGCCGCCGACCACGATGGCTGCCGCGCTCAACAGGGCCGACCAGATCCGGGCGGCGAAGAAGCTCTTGAGGCCGAGGATCACCGGGACGGTGAGCAGGACCATGAACCCCGGCGCATAGGCCGCGGAGGGCACGACCTGGTGATGGAACCACAGGTAGTTGAACGGATCGATGAAACCGTGCCCCTCGACCAGGAGGCGGGCTCCGTTGTAGTAGAAGAACGGGTCACCGCCGGCCTGTCGGTTCGGGCGGCCGGCGATGGTGCCGATCCGGATGCCGGTTCCGACCACGGTCCACACGGCGAGCCATGGCCAGAACCGCCGTCGACGATGCATGGACGGCAACATTACGTCGGGCGGTGTCAACCCCGTGAGGACCGTTGTGCCACCATGTGTGGGCTGATGTTGGGGAGCATTCGCGTCGAGCGGCCGGGGGAGGCCGAAACGGCCCGCGTGACCGAGGACACGGTGGGGGAACGCCGTTACATCCCAGGTCTCGACGGGATCCGGGCCGTGGCCGTGCTGGCTGTGCTCCTGTTCCACTTCGGGGTGTCCGGGCTCGACGGAGGCCTGCTCGGGGTCGACGTGTTCTTCGTTCTCTCGGGGTTCCTGATCACGTCCCTTCTCCTCCAGGAATGGGCCCAGACCGGCACCCTGCGCTTCGCCGCCTTCTACGCCCGGCGGGCTCGGCGCCTGTTGCCCGGCCTGCTCCTCCTGTTGGCGCTGGTGGCTGCTTATGCCGCCTGGTTCGCCCGTTCGGACACCCTCTCAGCGGTCCGCTCCGACGCCGTGTCGACGCTGCTCTACGTCGCCAACTGGCATTTCATCTTCTCGGACCAGGGGTATTTCCAATGGACGGGCCCCCCCTCACCTCTCCTGCACACCTGGTCGTTGGCGGTCGAGGAGCAGTTCTACCTGGTCTGGCCCGCAGTCTGCTGGGTCGTCCTCCGCCGCTTCGGGCGACGGGGACTCGCCGTGGCGGCCCTGGTCGGCATCGTTGCCTCGGCGGCGGTGACCGCGGCGCTGGTCACGGCCCACGTGAGCGTCGACCGGCTCTACTACGGGACGGACGTGCGGACCCAGGAGGTGATGGTCGGCGCGCTGCTGGCCGTGGTGGGTCCTCGGCTGACCCGGTGGGTCCAGGGGAGCCGCGGCTCCCCGCGCCATCGACTGAGCTCGGTCCGCTGGCGCCAGCGCTGGCTGGGGCTGGCCGGCACGGTGGGGCTGGCGGGGTTGGTGGTGATGTTCCACACGGTCTCAGGTGCCGGGTCGTTCTTGTACCGGGGTGGGTTCCTCGTGGTGGCCCTGTCGACAGCAGCGGTGATCGCCCTGGTCGTGCACGGTCCCCGCCAGCCGGTGACCCGGGTCCTGGCGGTTGCGCCACTCCGCTATCTCGGCCGGATCTCCTACGGCGTCTACCTGTACCACTTCCCCCTCTTCCTGATCCTGACCGCGCCCCGCATGGGTCTGGACGGTCCGGCGCTGCTCGCACTCCGCGTGGCAGCCACGGTGGCCCTTGCGTCCCTCTCGTACCACTTCGTCGAGGCGCCCATCCGCAGCCGCCACCTGGTGCCTCCACGGCGATTGGCCGTCGTTCTGCCCGTGGCGGCCGTGGTGGTGGCGGGAGCCGTCGTGGCGGCCACCACCTTCGAGGCCACGGGTCTGTCGGGGGAGTCGCCAGCGGCAGCCGTCGAGGCGCGACCGTCGCTCTTCGGGCTGCCGCCGCGGCCCCCGGCCGGCCTGATTGGTGACGGCCGGGTGCGCGTCGCGCTCGAAGGTGACTCGCTCGCGCTGACCTTGGGCCAGGGGCTCGGCACCGCGTCGGCCCGCTGGGGGGTGAACGTGGCGAATCTCGGTGCTGTCGGGTGCGATCTCGACTGGGCCAGCACCGTCTATTTCCAGGGGCAGGCCACCTCGGCCGCACAGGGCTGCAAGGATTGGCCTGTCACCTTCCACCAGATGGTCGACCGTTTCGATCCCGACGTGGTGGCCATCGAGCTGGGGCGCTGGGAGGTGTCCAGCCGCCTGATCGACGGGCACTGGTCGACCATCGGACAGCCGGCCTGGGATAGGCTTTACGCGGCTCAGCTGGCGCGCGCCATTAGGGTGTTCTCTTCGAGGGGCGCCAAAGTCGCCGTGTTCACCCTGCCCTACATCGCACAGACCACCGACGCCCCCAATGGGCAGCCCTGGGACATCAATCTGCCAGCCCGCACCAATGCCTACAACGCGTTGGTGCGTCGGGTGGTGGCCCGGTTCCCGAAACAGGCAACCGTGATAGATCTCAACGCCATGCTCGACCCGGCTGGGCACTACGAGTCCTACCTCCACGGAGTGAGAGTCCGCGACGTCGACGACGAGCACATCTCGCCGGCCGGCGGTATGCTGCTGCGCCCGATGGTTCTGCCCAGACTCGCCGCGCTGGGTCGGGCCCACGCCGCCGCACGCGTGGCGAAGGAACGTTCGGGTCGTCGAGCGCCGTGAAGTTCACGCTGGTTGGTCATGCGGGTCTCTACGTGGAGTCCGACGGCGTCGACCTGCTGGTGGATCCCTGGCTGACGGGGTCGTGCTACTGGCGGTCTTGGTGGCACTATCCGCCGATCGATCGGATCGACGAGCGGTGGCTCTCGACGCGATTCATCTATCTGAGTCACCACCACTTCGACCATTTCCACTACCCCTCACTGCGCATGATCGACCGCCACGCGCAGGTGCTGGTGCCGCGCTTCGGAGTCGACGTGATGCGCAGTGAGCTGGCGGGCCTCGGGTTCCACCGGGTGACCGAGCTCGCGCACGGTGAGCCGATGGGCATCGGGGGAGGTATGACCGTCCGCAGCTACCAGTACGGTGTCGACGACAGCGCGCTGGTGATCGAGCACGGCGACACCGTCGTGGTCGACCTCAACGACTGCAAGGTGCGTGGACCGGCCTTGTCGAAGATCCTCGGTGACGTGGGTCGCCCCACGTTCTTGCTCAAGAACTACTCCGCTGCGCAGGCCTATCCCGGTTGCTACACGGCGGCGAACCCGAAGGACCTCCAGCTGATCTCGCGGGAGAGCTACGCCGAGGACTTCATCCAGACCGCAGCCGAGGTCCGCCCCCGCTACGCAGTGCCCTTCGCCTCGATGACCTGCTTCTTGCACCCTGAGACGGCGGCCCGCAACGCCGACGTGGTCCTGCCCGCCGAACTCGTGGCCGCGGCCGAACACCAGCCGACGCGAGGAGTCGCGGTGACGGTCATGGTGCCGGGCGACTCCTGGGACGAGCAGGGTGGCTTCGACCTGGACGACGGCGATCCCTATGTGGACTTCACCAAGTCCGTGGCTGCGCTCGAGGAGAAGGTCCGGCCAATCGTGGATGTTTCCCTGGCCGAGGAGGGCGAGCGGGAACTCGACTTCGACGCGTTCTCCCGGTACTTCGGGGAGTTCGTGGATGCCCTGCCCTGGGGTGCGAATCGGCTGTTCAAGGGCTCGATGGTCTTCGCCGCACCCGAGGGAGCGAGAGCCCCCTTCTGGGTCGTCGACCCGCGCCGCCGCCAGGTGCGGGCCGCTGACGCGCTGCCGGACGACTGGGCTGCCGTTGTCACCGTGCCGCCCGGCGTGCTGGCCGATGCCATGGAGAAGAGGATCGTGAACTTCGTTCACATCTCCATGCGCATAACCGTGCAGCTCAACGACGGTGGGGCGGACACCGACTTCCTGTTCTGGGGCGTCCTCACCGTCTGGGAGCTCGGCTACCTGCCCCTGCGGCGGCTGCAGGTGACCCGGATCCTCTCGGTGGCCTGGGCCAGGCGGCGCGAGCTCACGGGTGGAGCGTGGCGCCAGATCACGGGTTCGGGTTCGAGTGTCGAGAGAATGGCCGCCACGTTCATGCCCGCGGGGACGTCCGCTGCCGAGTCCGCCAGGGCGCCATGACTCGCGGCGCGCCGCGCGACGAGGGGAGCGGCGTCGACCCGCTCGAGGTGGCCGAGGACGCCATGCTCGACACCGTCGCGCTGACACCCACCTTCGGGTTGGTCGCCGACCCCTACGAGGACAGCACGGTGGCGCGGGGGATCGTGGCCGCCGGCCCCTTGGCCGTTGGGGGCGTGCTGGCCAACGGGCTCAACATCGTCGCCACGGTCCTGATCGCCCGACTGCTCACGACGCCCCAGTACGGCTCGGTGGTGCAGCTGCTGGGACTGTTCTTCGTGCTCTCCATGCTCGGCTCGGCCCTCATGGTCGGCGTGGTGCGTCGGATCGCCCAGCGCGCCGTCGACGGCGAGGATGCCGAGGCCCACCGCTGGACCGCGGGCCTCTACCGGCGGTGCCTGGTGGGGGCGGCCGTGTGGTGCGTGCTGGCCGTGGCCGTCGACGCGCCCTTGGCCCACGCGCTCCGCGTGCCCGCCGACGGCGCGGTCGCTCTGACCCTCATGGCCGGCGGGGCCTGGCTGCTCCTCTGCATCGACCGCGGCATCTTGCAGGTGCACCGCCGCTACGGCAACCTCGGCGCCAACCTTCTGGTCGAGATCGGTGTCCGCACCGTCCTGGTGCTGGTCTTCGCCGCCGCCGGGTTCGGAATCCCGGGGTTTGCCGTCGGACTGCTGCTCGGTGAGATCGCCGCGGCGGGGCACGCCCGCTTCCTGTCCGGGCGGGCCTGGAACTACCCGGCCGACACACACCTCGAGCGGCAGACCGAGGCAACGTCGCGCGCCCTGTCCTATGACCTGATGGCCGCCCTGGTCGGTTTCGCCCTCATCGGCGTGCTCCAGAACGCCGACGTGATCCTGCTGGGCCGGCTCGACCCGGCCAACTCGGGCCCCTACGCGGCCATCTCGGTGGCCAGCAAGGCGTTGGTCTTCGGCGCCATCCTGCTTGGCAGCTACATGCTTCCCGAGACGGCCATCCGCTGGCATCGGGGCGAGCACGCCCTGCGCCAGCTGGCCGTGACCCTGCTCTTCCTGGGCATTCCGACGGTGCTGTTGCTCACCTTGGCTTTGGCCGCCCCCGAGCAGTTCCTGACCATCTTCTTCGGGGCCAGGCTCAGCGCTGGTGCACCGGCGTTCGCCACCCTGGTCGGGGCCATGGCCTGCCTCGGGTTCACCGTGGTGCTGACCAACTACCTCTTCGGGGCGGCCCGGCGCTGGATCGTGGCCATCCTGGCCGTCGGGATGGCGGTGCTCGTGGTGCTCATCCACGTGGCCCACGGGAACATCATGTCCACGGCCCGGGCGGAACTGGCCGTCCAAGGTGGCCTGGCCGTGGCGGTTGCCGTGGCGTTCGCCACGGCCCACCTGCGCTTCCGGCCCGTCCGCCGGTCCGTGCCGCGAGGGGTCGATCTCGATAGTGTGAGCCAGCACTGACCAGGAGGGGCACCCAATTGGAGGGGCGTGACCGAGATCTCGAGGATCGTCAGCGAGTCGCCGGACGACGCGGCAAGGGAGGAGTCGCCGGCAGCCGTTGAAGCTGCTGCCGCGGCGCGCCTGGCCGACCTGGCGCCGGTCGGACTGAGGTCCATCGACGTAGTGGCCTGGCGGGACCTCGACGACCCCGAGGCGGGCGGCTCCGAGCTGCACGCCCACGAGGTCATGCGCCGCTGGGCCGCGGCCGGTCTCGGGGTGACGGCCTGGACGTCGCGGGTGAACGGCGCGGCGTCCGACATCACCCGGGACGGGTACCGGGTGCACCGCCGTTCGGGGCGTTATGCCGTCTTCCCACGCACCGCGCTCGACGGCCTGAGGGGGATGTCGGGCGACGCGCTGGTCGAGATCTGGAACGGGATGCCCTTCTTCTCCCCGCTGTGGAGCCGCAAGCCCCGGGTGGTCTTCTTGCACCACGTCCACGCAGAGATGTGGCAGATGGTCCTCTCCCCGGGACGGGCCCGGCTGGGCCATGCCATCGAGCACCGGGTGGCGCCGCCGCTCTACCGGCACTCGCGCATCATCACCCTCTCGACCTCCGCCCGTGACGAGCTGGTCGAGATGCTCCACATCCCCGAGCGCCAGGTCTCGGTGGTACCGCCGGGCGTGGACCTCAGGTTCTCGCCGGGTGGTGAGCCCGAATCGACGCCGTTGGTGGTGGCCGTGGGCCGGCTCGTCCCGGTCAAGCGGTTCGACCGGTTCATCGACGCCATGGTGGCGCTCAAGTCACGCCGCCCCGACCTGCGTGCGGTGATCGTGGGCGAGGGCTACGAGCGCCCCCAGCTCGAGGCTCGGCGCGACCGCGCCGGCGCCCGGGACTGGCTCACCTTGCCGGGCCGGCTCTCCGACGAGAGTTTGATCGACCTGTACCGCCGGGCCTGGGTGGTCGCCTCGACCTCGGTGCGGGAGGGCTGGGGGATGACCCTCACCGAAGCGGCCGCCTGCGGCATCCCGGCCGTGGCCACCCGGATCGCCGGGCATCTCGACGCGGTCGTCGACGGGGAGTCGGGCTACCTGGTGGACTCGGTCGACGAGCTCGTGGAGGCCACGGCCTCGATCCTCGACGGTCCCTTGATCCGGCGACACCTGCGGCAGGGTGCCCTGCGCCATGCGGCCACCATGCGCTGGGACCAGACGGCCGAGGCCACCCTCGCCGCTCTCAGCGCCGAGGTTCTGCGTCGACGATGACCCTGGCGCCGAGCGAGTCGGCTGCGCCGGCGCCTCCGCCGGCGCAGCCGCCGGCGGAGGCGGCAACCGACGGCGACCAACGGCCCCCGGCGGTTCCACCGCCCGAGCCTTCCACGGCGTCCACAGCTGCCGAGGACCGTGCCTTTCGGCTGGCCATGGTCGGCGTGGTGCTGGTGGCGACGGCAATTCAGGCGGCACTCCTCCATGCCGTGCGTTCGACTGCCCTCTCGGCCACGGCGCTCTTCGATGCCGCGCAGGCGCGCATGCTCGAGGCGGGCGCCTGGTTCACCGATCCGACCATGGCCCCGCTCGGCTCACATCACCTGGTCCCGACCGTGGCCAATGCGCCGTTGACGCCACTGGTGCTGGCCGGAGCCGGCGTGACCGGGATCACCGGCGCCACCCCGCGTCGGGTCCTGTTCGCCATAGTCTTCGTTGCGGCCGTGGTGATGATCGGTTTGGCCGTGCGCGACCTGGTCGGCCCCCGGGCTGGGGTGCTCGCCGCGCTGCTCGGCGCCACCTTCCCGGCTCTGTGGGTCTCCCCGGCCACGCTCGGACCGGACACCGCGGTGGTGGGCACCGTGGCGCTCGTCCTGCTGGCCACCGCCCGGTTCTGGGCCCATCCCGGGACGCCCAGGGCAGCGCTGCTCGGCTTCGCGCTGGCGCTGGCAGCCCTGGCCCGGCCTGCCCTGGCACTCCTCCTGGTGGGCGTGGGCGTGCCCCTGGTGCTCCTGGTCCGGGGCCCGGGCCGGGCCGAGCGTCTGCGTTGCCTGGGCGCCCTGGTGGTCGTCTTCGCCCTCTGCCTGACGCCCTGGGTGGCCCGTGGCGTGAGCCTGTTCGGCGTCTCAGGCGCGTTGTCGGCCCCGGCGGCGACCGTGATCGCCGGGGCGAACTGTCCGGTGACCTACGGGGGGCCGCTGCTGGGCTGGTGGAGCGCCTCGTGCGTGCTGGGCCCCGGCACCTCGCTGGCCGACGAACGGACGGCCATCGCCGACAACCGCCACGGGGGGACCTCCTACGCCGGTGCGCATGCCACCAGCGCGGCGGTGGCGGGCGTGGCCCGGCTCGGCCGGGCCCTGAACGTGTTCCGGCCGTTCCAGACCGCCCGGCTGGCGACCAGCCTGGGCCGACCGCCGTGGGTGTCGCGGCTCGCCGTCTGGTACTCCTGGGTCTTGGTGCCCCTGGCCGTGGTCGGTGCGGTGATCTGCCGCCGCCGGGGCCGGCTCCTCTTCCCGTTCGTGGCCCTGGTGGTGCTCTCGCTGCTCACCGTGGCGCTCGGGTACGCGAATCCGAGCGACATGCTGCCGGCGGACCTAGCCTTTGTGGCGCTCGGGGGTGTGGCACTCGACGCCGCACTGGGCGCCGCGGGCCGTCTGGCTACACCGGTGAGCGGTGCGCACGCGGTGGGCTCCGCCGCGGCCCGGGTGACCACAGAGGCGGAAGCGGAGCCTGAGGGGGGCGACGAACCGGCACCCGAGGAGCAGACGAGAACGGGGGCGGCGCCATGACCACCCTGCTCGAGGTCATCGAAGAGCCACTGCCGCGTCCGGCTGACATCGAGCCAGGCCCGGAGACCCCCACCCCCCGCCGCCCGCCCCGGTTCCCCGCCTTCGACGGGCTGCGGGCGATCGCCGCAGTCACCGTGGTCGGTGTGCACGTCGCCTTCGCATCGGGCTTCGACGGGCGCCACCCGGGCCTCGGGATCTACGCCTCCCGTCTCGAGATCGGCGTGTCGGTGTTCTTCCTCATCTCGGGTTTCCTGCTCTACCGGCCCTTCGTGGTGGCCCATCTGGCCGGGAGCCCGCCCCCGAGGGCAGGGGCGTTCTGGGTGCGGCGGCTGCTGCGGATCCTGCCGGCCTACTGGCTGGTGCTCTTCATCGCCACGTCGGTGTGGAGCATCCCGCGGGGTATCGGTCCCCACGGGTGGCAGGCCTACGCCATCCACTACCTCTTCCTGCAGATCTACTTCCCCGATCAGGTGTTCTTCGGCATCTCGGCGGCGTGGTCGCTCTGCGTCGAGATGACCTTCTACCTGTTCATCCCGCTCTACGCCGTGGTGGTCCGAGCCGGACGTGCGGCGCGGACACCTGGTCAGGCCATGCGCCGCGAGCTGGCCGGTCTGGTGGGCATGGTGGTGGTGAGCTACGCGTGGCGCACCGTGGTCCTCAGCCTCCAGCACCCCAACGGTGGCTACTGGGCCCTGGCGACCACATGGCTGCCGGCCTTCTTCGACCTCTTCGCGCTCGGCATGTTCCTGGCCGCCACCAGTGCCTGGTTCCACCAGCACGACAACGAGCCCCGCATCTTCTCCCACCCCCTGTTCCCGTTCGTCTCGTGGGCCGTGGCCGGCGGGTGCTTCGTGGCGGTGGCGCACATCGGGATTCCCTACGTCCCGATCTACCAGGAGGGCTACCTCGACCTCCTGCGCCAGTTGCTCTACAGCGGGTTCGCCTTCTTCCTCCTTCTGCCGGCCGTCTACGGCCCCCAGCACCGTGGCAAGGGGCCGATCCGCTGGCTGCTCGGGACATGGCCCATGGCATCGCTCGGGGTGATCTCCTACGGCATCTACCTCTGGCACGAGCCGTGGTTGTACCGGATCCTCGAGGCCGGCCCGTTCGCCGTCTTCGCGCCGAATTTCCTGGGGATGTTCGTCTGCGTTCTCGCGCTGTCGATCGTCTCAGCGTCCCTGAGCTACTTCATCTTGGAGAAGCCCATCCTGCGCTACAAGAACACCCTGTCGTGGTGGCGGCGCAACTGAGTTGAGACCGGGGGTCGACCGTCGATCCTCAGCGCACGCGGTGGCGCACGAACTGGACCAGGCCGTCGACGGCGAGCAGGCACACGGCCAGCCAGGCGAGTGAGTTGGCCGGACTGAACCTGACCGGCCAGATGATGTCGGGCAGGTAGTGGTCGTGGTGCTGGGTCCACACCATGTACGCGGTGAGGGCGGCCAGGAGCCCCACCGCGCCGGCCACCACCACCGCTCGGGCCCGGGCCACCCGGAGCTCGGCCACAAGGGCGGCACCGATGAGCACCCCGGCCAGCGGATGGACGAAGAAGCCCACCGCGAGTGCGCCCAGGGTGGCCAGGACGGCGGTCAGCCGCCACGAGGGTGTGGCCCCGTCGCTGCGCAGGAGCGAGGTGAGCCCGGGGTGGTACGGCTCGGCCCCCCCGGCGCGCATGGTGACGTCGCTCTCGATGTCGGTGACGGTGCCGACCAGGGCGGTGGCGCGCCGTCCGTGGACGGCGCGCCGGCGTCGGGCCAGCAGGCGGCGGGGGAGCAGGACCAGCGCGAGGCTGAGCGCCAGGGTGCCCCCTGAGAGCACGAGCGCCAGGTTCACCACCCGCTGGGGGGTCCAGGTCAGGGTGATGGTGATGGGGCCCTTGGCCTCGGACCCCGGCACGTACCAGCCGTTGGCGTAGCCGTCGATCAGCGTCGAGCTCCCGAGCGCGTGCCCATTCGACGTGGTCGCCTGCCACCCCCGGCTCTGCGACTGGCCGAGGACGAGCCAGAACCCCTTTCCGTCGCCGTGCACTCCGACCGTGACGACATTGCGGCCGCTGGACTGCACGGTCGTGGCCGGGGAGGCGTGGTGTGGTGGCGGCGGGAGCTGCCCGTCGGCCAGGAGCGGGAGCGCTCCACCCCCGGCGGCCGAGGCGAGGTTGAGGGTGTCGACGTCGATCCCGTCGGCGGCGTGGGTGGCCGTGGTGAGCACGTGGGACCCTGCCGAGAGGATGATGCCACCAGCCGCATTGCCGCAGCCCCGGATGCTCAGTCCCTGGTTGGCCAGGGCTCCCGACGTGGAGCCGCTGATGGAGATGTCCACCGGATGGCCATCGATGGCCAGCAGGTTCGAGTAGCAGGCGGTCGGGACAGTGGTGGGGGTGGAGAGGGTCGCCACACCTGGGATGGTGATCTCGGCCAGCCCGACGGGGTCGGTGTTGGTGTTCTCGGACTGGTAGTCGAGGAAGTCGTGGGGGGCCACGGCGTCGACGGTGATGCGGACGTCGGAGCCGTTGAGCGGCGCGAACTGCAAGGGCACGGTGGTAACGGACCCCTGTGGTCGCCCGACCCCTGGGTCGACCGCAGGGAGGGTGACCGTCCGTGAGCCCGACGGGGTCGAGATGGTGACCGAGGTGGGGATCGAGTGCACTCCGTCGGCGACCACGCCGAGATCGAGATGGTCGAAGGTCACGGGGCGGCTCAGCCGATAGTCGACCCACGATCCGACCTGGCTGCCCAGTGCCGGCATCCACGACGTGTCTGGGTTGCCGTCGACCGCGGCGGCGGCACCAGCCGCCAGGTCGCCCGGGAGCCGGTTCGAGGAGTTGGCTCCGAGGATGGTGGCGAGACCGCCTGAGGTCGAGGTCGGGGCGATGCCGAGCAGCTGGTCGACCAGGGGGTCGGCATCGAGCGTCGAGATTCGGGCAGCTCCGCCGACGGAGAAGGAGCGGGCGGTCGGGAGGGTGAACACCCTGGCCATGGAGGCTTCGGGATCGCTGCGTGGCGGCGTCACCTGGGCCCGGATCCGGCTGAGGAGGATGTCGAGTTGGTGGGAGAGGGAGGCCTTCCCCGCCGAGCCCAGCAGGTCGGTGGGCAGGCGGAGGGCCTCGGTGGCGGGGGCGACCCCCGGAATGGTGATCTCCGCGAAGCCGACGCCGCTCTGGCCGAAGTAGTTCCTCAGGACGCCCACGTTGGTGGCGTCGATGGTGATCTCGAGGGTGGAGAACCGCCGCGAGGGGAACGACACCACCTGCCCGGCCCCGTTGAGCGATGCCGGGCCCAAGGTGGCGTGCACCGGCTGGCCCCCATCGAAACTGAGTGTGACGTCGGTGATCGAGCGTGTACCCCCGGGCTGGAGCAGCGTGATGTGGTCCGTGGTCACCGGCCGCGTCAGCCTGACCTGAATCGACTGGTTCGTTCCGGGCCCGAACACGCCCTCGGTCCATGCCGTGGCCGGGTTGCCGTCGACCGCGGCCAACGGCTGGGACTCGGGGATGTCGGTGATGGGGTTCCCGTAGGCCGTGGCCCGGACCGAGGCCACCCCGCTCACCTGGGCGACGGTCTGGGTGGCGGTGGCGGTCCCGGGGAAGATCGGGAGTGGCACCTGGGCGGGATCCGGGACCAGGGGGGTCTCGTTGGCCTGCTGGACGTAGCCGTAGTCGTCGAGAACCGACCCCCAGGTGAGGTCCTTCTTCTGGTTGGTGTCGGTGAGCACCAGGACGGCTCCGCGCTGGAGCTGGGTGCCCAGGCCGGCCTTGTCGCCGGCAAAGGTGCCCGAGTACAGGACCGTCGGGTTGGAGGCCAGGAGCCCAGCGCCCGCCGCCTCGAGCACGCCCTGGCCGTCACCGGCCACCAGCAACGGCGTGCTCGGGCTCTCTGTGCGGTTGATGGGGCGAGGGTTGGGGACGGCGAACACGGCGACAGGTGGCGGGGTAGAGGTTCCCGTGGGGATGCTCAGCTGGGTCTCGTCCGTCAGGGGGAACCGGAGTGGCTGGTACTGAGTGGGCGTCCCGAAGGTCACGGGCTCGGCCAGACCGGTCTTGGGGTCGTTGAGCGCCAGCCAGACCTCCTCCGGGCGCGCCGCGCTGAACCGTTCGAACTGGACGTCGGACTCGTAGAGGATGTCGCCCACGCTCATGAGGCTGGCCACCGGCGCCAGTGTTTGCGGCACGAAGACCCCGTCCTGCATCGACTCGTCGATGGCCTGGAGGAGGTTGACGCTGGCCGGTTCGCCCATGGGCACGCCGGTGCGGATCACGTAGGGGCGGGTCATGATGCCGGGCCACACGGGGTCGGTCGTGACCCCCCAGCGGTAGTAGGCGAAATCGAGACCCGGGTACTGGAGCACCCGGGTCTCATCACCCTGCGCGTCGAGGTAGTGGGCCGCATCGGTGATGTAGCTGGGCAGCGTGGCGGGGCGGGACAGGTTCTGCGCCACCAGGTTGCCCGTCCAGAGTGGCTCGAGGTTGACCCCGATCACGACGGCGCTCACGGCCAGCACGGCGAGACCGACCCGTCGGTGCCACGCGGTGATCGCGGTGATCCCGGCCCCCAGCATGAGGGCGAGGCCCAGCACGACCAGGGGCACGATCCGGTTCGTGGACCGCAGGGCCAGCGCCACGGTGGATCCCGAGCTGGCCAGCTTGACCAGGGCTCCGAACGGCGTGGACTCGCTGAACGGATAGGTGCCGACGGCCAGCACGATGCCCAGCACCACGAGAGTGATGGCGAACAGGCGGTAGCGCCAGCGGGCCAGGAGGCCACCGACCACACAGATCGCCGGCACGAGGAAGCTGACCCCGATGAGCCAGGCCCACTGGGTGTAGTCGAGCGACGCCGAGATCCACGGCTCGAGCTTGTCCTGGCCGTAGAAGGACCAGTAGCCGAGGCCGCGCAGGATCTCCGAGGAGAGCGAGGTGAGGGCGACGGTGGGGACGGTCTCGGTGTAGATGAGGACGTTGATCCCGTAGGCGCCCTCGGCCCACAGGCCGGCCATCCACCACAGCGAGACCCCCAGGCTCAGGACCCCGAGCTTCAGGGCGGTCGTCCACGCCGCAGGCCAGGTGATCTCGCGCGAGCCCCACACGCCGTACACGAGCCAGAGCGCCGGCGCGAGACCGATGAGGAGGATCGAGGTGGCGTTGACCCCACCGACCAGGGCAACCACGAGGGCGAAGAGGGCTGGGTAGCGCCAGCCACCCCGGCGCGCGGCCCGGATGGTGAAGACCAGCATCCATCCGGCTCCCGCCCAGGGCATGAGGATGGCCGAGATCCGGTCGATGTAGCTGAGGACGTACGGCGAGAGCATGTAGGTCAACGCCGCGGCCAGCTGACCGCTCCGTGACAGCCCGAGCATGCGGCCGAGCACCCAGACGCCGGTGCCGGCGGCGAAGAAGAGCGTGCCCATCCACAGCCGTTGGCTCACCCACACCGGGACGTGCAGCTCGGCCATGAGCCAGTAGTAGGGACCCATGGGGAAGAGGAAACCGATGTTCTGGTGGGTAACGGTCCCGGTCCCCACGTCGGGGTCCCACATGGAGATGGCGCTCTGGATGAGCCGGCCCGGGTCCAGGTAGAGGTACTCCTTGGTGTCGGCCGACACCATGCCCCGGCGGGTGAGGAGCAGCGGGATGTAGCTGATCGCCGCCAGTGCGGCGACGGCGACGACGTCGAGGGGTTGGGCGCCCCACTTTCGGGTTCGTCCGGGAGCTGGCCGAGACATGGCGGGGGCGGTATCCAACATGGGCGAGGCGGCGAAAGGTTAGCGGGACCTCGGCGCCGAAGGGTGGCAGAAGCCCTGGCAGCGGCCCTGTCGGGCGACAGTTATGAGATACCGCCCCACACGTCGGCGGTAGCATCCCCGGGCATGCTGGTGGTGGGGTTGACGGGCGGTATCGGTGCGGGGAAGTCGGCGGTGGCCGACCTGCTCGAAGCTCGTGGCGCCGTCCTGGTGGACGCCGACGAGGTGGCCCGCGCCGTCGTGGAGCCGGGCGGACCCGCCTATCAGCCGGTGATCGACCGGTTCGGCCGCGGGGTCGTGGCCTCTGACGGGACCATCGACCGCAAGGCGCTGGCCGCGCTGGCCTTCGTCGACGAGGAGTCCCGGTTGGCCCTCAACGCCATCACCCATCCGGCCATCGGGGCGGCGCTGCTGGCGGCCCGTGACGCCGTGAGCGATCCCGATGCCGTGGTGATCATGGCCATCCCGCTCCTGACCGAGGCCCACCGGGCCACGATGGGCCTCGACCAGATCGTGGTCGTGGACTGTCCCACCGACGTGGCCCTCGAGCGGCTGCTCTCTCAGCGTGGCTTCGAGCGAGCCGACGCCGTGGCGCGGATCAACTCGCAGATCTCTCGCGAGGAGCGGCTGGCCTACGCTGACTACGTGGTCGACAACTCTGGTGACCGGGCTGCGCTCGGCGCAGCGGTCGATGCGCTGTGGCAGTGGCTCACGGCCCGGGCCTCTCGCCGGGCCGCTCCGGCCTGATCTCCACGCCGTCGAGGCACCCGCCTTTCTAGGCGCGGCGTCGACGCTCCGACTGGAGACGCCCGACCAGCCGAAGCCGTCGCAACCCCCGGGTAGCCTCGAGGCGTCATGCCAGCGTTCGAGGTCATCTCGCCGTTCCGGCCTTCCGGCGACCAGCCGCAGGCGATCGTGGCCCTCGTCGAAGGGGTGCAGCGGGGAGATCGCTACCAGACCCTCCAGGGCATCACCGGGTCGGGGAAGACGGCCACGGTCGCCTGGATGATCGAGCAGGCGCAGCGGCCGACGCTGATCATCGAGCCCAACAAGTCGTTGGCGGCCCAGCTCTCCTCCGAGCTCCGTGAGCTGTTCCCGAAGAACCGGGTCGAGTTCTTCGTGTCCTACTACGACTACTACCAGCCCGAGGCGTACCTCCCGACCACCGACACCTACATCGAGAAGGATTCGTCCATCAACGACGAGATCGACCGGTTGCGCCATGCCACGACGTCGTCGCTCCTGATGCGCCGGGACGTGATCGTGGTGGCCTCCGTGTCGTGCATCTACGGCTTGGGGTCGCCCGAGGAGTACCGGGACCGGATCCTCGCACTGGCCGTGGGCCAGCAGGTCGACCAACGCGAGGTGTTGCGTCGCCTGGTGGACCTCCAGTACACGCGCAACGAGGTCAACCTCGTCCGTGGGACCTTCCGGGCTCGCGGTGACACGATCGAGATCCACCCGGCCTACGAGGAGGCGGCGCTGCGGGTGGAGATGTTCGGGGACACCGTGGAGCGGATCGTGCCGTTCGACGTGCTCACCGGGGAGATGGGCGAGGAGATGGAGGACGTGGCCGTATATGCCGCCACGCACTACGTGACCGGCGATGACATCGTCCAGCGCGCCGTGGCCTCCATCGAGATCGAGCTGCGGGAAAGGCTCCAGGAGTTCGAACGGGAGGGCAAGCTCCTCGAGGCACAGCGATTGCGGGTCCGGACCGAACACGACCTCGAGATGCTCGCCGAGACCGGCGTGTGCTCGGGGGTGGAGAACTACAGCCGCCATCTCGACGGCCGGGCGCCGGGCGAGACCCCGTACACGCTGCTCGACTTCTTCCCACGGGACTACCTGTGCGTGATCGACGAAAGTCATGTGGCGGTACCCCAGCTGCACGGCCAGTATGCGGGCGACCGCTCCCGCAAGGACGTCCTGGTGGAGCACGGGTTCCGCCTCCCCTCTGCCCGCGACAATCGCCCGCTGCGTTTCGACGAGTTCGTCGAGCGGGTGCCGCAGTGCGTGTTCGTGTCGGCCACCCCGGGTCCGTTCGAGCTCGAGCACTCGGCCCAGGTCGTCGAGCAGGTGATCCGTCCGACGGGCCTGGTGGACCCCGAGGTCACGATCATGCCCACGAAAGGACAGGTCGACGACCTGCAGGGCCGGATCGCGCGCACGGTGGAGGCCGGCGGCCGGGTCCTGGTCACCACGCTGACCAAGAAGATGGCCGAGGACCTGACCGATTATCTGGCCGACGCGGGCGTGCGAGTCCAGTACCTCCACTCCGACATCGACACCATCACCCGGATCGAGATCCTCCGCGAGCTGCGTCTGGGGAGCATCGACGTCCTGGTCGGCATCAATCTGCTGCGCGAGGGACTCGACCTGCCCGAGGTGGCATTGGTGGCCATCCTCGACGCCGACAAGGAGGGGTTCCTGCGTTCGGCCTCCTCGCTGATCCAGACCATGGGCCGTGCGGCGCGCAACGTGGACGGTTCGGTCGTGCTCTATGCCGACACGGTGACCGACTCCATGCGTGAAGCGGTCTCGACCACCCAGCGCCGCCGAGAGGTCCAGATGGCCTACAACCGCGAGCACGGGATCGACCCCCAGACCGTCCGGAAATCGGTCACGGACATCCTCGAGCGCCTGCGCGGGAGTGCCGGTGGGGTGGCCAAGGCGGGCCGGAGCCGGGCCGAGGTGCGCAAGAACGCCGCAGTGCGCGGCACACGACGGACGGCGGGATCGCTGGTGAACGAGGGCGCGGCGTCGTCGCCTGCGGCCGCAGTGGAGCTCATGACGCAGCTCGAATCCGAGATGAAGTCCGCCGCCGCCGATCTGCGGTACGAGGAGGCGGCCCTGCTGCGCGACGAGATCGCCGAGCTCCGGGCGTCTATCCCGGGCTGAGCTCGGTCCCGCGCCACGCTGCCCGTCGGGGCCCGGCCGGAGCGGTCACTGCCTCCCGGTATCCTGCCCAGATGGCCGACCGACTGGTCGTTCGCGGCGCCCGCGAGCACAATCTGCGTGACGTCTCGCTCGACCTGCCACGCGACCGTCTGATCGTCTTCACCGGTCTGTCGGGGTCCGGTAAGTCGTCGCTGGCGTTCGACACCATCTACGCCGAGGGCCAACGCCGCTACGTCGAGTCCCTCTCCGCCTACGCCCGCCAATTCCTGGGCCAAATGGACAAGCCCGACGTGGACTTCATCGAGGGCCTGTCCCCGGCCATCTCCATCGACCAGAAGTCGGCCTCACGCAACCCGCGTTCGACCGTGGGGACGATCACCGAGGTCTACGACTACCTCCGCCTCCTGTATGCCCGCATCGGCCACCCCCATTGCCCGAGCTGCGGGCGCCCGGTGGCGCGCCAGACGCCCCAACAGATCGTCGACCGGGTGCTCGAGCTGCCCGAGGGGACGCGGTTCCAGGTCCTGGCCCCGGTGGTGCGGGGGCGCAAGGGGGAGTACAGCACGCTCCTTGACGACCTGGCCAAGCAGGGCTTCGCCCGGGTACGGGTCGACGGAGTCCCTCTCGAGCTGGCCGAGCGGGGCGAGGTGACCCTGGCCCGCTACGAGATGCACACCATCGAGGTGGTCGTGGACCGACTGATCCGCCGTGACAACGTGCGCCAGCGCCTCACCGAGTCGATCGAGACCGCGCTGGAGCTGACGGGGGGCACCGCCGAGGTCCTGGTGATGAACGGGGCCGGGACGAGCGAGGGCGGGACGGAGGCGGGCGAGGAGGCCATCACCTTCTCCCAGCACCTGGCCTGCACCCACTGCGGGATCAGCTTCGAGGAGCCGGCGCCGCGCAGCTTCTCCTTCAACTCGCCGTACGGGGCCTGCTCGACCTGCCTCGGTCTGGGCACCACGTTCGAGGTCGATCCCGAACTGGTCGTGCCCGACGTGTCGCTCTCGCTGGCCGAGGGCGCGCTGGCGCCGTGGTCGGCGGCTCGCAGCGAGTACTTCAGCGGGCTCCAGGCCGGGGTGGCGGACCTCGGGGGATTCTCGGTCGATACCCCATGGCGGAAGCTCAGGGCCAAGGACAAGAAGCTGGTGCTCTACGGCACCGGGACGCGCACGGTGCACGTCCGGTACAAGAACCGCTTCAACCGCTCCCGCGCCTACGACGCGCACTACGAGGGCATCGTGCCGTGGCTCCAGCGGCGACATAGCGAAGCCGAGTCCGACTGGTCCCGCGAACAGGTCGAGTCCTACATGCGCGAGGTCGACTGCCCAGCCTGCGGGGGGGCTCGCCTCAAGCCCGAGTCGCTGGCCGTCACGGTGGGCGGGCGCAACATCCACGAGCTCTGCAGCCTCTCGATCGGCGCAGCCGTCGAGGCCGTGGCCGTGCTGGACCTGTCCGAGCGGGAGCACATGATCGCCGACCGGGTCCTCAAGGAAGTGCGCGAGCGCATGCAGTTCCTCCTCGACGTGGGCCTCGACTACCTGTCGCTGGCCCGGTCGGCGGGCACCCTCTCGGGTGGGGAGGCGCAGCGCATCCGGTTGGCCAGTCAGATCGGGAGCGGCCTGGTCGGCGTGCTCTACGTACTCGACGAGCCATCGATCGGGTTGCACCAGCGAGACAACCAGCGCCTGATCGCCACCCTCGAGCGCCTGCGCAACCTGGGCAACACGGTCATCGTTGTCGAGCACGACGAGGAGACCATCCGGACCGCCGACTACGTGGTGGACATCGGTCCCGGTGCGGGCGAGCACGGCGGGAACATCGTGCACGCCGGACCGGTCACCGGGCGCGGCGGCCTGCTGTCCAACAAGAACTCCCTCACCGGCCAGTACCTCTCGGGGCGGCGCTCGATCCCCATCCCGGCGCTCCGCCGCCCCGGCTCGGGAGATGTCGTGACCGTGCGGGGGGCCCGCGAGCACAACCTGCGCGATATCGACGTCTCCGTCCCGCTCGGCTGCCTGGTCGCAGTCACCGGCGTGTCCGGCTCGGGGAAGTCGACCCTGGTCAACGACATCCTCCTGCGCTCGCTCTCCCAGCGCCTGCACCGGGCCAAGACCCTGCCCGGGCGGCACCGCTCGGTGGAGGGGATCGACCGGCTCGACAAGGTGGTCGACGTCGACCAGGCGCCCATCGGGCGGACACCGCGGTCCAACCCGGCCACCTACACGGGAGTATTCGACCACGTGCGCAAGCTCTTCGCCCAAACGGCCGAGGCCAAGGTCCGCGGCTACCAGCCCGGGCGCTTTTCCTTCAACGTGCGCGGTGGCCGGTGCGAGGCCTGCGCCGGCGACGGGACGATCAAGATCGAGATGCATTTCCTGCCCGACGTGTACGTCCCCTGCGAGATCTGCCACGGCGCCCGTTACAACCGTGACACTCTCGAGATCACCTTCCGGGGCAAGTCCATCGCCGAGGTGCTCGATCTGTCGTGTGAGGAGGCACTCACCTTCTTCGAGCGCCAACCGCCCATCGCCCGTCACATGCGAACCCTGGTGGACGTGGGGTTGGGGTACGTCCGACTGGGGCAGCCGGCGCCGACCCTCTCGGGTGGCGAGGCGCAGCGGGTGAAGCTGGCCAGCGAGCTCAGCCGCCGGCCGACCGGGCACACCTTCTACATCCTCGACGAGCCCACGACGGGGTTGCACTTCGAGGACACGCGGCGCCTGCTCGATGTGCTCGGGCGATTGGTCGACCAGGGCAACACCGTGGTGGTGATCGAGCACAACCTCGATGTGATCAAGACGGCGGACTGGATCATCGACCTCGGGCCCGAGGGTGGCGACAAGGGCGGCACGGTGATCGCCGAAGGAACGCCCGAGCAGGTGGCCAAGACCGCCGGCAGTCACACGGGACACGTGCTGGCGCCGGTCCTGGGGTTGAGCTAGCTCCGGCTCGGTGGGTTCCTGGGCCGCTCCATGGCGACCCCGTCGACGAAGATGTCGACCTTCTCGTTGTAGAAGGCGATCAGGCCGGCGATGGGCAGGACCTCGCGACTGGGGAAGTCGTAGACCCATGCCACGTCGGGTTGGAGCCTGTCCCCGATGCGAGCCGACCAGTACCCCGACGTGGTGCCCTTGTACGGGCACGAGGTGACCGTCGCTGACGCCACGAGGGCACCGAAGTCGACGTCGGTGCGGCTGAGGTAGTACCTGGTCGGCAGTCCGGTCTCGAAGAGCATGACCGGGGACCCGGACTCGCCCAGCACGACACCGTGCGACTCGACGCGCACCGAACGAGTCGAGCGCAGCGCATCGACGCGCACGTAGGGACTGCGCGGGTGGACGAAGACCTGCTCGTCCTCTTCGAACCAGGCATCGAGGGCCGACCATTCGAGGCGCACGGTGGCGTCGAGCCCGGGCACGGTGGAGGTCGCGAGCACACGTGCGGCGCCGGGCCTCCGTGTGGAACCGACCTGCAGCGCGTGGCCGCGCGCCGGACCACGCGGTGTCTCTTCAGTCGTGCCCTCGTCGACCAGGGCATCGGCCCGCACGTCCGCCAGGGGGATGTAGTACTGCGGGTAGGCCGACCACTCCCACACGTAGAGGGCATGGGTGCTGTCGACGACCAGCTGGTCGTCGAGGAAGGCCCGGATGCGGCGGGGCACCGGTTCCACGTGGTTCTGAGGGACCAGCCTGGAGGGCCAATTGGGCATGTGGGACTCCGTCATCGGTCGGTGCTCACGGTGCGGCACCCGCACGATCAGATGATGGCCAGCATCCGCTCGAGGGCCACCCTGGCCCACTCGGCCGTCACGGGGTCGACCACGATCCGGTTGCGAACCTCGCCGTCCACCAGGCCTTCGAGGACCCAGGCCAGATGCTGGGGGTCGATGCGCGACATGGTCGAGCAGGGGCACACCAGGGGGTCGAGGCACAGGACCGACTTGTCCGGCGACTCGTTGTGGAGGCGGTTCACCAGATGGATCTCCGTGGCGACGCCGATGACCGAGCCGATCGGGGCGGCCGCCACCGCCTTGATGATGGCGTCGGTGGAACCCACCACGTCGCCGAGCTCGACCACCTCGTGGGCACACTCGGGGTGGACCATGACGATCCCGTCTGGGTGCTCGGCCCGGAATGCGGCGACGTGCTCGGGCCGAAATCGCTGATGCACGGAGCAGTGGCCCTTCCACAGGAGGAGGGTGGACTCCTTGGCGTCGCTGTCTCCCAGGCCGCCCAACGGGTGTCGCGGGTTCCACAGGCCCATGTCGCCAGGGCCATAGCCCAGCTGGTAGCCGGTGTTGCGGCCCAGGTGCTGGTCGGGGAAGAACAGGACCGCGCTCGCCACGCTCGAGCGCCCAGGTCAGCACGGCGCGGGCGTTCGACGACGTGCAGACAGCGCCGCCATGCCGCCCGACGAAGGCCTTGAGGGCCGCGGCCGAGTTCATGTAGGTCACCGGGATCAGCGTCTCGACGTCGATGACACGGGCGAGTTCCTCCCAGGCGACCTCGACCTCCTCGATGTCCGCCATGTCCGCCATCGAGCAGCCGGCATTGAGGTCGGGCAGCAGCACCTGTTGGTGGTCGCCGGTGAGCACGTCGGCCGACTCGGCCATGAAGTGGACCCCGCAGAAGACGATGAATTCCGCATGGGACTGCCCGGCGGCGATGCGAGAAAGGCCGAACGAGTCGCCCCGGGCATCGGCCCAGCGCATGATCTCGTCGCGCTGGTAGTGATGGCCGAGAACGAGCACCCGATCGCCGAGCGCAGCCCGGGCGGCGCCGATCATGGTGGCCAGCTCGTCGGCGGTCGCGGCCGTGTAGCGCTCCGGGAGCGGCGCCTGAAGCCTCAGCATGTGGTGTGCCCCCTTCGAGGGAGAGCATCGATCTGGCCGGCGGGGACAGCCTGGTCGCCCATCCGCGGGTATGTCGGCCTCGATGCGAGGTTGTCTGCCGGAGACCAGGCCGGCGTGGCTAGTGTACCGCCCCTGACCAGCAATTCCGCGAGAGTGGACGTGATGCAGTACCGGCCGCCGACCGGCTCCATCCCCGACGCCCCGGGGTCCTACCAGTTCTACGACGCCGAGAACCGGATCCTCTACGTGGGCAAGGCCAAGTCGCTACGGCATCGGCTGCCCTCCTACTGGCAGGACCCGGCAAAGCTCCCGCCTCGCACGGCCCAGATGGTGGCCCAGGCCGACCACGTCGAATGGGTGGTGGTCGACAGCGAGGTGGACGCGCTGATCCTGGAGCACTCGCTGATCCAGGCCCACCTGCCCCGCTACAACGTCCGCCTGAAGGACGACAAGAGCTATCCGTGGCTGGCCGTCACGTTGAACGAGGAGTGGCCCCGGCCCGCGGTGGTGCGGGGCCGCAAGCGCAAGGGTGTCCGGTACTTCGGCCCCTACGGCAACGCGGGGGCGATCCGGTCCACGCTCGACCTGCTGGTGCGCAGCTTTCCGGTGCGCACCTGCTCGGACACCAAGTTCACCCGTCACGAGCGCCTGGGGCGCCCCTGCCTCCTCTTCGACATCGAACGTTGCTCGGGACCGTGCGTGGGCGCGGTGGATCACGCGGCGTACGACGGGTACGTGGCGGACCTCATGGGGTTTCTGGCCGGTGACACCGAACCGGTGCTGGCTCGCCTCGAGGCCGAGATGCTGGCTTCCGCCGAAGCCCTGGAATTCGAGCGGGCAGCACGCCTGCGCGACCGCATCACCATGGTGCACAAGGCAGCGGAGACCCAGGTGATGGTGTCGGAGCGGGCCGAGGACTTCGATGTGGTCGGACTGGCCGAGGACCCGCTGGAGGCGGCCGTGCAGATCTTCCGCGTCCGACGCGGCCGCGTGGTCGGACATCGGGGCTTCGTGGCCGAGAAGGTCGAGGATCTCGGCGGGCCAGAGCTGATGGCGCTCGTGGTCTCTCAGGTGTATGGCGCCGAAGCCGGGGATGTGCCACGCCGGGTCCTGGTGCCCGAGGAGCCGGCAGATCGCCCACTGCTCGAGCGCTGGCTCTCCGACGTGCGAGACGCACCGGTGAGCATCGCCGTGCCTCGCCGGGGGTCCAAGCGGGCGCTCATGGACACGGTGACGCGGTCGGCCACCGAGGACCTGGCTCGCCACCGGCTCCGGCGAGCCAGCGACCACAACGCGCGGGCCAAGGCACTGACCGAGCTCCAGGACTCCCTGGCGCTCCGTGAGGCGCCGTTGCGCATCGAGTGCTACGACATGAGCCACCTCCAGGGAAGCGACTACGTGGGCTCCATGGTGGTCTTCGAGGATGGGCTGGCCAAGCGCTCCGACTACCGCCGGTTCACGGTGCGCTCCGTGCCGGGCAACGACGATTACGCCGCCATGGAGGAGGTGCTGACGCGTCGCCTGCGAGCCCTGATCGCCGAGCGGGAGACACCGGCGACCGGGCGCCCTCGCCGGTTTGCCTATCGCCCCAACCTGATCGTGGTCGACGGCGGGAGGGGCCAGTTGTCCGTGGCCGAGCGGGTGGTCGACCAACTCGGGCTCGGGCAGGAGGTGGAACTGGCCGCACTGGCCAAGCAGTTCGAGGAGGTGTTCCGTCCGGGGTTGCCGGACCCGTTGCGGCTCGGGCGCGGAACCGATGCGCTCTACCTGTTGCAGCGGCTCCGCGACGAGGCCCACCGCTTCGCCGTCACCTTCCACCGCCAACGCCGGGCGAAGCGCATGACGGCCAGCGTGCTGGACGGGGTCCCTGGTCTGGGCCCGGCTCGCAAGGCCCGGCTGGTCAAGGAGCTTGGCGGGGTGCAGGGTGTCCGGGCGGCGTCGCTCGAGGAGCTCCTCGAGCGCTCGTGGCTTCCCGACGAGGTCGGGTTGGCCGTCTACGAGACCGTGCACGGCTCGGGGTCCGTGGTGCGCAAGGCTAGGGGTTCATGAGCGAGTTCGTGGTCGTCACGGGAATGTCGGGTGCCGGGCGCTCCACGGCGGCCGCCGCACTCGAGGACGTCGAGTGGTTCGTCATCGACAACCTTCCAGCCGCCCTCATCATGAAGATGGTCGAACTGGTGGAGCGACCCGGTTCGGGTATCGAACGGGTGGCGCTGGTGATCGGACGGGGCGGAGGTGCGACCGGTCATGACCACTTCGACGACCTTCCGGCCGTGCTCGACGAGCTACGGGCCGAGCGACCCCGGGTGCGTGTGGTCTTCCTCGACGCACCAGACGAGGTCCTCGTGCGGCGCTACGAGGGCACGCGGCGCCGTCACCCGCTGGCGGCGCGCGGCGTCGAGGAGTCGATCGCCGACGAACGGCGCCTCCTCGAACCGGTCCGCGAACGCGCCGACCTGCTGCTCGACACCGGCGAGCTGAACCCGAACCAGCTCCGCACGCGGATCCTCGAAGCCTTCGGGGATGACGAGGTGCCGCGCATGCAGACCTCGGTGATCTCCTTCGGCTACAAGCACGGCATCCCGCTCGACGTCGACGTCGTTTTCGACTGCCGCTTCCTGCCCAACCCGTTCTGGGTGGAGGAGTTGCGTCCATACAGCGGACTCGATGCACCCGTGCGCGACTACGTGCTGGGCCAGCGCGAGTCGCAGACCTTCCTCGACAAGGTCGACGATCTCTTGACGAGTATCCTCCCCGCCTTCATGCGCGAGGGGAAGTCGTACCTGACCATCGCCATGGGTTGCACCGGTGGTCGACACCGTTCGGTGACCTTGGCTGAGGAGCTGGCAGCTCGTCTGGGTCGTCACGGGCAGGCCGTGTCGGTCTTCCACCGGGACATCGACCGATGACTTCAGCCATCAGACCGGCAATGGTGGCGATCGGGGGCGGGCACGGCACGGCGGTCACTTTGCGGGCCGCTCGGGGCTACGCCGGAACGATCACCGGCGTCGTGTCGGTGGCCGACGACGGCGGGAGCAGCGGTCGCCTGCGCGAGCTGCTCAACGTGGTCGCACTGGGCGACATCCGGAAGTGCCTGGTGGCGCTGGCCGACGACGACGCCGTGCTGGCCACCGCGTTCGAGCGGCGGTTCGAAGAGGGCGAGTTGGCGGGCCATGCGTTGGGCAACCTCATCCTCACCGGCCTGATCGACGCCACGGGCGACCTGGTGCTCGGCGTGCGCGAGGCGGCCCGATTGCTCGGGGCTCACGGCGACGTCCTGCCGGCCACCAGCGAACCGGTCGTGCTCAAGGCCGAGGCCGGGGGCGAAACGATTGCCGGACAGGTAGCCGTCAAGGGAACATCGGGGATCCAGCTGGTCTCACTGGTTCCCGGTGACGCCCAGCCTCCACCCCTGGCTGTCGAGCGGATCATCGGGGCGGACCAGGTGGTCATCGGCCCCGGGTCGCTCTTCACCAGTGTCCTCGCCGCGGTAGCGGTGCGCGGCATCGCCGAGGCGCTGGCCTCGTCGAGGGCCCAGATCGTCTACGTCTGCAATCTGCGGCCCGAGATACCAGAGACCGAAGGGTTCGACGTGGCCGCCCACGTTGCGGCGCTGAACAGGCACGATGTCGATGTTGACGTTGTGTTGTGTGACACCATCAGTGGGATGAGCGTGGGCGCCACCGACGCGGACGTGCGTGACGTGGCCCTCACCGGCCACAACCGGCTGGTGCACAGCCCGAGCAAACTGGCGCACGCGCTGTCCGGTCTGCTGGCATAGGTGAGAGAGACCCCGGAGAAAGGGACGACATGACGGTGCGGGTCGGCATCAACGGGTTCGGGCGCATCGGACGCAACTACCTCCGCGCCATTCTCGAGACGGATGCTGACATCGAGGTTGTCGGAGTCAACGACCTCACCTCGGCTGAGATGCTCGCCCACCTGCTCCGTTTCGATTCCACCCAGGGCAGGCTCAAGGTTCCGGTCCTGGTCGAGGGGAACGAACTGGTGGTGGGGGACCAGCGCATCCGGGTGCTGGCCGAGCGCGACCCCGCGGTGCTGCCCTGGGACGACCTGGGGGCCACCGTGGTCATCGAGTCGACCGGGCACTTCACGGCTCGGGCCGACGCGGCGAAGCACCTCGGTGGCTCGGTCGACCGGGTCATCATCTCGGGGCCTTCGGGCGACGCCGACGTCACGATTGTCATGGGGGTCAACGACGACACCTTCGATCCGTCCACGCACGTGGTCCTCTCCAACGCGTCGTGCACCACCAACTGCTTCGTACCGATGGTCAAGGTGCTCGACGACTCCTTCGGATTGATGAGTGGGCTGATGACCACGGTGCACGCCTACACCAACGACCAAAACCTGCTCGACCTGCCGCACAAGGATGAGCGCCGGGCGCGCGCCGCGGCGATCAACATCGTCCCGACCTCGACCGGGGCGGCGCGGGCCACCAGCCTGGTGCTCGAATCGACCAAGGGCCGGTTGGACGGGTTGTCGCTGCGGGTGCCCCTTCCGGCGGGATCGATCACCGACTTCACTGCCGCAGTGCGCGGCGCACCCTCGGTGGCAGAGGTCAATGCGGCCTTCGCCGAGGCGGCGGCCAAGCCACCGCTCGAAGGCATCCTGGTGTACTCGGAGGACCCCCTGGTCTCGAGTGACATCGTCGGGTCGCCGGCCTCGTGCATCTTCGATGCCGGACTGACCATGGTGATGCCCGTCACCGAGGAAATCACCCTGGTGAAGGTGAACGGCTGGTACGACAACGAGTGGGGCTACTCAAACCGGCTCGTTGACCTGACACTGCGGGTAGGGGGCTGACCCGCATGGACCCGCTGCGCGGCATACCTCTCCTCGCGGATCTTCCCCCGCTCGACGGCAAACGCGTACTCGTTCGTGTCGACTTCAACGTGCCGCTCCACATCGGCGTGCGCGGGACGGCCACCGTGGCCGACGACTTCCGGATCGCCGCGGCACTGCCCACGCTGCGTCACCTGCTCGACGAAGGTGCCGAGGTGGTGGCCTGCTCGCACCTGGGGCGGCCGGCGGGCAAGCCCGATCCCCGCTGGGAGATGACGCCGGTCCGCTCGCGGCTCCAGGCACTGTGTCCGGGCGTCGAACTCACGGAGAACCTGCGCTTCGATCCGGGCGAGAAGGCCAACGACCCGGCCTTCGTGGCCCGGCTCGTCGAGGGGTTCGACGCCTACGTGGACGAGGCGTTCGGAGCGGCGCACCGTGCGCACGCGTCGATCGTGGGCCCGCCGCATTTCCTCCCCAGCGCGGCCGGGTTGCGTTTCGCTCGGGAGGTCGAGGTCCTCGGGGGCATCCTCGAGCACCCGGTGCGCCCCTTCGTGGCCGTCGTGGGCGGGGCCAAGGTGGCCGACAAGCTCGAAGTGCTCAAGGTCCTGGCCACCAAGGTGGACACCCTGGTCGTGGGGGGAGGGATGGCCTTCACGTTCATGGCCGCACAGGGTCACCACGTCGGGTCCTCGCTCCTCGACGAGACGCATCTCGATGACTGCCGGGCGTTGCTGGAATCGAGGGTCGAGATCCTCCTTCCGACCGACACCTGGGCTCTCGAGCCAGGGGGGACCTTCGGCCCGGTGGTGGGGGGCCATACGCCGCGTGGAAGCGTCAAGGTGGTCGAGGGCGACCTGCCCGACGGATGGACCGGGCTCGACATTGGTCCCGATACGGCGGCCAGATTCGCCGACGAGGTCTCCGGTGCGGGAACCGTGCTTTGGAACGGACCGCTCGGGGCGTTCGAGGACCCCCGCTTCGCGTCGGGCACTCGGGTGGTGGCCGAAGCGGTGGCCCACTGCCCTGGATTTTCCGTGGTGGGCGGCGGCGACAGCGCCAGTGCGCTGGACGAGCTGGGGTTGTCGGGGCAGGTGGGCTATCTGTCGACGGGCGGAGGCGCCGTCACTCTCGTTCATCGAGTCGGAGGGGCACCTCCCCGGGATCGACGCGCTGCGCCAGGCTCCGAACGCACCCCGGGGGTGAGCAGCCGGCGCCCGCTGATCAGCGGGAATTGGAAGATGCACCACGACCACATCGAGGCGCTCCACACGGTGCGGGACCTCGGTCTTCGGCTCAAGCCCGAGGACGTAACGCCGGTGGACGTCTCGGTGCATCCTCCCTTCACCGATTTGCGCACGGTGCAGACGCTCTTGGAGAAGGAGCACATCCCGGTCGCGCTCGGGGCGCAGCACTGCTCGGACGAGGATGCCGGCGCGCGCACGGGAGAGGTCAGCCCGCGGTTCCTGGCTCGCCTGGGGACCACCTACGTCATCGTCGGGCACTCCGAGCGGCGAACCCTTTTCGGAATGAACGATGCCATCGTGGCGGCGACGCTGCGGGCCGTGCTCCGCCATCAGATGACCCCGGTGCTCTGCGTCGGCGAATCCGAGGAGCAGCGCTCGCGCCGGCAGACCGAGACGGTGCTCGAGCAGCAGGTGGTGGCGGCCTTGACGGGCCTGACCCCCGAGGTGCTCGGAGGACTGGTCATCGCCTACGAGCCCCTCTGGGCCATCGGGACAGGCACGGCGGCCACGGCGGTCGATGCCGAGGACGCCTGCGTCTTCATCCGCTCCGTGGTGGCCACCTTGGGGGGCGATGAGGCGGCAGGAGCCATCCGACTGCAGTACGGCGGTTCGGTCAACGCCCAGAACGCCGAGGATCTCATGGCCGAGCCCGACGTCGACGGCCTTCTCGTCGGCGGGGCCAGCCTGGACGCCGCCAGTTTCACTGACATCGTCCGGGCCTCCGGCGGCTGCTACCGTTCCTAGGCCGACCGGGCGAATTCGATCCGCGAGCTGGAGGCTCCACCGTTGCTAGCTACCCTGACCCCGCTGACATGGGTGTACATCGTGATCGAGGTCATCGTCTCGCTCGCGCTGATCTTCTTGATTTTGATGCACAGTGGGAAGGGCGGCGGCCTCTCCGACATGTTCGGGGGGAGCGTGGGCGCGGCGGCGCAGGGCTCGACCGTGGTCGAGCGGAACCTCGACCGGATCACGGTGACCGTGGCTATCGTCTTCGCCCTGACCACCATCACGCTGGACCTGCGACTGCAGTGATGCGCCGGGGCCGATGCCCCCGGCACCGCGGGCTCCTGGCGACGTTCGGCGTATTGATCGGGTTGCCCGTGCTCCTGAGTGCGTGCGGCGGGGGGTCGGGCACGACAACCGTGACCTACGTCGCCGTAGCCGGAGGCGCCATCACGCTCGGCACGAGCGCGGTACCTACGGGATGTAACCCGCACACCCCGGCGGGGGATACCTCGGGCACCCACACCCTGCTCGGGGCGGTGCTGCCCAGTCCTTTCTTCGTCAACCAAGCCGGCGTGCCGACCGGGAACTCCGATCTGGCGCCCTCGGCGGAGCTCGTCGATCCCAAGCCCGAGACCATCGTCTATTCGCTCAACCCGAAGGCGGTGTGGTCGGACGGTGTCCCCATCACGGCCGACGACTTCAAGTACGCCTGGCAGCTCCAGGGCGGCGATCCTGCGCTGCCGACCACTGATGTGGCATCCGTCGCCGGCTACCGGGACATCGCCTCGGTGACCGGGTCGAACGGGGGGCACACGGTCACGGTGGTCTTCAAACGCACCTTCGCCGACTGGAAGATGCTCTTCAACGACCTCCTTCCGGCCCACGTGATGCAGAAGGCTGGGTGGGATCCGTCGTGCCCCACAGTCAGCAAGACCGTCGACCTGTCCGGGGGCCCCTTCGAGATCGGTTCAGTCACGTCGCAGGCGGTCACGTTGGTGCGCAACCCACGGTGGTGGGGCACGCCGGCCAATGCCCGGTCCATCACCGTCCGGTTCGCTTCTTCGGCCCAAGAACTGGCCCAGTGGCTCAGATCGGGATACGTGCAGGTCGCCGACCCCAGGAGCCCGACCCGGCAATTCCTCACCGAGGTCTCGGGGCTCCCAGGCGTGCAGAGCGAGGTCGACACCTCGGCGTCGTTGCTCCAGCTCGACATGGCCAGCGGTCCGACCAGCCCGCTGAGCTCCGATCTGCCGCGCCGCCGTGGCGCTCAGCATGAACCGCCAGAATCTCTTGAACCAGCAAGCGGCTTGGGCTTTTCCGGGGCTGGCAGTCGCTGACAGCCACGTCTACGTGCAGGGCCAACAGGGTTACAAACCCGTCACGGCGAGCCCACCGACGACGACCGTCCCGCCACCGACGTCGTCGACCTCGACCACGTCGATCGGCTCCGGTGGGACGGTCAACTTCCCCGTGACCACGGTGCCGGACCAGGCGGCATCGCTCATTGCCGCCTCGGGCCTGGTGCGCAACCCCGGGGAGCCGTACTACCACGAGTTCACCGGCGCCCCGTTCCAACTGCATCTGGTCGTCGATACCGGGGATCCCTGGGCCAGCGCCGCGGCCCTCGTCGTGCAGGACTCCCTCAAGGATGCCGGGCTCGACACCACCCTGACGGGGGAAGCCAATGCCACCCAGACCGGTAAGGCGCTGGCGTCGGGCAGCGCCGATCTGGCACTACTCCCGGTGACCTTCTCCCCGTACATGAGCCAGACCCTGGCCTGGTACACACTTTCGCTCGGCCCTGCTGGGACGAACGGATCGCAGGACTGGACCGGCTACGACAGCCCCGCGCTCGAGAAGGAGTTGATCACCGCCTCACAGCAGCTGAACCCCGTGCAAGCAGCCGGGTACTACGCCCAGGCTGACACCCAGCTCTGGCAGGACATGGTGGCGTTGCCGCTCTACGCCGAACCGACCGTCTTGGCGTGGAACCGCACGGTCGGGGGAGTGACGCCGACGCCGCGGGGCGACAGCCTGCTCTGGTACGCACAGTGGTGGGCGGTGCGACGACCGGAGTCCACCAGCAACACCACGCCCTCGCTTCCCGGCCCGTAGGCGCGCCGGACGCCAGCGGTGAAGGAGGAGCCGCGGGACCGGGGAGAACGAGAGTCGGGCCTCCGCCGTCTCGCACCGAGGCCGATCCGGCACGCGCTAGCATCTCGGGGCCGCGAGGCAGCCAGATGCCGGTCGGAGTGGCGGAATAGGCAGACGCGCCAGCTTGAGGGGCTGGTGCCCGCAAGGGCGTGGGGGTTCAAGTCCCCCCTCCGACACTTACCCTTGTACCACGCGGAGTTCGGCCGTGAATCGACAGAGGCAATCCTGGCTACGGGATCGAATCGCACGGCGATCCCCGGCTCCTCGTAGAGCTGCGCCTTGAGCCCTGGGTCAGCGGCGACCAAGGTGGAGCGGGTGTCCTTCAGGCTCTCGCCCAACTCACGCATCTGGGCCCGGATTCAGTCGCTGGACGGCTGCGCCGAGTAATGGTCCAGCCCTCAACGGGGATCTAGAAGCGGCGGATCCTCCAGGAGAAGTTGGTCGCGCCGCGCGCTCCCGTGTTGTCGGTGGCCGTCACGGTGACGCTGGTCGTTCCCGACGTCGTTGGCGTGCCCGAGATCAGGCCGGTTGTGGGGTTGATGGTCAAGCCATGCGGTAAGCCGGTGGCGCTGTAGGTCAGCGTGGTCCCCGCACCGGAGTCGCTGGCCTGGATCTGCAGGCTGGTCGGGTGACCCACGGTGCCCGTCCGTGAACCGGGGTTCGTTACCGTCACCGAGTTGCCGGTCACCGCCCACGAGAAGGTGGCCGATCCGCGGGCACCCGTGGTGTCCATGGCCGTCACGGTGACGCTGTAGCTCCCCGACGTGGTCTCCTTCCCGGTGATCAGCCCGGTGCTGGCGCTGATGCTGAGCGTGGGTGGAAGTCCTGATGCGCTGTAGGTGAGGGTTTGGCTGCCCGCCGAGTCACTGGCGTGGATCTGGAGGTTGGCCGACGACCCCATCGTGCCGTTCTGCGGCCCCGGGTTCGTCACGTTGACCGTGTTCCCGGGCGCGTTGATCTTCCACGAGAAGCTCGCAGAGCCCCGCGCGCCGGTGGTGTCGGTCGCGGTGACCGTCACGCTGAAGGTACCCGGGGTGGTGGGGCTCCCTGAGATCAGTCCGGTGCTGGCGCTGATGCTGAGCGTGGGCGGAAGTCCTGATGCGCTGTAGGTGAGGGTTTGGCTGCTCGCTGAGTCCGTGGCCGCGATCTGGAGGGTGGCGGCCGTCCCCACGGTGCCTGTCTGGGCTCCCGGGTTGGTCAAGGTCACCGTGTTACCGCTCGACCCGGTGATGATCGGATGGCTGAGGGCGCAGGCGTTGGTGTCGTTGGACCAAATGCTCTGCATGGCGAACGATCCGGTGGACAAGGCCACGTCGGCGGACGCGCCAGTTCCTGAAATTGATCCAGGCGCACTCGTCACCCACCTCGGATCCCGAGGTGCTCAGCCACCCAGCGTTCGGATATTCGTCGGTCAGTGTCTCCGCGTACTCATGACCGTTGACGATGCTGTAGCCGTCAAGGGTGCCAGGCGTATTGACGAACCCAGCGCCGCAGCTGGCGCCCACGTTCATCACGTAAGGCATGTTGGTGAAGGCAATGTTGCCGAAGGAGGACGTCGCGTAGGTGTGCCAGGCACAGAACCCCTGGGACTCGTAGGAGTCCGGGTCTGTGCCCGGGGCAGACAGCACGTCGTACTGCGCGTAACGATTCGACGCCGCCGTGGTGTTGCCGAAGTGGATCGCGGCGGCTCCTGCCTCATTGGCAAGTTGCTGGGCACTGGCGACTGAGGGCTCAGCCGCGCTGTTGTCGTACCAGACTCCGGCCAGGACGCCGCCGCCGGCCGGGTATCCCACGTGGGTGGCGCCTGCGGGGCAGGATGTGGCCCCGGGAGCCACGCTCGGTCCATCGCAGTATTGGGTCGTCGTCCCAGACCACAGCTCGCCGTTGCTGCCTAGACCCTTGAACATCTGTTGCATGTACGGCGCCCCGCCCGACCCGTCCGACGAGAAGGTGAGGTTGCCGTTGCCATCGGTGCCCTGGGATCCCCATTGGGTACCCCAGAAGACGAGGTACACCTTCGGGGTCCCCGTGACAGCCGCCTGTCCGCCGTTCAGACCGCCGTAGAACTCCATGGTGTTCGGCCCGATGGCGGCACCGGCCGCTCCGCGTGCGCTCGGGTGTGCCGAGTCCCACGAGCGGATGCGCGAGAACTGGGACCGGGTGGGGACTGCCCCGTGGCGGTAGGCGTGGTCGAACGTCGGTAGGTAGGGGTTCTGGCTCGCTGACGAGAGCACTGGGGCTCCGCCGGGCACGCTGGGCACGTCTGCCCCCGCGGCCACCGACGAGAGGATGCCAGCCGCGCCGAATGTTGCCCCGGCGACGATGAGGCCAAGAGGAAGAAGTCGAGCAGACCGCATGCACCACCCCGCTGTGAAGGACGCCTATGGGAAACGTCGTTGGAACGGTAAGGCGGGACCGACCTGGTGTCAATCAATGCCGCCGGTCCTCGCGCACAACGGGTGAACAATCGATGTACAGCGCGTGAGCCCGGTTGATCGTCGACGAACGCGCCCGATGAGCCGAGGTCGCGCCCCCTACCGGCCCAACGGATCCCTGGCAAAGGGGCCGGTCGATCTTCCGACTATTACCGGGACAGAGCGGCCCAACGTCCCCGGCGTGCGGTCAAGGTCTCGGTGAGTGCGCTCAGTGTCTTCTGGGGTCTCTCGGAGAAGATTGAGATCCGCGAGCTCATCCGAAGTGGCCCGCCACGTAGCGGTGCGTGTCGGGCTCCCGCGGATTCCCGAAGACCTGCTCGGTGGGTCCGTGCTCGACCAGGCGACCGCCGTTCAAGAACATGGTGTCATGTGACAGGCGGTGGGCCTGACCGAGGTTATGGGTGACGATGATGATGGTGTAACCAGGGGTCAAGTCACGAACGAGGTGCTCGATGCTCTCGGTGGTGATGGGATCTAGAGACGATGTCGGCTCGTCGAGAAGAAGCACCTCTGGTCCGACGGCGAGGGCCCGAGCCAGGCACAACAGCTGCTGTTGGCCACCGGAGAGCCGGTACGGGGAGTCGCCAAGACGCCCCTTCACCGCCTCCCACAGCCCGACCTGACGGAGCCGTTCTTCGGCCGTCACGTCGAGCTGTTTGCCCTTGGAGAGCTGATGGGCCTTGACACCCGACACCACGTTGTCGCGTATCGACATCGGGAACGGATTGGGCCGCTGGAACACCATCCCGACCTGACGGCGCAACTCGCCCAGGTCTCGGTGGCTGGCCCAGATGCTCTGGCCGTCGAGGGTGACATCGCCGTCGTGGGTGAAACCGGGCACCCGGTCATTCATCCGATTGATGGTGCGCAGGAACACTGACTTGCCGGTGCCGGTTGGGCCGATGATGGCGGTGATCCTCCCACGGGCAATGTCGATCCCGACGCCCGACAAGATGGTCTTCGCCCCGATGCGAAGGGTCAGGTCCTTGGCGCACACGGCGTGGACAGAACGCCCTCGATCCGGGTCCAGCTCGGCCAAGCCTGGGTCGATGCCCTTTTGGGCGTTCCTCAATCCCACTCGCTCGGGTAGAGCCTCGTCAACTTTCGGGACGTCCAACGCGTTCGACCTCCAGGGGTGGTCAGTCCTCGTGACTGGCGACCTGTCTTCAACCTCTTCCCACTCTTTGACTCTCGTCAGCAGACGAATAGAGGCAAAGGTCTCGGCGTTGGAGATTTCCTCAGTTAGTCCTGCCCAAGGAGCGGGACAGTCGGGCTGTCCACGCGGTCCGGCCAAGTCGGTGTAGTTGCGGCAGGAATCCCCCTCTGACACCGTCAACAGTCGAGCTCGTCATGCTCGAACCGGATCCACGAGCGGGTGCTGTCCACCGCCGCGGAAGGCCGTCACGCATTGGTCAGCAGTCGATGGCCAGCCGCCTCCGCCCGTCAGCGGCTGGCCTCCTCGGTCGATCCACTTCGCACCGCCGCGTCGGAGCGTCAGCTGATCACGCGGGGCGTGCGGCGGCGAGCTCGGCGTATGGCGAGCAGGGCGACGGTCACCCAGCCGACGACTACGAACAGCCAGAAATTGACGAGTCGATAGGTCAGGGCCACGGCGAGGGCCGACGAGCGCGAGGTTCCATAGGCCGCCAGCACGACCGACAGGCTCCCCTCGACGACGCCGATGCCCCCGGGGACGATCGGGATCGAGCCGATCACCTGGGAGACGCCGAACGCGAGCAGCACCCCGCTCCACGGGATGGCCGCGCCGACCGCCTTGAACGAGCACAGCAGGCAACCGAAGCTGGCTACCCATACGGCCAGTCCGAGGCTGGCCGCGCCGAGCAGGCCCCCTCCCGAGAGCGGGATAGCGGCCATGCGTGCCAGCGCGCCCTCGATGCGTCGGGCCCGGTCGGGTCGAGGATGGCCGAGGTGACTCGAGAGGAAGACGACCAGGCGGTGGCCGGCTCGAAGCAGCAGGTCTCGGCGCACCAGAACGAAGATCGAGCCCACGACGATGATGAGGGCCAGGGCCGCCGCGCCCTCGGCAACGCCCGAGGAAGCCGCCACCAGCGCCACGAGCACGCCGAGGAGGACAAGGACAGCCATGCCAATTGACAGCGAGATGAGCACCGTGAAGATCGCCCATCCCGCCGTCGCCGAGGTGGCCCCCCGGTGGCGGTAGAAGCGGTAGCGATAGGCGCTCGAGACCGCGGGCTCCCCTGGGACGGTGTTGGCGATCGCGTCGTTGGCCAAGGACACAGCGAGGAGCGAAGGCCGTTTGATAGGCGTGCCGGCGAGCCTCAGGACGTGGTGCTGGAGCTCGCTGAAGAGCACGAATGAGGCGAGCTGGACGAGGATCGAGACGGCCAGCCACGTGGCGTTTGCCCCTCGCAGCTGATCGAGCGCGGAGGCTAGATCTCCCCTCCTGAGGAACAACAGAACGAAGACGCCGACTCCGACGCCGATGCCGAGGACGAAGTGCCACCAGACTCGGGCTTCGAGATGACCTGCGCCGACCGGCTCATCCGTCACGTCACCAACCTACCGACGCGCTCGGAACCAAGCGGGCCTGGCGCATGCGGAGTTGGCAAGATGGCTGCAGCACCGTCGAGGTGCCATGGGGAAGGACCACTGATGGCGCAGGAGTTCAAGGGGACGATCGGTCGGGATTGGCGCCACTCAGAGCCCTGGTGGCCGAGCGAGCCGATGGCGGCTCCCGGCAGCCCGAACGTCGTCCTGGTCGTGCTCGATGACGTCGGATTCGCGCAGCTCGGGTGCTACGGCTCTGACATCGCGACGCCCGTCATCGACCAGCTCGCGGACGAGGGGGTCCGCCTGGCGAACTTCCACACCACCGCGCTCTGTTCGCCGACGCGCGTGTGCCTGCTGACGGGGAGGAACCACCATCGAAGCGGGATGGGCCGGGTGGCGGACCTGGCGATCGGCTTCCCGGGCTACTGGGGCAAGCCGCCGCGCGAGAACGGCTACCTCTCTGAGATCCTGAGAAACGCCGGCTGGGCCACCTACGCGGTCGGCAAATGGCACCTCACGCCGGAGGACGAGACGAACATGGCGAGCTCGAGGGCCACCTGGCCCCTCGGCCGGGGCTTCGACCGCTGGTATGGCTTTCATGGCGGCGAGACGCACCAGCTGCTTCCCGCCCTCTACCACGACAACCACTCGCTCCGCCCACCTCGCTCGGTGCGTGAGGGCTACCACCTGACCGACGACCTGGCAGACCGGGCGATCGAGTTCCTCGGCGACCTGCGCGCCGTCGACGAGGATCGGCCCTTCTTCTTGTACCTGGCCACAGGTGCCTGCCACTCGCCGCACCAGCCCCCGCAGCGGTGGTTCGATCGCTATCGAGGTGCCTTCGACGCGGGCTGGGACGCATGGCGAGAGGCGACCTTCGAGCGCCAGCTGGCCTCTGGGATTCTGCCGGAGGGCACGGCGCTCAGCGAGCGGGCGCCCTGGGTGCCGGCTTGGGGGTCGCTCGGTGAGGAGGCCAGGCAGGTGGCTGCTCGCTTCATGGAGGTCTATGCCGCCTTCTTGTCGCACGCCGATGAGCAGATCGGCCGGGTGCTCTCGTTCATCGGCGAACTCGGCGAGCGGGACAACACCGTCGTGATGGTCATCTCGGACAACGGGGCGAGCGCTGAGGGCGGTGCCGAGGGGTCGATCAACGATGTCCGGATGATCAACTTCGACCCCGCGTCGACGGCCGAGATGCACGCTCGGCTCGATGAGATAGGCACCGAGCTCACGCACAACAACTACCCCTGGGGCTGGACGATGGCGGGCAACACGCCCTTCCGCCGCTGGAAGCGCGAGGTGCACGAGGGGGGCGTGGCAGATCCCTGCGTGATCTCGTGGCCACGTGGAGGGCTCGACGCCGGCGCGATCCGCCACCAGTTCGCGCACGCCATCGACGTGCTCCCCACGCTCTTGGAGGTGGCGGGCGTCGAGGCACCCGGCGTCCTGGAGGGCGTCGAGCAGAGCTCGATCGACGGCACCAGCTTCGGCTACCTGCTCACCGCCGAGGGTGCCGAGCTCCCGGAGCTGCACGAGACGCAGTACTTCGAGATGTTCGGATCTCGTGCCATCTACCACCGGGGATGGAAGGCCGTCACCTTCCATCCCGTGGGGCCCCTCTACGACGACCAGAACCCCACCGACTCCTTCGACGACGATGTCTGGGAGCTCTACCACGTGGCAGAGGACCTCTCCGAGACGAGGGACTTGGCGGCCGAGCATCCCGAGCACTTGGCCGAGCTAATCGAGCGGTGGTGGCGGGAGGCTGTCCGCAACCAGGTGCTGCCGTTGGACAACCGAGTGCTGTGGGCCATCGTCCACCCGAAGCCCGATCATCGAAGAGGCCGCGATCGGTTCCGCTACTTCCCCGGCGGGGCGCAGGTGCCCGAGTCGGTGGCGGCCAACGTGAGGAACCGCTCGCACGTCATCGAGGTAGAGCTCAGCGTGCCCGACGGTGGCCAGGCCGACGGCGTGCTGCTGGCGCTCGGCTCCGCGCTGGGGGGCTTCTCGCTCCACGTCCTCGACGGCCGTCCTCGCTACGTGCACAACCTCTACGGCGCGGAGCGCCACGAGCTCTGGAGCCCCGAGCGCGTCGAAGCCGGTGAGCACGTCGTGCGCTTCGTGTTCGAGAAGGACGAGCTCTTGGGTGGTCGGGCGTCGATCTCGGTCGACGAGCGGGAGGTCGTGAGTGGCCTCTTGCCCCGCTTCACACCGTCGAGCTTCAGCGGCACCGGTGTGGGGGTCACCTGCGGCTACGAGTGGGGACCCGCCATCGGTGAGGGCTATGAGGCCCCCTTCAGATACCGAGGCGAGATCCGGCGCGCAGAGATCAGGGTCATCGGGCCAGTAGTCCGCGACCCCATGGCCGAGGTTGAGGCCATCTTGTCGGAGCAGTGAAATGCCTGTGCCTCCGTGCATCCCGACGGCGGCGCTGGAGCGGCAGGCACTTCTCCGCGCGGAGCGGTAAGTGGCACCGCGACCGACGTTCTCTTCAGCCGGCGACCATGCTCGAGCGATAACGTGTGGATTGAGCCAGCACTTCGCTGGATCAGGGAGGGTGGGGCGCATGCGGGTCCGGAAAGATGTTCCGACCTTCCTCCAGTCGCTTCACACCGACGAATTCACTCCCCGTCCGCCGTCGGCTCAGTTCGGAGGGGCCGTCGAACGTGCGCGGTCGATCGCCGGGGACGTCGCCGGGTCAGAACAAGTCCGATTCTGGTCGGAGCGCCACGGAACGGCAGCCGGGCTGATCGCCGTCAACGAAGAACACGGGGAGGAGTTCTACTCCGTCCCACGGGAGGCGGTCTTCGATCGCGAAGCGGCTGACGAAGCGCTCGGAGGCGACGAGGTCGTCATAGATGTCCAGACTCATTACATCGCCGATCGTCTGGATCCCCGCACCGCCCGAGGGACGATCGAGCTGTATCGCCGTGCGATGCCCTCCTGGTGGAGAGGCCTGGACGACCTGTCCTCGTTCAATTTCGCCGAGTACCTACGTTGTGTCTTCCTCGAGACAGAGACCGCGGTTGCCGTGCTCAGCTCCGCCCCCGGAGTAGGAGAGCATCGGCAGCTGTACAACCCGGAGATCTCGGCAACTCGCAGGCTCCTCGAGGAACTTGGAGGGCGTAAGCGCCTGTTGAACCATGCGGTCGTCGACCCGACCCAAATGGCCGAGATCGACCTGATGGACCGCTGGGTCGAAGAGTGCCGGCCAGTCGCCTGGAAGGTCTACACCCTCGGAGAGGTGATCACCGACCGGAGTCTCTATGGTCCCGATCTGACATGGCGCGAGACGATTCCCGGTCTATGGAAATCCGGGTGGATGCTCGACGATGACGATCGCGGCAGCAGCTTCTTGGAGCGCGTCGAGGACCTCGCGTCCGTTGGAGGACCACGGATCGTCTGTGCCCACAAGGGGCTCAGCGGTCTGACCGACACCGGAAGTCCTCGGGATATCGGACCGGCAGCAGCGGGACATCCCGAACTCGCTTTCGTTGTCTACCACTCCGGTTACGAGATCACCATCGCGGAGGAAGGGCCGTATTCAGACGATGCGGCCGACACGGGAAGTAATCGATTGGTCAAGTCCCTACGTGACAGCCATATCAACCCAGGAGAGAACGTCTTTGCCGAGCTCGGCTCGACATGGTTTCTGGCGTCGACACGGCCGAGGGAAGCAGCGCACGTTCTTGGCAAGATGCTCTTGGCCGTGGGCGAGGACAACGTCCTCTGGGGCACTGACAGCATTTGGTACGGCCCCTCGCAACAGCTGATCGACTCTTTTCGTGCCTTCCAGATACCTCTCGAGATGCAGCAGGAGTTTGGTTATCCAGAGCTCACGGCCGAGGTCAAGGAGAAGATTCTCTCGAAGAACGCCGCTCGGCTCTACGGTATCGACCTTCTCGAGGCACGCCACAATGCGGAGAACGATGACCTCGTTTGGCTCGAGCACGCGCTTGACTACTACCGGCGGCGAGGTAGCCCCGGGCGGACCTAGCGTTCGCCGCCGGATCGACCGAATGAGAGGGACGTGGCGGCCGCGCTCGGAGGGACGGTGCCGCGCCGAGTGGGACCCAAGGTGCCGTGCCTCGGAGTTCTCGACAGATCATTCGGCCTGATGAGACACGAGCCGAACGTGTCCACCGGGAGGGGAGGGGTGTGCTTGTGCGAGTCAACAAGCTGACCGAGATGGTCGGGGCAGAGGTGGACGGCGTGGACCGGGACCGGCTGCTCGACGATGAGGCACTGCCAGGACAAGTGTTGGAGGAGCTCGATACCCACGGCGTCCTGATCTTCCGGGCGATGCATCTCGACGACGACACCCAGGTCCGGTTCTGCAAGAGACTCGCTCCCGTCGTGCCCCCCGAGATCTCCGTCATCAGCCTCGACCCGGCCAAGGTGCCCAACGCTGAGTATCTCAAAGGCACGTTCGACTGGCACATCGACGGGACGAAGGACGCCGTCCCCCACATGGCCGCAGTGACGAGCGCCAAGGTGATCGCGTCGAGAGGTGGCGGGACCGAGTTTGCCAGCACCTACGCCGCATACGACGACCTCACCGATGACGAAAAGGACCGCCTCATGGGGATCCGGGTGATGCACGACCTCGGTGCCCAGCAACGCCGGCTACATCCCAACCCAACTGCCGAGCAGGAAGCTGGGTGGAAGGGAGCGGGAAGGCGCGAGCACCCCATTGTGTGGAGACATCACTCCGGTCGATGCTCCCTCGTCGTTGGGGCCACAGCCGACCACGTGGTGGGGCGGGACCATGACGGTGGTCGTGGGTTGCTCGACGACCTGCTCGATCGGGCGACTCGTCCCGAGCGCGTGTACCAACACGAGTGGAGCGTGGGCGACCTGATCATCTGGGACAACCGTGGGGTGCTCCACCGCGCATGTCGATACGAGGAGACGTCGCCCCGGGAACTCCACCGCACTCATCTCGAGGGAAACGAGCCGATTCAGTGATCGCCTGCTGTCCCCGGCGGTCCCTGCGGCTGTTGTCTGGGCCCAACTCCGCCTAGGCCATCCACTGCATCCCCACGCTCGGGTTGGGAAGGCCGACTTCCACCGTCCCGACAGGTGTGTGATGCCCTGATGGTCCGCCCGGATGTTCCGGGGCATGGCATCCCCTAGGAGCGGGGACAGCACACCCCCTCCGTCACCTGATGGGCGGCGGCGCCAGATAGGGCCCCTGGGGGGTGAATCCGAGCCGGGTCATCACTGCGGGTCGGGGGATGACCGGTCCAGGGTCGTTCGCTCTGAAGGGGTTGTAGACGAGGTAGACACCGGACCCACTTCGGAAGAGGGATTCTTCCCCGGGACCCTCACCCTGGGTGTTCGAGCTGAGGAAGGGCACCGGGTCCGCATCCACGCACGGCCCGAACGGGGTCCGGCATGCCGCGACACCAATCCCGTAGCTCGGTGAGTTGTACCAGTTCCCGGAGAAGAAGAGCCAGTACGTTCCCCACGCCTCGACCATGTCGGGTGCCTCGATGATGGTGCCCTCCCAGGGCTGGGTGGGGCCGAGAACCTTCACCGGCCGTCCACGAAGCGTTCGGCCGTCGGGACTGAGGTCCTGGGCGTAGAGTCCGGTCCGGCCGTTCTGATCGGGTCCTGGGACATCAGGGTTCGCGTTGTCCTCGGACTTCCACAACATGACGAGGTGGCCAGCATCATCGAACACACGCGCATCGATGGACCCGCGATGATCGAGCTGGCAGATCAACGGGTGCGGTGACGCAGTGAACGGGCCAGCGGGTGATGCTCCGAACGCTGACCCGATGCAGTGCGTCGGTGGGTCGACTCCGCGCACGAGCGCGGTGAAGTAGAGAGCCCACCCACCCGCCACACGCTGCACGTCGGGCGCCCACGTCATCCCACCGGCGGCCCAGACGGGCAGGTCCGGCAACGCATTCTCGACGGGTCCCCACTTGGCAGGCCGCCCGACCCGCACGGGGACGTTGAGGAAGCCGATCCCCTGGCTCGTATAGATATAGGTGCGGCCCCGCCATGCGAGCATGAAGGGATCGGTGACGTCTGGGGCGGTGAGGATCGGGGTTCCTGGCGCTTCGGGATCGCCGGTCACGGGCGGTTCGTCAGTCTGGACGGATCCCGATCGGCTCACCTCTCCGGCCGACGTCCCGATGCCCAGCTGCGTGGCAAGAGCCACCACGGCCAGCGCGCAGGCAACGCGCATGGTCACGCACCCCTGACGACCCCGATGAGCCGGCGCCCCATCTGCCATGTGGACATCATGGTTGATGCGCCCGCCCTGGCAGGGTCGCAGCGCCATGCAGGCGACCCGGCAGATCGGACAGCTTCACGAGCAACTGACACACTTGGCGAATGCCGGACTTCCAGTGGCCACTTTTCGCTCTCCGCATCAGGACGCCGCGTCTCGAGATTCGCCTCCCAACGGACGAGGATCTCTATCGTCTCAATGACCTGGCCGATCTCGGAATCCACGATCCGTCCTTCATGCCATTCACGATGGCGTGGACCGACGCCACCACGCCACAGCGTCACAGAGAATCGCTCCAGTGGTGGTGGTCAGCACGGGCCAACTGGAAGCCCGAGAGCTGGACGTTCACCGGCGCAGTCTTCGTCGATGATGCTCTGGTCGGCGTGCAGGACCTGATGGCCAAGGACTTTGCTCTGCTCAGGACCGTCGAGACCGGTTCCTGGCTTGGGCGACGATTCCAGGGCCGGGGCCTCGGGAAGGAGATGCGTTCTGCCATCTTGCACTTCGCGTTCGAGGGCCTCGGTGCGATCGAGGCCATGAGCGGGGCCTTTCACGACAATCTCGCGTCGATGGCCACGTCCCGTTCCTTGGGCTATGCCGACAACGGCATTCGGCTCGTGCTGCGGCGAGAGCAACCAGATCGGATGATCGATTTGAAGTTGGATCGCAGATCTTGGGCCGCGCAGCGCCGACATGACATCGAGATCGAGGGTCTTGACCAGTGCCTCGAGATGTTCGGCGCTCACTCCTCGGGCTGAGCACCCGCATCTGCGCCCGGGGGCGCCGAGCAAACGGCCGCATGTGGGGGTCGTGGCGCGACGCCCACCGAGCTTGTGACCGACCGCTCGGTTTTCCGGCTCCCGTCGCCTTCGGGTCGCTCGACAAGGTCCGGGGTACCTGCTCGAAACGCGATTCGGCCGGCGTCCGCTCCCGGGGGAAGTGGGGGGAGAGGGATCGCCGGCCGAACCGCGCTGGGTGGTCAGCCTAGAGAGACCGGCTGTGGACGTCCTTAGAGCCAGGTTGCGAATTCATTGCCTTCGGCGCGCGATTGCCTCGGGGAACTGCGGAAAGGCGGGTCGCCGCGGCGAGTAGCTCGAAGAAGTTCGGCCGATCGGTGGGGCTCCGATCCCGACCGACTACGCCCGACGCGACATCCGCGCCAAGAGCATGGTCGAGCCGGATTCGTTGATCTCGTCGAGGACGCCCAATAGGGTGACGATCGCCCGGCGAGCGGTCTCTGGGTTGGAGAACTCCACCCCGACGCGAAGCCATCCGGGCTGGACGGCATGTGCGTCCTTGATCTCGCCTTCAGTCCGGATGCCTTTGTGCAGATCACCCACGGAGGGAACCTCGACGACGATGGACCGGCCTATCAACTCGGCGGGTGCGATTTCGTGCCGGAGCATGATCCCAATTCCCGCAGTCGAGAGGTCGATGATCCCGCACTCTCTCCAGCCGACGGCGGTCAGCTCATTCTCGAGGAGACAGAGGCCCCTCAATTCCGCGTCCTGACGCCGAACTCGCCGACGTGGTCCCATCTTCACTTCCCCCTATTTGGACCAGGTTCCCGACGCCCGGATTCCGACTCAGTCGAGAATGGGCTATCGACGACCTGGGTGGCCTCCACCTGGCCGATACCCCCAATTCTTGAAGATGATGCCCGGTAGTGGCACAACGCAGACACAACAAAGGAGCGGCCCGTGGTCCCTACAGGTGGATCGGATGCGACCATTCCCTGGTGAGCGCTCTCTGGCGACGAACGGTAGGGTCCTAGACCACACCGCGCGTCGGACGGTGGACAACGGGAGGCTCTTTATGACGGGTGAGGCCGACGGACAGGGAAGTGAGCAGGTCCACGGATGGGGGGAAGCTGTCTCGCCCTCCTCCGGCCGTCCCAAGCCAGGAGACATCATCTCCGATTCAGGCCTCGCGGTGGCCCCTGAGCCCCTGGTCGGCCAAGACGTGTCCACCCCGCTCGAGGAAGACGAGCCGGAGCACACTATTCCGCCGAGCCCGCTGTGGGCGATGAAGGAACGTCGGCACACCCAGTGGCACCTCCTGCCGGCCCACGACCGGCACGACCGGATTCGCGAGTGCTTGGAGGCCGGCGACTACACCATCTACTGCATCGACGACGGACGGCATCATGCCATGATCGCCCGCCGTGTCGGTGTGTCGCCCAGCGCATGCGAGTACGCGCTGATCGGCCGCATTTCTCTGGATCGCTACGAGGCACTGCGCGACGAGGTCGTGCCAGTGGCCAACTGCTTCGATACGGCCACCGAGTTGAGGCTGTGCGGGGTCGTCGTCGAAGAGGCGATCCGATCGTCCAATCTCTTCGATGTCGCGGTCTACGACTCCCTCGATGAGGTTCCGAACGACTATCGCCCCGGCGCGCCGTTTCACCATTTCCAACAGGACCTGGATATCACCTCGTATGGCTGATGCTGTCGTGCCACCTGCGTTACGCCCGTGCAACACTGTTCGGGCCAGCCTTCCCGGCGTTGCCCGCGCAAGGGAGTTCTCTGGCGGATGACTGGGGTCGTGGGAGGCTTCATCGCCATCTCCATGATCGGAGCCATAGTCCAGGATCCTGGCTCCGGTTCGGGTGACGCATAGATGTTCAAGAGGAGACGATCGAACGGATCTTCCCCGGGCGACGCATGGTTGGCGTGGCCGACGATGGCCGAGGCCCGACAATCCTGGCCGGCAGTCGGGAGCAACGTTCGGCCTGATGACGTGAAAGCCGCCATTGCGAAGTGGGGACGCCTCGTGATGGTCCGATACCAGGTCGAGGCCCAAGGGAAGTTCCAGGGCCGCGCCGTTCGGTGCTGGGTCGGGACGTACCAAGTTGGCACCGTTGAGGCCAGCCTGGAAGGTGAGTTCCTCCAGTTCATCGAGTCGATGGCGGCAGAAGGACTCCCGGCGACGGCCAGGGCAAGATTTGACCGGTCCTCGACGGGTCCACGTCTGTGGATCGTGGGGGCGCCGGAGCGCCGGTCCGCGAACGCACCCTTCCTGCCGCCCTTCGTCGAGACGAATGTCGAGCTTGAGGACGCACAATCTCGCCACCTCGACGGATCCTTGGCGAACAAGGCGAAGCGGCTGACGATTCAGAAGGTCGGGAACCTGAGCAATTCGGGCGGCAAGACCTGGCTTTGGCTCGACGGTACTCGAACCGGGGCGCTCGTCGGAAGGCAACGTGACTATGTCCGCCAGGTGCTCGATGCAGGTCTGCCCGCCACCTGTTCGGCCACGATCAAGCGGCGAGCGGGGAATACCCTGGTTGTGACGGTCGACGTGCCCGACGAACGAGAGTTCAACCCGGATGCGGCTTCGACCCTTGGCATGTCACCTTCGCCGAGTGCGTGAATTGTCAGGTGAGAAATGAGCCGATCGGCGCGACCCGTGCCTCACTGGCATCCATGATCGCCGGCATGTCTTGGGCGACATCCTCGATCGTGAGATTCTCTCGCGTGATGCCTCGGGTGACCGTCGGACACAGTCGGGCGACGTCACCACCCCCTGCGATGATCACCTCTCCGTTGAGCTCGCAAGTCTCATGGGCCATATAGGCAGCCACCGGAGAAACCAGATCGGGCTTCATGCGCTCCATGACCGCCCATACTTCGGGTGGAACTTCTCCGCCCCTCGCCTTGGCCACCGCTCCGTCGACCGCCATCCGCGTATTGGCCCGCGGCGAGACGGCATTGGCCCGAATCCCGAAGGGTAGGCATTCGGCGGCGAGGGTGCGAGTGAACGCCCACACCGCTCCTTTGGCAGCGCCGTAGCTGGTGAGTTGGTCATGAGCACCAAGACTGCCCTCTGACATGGTGTTCACGAACCGCCCGTAGCCGGCCTCGACGAAGTGGGGCCATGCGGCCCGGGTCATATTGAGTGTTCCGAAGAAGTGGACCGACATCATGCGGTGAAACTGCTCGAGGGACAGCTCGCCAAACAGATGCTTGTCGCTGATTCCAGCATTGTTCACCACTGCATCGATCCGACCGAACTGTTCGAGCGCGCTGTTCACGATCGTGGCCGCGCCTCGTTCCTCGGCGACCGAGGCATGACATGCGACGGCCGTGCCACCGCTGGCCGCGATCTCGCCGACCACGTCCAGTGCAGGTTGGGCGGAGGATCCGCCTCCGTCGATGTCGGCGCCGTAGTCCGCTACGACCACAGCCGCGCCGCGAGAGGCGAACAACAGTGCATGGCTACGGCCGATGCCACGCCCCCCACCCGTCACGATGACGACTCGTCCGTCGAAACGCAGGTCGGCCATGTCCCCTCCTTGGGTCTCTCTTGGCAGAACTTAGGGCCATGGTGTTGTCTTGGTGCGGATTTGGCCCTTCGTGCCTTTCGCAGGCCGTGATCCGGTCGTCCGGTCCTTTACGTCGTGCAGTGGACCCCGAGTTCGTCACGCTGTCCGGGACTCGGGATCTGTACTACCCGTGTCCTCCGGGCGTGTGGAGCGCTCGCCGTCACGAGCGCCACTCGTCCCGCGAGGGGGCTCCTCTGCCTGAACGCGTCGATTCGCCTGGAGAGGCTGCGTCGTTCCCGCGGAGAGGTCGGTTGATCGGAGACTTCCCCGCACGCGGTGCGCCCGGTGCGCCAGCCCGATGACAAAGACGAGGACAGCGCCGCTGAGTGCCGCGACCAACAAGGCCACGACGACGGGAACGTGCCCGGATGCCGCGAAGAATTCGATTTGCACCGATCGCGTGTTCTGAGCCAGGAAGTCGACCAGGGCGATGCCGACCACAAGGCCGACCAAGAGAAACATCCAGGTGCGACGCTCCACCTTGAGAAAGGTACGGGAACCACCCGAACCGGAAGGAGCGGGCGTCTTGGTTCTGGGCATCACACATTGTGTACCCGATTCCTCTGGCCGACGAACGGGCGGCGCCTCGCGTGAGGAGGGCGGTGAGGTGGCTCGTCGGTGGGATCGGAAGCGAGCGCCGCCATCGCCTGAAACGTTCACCCGAGCGTCAGGTGGTCTCCGAAGAAGGCGAGGAGGCGAGCCCAGCCGTCGGCAGCAGCCATGGGCTCGTAGCTCGGGTCACCATCTCGCATGAAGGCATGCCCGTTCTCGGGGTACACGTGCACGATGTCCCCGTGGTAGGCCTGCACGGCGGCAATGGAGTCCGCTGAGATGTGCTCGTCTCGGCCACCGAAGAGGAGCAGCGCGGGGCAGTGGAGCTCACCGAGCTCTGGCGCATAGTCGCCGTAGAAGGACACCACGGCGTCGATTCCGAGATCCTCCGCCCACTTGGCGCCTCGGTAGGAGATGCGCCCCCCGAGGCAGAAGCCGGTGAGTCCTATCGACGCGGCACCCAGATCGTGCAGGGCGGTGATGGCCTGCTGAAGGTCGTCCCTCAGGTCCTCGTCGGTGATGGCGTTAATGGAGGTCCACCAGTCCTCGTCGCGTGGGCCGCCGGTGCGGGAGAAGAAGTCGGGAGCCACCACCGCGTAGCCCTCGCCGGCGAGCCGCTCTGTGAAGCGCAGGATCTGCGTGGTCAGACCCAGGCCTTCGTGGGCCACGATCACCCCGCGGCCGGTTGGCTGAGGGGGTCGGGAGGCGAAGTATGGGAGCGCGAGGTCGGTCATGGCAGCAGTCTGCCCGAAACGGCCCCCGCAGGGACGGAGTGACCTTGGCCCCTATCTGCCCTCCGCCATCGCCCCTAGCGTCGACTTGGTTCGATCGGCATGGACTCGGGAGGAACGAGATGAAGGCGCTGCGTCTCACAGCATGGAAATCCGACCCGGAGCTCGTTCGACGTTCCCGAACCGGTCCCTGGACCGGGGCAGGTGGTGGTCCGTATCGGTGGGGCCGGGGCCTGCCACTCGGATCTGCACCTGATGCGCGATTTCGAGGCGGGCTCGTTGCCGTGGGGTCCTCCCTTCACCCTGGGTCACGAGAACGCGGGGTGGGTCCACGCCGTGGGTGAGGGGGTGACCGGGATCGAAATCGGTCAGGCCATCGCCGTCTACGGACCGTGGGGGTGCGGGAATTGCCCGCGCTGCCTGCTCGGGATCGAGACCTACTGCGACGACCCGACCCATGCCCCCGTGCCGATGGGGGGCGGGGGCCTCGGCCTCGATGGCGGCATGGCCGAGTTCATGCTCGTGCCTTCGGTGCGTCACCTCGTCCCCCTCCCCGAGGGTCTTACTCCACGGGAGGCAGCACCGCTCACTGATGCCGGGTTGACCCCCTATCACGCCGTACGTCGCAGCCTGCCGAAGTTGACGCCGGGATCCACCGCGGTGGTGATCGGGGTGGGCGGTCTCGGGCACCTGGGTATCCAGATCCTCAAGGCCACGACGGCGGCCCGGGTGGTGGCGGTCGACCTCCGGGAAGAGGCGGTGACGCTGGCCCAGGGCCTCGGAGTCGACCTGGCCCTCGTCCCCGGGGACGATGCGGCCGCACAGATACGTTCGGTGACCGGGGGCCGGGGGGCGGACGTCGTGATCGATTTCGTGGGTTCCGACACCACCCTTGCGCTGGCGGCCGCGGTGACCAGGTCGCTCGGGGACCTCACCATCGTGGGCATCGCCGGAGGCACGCTGCCCGTCTCGTTCTTCTCCGTGCCCTACGAGGTGTCGATCCAGACGACGTACTGGGGCAGCCGTCCCGAGTTGGTCGAGGTGCTCGATCTCGGTGCCCGGGGTCTGATCCGGCCCACCATCACCACCTTCTCCCTCGACGACGCGGTGCGGGCGTATAGCGCCTTGGCGGCTGGCGAGATCGAGGGGCGCGCGGTGGTGATCCCGGAGCTCATCTGAGCTCACCGCAAGGCGAAGGGTGCGGGCCCGGTGTAGTGGAAGTGCCAGAGCCCGACGACGGACGCCGACAGCAGCACGACGAGGAGGACGCACAGCAGCCAACGCGGGTCGAGGCGTCGCTCCAGGGGGGCCACGCGGACCACCGCGGGGAGCACGGCGACGAGGAGCATGGGGAGAAGCGCCAGGAAGTACCGGGTCGGAACCTCTTCGATGAGCGGGGCGTGATAGGCGTTCCAGTTCGTGTAGGCGATGACATAGATGGAGACGGACACCACCACCACCCCGGCGAAGAGGCAGATCCGGCTGGTCAGGTCCAGGCCCTGCACCGAGCCCTTTTCGTTCACGACGATGCTCACCAGGAACGTGGCCAACGCCAGGAGCACGATCCACCAGGGCTCCTGGTAGCTGGCCAGCCGCCCGAAGAGCTGTTGGAGCGTGCTCAGTCCCGCATGGTCCAACGACCTACCGAGCGCGGCCAGGAAGACCCAGGGTCGTGTCAGGACGAGCATGGTCTGGTGGTGGATCTCGATACGGCGGAACGCGTACTTGTCCACGCCGGTGTCCAAGAAGAGGTGCGGTCGGTCCTGGGACAGGGAATGCGCTCCCTGGTACGAGCCCCAGCCGATGGCCAGGAGTGCTCCGGCCCCGAGGATCCCGCCCAGGGCGAGGGCAATTCGGCCGCGCTCGGCGCCACGCCGGGATGAGCAGGAGCCCGGCCAAGAGGATGTAGGGAGGTTTGGCGAGCGCTAAGAGCACCACCGCCAGCCCCACCTCCACCAGGCTCTGCCGTACCTTTTCCGTGGGCACGACGCTCAGGTGAAGGGCCTCGGCCACGACCACGAAGGTCAGGGCCATCGTGAGCCCGTCCGCCGAGACCGTCGAGGCCTGGTTCAGGGCGGCCGGTACGAGCCCACCGGCGACGAGGATCCACCGGTGCACCGGCAGACGGCGCACGGCCAGGGCGAGTAGGGAAGCGTAGGCGAGCACGCCGGCGAAACGCGCCAGGTAGAGGAGGGCCAAGGTGGAGAGCCCGAGAAGTCGCCCGACGACGAGGGCTGGGACGTAGGCGGCGTATGCGCCGGGCCCGTACGAGGCGGCGTTGGCCAGCGAGACGAACTCCGTGGGCCCACTGGGGGCCGGCGCACCCAGCAGATGGAGGAAGGCGACATGGTCCGGGTTGACATACGAGGAGATGCTGAGCGCTTGAGCTTCTTGGGCGAATCGGACGGGTAGATACGCCCCGTAGACGCCGTCGTGCTTCGTCGTCAGGACTGAGCCTCGTGAGATCTGGAACGCCCGCGTGAAGTGGTCGCGCTCGTCCGCACCGGTGAACGGAGGGGTCAGGACCGCGATGAGGAGCCCGAAGAGCAGTACCAGAACGGCGGCCACCAGCCAGGGCCGATCGAGGACGCGTCGCAGCGACGGCCCGCGTGTCGGGGCCGGCCGCTTTTCGCCCAGCTGTGGGATGGTTTCGGTGGCCTCTTCGGCGTGCTGAGTTGTCGACACGACTGCTCTGTGGGGTGGTCCGACCCTAAGCGACGAGGCGGTGCTCGGCGACGATGCCCGGCATGTTCACCGGGTCAATGCCGGACTCGGAGGGGACTTCGCCACGACGAGCCGGGCGTCGAGGTGACGGAGGCCCGCTCGGGCCAGCAGGGGCAGCGCGACGGGCCTGATGTACTGGCCCCCCGCTGGGCTGGGGTGGATCCCGTCGGTGTCACGGACCTGCACGCCGTCGAGCATGAGGGTGAAGTGCCCCTGTGGGCAGAGCAACTTGTTGAGGTCGAGCACGGATGCCGTCCCATGGGAGTCGGCGGCCACCAGGCGCACGATCTGGTTGTACGCGTCGACGCGACGAGGATCGTTCATGGGGTCGGGCAAGCCGTTCTGGCCCACGAGGTCGGTGTTGGCGTAGAGCGCGGTGGAGAGCACGACGTGGGCGCCGTGGCTCGCACCGGTGGCCACGGCCTCCTCGAGCAGGCGCAGCATGGCCCGGCGGAGGACGGGGTCCTCGAGGTTGCGCCAGCGGCCCTGGTAGAGGCGATCGGCGAGCTCCCAGCGGCCGACGCCGATGAGGACCACGTCAGGGTTTGTCTGGGCGACATCGGAGGCCCACGTCGATCGCCAGTCCGGACAGCCCTCGGGCTGTGGCCTGGGTGACCCGCCCTCCATGATCTGGGTTCCAGAGAACAGGTCGCAGTTCAACGTGGCCTTGGTGTCGAACTGCACGCCCCAACGCTCGGATTGGTAGTCGAGTCCGAAGCTCAGCTCCACCATCACGGAATCGCCGAGGACCAAGGCGTGGACAGGCTCGGTCGTGGTCGGTGCGACCGGGGTCGCACGCGCCGCCGCGGTGTTGAGTTGCGCGGCCGACTGACCGGGCGAGGGCAGTGTGGCCAACACGAGCGCCACCACGGTGATGGCGACCGCGACCGGGATTATCGCCATACGCCGCCAGCTCACGAACGGCTGGAGCCCACGGATCCGGGACTCGACGAAGTGGTAGGAGGCGGCCGCGACGACCAGGGTGACGGTGAGCCTCACGGCCAGGAGCCAGCCCCCCGAGAGATGCGTTCGTGAGCCGTCGAGCAGGAGGAAGATCGGCCAGTGGTAGAGATAGATCCCGTAGGAGATGCGGCCGACGTAGCGCAACGGAGGCAACGAGAACAGCCGGTCCGTCGGCGATCCGGGCGTCCCCACCACCGACGCCAGAACAGCGACGGTGGCGAGTGCGACGAGGAGGAAGCCGCCCTCGTAGAGGAAACGAGCCTGTCCGTCGACGGCGTGGAGGCACCACACGAGGAACACCAGCCCAGCCAGTCCGGTGATCGGCAATGCCCGGCGCATCCAGTGGTGTGGGGCGTGGCGCCGGGGCTGACCGGGTGTTCCCTTCCACAGCGCGGCGAGCGAGGCCCCGATCATGACCTCTTGGAGCCGGACGTCGGTGCCGAAGTAGAGGCGCGACGGAGCGGCCCCGTGGTGGAACAGGAAGAGGCACCACAGCGCCGAGGCGGCGGCCAACGTGACGGCGACCACGGTCAATCCCCGCGTGCGCCACCGACGCAGCACGAACAGGGTCACCGCGGGCCACACCAGGTAGAACTGTTCCTCCACGGCGAGCGACCACGTATGGAGCAGTGGCGACGGAGGCCCGGTCTGGACGAAGTAGTTCTGGCCGGTGACGACGTAGCGCCAGTTGGCGAAATACCCGAGGGTGGCCAGCGCGTCGCCGCGCAGTGCGGCGGTGTCGGAGCTCGGGACGAGCAGGAAGGCGAAGACCGACACACCGACGATGGTGAGCAAGAGGGCCGGGAGGAGACGACGGGCGCGGCGGGCGTAGAAGCTCTTGAAGCTGATGCCGTCGGTGGCCCTGAATTCCGAGATGAGGAGAGAGGTGATCAGGAACCCCGAGATCACGAAGAAGATGTCGACCCCGAGGAGGCCGCCCCGGAACCAGCCCACACCACCGTGGAACAAGAGGACCCCACCGACGGCGAGCGCCCGCATCCCGTCGAGACCGGGCACGTAGCGCCAGCCTCGGGCGGGAACGATCTCAGCGGCCTCGGTGCTCACGATCGCATCGGTCATCGGCAAAGGTGGCCCCGGAACCCGGAGCCGGTCGCACCCATCCCCCTCAGGACGTCATCTCCGGCTGAGGGCGAAGCCTACTGCGCTCCGACCGCACCGCCCCCTATGGTGGTGCGGTCGTGGTGGCCTTGACCAGCACGACGGGATCAGGCTCGCCGAGATCGGGGCGTTCGTAGCGAACCAAGGAGGAGATCAGCACATGACGGCACCCAAGACACGGCTGCAGTGCCCGTGCGGGGAGTTCCTGCAGGGCAAGGACGAGGACGACCTCGTGGAGAAGGCCATGCAGCACCTACGCGAGCGGCACCCCGACATGGAGTACGAGCGGGAGCACATCTTGTTCATGGCCTACTGAAAGGCCGTCCGACCCCGCTTCAGAGGCGGGCCAGTGCGACGTCCTCCTCCACGGCGGGGGAGATCAAGGGGATCTTGGACCCTCCTTCCGAGGGCTTTTGGTAACCGCCCCGGAGGTCGAAGTGACCGACGAGTCGGGGGTCGACGGCGGGCCCGGCGGTGAGCTGCTCGAGGGTTGGGCCGATGCGAGCGGCGACGGCCGAGAGGGTCTGACGATCGAGGTCCAGGGCACGAATCACGTTCTCGCCCAGGATTCCTCGGAGCTCGCCTTCGGGGACCCCGTCGAGCGCGTCGCGCAGCCAGGCCAGGGTGTTCGGCCACGTGCTCTCGTTGTGCGGGTAGTCCCGGCCGAAAGCGACGGTGTCGAGCCCGAGGTCGTGGCGCATCTCGACCTCGACCTTGTGGGGGAAGGAGAGGGAGACGACGCAATTGGTGTTCCAGTAGTCCCGCGGGCTGCGACGTGCGGGGAGGTCGCCGCGGTTGGCGTACCAGACCTGATCGAGATGATCGAGGGTGGCCGGAAGCCAGTCGGCCCGCACCTCGGTCATCACCAGCTTCAGGCCCGGATGCCGGTCGAAGACGCCCCCGAGCATCAGCTGCCACATGGGGCGTCGCGGGGAGACGTCGGAGAAGAAGTCCGCGCTGAGAACGCCGCCCTTGAGCGCCTGGATCAGGTCGTCGGCCGTCCCGCCGGCGGCGTCCACCTTCTTCTTGACCTCGGCGATCCGCGGCAAGAAGCCTCCCTGCCGCTGGCCGTGACCCGCGTGGACGAACAGGGAAAGTCCGCGGTCCTCACACAGCGTCCAGACCGGCTCCCAATACGGGTCGAACAGCGGCGGGATGCCGGCATAGCTCAAGAACCCCGGGGCATAGGTGCCGCGGAATCCACGGTCGGCGATCCACGAGAGCTCCGTCAAGAGGCTCTCCATGTCGTGCCCGGGACCACCGGCGCCGACGAGGAACAGGCGGTCCGAGTGCTGGCCGAAGGTGTCGGAGAGCCACCGGTGGTAGGCCCTGATCCCGGCCTCGCACACGTCGTTCGGGTATTCCCGGTTGAACACGTTGTAGAACATGGCGGACGCCCGGTGGTCGCCGAAGTACACGAACTCGCCGGCCACGCCTTCACGGTCCATCTCCTGCAGGCGGACGTCGGCATCCCAGATGCCCCGGTGGCCCCCGCCGGCCTGGGCACCGTCGAGGTCGTAGACGGCCAGGGCATCAGGCGAACCGGTGATGGGGTAGCTCATGGCACCCATCACGGTCGTGTAGACCTCGTTGTCCTCCCGCAGGGCAGGCAGGTACTCGTGGAAGCGCCGTTCGAGATAGACCGGCCATGCCTCCGGGGGCGCCTGGGCGTGCGAGTCCACCGAGACGATCAGCACCCGTTCCATCAGCATCCCTCCCTTGCTCCGGTGATCGCCGGCGCGTCTCCGAGCGTAGGCCGATTCCGGACCACGGTCGTTGGCGTGAACCCCGTCGGGGCGGTTCGGGAACCGGACGGGCAAGGAGGGCGGGATGACGACAATCCCAGACACCCCTCCGTCACCCCGCCCTCAACCACCTGTCATTGTGACCAACGGGGGTGGGCCTGCCAAGGCCTATGTCGGGGGAGGGACCTCAGAACGCCGTCCGGGCTCCTGCCCGCGCTCGCCCAGGTCACAGATGAGCTGAGGGGGGGGTGACCATTCCCCCAGGAGTCCCGGGTCACCCCACCCCCTCGGTGGATTGTGCTTCGACGACTGCTCCCCGGCATAGAGCCGTTCGAACCCAACTCAGACAACGGGCGCACAACGGGGTCGGCGTCTGAGGAGCAGCAGTGAGATGCCGGCCAGGAACACCACGATGACCAGGCAGAAGGAGTTGCCCGCCACGAGCTGCCAGACGCCGAGGTGGAGGTCCGAGGCGCCCCGGGAGGGCACCCACCAGACGGGTGCGCTCCAGAACAGGAGCGCACCACCCGCCGCGAGGGCGCGTCCCCACCGGGGGCGGTCGTCGGCCAGGGCCAACCAGGCAAGAGCGGGGACGATCCAGACCAGGTGGTGGATCCACGAGATGGGTGACACCAGCAGCCCCGTCCCGGCGCACACGAGCACCCCGAGCATGGGCGAGGATCTCCGGTGCGCGATCGATGCCAGGACCAGGCCGCCGATGGCCACGACGAGCAGCACCGGCCACGTCACCTTGGCCGGCAGGAGCGTATGGGCGATGCGGTCGAGTGCGGCGGTCAGGTTCTGGTTGCGCACGTTGAACAGATCGCCGGCTCGTTCGGGCCTGAAGACGGCGTTGGTCCAGAAGAACGACGACGACGCGGGGAGAGGAAGTACGTCACCAATTCACACGTGGCGAAGGTCGCCGTGCACGTGAGGGCACCGCGGGTCCGGCGCGTCAGCAAGAGGTAGGGGACGAAGAGCAGCGGGGTCAGCTTTATTGCGGCAGCGATGCCGGTGGCGAGGCCGAGCGGGACCCCTCGCCCCCCGATCCGGCGCTCCGAGAGAAGGTCCCACAGCACCAACAGGGTCACGACAAGATTCACCTGTCCGAACCCGACGGTGATGAGGACCGGATTGAGCAGCAACACCGGCAGGCTCAGGGCCAGGGCCCACCGCCACACCGCGGCCCGGCAGAGCTCGGGGCGCACCGTGCGCAACGAGACCACGACGATGCCGAGCAGCGCGCCCAGGTTGCACAGCGTCCACGCCGTCTGCACCGTGGCCACGGACCCGAAGAGATGCCGCCACGGCGCGAAGAGCAGGGCCGCGAAGGGGGGGTAGGTGAAGAACAAGGTGGTGTTCGGGAGGCCCACCGAGTACAGGTGCGGGGTGAAGACGTAGCGTCCGCCCAGCCGTAGGTAGACGCCGAGGTCCACCTCGTAGGTCCGCAGCGCGATGGCGACCCCGTAGGTGAGCGCCCCGGCGAACGATGCGAGTGCGACCAACCATGCGCCAGTCCGCGACCGGCCGTCGGGAGCCGCTGGTGCCCACGCCACGGGTCGATGCTATGCGGCTCCTTCAGGCACCGAGGGCGTAGCGGATGGCGCGGTCCCGGTTGCGCAGGGCACGACGCACAAGCTCGTCTCGAGACAGTCCGCTGGCCACCACTGCCCGATCCAGCAGGTCGGAGACGGTCAGGACGAGGGTGAGGAGGTCCCGCGCCGGGGCGTGCCCGACCAGGGGGACGGGTTCGGTGGCCAGGTCGAGCCCTGCCGCCTCCACCAGTGCCACCCGGAGTTCCCCGAGGACTGTCGAAGCCTCGGCCACGGGCGTGCCGCTCCGCCGCATCCACACGGAGATGCCCAGCTCGATCGAGAGATCGCCCGACCGCGGTTCGATAGGGCCCAGTTGCACCAGGCCGGCCACGAACGCCGTCAGGAAGCCGGTCGACGTGGCGTCTGTCACGGCCTCAGTGTGCCCACCGGGTGTCACAAGGGGGTGGACCGGCTCTGGGCTGGTAATTTGTCGTTCATGCCACGCACGATCTGGAAGGGGGCCCTGAGCTTCGGACTGGTGAACATCCCCGTCGCCTTGTACCCAGCCACGGCGGACAAGGGCATCCACTTCAACCAGTTCGAGGAGGGCACCTCGGACCGCATCCGCTACAAGAAGGTGAACGAACGGACCGGTGACGAGGTTCCACAGGAACGAATCGTCCGGGGATTCGATCTCGGCGGCGGGGAGTACGTCCTCTTGAGCGACGAGGAGCTCGAGTCCGCCGAGCCCAAGCGGTCCCGCCAGATCGAGATCTCCGACTTCGTGGACCTGGCCGAGATCGACCCGGTGTACTTCCGGGCCACCTACTACCTGGCCCCCGAGGGGGAGGGGACCGACAAGGCCTACGCGTTGCTGCGACAGGCCATGACCGAGTCCAAGAAGGTGGCGATCGCCACGCTCGTGATGCGGAACAAGGAGCACCTGGTGGCCATCCGGCCCGAGGCGGACGCGCTGGCACTGCACACGATGTACTTCGCCGACGAGGTGCGGGTGCCCGGACGCGAGTTCCCGCTGCCCGACGGGCCCGAAGTCAGCGAGCGTGAACTCTCCATGGCACAGATGCTGATCGGCTCCATGGAGAGCGACTGGGACCCGGGACGGTTCCACGACACCCACCGGGAGAAGGTCGAGGCCTTGATCGAGGAGAAACGGGGTGGCCGCGAGATCGTGATCCAGAGCGTCCCGGATGCCCCGACCAAGGTGGTCGACCTCATGGAGGCCCTCAACGCCAGCATCGCTGCCGCGGCCCGGACGGCTGCCGTCGGGGAGGTCGGGGACGCCCCTGAGGCGCCCGCTCCCCGGACGGCGCGGGCGCGCAAGACGGCCAAGCGCAAGGCATCCTGAGCGAGGTCTGCGTGCGACGGGTCCGTGATGTGATGTGCGGGGAGATCGACGCCCTGTCGAGCACCGACAGCGTGGTCGTGGCGGCGCGCTACCTGGTGGCCAACGACGTCGATGCCGTGCCCGTGTGCGCGGACGACGGCGCATTGGCCGGGACGGTGGGCACTCGTGACATCGTGGCGCTGGTGGTGGCTCGCGGCCTCGACCCCCGACAGGTGACCCTGGGAGAGATCGCCGTCGCCGACGGAGCCCTGGGCGTCGACGCCGATCTGCCGGTGGAGGAGGCGGCGTCGATCATGTGGCGCCACGACGCGGCGGCCCTCCCGGTGCTCGAGGGGACCCGGGTGGTCGGCCATGTCACCCAGCGCGACGTGGCGCGGACCATGGCGGTGGGGCCGTGGGTAGACGGTTGAGGGTTGAGACTCGAGGGTTGAGGGAGACATGGCACCAGACGACCTGACAGCAGGCACCACGGGTCCCGCGGGCCCGGCCGACCTGCATGCCGGGGACATGGCCCGCCGTGTGGCCCGGCGCCGGTCCGAACTGGGCAAGAGCATCGAGGAGGTGGCTCAGGTCGCCGGTATCGACCCCGAATACCTGCGGTACTTCGAGACCAATGCCACGGCTCGGCTGAGCAGCGGATCGCTCCTGTTGCTGGCCATGGCCCTCGAGTGCACCCCCGAGGATCTCTCCGGAGGCCGGATCGACCGACCGCCCGGGCAGGGCCGGGCCGGGCGCCACCCCGAGCTGCGGGCGCTGACCCCCGAGCAGTGCGCGGTCCACCTGCGGGCCGGTGGGGTGGGGCGCATCGTGTTCCGCTCGACCCGGGGACCGGTCGCCCATCCCCTCAACTTCGTGTCCAACGGGCGTGACGTGGTGTTCTCGACCACGGCCGAACACGCCGCCGCCATTGTCGAGCAGGGCCGGGTGAGCTTCCAGATCGACCGGGTGGACGAGGCCCTCAGCGAGGGGTGGAGCGTGTTGGTGACCGGGAGCGCTCGACGCGTGGAGGACCCCGAGGAGGTGGCGTCGGTGACCGGTCTCGGCCTGGCTCCATGGGCGGGCGGCCCACGGCATGCCATCGTGGGCATCAGTCGGGACGAGGTGACGGGACGGGTGATCGCCCAGGGGGCGGCCCGGGGTTGAGCCAGGCGCCACCGCCTGATCAGTCCTCGACCATGTGTCGGAGGAGGCGGGCGTACTCGATCAGGTGGCGATCGCTCAGGTAGTGCTCGCGCACGCGGCGCCGAGCGCGGCGTCCGAGCGCGGGAAACTCGGCCGGGCGGCCCAGAAGATCGAGCAGGGCGCGCCCGAAGGCGTCGAGATCCCGGGGATCGTCGAGCAGGACCCCGGTCTCGGGTGTCACCTGGTCGGTGATGCCACCGACCGCTGAGGCCACCACCGGGCGCGCCTTCCACATGGCCTCGGTCACGGTGAGGCCGAAACCCTCCTGCAGGCTCTTCTGGACGACGACGCAGGCATGGCGCTGGGCGGCGTTGACGGCGAGGGCGTTCGCCACCGGGTCCTCCATGGGGAGTGCCACCAGGCGGATGACCTCACGGGCCCGCCCCGGCAGGGCGTCCCACGCCCCGAGGCACTCGGCCAGCACACGTGCACCCTCGGGGTCGTCGCTCACGCCGTCGACGGCCGGGCCGATCAGGGCCAGCCGGGCGTCGGTGCGACCCACCACGTGCTCGGCGAAACCGTGGAGGACCCCCACCATGTCCTTGAGGTGGTCCCACCGCGAGACCTGGACCACGACCCGCTCGTGGCGGCCGAACGGCGCGGCATCGCCCAGGACGGCGCCGCCCGTATCCCCGCCGTCGGGCAGGAGGCCCACGCCGGACAGGAGGCGCTCGACGCGTGCCCTGGGGAGCGCTCGGTTCTTCGGTGAGAGGGGGTCGATGGAGGGGCAGATGATCCACACGTCGGCATCGCGGAGCACGTCGGGGACGAAGGCTTCGTGCGAGAACACGAAGGTGTGGCAGGCCCTGAGATACGGGTGGAGGAAGGTCCAGGCCTGCTCGGTGTGCACGTTGGGCCGTTCCGTGCCGATGTGGCAACGCCAGACCACGCTGATGCCCCGCCGGGCCAGGTGGTCACCCAGCCCCGCCGTCTGTGGGTCGTGGAGCACCGCGATGTCGCCCGGCCGCATCATTCGGCCCAGCGCGTTGCCGTTGGCGCGCAGCACAGCGGTGTAGTGGTCCGCCTCCGCCGGCCCGAGCGCACCGGTGTCGCCGGCGGCACCGTGGATCCGGTTGTGCAGACGCTTGGTGATGGTGAAGAACGCCCGATCACCGTCGATCACGGCCCATCGGGCGTCGATGCCGGCGCCGACGGCGTAGCCGTTGAGCAATCCGAGCATCTCGGCGACGCCTCCCCCGTGCGCGGTCGAGCTGATGTTCCACACGCGCCGGTGCCCGAGTGCCCGGCGCGCCCCATGGGCGGCGGCATGCAGCTCGGCTGCACGCGACGCGCTGACGTAGCGGGCCAGGCGGAGCAGTGAGCGTGGCTGGATCTCGACCTCACGTGGCATGGCCTTCTGCCGCGTCGGCGGTGCCGGGTCCTCGGGAAGGATCACGAGCCCCCGTCCCGAGAGTCGGCCACGGTCGCCGAGTCTATGGACTGCACGCACATCCGGTTAGCCTCGGCGCGCATGTGGCCACCGCCGCCAGGAGGGACCTGGGTCGTGGATCTCGACGGTGTCGTGTGGGTCGGCGACGAGCTGGTGGCCGGCGCCGGTCAGGCCGTGGCCCGACTGCGCGCGAGTGGCGTCCGGGTGCTGTTCGCCACCAACAACTCGGTCCCGACCCGTAGCGAGTTGCGCGCTCGCCTGGCCCGCAGCGGCATCACGGTCGACGACGGCGATCTCCTGCGATCCGGCGACGTGGCGGCCGGCCTGCTTGCACCGGGCTCCACCGCCGTGGTCGTGGCCGGCGCAGGCGTGCTCGAGGCGCTGGGTGCCCACGGGATCAAGGTTGTGGAGGAGGGCCCGGCCGATGCCGTGGTGGTCGGCCTGACCCGCTCGGTGACCTACGGCGACCTGAACCGGGCCGCCTCCGCGGTGCGCGGAGGGGCCCGCTTCATCGGGACCAACGAGGACCCGACCTACCCGACCAGCCACGGGCTCGAGCCCGGCGGCGGCGCCATTCTCGCGGCCGTGGCCACGGCAGCCGAGGCCGCCCCCGAGGTGGCGGGAAAACCTCACCGAGCGACCGCCGAGGCGATCGCCGGACGCGTGGCCCCCGGCGAGCTCCGTGTGATGGTGGGGGACCGGCCTGCCACCGACGGGATGCTCGCCCGGCAGCTGGGCATCCCCTTCGCCCTGGTGCTCTCCGGGGTGACCCCACCGGGGGGCGTTCCGGCGGACGCCGACGCGGCGGCGGTGGCCCACGATCTGCATGCCCTGGTCGACCAGGTGCTCCGTTAGGGTGAGCCCCATGGCGGGCGAGGAGCGCATCCGCAAGTACGTCGAGGCCGCCACGATGCTGGGTGAGGTGAGCCGACGCCGGGCCGAGGAGCTCGTGCGGGCCCTCGTCGACGCTGGTTCGGTGCAGCGCTCGCACGCGAACCAATGGGCCGAATCGTTGGCCTCGCAGGTGGGAGACGTGCTCAAGCGGTCGGCCGACGTCGGCCTGAGCGCCACCCGCGAGGTCTCTGCACAGGCGGGACGCACCGCCGACGGTGTGAGGGGCACCGCCGGGCGCACCGCCTCGCGCGCCAGGGCCGCGGCGTCGAGGGTCACGCCCGCCTGGGCCCCGGGGCCCGGCGGGACGCCGCCGGAGAAGGCCGCCAGCTGAGCCCGGCCGCCCGCCGCCGGCTCGACGCCGAGCTCGTGCGCCGGGGGCTCCTGGCCAACCGGCGAGAGGCCCAGGACGCCATCGCCGCGGGCACGGTCCTGGTGGCCGGGGCACCCGCGGGCAAGGCGGCCCGGCTGGTGGCGCCCGACGAGCCCGTCGTGCTTCTCGGACCGCGCCCACCCTTCGTCTCTCGGGGGGGCCTCAAGCTCGACGCTGCCCTGGAGCGTTTCGGTGTCTCGGTTTCGGGACGAGTGGCCCTCGATGCTGGGGCGTCCACCGGGGGCTTCACGGACTGCCTCCTCCAGCGGGGTGCGTTCCACGTGTACGCGGTCGACGTGGGGCACGGTCAGCTCGACCCCTCGCTGCGGGCGGACGCGCGGGTCACGGTCCTCGAGCGGGTGCACGTGCGGGACCTCACTCCGGCCCTCCTCCAGGCCGCCGAGCCCACCCGTTCTTTCGACTCGTGCACGTTGGTGGTGGCCGATCTGTCCTTCATCTCGCTGCGCGCTGCGGTGCCCGTGCTGAGCGGCCCCGTGGCTGGCTCCGAGGCCGACCTGGTCCTCCTGGTCAAGCCCCAGTTCGAGGTGGGGCGGGCTGCGGTCTCCCGCGGCAAGGGTGTCGTGCGTGACCCGGCGCTGTGGCAGGGTGCGCTCGCCGAGGTCACGGCCTCGCTCGTCGCCGCTGGAACCGGCATCATGGGGGCGATGCGCTCACCCCTGATCGGCGCGGCCGGCAACGTGGAGTTCCTGGTGCACGCCCGCAAGGGCGCGCCCGGTCCGCCCGGTACCGAGGTGGCCGAGCTGATCGCCGGTGCGGTCGACGAGGCGACCCGGGCCAGCGCAGCCGACGGCCCGGGTCGCTGAGAGGCGCGCCGTGGCGACTGTCAGCTTCCTGGTCCATCCCGACCGGCCCGACGCGATGGCCCTGGCCACCGAGACGGCCGCCTGGCTGTCGGAGCAGGCCGTCGAGCCCCGGATCCTGCAGTTCAGCGGGCCCGACCGCGTCCGCGAGGGCTCTGTGGAGCTCGACATGGCCGATGTCGACCTGTCCGGCAGCACCGTGGCGGTGTCGATGGGCGGCGACGGGACCTTCCTGCGGGCGGTCCGCATGGCGGCCGGCCACGGCGTGCCCGTGCTCGGCGTCAATTTCGGCCGGCTCGGCTACCTGCCCGACCTCGTGCCCGAGCGGGTCCGAGACGCTCTGGCCACGGTGCTCGAGGGCCGCGCCGCCGTCGAGGAGCGCTGTGCCCTCGAGGTGACGATCGACAACGGACTGCCCGGGGGCACGGACCATTCACTTCTTGCCCTCAACGAGGTGGTGATCGAGAAGACGGACTTCGGCCACACGGTCCGGCTGGCCACACGAATCGACGGTGAGGAGGCGCTGACCTACTCGGCCGACGGGCTCATCATCGCCACCCCCACGGGCTCCACCGCCTACAACCTCTCCGCCGGAGGCCCGGTCCTGGCCCCCATGCTCCGTGCCATGGTCGTGACGCCCGTGGCTCCCCACTTCTCCCTCGACCGCAGCCTGGTCCTCACCGACCAGCAGCAGGTGCAGGTGGAGGTGGTGCCCGATCGACCCGGCGCCCTGGTGATCGACGGTCAGGACGTGGGGCGCCTCCAGCCCGGGTCGACCGTGGTGTGCCGCGTCGGGCCGCGGGCCGTGCGGGTGGTGCGCACCAACCCCCAGACCTTCGGGGGCATCCTGCGTTTCCGGCTCCTGGCCGACCGGGAGCGCTGAGGTCCCGGAGGGCACGCATGCTGACGGAGTTGCATGTGCGCGACCTCGGGGTGATCGAAGACCTGACTTTGACCTTCGGGCCGGGCATGACGGTGCTCACCGGCGAGACGGGAGCGGGCAAGACGCTGGTGGTCGAGGCGCTGCACCTCGTCCTCGGGGGGCGGGCTGACGGCCGTCTCGTACGCGCCGGCGCTACCGAGGCACTGGTCGAGGCCCGGTTCTTGGTGGGCGATGCCGGCGAAGAGCAGGAACGAGTGCTCGCCCGCGCCGTGCCGGCCCAGGGCCGTTCGCGGGCGTGGGTCGATACTCGGATGGCTCCGCTGACGGCGCTTGGCGAGGCGGCTGCGGAACTCGTGGAGATCCACGGGCAACACGAGCACCGGGCACTGGTCACGCCGGCCGAACAGTGCCGGGTGCTCGACGCGTTCGCCGGGACCGATCTCGGCCCCCTGCGGGCGCTGCGCCGGGAGCTCCGCACCGTCGACCACGCGCTGGCGCAGGTCGGAGGAGACGAGCAGCAGCGGGCCCGGGAAGCCGACGTCCTGCGCTACCAGCTCGAGGAGATCACCGCAGCGGGGATCGAGGACACGGACGAGGAGGTGCTCCTGCGCAGGGAGGAGGAACGCCTGGCCGATGCCGCGGCGTACCGGGAGGCGGCGCAGGGCGCGGCCGCCTTCCTCGACGCGCGCACCGACGGGCCCGACGCAGGTCTGGACGCGCTCGACCTCATCGGTCGCGCCGGAGCGGCATTGGCCGGGAAGGCAACCTTCGAGGAGTATCACGCCCGGCTCCTCGCCGCCGGGGTCGAGCTCTCGGACCTGGCCCGTTCGCTGCGGGACGCCGTGGAGGAGTGGGGCGACGACCCGGGGCGTCTCGAGGAGGTGCAGACCCGCCGACGGGTGCTGGCCGACCTGCGGCGCAAGTATGGGAAGGACCTCCATGCGGTCCTCGCCTACGCCGGCATCGCCCAGGAGCGTCTGGCCGCGCTCGAGGACGCCGACGGCGCAGCGGCCCGTCTGGCTGCCGAACGGCGGCGCGTCCTGGGCTCGCTCGAGGCCGCCGAGTCGGTCGTGCGGGCCACCCGGATCGGCGCCGCGTCGTCCTTCGGAATCATGGTGGGGGATCGGTTGGCCACGTTGGCCATGGCCGGGGCCCGCCTCGAGGTCCGGGTGGCCCCAGGCGGCTCCGGCGAGCCGGTGGTGCTCGATCTGGCGGCCAACCTGGGCGAACCCGCTCAATCGCTGGCCCGCGCCGCCTCGGGCGGCGAGCTGGCCCGGGCCATGCTGGCCATCCGCCTGGTGGGTATGGGCGGTCCGCAGACCATGGTCTTCGACGAGGTGGACGCCGGTGTGGGCGGTGCGGCGGCACTGGCGCTCGGTCAAGCACTGCACGAGGTGGCCGGTGCCCGGCAGGTACTGGTGGTCACCCACCTGGCCCAGGTGGCGGCGCAGGCGGATGCGCAGATCAGCGTGGTCAAGCGCGAGATCGGGGGGAGGACCGTGACCTCCGCCGCGCCGGTCGAGGGTGAGGAGCGGATCACGGAGCTGTCACGCATGCTCTCGGGACACCCAGGCAGCGACGCGGCCCGCCGGCACGCCCGCGAGCTGCTCGACGCCGGGCTCCGTTCCTAGGGTGGAGCAGTCCACCACGGCTCCCGCCCCATTCGATTATCTTGGCCGGGTGCACCCATCACCTGACCTGTGGCTCGGCGTGCCGAAGGCGGCGTGAGCAAGTTCATCTTCGTCACCGGCGGGGTCTCGAGCTCGCTCGGGAAGGGTCTCACGGCCTCCTCGCTCGGCCGGCTGCTCAAGTGCCGGGGGCTGCGGGTCACCATGTGCAAGCTCGACCCGTACATCAACGTCGATCCGGGGACCATGAACCCCGGAGAGCACGGCGAGGTGTTCGTGACCGAGGACGGCGGCGAGACCGACCTCGATCTCGGGCACTACGAGCGCTTCATCGACGAGAACCTCTCCAAGCGCTCCAACACCACGACCGGGGGCATCTACCGCTCGGTGATCGAGAAGGAGCGCCGCGGCGACTTCCTGGGGCGCACCGTGCAGGTGATCCCCCACGTCACCGACGAGATCAAGGACCGCATCCGTCGCCTGGCCGACGAGGACGTGGACATCGTCATCGTCGAGATCGGCGGCACGGTCGGCGACATCGAGATCGTGCCCTTCATCGAGGCCATCCGGCAGTTCCGGCGGGACATCGGCCGGGACAACGTCTGCTACCTGCACCTCACCCTGGTGCCGTACCTGGTGTCGGGGGAGCAGAAGACCAAGCCGACGCAGCACTCGGTGACCGAACTGCGGAGCCGAGGCATCCAGCCCGACGTGATCGTGTGCCGCAGCGACAAGCCGATCTCCGAGAGCCTCAAGCGCAAGATCTCGCTCCAGTGCGACGTCGCCATCGACGCAGTGGTGTCGGCCGTCGACGCACCGAGCATCTACGACATCCCGATCGTCCTGCACGAGCAGGGCCTCGACGCGTACATCTGCCGAGCGCTCGGGATCGACGAGGCCGCCAATCCGATCGACATCTCCGAGTGGACCGAGTTGGTGCAGCGGGTGGCCTCGCTCTCGCGGGCCGTGAAAGTCGGCATCGTGGGCAAGTACGTGAACATGCCCGACGCCTACATGTCGGTGGTCGAGGCCCTGCGTCACGCCGGGTTCCACCATGGCGTCGAGGTGCAGCTGGACTGGATCGACGCCGAGCTGGTCCCGGACCTGTTGGGCTCGGACCGCCTCCGGGGCCTCGACGCCATCGTCATCCCGGGTGGCTTCGGCGAGCGGGGGATCGAGGGCATGATCGCGGCGGCCGGCTACGCCCGCGACAATGCCATCCCGTGCCTCGGCCTGTGCCTGGGCCTCCACGTGATGGTCATCTCGGTGGCCCGTGACCGGGCCGGACTCGAGGGCGCCAATTCGAGGGAGTTCGACAGCACCTCGCCGCACCCGGTGATCGATTTGATGCCCGACCAGGCCGAGGTGACCGACAAGGGTGGGACCATGCGCCTCGGCTCCTACCAGGCGCTCCTGCAGCCCGGCTCCGCGGTCGCCGAGGCCTACGGCGCCCTGGGAGTGACCGAGCGGCACCGCCACCGCTTCGAGTTCAACAATCGCTACAAGGAGAGGCTCGAGGCGGTCGGCCTGGTGTGCTCGGGGATCTCACCCGACGGGAGGTTGGTCGAGTTCGTGGAGCTCGACGGCCACCCGTACTGGGTGGCCACGCAGGCCCATCCCGAATTCAAGAGCCGGCCCGACCGGCCGCATCCGCTGTTCCGCGAGCTGGTCGCCGCCGCCCTCGAGCGCGCCGAGGGTCGCGAGCCGCACCTGCTGGACCTCGACGCCGTCACCTGAGCGTGCCGGGCTTCCGCCGTCTGCGGGAGGAGACGCTCCTCGGGGCGTGGTTGTTCTCGGTGGTGCGCCTCGAGCTCGAGGATCCCGACGGCCGGCCCTTCGAACGAGTCGTCGTGCGCCACCCCGGCGCCGTCACGGTCGTCCCACTTCACGAGGACGGCACCGTGACCCTGGTGCGCCAGTACCGGGCTGCCGTCGACGCCATGGTCCTCGAGATCCCCGCCGGCACTCGCGACCGCGACGGGGAGCCGGCCGTCGACACGGCCCGCCGCGAGCTGGCCGAGGAGGCCGGCCTCGAGGCGGGCGACCTCGAGTTGCTCGTCAGCACCTGGAACACCCCGGGAGTGAGCGACCAGCGCACGCTGATCTATCTGGCCACGGGGCTGAGCCCGTGCCCGCGCCGGCCCGATGGGATCGAGGAGCACACCATGACCTCGGTTCGGGTCCCCCTCGATGACCTCGATGCGCTGGTGGCCGACGGCATGCTCCAGGACGAGACCACCATCCTCGGCCTTTCGCTGGCCCGCTCCCGCCTGGCCGGCCGGTGAGCCGGCAGGACCCGCCCGACGTCGCACCGGCACCGCCGGTGCACGAGGCGCGACCGCTCACACTGCCGCGCGCGGCCGAGGAGTTCCTCTCGTGGCTCGAGGTCGAGCGGGGGCGCTCCCCGCGCACGTTGGAGGCCTACCGGAGGGACCTGAACGCCTACCAGGCGGGCCTGGAGCACACCCGGGGGCGAGGGATCGACACCGCCACCCCGGCCGACGTGGCCGCCCACCTGGAGACGCTGCGCGGCACGCACGGGGCGGCCTCGGTGGCCCGTGCCGCGTCGAGCATCCGGGGCTTTCACCGCTTCGAGGTGGACGAGGGTCTCCGCGACGACGACCCCACGCTCGACCTCCCGGCGGCGGCGGTCACCGACTACCTGCCCAAGGCGCTCAGCGAGGACGAGACCGAGCGGTTCCTCGGTGCGGTCGTGGGGACCGGGCCCCTGGTGCTGCGGGACCGTGCGCTGCTGGAGATGCTCTACGCGACGGGAGCCAGGGTGAGCGAGGCGGTCGGCCTCGACCTGGGGGACGTGGCCGCCGCTGTTGCCTCTGACGAGCTCCCCCTGATCCGGCTCTGGGGAAAGGGTGGCAAGGAGCGAGTGGTGCCCCTCGGCCGCTCGGCACTGGACGCGCTCGACGAGTGGCTCTCGAGCGGGCGGCCCGCCGTGGAGCCCCGGCGCTGGCGCCGCCGGAGTGACGCCGAGGCCGTCTTCCTCAATGCCCGCGGGGGCCGCCTCACGCGGGCCGGGGCCTTCGGGGTGGTCAAGAAGTACGCCGGGCGCGTGGGCCTGGCCGAACGGGTTTCTCCGCACGTGCTGCGGCACTCGTGCGCCACCCACATGCTCGGACGAGGTGCCGACGTCCGGGTCGTCCAGGAGCTCCTCGGGCACGCCTCGGTCGCGACGACGCAGCGCTACACCAAGGTCTCGCCCGAGCACCTGCGGCGGGCCTACGAGGGAGCCCACCCCCGGGCGGGCGCGACGGGGGGGAGCCACCGCGTAGCATGAGGCCATGCCGAACGAGGCCCCCGCGGCGGAGAGCGCCGACACCGATTTTGCCGCCCTGTTGCACACCGAGCGGGAGGGCCTGCAGGCCCAATTGAGCGAGCTCGGGTTCGCCGACCAGGGGAGCGGGCTGAGCTACGACTCGAACTTCGCCGACTCGAGCCAGGTGACCGCCGAACGGGGGGAGGCGGAGCGCCTCGCCCTGGAGCTGCGGGAGGCCCTCGACGAGGTCGAGGCGGCACTGTCCCGGCTCGAGGAGGGCACCTACGGCCTGTGCGAGGTGTGCGGCAAGCCGATCGGCGCGGCCCGGCTCGAAGCCAAGCCCGCCGCCCGCCGCTGCATCGTCGACGCCGCCAAACCCTAGGTGCGGGTGCCCGGCGCCCCCTCGGGGCGGCGCCCGATGGCCCGGGAGACCAAGCGCAATCTGTGGATCGCCGCAATGGCGGTGCTCGTGGTCGCCCTGGTGGTGCACCACAACATCACCGAGCAGGAGATCATCATCTTCTGTTGCGTGGTTCCGTCCGTCATCCTTCACGAGGTGTCCCACGGATGGGTGGCCAGGGCCTGCGGGGACGACACGGCGGCCCGGGCCGGGCGTCTGACGCTGAACCCCCTGGTGCACGTCGATCCCGTGGGGACGCTTCTCGTGCCCGCACTGCTTTCCTTGACCACGGTCGGGGTCATCGGATGGGCCAAGCCGGTCCCGGTGAACGTGGGCCGGCTGCGCAGCCCGCGCAATCAGGGCGTTCTGGTGGCACTGGCCGGCCCGGCCACCAATGTGGCCCTGGCCGTCGCCTTCGGATTGCTCTTCGTCAACGTCTCCCGCTCGGGTCTGCCCCAGTTCACCGACTCGGTGACCCAGTGGTCGCTGCCCGCCCAGGTCCTGTTCCTGGCCAGCCTGGTCAACGTGGGCCTCGCCGCGTTCAACCTGGTGCCGGTCCCACCACTCGACGGTTCGGTCGTCCTCGAGCGGCTGATGCCCTCACGGTGGTGGCCGACCTACCTGCGCTACCGCCAGTACACGATGCCGGCGCTCCTGGTGCTGGTCGTCCTGAATTTCTTCCTGTCCGGCAACGGGCACGTGGGTCCCATCACCTGGCTCTTCGACCGGCTCTACAGCTGGTGGGAGGGCGTCCTCGGGGTCTGAGCCGGCTCGGGTCCCGTGCTCAGACGGGAGAGCCGGGAAGCAACCCCATGGCGGCGGCGGCCCGGGTATAGGTGGCGGCCGCCACCTCGTGGGCCCGGTCGGCGCCGCGGGCGAGCACCTGGTGCACGTAGGCCAGATCCGCCTCGAGCTCGGCGCGGCGTTGGCGCACCGGGCCGAGCAGCTCGCAGAGTGCGGCCGCCACGTCGTTCTTGAGGTCGCCGTAACGCTCGTAGTCGCCGGCCACCTCCTGGGGGGTACGCCCGGTGGCCGCGGCCAGCAGGTCGAGGAGGTTGGCCAGGCCGGGCTTGGCGGCGCGGTCGTAGCGCATCTCGCCGTCGGTGTCGGTGACGGCCTTGCGGACCTTCTTGGTGATCTCCTCGTCCGAATCGAGCAGGCCGATGGTACCGAGGGGGGAGTCGACCGATTTGGACATCTTGCGTTCGGGGTGCTGGAGGTCCATGACCCTGGCCCCGGTGCCGGGGATGGCCGCCTCGGGCACGATGAAGGTGGCACCGAACCGGTTGTTGAAGCGTGTGGCCAGCTCCCGGGCCAGCTCCAGGTGCTGACGCTGGTCGTCACCGACAGGCACGGCGTCGGCGTCGTAAAGGAGGATGTCGGCGGCCATGAGTACCGGGTACGTGAAGAGGCCCACGCGCGCCGCCTCCTGGGCCTTGGCCTTGTCCTTGAACTGGGTCATGCGGCGGAGCTCGCCCATGGTGGTAGAACACTCGAGCAGCCAGGTCAGTCGGGGGTGCTCGGGGACCTGGCTCTGGACGAACAGGGTGCAGCGGTCCGGGTCGAGGCCGACCGCCAGGAGGTCAAGGGCGGCATCGAGGGTGTTGGCCCGCAGGGCCGCAGGCTCGATCTCGTTGGTCAGCGCGTGCAGGTCCACCACGCAGTAGAAGGCGTCGTGACCGTCCTGGAAGGTGACCCAGTGCCGGAGTGCCCCCAGGTAATTGCCCAAGGTGACGTTGCCGGACGGCGCGATGCCCGAGAGGACCCTGTTCATGGGGCGCCATGGTAGGGCGAGCCGGCGGGTGCGCCGGCGGGTCCGGCCGGTTCGGTAACGTCGGCGGGTGGCTTACACGGTCTCGACACCGGTCTTCGAGGGACCCATCGACCTCCTCTTGCACCTGGTGTCCTCCCACGAGCTCGACGTGCTCGAGATCGAGCTCCTGGCGGTAGTCGACGGGTTCGTGGACGTGCTGACCAACCGTCGAGAGCTGATAGAGCTCAACCAGCTCTCGGAGTTCCTCCTGGTGGCCGCGATCCTGCTGGAGCTCAAGTCCCAGCGGTTGCTACCCGGCCCCGAGGAGGTCGACGACGACGAGGACCTCGTCGGATGGGAGGAGCGCGACCTGCTCCTCTCCCGGCTGCTCGAGTGCCGGGCTTACGCCGCAGCAGCCGACGTGTTCAGCGCGATGGCGGAACAGGCGGCGCGTTCGGTCCCACGCGAGGTCGGCCTCGACGACGGGTTCGTGGTCCACGCTCCGGATCTCCTGGCCGGCGTGACCCCCGAGGACATCGCCCAGGCCTACCTGCGCGGGTCGGCCGAGCGCCCGGTACCCCGGGTCGACCTTTCCCACGTGACCGTCGACACCGTCTCGGTCTCCGAGGCGGTGGCCGAGCTGATCTCGACCCCGGTCCCCGATCGGGCGGCATCGTTCCGCACCCTGGTCGCCTCGTGCCGCACACGGATCGAGGTCATCGTGCGTTTCCTGGCGCTTCTCGAGTTGTGCAAGATGGGGCGGGTCACCCTGGGCCAGGGCAGCACCTTCGGTGATCTGCGGATCGACTGGGTCGGCGCCGAGGAGTACGCGGGAGCGGTCCAGGGCCAGGGCCGGGGCCTGGCGGAACTTGGCGGCTTCGAGATCGACGACTACGAGGGGTGAGTGGTGGAGCCCGTACCGCACGTTGAGCCGCAGGCCGAGTCGAACCCCGAACCGGAGGCTGAGCCGCGGGCCGAACCGCTCGCCGAGCTGGGCCGGATCATCGAGGCCATCTTGTTGGTGGCCGTGGAACCCCTGGCGCCCCAGCTGCTGGCCGAGCTCTTGGAGGAGCCCGTCGAGCGGGTCGACGAGGTGCTCGGCGAGCTGGCCCGCTCCTACGAGCGTGAGGGGCACGGCTTCGTGTTGGCCCGGGTCGCCGGCGGGGCCCGCCTGCAGACCCATCCGGACCTGGCCGCGTACGTGGAGCGGTTCGCCAACCGCGAGGTCTCGCACCGGCTGTCGACGGCGGCGCTCGAGACGTTGGCCATCGTGGCGTACCGGCAACCGGTGTCGCGGGGGCAGATCTCGGCGCTGCGGGGGGTCAACGTCGACGGTGTGACGCGGCTCCTCGAGCAGAGGGGCTACATCGAGGTGGTGGGTCACGCCGAGGGCCCCGGGCAACCGGCTCTCTTCGGCACGACCGACTTGTTCCTCGAACGACTGGGGATCGACTCGCTCGAGCAGCTGCCGCGGGTGGAGGACTTCCTGCCCGGGCCCGAGGTGGCCGGGGAGCTCGAGCGCGACCTGCAGTCGGCGCTGGGGCTGGGAGCCGAGGCGGGTCCCGACGCCGTCTGAGGGGTCGGGCCCGGCCGACGGCGAGCGGCTCCAGAAGGTGCTGGCGCGTGCCGGGCTCGGGTCGCGGCGCGCCTGCGAGGAGTTGATCGCGGCCGGGCGCGTGAGGGTCGACGGCCAGCCCGCTGTGCTCGGGCGCCGGATCGATCCGTCGGCCGCCCGGGTGGAGGTCGACGGCGTCCTGGTGCCGGTAGCGCCGGACCTGGTGTACTACCTCTTGAACAAACCTGACGACGTGATCACGACGGCCGACGATCCCCAGGGAAGATCGACGGTGCTCGACCTGGTCCCTTCCGAGCCGCGGGTCTTCCCCGTGGGTCGCCTCGACCGGCACACCGAGGGTCTGCTGATCATGACCAACGACGGCACGCTGGCCCAGCTGCTCACGCACCCATCCAACGGAGTGGCCAAGGAGTACGTGGCCGAGGTGGCGGGCGGCACACCCTCACCGGGTGCGTTGCGCACCCTGCGCGACGGCGTGGAGCTGGCCGACGGGCTGACGGCGCCGGCCGAGGTCGGCGTCCTGGCTGAGGGGGTGTTGCGCCTGGTGATCCACGAAGGCCGCAACCGGCAGGTCCGACGGATGTGCGAGGCCGTGGGGCATCCGGTCCGTCGGCTGGTGCGTACCCGCATCGGCCCGCTGCGGGATACCCGTTTGCGCCCGGGCCACTGGCGTCAGCTCAGCGTCGAGGAGGTCCGGGGCTTGGCGGCGTCCGCCGGCCCCACCGGGACCTGAGCGACAGTCCCGGTAGAGTGACCCGCCATGGCACCCGCTCTCTCGGTCAGGGGTCTGCGCGGGGCGACGACGGTCGACGAGGACACGGTCGCCCAGGTGACCGAGCGCACCCAGGAGCTCATGCGCGAGATCCTGGTCCGCAACGAACTGGTCGAGGACGACATCATCAGCGCGGTGTTTACCGCCACTCCCGACGTCACCAGCACCTTCCCCGCCACCGCAGTGCGCGAGATCGGCTTCGGCGCCGTTCCGCTCCTGTGCGCCTCGGAGATCGCGGTGCCCGGCTCCATGCCGCGCTGTATCCGGGTCCTGTTGCACGTGCACACGGCCCGTTCGCGTCACCAGATCCATCACGTGTACCTCCATGGCGCCCAGGGCCTGCGCGATGACCTCCCCGACTGAGGCCGGGGCACGCCGACGGGCACTCGTCGTCGGGACCGGGCTGATCGGGGGCTCCATCGCGCTGGCGTTGCGCCGGCGCGGCTGGCACGTGTCCGGGACCGACTCGGACGCCGGCCGGCTCGAGGAGGCGTTGTCGTCGGGGGTGATCGACGCCGGCGGTGACGACCCGGAGGCCGAGGTGGTCTTCGTCGCCGTACCGGCGGGAGTGGTGGCGTCGACCGTGGCCGCGGTGTTGGCCGACCAGCACCGCCGCCCCGACGTGGTGGTGACCGACGTGTGCGGGGTCAAGGCACCGGTGGTGCGCCGTGCCGCCCACCCCCGCTTCATCGGCGGCCACCCCATGGCCGGATCCGAGCAGATCGGCCTGGCCGGAGCGGACGCCGACCTCTTCGAGGGAGCGGTCTGGGTGCTCACGCCGACCGAGTCGACCGATCTCGATTCCTTCGACCGCCTCAAGGGGATCGTGGGCAGCCTGGGCGCCGATGTCATCATGCTCTCGCCGGCGGATCACGACCGGCTGGTGGCCGTGGTGTCCCATGTGCCCCACCTGGTGGCGGCCACGCTGATGAATGCAGCCAGCGATGGTGCCGAGCACGACGCCACGTTGCTGCGTCTGGCCGCGGGGGGCTTCCGAGACATGACCCGGGTGGCCGCCGGTCATCCGGGAATCTGGCCTGACATCTGCGTTGAGAATTCCACTGCCATCGTGGGGGCGCTCGACACGTTGCTGGACCAGCTCCGCGCCACCCGCGACCGGGTGGCCGGTCTGGACCGCGCCGCGCTGCTGGCCGACCTCCAGCGGGCCAGCGCAGCACGACGCAGCCTGCCGGCGCGCGCGGTGCGACCGGACCGGTTGGCCGAGCTGCGCATTCCCGTGCCGGACCGGGCCGGGGTCCTGGCGGAGATCACCTCGCTCGCAGCGTCAGCCGGCATCGGGATCTACGACATCGAGATCGCCCACTCGACCGAGGGCCCGCGCGGTGTGCTCATCCTCGTGGTCGACGGAGCGGAGGCTGCCGTGCTGGCCGCCGCCGTCGAGGGACGCGGCTACCGGTGCCGGGTCGAGCACCTCTCGTGAGCACCCCTCGCGTCCTGGTGGTCGAGGGCGGCGTGGCCTGCCGCGGCACCGTGCGCACGCCGGGGGAGAAGTCGATCTCGCACCGTGCCGTGCTGCTCGGGGCGTTGGCCGAGGGCACGTCGGTGGTGCGCGGCCTCTCCGACGGTGCCGACGTGGCCGCCTCCTTGGCCGCGGTGGAGGCGCTCGGCGCGGGGGTGGAGCGGGGTGCCGACGGATCGGTGGCCATACACGGCGGCCGGAGGCGGCTGCACCAGCCCGCCGGCCCACTCGACTGCGGCAACTCGGGAACCTCGCTGCGGCTCCTGGCCGGGTTGGTGGCCGGGTTCGCCTGGGAGACCGTGCTGGTCGGCGACGACTCGCTCTCGGCCCGACCCATGGACCGCGTGGCCGAACCGCTCGGGCTCATGGGTGCGCGGATCGAAGGCCACGGGGACCGCTGCACTCCGCCGTTGCGGGTCCACGGCGGGGCGTTGCACGGCATCGAGTGGACCTCGAAGGTGGCCAGTGCTCAGGTCAAGTCAGCGATCCTCCTCGCCGGGCTCTCGGCCCCGGGGACGACGGTGGTGCGCGAGGTGATCACCACCCGGACGCACACCGAGGAGATGCTGGCCGAGGCGGGCGCCCAGATAGAGGTGGAGCCCTGGGGTGATGAGGGCCGCATCGTGCGGCTGCAGGGCGGGCTGCTGGACCCCGTCGACCGGACCGTGCCCGGTGATCCCTCGGCCGCGGCCTTCTTCGTGGTCGCCGGCTGTGTGGTCCCGGGGAGCGACCTCACCGTGGCCGGCGTCTACGACGGGCCGACACGCCTGGGCTTCGTCGAGGTCCTGCGACGCATGGGAGGTGCGGTGGCGCTGCAGCCCGAAGGACCGGGCCGGACCGCCATCCGGGCCACCGCGGGACCGCTCCGGGCGACCGACGTGCGGGCCGCCGAGATCCCCTCGCTCGACGAGGTCCCGGCCCTGGTCGTGGCCGCTGCCGTGGCCGAGGGAACCTCGGTCTTCTCCGATATGGGCGAGCTCCGCGTCAAGGAGGTGGATCGGCTGAGCGCGGCGGCGTCCCTGGCCGAGGCGTTCGGTGCCCAGGCACGGGTCGAAGGAGACACCCTGTCCATCACCGGCACCGGCGGTCCGCTCCGGCCCGCCCGCTTCGACAGCCGGGGGGATCACCGCATGGCCATGGCTGCTGCGGTCGCCGGTCTCGCTGCGGTCCCCGGTGGCCGCAGCGTCGTCACGGCATTCGCCGCGGCAGCCACCAGCTATCCGGGATTCGCCGACGACCTGGGCTCCCTCGTGAAGCACGGTGTCGCACCACGCCCGCTGCTGGTGGCCATCGACGGCCCGGCCGGGGCGGGGAAGTCGACTGTCTCCCAGGCGGTAGCCGACACTCTGGGGGTGGATCGGCTGGACACCGGCGCCATGTACCGATCGATCGCCGCCCTGGCGCTCCAACGCGGCGTCGAGCCGGACGATGCCGGGGCGGTGGCAGCCCTCGCCGCGTCGGCTCGCCTCGAGATGGACGGGAAGCGGGTACGGGTCGACGGGATGGACGTCACCGAGGTCATCCGCTCCGCCGCGGTCGGGAGGGCCGTGTCGATCGTGGCGGCCAACGCCGAGGTGCGCGCGCATCTGGTGCAGCGCCAACGGGCGTGGGCCGCCGAGCACGGCGGCGGCGTGGTCGAGGGCCGCGACATCGGCTCGGTCGTCTTCCCGGATGCCGCACTCAAGGTCTTCCTGACCGCCTCACCGGAGGAGCGGGCCCGCCGCCGCAACGACGAGGACCCAGCGGGCGTGGCCCGGCGGGATCGACTGGACTCGACCAGGAAGGCGTCGCCACTGCGGGAGGCGCCGGGATCGCACATGCTCGACACCACGGGGCACACGATCGAACAGGTGGTGGAGGAGGTGCTGGCATGGCTGTGACCGGGAATGGAACGCCAGACGCAGAGGGGGGTGCGGCGGGTCCGCCCGAGGCGGACGCTCCCGGCCGGCACCAGGGGTTCTCCGTGGACCCGCGTTTCACCCCCCTCTACCGCGCCGAACGGACGCTGTTCGCCTCGGTGCTGTGGGCCTGGTTCCGGCCCCGTGTGTCCGGTCGCGCGCACGTGCCCGCGACCGGGCCGGTCATCCTGGCTCCCGTGCACCGCTCGTTCGCCGACTTCGCCTTCTCGGCCTTCTGCACGGAGCGCAAGCTGTTCTTCATGACCAAGGACGAGCTCTGGAAGAACAAATGGCTCGGCCGCCTTCTGCTCAGCGTGGGGGCCTTCCCGGTGCATCGCGAGTCGGCCGACCGAGAGGCCCTGCAGCGGGCTGAAGAGGTACTGCGGCGAGGGCAGGTTCTCGTGCTCTTCCCCGAGGGCACGCGCCGCAGTGGACCGGTGATCGAGGACCTGATGGAAGGTGCCGCCTTCCTGTCCGCCCGAACGGGCGCGCCGATCGTTCCCATCGGTATCGGCGGTTCGGACCTGGCCATGCCGAAGGGCAGGACTCTCCCCAAGCCCCTCACCGTCGAAGTGGTCATCGGTCCGCCCATCGACCCCCCGGCCCGGACCGGGGGCGGTCGCGTGGCCCGCTCGGCGGTGCACGCCCACACCGAGAGGCTGGTACCGGCGCTCCAGGCCGTCTACGACGAGGCCCGCGCCCGCACCGGACGGTACCGAGACTGAAGGAAACCGATCGCGAGCCCCGAGCTCGAAAAGGAACTCTCGATGTCGACCTGAGGTCGAGGGTTGTCGGAGACCTAAACCTCTGGGTCAGGAAGAGACTCGACTCGGGCGAGCTTCAGGGGTGACGCGGGAGGGACCGCACGCGCCACCAGGTGCCGAGGACGACCCGACCGTAACGGAATCCGAACAGCCAGTTCTTCCCCTTCTTGGTGGTGCCCGAGGCTCGAGGAAGCCACAACGTGGGGCGCTCGGTCACCCGCCAGCCACGCTTCATGGCGATGATGAGGAGTTCGGCAGTTTGGTACTGCGACTGCACCAGGCGGTAGGCCACGTCGTCGAGCATGCTGACCCGAAGGGCCCGGTACCCGTTGGAGGTGTCGGTCAGCTTGGTGTGGCCCATGAGGCTCATCACCCAAGAGAACACCCGGACGCCGACCTTGCGGAAGCGGTCGGACGTGGTGTCGCGGCCGAGGATCCGCGGACGCGACCACGAAGTCTGCTTCGTCGTCGACGAGTGGCTCGAGCATGACCGGTATCTCCGCTGGGTCGTTCTGCCCGTCGGCGTCGAGCGTCACCACGTACTGGGCGCCCAGTTCGATGCAGAGCGCGTAGCCCACCCGTAGGGCATACCCGTGGCCGAGGTTCTCCTCGAGCACGAAGGTAACCGCCCCGGCATCGAGGGAGACCTGGTCGGTCTTGTCGGTGCCGCCGTCGACCACGACCAGGGTGGTGAGCGGGAGATCACAGGCCTGGCTCGGCATGGCGGCGAGCACGGCGCCGATGTTCTCCTCCTCCTCGTAGGCGCAGATCAGGCCCACGGCGGGGGAGAGGGTAAGGCTGGGGTAGCGGAGATCGAACGCTTGCCGCGAGGACTCGATGACCCGGCGCGCGTGGTCAGGATCGGTGTGCACGCTGGCGCCCGAGGTGGCTCCACGAGACAGAGTCAACGACCGACACCCCGCCTGAGACCAGACCGCGCCAAGCGGGCGTTGGTGAGAGTGCTGGTCACGGCTGCATCATCGCACCTCGGTGGCTCAGGAAGCCAAAAGCTGGAGCACGTCTGCTGCCGAGACCGTCCGGTCATGGGCCGCCGGGTCGGTCCCTGTCGCGTCAGGGCGGCCGGCCAGCATCCCGAGCGAAGCCCCGAGGGCCCGGAGCATCTCGCGCAGCTCGGGCGGTGGCGGGAAGTACTCGTCCTCCTTGGTCACGGTCACCTCGTCGACTCCGCTGAGGGGGTCGAGTCGGGCGACCACCTGCTGCACCAGTGCCTCGGGCGCAGATGCACCGGCGGTCACGCCCACGATTCCGTGCAGGTCGTCGGGGAGCTCGTCAGCCTCGTTGACCCGGATCACCCGCGGGCACCCGCTGGCCCGGGCCACCTTCTCGAGTGCGACGGTGTTCGACGAGTTGGCCGAACCGATCACGACGACGGCGTCGGCCTTTGAAGCCATCGCCCTGAGCGCGGCCTGTCGGTTGGTGGTGGCGAAGCACAGATCGCTCCGGCCCGGCATCCAGAGTTCGGGGAAGCGCCGGTGCGCCGCGTCCATGAGCCCGCTCCATTCGTCATGGCTCAAGGTGGTCTGCGCGAGCAACGCCACGGGTGCCCGGCTGGTCACGAGGTCCTCGAGCCCGGTCAGGTCCTCTTCGCGTTCGATGAGGCGCACCGACTCCGGAGCCACGGCCATGGTGCCCACGGCCTCTTCGTGGCCGGCATGGCCCACGTACAAGACGGTGTAGCCCTTGCGGCTGCGTACCTTGAGCTCGTGGTGCACCTTGGTCACCAGCGGGCACACGGCATCGACGACCACGCCGCCGCGGGCGCGGGCGGTGTCGACCACCGCGGGAGCCGTGCCGTGTGCGCTGAGCATCAGGGGAGCGCCGGCGGGCACCTCCTCGACGTCGTCGACGAAGATCACGCCCAGGGCGCGGAAGCGGTCGACCACATGGCGGTTGTGCACGATCTCGTGGTAGCAGTACACCGGTGGGTCGAATATCCGGACCATCCAGGCCAGTGCCTTGATCGCCTTCTCGACGCCCGCGCAGAACCCCCGGGGCTCGGCCAGCATGATGCGATCGACTGCGGGCACAAAGCCCAGGTTACCGGCGGTACGCTGGGGGGCATGTCAGCCCCCACGGTGACTTCGGTCACCGCGGCGTCGCCGGCGGATCGGGCAGGCCTGGCTGTGGGAGACGAGCTCCTCAGCATCGACGGGCAGGTACCACGCGACGTCATCGACTTTCAGCGCCTGACCGACGCGAGCGATCTCAGCGTCGTGGTCCGGCGCGCCGGTGCGCCGGTACCCCGGCTGGTGCACGTCGACAAGGACTCCGGCGAGCCCCTCGGCGTCGAGGTGTCGTCGGCGGTCTTCGACCGCATCCGCACGTGCGACAACCACTGCGCCTTCTGCTTCATCTACCAGCTGCCCAAGGGCATGCGCCGGAGCCTCTACGTCAAGGACGACGACTACCGACTCTCGTTCCTCTACGGGAACTTCACGACCCTGACCCGCTTCACCGAGCTCGACGCCGAACGCATCCTGACCGAGCGCCTGGGCCCGTTGTTCGTGTCCATCCACGCCACGGACCCCGAGCTGCGCGCCCGCATGCTGCGCAACCCCAAGGGCGCCACCAGCCTGCGCTGGCTGTCGGTGCTGCTCGACGCGGGGATCGAGGTGCACGGGCAGATCGTGGTCTGCCCCGGGGTCAACGACGGGCCCGCTCTCGAAGACACCTTGGCCGGCATCCTGGACCGCTATGCGGGACTGGCCAGCGTGGGCGCCGTCCCCCTCGGGTTGAGTCGGTTCTCCTCGGAACCCGACATGCGCCGACATGCCCCCGGCGAGGCGGAGAAGGTGCTGGGCACCGTCGAGGAGTGGCAGGGTCAGTTCAGGCGAGCCCTCGGGCGCCGAATGGTGTTCGCCGCCGACGAGTACTACCTCATGGCCGGACGAGAGCCGCCCCCCGCCTCGCACTATGAGGGCTTCCCGCAGCACGAGAACGGGATCGGCATGGCTCGGGCGTTCGCCGAGGCGTTCACCCACCCGACAGTCCCTGGTCCCGGGGGGGTGCGGCACGGATTCTTCGCCAGCCTCGACGCCGCCCCGGCCGAGGGCTATCGCGCCGCACGCTCGGACAGCGTGGCTGGCGGCGAGGACCGGCGTCCGGTCGCCGTCCTGACCGGCACCTACGGCGCCATGGTGCTCCGACCGCTTCTGGAGTCGCATCCCCGCGCCGACCTCGAACTCGTACCCATCCTCAACGAGTTCTTCGGCGGCAACATCGGCGTATCCGGCCTGTTGACCGGGGCCGACGTGGGGCGGGCCCTGGCGTCGGTCGACTCCGGTGTGCGAAGCCTGCTCCCCGATGCCTGCCTCAACGAGGGGCGCTTCCTCGACGGGACCACCCTGGCCGATCTGCCCCGACCGGTCGAGGTGGTCCCGAGCGACGGTGCCTCACTGCGGCGTGCCCTCGACGGTCTGTCCTTCCACCCCGGGGCCGCGGCGTGAGCGGCATGGTCGTGGTGGCCGGGCGCCCCAATGTCGGAAAGTCCTCGCTGGTCAACCGGATCGTCGGGGCCCGCGCCGCCGTGGTCGAGGAGGAGCGCGGGCGTGACGCGTGACCGCAAGGTCCTCGACGCCGAATGGGCCGGCGTGCCCTTCTCCATCATGGACACCGGCGGGTGGCTGTCCGGGGGAGACGCCCTCGAATCGAAGGTGAGCGCCCAGGCCGAGCGCGCCCTCTCCGAAGCGGACGTGGTGCTCATGGTGGTGGACGTCACGACGGGAGTCACCGAGGAGGACTTGGCTGCGGCGAAGGTCATCAGGCGCGCCGGACCCGCGGTGCGCCTGGCCGTGAACAAGGTCGACGACGCCAACCGGGAGGCGGCAGCGTGGGAGTTCGTCTCGCTCGGGCTGGGCGACCCCTATCCGGTCAGCGCGTTGCACGGCCGCGGCACGGGCGACCTGCTCGACGAGGTGGTGGGCCTGCTCCAGGGCGGTGACGAACCAGGCGAGACGGCGGGGCGGTCGCCGAGCCCCGATGAAGCCGGCGCCCTCGAGCAGGACGGTGACAAGCGCGGCGTCCAGCCGGGAACACCGCGGGTGGCGCTGATCGGCCGACCCAACGTGGGGAAGTCGACCCTGTTCAACTACCTGCTCGGCGAGGAGCGCTCCATCGTGCACGACATGCCGGGCACCACGCGCGATGCCATCGACACGATCGTCGAGACGCCCGACGGGCCCGTCTGCTTCGTCGACACCGCCGGCCTGCGCCGACCGGCCAGGACAGATCGCGGCACCGAGCAGCACGCCACCATGCGGGCCCTGCGCGCCCTGGAACAGGCGGACATCGCCGTCCTGGTGATCGACGCCACGGTGGGGGCTTCCCACCAGGACCAGCGACTGGCCGAGCGGATCGGGGTTTCGGGCTGCCCGGCCATCGTGGTGCTGAACAAGTGGGACCAAGTGGCAGCCGACGACCGAGACGAGGTGCTGGCCGGGGTGGGTGACCGGCTGGCCTTTCTCGGGTCGGCGCCGGTGCTGAAGATCTCCGCTCTCTCCGGCAAGGGGGTGCACCGCATTCTGCCGGCTCTGCGCGACGCCACCGAGGCCTACCACCAGCGGGTACCCACCGGCGCGCTCAACCGGGCGATCCAGGAGCTCCAGGCGCGGCAGCCGGCGCCACGCGCTCGCATCCGCTACGCGGTGCAGGGCGCCATCGACCCCCCCACGTTCACACTCTTCACCAGCGGGCGCTTGCCGGCTACCTACCTGCGCTACCTCGAGCGCGGATTGCGCGAGGCGTTCGGGCTCGGTGCGACGCCGCTCAAGTTGCGTGTCCGGATGGGAGGCAAGTGAGGCGTCCGCGCTGATGCCGTGGTGCGAAGAGTGCGACGCACTGATCGAGGACGACGATCTCGGCGAAGACGGGGAGTGCCCCACGTGCGGCACCGTGCTGGCCCAGCAGGAACGCGGGCCCGTTCCCTGGTACTTCAAGGCCATGCTGGTCGCCACCGTCGTCTACCTGGCCTATCGCGGCTATCAGGGCGTGACGTGGCTCGCCGCCCACGTGTAGCGTCCGGAGCAATGCCCATCTACGAACTCGACGGCGCCATCCCACTCATCCACCCTGATGCCTTCGTGCACCCTGACGCAGTCATTATCGGGAACGTGACCATCGGAGCCCACTCGAGCATCTGGCCGTGCACCGTGCTCCGCGGGGACTCGGGGAAGATCGTCGTGGGGGAGGAGACGTCGATCCAGGACGGCACGGTCGTGCACTGCGGCACCAAATTCGACACCGTGATCGGCGACCGTTGCGTGGTGGGCCACCTGGCTCACCTCGAGGGGTGCACCCTCGAGAACGAGTCGCTGGCCGGGTCGGGAAGTGTCATCCTGCACTACGCAGTGGTCGGTCGCGGTGCGACGGTCGGTGCGAACGCGGTCGTGACCAATCACATGGTGGTCCCGCCGGGCGCCACCGCGTTGGGCGTGCCGGCCAAGATCCTCGAAGGGCGCTCCGACCCGGACCTCATCCACCGCACGGTGACGGGGTACGTGGCCAAGGCGAAGAACTTCCAGGCCACGCTGCGCCGCCTGGACTGACGCGGTCCTAACGGGTCGCGGCCACCCTGTGGCGGCCCGCCGGGAACACGTCGGTCCCGAAGGGGGTGAGACCGGGAGCGGCAGCGAATCCGAGATGCCCGTGACCGTCGGCGCCCCCGGTGCGCAGACCGAGCAGGTCCTCGTAACTACGCAATGCCGAGTAGTGGTTGTAGGAACCTCTGGTGTCGGTGGCGCCCGGTGTGACGTAGCGGGCATCGAGGAGGAGCGCCCCGATCCGCCCACCGCCGGGCGCGCTCGCATCGTGGCTGGCTCCGGCGTTCCCTGGCGCCGCGGTGTTGGGCCCCGATGCCTCGTGGCAGCAACTGGCATCGGAACCCGACCCGCCCACGTCGGACTCGTCGAAGGTGACGACGACGAGCATGCTCCCGTCCTTGTACGCTGGGGAGGCCAGGATCAGCGGCATCCAGGCCGAGAGGAACTGGTCGGCCGCGACGAGCCCTCCGGTGTGGCCGCCGCGGCTGTTGGTCCCGACGCAGGTCCCGTCGTGGCCATCGTTGCACAGGTTGGGAGTGATGAAGCCGAAGCGGGGGGTGCTTTGCTCGCTCCGGAGATCACGGGCCAGGTGCCCATTGCCGGACGGCACTCCGCCGGGCCCCAGGGAGCCCAGCGGGACGACGTTGGCGTCACATTCCGCCGCGCGGTCGATGACGGAGTGGAACCAGACGAAGGGGTCGTGCCGGGTGGCGTACTGGTCGGTCGGCGTGGCGGCCTCGGCGGTATCGGTGGCGCCGACCGCCGGATGCGCACAGTCGGTGCCTCCGGCGAGATCCGGCGAACCGCCGTCACGGCTGGGCTGGTTCCCCATGTCCTGCTCGTAGGCGCGCCAGGAGGCGATGTGTGTGGTGGGGTTGGGCGGGTCGACGGCGTCGAGCTGCGAGGCGATCGTCTCGACCGTTGAGGGGTACACGCATCCTTGACCGTCAACCTGGCCGGGGTTGGCGGCCTGGTTGGGATCTGCCGTTCCCGGGGTCACGTCGGCGAACGTGAACCCGTTGTCGGCACAGTCGGCCTGGGTGTCCGGCGTCGGGGCCTGCCCCGAGACCTGGGCGATGTAGTTGTCGAGGCTGTTGTGCCCGGTGGCGTAGTAGTTCTGCAGGAGGACGCCTTTGTGGCGCAGCGTCCCGTTGAGGTACGACATCGGAGAGCCCGTACCGAAAGTGGCGTCGTACCCCTCGTTCTCGAGATCCACCACCAGGATGTGATCGACGCGGCCCGGTGGCAGCGCGGCTCGCGAGACGGCCGCCGTGTGCGTCGATGCGGCGCCGGACGCCGGAGGTTGTGCCAGCGCGCTGGCGCTCAGCCCGCCCACCAGCGCGACCAGCGTGGCCATCGACCGGTTGAGCAGGCGTGACACGGGGCGGAGCGTAGCCGTCAGCTCCCGGCGGGACGGGTCGCCTCCTTGGCCCTGCGCACCGCGACTCCAGCGGCGTCGAGCAGCTCCGCTGCACTTTCGTAGTCGCCCGCACTCCAGGCCACCCCCACGGTGGCGCGCAGCTCGTAGCCGGCCAGACGCAGCTCGTCGTTGACCGTCGCGAACACCTCTTCGATGCGTCCCCGCACCAGTGGTTCGACGACGGGACGCTCCGCGTTCTCGCACAGGACCACGAAGTGATCGCTGTCGATCCGAGCGATCGTGTCGCCGGCGCGGAGGGCGGCCTCGAGGGACGCGGCGACGGAACGCAGCACTGCGTCGCCCCATTCCCGTCCCAGCTGGTCGTTGACCGCCGTGAAGCGATCGACGTCGATGAAGAAGAGGCCGAAGGGGCGGCCGTACCTCCCGGCCTCGTAGGCGCAGTGGGTCAGCCGATCCAAGAGGATCATCTTGCTCGCCAGGCCGGTCAGCGGATCGCGCAGGGCACGCTCGGCTTCGTTCTCGAGGCGGGACGCCATGACGAGCGGGGCCGCCAGCGAGGTGCTCAGGATCTCGAGGACATCGGCGTCGGCGTCGGTGAAGTGCCCCTCCTCGGCCGAGTGGAGCGAGAGAACGCCCAGGCAATGGCCCGAGGCGCGTAGCGGGACGGCGAGCAATGAGCGAACGTCCGAGGACAGGTGGGCGTCGACCCCGACCCGCAGGTCCACCGCGGGTGTCATGGCACAAGAGGGGGAGGCCGGTCTGCAGGCAGAGCCCGGCGAGCCCCTCCTCGCAGGGAACCTTGGTGCCCATGGGCACCGGGAGCGGTCCGATCCCGGCCCGGAGCACCAGGCCGTCGTGCTCGATCACCTGGAGGGCCACGCTCTCGGCACCGGTGATCTCCTGGGCCCGGCGCAGGGCGATCTCGACGGCGCGGTCGACGTCCGAGGTCACCGAGTTGATCAGGCGTTGCGTGTCGATCAGGATATGGAGCCGGTCGACGTCGACCTCGCGCGAAATCGTTGCCACGTCGCTCTCGTCGGCGGGTCGGCGATGCTGCTTGAGAACAACATTTGGCCAGAATCTGTAGCTGGGACCCGATGCGTGCGTCGGCGGACTCCTCACAGATCGGAGGTGCACGGGCATTCCCGCTCCCTCCCCGCTGTCCCGACGCGCCGATTTCCGGCGGCGCGACCCGACCGACGACCCCATGCGCTCTGGGGGACCCGCCTGCCCCAGCCCCGGAGCGAAAGGGCTGGGCGGTGCCAGAACCTTCCTGACCTGCACAAACGGGTGATCCGTCCCGCCGGATGCCTCGAGAGTCCGACCGCATGTCGCTATGAGGCCCGTCGGACCGGGGCTCCGAGCCGCTCTTGGCGGGGGAGTCGAGGCGGTGGGCAGGAACGACAACGACATGGCCACGGTCCCTGGTCCTCGTCTGGTGGCGATCGTGCGGACGGCTGCGCCGGATCCAGCACCTGCTTCAGTGCACCCGTGACAATGCCGAGACAATCGAACATGGCCAGACCAGGCATCGGCGGAGCGCGAGCGGCATGACGGGTACTGTGACCGTGGTCATGGCGCGCAGCGAAAGGCCTCAAGAATCTGGGGACCAGGACCGGTTGGGCCGCATCGGGAGGACGAGGAGGGCCACTGCGTTCACGGGGACCCAGTCGATTCTGGACCTCTCTGGCGTTCTTCCTGGGCGGACGCGATGACCTCTCCTCACATCTCGGTCGTCATCCCCACTCGGAACCGCGTCGCCCTACTCTCTCGGACGCTGGCGGCCGTTCTGGCCCAGCACCAGGTCGAGATCGAGGTCGTCGTCGTGGACGAGGCCAGCAGTGACGGCACCGCCACCTTCTTGGCCTCCCTCAAGGACCCCCGGATCACCGTGGTCCACCACGATCAGGCCCGGGGATTGCCCGGAGCGCGCAATTCCGGATTGACCCGGGTGACGTCCGAGTGGGTTGCCTTCTGCGACGACGACGACCTGTGGGCACCGGACAAGCTGGCGTCCCAGCAAGAGGCGCTCCGAGCCATGCCCGATGCCGGCTGGTGCGCATGCGGAGCGGTGCACGTCGACACCGAGCTGCGACCGCTGCGCTCCTTCGAGCCTCCGGTGCCCGGGAACGTGGCCGATCTGGTCCTCACCGGCAACTACATCCCGGGCGGGGGCTCTGGGACGATGGCGCGGACAGACCTCATCAGGGATGCCGGGTGCTTCGACACCGAATTGAAGTGGGGTGAGGACTGGGACATGTGGAGCCGGCTCTCCCTGCGTTCCCCGCTGGCCTCGGTCTCGCGGCCGCTCGTGGCGTACCTGATCCACGGGGAGAACATGTCGAGCCATTCACCCCGCTTCAACCGGGACGTGGCCCGCATCGATTCGAAGTACGCCGAGGAACGTCGCACCAGGGGCGTCGTCATCGACAGGGCTATGCTCGAAGGGACGCGTGGCAACATCGAGCTCGAGGCGGGTCGGCGCTGGGCTGCTGCCTGGCATTTCCTGGGGCAGGCCTATCGAGGAGGCGGGATCGGCTCCCTCAAGCGGGCTCTCGGCGCGACCGTCGCCCCACGGGCGATGGTAGAACGACACCGCCAGGCAGCGCGGGCCGCGGTCCCAGAGGAATGGGTGCGCGAGATGGACGGATGGCTGCCGGCTCTGGCGACTATCGAGCCCCACGAAAGCCCACAGACTGCTGCCGACGTGGGTCCACGATCATCTTGAGAGACTGGGATTGAGGTGACCACAACCAGCGAAGGCACGGCGAGTTCGACCGCTCTGTCCCGTTCGACCGCGAACGATGCCCCGCAGCGGAGCACATCGCGGAAGAAGACCGAGATGACAGCGGACGGCTCCAAACCCGAGTCGCTCGTCAATTCGATCCGTCTGCTCGTGGCATACCGGGAAGTGGTGTGGTCGTTCGTTCGGCGAAGCCTCCAGGTCCGGTACAAGCAGTCGGTCCTCGGAGTGCTCTGGGCTGCCCTCCAGCCACTGGCAACCCTGGTCATCTTCGTGATCTTCTTCGGGAAGGTCGCCAAGGTGTCGGGCGGTGGGGTGCCCTATGCGGCATTTGCCATCTCCGCCCTCGGACCGTGGCAGTTCGTCAACTCGGGCCTGAGCTTCGGTTCGATGTCGTTGATCAACGAGGGATCCCTCCTCCGCAAGGTCTACTTCCCGAAGGAGGCTCCCGTCCTCGGGGCCGTCGGATCCAACCTCGTCGACCTGGGCATCATGGTGGTCCTCCTCCTGATCCTCGAGCCCGTGCTCGGTGGCCAGTTCGGTCCCTCCCTGGTGACGCTCCCGTTGCTGATCATCCTGCTGATGGCGCCCACCTTGGGGCTGTGTCTCTTCTTGTCGGGACTGGCTGTCTTCTATCGAGATGTGAAGTACGTCGTCCCGTTCTCGGTCCAGTTCCTCATGTTCGCCAGTCCGGTCGCCTATCCGGTTTCGAGCATCCCGGCCAAGTGGCAGCCGTTGTACGCCGCGATCAATCCCTTCGTCGGGCCGCTCGATGGATTCCGTAACGTGTTCGCCCTGGGTCAGTTCCCGGACTGGAAGCTCCTCGGGATCAGCGCGGTGACTGGGTTCCTGGTCCTCTTCGTGAGCTACGAGCTGTTCAAGCATCTCGAGCCCGAGATGGCGGACGTGATCTGACATGTGGGCGGTCCGACTCGACAACGTCACCAAGCGCTATCGCATGGGAGGCGTACAGCGGAGCACGGTCGGTCATGCTGTGGCCACCCTCCCGAAGACGGTCGTACGGCGCATCAGGGGACAATCGTCGCCCAAGCGCGCCTACGGGAAGCTCGCTCTGGACAGCGCTTCGTTCGAGGTGGCCGAGGGCGAGTCCTACGCCCTCATCGGATCGAACGGGGCTGGGAAGTCGACTGCACTCAGGATCATCAGTCGGATCTCCCCGCCGACGAGTGGTCGGGTCAGTGTGCGGGGTCGGGTCGGAGCCCTCATCGAAGTGAGCGCGGGGGTCCACCCCGAGCTCACCGGGCGTGAGAACATCTGGCTCTACGGCAGCATCATCGGCATGCCGCGCTCGGAGATCAAGCAGCGCTTCGACAAGATCGTCGACTTCTCTGGCTTGTCCGAATCCCTCGACACCCAGGTGAAGTTCTACTCGTCCGGCATGCAGTTGCGCCTTGGATTCTCCATTGCGTCACACATCGAGCCCGACGTATTCGTGGTCGACGAGGCGCTCGCGGTCGGAGACGTGACGTTTCAGTCCCGGTGTGTCGAGCGAATGACCAAGTTGTCGGGGCAGGGCACGACCCTTCTCTTCGTCTCACATCAGCTCCCGACCGTCGAAGCGCTCTGCACGCGGGCCGCCCTCTTGTCCGGAGGACGGGTACTGAACGAGGGCGAGATACGTCCGGTGCTGGCTCAGTACATGGCCATGGTGGAGGAACAACGGCTCGAGGAATTCGAGCTCGGGACCAACCTGGGTCCGGTCCGCATCATGTCGGCGACGTGCCACGGTCCCGACGGCGAGGAGCGGTCCCAGTTCACGTCCCAGGACCCGATCGAGATCCGGCTGCAATTCGAGGGCGACACGCCGCTGGTCAAGCCCAACGTCGTGATCGGCATCACCGACGGCCGTCCCACGATGCTCGTTCAGTGCTCGATGCTCGACGACGGGAACGCTCCCGAGCAGGTGGGCACCCGCTGGGAATGCAGTCTGGTCCTCCCCAGGCTCCCGCTGCGGCCTCGGCTGTATCGGATCTGGGCCGAGGTATTCGCGTCCGACGGCGTTGGGTCGCTGACCGGATGGTTGGAAGTCGGCTCGTTCAGGATCACCGGGGACCTTCCGAGCGGCCCACATGCCGTGGTCTACAGCGTGGCCGCCGGCGCCCTCGAGGTCGACTACGAATGGAAGATACGGGAGAGGACGGCTGTCGTCACGCCCGATCCGGGCACGGAGCGATAGCCTCGACAACCGCCACATCGACGGGGATCACTCGGCGCCAGGAGTGGCGCAGGACGTCACCGACGGCCTCGAACTCGTGGCCTTGCCTTGGTGATCGCCGATCGCAGCCACACGTTCCGCCCCATTCCGGGCGCCACGTCCAACGGAATCCGCCAGGACCGGTTTTACGATCCCCACACTTTGATGCGGCCGTCCTCGAACGTCGGGCTCTTCGTGCGGAAGATCGAGCAGAGGATCACGCGGCAGAGCACCTGAGCGGACCGGGAGAGAGTCTCGGTCGGTCAGCTGGTGACGCCGCGGCCCATGACTCTGGGAAGGAGGTCCGGACCGGTCTCAGCCACACCCTGGGCGAACGCGGCATCGCTCGAGAGCTCACGAAGCCGCTGTCCCCGTCCGCCGGTCAGTCGCCCTCCCGCGGACGCCGCGATCCCGGCCATCCTCGCCACGGCACCGAGCGCCGCCGGTGAGCGAATCCCGTATCGATCGAGGAGACCCATGGCGGGGCTCTGATATTCCGCCGGAAGATATGTGGTGACCATGTCCGGGTGCTTGCGGAGGAATTTGACCGTGTTCTGTCCCTCGTTTCGGCGCCGCTCGCGCTTCACCGCAGTGTCGGCGGTAAAGGTGTAATGCCAGCAGACCGCCTGCTCGTCGTACTTGATGGTCACACCGTGCTTCACCAGCCCCACGGCAAAGTCGGTATCCTCGATACCGTACGTCCCAAAGGACTCGTCGAAGCCCCCGACGGAGCGGGCGCGTTCGGCGGCGACACTCATGTTGGCCGTCCCGATCGACATGTGCCCGATCTGTTCGACCGTCTGGATCGGACCTCTCTGCTTCCGTTCACCGTAGAGATCTGCCCACCACTGCCGTACTTCGGCAGAAACGGCAAGGTCGGGCGGAACGAAGCAAGGACCAGAGAGGGCGACGTCATCACCTTCCTCGTGCGCACGTCGGTGGACGTCGATGGTCTCGGAGACAGGGACGAGATCGTCGTCGAAGAACCATGCGATCTCTCCGCTCGCCATGGCGAGGCACCGATTGCGCGCGGCCGCCAGCCCGCTGTTCTGAATCCATTCGACCTTGAGCGGGAGGACGAAATCCAGGTTCTGCACCGCTTCGAGGGATCCATCCGTCGAACCATCGAGGGCGACGACCACCTCGGCACCTGCCCATCGGGTCGGCGCCTCAACCGCCAGATCAGCGACGGCGCCCAGTAGGCGAAGGAGGCTTTCCCTCCTCTGGTAAGAGGAGATGCACAACGAGATCGACTTCAAGTTCCGACCGGCTCCCGACCGACACGAGCTGCCACCTTGGTCACGCTCCACATCATTGTCGGGCACCCGGCGCCCGGGAACAACACAAATCCATCAATCCCGTGGATACCACATCACGAAAGCGTGGCGAAGCCCAGTCCTCGCCCACGGACGTTCGCCACGATGGCCGGCAGTGCCGCCAGGGTGGCGGACCGATCCGTCGTCGATTGGTCAAGAGGCCGTTCGATAGCGTCATGCAGCAAGACGATGTCGCCGTCTTCGGGATCACCGACACCGCCCGCGATGCTCGAAGGGGTTGCATCGACCTCCCAATCGCGGGGGTCGATCGGACCAGAGCCACGGATGAAAGCGCAGCGCTCGGACGGCCAGAGCTTGCGATGGGACCAGCGAGCCTTTCGGCGGGCGAAATAGCCGGATGGATCTGCCCGCGATCGATTCGAGGACGTCACGGGCCATCCGGTACTCTCGCACAGCGCCCAGAAGGGGGAGCTCCCACATGTCGGGGTGGGTCATCGAGTGGGATCCGACGGCGTGCCCATCCCGAAGCACGGATCGCACCAGGTCCGGATAATTCTCCGCACGTGCTCCCACCATGAAGAACGTGGCCTTCACGTCGTGCTCACGCAGGACGCCCAGGATCTCAGGCGTGTAGACAGGGTCTGGACCGTCATCGAACGTCAGGGCAACCGCGTTGATGCCCATCTCACATCTCCGGCGTGCACCGGCCATCCTGGGCGCTTCTCGGTGGGCGACCCGTTGTGCCTGATGCCAGCGATCGGACAATGCGGAACGAAGCGTCATCTCAGGAGATCTTCCTCAAGGGTTCCCACTCGCATCAGTGGCGGGCGCCTGCTTGCGTCAGGAGGTCTCCACCAGCTCCAACTTCCCCGCACTCCATGGTAGTCACGTGCTCGGGCAGGATTCGCTCGAAGTGGAGGACGAGCCCGCCATTCGGCTGGATCTCGAGCAGCCCGTTCCATGCCCTAAGGTTGGGCGCTCGCGAGCCTCCCGGTGGGTCGGAAGGACTTCGTGGACGGGCTGTGGCGCAGCTTGGTTAGCGCGCTTGACTGGGGGTCAAGAGGTCCCGGGTTCAAATCCCGGCAGCCCGACTAGCTGGGATAATGAGCGGAGTCGGGCGTCGGGCCTCGTCCGGCGTCGATGTCGTGCGACCATGCTTTGGCTAGGGCGCCATTGGTTGCCTACATAGAAACAAAGCCGGATCTGGTCGAGCCTTCACGATCAGCCCCGAGACTCAGGTCACGAGCCGACGGTGGCAGCCATGCCAACGATCGGCTGGTTGAGCGGCTTGCCGCCCATCGACCCGAAGTAGGGACTACTGCCGAAGGTGAAGATGCCGCCGTCGGAAGCCACCAGCCAGTAGCCCTGGCCGTTGTTTGAGGCAGCGATGCCCACGACCGGCTTATTGAGCGGAGTGCCACCCATCGATCCGAAGAAGTGGGCGTCGCCGTAGGTGAAGACGCCACCGTCACTGGCCACCGACCAGTAGCCCTGGCCGTCCGGCGTGGCGGCCATGCCCACGATCGGCTTGTTCAGTACCAACGAGCCTGCCGAACCGTGGAAGCTGGCGTCCCCGAAGGTGAAGATGCCGCCGTCGCTGGCCACCTCCCAGTAGCCCTGGCCGTCCGGCGTGGCGGCCAGGCCCACGATCGGCTTGTTCAGGGAAATGCCGCCCATGGATCCGAAGAAGTGGGCGTCGCCGTAGGTGAAGATGCCACCGTCACTGGCGACCTCCCAGTAGCCCTGGCCGTCCGGCGTGGCGGCCATGCCCACGATCGGCTTGTTCAGTACCAAAGAGCCTGCCGAACCGTGGAAGCTGGCGTCCCCGAAGGTGAAGATGCCGCCGTCGCTGGCCACCTCCCAGTAACCCTTGTTGTCCGGGGTGGAGGCCAGTCCGACGACCGGCTTGTTGAGCGGCTGGCCGCCCATCGACCCGTAGAACTGGGCTTTGGCAAAGGTGAACACACCGCCGTCGCGCGCCACCTCGAGGTAGCCGGTGTTCAAGGCGGCAGCCGCCGGCAGTACCGAGGCGCCGTTGGCGCTTGGTGCGAGACCGGACAACAGCAGGGCGTTGCCCGGGGTGGCCGGCGTCGACTCGGTGTTCGTGATGGTGGCCAGTACCCCGGTGGTGCCGGTCAGGTTCTCGTAGTTGACCGTCAAATTGCCGCTGGCCGTGTAGTTCAGCGAGTAAACGGTGTTGGGGAAGGTGATCGCCGGAGCACTGATGGTCAGCGGCGAGCCGGCCGCCGCGTTGACGAGCCCGGAGTAGAAGTAGAGGACGTCCCCTACCGCCACAGCCACGTGGTTGCCGTCGGGAGCGACCGCCACCGACTGCGCCCCGTTGCCGGCCGCACCCGGGACCGTGGTGAGCGAACCCAGGGTCGGGGCCGCCGGGTTGGTGAGATTGAGCACGCCGAACCCATTGGCCGTGACCACCGCGGCGGTTGTTCCCGTGGTCGGCGAGAAGGACATGCCGCCGTTGCCGAAGTCGCCGAAACCGAAGAACCCGTGGTCCGTGGAGCCGACGATGTTGGTGGCGTCGGTGACGGTGCCCGAAACCTTGGCTGCCGCGGACCCGAGGCCGGTGACGACCGCCACCGTGTGGTCGGTGGCGTCCATGAGTAGCCCGACGTAATGGCCGTCGCTCCCTGTGGTGGCGCTGATGGTGACACCGTTGTAAAGCGTGGCGGTGGGCGTCAGCACCGGTGCCTCGATCCACCCGGGCTGATGGGGCTGGCTGGCCTGGTTGAGGCCGGACGATTGCACACTGCTATCAACCCCCCAGGTGGTCCCGGTGCGCTTCAGCGCGATCGCCCCCTGCGAGTCGGCGGTGGCCAGGCCGGCGGTTCCGTCGGGGGTCATGGCCACCCCGTCGGTGAAGACGGTGTAACCCGAACCCCCTTCGCCGCTGAATTGACTGACGTCGAGGCTGGTCACAGTCGGGGACGGCGATAGCGGAGCGGTCACCTCGTTGAGGGTGCCCGTTTCCGTGCCGACCAGGGCAGTCTGGCCGTCGGGGCCCAGGGCGGTACCGCCAACGCTGCCGGCCAGGGTTGGTACGGTCGTCGCCCCCGTGATCGAGCCGGTGATGGAGTTGACCGGACCAGCGACATCGACCGCCTGAGCCGAGGTCGGCACCATGGCCGCCGACGTGAAGGTGCCACCGCTACTCAGTCCGGCGTGGGACACATGGGCGGACTTCCCTGCTGGTGCCCCCCCTCCGTTCCCCGAGGTGCCGTTTTGCGCCGCCCCTGACGCCGGGGCGACGAGCAGGACCGCTCCCGCACCGACCGCCGTGGCGCTGAACAATTTGCGAGTCCACCGATTCATTTGACGTCTCCTCGCCTGTGAGTGCGAACCGCACCGGCACGCGTCAATCGTCCATGTCTAGCTGGGATACCGATTGGGGCGAGCCTCAAACGGATCAGCCTGGCACGGCGCTAATTGGACGGTACTACAGCGAGGTCCGAGATGACGGAACCTGAAGGGGCCTTGCCCCCAAGAGTTCACAGAGGGGCAAGGGTCCGGACATGCCTAGGGTCAAGATGCCCCCGGGTTCAAAACCCAGCAGCTCGAGCTGGGATAACAGATGAGTGGGCCCAGGAACACACCTCAGCTCCTCGGGCGCCGTGCCAAGGTCGGTAGTGGGTCTATCCGCCGACCCGTCGCAGCCAGATGCTGCCTCCGGGGTTGGTGCGCCAGGCTGGCATGAGGTCCGCTACCTCGTCGAAATAGAAGGCGTCCAGGAACGAGTTGAAGACGAGCACCTCGTACCCCGCGTTCATGGTCAGAACGCGCGGAGCATGTACGCCTCGTTCCAGGAGCGTCCCTCGAAGATCCATGATCTCGGATATTCGAAGGGATAAAAGACATCGTGGAGGTGGACGACGACGCCTGGCGCCAGATTGGGGAGTACATCGAAGAACAGGCTGTTCACGTCGCTGCCCACCTTCGCAACGTGACTCGAGTCGATGAACAGCACGTCGTTCTCCTTCAACTTCAAGGCGAGGTCGGTGAAGTCCTGCAATTGGCCAGAAACGATGCGGAGACGTGAGCCCTCATTCCCCTTCAGCAGCGAAGCGAGGCGCTCTGTGTGCGGCTCGACGACGACGTGCTCGACTGTGCCGCCGAAGAATTGCTCGTTGACGTCGAGGATCAACGCCGAAGAGAACCCTGCACCGATCTCGAGGACTTTCGGAGGCTCGAGCCAACGAAGCATGGCGTACAGCATCACCCCGTCGCCCCAATTGAAGAAAGAGTTGTCGAGGTAGTACCGCATACCGTCCACTGGATTCGCCTCGAACGGCATGGCGGCATAGAAACTCGAGAGCCGTGCGACCAACTCCCTCTGCTCGGTGGCTCGGAGCGACACACCCGGGAGTGCTGAGGGAACGGCGAAAATTCTGGAGGCGTCGTCCTCGACCGCGTGGAGGTCCGGAATCGGCGAGTAGAAATGACCTGGCAGATACGGCATCGCGTAGTCACCCCGTCGAAGGCCGAGCCAGACTTGCCGGAGTTCCCGCATGTCCCTGCGGATCCGTCGAGCATTGTCGGCACCCGGGAGCCGCAAGAGCAACTGCTTCGCCGATCCCATTGCGAAATCGTAGTGGACGGTGCCTCAGAACCCTTGCGACAGCTGGGGAACGATGATCGGAGAAGTGGCGGGCGTCAGGACTCAGATATGCCGCTGCCTGCCCTGGTTCTGCTCACTGGCGTCAACGTGTACCAGGGTGGAAGCCAGCTCATGCGACCGGGATGGGCCGATGTAATAACGTTCCCATGACCAAGCCGCCAACACATGTCTGGAACGATTCTGATGGACGTCCTTGACGCACAGTTCCACCTCACGCCAGGAAAGACCGAAGCGATGTTCGGCGGCATGGACGCCATCGGTATTACCTCGGTGCTGATCGAAGAGTACTGGTGGGACCCCGCCGACCACGCGAACGGTGTGCTCAACCCGGGCTACCGGCTCGACAACGGCGCATGGCGTGCGATCTTCCCTACTGCCGAGCAGGCGAGCATCCTTCACCCCGATCGGGTTTCGTTCTACGTTCGCCTCGACCGGCGAGATCCCCGGCTGGAGCATGTCATGCGGATCCTCGGCGACTCACCCTTCGCCCGAGGCTACCGAGCGCTCGCAACATGGACGCTTGACGAGGCCCGAGCCTTTGCCGGCGGCGCGTACGACGAGATGTTCGCCATCGCTGAAGACGTCGGCATGCCGATCTGCCTGGTGATCCCTGGTTGGGTCCATCACCTGCCCCGTTACCTGGAGCGCCACCCCAACCTGACCTTCGTGGTCGACCACTGTGGTATCCCGCGTGACGACTTGGTGGCCGCTTCGGACCTCGGCGGACGCTCTCCACTCGAGTACTTCGACGAGGTCCTGCGACTGGCCGAATATCCGAACGTCACGTTGAAGTGGGCTCACACACAACGGCTGTTCGATGCTCCCGACTATCCCTACGATCCCGTCCGCCCATTCCTGCGTCGCGCCATCGAGGCGTTCGGGGCCGATCGCCTGCTCTGGGCGAGCGACGCGTCGGTCATCTGGGATCACCCGTGGTCGAACTTGCTGACCTACCTTCGTGAGGATCCCGAGCTCTCGCAGGGAGAAAAGGAGTGGATCCTGGGGCGCACGGCCCGGCGGGTCTTCCACTGGCCTGCGCCCGAGCCGACTGGCTGACGGATCCGGGGAGCGCCGACGCTCCCATCTTGTTGACCGTGCCTAGTTCGATTTGCAACCATCGTCGGAGTGATCCTTCTTGAGCGGGATCATCCGTGGACTGCCCTGCGTGACGAGGTGATCTCGGGGCACCTCGCCGGTGACAACCACTCCGAATCCAATGACTGACCTGTCGCCCACGGTCGCACCTCGCAGGATCCCCGCTCTTGCCGCGATCCACACGTCGTCTCCGATACGGACCGATGACGTCTTCACTGGGCCGCGTGGACTGCGTTGAAGTGAGTGAAAGTCCGTGTCCATGATGCTCGCGTCGGAGATCTCGCAGCGATCCCCGATCGTCACCGAATCACTCGCCGCGATGTCGGTCCCATTTATGTAACAACCTCGCCCGATGGTCACCTTTGAATCAGGTCGGAGTGTCCAAATCGTCGCGCTGGTAATGATGCAATCCGCTCCGATCTGGACACGTCCGGGTCCTGAGATGTGGAGTCGGGACTTCGTCCGGGTTCCGCTGCCGATCGTCGCTCTGGGAAACCGAAGTCGGTAGAAGGAGGTGCGAAGTTGCGAACGGCAGGGAACGAGTTGCTTGAAGCGCAGCCACGCCGAGAGCATTTCCACGCGGGAATCCTAACCGTGGCCCTGTCCGAGAAACATCTGGATGTGGCCTCCCGTACCGGAGGTCATAAATGTTCCACACGGGTCATCAGATGATCCCAAGTCCCTACAGGTGGCCGTGCGACTGCGAACCGGGCCACCCCCCCCGAAGGGGGCGGCCCGGTCACAACCTGTGTCAGCGGTTGGCGCTAGTACGACGAGTTGGTCGAGGTACCCGGCAGGTACTTCCCGCAAGTGGGCGCCGTGTCCTGGAGCACGAAGCCGTTCTTCTCCGCCTTCTCGATCCAGAAGCACCCCTCCGAGGGCACGTGCCCGAAGCCGGTCTTGAAGTCGATGGTGAAGGGGATGAGTCCGTTGGCGTTCCAGCTGGTGATGTTGCGCAGGGCCGAGATGGTGTTGGCCCGCGTCGGGTTCGCTCCCGCGTTCTGCAGTCCCTTGATCATCAGCTCGGTGTTGATCCAGGCCTCGTCCTGGGCGTAGGACGGGAAGTTGGCCTTGGTCCACCCGGCGTACTTCTCGAGGGCTGCCTGCATCTGCTCGGTCCCGGCGTTGGGGATCGAGAAGGGGTGGAAGACGGCTTCGAATTCGGCCCCCTGGACATCGTGCCAGGCCGGCGACTTGGGCAGGGTGTCGCTGTAGCCGTCGGGCAGGTAGATGTGCTTCGCGGGCACCCCGGCCTGCTTGTAGGCCGTGACGAGAGCGATGTTGGAGGCCGCGTCGAGGTTCGACCACATCCAGTCGACGTTGTTCTGCTTGGCCACCAGCGCCGCCGGACCGAAGTTGGCCACCGTGCCGTAAGGCACGGAGTTGTCCTGGACCACGACCTTGGCCGAGGGGTACACCTTGGCCATGGAGTACGACTGGAAGTTGTTGCCGTTGGCGTTGACGTTCAAGGTGTAGAGGGCGACGTTCTTCGCCTTGTCCTTCTTGGCGAGCTCGCCGTAGACGGTGTTGATCGGCGTGTCCGCCGTGTTGCTCCCGGTGTCACCGGCGAACATGTTGGAGTACAGGCCCCACTCCTTGCCGTCGGCGCTGAAGCCGGTCACCGGCACGCCGGCCTGGTTGGGGTACTTGGCCACCAGGCTCATCAGGTAGGTGTTCGACACGATGCCGACGTCGCCGGCCTGAGCGGCTTCTTGCACGGCGGTGGCGGCGAGCGAGGGGTTGGTCTGGGTGTCGATGACCTTTCCGACCAACTTGTGGCCGTGGACACCACCCGCCGCATTCGCCGCGTCGATCGCCGCGTTGAAGACCGCGCTCGTGCCGGTGTTGTTCGCTGCAGCGGAACCGGTGACGTCGTTGACGAAGGCGATCGTCAACGGGGCCGGCGACGCCGAAGCGGTGGTGCTCAGGCCCCCGATCATCAGCACCGGTAGGCCGACGGTGGCCGCCAGTGCCGAGGTAACGAATGTTCGTGTCGGTCGCATGCTCCCCCTTCGCTGGTCCCCGATGGAAACCGGATACGGACCCCCGTGTGTGTTCTGGACGTCCTGCCGGCCGGCTCCGATCGGTCATCACGGTTGACCGTGTGATCTGGCTTCATCCCGGTTGCGGAGCAAGCTAGCAGCTGTCGCGCGCGACTTGTAGTCTGATCGTCATAAGAATTGGCGCAGAAGGTCACGTTCCGCCGGGCGGCAACACCTGGCCGATTCTCTCCCGCGCGCAGTGTGATCGCCCGACGTCCGGCAGGTCTGAATGCGCCGCCGGGGACGGAAAGCACGACGGTGATCGCATGTCCCATCGCATGGAGAACACGTAATCACAGCATCGGCGACTGAGCCGTCCTCCAGCGACGCGAGCATCCGCCAACGGCTACGCCGAGAATCAAGTTGTCCCCATTCTCGGGCTTCTGGCGCCCGTGGCCAGCGGCGGAATGGGTGATCCCACCCTCCGTTTCGGCGGCCACAACCCTCTCCGGCGCGAGCGAACCGAATCGGTCGCCATGCTCCACATCGGGAGAGTGTGGAGAGGCGAGCACGTCACCTGCGACGTCACTCTCCAAGGCGCTCCAGCGAGGCAAGCATGCCGTCGAGGAGTCGAACGGCCAGCGGGCGGTGCGCTCTAGTCGATCGGCTAGTCGTCTTCCCGCCGCATGATGAAATTCTGCCGTGATTCTTATGGCGATCTGACTGCGGAGCGCTCAGGCCAACTGCTAGCTTGCGGAAGGCCCGATGGGCACTGATCGGATTCAGCGATGGATCAGACCTTCAGGAGGGGAAATGCATAACGGATCGAGACCGCGCTCTCGAATGGGGAAAGAAGCCGCAAGGGGGAGCATGCGACCGACACGAACATTCGTTACCTCGGCACTGGCGGCCACCGTCGGCCTACCGGTGCTGATGATCGGGGGCCTGAGCACCACCGCTTCGGCGTCGCCGGCCCCGTTGACGATCGCCTTCGTCAACGACGTCACCGGCTCTGCCGCAGCGAACAACACCGGCACGAGCGCGGTCTTCACCGCAGCCATCGACGCGGCGAATGCGGCGGGTGGCGTCCACGGCCACAAGCTGGTCGGAAAGGTCATCGACACCCAGACCAACCCCTCGCTCGCCGCCACCGCCGTGCAAGAAGCCGCTCAGGCCGGCGACGTCGGCATCGTGTCGAACACCTATCTGATGAGCCTGGTGGCCAAGTACCCCAACCAGGCCGGCGTGCCGGTGACCGGGTTCAGCTCCGACGGCAAGGAGTGGGGCCTGTACTCCAACATGTTCGCCGGTGACACCGGGAGCAACACGGCGGACACGCCGATCAACACCGTCTACGGCGACATCGCCAAGAAGGACAAGGCGAAGAACGTCGCCGTCTACGCCCTGAACGTCAGTGGCAACGTCAACAACTTCGAGACCTACTCCATCGCCAAGGTGTACCCCTCGGCCAAGGTCGTGGTCCAGGACAACTCCGTGCCTTACGGCACGATGGCCAACTTCGGTCCGGCGGCGCTGGTGGCCAAGCAGAACAACGTCGACTGGATGTGGTCGAACCTCGACGCGGCCTCCAATGTGGCTCTCATCACGGCCTACAAGCAGGCCGGGGTGCCGGTGAAGAACATGTACTTCCCCGACGGCTACAGCGACACCCTGCCCAAGTCGCCGGCCTGGCACGATGTCCAGGGCGCGACCTTCCAGGCTGTCTTCCACCCCTTCTCGATCCCCAACGCCGGGACCGAGCAGATGCAGGCGGCCCTCGAGAAGTACGCCGGGTGGACCAAGGCCAACTTCCCGTCGTTCGCCCAGGACGAGGCCTGGATCAACACCGAGCTGATGATCAAGGGGCTGCAGAACGCGGGAGCGAACCCGACGCGGGCCAACACCATCTCGGCCCTGCGCAACATCACCAACTGGAACGCCAACGGGCTCATCCCCTTCACCATCAACTTCAAGACCGGCTTCGGGCACGTGCCCTCCGAGACGTGCGTCTGGAACGAGAAGGCGGAGAAGAACGGCTTCGTGCTCCAGGACACGGCGCCCATCTGCGGCAAGTACCTGCCGGGTACCTCGACCAACTCGTCGTACTAGCGCCAACCGCTGACACAGGTTGTGACCGGGCCGCCCCCTTCGGGGGGGGTGGCCCGGTTCGCGTGCTGGGGACGGGTGGTCGACAACGCCCAGAGCGCGGTGAACGAAGTGAACTTCGAGGGACCGGAGCGTGGCCGACGTCATGAACGCCATCGATCGGGGATCTTGGCCTCCGAAGGAGCCCCTACATCACCGGCGAGACCTTCAACGTCGACGGCGGGCGCGTATGCGCCCCTGAGCCCGGAGACGGGCGGGGGAGAGCGCTGGGGCGCTCATTCCCATTCCATGTAGCGACGCAGGCGTGCCTTTCCCGCCGGCCTGGGCCCATGCTCACGCAGTGCCTCGGGCCGGTGGGTCTGCAGCCACGACGTCAGCGCATCGGGTCCGTCGAACACGATCTCCTGGTCCGTGGCCATCACGTAGAGGCGGATGAGGTCCCCATCCGCCGTCACGGAGTATTCGACCTCGCCCTGGTCGACGTAGCACCACAGCGGGGTGGCGCCCGGTGTCGCCCGGGCTTCGAGGCGCCAGCCGGGGCGTCCCTTGAGGAGTTCGACGAGGTGCTGTCTCATGACGGTGTGGGGCAACTGTCCCATCTCCCGCGGTTCCGGGCAAGATGTCGAGCAGCCGGCTCGAAGGGGGGTTTCGCGTGGGGTTCGCGTAGTTGTCACACGCCACCTGGAGCGGCGTGCGGGCGTGGCGCCACCTCGCACCCCTCGCTATGGTCCGCCGACAAGAGGGATCTGACGAGCGGGAGCAGCGTGTGGGAAGGATGCACCACCCAGTTGTCGCAGGCCGGTCGGATGGGCTCTGGGTGGTCACCTGCCCGGACTGCCGTCGGGACGATCCATCCTCGGCTCCGATCGGCATCGACATGCCCGTCGCGTCGATCGAGGTTGCCGAGATGATCCGGCAGAATCACGCGGGAAGGGGACCTCAGGCCATGACCCGCCGCCGTATCGGATCCAGGTGGAGCGAAGCGCAGCGGAGCGAGCCGGAATCACCGCCAACCCGGTGACAATTTCGTCGAGCGTCCTCCCCGTTTCCGCAGCTCGGATGTTACGTTGCCAGCGCTGTTCCATTCCCAGGGCACGAGGGGGCGAGCGGAAGAGTGAGACGGCAGGTCAGAAGCGCGCGCCACACAGCGCGAGTGGTGGCGCGTCTCGTCACCGCCGGTCTGGCGACAACCGTGATGCTGATCGCAACGACGGCCCTCCCGAGTGTCGCCGGTGCGACGGGCATCGTCCCGCCGGCAACCCCTTCAGTCAACGTGCCGCCCCAGGTGGTACCGCACTGCACCATGTCACCGGTCGATGACACCAGCACCGCCTGTATCTCATCAGTGTTGCACAACATCAACTACGCGCGCTGGCTCGAGGGCCTTGGTCCGATGGTGCTGCCCAGCACCTACGCCGGCGATCCCGTGGCGCTCCAGCAGCTCATCCTCACCGACGAGGAGCGGGGTGACCGCGGTCTGGCGCAGTTCTCGGGGCTCGATGCCACCCTGAACAGCGCAGCGCTGCTCGGCGCACAGTCGAACGCTGACCCCGCAGTGCCGACCGGCTACCGCGTCGGCCCCGGCGGAGGCGGTTCCATCTTCGCCCTGGACTACACGCCGCTCGGCGCCGATTACGCCTGGATGTACGACGACGGCCTCGGGGGGACCAACCTCGACTGCACCCCCTCGCAGTTGTCGGGTTGCTGGGGTCACCGAAACAACATTCTGGGGAACTGGGTGACCACGGGGTCCCAGACGGCGCAGATGGGCGATGCCGACACCGCCGCCGGGCAGTACGCCCAGATCTTCGTCGACCAAGCGAACCCGGCCGATCCGCTCGTCGACACCATTGCCCCGAACGCCCTCCCTACGCCGGCCACCGCAGCGGCACCCCAGGTCGTTCAGGTGCTTCCCGCATCCACGTCGATCACCGCGGCCGGCACGCCGGTCACCATCGAAGGCAACTACTTCGGGAGCACGCCCCAGGTCTTCTTCGGGGGCGTCGCGGCGTCCAACGTACAGGTGCACTGGAACGGTGAGCTGACTGCGGATGCCCCCGCCGACCCGGGGGGCACGGCACGCGATCAGGTCGTCGTCACGGTGACAACCGGAGCCGGGTCGTCGAGCTCGGCCGGCCTCGCGCAGGTCAACGAATTCACCTATGCGCCGACCAACGCCCCACGGGTGACGTCCATCAGCCCGGCGTCGGGAAGTCTCGTCCCCACGGGCTCCGTGACCATCAGCGGATCGAACCTGGCCAGCGGAGGGCCCCCGATCGTCGACTTCGGTTCGGTGGCCAGCATCGGCTCGATGACCTACGGCTCGAGCCAAATCACCGCCACCATCCCGCCGTCCGTCGTGCCCGGGACGGTCAACGTGACGGTCACCACGGCGGCCGGGACGAGTGCCGTCTCGGCCGCAGATCTGTTCACCTACTCGGGCAGCGGGACGACCATCCCGCCGGCCATCACCAGCGCCTCGTCGACGACCTTCTCGTCGGCAACCCCCGGCGAGTTCGACATCATGACCACCGGCACGCCTCCGGTGAGCTCGCTGTCCGACACCGCCTTCGCTGGATGCTCCCCGTCGCCACTGCCGTCGAGCATCGCGTTGGCCTACGCCGGAGGTGATCACGCAACGCTGCTGGGGACCCCACAACCTGGGGACGGGGGGACTTACACGATCTGCGTGGTGGCAGCCAACGGGATGGGCCCTGCGGCGCACCAACAGCTCACCCTGACCATCAACGCCCCACCCGCACCCCAGCCACCACCGCCCCCCGTGCCCGTGAGCCACGGCTATTGGCTGGTCGGCTCTGACGGCGGCATCTTCACCTTCGGCTCTGCGCAGTTCTACGGCTCCACGGGTTCGCTGCGCCTCCAGCGTCCGGTGGTCGGGATCACCCCCACCTCGGGCCGCGGCGGGTACTGGCTGGTGGCCTCTGACGGCGGCATCTTCGCCTTCGGGAATGCCGGCTTCTACGGTTCGATCCCCGGCCTCGGTCTGGGTCCGGCCGGCTCGGCCACTCCGGCCCACCTCAATGCCCCCATCGTCGGCATGGTCCCGTCGAACGACGGTGGTGGGTACTTCATGGTGGCCTCCGACGGGGGAGTCTTCGCCTTCGGTGACGCGCGGTTCGAGGGTTCGTGCCCGGGGATCGGAGGCTGCGTGGGTTCGGCGGTCGCGGTCGTGCCCGACGCCTCCGGCAACGGCTACTGGGTCGTGACCAACCTGGGCGCCGTGTACACCTTCGGCGACGCTACATATTACGGGCAGCCGGGAACGCAACCGTCGGCGATCACCTCGGTCGTGGCTACCCGCGACGGCCGAGGCTACTGGATCCTCGACGCCGCAGGGCAGGTCTTCTCATTTGGCGACGCCACCCCACTGGGGGGCCTCACCACCGGATCCACCGGACGGTTCGATCCGGCCACGGCCATCTTCGCCACCGGTGACGGCGCCGGCTACTGGGTGGCGACCGCACTGGGCAAAGTGTCGGGGTTCGGCGATGCCCCCAACGCGGGGGACATGTCGGGAAGCCCTCTGAACGGTCCCATCGTGGCCGCGTCGGGGTCTTGACCCGCAACAGGGTGCGGCAGTCGCCGGTGCGGCAGGCACGCGTGCGAATCTAGGGTGTGGCGACGAAGCGATCCCGAGGGAGGCAGTGATGGGCATCTTCCAGCGAGCCCACGACATCGTGCAGGCCAAGACCAACAAGGCTCTCGACGCGGCCGAGAAGCCCGACGAGATGCTCGACCTCTCCTACGAGAAGATGCTCGAGCAGATCACCCAGGTGCGCCGCGCCCTCGTCGACATCGCGGCATCTCGCAAGCGGCTCGAGCTCCAGGAGGAGCAGTTCCAGCACACCATCGACCACCTGCAGGAACAGGCCAAGCAGGCGTTGGGGGCGGGGCGCGAGGATCTGGCCAAGGAGGCACTGTCGCGCAAAGCGGCGGCCCAGCAGCAGATCGATCAGATGGAACCGCAGCGCCAGCAGCTGGGCGACGAGGAGCAGAAGCTGTCCAAGACCCTCGACGTGCTGCAGAAGCGGGTGAACGATTTCCGCACCCAGAAGGAGACACTGAAGGCCCAGTACACCGCGGCCAAAGCCATCTCGAATGTCGACGAGAGCACCGCCGGGATCTCCAAGTCCTTCAACGATTCCGGCGCCACGCTGCAGCGTGCGCAGGACAAGATCGCCACCATGCAGGCCCGATCAGGTGCCCTCGACGAGCTCCTTGAGTCCGGCGTCCTCGAGGACGTGGGCGGCGGTACCGACGACATCCAGAAGGAGCTCGACCAGGTCGGCAAGGACGCCCAGGTCGACAACGAACTGGCCGCGCTCAAGGCACAGCTGGCCACGGGAGCACCGGAGCCCGAGGCGATCTCCGCGACCCCCTCCGAGCCCCCCGGAGGCAGTGCCACGCCATAGTCGTGGTGCCGCCACAGGGGCGCCGCGCCAGCGGTAGGGGACCGACGGCATCCACCCCGCCGTGCGCCCTTCGGGTGAGACTGGGAAGCGTGCTGCAGGGAACGCTCGCCAGGGACGGCAGCGACGAACCAGCAACGACCGAGGTGGTGCTCGCCGCCCTGGCCGGCGAAGGGTACTTCTGGCTCGATCTCGACGATGCCGCGTCGGACGGCACCGTCTCGGAATTGTTGTCCACCCACTTCGGGTTCCATCCACTGGCCGTCCAGTCGGCCGAGCGCTTCGCCCAGCGCCCGCGCCTCGACGATTACGGGACGTTCGTCTACCTGGTGGCTCGTGGCGCGGACCCCGATCGGGCGGGGACAGCCGAGGTGCACTGCTTCTGGACCGATCGTTTCGTCGTCACCGTCCATCGCGGTGCATCGGTGGCGGTCGACCATGCCCGTGAGCGTCTGGAACGCCACCCGGTGGCCCAGGTGGCGACACCGCAGCTCGTCGTGGTCTACCTGGTCATGAGCGCGCTGGTCGACGGGTTCTTCCCGCTGCTCTCGAAGTTCGACGACCGGATCGACGAGCTCGAGGACGAGATCCTCCGTACACCCACCGAGGCGCAACTGGGCGAGCTCTTCGCCATGAAGCGCACCTTGATGGACATGCGCAAGGTCGTGGCGCCCCAGCGGGACATGGCCGCGAGCCTCAATAGCGGCGTCATCGAGGTTCCGGGGATGACCGACGAGGCCACGCGGTACTTCCGGGACCTCTACGACCACCTCATCCGCGTGGCCGACATGATCGACAACTACCGGGACCTGCTGACCAGCGTCATGGACACCCACCTGTCCACCGTTTCGAACCGGTTGAACGTGGTCATGAAGCAGTTGACCATCATCGCCACCATCTTCTTGCCCCTCAGCTTCCTCACGGGCTTCTTCGGGCAGAACTTCTCCTACCTGGTGCGCGTGTGGATCTCACCCACGTGGAGCTTCTTCGTCCTGGGCATCGGCGTCGACGTGGTGGCCGTGGTCGCGCTCCTGGTGCTGTTCCGGCGCCGGGGCTGGTTCGGCGGTCCGACCCTCTAGGTGGCCACCCGATCGGGAAGCTCCGAGGCTGCCGCTCGCGTCAGTCGGCCCGGATGCCCGGCGAGGGCGGTAGGAAGAGGGGTCGCGTCGTGGTGTGCACCTCGTACTCGTTCCACCACGCTTCGCAGCCGTCGAGGAGGGGGAAGCCGAGCTGCTTGCGCCGGAGCACAATCTCGCGTATCCGCGACTTCTGCTCCCGCACCAGGGCAAGCTTCCCGTCGCGCTCGTGGTCGTTGGGATCCGCCGCCCACAGCGACGCCTCGAGCCTCCAGGCTTCCCGCCGCGCCTCGATCAGCTCGTTGGTGCCGTCGGCCATGTCCGCCACGATGTCCGGATCACCTTCCGCCAGGACGTCGGCCGCTCGGAGCCATCCGTAGTCCCGGTTGATCCGCAACAGTCCCGGCTCCACCTCGAAGAGCCCCACCACGTCGACGATGGGGTCGACCACCGTCAAGGAGGCCCCCCGGGGGAGGTTGACGTCGAGGTTTGAAACCTGGCGCTGGGCCACGCCGATCATCCCCATGGAACGCAGCCCGATGGAGCTCGCCGGCGCCGACGTGTAGTCGCGCTCGTCGCGCGGGAGGGTGAGGGGTACCGCGATGACGGCGAAGATCCGGGTCGCACCGAGTGCGAGCGCGGCCCGCACGGGGACGATGTCGATCACCCCCCCGTCGACGTAGTCGTCGTCGGCCATGGGGTGGGGGGGAAGATCATGGGGACACTGGCCGAGGCGATGGCCCCGTCGACGATGTCCACCGGGCCCCCGGCCGCGCCGGGCGCCGGCGTGCGGGCATCGGACTCCACGATGGTGCCGTCCTCGGTGACGAAGCGGAGCACCCCGGCCCGCAGGGCCGTCACGGCGAGGCGAAGCCGAAGTCCGGGCCGACTGATCAGCGCCGGGTCCACGGCCCGGACACCATCCTCGGTGCCCCCGCGGAGCGCCTCGGCGAGGGGTTCGAGGTTGAGAACCGAACTCCCGCTCGAACGGAAGTGACGGCGCACGCGGGGAAGGCGCAGTGCCGCACCGGCGACGAGCCGCGCCGCGCGCCGCTGCCGGCGCCGAGCGCGTCCGGCGCTCGGCCCGGCGGGTCTCCCGCTCCGAGGACGAACTGGACCCCGCACTGTCGCTCGGAGCGAGGACCACGGTCGCGGTGAGGGGGAACGGGGGGCGCGTGCCCTGGGTGATCTCGTGGTGGATCTCTCGGCCCAACGCAGTACCGTCGAGCGCCCGCAACCAGGGCTGCTTCCCGAAGACTCGGCCCGAGTCGGTCCAGGCCAGGACGTCCTGCTCGATCTCGGCCACGCGCTCAGCGAACTCGTCGATCGTGCGACCCTGGGCCAGCACGGTCGCCGCGATAGCTCCCGCCGAAGTGGCGGCGATGATGTCGGGGGCGATGCCTTCCACCCCCACCAGATACTGGAGAACCCCGACCTCGAAGGAGCCCTTGGTCCCTCCGCCCGCCAAGACGAACGCGGTTGCGCCGGTGCGGCGATCGGGATGCTGGCCCGAGGACATCCAACTGATTCTGGCACCGCAGCCGCCCGACGACAACGACCCTGCCCCCTCGTTGGTGGAGACCTCAACCACCGGCTGCCGCACCCACGATCTCGACGAGTGAGCCGGCCCGGGCCGGCGTGCGCTCCCACTCCGAGCGGGGCAGGACGTGGCGGTCGATGGCGACCGCCACCCCGCGCGGTGCCGCCTCGCCGGTGACCAGGCTCACCACGTCGGCGACCGACGAGCCTGCCGCCACCTCCATCCGGCGCCCGTTCACCCGCAGGACCAGACCGCCCGTGCCTGCTCCCGTCATCGCAGCGCCAGGGATTGCACGAGTGGAGGCGGAGAGCGTCTCGCCATGAGGTCGGTCGCGGCCGCGGCGGTCAGGGGGGCGAGGAGGACCCCGTTGCGATAGTGACCCACGGCGGCGGCGACGCCGTCGAGCCTGGTCCAACCGATCCTCGGCGTGTTGTCCGGCGTGGCCGGCCGGAATCCCGTCGCGGCCTCGAGGAGCTCCAGTTCGTCGACGCCCGGGACGAGTGACCGGGCGTCGCAGAGGAGATCGTGGACGGCCCCCGCCCGCACCGCCGCGTCGTGGCCGCGCTCTTCGACAGTCGCCCCCACGACGATCGAACCGTCATGACGCGGGACCAGGTAGACGGTCCTGCCCCGCACCAGGCCGCGGACCGTCCGCGACAGCAGGGGGCGCGTGCCCGCGCTCGACGGGTCCGCCGGACCGAGTCGGAGGATGTGGCCCTTGACCGGCCGCAACGCCGGCAGACCCGCTTCGTGCATGCCGGCGATGGCCGTGGTGCCGACGCCGGCCGCCAGGAGAACGGACTGTGCGCCAATCCGCCGGCCATCCTCGAGAAGCAGGACGGGTCCAACCTCGAGCGCGGCCACGGTGCCCTCGACGAAGGCGACGCCGCCCTCGGTGCACGCCGTGACCAGCGCAGCGAGGAGCTTGCGGTTGTCGACCTGATGGTCTCCGGGCACCTCGATCCCGCCGCGCACCGCAGGGTTCAGTGCCGGGAGGAGCCGGCGGCAGTCGCTCGGTCCTAGTCGACGCGCCTCGAGCCCCAGGGAGAGCTGATAGGAGAGCAGATCGTCGAGGCTGGCCCGGTCGGACGCATCGAGGGCGACCGCGAGGGTCCCCGAGGCGTCGTGGCCGATGTCCGCTCCGGTGGCATCTTCGAGCTCCCGGGCGAATCCCGGCCACCGTCGCGCCGCCTCGACCAGGACCGAGGTGAGCGCTGATTCACCGAACTGCGCCTCGGTGACGGGCGCCAGCATCCCGGCCGCGACCCACGACGCCCCGCTCCGGCCTGGCGACGGCCCGACCAGCACGACGTCGTGCCCGTCACGCGCCAACCACCACGCGCAGGCCAGGCCGATCACCCCGCCTCCGACCACGTGGACCTGCGACTTCATGTGGCAAGCCTAGGAGCACCGTCGTGTATCCTGGTCGTTCCTCCTTCGGGCCAACGTCGTCCCGGTAGCCGTTCAGATCCCCCCTCACACGGAAGGACGCCGATGGCCCCTGGCCTCTACGACCCGGCATACGAGCACGACGCCTGCGGTGTCGGCATGGTGGCGGATCTTCGCGGCCGCCCGGACCACGACATCGTCGACCGGGCGCTCACCGTCCTCGAGCGACTGGCCCACCGCGGGGCTTCCGGGGCCGAGGTCAACACCGGCGACGGCGCCGGCATCCTCACCCAGATGCCCCACCGCTTCTTGACCGTCGCGGCCCAAAAGAGGGCATCGTGCTTCCCGAGGCGGGAAGCTACGCCGCCGGGCTCGTCTTCCTGCCCGACGACGACGACGACGCCGGTAAGGCTCGTGCGCTGGTCGAGCAGATTGCCGCCGAGGAGGGTCTACGCACGCTCGGCTGGCGACCGGTGCCCACCGACACCGAAGGCCTGGGGTCGATCGCCCTGGGCGCCATGCCACGGATCGAGCAGCTCTTCGTGGCATCGGCATCCGCGGGAACCGACCTCATGTCCCTGGAGCGCCGCGCCTTCGTGCTGCGCAACGCGCCGAGCACGCTGTCGACGGGCTCTACGTCCCGTCCCTGTCGGCCCGCACGATCGTCTACAAGGGCATGCTCACCTCGGAGCAACTGAGGCACTTCTTCACCGACCTCCAAGACCCGGGCTTCGAGTCCGCACTGGCGCTGGTGCACTCGCGCTTCTCGACCAACACCTTTCCGAGCTGGCCGCTGGCACACCCGTACCGCTACATGTGCCACAACGGCGAGATCAACACGCTCGCGGGCAATCGCAACTGGATGCGGGCCCGCGAGGCGCTGCTCGAGACCGCTCTGATCGAGGGCGACCTTTCCCGCATCTACCCCATCTGCACCCCAGGAGCCAGTGACTCGGCCAGCTTCGACGAGGTGCTCGAGCTCCTGCATCTCGGCGGTCGCTCGCTGCCCCACGCCGTGTTGATGATGATCCCGGAGGCATGGGAGAACCACGGCACCATGGATCCGGGCCGGCGGGCCTTCTACCGCTACCACGCATCGTTGATGGAACCCTGGGACGGACCGGCGGCGGTGTGCTTCACCGACGGCACCGTGGTGGGTGCCGTACTCGACCGCAACGGACTCCGCCCGGCGCGGTACTGGGTCACCGACGACGATCTCGTGGTCCTGGCCAGCGAGGTCGGGGTTCTGGACATCGCCCCCGAGCGGGTGGTGCGCAAAGGGCGCCTCCAGCCCGGTCGCATGTTCCTGGTCGACACCGCCAAGGGCCGTCTGGTCGAGGACGAGGAGATCAAGGCCGAGCTGGCGGCCGAGCACCCCTATGCCGACTGGCTGGCCGAGGACCAGATCCGCCTCGACGAGCTCCCGGCGCGGACCATGCTCACGCCCCAGCACGGGAGCGTGGTGGCCCAGCAGCGTCTCTTCGGGTACACCACCGAGGAGCTCCGGGTGATCATGGCGCCCATGGCGCGCACCGGCGCCGAGCCGATCGGCTCCATGGGCTCGGACACCGCAGTGGCCGTGCTCTCCGACCGCTCGCGCCTCCTGTACGACTACTTCGCGCAGCTGTTCGCGCAGGTGACGAACCCGCCGCTCGATGCCATCCGCGAGGAGCTGGTGACCTCGCTCGCCGCCACCATCGGCCCCGAGGCGAACCTGCTCGACGCCAGTCCCGGATCGTGCCGTCAGATCCTCCTGCCGTTGCCGGTCATCGACCGCGACGATCTGGCCAAGTTGATGTACGTCAACGAGGGCGGGGAGACACCCGGCTTCAAGGCCTTCGCCATCGACGGGCTCTTCGAGGTCCGCGAGGCGGGTACGACCGGAGCACCTACCGCGGCCGGCGGTGAGGCACTCCACCGGGCCATCGAGAACGTCCGACAACGCGTCTCGGCCGCCATCGCCGAGGGCGCCAACCTGATCGTCCTCTCCGACCGCAACGCCACACCCGATTGGGCGCCCATCCCGTCGCTACTGCTGACGGCGGCCATCCACCACCACCTGGTGCGCGAGAAGACGCGGACCAAGGTGGGCCTGGTGATCGAGACCGGCGACGCGCGCGAGGTGCACCACATGGCGTTGCTGATCGGGTTCGGCGCGGCCGCGGTCAACCCGTACCTCGCCCTTGACTCGATCGACGACATGATCTCGGAGGGCCTGCTCGAGGGCATGTCGCCCCGACAGGCTCGGCGCAACTACATCAAGGCCGCCTGCAAGGGCGTGCTCAAGGTGATGTCGAAGATGGGCATCTCCACGGTGGCCTCGTACACGGGTGCCCAGGTCTTCGAGGCGATCGGTCTCGACCGCTCCGTGGTCGACGAGTACTTCACCGGGACGTCGAGCCGCATCGGCGGCGTGGGTCTCCCGGTGCTGGCCGCCGAGGTGGCGGCGCGCCACGGGCGGGCCCACGAGGCCCGGCCCACCGAACGCGCCCACCGCGAGCTCGAGGTCGGCGGGGAGTACCAGTGGCGACGCGAGGGCGAGTTCCACCTGTTCAACCCCAAGACGGTGTTCAAGCTCCAACACGCCACCCGCGCCAAGCGGTACGAGATCTTCAAGGAGTACACGGCCGCCGTCGACGACCAGTCCGAGCGCCTGGGAACGCTGCGGGGCCTCCTGCGGCTCAAGCCGGCCCCGGGCGCACCAGTCCCCATCGACGAGGTGGAGCCGATCAGCGCCATCATGACCCGCTTCTCCACCGGGGCCATGTCCTACGGCTCCATCTCGGCGGAGGCCCACGAGACGCTGGCTATCGCCATGAACCGCATCGGTGGACGGTCCAACACCGGCGAGGGCGGCGAGGACGCCAATCGCTTCACGCCGGACGACAACGGTGACCTGCGGCGCAGCGCCATCAAGCAGGTCGCCTCGGGACGCTTCGGCGTCACCAGCGAGTACCTGGTCAACGCCGACGACCTCCAGATCAAGATCGCCCAGGGTGCCAAGCCCGGCGAGGGGGGACAGCTGCCCGGGAAGAAGGTCTACCCCTGGATCGCCCGGACCCGGAACTCGACACCCGGCGTCGGGCTCATCTCGCCGCCGCCGCATCACGACATCTACTCGATCGAGGACATCGCCCAGCTGATCCACGACCTCAAGTCCTCCAACCCCCAGGCCCGGGTCCACGTGAAGCTGGTGGCCGAGGTGGGGGTGGGCACGGTGGCGGCCGGGGTGGCCAAGGCGCACTCCGACGTGGTGCTGATCTCGGGGCACGATGGCGGCACGGGGGCGGCGCCGCTGACCTCGCTGAAGCATGCCGGCATCCCATGGGAGATCGGCCTGGCCGAGACACAGCAGACCCTGCTCGCCAACGGCCTGCGTGACCGGATCGTGGTGCAGGTGGACGGGCAGCTGAAGACGGGCCGCGACGTCGTGATCGGTGCCCTCCTGGGTGCCGAGGAGTTCGGATTCGCCTCGGCACCCCTCGTCGTGTCGGGGTGCATCATGATGCGCGTCTGCCATCTCGACACCTGCCCGGTCGGCATTGCCACGCAGACGCCGGCGCTCCGGGCCAAGTTCAGTGGAAAACCCGAGTTCGTCGAGACCTTCTTCGAGTACGTGGCCCAGGAGGTGCGCGAGCTCCTGGCCTCGCTCGGCCTCCGCTCGCTCGACGAGGCGATCGGCCGGGTGGACCTGCTCGGCGCGGACCGGGCGCTCGGGCACTGGAAGGCAGCCGGCCTCGACCTGACCAGCGTCCTCACCGAGCCGGACGTCTCGGCCGCGATGCCCCGCCGCCAGACCACCGTGCAGGAGCACGGACTTGAGGGTGCGCTCGATCACGTCTTCCTCGACGCCTGCGGCCCCGCCCTGGCCCACGCGACGCCCGTGAAGCTCGACGTCCCGATCACCAATGTGGACCGCACCGTGGGGACCCTCCTCGGTTCTGAGATCAGCCGGCGCTATGGGGCGGCCGGGCTTCCCGACGACACCATCTCGCTCACCTTCAGGGGCTCGGCCGGTCAGAGTTTCGGAGCCTTCGTGCCCAGAGGGGTGACCATGCGTCTCCTCGGTGATGCCAACGACTACTTCGGCAAGGGCCTCTCCGGAGGGCGCCTGGTGGTGCGACCGCCCGACGGGTCGCCGCTTCGTGGCCGAGGATCAGATCATCGCCGGCAACGTGATCCTCTACGGCGCCACGTCGGGTGAGGCTTTCATCTGCGGCCAGGTGGGGGAGCGGTTCTGCGTCCGGAATTCCGGGGCGACCGCGGTGGTCGAGGGGGTGGGTGATCACGGATGCGAGTACATGACCGGCGGCCTGGTGGTGGTCCTCGGGCCGACCGGCCGTAATTTCGCCGCCGGGATGTCCGGCGGGGTGGCCTTCGTGTACGACCCCCGGCGGAGCTTCGGGAACCGGGTCAACCTCGAGATGGTCGACGTGGAGCCCCTCGACCGGGGCGACGCCGACCGTCTCCGCGCTCTGGTCGAGCGCCACGGCGCCGAGACGCACTCGGCCGTGGCGGCGCGCCTCCTCGAAAGCTGGGACGCCGAAGTGCGCGAGTTCGTCAAGGTCATGCCACGCGACTACCGGCGCATCCTCGAGGCCACGGCCCGGGCGGAAGCCGAGGGGCGCTCCGTGGAGGAGGCCGTGATGGAGGCCGCACATGGGTAAGCCGACCGGGTTCATGGAACACGGCCGCTACCTGCCGCGGCGACGGCCCGTGTCGGTGCGCTTGCGCGACTGGAAGGAGGTCTACGAGGCGTTCGACGAGGAGGCGACCAAGGAGCAGGGGGCGCGTTGCATGGACTGTGGCATTCCCTTCTGCCACGAGGGCTGTCCCCTGGGGAACTTGATCCCCGAGTGGAACGACCTCGTCTACCGCGACGACTGGCCGGGCGCCATGGAGCGCCTCCATGCCACCGACAATTTCCCCGAGTTCACAGGGCGCCTGTGCCCGGCGCCCTGTGAGGCGGCCTGCGTGCTCGGGATCAACGAGGATCCCGTCACCATCGAGCGGATCGAGCAGGAGATCGTCGAGCGGGCATGGTCGGAGGGGTGGGTCTCGCCCCAGCTTCCGTCGGTCCACACCGGGAAGTCGGTCGCCGTCGTCGGGTCAGGGCCCGGCGGGGCTGGCCGCCGCGCAGCAGCTGGCCCGCGCCGGCCACAGTGTCACGGTCTTCGAGCGGGCCGAGAAGCCCGGCGGACTGCTGCGCTACGGGATTCCGGAGTTCAAGATGGAAAAGGCCGTCCTCGACCGGCGCCTGGCGCAGCTCGAGGCCGAAGGGGTGACCTTCGTCTGTTCGACCTCCGTCGGCGGGGGTGCCCGGGGTCCTGACGACAGCACGCCGATCGAGCCGGGAGAAGAGCGCGGGTGGCCACGGCCTGTGGCCCCGACGTGACGATCCGATCGGCCGTGGACGTCCGGGCCGCCTTCGACGCCATGGTCCTGGCCGGCGGGGCGACCATGCCGAGGGACTTGCCCGTCCCCGGTCGCTCCCTGCGGGGCATCCATTTCGCACTCGACTACCTCAAGCCGTCCAACCTGGTGCAGGAAGGTGCCCTCGAAGCCACCACGATCACGGCCGAGGGCAAGCGGGTGGTCATCATCGGGGGTGGCGACACCGGTGCCGACTGCCTCGGCACTGCGCACCGCCAGGGTGCCGCTCGGTCCACCAGCTCGAGATCATGGCCGAACCCCCCAGCGACCGGTTGGCCGACAACCCCTGGCCACTGTGGCCGTTGATCCTGCGCACGTCCTCGGCCCACGAGGAGGGCGGGGAGCGCCTGTTCTCGGTCACCACGACGGAGTTCGTCGATGACGGGAGGGTGCCGTGCGGGCGCTGCGCGGTCACACGGTCGAGGTGCGTCACGAGGAAGGCCGGCCCGTCTTCGAGCCGGTAGCCGGAAGCGAGTTCGAATTGGAGTGCGACCTGGTCCTGCTGGCCATGGGCTTCGTGGGGACCGAGCGCCGCAACGCCGTCGACGAGCTCGGCGTCGAGGTGGATCCCCGGGGCACCGTGGTTGCCGATGCCACGTGGGCAACCGGCGCCGACGGGGTCTTCGTCTGCGGCGACCAGACGCGGGGCCAGAGCCTGATCGTCTGGGCTATCGCCGAGGGGCGCTCCTGTGCCGCGGCGGTCGACCGTTGGCTCATGGGGGACCACCTCGCTCCCCGCCCCGATCGTCCCCGGGCAGCTCGCCATGCGCTGAGCGGCGCATAGATCCGCGCCCATGGACATCTCCTCCGTGCCGGAGTGGCACGCACTGCAGTCCCACTTCGACACCGAAGGACGCCGCCTCGTCCTGCGGGAGTTGTTCGCCGCGGACCCCACCCGGGCCGAGCGCCTGACGGCGACCGGCGGGCGACCTGGTCGCTCGACTATTCGAAGCACCGGGTGACCGACGAGACCCTGCGCCTGCTCTTCGGCGTGGCCCGGGCGGCCGGGGTCGAGGAGCGCCGCGACGCCATGTTCGCCGGCGAGCACATCAACACCACCGAGGACCGCGCCGTGCTCCACGTTGCCCTCCGCATGCCCCCAGGCGCGGCGCTCGATGGTGGACGGGCAGGACGTGACCGGCGACGTGCACGCCGTGCTCGCCAAGATGGGAGCCCTGGCGGAGCGGATCCGAGACGGGTCGTGGACCGGCTCCACCGGCAAGCGCGATCGGGGCCGTGGTCAACATCGGCATCGGCGGCTCGGACCTCGGTCCGGCCATGGCCACCGCGGCACTGGCCGACTACGCCAAGCCGGCCCTGATCAGCCGGTTCGTCTCCAACGTCGACCCGGTGGACCTGTACGCGGCCACGCACGACCTCGATCCCGAGACGACCCTGTTCGTGGTGAGCTCCAAGACCTTCACCACCCTCGAGACGCTCACCAACGCCGCTGCTGCCCGCGACTGGCTGCTTGCAGGGCTCGGGCCCGACGCGCCGGCGGACGACGCGGTGGCCCAGCACTTCGTGGCCGTGTCGACCAACGCGCCAGGCGGTGGCCGAGTTCGGGATCGATCCCGCCAACATGCTCGAGTTCTGGGACTGGGTGGGCGGTCGGTACTCCTACGACTCGGCCATCGGCTTCTCGCTGATGGTGGCCATCGGGCGCCCAGGCCTTCGGCGAGATGCTCGTCGGGCTTCCACGCCATCGACGAGCACTTCCGCACGGCACCGCTGGAAGCGGAACCTGCCGGTCATCCAGGGCATGCTCAACGTCTGGTACAACAACTTCTTCGGGGCCCAGACCCACGCCGTGCTGCCCTACAGCCACCGCCTGGCCCGGTTTCCCGGCCTACCTCCAGCAGCTGACCATGGAGTCCAACGGGAAGTCGGTCCGTCTCGACGGCGCGCCGGTGCCGGGCAGACCGGGCGAGATCTTCTGGGGTGAGCCCGGGACGAACGGGCAGCACGCCTTCTACCAGCTGCTCCACCAGGGCACCAAGCTCGTCCCGGCCGACTTCATCGCCTTCGCCGAGGCGACCCACGAGACGGGCCACCAGCAGGATCTCCTCATGGCCAACTGCCTGGCCCAGACCAAGGCGCTGGCATTCGGCAAGACGGCCGACGAGGTCGCCGCCGAGGGCACCCCGCCGAGCTCGTTCCGCACAAGGTCATGCCCGGGAACCGGCCGAGCTCGACCATCCTGGCCCCCAAGCTCACCCCGTCGGTCCTCGGGCAGCTGGTGGCCCTCTACGAGCACACCGTGTTCGTCGAGGGCACGATCTGGGGCATCGACTCGTTCGACCAATGGGGCGTCGAGCTCGGCAAGGCCATGGCCAAGGAGCTCGGGCCCCTCTTGACCTCCGAGCTCGGCCCCTGATCTCTCCGCCCAGGACTCCTCGACCGCTTCGCTGGTCCGGCGGTACCGACTCCTGCGAGGGCGGGCCACCTGAGCCCTCGGACCCAGCGTCCGTCGACACCTCGGTCGTCGAGCGTTCTAGGACGCCGGGCGGGTGCCGCCCACGAAGGCGAGCCCTCCGAACGGTGCGCCGAGCGCCGCGGAGAATGGTTCGGCACGGACGGCGGCACCGCTGTGCGGCGCGTCGACCATCACGTCGGAGCCGTCCGCGACTCCCACGAAGAGGCCGACATGGTCGATCGCCGACGGACCGCCGCCGAAGAAGACGAGGTCGCCCGGTACCAGTGGCTGGCCGAGTGGCACTCCGGGCGTCTGGTCGAACTGGTCCTGGGCCACCCGGGGCAGGTGCACACCTGCGACGGCGTAGGCGGCCTGGACGAGCCCCGAGCAGTCGAACCCCACCCCGGGACTCTCGCCGCCCCAGACGTAGGGCGTCCCGATCTGCCCCAGTGCCCACGCCACGGCCACGGCACCGCCGGCGTCGTCGGCCGTTCCCGAGAGGGTCGTGCCGACTGCTCCAAGGTACGACTGCGCCAGCGCCAGCACCTGGGCCACATAGGACGCCGAGTGGTTGTAGGCGAAGACGGCGCCGCTGACGTCCGCCCCACCGGCCGCGCCGTTGGCGCACAGGAACCGTGCCGCGGCGTAGACGGCATCGACGGGATCGTAGGGGTTCGGAGGATCGGCTCCTCCGGGAGGAATGGGCTGGTCGTAGCCGGCGAAGGTCGCCGGCTCGAACTGCATCGGCCCCTCGGCGCCCGCCGCGTTGGCGCCGCTGTGCACACCGGGAAGGGTCGATTGCCCGTTGTCGGACTCGACGGTGCCGATGGCGGCCAGGATGGTCCAGGGGAGACTCGGGCACGTGGTCGCCGCCTGTTGGTACAGGGCCAGCATGGCCGGGGGGATCCGGTCGGCGGCGGCCGAAGGGGCAGCGGGGCCCGGGACACCCACCCCGAGCAGCGAGGCGGCGGATGCCACCACAACCATGGCCGTCGTGGCCGCGAGGACCACGGTTGCGAGGAGGGCGGCGCGGATCGAGGGCACGGAACGGAACGGTCGCCACTCCGGTCACGCGTGCGGCGTGTCGCGATGGCCATACTTGGGCCATGCAGAGCACGATGCAGGACGCCCCGCTCCTGATCAGCGACATCCTGCGGTACGGGCAACGCATCCGCGGCGCCAGCGCCGTGGTCACCGTCGAGCCCGGCGGCTTCCGGAGCGCGACCTTCGCCGAAGTCGGGGTGCGCACCGAGAAGCTCGCTGCGGCCCTGACCCGGCTGGGCGTGCGCAAGGGTGACCGGGTCGGGACCTTCTGCTGGAACAACCAGGGCCATCTCGAGTCCTACCTGGGCGTCCCCTCGATGGGGGCGGTCCTCCACACCCTCAACGTCCGGCTCCCACCCGACCAGCTGGCCTACGTGGTCAACCACGCCGAGGACCGGGTGGTCATCGTCGACGCGTCCCTCATCCCGCTCCTGGCGGGCATCAGGGACCAGCTGCGGACGGTCGAGACGTTCATCGTCGCCGGAGAGGGCGACGCGTCGGCGCTCGGCGAGACGGTCTCGTACGAGGAGCTCGTCGCCGCCGAGGACCCCGGTTTCGAGTGGCCGGTGCTCGACGAGAGGTCGGCCGCGGGCATGTGTTACACGAGCGGCACCACCGGCAGCCCCAAGGGCGTGGTGTACTCGCACCGTTCGACCTGGCTGCACACCATGGCCGAGCTGGCCTCGTCGTCCATCGGCCTGATGGAGTCCGACCGCATTCTCATCATCGTGCCGATGTTCCACGCCAACGCGTGGGGAACGCCCTATGCGGCCTGGGTGGCGGGTGCGGACATGATCATGCCCCAGATGTTCTTGATGGGGGAGCACCTGGCGGATGTCATCAACGCCCACCGCCCCACGCTGGCCTGTGGCGTGCCGACCATCTGGAACGGCCTGCTGGCCGTGGAGAAGCCGATCGACTTCTCGAGCCTGCGCAGCATCACTGCCGGGGGCGCCCCGGTGCCCCGCTCGTTGATCGAGGCGTTCGAAGAACGGTTCGGTGCCACCATCGTCCAGGGGTGGGGGATGACCGAGACCAGCCCACTGGCCGCCCTGGCCGTCCCGCCCGCCCGCAAGCTCGGCGGCCACGACGACATGTACTACAAGGTCAAGGCCGGACGGGTCGTGCCCGGCGTGGCGGTCCGGGTGGTGGCCGACGACGGGACGGTCCTCCCCGACGACGGGGAGTCGGTCGGGGAGTTCGAGGTCCGCGGACCGTGGATCGCGGGCTCGTACTACAAGGACGAGGATGCCGGGCGGTTCCACGACGGCTGGCTGCGCACCGGGGACGTGGGCACCCTCGACGCCCAGGGCTACATGACCATCTCCGACCGCACCAAGGACATCATCAAGTCCGGAGGCGAGTGGATCTCGTCGGTCGAACTTGGAGAACGCCGTGATGGCCCATCCCGACGTCCAGGAGGCCGCGGTCATAGCCGTCCCGGACCCCAAGTGGTCGGAGCGCCCGCTGGTGGTCGTGGTGCCGCGGCCCGGGGCGGAACTCTCGCCCGCGGAGCTGGTCGACGTTCCTGGCCGGACGGGTGCCGCACTGGTGGCTCCCAGAGCGCTGGACGTTCCTCACCGAGGTCCCCAAGACGAGCGTCGGGCAAATTCGACAAGAAGGTGATGCGAGCGGCCTACGCGCAGGGCGCTTACGCGGTCGAGGACACCGCATTGCCGTCGTGAGCGACGGCGGCGCGTTGGTCGCGCTGGCGGAACGGCTGGCGGGGATGGTCGACGAGCTCGACGACATGGCGATGGACGCGCTGCGGCGGGCCAGTTCCGGCGATCCGGACTCCGCAGAGACCGGAGAGGCGCTGGCGCTGGAGCGCCGGATCCTCAAGGCGCGCCGTGCCCTCGAGAAGGCCGTGGTGGCACTCGGGGGCGGCGCGCGGTCGACGCCCTTCGTCGACGACTGAATCGGCGTCGACGGCAGTGCGCCTCTTCGTGGCGGTGTGGCCCGACGATCCGACCAGGCGCCGCCTGGGCGCCCTCGAACGCGAGCTCGGAGCGAGCCGAGGGCTGCGATTCGTGGGGCCGTCGCGCTGGCATGTCACGCTGCGCTTTCTCGGCGACGTCGACCATGAGACGACGGACCAGCTGGCCCGGGCCGTGGTGAAGGCAGCCGCTGCCCACCCCACCCCGCTCGAGTGTCGGCTCGGGCCGGGCACCGCCTGGTACACCGCGGTGCGGGTGCTCTACCTGCCCGCCTCCGGGGTCGACGGGCTGGCCCACGCCATCCGCGCCGCCACGATCCCCCTGGTCCCCGAACCGGAGGAGGCACCGCCATTCCACGCCCACCTCACGCTGGCCCGCTCCAAGGGGCGGCGCCTGGGGGCGGCGGCCCTGGGCGCCATGGCCAACATCCCGCTCGAGGCCGACTTCGCGGTCGAGGCCGTCGACCTGGTGGCATCGGCGCCTTCCCCCGAAGGCCAGGTCTACACCACCGTGGCGCGTGCTCCCCTCGGCACCGCGTCGGCCGCTCCTGGAGTCAAGGGGCGGCCGCCAGGAACCGGGTGATGGCCGACGCCAGGGCGTCTGCCGCCGCCTGCTGGAACGAAGGCGCCTCGAGCAGCGCGGTGTCGGAGGGGTTCTGCAGGTTGCCGCTCTCGAGCAGCACCTTGGGAACCGTGGTCAGGTTCAGCCCGGCCAGGTCGTCACGGGGTTCGATGCCATCGACGCCGCCGTAGTCGCTCACGGGCATCGGCGTCCCGGCCACCAGGGCCTGGCGCACCAACACCGCCAAGCTGGCCGAGGAGGCGACGACGCCGTCGTTCGGACCGACGGGAACGGGCGTCAGCACCGTGAATCCCCGCCCGTCCGGTGGTCCCCCGTCGACGTGGATGTCCACGGCGACGTCCACGTGGGCATCGTCGAGAATGGCCGCCCGGGTGGTCACGCACGGGCCGACGCCCTGGTCGTCCGGACGCGTCATGACCACGCTGGCACCTTCGGCCATCAGTACGGCACGCAGGTCCGAAGCCACCGCGAAGTTGTATTCGGACTCGGTGAAGCCGTCGGCTGCCTCGGCCCCGGCCGTGTCGCACGGCTCGTAGCCGGTGCCGTTGAACACCGGTTGAGCGATGACCGCCGGGGCGGCACCGTTGCCCCCGTTGTGGCCCGGGTCGATGCCCACCACCTCGCCGGCCAGGGGAGCCCCGAGGGCCACCCAGTAGCCCCCACCACCCGGCACGGCCGCCATGGCCACGGCGCGCACCGCGTCGACAGAGCCGGCGAGCGAACCGAAGAAGGGCGCGTCGCCGTAGGTGAAGACGCCACCGTCGGCGGCCACCAGCCAGTAGCCCCGGCCGTCGGGCGTGGCCGCCATGCCCACCACGGGTGCGTTCAGCCGCAGTGCGCCGGCCGAGCCGAAGAACCCGGCGTCGCCGTAGGTGAAGACGCCACCGTCGGCGGCCACCAGCCAGTAGCCCCGGCCGTCGGGCGTGGCCGCCATGCCCACCACGGGTGCGTTCAGCCGCAGTGCACCGGCCGAGCCGAAGAACCCGGCGTCGCCGTAGGTGAAGACGCCTCCGTCGGCGGCCACCAGCCAGTAGCCCCGGCCGTCGGGCGTGGCCGCCATGCCCACCACGGGTGCGTTCAGCCGCAGTGCGCCGGCCGAGCCGAAGAACCCGGCGTCGCCGTAGGTGAAGATGCCACCGTCACGCCCGACCAGCCAGTAGCCGTTCCCGTCGTCGGTCGAGGCCATGCCGACCACCGGCGCGTTGAGGCGGAGCGCCCCGGTCGACCCCTGGAAGCCGGCATCTCCGAACGCGAACACACCGCCGTCGCTCCCGACCATCCAGTAGCCGCTTCCGTCAGGGGTCGAGGCCATCCCGACCACGGGGGCGTTGGGGTGGGAGAGCGCGTGCGTCCCGACAGCGGCCGTCCCGAAGTTCACGACCGAGTTCGGTACGACAGCGCCCGGTGGGGACGCTGCGCCCGCCGTGCTGGAGCGCCGGGTCGGCAACGCCCACACCGCCGCGACCAGCACCACGGCGCAGAGCGTCACCGCGCCCGCCCTGTTCAGCCGGTGCACTGGTTGACTGCGTCGATCAGCTGGCGCAGCCGTGCGAAGTGGTAGCGGTCGAAGCGCAACGCCAGTCGGGGGAGCTCGGGGAAGTCGTCGCGTTCGGGTGGGAACGGCTCTGTGGCCCTGATGGAGCCACGCACCACGATGTCGGCGAAGCGCCGGTTGAGATCGGCCAGCTCGCCCTTGTCCGGTGCCACCGTGAGGCGCAGGACGAGCAGGTCGCCGACCCAGCGGCAGGAGTGGTAGTTGCGATAGAAGCCGAAGATCTCCTCGCTGGCCTCGTCCATGGTGCTCGTCACCCGGAACAATGCCCGGTCCTCGGGCGACACCCAACCCGAGGCAATCGCCTCCTCTTCGACGAAGCGGAGCCAGGCATGCCAGTAGGTGCCGCCGGGAGTCTCGACCATGACCACCGGGGCAGGCACGGCCTTGCCCGTCTGGAGCAGGGTCAGCAGCTCGAATGCCTCGTCCTGGGTCCCGAAACCTCCGGGCAGGACGGCGTAGGCATGGGATTCCTTCATCAACATGAGCTTGCGAGTGAAGAAGTAGCGCATCTCCACCAGCTTGGGGTCCTGGGCGATGAAGGCGTTGGGCTCCTCTTCGTGGGGAAGGCGGATGTTGACGCCGAAGGCGTGCTGGCGACCAGCACCCTCGAGTCCGGCAGCCATGATGCCCGGACCGGCCCCGGTCACCACCATCCAGTCGGCCTCGGCCAGCTTGGCAGCCAGGTCCCGGGCCAGGCGGTAGATGGCGTCGTCGGGCTTTGAGCGTGCCGAGCCGAACATGGTGACCTTGCGAACGTGGCGATAGGGCCGAAAAACACGAAAGGCCTCGGCCATCTCGCCGAGCGCGGCGTTGGCGATCTTGAGGTCGCCGACCGCCGTGCCCTCACGGGCCAGATCACCGAGGGAGCCGATCATGGCGTGGAGCTCACGGGCCTGCGCGGGGGAGAGCGAGTGGTTCTCGAAGAGGGCGTTGAAGGCGCTCTGGCGCGCCGCCTCCTCGGGGCTCACACCTTCGGGAACGCCGGAGACGCTCATGCCCGCACCGGTGCGGTCGTCCCCCTCACGTCGCCGCTCACGTCCCCGCTCGAGCGGGTGCCGCCACCCGGCCGTAGAGGGTGGTCCGCTGGACCAGGGGACGGCCGAGCGGTGCCACGATCGCCTCGAGCTCCTCGTGGCCCATGCGCTGCCCGTGCTGAGCGCCAGCGGCCCGCGAGATGTTCTCGTCCATGAGGGTCCCCCCGAGGTCGTTGACACCCGCACGCAGGACCTGCCGAGCGCCTTCCGCTCCCATCTTGACCCAGCTGACCTGGATGTTGTCGATGTCGCCCCGGTAGGCAATCCGCGCCACGGCGTGCATCAGCAGGGCCTCGCGGAAGGTCGGTCCCCGCCGGGCCCGATGCTGGAGGTACAGCGGGGTGGCCATGTGCACGAAGGGGAGGGGGACGAACTCGGTGAACCCGCCGGTCTCGCGCTGGAGCGATCGGGTGCGCACCATGTGCCTGGCCCAGCTCACCGGCTGCTCGACGGAGCCGAACATGATCGTGATGTTGGAGCGGAGCCCCACGGCGTGGGCGGTGCGATGCGCCTCGAGCCACTCGTCGGTCGAGATCTTGTCGGGGCAGATCACGGCCCGCACCTCGTCATCGAGGATCTCTGCCGCGGTTCCCGGGAGGGTCCTGAGCCCGGCGTCCTTGAGCAGGGCCAGGTACTCGGCCAGCGGCATGGCGGAGCGGCGCGCCCCCTCGGTGACCTCGAGCGCCGTGAAGCCGTGGATGTGGATGCTGGTCGAGGCCTCCCGCACGGCCCGGAGCACGTGCAGGTAGTACTCACCGTCGAAGTCCGGGTGGATGCCACCCTGAAGGCAGACCTCGGTCGCCCCCTCCGACTCGGCCTCGACCACGCGGCGGGTGATCTCGTCGAGCTCCAACAGGTACGGGGCACCGCGCAGGTTGAGCGAGAGCGGGCCCTTGGAGAAGGCGCAGAAGCGGCACTTGAACGTGCAGACGTTCGTGTAGTTGATGTTCCGGTTGCGCACGTAGGTCACCGCGTCGCCCACGGTGTCCCGCCGCAGCTGGTCGGCCAGCTCGGCCAGGGCGAACACCTCGGGGCCGCGAGCGCCGAAGAGGGTCACGATCTCGGCCTCACCGACCTCCTGCCCCGCCGCCACTCCGGCCAGGACCTCGGCCACAGCGCCGCCGGCCCCGCCGCTCCACGCCACACCGGACGTCGCCGACCCGAGCAGGTCCGGAGGTGCCTCGGTTCCGCCCGAGCACCACGCCGCGTCACGGGCCAGACCCTCGGCGTCGGACGCCTCGAGGACGGGAGGGCGCAGCGCCGGGTCGAACCAGCGCTCGGGCCGCAGCACGAACGACGGGTAGGCAGTCAGGCGGGGAGCCAGGGTGTGCCCGGCCGCCTCGGTGGCGGCGCGCAATACGTCGAGGGCCGGCCAGGCTCGCTCGGGGTTCACGTGGTCGGCGGTCAGCGGCGAGACCCCACCCCAGTCGTCGATGCCGGCATCGAGGAGGGGCCCCAGCTCGTCGGAGAGGTTGGGCGGCGCCTGGACGTGCACCTCGGGCGGCAGCACCAACCGGGCCGCGGCGATGGCCCAGCGCAGATCCTCTGGCCGGCACGCCGGTGCCTTGGCCATGGCGGTGCCCGGCTTGGGGAGGAAGTTCTGGACGATGACCTCTTGGACGTGGCCGTAGCGGGCGTGCGACGCCGCCACGGCCCGCAACGCAGCCAGCTGGCCCTCCCGGTCATCGCCGATGCCCACCAGGATGCCCGTGGTGAAGGGGATGGCCAGCGCACCGGCCGCATCGAGCGTGGCCAGTCGCCGCGAGGGCTCCTTGTCCGGCGCCCCGCGATGGGCGGCCAACCCGTCCCGGAGCGACTCGAGCATCATGCCCTGGCTGGCGGTCACCGGACGCAGCTGGGCCAGCTCCTCGGCGAACAGGGCTCCGGCATTGGCATGCGGCAGGAGCCCGGTCTCCTCGAGGACCAGCCGGCACATGGCCTCCAGGTAGCCCACGGTCGAGCTGTACCCGTGGGCCTCGAGCCAGGTGCCGGCCACGGGATAGCGCAGCTCGGGCCGTTCCCCGAGGGTGAACAGGGCTTCGTGGCACCCGGCGTCGCGGCCGGCGCGGGCGATGGCCAGCACGTCCTCGGGCGCCAGGTAGGGCGCGTCGAGGCGCGCCGGGGCCTTGGCGAACGTGCAGTAGCCGCATCGGTCCCGGCACAGCATGGTGAGCGGGATGAAGACCTTGGGGGAGTACGTGACGCGCCGCCCGTGGGCCCGGTCGCGCACCTCGCGGGCGAGTGCCACGAGCTCCTCGAGCGGCGTGGCGATCAGATCGGCGTCCGACAGCATCGGCGCCAATCTAGGGGGAGACGCCCTGGGCCGGTCCGTCCACCAGCCAGACGGTGCGGCAGGCCTGTACGCGTGCCGCCGGAAGATCCTCGCCACGCAGCACCGCGGCGAGCGCCGGGGCCTTCGAGGCGCCCGACACGGTGAACACGGCCATGCGCGCCGCGTCGATGGCCGGGAGCGTGAGCGTGAGCCGGGGATGCGGGTTGCGCCCGGAGGGGTCCTCGGTGGCCGCCACGAGCACGTCGGGTGCGACGTCGAGGGTCGCCGCGCCGGGGAAGAGGGAGGCCGTGTGTCCGTCGGGACCCATGCCCAGGTGGATGAGGTCGATCCCCGGCCCGGCCAGCAGCCCCGCCATGGTGCGCTGGTAGGCGGCCACGCACTCGGCGATCGGACCGAGGGTGGGCATGGGGGAGAAGGAGCCGGCTCCGCCCACCCGGTCCAGGAGGGTCTGGCGGATCAGCAGTTGGTTGGCGTCCTCGTCGTCGGGGGGGACGACGCGCTCGTCTCCCACGTAGACGTCGACCAGCTCCCAGTCGATCCCGGCCGTGGCCGCTAACACCTCGTAGCACAGGCGCGCCGTGGGGCCGCCGGAGAGCACCACCGAGAAGCGGGGGCCGGGCCGGGTGGCGAAGGCCTCGACCACCACGTCGACGAAGGCGCGGCTGACGTCGGGGACCGAGGTGAGCACGAGAGGCGGTGTCAGGGCTTCGGGGTCTCGGTCTCCATGCCAACCTGCCCACTCTCGAGCGTCACGGCGTGGCCGCCGAACTGGTTGCGCAAGGCGGCGAGCAGCCGGAGCCCGAACGCGTCGGGCTCCTGGGAAGCGAAACGGGTGAACAGTGAGGTGGAGATCACCGGTGCGGGCACGCCCCGGTCGATCGCCTCCTTGGCCGTCCAGCGTCCCTCGCCCGAATCGGCCACCACGGCCTTGATCTCCTCGAACCCCGAATCGGGGCGCAGCGCCCGCTCGGCCAGCTCGAGCAACCAGCTCCGCACCACCGACCCGTACCGCCAGATGGAGGCGATCTCGTGAAGATCGAGCTCAAACTCGCTCGCCGCCCCCATGATCTCGAAGCCCTCGGCGTACGCCTGCATCATCCCGTACTCGATGCCGTTGTGCACCATCTTGACGAAGTGCCCGGCACCCACCGGACCGACATGGGCGTAGCCCCCCTCGGGCGCCAGGGTGCGCAGGGCAGGTTCGACCACCGCCACGGACTCCTTGGTCCCACCCACCATGAGGCAGTAGCCCTCGGTGAGTCCCCACACGCCGCCCGACGTGCCGGCATCGACGAAGCCGATCTTGCTCGAGGCCAGCCGCCCGGCGATCTCCTGGGCTTCCTTGTAGTTGGAGTTACCCCCGTCCACGATGACGTCCCCGGCGGCGAACAGGGCGGCCAGTTCGTCGATGGTCTCGTTGGTCGGAGCTCCGGCCGGCACCATGACCCAGGCGGCCCGTGGCGGCGTCAGCTTCCCGGCCAGCTCCTTCAGGGTGGTCGCCGTGTCCGCTCCCTTGGACACCGCCTGTTCCAGAGCGGCGGCGCTCAGGTCGTAGGCGACCACCTCGTGGCCGGCCTTGAGCAGCCGCTCCGTCATGTTGGCGCCCATCTTGCCCAGGCCGATCATGCCGATCCTCATACGTGCTCCTCTTACTCGTGTCGCCCGGTCAAAACGTGGCCGCCTTGTCGGTGAGCGACTGGAGGAGCTCGTCGAAGGACTTGGCGAAGGAGTGCACCCCTTCGTCCTCGAGCGTCTGCTCCACGTCGTCCATGTCGATACCGGCCTCGGCCAGCCGGGCCAGTGTCGCCGCGGCGGCGTCGGGGTCGTGGTCCACGGTCCGCTTCAGCGTGCCATGGTCCTCGAACGCCCGCAGCGTGTCCTCGGGCATGGTGTTCACGGTGGCCGGCCCTATGAGGCTGTCCACGTAGAGCAGGTCTGCATACGCCGGGTTCTTGGTCGACGTCGAGGCCCACAGGGGTCGCTGCACGCGCGCACCCTTGGCCCGCAGCGCCTCCCAGCGGGGACCCGAGAAGGTCTGGAGGAAGTGCGCGTAGGCGGTCTGGGCCTGAGCCACCGCGCCGGTTCCCCGCAAACCGAGCACGGCGGCGTCGCCGCTCTCGCCGCCGGCCAGGTGCTCCAGACGCCGGTCGACCTCGGTGTCGACCCGGCTCACAAAGAAGGAGGCCACGCTGGCGACCCGCCCGAGCTCGGTTTCCCGCCCGGCCGCGACCAGCGCCTCGAGACCGCGCAGGTAGGCCTCCATCACGGCGTCGTACCGGTCCAGCCCGAAGATGAGCGTGACGTTGATGCTGTGACCTTCGCCGATCAGGTGCTCGATTGCCGGAATGCCCTCCCTGGTCGCCGGCACCTTGACCAGCAGGTTGGGCTGGTCGACCCGGCCGTGCAGCATGCGGGCGTCGCGCACCGTGCCCTCGGTGTCGTGAGCCAGCGCGGGGGAGACCTCGAGGGAGACGTAGCCGTCCTCGCGGTCGCTCTCGTCGTAGAGCGGGCTCAGGAGCCCGAGCGCGTCACCGATGTCCGTCATGGCCATCTCCCAGTAGGCGGCCTCAACGGTGTGGTCGCCCACCAGGGTGCGGAACTGCTCGTCGTAGATGTCATGGCCGCTGATGGCCTTGGCGAAGATCGTGGGGTTCGACGTGATGCCGCGCACCCCGAGCGCGAGGAGCTCGGCCAGCTGCCCGTCGCGCAGCCAGTCCCGGCGGAGGTTGTCGAGCCAGGGGCTCTGCCCGCCGATCTCGTAGAGGTCGTGCAGTCTGCTCATCGGGTCCTCGTTCCGTCCTTTCGCGTTCAGCCGGAGTGGCCGAGCAGCGAGCGGGCGCGCTCGACCAGGTGATCCGCCGTCATGCCGAACTTCTCCATGACCACGGCACCGGGCGCCGAGGCCCCGAAGTGGTCGATGCCGATCGACTCGTCGGCATAGCGCTCCCACCCGAAGGTGGAGCCGGCCTCGATGCTGAGCACGGGTACCCCGGCCGGGAAGATCTCGTGGCGGTACTGCTCGGGCTGCTGCTCGAACAACTCCCAACTGGGGAAGGAGACGACCCGCGTCGCCACGCCCGTGCCGTGCAGCGTGGCGGCCGCCGACAGGCAGTGCTGCACCTCGCTCCCCGAACCCACGAGCACGATCTCGGGCACGCCCTCGGAGTCGGCCAGGACGTAGGCCCCGCGGGCCACTCCCTCGGCTCCCCGGCCCCGTGCGGCCGCCTCGGCCAGGACCGGAACGTCCTGGCGGCTCAGGACCAAGCCGACCGGTCCATCGGCGTCGACGGCAAGCCTCCAAGCCTCGGCCGTCTCGTTGGCATCGGCCGGCCGGACGAGCACGAGCCCCGGCATGGCCCTGAGCGAGGCGAGCTGCTCGATCGGCTGGTGCGTGGGACCGTCCTCACCCACGCCCACCGAATCGTGGGTCCACGAGTACACGACGTGCGACCCGGTCAGCGCGGCCAGGCGGACCGCCGGTCGCATGTAGTCGGAGAAGACGAAGAACGTGCCCCCCACGGGGAGGACGCCCCCGTGCTGAGCCATGCCGTTCATCACCGCCCCCATGGCATGCTCGCGGATCCCGTAATGGACCTGCGTGCCCCCTGGGGACTCGACCGAGAGCGCCGCTGCACCTGACAGCTTGACCCCGTTGTTGCCCGTGAGGTCCGCCGACCCGGCCACCAGGCCCGGTACTCCGGGCGCCGTGGCGTCGATGCAGGCGTTGAGGGCCCGGCGCGTGGCCATGGCCTTCCCGGCCTCGAATGCTGGCAGGGCATCGGCCCAACCCGCGAGCCCACGCCCCGCCTGCGCGGCGTCCCACGCGGCACGGTCACCGTCCCAGGCGGCGAAGCCGGCTTCCCACTCCCGCCGCAACTCGGCCCCGCGTGCCACCTGGCCCGCGTACATGGCGCGCACGTCGTCGGGCACCCAGAAGGTCTGGTCGGGCGGCAGGCCGAGGAGTCCCTTGGTCACCGCGATCTCCTCGGCGCCGAAGGGATTGCCGTGGGCTTCTGCGGAGTCGGTCAGCTTGGGTGAGGGCCATCCGATGTGGCTGCGCAGCACCAGCAGCGTCGGCTTGGCATCGGGACCGTCGGCCGGCTGATCGAGCGCCTCCCGGATGGCGGCCTCGAGGCCGTCCACGTCGTTGGCCATCTCGCCCAGATGACGCACCCGCCAGCCATAGGCCTCGAACCGACCCACCGCGTCATCGCCGTAGGTCAGTTCGGTCGGCCCGTCGATCGTGATGTGGTTGTCGTCGTAGACCGCCAGCAGGCGACCGAGGCCGAGATGGCCGGCCAACGACGCCGCCTCGTGGGAGATGCCCTCCATCATGCAGCCGTCACTGGCCACCACGTAGGTGCGGTGATCGCAGACCTCTCGGCCGAAGCGGCTGCGCACCCAGCGCTCCGCCACGGCGAGCCCGACCGCGTTGGCGAAGCCCTGACCCAGGGGTCCGGTCGTCACCTCGAGGCCCGGGGTGTGGCCCGCCTCGGGGTGACCCGGCGTGCGGCTGCCCCACTGGCGGAACTGCCGCAGGTCCTCGAGGCTGACGTCGTAGCCGGTCAGGTGGAGCATGGCGTACTGGAGGATGCAGGCGTGACCGCAGGAGAGCACGAAACGGTCCCGGTCGGGCCACGAAGGCGCCTGCGGGTCGTAACGCATGATTCGGGTCCACAGGACATGGGCCAGGGGGGCCAGGGCCATCGCCGTGCCCGAGTGCCCGGACTTGGCGCGCTCGGGGGCGTCCATGGCCAGGCCCCGGATGACGTTGATGCCGGCCTCCACCAGTTCGGGGTCCTGCACCGCCGGGAGCGATGTGTCGGTCGTCACCCGGCACACCCTAACCGTCCCCACCAAGCGCCCCCACCTGCCCTTCCGGCCTCCGGGGCTGCCTTCACGGAACGTTCATACCCAGGCTCGGCCCACCGTGCACCGCGGGGTGGGACCCGGGGGTGTGTTTGCGCCTTCCGGCCGCACCGACCAGGATTGAGCGCCACATGGGACCGCGGGAAGACAACGCTGGCCACGGGCTGCGCAACGCGGGGGACGACGCGTTCCAACTCACCGTCGACTACCTCAAGCAGGAGACCATCGAGCCGCTGCGCGGCCTCGGACGATTCCTGTCCATGGGCATCGCCGGGTCCTTCTTCCTCGCCGGTGGGATCCTGTTGATCCTGATCGGCATCCTGCGGTTGCTCCAGACCGAGACCGGGAGCGCGCTGGCGGGAGACTGGTCATGGGTGCCCTACGCGGTGGTCGTGGTGCTCGGCATTGGCGTCATCGGCGTGGCGGCGTGGCGGATCACGGCGGGTCCGGGGCAGCAGAAGCTGCCCGCGGTGATGGCCCGGCGTGACCGGCAGACGATCGAGGGACAGGAAGGAGCAGGCTGATGGCAGGCACGACGGCGAGGGCGCGCACCAACGGGCGCCTCATCACGCGCGAGGACCTTCAGGCCGCCTACGCACAGGTGGTCGGCGAGGGCGAGGCCAGCGCCCGGGCGGCCGCGCCCCGCGGGCTGGCCATCGCCGGCGCCATCGGCATCCTCGTCATCACCTTGGCCTTCCTGGCCGGGCGGCGCCGAGGGCGCGCCACCTCGGCCGTGGTCGAGATCAGGCGGCTCTGAGTGGACCTCATCCTGCGGCGTTTCCTGCGGGCGGGGGTCCGTCGCGGGCTGGCCGGGAACTGGTACTGGTTCGCGCTGGCGGGCGCCACCTTCTTCCTGCGCCGCGTCCTCAACGATCGCAGTTCCGTGGTCTCGTCGGTCACCATCTCCCCGGGCGAGCAGTTGCTGATCTCGGTGCGCGATCGCCACGCCGTCCCCGCCGACGCCTGACCCGGTGCCGGGTCCGCTCGCGGCGGGGGAGCGAGTGCTCCTCATCGACGCCAAGGACCGCCGCTACCTGGTGACCCTGGTCACAGGAGCCACCTTTCACACCCATGCGGGCATCTTGGCCCACGACGACATCATCGGCGCCTCCGAAGGGAGCACGGTGACGGGGTCGACCGGCCGCTCCTTCCTGGCCCTGCGGCCCACCCTGAGCGATGTCGTCTTGAAGATGCCGCGGGGCGCCCAGGTGATCTATCCGAAGGACCTCGGCGCCATCCTGATCGCCGCCGACATCGCACCGGGCCAGCGGGTGCTCGAAGCCGGGGTCGGCTCGGGCGCCCTCTCCATGACCGTCCTGCGGGCCGGGGCATCGGTGGTCGGCTACGAGCTGCGCGAGGACTTCGCCGAGCGGGCCCGGGCCAACGTGATCGCCGCCCTCGGGCCCGACGTGCCCTACCGCGTCGAGATCCGCGACGTGACCGAAGGGATCGACGAGACCGGCCTCGATCGCATCCTCCTCGACATGCCCGAGCCGGACAAGGTGGTCCCGGCCGCGGCCGAGGCCCTACGACCCGGGGGCATCCTCCTCGCCTACCTGCCCACCATCAACCAGACGGCGTTGCTGCGCCGGACCCTCGACGCCGAGGAGATGCCCTTCGGGCTCTCCGAGACCCAGGAGGTGATGCGCCGGACCTGGCACGTGGAGGCCCGCTCGGTCCGCCCCGACCACCGCATGGTCGGCCACACGGGATTCTTGACCACGGCGCGGCGCCTGGCGCGTTGAGCCGAACGACGGGATTCGGGTCCTGTCGGGACGGGGCCCGGTGCCGAGCGCAGGGCTCAGCGGCGCTGGTGCGGCGCTAGTCCCGCTCGATGAAGATGCACTCGCCCGGGCACTCCTCGGAGGCCTCGACGACCGCGTCCTCGAGGTCGGAGGGCACCATGGCCATGCCGGCGGACCCACCCGGGTCGTTCTGCACCGCGCCCTCCTGCTTGACGTAGGCCAGGCCGTCGTCGAGGAGGGTGAAAACGGCGGGTGCGATCTCCTCGCACAGCCCATCGCCCGTGCAGAGATCCTGGTCGATCCAGACCTTCATTTCCCCTGACCCTCTCCTTGTCGCGACCGGCCTGCAGGTCCCGGGGACCGTACTCAGGCACGCCGCGAACCGTCAATCCGACACCGCGGTGCCATCCATGCTACCTGGCCCGCCGTGGCCGGTCGGCCACCCCGACCCGGGGCTGGCGATGCAGTGGTCGCGAGCGGTCCGAGGGCTAGGGTGACAAGCGATGACCGCAACCCCCGACGAGGCCGCTGCCCAGCTCGAAGCGTTGCGGACCGAGCTGGCCGACGCCGAGGACGAGATCCACGCGCTCCGGCGCCGCCTGCAGGAGAGCCCGGGCCGGGTCCAGGCTCTCGAGGAGCGCCTGCTCGAATCCAAGGGCCAGCTGGCACAGGCCACATCGCAGAACGAGAAGCTCATCTTCACCCTCCAACAGGCCAAGGAGCAGCTGGCCGCGTTGCGCGAAGAGGTCGAGAAGCTCACCCAGCCCCCGGCGGCCTACGGCACCTTTCTCGGAGTCAACGAGGACGGCACCGTGGACGTCTTCTCGAGCGGGCGCAAGATGCGGGTGAGCCTGCACCCCGACATCGACCCCGGGGCCATCCGCAAGGGGAACGAGGTGGTGCTCAACGAGAGCCTCAACGTGGTGCTGGTGCGCGACGGGGAGCTCGCCGGCGAGGTGGTGACGCTCAAGGAGCAGCTCGAGGACAAGCGCCGCTGCATCATCTTCGCCCGGGCGGACGAGGAGCGGGTGGCCGAGCTCTCGGAGGACATGCAGGGGGTGCGCCTGCGGGCCGGGGACTCCCTCTTGATGGACGTGCGCACGCAGCTCCTGATCGAGAAGCTGCCCAAGCTCGAGAGCGAAGAGCTCGTGCTCGAGGAGGTGCCGGACATCTCCTATGCCGACGTCGGTGGACTCGACGTGCAGATCGAGGCCATCACCGATGCCGTCGAGCTGCCGTACCTGCACCGTGACCTGTTCGTGCAGTACTCGCTGCCGGCCCCCAAGGGCATCCTGCTCTACGGCCCCCCGGGCTGCGGCAAGACCCTCATCGCCAAGGCGGTCGCGAACTCCTTGGCCAAGAAGGTGGCCGAGAAGACCGGCAACGACAACGTGCGCAGCTTCTTCCTCAACATCAAGGGCCCCGAGCTCCTCAACAAGTACGTCGGAGAGACCGAGCGCCAGATCCGCCAGGTGTTCCAGCGGGCCCGCGAGAAGGCGGACGAGGGGATCCCGGTCATCGTCTTCTTCGACGAGATGGAATCACTGTTCCGCACCCGGGGCACCGGCATCAGCTCGGACATGGAGTCCACCATCGTGCCCCAGCTGCTGGCCGAGATCGACGGGGTCGAATTGCTGCGCGACGTGATCGTCATCGGCGCCTCGAACCGGGAGGATCTCATCGATCCGGCCATCCTCCGGCCCGGCCGTCTCGACGTGAAGATCAAGATCGAGCGGCCCAATGAGGAGGCGGCCGGACAGATCTTCAGCCGCTACCTCACCTCGAGCCTCCCGCTCGACAGCGCCGAGGTGCAGCGCCTCGGCGGCGGGGACCCCGCCAAGGCCGTCCAGGCCATGATCGAGAAGACCGTGGCCGAGATGTACCGGGAGGACGACGACAACCGGTTCCTCGAGGTGACGTACCAGAACGGTGACAAGGAGATCCTCTACTACCGCGACTTCGCATCGGGCGCCATGATCGAGAACATCGTCCGGCGTGCCAAGAAGCTGGCCATCAAGCGCGTGATCGCCGGGGAGACCGGCGGCATCCGGACCTCGGACCTGCTCGAGTCGATCAGGCAGGAATACAAGGAGAACGAGGACCTCCCCAACACCACCAACCCCGACGACTGGGCCAGGATCTCGGGCAAGAAGGGCGAGCGCATCGTCTACGTCCGCACGTTGCTCACCGAGGACCGCGAGGTGCACGGGGGCCGCTCCATCGAGCGGGTCGGGACCGGGCAGTACCTCTAGCGGGAAGGGGTGGCTCCGTGGCCACTGTGAAGGTCTGCGGGATCGAGACCGAGTTCGGCATCCATTCACCCGGTCCCGAGCAGAACCCCATTGCCGCATCGTCGGTCCTGGTGAACGCCTATGCGGCCGATGTCGAGCAACAGATCGGCTGGGACTTCGAGGACGAGACACCGGGCAACGATGCCCGTGGCTTCGCCCGCGAGGGCTCGCTGGCCCCCATGGTCGAGACACACCTGGCCAACACCGTGCTCACCAACGGTGCCAGGTTCTACGTCGACCACGCTCATCCGGAGTACTCGAGCCCCGAGTGCGTCACTCCGCTCGAGTGCCTCGTCTACGACAAGGCGGGCGAGGAGATCCTGCGTCGCTCCATGCTGGCTGCTGCACAGCGCGTACCGGGACAGCCGGCGCCGATCGTCTACAAGAACAACTCCGACGGCAAGGGCAACTCGTACGGGTGCCACGAGAACTACATGATGGACCGCTCGGTCCCGTTCTCCCGCGTGATCGAGGGCGTGGTCCCACACTTCGTGTCCCGCACCCTCTACACCGGATCGGGCAAGGTCGGGACCGAGACGGCAGCGCTCGACGCCGACACCGTGTCGTACCAGATCTCCCAGCGCGCCGAGTTCTTCGAGGAGATCGTCGGGCTCGAGACCACCCTCAAGCGCCCCATCGTCAACACGCGCGACGAGCCCCATGCGGACCCCAAGCGCTTCCGGCGCCTCCACGTGATCGTGGGCGACGCCAACCTCTCCGAGATCGCCACGCTGCTCAAGGTCGGGACCACGGCGATCGTCCTGGCCATGGTCGAGGACGACGTGGCCCCGGCCCGCGACCTGTCCCTGGCCGATCCCGTCCGGGCGCTGCACCAGGTCTCGTCCGATCTCACCCTCCAGCGCCCGCTGGCACTCGCCGATGGCTCCACGGCGAGCGCGCTCGAGCTCCAGTGGGAACTCTTCGGGGCGGCGCGCAAGTACGCCGAGGAGTACGGGCTCGACGCCCTGGGCGACGACGGTACAGTCGGCTCCTTGGTGCTCGAGCACTGGGAGACCGTCCTCACCGGACTCGAGTCCGACCCCGCCTCCCTGTCCGACACCCTCGACTGGGTGGCCAAGCGGGAGCTCCTGCTGGCTTTCCAGGACCGGCACTCGTGCGGGTGGAAGGACCCCCGGGTGGCCGCGCTGGCCCTGCAGTACCACGACCTCCGACCAGACAAATCAGTCTTCAACCGCCTCGGGTTGCGCACCGTGCTCGATCCGGCTCAGGTGGCCCACGCGGTGGGCCATCCGCCGCCGGGCACCCGGGCCTGGTTCAGGGGAACGTGCCTGGCGCGCTGGCCCGAAGCCGTGGTCACCGCCAACTGGGACTCTCTCGTCTTCGACATCGGGACGGATCCCCTGCGGCGCGTCCCTATGATGGACCCCCTGAAGGGAACAGCGGAGCACACCGCCACGCTCCTGGCCGAGAGCACGGGGCCGGCGGACCTGCTCAACCGGCTCAATTCCTAGGCGGACACGCCGAGGAATCCGGACGGGGACGAAGGAACGATGGCAGAACAGGAACAGAAGAAGCGCAGCACGGGATCCAGGACTCCGGAGGCCGACGCCGAGGTGGCCGACGCGGCCCCGCCGACCTCCGAGCGCGGTGAGAAGATCAAGGCGGAGCTCGACGACCTCCTCGACGAGATCGACGAGGTCCTCGAGGACAACGCCGAGGAGTTCGTGCGTAACTACGTCCAAAAGGGCGGGCAGTAGCCACCCGTGTCTCTCCCGCTCTTCCCCCCGGAGCATGATCCGGGACCCGACTTCGTGGGCCTGCTGCGCCTGACCCTTGGACCGAGCGACCCCTTGCCGCCCACGATCGACTCGGGTGCACTCGGGGCCCCTCACGGCACCACCGTGGCCGCCCTGCGCTACGCCGACGGCGTCATCATGGCCGGTGACCGCCGGGCCACGGCGGGCAACATCATCGCCCACCACGCCATGGAGAAGGTCTTCCCGGCGGACCGCTACTCGGCTGTGGCCATCGCCGGGACGGCGGGGATGGCCCTCGAGATGGTGCGGCTGTTCCAGGTCCAGCTCGAGCACTACGAGAAGGTGGAAGGCTCCACCCTCTCGCTCGAGGGCAAGGCCAACCAGTTGGCCCAGATGGTGCGCCAACACCTCCCCATGGCCATGCAGGGTCTGGCCGTCGTGCCGCTCTTCGCCGGCTACGACCTCGCACGCGGGACGGGCAGGATCTTCAACTACGACGTGACGGGTGGCCACTACGAGGACACCGACTTCCAGGCCACCGGTTCGGGCGGCCGCGACGCCCGCAGCACCATCAAGCTCGGGTGGCGCGAGCAGCTCAGCCGGGACGAGGGGGTCGACCTGGCCATCCAGGCCCTCTACGACGCCGCCGACGAGGACTCGGCCACCGGTGGGCCCGATCCCGTCCGTGGCATCTACCCGATCATCGCCGTGGTCGACCGGGACGGGTACCGCGAGGTCTCCGAGGAGGAGGTCGCGGAGCGCTTCGGCGCCCTGGTGGCCCGCCGGCAGGAGCGTGCCCGATGAGCATGCCCTACTACGTCGCGCCCGAGCAGGTCATGAAGGACCGGGCCGAGTATGCGCAGAAGGGGATCGCCCGGGGTCGTTCACTGGTGGCCACGACCTACGACGTGGGCATCGCCATGGTGGCCGAGAACCCCTCTCGCTCCCTGCACAAGATCAGCGAGATCTACGACCGCATCGCGTTCGGTGGCGTGGGCAAGTACAACGAGTACGACCAGCTGCGCGTGGCCGGTGTGCGCCACGCCGACACCAAGGGCTATGCGTTCAGCCGGGAGGACGTCGATGCCCGCTCACTGGCCAACCTGTACGCCCAGTACCTGGGCAACGTGTTCACCCACGAGATGAAGCCCCTCGAGGTGGAGATCCTGGTCGCCGAGCTCGGCGACACGGAGAACCAGCTGTACCACATCGCCTACGAGGGCACGATCACCGACGAAGATCGCTTCGCCGTCCTCGGCGGCGACGCCGAGACCATCACCGAGCGGGTCTCGGAGACCTGGCAGGAAGACTGGGACATGGGGGCTGCGGTCAAGGCAGCCACGGCCGCGCTGGCCGGTCCGGACCGGACACTGGCCGCCGGTGACCTCGAGGTGGCCATCTTGAGCCGGGGCAACGGGCGTCGGACGTTCCGCCGGATCGACGAGGAGGAGTTGGCACGACTGCTGGCTTAGCCAGCGGTACGGTTGGCCCGTGGAGCGCCGGATCTTCGGTGTCGAGAACGAGTACGGGGTCACCTTCACCCTGCGGGGCCAGAGGCGTCTCAGCCCCGACGAGGTGGCGCGCTACTTGTTCCGACGGGTGGTCTCCTGGGGTCGCTCCTCGAATGTCTTCCTCGAGAACGGAGCCCGGCTCTATCTCGACGTCGGCAGCCACCCCGAGTACGCCACACCCGAGTGCGACCGCATCAGCGACGTGGTGGTGCACGACAAGGCGGGGGAGTGGATCCTGGCCCAACTGGTCACCGGTGCCCAGGCGCGCCTGCGCGAGGAGGGCATCCGCGGCGAGGTCTACCTCTTCAAGAACAACACGGACTCGGTCGGCAACTCCTACGGCTGCCACGAGAACTACCTAACCGAGCGCAACGACGAGTTCAATCGCTACACCGAGGTGCTCATCCCGTTCCTGGTCTCGCGCCAGATCTACGCCGGAGCGGGCAAGGTGCTGCACACGGCTCGCGGTGCCGTCTTCTGCCTGAGCCAGCGGGCCGAGCACATCTGGGAGGGCGTCTCCTCGGCCACCACGCGGAGCCGACCCATCATCAATACGCGAGACGAGCCCCACGCCGATGCCGAGCGCTTCCGCCGGCTGCACGTGATCGTGGGTGACTCCAACATGAGCGAGTACGCCACCTTCCTCAAGATCGGCACCACCTCGATCCTCCTGGCCATGCTCGAGGACTCCGCCACCGTCCTACGGGACCTCACCCTCGAGAACCCGATCCGGGCCATCCGGGAGATCAGCCACGACATCACGTGCCGGAGGCGGGTCCGGCTGGCCAACGGCCGGGAGATGCGCGCCCTCGACATCCAGATCGAGTACTTCGAACGGGCAGTGAAGTTCCGCGACCGTCGTGGGCTTACCCCCGAGGAGGACCGGGCGCTCGACATGTGGCAGCACTGCCTCAAGGGCCTCGAGGCCGATCCCACCTCCCTGTGGCGAGAATGTGACTGGGTGGCCAAGTACCGGCTGGTCGAGGAGATGCGGGCCCGCCACGACATCCCGCTCTCCCACCCCAAGGTGGCCATGATCGATCTGATGTACCACGACGTCGACCGTCAACGGGGTCTCTTCTACAAGCTCCAGCAGCGGGACGAGGTGGAGCGGACCTGCACCGACGAGGCGATCGCCGACGCCATGATCACGCCCCCGGAGACGACCCGGGCCCGCCTCCGGGGTGCCTTCGTCAAGCGGGCCAAGGAGCGCCGCCGGGACTTCACGGTCGACTGGGTGCACCTGAAGCTGAACGACCAGGCCCAGCGCACGGTCCTCCTGAAGGACCCGTTCCGATCCCACGACGAGCGGGTGGAGCGCCTCATCCAGTCGCTCTGACTGTCTCCTAGAGTTGCAGGCGCATGTTCAACCTCGACCCGGGCAAGCTCCTGGTCATCGCCGTAGTGGCCATCATCCTGCTGGGTCCCGACCGGCTTCCCCAGGTGGCCCGGCAGGTCGGTGGCGCCTGGCGCTCGTTCAACGAATTCCGCCACCGCGTGGAGTCCCAGGTCCGTGACTCGGTGCCCGATCTGCCCCCCACCTCGGAGATCGCACGGCTCGCCCGCTCGCCGGCCGCTCTGTTGAACCACCTGTCCAACCTGTCCCCGGAGCCCACGCCTGCCCCGGGGGCCGAGACAGCGGCACCCGCAGCGGACCCAAGGACACCGATCCGGAAGGCCCAAGAAGAGGTGCCGTCCTCCCACGCACCGGCACAGCCCACGGCGGCCCCCCTTCCGTCCACGGACGACGCCCCCAGGCTCTCCCCGGGCACCGCGGGGCCCGGTGACCCTTCCCTCAACTAAGCGCCGCCGGCCGTGGTAGCCCTTCCGTTCTCCGGCAGGCGAAAGCCGCGTCCGTCCCCTGACTCCATGACGCTCGGGGAGCACCTGGGCGAACTGCGCCGCCGGGTGATCATCTGCGTCATCGCCTTCGTCATCGCAGGCATCGTGGCCGTGGTCGCCTACGAACCGATCCTGCACTTCCTGCTGCGTCCCCTGTGCAACGTTGACGCCTCGACCCTCCACCACACCAGCCAGAACGGCGCGTCGCTGCTGGTGACCTCGAACGGGACCTGCAACCTCTTTGTCACCTCACCGCTCGACGGGCTCACGCTGCGGGTCAAGATCGCGCTCTTCGGCGGCCTGGTCCTCGCCTCTCCGGTGATCCTCTTCCAGATCTGGCGCTTCGTGACGCCCGGCCTCAAGGCGTCCGAGCGCCGCTATGCCGTGCCCTTCGTGGTCAGCGCATTCGTGCTCTTCCTGGCCGGCGCGGCGACCGCCTACCTCACGCTCCCGCACGCCCTGGGGTGGCTCAAGTCGGTGGGCGGGCCGAACCTCAAGGCCATCTACGACCCGATCCCGTATCTGGGCCTGATCCTCTTGATGATGACCATCTTCGGGCTCACCTTCGAGTTCCCGGTGGTCCTCGTCTCCTTGGAGCTGGCCGGCGTGGTGAGCCCGGCGCGCCTGCTGCACTCGTGGCGCTGGGCGGTCATCATCATCGTGGTGGTGGCCGCGGTGTTCACCCCGAGCTCGGATCCCTTCTCCATGTTCGCCCTGGCGATTCCGCTCGTGGCCTTCTACTTCATCTCCATCGGGATCGGGAAGCTGCTCGGGCGTTGACGCCGCCCGCTTGGCCGGTCGCGGAGACCGCGGCAGGGGAGTTCGAGTCCGAGCTGCCCTTCTCTCTCGACGAATTCCAGCAGAAGGCCCTGCGTTCCCTCGATGCCGGCCACTCCGTCCTGGTCTCGGCCCCGACGGGCTCGGGCAAGACACTGGTGGCGTCCTACGCCGTCCATCGGGCACTGGCGGCGCGCGGGAAGGCCTTCTACACGACCCCCCTCAAGGCCCTGTCGAACCAGAAGTTCGGAGAGCTGTCCGCCACCTACGGCGATCAGCACGTCGGGCTCCTCACCGGGGACACCACGCGCCGCCCCCGGGCGCCGGTCGTGGTCATGACGACCGAGGTCCTGCGCAACATGCTGCTGGCGGGTTCGGACCTCATAGAGGGCCTGCACACCGTGGTGCTGGACGAGGTCCACTTCATCCAAGACCCCTACCGCGGCGGCGTGTGGGAGGAGGTCCTCGTACTCGCTCCGCCCGAGATCCGATTCGTCTGCCTCTCGGCCACGGTCAACAACGCCGGTGAGCTCGGAGCCTGGTTGCGCTCGGTCCGGGGCGACACGGCCGTCATCGTCGAACGCCACCGCCCGATCGTCCTGCGCCACCATTTCGCCGTCCACCGGCGCGACGAGGCGGAGACGTGCCTGATCCCCCTCCTGCGTGACGACGGGCGCCCGGGAGACGAGGGCCTTCGCATCGACCAGGCCGTGCGACGAGCGACGCAGGGGGGAGGAGCGCGCTGGCACGGGAGGGGAAGGGGGCCACGGCCTCCCTTCCGTGCACCCCGGCGCACCGAGATGGTGGAGCTGTTGCAGGACGAGGAGATGCTGCCCGCCATCGTGTTCATCTTCAGCCGCGCCGCGTGCGACGACGCGGCGCGCCAGGTCGTCAACGACGGGGTCCGACTCACCCGCCCGGCCGAGCGCGCCACGATCCGCACCATCGCCGAGCGGCACGTCGAGGCCCTCCTCGACGAGGATCTCGACGTGCTCGGCTACGACGCCTGGCTCGAGGGCCTCGAGCGTGGGGTGGCCGCCCACCACGCCGGACTGGTCCCGATCTTCAGGGAGACGGTCGAGGAGTGCTTCGCCGCCGGGCTGCTCAAGGTGGTCTTCGCCACCGAGACGCTCTCGCTCGGGATCAACATGCCCGCCCGCTCGGTCGTCATCGAGCGCTTCACCAAGTACGGGGGGGCAGGTCGGGCCACCCTGACCTCGGGCGAGTACCTCCAGCTCACCGGCCGGGCCGGCCGGCGCGGCCTCGATGCCGAGGGTCACGCCGTGGTGTCCTGGTCGAGCGAGACGGCCTTCGCCGAGGCGGCCCGTGTGGCGACCGCGCCCCCTCCCGACCTGCGTTCCGCCTTCAGGCCCACCTACAACCTGGCAGCCAACCTGGTGGTGCGATTCGACCGGCAGACCGCCAATGCGGTGCTCGAGCGTTCCTTCGCGCAGTGGCAGGCCCGCTCGCCCGACCTCCTGGCCCGCCAGCTGGACCACCGCATGGGCGTACTGAGCGACCTCGGGTACATCGACGAGTGGGCCCTGAGCGACGCCGGGCACGTGCTGGCCCGGCTCTACCACGAGTCGGACCTGCTCATCGCCGAAGCGCTCCGGAACGGCATCCTCGACGGAGCCGAACCGTCGGTCCTGGCCGGCGTGCTCTCCGCCCTCGTCTTCGAACCCCGCCGGGCGCGGCGGGTACCGGGCCATCACGGACCGCAGCGCGGCAGGCGGCGCGGCCAACCCCAGGACCGCCTGGGCGAGGCGCGCACGGCCGACCTGGCGCGCCGGGCGGCCCAGCTCGGTGTGCTGGCCGAGCAGCTGCGGGTCGTCGAGGAGGCCCACCTCGTCCCCAGGACCCGCCAACCGGCTCCCGGCCTGGCCACGGCAGTTGCCTCGTGGGCCCGGGGAGCCTCGTTCCCCACCGCGCTGGGCGTCGCGGCACGCGATGTGGGGGAGCTGGCCCCTGGCGACTTCGTGCGGACGGTCAAGTCAATCGCCGACCTGGCCCAGCAGCTCTCGCACACCGCGGTCGATCCTGACGTGGCCGCGGCGGCCCGGGAGGCGGTGGATCAGCTCCTCCGCGGGGTCTGTGCCGGGGGCCTTCCCGGCAGCTGACCCATCCGCCACCGCCGCGGCACCCGGGTTCTATGGTTGGCCGGGCATGGGCCCCTACGCGGAAGAGCGCTTCACGGCCGACGAGGAGGCGATCCTCCGCCGTTACGTGACCAACCTCGACCTGCCGGTCTTCGCCCTGGTGAACCTGCCCGAAGTGGTCAAGGGAGCCCTGTTCGCGCGCTATTCGCGTTCGCCCAAGAGCCTGCGCCGGCTCTTCCTCGACGAGTTCGTCGGCGAGCTCGACATCAGCGGGGACGCCGGGGTCGACGCCACGGTCGGGCTGGCCCGGGCCGAGGACCTCTACGAGAAAGTGTTCCTCGAGTACGGCGACGATTCGGTGGCCCAGCTCGGTGGGGTCCACCTGGCCTGCGAGCAGTCCTCCAACGTCCTGTCCAAGGTGCTCGAGTGGGGCCGCCTCATGGCTTACCTCGAGCAGTCGACGCGCTACATCGAGTACAACCAACGCCTGGACAACGGGCAGTACCGCTACTACCGGCCACCCGAGATCCTGGCCTCTCCGCACGGAGCGCGCTTTGTGGGCGAGATGGACCGCGTCTTCGACACGTACGGCGCGCTGCTGCCGCGCATGCGGGCCTGGGTGGTCGAGCAGTTCCCCCAACGGGCGGGCGACAGCGACTTCGTGTACCGCCAGGCGACCCGGGCCAAGTCGCTCGACGCCCTGCGTGGACTGCTGCCGGCGGCCTCCCTGTCGAACATCGGCATGTACGGGACCGGCCAGTCGTACGAGCAACTGCTCCTGCGCATGCGAGCCCACCCCCTTCCCGAAGCGCACCACTATGCCGACCTGATGCTGACCGAGCTGCGCAAGGTGATCCCCTCGTTCCTGCAGCGGGTCGACCGCCCCGAGCGCGGCGGGGAGTGGAGCAGTTATCTGGCCGACACGCGCGCCGCCACCGCGCGGGTGCTGTCACGCCTATGGCCCGACCTCGAAGCCTCGGGATCGGCGCCGGGTCGCGACGACCCCGAGGTGACGCTGCTCGACTTCGACCCCGACGGGGAGGAAAAGGTCCTGGTCGCGGCCTGTTTCTCGCAACTTGACTGCTCCGAGCGCGAGGCGGCCCGGCGGGTGCGCTCCCTGGGCCACGACGAGCGCGTCGCCATACTGCGCTCCTACGTCGGCGAGCGCCGGAACCGCCGACACCGTCCTGGCCGCGCCTTCGAGCGGACGGACTATCGCTTCGAGCTCGTCACCGACTACGGCGTCTTTCGCGACCTGCAGCGGCACCGCATGCTCACCATCGAATGGCAGCGCCTCGGCATCACCCTCGGCTACGACATGCCCGGCCCGGTGGCCGATGCCGGACTCGGCACCGAGTACCACGAGGCGATCCGGAGGGCTGAGGATCTCTACCGTTCGTTGCGCGCCGACTTTCCCGAGCAGGCCGCGTACGCGGTCGCCCTGGCCCACCGCATCCGTTACGTGATGCAGTTCAACGCGCGTGAAGCCATGCACATGCTCGAGCTGCGCTCGGGCACCCAGGGCCATCCGGCGTACCGCCGAGTGGCCCAACAGATGCACCGCGCCCTGGCCGAGGTGGCGGGCCACCGCGCCCTGGCCGAAGCGATGTCCTTCGTCGATCACGGGTCGACCGATCTCGAGCGCCTCGAGTCGGAACGTCGGGCCGAGCATCGTCGTTCGGAAAAATCTGCAACGCATTGACCAGGGCCTCCCGCAATTCTCCCTGGTGACGGTGGTCTCACGCTTCTTGACGACCCCACCCCCGAGTTGCGTAATGTACGCCGCAGTCCCGACGCCCCTGGAAGCCAGAGGAGGAGTGCCGAGGCAGCAGGGTGGGGCTTCGCTGTGAGAGGCGGCGGTTGGCCCTGGGTGTCAAGTAGAGAACGTGCCACGAGGCCGGCCACGCCGGGCGCCGTGGTGCGGCGCCAAAGACCCCAGGGCCTGCCCGCCTTTCCTCCCGTTGCACACCGACCACCCGCCGAGTCGAAACCCTCCGAAAGTGCGATCGGTCGGCCTGTCAGACCGTCTATGCTCCCGCGGCACAATGGCGACTAAGAAGAAGGCGAAAGCCGCAGATCTCCCCGCGAAGAGCCGCCCCTCGGGCGATGGCGAAGCCCTCGAGGTCGAAGATCTCGACGAGGACCTCGAGGGCGACGCCGCCCTCGACGACGAGCTCGAGGACGAGGACGTGGCCCTCAGCGAGGGCGACGAGGACGACGACATCGCCGGCCTCGACGACGACGACGAGGCCGAAGAGATCCTGACCCCGTCGCCCGCCGCCGTCGTGGAGCGGACCGGGGAAGGCGACGAGGAGGAAGAGGAGGAGGAGCCCGAGGACGAGGACGTCGAGGCCAGCCTCGACGTGATCCTCAAGGAGCGCCTCGTCGTCGAGGACGAGCCCGAGGACGAGGAGGCGACGGACCAGGAGGACAAGGCCGAGGGCAACGAACGGGTCCTGCCCAAGCAGCCTGACGAGTTCGTCTGCCGCTCTTGCTTCCTCGTGAAGCATCCCAGCCAGCTGGCAGACGCGAAGAAGATGCTCTGCCGGGACTGTGTCTGAGGAGTCGCCTCCCACGCAGCACCCGGCGGAGGGTCCGATCCGCCGCACCATCGATCTCTGCGTCTTCGCCCCGGTCGGTGTGGCCGTGAGTGTCGTCGAGGAACTTCCCGATCTGATCGCCAAGGGACGCCGGCACGTCGAGGTCCATCTCGGCAACGCGCTGGTCGTGGGACGCTTCGTCGTCGCTCGCGGCCAGGAGCAGGTCTCTGCCCGCATCGATGAGCTCTTCGCCAGCCCTGAGCACGCTCGTGGGCGGCGGGCCCCCAGGCCTCGCGCCGAGGAGGGCACCGGCGCCGCGGCGCGGACTCCCGGAGGGAGCGGGGGAGGGCCGGGCGACACGGGCCGGCCCGACGTGGACCCGGCCGCCGCGGCCGTCGTGGCGTCGGCGCTGGCCGACTACGACACGCTCAGTGCGTCACAGGTGGTGCGCCGGCTCGAGAGCCTCGGCCCCGAGGAGCTGCGGGCCGTGCAGCGCTACGAGGCGTCCACCCGGAACCGGCGAACGATCCTGCACCGAGCCGGACAGCTCCTCGAGGAGCGGCCGGCGGGGCCCTCCTACGACTAGCCCCATGGAGCACGTCCGTGTCGCCGCGCCGGCGGATCGCCAGATCTGCACCCAGCTGCTGGCTCGTGCGCTCGTCTCGGCGGCCTCCATGCGTGGCGGTGCGGCCCTGGTCGGCGACCACACGCCGGCAGGGCTGCTGGCTCGCTGGAGCGACGACGAGGGACGCTCGGCACTGCTGGTGGGGGAGTTCGAGGGCGCCGTCGTCGGGTTGGCCGCCGTCCAGGCCGGAACGACCGTCGCCGGTCGCCGCCGCGGCTCGATCGAGTGCTGCTACGTCGAGGCCGCGGCCCGCGGTGTCGGCGTCGGGTCCGCCCTTCTCGAGGCGGCCATCGCATGGTGCGAGCGAGAGGGCTGCACCGACGTCGACTCGCCCGCACTCCCGGGCGACCGGACGATGAAACAGAGGCTCGAAGGCGCCGGGTTCAGCACCCGGCTGCTGACGCTCAGCCGGCGGCTGGACTGAAACGCTCGGCGTTCGAGCGCCTGGGAGGCGGCGGCGGGATGCGCAGCCCGAGCAGCTTGGCCAGCGCCGGCACGGCACCGGCCGCGTGCAGGGCCGCCTGACGAGCCACCTCGTCGGCGGGGATGCCGGCCGGCTTGACCGTGCGGCGGACCGGGGAGGCCACGACGGCGTCGAGCAGCTTCATCCATTCCTCGGGTGGTGACGCCGCGGTCAATGCCTCCCCGGCCGCACCAGCCAGCGTGACGGCAAGCTCGGCTGGGATACGTGTGCCGGGTTCGGGCGGACGGATGGACGCCTCGACCGCCTGGAGCACCCGACCGTCCCTGAGGGCGTTGGTGATGCGGGCCAGCCACTCCTCGCGCAGCGCGGTCGTGCGCTGATCGAGGGAGTCGTGGAGCACCTTGGCCATGGCCCGGCCCTCGTCGTCGAGGTTCACCGTGCGCGACGCCGCCACCACGGTACGGAGCTCGCGCAGGCGGTACTCCTTGCCCGCGCTCTGCGCCACGGCGGCCCGGTCCTTCCAGTCGGCCAGCCGCACGGTCGGCAGCAGCTCCTCGGCCATCGCCACCAGCGCGTCGGGGGCGACCGGCGGCTTGCCCGCCGCCTTGGCTGCCGTGTTCTGTGCGTCGATGGCCTGGCGCACGGCCTGAAGTCCGCCACGCAGCAACTGCTCGGCCACGGGGATCTGCTCGGGCCGCAACGAGGCCAGCATGGCATTGCGGTGCGTGGTCGAGGTCGGCTGGGTCGGGCGCTCGCCACGCGCCGGGCGTCCCTCTGCGTCACCGGGCCGGCGCCCGCCCGGCCGGCGAGGACCTCCACCGCTCCGGGAGCGCTCACCGCGGTCGTGCCCGGGGGCACCGTCGTCCGATCGACCCGCGGATCGGCGTGGGCGACCCTCTCCCGAACCGCCGTCTCGGCGCTTCCGGCCCGAACCGGGTGCCAGGATGACCGAGACGTCGGGCGCGCGCTTGGGCGTGCCCCGCACCTCGATGCGGCCCTCCGCGTCCTCGGGCGAACGCGGTGTCTTGACGGCGGTGAGCGAGAGGATCTCGATGCCGTCGAGACCCACCTCGATGTCGGCCCGCAAGAGCGCGCCCACACCCTCGCCCGGCGGAACGAGTGAACCGTCGACGGTGCCCTTGGGCTGACGGGCCCCAGCGGCACGCCAGGTCCACGACCCATCGTCCATCCGACTCGTCAACTCGATCTCAATCCGGCGTGACATGCGGCGGACACGCTACCGCGCGCTGCCCCTGGCCGAGTTCGGACCCGGGGCGGCATCCCCTAACATGAGCCGCGGGTGTCCCCGGGGTATGCCATCCCCCGCAGACTCCCGCCCCACGAACGGTGCGAAGCGCCCGCGTCCGAGCAGGAGGAATCGTCAGTGAGCGAGGACACCGAGGCCCCCGATCCGGGGCAGGACGAGGCGGCGCGGGACGAGGCCGGGCACGGCGAAACACCACCGACCGAACCTGCGACATGGGCTCCACCCGGGGTTGCACCAACAGAGGGGGCTCCGTTCGCCTCTGCGGCACCCGACCCGGTGACCCTGCCCGGTCCGCCAGCAGGCGAGACCGGAGAACCCGCCGGACCTGGGACCGCCCAGAGTCCCGTCGAGACGTCCGGCGGGGTCCAGGGCGCGACAAGCGGGGCGGGCGAGAAGGGCTCGTCCCGGCGCTGGATACCGGTGGTCGTCGTGGCCGCCCTCATCGGCGCAGCCGTCGGGGCCGGCGTGACGGCCATCGCCGACCACGTGGACAATGGCTCGAACTCCGGCGTCACGGTCAACGAGAGCAACGCGGCGCCCGGGGCGGCGGTGCTCAACGGCAACGTGACCATCCCCGAGCTCGTCGACAAGGTCGTCCCGGCGGTGGTGTCGATCGACGTCAAGTCCAACGGTCAGGAGGACCAGGGCACCGGCATGATCATCACGGCCGACGGCGAGGTGATCACCAATAACCACGTGATCGAGCTCTACACCCAGGGCGGGAACTCCGGGTCGATCACCGTCACCGAGTACGGGCAGACCAAGGCACTGCCCTCCACGCTGGTGGGCTACGACCAGTCCAAGGACGTGGCGCTGCTCAAGATCGACAGCGCCTCGGGCCTGCCCACCGTCACCTTCGGCAACTCCGCCAAGGCGGTGGTCGGCGACGCCGTGGTGGCCATCGGCAATGCCCTGGGACTCTCGGCGGGAACCCCCACGGTCACCCAGGGCATCATCTCGGCGCTCGGCCGCTCGGTCACGGCCGGGGGGACCGGCACCCAGACCGAGACGCTGCAGAACATGATTCAGACGGACGCCGCCATCAACCCGGGCAACTCGGGCGGACCGCTGGTCGACACCTCCGGGCAAGTCATCGGCATGAACACCGCCGTGGCGGGAACGTCGAGCGACGGGACCTCCTCCCAGAACATCGGCTTCGCCATCCCGGCGGCGACGGTCGAGTCCCTCATACCTGCGCTGGCCAAGGGGGGGCAGACCGGCAATGCCGGCGGCTACCTGGGGGTCGAACCGACCACGCTCACGCCGGCGCTCCGCCAGCAGTACGGGTTCACCCCGACCACCGGGGCCGTCATCCTCTCGGTCGTGGCCGGCTCGCCAGCGGCCAAGGCCGGCCTGGTCCAGGGCGACATCATCGTGGCCGTGGACAACACGCCCATCACGACGGCCGACGGGCTGGTCAAGGTGATCCAGGGGGACAAACCCGGGCAGACCGTGACCATCACCTACTGGGTGGGCGACAGCAAACGCACCACCAACGCCACGCTCGGGAGCCTGGCCCAGGCGCAGCAACAGCAGTCGACCAGCAGCGCCACCCCGTTCGGCGCCGGGGGGTTCCCCGGCCTCGGCAACTCGGGGAACACGCCCTGACCGGGAGCCGCGTGCCCGGGAGTTAGACCGAGAGTTCCCCGTACGCGTTGCGGCAGGCGGCGAGCTCGTCGAGCGCCCGCCGGCGCCCGGCGAATCCCTCGACCTGGGTCGACTTCTGCGGCTCGAGGTCCTTGTAGATGCTGAAGAAGTGGGCGATCTCGTTGCGCAGGTGCGCCGGGACATCCTCGATGTCATTGGCCCCGTCCCACTGGGGGTCGTGCTCGAGCACGCAGATCAACTTGGCGTCGACCCCCTTCTCGTCGTGCATCGAGAACATGCCGAGGATGCGGGCGCGCACCACACAGCCCGGGAAGGTGGGATCGGTGACGAGAACCAACGCATCGAGCGGGTCCCCGTCACCGGCCAGGGTGTCGGGAATGAAGCCGTAGTCCGCCGGATAGGTCGTGGCGGTGAAGAGCCGGCGGTCCAGCCGGATGACGTGGTGCTCGTGGTCGTACTCGTACTTGTTCCGGCTGCCCGTGGGGATCTCGATCACCACGTCGACCGCTTCGTCGGAGCTCGAGCTCACGACAGTGGTGGGGGAGTCCGGTTGGGCAGGTCGATCCCGCACCGCGCCATGGGTCTCACGGTAGTGCTCGTGGATGCCCCCACGCGCCACCCGCGCCGCCCCTTGGCCGTCAGCCGCCGCCGGCCGACGAGCGCCGGAAGAAGCCACCGCCCCCGAACCCTGCACCGCCGCCTGGGAAGCCGCTTCCCCCGCCGCCGAGCAGGTTCCCGAGACCGGTGGTGTTCGAGCTGGTGCTCGACGAAGGCACCGCCTCCGAGTAGTCGGCGAGCACCACGCTCTGCCCGGGAGTCAGGCCCGAGAGGACCTGGGTGTACTCGTTGCCCACCATGCCGGTCCTCACCACCTTGCGGGTGAGCTGACCGCTGTCGAGCTCGAGCACGTAGGTGCGCGACCCGAGGGTCTGCACCGCCGAGGTGGGCACGGCGACCACGTGGGAGACCTGGCCGGTCGAGATGGTGACGTTGGCCGCCGAACCCGCGTGCAGGCCTCCCGCGGTCGCCGGGAGGGCCACCACGACCGGGTACGAGTAGCCCGACGTGCCCGACTCCACCGGACCGACCTGGGCCACGGTCCCGGCCAGGTTCCCGTCGACCCCGTCAACCTCGACCGACGCGGACTGCCCAACCTTGACCGAGGGGACCTGTGCGCTGTCGAGGGTCGCGAGTGCCTCGTAGGAGCTGGTCCCGATGATCGTGATGGACTCCGTGCTCGAACCTGCCGTGACGGTGTCACCGACGTTGATGCCGACCGAGACCACCGTCCCGGCGATCGGGCTGCTCAGCGTGGCCCCGTTCAGTGACTGCTGCGCCTCCGTGAGCTGGGCCTCCGCCATGTCGATGCTCGCCTGGTCGCTGGCGATCTGCTGTGGCGTGTCCGTGGCCGCACCCGATCCGCCCGTCCCGCCCGAACCGGAGCCTCCGGCGGTGGTGATGGCTGCGGTCAGGACGGCCGCGCCGGTCGATCCCGAGGGTGCTGCGGTCGTGTGGGCGGGGGAGGAGCCCGGCCCGCCCGAACCGGAACCGGTCGGGGTCACGCCGAGTGCCTGACCGAGTGCGCTCTCGTCCTTCGAGACCGCGCTCTGGTCCTTGGACACCACCTGCTCGTCGGCCGAAACGGTTTGGAGGGCCGCTTCACAGGTCGCCTGCCCCGACGTGGTCGCCGTGTTGGCGCTCGTGCAGTCCTTCTGCGCCTGCGCCAGGTCGGCCGCCTCCTTCTGCTGGTCGGTGCCGAGCGTCGCCTCGTCCTGGGTCAGCGTCGTCTGTGCCTGGGTGACCGCAGCGTCCTGTCCGCCCCCGGAGGCCCCCGACGCCGGGACGGTCGTCCCCGCCGAGCCCTGCCCGGACGAGCCGGAGGCCGCGCTCCCCGAAGACGTGCCGGCCGCCGCGCTCGACTGCGCCGCTTCGTCCTCGGCCAGCTTGGCTTGGTCAGCCTGGACGGTCGACTGCGCGGAGGAGACGGCCTCGCTCAGCGCGGTCGTGTCGAGCGTGCCCAGGGTCTGGCCGGCGGTCACGGTCTGACCGGTCGCCACCGTCACGGTGGCCACCTTCCCACCCACCTGGAACGACGACGTCGCGTCGCTCACAGGCTCGACGTTGCCGACCACGGTGAGCGTGGTGGCGATGTCCGCCCGTGTCACGTCGGCGGTGCGGTACCCCGAGCTGCCGCTGCTCACCGCTGCCCACGCTGCGACGCCTCCGCCCACGATGACCACGAAGGCCACGATGCCGACCACGACGGCGCGCTGGTGTGCGGCGCGGCCCCAGGACACCTTCGACCTAGGCACTGCCACCCGCCGACCCGGCACGGAAGAAGCCGCCACCGCCGGGGAACCCGCCTCGACCGGTGCAGCTGGTCGCCCCAGTCGAGGTGATGCGCACCGTCGTGGCGGTCACCGCTCCGTTTGTGGCGGCCGGGCCGAAGGCGCTCACGCAGTCACCCACGGCGAGCTCGCTCGACGAGGCCGACTGGTTGGCGCTCACGGTCGTCGAGCTCGAGGTCGTGATGGAGAGCTTCTCCGCCTTGGGGGTGGCCGGCTCCTTCGTCTTGCTGGTGCTGCTCGAGCTCCCGCTCGGGCGCCCACGCAGGCTCCCGAGCGCCAGCGTGGTTCCCGACAGCGTGACCGTCGGTCCCTTCACGGCCGTGACCTTGCCGTTCGCCACCGACAGCGAGGCGAACGGGTTGCTCGAGCCCGACGGGAAGCTCGGACGGGTACCGCCGCCCTCACCTCCACCGGGGAACCCGCCACCGCCGGAGCCTCCTCTGAACGCGAAGCCGCCCTGCCCACCCCCGGGGGCGCCGACGCCAGCGGCGCCGCGCCCGCCGGTGCACGATCCGCTCGATGTCGGCGTCGTGACGGTGATGCTGCGCGCGGCGATGGTCGTCTTCGACTTCTTCGATGCCGTGCCGGTCACCGAGACGCAGTCGCCCGCGGTGAGCGATCCGACCGACTCGGAGACGGTCTTCGAGAAGGTCGTCGTGCCGGTCCAGTTCACCGTGGTCTGTCCGGAGCTGGCGTTCTGCACCTCCATGCTCGAGCCGCTCAGGGCGGCCACGCTGCCGCTGGCGCCGATCGGCGGGCTCGTGGTGGTGGCGGCGCCGGCCGACGCCGCGCCGGCCACGGTCATGGCCATGGCGGCTCCGCCACCGATCACAAAACGAACCAGGCGTCGGCGATTCGAGCTCTGGCGAGTGGGCATCTGCATCTCGGTGATTCCTCCTATTCGCTGCGTAGAGCGTCGATCGGAGCCAGTGCCGCGGCACGGCTGGCGGGGTAGACGCCGAAGAGGACGCCGATCGCCAGGGCGATGGCCAGTGCACCCACCACCGCCGTCGCGCTCGTGGTCATGGGGTCCCCGACGAGGCCGGGGAGGTAGAGCACGCCGAGGAGGCCCGCCACGACGCCGAGGATCCCACCGAGGATGCCCAACGCCGACGCCTCGACCAGGAACTGGCGCCGGATCGCCCGTGGTGTGGCGCCGAGTGCCTTGCGCAGCCCGATCTCGCGGACGCGTTCGGTCACCGAGACCAACATGATGTTCATGACACCGATGCCTCCCACGATGAGGGAGATGGCCGCGATGCCCCCGAGCAGGATGGTCAGCGTGTGGGACACCGACGTATTGGCTGCGATCAGCGACGCCTCGGACGTGATGGCGAAGTCGGCATCGGACGAGGTCGAGATCCCGTGCAGTCGGAGGAGGAGGTGGTCAGCCTCCTGGTAGGCCGCCGTCAGGTCCGCCGAGGAGCGGGCCTGCACGGCGATCGAGCTGACCGAGTTGCGCGACGTGCCCCCGAAGATGCGCTCCGCCCCTGTCGAGATGGGGATGATCAGGGTGTCGTCGGGGTCCGAGGTGCTCGACGAGGAGGTCGAGGACCCGGTGGAGGCGAGCACGCCGACGATCGTGACCGGGACGCCGTTGACGTCGACGGTCTGGCCCACCGGGTCGCCCCGGCTGAACAGCTCCGATGCGGTGGTCGCGCCGAGGACGCCGACCGCGGTGTGGTCCGTGACGTCCTGGATGTCGACGAAGCGCCCTTCGGCCAATGTGCGGCCTCGAACGTTCAGCCAGCTCGGAGTGGTTCCCTGCACGCTGGTGGTGGCGGTCTGGCTGCCTTCGGTGAGGACCTCGGTCCCCGAGGCGATCGCCGCCACCGCCTTCACGTCGGGGGCGTCCACGCTGGACTGCAGCGCCGAGACGTCGGCCCTGGTCAACGTTGATGCCGAGCCGAGGGCCTGGCGGATCCCGGTGCTCGACGTGGCGCTGCCGGGCGTGATGGTGAGCACGTTGGACCCCAGCGCGTTGATCTCAGAGGTGACCTGGCTCGACGCGCCCTCGCCGAGACCGACGGCGATGATCACGCCGGCGATGCCGATGAGGATGCCCAGCACGGTGAGCGAGGAGCGCAGCCGATGGCTGCGCACCCCGTTGACACCTGTCCGGAGGGTCTCCAGCCAGCTCATCGGATGCTCCGACTCTCGAGATGGGTCTCGTCGTGCTCCGAGAGCAGCCCGTCTCGAATGCCGATGACACGGCTGGCGACGGACGCCACGTCCGAATCGTGCGTGATGAGGACGAGCGTGCGACCCGCCTCGTAGAGCTCGCGCATGAGTCGCATCACATCGGTGGCCGATTTCGAGTCGAGATTGCCCGTCGGCTCGTCCGCCAGGATCAGGTCGGGCTCGGTGACCAGCGCCCGGGCCACGGCGACTCGTTGCTGCTGACCACCCGAGAGCTCACCGGGACGGTGGTGGACCCGGCCGGCCAGGCCGACCTTGGCCAGGGCCTCCATGGCGCGTTCCTTGCGCTCGGTCCGCGGCACACCGGCGTACACCAAGGGGAGCTCCACGTTCTGCCACGCGGTCAGCGAGGCCAGGAGGTTGAACTGTTGGAACACGAAGCCGATGCGGCGATTGCGCACCTCGGCCAGAGCGGTCTCGCTCATGTGGCTGACGTCCTCTCCGGCCAGGTGGTAGTCACCGGACGTCGGCACGTCGAGGCAGCCCAGGATGTGCATCAGCGTCGACTTGCCCGAGCCCGAGGGTCCGATGATCGCCACGTACTCGCCCTGGTCGATGGTGAGGCTCACTCCGCGGAGCGCGGCCACCGAGATCGATCCGGTGCGGTACACCTTGGTCACCCGCTCGAGCTCGATCACGGAGTCCGCGAGGTCGGGGGCCGGGGGAGTCCCCATGGGGGGCGTGATCACCCCGCACCCCCGCCACCGAAGAAGCCACGTCCGCCGGTAAAACCGCCCCCGCCTGGAAAGCCCGTACGGGAACCGGTGCCGCCGAGAAGACCGCCCGAACCACCACCGGGCGCCTTGAAGGTGACCTGACGTTCGAGCACCTTGTCGCCCGCCTTCACGCCGCTGACGATCTGTGTCTCGCCGTTCTCGGCGACCCCGACCGTCACGTCGGTGACCACATGGCTTCCGCCGACCACCCTGGTGACGGTGGCCTGCCCCGCGCTCGTGTAGGAGATGGCGTTGGTGGGCACCTCCGTCACGTCGTTGACCTGCTTCACGATGATGCTGACCCCAGCGCTGGCGCCGGGGTAAAGGCCCGAGGGGCTCCCGGTCACCTGGATCACGACCGGGAACGTGGTCACGTTCGAGCTCTGGCTGCCGATCAGGCTGATCGAGCTCACCGTCCCGTAGACGGTGCCCGACGAAGCGGACCCGCCCGGAGCCGAGCTCGATCCTGGTGTCGACGCCGCAGCCGATGCCGGGACGCCGGACGTCGCGCTGCTCGAGCCCACCGTGATGTCCGCCTGGTCCCCGTCGCTGATCTGCCCGATCTGGGTGTCGTCGACGGTGGTGTTGACGATGTAGGAATCGGTACCGATGACCACGATCTGACCCGACCCGCTCGACGAGGAGCTGGAGCTGCTCGAGTTCGCCGCGGAGCTGCTGGTCGACCCGAGACTCCCGGTGCTTCCGGTGCTTCCGGTTCCCGTGCCGCTGCCGGTACCGGTACCACCCGAGCCCGAACCCGAACCGCTGACCTGCTGGCCCACGGTCAGGTTCACGGAGGCGACCGTTCCGGAGATCGTCGATGCAAGCGACCCGTCCTTCAGATTGGTCTGCGCCGACGACAACGACGACTCGGCCGACGTCACCGAGGCCTCGTCCGAATCGATCTGGCTGGTGGATGCACCCGACGCCTCGTCACTCGACAAGCGGTCCTGCGCCGACGTGAGGGAGGCCTGGGCCGCGTCAACCTGGTCCGTCAGAGCCGTCGTGTCCACCGTGGCCAGGACCTGACCTGCCGTGACCACCTGGCCCGCCTTCACGCTGACCCCGTTCACGGTGCCCGACACCGCGAAGCTCAGGTTGGCCTCGCTCGCCGGCTCGATGGTGCCCGAGCTGCTCACGGTCTGCTGGATGGTCCCGGTCGTCGCCGACACGGTCACCGTCGTCACCGTGAGCCCCCCGGCAGTCGACGAGCCCGAAGTCAGCCAGAGAGGAAGCGCGATGGCGGCTGCCACCACGACGGCTGCCGCACCGACGATGGCCCAGCGGTAACGCCGCCACGCGGAGGATCGCTCGGGCGCCAGGACGTTCTCGTCGTCGAGCGGCAATTCAGCGGTGAGAGCTGCTGAATTATCCGGTGCGTCGGCGTCATCGGTCGTCACCATGCCGCCCAATTTCAGATGGGCGAACTCACAGCGAGCCGAAGCCCAGCTGTGTCCCCGCTTGGAGTTGTGCGTCGGCCGCCACATCCGGACCAGTTCGGGCGGCCCCTGTCCCCGTCCGCACGCCCATAATGTTCATTATGTCAAGTTCTAGAAATGCCAGGGATGGGGTGGGGGTCGGCCACTACCCTGGTTGGCGCGCCACGATGCGCCCGGCGATGGGTCCCGCCGGGGGGCACCGCTCCGAAACCGCCGGCGAGACATGGCTGATGGCTCCTGCAACCGACACAGGAGGGTCGCGCCGTGGAGCACAGAACGCCGGACCACGCCGGGCCGCTCGACAACCCGATCCAGGCGCCCGAGCACGACGAGCTAGACGAGCCGGGCGTCCCACGGCTCGGGCTGTCCGCCTCGGTGCTCCTGGCCGTCTTCGTCGGTGGGGCGCTCGGGACGCTGGCGCGCTACCTCCTCGAGGCCCATCATCCTCTGGGTGCCGGGTCGTTTCCCTGGGTGACCCTCCTGGTGAACCTGAGCGGCTCCTTGGCCATTGGCTTCCTGGTTCCCCTCACCGAGCACGCGGCGCACCGGGCACCGCTGGTTCGCCCCGTTCTCATCATCGGGTTCCTGGGCGGGTGGACGACCTATTCGACCCTGGCGGTCGATGCCACCCTGCTCTCGAAGGACGGCAACGCCGCGACGGCGCTGGCCTATCTCTTGGCCACCGTCGTCGGGGGTCTCACGCTGGTCGTTGCCGGACACGCCGCGGGCAGAAGGGTCCTCCCGGCATGACGGCGGCGACGGCCGCCACCTCGCCCACGCTCCTGGTCGCGCTGCTCGTCGCCGTAGCCGGAGGAGCGGGCGCTGTGCTGCGCGCCCTGATCATCCACCATGTGTCGCTCCGCCGTGACGATCCGCTCCCTCTGGGCACCATCGTCGTCAACGCCTCCGGCTCGCTCATCCTCGGCGTGTTGACCGGGCTGGTCCTGTACCACGGGCTCGGTCCCCACGTGCTCGCCGGGGCCGGGGTGGGGCTCTGCGGGGGGTACACGACCTGGTCGACCGCGAGCTGGGAGACCATCCACCTCCTGCACACCGGACACCGGACCGAAGCCGTCGTCTACACACTCGGCAGCATCGTGGTCTGTGTGGGTGCCGCCGCGCTCGGGGTCGGGCTGGCCGCGATGCTCTGAGAGGTCAGTGGGCGAACGCCTCCAGGGGCGGGCAGGTGCACATGAGGTTCCGATCGCCGTAGGCCTGGTCGATCCTGGCCACGGGGGGCCAGTACTTGTCCGCCGGCTCTCCGCCGGGGAACACACCCATGGCACGGTCGTAGGGGCGGTCCCACCCGGTCACGAGGGAGGACGCCGTGTGCGGAGCGTGCCGCAATGCGCTCTCCTGCAGGCTCCAGCGGCCGCCGGCGATCTCGTCGATTTCGCCCCTGATGGCGATCATGGCGTCGCAGAAGCGATCCAGCTCCGAGAGGTCCTCGCTCTCCGTGGGCTCGACCATCAGCGTGCCGGCCACCGGGAAGCTGACGGTCGGTGCGTGGAAGCCGTAGTCGATCAACCGCTTGGCGACGTCGTCGACCGTGACCCCCGTGGCCTTGGTCAGGGCGCGCAGGTCGAGGATGCACTCGTGCGCGACCAGGCCGTGGGCACCTGTGTAGAGGATCGGGTACGAGTCGGACAACCTGGCGGCCACGTAGTTGGCCGCCAGCACGGCCGACTTGGTGGCGTGGGCCAGGCCCTCCCCCGACAGGAGCCGGATGTAGGCCCAACTGATGGGGAGGATCCCGGCACTCCCGTGGGGTGCGGCGCTCACCGGCCCGATCCCAATGCGGCGGTCCTCGCGGGGATGCATGGGGTGCGACGGGAGGAACGGCACCAGGTGCGCCGCTACGGCCACTGGACCCACGCCGGGTCCCCCACCACCGTGAGGGATGCAAAAGGTCTTGTGCAGGTTGAGGTGTGAGACGTCGCCCCCGAACTCGCCCGGCTTGGCCAAGCCGAGCAGCGCGTTGAGGTTGGCGCCGTCGATGTACACCTGGCCCCCGAAGCGGTGGACCAGCCCGCACATATCGCGGACGCCCTCCTCGTAGACACCGTGGGTCGAGGGGTACGTGACCATCATGGCGGCCAGGTTGTCCGCGTGCTCCGCGCACTTGTGCGCCAGGTCGTCGAGGTCCACCGTCCCGTCGCCGCGCGCCGCCACCACGACCACGCGCATGCCCGCCATCACAGCCGACGCGGCGTTCGTGCCGTGCGCGCTCGAGGGGATCAGGCACACGTCACGCCCGTGGTCACCCCGGGATTGGTGGTAGGCCCGGATGGCCAACAGCCCGGCCAACTCACCCTGACTCCCGGCGTTGGGCTGCACCGACACCCTGGCGTACCCGGTGACCCGGGCCAGCCACTCCTCGAGGTCGTCCACGAGTGAGGCGTACCCCTCGGTGTCGGCGGCCGGGGCGAAAGGGTGCACGTCGGCGAACCCGGGCAGGCTGACCGGCTCCATCTCGGCGGTGGCGTTCAGCTTCATGGTGCACGAACCGAGCGGGATCATCCCCCGGTCGAGGGCGAAGTCGCGGTCCGCCAGTCGTCGCAGGTACCGCAGCATCGACGTCTCGGAGTGGTGACGGGAGAACACCGGGTGCTCCAGGATGGGCCCGTGCCGAACTAGCCGCTCGGGCAGCACGCTCGGCGTTCCCGCCCCATCGGGCTCCTCGAGCTCGCCGGGCAGCCCGAACGAGGCGAGGACGGCGCGCAGATGGTGCCCCGTGGTCGTCTCGCCGCACGAGACACCGACGTGGTCGTCGTCGACCAGGCGCACCAGCACGCCACGTGCCGCCGCCTCGGCCACGACCGCCGCGGCCCGGCCGGGAACCGCCACCACGACCGTGTCGAAAAACTCCCGGTGGACCGCAGGGAGACCGCCCGCGGCCAGGGCCGCGGCCAGGGAGGCCGCGGCCCCGTGGACGCGCCGGGCCACAGCACGCAGCCCGCCGGGCCCGTGGTACACCGCGTACATGGCGGCCACCACGGCCAGGAGGACCTGGGCCGTACAGATGTTCGACGTCGCCTTCTCGCGCCGGATGTGCTGCTCGCGGGTCTGGAGCGCGAGCCGGTACGCCGGTCGGCCCTCGGCGTCGACCGACATCCCAACCAGGCGGCCGGGCAGGTCCCGCTCGAGCCCCGCCCGCACCGCCATGAACGCGGCGTGCGGCCCGCCGTTCCAGAGCGGAACGCCGAAGCGCTGGGACGAGCCGACCGCCACGTCGGCACCCCACTCCCCCGGTGGACGGAGCACGGTCAGCGCCAGAAGGTCCGCGGCCACGGTAACCAGCGCCCCGCGGGCGTGGGCTTCCTCGGTCAGCGCGTCGAAGTCACGCAGGGCCCCCGAGGCGCCCGGGTACTGCTGGACGACCCCGAAGAACTCGCCGTCGGGCAGGCCGGAGTCGAGGTCGACCACCTCGACGGAGATGCCCAGCGGCGCCAGGCGCGTCTCGAGTACGGCCACGGTCTGGGGCAGGCAGTCGACGTCCACCACCACGACGGCCGCCGGCGACGCGCTGCGGCGGCGCATCAGGGTGACCGCCTCGGCCACCGCCGTGCTCTCGTCGAGCAGGGACGCGTTGGCCGTGTCCAGCCCGGTCAGGTCGCTCACCATGGTCTGGAAGTTGAGGAGGGCCTCCAGGCGCCCCTGGCTGATCTCGGGCTGGTACGGCGTGTACGCCGTGTACCAGGCCGGGCTCTCCAGGACGTTGCGCCTGATGACCGGAGGCGTGATCGTGCCGTGGTAACCCAGGCCGATCATGGGCTCCATCGAAGCGTTGGCCGCGGCCAGCGCCCGGAGCTCGCCCAGGACCTCGTGCTCGGTGCCCGCCCGGGGCAGTTCCAGGGCGTCGAGGTTGCGCACGGCCGCGGGAACCGCCGCCGCCATCAGATCGTCGAGGGCGTCGTAGCCGAGGACCTTGAGCATCAGCTCCTGATCGCCGGGGTTCGTGCCGACGTGGCGCCGCACGAACGGCCCGCCGAGGTCTGTCTCGCCGGTCCTGGTACTCGGTGTCTGCTGGCTCACGGAGGTCTCCTCGCAGGGGCGCGCGGCGCGCCGGGTTCGGATGTCCTCCCCACTCTGTCGTCGGACCTGAGAGCCTCGTCACCGGGTCGGGTGACTTCCACCTTCGGTGCAGGCGACGGGCGCCTGCTCTCCAGAGTTGCCTCGCCGGAGCGGTATGTCGGCCTGAGAGTGTCTGGGGAGAGTTGCTCCTCCGGCGTCCCCTCGACTGTGCACTACGGGGACTCTGGCGCTCCGGTTCGAACGGCGTATTCAGTTGTCACGGCCACTATAGGACAGGGCCGACGCCGCGCCGCCGGGCTCAGTCGCCCTCGGGGCGCACCGGCCACAGGGGCGGTCGGACGAGCTGCGCCGCCAGGTCGCGACCGCGCTGAACGATGCGCACCCCATCGCCGTCGAGGAGCTGGGCGCCGGTGTCCACGAAGCCGAGCCCGATGCCGCGCGCACGCATCGGCGAGAAATTGCCACTGGTCAGGGAACCGACCTGCCGCGACCCGCGCCACACCTCGGCGCCGTCGCGCAGCGGCTGGCGTCCCTCGGCAACGAAACCCCTGAGCCGGCGTCGCGGCCCGCTGGCACGCTCCTCCTCGAGCGCGGCGCGGCCCGTGAATTCTCCCTTTTCCCAGCCGACCACCCATCCGAGCCCGGCCTGCAGCGGGGTGATGCCCGGCCCGAGCTCGTGCCCGTGCAGCGGCAGCCCCGCTTCGAGGCGCAGCGTGTCGCGCGCACCCAGGCCCGCCGGCACGAAGCCCGCACCGAGAACGGCCTCCCAGAACGGCACCGCCGCCTCGGCGGGTACCGCGCACTCCACCCCGTCCTCACCGGTGTAGCCGGTGCCGGCCACCTGGCATGGCACCCCGCGCCAGGTGAAGCCGGTCACGCCGAACCGGGCCACCGACGAGGCGTCGGCGGCCACCGCGGCCAGCCGTGCCCTGGCCTCGGGCCCCTGGAGCGCGATCACGGCACGTTCGGCGGTGACATCCGTGCCTCCCACGGCGTCGAGGACCCGCCTGGTGTTCGAGGCGTTGGGCATCACGTCGAACCGGTCGGCCTCGACCCACCAGACGATCAGGTCGTCGAGCACGGAGCCGTCCTGGTCGAGCAGGTGCGTGTACTGGGCCCGACCCGGACCGACCTTGTGCAGGTCGTTGGTGAAGGAGCGCTGGAGATGCCCGAGCGCCGTCGCTCCGAGCACCCGCACCGTGCCCAGGTGGCTCACGTCGAAGGCGACGGCGCCGCTTCGGCAGGCCCGGTGCTCGGCCACGGTGCCCGAGGGGTAGGCCAGGGGCATCTCCCACCCGCCGAATGGGACCATCTTGGCTGCGAGCGCCACGTGGGCCGCATGGAGCGGCGACACCCGCATCGCAGGCACCTCGGCGACGTGCCGGTCGGTCACCGGGTGCCGACTACGCCGCGCCGGCAGTGACGCCGAGGCCCGAGGCCAGGCCGTGCGAGGCGAGGAGCGCGGTGAAGTCACGCTGGTAGACCACGCAGACCGGCACCTCGGGGTAGAGGGCCCTCATGCGCCGGACCTTGCGGTTCTTCCGGGTGACCAGACGCTGGTCGGCCGTGGTCAACTCGATGAACAGCCCCCGATCGGGCAGGTAGAAGTCGGGGCGGAAGCCTGAGATCGGTGAGCCGCCCTCGTCCCAATCCAGCGGGAACTCCACCGGCTCGTAGCGCCATCGCTCCCCCGCCAGGTCGAGCAGGGCAGCGAACACCCGCTCGGAGGGATGCGCGAACCGGACCGTTCCCGCGGGAGCGCTCGCCGGGTGGCGCGTGCGCTCCGAGGACGCCGGATCGATCGCGGTCACTCCCCCGCGGCCCGTGCCGTTTCTCTGCGGGCGCGGCGCACCGGGCCGGGCCGGTCCTCGGTGCGACCGGACGCACCGTCGAGGCTCACGATGTCGGCTTCGAGCTCCTCGAGCACACCGGCCATCGGAACGATGTTGAAGACACCTTGTCCACCCGCGAGGAGATCGACGACCTCACCGTTGGACCGGGCCAGCACCGACGAGGTCCCCGTCAGCACGAGGTTGGCCGATGCCAGGTCGGCGCCCAGGTCGTCGCGGAGGCACTCCACGGCCCGCCGAGCGGACTGGAGGGACACCCCGGCGTCGAGCAGCTGCTTGATGACCTTGAGCTCGAGCACATCCGAGTACGAGTACACCCGGCGCGAGCCACTGCCCTTGGCTGCGGCGACCGAGGGCTGGAGGAGGCCCGTACGGGCCCAGTAGTCCAGCTGGCGGTAGGAGATCCCCACCAGATCACACACCTGGGGCCCGTGAAAACCCCCGACATGGGTCTTCGAGACGTCGACCATCACACCTCCCTGCCCGGCACACGCACGGCCACTCCGCCGACCATTGTAGTGCAGCTGCACCACACGGGAGTAGTTACGGGGGCGTCATTCGCCGGCGGTCGTCGTCGGGGGCCGTGGCGCCGTCAACGGCACCCGACCGGTCCGTGGTGGCCGGCCAAGCCGTGACCGTGCCACGGACCCGCAGGCCCACGCGGTGGCCCGGTTCGAGCGGGTTCCCGCCCGTCACCCGGACCACCAGCTCGGGCAGACCGCCTGACTCGGGCCTGACCCGGAGCACGGTGTCGTGCCCGTAGTACTCCGAGGTGGTCACCGAGGCCGCCACCTGGCCGTGTCCGACTTCCACCAGGTCGATCTGCTCGGGACGCACCAACACGCGGACGACTCGACCGCCGGGGGTACCGGTCCAGTCGCGCAGGGGCAGGCTCCCGAGGCCGGTGGTGACCACGCCCTCGCTCACCTCTCCGGGGAGCACGTTGGACTCTCCGAGGAACCGTGCCAGCTCCTCGTCACCGGGGTACTCGTAGAGCTGGGGCGGAGCGTCGAGCTGCACGACGGAGCCCTGCCGGAGCACCGCCACCTGGTCGGCCATGGAGAGTGCCTCCTCCTGGTCGTGCGTGACCAGGATCGAGGTCGTCCCGGCCCGACGCAGGACGTCGAGCACGTCGGCGCGGACCGAGGCGCGCATGGCGGTGTCGAGCGAGGAGAACGGCTCGTCGAGCAGCACGATCTCGGGCTCGATGGCCAGGGCCCGGGCCAGGGCCACCCGTTGCTGCTGACCACCCGAGAGCTGGTGCGGGTAGCGGCGCCCGAGGCCCCGCAGACCGACCAGCTCCAGCAGCTCGGTCACCCGCGCCGTTCGGTTGCGCCCTCGCGGCAATCCGAAGGCCACGTTGCGCCCGGCGTTCAAGTGCGGGAACAGGGCCCCCTCTTGGGGGACGTACCCGATCCGGCGACGTTCGGAGGAGACGAAGCGATGCCCGGCGTCGTCGACCACTTCGGTCCCGAGCACCACCCGACCGTGGTCGGGGCGCTCGAAGCCGGCGATGACCCGTAACAGCGTGGTCTTGCCGCTGCCCGACGAGCCCAAGATGGCGGTCAGCGAACCTGGCGGCACCTCGAGGTCCACGCCGCGCAGAATCAGGTTGGGACCGAAGGACTTGGTGATGCCGCTGACCTCGAGCCGGTTCATGCGACCACCGGTGCCAGCGCGTCGGAAACCGGGACAGCAGTGGCGGCGGCGGTGCCGGTGGCCCGGGCCGGCTGCCGGTCGAACCACCGGCCGAGCACGTACCCAGGCACGGCGGCGATGAGCATCATGACCCCGGCGTAGGGCGCGGCCTGGCTGTAGGAGAGATTGTTCTGGTAGGCCCAGAACTGAGTGGCCAGTGTCTCGATGTTGGTCGGATGCAGGACCAGGGTCGCCGTCAGCTCGGTGGCCGTCTCGAGAAACACCAGGGCGAATGCCGCGCCCAGCCCGGGCGCGATGAGTGGCAGCGTCACCCGCCACAGGACGGCACGTCGGGACACCCCGAGTGACCGCCCGACCTCCTCGAGCCGCACGCTGGAACGAGCCACCGCGGCACGGACGGAGACCACGGCCAACGGGAAGAACATGATGGCGTAGGCCAGCACCAGCAGCTGGTTGCTCTGGTAGAAGCTGCCGTGGAGGAAGTGCTCGGTCACGTAGGTGAAGCTGAGCGCCACGACCAGGCCCGGCACGGCCAGCACCAGCATGTTCGTCCGTTCGAGTGCCAGCACCCCGCGACGGGCATGGCGCACCGAGAGCAGGCTGATCGGGAGCGCCGCCAGTGTCGCCACCACTCCTGCGGCCGCGGCGTACCCGAACGTGTTGATGCTCGCCGCCAGCAAGGAGGCCGGGGGAAGCGTGGTGGAGCCGCCCTTCAGCATGAGATAGATAACGGCCCCGACCGGCACCCCCAGCGCCAGACCGGTCAGGCCCAGCGCGCCGACGAACACCGGCCAGCGGGCACGACCGAGGGCCACGGGTCGGATCAGCCGCGACGCGCCCGACCCGGCCCTCGAGGCGCGTCCTCCACCGCGGACGAGCCCCTCGCCCCCCAGGAGCACCGCACCCAAGAAGACGAGGATCAGCGACAACGCGCAGGCCGCCGGCTGGTTGAAGCCCACCTGGAACTCGTTGTAGATCTCGGTGGTCAGGGTCTGGTAGCCGAGGATCTCGAAGGCACCGAACTCGGCCAGCACCACCAGCCCGACCAGGATGGATCCGCCCAGGATGGCCACCCGGGCCTGGCCGACCGTGACCGTCCAGAAGGTGCGCACCCGGCCGAGACCAAGGCTGCGTGCCACCTCTTCTTGCGCCGGGTCGGCCGACCGGAGACTGGCGGCCACGGGGAGGAAGACGAGTGGGTACACGGCCAGCGTCATGATCAGCACGGCGGCCCAGAATCCGGCGATCGAGGGGAACAGGGCCCGCCACCCGAAGCTCACCACGAAGTCGGGGATACCGAGGGGGATCACGAGCACGACGGCGAAGACCCGCCGGAACGGGAGGTTGGTCCGTTCCACGAACCAGGCGGCCAGAGTGCCCACCAGGGCGCACAGCACCGTCACCACGACGAGCAACGACACCGTGTTCCAGACCAGCTGGGCGGTCAGGTTCCGCAGGAGCAGCTGGCGCAGCTCGGCCCACCCGACCTGGACGGCCTGGACGACCAGGAAGACCAACGGGAGGAGCACCACCGCCGAGACGAACATGGCGGACGCGGCCAGGAACGGAGGGACGCGCATCCTCCCCACGTGGTGCTGGCGCTCCACGCCCACATCACCGGCTGTGGGACCGCCGGCCCTCACAGCACCTGCGCCTCTTGGAGAAGCTTGATGGACTCGGCGCCGGTTCCCAGCTCGGCGATCGTGATCCCGTTCGGTTGCAGCTGGTCGAAAGGCTTCAGCGGCTTCGCTGTCGTGACACCCGAAGCGACCGGGTACTCGAAGCTGTCACTGTGAGCGATGATCTCCTGCCCCTTGGTCGAGGTCAGGAAGGCCAGGAACCTCTGCGCCTCCTCCTTGTGCGACGAAGAGCTCAGGATCCCCGCCCCCGACACGTCGAGCACGTAGCCCGGGTCGTGCGGCGCGAAGAACGCAATGGCCGATTGAGTGCCCCCCGAACCGACCTCGGCCTGCTCGCGGTACCAGTAGTACTGGTTGATCACGCCGATCGCCGCCTGCCCCCGGTTGATCTGCGCCGTCACGGTCTCGTTGTCCGGGTAGCTGTGCCCGGCCGCATTGGCCTTGACCGCCTCGAGCCAACGCAGAGCGCCGGCGTCGCCGTGGGTCTGGGCGATGCTGGTCACGATGGGCTGGAAGTCCGTCTCGCTCCCCGCGATGGCAAGCTTGCCCTTCCACTTGGGATCGGCCAGGTCCATGACCGACGTCGGCAGCTCCGAGGGTGACAGCAGCGTCGTGTTGTAGACCATGACGCTCACCCGAGCCGACACCCCCACCCACTTGCCGTCCGGGGAGTTGAACCGTGCCGGCGTGTCGGCCAGGGTCGACGGGTCGACATCAGCCAGCAGATTCTTGGAGGCGAGGTACTGCAGGGGCGGTGAGTTCTCCGTGTAGAAGACGTCGGCCGGCGAGTGGGAGCCCTCGGTGACGATCTGGTCGGCCAGCACGTCCTCGTCGTCCGAACGCAGGTTGACCGCGATCCCGCTCTGCTTCTCGAAGGCCGCCACCAGGGCTTGGGTGGTCTGCACGTGCTGCCCGCTGTAGACGGTCAAGCTGCCCGCTCCCCCGCCGCCACTCGATGCCCGGACACATCCGGTGAGCACCAACGCCCCCACCGCGACCGCCGCGCCGGCCCGCGCCACCCCGACACCCCGCCTCCAACGCCGGCCGAGCTCCATCGAGGGACCCCACCTCTCCCATCCGGGTCACCTGGACCCCCGCCGCCCTGAACGCCTCGACCTGCCGAGAAACCCCTGGGCACCCCAACTCTTAGGGATGCCTAATATTAGGCAGCCCAGAGAAACCCGTCAACAGGTCCTCCGCCCTCAGGCGGAGCCGACCGACTCAGTCCCCCTCGAACCCCGCCGGGGCCACCAGGTCCGCCCGGCCCTCGTGCGGGCTCGACGGCTGGGCGTGGAAGCGGACCGGGACCCGCCCGGCCCGCCGGGCGCTCAACCCGGCCTCGACGGCCAGCCGCAGGGCCCGCGCCATGGCCACCGGGTCATGCGCCCGGTTGACCGCCGTCGCCACCAGCACGCCCTCGCAGCCGAGCTCCATGGCCAGCGCGGCGTCCGAGGCCGTGCCGATGCCGGCATCGAGGATCACGGGAACCTCGACCGCCTCGCACAGCAGGGCGATGCTGTGGGGGTTCCGGATGCCCAGCCCGCTGCCGATCGGTGAGCCCAGCGGCATCACGGCGGCGCAGCCCACCTGCTGGAGGCGAACGGCCAGCACGGGATCGTCGGTCGTGTAAGGCAGCACGACGAACCCCTCCTCGGCCAGCTGCTCGGCTGCAGCCAGCAGCTCCACACCGTCGGGCAGGAGGGTGCGCTCGTCACCGATCACCTCGAGCTTGACCCAGTTCGTCTCGAACGCCTCGCGAGCCAGCTTCGCCGTGAGCACGGCCTCGGCCGCGGTGGCACATCCCGCGGTGTTGGGCAGCACGCGCACGCCGGCGTCCCGCAAGAGGGAGAGGAGGGTGCCGCGTCCGGCCGCTTCCACCCGCCGGACGGCGACGGTGGCCATCGCGGTACCCGAGGCACGCAGCGCCGCTCCCAGCGCGTCGAGGCTGGTCATCCCGCCAGTCCCGAGGAGCAGGCGTGACGCGAGCACCTCTCCGCCGATGCACAGCCCTTCTGCCCCCGGGCCCGGTTCGGGTGATGCCTCGTGGGCCTGCCTCACCGGACGAAGATACCCCGGTCCCCGCCTATGGTGTCCCGGTGCCCGACCCCACCCCGCGGTCGGCGCTGACGATCGCCGGCTCGGATTCGGGGGGCGGCGCCGGCGTCCAGGCGGACCTCAAGACCTTTGCCGCCCTGGGTGTCTACGGGACCTGTGCGCTCACCGCGGTGACCGCGCAGAACACCACCAGCGTGACCGGGGTGGTCCCCCTGGAGCCCTCCTTCGTGCGACGCCAGGTCGAGACCGTGCTCTCTGATTTCACGGTCGCCGCTGTCAAGACCGGCATGCTGGCCAACGGTGCCGTCGTGAACGAGGTGGCCGACCTGGCCGCGGCCGGGATGCTGCCCCGGTTGGTGGTCGATCCCGTGCTGGTGACCTCCAGTGGGCATCGCCTCCTCGAACCCGACGGGATCGAGGCCTATCTCGAGCGTCTGCTCCCGCATGCGCTGCTCGTCACGCCGAACCTGCACGAGGCGGCCGTCCTCGGCGGGACCGAGGTGGACGCGCTCGAGGAGCTCGGGGCACGGGTGGCCGTCGCCCAGCGGATCAGGGCCACGGGCGCCCGCTACGTCGTCGTGAAAGGGGGCCACCTGTCCGACTCGGCCGACGACGTGCTGTGCGGACCCGACGGGGTGACAGTTCTGGCCGCCACCCGGGTGCCCACCAGCAACGACCACGGCACCGGGTGCACCTTGTCCGCCGCGGTGACGGCCCACCTCGCCGGTGGCGCCGACGTCCCCGATGCCCTGGACCTGGCCAAGGCGTACGTGGCGCGGGCCCTGGCCGGAGGTGCCCCGTGGCACCTCGGGAGCGGGCACGGTCCCCTCGACCACTTCGGCTGGTCCACCCGGCCGTAGGCTGGGCGGACCATGGCGCTCGACACCGAGACCCCGCTCACCACCGCCGGTGGGCTCCCCCCGGAGCCCACGCGACCGCCGACGCCGGGGGGGTTCTCGCTGCGTCCGGCCATGGTCGTCCTCGGCCTGGCCGTGCTCATCCTCGTGCTCTTCGTGGCCATCGGGTTCATGTCGTCGCACGCTCGGACACAGTCGCGAACCGGCCGGGCCGCCACCGCGGTGCCTGGGTCCGCGTTGCGGCCGGCGGTTGCCGGCGGCCTGCTCTCGCCCATCGTCACCAGCGGTGATCCACCGGCCAACGTGCGCGGCGCCGTGCTCGTCCCCACCGGATCCATGCGTGTCGGGTCGCAGGACAACAGCGCCGGGTCCGGCCCCTACGACTCCCAGGTCGTCCTCCGCAGTTCCGCGTCGCAAGAGGAGCTCCTCACCTTCTTCTCCTCGGCCATGAAGCTCGAGGGATGGCAGGTCTTCAGCCAGGGCCCGGCGCGCAACCACCCGGGGGCCATCGAGGTGCTCGGCAAGCTGGCCGGATCGGACGGCTACTACTGGGAGATGGGGGCGATCGTCGCCCCGACGAGCTTCCCGGCGGGAGGACCCGCCAACGGGCAGACCGACGTCACCATCCGGTTGTTGCAACAGAGCGACGACGCAAGCTGATCGCTCCCTCGCCGGCGGGCACCGGGAGCGAACCCGGTGACGGCTGTTCGGCCAGCAGGTAACCCCAGACGAGGAAGTTGATGGGGTAGAGCAGATACCCCACCCTCGGGTTGGGGGCCAGCAGGATGAGCACCGACATCACCACCCCGGCGATGGTGCAGACCTCAGCCATCGTCCGCGGCGTGTGCCGGTAGAGCCGGCGGCCCAGACCGAGGGCCACGAGCAGGCCGACCGAGACGGGCAGGATCCGGCTGAGGGACGGGAACGCCGACACCAGCACGTGCCCGGGGAGGGCGCTCGCCGCCGTCGAGGGGATGGCGCTCAGGCCCAAGGGGAACAGGACGACGTCGTCGACCAACGCGATCGGGCCCCGCAGGACGAAGGGGAAGATGGCCGGCACGGCCACCACCAGCATGCCGGCCAGCATGGACAGCGGGCGGCGCTCCCCGTCGCGGCCACGGGCGGCGAACAGGGCGAGCACGGCCAACGGCCAGGCCGTGAACTTCATGGCCGAAGCGATGCCGAAGACGATGCCGGCGGCGAAGGATTGGCGGCGCTGGGCCAGCACGGCCGCCAGGAGCAGGAACGCCACGACCGGCAGGTCGTCACCACCGGTGGCCAGCGGCAACGAGGCCAGGGGCAGGATGATCAGCACCTGGAAGGCGCGCATCTTCCGCCGCCGCCCGGACCGGCACAAGTACAGCGCCAACGCCGCCACGGCCAGCGTGCTCAAGCAGAAGAAGATGCGCGCGTCGCTGAGGTCGCTGTTGGGCCAGATGTCGCTCGGGATGCCGGCCACCGCCATCAGGGGCAGGTAGGGCAGGAAGCCGGCGAAGTCCGGCTGCCCCGGCGCGTGGTACTTCACCGCGTGCGGAAGCCGCACCAGCGGGTGGTAGGGGTCGACGCCGTGGACGATGTCCTGGCCCCCGACCTCCACGGTGACCACCTCGGGCTGCTGGTGCGAGCCGGCCACGCCGTCGAAGCGCCAGAGGATCTCGAAGCTCATGGGAACGACCAGGGCGCCGACGAAGACACACGCCGCCACCGCCACGCGGGCCACCCACGCCGCGCGAGCGCACGGGCGGGTCCGCCTGCCCGTCCGTCCCACGGCTCCGGGAGCGTCGGGCCCACAGCGCCACCACACCGGCCGCGACCGCACCGAGCAGGTAGGGCAGCGCGGCCATGCGACCCCAGACGCGGTACAGCGCATTGGTCGAGGTGGCCACGGTCAAGAGGGCGAAGAGCGCGCCCGAGAGATAGAGCAGGGCATCGCCCGACTCGGGAGTGATCCGTTTCGCCCGATCGAGGACGCCGTGCCATCCCTCCCGCAGGGCGCGGGAACAGGCTCGGGACTTGGTCACGACTCGGGTCGGCATGTGTCCGTTCCGCATGGGTTCACCCGAAAGAATTGCACATGGGCCGGGGCTCGGGAGGGTTCACGGGACGTGGTGCCCGCTCACAGCCTCAGGACGTCGAGGTAGAAGGCCAGCTCGGCCTCGAGGCACGCCGCCAGGGTGTCCGCGCCGCGGAAGCCGTGTCCCTCGCCCTCGAAGAATCGCAGGTCACAGCGGTTGCCCGCGGCCACCAGGGCATCGTGGAGCCGCTCGGCCTGTTCCGGGGGCACCACCGGGTCCTCGGTCCCCTGCAAGAGCAGCACGGCACCGGTCATCTCATGGGCCCGGTGCAGCGGTGAGCGCTCCTCGTACAGGACCCTCGCCGCCGGCCAGGGTCCGATCAGGCGGTCGGTGTAGTGCGCCTCGAAGTCGTGGGTCGTCGACACCAGCGCGACCAGGTCGGTCACTCCGTACCAGGCGACCGCCGCCGCCAACCCCTCCCCCGTCGCCAGGGCGTTGAGTGCCGTCATGCCCCCGGCACTGGTCCCACGGGCCGCCATGCGGGTCCGATCGACCTCGCCCCGGGCAGCCAGGAACGCCGCGGCGTCGAGACAGTCCTCCGCGTCGGCGACGCCCCACAAGCCCCAGAGTGCACACCGATAGGCCCGGCCGTAGCCAGAGCTCCCGGCGTAGTCCACGCAGGCGACTGCGAAGCCCCGGCTGGCGAAGTACTGCAGGGTCTGATCAAGACCGGACGGGCACGCCCCGGTCGGGCCACCATGGCACCAGACCAGGAGGGGCGGGGGTGGTCCGGGCGCTTCCGGACCTTCGGGTCGGAGAGGCCGGTAGAAGGTGCCCTGGACGTCACGACCCGATCGTCCCACCGCGGTGAAGGGCTCACCGGTCGCCACGTCACCCGTCCCGGCCGCTCGGGCACCCGCTCGCCGGAGCGGCCGGGTGCCCGATGGCGCGCAGAGCCAGACGTTGGTCGGCTGGTCGCGCGTGCTGCCGAGGACGGCGAAGCCGTCACCGTGCGCGCACAGGGCCGCCACCGAGACGCACGGCTGCGCCACCTCTCGGGCACGACGGAGACGGCCGGGAGCCGCAGGTTCGAGCGCCACCACCGCGTCGCGGCCGGCCGAGGAAACGCGGCCCACGATCGTGCCGTCAGGCAACTCGGCCATCGTGCGCTGCCCGAGGACCCAGTCAGGGCCGTGCCACTCCGCTTGCAGGTCGCTCAGGGGCCTGCATTCCTCACCGGTCTCCGGCCATCCGGAGTGCAGGTACGGCTGCCACCAGCCGCGCCGGTCCGAGACGAAGCGCAACGCGCCCTCGACGCGTCCAGGCCGGCTGCCCCACCGACTCGTCCGGGCCGCCGGCCACGGACCAGGCCGGTGCGGCGATGTGCAGCCCGCCCGGGGCCGTCGGCGTACGGGCGCCACGCTCCAGGGATGCCACGAGCAACGAAGAGGCGTCCCAGGGCATGTCGGGGCGGTCCCAGACCACGACGGCCATCCGCTGACCTGCTGGGTCGACGCAGGGCGTGCCGAAGAAGCCGGGGCCGTCGAGCAGCGTATGCTCGTGGCACCCGGGGCCCCGGACCCACAGCGCGACCACCGAGCGCACCGCAGCCACCTCTCCGGGCCGGTGGACCTCACGCACGGCCAGGACCCAGTCACCGTCGGGGGTGGCGGTCAAGCCGCCGTGGCGGTGCACCACACCCTCCGGAGACGCCGCGCTGAGCGCTCTGGGTGCCCCCGGGGACGCCATGCCCGGCTCGTCGCACAGATACACCCTCTGGTCCGTCTGGTCGACGAAGGCGTACGTGCCCGGCGGCCAGCCCGGCAAGAGACAGAGCGCACCACCTCCGTACTCGTGGACCCGGCTGCGCACACTCACCCCGGACGGCGAATGGTCGACCGGGCCCGCGGGGCCGGTGCGGACCACCACGACCCGGCCGGCCTCGGCCGGTCGGGACTCGAGCCAGAAGAGCGACGACCCGTCGGAGCACAGCTCCGAGAGCGAGACCTTGCCCGTCGCGACACGCGCCGCCGTGAGCCGGGAGGCCCAATGCCCGTACGATGCGATGGTGGCCACGGTCCGAACGTACCCGGTTCCCCCGCCCTCCCCCGAGCCCGACCGAGGCCGCCCCGACTCGGCCGATCGGATCCGGTTCCCCGCCTACGTGCTCTCCAAGGCGGGCGCGGTGACCCGGCCAGCGGTGGTCCAGCTCGGTCACCAGGACCTGCCGGCCGGCGAGGTGCTCGTCCGCGTCGAGTGGTCGGCGGTCAACTACAAGGACGCATTGGTCACCCGTCCGGGGAACCGTCTGGCCGCTGGGTACCCCCTCGTTCCCGGAGTCGAGCTCACGGGGATCGTCGAGCAGAGCAGTGACGAGATCGTGGCGCCCGGAGCTCGGGTCCTCGTGCAGGGGTACGACCTCGGGGTGACCCGGCACGGCGGGTTCGCCGGGTTCGCGCGGGTACCCGCCGACTGGGTGGTCACCCTCCCGAGCGCGCTCAGCTGCCGCGACGCTGCCGTGATCGGCGTCGCCGGCTTCGCCGCCCTGCTCTCGAAGCGGCGCCTCCTCCAGTACGGCATCTCCCCGGGCGACGGACCCGTCCTGGTCACCGGCGCCTCGGGGGGTGTCGGCAGCGCCACCGTCGCCGTCCTGGCGCATGCCGGGTTCGAGGTGGTGGCTTCCACCGGCAAGACGACCGAGCGCGCCTATCTCGAGGGACTCGGCGCGTCGCGGGTGGTCGGGCGCTCCTATGCCGACGACGACGGCCGCGCACTCGGCCCCCAGCTCTGGGCTGCCGCCGTCGACTGCGTGGGCGGCGTCGCCCTCGCCGAGGCGCTACGCACGGTCCGCTACGGGGGAGCGGTCGCTGCCGGGGGCCTGGCCGGCGGGAACGTCCTGACCACCACCGTCTACCCGTTCATCGTGCGCGGCGTGGCGCTGCTCGGCATCGACACCGAGTACACGCCCATCGAGGAGCGGCGTGCCACCTGGGCCGAGATGCCCGACTCCTTCCCGATGGAGCGCTGTGGCGAGATGGTCGACGAGGAGATCGGGCTCGGTGGTCTGACCGCCGCACTCGACCGGGTCCTCGACGCCGCCGTGCGAGGCCGCATCCTCGTTCGGCCCGACCGATTGTCCGCGCCCGGCGGCAACGGGATTCAGCCGGCGTAGATCGGGGACACCCGCACCGTGCCGTTGTTGCACGGGGCCGCGGCCAGGGCGAAGGCCGGCGACGCCGAACTCGCCCCGGGCATCGTGACCCTGGCCTGCTCCGACGACGGGCAGCTCGTCTCGCTCCCGACCGGCACGTCGGAGTACTGGTAGGCAAACTCCGCCGAGGAGGACGGTGCCAGTGTGACCCTCGTCGGCGCGCCGTTGGCCGCGGCAGAGACCGTGACCGAGAGACCGTCCACCATGGTCACCGTCAGCGGCGCCCCGCTCCCCGAGGAGAGCGCGAGCGTGGGGTACCCGTCGGCCACGCAGGCCGTCGGGCCGGTGTTGGTGACGTCGACGACACCGGTGATCGTGCCCGCGGCGCCTTGCGACTGCCCGGCCGTGGCCGTCACGCGCGCGCAGGCGGTCAGCCCCGATGTGGAGGACGTGGTACCGGCCGTCGTGGTCGTGGTGGGGCCGGTGGTGGTCGTGGTCGACGAGGTCCGGTGGGCGCTCGACGTCGTGGTGGTCGTCGGCGTGCTCGAACTCGAGCAGGCCGCCAGGACGGGCGTGGCGCACACCGCCAGGGTGAACGCCGCACGGCGCAACCTCACCTCTCGAAGTCCTCCGGACGCACCGAGTCGAGGAACTGGCGGAACTGACCGACCAGCTCGTCGGGTGTCTCGTCCTCCTCGTCCTCGGCGTCGAGCGCGAGCAGGATCCCCTCGGACTCCATCAGCTCGTCGGACACGAACAGCGGCGCCTCGGTGCGCACCGCGATGGCCACTGCATCCGACGGACGGCTCGAGACGACCGTGTGCGTCTCGCCCTGGAGCAGATGCAGCTCGGCGTAGTAGGTCGATGAGCGCAGCTCGGTGATGATGACGCGCTCCACGGTGACACCGAGCGTGTCGAGCATGTCCTTCGCCAGGTCGTGCGTGAGCGGACGGGGCATGACGACGCCTTGGAGCGCATAGGCGATGGCCGTCGCCTCAGGGCTCCCGATGAAGATCGGGAGCGTGCGCCCCTCGCCCTCGGACTCCTGCAACAGCAGCACGGGGGTGTTCGACTGCAGGTCCACCCTTACCGCTCGGAGTAGCACACGGACCATGACTGAAATGTAGCGCCCGGTGCCGACCGTGCGTCACCCCCCCAGGTGCCGCCGCAGAGCCTGCGAGATCAACGTGGCCCGCATCGACTGGCCGAGCGCCGCCAGCTCCTGGGCGGCCTCCCCGGCCCGCTGGCGGGCCTCCGGGTTGCGCTGGCGGAGGAGTGGGATGACGATCTGCTCGATCAGCCCGAGCTCGCGGTCGGCAGCGTTGCGGAAGAGGCGCAGGTGGCGCGGCTCGATCCCGTAGGTCCGGAACGAGGCAGACAGATTGGCCACCGTGAGGGCGTCCTCGTCGAAGGTCTGGATGCCGGCCACCATGACCGGCTCGACCAGGCCGAAGGACAACAACCCGGCCACCTCTTCAGGAGACAGTCCACTGGCGGTGCAGAGCTCTTCGAGCGTCATGCTGGCGCCCGTCACCATGCCCGTCGTTCTCCCGGGTCCGGCACCGGAGGTGCCCGACCCAGTCCCCGCCGGCGGGCGGGCGGGAGGACCCGCGGGGGCACCGGACGGTGTGCCATTGCGCGGTCTCGCCCGCTCCCCTGCCGCAGGGCGTGCCGCGCCGGATGCACCGGCGACCCCGGACGCCGGTGCGGGCGAAGACGCCGGTGCGGGCGAAGACGCCGGCGCCAGCGTCTCGTCGCCCCCCGAGGCCGAACCGCGCTTGCGCGCCGCGCCACCGCCTGTTCTGGCACTGGCGACAGCCAACACCCCGCCCGAGACCGAGGACGCCACGGTCTCCTTGCTCGATTCGACGGACTCGAGGGACGCGACGGACTCGACCGCGCTCGCCGGTCGGTGTTCGCGCCCGGGCACCATCTGGAGCCGGCGCGCCGGGGCCTCCTCGGGGAGGAGTGCGGTACGGCGTGAGGCGTCGGCGAGGATCCGCGCCATCGCCTCCTCGTCGGCCTTCGTGGGCTGCTCCGTGTCGGTCGGACCGGCCACGACGTGCGCCTGGGACGCGCCGTTCCCCGAGTGCACGTCGGGACCCTCGTCGAGGTCGCCGTCGGCTAGGCGGTCGCGGATCACCTTGAGCGGAAGGAAGTGCTCGCGCTGTTGTCGGAGCACCCAGCGCAGGCGCTCGACGTCGTGGTCGAAGAACTTGCGGTAGCCCGAGGGCGAGCGCTCGGGATTGACCAGGCCCTGACTCTCCAGGAAGCGGATCTTCGAGATGGTGACGTCGGGGAACTCCTCGCGCAGCAGGGTCAGGACGTCACCGATGGAGAGGTAGGTGCGGCTGCTCACTCGTTCCCCGCCACCAGGTAGACGAGCTTGAACTTCCCGATCTGGACCTCGTCCCCGGGGGCCAGGCGCACATCGTCGATCCGCTCCCGGTTCACGTAGGTACCGTTGAGCGAGCCCACGTCGCGCACAGAATGGCCCCCGACCTCGGCCGCGATCTCGGCATGCCGCCTCGAAACGGTGATGTCGTCGAGGAAGATGTCGCTTTCGGGATGGCGGCCGGCGCGGATCACATCGTCGCCCAGAAGGTACCGCGCGCCCACGTTGGGGCCCCTGGTCACGACGAGGACACCGGCGCCGTGCGGCACCTCGACCAGGGTGACATCGGGACTCTCCTCGGACGTCTCGGCCTCGTCGACCGGGTGCAGGGTGATGGTGGCGTCATCACCGTCAGCGAGCAGCGCTTGACCGCACGAGGAGCAGAAGTTGACGCCCTCGGGGTTCTTGTGCCCGCAGTTGTGACAGAACACGGAGCCCACGGTACTCCACCTCCGAAGGTGATTCTCCTGGCGTCACCGGAATGGGGCCGCTCAACCGGCGGTGAGCTCGCCGTAGGCGTCGGCATCGAGCAGGGTCGTCGGGTCGGAACCGGCGGCCAGCTCGATCTCGCAGATCCACCCCTCGCCGTAGGGGTCCTGGTTCACCTGCTCCGGTGCCTCGCTCAACGCCTCGTTGACAGCCGAGACCGTCCCGCCCAAGGGCGCGTAGATCTCAGAGACGGATTTGGTCGACTCCACCTCGCCGAGCTGCCCTCCCGCATCGAGGGTGCTGCCCACGGCCGGCAGGTCGACGAACACGATGTCGCCCAGCGCGTCCTGCGCGTAGTCGGTGATGCCGATCCTCACCCTCGTTCCGTCGACGCGCACCCACTCATGGTCGGGCGAGTACCGCAGCCCATCGGGGATCTCCATGGGGGGCGACCATATCCGAACGCGGCGGTCGGCGGCGGCCCTGGCTGCCGGCGGTGCGCCGCCGGGTCCGGGCCGGGCCGGCTCGGCGCGGCGCGGCGCGGCGCGCCGATCCCCGCTAGGGCATGGCGGCGCGGACCCTGGCCACGTAGTGGGCCAGCAGCTCCCGGGAGGCCGCCCGGTCGGAACCCTCCGCCCAGACGTGGGTCACGGGGTCCTGTGGGTCGGGCACGACGAGCGCCCAGGCGTCGTCCCCGATCACCTTGATGCCATCGACCAGGACGAGGTCGGCCCCCTCCTCGTTCAACTGCTCCATCAAGGTCCGCATGACCAGGCCCTTGTGCTCCATGGGGGTGGCCACGGCCTGGCGCTCGATCGGCATGCCGGGCATCGACCGCACCATGCCCGTGAGGGTGGAACCTCCCTCACCCAGGGACGACAGCAGCCTGGCCAGCGCCGCGGCGGCGTCGAGGGCGGGCAGGAATGCCGGGAACACGTAGCCACCACGGCAGTCCGAGGCGAATGAGACCCCTCCCTCCTCCGCCGCCGCCTCGAGGAGCCCCGAGCCCGAGAGGGGGGCCAGCACCGCCTCGACCCCGCGGGCTGCGCACAGCTCGAGCACCCTGGCGCTCACCGTCACTGGCAGCGCCACGCGCCGTGCCGCTCCACTAGCCGTGGCCAGGTCGGCGAAGGCAAACGTCGCCTCCTCGTCGCTCAGCACCCGGCCCGAACCGTCGATCAGCGTGAGCCGCTCACCGCCGGCATCGATCACCGCGCCCAGGTCGGCCCCCGAGCTGCGCACCGTCTCGGCCACGCGCGCTTCGCTCGCAGATCGGTCCACCGAGATCATCCCCGGCGTCTGGGCGTAGGGGTTGATGCTCAGCACGTCTGCCCCCACCTTCGAGAGCAGGTTGGGCATGACGAAGCTGGCAGCACCGAACGAGAGGTCGAGCACCAGCTTGATCCCCCTCGGAGCCGCCTCGCGCTGGAGCCCGAAGGCCTCCACGATGTCCGCGGTGTAGTGCTCGATGGCGCGAGGAGAGAAATCGATGTCACCGATGTCGGCCGCCGTGACTCGACGGAACTCCTCGCGGTGGTAGAGGCGCTCCACCCTCCGTCGCTCGTTCTCCGAGAGGTCGATCCCCCGCTCGTCGAAGAATCGGATGACGACCGACTGCGGATCGTCGGGGCTGAGGCGGACCGTCAGGCCGGCCCGGTTGCCGCGCATGCGCACGTGGTGCTTGGTCACCGGCACAGTGGCCAGCTCGAGGTCGTGGACGTTGACGCCCACGGCGTTGCACCCGACCATCAGGGCCCGCTTGAGCACCCGCGCCACCCGGCTGGTGTCACGCGACGCGGTGATGAACGAGCCCTTCTCGAAACTCGACGCCCAGGCCTTGGCCAGACGCACCGCCAACTCGGGGCTGACGTCGACGTTGGCGATCCCCTGGACTCCCTCGGGCCCGAACAGGGTCCGCGATCCCCCGGACTCCCAGACGATCGACGCGTTGACCTGGGCTGCCGGCTCGACCACCTTGCCCGGGTACACCTTCACGTCGCTGCGGATCTCGGCGTGCGCCCCGACCAGGCAGCCCTCCCCGAGCACCGCTCCCGGCTCGATGCGCGCACCGGTGCGCAGGTCGCACGAGCGCCCGAGCACCGCTCCCTCCACCCGGGCCGAGGGGCCCACATAGGAGTTCTCGCCGATCACCGACCGCTGGAGCTCGGCCCGCTCGGCCACCTGGGTGTTGGCCCCGATCGTGGTGTAGGCCCCCACGTGGACGTCGGCGTCGATCGTGCAGTTCTCCCCGATGAACGCGGGCCCGTCGATACGAACACTGGGGTCGATGGACGAGCCCTTGCCGATCCACACACCGGGACTGAGCTCGAACCCCGAGACGTCCACCTGCACCCGGCCGTCGAGGATGTCCTCGTGGGCCTTGAGGTAGGCGGCCGTGGTGCCGACGTCCTCCCAGTAGCCGTCGACCACGCAACCGAAGAGCGGCTCGCCTGATTCGAGCACTGCGGGGAACACCTCGCCGGAGAAGTCCACGGCACGGTCCCCCGGGATGCGGTCGAAGATCTCGGGTTCGAGGACGTAGATGCCGGTATTGATGGTGTCACTGAACACCTGCCCCCAGCCAGGCTTCTCGAGGAAACGCTCGATCGTCCCGTCCTCCCGCGTGATCACGATCCCGAACTCGAGCGGGTTCTCGACCGCACTGAGTGCGATCGTGGCCAACGCCTGGTTCTTCTCGTGGAACGAGATCACCGAGGAGAGGTCGATGTCGGTCAGGACGTCCCCCGAGATGACCAGGAACCGCTCGGTCAGCTGCTCGCGCGGCGTTGCGCACCGAGCCGGCCGTGCCCAGCGGGGACTCCTCGGTGGCGTAGACCATGCGCACGCCGAGCTCGCTGCCGTCCCCGAAGTACGAGCGGATGGCATTGGGCAGGAACGCCACCGTGACGACGATGTCGTCGATGCCGTGCCGGCGCAACAAGGAGACGATGTGCTCCATCATCGGGCGTCCGACCAGCGGCAGCATGGGCTTGGGCAGGTTCGAGGTCTGGGGACGCAGCCGAGTGCCCTCGCCCCCCGCCATGATGACGGCCTTCATGCGGGGCTCCGCTCGGGTGGGCTCCGCCTCGCCGCCCGTCCGTCGTGCAACGCCTTCCTGGCGGGACCGATGTAGCTCGCCGCGGCCCACCACGCCAACACCAGTCCGACCAGACCGGTGACCCACGCGATGGCGCGGATCGGCTCTTGCCAGGTGGCGGTGCCATGCCCGAGGAGGAAGGCCGGATAGGCGAACATCAAGCCGAACGTCCCTGCCTTGCCGACCCACAGGACATCGATCCTGGCCGCTCCGAGCGCGGCCAGGGCGACCACCATGGCCGAGACGAGGACTTCGCGCGCCAAGGTGGCGATCCCGAACCACAGCGGCACGGCGCCACAGACCATGATCGAGATGACGGCGGTCCCGACCAGGATGCGATCTGCGGTCGGGTCGAGCACCTTGCCCAGGGTGGACACCTGTCCGAAGTGCCGGGCCACGTAGCCGTCGACCCAGTCGGTGGCACCCAGGACGGCCAACAGCACGGCCGCAGCCGTTTGGCGGTGCGCTCCGAAGAGGAGCCAGACGAAGAGCGGTATGCACAACAGCCGCACCAGGGTGATGGCATTGGGCACCGTGAGGATATGGTCGGTGCCCTCGTCGTCCACGAGGCGATTCTAGGGACCGGCCCGGCGGCCATCAGGCCCCCGTGTGTGCCAGAGTGGCCCGTGGCCCGTTTCGAGCCGTTCAGCGGACTGCGGTACCGCGCCGCAGTGGCACCCATCGCCCAGGTCATGGCCCCGCCCTACGACGTGATCTCGGCCAGTGAGCGAGGCCACCTGGCCGCACGGCACCGGGCCAATGCGGTCCTCGTCGAACTGCCTGAAGCCGATCTGAGCGGTGGCCGGGACCGCTACCGCGTGGCCGCCGATCTGTTCGTCCGCTGGCAGTCCGACGGGGTGCTCGCCTCGGACGGAGGGCCCTGCCTCTACCCCTACCGCATGACCGACGGCGCGGGCCGCACCACCACCGGGGTGATCGGGGCCCTTGGCATCGGCGAGGGGACCGGGGCCGACGACGTGCTGCCCCACGAGGAGACCCTGCCCAAGCCCCGCAGCGACCGATTGGACCTCCTACGGGCCACCAGGGCCAACCTCTCGCCGATCTGGGGGCTGTCGCTGGCCAGGGGGGTCACCGCCACGTTCGACCCCACCGACGACGAGCCCGTTGTCGACGCCTACGACGACGACGGGGTACGCCATCAGCTCTGGGTCCTGAGGGACCCCGATACCGTGAACGCGGTGCGGACGGCCGTGGCATCCGCACCGGTCGTCTTGGCCGACGGGCACCACCGCTACGAGACGGCACGGGCCTACCGAGCCGAGCGTCGCACGGCGGGTGCCGGGCCCGGGCCCGAGGACCTCGTCATGGCGCTGGTCGTCGAGCTGGCCGAGGAGCAGCTGCAGGTCGGGGCGATCCACCGCACCGTGGCCGGGCTGCCCGAGGGCTTCGACCTCCCCGGCGCCCTCGGCGCGTGGTTCGACGTGGTCCGGGCGGGAGCGGCGGACGATCGGACGCTCGGCGCACTCTGCGACGCCAAATCCCTCGCCCTGGTGGCCGAAGGGCATGCCTATCTCCTCATCCCCCACCCCGAGACCGAGCAGGGCCCGGCGAACGACCTGGACTCCGCGCTCATCGCCTCTGTCCTGGCCGAGCTGCCGCCACACGAGGTGACGCACTGTCACAGCGTGGCCGAAGCCGTCGAGGCTCTCGACCGTGGCGAAGCCCAGGCCGCCTTCTTGCTCCGCCCCGCCACGGTCGGGCAGATCGAGGAGTGGGCCCGGGCGCGCCGGCGCATGCCGCCCAAGACCACCTATTTCAGCCCCAAGCCCCGGACGGGCATGGTCTTCCGCTCGCTCGACGCGGACTGATCCAGCCGGAGAGTGCGGCCGGCTCCTCGAGTCGGTCCGAGTCTCGAAAGTGAAGGGCCTACTCGACGGTCCAGCTGGAGCCCGAGCGCAGCAACGCGGCAACGTCGCCGAGTCCCCGCTTGGCCTGGGCCTCGGTGATCTGTTCGGACATCTGCGACCCGTACTCTGGCCGCTCCACGGCACGGAAGACGCCGATCGGCGTCGGCTCGAAAGGGCCACGCGAGAGCCGCGAGAGCGCGAAGGCCAGCCCGGGGTCTTCGCGGGACTCGTCGTGGACCAGCAAGGCATCGGCGCCGAGGTCCGACACCGACACGATCTCCAGGCTGCCGTCCGGGCGTTGGACGACGCCGCGCTCCTCGCCCTCGGCGCCGAACATGATCGGCTGGCCGTGCTGGAGGGGGATCAGCATGCTGGCCCGTGCGTCACGGCTGGTGATCTTCTCGAAGGCACCGTCGTTGAAGACGTTGCAGTTCTGCAGGACCTCGACGAAGGCGGCACCGTTGTGCTCGTGGGCCCGGCGGAACGTCTCTTGCATGTGGGCCCGGTCCATATCGTGGGTGCGGGCCACGAAGGTGGCCTCGGCGCCCAGCGCCAGCGACACCGGGTTGAACGGCGCGTCCACCGACCCGAACGGCGTCGACTTGGTCACCTTGGCCACCTCGGAGGTGGGCGAATACTGGCCCTTGGTCAGGCCGTAGATCTGATTGTTGAACATCAAGATGTTGAGGCGCACGTTGCGCCGCAGCGCGTGGATGAGGTGGTTGCCCCCGATGGAAAGGGCGTCGCCGTCGCCCGAGATCACCCAGACGTCGAGGTCGGGCCGGGTCGTGGCCAGGCCGGTGGCGATGGCCGGGGCACGCCCGTGGATCGAGTGCATCCCGTAGGTGTGCATGTAGTAGGGGAAGCGAGCCGCGCACCCGATGCCGGAGAGGAACACCGTGTTCTCGCGCCGGACCCCGAGGTCGGGCATGAGCATCTGGACGGCAGCCAGAATGGAGTAGTCCCCGCAGCCCGGGCACCAGCGGACCTCCTGGTCGCTGCTCCAGTCTTTCCGGGTGGTCACAGGGACGGCGGTGGCCGTGGCGGCCGAATGACCGTTGGAGCCGTTGGACTCGTTCATGACGCACCTCCGAGCTGGGCCGCGATGGCCGATTCGATCTCACCGACCCGGAACGGGACGCCCTGCATCTTCGAGAGGGTCTGGGCGTCAACGAGGAACTCGGCACGCAGGATGCGGCTGAGCTGTCCCAGGTTGATCTCCGGCACCAGCACCTTGGGGTACCGGTGCAGCACCTCTCCCAGGTTGGACGGGAAGGGGTTGAGGTGGCGGAGGTGCAGGTGGGCAACCTTCATGCCCCGGGCACGCACTCGCCGGACGCCGGCGGCCACCGCGGCATAGGTCGAGCCCCATCCGATCAGGAGCAGCTCGGCGTCGCCGCCCTCGTCGTCGACCTTTGCCGGCGGGATGTCGGCAGCGATCCCGCCCACCTTGTCCCGCCGCAGGTGGACCATGCGCTCGTGATTGGCTCCGTCGTAGGAGACGTTGCCGCTCCCGTCGGCTTTCTCGAGCCCCCCGATACGATGCTCGAGCCCGGGCTGTCCGGGTGGGGCCCACGGACGCGCCAGGGTCTCAGGGTCGCGGACGTAGGGCCAGAAGGTCTCGTTGCCCTCCTCGTCGACGTGGTTGGGCGCCGCCGCGAAATCTGGGTCGATCGGGGCCAAGGCGTCGAGGTCGGGCAGTCGCCACGGCTCTGCGCCGTTGGCCAGGTACCCGTCGGAGAGCATGATCACCGGAGTGCGGTACTTCACCGCGATCCTGATCGCCTCGATGGTGGTGGCGAAGCAGTCGCTTGGCGTGCACGGAGCGACGATGGGCAGCGGTGCCTCGCCGTGGCGCCCGTACATGGCATGGAGGAGATCGGCCTGCTCGGTCTTGGTCGGGAGGCCCGTCGAGGGCCCGCCGCGCTGGACGTCGACGATGACCAGGGGCAGCTCCAGGTTTATGGCCAGACCGATCGTCTCGGACTTGAGGTCCAGACCAGGCCCGCTGGTGGTGGTCACGCCCAGGGAGCCCCCGAACGACGCGCCGAGGGCGGCCCCGATGCCGGCGATCTCGTCCTCGGCCTGGAAGGTCCGGATGCCGAACTCCTTGCGCCGGCTGAGCTCGTGGAGGATGTCGGAGGCCGGGGTGATTGGATAGCTCCCCAAGAAGAGCGGGAGGCCGGCCAGGCGGGCACCGGCGATCAGGCCCCAGGCCGTCGCCTGGTTCCCGGTGACCTGGACGTACTCGCCCTTCTCGAAGCTGGCCGGACGGACCTCGTAGTTCGACTCGAAGAGCTCCGCCGTCTCACCGAAGTCGTAGCCGGCCCGGAAGGCCCGCGTGTTCGCCTCGGCCACCTGGGGGCGGGCGGCGAACCGCTGGGCGATCCACTCGACGGTCGGCTCGACCGGCCGGGTGTACAGCCAGCTGACCAGACCCAGTGCGAAGAAGTTCTTGGAGCGCTCGGCGTCGCGTGGCTTGACCCCGGCCTCCTTGCAGGCCTCCTGCGTGATGGAGGTCATGGGGACCTCGTAGACCGTGTAGGCGGCGAGGGAGCCGTCGGTCAGCGGGTCCTTCTCGTAGCCCGCCTTGGCCAGGCTGCGCTCCTCGAAGGCATCGCTGTTGACGATGAGCACCGTCCCCTTGGCCATCAAGTGGATGTTGGCCCGCAGCGCGGCGGGGTTCATGGCCACCAGTGCGTTGGGCGAGTCACCCGGTGTGAGGATGTCGTGGTCCGAGATGTGGACCTGGAAGGCAGAGACCCCGTTCAACGTGCCGGCAGGGGCACGGATCTCCGCCGGGAAGTCCGGAAAGGTGGACAGGTCGTTGCCCAGCAGGGCGCTGCTCGTCGTGAATCTGTCACCGGTGAGCTGCATACCGTCGCCTGAGTCCCCGGCGAAGCGCACGATGACCTGGTCCAGCTGTTCGGTTGCGTGTCGGGTTCCCGATGCCACGGGGTGCCTCGTCTCATGTCGTGGACGTGGATGAGTCGGGCTCACTGCGGCGGGCTCTGTCGCACCCCCGCTCACACGGCGCGCGTGACTCTGCGTCCGAATCGGATGTTCTGGCCCCAATGCTACCCCTGGGAGGGGTCCCTCAGGCGATGGTCACCTGGTCGTTCAGGTACACGTCCTGGATGGCGTGGATCAGCGCCGCGCCCTCGGCCATGGGCCGCTGGAACGCCTTCCGTCCGACGATCAGGCCCATGCCGCCGGCACGCTTGTTGACCACCGCCGTTCGGACCGCCTGGGCCAGGTCGCTGTCCCCCTTCGACTCACCACCGGAGTTGATGAGGCCGATGCGACCGGCGTAGCAGTTCACGACCTGCCAGCGGGTGAGGTCGATCGGGTGGTCCGTGGTCAGCTCGTCATAGGCCAACGGATCGGTCTTGCCGAACCCGATCGTCGTGTAACCGCCGTTGTTCTCGGGCTGCTTCTGCTTGATGATGTCCGCCTCGATGGTGACGCCGAGGTGGTTGGCCTGCCCGGTGAGGTCCGCCGCCACCTCGTAGTTGACACCGTCCTTCTTGAAGGCCGGGTTGCGCAGGTAGCACCAGAGCACGGTGAACATGCCCAGACGGTGGGCCTCCGCGAAGGCCGCCGCGACCTCCTGGAGCTCTCGGTCCATGTCCTCGGAGCCGAAGTAGATGGTGGCACCCACCCCCACCGCGCCCAGGTCGGCCGCCTGGCGCACCGACGAGAACATGATCTGCTCGTACGTGTCCGGGACGTGCAGGAACGCGTTGTGGTTGAGCTTCACGATGAAAGGGATCCGGTGCACGTACCGGCGCGAGGCCAGTCCCAGCGTGCCGAGCGTGGTCGCCACCGCGCTGCACTCGCCGGCGAGTGCCAGCTCCAAGAGGTTGAGCGGGTCGAAGTACACCGGGTTCTTCGAGAAGCTGGCAGCGGCCGAGTGCTCGATCCCCTGATCGACCGGCAGGATCGAGATGTAGCCGCTGCCACCGAGGCGCCCGTGGTTGAAAAGCGTGCCCAGATTGCGCAACACCGTCGGGCTGCGGTCGCTGGCACTGAAGGCGCGATCGAGGTAGTCCGGCCCCGGCAGGACAAGTCCCTCCGCCGGGAAGGCCTTGGCCTCATAGCCGAGAAGGGCATCGGCGTCGTCACCGAGGAGCGAGTGGAGGTCGAGGCTCGTGCTCATGGGCTCGAGCCTACTTGGGGGGCCGGTGACGACCCTGCGGGCCTCGCTTCGGGCGGCCGGGTCCGCGTCCGGGGGTCCCGAGGGCACCGAGGCGTTGCTTCACGTCGTAGGACTCGGGGTCGGCCTTGGCCACGCGCTCGAAGAACTGTCGTGCCCGGGGGACGTCGCCCGCCCGCTCGTAGAGGTCGGCCAGCACGTACCACTGCCGCACATGACGCTCCGAGGGGTTGCGGTACGTCCGCCCCGCTCCGGCATCCGCCAGCATGGTGATGGCCCCGGCCAGGTCCCCGGTATCGGCCAGCGACGACGCGGCCACGATCCTTCCCTCGGCCAGCTCATCGGCGTCCGGGGAGCTCCGCCGCAGTTCTGCCCACAGGTCGGTCACCTTCTTGGGGCGATGCAGCGCGCGCTGGCAGTCCATGAGCACCGGGAGATGCTCGGAGAAGCCATCGAGCACCCTTGCCGCCTCGAGATGGCGCACGGCTTCACGCCACTGCCCGCTGCGGTACGCCGAGAGTCCGGCCAGCTCGCGCACGGCCGCCACACCGGGCACCTCGGCGGCAATGGGCCGGACGGTCCGCAAGGCGTCCGAGAAGCGTCCCCGCTCGTAGGCACCGAAGGCCGCTTCCGCCCGCTGGACCAGCCGTTCCCGGTGTGCCGCTGTCGCGGCGTCGGCCTGGCGGCGAATCTCCGTAGCGATCTCGGGCGGGAGTGCCGGCCTGGCGGAAGCGGCGGGGGGCCTCGGGGTCTGGCCGGCGGAGTGACGCTGTCCGTCGGTGGGAACCGCCTCTTCGAACTCGTGCTGAGCGCCATCCTCTCGGACCCACGCGGCCGCAGGACGTGCCGGCGAGGTGGCCCTACCCCGTTCCCGTGCCTGTTCTGGACGGGCACCCGGCCTCGAGCCGCCGGTCCGGTCCGGGCGCGGCCCATCCTCGCGCCGGGGCAGCGCCTGGGCCCCACGGCGGGCCACGTTGCCCCAGCCGGCACTCTTCCCGCTCCCCCGCGTCGCCGTTCCTCTCGGCACCGGCGCTCTCGTCTCGGCCCCTCTCGGGCTGGGACCGGACCGGTCGGATCGCATCCCGTCGGTTCGGCCGTCTTCCGTCCGGGACCTTCCGGTGCGGCTTCCCGACACCCGGGGTACCCGGGCCGATGCACCCCGGGTGTCGGGCGCTGCTGCGCCGGCCGGAACCCCCGTCGCCGCCCTGACGGCCGTCCCTCCCCGTGGCATCACCGGTCCGCCTCGGTGACGAAGACCGGCTCCCGGCTCCCGCGTTCCCCGATCCCGAGCGGGTGGAGCGCCCGGAGGTGCGGCCAGATGTCCCCCCCGAGCCGGCCCGGGACGTTCGGCCTGCACCCTGCGACCTCGGTGCGCCACGACCGTCGCGGGAGGGGCGTGGAGGCATCGGGCGATTCTAGGTGCCGACCACCCGCCGGCCGGACCCACGACCCGATGGACACGCCCAGCTTCCCTCCCAGCGCGAAGGCGGTATCCTGCTGGCCCATGACGCAGAAGCCATTTTCCGAAGGGCTGTTCAGCTGGCCCTCCGACAAGCCCCAGCTGATCGGCTCTCGCTGCCCCGATTGCGGCTTGACGACGTTCCCGGTGCAGGCCTCGTGCCCCGGATGCCCGTCCGACTCCATGGAGGACGTGCTCCTCGACCGGCGTGGCACCCTGTGGACGTTCACGACCCAGGAGTTCCGCCCCAAGCTCCCCTACCGGGGTCCCGAGGACCCCGAAGCGCAATGGGTGCCCTACGGGGTCGGCTATATCGACCTCGGTCCCGTTCGCGTCGAGTCCCGGCTCACCGAGCACGACCCGGCCAAGCTGCACATCGGCATGGAGATGGAGCTGACCTTGGTGCCCTTCGGCACCGACGACGAAGGCAATGAGCTCGTGAACTTCGCATTCGCGCCCGTGGGCTCCGGGAACTGAGCAGGAGGAAACGGAAATGGACGACGTTGCCATCATCGGAGTCGGGCTGCACCCGTTCGGGCGCTTCCCCGGCAAGACCGCCATCGACATGGGTGCCGAAGCCATCCACAGCTCACTCAAGGACGCCGGCATCCAGTGGCCCGACATCCAGATCGCCATTGCCGGGAGCTCCGAGATCGGGTGCGCCGACGCCGTCGTGAGCCGCGTCGGCATGACCGGGATCCCGTTCCACAACGTGGGCAACGGCTGCGCCACCGCCGCCACCGCCCTCTCCATGACGGCTGACGCCATCCGCTACGGCCGGGCCGACATCGGCATCGCCGTCGGCCTCGACAAGCACCCGGCCGGCGCCTTTACCGGCGACCCCGAGGGCGTCGGCCTGCCCAAGTGGTACGGGGAGTCCGGCTACTTCCTCACCACGCTGTACTTCGCCATGAAGATCTGCCGCTACATGCACGACTTCGACATCGACGAGCGCACGCTCGCCAAGGTGGCGGCCAAGAACTTCCGCAACGGGTCGAAGAACCCCAACGCGTTCCGCCGCAAGCCGCTGACCGAGGAGCAGATCCTCGAGTCGCCGTACCTGAACTACCCGCTCAGGCAGTACATGTACTGCGCGCCCGACGAGGGCGCGGCCGCAGTCATCCTCTGCCGGGCCGACCGGGCACGCGAGTTCACCGACCTGCCGATCTACCTCAAGGCCAGCGTCGTCCGCACCCGTCGCCTCGGCGCGTTCGAGGTCCTCAGTCCCTCGATGCCGACCGAGCGCATCGAGGGACCGACGGTCGACGCCTCGCGCGCCGCCTACGAGATCGCCGGGATCGGGCCCGAGGATGTCGACGTGGCACAGCTCCAGGACACCGAGGCTGGCGCCGAGATCATGCACATGGCCGAGAACGGCCTGTGCAAGGACGGCGAGCAGCCCATGCTGCTCGAGGCCGGGGACACCGAGATCACGGGTCGCCTCCCGATCAACACCGACGGTGGCCTCATCGCCAACGGCGAGCCGATCGGGGCGTCGGGCCTACGCCAGGTCTACGAGCTGGTCAACCAGCTCAGAGGTACTGCAGGCGACCGTCAGGTTCCCAACAACCCCAAGGTCGGCTACGCCCAGCTCTACGGCGCTCCCGGCGTGGCCGGCGTCTCGATCCTGTCCCGCTGACCGGCTGACCCGCGCCTGGGACTATCGGGGGGAATAGGCAGCGACCCGAACGGTCAGCGTGGGCACGAACTGGCGGCTGGAGATCTGCCATCCTTCGCCCGTCAGCACGAATCGGTCGTCGTAATACCCGTACATCTGCAGTCCCTTGATGTTGTCGCCGCGTAGGACGATGGCCTCGACGTACGAGCGCGCCACGTAGGCCTCGCCATCGGCGCGCACGACGTGGTTGCCGATGAAGTGCATCGTGTGTCCGCAGTCGGCATGGATGCCTTCCATGAACTCCGTGATGGCCTCCCGACCCTCCCATTGCCCGATCTCCCCGTAATCGGCCCGGCAATCTTGGGTGAAGCACGTCCGGAACAGATCCCAGTCTCGGGTGTCGATTCCGGTCGCATATCGCAGGACGACATCGTGCAGTTGTACCCGCACGTCGGGGTCGATCTCTGACGTCATGGTGCCCCTCTCCTGATCCGTCATCCGAGTAACCGCTCACTGACGTTATTACGCTGCATCTCCGCCGTTCCGCCCGCGATGGTCAGGCACCGGCTCTCCAGCACACGCACTCCGGCCGGCACGTGTCCGTCCAGAGGTGAGCGCCGTGGACGCTCCTAGGAGGAGGACACCGAAGTGGTCCCGGGGATGTAGGTCCCGCAGACTGGGTTCTTCCCTTCGGGAACGAATCCGTTCTTCGCTGCTTTGGTGAGCCAGATGCAGTTCGGGTTGGTCATGTGACCGAACCCTGTCGCGTAGTCGATGTTGAAGGGCAGAAGGCCGTTGCCGTTCCAGGACTTGATGCTGCGCAGGTCCTTGATCACGCCGGCATGGGTGGGGTTCGTTCCTGCCCCTTGGATCCCCTGCATCATGAGCTCGGCTCCCAGCCAGGCCTGCGCCTGGGAACCCGTTGGAAACTGACTCTTGGTCCAACCGTCGTACTTCTCGAGCGTGGCCTGCATCTGCTCGGTACCGGCGTTGGGCTCGTAGAAGGGGTGCGTGAGCACCTCGAACGTGGCGCCTTGGACGCTGGCCCATGCGGGCGTGTGGATCAGCGCCGGGTCGTAGCCGTCGGGGAAGAAGATGCCCTTCGTCTGGATGCCGGCCTGCTTGAAGGCCACGGCCAGAGGAGCGTTGTCGTTCCCGGGGAGGTTGGACCACACCACATTCACGTTGTTGCTCCTGGCGGTCAGGGCCTCGGTGCCGAAGTTGGTATCGGTGCTGTAGGGAACCGACCGGTCGTCCACAACCACCTTGGCCGCGGGGTCGTCGTGTTGGAGCGACTGCATGACGGCAGAGCTTCCCTGAACCGAGTCCGGCGAGATGCTCAACGCGTACAGGGCCACCCGGAGGCTGCCCAACTTCTTCAACACGTTCGCGTACAACGTGCTGACCGGGTACTTGGGGTCGACGCTGCCGCTGACCCCGATGCCGAACATGTTGGTGTTGGGCTGCATGCCCCATTCGGGCCCGTCTTCGCTGTTTCCGGTCACTGGCACCCCGGCCTGCTGGGCGTACTTGGCCCCCAGCTGGAAGATGGGCGAGTCCGACACGATGCCGATCACGTTCCTCGAGACCGCTTCCTGCACTGCGGTGGTCAGCGCCGCAGGACTGGTTTGGTCGTCGATCACGAGCGGGGTGAGTTTGTGACCGTTCACGCCTCCCTTGGCGTTCTGCGCAGCGAGCGCCGCCTCGAACACGCCGGCGGTGCCAGTGAAGTCCGCCGCCGCCGGTCCGGTCTCTGAGGTGATGAAGGCAATGGTCAGCGGTGCCGGCGCCGCCGACGCCTCTGCCGCAGCACCACCCAAGTACACACCTGGCAGGCACACAACCGCCGCTAAGGCACAGACAGCCCTACCGTGTGACCACATGTTATCCCCCAATCACATTCGGCTTTCGAGATCGTGACAGACTTTCCGCGCCAACGCAACGCTGTTTGTTTGACCCTGTGGCGATGATCAGAAGCTTCGATCACCCCGCAGGCAGCTTCCGGCCATGCGGCGAGCCCCCCGGGCACCCTGTCGCGTAGGTGACCCGTTCGGGGTTGCCGTCGCGCACGTCGACCACTGCGTCGTCGGTCAGGGTGTGCCTTCTCGGGAAAAGGAGATGCGCTCGACCATCTGCATTGCATGTTTGCCAGCTCCAGGCGTCAAGACCTACCGTCGAACCCCGTCAAGAGGAGGAGCTCGCACGTTGACAACCGACAGGTCCTCGGACACATTCGTGTACACCGATCCAGAACCGGCCCGAGCGCTGCGGATTCGCCTCCGCCAGCTCATGGAGCAGCACCTCGAGCCGGGCTGGCTGGGCCCCTTCACCAAGGACCCGGCCGATCTGGAGCTGAGCAATCGCTTCTGTGAGATCCTCGCCGAGGAAGGCCTGCTCGTGCCCAACTGGCCCGCTCGCTATGGGGGGCGGGATCTCGACCTCGCGTCGTCGATCGTCATCCGCGAAGAGATGTGGGCCCATTTCGAGCCGCGAGGCGCTCAGTACTACGGACCCAACTGGGTAGGGCCCTCGATCTTCGACTACGGGACGGAGGAACAGAAGAGCCTCCACCTTCCACTCATCTCGTCGGGCAAAGCCATCTGGTGCCAGGGATTCAGCGAGCCCGACGCCGGTTCGGACCTCGCCAATCTCAAGACCCGGGCGGTACCCGATGGGGACGGCTTCCGAATCACCGGCCAGAAGATCTGGACGTCCTGGGCTCTGTGGGCGCAGTGGTGTTACCTCCTTGCTCGAATCGACGGATCCCAGGCGGGGACGTGTGACGGGATCACCGTGTTCCTCATCCCGATGGATCGCGAAGGGGTGACCGTCAGGGGACTGGACGGGATCCCGGGGCCTCACCACCTCAACGAGGTGTTTCTGGACAGCGTCTGGGCTGACCGCTCCGAGGTGCTCGGAGAGGTGGGCAATGGATGGCAGGTGATTCGCGATGCACTCTCCAACGAGCGGGTCGGCATCGCCCGATACGCCCGAGACGACCGTCTGATCGCCCAGGTCACCGCTGAACCACAACGAGCAGCTTCACTGCCGGCCGAGCGCTGGCTCGACACGCGGATCCGAAACCGCATGGCACGCCTGATGTGCAGACGAGCTCTGTTGTTCCAGGAGGGTGGCGGCTCACACGACTTCATCGTGTCGGCGGCGCGGATGATCACCACCAGGGCGAACCTGTTGGCGGCCGACACCCTGAGCGAGGCGCTCGGTGACGAATTCTTCGAGGACCGCTACTCAGTCGGCGCACCGGCCGGAGGGGCGGTCGAATTCTTCTGGCGCTATATGCAGGCGGGAACGATTGCCTCGGGTACGACGGAAATGCTCCAACGCCAACTGGCGCGGTCCATCTTCAAGGGCGAGCGCGTGCGAGTCTCCGAAGACGCGGCGGAGATCCGATCGGTCATGGACAAGATGTTGGACGACCTGGGCGGCGTCGATCTGGCACGGCGCGCCGCCGTGACGCCGTCATCACGGACCGAACTCCTCCCCGCCGTGGACGAGTTCCTCGACTCCCTCGATCCACGGGAAGGCCATGCCGAGGGCTTGGCTGCGGCCGAGATCTGTCGTAGCGCCGGGGCACGCGTCCTTCCCCTGCCGATCGAGGGAATGATCCTCCGTCGCTCCTCGGGCCGTCCGCTCGCCCTGCTGTCGTCGAACGGACGGCTCGAGCACGGCGACCTCTTCACCGCATGGGATGTCCTCGACGAGCACGGACGCACGGTCCAGGCCAACCCCGGTCCGGACCTCGTCGGGTCAAAGGTCGGTCCTTTCGTGACGTCAGCGGTCCAGGTCACGAGCAGCGGCGGCGAGGAGCTGACAGCGCTGGAGCAGTCGCTGCTCTACGCTCTGTCGTCGTGGTACATCCTGGGCGCTCTGGAGCGAGCCCTGGACCTGGCTGCGGTGTACGCCACTGAACGGGTGGCGTTCGGTTCGCCGATCTCCCGGTATCAAGGCGTGGCGTTTCCGATCGCCGATGCCTACGCAGAGGTCGTGGCCCTTCACGAGCTGGCGCTCTACACCCTCCACAGCGCCTATGACTCCCCGGAGTCCTCGCTGGTCGACGCGCTCGCGCTCAGGTATGCGGCACTGGATATCGCCCGAAGGACCCTCAGGACCTCGCATCAAGTACTCGGTGCCGTGGGGCTCTGCGACGAACACGACCTCAGCGTCGTCACCCTTGGCCTTCAGGCGCGACTGCGACTACCCGCCAACACGGCACGGACATTGGTGAAGCTCTCCGCGGCGGTTAGCGCGCACGGGTTCGACAGCCTGTACGAGGCAGCGGACTTCCCTATCGAAGGATCCTGATCCCTCCCGGGCGGGAGCGGCCGGGAGATGATCTCGTCGCGATGCGGTCAGCTCGCCGGCGAGCTGGGGCGCAACCCCTCGAGGCGCTGCTTGTGCTCCTCCGTTTGCATCGTGTTCTCCTCCAATGCGAAGCCGGTCTGCACAGCTCCGCTCAGCGCTCGCGAAAGGTGCATGTTGAGCACTCGTTTCGTGCCCTGCATCGCTTCTGACGGCTGTTGTGCGAGCCTGCGGGCGAGCGCAGTTGCCTCGTCCATCAGACCATCCGGCGACGTGACCCGAGTGGCCAATCCGAGTTCCACCGCCGTTGCCGCCGGGATCCGGTCCCCCGTCAAGAGGTACTCCCGTGATCTCATGATCGGGCTCAGCAACGGCCAGAACGCCGCCCCCCCATCCCCCGCGACGAGCCCCACGGAGACATGAGGGTCGGCAAAGTGTGCGCGCTCCGAGACAAGCACGACGTCACAGAGTGTTGCGATGCTGCATCCAAGCCCAACTGCGGCACCGTTGACGGCGGCGATCACGGGGAGCGGGAACCGCAGCATCTCCTCGATGATCTCAGCTCCCTCTCGGATGCTCTCGTACCGGGCTCCCGAATCGGTGGAGAACGAACTCAGCCAGTCAAAGTCGCCACCTGCGCAGAAGGTCTTCCCTTCGCCGGTGAGAATCACAACCCGGGCGTCGCTGTCCGCGGAGAGCTTCCGCCAAACGTTGGCCAGACCCCAGTGCAGCGCCGCGTTCACCGCGTTCAGCTGATCGGGCCGGTTGATGGTCACGATCCTCACGGCACCGTCAGCTCTGACGACCAGCTCAGGCGGGAGGTCATAGTTCACGGCGTCACTCACAGTTTCACCAAGGTAGCAGGAGGACTTATCTCACCTTCGGAATGATGCCCGGCGAGATCACCGCAGGCGATTGAGGAGCTCGGCGTAGAAGTCCACGAATTCGAACGTCGTGGCGGGATCGTCGATCTGATCCCTGGCTGCGCCGAGGAGAACTCGCTCGACGCCGAGATCCTGGTAGTGGAGCAGCACGTCCAACGAAGGGTTCCCCCAAGCGACAATGGTCACGGGGACGTCCGACCTCCCCTCTCGTGCTGCAGCATCGTGGAACAGTCGCACCTTCCGCTCGACGTCGCCGAGACCCACATCCAACGGCAACCATCCGTCAGCCCATTCGATGGCGTGTTTGGTCCCGAGCTTCCCGGCCATGCCACACAGGATCGGGGGGTGCGGTGACTGGAACGGCTTGGGATCGGACCACACCGGATCGAAATCGAAGTACTCGCCATGGAAGGCGGCCTCCTCGTCGATCCAGAGAGCCTTCAGGGCCAGGATGCACTCGCGGAATGCCCGATATCGCTGTGACCAGGGAAATGAGCGACAGTTCGCCAATTTCGTGTTCGTTCCATCCGACGCCGACCCCCAGGAGGAGCCGACCGTGCGAGAGTCGGTCGAGACTCGACACGCACTTGGCGAGGGCGAACAGATCGTGCTCGAGCGGCAGTGCGACCGCCGTGCCGAGCTTGAGGGCGCTGGTCGCGGTCGCGGCGACCGCCAGGCTGACGAATGGGTCGAGCATCCGGCGATACGGCGCCGGCATCCCCCCCTCCGCCGGATACAGCCCGACACTGGAGCAGGGAATGTGCGCGTGCTCCCCGAACCACAGGGACTCGAATCCACGCTCCTCGAGTGCAGGTCCCAGAGTTCCGGCCGACTCGTCGTCAGGTGTGTTCATGGAGAAGTAGCCCAGGTGCATCGGCGTAGACACTAACCAGACCTGCTTGACAGGGCCTCGGTGCATCTCGGTAGTCTCGAGCTCGCACCAGTGTCCGGCCGTAGTGGCCGACGGCATCCAGGAAGACCTTGAACCTGGAGCGCTCACGCAAAGGGGGATGTCTTGAGCCCAGGACTTGAGGGACGTGTCGCGTTGATCACGGGAGCCGCTCGAGGGCAGGGCCGGAGCCACGCCGTGCGCTTGGCCACCGACGGTGCCGACATCATCGGCCTCGACCTCTGCGCGGACATTGCCTCCACCGAGTATCCGATGGGGACCAGAGATGAGCTCGACGAGACCGTCGCCCTGGTGGAGTCCACGGGCCGCCGGATGATCGGTTCGGTGGCTGACGTCCGTGACTTCTACCGAGTACGCGAAGTCATCGATGCCGGGGTAGCCGAGCTCGGGCGCCTCGACATCGTGTGCGCCAATGCAGGGATCGCTCCGATGTCGTTCCGACGGCTGACCGTCGAGGAGGAGCTCGCGCAGTGGTCCGACGTCGTCGGAGTGAATCTCTCAGGCACCTTCAACACGGTCCAGGCGGCACTGCCACATGTGATCTCGGGTGGGCGAGGCGGCGCCATCATCCTGATCAGCTCGACCGCTGGTCTCCGCGGATTCGGTGGCGCTACGGGCGGAGGCCTGGGCTACTCAGCGTCCAAGCATGGGGTGGTCGGCCTCATCCGCGCTCTGGCGAACCACCTCGCCGGACACAGCATCAGGGTCAACACCATCCATCCCACGGCAGTCCGCACGATGATGGCCATGAACCCCACCATCTCCAAGTGGCTCGAGAGCAATCCGAATCAAGGAGTGCACCTAAAGAATCCGATGCCGGTCGACATGCTCGAGCCCGAGGACATCTCTGCCGCGGTCGCCTTCCTCGCGTCGGATGAAGCCAAGTGGATCACCGGTGTGACCGTGCCGGTCGACGCCGGGTTCACCAACAGGGTCTAGAGCTGGCTTCGATGCAACCCCTCTCGGATGTGGATCTCTCGCAAGACCTCATCGACTGGATCGCCGAGACTGCCGGTGCCCCAGTGTTGGACGTTCGCCGGCAGTCCCGCTGGCGCCCTCAGTACTTCATCGACCTCGATGCTCCGGGCCTCGAAACAGTCGTCCTCAAGCGGGCTCGCGCACCCCGCCATGTCATCGAACGCTCAGCGCTGCTCTCACGCTTCAACACCGAACGTGAAGCGATCGTCCTTCGAGCTCTGCGGGACACCGAGATCCGGGTGCCCAGGTACCTCGGATTCCATGCCGAGGGTGGCAGCCTCCTCATGAGCAAAGTTGGCGGCTCTGCGCAACTCCACACGGTCGACGACCCAGCGCTGATCCGCTCGATCGCGCTGGACTTCGCAGAGGAACTCGCAGCGCTTCACCGACTTGACGTCAACCGTGATCTCACGATCCCGCTGCCTGTACCAACGGATAGAGAGGAACTGGCGGTGGGTAACTTTCTGCGCTTCGCCGAAGCTGACCTCGACACCGTCATTGACCGTCGTCCGCAGTTCGCGGATCCGCTGCTCACCTTGGCACGGTCCTGGGTCTACCGGAACTTCCCGAATTTCGACCGACCGGCGAGCCTCGTTCAAGGCGATTGTGGTCCTGATCAGTTCTTGTTCGAGCACGACAAGGTGACCGCCATCATTGATTGGGAATTGGCGCACGTAGGCGATCCGATGGTCGACCTCGGCGCAATGCGCCTCCGTGAGTGCCTGTATCCCGCGGGAATGTTCCCGATCGTGCTCGAGCGCTACCGGGAGCTCGGTATGCCCACCGACGACCAGGCCATCCGCTTCTACACCGTCGTGACCATACTCTTCACGCTCTTCGGCACGATTGGAGGCACTGCTCGGCTCAACCCACGAAACGAGGAGGTCATCCAGCAATTGTGGTGGAGGGTCGCACTGCGGAGGGCGCTTTGCGAGGCGATTGCCGAGGCAGAAGGGATCCAGCTGCACCTCCCCGACCCCGTCGACGATGTCGATGGTGGCGTCGATGCACGGCTTCAACAGCTTCTTGCCGACCGACTGCACCTCCTGGCCCGACGGGGCGGTGATTGGGCTGACGAGCTCCGCCCGACACTTGCTCTCGCTGACGCCATTGCCAATTCGAGACGTCATGGCCCACTTCGCGACGCCGATCTGAGGGACCTCCAGCATCTCGGAGTGCACGCGGACACCCTGCCCGAGGGCATGTTGGATCTGGAGCGCCTCATACGGGCCAATGAGCCGATGGAGCTCGATCGGGTCCTCCAGACCCTCTATGGCCTCTCAGCACGCGAGCACCAGACCTGGCTCCCACTGATGCGCGCCGATCGATGGGTCGAGGACACTGCCACCTTTGACGAAGACCTTCGCCAGGAAGCTGAGGCAATCCGTCTCACGCCCCTGTAGGGACCCTCAGTGAAGGTGGGTGTGCAGGGATCGATCGACTGGTCGATCCCGGGGTCAATATCCTGTGCGTGACGAGGGGGGTGCCGTGGTGGACGCGCAAGAGCAACCGTGGTGGCGAGGGAACGATCCGGGTAAGCGCCTGGCCGGAAAGCGGGCGTTCATCACGGGGGCAGGAAGCGAACCGGGGGGCGAACTTCTCGGCATCGGCGAGGCCATCGCGGTGCTCTTTGCCGTACAGGGCGCCCACGTGGCAGTCGCCGACATCTCGGTGGAACGGGCGAATTCCACCGTGTCCCTGGTCGAGGCCGCGAACGGGAAGGGGTTTGCGGTTGTCGGCGACCTTAGCGATGACAGCGAGAATCACCGTTGCGTACGAGAGTCCGTCCAGGAACTTGGTGGGCTGGATCTGGTCGTCAACTGTGCTGCACTGTCTGCGGGCAGCGGCAGTCCCACGACCATCGACCTCGACGTGTGGGATCGAGTCATGGCCGTCAACCTCCATGCGACCGTGCTCACAGCCCGTTACACGATCCCCCACCTCATAGACGCCGGCGGGGGTTCCGTGATCAACATCTCATCCATCGCCGCCATCCGAGGGCACGGTGCGGGTGCCTACGCAGCCTCGAAAGCGGCCATGCTGGGATTGACGCGGGACTGGGCCTACCTCCACGGCCGCGACAACATCAGGGTCAACTGCATTCTCCCGGGTCATGCGTACACACCCATGGGAGATCAGGGAGGTGCCGAACTGCGCGAAGCCAGGCGACGCGCCGGATTGCTGCCCACCGAGGGGTCGGCATGGGACATCGCGTGGCCCGCCGTCTTCCTGGCCTCGGACGAGAGCCGTTGGGTTACTGGTGTCGAGCTCCCCGTGGACGCCGGTACAACGTCCTCGGGGATGCTTGCCATACAGATGCTCAACAAGCGTCGGTAGTCTCGGGGAGCAGTCGGTACCATTCGCCCCATGACATACCGCGTCGTCCAGTGGGGAACGGGCTGGGCCGGTCGGCAAGCCATACCCGGCATCCTCGATCACCCCGACCTCGAGCTCGTCGGCGTCTACGTCACCAATCCTGAGAAGGACGGCCAGGACGTCGGGCACCTGGTCGGCCTCGCCCCGCTTGGCCTGCGAGCGACGAGCGACGTCGACGAGATCATGGCGCTCGGCGCAGACTGCCACCTGTTCATGCTTCTCGGGCATCGTCCCCGCACCGTGCAACCCGCAGTCGATCGTATGGCGTCCATCCTTGAAGCCGGCCAGAACGTGTGCCAGACGTCGGTAGTACCGCTCTACTATCCCGAGTACGCCCCGGAGGGAATGCGGGCACAGATCGAATCTGCGTGCGCCAAGGGCAGCTCGCGGTGCTATGGCACTGGCGTGTACCCGGGCGTGATGAGCGATGTGATCCCGATGGCCCTGTTGGCCGGCTGTGAACGAGTGGAGAAGATCCGGATCACCGAGATCCTCAACTATGTCGAGTATTACGGCGCAAGTGAGGCTCGACTCTTCGGCATCGGCGGCCCGATGGACGAGGCTCTTGGCTACACGGAACGGATCGCTGCGGGCACCAGGGACATCCTTGCCTCGGCCATCCGGCACCTGGGAGATCGCCTCGGCGTCGACGTCGACGAGATCCGCACCGGTCTCAATGAGGTCGCGCCCGCTCTCGAGCGAACGGAGGTCGAAGGCTGTGTCATCGAACCCGGAACCTTCGGGGCCCTCCGCCATACGACCCAGGGATGCGTCGAGGGCCGTCCCGTCATCGAATTCGCCTTCGTGACTCGTTACGACAACACCGCGGCTCCTCATTGGCCAGCCGCTCGCGGTGGATACCGAGGCTGCTATCGCATCGAGGTGGAGGGATCACTCTCCCTCGACTGCGACTTCAATCTGGTCGGTCATCGCCCCTCTCCCGAGCAGACCATGGGTTATGCCACCAGCAGCGCCCAACTCGGCTCGTACCTGATGACCACCTCACCTGCCATCAATGCCGTCCCCTACTTGTGTCGCGCCGAACCCGGTCTGTACGGGTCCATGGACCTCGATCGAGGGCGCGACCTCCATGTCCTCCGGGGCTTCTGATTCACTCCTCCCGGCAGTTCTCGCCGCACCGGCGCAGAACCCGGCGATACTGCCCGGAAACGGCCGTATACGTCGACCATCTCAAGGTCGCTCCTCGTGCTTTCGGATCAGTCGCGGCGGCGTATCATGCACGACAATGCGGCCGTCTCTCCAATCCGATGAACCCTTCACCGGCCTGCCGCTCCGCGAAATCCTGACGGGACGTCCTTCGTGACGCCATCGCGTCACTACGCGACCATCTGGGAGCAAATCGCCGACGCGATACCCGATTCGCCGGCTCTTCGCCACGGCCCTGTCGTTCGCTCGTGGGCGGAATTCGAAAGGAATGCCGCCCTGCTGGCCGGTGGCCTGCGTTCGTTTGGCATAGGTCTCGGTGATGGTGTCGCCGAGTACCTCTACAACGGCTCGGAGTATCTCGAGATCTTCTTTGCTGCCCTGAAGATTCGCGCCGTTCCGTCGAATGTCAATTACCGCTACGGAAGTGATGAGCTCCTGGCGCTTCTGGAGAACTCGGGCGCCAAGGTGCTGTTCTTCGATGCCTCGCTCGCCCCCCGGGTCGCCAGTGTCGTGGACCGAGCGGTCGGAATCGATCTCCTCGTGGAGGTGGGAGGCGGCGCGACCTCGTCCGTTCCTGGCGCAGTGGCCTACGAGGCCCTCCTTGGAATGGCTGAACCGCAGCCGCGCATCGAGCGAGACGAGAATGACGTCTTCCTCTCGTACACCGGCGGAACCACCGGACTGCCGAAAGGCGTTCTCTTCAAGATCGGCGAGAGTGCCGCCAACTCCCTGCGTATTCGCGACATGTTCCTGGGTCCCACCGAGCAGACGAACCCCCTCGACTATGCCGTCGGACGCGCCCAACGGGGGGACCCAATGCGGACGATTCCGGCTTCTCCGCTGATGCACAGTACCGGACTCTTCTTCGCTTCTTTGCCGACATTGCTCGCGGGCGGAACCGTCACCACCCTGGAGCAACGGTCGTTTGACCCGCACGAGCTCCTTCGGACCATCGAAGCCACAGACACACAGTTGGTGGCTATGGTCGGCGATGCCTTCGCACTGCCGATCGTCCGCGCTCTCGACGAAAGACGCGCTGACGGGACGCCGTACGAGCTGAAGTCCCTCAGGGTGCTCTCATCGGCCGGGGTGGCATGGAGCGTACGCATAAAAGAACGCCTCTTCACGCACCTCCCCGATCTGGTCCTCTTCGACTCGTGCGGTTCGACGGAGGGTGTGTTCTACGGGATGCGGAGGATTCGCCGCGGCGATTCCCTTTCGACCGCGAACTTCGATGCTGCCCCCGGATTGAAGGTGCTGTCGCCCGATCGCACGGAGCTCCCGGTCGGTGAGATCGGACTCTTGGCCAGTACGACAACGGCGTCAGGGTACCACGGAGATCCCGAAAGAACACGCACCACCTACTTCTACATCGACGGAGTGCGCTACGCCGTTCCCGGCGACCTAGGCCGCATCGAGCCTGACGGGACTGTCACCCTCATCGGACGGGGCGTCGCCACGATCAACAGTGGTGGAGAGAAGATCTATCCCGCTGAGGTCGAGGACGTGATCAAGAGCCTTCCGGGGGTTGACGACTGCCTGGTGTTCGGCGTACCCGACGAGCGTTTCGGCCAGAGTGTCGCTGCCCTTGTCGTACCCAAGCCTGATCACGTCGTCAAGGACAGCGAAGTCCAGACGAAGGTGCGCTACTCCCTTGCCGGTTATAAGGTGCCGCGACGGCTGCTCTTCGTCGACGAGATCCCGAGACTGCCCAACGGCAAGGTGGACTATCAACAGGCCGGCAGCCTCATGGTGCCGACGACATGACCCGGAAGCCGACACCATCAGCGGGATGACTGCCGCGGTCGTGTCCCGTCAGCCGAGGCCGATGGCGCTCCTTCGTTGCGGCCGCGCCTCCCCTGCTGCCACGTGCGCCTAACGACTCCTCAGGATTCCGGGTAGGCGATGAGGCGGACAGTCAGCTGTCCGGTCCAGATGCGACTGGCGATCTGCCATCCGTGCTCGGTGAGTTCGAACAGATCGTCGTAGTACCCGAACAATTGGAGTCCTTTGCGGTTGTCTCCACGCATCACGATCCCCTCACCGTATGTGCGCGACGAGAAGCCATTGCCTTGGTGTTGAATCACTTGGTTGCTCACCCGGTGAATCGTGTGCCCACACTCCGCGTGAACGGTTTCCATGAACACACACAGCTCATCGCGACCCTCCCAACTACCGGACTCCCCATAATCAGCGTGACAGTTCTCCTTGAAGCACGTGCGGAAGAGCGTCCAATCGCGCGTATCGATGCCCGTGGCATACCTCAGAATTAGGCCGTTCAATTGCTGCCGCACCGCGAGGTCCACTTCTGTCATCAGTTCAACCCTCTGGCGGAGGCCTCTGATCCGATGTGAATATGCGACGTGCGATCCGCCATGCACCCTCGACCCGCTCGAGTTGATCCTCGGTACGACCGCTGCTCACGATGGTGCTGCCCGAGAGCAAGAGAACGGAACTGCGACACAGGGCCCGGTCGCCGTGTAGTTCGATGATGTGATTGCAGGTCACTCTGTGCGTATCGTGATGCGGAAGCTCGGCGAGGAACGTCTCCATGGCCCGGCGACCACGCAGATGCTGCCCGGCACCGACAAACTCGCCGTCCTCCGTGTAGAGGTTTGCCCATTCGGTTGCCTTGCCCTGATCGAAATACAGGCAATAGCGGGCATAGAGCTCCCTGATCTCCTCCCGGTCCTCACTGCTCGCCGACATGGCCCGACTCTACCTGAGTCACTTCGCGCACTCTTGGGATGAACCGCGAGAAATCCGTCGTGTTCTTGTGGCTTCTGATCAATATGACCTCGGAAGACCCAGGGATCGTTGTGCGACGAAGTTGAGGATCATCTCTCGGCTGACGGGAGCGATCCGGAGGAAGCGCAGGAATCCCCACATGTCGGCGAGGCCGTATTCGGTCGCCATGCCGTTGCCTCCATGAGTCTGGATCGCCGCGTCGAGAGCTTGCATGCCGGCCTCCGCTGCGGCATATTTCGCCATGTTGGCAACTTCGCCGGCGCGGATGTCGGCAGCGTCCTGATCGTGGAGCCAGGCGGCCTTCTGCATCATGAGGCGGGCGAGTTCGATCTCCACTTTGGCCACCGCCAGGGGATGCGCCAGCCCCTGATGTGCTCCGATCGGAACGCCCCACACTTCACGCTCTTGTGCGTAGATGGCCGCTCGGTCGAGCGCATACCTACCCACGCCCGTGCACAACGCGGCGCTCATGACGCGCTCAGGGTTCAGACCGAAGAAGACTTGGCGGAGACCATCTCCCTCGCGTCCCAGAAGGCGATCGTCGCCAACCTCGACACCGTCGAAGAACAACTGGAACTGACTCTCCGGTGCCGAGATCTCCATCGGTATCCGCCGGCAATCCAGACCGACCGCGTCGGTGTCGACGAGGAAAAGGGACAACCGCGCCTTTCCCCTCTCATCGTCGCCCTTCGCGTTGTCTGTGCCCGTCCGAGCCACGACCAGCACCGCTCCGGCTTCGTCAACACCCGAAATGTACGTCTTTTCGCCCGAGATCTTCCAACCCTCACCAGTCCGCGTCGCCGTGGTCGATATGTTGTGGCTGTTCGAGCCTGCGTCCGGCTCTGTGATGGCAAAGACCACCTTCTCACCCCCCACGAGTCCGGGGAGCCACGAGCGCCGTTGCTCGTCGGAACCGAATCGGGCCATGAGCTCGGCGCTGATCGCCGCAGAGACGATCAGGAGCAGCAGCGGGCAGCCCTGTGCTGCCAACTCCTCACAGACGATCGCCAGCTCGACGATGCCGCCTCCCCCACCCCCCCACTCCGCCGGGAGGTGGACGGAGAGGAAACCGTGCGCGGCCGCGGCAGTCCAGAGCTCGGTCGCTGGCTGTCCCGACCTGGCCCGCTCCGCGTAATAGGAGTGGCCGAATCCTCGGGCCAGACCGGCCACAGCTTCGCGAAGCATCTGGTGCTCGGTCGACTCGGCGAACTCCACGGCGTCTCCTCAGTCCCCCGTTGTGGGAAGCCCTGAAGAATGTAGCCCACAGATGTGATTAGTCAATCACGTTTACGGCAGTCCGGGTTGCCATCCGGAGCGGCATGCCGGATCCCGGTGAACAGTGCCGCTAGCGATCGACGTCCTCGGAGAGACGAGAGTCCTCGGCCAAGAACCCTTCGGTCACGTAGGTGGGAATCGGTACGGCCTCGGCATCGAGAAACACGGCCTGCTCGAGCTGGCCTGCAGCTCGTACGCCCGCCTGATCGAGTGCCGCCAGGGACCTCTGGAGGTTGTCCACGACGAGACCCTGTCCGTGATATCGGGGACGTGTCGGACGCGGCCCCCACGGCCACGCCTCCCCGTCATCGGGCAGTCTGAACAGCACCAGCAGACAGTCGACCAGGCCGACGATGGCACAAATTTCTCCAGACCTGGCCCGGGGTGTCCGCCGCAGCACGTCGGTACCAAAGAGCATGGCGAGTCGCTCTGCAGTTGCCATGGGATCGGCGACAACAGCGGTGACGAATGCGTACCTGCGCGCTGGGGCAACCGGCTGGACGTCACGCCTCGGCAACGGAAGGTCATAGCCGAACCTGGGGTCATCGTCGGTCTGCATCATCGACCACTCCAACATGAGGCCGTCCGAATCCGAAGGCGGAGTGAAGAACACCTGACCTGCGATGTCTGCCATCGGATGCAGACCCAGGTTGACGAGTCGCTGGCGGGTGTACTCGATGTCGGACACTCTCACTGCGATGGAGTGCATCCCACCATTGAACTTCCTCACGAAATTCCGTACCGGAGACTCCGGCCCGAGCGGCGAGCCAATTTCGATTGCGTTGTCGCCCAGCCAGACCATCCCTCCGCGCCGCCCGACCTCGGGTTCTTCGGACGCTTGATCATGCATGACCACCGCCCCGAAGAGCGCTTCGAGGGGTTCCAGCAGGGTGAGGTAATCGTCGGCCATGGCGGTGGAGTGCCAGAGGCCATCGATCTCAGCCATGAATGCCTCCTTGGTGTTGGAGCACAGCGCCGCGGATGCTGACGCTGGGGGCACCCGCCTGCGCCGCGCCCGGCTTGGGAGTATTCCATACCGGCGAAGCGACAGCTCTGGCGTGACCGGAACCACATTCGGTCGGCGACGTGACCACCCGGGATCGCAATGGCAATGGAGCTATATCATCGATTGCCAAGACGAGCAGGGGGACACCATGACTGCCGGATCAGACGACACCTTCGAGCTCGACGGCGCGGTATGCGTCGTGACCGGGGCGACACGTGGCATCGGCAGGGTGACAGCCCGCACCCTCGGAGCTGCGGGTGCACATGTGGTGATCGTGGGACGGAGCACGCGAGAACGACCGGATTCATTTGCACCTGGAACCCTCGAGGAAGTCGAAGCGGAGCTCGCCGAACAGGATGTACCGGTCTTGGCGGTTCAGGCAGACCTCACCGATCCCGCCCAGGTCGACCTCGTCATAGAGCGCACATTTGAGTGGCGCGGGCGCTGTGACGTCCTGGTGAACAACGCGGCGTACACGTCCAATGGATCCATCCTCAAGGTGCCGCCTCGGCGGTGGCAGACCGGATTCCAGATGCAGGTAGCGACCCCGCTACAGCTCTGCCAGGCCTTCGTCCCGGGGATGCTGGAGCGTCACAACGGTCGGGTACTGAATGTGGGAACGCGGGCAGCGCGCGAATTGATCGACAACCTGCCGCTCTACGGCACGACCAAAGCTGCTGCAGAGCGGATGACGCTCTGGTGGGACTTCGAGCTCGGAGGCCAAGGAGTTTCCTACAATGTGTTCCGCATTGACTCCGTCGTCACGACCGAGGGATGGCATGTGGTTCTCGAGCAGCAAGGACAGGAGATCGCAACCGGGAGCTACACGTCGGCCGAATTCGTGACACCCGAGGAGTGCGCAGACATCATCGAATGGATGATTCGCCAGCCCGGTTCGTGGTCAGGTCAGATCGTGGAGATCCCCGAGGCCCGTCATGCGATGAAGGGTGCGGGAACACTCCAGTAGACATTCAGTCGCCCGAGGACCTCATCGCCCTCGCTGGAGTGATCGATTGAGGACGTGGACGCGGCGGAACGCGCAGCTGTGCTATCGCCTCATTGCGATCCCGGAGGTCGGGCAACGCTGCCTCACTCGTGAGAATGTAGAAGTCATCGCATGCGACGGCAGTCAGCACGAGATCGGCAACGTCAAGCGGGTCGTCTCCGGTCTTGAAGTACTCGAGCATGGGATCGGTGATGGCGTCCCCGCCAGTCACCGAGAATTCTGCCGGACGATTGCGTTCGGAACGCAAAATGGCGGTGTTCACCAGCCCCGGGCAGAGGACTGAGACGCCGATCTTTGCCTCGAGCTTCCGCAAGTCATGGAAGAGCACCTCAGACAGCGCAACTACCGCCGCCTTGGTGGCTGAGTAAAGCCCGGCGTTCGACATAGGGGTGAGGCCGGCAAGAGATGAGGTATTCACCACGTGGCCATGTTCGCCCGATTGCAGCATCCTTGGAAGAAACGCTCGGATCCCATTCTCCACTCCCATGATGTTGACGCCGAGGACCCACCGGAAGTCCTGGTCCGTCATCCCCCACAAGGGCCCGGAGATGGATACACCGGCGTTGTTGCACAAGAGGTGGACAGACCCGAACCTCTCCGACACGGATGCTGCGGCGGCCTCCATCGCCGCAGCATCTGCCGTGTCCACGACGAGTGGGAGTATGCGACCAGGATCCGCAATGGAAGTGCTCGCCGACTCAAGAGCATCACCTTCGACATCGAGCATGGCGATGTTCATGCCACGCTCATGACAACGGCGCGCCAGCCCGAACCCGATCCCGCTCGCTGCTCCGGTGACGACCGCTGTCATCTCCTTGAACGTGGTCAGCATTTGACGCGTCCCCCTTGAGCTCGCAATGTCCATCGTCATGATCGTTTGACCCAGCCAAGTCGCCCCGGTGGGCAGCGTTCTGCCGCCCGGGCACACCTCGTCTGGCACCGGCCCCGAAGCGGTTCATCCCCAGGGCACACCGCGATGTTATTCACGAATAACGTACAGTACTCACGGGGCAGTGGTCCCGTACGATGCCCGCCTTCGTTCCGACAGCGAGAGGGAGCCAGGACGCACAGCCATGGAGTTCGACTTCAGCGATGAGCAATGTTCCCTCCGCGACGCACTCCTCGAGCTGTTCGAGAAGTCCTCGACGCCGAGCGATGTCAGGGCCGCGGAACCACTTGGATTCGACAGGTCGCTCTGGCACACCATCGCCAAGATGGGAATCCACTCGATCTCGGTCGACGTCGATCGAGGTGGGGGGGGTGGAGGTTTCCTGGAACTGGCCATTGCGGCGGAATGTGCCGGCCGTTCACTGGCTCCGATCCCGCTCATCGAATCAGCCGCCGCCACAACGCTCCTGGGGTCGCTACCCGGCTCCCATCTCGACTCGCTGATTGACCGAGCGATCTCCGGCGAAGCGATCGCGACGCTGGCGCTGCATCCAGCCCAAGACGGCGTTGCACAGTTCGTTCCAGCCGGTGCCGTTGCCGATGTGGTCGTGGGACTGCGCGGTGACGAGCTCGTCGCCGTTGAACTCGGCAAGGACCGCACCCCGCTACCCAACTTAGGTTCCATGCCGATTGCGCATGCTGACCTCGGCACCAGCCACGCGGTGGTTCTTCAAGCGGGTCCCCAGGCACGCGAGACACACCATCGCGCCCTTCGGCACTGGCAGCTCCTTACCGCACATGCACTGACCGGGCTCGCCTCGCGGTCGTTGGAAATCGCAGTCGAATACGTCCAACAGCGACGAGCGTTCGGTGTCCTCATCGCACAATTCCAGTCAATTCAGCATCGGCTGGCTGATGATACGACCGCTGTCGAAGGGTCGCGTCTCCTTGCCTATGAAGCGGCATGGGCCCACGACGAAGCGCTCGACACCGCCGACACCCTGAGCCTGATGTCGTTTCTGTTCGCATCGGAGACCGCACTACGGGCTGCTGGTGACAGTTTGCACTTCCACGGTGGTTACGGCTTCACCCTTGAATACGACATTCAGCTCTACTTGCGCCGCGCCAAGGCCTGGCCGCTCCTCGCCGGTGACCCTCGCGATGGGCATACCGAATTGGCGCGATTGATGGCATCCGATCAGGGGGTGTGAAATGGACTTCCGAGTGTCCGACGATCTGGCGGCTCACCGTCAGTCGGCCAAGGAGTGGGTGGCCGCCAACACTCGTCCCGAATGGTTGGACGAACAACACCGGACCGGCGTGTACCAGACGATGGAGTTACACGCACGGTTGGCCGAAGACGGAATACTCGGTGCCGGCTGGTCTCGGGCATACGGCGGAAGCGACACGGATCCCGACTTCGCCAGGGCGGTATTCGAAGAGATCTCACATCTCGGCTTTCACATGGATGCCTGGTCCACCACAGCGATCGTCATCGCCACCATCGAGCGCGTCGGGACAGAAGAGCAGAAGAAGCAGTTCATCGGCGAAGCATTGCGCGGCAATGTGCTCGTGGCGCTGGGTTACACAGAGCCCGATTCCGGCTCTGACGTCGCAGCAGCAAAGACTGCTGCGGTACGCGACGGTTCGGAGTGGGTCATCAATGGTCAGAAGATGTTCACGAGCACGGCGCAGGTCTGCAGCCACGTGTTCGTGCTGGCCAGGACAGATCCTGAACTCCCCAAGCATCAAGGACTCTCGTTGTTCATGGTCCCCACGACGAGTCCTGGCTTCGGGTGCGACCCGATTCTTACGCTGGGTGGCCAGACGACAAATGCCACCTTCTACACCGACGTACGCGTCCCGGACGCCGCCCTGATCGGTGGGGAGAATCAGGGGTGGAGTGTCATGGGCGTCGCCCTCGTGTACGAACGGGGCGTCGGATCACCGACACCGTTCGAGACCCCACTCGGCGAAGAGCTCATCGCATGGGCGAGCGAGCGTCGCGATGGGAATGGATCCCGACCACTTGACGATCCTGCCGTTGCCGAGCGGATCGGTCGTGTCCTCATCGACGAGGAGGTCTCACGTCTCCTCGTCCATTGGGCGAATTGGAGGGCCGAGCACGCAGATTTCTCGGTGAGTGAGGGGGCGATGCGCAAGCTCTATTCCAGCGAGGCGGTGATTCGAAATACCTCTGCCGCTCTGGACATGCTCGGGCCAGAAGGAGTTCTCTCGGCCGAGAGCTCCTTCGCTCCAGGTGGTGGCCTGTTCGAAAGAGAATTCAGGCAAGCGATCGTGAAGACCATCTACGGGGGAAGCAGCGAGATCATGCGGGACGTGATCGCCCAGAGATACCTGGGGCTGCCGAAGAACCGGCCAAAGGGCTAATCGCCTCGCTCAGACCTTGCCAGCGATCGCATTGTCGATCAGTCCAAGGGAAGACAGGGCCATCGTCCGAAGCAACTCCGCAGCGTCCCGCACAGGGATACGCGGGTCATGGTCGGCGACAGAGTTCACCAAGCCGAAGATGCCGTGCACCGAAATGCTCGCCTGGTTGCGGTTCAGATCAGGACGAAGCTCCCTCAGCATGGCGATCCATACATCGGCGTAGGAACGTTGATTGGCTCGGAGACGGTCTCGGTGTTCCGAGGGGAGATAGTGTGACTCCTGGTCGTAGACCGCGATCACGGCCCGATTGCGCAATGCGAAGTCGATGTGCCGATCGACGAGCTCCCCCAGTCCGAGGCGTGGATCCTCGTACATCGCCTCGACCTCACGCGCTCCGGCGAGCAGCTGATCGATCACTCGATCGAGAACTGCCACCAGCAACTCCTGCTTGTTGGCAAAGTGACGGTACAGCGCGCTCCCAGAGACCCCAGCGGCCGCACCGATGTCGAGGATGCCAACGGCGTGGAATCCACGCTCGGCCACCAGCGACGTCGCAGCATCCAGCAAGAGCTCTCGACGGGCAAGACCACGAGGCGTCACACCCCCTGCACCAACAGATGCCACTCGCCTCGACACAACCACCTCAACAAGAACGACGTAGGGTCAACGATTGCAGCACCACGCTCCTGGGCGGCATGACCATGCCCTTCCCGCCACGGGTCGCGATCACTGCGTCCAGATGATACCGCCCACGCTTGTGCGGCTTCGGCATCGTCAGTGCCCGCTCGATTCCAGCCAGCGGCGATGCGGCCCGTTCGACCTGAAAACGCGCCAACGGAGGGCGCCCTCTGGACGGCCAATGTGATTTCTCAATAACATAACAGCGTGGGCGTACTGATGTCGGCTCTCGAAACCTCCGATGTCACGTCCGTGGCGAACAGGGCCAACCTCGAGCGCCTCCTCGCCGAGCACGAGGAACAGCTCACACTCGTCCGAGGTGGTGGTGGGCTGCGGTATCTCGAGCGCCATCGCCAGCGCGGCAAGCTCACCGCCAGGGAACGCGTCGAGCTGCTCCTCGATCCCGGTTCGCCATTCCTGGAACTCTCCCCACTCGCTGCGTGGGGCACCCGGTTTCACGTGGGCGCCAGCCTCGTCACTGGAATCGGCGTGGTGTCGGGCGTCGAATGCGTGATCATCGCCCACGACCCAACGGTCAAAGGCGGCTCGATGAACCCGATCACGCTCAAGAAGAACTTGCGAGCACTCGAGGTCTCACGGGTCAATCGACTGCCGGTCGTCAACCTGGTGGAGTCAGGTGGTGCGGACCTGCCCACCCAGGCCGATTTCTTCGTGCCGGCCGGACAGATCTTCCACGACCTCACGCGGCTCTCTGCGATGGGGATCCCAACCGTGGCACTGGTGTTCGGCAATTCGACGGCGGGAGGTGCCTACGTGCCCGCGATGTGCGACTATGCCGTGTTGGTCGACCGGCACGCCAAGGTCTTCCTCGGAGGCCCTCCGCTCGTGAAGATGGCGACCGGCGAGGAGTCCGACGACGAAGAGCTCGGCGGGGCGGCGATGCACTCCCGGGTCTCGGGATTGTCGGACTATTTTGCCTCGGACGAGCGCGACTGCATCCGCATCGGACGCGAGATAATCGCTGGTTTGGGTTGGCAGAAGCTGGGTCCCGGACCCGACAGACCGCCCGATCCCCCCAACTATCCAGAGGAGGAGATCCTCGACGTCGTGTCGAGCGATCTCCGCATCCCCTTCGATCCCCGCGAAGTCCTCGCCCGCGTGGTCGACGGCTCCCGCTTCGATGAATACAAGGCCGGATACGGGACGAGCCTGGTCACTGGGTGGGCCTCGATCCACGGCTTTCGTGTCGGCGTCCTGGCCAACGCGCAAGGCGTTCTCTTCATGGACGAGTCGAGGAAGGCAGCCGAGATGATCCTCTTGGCCAACCAGCGCGATACGCCGCTCATATTCCTTCAGAACTGCACGGGTTTCATGGTGGGTCGCGACTACGAGCAGGCCGGGATCATCAAGGACGGAGCCAAGATGATCAACGCGGTCACCAACAGCACCGTTCCGCACATCACCTTGCTCATGGGCGCGTCGTATGGTGCCGGCAACTACGGGATGTGCGGTCGCGCCTTCGGACCACGATTTCTGTTCGCCTGGCCAAACTCGAAGATGGCCGTGATGGGCCCCCAACAGCTTGCAGGAGTCCTGTCCATCGTCGCCCGTCAGTCGGCCCAGGCCGCCGGTCGTCCCTTCGACGAGGCCTCGGATGACCGGCAGCGCCAGGAGGTCGAGGAGCAGATCGAGGCGGAGTCGCACGCCTTCTTCAACAGTGGGAAGTTGTACGACGACGGAATCATCGATCCACGTGACACGCGCACGGTCCTTGGGATGGCACTCTCTGCTGTCCACTCCAACGCCATCGAAGGTCGCCGCGGTTACGGCGTCTTCCGGATGTGACCATGAACGTCTTGTTGGTCGCCAACCGTGGAGAGATTGCGAGCCGCATCTTTCGAAGCGCTCGCCAGCTCGGAATTGGCACGGTAGCCGTCTTCTCCGATGCCGATGCCAACGCACCCTTCGTTCGCGAAGCGGATCAGGCCGTCCGCCTGCCCGGTACTGCGCCCGCTGAGACCTACCTACGGACCGACCGGCTCATCGAGGCGGCGTTGCGCACCGGAGCCGACGCCGTGCACCCGGGCTACGGGTTCCTCTCCGAACAGGCCGACTTCGCACGGAGCTGTGCAGCATCGGGCTTGCTCTTTGTCGGACCTTCACCCACTGCCATCGAGACGATGGGTTCCAAGATCACGGCAAAGGAGCTCATGGCAGAAGCAGGGATCCCGGTCCTCGACGGCGCCACGATCGACGGAGGGATCCCGGCGGGGGACATGCACGCAATCGCGCGCACCCTTGGGTATCCGCTCCTCGTCAAGGCCTCAGCTGGCGGCGGCGGGAGGGGGATGCGCCCGGTCGAGTCGTCGGACACCCTAGTTGACGCGGTGACGGCCGCGCAGCGTGAGGCAGCGGCGGCATTCGGTGATGGAACGGTCTTCCTCGAACGACTCATCGAGAAACCTCGACACATCGAGGTCCAGATCGCAGCCGACGCCCACGGCAATGTGGCACACCTCTTCGAAAGGGAGTGCTCGATCCAGCGCCGTCACCAAAAGGTGATCGAGGAAGCGCCGTCGTCGGCCATGACCCCGGAGCTCCGAGAGGCGATGGTGCACGCCGCGATGAGAGCGGCGCGTGCCGTCGATTATCTCAATGTCGGCACGGTCGAGTTCATTCTCGCGCCGGACGGAACCTTTGCCTTTCTCGAGATGAACACCCGCCTCCAGGTGGAGCATGCCGTGACGGAAGCGGTCACGGGGGTCGACCTCGTCGCCCTGCAGCTGCGTCTGGCGCGTGGTGAGCCCCTTCCGGACGCGGTGCTCGCACCAGACGTCCACGGACATGCGATCGAGGCTCGGCTCTACGCCGAGGACGTCGCGGCGGGCTATCTCCCGGCAAGCGGCACCCTCCATCGATTCCACGTGCCCGCCGCCGAAGACATCCGCGTGGACAGCGGGTACGAGGATGGCTCGGTCGTGTCACCGTTCTACGACGCGATGCTGGCCAAGGTCATCGCCTGGGCACCTACTCGGGCAGAGGCTGCCGACCGGCTTGCGGACGCTCTCAGCCGAGCCGAGGTGCACGGAGTCACGACCAATCGCGACCTGCTCGTGCGGGTGCTTCGCCACCCCTCGTTCCGCTCCGGGGAGACCGACACCGGCTTCCTCGATCGCCATCATTCGATGCTGACCGCTCTCCCCACCGAGGGCCCTGAAGCACGACGTGTGCATGCCTTGGCAGCCACGGTGATGGAGGGAACCACCTACGGGCGATCATCACCTCTGCCCGCTGGAATCCCGGCGGGATGGCGGAATGTCGGTCCGGCTGAGCAGCCCCTCGAGCTTGAGGGTGTCGGCGGCGTCACGACGGTGTCGCTCCTCACAGGTCGGGGGGGACTGCGAGCCACCGTCGACGAGTGCATGGTGGATGTCATCGTCCATGAGATCACGGCCACAACCGTCGACCTCGAGGTTGACGGCCATCGCGTCCCCTGCCATGTGCAGCGCATTCAGGGTAACTCCGACGATGCCCCTCGGTACTACGTCGACAGCGCACTCGGCTCTTGGTCCGCCCGACAGAGGCCACGCCTGCCTGTACCTGCTCGCGAACAGGTGACCGGCACCCTGTTCTCCCCGATGCCTGGAACCGTGGTGCGCGTGGAGGCTGCAGTGGGACGGCCGGTTGCCGCCGGTGCACCCATCGTCACCCTCGAGGCCATGAAGATGGAGCACACCGTTCGATCGCCCTATGCCGGCGTTGTCGACGAGGTTCGCGTCACGGTTGGGGCCCAGGTGGACGCCGGGGCGGTACTCGCCGTCCTGCAGGAGCAGTTGCCCGTGCCGGACTGATCCCGTTCTGATTGGGAATGGGCTCCTTTGGCTCAGGCCGGCACCTCGAAGCCGTGCACGGGAACGGTGAGCGGCAGATCGAGCGAACTTAGCAACCCGGGAGCCGCATTCACCACGTACGGGATGGCATTGACGGCGCGCATCGCCGTGGCGACCATGGCTCCCGCTCCGGACGTCATGCCGGGAATCCCGGCGCGGGCCGCATCGTCGACGGTCATGCCCATGTCGCATTGGATGTTCGGCTCGCCCTCGATCTCGATCCGGTAGGTCACCGGATACGGCCCCACGGGCCAATCCGGCGCCATGTCGGGAGCCATCCGCGTGACGTGGTCGAGCACGATCGCGTCCTTCCCGCCGATGACTCCGATCGCCTGGATCCTGACGGCACCACACGTTCCCTTCTCGAGCGTTCCACACGCCACCTCGAGAGTGCGATGCGTCGGTGCCTTCTCGAACGTCTCGCGGAACGCATCGACCTCCACACCCAGCGCGTCGGCGACGAACTGGATCTGGCCTGACCAGCTTGCCAAAATCGCTCCCGGTGTCGAGATCATGGGCGTGTAGGCCATTGGGCGACCAAAGCCCATGGCGTCCATCATGACCGAGGCCACCGGGTAGTCGTCGTAGAGCGCAATCTCATAGCTGTGCACTGAGCGCACCCGACTCGACTGGGTGGTCAGGAGAAGCGGCAGCTGATCGGCCGCAAACCCAGGTTCGATTCCTGATGCATAGAACGACGCTCCCCCTGCCTGCGCCGCGGCAGTCAGTTCCTCGCGCCGTTTCGGATCGTAGGCCGGCGGGTACACGGCGCCCGTGAGGGTGGTGCACACCACGTTGATGCCCGCCTCGAGGAGGCGGGCCACGTCGGGTACGGCCGCGGCGTCGCGTTCCGGACCGCTGGCTGCATAGACGATGCAATCCGGACGTAGCGCGATGAGCGACTCGGCGTCGTTCGTCGCCACGATGCCGATCGGCTCGGCATTGGCCAGGTCCCCGGCATCACGGCCGATCTTGTCGGGCGAGTGCACCCATGCCCCGACCAGATCCAAACCTGGACGTCCGTGGATCGCCTGGATCGCTATCGACCCGATTCCCCCGGTCGACCACACGATGACCCGCAACGGCTGCCTGCGCTCCAAGTGCACCCCCTCTTCACATCCGATGACGCACCACTCATGTGCTCGTGCGCTCTGACGACGAGGCGAGCACCCGCCTTCCTCGGGCTGGGTTTCCCTCACCTCGCCTCATGCGGTCAGCTTCAGCACCTCGGCCAGATTGCCACCCATGACCCGGGCGATGTCCTCGTGCGCAAGCCCCTCGAGCATGTCCGCATAGCCGACCGGGTTGGCCAGCCCCTCCGGGTGGGGGTAGTCAGAACCGAAGAGCACCCGATCGCTGCCGACCAGATTGACGATGCCGACCGGGTCCTCCTCGTGGAAGGGATGGACCCACACCGTGCGCTTGAAAGCTTCGATCGGGTCCTCTTCGAAGAGGTGAGGGTTGTGCTCGTATTCCTTCTCGAATGCGTCGAAGAGTGGACGCACCCAGTTCGATCCGTTCTCGACCGGCAAGAACCGGAGCGAGGGGAATCGGGTGCTGAGGCCGTGCCCGACCACCGAAGCAAGGACGTCGAAGATCCCACGGTTCTGGTGGCGGACGATCTCCTCGAACGCGGTCCAGTTGGCGAACGGCAGGAACTCACCACCTCGCCTCCCCTCCCACGTGTTGACGTACTTCGTCACGCCATCGTCAGATGCGTGGAGACCGACCGCGATGTCGGCCTCGACGACCTTCTCCCAGAAGGGATCGAATTCGGGGAGCGCGAATGAGCGAGGACCCTCGAAGCCGGGGACCGGAGCGGGCCGGATCAACACGATGCGGGCCCCGCGGCTGACGACCCACTCGAGTTCCTCGATCGCTCGATCCACGATCGGCAATGTGATGACGGGCGTGGCAAAGATCCTGTCCGCGTAGTCGAAGGTCCATTGCTCGAACATCCACTCATTCAGAGCGTGGACCACGGCATGCGTGGCCCGCGGGTCGTCGCTGAGGCGCTCCTCGAGCAGGCTCGCAAGCGTGGGCCACATGACGGCGCTGTGGATTCCCAGTTCGTCCATCAACCGAAGCCGCGGCTCGGGAGAGAAGTACGCGTCGGGCGAACGCATGGACTTTCCGAGGATCTCACGGCGTGACTTTCCCTCAGGATTGCCGCGACGGAAGTACTCCTCCTGGGCGCCGGGACGCGCCACGACCTCGAATGTCGGATTCGGGATGTAGTCCGAGACGACGTTGCGAATGGCGATGCGAGTTCGTCCGGAGACGTCGAAGTACTTGATCAGACCGTCGTACTCCTTGGGCAAGAACTTGGTGAAGGCCTCGGCCGTCTCGTACATGTGATTGTCGGCGTCGTTCACCGGGAAGTCGATCAGGACCTCGGACATGGGTGCCCCTCCTCGCACACTGGTCCCGTTTGCGACACGCTGCACGCGTCGGCGCACGTCGTCAGCCTCAGGACGCTTGGACAGAAAATGTGATTCACGAATAACCTATAGCGGTGGCGTTGCCCGTGTCGAGAGACCGAGTCTCCGGTGAGCCTTCGTGAGCGGCCATGTGCGCTACGAACGAGAGGGTCCCGTGGTCTGGGTCCCCATCGATTCCCCCGAGACCCGTAATGCCCTGAGCACGGGAATACGAGCCGGGCTCTGGGAGGCGACACGCCGGTTCAATGCCGAAGCGGACGCCAAGGTGCTGGTTCTCACGGGGATGGGAGACCGTGCGTTCTGCGCCGGAGCAGACCTCCGCGAGATGGCCGAAACCCGTCTCCAGGTACCACCAGCTGACTTTCTTCCGGTCTTCGGACAGAACATCGAGGTGCCCAAACCAACCAACGCTGCGGTCAACGGAGTGGCACTCGCAGGCGTGTTCCTCCTGGCACAAATGTGCGACCTCTGCGCCGCCGCAGACCATGCCCGATTCGCCATCACCGAGGTCAAAGTGGGTCGCGGCACCCCATGGGCGGCTCCCTTGCCATGGCTGCTGCCACCACGAATCGCGCTCGAACTGCTCATGGCCGGCGAACCACTGGACGCTGAACAGGCCTTACGCATGGGCCTGGTGAACCGAGTCGTGCCTGCGGACACCCTGCATGCGACGGCCCAGACCCTCGGCGAGACCATTGCCGCGAACGCACCGCTCTCGGTGGCGGCGGCCAAGCGCACCGTCTACCTCTCACGCCCCGACCACCTCGATGAGGCCGACCGGATCTGGGAGCCCGTCTACCGCAGTCTCGACGCCCAGGAAGGCCCCCGCGCCTTCCGCGACCGCCGACCCCCCCAACGGCGCGGTCAATGAGTTCTCGGCCGATTCGCATCGCCAACGTCTCTGGATTCCTCGGCGATCGCTTCGACGCACCAGGCGAGATACTCGACGGGCCGACCAAGGTGGACGTCATCACTGGCGACTATCTGGCTGAGCTCACGATGCTGATCCTGGGAAAGCAGCAGGCCCGGGATCCCCGGGCCGGCTTTGCGGAGGTCTTCGCCCGGCAGATGGCAGAGGTCATGGCACGCCTCTTGTCCGGGGGAACCAAGGTCGTCACCAATGCTGGCGGCCTCAACCCTCGGGGGTTGCGGGATCGCCTCCTGGCCGTCGCTGGGCAGCAAGGTCTGCGCCCTTCGATCGCCGTCGTCGAAGGTGACGACCTCCGTGATCGGCTCCCTGACTTGCAGGCTTCAGGACTGGTCTCGCTGCGACACCTCGACACCGGCGAACCCCTTCCGACGCTCGGAGGTACCGCCATGACGGCGAACGCCTATCTGGGCGGATGGGGCATCGCCGCCGCCCTCGAGGCGGGCGCGGACATCGTGGTGACGGGACGGGTCACGGACGCATCGCTGGCGCTCGGGCCGGCCGCCTGGTGGCACCGTTGGCAGACGGACGACTGGGATGCCTTGGCCGGTGCCGTGGTCGCCGGTCACGTGATCGAGTGTGGCGCGCAGGCAACGGGCGGGAACTACCCGTTTCCCGACGAACTCTCGGCCGGACTTCCAGGGTTCCCGATCGCGGAGGTCGCCGCAGACGGAACCTTCGTCGTCACCAAACAGGCTGGCACCGGCGGTGCGGTGACGACCGGGACCGTCACCGCGCAGCTCCTTTACGAGATTGCCGGCCCGGCCTACGCCAACCCGGATGTAACGGCCCACTTCGACACCCTCATGCTCGAACAGGCCGGCCCTGATCGTGTCCAGGTGAGCGGTGCACGAGGGACCCCGGCACCACGCTCCTTGAAGGTGGCGATCAACCTCCCGGGAGGCTTCCGGAACACGATGACCATGGTGATCACCGGCCTCAATGTGGCTGAGAAGGCAGACCGGGCAACCGAGCAGCTCTTCGAGAGCTTGGGCGGACGGGAGCGATTCGACGCCGTCGACGTCCAGCTCCTGCGCACTGACCACCTTGATGCCCAGCTGAATGCGGAGGCGACCGCACACCTGCGCGTGACAGTGAAGAGCCAAGATGCGAGCATTGTGGGACGTCGTTTCTCCAACGAAGTGACGGCGCTGACGCTGCAGAGCTACGCGGGCTTCTTCACCACCACACCGCCGACGCCCGCCACCGAATACGGCGTCTACTGGCCGGTCCTGGTCTCGCGCGACACGGTCGAGCATACGGTGCTTCTCCCCGACGGCACGATGAAGCAGGTACCCGATCCCGTGCAAGCGCCGGCTAGCCCCACGATCGAGAACGATCCCGATCCCCTCGGCCCCTCGACGCCGATCCATCTCGATCGGCCCACTGAAGCGACGGTCCGGGCCCCGCTGGGCACGGTGTGCGGTGCCCGCTCGGGGGACAAGGGTGGCAACGCGAACGTCGGTGTCTGGTGCGCCACCGCCGACACCTACGAGTGGCTCCGGGCATACTTCACGGCGGAGCGTGTCCACGAACTCCTCCCGGAGGCCTCGTCGCTGCGCATCGAGCGCTACGAACTCCCGAACCTGCGGGCGCTCAACTTCGTTATCGTCGGGTTGCTGGGTGAGGGCGTGGCGTCCAGCATCCGTGCCGACCCTCAGGCCAAGGGGCTTGGGGAATTCCTCCGTTCACGATCCGTGGAGCTCCCGGCTCGGTTCGTCCCGACGGAGGCCGATCACGCCCCCGGGGTGCGCGCAGGCACTGATCCGCGATAGGCCGGGATGACCTCCCGCCCGCACACGTCGACCATTTCGAGCAACGAGCTCGCACTGCGCGCATTGATCGACACCTTCATGTGCGCCACGCCCATGGCCTCGTACGCCTGAAGGCCTTCCACGGTCCGCTCTACCTGAGCCGTGATGTCGGGATCGTCGGCGTCGAGCCGCACGTCGACACGCTCGCCGTTCACGATGGCGAGCTGCCCGAAATCCCGGTCGTGGCGATCGCAGGTGGCCCGGAGCCGGTCGAGCGACTCACCGAGCCGCGGCCGACCCATTCCCGCGGCAATCCACCCGTCGCCGATCCGAGCGGCACGATCGAGTGCGATGTCGCTGTGCCCACCCACCAGGATGGGAATTGGCCGCTGGACGGGGCGCGGATCGGGGTCGAGGGGAGGCACGTCGTAGTAGCTCCCGTGGAACTCCGCCACCTCTGATTCCGCGCACCACAGGGTCCGGAACAGGGCGATCATCTCCTCGCTCCGTGCTCCTCGATGGTCCCACGGGACACCGAGTGCAGCGGCTTCCTCCGCCAACCACCCCACCCCAACACCCAGGACGAGACGCCCGCCCGAGTACAAATCGACGGAAGCCAGCTGGCGAGCATTGAGGAGCGGGTTGCGGAGCGGTAGCACCGCGATACCGGTGCAGATCTTCGCCGTCCGGGTCACGGCCGCCGCCACGGCAAGCGTGGTGTTCAACTCGAGATTCAGACCCATCGTCTTGCGCATGTTCTCGAACGACATGGCGCGTGGCTCGGCGAGGAGCGTGTAGTCGGACTCCATCACCTGGGGCACCACGAGATGGTCGGCCGTCCAGAGCCCGTCGAATCCGGCGGCATCGGCGGCACGACAGAACTCGACGACCAGTGTCGGGGTCGTGAGCTGACCGATGTGGGGGATCGATATCCCGATCTCCATGCTGTTCCTCCCCTTTGGCGCGCCCTCCGGCGGGGCGGCCGACCGACGCTATCCCAGGGGTGATTGCATCGGTGCCCTCTGCGGACCCGGTGCTAGCGTCGAATGCATGGCGAGTTCGGGACCGCCGGTCAGCGACACCCTTCAGGGCGCGTTCACGGGCAGCATGGACGACCTCGTGACCTACCGGTATGTCGGCTGTCGTTCCGAGATCACCGACCGTGACCACGCGACGGGCACCACGGCACTGCGGGCACACCTGCGCACTTCCCATTCGGTGTCGGGAGCGGCGCTCGCGGTGTCCATGCTGGACACCGCCGGCATCGTGGTGGACCGCGTCTTCATCCTCGGTCTCACCGAGATCGATCTCCAACTCTACGAGCCAGCCCTCGACGTCCCGCTGCTGCGCACCTTCGGCCGCGTCACCCGGTGGGCTCGGACCCAGGTCTTCACTGAATGCCGCTTCGAGGACGCCCGACGGCCCGGACGCGTCATCGGGATCGGCGCGGCCAACTGGTCCGTCGTGAGCTCGACACCCGAGGGGTTCGTCTACACCGACCCGGGACCCGGGCTCCCCGAGGGGCCGGGGACTCCCCCGATGCTCGACGCCTTCGAGCTCGTGCCGGCGGCTGAGGGCGGGTTCGTGCTGCCGGCGCTCTCGCCGCGCGTCGGGGCCGAGATCCTCCACCACGGCCCGATGCTCGTCGGGGTCGAGCAGAGCAGCCTCGAGGCGGCAGGCGACGTCGCCGGAACCGACGCACTTGCTCTGCGGTCCTGGACCATGCGGATCGTGAGGGCGGGACGCCGATCTCCCTTCTCCGCCCGCGCCGAGGTGCTCTCCGTGACCGATGACCTGGTCGGATGCCGGGCCGAGCTGACCGACGGCAACCGAGACGCGATTGCCGTCGCCCACCTGACCTACCAGCGCTGAAAGAACCGGCGCACCCCGCACGACCCGCCAGGAGTGACCATGTCCACGACCGAGATCTGGGCCGAGAAGCTCGCCGTCCAAGAGACGATCAACCGCTACAGCGACGCCGCCAACCGGGCCGACTGGGACGCCCTCGAATCGTGTTACGCGCCCGAGAGCGTCTGGGAGGTCGTCGAACCTCTCAACCTCCGATTCGAAGGTCCGCGGGCAATCCGAGAAGGCATCGTCGGGCACATCGGCGGGCTCGACACCTTCATACAGACCGTCCACAACACTGTGGTGACCCTCGACGGGAACGGAACGGCAAGCGCTCGCTCGACACTGCACGAGATCGTTCGGACCGACGGGACGGTCGACCTCATGCTGTGGGGAATCTCCTACGACGACTTGGTACGGATCGACGGGGACTGGAAATTCAGTCGACGGCGGTTCCACGGCGTGTTCGTGGACAGCTCCCCCATGACCGGCCGGTGCACCACCCGGCGTGACGACCTCGAATGATCGCAGCCTGAAACGACGAGACCCCCTCGGCCGGAGCACGAGGGGGTCATCGTCTTGCGAAATCCCGGCGGCGACCTACTCTCCCAGGGGGCCTCCCCCCAAGTACCATCGGCGCGGGCGGGCTTAACTGCCGTGTTCGGAATGGGAACGGGTGTTTCCCCGCCGCCATGGCCACCGGAAACCGTACGCTCGGGCGGTCGACCGGGCCCTCGAGGGCAGCAGTCCACACGCCTTCGCTGCGCCATGCGCAGCCCTGAGCGTTCCAAAGCGAACACGAGCGGTTGTCTCCAAGCCCTCGGCCGATTAGTACCGGTCGGCTGAATACATTGCTGTACGTACACCTCCGGCCTATCAACGTGGTCGTCTAGCCACGGGCCTTACCAGGTTAACCCTGTGGGAGATTTCATCTCGGAACGAGCTTCGCACTTAGATGCTTTCAGCGCTTATCCCACCCGTAGGTCGCAAACCAGCCGTGCCCTTGGCAGGACAACTGGCACACGAGAGCTACGTCCGTCCCGGTCCTCTCGTACTAGGGACAGCCTTCCTCAAATCTCCTACGGCTGCATCGGATAGGGACCGAACTGTCTCACGACGTTCTAAACCCAGCTCGCGTACCGCTTTAATGGGCGAACAGCCCAACCCTTGGGACCGGCTTCAGCCCCAGGATGCGACGAGCCGACATCGAGGTGCCAAACCTTCCCGTCGATATGGACTCTTGGGGAAGATGAGCCTGTTATCCCCGGGGTACCTTTTATCCGTTGAGCAACGGCGCTTCCATAAGCAACCGCTGGATCACTATGCCCTGCTTTCGCACCTGCTCGACTTGTGAGTCTCGCAGTCAAGCTCCCTTTTGCCATTGCACTCGACAGCTGATTGCCAACCAGCCTGAGGGAACCTTTGGGCGCCTCCGTTACATTTTAGGAGGCGACCGCCCCAGTCAAACTACCCACCTGACGCTGTTCCTGATCCGGATCACGGACCGAAGTTAGAGTCCCGGCACTAAAAGGGTGGTATTTCAAGGTTGACTCCACACTGGCTGGCGCCAATGCTTCCCAGTCTCCCACCTATCCTACACAAATAGTACCAAAACTCAACATCAAGCTATAGTAAAGGTCCACGGGGTCTTTCCGTCCTGATGCAGCTAACGAGCATCTTTACTCGTACTTCAATTTCGCCGGGTCTGTGGTTGAGACAGTAGGAAAGTCGTTACGCCATTCGTGCAGGTCGGAACTTACCCGACAAGGAATTTCGCTACCTTAGGACCGTTATAGTTACGGCCGCCGTTTACCGGGGCTTAGGTTCAGAGCTTCGCCCGAGGGCTAACCCTTCCCCGTAACCTTCCGGCACCGGGCAGGCGTCAGAGCGTATACATCGTCTTACGACTTCGCACGCTCCTGTGTTTTTAGTAAACAGTCGCTTTCCCCAATTCTCTGCGGCCCCCTTGGGCATCCGGACGCAAGGTCCTTCACCCTATCGAGGCCCTCCTTCTCCCGAAGTTACGGAGGAATTTTGCCGAGTTCCTTAACCACAGTTCTCCCGATCGCCTTGGTATTCTCTACCCGCCCACCTGTGTTGGTTTGGGGTACGGGTACCGTGTCAGCTCGCTAGAAGCTTTTCTTGGCAGCATAGAATCAGTGACTTCGCCTGGAACGGCTCGGCATCGCGTCTCAGGATTAACGGGATCCGGATTTGCCTAGATCCCTCCCTACACGCTTACCCCAGGACAACCAACGCCTGGGCTCACCTATCTTCCTGCGTCCCTCCATTGCTGTCCGCCCCAGAGTTTGTCGGCTCGACCCGAAGGTCATCCCCTTAGTACCTCTGGCTTGGAATGGGCGCGTACACGGTAGTACTGGAATATCAACCAGTTGTGCATCGACTACGCCTTTCGGCCTCGCCTTAGCTCCCGACTTACCCTGGGAGGATTAGCCTTCCCCAGGAACCCTTGGGCTTACGGCGGAGGAGTTTCTCACTCCTCTCTCGCTACTCATACCAGCATTCGCACTCGACCACGCTCCACGACGGTTCACACCACCGCTTCGCTGCGAGATCGACGCTCCCCTACCACTCCCGTCAGAAGACGGAAATCCGCGGCTTCGGCTCTTGACTTGAGCCCCGTTACATTATCCGCGCAGGACCACTCGACCAGTGAGCTATTACGCACTCTTTTAAGGATGGCTGCTTCTGAGCCAACCTCCTGGCTGTCTTTGCGTTCCCACATCGTTTTCCACTTAGTCAAGAATTTGGGGCCTTAGCCGGCGGTCTGGGCTGTTTCCCTTTCGACCAACGAAGCTCATCCCTCGTGGTCTCACTGCCGGGTTCTGGAGCATCGGCATTCGGAGTTTAGTTGGGGTCAGTAAGCTTGTAGGCCCCCTAGCCCATCCAGTGCTCTACCTCCGATGCTGAACACCCGACGCTGCACCTAAATGCATTTCGGGGAGAACCAGCTATCACCGAGTTTGATTGGCCTTTCACCCCTTGCCACAGGTCATCCCCCCAGTTTTCAACCTAGGTGGGTTCGGCCCTCCACGAAGTCTTACCTTCGCTTCAGCCTGCCCATGGCAAGCTCACTCGGCTTCGGGTCTACAGCATGCGACTCAACGCCCTATTCAGACTCGCTTTCGCTTCGGCTACCCATCACTGGTTAACCTCGCCACACACCGTAACTCGCTGGCTCATTCTTCAAAAGGCACGCCATCACGGCTGACATCCACCATGTGTCACCATTTTCACCCGAAGGGATCCTGGCAACGGTGGAGCAACGACGCTTTGACTGTTTGTAAGCCAACGGTTTCAGGTACTATTTCACTCCCCTCCCGGGGTACTTTTCACCTTTCCCTCACGGTACTAGTTCGCTATCGGTCGCCTAAGAGTACTTAGCCTTACGAGATGGTCCTCGCAGATTCACGCCGGCTTTCCCGGATCCGGCGCTACTCGGGTGCTCGAGCGGAGTCCAATGCTGTTCGTGTACGGGACCGTTACCCTCTTTGGTTCAGCTTTCCTGACTGATTCCGCTCACCATTGGATTTCTGACTCCGTGACAGGTCTGGTGCCCCATCTCTCGAGTCCCACAACCCCATACCGGCAACGCCACCAGGCTTGACACCGGCACGGTTTAGGCTCTTCCCTTTTCGCTCGCCGCTACTCAGGGAGTCACTGTTGTTTTCCTCTCCTCGGGTTACTTAGATGTTTCAATTCACCCGGTTCCCTCGCCCCGCCCTATGCATTCAGGCGGGTGTAACACCTCATGACAGGTGCTGGGTTGCCCCATTCGGACATCCACGGATCGTCGCTTGGTAGACAGCTTCCCGTGGCTTTTCGCAGTCGCCCACGTCCTTCTTCGGCTTTAGGCGCCAAGGCATCCACCGTTGGCTCTTTGTAGCTTGGAGAACAAAGATGCTCGTGCTCGCTTTGGAATTCTCAAGGTCCGGCACAGCGCATGCCGGATCGAGCTCGACGCCGGCACTCGAGAGCACGCGGTGTGAACAGCTGCCCGATCAGGGCATGCACGGGGTGAGCGGTCCGGACCGGCGCGAACGCGCCTCACGGACGTCACCGGGAACGACCCCATGGGTCACTCCCTCAAAACGGAACAGCGAGAGCCCGGTTGACCACGCAGTGGACGGTCCGCGAAGGGCGGGCTCCAACGCTTCTCTCCCTGTGGTGCATGCACCCCTAGGAGACGTCGAAGGCGGCCGTTTCATCGGCCGGACTGCGAGAGCAACCGAGTAGCCAGTGTTCAACTGGGTAGTGGTCGGCAAGAATGCCGACAGCACTCCTTAGAAAGGAGGTGATCCAGCCGCACCTTCCGGTACGGCTACCTTGTTACGACTTCACCCCAATCACCGATCCCACCTTCGACGGCTCCCTCCTAAAAGGTTGGGCCACCGGCTTCGGGTGTTACCGACTTTCGTGGTGTGACGGGCGGTGTGTACAAGGCCCGGGAACGTATTCACCCCGGCGTTGCTGATCCGGGATTACTAGCGACTCCGACTTCATGGAGTCGAGTTGCAGACTCCAATCCGAACTGAGACTGGCTTTGGGGATTGGCTCCTCCTCGCGGATTAGCAGCCCGTTGTACCAGCCATTGTAGCATGTGTGCAGCCCTGGGCGTAAGGGGCATGATGACTTGACGTCGTCCCCACCTTCCTCCGAGTTGACCCCGGCAGTCTCCTACGAGTCCCCGGCATTACCCGCTGGCAACATAGGACAAGGGTTGCGCTCGTTGCGGGACTTAACCCAACATCTCACGACACGAGCTGACGACAGCCATGCACCACCTGTGTAAGGCCCCGAAGGACACCGTATCTCTACGGCTTTTCCCTACATGTCAAACCCAGGTAAGGTTCTTCGCGTTGCCTCGAATTAAGCCACATGCTCCGCCGCTTGTGCGGGCCCCCGTCAATTCCTTTGAGTTTTAGCCTTGCGGCCGTACTCCCCAGGCGGGGCACTTAATGCGTTAGCTGCGGCACGGAAACCGTTGAATAGTCCCCACACCTAGTGCCCAACGTTTACGGCGTGGACTACCAGGGTATCTAATCCTGTTCGCTCCCCACGCTTTCGCTCCTCAGCGTCAATGTCGGCCCAGACCACCGCCTTCGCTGCTGGTGTTCCTCCTGATATCTGCGCATTTCACCGCTACACCAGGAATTCCGTGGTCCCCTACCGAATTCTAGTCATGACAGTATCGAGTGGCGGCTCCAGGTTGAGCCTGGAGGTTTCACACCCGACTTATCAAACCGCCTACGAGCTCTTTACGCCCAATAAATCCGGACAACGCTTGCACCCTACGTATCACCGCGGCTGCTGGCACGTAGTTGGCCGGTGCTTCTTCTGCAGGTACCGTCACAATCGTCCCTGCTGAAAGGAGTTTACAACTCAGAAAGCCTTCGTCCTCCACGCGGCGTTGCTGCGTCAGGCTTTCGCCCATTGCGCAAGATTCCCCACTGCTGCCTCCCGTAGGAGTCTGGGCCGTGTCTCAGTCCCAGTGTGGCTGATCGTCCTCTCAGACCAGCTACCCGTCGATGCCTTGGTGAGCCATTACCTCACCAACTAGCTGATAGGCCGCGAGCCCCTCCCGAAGCGGAATCCATTTCCTTGTCAGATCATGCGGTCCGACAGGGGTATCCGGTATTAGCACCGGTTTCCCGGTGTTGTCCCAGTCTTCGGGGCAGGTTGCTCACGTGCTACTCACCCGTTCGCCACTCGCTCTTCATCGGTATTGCTACCGAATGGAGCGCGTTCGACTTGCATGTGTTAGGCACGCCGCCAGCGTTCGTCCTGAGCCAGGATCAAACTCTCCATCAAAACTCCAACCGGTTGAACTCCCAAGGGAGTTCTCCCAGCCGAGAATCAGAGAGTTGCCATGTTTTGACTCGAACCATGGCAACCACGAGCTCCAGCTCCCCGAGGGGATCCTGAGCCCGTGTGTACTGCGTTATTGACGTTCAACCCTTGCGATGCCGGCGAACCGGCCCGCACGGATTGCCCGCACTGGCTTTTGGCTCTCACTATTCCGTTTTCAAGGAGCGACCGGGCACACACCAGTCCAGCCGGTGTTGGTGCCGGGTTCCCGAGGGAGCACTCCGGACGGCACGAAACCGCCGAAGAATCTCCTTCTGCTGTCGGAGGGCCGAATCGGCCGTTCCGACGGGTTGTTCACCCTAGCAGACACCATCAGGTGACGTCAACGCGAACGGCCCATCCTCGGAAAGTTCCGACGCTGACTCACTCCACTGTCGGCATCGATCGGCGTCGTGTGGCTCGGCCACCGCACAGAGTGTCGTGTGGCTCGGCCACCGGCGACAGAGTGTCGTGTGGCTCGGCCACCGCACAGAGTGTCGTGCGGCTCCACCCCGACAGCGTAGATGCCGCACGACCTGTGCCCGGTTCCCGCGGTCGCCGGGCAGCTGCACCCTCGGGTGGCATGCGGGGGGCCGGCGGCCCCCCGCATGCCACCCAGGTGCTCGAAGCTCAACGGGCTTTCCGCTCCCCCCGCCGCCAAACGGGGCCCGGAGCGTGCGCCGCCTGCTGATGCCCTCGACCTGTCACGCATGTCATGCGATGCGATGACAGAAGCATGCGGGATCGATGTTGCATCGGCATGACAGGGTCATGACAGGGTTTCCCACGCCTCGGGCGGCCTCCCCGCGTCGGTCGGCCGGGACGTCCACGGGCTCTTGGGCACCCAGAACCGCCAAGGCCTCTCGCCCGCTGCGCTGACACCGATCCGTGGGCCCCGCGCCGCCCGGTTTGGGGGCAGCACGCCGTCGTCGGCCAGGGTCACCGCCGCAGGCTCCGTTGCACTTCCACTGCCACAGCTGTTGCGCCCGTCCGCCAGCAGGTCCGCACCGTTGTCGGCCCCGGTGATGCCGAGGGCCTGGCAGAGCTTGGCCGGCCCGCTGCACAGGTCCCAGGCGCGCTGCGCCGCCGGCCGAGCGGCACGCATGGCCTCGCGACCGGTGATCGGGACCAGGGCCCGGATCAGGACGGCGCCCGCCACACCCTGGGGGCCACAGACCACGTTGGCGCACCAGTGCATCCCGTAGGTGAAGTAGACGTAGAGGAACCCCGGAGGTCCGAACATGACCTCGGTGCGCCGCGTCCGTCCTCCGAAGGCGTGGGACGCCGGGTCGTCCGCACCGCGATAGGCCTCGACCTCGACGATCCGGCCCGACCGCTCCCCTCTGACCAGGACCTTGTTCAGCAGCCAGGGAGCGACGTCGACCGGATCACCTTCGAGCTCGGACGGCTGCACGCTCCACCCTGGCGCGCCGGGCCGCTGCGGTGCCAGCCCGGGCGCCGGGCTGTTCGGTCTCGGCACAGAGCTGGACCAGCTCGTCGCCCATGGCGCGAGCCAGTGCGGGAAGCTCGGGCACGGTGCGTGCGCAGGCGTTGATGCCGACAAAGAGCTCGTCGCAGTAGCGCTGGACGGTCACGTTGAGCGGCATGCCGTCGACGACCGGCCCGAGGGGATGAAGCGCCCGGAGCTCCATGCCGGCGAAGTACAGGGGCACATCGGGCCCGGGCACGTTCGAGATGAGCAGGTTGCCGGCCCGGACCTTGCGGAGCATGCCCGCACGCACCCCGAGCCGGACCACCGGCCGGGCCAGCGCCGGTGGCACCGCGTCGACGACCGTGCTCGCCATGGGCCCGTACCCGACGGCGCGCTCTTGTCCCTTGCACATGTCGCTGACCTCCATCACGGCCAGGAGGCGCTCCAACGGCGCCCTGCGGTCGTTCGCCAGCTGGACGAACATGGCGGAGAGCTGGTTGCCGGCGATCGGGACCGCGCCGCGCAGCGACACGGGGACCACCGCCACGAGCGGGCGTGATGCGTCGGTTCCGAGCAGCGCCAGGTAGCGACGGAGCGCTCCGGAGGAGACGGCCAACACCACGTCGTTCACGGTGGCGCCGAATCGCGCCTTGAGCGACCGCACGGCGGGCAGGTCCAGCCGGGCGAAAGCCACGGCGCGGCGTCCGCGCGCCGGTGCCTCGAAGGTGCTCGGCGCCCCGAGGGGGATCGACACGGCATCCACCCCGCACTCCACGGCCCGCCGCACGAGGCGTGCCCCGGTCCGGCCAACCTCACGGGCCGCCCGCACGGCCCGTACCGGGCTGGCCGCGAGGTTGGGCAGGGCGTCGGCCACCAGGCGGGCCGCCGAGGGCAGGCGCGCCGGGGCACCCGGAGGGGCGGGCGGCTGCTCGAGAGGGTCCCGGGGGGCCAGATCGAGCAGCTGGGCCAGCAGGTCCGCCCCCGTCACCCCGTCGATCGCCGCATGGTGCATCTTGGCGATCAGACCGACTCGGCCGTCCGCCAACCCTTCCACGACGTGGATCTCCCAGGGAGCCTGACCGGGGGTCAGGGAGTGGCCCAGGACGTCCCCCACGGCGGCAGCGAACTCGCCCTCACCGCCGGGGCCGGGCAGGGCCACCCGGTGCAGGTGGTCACCGAGGTCGAACGCCGGGTCGTCGACCCAGCGCGGGTGGTCGAGTCCGAGGGGGACGGGCACCAGCCGGCGCCGCAGCTGAGGGATCGAGGGCACCTTGAGCTCGAACATGCGGACCACCCGCTCGAATGCGTAGCCGGTGGGAGCGGTGGCCGGATCGAGGACGCACGCGTACGCCACCTCGAGCGGGAACTCCGGCGTGTCCGAGTACACGAACATCGGATCCAGACCGGCCAGACGCTCCATGGCACCACCCCGAGGACGCTCCCACACCAGCCTGCGCGCCGAGGGGCATCGCGCACAACCCTCCGGGAGGATTTCCTCGCTGTCGCCCCCGGACCGTCACCGGCTCGTCACCCTTCTTCGGCAACCGCCGGGGGCGACCAATGGGCCAACCGGGTGCGGTCCACCTCCCGGCGTCGGGCGAACCGCTCGGCCTGCTCGCGCACGGGTTCGGGCCCGGCGCCACCCGGGGTGCGCCGGCGGGTCACCGCCACCCCTGGCTCGAGCAGTTCCACGGCGGTTTCGCCCAGGTCGGGGTGGGCGGCCACCAGCTCGACCAGGGGCACGTGGCGCTCGAGTGACTCGCGCACCAGGCCGCCGACGAGTGCGTGAGCCTGGCGGAAGGGCATCCCCCGCTCCACCAGCATCTCGGCCAGGTCGATGGCCGAGGCCGCCGGCCCGTCGGCTGCCGACTGCATCCTCGCCTCGTTCCAAGTGGCCGTCTCGTAGAGCCCGCGCAACGCGATCAGGGCACGCGTCACCTGGGCCACCGCGTCGAGCAGCGGCTCCTTGTCCTCTTGGAGGTCGCGGTTGTAGGCCAGCGGAAGGCCCTTGAGGGTGACCAGGATGCCGGTCAGGTGCCCGATGAGTCGGCCGGACTTGCCCCGGGCCAGTTCGGCGACGTCGGGGTTCTTCTTTTGCGGCAGCATGGAGCTGCCGGTGGCGTAGGCGTCGTCGAGGATACAGAAACCGAACTCCTCGGTCGACCACAAGACGATCTCCTCCCCCATGCGCGAGAGGTGGACCCCCAGCAGGGCTAGGTCGAAGAGGGCCTCCGCCACGAAGTCCCGGTCCGCCACGGCGTCGAGCGAGTTCTCGAAGCGGCTGTGGAACCCGAGCTCACCGGCGACGAAGTCGGGGTCGAGCGGCAGGGACGAGCCCGCGAGCGCCCCGGCGCCGAGCGGCGACACGTTGAGCCGGTCCACCGTGGTCAAGATGCGATCGAGGTCCCGGGCCAGGGCCCATCCGTGGGCCAGCAGATGGTGGGCCAACAACACCGGCTGCGCCCGTTGGAGGTGGGTGTAGCCGGGCAGGTAGGCGCCATCCGCCTCGCTGGCCCGCTGCGCCAGGGCGTCCTGGAGCCCCATGATCTCTCCGGACACCTCGACCAGGGAGCGGCGGCACCACAACCGCAGTGCGGTGACCACCTGGTCGTTGCGGCTGCGGCCCGTGTGCAGCTTGGCGCCCACGTCCCCGGCCAACTCGGTCACCCGGCGCTCGACGGCGGTGTGGATGTCCTCGTCGCCGGGAGCGAAGGCGAACGTGCCGGTCGTCAGCTCGTGCTCCACCGCGTCGAGTGCCCCGAGCAGCGTCGCGACCTCGGCGTCGCCGAGGATGCCCGCCTTGCCCAGCCCCTTCACGTGGGCCCGCGAGCCCATGAGGTCCTCGGCGGCCAGGGCACGGTCGAAGGGCAGGCTGACCGTGAAGTCGGCCACGGCGTCGGCCATGCCCGTGGCGATGCGTCCCTCCCACAGCGTCATGTCGAAGCCCCCCCGGCCGATCCGGGCCCCTGGCGTGACGACCAGGTGGCCACCCCGAGGCCCCAGAGCCGGACGAACCCCTCGGCGTCCTCGTGCCGGAAGGTGTCCGAGGCGTCGTAGGTCGCCAGGCCGTGGTCGTAGAGGGCGACCGGGCTGCGCCGCCCCACCACGGTGCACGTCCCGGGCGCGGCGAAGCGCAGACGGACCTCCCCGGTCACGTGGCGCTGGCTCTCGGTGATGAAGGCCTGCAGCGTGGCCCGCAACGGTGAGTACCACAGCCCGTCGTAGACCAGCTCGGCCCAGCGCGGCTCGAGACGCGCCTTCTCGTGGTGCAGGTCGCGCTCGAGAGTGAGGTCCTCGAGGTCGGCGTGGGCCACGATCAACGAGAGAGCGGCCGGGCACTCGTAGACCTCACGGCTCTTGATGCCCACCCGGCGGTTCTCCACCATGTCCAGGCGGCCGAAGCCCCGGCTCCCGGCGAGCTCACCCAGCCGGGTGATCAGCTCGTAGGGGCCCAGCGCGGTCCCGTCGAGGCTGACCGGCACGCCGCCCTCGAAGCCGACCACGACCTCGACCGGGTCGGGCTGGGTGACCCGGGTCAGCGTGTACACGTCGTCGGGAGCCGGTGCCCAGGGATCCTCGATGGCACCGCACTCGATCGCCTTGCCCCAGAGGTTGTCGTCGATGGAGTAGAGCTTCTCCTTGGTCACCGTGATCGGGATCTCCCACTTGGCAGCCAGCTCGACACAGTCCTCGCGGGTCAGACCCCAGACCCGGGCCGGGGCGTAGATGCCCAGGTCCGGTGCCAGCGCCCGCACGCCGACCTCGAATCGAACCTGGTCGTTCCCCTTTCCGGTGCACCCGTGGGCCACGGCGGTGGCCCCGTGCCGGCGCGCCTCGGCGACCAGGTGACGCACGATGACGGGCCGGGAGAGCGCCGAGACGAGCGGGTACTTGCCCTCGTAGCGCGCGTTGGCCTGGAGCGCGGGAAGGCAGAACTCCTCGACCATCTCGTCCCGGGCGTCGACCACCACGGCCTCGACCGCGCCTGCCGCCAGGGCACGCTGGCGGATGGCCTCGTAGTCCTCTCCGCCCCGGTCGGCTGCCTGGCCCACGTTGACCGCCACGGCGACGACCTCGACACCCGAGTTCTCCATCAGCCAGCGCACGGCCACCGACGTGTCGAGTCCACCGCTGTAGGCCAGCACTACTCGCTCAGACATGCTCAGTTCGCTTCCTTCCCGTTCGGCGCCCCGTTCGGCGCCCCGTTCGACACGATCCGCTGTGCAGCGACGCCCGCGATGTCCCGCAGACGGTCCGCCATGATGCTCCCACCGAGCTCGGCGTCGGCCACAACGAGGACGGTGTCGTCGCCGGCCACGGTGCCGACCACTCCTTCGAGGCCGCTTCGGTCCAGCGCCGATCCCACGACGTGCGCCGAGCCCGGGGGTGTCCGCAGGACCACCAGATTGGCCGAGTGTGCCACCTCCACCACCCACTCGCCGAGCACCCGCCGGAGGTGGTCCTCGGGCGCGATCTGCTGGGACGGCAGCTCGGGTAGGGCGTAGGCCGTGTCGCCCCCCGGCAGGCGGACCTTGACGGCGCCCAGGTCTTCGAGGTCGCGCGACACCGTGGTCTGGGTCGCCTCGACTCCCTCGCTGCCCAACAGGGCAACCAGCTGCGCCTGGGAAGTGACCGGCCGGGACTCGAGCAGCTTGGTGATGAGATGCTGGCGCTGGTTCTTGGTCGGCCGGCCCCCCGAGTGCCCGCTCATGATTCCCCCAGTGCCCAGGTCAGCACGCCGCGCATGGCCGTCCGCCGGTGGAGCGCCTGGCGCCACACCCTGGCGCGGGGTCCCTCGAGGACCTCCTCGGCGATCTCCTCGCCGCGGTGCGCGGGCAGGCAGTGCAGCACCACGGCGTCCGGCGCCGCCCGGTCGAGAAGCGCCTGGTCGATGGAGTAGCCGGCGAAGGCGGCCAGCCGTGCCGCCCGCTCCTCCTCCTGGCCCATGCTGGTCCACACATCGGTGTAGAGCACCCCCGCTCCCTCGGCGGCGTGCGGGGGGCTGTGGGTCTGCTGCACCGAGCCCCCGCGCCCGGCCCGCTCGGCCAGGGCGTGCAGGGCACCCAACTCGTCCGCCGAGAAGTCATAGCCCTGCGGTGCGGCGATGCGCACCTCCATGCCCTCGTAGAGCGCGGCCTTGGCCAACGACCGCGCCACGTTGTTGGCGTCCCCCACGTAGGCGAGCACTCGGCCCGCCAGCGGGCCCAGCGCCTCGCGCATGGTCAGCACGTCGGCCACGGCCTGGCAAGGATGTGCGTCGTCGGAGAGCAGGTTCACCACGGGAACGTCGAAGCCGCTGCGGTCGAGTGCGCCCGCCATGCGGCCGAGCAGCGAATGGTTGAAGACCCGGGCACACAGGACGCGGTGGTAACAGCCGAGGGTACGTCCCACGTCCTCCGCCGTCTCCCTGGTATCGAGCCCGACCTCGGGGGCCTGGATGTACACGGGATGCCCGCCCAGGTCGACCACGGCCATCTCGCTCGAATTGCGCGTGCGCGCCGAGGGCTTCTCGAAGAGCAACGCCACCCCCTGGCCGGCCAGGTGCCGGGGCGGCGGGGTCTCGAGCGCGCACGCCAGCAGGCGCGTCCACTGCCCCGGCTCGATGTCGTCGACGTCGAACAGATCGGCCACGGGTCGGCCCCTACTCCTGTCGTCCCGGGATGGTCACCGCAGGTTCCCCTGCCGGATCCCCCGCACCGCCGACCCCGGCGACTTCGCCCAGCACACCGGCGAGGATGCCCAGCGCCGCGTCGATCTCCTCGTCGCTCACCAGCAACGGCGGCGCCAACCGGACGGCGTCGGGGCGCACGGGGTTCACTAGCAGTCCGCGCTCGAGTGCGAGGATCGACACTTCCCGGGCAACCGGGTCCACCAGTTGGGCCGCCAGCAGGAGCCCGGCACCGCGCACCGCCACCACCCCGAGCAGCCTCCCGAGGCCAGTGGCCAGGCGGCTGCCGGCCCGTCGGGCCCGGCCGCAGACGTCCTCGGCCTCCATGACAGCCAGTGTGGCGCGCGCCGCGGCCAGCGCCAGGGGCTGCCCGCCGAAGGTCGACCCGTGGTCGCCCGGGCCGAAGGCGGCCGCCACCTCGGCTCGGGCCCAGCAGGCGCCCACCGGCATGCCGTTGCCCAGTGCCTTGGCCATGGTCACCACATCGGGCTCGAGCCCCCCCTGGGCCTGGAAGGCGAACCAGTGGCCGGTCCGACCGAGGCCGGTCTGGACCTCGTCGAGCATCAAGAGCGCGTTCCGCTCGGTGCACAGGGCCCGCACGCCGCCCAGGTAGTCCGAGCTCGGGACCATGACACCGCCCTCACCCTGGATGGGCTCGAGGAGCACGGCGGCCACGGTGGCGGGATCGAGGGCCCGGTCGAGCGCGGCGATATCGTCGTAGGGGACGTGGACGAAGCCTTCGGGCAGGGGCCGGAACGGCGCCTGCTTCTCCGGTTGCCCGGTCGCCGTGAGGGTGGCCAGGGTGCGCCCGTGGAAGGAGTTGTCGGCACTGACCACCACGAAGCGGTCGTCGCCGGCCCAGCGGCGGGCCAGCTTCAGCGCGCACTCGTTGGCCTCGGCCCCCGAGTTGGCGAAGAAGACCTGACCCCCGGCCTGGCCGGACCCGCCATGGACCAGCCGGTCGATGGTGCGGGCCACCTCGGGCCCCAGCGTGTTGCCGTAGAGATTGGACACGTGGAGCAGCGTGGCCGCCTGCTCGGCCACGGCCTGGGCCACCACCGGGTGGGCGTGGCCGAGCGAGACCACCGCCAGGCCGGTCACGAAGTCGAGGTAGTCGCGCCCCTCGGTGTCGAAGAGATGGGTGCCCTCGCCCCTCACGAAGGTCGCGGGAGGCTCCGGGTAGGTACGCATGAGCGCCTCGCGGCCACTGGCCGTCACCCCGCCCGTCACGGCAGCACCATGGTGCCGACGCCGGCGTCGGTGAACAGCTCGAGCAGCAACGCATGGGGGACGCGCCCGTCGAGGATGTGGGCCCGCCCCACGCCGGCGCGCACCGCCCGGGCGCACGCCTCGATCTTGGGCCGCATGCCGCCCTGGGCCCCCCCGCTGCGCAGGATCTCGTCGACCACCTCGAGCGAGGCCCGGTGAACCACGGTCGCCGGATCATCGGCCACCACGCGAAGGCCCTCGATGTCGGTCAGGAAGATCAGCTTCTCCGCTCCCAGCGCCTCGGCCAACGCGCCGGCCACCGTGTCCGCGTTGATGTTGTAGGCCTGGCCGGACTCGTCGGCACCGATGGTGGCCACAACCGGGATCAAGCCCTCGGCCACCAGGCGCTCGAGCATGGTCGGATCGACCAGCGAGACGTTGCCCACGAATCCGAGGTCGGCGTGGCTCGGCGTGGCCGTGATCAGGTTGGCGTCCTCGCCCGACATGCCCACGGCCAGCGGCCCGTGGACGTTGATGGCCGACACGATGTCACGGTTGACCTTGCCCACCAGCACCATGCGGGCGATGTCCAACGTGTCGGCGTCGGTCACCCGCAGCCCGTTGCGGAACTCGGTCACCTTGCCCAGACGCGCCATGAGCTCGCCGATCTGAGGCCCCCCGCCGTGCACCACGACCGGGAGGATGCCCACGGCACGCATCAGGACGACGTCCTGGGCGAAGGAGGCCAGCGCGGCGTCCGTACCACCGTCCTCCTCGGTTTCCGACGCGCCCGGGTCCGAGCCGGCGAGCGCGTTGCCGCCGTACTTGACCACGACGACCTTCCCGCGGAACCGACGGATGTAGGGCAGCGCCTCGACGAGCACCGACGCGGTGCGTTGCGCCGCCGCTTTCTGCGCCCGGGTGACCTTGGGGGGCACGGCGGCCGCTTCGGCGCTCACGAGGTGGTCCGGTTCTCGTCGATGTAGCCGTAGCTCAGATCGGACCCGAGCACGACCGCCTCGCCGTCGCCAAGACCGAGGTCGCAGACGATCTCGACGTGGCGGCCCGCCATGTGGGTGGCCACCGCGACCTCGTCATGGGGAACGGCCACGCCGGCCGCACAAACCACGACCGCCCCGTAGGCGACCGTGACGCGGTCCACGTCGAAGGGCGTTCCGGCCGACCCGAGCTCGGAGACGACGCGCCCCCAGTATGGGTCCTCGCCGAACAGCGAGCACTGCACGAGCATGGAGTCGGCCACCTTGCGGGCGGCCACGTGAGCCGCCTGGTCGCTGCGGGCCCCGCGGACGCGCACGTGTGCCACCTTGGTGGCCCCCTCGGCATCGTCCACCATCTGCGCGGCCAGCGAGCTGCACGCCTCGCCCAGCGCGGACCGCAACGCCGTACGCGACGGCGTTGCGCCGCGACCGCTGGCCAGGACCAGCACCGTGTCGTTGGTCGAGGTACAGCCGTCCACCGTGATGCGGTTGAACGACGCCTCCACCGCCTCGTGCAGGGCGTCCTGCAGGACTCCCGGCTCGACTCTGGCGTCGGTCGTGCACACCGCCAGCATGGTGGCCATGTTGGGGGCCAACATGGCGGCACCCTTGGCCATGCCACCCACCGTGAAGCCGTCGCCGGCCACGACCACCTCCTTGGGCACCGTGTCGGTGGTCATGATGGCCCGGGCCGCCCGCGCCGCAGCGTCGGGGCCGGGGTTGCGCGCCATCACGATGTCGGCCAGCTCGGGCATCACGGCGTCGATGGGGAACGGGATCCCGATGAGTCCCGTCTGGCACACCAGGATCTGCTCCGCCGTCGCCCCGACGTCCCCGGCCACTGCTGCGCACAGCCGCTCCGCGGCGGCTCGACCGGGCGCCCCGGTGGCCGCGTTGGCGTTGCCCGATGTGAGGATCACGCCCGCCGCCCGGCCTCGGGTAGCCGCCAGGTGGGCCCGGCTCACCTGGACGGGAGCGGCAGCGGCCAGGTTGGAGGTGAACACGCCCGCGGCGGGGACGGCCCGGCCGTCTGCGGTGACCACCACGGCCACGTCGGGCACCCCGCCCGCCTTGATGCCCGCCGAGCCCCCCACTGCCACGAAGCCCTCCGGCGCGGTGACGCTCACGGGTACATCCCCGCGATGGGCAGCCCGGTGCCCTCGGGCAAGCCGAGCACGGCGTTGGCGCACTGGATCGCCTGCCCCGACGCACCCTTGACCAAGTTGTCGAGCGCACCCAGCGCTATGACCCACCCCGTACGCGGGTCCACCCGGGCGGTGACGTGCGCCGCGTTGGACCCCGTGGTGGCCTTGGTGGAGGGCGGGTCGTCGGTCACGACCACGAAGAGCTCGTCGTCGTAGGCGGCGTGCAGCACCGACAGCACCTCGTCCTGTGACGGTAGGGTGCGGCCCGCCGCCGGGCGGGCGTAGCAGGTGGCCAGGATGCCTCGCACCATCGGGACCAGGTGCGGCGTGAAGAGCACCTCCGCCCCCAGGATCTGCTCCATCTCGGGGGTGTGGCGGTGCGTGAGCAGGCCGTACGCCGTGAAGTCCTCGTCGACCGCACCGAACTGGAGGGACTCCTTGGCACCCCGCCCGGCCCCCGAGACCCCCGACGCTGCATCGACCACGATCCCGGCGGGTTCGATGAGTCCGGCCCGCACCAGCGGTGCCAGCGCCAGGCCGGCCGTGGTCGGGTAGCAACCGGCGGCCGCCACCAGGGCGGCCCCGGGCAGATCGGCGCGGAACAGTTCGGGCAGTCCGAACACCGCCCGCTCGAGGAGGGCCGGGGCACGGTGCTCCTCGCCGTACCAGCGTTCGTAGAGGGCGGGGTCGCACAGCCGGAAGTCGGCCGCCAGGTCGACCACCGCACCCACCCGGTCGAGCAGCCCCGGGACGATCCGCTGGGACTCTCCGTGGGGCAGGGCGCAGAACACCAGGTCCAGCCCGTCGAGGCGCGCCGGGTCGTACTCGTCGTAGACCAGATCCGGGTAGGCCGCTGCCAGCGACGGTGTGTGTGCACCCACCCGCTGGCCGGCATGGGAGTGGGCCGTGACAACGGCGACGTCGAGGTGGGGGTGAGGCACGAGGAGGCGCAGGAGCTCGCCACCCGTGTAACCCGACCCCCCGACGATGCCCGCCTTCATCGCATCAGTATACATGATTGTGCATACTCATGCATATACCAGGTGCTCAACGGAGGACGGCGCCGAACGCACCCGCCACCGCGTCGATGCACCTGGCCCGCAGCTCGCCCACTTCCTGGTCGGTCAGAGTGCGCTCGGGCGAACAGAAGCGCAGCCGGTAGGCCAGGCTCCGCGGACCGGACTCGATGCCCGGGCCCCGGTACACGTCGAAGAGACGCACCGACTCGAGCAGCTCCCCCGCCGCCTCCCGCAGCTCGTCCGCCACCACGTCGGCGCGATGGACGTCGTCGACCACGAAAGCCAGATCGACGTCCGAAGACGGGTAGCGGCTCACCGCCCCGGCGGCAGCCACGCGGCGGGCCACCTTCGTCTCGTCGAAGAGGACGTCGAGGTCGATCTCGAGCCAGCCGATCCTCCGCGCCGCCCCTCCGGCGGCCCCGGGCTGGGTCAACCCGAACGCCACGGCCACCGCCGGGTCGATCTCGCCGACGGCACCCAGCACCGCGGTGGGAACCACCAGGTGTGCTGCGCGCGTGGGGTGGAGGCCGGGCAGGGCGGGCAGGGTGCCCTGCGGGCCCTCGGCGAGCGGCGGCGCCATCCGGACGCCCTCGAGGCGCAGCGCGTCCGCAAGAGCGTGCCAGGCGGCCACCGCGGTGCGGGCGTCGTCGTCGTCGAGGGCGAACACCGCGCTGAGCAGCTCGCGCTCACCAGGGAGCTCGGCCCGCGACGCGCCGCCGGCCCCGGCGCGCTCGACCACCCGCGGCGCCCCCTCGTCGGGATGGGAGAACACCACGCCCGTCTCGAAGAGCCTCACCGCAGGTTGCCGGCGGCTGGCGTTGTGCTCCAGTGCGGCGAGGAGGCCGGGCATGAGTGAGCGGCGGAGCAAGGGCCTCTCGGCGTCGAGAGGGTTGGCGACACGCACGGCGGGACCGTCGAGCCCGACCGCGCCGTGGGCGGCGGCCGACACGAAGGTGTCGGTCCAGCCCTCGGACACGCCCAGCCCCACCAGGATCCCCTTCACTTCGCGGCGCTCCCGCGAGTGAGTCCCGAGGACTCCCGGCTGTGGCCAGGTCGGGACCCGGCGCGGGACGTTGGCGTACCCGAAGGTGCGGGCAACCTCCTCGATGACGTCGTCGACCCCGTGGGGCTCCGGGCGCACGTCGGGACGGTTGGTCGGGACCATCACGGTCAGCGACCCCGCGCGCTCCTCGAGCACGGTGAAGCCGATCGGCTCGAGCAGCTGCGCCACTTCCTCGGCTCCCAGCTCGACGCCGATCTGGGTGTGCACCCGCTCGACGGGCACGGTCACGGCGAAGGGTTCGGGAACGTCGCCGCGCACGTCGAGCATGCCGTCGGCCACCCTCAAGGAGGGCACGCTCTCTGCGAGCAACTGGCAGAACCGCCACACCGCGGGCTCGATCCCCCAGGGGTCACAGCCACGCTCGAAACGGGCCGAGGCCTCGGAGCGCAGCCCCAGCCGCCTGGACGTCCGGGCAATCGCCATCGGGGTGAAGTACGCCGCCTCGAGCAGCACCTCGCTGGTGGCCGTGGAGATCTCCGACGACGCACCGCCCATCACCCCGGCGATGCCCACCGGCGTCCCCTCGGCGTCGCAGATGAGACAGTCCTCACCGGTGTCGCCCAGGCTGCGACCGCGCACGCCCACCGTGCGGGTGGCGCCGTCGAGCGTCTCGACCGTCTCGCCCGGACGGGCCCGGCGCACGGTGAGGCCGCGTCCGGGCACCTTGGCCATGTCGTAGGGGTGCATGGGCTGGCCGAGCTCGAGCATCACGTAGTTCGAGGCGTCCACCACATTGTTGATAGGACGCATCCCGGCCAGGAGCAGCCGGCGGGCGATCCAGGCCGGCGAGGGCCCGACCTCGACGCCGTCGAGCACCGTCACGGTCAGGCGGGGGCACAGGTCGACGCTCTCGACCGACGCCGTCGCCACCTTCCCGACCGGCCCGCCGATCGCCGGCGGCGCAGGGGGCTCGGGTGCCGCGAACGCCAACCCAAAGCGCCCGGCCAGGTCGCGGGCGATGCCGGCGACGGACCACGCGTCGGGCCGGTTGCCCTCCACGGCGATGTCGAAGACCACGTCGGCCTCGAGCCCGAGGGCGGCCAGCAGCGGCGTGCCCGGGTCCCCGGGTGCATCGCCGCCCAAGACCAGGAGACCGGCGCCGTCGTCGGAGAGACCGAGCTCCTCCCCCGAGCAGAGCATGCCGTTGGACCAGATGCCGCGCATCTTGCGCCGGGCGATCTCGAACCCACCCGGCAGGATGGCGCCAACGGGAGCCAGGGGCACCCGGTCGCCGGCCGTGAAGTTGTGTGCCCCGCAGACGATCTCGACCGGTTCGGCCCCTCCGGCGTCGACACGGACGAGGCGGATCTTGTCGGCGCCCTCGATCGGGCTGATCTCGAGCACGCGGGCCACCACGACGTCGCCCAGCCCCTCGCCGACGTGCTCGATCGCCTCGACCACCAGTCCCAGGTCGTCGAGGGCGGCACGCACCACCCCGACGTCGTCGGGGAAGGCAGCGAAGTCACGGAGCCAGCTGAGCGGGACGCGCACGGTCTACGGGGTCCTTGTCCTAGATGGGCCGGGTCAGAACTGCGAGAGGAAACGGATGTCGTTCTCGAGGAAGGAGCGCATGTCGGGCACGGCGTGGCGCATCTGGGCCAGTCGGTCGATGCCGAACCCGAAAGCGAATCCGGACCACTCCGAGGTATCGATCCCCACCGCGGCGAACACCGCCGGGTCGACCATCCCGCAGCCGCCCAGTTCGATCCAGCCCGTGTGCGAGCAGGTGCGGCACCCCTCGCCGAAGCAGAGCGTGCAGGTGATCTCGAACTCGGCCGAGGGCTCGGTGAAGGGGAAGTACGCCGGGCGCAGGCGTGACTCCATGCCCGGCCCGAAGTAGGACTCGGTGAACGACTGGATGGTGCCGGCCAGGTCGCCGAAAGTGATCCCGCGGTCAACGACCAGACCCTCGATCTGGTTGAACACAGGCAGGTGCCGGGCATCGGGGGTGTCGAGGCGGAAGCACTTGCCCGGCATCACCGCGTGGAGGGGGAGGCTGCCCCGGCGGACCGCCTCTTCCATCAGGTGGATCTGCACCGGGGAGGTGTGGGTGCGCAGCAAGACCGTCTCAGGCTCGCCCAGGTCGAGGTACATGGTGTCGTACATGTCACGTGCGGGGTGGGCAGGTGGGATGTTGAGGGCCTCAAAGTTGTACCAGTCGGTCTCGGCCTCGGGTCCCTCGGCCACCGAGAAGCCCATGGCCACGAACACGTCCTCGAGCTCGGCCCGGGCCTGGGTCACCAGGTGCAGGTGGCCGCGGCGCAGCGGCGAGAGCACGCGCTCGGTGATCACCTCGGTCAGGTCGAGGCGGTCGGCCTCGAGGGCCACGGCACGCTCCGTTTCGGCCAGCTCCGACCGGCGGATGGCCAGGGCGGCCTCGAGCCGGGTCCGCACCTCGTTCAGACGGCGGCCCGCCTCCCGACGCGCTTCGGGCCCGAGACCGCCGAGGGCCCGGTGGGCCCGGGTGAGCACCGAGCGCTTGCCCAGGTACTCCCCCTCGACCCGCGCCAGGTCCTCGGTTGACGTCGCCGTCGAAATGGCCCGCTCGCCTGCGTCGGCGATGGCCCCGATGTCGAGATCCTCGTCGTCGTTCGCCGTGTCGCTCACCCTCGTCACCCCGTCGCCGTGCCGCCCGAGATGCTACGCGGCGCGGACCCGCCGTCCCGGCGCTGGCGGAACGCCTCGAAGCAGACGACGGCACAGGCCACGCCCACGTTGAGCGACTCGGCACGACCGGTCATGGGGATGGCCAGGGATCCGGAGGCAGCCCCGCACACCGCCGGATCGAGCCCGGCGGACTCGTTGCCGAGGAACAGTGCGGTGGGCACCGACCAGTCGAGCGCGGTGTAGTCGGATCCGCCACGAACCTCAGAGGCCAGGGTGCGGAAGCCCGCCGCCGCCATCTCGTCGACCAGGGCCAGCGGTTCGGGCCACACGGCAAAGGGCACATGGAACAGCGAGCCGGCCGAGGCGCGCACGGTCTTGGGGTTGTAGGGATCGACCGACTCGCCGGCGAACACCACGGCGGTGACCCCCGAGGCATCGGCGGTGCGCAGCACCGTGCCGGCGTTGCCCGGATCGCGCACGTCGACCAGGACGACGACCAGCGTTCCCGGCCAGGCTCTCCATTCACCGCCCTCGGGCGCCGACTCGGCCAGCATGGGAACCACGGCCAGCACCGGCTGGGGCGTGACGGTGTCGGCCACCCGCTCGATCACCCCGTCGGCGAGCGGGAACACCCGCGCCCCCGCCGCGTCGGCACGACGGCAGACCTCTTGGACCGCATGGTCGTGGTCGCCCGCCGGGGCGACGTAGAGCGACTCGATGGGGGTGCCCGACTCGAGGGCGCACGCGACCAGATCGGCACCCTCGGCCACGAAGGCTCGCTCGGCCCAACGAGCCGAGCGCTTCTGCAGCAGGCTGCGCACCCGGCGGACCCGGCGGTGCGAGAACGCCAGCCGCTGGGTCAGGAGGCCACCGCCGGCGCCTGCGCCGGCCGCGTCCTTGGCCGTCGACACCAGCGCGCCGAACGCCTCGGGGTCGCTCACGGCCAGATCGGCCAACACCTTGCGGTCCACCTCGACACCGGCCACGTGCAGCCCGTTGATGAGCCGGCTGTAGCTCATGCCGTGCTGGCGGGCGCCCGCGTTGATGCGCTGGATCCACAGCTTGCGGAAGTCGCCCTTGCGGGCACGGCGGTCGCGGTAGGCGTACTGCATGGAGTGCAGCAGCTGCTCGTTGGCGGCCCGGAAGGACCGGCTCTTGTTGCCGTAGTAGCCCTTCGCCTGCTCCAGGACGGCGCGATGGTGCTTGCGGCCGTGAACGGCCCGCTTCACTCTGGCCATGGCGGTGCTCCTCTCTTCGAATTCTCGGTTCGGTGACCCGGGAAGCCGGGTGTGGGGGGACGGGAGACGGCGCTCAGATGCCGAGCTGACGGCGGACGGCCCGCTCGTCGGCCTTGGCCACGTCGCTCTCGCGACCCAGCCGGCGTGTGCGCACGCTGCTCTTCTTCTCGAGTATGTGCGAGCGGAAGGCCTTGCGTCGGCGCAGGCGGCCACTCCCTGTGACCTTGATGCGCTTGGCCGCACCCCGGTCCGTCTTCATCTTCGGCATGTCGTCACCCCTCTTCGGTCGATGCGGCGACGTCGCTGTCGGTTCCCACTCCCGGTGGCACAGCGGCCGCCGGAGCACTGCCGTTCCCGACTCCCCCGCCGGACTCGCCCGTGGGTGCCTTCTCGGCACGCTGCTGGTTCGAGGCTCTCGACTGGGCGGCCTGGCGGGCTCGCTTGTCGGGGGCGAGCACCATGACCATGTTGCGGTTGTCGAGCTTGGGCTCGGCCTCCACCTTGGCGACACCCTCCATCTGCTCGGCGATCCGGTCGAGGATCCGCTTGCCGTGCTCGGGGTGGTACACCTCGCGGCCCCGGAACATGATCGTGATCTTGACCTTGTGCCCTTCGGCGAGGAACTTGCCCACCTGCCGGGTCTTGGTGTCAAAGTCGCCGGGCCCGATCTTGGGCCGGTACTTCATCTCCTTGATCCCGACGTGGACGGCCTTGCGTCGGCTCTCCTTGGCCCGCTGGGCCTCGTCGAACTTGAACTTGCCGAAGTCCATGATCCGGCAGACCGGCGGGTTGGCCAAGGGAGCCACCTCGACCAGGTCCAGATCGAGGCCCTTGGCGATGGCCAGGGCCTCTGGAAGCGGCTTTATGCCGAGTTGCACACCGTCAGGGTCCACGAGCCGGACTTCACGGGCACGGATTCGGTCGTTGATCCGGTGCTCTGTTGTGGTTTCAGCGACGATGCGTCATCACACCTCTCACTCGGGTCCGCGGTCCTTCCGCAGGCCAGTCGGTGGAGCGGGACCATCGAGCGGACAGTGCCCGCGCTCGAGGACGTTCGACCTGGCGCACGGTGTTCCCGGGGTGCTCCCCCGTGGTGGCCAGGTGGAGGCCGCTCAGCGTCGGCCCCGCTTCCATGTAGTCAAGGTCCCCTACAGTACCAGCATGAGCAGCCTCTGGACACCCTCCGGCGAGCACGTCCCGGCGACGGGAGACGGGCACGTCCACCTCCCCCCACCGGGCGTCGATGACGCGGCGGCCCAGGAGCGGGCCCAGGCCGCGGTCGACGCCATGCGAGACGAGCTGGCCGGGACGCCGGCCGAGGTGGTGGTGGCCAACCACTGCTACGGGCTCTTCGAGCTGGCCGCCATCTACCTGTCCCAGACGCCACCCATGCTCTACCAGGCCCGGCTGGCCATCGACGGGCTCGGCGCCGTGCTCGAGCGGCTCGAGGGGCGCCTCGGCGAGGCAGAGCCGTCGCTGCTCGAATCGCTCTCCCAGCTGCGCCTGGCCTACGTCCGCCTCGAGGGCGCCGAGCAGGCCTCCGCGGTGGACGCGGCAGCCCAGGGCGGCACCGGGCCGAGCGCGGCACCAAGCAGCTCGACCGGGCCGGCGTAGCACGGCCGCCGGCTCAGTCCCCCGAGGGGAGCGGGACCACGCGGCGGGCCTCGTAGCGGCCCCCGTGCCCCGGCACCGCCGTGAGGGCCACAGCCGTGCCGACCTCGATGGTCCGGCCTCCGCCCGCGATCGCCGTGGCATGGAACCCGAAAGTCCGGCCGGCGTCGTCCACCACCTCGCCCAGTCCCCGCACGCCGTCGAAGGAGGCCACGCGCCCGAGCAGGGGCCGAGCGGACGACACGGGACTGGGAGGCTCCGTGGCGGTCACCTCAGTGGACGATCTTGGAGAGCGGGATCTCCAAGATGTCGCTGGCGCCCTGGTCCCGCAGGGCGGGGATGAGGGTGTTGATGTCGGACTTGGCCACCACGGTCTCGAGGGCGAACGCGCCCCCGCCGGAGAGCTCCGAGATCGTCGGCGCCCGCATGGAGGGGAGGACGGCCAGCACCGCGTCGAGGCAGTCGGCCGGGACGTTGAGCTTCACCAGGACCTTGCCCCGCGCCTCGAGCGTGCCCTGCAACAGGGTCAAGATCTGCTCCATGGCGTGGCGCTTGTCCGGGTCGTCGGCCGCCTCGGGGTTGGCGATGAGCTCGGTGTGCGATACCAGCAGGGTCTCGATCACCTTCAGCCCGGCCGCCCGCAGCGCGCTGCCCGTCTCGGTCATGTCGACCACGGCGTCGGCGATGTCGGGCACCTTGGCCTCGGTGGCTCCGTAGGAGAGAGCCAGGTCGGCCTCGATCCCGTGCGCCGCCAGCGCGGCACGGGTCAGCTCGGGGTACTCGGTGCTCACCCGCAGGCGCCGCGACCGTCCGGCGACCGCGGCCGCCAGCTCGGCCAGGTTGCCCACCGGGGAGTCGGCCCCCACCGCCAGCACGACGCGGGCCGGGTTCGACGTCGCCTTGGAGTACGAGAGCTGCCCGAGCGAGACCACCGCGCTCCCCCGCTCCTCCACCCAGTCCCGCCCCGTGATGCCCAGGTCGAAGAGACCGTCGGCGACGTACACCGGTATCTCCTGGGGGCGCAGGATGCGCACGTCACTGACGCGGGGGTCGGCGATCGAGGCCCGGTAGGCCACATCCGAGGCGCGGCTGACGGCCAGGTCGGCGTCCTCGAACAGCTGCATGGTGGCGCGTTCGAGCGAGCCCTTGGGCAAGACGAGGCGGAGCATGGGGGCCAATCTTCGCAGACCTTCCCGGGGGCGGCGGACTACGCCAGCGGGCCGGTGCGCAGCAAGCGCACCATCTCGATCCCGGTCAGGGCCGCCTCGCGGCCCTTGTTGGACGGGTCCGGCTCGGAGCGCCCGAGCGCCTGCTCGAGCGTGTCGGTCGTGAGTACGCCGAAGATCACCGGGATCCCGCTGTCGAGCTGCACCCGCTGGATCCCCGCCGCGCACTCGCCGGCGACCAGGTCGTAGTGCCCGGTGTCGCCGCGGATGACCGCCCCGAAGCACACCACGGCGTCCACGCGGCCGGCCCGGGCGAACGCCTGCGCCACCAGCGGAAGCTCGAAGGCGCCAGGAGCCCACGCCACCGTCACATCCCGGCGGTCGACACCGGCCTCGGCCAGCGCGTCCAGCGCTCCGTCGAGCAGCCGCGCCGTGATGCCCCCGTTGAAGCGCGCCGCGGCGATGCCGATGCGCAGACCCGTGCCGTTGGGCTCGCCGCACAGACTGGCACCCACGCGGGACCCGGCGGCATCGAGCGCCCCCTCGGGCAGGGCGAACAGATCGGCACCGGCCATCAGCTCGCGCCCGGGCTCACTGGGCGTCCAGGTCCGGGAGCAGGTGGCCCATGCGCTCACGCTTGGTGCGCAGGTAGGCGATGTTCTCGGGGTTCGGGGAGGGCTGGAGCGGGACGCGCTCGGTGATGTCGAGCCCGAAGCCCTCGAGCCCGCCGTACTTGACCGGGTTGTTCGTCATGAGCCGCATGGTGGTCACACCGAGGTCCACCAGGATCTGGGCACCGATGCCGTACTCGCGGCTGTCGACGGGCAGCCCCTGCTGCAGGTTGGCGTCCACCGTGTCGTGGCCCTCCTCCTGGAGCTGGTAGGCGCGGATCTTGTGGCCCAGACCGATCCCCCGACCCTCGTGGCCGCGCAGGTACACGAGCACCCCTGTCCCCTCGCGTTCGATCATGTCGAGCGCGGCGTGCAGCTGCGGTCCGCAGTCGCAGCGCAGCGAGCCGAACACGTCGCCGGTCAGGCACTCGGAGTGGACCCGCACCAGCACGTCCTCGGCCCCGGCGACCTCGCCCATCACCAGTGCCAGGTGCTGCTCGCCGTCGAGCACCGACTCGTACACGAAGGCGCGGAACTCCCGCCCGCGGGCCGGGATGCGGGCCTCGGACACCCGCCGGACCAGCTTCTCGGTCTGCCTCCGGTACCGGATCAGGTCGGCGATCGAGATCAACGGCAGGTGGTGCCGCTTGGCGAAACGTTCGAGCTCGGGCAGGCGGGCCATGGCCGACTTGTCCTCGGTGACGATCTCGCAGAGCACGCCGGCCGGAGCGAGGCCGGCGGCGCGCGACAGGTCAACGGTCGCCTCGGTGTGGCCAGCGCGTTTGAGCACGCCCCCGGGGCGATAGCGCAACGGGAAGATGTGACCGGGCCGGTTGAGGTCGACCGGCCTCGTGGCGGGGTCGATCAGGGCGGCGATGGTGGCCGCCCGATCGGCCGCCGAGATCCCGGTGGTGGTGCCGTGGCGGAAGTCCACGCTGACGGTGAAGGCCGTCCGCTGCGCCTCGGTGTTCGCGGTGACCATCAAGGGCAGGTCCAGCGCGTCGGCCCGCTCGGGGAGCACGGGCACGCAGATGACGCCCGAGGTGTGGGCCAGGAAGAAGGCGATGTTCTCGGGGGTGGCCGCCTCGGCCGCCATCACCAGATCGCCCTCGTTCTCCCGGTCCTCGTCGTCGACCACGACGACCATGCCCAGCCGGGCCACGGCCTCGATCGCCTCGGGTACCGTCGAGAAACCCATCAGGCGCTCACCTCCACACGCAGGTCGTCACCGAGCCGCTCAACCGAGAGCACTCGTCCCTTCCACACATCCCCAATTGTGCCAGCACCGCGACCGGCGAAGAGCGGACGGGCGTCGTCGCCCCCGAAGAAGGACGGTGCAAGGTACACCACGTAGCGATCGACCAGGCCGGCGGCGTGGAAGTCGTGCGCCACCGTTGCCCCTCCCTCGACCAGCAGCTGCACCACGTCGCGCCGGCCCAGCTCGTCGAGCACGCCCCCGAGATCGCCCGAGAGCTCCAGTGCGGGGTGCGCGCGGGCACCGGGGGGCGCCGTCCCGAGCACGACGCGCAGCGGCTGCCGGGGTGCCATGACACCGTCGAGGCGGACGGTCAACGCGGGGTCGTCCGCCCGCACGGTGCCCGCGCCGACCAGCACGGCATCGGACACGGCCCGCAGGAGGTGGGCGTCGCGCCGAGCCGCCTCGCCGGTGATCCACCGGCTGGTCCCGTCGGGTGCGGCGATCCGGCCGTCGAGGCTGGCCGCCAGCTTCAGGACGACCCACGGCCGACCGGTGCGCCGGTGGGTCAGATACGGGGCCAGCTGGTCCCGTATCTCGTCGGCCCCCACGCCCAGCGTGACCTCGACCCCCGCGGCGCGCAGCGCTGCCATGCCACGCCCGGCGACCCGCGGATCGGGGTCCTCGACGCCCACCACCACCCGTGTCACCCCGGCGTCGACGATGGCGTCGGTGCACGGCGGGGTCCGGCCATGGTGGGTGCAGGGCTCCAGGGTGACGTAGAGGGTGGCCCCCCGCGCCGCGCCGCCGGCGGCGGCCAATGCCGCCACCTCGGCGTGCGGGCCACCGGGCGGCGAGGTCGCGCCCCCGAAGGTGGACCCACCGTCTGCGCCGGGCCCACCGGGCACCACGACGCACCCGACCCACGGGTTGGGCGACGTGACGCCGCGCACGGTCGAGGCCAGCTCGACCGCACGCCGCATGTGCGCGCCATCGCCGTCCCCTCGCTCCGGCCTGGCCGCCTGGGGTGTCACCGCTCGAGGGGCACGGCGGCCCGGGCGGCCTCCCGAATGGCCTCGGCGGCCGCCCAGGGCCGCGGGTCACCGAAGACAGCGCTGCCCGACACGAGGACGTTCGCACCGGCCCGGGCCACCGCGGGAGCGGTCACGGTGTCGATGCCCCCGTCGACCTCGACGTCGACCGCCCAACCGCCGGCGTCGACGGCGGCACGCACCTGGGCCACCTTGGGCACGACCTCTGGCATGAAGCTCTGCCCCCCGAAGCCGGGGAAGACGGTCATGCACAGCACCAGGTCGACCTGGTGCAGGAAGGGCTCCACGGCATCGAACGCGGTGTCGGGGTTGAGGGCCAACCCCACGCGCAGCCCGAGCGCGGCGCATCTGGGCGATGAGCGCCGCGGAGTCACCCACCTCCACGTGGACCGTGCACCCGTCGGCGCCCGCGGCGGCGAAGGGCTCGAGGTACCGTCCCGGCTCGGTCATCATCAGGTGGCAGTCGAAATAGAGGGGGGTGTGGCGGCGCAACGACGCCACGACCGGCGGCCCAATGGTCACGTTCGGCACGAAGTGGCCGTCCATGACGTCGACGTGGAGCCAGTCGGCCGCCGGCGCCACCTCCCCCACCTGCTCGGCCAGCATCCCGAAGTCCGCCGACAGGAGGGACGGCGCGATGCGCAGCGCACCGGGCTGACCGGCGTCGCGATCTCCTCGGCGCGGGGCGTCACCCATGCGATCGCCGCCGGCTCAGTCGAACCGGGCCCAGCACACGATGCGCCGGAACCCGTAGAAGTAGGGCTCCCGCTCGCCCAGCTCCTCGATCAACCGTTCGCGGTAGCGCTCCACGAACTGCGCGAACAGCTCGGGGCTCAGGCGGGTGCGGTAGGGGGTCAGCAAGGTTCCCATCACCCACTCGACGACTTCGCCGGTGGAGGCCAGCTCGTGCCCGTACACCTCCATGCGCACCACCTGCTCGGCGGCGCCCAGCTCGTAGAGGAGGTCGGCATAGAGCTCGGGCGAGAGCACGAAGCGCCCCCGGTCCTCGGGGACGTCCCCGTCGAGGGCGTCGACGAACGGCGCCTCGTTGGCCACGGCGCGCGCCAGGAGGTGTGAAGGGTGCCGGTAGTTCGCCGGCACCTGGAAGCCCAGCTGTCCGCCGGGGGCGAGGGCCGTGCGCATGCGCGCCAGCAAGGTGAGGTGGTCGTCGATCCACTGCAGCGACGCGTTGGCGAACACGAGGTCGAGGCCCTCGCCGAGCCAGGCAGCGATGTCGCCGGCCTCGAACGACAGCCCGGGGACGTCGGCATACGCCGCCTGGGCCCGGGCCAGCATGGCCGGGGAGGAGTCCACCCCGACCGTGGTGGCCGCCTGCATCTCCTCGTGGAGCACCTTGGTCAGATCGCCGGTACCGCACCCGAGATCCACCACGCGGCCGCCAGGGACGGGGCGGCACAGGGCCAGCAGGTCGTCGAAGGGCTGGCGCCGCTCAGAGCGGAACCGCTCGTACTGTTCGGGGTTCCACCCGTCGATCGGCGTCACGGTCACCGCTCTCATGTCTAGCCCCTCCCCAGGCGCTGACCCGGCGCCAGGTGCGCGCCGCGCCGCCATTCCTCCGCTGACATGGGCGAACGGCTCTCGGGCTGTACCCGGCGCAGCACGAGGACGCCTTCCCCGGTCGCCACGGTGACGCCGTCCACCGTGCCCGGCGGGTGGACCGGTCCCTCGGAGGACGGGGCCGCCCGAGCCTCGAGGACGGTGAGCCGGCGCGCGCCCGCCGTGGTCCAGGCCCGTCCCAGCCGCACCACCCGTGCCAGCTGTACGGCCGGTCGCGCCCAGTCGAGGCACAGGTCCTCGCGGCTGACCTTCTGCGCGATCGTGATCTCCCCGCGCTGGGGCTCGGGGGTCGGGAGCCCGGCGACACCACCCCGGAGCGACTCGACCAGCATGGCGGTCCCCACGTCGACCAGCTCGTCCCGCAGCTCGGCCAGCGTGGCTTCGCCGAGAGGGACGCGGCGCACGGCATAGACCGGGCCCGAATCGAGCCCGGCTTCGACCTTCATCAGGCAGACGCCGGTCTCCGCGTCCCCGGCCAGGATGGCCCGCTCCAGCGGAGCTGCACCACGCCAGCGCGGCAGCAAGGAGAAGTGCACGTTGACCATCGGGAGCACATCGAGCAGGCGCGCTGGGATGATCCGCCCGAAGGCCACCACGACTCCCAGCTCCGCGTCGGTGCTCGCCAGATCCTCGATGTCGTGGCCGACCGGGACGCCCAGCTCGGTGGCGGCCGCCTTGACCGGGCTCGGCATGGTGCGCCCCCCGCGCCCGCGCCGGCGGTCGGGGCGGGTCACGCACAGCACGACATGGTGCCCGGCGCCCACCAGCGCCCGCAGGGGGGGCACCGCGAGCTCGGGCGTGCCGAGGTACGCCAGTCGGGCCATGGCCCCGTCCCTCAGCGAGAGAAGAGTCCGGCCAGCCCGTCCGGGTCGACCGTGGGGAGCTCGAGGGCCCGGCCGCGCAGGATGCGCAGCGCCTCCTTGCGCTGCTCCTCGTCGAGATGCTCCACCAGGAGGATGCCGTCGAGATGGTCCAGCTCGTGCTGGAAGACACGCCCCTCCAGCTCGGTGGCCTCGAGCGAGACCTCGTTGCCGTCCAGATCGAGGCCCACGAGGTGCACCGCGTTCGGCCGCACGATCTCCCAGCTCAACCCGGGCACAGAGAGGCAGCCCTCCTCGTAGCTCCACTCGCCGTCGCTCTCCACGATGCGCGGGTTGATGACGACCCGCGGCCCCTCCCCCACGTCGTAGACAAAGACCCGCCGCTGCACCCCGATCTGGTTGGCCGCCAACCCCGTGCCCGGCGCCGCGTACATGGTCTCGATCATGGAATCGACCAGTCCCACCAGCGTGCCGTCGATCTCCTCGACCTCGCGGGCCCGTTGCTTGAGCACCGGGTCGCCGTACCGTCGGATCTCGAGGTTGGCCATGGACCCATTCTACCGGGCAGTTCCACCGCCCAACGAGGCGTGGGATCAGAGCGACACGGGATCGACCTCAACCCGCAGCCCCCGCCCCGGTGGCCGAGGCGTGTGGGCCAACAGGTCGCACAAGGGCTCGTGCGCGTCGGCGCGCACGAGGAAGCGATCGTCGCCGAGGTCGACCACCTCGACCGGCCCGGCGCTCGAGGTGGCGCCGGGAGCCCCGGCTCCGGGCCGTGCCGCCTCGGCTCGGAGCTCGGCCGCGAAGGCCGGCCCCAGTGCGCCGGAGATCAGCGCCAGGGCGACGAAGGGAGGGAGCCCGGCGCGGCGGCGCAACTCGGCCTCGTGGTCGAGCACGGTCTCGGGCTCGCCTCGTGCTACCGCCTGGAGGACCGGGTGGTCGGGCACACGCGTCTGCACCTGGACCCGGCTCGTGACCCCAGGGCGGCGCGGGCCCACCAGCCGGGCCGCCCGCACGAGCAGCGCCAGCGTCTCCTCGGTCGCCGAGAGCCGCGGTGCCAACAGGTGGAGGTCGATGTCGAGGAAGGCCACGGCGCCGGCCCGGCGAACACGATGGAGCACCGCCTCAGTGCCCACGAGTACGGGCGCGTCTGGTGCCGGCGTCCCGCCGGCGTCGGGCCCGGCCACCTCCCCCACCTCGACCCCGAGCAACGCGCCCAGCTCCTCGCGCAACCGGCTCACGCCGACCCGCACCGTCTTGAGGCGCAACCGCCCGCAGGCCGCGCACACGACAGGGCGCGTCTCGCCGCAGCGCGGGCACGACAGCACCGAAGCCTGCGGCGCACGGCCGGTCGCCGCTCCGCAACGTGTGCAACGGGCCAGCTCCCCGCAGTGCGCGCAGGCGAGCAGTCGGGCACCACCCCGACGGTTGTACACGCACACCAGCGGCACTCCGGCCCCGCCCTCTGCCTCGCTCTCCTTCATGACGGCACGGGCCAGACGCACGAACTCCTCGGAGAACATGCCCGAGCGTGGGTCCGCCCCACGTCGGTCGACGCGCTCGAGCGGTGGCCAGCCGGACCGCTCGACCACGGCCGGAGGCTCCAGGCACCGCGGCGGCTCTCCGAGGCGCGCCGCTAGCGCCACTGGGGGGACCGGCGAGGCCACCACGCAGGGCGCGCCCTCGCGCCGGGCCCGCTCCACCAGGACCTCGAGGGCGTTGTAGGTGGGCGCGCTCTCCTCGCGGTACGCGCCGTCGTGGGCGTCGAGCACCACGGCCGCGGCCAGGCGCGGCACGGGCGACCAGGCACCGGACCGGCTCCCCACCACGACCGGCCACCCGGCCCGCGCCTGGTCCCAGTCGCCAGTGGCTGCGAGGCCTCGTCGGACCAGGCGGCCGCGGAGTCGTTCGGCCCAGCCGGACCCCGGAACCAGGACGACCGTGCTGCCCTGGCGGGCCCGCACCGCCGGATCCCCCACGACCGCGCACACCAGGTCGATGAGGTCGGTCGTCGGGGGCAGGCGCACCACCGTGACGCCCGGTTCGGCCAGCCCCAGGTCCCACCCGTAGGGGACCGCCGCGTCCGGCGGCTCGGGAGCGGCAGAAGGCTCCTTCGGCAAAGCGCGCACGACCGAGTCGGGTGAGGCGATCCGCAAGAAGAACGAGGCCGGCCCGGCCCAGCGCCATGCCGCCCAGTGCGCCAACTCCATCACCGGTGGTGGCGGTCCCCAGCCCAACCACGACTTCACCGGTCGCACCTCCACGCCGGCGGGCGGGGCGGCCCGGTCATCTGTCACCCAGGCGCGCACCGTGCGACCGTGCAGCGGCACGCGCAGGCGGGTGCCGACGCCCACCTCGTGGTCCCATCCGGGGGGCAGGACGTAGTCGAACTCCCGCCCCAGGGCCGCCACCTCGGTGCGCACGCGCACGGTCCGCCGCGTTCCGGCCGCCACGGCGCCCGAGTTCACCAGCTCATCACGATCGTGTCGGCCTCCCCTCAGGGACGCCGCACCGCGCTCAGAGACCCAGGGCCGACCGAAGATCGCCCACCCGCGGCGTGGCCTCCCACGAGAATTCCTTCTCGGAACGCCCGAAGTGACCGTAGGCCGCCGTCTTGCGGTAGATCGGGCGGCGCAGGTCCAGGTCCCGGATGATGGCCGCCGGTCGCAGGTCGAAGATCTCGCGCACCGCGTCGGCGATGGCCTGGGGGTCGACCTGCTCGGAGCCGAACGTCTCGACCAGCAGCGACACCGGTTGGGCCACGCCGATGGCGTAGGCCACCTGCACCTCGCAGCGGGCCGCCGCTCCGGCGGCCACGACGTGCTTGGCCACCCACCGGGCCGCGTAGGCCGCCGAGCGGTCCACCTTGGAGGGGTCCTTGCCCGAGAAGGCGCCGCCACCGTGCCGGGCCATGCCGCCATAGGTGTCGACAATGATCTTGCGTCCGGTCAGCCCGGTGTCGGCGTGCGGGCCGCCCAGCTCGAAGATGCCGGTCGGGTTGACGAAGGTGCGCAACCCCTCGGTGTCGAGGTCGGTGGGAAGCAGAGGGGTGATGACGTGGTCGACCAGGTCGGGTCGCAGCTGCTCCTCGAGATCGATCCCACCGGCGTGCTGCGTCGAGATCAGCACGGTGTCGACCCGGACCGGGCGGCCGTCCTCGTAGACGACCGACACCTGAGTCTTCCCGTCGGGGCGCAGGTACCCGACCGCACCGGACCGGCGCACCTGGGCCAGTCGCTCGGAGAGCCGGTGGGAGAGCCAGATCGGAAGGGGCATGAGATCCGGCGTCTCGTCGCATGCGTAGCCGAACATCATGCCCTGGTCGCCCGCTCCCTGGGCATTGAGCACGTCCTCGCCGCCCTTGCCAGTGCGCAGCTCCAACGCGGCGTCGACGCCCTGGGCGATGTCGGGCGACTGGGCGTCGAGGGTCACCAGGACGCCACAGGTCCTCCCGTTGAAGCCATAGGCATCGTTGTCGTAGCCGATCCCGCACACCGTCTCACGCACCACCGCCGGGATGTCGACCGAGGCCGAGCTGGTCACCTCGCCCGCCACCAGGACCAGTCCGGTGGTGAGCAGGGTCTCGCACGCCACACGACTGGCCGGGTCGCCCTCGAGCAGGGCGTCGAGGACGGCATCGGACACCTGGTCCGCCATCTTGTCGGGGTGACCCTCGGTGACCGATTCCGAGGTGAAGGTTGTTCTCACTCGCCGCTCCGATTCTTCTCGTGACAGGCGATCACCCTATCCAACACCGCGTCGGCCACTTTCCCTTTGGAGGTCAGCGGCACCTCGGTGGCGTGGCCGTCGGCACCGAGAATCACCACCGCGTTGGTGTCGTGGTCGAAACCGACACCGGGCTTCACCACGTCGTTGACCACGAGGAGATCGACCCCCTTGCGCTCCAGCTTGCGCTTCCCGCGCTCGACCACGTCGTGGGTCTCGGCGGCGAACCCGACCAGCACCTGGCCCGGACGGCGGCGGGCCGCCAGTCCCGCCAGGATGTCGGGCGTGGGCTCGAGGACGACCTCGGGCACCCCGTCCCCCCTGGACAGCTTGGTGCCTGCCGGCTCCTTGGGGCGGAAGTCGGCCACCGCGGCCGCCATCACGATGACGTCGGCGTCGGCGGACACGTCACCCACCGCACGCTCCATCTGGGCTGCCGTCTCCACGTCGATCCGCCGCACCGTGGGGACGACGTCGGCCGGCAGGGCCAACGTCGACGCGGTGACCAGGGTCACCGCAGCACCCCGGCGGGCGGCGGCAGCGGCCAGGGCATGCCCCTGCTTGCCTGAGGAGCGGTTGGTCATGTAGCGCACCGGGTCGATCGGCTCGCGGGTCCCGCCGGCGGTGACGAGCACACGCCGGCCCTCGAGGTCGCGACGTCCGGCCGCGCCCAGCTCGCGCAGGACGCGGGCCACGATGACCGCCGGATCCGCGAGGCGCCCCTCCCCCGCGTCCCCCCCGGCGAGATGGCCCGACTCGGGCGGGACGATCCCGACGCCGCGGCGCCCGAGCAGCGCCAGGTTGTCCCGCACCGAGGGGTGCTCCCACATCTCGGTGTGCATGGCCGGGCACACGAGCACCGGCGCCCGGGTGGCGAGCAGCGTGGCAGACAGCAGATCGTCGGCCAGCCCGGCCGCGTAGCGGGCGATGGTGTGTGCCGTGGCCGGCGCCACCACCACGAGATCTGCCTTCTGACCGAGCCGGGTGTGCGGGATGGACGCGCCCTCGTCCCACAACGACTGCTGTGCCGGAGCCGAGGCCAGCGCCGAGAAGGTCACCGCCCCCACGAAGCGCGTGGCGTCGTGGGTCAGGACTGGCGTCACGTGGACGCCGGCGTCCACCAGACGCCGGCACACCTCGACCGCCTTGTAGGCGGCGATGCCGCCGCAGACGCCCAGGACGACACGGGGGGCACCGGCCGTCAACGGCGTGCCCTCCTGCTCGTCTCGGGGGTTACCAGCCACGGGCGTGCCCGGCGTGCCTCTCCGCCAACGCCTAGCCGGCTGCCGGGTCCTCGCCGTCGGTCTCGAGGACCTCGACCACGGCAACCTCACCGTCGGTCTCGGCCAGGATCCCAGCCTCGGCGGCGTCGGCAATGGCGGCGGCGATGGCCGCCTCCTCCTCGGGATCGAAACGGGTGTAGGTGGCCTTGCCCGCGGCGATTTCCTCGAAGGCGATGGAAACCGGCTTGCCCGAGACCGAGGCGACCTGCGGCGGCACGACCTTGCCCAGTCCCTCGCCGAGGCTGTTGTAGTACGAGTTGACCTGCCGGGCCCGGGCCGCGCCCAGCGCGACCAGGGTGAACTTCGAGTCCACCTTGTCGAGGAGCTCTTCGATGGGGGGGTCCATGAGCGTATGGCGGCCTTGGGCCATCAGGATTCCTCCGGGTTCTCGGCGCCGGTGGCGGCCGATCGGGTCCGGGCAACTATAGCCGCCACCTGGTCCACCGCCCTCACCAGGTCGTCGTTGACCACCGTGTGCGCGGCAATGCCGACCCCGCGGTCGAGCTCGGCCCGGCCGAGCTCGACCCGCTGGCGGATGTGCCGCTCGTCGTCGCCGCGGGCCGCCAGCCGCTCAGCCTGCACCTCGGGCGAGGGCGGCACCAAGAGGATCACCGTGGCGTCGGGGCGCTTGGCCAGGACCTGCTCGGCTCCCTGTACGTCGATCTCGAGGAGCACGTCGGCCCCGGGCGGTGGCTCCGGCACCGGCGTGCCCACGAGGTAGTCGAGGAACTCGGCCCACTCGTAGAAGCTGCCCCGGCTCACGGCGTCCTCGAAGGTGGCCCGGTCGACGAAGACGTAGGCGCCGCGCTCGCGCTCCCCGGGGCGGGGTCTGCGGGTGGTCCAGCTCCGACTCAGCCAGAGCGACGGGTCACGGGCGACGAGCTCGGCCGCCACCGTGCCCTTGCCGGCCCCACCGGGGCCGACGAGAACGAAGATGCGCGGCTCGGCGCCGCGGGTATCAGCGCGCAGTCTCTTTGAGCAGCGCCTCGCGCTGCTTGGCGCCCAGACCCTGGAGCCGGCGGCTGTCGCTGATGCCGACCGTCTCCATGAGGCGTCGTGCCTTCACCTTGCCCAGACCGGGCAACGATTCGAGGACCGAGACCACCTTCATCTTCCCGATGGTCTCGTTGGAGTCGGCTTCGGTCAGGAGCTCGGCGAGGGAGAGCGTGCCCATCTTGAGCCTGTCCTTGACCTCGGCCCGCTCGCGGCGGACCTTGGCGGCCTTCTCGAGTGCAGCGGCGCGCTGCTCGGCAGTCAGTGCGGGAGGTTGCGGCATGGCGAGACCATAGCGCCTCGGCCAGGGCCTTTCACGCCCGTTTTCCCTACTCAGCCCATCAACACGGCCAGCTCGCCCGCGAGAGCTCGGGCGGCACGTCGCAAGGAGGCCGGATCCGGGCCGGACCGGAGCAGCCCACGCGAGCTGCTGGGCAGGACCGTCCCGGGCCGGCAGCCGGCGAAACGGGCGGCCACATCGGCGGGTCCCGCCCCTTGCGCTCCCAGGCCAGGCGCCAGAATAACCCCATTGAGCTGGGACAACGCGAAATTCTGACGGCTCGAGCGTCGCCCCGATCACCGCTCCGACCGTGCCCGCCGGAACATCCGGGCGGCCGTTGAGGTCGGCGATCTCAGCGAGCAGCTGGTCCTCGACCCGAGGCCCGGCCGCGGTGAGGGCCTCCTGGAGGCCCCGCCCCTCGGGGTTCGAGCTCCGCACGACCACGATCACCCCCCGCCCGCCGGCGGCGGCCCGCTCGACCAACGGGGCCAGGGCACCCAACCCGAGGTACGGGTGGGCCGTCACGGCATCAGCCGCCAGCGAGCTGGTCTCGCCGAGCCAGGCGTCGGCGTAGGCCCGGGCGGTCGAGTCGATGTCACCGCGCTTGGCATCCGCGATGACCAGCACCCCGGCTTCGGCGGCGGCGGCCAGGAAGCGCTCGAGCTCGGCCATGCCGGCCGCGCCCTGCCGCTCGAAGAACGCCACCTGGGGCTTGAGCGCGGCCACCGCGCCGGCGAACCCCTCGAGGCAGGCCTGGCAGAAGGAGCGGAGCCCGGAGGGGTCGTCGGGCAACCCCCACTCGGCCAGGAGGGCGGGCGACGGGTCGATGCCCGCGCAGAGCGGTCCGGCACGCTCGACCGCCAGGGCCACCTTGTCCCCGAAGCTCTCAGCCATCCCCTGTTCCTCCTCCTGAGCCTGCCCGGTCGGCACTGCGCCGCCGCGCCCGCTCGCGCAGCTCCTGGACCGTGGTGCCGGTGCGGGCGCACCACCGCTCGAGCTGGTGCAGCACCTTCCACGGTGCCCGTGGGTCGCGGAACGTGGCCGTTCCCACCTGCACGGCGTCGGCCCCCGCCGCGAGGAGCTCGGCGGCCTCCGATCCGCCGGCCACGCCACCCACGCCCACGAGGGGCACCTCGGGGAAGGCGTTGCGGCACTCCCACACGGCCCGCACCGCCACCGGATGCACGGCCGGGCCCGAGAGGCCGCCGCCGCCGGCACCGAGTACCGGCAGTCCGGACTCGACATCGAGTGCCAGTCCCAGCAGCGTGTTGACCAGCGTCAGCGCATCGGCCCCGCCGTCGAGAGCGCCAGCCGCGATCTCCACCACGTCGGGCACGTTGGGGCTGAGCTTGGCCCAGCGTGGGAGGCCGCCTGCCGTGGCCGTGGCCCTCATCACGGCGGCCGTGGCCTGGGCTGAGTGCGCGAACATCCGCGACCGGTCCTCCACGTTCGGGCAGCTGACGTTGACCTCCATGGCCACGATGCACGAGCCGCCCGGGGACCCGGCCGCGTCGGCCACCATCTGGGCCGCCCACGCGTACTGGTCGACCGAGTGGCCCCAGACGCTGACCACCACCCGCGCCCCCGACGCCTGCAGGGCCGGGAGGTCCCGCCGAACCCAGGCGTCGAGCCCCGGGCCCTGCAGGCCCACGCTGTTCAGCATGCCGGCGGTCACCTCGTGCACCCGCGGGGCGGGGTTGCCGGGCCACGGGTCGACCGAGAGCGACTTGACCACCACCGCCCCCAGCCCCGCCAGGTCCCCGTACGCGGCCAGCTCGGCGCCGTGGCCTGCGGTCCCCGACGCGGTCAGCACCGGGTTGGCCAGGGTGACCGCGCCCACCTGCGTGGCCAGGGCGGCCCGGCTCACGGGCGGCGGGGGCCCGGCGCCGGGTGGAGGTCCTGGAGCGGCCGCACCTCGAGCGGGTGGCGCCGGCCGTCGGCCATGCCGGCCGCAGCAGCCCGGGCCGCCGCCAGCGTGGTCAGGCAGGGCACCTTGTGGGTCACCGCCGCCGACCGGATGTGTTGGCCGTCGGCCCGAGGACCCAGGCCGCGCGGTGTGTTGACCACCAGCTGCACCTTGCCCTGGGCAATGAGCTCGACGGCGTCGGAGGCCACGCCCTCCTCGCCCACCTTGGCCACCAGGGTGTCGACCGCCACCCCCGCGGCGCGCAGGTACCCGGCGGTGCCCAGCGTGGCCGCGATGGAGAAGCCGAGCGCACTGAACGACTGGGCCACCTCGAGCCCGGCCGGCTTGTCCCGGTCGGCCAGGGACAAGAAGACGGTCCCGGACTCGGGCAGCCGTGTCCCGGCGGCCATCTGGCTCTTGGCGAAGGCCAGCCCGAAGGTGATGTCGACGCCCATCACCTCGCCCGTGGAGCGCATCTCGGGACCCAGCAGCGTGTCCACGCCTGGGAACCGGTCGAAGGGCAGCACTGCCTCCTTGACGCTCACATGGTCGAGCACCCGCACCCGACCGACGGCGTCGGGCGGCAACAGGCCCTCGGTGCGCAGGGCCTCGAGGGTCTCGCCGACCATGACCCGTGACGCCACCATGGCCAACGGGACACCGGTCGCCTTGGCCACGAAGGGGACCGTCCGACTCGCCCGCGGATTGGCCTCGAGCACGTAGACCCGCCCGTCCTTGACCGCGAACTGCACGTTGATCAGACCGAGAACCTCGAGTGCCTCGGCCAGGGCCCGGGTGTGACCCTCGATGGTGGCCACCACCTCATCGGACAGGGTCTGGGGTGGCAGGGCGCAGGCCGAGTCGCCCGAGTGCACCCCGGCCTCCTCGACGTGCTCCATGACACCCGCCACCAGCGTCTCGCCCGTCCGGTCGCGCACGGCGTCGACGTCGACCTCGATCGCGTCCTCGAGGAAACGGTCGACCAGCACTGGCCGCTCGGCCGTCACGCCGCCCTCGCGGGCGAGCGCGCCGGCGGTGAGCGATCGCATGACGCGGCGCACCCCCTCGTCGTCGTAGACGATCTCCATGGCGCGGCCGCCGAGCACGTAGCTCGGCCGGAGCAGCACCGGGAAACCGACCCTTCCCGCCACCGCCAGCGCCTGGGCCACGTCGGTGGCGGTGCCACCCGCGCGGCTGGGGGATGCCCAGCTCGTGGCACAGGGCGTTCCAACGCTCACGGTCCTCCGCCAGGTCGATGGAGGCCGGGCTCGTCCCGAGCACCAGCTCGGGCGGCAGCGTCCCGGCCAGCTTGAGCGGCGTCTGCCCCCCCAGCGAGACGACGACGCCGACCACCCGCCCACCGGCCCTCTGCTCCGCCTCGAGGACGTTGCCCACGTCCTCGGCGGTGAGGGGCTCGAAATAGAGACGGTCCGACGTGTCGTAGTCGGTCGAGACGGTCTCGGGGTTGCAGTTCACCATCACGGTCTCGTAGCCGGCGGCGCGCAGGGCCATGGAGGCGTGCACGCAGCAATAGTCGAACTCGATGCCCTGGCCGATCCGGTTGGGGCCCGACCCGAGGATGACCACCCGGTCGCGCCCCGAGGGACGCACCTCGTCCTCCTCCTCGTAGGTGGCGTAGTGGTACGGGGTGAACGCCTCGAACTCCGCAGCGCAGGTATCGACGGTCTTGAAGGTGGCCCGCACGCCGTGCGAGAGGCGTTCGGCTCGCACCGCCGTCTCGGTGCTCGAGCGCAGGAAGGCCAGCTGGGCGTCGGAGAATCCCAGCCGTTTGGCCCGGCGCAGGTCGGACGGGCCGAGGGCCTTGGCCTGGGTAATGCGTTGGCGCTCGGCCGAGATCCGCGCCACCTGCCGCACGAACCAGGGGTCGATGCCGGTGCATGCCACAACGTCGGCGACCGACGCGCCCCGGCGCAACGCCGCCTCGAGCTCGAAGACCCGCTCCGGCGTGGCCACGGAGACGCGCTCGAGCAGCTCCTGCAGAGGGACGTGATCGAGCGCCGCCTCGGCCGGGTCGGCGTTGAGCCCGGCCCGGCCCTGTTCCAGTGAGCGCAGCGCCTTCTGCAGCGATTCACAGAAGGTCCGCCCGATGGCCATGACCTCCCCCACCGACTGCATACGCGTGCCCAGTCGCGCCTCGGAGCCCGGAAGCTTCTCGAAGGCCCATCGCGGCACTTTGGTGACCACGTAGTCGATCGTCGGCTCGAAGCACGCCGGAGTGGCCCGTGTGATGTCATTGGGTATCTCGTCGAGCCGGTAGCCGACGGCCAGGCGCGCCGCGATCTTGGCGATCGGGAAGCCGGTGGCCTTCGAGGCCAGGGCGGACGACCGCGACACCCGCGGGTTCATCTCGATGATCACCCGCCGGCCCGTCTGCGGGTCGACGGCGAACTGCACGTTGGAGCCGCCTGTCTCCACCCCCACCCGGCGCAGGCACACGAAGGCGTCGTCGCGCATCGCCTGGTACTCCACGTCGGTCAGGGTCTGCGCCGGCGCCACGGTGATGGAGTCGCCGGTGTGCACGCCCATCGGGTCGAAGTTCTCGATGCTGCACACGACCACGCAGTTGTCCGCGCCGTCGCGCATGACCTCGAGCTCGAACTCCTTCCATCCGGCGATCGACTGCTCGACCAGGATCTGCCCCACCGGGCTGGCGGCCAGTCCCTCGGCGGCCAGCCCGGCGAAGGCAACGGCATCGTGGGCGATGCCGGTGCCCTTGCCGCCGAGGATGAAGCTCGGCCGCACCATGATCGGGAAGCCGATGGTGGCGGCGATCTCCTCCGCCTCGTCGAGGGAGTGGGCGAAGCCCGACCGCGGCACCTCGAGGCCGATCTCGCCCATGGCCACCTTGAAACGGTCCCGGTCCTCGGCCGTGGCGATGGCGTCGGGGCGCGCCCCGATGACCTCGACGCCGTACCGGTCGAGCACGCCGCGCTCGACGAGCTCCATCGTCAGGTTGAGCGCCGTCTGTCCCCCGAGTGTGGGCAGCAGGGCATCGGGACGCTCCTTCTCGATGATCCGCTCCAGCACGTCGGGATCGAGCGGCTCCACGTAGGTCCGATCGGCCGTGCCTGGGTCGGTCATGATGGTGGCCGGGTTCGAGTTGGCCAGGATGACCCGGTACCCCTCCTCGGCCAGGACGCGGCAGGCCTGGGTGCCCGAGTAGTCGAACTCGCAGGCCTGCCCGATCACGATCGGTCCTGAGCCGATGACCAGGATCGATCGCAGGTCGTCACGACGTGGCACGGCGAACTCCCCCGCCCCTCAGCGCGCGCCGGCGCCGGCCGGCCGGATCGGGTGGGCCAGCATCAGATCCCGGAAGGACGCGAACAGGTACCGGGCGTCGTGGGGCCCCGGCGCCGCCTCGGGGTGGTACTGCACCGAGAAGGCCGGCGCCCGCAAGGAGCGGATGCCCTCGACCACCCCGTCGTTGAGGTTGACATGGGTGGTCTCGGCCCGGGGGATCGACCCGGCAGCCACCGCGTAGTTGTGGTTCTGGCTCGTGATCTCCACCACCCCGCTGGCCACGCGCTGCACGGGGTGGTTGGCCCCGTGGTGGCCGAAGGGCAGTTTGTAGGTGGTACCGCCGAGCGCCGAGGCGAGGATCTGGTGGCCGAGGCAGATGCCGAAGACAGGCACCCGACCCACCAGGTCAGCCACGGCCGAGGTCGGCCCGCCGAGCGCAGCGGGATCGCCCGGTCCGTTGGAGAGGAAGACGCCGTCGGGATCGAGCGCCAGGACGTCGTCGGCGGCGGTGGCGGCCGGCACGACCGTCACGTGCCCGAGTGTGGTGAGCAGTCGGACCATGGTCGCTTTGACCCCGAAGTCGAAGGCGACGATGCGCAGACCCCCCTCGGCGCCCTGGCCCGTGGCCGGGTGCTCGGTGGCCGCCCGGCGGGTGACGCCCGAGACCAGGTCGATCCCGTCTGTCCCCACGGCGGCCGCGGCGGCGGCACGCAGCTCAGCCTCGGGCGCAGTGCCGAAGGCACAGGGCACCGCACCAACCGTTCGCACGTGGCGGGCCAGCCGCCGCGTGTCGACGCCGGTGAGCGCCGGAACCCCGTGGCGGCGCAGGAACGCCTCGAGCTCCTCGGTGGATCGCCAGCTCGACGCCGGTCCGGTGAGGTCACGCACCACCACCCCCCGGCAGCGCGGCCTCGGCGCCTCGTCGTCGTCGGCGTTGGTCCCGTAGTTGCCGATGTGGGTGCTGGTGAAGGCGATCACCTGCCCGGCGTACGAGGGGTCGGTGATCACCTCTTGGTATCCGCTCATGGCCGTGTTGAACACCAGCTCGCCGGTGGCGACCGGGTCTTCGGCACCGGCGGCCTCGCCGGAGAAGACGGCACCGTCGGCCGTCACCAGCAGCGCGGCGGGACGCTCGCCCTCCCTCGTGGCGTCCATCGTCACCGCTGCGCCACAGCGTCGATCACCACTGCCTCACCGCGCAGGACGGTGTGGCGCACCGCGCCGGTGAGCGTCCGTCCTGCGTAGGGGGTGTTCCGGCTCCGGCTGGCCAGGTGGTCCGGGTCGACGATGGTGTGGGCCGCCGGGTCGAAGACACACAGGTTGGCTGTGGCACCTGGCTCGACGGGGCCTCCCTGCGCGCTGTGGCCGGCCCGCCGGGCGTCCGCGGCCGTCAGCTTGGCGATGGCCGCCGGTTGCGCGCTCAACAGGGCGAAGATCCGCTCCGGACCCAGCTGGGGCGAGAGCACCTCCCAGGCCACGCTGAGAGCGGTCTCCAGCCCGAGCATGCCCGAAGGCGCCTGGTCGAACGGCGCGTCCTTGGTCTCGGGGGCGTGCGGCGCATGGTCCGTCGCCACGGCGTCGATGGTGCCGTCGACCAGCCCCGCCACCACTGCGGCGACGTCCTCGTCGGTGCGCAGGGGCGGGTTGACCTTGAACACCGCGTCGTAGCCGGCCACGGCCGCATGGGTGAGCAGCATGTGGTGCGGCGCCGCCTCGGCCGTCACCGGCAGCCCCTCCGCCTTGGCCCGCCGGACCAGGTCGACGGCGCCGGCCGTCGAGAGGTGCAGGAAGTGCACCGGTGCACCCGTCAGGCGGCACAGGGCCACGTCCCGCGCCACCATGACCTCCTCGGCCGCCGCCGGCATGCCGGGGAGGCCCAGGCGGCTGGACCAGCACCCCTCGTGCATGGATCCTCCGGCGGCCAGTGACGCGTCCTCGCAGTGCTGGGCCATGGTCACGCCCAGGCCCTTGGCGTACTCGAGGGCGCGCCGCATGAGCGCCCCGTCCTGCACACCCGAACCGTCGTCGGTGAACAGCATCACCCCCAGCTCCGCCAGCTCGGCGATCGGCGCCAGGGCCGCACCGGCCCGCCCCACGGTGATGGCGCCCGACACCGCCACCTCGGCGAGGCACCCCCTCCCGAGGGCAAGGACCTCGGTCGCCACGGCGGCCGAGTCGATGGGCGGGTCCGTGTTCGGCATGGCCACCACCGCCGTGAACCCGCCAATTGCCGCGGCCCGCGCCCCGGTCTCCACGGTCTCGGCCTCCTCGCGGCCCGGCTGGCGCAGGTGCGTGTGCAGGTCGACGAGGCCGGGGCCGACCAGGCAGCCGTCAGCGTCGAGCACGCGCGCGCCCGGCGGCACGTCGAGGCCGGGGCCCACCTCGACCACGGTCCCCCCGCTGACCGCGACGTCCCCGGGGGCCGTCCCGTGGGGTCCGACCACCGTGCCGCCCCGGATGAGTAGGGTCACCTCAGGCAACGGCCGGAACCTCCGCCGCACCCGGCAGCTCGCCGCCGAGCAGCAGGAACAGGATGGCCATGCGCACGGCCACGCCGTTAGCCACCTGCCGGGTGACCACGGTGCGCGGCAGATCGGCCACCTCCGAGGCGATCTCGACCCCTCGGACCATCGGGCCGGGATGGGTCACGATGGCCTCGTCGGCCAGAAGGTCGGCACGGCGGGCCGTGAGTCCCCAACCGGCGGTGTACTCGCGCAAGCTCGGGACGAACGACCCGCTCCCCCGCTCGGTCTGGAGCCGGAGCAACGACACCACGTCGGCCTCCGCCAGCGCGGTGTCGAGTTCGTTCGCCACCTCGACCGGCCATCCCTCGAGCGAGGGCGGGAGCAGGCTCCCGGGCGCGGCCAGGGTGACGCGCGCACCCAGGGCGGTGTAGGCCAGCACCTCCGAGCGAGCGACCCGGCTGTGGCGGACGTCCCCGACGATCAGCACCCGGAGGTCCTCGAAGCAACTCACACCCAGCTCGCCCGGGGGGGCGCCTTTGCGCTCGGCGAGCACCTGGCGCACGGTGAAGCAGTCGATCAGCGCCTGAGTGGGATGCTCGTGCCAGCCGTCCCCGGCGTTGATCACGTGGGCCCGCTCGACCCAGCGCGCCACCTGGTGGGGTGCGCCGGCGGAGCCGTGCCGGATGATCACCGCGTCGATGCCCAGGGCCTCGACCGTCTCGACCGTGTCACGCAGACTCTCGCCCTTCTTGACCGACGAGCTGGCCATGGCCAGCGAGATGACGTCGGCCGACAAGCGTTTGGCCGCGGTCTCGAACGAGAGGCGCGTCCGGGTCGACTCCTCGAAGAACAAGGTGGCCACGACCTTGCCGCGCAGGGTGGGGACCTTGGGGACCGACCGGCGCTCCACCTCGGCGAAGGCGTCGGCCACCCGGAGCACCTCGGCGATCCCTTCTGCGCCCAGATCGGCGACCGAGAGCAGGTGCGACGCGCTCACTTGGCCTCCAAGGTGCCGATCCACACCCCGTCCTCCCCCACGTCGACCATCTCCTCGCGCCTGGTCGGCAGGTTCTTGCCCACGTAGTCGGGCCGGATGGGCAACTCCCGGTGGCCGCGGTCGACCATCACGGCCAGCTGGATGGTCCGTGCTCGCCCGAAGTCGTTCAGCGCGTTGAGGGCGGCCCGGATGGTGCGTCCCGTGAACAGCACGTCGTCGACCAGCACCACGACCTTGCCGGCCAGGTCGACCGGAATGTCAGTGATTGCCTCGGGCAGGACCGGGCGCAGCCCGATGTCGTCGCGGTAGAAGGCCACGTCGAGGGTGCCGAGCTCGAAGCCGTTGGCCCCTTCGATCTGGCGCAGCAGTTCCGCCATCTTCACGGCCAGGGGCACGCCGCCGGTCTGCAACCCGATCAGCACCACGTCCTCGGCACCACCGTTGCGCTCGAGGATCTCGTGCGACATCCGGGTCAGGGCACGCTGCACGTCCGCCGCCGTCAGGACCTGGGAGTGGGCGACGAACACGCCCCCGAGGGGTCGCGTGTGACTCCGTTCGCGTTCGGCCACTGCTCCTCCTGCCGTGTGAGCCTCACCGGACTCACTTCACGGTCGGTCGAAGACTCTAGCGCGGGCCCACTCCGGCCGAGATCGCCGAGAGGACACCGTTGACGAAGCCCCCCGACTCGTCCGTCGAGTACTCCTTGGCCAGCTCGACGGCCTCGTCGATCACCACCGCCGACGGCGGGCCGTCGGGATCGAGCAGCTCTGCCGCCGCCAGGCGCAGGATCAGGCGGTCGACCACCGCCATGCGATCGAGGGGCCAGTTCTGCGATGCCGCGGTGATACGGCGGTCGACGTCGTCACGGGCGTCCACGGCGTGCTCGACCAGGGCGCGGACGTAGGGGTCGGGCGGCACGGCGAGGCCGTCGAGCACCTCGCGGGCGTCGGTGTCCTTCATCTCAGCCTCGTAGAGCAACGAGAGTGCTCGCTCGCGCTGCTGGTGGCGCGGGGAGGAGTCGGTCATGTACCGCTGCTCACTTCCGGCCTCGACCCCACACGCCGTCAGGCGCGGGTGAGGTACTCGCCCGAGCGCGTATCGACCTTGATCACGTCGCCGGTGTTCACGAACAGCGGCACCTGGACCACCAGGCCGGTCTGCAGGGTGGCGGGCTTGCGGGCGCCCGACACCCGATCGCCCTGTATCCCGGGTTCGGTCTCGGTCACCGTCAGCCCGACAGCGGCCGGGAGGTCGACACCGACGATCTCGCCCTCGTACATCTGCAGGATGGCCTCGTCGCCTTCCTTGAGGTAGTTGGGTGCGTCGCCGAGCGAGTCGGGCGACGTCGTCATCTGCTCGTAGCTCGACGTGTCCATGAAGACGTAGTCGGCGCCGTCCCGGTAGAGGAACTGCATGTCGCGCTTGTCGATGATGGCCTGCTCGAGCTTCTCGTCGGCCCGGTAGGTACGCTCGATCACCGCGCCACTGCGCACGTTCTTGAGCTTGGTCCGCACGAACGCCCCACCCTTGCCCGGCTTGACGTGCTGGAACTCGACGACGCTGAACAGGCCCTCGGGCAGGTCCAGGCTCATGCCGTTCTTCAGGTCATTGGTCGAGACTGCCATGGATGTCCTTTGTGAATCGGGTCAGGGGACGAGCGCCGTCCTCGGTGACGACCAGGGTGTCCTCCACGCGGACGCCGCCATGACCGGGGACGTAGACACCGGGCTCCACGGTGACGACGAAGCCGGGAGCGAGGATAGCAGTGCCCAGTTGGCTGACCGATGGGGCCTCGTGGATGTCGAGGCCCACCCCGTGGCCCGTCCCGTGCTCGAAGCGCTCGGCCCACCCGGCCTCGGCGATGACCTGCCGGCACACGTCGTCGATCGATTTGGCGCTGACCCCGGGGCGCACCGCGGCCGCACCGGCGGCCTGCGACGTCTGCACCACCTCGAAGATGCGCGCAAGCTCGCCCTCCGGCTCGGCCCCCACGCAGAACGACCGGGTCATGTCGGAGCGGTAGCCCTCCACGATGGCGCCGAAGTCGACCACCACCGGGTCCCCCACACCGATACGGCGCACGCCGGGATGGTGGTGGGGCTTGGCCGAGTTCTCACCCGAGGCCACGATGGTGTCGAACGCGGTGCCCTCGGCCCCGCCCCGCCGCATGGCGGTGTCCAGCTCGAGCGCGAACTGCTCCTCGGTGACCCCTTCGGCCATGAGGGGGAGGACCTCGAACAGGGCGGCATCGGCGATGGCGGCCGCCCGCTCCATGCGCGCCAACTCGGTGGCGTCCTTGCACTGCCGGAGCGCCTCGACCACGTTGGCGGTGGGCACCAGCCGCTCACCACCGAGCAGCTCGGCCCAGGCGCGCTGTGCGCTCCAGCTCACGTCGTCCGCCTCGAGGCCCACACGGGTGAGGCTGTGCCCCTCGAGGCAGGCCCGCGCCGCGGCACGCTGGTCGGCCAACGAGCCGATGACGATCTCGACGTCGGCGCCCGCCCCAGCCCGGTCCACCTGCTCGGACGACTGCGCTCGGTACCGCCCGTCCGTGGTGAGCACGGCGCCGGCGGGGGTCACCGTCAGCACGCCGGCCGACCCGGAGAACCCGGTCAGGTACCGCACGTTGGCCAGCGTGGTGACCACCAGCGCATCGATCCCGTGCTGGTCGAAATCGGAGCGCAGGCGATCGATGCGGCCGGCCACGGTGATCGGCGGCAGAGTGGCCCCGGCCGGGGTGTAGGGGTTGGTCTCGGGTGCCGGTCCGGCGTTCGACGTCATGACGTGCTCGCGCTCCCTTCCTCCCGGCCGCTCACCAACGCGGCCGCCGCGTCGACGGCCAGCTCGTAGCCCAGGCCACCGAACCCGGCCACCACTCCCGCCACCACCGGGGCGAGGACCGAGGTGTGGCGGAAGGGCTCACGAGCGGCGGGGTTCGAGAGATGCAGCTCGACGGCAGGACCGTCGAACGCCGCCACGGCGTCGTGCAGCGACCACGAGGTGTGGCTGAGGGCTCCGGCGTTGATCACCAAGGCGTCGGCCCGGCCCCGTGCCGAGTGGACCGCCTCGATCAGGTCCCCCTCGTGGTTGCTCTGGAGATGCTCGAGCTCGAGCCCGTGGCGGCGTGCCGCCCGCTCGGCCCGCGCCACGTGGTCCTCGAGCCTCTCGATCCCGTAGACCGCCGGCTCTCGTTCGCCCAGCAGGTCGAGGTTCGGTCCCGACAGGAGCAGGATCAGGCTCACGGTTGGGCACCCATCGCTGCCAGGGTAGCGACCACCTCGGCAGCATCGACGCCACGGACCGGCTCGATCCCGTCGGGCCCGTCGAGCACGAACGTGAGGTCCTGCTGGGCCTTCTTGTCGCGGCCCATGAACGAGAGCAGCTCGGCGGCTCCCACGCCCGGCGGGAGCTCGGTCGGGAGCTCGAAGCTCGCCAACACGGCGCGGTGCTGGTCGACGCGGTCGTCGTCGATGCGGCCCAGCCGGCGGGCCAGGAGCGCGGCGAACAGCAACCCCACGGCCACGGCCTCGCCGTGGCGCAGGTCCCACTCGTGGTGCGCGCTGAGCGCCACGCCCTCGAGGGCGTGGCCCAAGGTGTGGCCGTAATTGAGCACCATCCGCCGGCCCGATTCGCGCTCGTCCTCGGCGACCACGGCGGCCTTGATCCCGACGCACCGGGCCACCTGCTCCTCGATCGGCTGATCCGCCTCCGGCGCGTCGCCGAGGAATGCGTACTTGGCCACCTCCCCCCGCCCGCACGCCCACTCGCGCAGCGGGAGCGAGGCCAGTGTCTCGGTGTCGCAGAGCACGGCGTCGGGCTGCCAAAAAGCGCCCACCAGGTTCTTGCCCTCGGGCAAGTTCACCCCCGTCTTGCCGCCGATGGCCGCGTCCACCTGCGCCAGCAGCGTCGTGGCCACGTTCACGTACGCGGTGCCGCGGTGGAAGGAGGCAGCCGTGAAGCCGGCCACGTCGGTCACGATGCCGCCACCCACGGCGATGACCACGTCGGCCCGCGAAACCCCGCGGCGCGCCAGCCGGCGGGCCAGCTCCTCCACCGTCGACAGTGTCTTGGCGTCCTCGCCGTCGGGGATGAGGCACAGCTCGGTGGGAACCCCCGGATCAAACCCCGCGAGCCAGCCGGCGTCGACCACCGCCTGCTGGGAGACGACGGCGGCACACCGCGCCCCCGGTGGGACGAAGCGCGCCACCTCGTGACGGGCACCCGGCCCGACCAGGACCGGACAGGACCGCCCCGGCAGCTCGACCGAGAGCGCGCGCACTGGCGACCGCTACTCGCTCTGGGCCGGCGCCACGGCGTCAGTGCGGACCACATCGAGCACACGCGCCACGACGGCATCGGGGGACAGGCCGTCGACGTCGACCACGGCGTCCGCCACCGCCGCATAGAGGGGGGCCCGCTCGGTCTCGAGCCGGACGACGGCCGCGGCCGGGTCGTCCTCGAGCAGCGGCCGGCCGGAACCGTCACCGACCCGCGCGGCCAGGGTCTCGGGACGGGCACGCAGCCACACGACGGTGCCGCTACGGGTGAGCAGGGCGCGGTTGGCCGGGTCGAGAACCGCCCCTCCGGCCACCGAGACCACCGAGGGGGCCGTCTCGGCACAGGCGGACGCCAACACCTCGGCCTCGGCGCGGCGGAACGCAGCCTCGCCGTCACGGGCGAACAACTCGGGAACGGTGGCCCCGGTGGTGGCCTCGACGTCGGCATCGGAGTCCCGGTAGGACCACCCCAGCCGGCGGGCCAGCAACCGACCCGTGGTCGTCTTGCCTGCACCCATCATCCCGACCAGCAGCACTCGCCCGTTCATGGCGTGACGGAGGCGGCAGCGGGGGCCTGGCCTCCTACCGCAGAGGGCGTGGTACCGAGCGAGGCCAGGTAGCCGTCGCGGTTGCGCACCACCTCGGCCAGCGAGTCGCCGCCGAACTTGCGCAGCGCCTCGTCGGCCAGGACCAGCGCGGTCATGGTCTCGGCGACCACCCCCATGGCCGGCACCGCCGTGACGTCGGTCCGCTCCTTGAAGCTGACCGTGGATTCCTTGGTCACCATGTCGACCGTCTCGAGGACCGGCCGGTTGAGCGTGGCCAGCGGCTTCATCGCCACGCGGGCCACCACCAGCGAGCCGTTGGAGATTCCCCCCTCGATACCCCCGGCCCGGTCGGTCGGTCGCACGTAGCCTCGCCCTTCGTCGTAACGGATGGCGTCGTGCGCCTCCGAGCCACGTCGCCTGGCGTTGTCCCAGCCGTCACCGATCTCGACGGCCTTCACCGCCTGGATCGACATGAGCGCCTGGGCCAGTTTGGCGTCGAGCTTGCGGTCCCAGTGCACGTGGCTCCCCAGGCCGACCGGGACCCCGTAGGCCAGGACCTCGGCCACCCCACCGAGCGAGTCACCCACCTTGGCCGCGTCTTTCACCGCGGCGATCATGGCCTTCTCGGCCACCGGGTCGAGGCACCGGACCGCGCTGGCATCGACCACGCGCAGGTCCGCCGGCCCTGGGCGCACACCGTCGGGGGAGGTTGCGGCCTCGCCCAGCACGACCACATGGCTGACCACCGACACCCCTAGGTGGCCGAGCAGGAGCTTGGCCAGCGCGCCGGCAGCGACCCGGGCGGCCGTCTCGCGGGCCGAAGCCCGCTCGAGCACGTCGCGAGCGTCGGCGAAGCCATACTTGAGCATCCCGGGCAGGTCGGCGTGACCCGGCCGTGGCTGGGTCAGCACCTTCGAGGGGACGCCCGGTTCGGGCGACATGTCCTCGGTCCACTTGGGCCATTCCGTGTTGGCAATCTCAATGGCGACCGGCGACCCCAGGGTGCGCCCGTGGCGGATCCCCCCGAGGAGGGTGATCTCGTCGACCTCGAAGCGCATACGGGGGCCGCGGCCGTACCCGAGCCGACGGCGCGCCAGCTCGCCGGCGATGTCGGAGGCTTCAACGGGAAGCCCGGCGGGCAGGCCCTCGACCACGACCACCAGGGCACGGCCATGGGATTCGCCGGCAGTCAGGAATCGCAACACGTTGCCACGCTACCGGACGGCTCCCTCCCGCTTGAGCTGGGCTGGCGTCGGGCAGACGTCGTCGGGCGGGACCGCCCAGCGGCCGGCGCCGACCTAGGCGTAGAAGGGGTTCTCGCCGCTGCCGTGGTCGGTCACGTCGACCACGCTCTTGAGTCCCGAGACCTGCTCGAGGAGGGTGCGCTCGATTCCTTGGCGCAGCGTCATCTGCGACATGGAGCATCCCTGGCAACCACCCGACAGCCGCAGGTAGGCCGTCCCGGCGTCCTCGTCGAGTGCCACCAGATCCGCCCGCCCACCGTGACTGGCGATGGAGGGGTTGACGTCCTGCTCGAGCACGGACACGGCCTGGCGGGCCAGGGGCCCGGAGAGGCCGAGCGCGAGTACCTCGGGCGGTACCCCTGGAGCGGCCTCCTCGAGGGTGGGGCGGTTGGGGTTGACCAGGACCAGGCCGCCCCCACCCTCCTCGGACCACTCGAGCCGGGCCCCGCGCAACCGATCGACGCTCCCGGACGGGACGACCACGTGCAGCTCGTCCTCCGCGTGGTGGACGTCGCCGTCGTCGGCGTCGGAGATGGCCTGGAAGTAGAGGTCGTAGACGAAGGTGCCGGCCTGGACGCCGCGGACCTCGAGCCACAGCGCCAGGGACGCAGGGTCGGGCTCGTTGTCGATCGCCTCGCGCACCACGGCGTGGGCCTTGGGCGTGAGGGTCACCACCGCGCCGGGCTCACCGACCGGAGCCTCCTCGGAAGTCTCGGTCGTCGTCGCTGTGGATGCCGGGGTCGCTGCCATGGCCGCGAGTCTACGGGTTCGGGCCGTGTGCACCGCGCTGTAACGTGCCCCGATGGCGCGCATCCCGACCGACACCCACGAGTGGATCAGCTTCGAGGACGACGAGGAGGAGCGCACCTGGGTCTTCGACGTGACCTTCCTCACCAGCAACTGGACCTGCATCTTCGGGAACGGCTGCCTGGGGGTGCTGACCGGACCGGCACCCGAGCTGGTGCAGGGGTGCTGCAGCTACGGCGCCCATCTCGTCGACAAGAAGGACGCCCGCCGGGTGGCGAAGATAGCCGCCACCCTCACGCCCGAGGAGTGGCAGAACCACGGAACCAAGAAGAGCGTGATCCAGGTCAACAAGGCTGGCGAGACCGTGACCCGGGTGGTGCACGACGCGTGCATCTTCCTCAACCGGCCCGGGTTCCCGGCCGGGCCGGGCTGCGCCTTCCACATCGCGGCCACCCGGCGGGGCGTCAACCCGATGACCCTCAAGCCCGAGGTCTGCTGGCAGCTGCCCCTTCGACGCGAGGACCAGGTCGACGACGAGGAGGGCCATGTCACCTCGGTGATCCGACAGTGGGACCGCCGGCACTGGGGCAAGGGCGGACGGGAGTTCCATTGGTGGTGTACCGAGGGCCCCGAGGCCTTCGTCGGGAGCCGTCCCGTCTACGAGGAGATGGCGTCCGAGCTCACGGAGATGGTCGGGCCCAAGGTCTACAAGCGATTCGTCGCCCTCATGCGTGATCGCGAGCAGCTCCGGGAAGAACGTGTGGCACTCCCCCATCCCGCCGTACGCACCCGTACCTCGCCCTAAGCAACCGGCGGGAGTTACCGCACCACGTGGCGCCGCCGATCACTGCCTGCCGATCGGTGGCCGCCGATCACTGTTCGTGCACGACGACGCCGCGAATGTTGCGACCCTCGAGCATGTCGTCGACAGCCGTGTTGACGTCCTCGAGCCGGTAGCGCCGGGTGATCAACTCGTCGAGCTTGAGCCTCCCGGCCCGGTACAGATCGAGCTGACGCCGGATCTCGAGAGCCGGGCTGCCCATGCCGAAGAGGGAGCCTTGGATGCGCTTCTGGAAAGCGGTCAACAGCATCAGGTTGACCGGCACGTCCAACATGGTTGCCGCGTCGGCCATCCCGGTGACCACGACGGTGCCTCCCTTGCCGACGGCGTTGAAGGCCTCGGCGACGTGGTGCCCGGTCACCCCGTCGAGGGTCAGCACGGCGCTGTCTGCCCCCTGCCCGTCGGTGATCGAGCGGGCCACCTCCGCCGCGTCGGCCATGGAGGCAAAGGTGTGCGTGGCACCGAGCTTGGCTGCCACCTCGAGCTTGAAGGGGACCAGGTCCACGGCGATGACCGCCACGGCACCCGCCAGCGCCGCGCCCTGGACCGCGTTCATGCCCACGCCGCCCACGCCCATGACGATCACCGTGTCGCCGGGACGGACGCCCGCCGCATGGATCGACGAACCGAGCCCTGTCCCGACACCGCAGCCCAGGAGGCAGATCGTGTCCAAGGGAAACTCCTCGGGGACCTTCACCACGGACAGCTCGGAGACGGTGCTCCAGGCCGAGAACGACGAGACGTGCATCAACTGGCACACGTCACGCCCGTCGACGTGCATGCGATAGGTGCCGTCGAGCTGGGGCCCGCGCTCGAGCGACGCTCCGGCCTGGCAGAGGTTCTGACGGCCGGACGCGCAGTACCGGCACCGTCCGCAACTGGGAATGAAGCTGGTGACCACGTGATCACCAGGCCGGACCGAGGTGACCGCACGGCCGACCTCCTCCACGATCCCACCCCCTTCGTGGCCGCCACACAGCGGGAGCACGGTCTCATGGGTGCCGAGGTTGTAGTGCGCGTCGCTGTGGCACAGTCCTGACGCCACCATCCGGACGAGGACCTCGTGGTCCTTCGGCGGATCCACGTCGACTTCGCACACCTCCCAGCGGCCCGGCGACTCGAAGAGCAGGGCGGCGCGGGACTTCACTACACCCTCCCTGCGCCCTCAGGCGTGAAAACGAGGTGCAGCTCCTGCACCCCTCGGACCTGACTGGCGTGGAGCCGGGGCGGACGGTGCGGATCGAGGGCGAAGTCGGGGATCCGCTGGAGGATCTCCTCGAAGCTCACGGTGAGCTCGAGCCTGGCCAGGTGAGCGCCGACACACCGGTGGCGGCCCACGGCGAAGCTGAGGTGGCGGTTGCGTGGGCGGTCGACCTGCAGCTCGGTGGGGTGCTCGAACGCGTCAGGGTCCCGGTTGGCCGCCATGAGGAAGGCCACCACCCGGTCGCCGGGCTGCATGCGGACACCGCCCACCGTGACCGGTTTGACGACGACGCGGCCGGGCGCAGTGAGCGCCTCGAGCCGGAGGAACTCCTCGACGGCGCTCGGCAGCAGTGTCGGGTCGCCGACGAGGCGTTGACGGGCCGCCGGGTTGTTCGCGAGATGGATCATGCCGAAGGACAGCGTGCCCCGGACGGTGTGCAACCCCCCGACCATGAGGAGCGTCAGCATGCGGGTGACCTCGTCGTCGGAGAGCGGGCGCTCGTCAGCGAACCGCGACCGGATGAGGTGCCCGGTCACATCGTCGACGTCGGGGTCGCCCCGACGGTCGGCCACCATGTGGGCGAAGTAGCCGGCCACCTCGCGGCTGGTGGCGATGCGCAGGGCGTCGTTCTCCTCCTCGGAGGCACCGGGCGCTCCCACGATCAGCGTCTCGCTCCACCGCGAGAACATCGGTGCGTCCTCGAGCGGCCAGCCCATCAGCGACACGAACGTCGAGGTGGGAAGTGGACGGGCGAAGGCGGACACGAACTCGCACGCTCCGGAGCCGGCGAAGCCGTCGAGCAGCGCCTCGGCCGCGCCGCGGATCTTCTCCTCGAGGAGCTTCACCCGGCCCGGGCTGAACAAGGGGTTGAGCAGTCTCCGATACGCCGTGTGCTCGGGCGGGTCGTAGTGCAAGGGGATCTGGCGACTGGTCTCCATCTCGCCGGTGGGCAGAGCCGTGTGCTCGGCCGAGAACACGTCGTCGTCGCGGATGACCCGGTCGACGTCCTCGTATCTCGTGACGAGCCAGTAGCCGCCGTGCGCAGGGCAGTAGGCCACGCCGCCGGCCTGGCGGATGTCGGCCAGGCGCTCATGGACGCTGCCGGCCAGGTTCGGGTCGTCGACATCGAGGTCGACGACGAGCTCACGAGGCACTTCTTCGAGTCGCGTGGCCATCCCGGATCCCCTCCCCCCGTTCGGCCCTCCCCGTTCGGCCGAGAATTCTGGCTCACACCATCTCACACACCGGACCGCCCCGGGCATACTCGACCTGGGCGGCACCGACGCGTACAGAACGCCCGGGAGGGACGCACGATGCAGATCATCGATGCCCAACTGCACGAGCCGGGGATCGACAGCTCGTGGGGCGACCGCGACATCACCACGCGGCGGGCGGTCCTGACCGAGGCGCTCGCCACCTTGCTCGCCGCCGTCGGCGTGGACGGTGCCGTGCTGCATCCGGTGGAGGACATCGAGTGGGCGTTCTCGGTTGCCGAGCGCGCACCCGACCGCTTCGCCGTCGTTCCGATGTTGGCCGGGCCCGACTCGCCGGTGCGCCGGTGGTGGGACTCGCGTCGATGGGACTCGATCGATCCCCATGCGCCGGATCTCGCGGACCGCCTCGACCGGGCGTTCGGGCGCGTCGGCTTCGCCGGCATACGGGTGTTCGCCACGGCGGAGATGGACCTCCCCCCGGCGGCGGGAAGCGGCCACGACATCGCCTTGGGGTGGTGCGAGCGACGCCAGGTGCCGGTCTTCGTCGCGGGAGGAGACCCCGGGACGACGGTCACTGCACTGGTGGGCGCGTACCCCTCGCTGACCCTGGTCCTCGACCAGATGGGCCTCAGTCCCGCACTGCCCGACGTCTGGGCCGGCCTGCCGGGGCTCCTCGCGGCGGCGGCGCATCCGACGGTGTGCCTCAAGATGACCGGCCTCCCTGCCTTCTCCCGCCCGGGACCCCCCGAGCGCACGATCGGCCGACTGGCCGAGATCGTCGAGGCGTTCGGGGCACGTCGCTGCATGTGGGCCTCGGATATCACCCAGGTCCAAGGACGCGTGGGCGTCGGGAATCGGTTCCCCCACGAGGGAGGCCCCGATCACTTCTACGCCGGGTCGCTGGCCTTCGTGCGCGAGGCGACATGGCTCACCGCACAGGACATGCAGTGGGTGCTCGGAGGAACGGCGCGGCGGCTGCTCCGCTGGCCGGTCACCCAGGCGTGACCCTCAGGCCCGGCACGCGAGCCGTCCTGGCCTCAGTCGTTCAACGGGTCGTCGTCGGCGCCCGAGGCGGAGGGAATGGACCCGAGGATTCGGTCGTACGTGTCCTCCTCGGCCAGGCACCACGAGGCGTGGACATCGTCCGGCTCGGCCCCGCACTCGACACAGCGTCCCGTGGACTCGCTCGCAGAGCGCTTCAGGCTTCGCGCCTCTTCGAATCGCCGATGGCGTCCTTTTTTCACGAGAACTCCTTGTCACGTCCGGCGCCACGGCAGGTCCTGCCCGGAGGGACCAGGAGTACACGGACCGGCTTGGCCGCGGCGTTCAGTGTAGTGCTTGGCGCCGGGGATCCCGCTCCGCCCCTGCTCAAGGTCGGCACGGCGCCGCGCCGGCCGTGACCCCGGCCCTCGGTGCCGTTACGCTGTCGGCGTGCCCGGGTTCGACCCCCAAGAGATGGTCGCCCGCTTCCGGGCGCGTGCAGAGGCGGTGCGCACGCGCGGCATGCCGCCGGTCGAGGGCCCCGAGCGCCAGCGATTCCGCCAGCAGGCCCAGCTCGACTTCTCCGACTTCGCCATGATCGGCGACGCCGAGGTCGAGCTGGTCGACGGAATTCTCACACTCCGCGTCGACCTGCGACCCCGGCCCTCGGACGATGCCTCGGCCCCGCCCGGCTGAGCCCCCGGGCCGCCGGGCCCCGCGAGCCTCACCCGCCGTAGTGCATGCGGGTGTCCTCCATGCGCAGGACCTCGGAAGGTTCCCCCGCCACCTCGGTCACCTCGCCTACGCACCACAAATGGCTACCGAGGAGATCGCTGCGACTGAGCGCGCAGGCGATGCTGCCGACGGCTGCGGCCAGCACCGGGAGGCGTCGGGGCCCCACCTCGGTCACGCGATGGCCCGACATGGAGACCAGCAGGCCCTCGGGAGAGCGCTCGACGTCGGTGACGGGCTTGACGAACCGGCGCACCACGTCTCGGTCGCTGCGGCTCAGTAGCGACAGGGCGAAGCCGCCGCCGCCGGTGACCAACCGTGCTGTGACCGAGTCGCGCTCGATTGCCACGCCCACCAGCTTGGGCTCCAGGCACACCTGCACGACCAGGTTGGCCGTCATGAGATTGCACTCCTCGTCGTGGCGACTGCCCACCAGGTACAGCCCGGTTGGCAGGGCCCACAGGACGCGTCGCCGATGGCGGTCGATCTCGTCCCCACCCTGGGCAGCGCTCACCCGAATATCCCGCCCACTCCTGAGTTCCCGGTGTTGCCGGCGGTCGTGGTCGTCACCGGCGCCTTGCCGTCGACAGCACGGATGCGCTGGATCGCCTCGTCGTAGAGTGCGTCCGCCTTGACGCCCTCCCGCTCGGCCTTGGCCAGCTGGGACGCGTTCCCCGAGGCTCCGTAGCAGTCGTTCCCCGCCGTCCCTTCGTGCCCGTACGCCTGGGTGAGGAGATCGGTCACGGTGGAGTCGGGCGAGGGCAGGTTGCCGTTGGCGGCCTGGGCGTCGTTGATGATCGTGCTGCACGCCGCATGCAGCGCCCCCGACCCGCGACCGGCCACCAAGGCGATGCGGGCGTTGTCGGCCACCAGGGTCCCTACGGCCTGGCCCAAACCCGTGCCGTCCACCCACACCGACATGCGGTGCGCCGGCGAACCCTGCTGGTCCGCCCCGGCGCACGAGCTCAGCACCACGGCGGCACCGCACGCCAACCCCATCCAGGCCACGAGCGACATCGGTCGCCTACGCGGTCCCACCGGCCGGGTCACGTGGCCCTGACGATGTGGACCTCCCGCCGACCGCGGCGCAGCACCACGTAGCGGTCGTGCAGGAGGTCCTCGGGCCCGAAGGTCCGCCCGTCCTCCTTCTGGCGCACGTTGTTCACGTAGGCGCCCCCCTGGTCGACCGTGCGGCGCGCCTCACCCCGCGACGTCACCAGCCCGGTGCGCTCGAGCACGTCGACCAGGGTCAGCCCGCCCAGCAGCTCGCTGCGTGGCAGTTCCAGGGTCGGCGCATCCGCGGTGACGGCCAGCAGCATCTCCTCGCTCAACCCGGCGATCTCCTCACCAAAGAGCGCCGCCGAGGCCTCCTCGCACTTGGCCACCTCCTCCTCGCCGTGCACCAGCGACGTCACGGCACGCGCCAGTGCCTTCTGGGCAGACCGACGTTGCGGCCGCTCCTCGGTCTCGGCGTCGAGCGCCTCGATCTCGGCGTGATCGAGGAAGGTGAGGAACCGGAGGAGTTGGCCGACCTGCTCGTCCGGGGTGTTGACGAAGAACTGGTACATGGCGAACGGCGTGGTCCGGTCGGGGTCGAGCCAGACGGTGCCCGACTCGGTCTTGCCGTACTTGGTGCCGTCGGGCTTGACCACGAGCGGCGTCGTCAGGCCCCACACTTCGTCCGCGCACACCTTGCGGATGAGTTCGACACCCATGGTGATGTTCCCCCACTGGTCGCTGCCGCCGATCTGCAGGTCGCATCCGTGGTCGACGTGCAGGCGCAGGAAGTCGTAGGCCTGCAGCAGCATGTAGCTGAACTCCGTGTAGCTGATGCCCTGGTCCGGTCGGTCGAAGCGGGTCCTGACCGACTCCTTGGCCACCATCTGGTTGACCGTGAAGTGCTTCCCGACGTCGCGCAGGAATTCGAGTGTAGAGAGTGACCCGAGCCAGTCGGCGTTGTTGAGGAGGAGCGCCTGGTCGAGATCGAGGAACTGGGCCAGCTGGGGCCTGACGCCGTCGAGGTACATCTCGATCGTCTCGCGGGTGAGCAGCCGGCGTTCGTCCTGCTTGCCACCCGGATCGCCGATCATGCCCGTCCCGCCGCCGGCCAGCGAGATGGTCCGATGACCGGCCAGCTGGAATCGACGCAGTGTGCACAGTTGCAGGAGGTTGCCCACGTGCAGGCTCGCCGCGCTCGGGTCGAAGCCCGCGTAGAGCGTGAGGCCCGGCCGGTCGAGCCGCTCGGGCAGGTCGGCGTCCGTCACCTGGTGGACCAGGCCGCGGAAGGCGAGATCCTCCGAGAGCGCGGGCATGCCCATGACTCTGCCATACGCAAGTAGGTTGATCGGCCGCATGAAGGCCCCCGGGTGCAGCAGGTGGTGATCGGGATAGACCACGCTCCGGTGCTGCCCATGGACGGGACGCTCCCTCCCGACCTGCAGGGCACACTGGCCCGCATCGGACCGGACCACGGCGTACCTGGCACCACCGGCGAGGTGGAAGCGGGCGACGGCGCCGGGCGGCGCGGGCTCCTCCATGCCGTGGAGCTGCGCGACGGGCGGGCCGTGTCCTACGAGATGCGAGAGTCCGACGCCGACGAAACGGTGTTCTGGCACGCCGGTGCGCTGCTCGCCCTCCCCGAGCACGGGCTCCCCTCGCGGTACACGCGCCACCTCGAGCCCCAAGCGTTCGCCGGCGGACTCACGGTCCCGGTCGCCTCGCACGTGCATCGCGTGGCAGCCGACGGCTCGCGGGTGCTGCTCTCCGCCGAGGACCTCGTGGTCCGCGTCGGCGAGTGGGACGCCCGGGGCGCACTGCGGGCGGCGCGGGTGTTCGAAGTCGAGCGCGCCACCTGGCACCACGACGTGGCGGTCACCACGGGGCACGTCGTCGTCGATCGACTCGCCCACCCGCCCCCTGCCGGCGACGCGGCGCGGGCCGGCGGTGGCGTTCGGCTGGGATCCCGGAGCCCGTGCCGGCCTCGCCATCGTGGCCCGGGACGCCGAGGACATGGGTGTGCACTCGATCGGGTTCGATCCGTGCCTGGTCACCCACGTGCTCGGCGCACACGAGCTCCCCCGTCTGCGGACGACACGGCGGAGGCCCGACCGACCGGTCGAGCCCCGGCTCGAGCTGTACGTGTGCTGTTACCCGGTACCAGAACCGGGCCAACCGATCGATCCTGCGGCATCGGTGGTCGGCCCGGCCGGCACCGGCCTCTCCCCCATCGGCGGTGGTCTGGCGCGGTTCTCGAACGCTGGACGGTTCGCGGCCGTACGCTGGCGCGGGAGCAACTCGACGAGCGCACCGTCGAGTATCCGCGTACGGACCCCGCCTGTGAGGGAGCCGATTTCCGCTTCGGGTACGGCGTCGAGACGACCGGGGCGGCCCAGCGGATCACGCCGTCGAGCCTGTCGGCCTCCTCAAGCTCGACCTGCGCCAGGACGAGGTGGTCGTCGTGGCGCCCCCGAACCGGGGGCCGACCCTCCGAACCGCTCTTCGTGCGCGCCCACGACGGGCGGGCCGACGACGAGGGGTGGCTGCTCACGGTGGTCGACGATCCCGACCGCGGGGCCAGCGATCTCTATGTCCTCGACGCCTCCACCCTCGGGCGCCGCCAGCCCGAGGCGGTGGTGCACCTCCCCGCCCGCCTCCCCCTCGGCAACCACGGGGAGTGGGTCCCTGCCGATCGTTACCGCTGAGCCGACCTCCCGGACACTCTCAGGCCAGGGTGCGGCGGACGGCTTCGTTGAGTGCCTCGTGAACCGCCACATTGTGAGCCCGATCGGGCACGCGCACGCGGACGAGGGCCGGTGGTGGAGCCGCCAGTCCCGCCTCGAGCTCGGCCAGCGTGGCCGCCTCGTGCACGCGGAGTCCGAAGCCGCGTGCCGACCGCAGCCAGGTCGCTCGTGGGCGGTGTGCCGAAGAGCTCCTCGAACCGTGCCGCGTCCACCGCCTCGGCCTGGGGCAGGAACGAGAAGATGCCACCGCCCCGGTTGTCGGGCACCACGAACGTGCACGGGAGCGGTGCCAGGTTGACGAGCCCCGAGACGTCGTGGAGGAACGCCAGGTCGCCCAGGAGCGCCACCGTGCGGTCCCCCGCCGCCGCCACGCCGAAGGAGGTGGAGACGACGCCGTCGATCCCGTTGGCCCCCCGATTGGACAGCACCCGCGGCGGTTCGGGCATGGCCTCGGCGAACCATTCGAGGTCGCGCATGGGCATGGACGCCGACACCACCACGGTGGCGCCGTGGGCGGCGGCGAAGCGATGCACGGCCCGCGCCACCCGGGGCTCGGTGAGCTCGTTCCCCATGCCCGCAGCCAGCGCCTGCTGCGCGCCGCGCCTCGCGGGATCGCCAGCCGGTCAACCACGACGGGTCGCACGGTGCGGCACCATCGAGCGCGGCAACCAGCCAGGCGTCGGCACCGCAATGGTGGAACTCCGTCGCCACGCGTCCGGGGTCCAGCCACCGGCGCCACGGGTCGACGACGATCACCCGAGCGCCGGCGCGTGCCGCCTCGTGCACATAGCCCGCCAGCGCACGCGAGAGCCAGGGGACGCCGAGCAGCACCACCGTCTCGGGCAGCGGCGCACCGGCCCGGACGATGGGGTCGGCGGCGGCGATGGTGCCCCCGACGCGGCACCCCGATCCGGGTGAGGCGAACACGGGCCACCCCAGGTGCTCCGCCAACGCCATCACCCGGGGACGCGAGGGCGGCCGCGGTGCCTCGGAACCGACCACGATGACCCCGGAGCCGGCCAGCGGGACCCCCAGCTCGGGCGCGGCGGGCGCGGCGGGGCGCAACCTGGGTCCAGGGCGTCCCGGCAGCGGCCCCGGCTCCGCGGTCAAGGGTTCGCGGAAGGCAAGATTGAGGTGGATCGGGCCCGGGCCCGAGGGACCTTCGAGGGCCTCGCTCACCGCACGCGCCGCCAAGGGCCGCCATGTGGGCTCCTGGCCCTCGATCGGCACACCCGGCGCCGCCGCCCAGCGCACCACCGACGCGAACAGGCCGATCTGCTCGATGGTCTGAGGCGCGCCGGTGTCGTGCAGCTCGGGCGGGCGATCCGCGGTGCACACGAGCAGCGGCACCCCGCCGTGTGCGGCTTCCACCACGCTGGGCAGGAGCTCGGCCGCAGCCGTGCCGCTGGTGACGCAGACCACGACCGGCCGTCCCGTGGCCATGGCCAGACCCAGCGCGTAGAAGCCGGCGCTGCGCTCGTCGAGGCGCACGTGCACTCGGAGTCGCCCGGCCAGGGCCAGGGCAAGGGGGGTCGAGCGCGACCCGGGGCAGACCACCGCCTCGGTCACGCCTCGCTCGGCCCACTCGTCCGCCAGCGTGGCGGCGAAGGTCGCCTGCAGGCGCGCCGGTACGCTCACCGGCCGTGCCACTCCAGGTCGAGGTCCGCGGGGCCGGGCCACCGCTGGCCCTGCTGCACGGGTTCACGCAGACGGGGCGCCTCTGGGGCTCCTTCGGTGAGCGCCTGGCCGAGGAGCACACCCTGGTGGCGGTGGACCTCCCCGGCCACGGTGGGTCGGCCGAGGTGCGGGCGGACCTGCCCACCACCGCGGCGCTGGTGGCCGAGGCCGTGCGGGGGGTGCTGGGCGACGAGACTCGCTGCGATCTGCTCGGCTACTCCCTCGGTGCCCGGGTCGCGCTCCACGTGGCCACCGGGACGGAGCTGGCCCTCCATCGCTGCGTCCTCCTCGGGGGGACGGCGGGGATCGAGGATCCAGCGGCGCGCCTGGCGCGGCGCTGGTCCGACGAAGCGGCCGCCGAGAGGCTGGAGGTTTCCGGCGACGTGGCCGGCTTCGTCGACGAGCTGGTTGCGCCGACCCATGTTCGCCCGGCTCTCCGCCACCGGCGACGCCAGCCGCACCGAGCGACTGCGCAACGGGGCCGCCGGCCTGGCCTCGAGCCTTCGGCTGTGCGGCGCCGGAGCCCAGGAACCGCTGTGGACGAGGCTTTCGACCCTCGAGGTCCCGCTTCTCGCCCTGGCGGGCAGCGACGACACCCGCTTCGCGCTCTTGGCGTTGCGTATGGCCCGCGCCGTCCCTCACGGCGTGGCCTCGCTGGTGCCCGGCGGCGGTCATGCCCTGCACCTGGCCCAGCCGGCCTTGGCGGCGAGGCTGGTCGAGTCGCTGGCTGGCCGCCACCGCCTGAGAGTCCCGGGCAGCCCCACACGGCCCCGGGAAGGACCTCGGCGCTCACAGCAGGAAGCCGACGGTCAGCAGGGCGCCGGCAACCAGCTGCAGGCGTGCCGTGGTGCCAAGCATGGGCAGCAGGGCGCGCCCCTCCTGGTCGCCCAGCGCCAGGCGGGCTGGAGGAACGGCGAGCGGGGCGGCAGCCAGGGCCACCAGAGCGCCCACGCCGGTACCCGGCCAGCACCGCCACCGAGATGCCCGCCGCGGCCAGCGTGCCCACGTAGAGCAGGCCGGCCCTCCGGCGGCCGAGGCGCACCGCCAGCGTTCTCTTCCCCGACACCGTGTCGGTGGCGATGTCGCGCAGGTTGTTGGCCTCGAGCAGGGCGGCGGCCAACAAGCCGACGGGCACACCCGCCCAGAGGGCGAACCCCCAGTCGAAGCCGTGGGAGACCCCGAACCCGCTCCCCGAGGCCTCGAAGGGGGCATGCTGCACGTAGGCCGAACCCGTCGTGGCCACCAGGCCGAAGAAGACAAACACGAAGAGCTCCCCGAACCCGAGATACCCGTAGGGTCGAGGGCCGCCCGTGTACGCCCAGCCGGCCAGCGCGCACACCAGGCCGACCGGGAGCAGCCACCAGGTCACACGGGCGGCCAGGAACAGCCCGGCCACACCCGCCACCCCGAAGGCCACCAGTGCCGCCACCTTCACCTGGCGCGCCGTGGCCAGGCCGCCGGCCACCAGACGCACCGGACCGACGCGGCGCTCGTCGGTCCCGCGGACCCCGTCGGCATAGTCGTTGACATAGTTGGTGCCCACCTGGATGCCCAGGGCCACCACGAGTGCCAGGACGGCGTTCAGCCACGAGAGCCGGCGGTCGAAGCTGATCCCCAGTGTGGAGTGGGACGCCTGCGACGCTCTGGTCACGATGACCACCAGCTGGCCGCTGGTCAGGTAGCCCGCCGCCGTGCCGACCGCCACGGGGACCACCGCGGCGGGCAGCGTGCGGGGGCGCGCCCCCGCCACCCACACGCCGAGCGGCGGGTTCACGGGCGCCGGGGGAAGCGGGAGAAGTCCGGGGGTCGATGCTCCACGAAGGCGTTGCGCCCTTCCTGCCCCTCCTCGGTCATGTAGAAGAGCATGGTGGCGTCGCCGGCCAGCTGCTGCACGCCCGCCAGTCCGTCGTCGGCGGCGTTCATGCCCGCCTTGATCATGCGCAGTGCGATCGGCGAGAGGCGGAGCATCTGCCGGCACCACGCCACCGTCTCACGCTCGAGCTCGTCGAGCGGGACCACCGCGTTGACCAGTCCCCAGTCGAGCGCCTGACGGGCGTCGTACTGGCGACAGAGGAACCACACCTCCTTGGCCCGCTTGAGCCCGATGGTCCGCGCCAGGATCGACGAGCCATAGCCGCCGTCGAAGCTGCCGACCTTGGGCCCGGTCTGGCCGAAGCGCGCGTTGTCCGCCGCGATCGACAGATCGCACACGAGGTGCAGGATGTGTCCGCCGCCGATGGCGTACCCCGCCACCATGGCCACGACCGGCTTGGGGATGCGGCGCATGAGGATCTGCAGGTCGAGCACGTTGAGCCGCCCGATCCCGCGCTGGGCCACGGCGTCGTCGCCGATGTACCCGTCGTCCCCCCGGATCTTCTGGTCACCCCCCGAGCAGAAGGCGTCGGGACCCTCGCCGCACAGGACGATCACCCCCACGTCCGGATCGTCCCGGGCCATGGTGAAGGCCTCGGTCAGCTCGAAGAGGGTCTGGGGTCGGAACGCGTTGCGACGCTCGGGTCGGCAGATCGTGAGCTTGGCGATCCCCTCGGCCACCTCGTAACGGATGTCGCCGAAGTCACCGCGCCGCTCCCACCGAGGGGGTGGAAGGGGGCGGAGCTCGTCGAGCGGGTCGTGGGGCGGTCCGGTGATCACGGTCTGCACGGCGCCCTACGCTACTGGCCGGTGCCAGAGCTCGTTGCACTCGACCTCCCTGGTGGGACGGGGTTTGTCGACGCGCTGCGCGAAGTGTGGGACGCGGGCGACGCCGCCGCCCCCCTCGACCCCAGGCTGCCCACGGCCGCCCGCCAGGCACTCCTCGACGCGCTGGCGCCGACCCGGATCGTCGGACCCGACGGCACCCGACGCACCCGGGAGGGCGGGCTCCCCGTACAGGAGGGCGACGCCCTCGTGGTGGCGACCTCGGGCACCTCGGGACGCCCCCGGGGGGTGGTGCTCACTCACGACGCCGTCGCCGCGTCAGCGTGGGCCACCAGCAACCGGTTGGCGGTCGACCCGGCGCGTCATGCGTGGCTCGCCTGCCTGCCGCTGTCCCACGTCGGCGGACTCTCCGTCGTCACCCGATCGCTGATCACCGGGACCAGGGTCGAGGTCGTGCCCGGATTCGACGCCGGCGCCGTCGAGGCGGCCGGCCGCTCCGGACGAGTCACCCACGTCTCCCTCGTGGCCACCGCCCTGGGCCGGCTCGACCCGTCGGTCTTCACCTGCGTGCTGCTCGGGGGCAGCCGCCCTCCGGAGTCCATGCCCCCCAACGCGGTCGCGACGTACGGCATGACCGAGACCGGTTCGGGCGTGGTCTACGACGGCCTCGCGCTCGACGCGGTGGAGCTCGCCATCCGGCCGCTCGAGGGCGGCGGGACATCGTGGACCGGTGAGACGGTCGCAGGGGCCGGACCCACTGGCGAGATCCTCGTGCGCGGGCCCATGTTGTTCCGCTGCTACCGCGATGGTGACGACGCTCGGGTGAACGGTCCCGACGGTCGCTCGGACTGGTTCGCCACCGGCGACGCCGGGCGGATCGACGGGGCGGGACGGCTGACCGTGTCGGGACGGATCGCCGAGGTCATCACCACCGGTGCCGAGAAGGTCTGGCCCGACGCCGTCGAACGGGTGCTGGCCACCCATCCCGGCGTGGCCGAGGTCGCCGTCTGGAAGCGGCCCGACCCCGAATGGGGAGAGCGCGTGGTGGCCTGGGTGGTCCCCGCCGGAGTGGCGCCCTCCATCGAGGAGCTGCGCCACCTGGTCACCGGCACCCTGGCGCCGTGGGCCGCACCCAAGGAGCTCGTCGTGGTCCACGCCCTCCCTCGCTCGCCCTCGGGCAAGGTCCGCCGGCGATCCCTCGGAGCACCCGGGCCGTGACGCCCGCCCCCTAGCATCGCTGTGGTGAACCGCCTGGCCGACGAGACGAGCCCCTATCTCCGCCAGCACGCCCACAACCCGGTGGAGTGGTACCCCTGGGGCGAGGAGGCCTGGGAACGGGCACGGCGGGAGGACAAGCCGGTGTTCCTCTCGATCGGTTACGCCTCGTGCCACTGGTGCCACGTGATGGCCCACGAGAGCTTCGAGGACCCGGCCGCCGCCGCCGACCTCGCCACGTGGTTCGTCTCGATCAAGGTCGACCGCGAGGAACGTCCCGATGTCGACGCCGTCTACATGGCGGCCACGCAGGCCGTCACCGGGTCGGGCGGCTGGCCCATGTCGGTGTTCTGTACGCCCGACGGTCGTCCCTTCTACGCCGGGACCTACTTCCCCCCGACGGAACGGCACGGCATGCCCTCGTTCCGCCGGGTCGTGCACTCGCTGGGCGAGGCCTGGCTGACCGAGCGCGCCCAGGTCCAGAGTCAGGCCGATGCACTGGTAGCGGCGATCAGCCGCGAGCTGCGACTGGCCGAGGTGCTCGCCGAGGAGGACGCCGCCCGCGGCGGAGCCAGGGGCGGGGCGGGTGCCCGCACGGGCATGGGTGCGGCTGGCACCGGCCAGGACGAGCTCGACCCCGCGACGCTGCGTGGCCAGGTGGTGGCCGGACTGGCCGACGGCTTCGACCCCGAGTGGGGAGGGTTCGGGCCCGCCCCCAAGTTCCCACGCCCGACACTGGTCGAGGCGTGCCTCCTGCAGGCCCGCCACGACGGGAACGATGCGCCGTCCCGGCCCATGGTGCTGCGCACTCTCGACGCCATGGCTGCCGGCGGCATCCACGACCACTTGGTGGGCGGCTTCTGCCGCTATGCCACGGACCGCCGCTGGCTGGTGCCGCACTTCGAGAAGATGCTGACGGACCAGGCGCTCCTGGCCCGTGCCTACCTGCACGCCTGGCAGGAGACCGGCCACCGCGACTACCTCGGCGTCGTCACCGACACCCTCGACTGGGTCCTCGGCACCCTGGTCACGGCCGAGGGGGCGCTCGCCTCCTCCCTCGACGCCGATGCCGACGGGGTGGAAGGAGGGCACGCGACGTTCACCTTCGAGCAGCTCGGGCAGCTCCTTCCGGCGGAGCTGGTGGCGCCGGCCGCGGAGTGGTACGGCATCACGCCGGAGGGGAACTGGGAGGGCAGGTCGATCCCGGTGCGGCCGGTCGGTGCTCCGCTCGAGCGCCCGGCCGACGTCGAAGAGGCGCGCCGGCTGCTGGCGGCGGCGCGGGCCGAGCGCGCCCAGCCCGCCCGCGACGACAAGGTGCTGACCGAATGGAACGCCATGGCGGCGGCCACCCTGGCCGAGGTGGCCTCGGCGACGGGGAACGCACACTACGGGCAGCGGGCCGAGGAGATCGCCGAGTTCCTGTGGACCGCGATGCACCACGACGGCCGGCTGATGCGGAGCTGGCAGGGCGGGCGGGCCCGTCACCGCGCCGTGGCGGCTGACTACGCCTGGTTGGTCGAGGCCTGCGTGCGCCTCTCCGAATGGACCGGACGGGCCCGCTGGCGCCACCGGGCGCTGACGGCGGTCGAGCAGCTCCTCGAGCTGTTCTGGGACGAGGGGGCCGGAGGCTTCTTCTCGACCGGTCGCGATGCCGAGGCGCTCGTGGTGCGCCCCAAGGAGTATCTCGACGGTGCCGTCCCGGCGGCAAACTCCATCGCTCTGCGCGCCCTTCTACGAGCCGGAGCCCTGACCGACGACCCCAGGATCTCCGAGGCGGTCGAACGGACCATCTCGTCGGCCCGCCCCTTGCTCCGCCGGCACCCCGGCGCGCTCCCGACCTGGTGGAGGCTCTGGCGCTCCACGGAGGCGCCGAGGTGGTCGTCACCGGCGAGCGGCCCGATCTCCTGGCCGAGGTCCGTCGTCGCTGGCTGCCCGGCGCTACCCTCGTCTGGGGGGAGCGGGACGACGGTCCCCTCTTCGCCGGTCGCCCCGACGATCCGGCCCAGGCCTACCTGTGCCGGGCCCGCGTGGTGCGACCGACCCACGGCCGAGGTGGCGGCCCTCGCCTCGCAGCTCGACGGCCTCGAGCGGTCGTCGTCCGCCGGAGGGCGGTCATGAGCGACGGCCCGGCCCGCACGGCGCCCCGGCACGCCCGGGGCAAGGACCCGGATCGGCGCGCCCGTTCCGAACACACCGATCCGGCACGGCTGCTGCGCCGCTCGGCCCGCCGCAGCGAACCCGTCCCGACGGCCGGCGGGTCGACGCTCCATCTGCTCGTCCTCTCCGCCACCAGCGAGGACACGACGGCGGTCGACCTGGCCACCCGCACGGTCATGCGTATCCGCGTCCCGTGGCCCGAGGGGCACGAGCCAGACATCGCCACCTTCGACGTGGTCGAGGTCACCTTGGCCGACGATCCCGAGCGCGACGACCTGGCCCAGCCCGAGGCGCTCACCGTGGCCGGCCTGCCCCGTCACGTCGGCACGCTGCGCGGCCGGCAGGTGCGGCGGGTGCTGCGCCGGCTCGCCGCCAGCCCCGATGGGCCCCTGCTCGGGTTCCCGGGCCCGTCTGCGCCGTATTGGGAGTTCCGGGGCTTCCGACCCTCGGTGGCGCTCATCGAGCCCACCCGTCGGCCCCAGCTCATCCGACGGCATGCCGACAAATCGACCTGGGTCCGATTCGGGTGGGACCGTGACGACGTGTGGCTGCCCGTCGAGGACCGCAACGCGGTGCGCGCCTCGACGCGGCACGGCGCGAGCGATTGAGCGGGAAGAGCCTGTCGACGGCCCTGGGGTTCGAGCCGCAGTACCTCCTGGTGACCGTCAGCTCACCACGCGAAGGACACTGCTACAAGGTCTGCTCGGCCGTCCTGCCCCGCGGCTGAGTTGCCCGGCGATACGACGCCGCCTCAGCGCCCGAGCTTGCCCCCCGCAGATCCTCGGCCATAGCCCAGCCGAAGGCCACCAGCCGGTCGCCCCGAGTCTCGTCGAACCCTTCGAAGTGGGACTCGACGCCAGCGGGCAGCTTGACCTTCGGGGCGAAGAAGTCGAGACCTCCGGCGACCGCCCCGTCGCCCTGCAGTACGAAGGTCCGGTCGTCGAGCCGGTTCTCACACCCGAAGCGCTTCGAAAGTCGCCGCGCCCAGGCCCGCTCCTCGCCCGAGGACTTGTGGCCGGGGAACGGCACGACGTCCTGGAGACCATTGAAGGCCCGGAAGCCCTCGGGAGAGAGCAACCGGGTGCCGAGCAGCACGTCCTCGTCGGGGAAGGCCAGCAGCGCCCGGCGGTACTGGTCCGCCATGATCCCCTTGAGCGCCGACTCCGCTCGCGATGTCCGGTCCACCAGAGCCAGGCCCACCAGGAGCGAGGGGGTGCCGCCGATCCGCTCGAGGGTGCAGAAGGAATACCCCCGCAGCTTGTTCCCCTCCCTGGCCTGGGTGATCAGGACCCAGGCCTCGCGTTCTTTGGAGAGGAAGCCGATGTCGAAGCCGGGCGGGCGTTCCGCACAAAGATCCGCCATGTCGACGAGCTCAGCGTCACTGAGCGCAGTGCAATCCTTGGTGCTCACTTCGATCGCCATGAGCTAAGTCTACTGGCTCAACCTGCGGCGTACCCAACCGGGCGGGTGTCCAGGAGGGGTGGCACCGGGACCGCGCGGCCCCAACGCCCCAGCTCAGAGGTGGTGCCTGGGCCCACCCACGAGGCCAGTCAGGAGAGGACGGCACTCTGGCCGAGTAGCCGCTTGAGTTCGCCGACCAACCCATTGCGGTAGTCGACGTTGAACTCGGGTGGCAGGCGCAACACCTTCTCGCCGACGTGGAGCAGCACCGGGGAGGGACCGGGATGGCCGCTCAGGACGTCCTTGAGCCCGTCGACCTTGGCGTCGGTCAGCACGCCCAGCGGGAGCTTGATGTGCAGGTCCGACTCGCCTCGCTCGAGCAGGGGGCGCGAAACCTCCATGCAGACGATCTTGGGCTCGTCCTCACGGGTGTCCAGCCGGCCCCTGACGATCACGATGGAGTCGTTCTCGATCAGGGCGCCGTACTCGGCCATGGTCTTGGGGAAGACGAAGACCTCCATGGCGGCCTGGAGATCCTCGAGGACGAAGCGCGCCATGAGGTCGCCCTTCTTCGTATAGGAGCGCCGGAGGTCAGTCACCACCCCACCCACGGCGCGCACCGGGGAGCGGTCACCCACCGGCGTGTCGTCCTCGCGGATGTCCGACAGGGAGGAATCGGTGTGCCGGGCCAGGGCGGCCTCGTACCCCCGGAGCGGGTGGTCACTCACGTAGAGACCGAGCATCTCCTTCTCGAAGGCGAGCCGCTGCGCCTTGTCGAACTCCGCGTCGGGAAGGGGCACCTTGACGCCCCCCCACTCTGGATCGGCCTGCTCCTCCTCGAAGGCGGCGAAAAGGGTGGTGATCCCGAGGTCCCGCTCGCGCCGCTGCTCGAGCGACCGGTCGACGACGGTCTCGAGCACCAGGCACAGGCCCTGGCGCGGGTGGCCCAGCGAGTCGAACGCACCCCCCTTGACCAACGACTCCATGGTCCGCTTGTTGAGGACGACCGGATCGACGCGTGCACAGAAGTCGAAGATGTCGCCGAAGGGTCCGTTGGCGTCGCGTTCGACCACGATTCGCTCGACCAGGCTCTCTCCGACGTTGCGCACCGCAGCCAGCCCGAAGACGATCGCCTCGCGGTCCTCCACGTCTCCGGCGCGACGGTCGGGGGCGAACTCGGCTACCGAGCGGTTCACGTCGGGCACCAGGACGTCGATGCCCATCGAGCGGCACTCGGCCAGGTAGACCGCCGTCTTGTCCTTGTTGTCCTTGACCGAGGTCAGCAGGGCGGCCATGTACTGCACCGGGTGATGCGCCTTGAGCCAGGCCGTCTGGTAGGCCACCAGGCCGTAGCCGTAGGCATGCGACTTGTTGAATGCGTAGTCGGCGAATGGCTCGATGATGTCGAAGAGCTGCGTGCCGAGCTCCTCGCCGTAACCCTGGTCCACGCACCCGGCCACGAACTTCTCGCGCTCTTGCGCAAGGAGCGCACGGATCTTCTTGCCGCACGCCTTGCGCAGGTTGTCCGCCTCTTCGAGGGAGTACCCGGCGATCTTCTGCGCCACCCGCATCACCGACTCCTGGTAGATCATCAGGCCCTGCGTGTCGGCCAGGATCGGTTCGAGGTCCGCATGCGCGTAGGTGATGGGCTTGCGTCCGTTCTTGCGGTCGGCGTAGTCGTTGTGCATGTTGGCCGCCATGGGCCCGGGGCGGTACAGCGCCACCAGGGCGGCCACGTCGTCGAAGGAGGTCGGGGCGAGCGAGCGCATGAGGGCGCGCATGGGCCCGCCCTCGAGTTGGAAGACGCCGATGGAGTCACCTCGGCGGAGGAGGGCCAGCGTCGGCTCGTCGTCGAGGGGCACCCGGTCGATGTCGGGGCGCTCCCCGGTGGCCACCTCGATGAGGTCAAGGGCACGCTCGATCACCGACAAGTTGCGGAGCCCGAGGAAGTCCATCTTGAGCAGCCCGAGGTCCTCGACCCCGTGCATCTCGTACTGGGTGACGATGGGGGCGTCCTCGGGGTTCCCGCCGGCATCGGGTTTGCGCTGGATGGGCAAGTACTCGGTCAGGGGATCCCGCGAGATGACCACGGCGGCGGCATGGATGCCGTCCTGGCGGCGCAGACCCTCGAGCCCGAGGGCGACGTCGATGACCTCTTTGGCCTCCGGGTCGGTCTCGTGCATGGCCCGCAGCTCGCCGGCGGTGGCATACCCGTCCTCGTAACCCTCGATCTTGTCGAGGCAGGCCCGCAGCGGGGTGTCGCGTCCCATGATGAGCGGTGGCATGGCCTTGGCGATGCGATCCCCCACCACGTAGGGCTTCCCGAGCACCCGGGCGGCATCGCGCACGGCGGCCCGTGCCTTGATGGTCGAGAAGGTGATGATCTGCGCCACCCGGTCGCTGCCGTACTTCTCCGCGGCGTAGCGCATGACGTCGGCGCGGTAGCGCTCGTCGAAGTCCATGTCGATGTCGGGCATCTGCTTGCGGCCCGGGTTCAAGAAACGCTCGAACAGGAGGTCGTAGCGGATGGGGTCGAGGTCGACGATGCGCAGGCAGTAGGCCACGCAGCACCCGGCGGCCGAGCCACGGCCCGGGCCGACGCGGATGCCCGTCTCGCGGGCGAAACGGATCAGGTCCCACACCACGAGGAAGTAGGCAGGGAACCCCATGTCGGCGATGACGCCGAGCTCGTAGTCGAGCCGCTCGGTCACCGTCGGCGCGGCACGGGGTCGCCGTAGCGCTCCTTGGCGCCCTCGTAGGCGAGGTGTCGCAGGTAGGCCTGCGCCCGCTCCTCGTAGGTCTCGCCGCCGAAGCGCTCAGGGACTGGGAACTCGGGCAGGCTGGGCTTGCCCAACTCGATCTGGACGTCGGCGCGTTCGGCGATGAGCAACGTGTTGTCGCAGGCCTCGGGCACCTCGTGGAACAGGTGGCGCATCTCCGCCGCCGACTTCAGATAGTGCTCGGTGCCCTCGAACCTGAAGCGGTTGGTGTCGGAGAGCAGCGCGCCGGTCTGCACGCAGAGGAGCGCGTCGTGGGACACGGCATCGTCGCGGTGGGTGTAGTGACTGTCGTTGGTGGCCAGCAGCGGCGCGCCGATCCGCTTGGCGATCTCGATCAGCTGGGGGTTCGTGCGCTTCTGGTCGGCGATGCCGTGATCCTGGATCTCGACGAAGAGGTTGCCCTTCCCGAAGATGTCCTGCAGGCGGGCGGCGCGCTTCTCGGCCTCGACCTGGTCCCCGGCGAGGAGGGCTTGGAGGACCACGCCGCCCAGGCAACCCGTGGTGGCGATCAATCCCTCGTGATGGCGCTCGAGCAGCTCCCAGTCAAGGCGGGGCTTGTAGTAGTAGCCCTCCAGGTAGGCCGCCGAGGAGAGCTTCATGAGGTTCCGGTAGCCCTGGAGGTTCTCGGCCAGCAAGGTCAGGTGGTAGTAGAGCTTCTGCCCGCCGTCGACATCACCCCCGGTGTCGTCGACCCGGCCCCGCCGCACGGGGCGCTCGTGGCGCGACTCCCCGGCCATGTAGGCCTCGGTGCCGATGATCGGCGTGATGCCGGCGTCGCGGCAGGCCTTGTAGAAGTCGAGGACCCCGTACATGTTGCCGTGGTCCGTGATGCCCAGGGCCGGCATGCCGTCGGCCACGGCTGCCGTCACCAGGTCGCGCACCCGCGCCGCTCCATCGAGCATGGAGAACTCGGTGTGGGTGTGCAGATGCGTAAACGACCGCTCCGACACCGGCCCTCCTTTCGCCACGTCAAACTTACACTGCTGTCATTCCCCGGAAGCCCCGAAATCTAGTCGGGCCCTGTGTCTCGGGGACCGGGCCGTTCCTCGGGGGTGAATCCTGTCCGAGGGGGTCAGAGGTAGGCGCCCGTCCGTCCGGACTCGCCGGCCTGGGGCAGGCTCCGCTGACGCATCTCCTCGAGCTGGGCCCGGGCCGCCATCTGCTGGGACATCAATGTGGCCTGGATCCCGTGGAAGAGCCCCTCGAGCCAGCCCACCAGCTGGGCCTGGGCGATCCGCAGCTCGGCCTCGCTCGGCGTCTCGGTGCCAAAGGGCGGCGCCATTCGCTCGAGCTCGGCCACCAAGTCGGGGGACAGCCCTTCGGAGAGGTCCCGGATGGACTGCTCGTAGATCTCCCTCAGGCGCACCCGGCTCCGCTCGTCGAGCGGGGCCGCCCGCACCTCGTCGAGCAGCGTCTTGACCATCGAGCCGATGCGCAGCACCTTGGCCGGCTGGTTCACCGACTCGGTCGTCGGCTCCTCGCTGCCGTCTCGGCCGGGGCCTCCGAGGACCTCGTCGGGAGCGATGGCCCCACCCTCTCCTTCGGCCCCGCCCTCGCTCGTCGCTCACGTCGCTCACGTCGCTCATATCGCCTTCCGTCCGCCTCGCACGCCCACCCCGGATGCGGCGAGTGCTGTCGGCTTTCCCCTCGGGCCCGATTGTGCCACCGACCACGCCCCCGACGTCACGGGACCAACCAGGCGAGGAGGGGCACCAGCATCTCGGCGTCCGTCAGTGAGCCATGCCGGGCCTGAAGGCGCAGCTCACCGGTGTCGGCTGGGTCGAGGAAGGCGGTCGGGGCGAACGGCACCAATGCCACGTCACCAAGGCGGGCCATCACCTCAGGACTGGGCTGCCCTCCCAGCCACCCCTCCTCGAGCACCTGCTCGCGGGTGCGCACCCACGCCACCGAACCGTGGAGGGCGGCCGCCGCCTGCGCGACATCCGCAGCAGCGCCGGGCCGCACGTGCAACCACCGAAACCGGCCCTCTCCGCTCAACAACGTCACGCCGTCCATGAGCTCGGCACCGAGCACCTCGACCGCTCCCCCCACATCCACCTGCCCGTGGTCGGCGGTCACCACCAGGGCGGTGCCCGACGGAAGGACCGCGAGCACGTCGCCGACCAGACGATCGGCGGCACGAAGTTCGTCGTCGTAGAAGGCACCCAGCCCTTGTGCGTGGGCCACCCGGTCGATGCCCTCGTAGTAGGCGTACACGAAAGGGGCGCCCCCACCGGTGAGCGCACGCACCGCGGTCACCAGGCCCGCCGGCGTGTGCCAACGGTGCATGGAGACCGGACCGAGGTGGGCCGCGGTGAACCCGGTCGGCCCATAGTCGTACCGGGTCACGACGGGCACGGGCCCGGGAAGTCCCGGGAAGGGCCCGCAGGGCTGGAACGCCGCCGCCGGCACGTCGACACGGAGGTCGCGGCCCCGGCGCGACCACGACAGGACGTTCATGACCTCGCCGTCCATCGCCACCCGGTACCCGACGATGCCATGCTCGGCGGGCGGCCGCCCGGTGGCCAAGCTCGTCAGGGCGCACGCCGTGGTGCTCGGCACCACCGACGTGACGACCGTCCCCGACGCGCCGGCCAGCACGGGCGCCAGGTGGGCCCGGTCACGCAGCTGGCACTGCCCCAGTCCGTCGAGCACCAGCAGGACGACCTGGCGTGCGCCGGTCACCACCTCGGGGAACCACGAGGGCAGGGCGGCACCGGGTTGGGCGAGCTGCTCTGAGATGGTCGGGACGATTCGGGTCAGGCATGCGCCGTCCCACTCCGGCAGGACCGGGACCGGCTGCTCCCCGGTGGACGCGGGCATCGGGGAGTCTCGGGGGTCGACCGTTGCCGCCTGGGCCGTCACGCCGTCACTCACGGGGGGACACCCTAGGACCCGGGCACCCCCGCCCCGCACCGGTGGCCCGGTAGCATCGCGCTGCGTGAGGGTGTCGACGCGTGGTGACTATGCGAGCCGGGCGCTGCTGTCCCTGGCGCTCCACGGAGCCGAGACGCCCACCTCGGTCCGTGACATCGCCGAGCGGACCGGGCTGCCCCAGCCATATCTCGAGCAGATCCTCCTGGCGCTCAAGGGCGCGGGTCTGGTCCGCTCCAAGCGGGGCGTCGGCGGCGGGTACGTCCTGGCCCGTCCTCCCGCCGAGATCAGCCTGGCCCAGATCGTCTCGGCGGTGGACGGTCCCATCGCCGCGGGCGACTTCGGGGAGCCCCATGCCAACGGAGCCTGCGACCACGAGGGCCAGTGCATCCTGCTGGCCGTGTGGGCCGACGTGGGCGAGACCATCCGCACCCAGCTGCAGTCCTACAGCCTGGCCGACATGGTCGACCGGGCCCAGGGCAACGTGGCCGCACCGGTCTGAGCACCGCCGCTCGGAACCGCGGCCGGACCCGCCCGGTGGCGCCGCCGCGCTCACCACACGCCGCTCCGATGGTTCCAGGCCTCGACGGCCGGGCGGTCGACATTCCAACCGAGCACCGAGATCGACCCCGATCCGAGCAGAAAGAGGCGCCCAGCCACGGGCGGTAGACCGAGCCAGCGCGCCGCAAGGACGCGCAGCAGATGTCCGTGGGCGACACAGAGGGTGTCCCCGGTGGCGCCGAGGGCCCGCTCGATCACCCGGTCGGCCCGGCGCGCCACGTCCCCGGCGCGCTCGCCGTCGGGAACGCCGTCGTTCCACAGCGTCCATCCCGGGTGGTCGGCCCGGATCTGCTCCCTGGTGAGGCCCTCGAAGGCGCCGTAGTTCCACTCGACCAGATCCGGCTCGGGCGACCCGGTGAAACCGAGGAGAGCGCAGGTCTCCGACGCCCGCTGCAGTGGGCTGGTGAGCACCTGGTCGAAGTCGGTCCAGCCCCGCTCCCGCAGCAGCTCCCCCGCCGCTTCGGCCTCGGCCCGCCCCAGGTCGAGCAGCGGGACGTCCGTGCGACCCGTGTGACGGCCGGACTCGGACCACTCGGTAGCCCCGTGGCGAACGAGGACCATCCGGGGCGCCATGAGCCGTAGACCAGCACGGGGCAGCTGGGCTGCGCAATTCCTCCTCCCCGGGTGCCCCGACCCGGCACGAACACCCCGGTGGAATGATCAGGCTCGATGGGTGGTTGTACCCGTCGGATCCCCAAAGGTCCTCCCCGCCGGGCGATGAGGACGGCTGGAGGTCCGATATGTGGGCAAACGGGTATATGGAGCGACGAGCACGAGCACGATCTGGAGAGAGAGACGATGAAGAGCGCGGTGAGCACGTCGGACACGTTGGGGTTGATGCTTCGGGACCTCGACCAATTCCCCATGCCCGACCACGAGCAGCAGGTCGAGCTGGCCAAGCGGGTCGTGGCGGGCGACGAGGCCGCTCGCAAGCAGATGGTGGCCGCCAACCTGCGCCTGGTCGTCCACTGGGCGCGCCGCTACCAGGACAGGGGGGTCGACATGGCCGACCTCGTTCAGGAGGGCACCTTCGGCCTGATGCGTGCCGTGGACAAGTTCGACTGGGAGCGAGGCTTCCGCTTCTCGACGTACGCCACCTGGTGGATCCGCCAAGCGCTTCAGCGGGCGGTCCAGCAGCACGGGCGAACCATTCGTATCCCGCTCGAGGTGGGTGAGCAGATCCAGCGGCTCGAGCTGACCAAGGCCGAGCTGGCCAGCACCCTCGGGCGCGCCCCGACCGTCGAGGAGCTGGACGAGGCCACCGGCCTCACGGCCGACGAGCGGGCGTCACTCGAAGACGTGGCCCGGGTGACCGCGTCGCTCGACCAGCCGGCGGCCAGCGAGTCGTCGACGACCCTGGGCGAGCTGGTCGCACCGGACGACAGCGACTTCGTCGGGGACGTCGAGGAGGCCATGGTGGCCGACCGGGTCCGCGAGGCGGTCGAACGGCTCCCCGGCCTCCAGCGCGACGTCCTCCGCCTTCGCTTCGGGTTCGGCGGTGACTCCCCGGCCTCGTTGCAGTCGACGGCCGAGCGGCTGGGGGTCGGTGTGCGCCGGGTGCGTCGGGCCGAGGAGGAGGCACTGGCCGCCCTGGCCTACGACGCCGACGTCCTGGGCGTCCACCGGGCCGCCTGAACCGGGCCGACTGAGGCCGGGAGCGTCGCGAGCCCCCCGGCCTCAGGAGAGGTCGGCCAGGTATCCCGCGAGATCCTCGGGCAGCGGGCTGGTGAAGGTCACCCGCTCACCGCTTCGTGGGTGGGTGAAGCTGAGTGAGCCGGCGTGCAGGAAGAATCGCCCTGACCCGAGTCGTCGGTCGGCCATCCCGTAGCGGGCGTCGCCGACGACCGGATGCCCGATGGCTGCCATGTGCACCCGGATCTGATGGGTCCGGCCGCTCTTGAGCGCGAGGTCGAGCAGCGTCGCCGGCTCGACGCCGACAAAGCGCGCCTGGACTGCGTAGGACGTACTGGCGGGCTTTCCCCCCGCCGTGACTGCCATCTTCGTCGGCGTCCGGGCCGAGCGCCCGATCGGGGCCTCCACCTCTCCTCGTTCGTCGGACACCAGGCCGCGCACCAGCGCCAGGTAGCGCCGCTCCATGGTCCGCTCGGCCAACTGGCCCACCAGCGACCGGTAGGCCTCGGGCGTCCGGGCCACTGCCAGCAGCCCCGAAGTGCCCTTGTCCAGGCGGTGCACGATCCCCGGGCGGTCGGGGCTGCACACCCCCGAGGTCACCAAGGCGGCCAGGTCGGGGAAGCGTGCCAGCAGTCCCCCGACCAGGGTGCCCGTTCCGTGCCCGGCGCCCGGGTGGACCACCAGACCCGCCGGCTTGTCCACCACCACCATCTGCTCGTCCGCGTGGACCACCTCGAAGCGGACCCCCGGCTCGGCCACGAGACCCTCGTGACCGCCCACCCCGAGCCGGACCGTGAGGACGGCACCGACGGGAAGCGGTGCCCGCCCGGCAGTGACGACAACACCGTCGACCTCGACCCGGCCCGCGGCCACGAGCTCGGCCGCGGCCGCCCGGGAGACGTCGGCCACCATGGCCACCCCCCGATCGATCCGGACCCCAGCCAGGAGTGGCGGCACCTCGGTCGAGACCACCTCGGACTCCTCGGCCGGTTCCGGCGTGCCCGGGCCGGCCCCCGCGTCCGGCGTCACCGGGCACGGCCTTCGACGCGCCCGGCACCGACTCGCTCGCCGAACAGCAGCGCCCAGATGACCACGACGACGCCCACCGTCACGCAGGCATCAGCCAGGTTGAAGGTGGGCCAGTGCTCGAGGGTGACGAAATCGGGAACCCGCCCGCCGTGCCCCCCGGCGATGCGCTGGCTGACGTTGCCCACCGCTCCGCCGAGGACGAGCCCGCCGCCGACGGCCAGGGGGAGGGTCTGCACCCGCGCCACCAGGACCACGAGGACGATCACCCCGGCGCACAGCAACACGGTGACCGCCGCCGCCCGTCCGCTGAAGAGACTGAACGCGAAGCCCGAGTTGTACGTCAACGCCAGGCCGAAGGGCCCCCAGACGTGACGCGGCCCCTCGAGACGGTCGACGGCCAGGATGGTGGTGACCCAGTCGGCTGCCACCACGACGCCAGCCACGGCGAAGGCCAGCACCCTCGGCCGGGTCAGCGTCGCGACAGGCCCCCGCTCTTACAGGCCACGCAGAGGCGGGCGTAGGGCAGCGCTCGCAGGCGCGGCTTGGGAATGGGCTGGAAGCACCGCTCGCAGTAGCCGTAGGTCTTGTCGCCGACACGGGCCAGCGCGTCGTCGATCTCCTCCACTGCCAGCGTCGCCTGTCCCGACAGCGCCAGGTTGCGCTCCCGATCGACCGTGACGGTGCCGCCTTCGCCGGACTCCTCGTCGAACTGCACGTCCCCCGGCTCCCGCTCGAGCGCCAGGGAGTCGGCCTCGGCTCGCAGCGAGGTGGCCTGCTCCTGATAGATGGCCCGGTCGGCCACCAGCAGCTCGCGCACCTCCTCGAGAAACTTGAGGTCCTTGGCGTAGGGCCCGGTCTTGGGGCGGATCGGTGCCGCGGGCTTGGGCTTCGGCGTGAACCCCGTGGTCGGCGCCGAGCCGTTACTTGCGCTGCTCGGCGCCCGTGTTGCCGTGGCCGCCGCCACGGTCTTCTTGGCCGGTGCTTTGGCCGGTGCCTTCTTGGCCGATGCTTTCGCCGGTGCCTTCTTGGCCAGCGGCCGGGTCGAGGCGGCGGCCGGGCGCTTGGTGGCCGGGGCGGCCTTCTTCGAGACAGGGGCGGCCTTCTTCGCCGCCGGGGTGGCCTTCTTCGAGACAGGGGCGGCCTTCTTCGCCGCCGGGGTGGCCTTCTTCGAGACAGGGGCGGCCTTCTTGGCCGAGGCCGGTGCCTTCTTGGTGGCGGTGGCTGCCTTCTTCACGTCAGGGAGTGCCTTCTTCTTCGAGGAAACGGAGCGTGTGGTCGTGGGTGGAACCTTGGCGACGGGTGATTTGTTCCCGGATCGCGTCGTGCGGGTGGAGGTCGTTCGCCCCGTCGGTGACGGCGCGACTCGGTTGCCCCTCTTCGCTGGGGTCATCGTTCCTCCTTCGGACCAGCTCAGGCGGCCGATTCCCCGGCGACGACCTCACCCAGGGAGCGGGTGACCATACCGGAGGTGCAGGGAGGGAGGCAACACCGCACGCCGTGGGCCTCAGACCCAGGCCCGGAGGAAGGTGGTGATTCAGGCCGGGCTGGACGTCCCCGAGGGCGTCGCCCCCTGGAGGTTCAGCGTCGGCTGGCCCTCCTCGGCTGGGGGCTGCCCACCCCCGGCCGGGGCGGCCGAGGTCGGCGCCGTCGGTGCCGCGGCGACCTCGGCCGGTGGTGGCGGCGTCGGGGCGCCGAGCGGCGTCGCCGCGGGCTTGGACTTCACGCCCAGGAGTGCGTTGGCGGGCTGCACGTTCTCGTCCACCCAGTTGAGGAGGTCGACCAGCGCGCCCCGGAGCCGGCTGCGCTCAGCCTCGAGGTGCCGGGCCATGCTCTCGACGTCCGTCGCCAGGTCGGTCCGGGTCGTCTCGAGGCGGCCCACCTCTTCGCGCAGCGCGAGATGCGCCTCGGCCTGGATCTGCTTGGCCGTGGCCTCGGCCCGGGCGATAAGGGCCGCGGCCTCCGCCTCGCTTTCGCGCTTGGTCTGGTCGACGAATTTCTGCGCCAGCAGCAGTGTGCGCTGCAGCGTCTCGTCGGACACCACCAGGGCCTCCGAAGCCGGCGCGGGCTCGGGCGCGGCCACCGGTGCCGGCGCCGGTGCAGGGGCCTCACGCTTCTCACGCTCGAGCTGCGCGATGCGCTCGCTGGCCTGGCGCACCCGCTCGTTCAGCTGCCGGAGGTGCTCTTGGAGGCCTTCGGCCTCCTGGGCCGCCTTGTCGAGGTACTCGTCGACCTCGTCGACGTTGTATCCCTTCAGCCCGAGACGGAACTCCACCGTGCGCAGCGTGTCGAGGATCGATGCAGGGGGCTGGGGGGTATCCATGGGCTTCGAGTCTAAGCCCTCTCCCCCGGTGATTCCACGAAACGGATCAGCGCAGCAGGATCGGGATCAGGACGAACTGCGCCACCAGGATCACCACGAGGAACGAGAAGTCCAGGCCACCCATCGGGCGGATGATCCGGCGCACCGGCCGGAGCACGGGGTCGACCAGCTGGTAGAGGAAGTACTGGATCCTCGCCAAGGTGGTGCCGGGCTGGATCCGGAACCAGCTCAAGATGGCGTACGGGAACATGACGAGCCAGATGTAGGCCTCGACCAGCCAGGCGAGGATGCGGAAGAGGCTCAATGACTCGGGTGCGTGCCGGGCCTAGCCCCGGCCGAAGCCGCGCTCGACCAGTCGCTGGCGCTCCTCGTCGGAGACCTTGACGTTGGTCGGCGCCAGAAGGAACACCTGGTCGGCCACCTTCTCCATCTCCCCGCTCAGCGCGTAGGTCACTCCCGAGCAGAAGTCGATCATCCGGCGTTGCAGGTCACGGTCGGCCATTTGGAGGTTGACGATGACAGGGCGGTTGTCCTTCAGCCGGTCGGCGATGTCTTTGGCATCGCCGAAGCGCGAGGGCGCCACCACGTGGACCCGCGCCGTCGCCGGCGAGACCGAGCCCGAGGGGGTGATGGTCGGATCGACGGGGACGGCCCGAACGGGCGAAGGAGGGCGAGTGGCGACGGTGGTCTGGGCCACCCGGCCCTGGCTGGGCATGGCCGACTCTCGCGGCACCGGACGGACCCGGCTGGCGCCCCCGCCGCTGAACTCGTCGGGCTGCTCGTAGTCCTGGGGGGCAGGGTCGACGCGGGCTGTCGAGGAGAACGGACGAGGCGCCCGATTCTCGAGGTCGTCGTACTCGTCGTACTCGTCGTCGAGCAGGCCGAGATACACCATGGTCTTCTTCATGAACGAGGGTGCCATACCTTCTCCTGTCAGTTGACAGCGTAGTCCCTGGCCCGGGGCCAGGGCTGGCCCATGCGGCGGCGAGCCGACCGGCGCTGCCTCACTCGACCCGCGTGGCGGGCCGGGGCCCGAACAGGGCACGCCCGACCCTCACCATGGTGGAGCCGGCGGCAACGGCAGCCTCGAGGTCGTCGGTCATACCCATGGAACGCTCCTCGAGACCCAGGGCGTCGGCCAGCGTTGCCACGGCACGGAACGCCTGGCGCGCCGCATCCTCCCCCGGGGCCGCCACGGTCATGAGGCCGCGGACGTCGAGCCCCTGGTCGCGCAACCGGGCGACCAGCTCGGGTGCCTCGTCGGGCGCACAGCCGTTGCGCCCGGGTAGGCCGGTGGTGTCCACCTGGACCAGCACCCTCGCACCGGGGGCGAAGCGTGCGATCCGCTCCCCTTCCGACGGACGTGCCACGCTCTGCCACAGGCCCACGACGGAGGCCAGGTGGGCCACCTTGTTGCGCTGGATCCGACCCAGGAAGTGCCACACCAGGTCGGGGTCCCCCGATGCCGTCCCGGCGGCCTTGGCCTCGAGCTCGGCGGCGTAGTTCTCCCCCAGGTCGCGCAGCCCGGCCGCTCGGGCCGACGCCACGGCCTCGGGCCCGAACCCCTTGGTCACACCCACCACCCGGACAGCCGACGCGTCCCCGCCGGCGCCGGCAATGCGTTCGCGTACCGCCGCCAGGCGGCGCGCCACCTCTTCGGAGGGGAGCGGCGTGCTAACGGAGGAAGGAGGGGACGTCGAAATCGTCGTCACCCAGGTCGAACTCCTCCTCCGACCCGGTGGCATCGGCGAAGATGTCCACCGGCTCGGGGCTGGAGAAGATGGTCGAGGCCAGCTCGGAGCCCTTGGAGGTGCTCGTTCCCTCGTCCCAGCGCTCGAAGCCCGCGGCGATGACGGTGACCCGGACCTCGTCCCCCATGTTGTCGTCGATGACGGCGCCGAAGATGATGTTGGCGTCGGGATGCGCCACGGCGTGGATGATCTCGGCCGCCTCGTTGACCTCGAAGAGCCCGAGGTCGGAACCCCCGGCAATGTTGAGCACCAGGCCGCGGGCGCCCTCGATGGAGGCCTCGAGCAGCGGGGAGGTGATGGCGGCACGCGCCGCGTTGGCCGCACGCCCCTCACCGATCGAGGTGCCGATCCCCATGATGGCCGTACCGGCGTTGGTCATCACCATCTTGACGTCGGCGAAGTCCGTGTTGATCAGGCCCGGCACCGTGATCAGGTCGGTGATGCCTCGCACGCCCTGGAGCAGGACTTCGTCGGCCATCTTGAAGGCGTTGACCATGCTTGTCTTGTCGTTCGAGACGGTGAGCAGGCGGTCGTTGGGGATGACGATGAGGGTGTCGACCTTCTCCTTGAGGATCTGGATGCCCTTCTCGGCCTGCATGGCCCGGCGCCTGCCCTCGAAGGTGAACGGGCGGGTGACCACCCCGATGGTCAGCGCACCCAGGCCCTTGGCGATCTCGGCGAAGACCGGGGCGGCACCCGTCCCGGTCCCCCCACCCTTGCCTGCCGTGATGAAGACCATGTCGGCGCCCTGGAGCGCCTCCTCGATCTCGACCCGGTGCTCCTCGGCGGCCATACGCCCTATCTCGGGGTCACTCCCGGCACCGAGGCCACGGGTGAGCTGGCGCCCGATGTCGAGCTTGAGGTCGGCGTCGCTCAGCAGCAGCGCCTGCGCGTCGGTGTTGGCCGCGATGAACTCCACGTTCCGAAGCCCGGAGTCGATCATCCGATTGACGGCGTTGACCCCGCCGCCTCCGACACCGACCACCTTGATCACTGCCAGGTAGTTGCCCTGCGATGGAACGGTCGTCATGCACTCCCTCGTCTTCGGGTCGATCGCCGACCGGTCGCCTGGTCGTACGATAGGCCAGCCACCGCCGGAGACGTGCGACCAGCCACCTGTCCCTGAACCTCTGCGAAAGGTTGATGTTCACAGTGCGGCAACGTGGCAAACCATACGGGCGTCCGTTCGGGCTGGTCAAGCACCGTCATCCCGAGGTGATGCTGGGTGCCTTGGGCACGCTCACGTCGATGACGTCACCGCTGTGCAAGGTGGCGCCCGCCAGGATGGACGAGACGTCCTCGTACTTGGCCGTGAGCTCGCTGGCCGATCCGATGTCGACCACAACCGGGACCGAGAGCGCCAGCTGCACCCACCCGGCAGGCTCGACGGTCACCGACGTCACCTGGGCGGCGAACGAGGCAGGCAGCGTAGTGGCGACCCGCAGGCCCACCGCGTCCCGGGCCGGGAGCATGCTGCCGGGACCGCGGGGAGCCACCGGCAGCGTCACCAGCAACAGGCCCGGGGGCCGCGCCGGCGACACGGCCACGACCCGTCCGTCGTCGCTCACCGAGGCCCAGCTACCGCCGCTGGCCGCCACGGCGAACCGGGGCACCTCCTCGGTGACCGCGATGTGCACCCCGTCGGGCCAGGCCACCCGCACGGTGGCCGAACGGACCCAGGGCAGCTGCTCGATCCGGGCCGACACCGCGCCGGGGTCCACGTCGAGCAGCGGTGGATGGCCGGCCAGCCCGGCCTGACGCACGACCTGAGACGGCGACTCGTGCACGGCCCCAGTGACGGTCACCGAGCGCGCGCCGAAGATCGGGGTGTGCAGCACGAACCAGGCCAGGGCGGCCACGGTGACCAGCACCAGGAGCGCCACCAGGACCCAGAGGCGCCGGCGGCCCTGCTGGCGCAGCACAGCCGTCCGGCGCTGCGAGATCCGGGGGTCCATGCGGGGCCTGCGCCGCTCCCCCGACGGGGCCCGGTCCCGCGGCGGCGCGGTGGAGGTCATGGCCGGCTTCCCGCGTCGCGCACCGGTCCAGTCTTCCCGGGGCCGAACCCGAGCAGGCGGACCTCGGTGTGCAGGGTCACCCCGCAGCGCTCGGTGACCAGCGCGCGCACGTGCTCCATCAGGGCGTGCACGTCGTCGGCGCGCCCGCCCCGGTCGGCCTGGATGAAGTTGGCGTGCTTCTCGGAGACGTGCGCCGTGCCGAGTCGGAACCCCTTGAGCCCGGCCGCCTCGATCAGCCGGCCCGCGGCGTCGCCCGGCGGGTTCGTGAAGACCGAGCCCACGTTGGCTCCGCCCGGCTGGTGCTCCCGCCGCCACCGCACGATGGCGGCCACCTCGGCGCTCTCGATCTCGGCCGCGCCCGGCGCGACGGCGAGCTCGGCACCCACCACGAGCTCCGAAGCGCGCACCGACGACGCCCGGTAGCCGTAGGCCAGGCGCGCCACGTCGTCGGTACCGCCGTCGGGGGTGAGGAGGTCCACCCAGCTGTAGCGGAGCACGCACGACGCCATGTCGGATCCGTGACCACCGGCGTTCATCCGCACCGCACCACCCAGCGATCCCGGCACCCCGACGGCCCACGACAGGCCGGACCAGCCGGCATCGGCCACGCGGCGGGCCAGCACGGGTAGCGCCAGCGCGGCGCCGGCCCGCACCACAGGGCGCGCCGCATCCGGCTCGGGCAGCTCGAGCCCGGAGAACCCCGCGCCGAGGTGCAGCACCACCCCGTCGAATCCGGCATCGGCGACGAGCAGGTTCGAGCCGCGCCCGATCACGAAGACCGGGGGCGGGGGTGTCGCGCTGCGCAGCGCCTGGCGCACCGCCTCGAGGTCGGCCGGGCTCTCGACCTCCACGAACAGGGCGGCCGGACCCCCGACCCCGTAGGTGGTGAGGGGCCCGAGCGGCTTCATGACGGTGGCCCGAGGTCCGAGGGCCGGAGCCAGCTCAGCGAGCTCGTCGCCCGACGTCACCACGACGGGGAGTCGAGCAGCTCGTCGGGCAGCGTGGTGAGGTCCCCGGCACCCAGCGTCAGGCAGAGGTCCCCCGGACGCAGCATGGCGCCGACCACATGGCGGAGCTCGTCCCAACCGGCGGCGTAGGTGACAGGGAGCCGCGGGTCCTCCGACTCCACGGCCTCGGCGACCAGGCGGCCCGAGACCCCGGGCACCGGACGCTCCCCCGCCCCGTACACATCGGTGACCACCAGCACGTCGGCGTCGGCGAACGCCCCGCCGAACTGCGCGGCCAGCGCCGCTGTCCGAGTGAAACGGTGTGGTTGGAAGACCGCCACCACCCTGTCCCAGCCACCACCACGGGCGGTGGACAACGCGGCCCGCACCTCGGTCGGCAGGTGGGCGTAGTCGTCCACGAAGGTCACCCCGCGCCACTCGCCGCGGAACTCGAACCGTCGAGGCACGCCGGCGAAGCGCGCCAACGCGCTCTGCACCGCCGCGAACGGCGCACCCGCCTGCATGGCGGCCACGGCGGCGACCGCGGCGTTGCGGGCGTTGTGCAGCCCCGGCACGCCCACCCGCACCTCACCGAGCTCCCCCTCGGGTCCGCGCACGACGAAGGAGGCGGCGGTCCTCGACAGCTGGAGCTCGGTCATGGCGTAGGTCGCCTCGGGATCGGTGCCGACCGAGATCGCCCCGTGGGCGCGCCCGATCGCCGCCGCCTCGGGGTCGTCGGCACAGACCACGGCGGACCGGCGCGCCCCGGCCACGAACCCGGCGAAGGCCTCGCGCAGAGCCCCGAAGGTGCCGTAGTGGTCGAGATGGTCCGGCTCGACATTGGTCAGCACGGCCATGTCGGGGCGGAGCGCCTGGAAGGTGCCGTAGCTCTCGTCGGCCTCCACGACCAGCCACTCCCCGTCACCCCAGACCACGTTGGTCCCGATCTCGTTGACATCGGCCCCGATCACGAAGGAGGGGTGGAGGCCCGCCTCGACCAGGATCAACGAGAGCATGGACGCCGTGGTGGTCTTGCCGTGTGTGCCCGCCACGGCCAGGCATGACCGCGTGGCACAGATGGCGGCCAGCATGGCCGAGCGCGGCACCACCTCGGCGCCCGCGGCGCGTGCCGCCACCAGCTCCACGTTGTCCGCTGGCACGGCCGGCGAGGAGGTGACCACCTCCGCCCCGGCCACGTTGTCGGCCCGGTGGCCCACGGTCACGGAGATGCCGTGGGAGCGCAGGCGCTCCACCAGCGGCGAGTCCTTGAGGTCTGACCCCGTCACCTGGTGCCCCATGGCCCGCAACACCTGGGCGATGGCGCTCATGCCCGCGCCGCCGACACCGACCACGTGGACGCGACGGGGGGTCCCGAGGTCCGGGCCGGTGGTCGCCTCAGCGGGCATGGGCGTCCACCAGCTCGGCCACGCGGTCGGCCGCGTCGGGGCGGGCATGGGCTCGGGCCGCCCGGCGCATGGCACCGAGACGTTCCGGGTCGGCGAGGAGCGCCTCGAGCTCCCGGGCCAGGCGGTCCCCGTCGCATTCGGGGTCGGGGAGGTGCACGGCCGCGCCGATCTCGACCAGCGCCAGCGCGTTGCGGGTCTGGTGGTCCCGGGGCGCCCCGGGCAGCGGCACCAGGATGGCCGGGACGCCCACGGCCAACAGCTCGGCCACTGTCGTGGCCCCGGCCCTGGTCACGCAGACGTCGGCGGCTCGGTACAGATCCGGCATGCGGTCCTCGAAGGGCACCACTCGGTGGAACAGGCGTCCATGGTGGACCGGCGCCTCGGCGCTGGCGATGGCCTCGAAGTCCCGGCGGCCCGTCACCTGATACACGGCCCGGTCGTCCCGGTCCGACCAGAGCTGGGCGAGCTCGCCCACCGCACGGTTGATGCGGCGGGAGCCGAGCGAGCCGCCCACGGTGGCCACGGTCTGTCGACCGTCCGGAAGACCCAAGGCAGCCCGACTGGACACCACGCCCGCGGGCCAGGCATCGAGCGAGGAGAGCTCGGGGCGCACCGGGGTCCCCGTGACGTGCGCGCGGGGCAGGCCCGTCCCGTCGAAGGCCACGGCGTTGGCGGCGGCGAAGCGGCCCAGGAATCCGTTGACGGCCCCGGGGACGGCGTCGGTGGTCACCGAGACCAGGGGCACCCGGGTCACCACGGCAGCCAACCCGGCCGGGAATCCGGCGTACCCACCGACGACCACGACCACCCGGGGCCGGCGGACCAGGAACGAACCGATTGCTCGGGCGCAGGCCCACAGCAGGCCGAGCACCGCCCCGACGTTCGACCACCAGGCAGACGGGGCCACGCTCCGTCGGACGCCGCGCCCGGGAAGGAGCGTGTAGGGGAACTCGAGGGTGGGCCACAGGGTGGCCTCCTGGCCGCGCCGCGAGCCGTAGAGCTCGATCGCGCCCGGTGCGTGTCCCCGGGCCACCAGGGCCCGGGCGATCTGCAGCGACGGGACGATGTGCCCGCCCGTTCCGCCGCCGGCGATCACCACGCCGCGGCCGCGGCTCACCGCCTCGGACCGGGCAGCCGCCGGAGCCCCGAGGTCTCGCCCTGGCGGGCCACGTTGACCAGCAGCCCCGCGGCCGCCATGGTGATGACCAGCGAGGAACCCCCGAAGGAGATGAAGGGCAGCGGGATCCCCGTCACCGGCAGCACCCCGACCACGGCGCCGACGTTGATGATGGTCTCGGCCGCGATCCACGCCACCAACCCGACGGCCAGGAGCGACCCGAAGCGATCCGGTGCCTGGGTGGCGGCGCGCACACCCAGCCACAAGAAGGCGCCAAGGAGGCCGAGCACCACCAGCGCGCCCACGATGCCCAGCTGTTCGCCGATGACCGAGAAGATGAAGTCGGTGTGGGCATTGGGTAGGAATCCCCACTGGGCCTGGCCGCCGCCGATCCCCGAGCCGACGAAGTGGCCCGACCCGAGCCCGATCAGCGACTGCATGACCTGGTAGCCCGAACCCGAGGAGTGTGCCGAGGGGTCGACGAACGACAACAGCCGGGCCCGGCGGTAGGGCGAGGCCACCGCCACGAAGGCGGCCAGCACGACCAGGACGGCCAGCACCTTCATCACCGGCCCGAGCCGCACCCCCGAGACGAACAGGAGGGTCAACGTGATGGCCCCCAGGACCATGGCCGTGCCCATGTCCGGCTGGGCCAGGATCAGCACACAGGCGAAGCCGGTCACCAGGAGGAGAGGGCCCATGATGCGGCGGTCGCTCGCCCCCTCGTCGAGCCGGCGCGCGATGAGGTCGGCGCCGAACAACGCCAGGGCCAGCTTCATCAGCTCGGACGGCTGCAGCCGGAGCTGCCCGAAGCCCACCCAACGACTCGATCCCATGGCGTGCACCCCGAGCCCGGGGACGAGCACCACGAACAAGAGGCCCACGGTCACCACCACGAGGATCGGGGACAGGCGGCGGACGCGCCGGTAGTCGAGGCGGGTGGCGCACCACAGCGCCGCGATGCCGATGGCCATCCACATCCCCTCCCGGATCAGGATGGACCACGGTGACCCGTAGGTCGAGATCGACACGACCGAGGAGGCCGATCCCACCATCACGAGCCCGATCACGCAGAGCAGCGCCACGATGATGAGCAGCAGGGTCGACACGGCCAGGTGCCGTGAGCCGATGCGCACCCCCTTGGTGGCCGGCGCCTCGTGGTGCGCCCGGCGCACCGTCCGGACCGTGGACGACCCGGCGCGGACGCGCCCTTCCGCCCGGTCCGACACCCGATGCACCGCTCCAGTCTCGCCCACCGCATGCCGGGAGTGGCGGATCAGGTCGGGTCGCGCCGTCGTCCGCATCACGTGAACTTGGCCACTGCGAGGAAATCGCCGTAGAAGATTCCCAGTCCCAGCGCGCAGAACAGGCCGCCCAGGATCCAGAAGCGCACGATCACCGTGGTCTCGGGCCAGCCGCCGAGCTCGAAGTGGTGGTGGATGGGCGCCATGCGGAAGATGCGGCGCCCGAAGACACGGAAACTGATGACCTGGAGGATGACCGAGACGGTCTCCATGACGTAGAGCCCTCCGATGACGAGGAGGAGCAGGTCGAGGCCGAGCAGAAGGCACAGCGCGGCCAGCCCGGCGCCGATGGCCAGCGACCCGGTGTCGCCCATGATGATCTTGGCCGGAGCTGCGTTCCACCAGAGGAACCCGATGCATGCCCCGGCGAGCGCCACCGAGACCAGCGCCAGGTCGATGGCCGAGGCGGGAAGCACGTGGTAGATGGCGACGTGACGGAAGATCCAGTAGCCCATGATCGAGAGCACGAAGAAGCAGAACGTGCCCGATCCGGCTGCCAACCCGTCGACGCCGTCGGTGATGTTGACCGCATTGGAGGAACCGACCATCACCAGGACGGCGAAGATGATCCACCCGACCGTGCCGAGGTTCACGCCCAGGGCATCGGCACGGGTGAACGACAACGCGGTCGAGGTGTGCGCCCACTCGACGGCCAGGATGGCGAACGCCAGTGCGCACACCAGCTGCGCCGCCGATTTCCCCCGCTTGTTGAGACCGAGGCTGCGACGGTGCCGCACCTTGATCGAGTCGTCCACGTAGCCGATCAGCCCGAAGGCCACCACCACGCCCACGGCCAGGTACCCCGTCCGGGAGAAGCGGACCTCGGTGCCGATGTGGCCGATGGCGTAGCCGAACACGACCGAGGCGACAATGGCGATCCCGCCCATGGTGGGGGTGCCGGCCTTGGCCACATGGGTGGCCGGTCCGTCCTCACGGATGTGCTGGCCGATCTCGCGGGTGCGGAAGTACCGGATCAGGGCTGGGGTCATGAGGATGGCGATCCACAGAGCCACGCCACCCGAGACGAGCAGTCCGAGCACGCGCCCTCAGGCCTCCTGCGGGCCGGGTCGACGGGACACGGCGAGCGCACTGTGCACCTCGGCGGCGTCGTCGAAGGGCAGCCGCCGGCCCTCGATCTCCTGGTAGGTCTCGTGGCCCTTGCCGGCCACCACGACCACGTCGCCCGGCCCGGCGGCGTCGAGGGCGCGGCGGATGGCGGCGCGCCGGTTGGGCTCGACCACCAGCCCCGCATGGGCTCGTCCGCCGGGGATGCCGGACAGGACCTCGGCCATGATGCTCTCGGGATCCTCGTGGCGCGGGTTGTCCGACGTGAGGAAGGCCACGTCGCTCAGGCGGACGGCGACTTCGCCCATCACCGGCCGCTTGGCCCGGTCGCGGTTGCCGCCGCACCCGAAGACGGCCAGGACCCGGGACCCGGGCGCGGCCAACCTCCTCGCCTCCCCCAGCACCACCTCGAGTCCCGCCGGCGTATGGGCATAGTCGACGACGACCGTATACGGGGCGGTGTCGACGTCCACCCCGGCCGGCCCCGACTGCGGCGCGGCCACGACCTGCATTCGACCGGGCACCGGGGACAGTCCGGCCATGGCGTGCGCGATCTCCCCGGGAGTGAGCTGGAAGTCGTCGACGGCCAGGGCAGCCTCGGCCGCCAGGAGGGCGTTGTCGACGTTGACGGAACCCGTCAGGGGCGTGGTGACCCGTTGGCCCCGCCAGGTGAACTCGGTGTGCCCGGATCGCACCACGACCTCGGTGGCGTCGCGACGCCTGACGGCCACGGTCGGGATGCGGACCAGCTCGAGCAGACGCCGGCCCCATGGATCATCGGCATTGACCACGCCGCGCAGGGCGTGGCTCGGGGTGAACAACGACGCCTTGGCCTCGAAGTACTCCTCCATCGTCCGGTGGTAGTCGAGGTGGTCGTGGCTGAGGTTCGTGAACACCGCCACATCGAAGTGGATGCCCTCGACCCTCGACTGGACGAGGGCATGGCTGGACACCTCCATGGCCACCGCGTGGCGAGCACCGGTGCTGCGTTGCCGATCTGCCACAGCGGCCAGCACGCGCTGCACCTCGGGGGCTTCGGGCGTCGTCCGGGCACCCGAGAGGGTCCCGAGGACGTTGGTGGGATGCCCGGTCGCGGCGAGCAGCTCGCCCAGCAGCTGGGTGACCGTGGTCTTGCCGTTCGTCCCCGTCACGCCGATCATGACCAGCTCCCGAGCGGGATGACCGTAGAAGGCGGCGGCCAGGCGCGCCATGGCCGGGCGCATCGTGCCGGGGGCCACTCGCGCCTGGGTCACGTCACGATCGAGGAGCTCGGGCAGGAAGTGCTCGCAAACCAGTCCGACCGCACCTCGCTCCACCGCCTCTCGGGCGTGCGCATGTCCGTCGCTGATCTCCCCGGGGACGCAGCAGAACAGGTCGCCCGGCACGACCCGCCGACTGTCGTGGGTGATGCCGCCCACCTCGACGGCGGAGGGGTCGCCGACAGACTCGATCACCTCGATCTCGTCCATGAGAAGGTTCATGGGCACGGTTGGCATGGTCGACCCGACAGCGTTGCACGCCCCGGGCACCATCGTGACACTCCTGCAACGGCCATGCGCCAGACCGGCCGGCGGTCGCTCACGTGATGTCCTGCGCCTGGTCGCTGGGTTTGGTCGCCGTGGCGGCCGAGGGGGAGGACTGCGCTCCGGGCGTCGTGGGGATGTCGTAGCGGTGGAGGGCATAGCTCATGATCTGGGAGAACACCGGGGCGGCCACCGTGCCGCCGAAGATGGGCGTCGGGCGGTCGAGCACCACGATCATCGAGAGGGTCGGATTGGCCGCAGGCGCGAAGCCCACGAAGGAGGCCATGTACGCACCGTCGACATAGGTGTCATGCCCCGCTGTAGGGATCTGGGAGGTTCCCGTCTTGCCGGCCACGGTGTATCCGGGCACGGCGGCACTGCCCCCGGTCCCCTGGGCAACCACCTGCTGGAGCATCGTGCTCAGCTCGGCGTCCACGGCGGGCGAGAACACGGTGTGCGTGGCCGACGGGGGCGCCGCGGTCACGTTGCCCGACGGGCTCACCGTGGCCTGGACCAGCTTGGGCGCGACGTACACGCCACCATTGGCCACGGTGTTGTAGGCATCGAGGACCTGGAGGGCATTGACCGCGTCGACCTGCCCGATGGGGAGTGAGACGTAGTCGGTCGGCTCCCACTGGGACGTGGTGGCGAGCAGGCCGGCCGATTCGCCGGGGAAGTGCAGTCCGGTCGCCTGACCGAATCCCAGCGCCTTGACCTGGGCGAGCAGGCGCTGCTCGCCCACGCCCTGCGCGATCTCCGAAGTACCGATGTTCGACGACTGCGCCAGGATCTGCGTCGCCGTGAGCGATTCGGTCGGGTGGGGTTCAGCGTCGTGGAACGACGATCCGTCGAGCTCCATGTGGTCAGCCACGGTGAACACCGAGTTCGGGTTGATGATGCCCTCCTGCAGCGCGGCCGAGAAGGTCACCAACTTGAACACCGACCCCGGCTCGTAGAGCTGAGTGACGGCCAGGTTGTTCGGCGCCTCGTCGACGGCATCGTGGGGACCGATGGGTACCACGCCCCCGGGCGCGGCGTTGGCGCTCGAGTTGGTGGGCGCACCCAGCGGTCCGGGGTGCGTCGCCACCAGGTTCGCCATCGACAGGACCTGGCCGGTCTTCACGTCCATCACGACCGCGGTGCCGCTGACCGCGTTGGACGACTCGATCGCCTTGGCCAGTGTCTGTTCCGACTCGTACTGGAGCTGGGTGTCGAGGGTCAGCTCGAGCCCCGTCCCCGGCGCCGTCGCCACCTGCTGGGTCACGGGAGATTGCGGGAGGGTCACACCGGAGGGCGACTCCATGATGCTCTCCTTGCCGGCCACCCCGGCCAGGAGCTGGTTGTCTCCGTACTCGAGTCCTCCGGCACCCTGCCCGGCCGCGTTGGTGAAGCCCACGACGGGAGCGGCCAGGTTGCCGTTGGGCACCGTGCGCTGGGCATCGGCAAGCAGACTGATGCCGGGGAACGCGTCAGCACTGATCTTCTGGCCGATCGTCTGGGGGACCTGGCGGGCGAGCACCACGTACCCCGAATGCCGGTGGAGCTCGGTGGCCAGCGTGGTGGCGGGGATCCCGAGTATGGGCGATAGCGCCAGCGCCGTCTGGACGGGATGGGCGATCTGGAAGTCGTCGGCCACCACGTCGTTCGTGGCTACCGACAGCGCCAGCGGCGAGCCGTCGCGGGCGTAGATGCCGCCACGCAACGACGGCACCGACACGGTGATGGTCGACTCACCGCGCGCCGCGGCCTGGTAGGAGCCGGCGCGGAGCACCTGGATGTCGACGAGCCTCGCCGCGATCAGCACGAGTGCCAGCACCAGCACGATTCGAATGAGGCGCGTCCGCCGCACGAAGGCGTCCGTCGTGGCACGCCGCGACGTCGGACGGCCCGCCGACCGGTTGGCACCGGCGCGCCTGGCCGGGCTGGCCGGGCGAGGTGCCCGCCTCGTGGCGGGCGTGTGGGTGTGATGCGGGCGCGGCCGAGCCGGCGCGCCGGCGGCGCGCGCCGTCGTGCCGGCTCGTGCGGTGCGACCAGAGGCCGTCCGCGTGGAGGCCGTGCGTCCAGGGGATGTGCGCGCGGCAGCCTTGGTACCCGAATCTGAGCGCGCGCTGGCGAAGGTCTGGTCGGGTCGGGACGCTCACGGCGTCTTGGTCGTCGTGGTTGGGGTGCTCGATGACGACGGCGCAGGCGCGGCCACGGGGGGCAGCACCTTCGGGGTGGGCAGCGGTGTCGTGAGGGACACGTAGGGCAGCTCGGTCACGCTCGCCGGTCGCACCATGTGCATCTGGCCAGCGGCGACAGCGACGATACGCGTCGGCGTCTCGAGTTGTGCGGCCGCCAGCTCCTGCTGGCGGTGCGCGCTCTGCTCAAGGCTCAACGTGTGCCGCAGTGAAGAGAGCCGCACCTGCCCGTTGGCCAGCACGGCCTGCCCCACCACCACGGCGAGGAGGGCCACCAGCACGATGCCGATCGAGGCCAGGTTGACCAGCCTGCTCCCACGGAGCCCGCGGATACCTGCGGCCCCGCGGCGTGACCCTGGCGGGACGACCCGCAGCGGTGGCCGGCGGGTCTCGGGTGCCCGGGGAGCGGCAGTTTCTCGACGATCCGGTGGACGTGGCCTGGGCGCGACGGCGTGACGTCGGGCGGGAGCCGCTGTGGCGGGAGGTGCCATCAGGCCGGCTCTTCGTCGATCCGCACCACGGCGCGGAGGCGGGCACTCTCCGCACGTGGGTTCTCGGCCACCTCCGCCGGCGACGCCTTGCGGGAACCACGGAAGACGAGCCGGTGGCGAACCACGGCACCGCAGACACAGGGCAGACCGGGGGGGCAGACGCATCCCCCGGTGGACGCGTCGGCAAACACCTGCTTGGTAAGGCGATCCTCGCCGGAGTGGTAGCTGATGACGGCGCACACGCCGCCGACGGCCAGCCCGTCGAGCGCGGCGGGCAGGGCATGCGCCAGCTGGCCCAGCTCGTCGTTGACCTCGATCCGCAGCGCCTGGAACACCCGCCGCGCCGGATGGCCGCGCCGCCTGGCCGCGGCCGGAACGGCTGACGCCACCACGTCGGCCAACTGCTGCGTCGAGGTGAGCGGCCGGGCCCGCACCACTGCACGGGCCAGCCGTCCCGACAGCCGCCCCTCGCCGTTGGCGCGGAACAACGTGGCCAACTCCCCTTCAGGGAGGCCGTTCACCAGGTCGGCCGCGGTCACGGTTCCCGCCGGATCCATCCGCATGTCGAGCGGCCCAGAGCGCCGGAAGGAGAAACCGCGCTCGGCCCGGTCGAGCTGGGGTGAGCTCACCCCGAGGTCGAAGAGGACCCCCGAGAGTTCCTCGAGTCCCGCATCGTCCATCACCGCCCCGAGGGTGGAGAACGGTCCGCGGATCAGCGTCACCCGGTCCCTGAACGGCGTCAGCCGCGCCCCTGCCTCACTCAGTGCTGCCGGGTCACGGTCGAACCCGACCAGCCGAATCGACTGATTGGCCTGGAGCAACGCCGCCGCGTGTCCCCCGCCGCCCACGGTGGCGTCGACGACCACACCGGCGGGGACCGGTGCGAAGAGCGCCACGATCTCGTCGCGCAGTACGGGGATGTGATCGAACGCCTGGGCCATCTGCAGCCCCCCGGCCGGTGGGTCGAGAGGGAGGTGGAGATCCGGACGACCAGCAAGGAAGTGGGTGGAGTGGCCTTCCTGCGTCCCGGTCGAGGAGCTGCACATGGTCCAGTGTCGTGTCGTTGGGCCTCTTTTCATTTCGCGTTCGGTCTGGCGTGAGCTCGGGCGCGCCATCCCTGACACCCGCGATCCGGCTACGCCCCCTCCTCGTCGTCGAGCAGCCAGCTCTCCTCGGGAAGCACCCGTTCGGCCCACGCCGCCGGGTTCCACAGCTCGACCCGGTCGATGACTCCGTGCACCAGCACCTCTGCCTCGAGCCGGGCGAAGGCGCGCAGGTGCGAGGGGATGGGCATGCGTCCCTGTCGGTCTATTTCGATCTCGGCCGAGTTCGACGCCCAGATACGAGCCCGGTTCCGGTCGGACCGCCCTGCGTCCGCCTTCTGGAGCATCGTCTCCATCTGTCGTTCGAACTCGCCGGGCGTCCATAGCGCCAGGCAGCCCTCGGAGTGCTGCGTCAGATAGCCCCCCCGCTCGAAGGGCGTGCGGAACTTCGCCGGCAGGATCACCCTGCCCTTCGCGTCGAGCGTGTGCTCGTACCTGCCGACGAACCCTGCCACTTGCCGTGTCTCCCACGATGCTCCCTGGTCTGCGTCCCTCGACGCCCCTTTGCACCATTTCTCGCCACTTTACGCCCTTTCCCACCACCTGACAACCATCAGCTGCCACTTGCAACCCGAACGCAATGCAGCGGCACCACTTCACGGGCGTGGCGGACCCCGGGTGACCACTCCGGAGGAAGGACCGGTGAGCGGGGCAAAGGGGGGTGGTGCAGGTGCCGACGGGGGGGCCGGCCAGTGCCGAGCCAGGCGTAGAAACGTGCGGAGCGGGAGCCGGGCTGACTATCCGCGAGTTGCGGGATGCACCTGCGGCCGGGCCAGCCCGGTGAACGAGCCGAGGAGGCGGTGGCGCACGGTTGCGAGATCCCCGACGGGATCGTCGAGCTCGGTGAGCCCGATGGCGACCCGCTCCAAGCGGTTCGCGAGATCGGAGCGGGCGGCGTCGTCGATCTCGAGCGCCGCCAACAGGGGAACCGGATCCCAGCGCAGGTACGCGGACGAGGAGAACAGCGCCCCCTCCCGGGCCCGCCACTGGGATAGCCCGACGACCTTGCGGCCTTCGGCGAACACTTCGCCCGGGCCGCGTCCAGCGAAGCACACCAGTCCACCGAGTGCGCCGGGCACGGCGCGGCCGGTGTGGATCTCGAGCCCACGGCCGCGGCCGTCGGGTGAGAGGGCGCTGACCCACCACGCCCCGACCCACGCTGCAGCCGCGGCGACGTCGGGGTCCCAGAGCGGATCCGAGTGGGGGATCCAGGCGTCCACCCAGAGCTGCGCCCCCGGCTCGAGATAGACCGCCCCTCCCCCGCCACGGCGTCTGGCAACAGCGACCCGGTCGGCGCGACGTGTCATGGCGGCGGCGACGACCCCCTCGGGTTGTGTGCTGCCGAGCACCAGGGTCGGCCGCGCCACCTCACGAACGACGGCCACGCGTTCCGGTTCGGCGCGGAACCTGTCGACGTCGAAGAGCGGCGCGCCGGCCGGCAAGCTCAGGAGGCCGCGGCCAGGTAGGGCTCCCAGAGCGGGTCCACCTCCGCAAGGTGGCGCAGCCGCCACAGGTGGCCGTCGGGCGCGGTCGGCTTGACCCGAAGTGTCCAGCCGAGCTCGGAGAGCAACTGGTCCGCCTTGACGAGGTTGTCCCGCTTGCACGCCGCCACGACGTTGGACCACTCGTGGGTGCCCCCACGGCTACGCGGGATCACATGGTCGATGGTGTCCGCCGGCTGCGAGCAGTACACGCACAACCCGCCGTCGCGGCGCAACACGGAGCGTCGGGTGACCGGCGGGGTGCGCGCCCACCGGGGGATGCGCACCATCTGCGTGAGCCGCACGATGGAAGGGACGTCGATCTGCAGGTTCGCCGAGTGGAAGACCCGGCAGTCATGGCGCGCCGCGACGACCTCGGCGCGTCTCCCGAGCAGCAGGACCACTGCACGGCGATCCGTCACCAGGGCGAGCGGCTCGTAGGTCGCGTTGAGGAGCAGGACCCGCTCCATACCCCCGACAGGCTATCCACGAGGAGGCCGCGAGCGCTGACACCAGCGGAGGAACGAGACCACGTCGGCCGTGGTGAGCGCACCACCGGTCCCCTCCGGTCCGCCATATGCGGTCTCGAGCCGGAACCGCCAGTACTCCTCGCCCGGCAGGGGCAGGAACGGCGCGCGTCGCCACCAGCCTCGGCGGGCCAGGCGAAGCAGCGCGCCCAGCCCCGACAGCCAGAGCCCCGGTCGCGGTGCCACGGCGCGCACCACCACGGCCACGTCGGCGCTCCAGCGCCGGTCCGAACCGGTCATCCCGACGGCTCGGCAGCGTGCATTCCCACACGTGCCGCGCCCACCAGCGGTCCGAGATCCCCCAGTCCACCCGGCACCACGCGCGCGCCGCGGGTGAACTCCAGGCAGCACCGCTCGTCCATCTCGGCTTGAGCCGCGGCGAAGAACGGCGCACCGAACCCCAGGGCGACCGATCCGCTCACCACGGCCAGTGAGAGGTCGAGCAGGTTGGCCACCGACGCGAGCGCACGGCCCACGAGTCTCGCCGTGCGCTCCACCACCTCGTCGGGTGCCTCGCGGGCAGGACGTCCCGTGCGTTTCTCGATCGCCGTCCCCGACGCCTCGGCTTCGAGGCATCCCCGCGCGCCACAGCTGCAGGCGCGCCCATGGGGCTCGACGATCATGTGTCCGATGTGCCCGGCATTGCCCAAGCGGCCACCGAGCAACCGACCATCGAGAACGATCCCGCCCCCCACGCCAGTCGAGACGACCATGGCGACGTAGTCCCGGTAGCCGGTCGCTGCACCGAGCCATCCCTCGCCGAGAGCGAGTGCCTTGGCGTCGTTGTCCACGAAGGTCGGCAGCCCGGTCATCGCGGCGAGCCGCGAACGGAGAGGAAAGCCGCGCCAGGCCGGGATGTTGAGCGGGGACACCGCATCACCTCCGGGCGCCATGGGGCCCCCGCACCCCACGCCACACACCGTGAGCCGGTCCGCCGGCCGGGCAGCCCCGGCCACCCGCTCCACCAGCGCCGCCAGGTCGCCCCACAGTCGCTCGGCAGCGACGGCCTCCGACTCCGACCCGTCCCACCGCCGCGTCGGGACGGCGGCTCGCTCGCTCACGGTGCCCTCGAGGGTGACCAGGCCGGCGGCCAGCTTGGTGCCACCGATGTCGACCGCCAGGACGAGGTCAGCCACGGTGGTTTCTTCGGAGGCACGCCCGGGCCCAGCGGCCCGGCGACCCGCTCAGCCTTCGCGCCGGTGGAAGCGCGACCGGATCCAGTCGCGTGCCTCGCTGACCGCGCTCTCGATCCCGCCCACCCCGCCGGTCCGCGGCTCACCGTCCTTCGACCTCGTGAGGTCGTGCCACCCGGCACGACCCATCCGGCGGAGGTTCCGCTCGAACCAGACCGCCGAGGCAAACATGATCACGACGCCGACGAACCCGGCGATGACCGAGGTGCTGTAGAAGGCAACCAGGATGACCACGCCAAGGACGAACGTCACCGCCGCCCACTTGCAGTAGCGGCCGGCGTGCCGGTAGACGGTCTCCGAGCGCACGCGTTCCGCGAACTCGGGATCCTGGCGGACCAGGGACTCCTCGAGCTCTGCGAGGATTCGCTGTTCGTGATCGGAAAGCGGCACTAGCACCTGCCCCCTGGGATCTCCACAACCAACCGTGTCCCATGTTGGCACGCTCGCCAGACGCGGACAACGGGACCTTTCCCACTGCTCTGCGACCGAGCGGGTACCTCCACCGGCCGAAGCTTAGAGCCGTCGTGGACAGGACCGGGCGCGGCTCGCCGTCCGACCCCGCTCCCGCGCCGGGTCAGTCCCCCCGGGGGCGGCGACGGAGCACCAGGGCAGCGATGGCCGCCCCCAGTAAGCCCGAGATGGCGATGACCACGATGAGCGGCGCCTGGCGGTCGAACACCCAGAAGTCGATGCGGACGTCACGCAGGTTGGCCAACGCGAACCACACCAGGAGGGCGGCGGCGGCGAGGACCCCCACGACCCGCGCCTGGTGCCGTCGGTCGACCTCCGCGCCCCCTCGCTCTCCCGACCCCCCGCCGGGTCCGGGGTCCGAGTGCACCGGAGGCCGAGCCACGCTCCATTGTGCCTCAGGCGGCCCCCCTGACGGGGCAAGGGGTGTGCCATAGTGCCGTCGTGGTCTCACGGAGGGTCCGCCGCAGACGGCGGCAGTTCGCCGTCGGCGGCGTGATCGTCGTGGTGCTGCTGATCTACCTGGTGGCGTTCTCGGGTGGATCCAGCCCGTCGCCGCACGAGCGCGGCACCACCGTACCGAGCACGGCCGCCACCCGCTCGACGGCCCGATCCCCACTCGACCCTGCCTGGAGAGGAGACGGCAAGGCCGTGACCCTTGGGTTCGGCGGCGACGTCCACTTCGAGGGGGCGGTCGCCCAGAACCTGGCGACCAACCCGGCCACGGCCCTGGGCAGTTCCATCCCCCAGCTCATGGACGGCACGCAGATGAGCATCGTGAACCTCGAATCGGTGGTGACCAACGGCGTCTGCCCCGAGCCCCAGAACAAGCAGTACATCTTCGACGCTCCCCCCCGGCCGTCACCGCCCTCAAGAGCGCCGGGATCTCGCTGGTCACCGAGGGCAACGACCACGGCATGGACTGCGGTCCGCAGGGCCTGTCCCAGAACCTGTCCATCGCCAGCGCCAACAGCTACCCCGTCATCGGCATCGGCGCGAACGCCGAACAGGCGTTCGCGCCCTTCCGGATCACCCTCGACGGGCAACGCATCGCCGTGATCGCCGCCACTCAGGTGATCGCCGACAATCTGGTCGGCACGTGGACCGCCACCGCCACCCAGCCCGGGGTGGCGTCGGCCATCGACCCGACCACGCTTGTCCGAGAGGTCCAACAGGTCCGCCGGACCGCGGACACGGTCATCGTCTACGTCCACTGGGGCACCGAAACGCAGGCCTGTCCCAACCCTCAGCAGGAGCCGCTGGCACGCCAGCTGGTCCGGGCCGGGGCCGACGTGGTCGTGGGCTCCAACGCCCACGTCCTGCTCGGTGGCGGCTACCTGGGCAGCGCCTACGTCGACTACGGGCTCGGCAACCTCGCCTTCTACGACAGCGCGGGCCCCGAGATCGACAGCGGGACCCTCGTGGTGACCGCTCAGGGCCGCCACATCGAAAGCGCCGCATGGCACCCGGCCACCATCGCCTCAGGAGTCCCCCAGCCGCTCACCGGCACCGCGGCCGCCACAGCACTCCACAGCTGGAACGCGGCCCGCGACTGCACCGACCTCACCACGTCACCCACGCGGACCCTGGCCAGCTCCCAAAGCGAGACGGTCCCGTTCGTGGCGCCGGCCGCGACCACGACCACGACGGCCCCGTCGAGCACGTCCGGCACGAGCACGACGACGAGCACGCCGGGCACCACCACGACGAGCAGGAGCACGACGTCCACCACGGCCGCCGCGGCGACGACCGCCCCCACCGACAACGCGGGCTCAGGCTGATTCTTGGGGCAACCAGGTCACCGGGGCGATTCGGCCCCGAAGGTCTCCTCCTCCGGGATCCGGCGGTAGCGGGAGCGGATCTCCTCGAGGTCGTGCGGCTCCGCGACGGACCGCTCGGACAGGCGGAGCACCATGTCGGCCTGGCGTCGTAGGGCGTCCCGCTGCTCCGGCGAGGTGGTGTCCAGCATGATCGAGCCGATCGAGTCGATCAGCCTGATCAACACGGCGGGCATCCCCGCTGCGGCCTGGCGGATCTTGTCGAAGGCCCGGTTGACCATGCGGGCATAGGAAGGGTCGAACTCGATCAGACGCACGTTGCCGGCGTCGTCGCGGTAGACGCCCTCGTCGAGCACCCGCCCCGAGACCCGCCCGAGTCCGGCCGAGAGCCAGTCGATGCAGGTGAGGGCCGTGAAGGTGTCGTTGACGGCACTCGACAGCGCACGAATGGCGATCTCCACCAGCTGGTCGATGGCGAAGACCGGGTCCTGCACGAGGGTCCGGTGCGGCCCGGTGACATGGGCCTTTGAAAGGGCCTGCGCGACCTCAGCCGCCGCTCCACGGGGCCACACCGTGGCCAGTGGCCGGCCGGTGGCCAGGAAGTGACCGGGACGGTGCTCCAGACGGATCACCGAATCGGTGCGCGTGGCGATCTCCACCAGCTGCGCGTACCCGACGTACTGGATGTAGCCGCTGACCTGTGACGGCACCATGGCGCCGTGCTCCTCGATGAGGGCGGCCAGCTCGGTCACCGGCTTGCCCATCGGTTCCGCCAAGTCGTTGCCCGGCGCTCCGACGCGGTCGGGGAACTCGTTGTCGATGGAGTGCGTCAGGTCGTCCGCGATACCGCCGATGACCTCGGGGAGCTGGATCGACTTGGCGATGTGGTGGATGAAGTAGATCAAGACGCCCAGGTCCACCAGAAGGAGCGCCTCGGCCACCGAGGTGGACAGGTGCGGGACGAAGCGCGCACTGAGGCTGTTGATGGTGACCAGAGCCAGGACGGCGTAGACGAAGGTTCCCACGAAGACGCCGAGGGTGACCTGATTGCCGAGGTCGCGGACGAAGTTGCGCATCATGCGCGGCCCGAACTGCTGTGAGGCCAGCGTCAGGGCCAGGATGGTGATGGAGAAGACCACACCGATCACGGTGATGACGGCGGCTGCGATGGCGATCAGGACCTGGCGCTCGGCATCGGCGCTTCCGGTGCGGATCCAGACCGGAAGCGTGAGGTGGTTGTCGTAGGCGGCCACGTCCACCGCGAAGGTCACCACGAACAAGAGGACGGCGACGACCACGAGGATGCTGGGGACCACCCACAGAGTGGTGCGGAGCTCCTCCAACCGCCAGCTCGGCAGGTTCTGGCGGTCTTTGCCAACGCGGGCCGGCTGTGCCGAGCCCGACCGGTCGAGCACGCTCACGGCGCGGTGCCGTCAAGGGTCGCCGGCACCGTGGTCGAACGCGGCGGCATGACGTCGGCCACCATGCGCTCGTCATCGGCCAGCAGGGCACGGGCCAGCTCCCTCACCATGGCGATCACCTCGGGGTGCTCGTCGGGATTCCACCCCTCGAGCAGCTGGGTAAGGCCACTGCGCCGCGCCTCGACCAGCCGCTCCGTCGCCACCCGACCCGCCTCGGTGAGGTGGAACTCGCGCTCCCCGTCGAGCCGTCGGTGCTCGTCGATCAGTCCGCACAGAACGAGGGTGTCGACGCCGGGCTCGATCTCCGCGGGAGCCACCTTCACCCGGTGCGCCAACTCGCCCACCGTGGACGACGGGTGGTCGGCTAGTCGACAGAGGAGCCACACGGCCCGGGGAGGCAGGTCGACGTCCGCTCGCCCGGCCAGCGTGGCGTAGAGCTCGGCCTGGTTCTCTCGGGCCGACGCCCGCTGGAGCGCCAGCTCGATCTCCTCGAGCGACGTGCGCTGGTCGGGCATCCCGGCCAGTTCGTCGGCGGCCACCGTCTCCACGGTCTTGCGCAGCGGCAGCTCGGGAAGGATCAGGCTGAGCACGAGGGCGACGAAGATGACCGGGACGGCGACCCGGAACACCATCTGCATCCCGTGGGTCACGGCTTCGGTGTACCGGGTGTACAGCTCGAGTCCCTGAGCCGACGACTTCAGCTTGGCCAGGAACGCCGGCACGACCGTCTCGGGATTGAATGACCTGCGCACCGACGGCGGCACCTTGGCCAGTGTCGGTGCCAGCGTGTGGGTGAAGACGACGGCGTAGATCGCACCGAAGATCGCCGTGCCGAAGGAAGCCCCCATCTGGCGCGTGAAGGCGGAGCTGCTGGTGGCCACGCCCAGGTCCTCATAGGACACGGCGTTCTGCACGGCCACGGTCAGCACCTGGTTGCCGAGGCCCAGCCCGATCCCGAACACCAGCATGTAGAAGGCGAGGACCCATCCGTTGGTCGAGGCGTCGATGAGCGACAACAGGGCGGCGCCGACCATCGCCGTCGCACTGCCGGCAATGGGGAAGATCTTGTACCGGCCCCGCCGGCTGATCACCTGGCCCGCCATGATCGACGCCCCCATCATCCCGAGCATGAGCGGGAGGAGCCGGATACCCGACGCCGTCGGGCTCACCCCCTTGACGTTCTGCATGAACAGCGGCAGGAAGGTCATGGCACCGAACATGGCGAACCCCATCACGAAGCCGATGGAGTTGGTCACGACGACCACCCGGATTCGGAACAGCCGCAACGGGAGCACCGGCTCGGCTGCCCGCCGCTCGGCGAAGACGAAACCGATCACCAGGACCACACCGAGCGCTGCCGTCGCCACGCTGGGGGTCGACCGCCACGCCCATGAGATCCCGCCCAGGCTGGCGAAGAGCATCCAGGCCGTGGCCGCTCCGGTCAGCAGCAGGGCCCCCAGGTAGTCGATGGTGTGACGGACCCGGTGCAGGTGGCGGGGCAGGGCCACGGCTGTCACAACCATGGTGAGGAACCCCAGAGGCAGGTTGATGTAGAAGACCCAGCGCCACGAGAGGAGACTCACGCAGAGGCCGCCGACGAGTGGTCCGATGATCGTGGCCGCGGCGAAGGTGGCGGCGAACATGCCGACGTAACGGCCACGCTCGCGCGGCGAGACCAGGTCGCCGACGACCGCCTGCGCCCCTACCACCAGCCCACCCCCACCGAGTCCCTGCACGGCACGGAAGAGGATCAGCTCGGTCATGGACTGGCTGAACCCCGCCAGCGCCGATCCGATGATGAAGATCACGATCGACGCCTGGAAGAAGGTCTTTCGACCGTACTGGTCGCCCAACTTCCCCCAGAGCGGCGTCGAGACCGTGGAGGCGAGGAGATAGGCCGTCACCACCCAGGCCAGGTGGGACGCACCGTGCAGATCGCCCACGATCGTGGGGAGCGCGGTCGACACGATCGTCTGGTCGAGCGCCGCCAGCAGCATGCCGAGGAGCAGAGCGCCGAGGATCAGCCACAGCCGCCGCTTGGAGATCCCCTCGGCAACGGGCGAGGGGGTGACGACACTCACGCCCGCCGCCCTACGAGGATCACGATCACGTCACAGTAGCGGCGTCAATGCCTCTCGCCCGCGTCCTCGGGGACGTCGAGCCGACGCTGACACGCCGGCCCAGACTCTCCCGAGGGTCACCCCCGCCGCGGCCGGGCTGCGGTATCCGCCGGGGTGCGCCGCCTCCTCCTGCGCGGCTCCCGAGACGTGGAGGATCTTGACACTCACGGAATATTGCGATATATCATTAGTGTTCTCGAGTGTTCTCGCTACTGAGTTCGAGAATCGATGAGAACTCGACACGTGCCATGAGCGCTCGAAATGGCTCGACAAGGACCTCGACAAGGACCTCGACAAGGAGAAGACCGATGCACCACCACCCAGCACACGAACACGACGAAACCCGCCGCGACGCCCACGACCGTGACGACGTCCGCCACCACCATCGCCGCGGGCATGGCGATGATCACCCGTTCGCGGGCCACCCCATGCAGGGGGGGCGCCGGCGCTGGGGCGCCGGGCGCGGCGGGTGGGGCGGCGCCCGCCGGATGCCCCGTGGGGCCATTCGAACGGCCATCCTCGCGGCCCTGCGCGAAGAGCCCGCACACGGGTACCAGGTCATGCGCCGGCTCGAGGAGATGAGCGAGGGCCTGTGGCACCCGAGCCCCGGATCGATCTACCCCCACCTCCAGATGCTCGAGGACGAGGGCATGGTGCGGTCGAGCGTCCAAGAGGGCAGCCGCGTCTATTCGCTCACCGACCAGGGGCGCGCCGAGGCCGAGTCGGCCCGGCCGTCGTGGCCCGGATCCGTCGGACCCGACGAGGTCCGTTCCCTCCGGCTCGGCACGGCGCAGCTGATGAGCGCGGCCAAGCAGCTCGCCGGCGCGGGCGATCCGGCTCAGATCGAGCGCGGCATCGCCGTCGTCCAGCAGGCACGCAAGGAGCTCTACCAGATCCTCGCCGAAGACTGACCGGTACTGTGCGTAGGGGCACATGCACATGACGGGTTCGACCACGACCACCACTCCACCCTCGGCCGAGGGGTCCCCGGCCGACCCACGCCGACCCATCATCGAGACCTCCGGTCTGACCAAGGTCTACGAGGGCACGGACTTCCGCGCCCTCGACGAGCTCGACCTCGAGGTGGCCGCGGGTGAGATCTTCGGGCTGCTCGGTCCCAACGGCGCCGGCAAGACCACCACCGTGGGCGTGCTCACGACGCGGGTCATCCCCACCGCGGGTCACGCCATGGTCGCCGGCATCGACGTGGTCGGCCACCCCGCCACGGTCAAGCAGCTGATCGGCGTGGTGTCCCAGCAGAACACGCTGGACCGCCAGCTCACCACCTGGGAAAACCTGTACTGGCACGGGCGGCTGTTCGGCATCGGGGCCCGCGAGTCACGGCAGACCGCCGACGAGCTGCTCGAGCGTTTCCAGCTCACCCGGTTCGCCGGTGCCTCGGTCTATGCCCTTTCCGGAGGCATGGCACAGCGCCTGATGGTGGCCCGTGCCGTCTTCCACCGCCCAGCGGTCCTCTTCCTCGACGAGCCCACCGCCGGCCTCGACCCACAGGGCCGCCTCGCCCTGTGGGGGCTCCTCGAGGGGCTCAACGCCGAGGGCCAGACCATCATGCTGACCACCCACTACATGGAGGAGGCCGACAAGCTGTGTGGCCGGGTGGCGATCATGGACCACGGCCGGATCCTCGCCCTCGACACCCCCACCGCCCTCAAACGCAGCGTCGGCGCCGACACCGTCGTGACCATCAAGGCGACCGGCGACCCGGCCCGGCTGGCCCGGGGGCTCGAGGCACGCCTCGAGGGCGTCACTCGGACCCGCATCGTGCCCGACGGCGTGGAGCTACAGCTGCACGGCATGGACCGGTTGGTCCCGCGCGTGGTCGACGCGGCCGAGGAGGACGGGTTCGACGTCGCCGACATCTCGGTCTCGGAGCCCTCGCTCGAGACCGTCTTCATCGGGCTGACCGGCAAGGAGCTGCGCGACTGATGGCATCCACCACCGCCCCGACGGCCCGCGCCACCTTCGGCGGCGCCGGATCCCACCAGATCGACCTGACCCCGACGCGCTCGGCGGCGGCGTCGAGCCGCAGCTCCCTGCGCGCCCTGATCCTCCGGGACCTGGTGGTGCTGTGGAAGCACAAGTTCGAATTCACCGTGCGCACCCTGGTGCAGCCGTTCCTCTTGTGCTTCGTGTTCCTCTATGTGTTCCCCAAGATCGGACAGGGCATCGGCGGGAGCAGCGGGATCCCAGGCGCCGAGTCTGCCTTCGCCACCGTCCTCGTTCCCGGCGTGGTGGGCCTGGCCATCATGTTCCAGGGGATCCAGGCGGTGGCCATGCCGGTGGCCCAAGAGTTCGGCTTCACCCGCGAGATCGAGGATCGCGTGCAGGCTCCGTGTCCCATCTGGCTCGTGGCCATCTCCAAGGTGATCTCCGGGGCGGCGCAGGGACTGATCTCGGCGGTCATCGTCCTCCCCATCGCCTCGGTCGTGCACGCCGCTGGGGTCGAGGCGCAGATCAGCCTGCACTGGTGGCTCATCGTGACCCTGGTCCCCCTGTCGTGCATCTGCATGGCCTCCCTGGGCCTGCTGCTGGGCACGTCCTTCGAACCGCGCAATCTCGGGCTCATGTTCGGCTTCATCGTCCTCCCCATCACCTTCCTGGGCGGGACCTACTACCAGTGGACCCGGCTGGCGCCGGTGCAGGTGGGGCCGATCCACTGGCTCCAGATCCTGGTCCTGGTCAACCCGCTGATCTACATCAACGACGGCATGCGTGCCGCGCTCACCAACGCCGCCCACATGCACCTTTACGTGATCTACCCAGCCATCGTGGCCTTCACCGTGATCTTCCTCGCTCTCGGACTCCGGAACTTCCGCAACAAGGTCCTCTCCTGACCTGCCCGCGCTGACGCGCCGGTGCTGCGTCCCGCTGGGTAGGGTGAACCGGAACCGTGCCCGGAAGGCACCACGGGGGCCAGCGGGCCCGCACGAAGGGATGGATCCGATGGAACACGGCGGTGACGCAGGACCGTCCGATCTCCGCGGGGCCTACGCATCTGTCCGTTCCCTCACCGAGCGCCTGGCCGCTCCCCTGAGCCCCGAGGACCAGACCGTACAGACCATGAACGACGTGAGCCCCACCAAGTGGCACCGGGCCCACACCACGTGGTTCTTCGAGACCTTCGTGCTCGACGAGCACGCCGACACGTACCGTGTCTTCGACCCGCGCTACGCGTTCCTCTTCAACTCCTACTACGAGGCCGTCGGCTCGCGTCATCCCCGCCCCGAGCGCGGTCTTGTGTCGCGCCCGGGCGTGGCCGAGATAGCGCTGTACCGGTCCCACGTCGACGCCGCCATGACCGAGTTGCTGTCCGCGCCGCTCACCGGGCGTGCCGCCGATCTCGTCGAGCTCGGACTCCATCACGAGCAGCAGCACCAGGAGCTGCTCTTGATGGACATCAAGAACGTCCTGTGGCGCAACCCCTTCCACCCCGCCTACCTCGGCGAGAGCGGCCCGGCGCCGGCGGTGGGTGCACCGCCCAAGGCCGGCTGGATCGAGCACGACGGCGGCACCGTCGAGATCGGCCACACGGGCCGCGGGCACGGGTTCGGTTACGACAACGAGTTCCCCCGCCATCGAGTACACCTGTCGCCCTTCGGCCTGGCCGACCGCCCGGTCACCTGTGGCGAGTGGCTCTCGTTCATGGAGGACGACGGGTACCGTCGGCCGGAATTCTGGCTCTCCGACGGGTGGGCGGTCGTCAACAGCGAGGCCTGGGAAGCCCCGCTGTACTGGTGGCGCGATCCGGACCGACCCGATCGCTGGCTCCAGCACACGCTGGCCGGGGTGCGACCGGTCGACCCCGACGAGCCCGTGGCACACGTGAGCTACTACGAGGCGGACGCCTTCGCCCACTGGACCGGCATGCGGCTGCCGACCGAAGCCGAGTGGGAGACCGTGACGGCCGCACAGGGCGAGGGTGACAACTTCTTGCCCACCGACTTCTCATGTGACGGCGGCCCCGGGACCCGGGCCCCGCACCCTCGACCCGCCGTGCGGTCCAACGCCCTCTTGGGGGACGTGTGGGAGTGGACCTCGAGTGCCTATACCGCCTATCCGGGCTTCCGCGCCGCGGCGGGTGCCGTCGGCGAGTACAACGGCAAGTTCATGGTCAACCAGTACGTCCTGCGGGGCGGCTGTTGCGCCACGCCCGCCGGTCACGTGCGCCCCACCTACAGGAACTTCTACCCGCCCGGTTCCCGCTGGCCCTTCACGGGCCTCCGCCTCGCCAAGGACCCCTGATCCATGCCTCTCACCGTCGACATCCACCTCTCGCCCGACGACGTCCGCGCCAACATGCGGGACGACGCGCTCCGCGGGCTCCAGGCGGAGGAGAAGTCGATCCCACCGGTCTGGTTCTACGACGAGCGCGGCAGCCGGCTCTTCGAGGCGATCACTCGCCTGCCCGAGTACTACCCGACCCGGGCCGAACGGGCGCTCCTCGAACGCTACGCGCTGCCCATTGCCGAGCGGTCCAAAGCGGACACCCTGGTGGAGCTGGGTGCCGGCGCCTGCGACAAGACCCGCGTCCTGCTCGATGCGCTCGGCCGAGCCGGGACGCTGAGCCGCTACATCCCATTCGACGTCAGCGACGAGTTCCTGCGCGGCGCGGCGGCCACGCTGGCCGACGAGTACGAGGGTCTCGACATCCACGCGGTCATCGGCGACTTCCACCAGCACCTGGGTCGGATCCCCACCGACGGCAGACGGCTGGTGGCCTTCCTGGGCGGGACCATCGGCAACCTCGACCCCGACCAGCGGACGCGGTTCTTGTTCGACCTCAACTGCGTCATGACCTCCGACGACTCGCTCCTTCTGGGCACCGATCTAGTGAAGGACCCCGCCCGCCTCGTGGCCGCCTATGACGATGCGGCCGGCGTCACGGCCGAGTTCAACCGCAACGTCCTCCACGTGCTCAACCAGCAGCTCGGCGGGAACTTCGATCCGGCCCAATTCCGCCACGTGGCGCGGTGGAACGAGCAGGAGGAGTGGATCGAGATGCGCCTGCGCGCCGAGCAGCCCGCCGAGGTTTCGCTGCGCGGTGCCGGCCTCTCTGTCCGCTTCGAAGAGGGCGAGGAGCTGCTCACTGAGATCAGCGCCAAGTTCACCCCTGAGCGCGTCGAACGGGAGCTCACGGCGGCCGGGTTCGTGATCGACGGCATGTGGGGTGCCGAGGATGGGGAATTCCTTCTCACGCTGGCACATCCGTACTGCTGAGGGGGCCGTCCTCGTTCGAGCGGCGCCGCACCACCAGCCAGCCGCCGAGCAGCACGGCCAACAGCGCGCTGGCCCCCAGGCTGAGCACGGTGGCCACGGCCAGATGCGGCGGGCGGTAGGTGAAGGTGACCAGGTCGTCGCCGGGGGGAACGCGCACCTGCTGGACCAGGTCGACGTCGTGCACGGGCAGGCGACGTGCCGCGGCACCACCGACCGACACGGTCGCCGACCACCCCGCATCCCAGGCCACGGACCGCACGATGACGGCCGCGGCCGGAGCCCGGACACGCACCTGCTCGGACTTGGTCGTGCTGAGGACCACGTGCACCGGCAGGGGCCGTCCTCCGGCGGTGGCGGTGATCGGCCGCGCGGGGCGGCTCGAGGTGAACACCGCGTAGCCCTGCGAGAACCCGGCGACGCGCCACGGGCCGGGCACCACGGCCGACGACAACGAACCGGCCAGGACGTAGGGACGGCCGGAGACCGACACCACGGCGCGCACCGAGGGGAGCGGTGCCGAGGTGGTCACCGAGAGCCCGACCGCCTCCCCGTGAGGAAGGACCGCCTCGACATGGCGTGACCCGGCCGGCACTGGGACCGGGTCCCCCCAAAGGGTGGTCCCGTCCGTGGCCAGGGCACCGACGCGCACCACGGTCGGCACCGCCGCGGCGTGGGCCAGCACCAGGGTGACCCGTTCGGGCGCCAAGGGTTCGCCGTAGAACCACGACGTGGTCCCCCCCGCCGGCACGGCCCGCGGGGGTGGGACGAACGGATAGGCCTTCTCGTTGAAGTCGACCCGGTAGCCGAACCCGTCGACAGGATCCTCGCCGAAGTACTCCGAGAGCTCCACCAGATCTCCGACCGACCTCGGCACGGACGCCACCGGCACCAGGAAGTACTCGGGCACCGTGACGACCTGTCGGAGGTCGAGGTGGTCGAGGCTCCCGGCGGCCAGCTCGCCGACGTCGAGGTCGCCCTGCTCGTGTGTGTGGGTCACGGCCTCGTAGTTGCCGTTGACGATCGAGGCGTAGCCCGCGACCGAGGGCAGGCCTGGCACGATGTTGAGGTCGGGAATGCCCTGCGGGCTCCCGGGGTAGCTGGCGTAGCCCTGCGGGTCGTAACTGACCATGCGTGCTCCTGGCACCAGCCTCGCCTTCTGGAGCTGCTGGACCGGCGTCGTCCCGGCCAGCAGATCGTTCGAGGCCACGGCGGTCAGCTGGCTGGTGGTCGCCATGAGTCCCACATCGACCACCACGAACAGCGCGGTCCACGCGGCCCAGCCCCGCGCGCCCAGGCGGGGCCGGACCCACACGAGCACGGCGGCACCGACGCAGAAGGCCAGGGCGATGGCCGTCGCCTCCCGCACCGTCGACGCCACGGCGGGGCTGACCCCCACGCCGGCGAAGAGGTGGACGAGCGAACCGGTCGCCGTGAGTGCCCAGATGGCCAGGGCCGCCACGATGCCCACGGGCACCAGCGCCATGATCCGGTCGTAGCGAGTCAGGGGGTCCCGGGGTCGCACGGGTTCACGACGGTCGAGCCAGCCCGCGAAGAGGACGCACACCGCGGTGGCCACCGTGATCATGTTGCGGCTCTGGAGCCGCTGGTGCCCGTAGAAGGGTAAGCGGTTGAACAGGTGCTCGAAGGGCGTGTTGGACCCGAGCGCCAGCAGGTACCCGAAGAGGGCCACGCCGTACCAGGTGAGCCGCTGCCGTGGCGCTATCCGGCTGGGCCAACGTGGATGCACGAGGGTGAGCACCGCCACGATGGGCAGGATCCCGAGGTAGATCCCGACCTCGGGGAGGTTGTACTGGCTGAAGAACGAGGCTTCTCCGAGGTGCCCGTACCCACCGTCGAGGTAGGGGACCAGGCCGAGGACGCTGAACGGGGTCGGATAGCTTCCCGCCGCCGCGTTGAAGCCGCTCCCCCGCTGTGACCCCTTGATGGCCTCGAGCCCGGGGAGCCACTGGATGGCCGAGAGCGACAGGGCCAGGGCCGCGCCGGCCGCACCGCGCGAGAGCACCCGCCACCAGCGCCCCCAGTCCAACCCGGCCGTCAGGACGGCAAACGCCCCCACCAGCAGTGCCTCGTCGAGCATGGCCTCGGGCGCCCCGGCCAGCACCACCGAGGCGTAGGCCACTCCGAGCAGGATCGACCACCGCCACCGCCCGTCGCGCCCGATGTGGTGCACGGCCAGGAGCATCCAGGGGATGGCCACGAACCCCTCGGTCATGTCCACGTGGTTGACCTGGCTGAGCACCGGTCCGGCAAACGCGTAGGTCCCGGCCGCCAGCACGCTGGCCGTGGTGGAGAGGTCCAGGGCCCGCAGGAACACGTACATGCCGACCGCGATGGCCGCGTACACCACGACCTCGGTCACGATCCACGCGGCGCGGTCGGGCAGCGCGACGAACACCCCGATGAGCGGGTAGAAGGCGCCCGCGTTGAAATCCGCCATCAGCGGTGCCCCGCTGAAGATGTACGGGTTCCAGAACGGGAGCTCTCCGTGGCCGAGCATCGAGCCCACCAGGACGCGCAACGGGTAGTTCTGCTGGAGGTTGTCTCCGGTGATCAGCAACCGTCCGTGCAGGAGATCGGGCAGGATGAACGCGCCAAGGGGAGCGGCGATCAGGACGGCGTAGGGCCACAGCGGGCCGATGTGCGCTCGGAGTCTCTTCACAGGCGAGCGGGTGCCTCCCGAGGATCGTGACGTGCGTCCGCGGCGCGGCGCTCCAGTGATGGATGCGATCGGCGAAAGCTAGCCGCACACCCGAGGCGCATGGGAACCGCCACCCCGCCGTGACCTCAGGTCTTCCTTCACAACCTGGGGGGGCCCTGAGAACGGTCGCGTCGGGGCCCGCGACTCGCGCGTCGACGGGAACTGTGACAGAATCACTGCAGTTCGATGACGGTTTCGGCAGCCCGCGGCCCCACCCCGCGGGAGGGCAGGTAAGGAATCTCCCGATGCAATTCGCATCCCCCGACGCCACCGACAGCCAACCGGCGCTCCGCGGTCCCGGCACCCACCAGAGCCTGGCGCGCACGGCGCTGCTGGGGCTCCTCGGTTCGGCCGCCATCGCGGCCGGCGCGGTCATGGGTGGCCAGTCGTTCGATACCCACCTGTCCGGTGCGTGGTACTTCGGCATGCCGGGTGGCCTGTTCGGCTCCTACGGCACGACCGGCACGCTGCCCACCACCGCGGCCTTGGCGTTCGTCTTCGGCGGGCTCATCCTCTTGACCCGCGTGTGGCTGGGTCTGCTCCGGCACCTGCGGGACAACCCGGGCGTCCCCGTGCGCCGGGTCGTGCTGGTCGTGGTGATCTGGGCACTGCCGCTCTTGGTGGCACCCCCGCTGTTCAGCCGTGACGTGTACACCTACGCGGCACAGGGCGAGATGATGAGCCACCACATCAACCCCTACTCGTACGGGCCGAACGTGCTCGGCGCCACCCCGTTCAACACCATGGCGGACTCGGTGTGGTCGGGCACAGAGTCCCCCTACGGTCCCACGTTCCTGGCGGCCGACGGTGCCGTCGACCAGGCTTCGGGACACCAAATCCTTCCCGACCTCCTGCTGCTACGGCTGCTCGAGGTGGCCGGCCTCGCCCTCGTGGTCGCCGCCACACCCACCTTGGCCCGGTCCGTGGGCCGCGACCCGGCTCATGCCGTGCTGTTGGGCGCGGGGTGCCCGCTGGTCCTGCTGTCGCTCGTGGCCGGCTCGCACAACGACGCGCTCATGCTCGGCCTTCTCGTGGCCGGGCTGGCCGTGGCCAAGAGATTCGGCACTGTCCCGGGCATCGTCCTGTGCGCGCTGGCGGCCGGCGTGAAGTCGCCGGCACTCCTGGGTGTCCTGTTCCTCGGATGGGTCTGGCCCGGCCCCGACGCTCCCACGCGCCGGCGAATCGGCCACACGGCCTCCGCCGGGGCCATAGCGCTGGCCACGCTCCAAGTGATGTCCATGATCTCGGGCACCGGCTGGGGCTGGATCCGGACCACCGCGACGGCCGACGCGTCCTTCACCGGCGTGACGCCCGTCAACCTCGTGGCCCGCGCCGTCTCGATCATGACCCACGTGCTGCAGGTTCCTGTCCCGATCGCGGATCTGCGGCCGATCTTCAGTGTGCTCGGCCTCCTGGTCGCCCTCGGTGTGGGGTTCCAACTCCTGCGGCGTTCGCCCCAGGACGGCGTCGTCCGCTGCCTCGGCCTGACCCTGCTCGTGCTCGCCCTGCTCGGCCCGATCGTGTGGGCCTGGTATGTCACGTGGGGCGTCATCGTGCTGGCACCGGCCGCCAACGCTCGGATCCGCACGGCGCTGGTCGTGATCAGCACCTTCTGGGCGTTCGCTGGGATGACGGCGATCCACGGGGTGTACATGTCGATGCTGCACACCTTCGCGGTGACCGACCTGTTCTTGCTGGCCCTGCTGCTGGCCCTGGCCATCACCCCGCTGGGCCAGTTCCCCCGCCGCCACACGGAGTCCGCATCGCGTCCTCACGCCGGCGGACTCCTCGGGGTCGGCGCAGCCGGCCGCGTGGCCTGACCGCGCTGCCCGCTGACCCGGCGCTCAGGGTGTGTGGTCGGCCCGGGGAGCCAGTCCCACCAGATCCTCGCTGACCTGCCACAGGCGCTCGGCCGCCGCACCGTCCCTGGCCACGGCCCGCAGCTCCGCCGGGCGGCACTTGGCAAAGAACGCACCGCTCACCTCGGCCACCTGGGGAGACGAAGCCAGGTACACCGACGTCCGGGCCCCCGCGGCGGCGGAGAGGAAGAACGGGCGCAGGACCGTCAGCCCAGCGGCCACCACACCGCGGGTGTCCCCGTGCGCGCCGTACCCGGTCCGCACAGCTCCGGGGTGCAGCGAGTTCGCGGTCACCCCGCTCCCCTCGAGCCGGCGGGCCAGCTCGAGGCTGAAGAGGATGTTGGCCAACTTCGACACCCCATAGACCCGCATACCCCGGTACCGGCGGGCCGACTGCAGGTCGTCGAAGGGGATGCCTTGGCGGGCCATGGTGTAGACGTCGGAGGCCACGGTGACGACGCGGGCCGGCGAGGAGGAACGGAGCCGGTCCAGCAGGAGATTGGTGAGCAGGAACGGCCCGAGGTGATTGGTTGCGAATGTGGCCTCGTACCCGTCGGCGGTCACGGCGCGGTCGCTCAGAACGACCCCGGCGTTGTTCACCAGCACGTCGAGGCGGGGAGCCAGCTCGAGGATCTCCGCCGCCCCCCGGCGCACCGACGAGAGATCGGAGAGGTCGAAGACAACCAGCTGCACACCGGCGTCACCGCAGAGCCGATCGAGGAGCGAGGCCACGGCGGCCCGGCCGCGATCGGCACTGCGGGCGGTGATCAGCACCCGGGCCCCCATGGCCGCCAACGCGGCTGCCGTCTCGAAGCCGATGCCGGAATTGCCGCCCGTGACCACCACGGTCTTTCCGTGCATGTCGGCCTTTTCGAGCATGTCAGGCACTGCCGCCCCCTTCGCGCGAGCTTCCTCTGGCGCGCTGCGGGCCAGCATCGCACAGGCGGGGCTGCTGCCCCGGGAAGGATCAGGGCAGGTAGACCACCGCCTGCCAGCGGCCGGTCGTCGCCGCCCGGCACAGTGCCGCACCGGCACGCACCGACCACTCGACCACCTCGACGTCGGCCACGTCCACCGGAGTGCGCACCAGGAGTCCCCGGCGGGTGTGGTCTTGGAGCAGGGCCCATCGGGCCGGGAGCGCGGCGCCGGCTTCGCCCAACCGCGCCACCGCCTGCCCCCCGGTCGGATGCATGACCCCGACCGTCACACCCTCGAGGTCGCGCCGGGCCGCCGCGGGCGGCATGAGGGTGACCATGGCCACGGGCGGGGTGCGCGTCCCCAAGAAGGCGAACAGGCCGGCCGCCGGCTGCGGGGGTGCCGACTCCTCGTCCACCCCGGGCATGAGATTGATCCACCCGCTCCCCCCCTGCCGGAGGGCGGTCAACTCCGCGGCCACCCCTTCGACGCCGGGCGGGGTGAACTCGATCGTCCGGGTGGCCCGACGTGGCCGCACGCTCACCCTTTCGATCCGGAGGCACGGGGCACACCGCAGGCTTATCCGGCCGGACCGGACATGGGCAACTCGTGTCCCGACGGCGGGGCCTCGCCCTGGACCCACCGCACCGCGTGCTCAAATGGGCCATGGCACAGAACGTCCTCGGCGGAGACCTCGAGCCCTGCAACTTCGACCCCCTCACCGGCTTCTACCGGGACGGGTGCTGCAACACGGGCGCCGAGGACGTGGGCGTGCATACCGTGTGCACCAGGGTGACGTCGGAGTTTCTCGCGTTCTCGGCATCCGTGGGCAACGACCTCTCGACGCCACAGCCAGAGTTCGGCTTCACCGGGCTGCAACCCGGTGATCAGTGGTGCCTGTGCGCACCGCGCTGGCAGCAGGCGCTCGAGGCGGGGGTGGCGCCCCCGGTGGTCCTCGGCGCCACGCACGCCGGCACACTCGAGTGGGTGGAGCTGGGCGACCTGGTGGCCCACTCCGTCGAGCCCTGAGTCCGCCGTGACGAGCGCCACGAGCCCGGGGGCGATGCGCGCCATGATCGACGACGCCTGGGAAGGCGCCATCCTTCCGACCCTGTCCGAGTACACCCGGATCCCATGTCTCTCCCCGGCCTTCGATCCCGAGTGGGCCGAGCGCGGCGCCATCGCCGGAGCGGCCGAGCTGCTGCTCGACTGGGTGCGCACCCAGGATGACGCCCTCGAGGCGGAGATCATCGAGCTGCCGGGCCGCACCCCTGTACTGCTGATCGACAACGGTGGCGCCGGCGACCCGATCGTGATCTACGGACACCTCGACAAGCAGCCCCCGCTCGGCGAGTGGCGTTCCGGCCTGAGCCCCTACGAGCCCGTGCGCGAGGGCGACCTCCTCTACGGCCGGGGCACGGCCGACGACGGCTACGCCACCTTCGCCGCCGTGACAGGGATCCTGGCCGCGGGCGGCGGGAACGGCCGCGTGCTTGTGTTGATCGAGGCCAGCGAGGAGAGCGGCAGCCCTGACCTCATGGCCCACCTGGACAACCTACGCGACCGGATCGGCGCGCCCCGGCTGGTGATCTGCCTCGACTCGGGGGGTCTCAGCTACGACCGGCTCTGGCTGACCTCGTCACTGCGCGGCGTCATCGTCGCCACGATGCGGGTGGACGTGCTGACCGAGGGTATCCACAGCGGGCGGGGCGGCGGCGTGGTTCCGTCCTCGTTCCGCATCGCGCGCCGCATCCTCTCGCAGATCGAGGACGAGGAGACCGGCCGCATCCTCCTGCCGGAGCTCTGTGGGGCGGGGATCCCCGCGGCGCACCGGGCCAACCTCGAGGAGCTCGCCACCGAGTTCCCCGACACGGCGGCACCGGTGGTCGAGGGCCTCCGCCTCGTGTCGGAGGATCCCGTGGAGCGCCTGGTGGCGCGGACCTGGGCACCGGCCCTCGAGGTGACCGGAGCCGACGGCCTGCCCGCGCCGCGCCAGGCCGGCAACGTGCTGCGGCCTTTCACCACGTTGAAGCTCTCCGTGCGCCTGCCTCCCGACGTCGACGCGGCAGCAGCCACCGACGCGCTGATCTCGGCCATCCGTACGGACGAGGGGGCACGGGTCACCATCGACCTCGAGGCGGCCGGCCAGGGGTGGGTGGCACCCCCGCTCGATCCCGGCACCGAGGCCGCCGTGGCGGCGGCCTCCACCGAGCACTTCGGCCGGCCTCCCGGGTACGTCGGTGAGGGAGGCTCCATCCCGTTCCTGGCCGGCCTCCAGCGAGGCTTTCCCGGAACCCAGTTCGTGGCCACGGGCGTGCTGGGGCCACACTCCAACGCGCACGGGCCCAACGAGTCCCTCCACATCCCGACCGCCAAGGCGGTGACTCACGCCGTGGCGCTCCTCGTCCAGCGCTGAACGCCGAACCGCCCTCAGGCGGATCGGTTGCGCAGTCGGGGCATCAGGCGCTTGGCCTCCCGCTCCGCGTCGAGGAGTCCAAGCAGGGTCCGCCGCGTCTCGGGCTCCGACTCGAAGCGGTTGTCCCGCTCCTGCGGGTCCAGGGTCAGGTTGTGCAGCTCCCAGGCCGGTTCGGCCGGCGGCACCGCGAAGGGGTTCGCCGGGACGCCATGGGCCTGGTCGAATTCGTCGAGGCGCTCGTAGTAGTGGTTCAGCTTCCACAGCTCCGTGGCGTCACCGCCACTGGTGGGCAGTGGCGCGATCACCGATTCGACGCGCGACGGGTGCGGTACCGGCAGGAACGGGGCACCGCTGAAGCGGTTCTGCGCCGAGAGGCCGCGGCCAACGTCGTCCTCGGTCATGAAGTACACCGGCGTCGCCACCGACTCCGGGTCGACTGCGCCCGTCAGCACGCTGCTGAGGTCGCGCCCCGGGAGGGCGTGGGTCTCGTCGTGACGTCGCGCGACCTCCGCCGCGGCGCGCTCGACGTCGATCCCGGCCAGGCCGAGCAGCGTGGGCACGACGTCGACGTGGCTGGTGGGGACGTGCACCCCGGCCGTCGACGGCCTGATCCCGGGACCCTTCACCACGAAGGGGACACGGATCGCCTCGTCGTAGGCGTTGTACCACTTCTGCATCAGGCCGCCATGGGCCCCCACCAGGTCGCCGTGGTCCGAGGTGAACACGACGATCGTCTCGTCGGCCATGCCCGAACGCTCGAGCGCGTCGAGGATGCGGGCGATGGCCTGGTCGACCAACTTGTGGAGGTAGTAGTACAGGCGCCGGTAGGACTCGTCGGCCGCCTGGTCGTAGAGCATGGAGGTCCAGGCGGAGACGAATGCTTCCTGGCACGCCGGCCGGCCCTCGAAGGAGTCGGACTGCGACGGCGGTGGCGCGATGGCCGGCACGGTGTCGTCGTCGACCGGGGGGTACCCGAGCAGGTTCTCCCAGGCCCATCCGTTGAAGGCGATGTCGTGGGGGTTCACGAAGGATGCCACGGCCAGCCACGGCCCGTCGCGTCGTGCGCCGGCCAGCTCGCCGAAGAGCTCCACGACCTGCTCGGCGAAGACACCGTCGCGCACCACCCCACAGTCCGCCTTGGCCGCCCCGTGGGGCTCCCGGCCGATCCATCCCGAGAACCCGTAGGGATCGAGCCGGTCGGCGCCGCGGTAGGCCGACACCGCCTCCGCCACGGGCCGCCCCTCCTCGTCGGAGGCCATGAGGCTCTCGTGGGTGCCCGGGATGAGCAGATCGGCATGGGAGATGTGCCACTTGCCGCGGTAGTGCGTCTCGTAGCCCCCGGCCCGGAACCAGTCACCCAGGGTGGGGACCGAGTCGGGGTCGAGCCAGCTCATGGAGGGGTCGGTGCTCTCCTTGGCCATACCGTCGGTGTTGGTGCCGCCGTGGAGAGACGGGTACTGGCCCGTGAAGAGGGTCGTGCGGCTCGGCAGGCAGGCGGTCGAGCCCGCATAGTGCCGGTGGAACTCCACGCCCCCGTCACGCAGGACCTGGCGCGCCCCCAATTGCTCGCGGCGAAAGCGGGCCAGCTCCTCACCCTCGTAGGGCGGCGGATACCGCTCTTCGTCGGTCATCACCACGAGGATGTTGGGAGAGGTCATGAGGCGGCACGCTAGCCGCGGCGCTGCGCGGCGGAGCGTGCCCCGGCTAGGCCCGGACCACGTAGTCGCCCGGATGGAATCGCCGCAGGAGTCGACGGAGTGACCCCGCGTGCCCCGGCCACAGCGTCGTGTTGAGGCCCTCGTCGAGGTACCAACTCGCACAGCCGCCGCGCTCCCACACCGTGCGGGCCGAACGTTCCCGGACGCGGTGGGCGTACCGGCGCTGCACCGCCGGGCGGAGCTCCACGTCGCGCACGCCGCGTCGTCCCAGGAAGCGAATAGCGGCCCCGATGTAGTTCACCTGTGCTTCGATCACCGGGACCACCGAGGTGTGGGCGAGCGCCGAATTGGGCCCGAGCACGAGGAACAGGTTCGGAAACCCGCCCACCGCGGTGCCGGCGTAGGCCGAGATCCCTTCTCTCTCCCACGCCTCAGAAAGCCGCAGACCTCCTTGGCCCACGAGGCGCGACGCCCAGGCCGGACGGGCCGCCGCGAAGCCGGTGGCCATGATGACCACGTCGGCCGGGCGCGCGATCCCGTCCGCCCCGATGACCTCGTGCGGGCCACATGCCACCGCCGGCGACGCCACCAGCTCCACGTTGGGCCGCGTCAGCGTGGGGTAGTAGTCGTCCGAGAGCAGGACGCGGGCGCAGCCGAGCTCGTCGTGTGGCGTGAGCGCCGCTCGCAGCGCCTCGTCGGGCACCTGCCGGGCCAGATGGTCGAGGGCCAGCCTCCTGAGCGCCGCGGCGCGCCGTGCCCCGCCACCGGTGTAGATCGGCAGGGCCGACTCCAGCACCGCGGACGTGCGTCGCCTGGAGACCCGTTGCAGGGCCGGGAAACGCGCGTAGGCCGCCTGGCGTGGGCGCGACACCGCCCGGTCGCGCCGCGGCAGCACCCAGGGTGCACTGCGCTGGTGGACCACCAGGTGTTCCACCTCGGGGGCGATCCGGGGAACGAACTGCACGGCCGAGGCGCCGGTGCCGACCACACACACCCGTTTGCCGCGTAGGTCGAACCCGTGCTCCCAGGCCGCGGAGTGGAACACCTTGCCTCGGAACGCCTCGAGTCCGGTCAGCTCGGGGACCCACGGCTCGCTGAGGAGACCCCCCGCCCACACCAGCACCGGGGCCCGGTGTTCCTCACCCCCGGTGGCCCGCACCACCCACTGGCGCTCCGTGGCGTCCCAACGCGCCCTCTTCGACGGTTCGCCGGTAGAGCAAGGCGTCCCCGACGTCGAAGCGGTCGACGCAGTCGCGGAGGTAATCCCAGATCTCGCCCTGTGTGGCGAAGGTGCGGGACCACGCGGGGTTGGGAGCAAACGAGTACGAGTACACGTTGGCGGGGACGTCACAGGCGGCGCCCGGGTAGGAGTTGTCCCTCCAGGTCCCGCCGAGGTCGTTGGCGCGCTCGAGGAGCACGAACTCCTCCACTCCCATGGCGCGCAACCGCACCGCCATGGCGATCCCCGAGAAGCCCGCGCCCACGACGATCACCCGATGCTGGGTCCTCATGCCGGTGGGCAGCATATGTCCACCGGCAACGCCCACGGGTACGCTCCGAAGCCCTATGACGGCCTTTCCCAGCGACATCTTCACCGAGCCCGAGCCTGACCCCGACACGTTGGCCAACCTTGGCCCGCTGCGCGCCCTCGCCGGAACCTGGAAGGGGACCCTCGGCGAGGACGCGCACCCCGTGGTCGAGGGTTCCGAGAGCGACCGGTACGTCGAGCACTACGCACTGACCCCCATCGATGCGCAGACCAACGGACCGCAGCTCTTCTACGGGCTGCACTACCGGACGCACATCACCAAGCCGGGTGAGATCGAGACCTTCCACGACCAGACCGGGTACTGGCTCTGGGAGCCCGCCTCGGGGCAGGTCCTCTTGACGGTGGCCATCCCCCGGGCCCAGGTGGCTCTGGCCATCGGCACTGCCGCCCCCGACGCCACCTCGTTCACGGTCAGCGCCAGGGCCGGCGACCCGCACTGCGGCATCGTCACCAATCCCTTCCTCGATCACGCCTTCCACACCCGGGAGTTCTCCATGACCGTCACCGTGACGTCCGATGACGAGTGGTCGTACCGGCAGGACACCATTCTCGAGGTGAGGGGTGCCGCCCAGGGGCCGTTCCACCACACGGACCACAACACGCTCACCCGGGTGGCGCCGGCGGTGCGCAACCCCATGGCCGGAGGGCCCCAGCCGATCTGAGCCCACGGCCCGGGCCCGGTGGGGCCGGCTCAGAACCGGAGGGACTCGACGCCACCGCCGCGGGCCACCAGCACGTCGGTGGCCATGGTCGGCGGGAACAGGCCGTGCGAGACCAGTCCGGGGACGGCGTCGAGCACGCGGGCCAGCGCGGCAGGATCGTCGACGGCACCCTGGAGGTCGGCCAGCACCCCGCCGTCGGGGGTCGGTGGGGCGTCTCGCACGACCGCATCGGGAAGCGCCCGCAGCGTGGCCGCCAACCCGAAGGGCAGGAGTTCGAGGGGAACGGGCGGGCGAAGCCGCCGGACCGGCTTGTCGGACGAGACGATCACCACGAACCGGTCGGCGGCGGCGGCCACGATGCGCTCCCGCGTCTGGGCCCCTCCCCCGCCCTTGACCAGCCAACCGACGGGGTCGACCTGGTCCGCCCCGTCGACGGCCACGTCAAGACGCTCGATCCCCGAGAACGGCCGGACGTCGAAGCCGTACGCCCGTGCCAGTGCCTCGGTGGCCGGCGATGTCGCCACGCACCTGACCCTCACCGGCCGTCGGGCCAACGCAGGCACGAACTCGGCCACGGTCGTCCCGGTGCCCAGCCCGACCCACATACCGTCTTCGACCAGCGCCGTTGCGGCCACGGCGACGGCGCGTTCTTGGCCGCGATGGCGGCATCCACGTTGTGACCCTATAGCGTGCTCACGTGCTGGCACCTCGCGATCTCGCGGCTCGCCGGCGGCAGGCCATCGCTTCGGGCCCCGCCCGGACCGCCCGCGGCGGTTCGACGTGACCGGAACACTCACCCTGCCCGACGGGCGGGTGCTGGCCTACGAGGAGTACGGCGACCCGTCGGGATTCCCCGTGCTCAGCTTCCACGGGGGCCTGAGCTCGCGACTCGACGCTGCTCCCGCGCACGCTGCCGCCGTCGACAAGGGGGTACGCCTGGTGGCTCCCGACCGGCCGGGAATGGGACTCTCGACGTACCAGCCGGACCGCCGCCTGATCGACTGGCCCTCCGACGTGCTCCACTTGGCCAAAGCGCTCAGCATCGAGCGCTTTGCCGTGATGGGCTGGTCAGCCGGCGGTGCCTACGCCGCGGTGTGCGCGGCCAAGCTGGGGCGGCGCGTCACGGCGGCCGCGCTGCTGTCGAGCTCGGTCCCGCTCGACCTCTACGGCACCACCAGAGGCCTCTCCGCCGAGGACCGCATCCTGCTGACCCTGGCCCGCCATGCCCCGCTGCTGGCCTCGACCGTGGTGAAGGTCAGCATCCTCAACGCCGACAATGCCCGGCTGCTGCGGGCCGTGATGCGTTCCTTTCCCCCGGTGGACCGATCTGTGCTGAGCGAATGGGGGCCGCCCGAGCGTGCCCTGGCCTTCGTGCGCGAGGCGGTGCGGCAGGGCACCGCCGGCTGCGTCCAGGACTACCGGGTCTTCGGGGATCCCTGGGGCTTCTCACTCGAGGAGATCACCATCCCCGTCCAGGTCTGGGAGGGAGGGGAGGATCGCACGGGACCGCCGGGATACCGAGCCTTCCTGCAGCGCCACATCGCCCAGGCCACGGTCAACGTGGTCCCCGACGAGGGCCACCTCTCACTGCTGAGCCATCAGGCTCCGGCGATCTTCGACGCCTTGCTGGGCGGGGACCAGAGCGCGGAGTCGACGGCCCGCTGGAACGTGGGGTAGGGGAAGATCATCGAGCGCAGCATCTCGACCGTGACCCGGGCGTGGACGGCCAGCGCCAGGAGGCCCAGCACCTCACCCCCGGCCGGCCCGGCGGATGTGGCGCCGACCACGACGCCGTCGCTGGTCACCAACTTCACCAGCCCCTCGGCCCGATGGATCCACCCCCGGGCAGAGTCGGCCAGTGACTCCGAGAACACCGTCACCTCGCCACCCTCGGCCACGGCCTGCGCTTCGGTCAACCCCACCGAGCCGATCTCGGGGTCGGTGAAGGTGACCCGCGGCAGGGCCCGGTAGTCAGCTTCGGGTAGCTGGTGCCCCAGGATGTCGGCCACGCACAGCCTGGCCTGATAGACGGCGACATGGGTGAAGGCACCCTTCCCGGTGACGTCCCCCACGGCCCAGACCCCGGGCATCACCCGCATCCGACCGTCCACCTCGAGGGCGCGCGCATCGGCGTCGAGACCGAGGGAGGCCACACCCAAACCGTCCAGGTCGCTGCGGCGCCCGGTTGCCACCAGCATCCGCTCGGCGCGCAGCACCGACCCGTCGCCGAGCCGCACGGCAGCACCGGAGGCACCCCACCGCTCGACCTGTTCGATGGTCGCGCCGGTGTGGACCGCGACGCCCTCGCTCCGGAGTGTCTCGGCGATCAGCGCGGAAGCCTCGGGCTCCTCGGGCGCCAGCAGCCGGTCCGCCAGCTCGACGACGGTCACGGCGGCGCCGAAGCGGGCCATGGCCTGTCCGATCTCGAGGCCGATGGCGCCACCGCCGATCACCAGCAAGGAGGACGGGACCTCCTCGGTCGCCACGGCCTCCCGGTTGGTCCAGTGCGGCACGGCGGCGAAGGCCGGCGGTACGAACGCTCGCTGGCCCGTGGCCAGCACCAGGGCGCGCCGGGCCGCGAAGGTCTCTCCTTCCACGGTGACCGCGGTCGGCCCGGTCACCAGGGCACGCCCACGGACGAATCGGCCGCCCTTGCGCTCCAACCGCTCCACGGCGACGGCGTCGTCCCATGTGTCGGTGGCCTCGTCGCGGATGCGCCGGGCCACGGGTCCCCAATCAGGGGTCACCACCGATGTTCCGGCCATGCCCGGGATGCGCCGCCCCTCGGCCAGCAGGTCGGCGGCCCGCACCATCATCTTCGAGGGGACGCATCCCCAGTACGGGCACTCCCCGCCCACCAGCTCGGCCTCGATCCCCACGACCTCGAGACCCGCCTCGGCGAGGTCTTCGGCCACCTGCTCGCCGCCAGGGCCCAGCCCCACCACGACGACGTCAGCGTCCATGGGCCCTAGAGACCGCCCCAGTTGGTCACCTGCACCGGCGCAACCACGGGCGAGCCCACGTCGAGCTGGACCTCGTAGTGGTCGCCGAGCGGGAGGTTTCGCGGGTCACCGGTGTAGATGCCGGTCTTCTCGCCAGGCGCCGTGAAGAAGACGGTCACCGGTCCCGTCGCCGATCCCACCTGGGTCGAGCTGAGCGGGATCCCCCACTCGTCGAAGAACTGGCCCAGCGTGTAGGTGCCGCTCGTGGTGGGCGACTCGATGTGGATCACCCCGTCGTTGGCGTGCACGTGCAGCCAGTAGAAGCAGGTCCCGGTCTGCACGAACGGGCCCTGGGCGGTCTGGACCGCCTGGGCGCCGGGAATGCCGATCCCATAGGGGATGGTCCGGGCCTGACCGTTCACGAAGATCGTCAGGTGGGTGTGAACGTGGATCTGGGTCTGCTCGCCGGCCTGGCACTGGATCCCGTCGACGTCCTGGCCGGTGGCCGAGTTCAACAAGGTGGCCAGCTTGGGACCGCTGGGAACCGGCACGGTCTCGGGCCCGGGGGTGCCCGTAGGCGGCTGGACCCAGCTCGCCCGCATGGATGCCGGGATCGGCTGCAGCTTCACGTGGGGGTTCTTGAGTGTGCTCGGTGTGCTGCCCGAGCCCCCTCCCCCGATCTGGGTCACGATCACCACCACCACAACGGCGATGACGACGACGACTCCGCCCACCCACAGGCCGGCGCGCAGCCGCTTCTGCCGCTGTTCCGCAGCGCGCCGCTCGGCGGCGCGCTGCTGGCTCTCGGCCCGGCGTTGCGCCTTCGATGTGCTCTGGTTGGCCATGGCTGGCGTCAGCGTAGCGAACGACTTCCCGTCCGCGGTGCCGACCGGGCCCCGTGTTCGCCGGGAACACCGGTCGGCCGGTGGGCACCGCCTGTCACCACCACCCCTCGCGCTGCTGTTACGTTGCCCACGTCCGCCCATGACCGAGATCGCCGAGCTCCTCCAGGCCAACCGCTGGTATGCGGCGGCCCGAGCCAACGTGGCCGACGCGCGCCCGAGCCGACACCTGGCTGTCGTCACCTGCATGGACGCCCGCATCGACGTGTTCGCCGTGCTGGGCCTGCATCTTGGCGAGGCCCACGTCATCCGCAATGCCGGCGGCCGGGTGACCGACGACGTGCTGCGCAGCCTCGCCCTCTCCAGCGGCGTCCTCGGCGTGCACACCGCCGTGGTGATGCAGCACACCAAGTGCGGCCTGGCCGGGGTGACCAACGAGGAGCTCCGAAGGATCACCGGAGCCGACCTCGGGTTCTTCCCCATCGACGACCACGCCGCGGCGCTGCGCGAGGACCTCGACCTGCTGGCCCACACGCCCTACCTGTCGAGACTGCGCACACTCGCCGGTTTCGTCTACGACGTCGAGAGCGGGGAGCTCCACGACGTCGTCCGCTGGAAGCGGCCCGACTGAGCCGGCGGTGCCGGCCTTACCCGGCGTCGGCGGGCCGCCGCTCCTGGTCCACGCGGAGGCGCCTGGTGGTCTGCGACTTGATCCGCCACCCCTCCTCCGTACGCACGTACTCGTCGTGGTAGTGACCGAAGCCCCGCAGGAGGATGACCGAGTCACCGACGGGGATCTCAACGACGTCGGCCATGGACCACACGGCCGAGGCCGTGTCAGGCCCGGTGATGGTGATCTCGGGCATCACACACCGGTGGACGGTCTGGGCGTTCTGGAGCGAGGCCGAGACGGAGGCCACGACCTCCTCGCGGCCCTCCGTGACGCCGCCGTCGCTCTCGAGGCGGAAGTCGGGAGTCAGGACCTCGTGACCCCAGGCCGCCCACTGCTTCGTGTCGACGAGGCGAACGGAACGTGCCTTGAGCTGCTTGATCTCCTCGATATCGGTCAGCCGCTTCACCTGTTCGTCGGTCATCCTCAGCCACCCTCCTCCACTGGTGCCGCTGGTGCGGGCCTCAGTAGAGCACGTTGCCCGGCCCCGGGCAGCCCCGGCGTGCCGTTGGCGCCCGTGAGATACTTCCGAGACCCGAGACACGGACGTCAGGGGACCTGGGGTCCGGTGGCCCGCGGCGGTCACTTCGAAGAGATGTCACGGATCGGGCGAGAGGAGCGGAGCTGCCATGAAGTCCGTGCTGATCCTCGGTGCCGGGTTCGCCGGTCTGGAGCTGGCGACCGTGCTCTCCGAGCAGGTACCCAATGACGTCGACGTCACGATCGTCGACCAGAGCGACGCCTTCGTCTTCGGGTACTCCAAGCTGGACGTGATGTTCGGGCGAAGCGAGCCCGCCTCGGTCCGCCTGCCCTACGCCAAGCTCGACAAGCCCTCGGTCCGCTTCGCGCGCGAAACGGTGCTGTCCCTCGACCCCGAGCGCCGCCGCGTCACAACCGACCGTGCCGTCTACGAGCCCGACATCCTCGTCGTCGCCCTCGGGGCGGACCTGGACCCCGCCGCCACGCCCGGACTCATCGAGGAGGGCACCGAGTTCTATACGGTCGCAGGCGCCGAATGCATGCGCGAGGTCCTCTCCTCCTTCGAAGGGGGCGACGTGGCAGTGGGCGTCCTGGGGCCGTTCTTCAAGTGCCCCGCGGCCCCGTTCGAGACGGCGCTGATGCTGCACGACTACCTCGATCGTCGCGGCCGTCGCACGAACTCGACCATCCGGGTGATCAGCCCCATGCCCATGCCCATCCCCATCTCCCCAGAGGCGTCGGCGGGCATCCTCGAGGCGCTGGGCGAGCGTGAAATCGAGTGGTGGCCCGAGTCGAAGGTGATCGCGCTGGACCCCTCCACCAAGCACGCAGCGCTGGCCGACGGGAGGAGTGCCCGCTACGACCTGTTCCTCGGGGTCCCGGTGCACCGGGCGCCACGGGTCGTGGAGGAGTCCGCCCTGGCCGAAGAGGGTTGGGTGGCGGTCGACCACACCACGTTCGCCACCCGGTTCGAAGGCGTGCACGCGGTGGGCGATGTCACGAGTGCGCCCGTCCCTCGGGTGGGTGCGATCGCCGAGGGGGAGGCCCGTACTCTGGCCGAGGTGCTGGTGCACCAGATCCGCGGCGGACCGGCTCCGGAGCCCTACCAAGGCCTGGCCACGTGCTACATCGAGTTCGGCGACGACCGGGTGGCGCGCTTCGACGCCAACTTTCTCTCGGGCCCCTCCCCCTTCGGCACTTTCACCTCGGCCTCGGAGGCCATGGTGGCCTCGAAGGTCGAGTTCGGGTCCTCACGCCGGCGGCGCTGGTTCGGACTGGACTGACCACTGGGCCCGTTCGGGTACCTCCAGTCGTTCATCGCACTCGCGGGCACCCGAGGCCGCAGCAGCGGACCACGCGCGCGCCTGGTCCCCCCGCAGGAGGCCGAACCCCCAGGACCACTCCGTGCCGGGAGGACGGTGCGGCAGGCTCGTCCCCTGGCGATCAACGATCGACTCGAGCATGCCGTCGAAGTGCGACTGGAGCTGTTGCCAGAGCAGGCCCACACCCGTCGAGGGCCCCCACGCTTCAGGCAAGAGGCAGATGTCGTGCAGCGCGACCATCCCGACAGGAGCCACCCGAGGGCCGTAGCGGAGGAGATCGGCCCTGACTCCCCGATAGCCGTGATCGCCGTCGATGACGAGAAGGTCGATCTCGCTTCCGGCCAGCAGCTCGTCGAGAGCGTCAGCCACGGCCGCGGCATGCGAGTCGCCTGCAATGCAGATGATCCGCTGCGTCGGCACGGCGAAGCTCGCGAAGACCTCGCGCTCGAACCCCACCTGCCCGCCTCCGTTCAGCGCCGCCGGAAGATCGATGCTGATGAGTCGTGCGTGCGGATCGGCAACCTGCGCGAGCGCGTAGAGCAGACCGCCCCGCGCCGTTCCGATCTCGACGATCACCCGAGGTTTGATGCGATCCACCCGCCGAAGCAGACCACGCAGCTCGGTCAGGTTCTGCATTGCCAAGAAGGTCGTCCGGGTCCGGCGCGCGATCGCCGAGATGTCGACGGGGACGTCGTCGAGCCAATCCAGCCCGTCGAGTGCTGCGGCCATCCGGTACTGGATCGACGTGGTCGCTCGACCGGTGCTGACGAGTTCCGCGATCGCCGTCACCTGCTGCTCGTCGACCTCGACGAAACCGTCGAGCCACGAGTGGAAGACGACCCAGGGAAGGTCGAACGCCGTGACCGGCTCTCGAGTCGCTGCCCCAAGGCCAGCTCTGGACTCCGCGACGTACTTCGCAAAGTCTCGATTGCCCAGGACGGTGAGGAGATACGAGTCGTGCAGGTACCCGGCCAGGGAGTCCGTGCCGGCAATTCGAAGGTTCGCGAAGGTCTTCTTCAATCGAGCGGTCCGGTGAATTCCTCGTCAACGTAGTGGAAGAAGATCGAGACGGAAGTGCGCCGAGGCGGGAGTGGATCCCGGTAATGCGGGATCTGGCGACCGCGGTACAGCAAGGAATCACCGAGGGCCTGGTACACGGCAACGGACTCGGTGCCGAGCTCGAGGTGGAGCGGCCACGGGGTGTGATGGCGCGGCTCCGGCGTGCAGTCGATGCACATCGCCAAGGTGTACTCACATTGCGGTCGGTCGACGTGAAGTGGGAGGTCCGAACCGGGCTCGTACCCGGCGAAGTAGACGTACGACGGCTTGACCGTGCGACCGACGATGCGAGAGACCAAGGGTGCAAACTGCCCGTGGAAGAACTGGGAGACCGGCTCGTTGTGCGCCACGTAGCGACGGCTCGTCTGGCTGTCGCCAAGGCGGAAGGCATTGGTGCGGATCAAGCGTCGATAGCGGGCGCGCAGCGTGGCCAGGTGAAAGGGGTGCAGGAGCCCACCCACCGGCACGTATCCGGCCGAGAACCGCCGCGCCGCGGCGGCATAGGCCGCCTCCCACGCTTCCCGCTCCTGCGCCGCCCAGCCCGACGGAGTCAGGGCGCCCACCGCCGAGAGGAGTCGGTACTGCCGATCGTCGAGAGCCCCGTCATAGCGGTCTCCCGGCTCGTGGCTGACGATCCAGGCAGCTGCCCGCTCTCCGACGAGGTACGGAATCACCGATCCCGCGCCGGGATTCTCCACCCACAACGTCCACGCGTCGCGATGCATCGCCGGAGGAAGTCCCCGGAGCTTTCCGGGCGGCACGAATGGATCCAACCAGCAGTGCTCGTTGAGGTACCGCTGTGTGCCGTTCCAGGCCGGTTCGATGGTCGGAACCAGACGGGGTGGTATCAAATGGCTGGGGAGGCGATCGAGGTCACAGCCGTACTCCTCACCGATCGTTCCCGCTCCACCCCACGGATCGAGCGCGAGCTGAGCTACCAATGGATCCAGCCGTTGACCGTGAAACGACTGTCGGCGAAGTCCTTCGACGGGCAGGTCACGAGAGCGATCTCATGCAGGTAGCCACTCGGGAAGAAGACGATCTGGTTCTGGACTGGTTGGATCTCCGTCATCCGCGCTCCAGCCTGAGCAGCCTGGTCGTATCGCGTGAGATCGAAGATCCGCAGTTGACCACCCTGAAACGCCTGGGGTTCCCGATGGAAGAAGTACACGAAGCTGAGCTTGCGCGACTTGAAGCGCTCACTCGAATTATCGAGATGCACGTTGAAGAATTCGCCGTCATTGGTCGCAGTCATCTGCACGTCGATCCGAGAAGGTTCGACATCCGAGAGGCCCATTCGACGCAGAACGACGGGCAACTGCTGCCGGATCCGCTCGCTGAAGAGGGTCTCGAGCTCTCCGAGCTGGTCCAGCAGACGCGATCGGCGCTGTGTCGCGTCGACTCGTGATCCCGCATCGACCGCCGAGACGACAGTGCTCGTCCGAAACTCGCCCTCGTGGTCGAGCGCGAAGTCGACGACCTGACTCATCTCGGCCGAGGCCAGGAATTCCTCCAGCGCCACGAACTCGACGGCTTCTTGCAGCAGCCGGCCCACGATGTCGATCCACGGGCCGCGCTCGAACGCTGGGCCCAGCGAGGCTGGACCGCCAAGGTCACCTGGGCCACCCGGGTTTCCGGGGTCATCGGGTCCTCCGGGCTCGCCCGGACCTCCGGGGTCGTCGGGTCCTCCGGGGCCACCCGGACCTCCGGGGTCGTCGGGTCCTCCGGGGCCACCCGGACCGCCGGGATCACTGGGACCTCCCGGTCCACCCGGACCTCCGGGGTCACTGGGACCTCCGGGGCCACCCGGACCGCCGGGATCACTGGGACCTCCCGGTCCACCCGGACCTCCGGGGTCGACAGGCCCACCTGGGTCTATGGGCTGGGGACCCGAGGGGTCGCTCGGGGGGCCGGGCTCGATGGGCTGGGGACCCGAGGGGTCGCTCGGGGGGCCGGGCTCGATGGGCTGGGGACCCGAGGGGTCGCTCGGGGGGCCGGGCTCGATGGGCTGGGGACCCGAGGGGTCGCTCGGGGGGCCGGGCTCGATGGGCTGGGGACCCGAGGGGTCGCTCGGGGGGCCGGGCTCGATGGGCTGGGGACCCGAGGGGTCGCTCGGGGGGCCGGGCTCGATGGGCTGGGGACCCGAGGGGTCGCTCGGGGGGCCGGGCTCGATGGGCTGGGGACCCGAGGGGTCGAAGGGTTCGACCGGCCCAGGATATGGCGGGTCGCTCGGCTCCTCTGGATCGGTCGGATCCGGCTGATCGGGCGTCGATGGCTCCGGAAAGTCCCCTGAGCGTGGCACCTTTCCGATCGAAGACGCCTGAGCGAAGGACGCGACGCCGACGTTCTTCACGACCAATCCAGCTCGGGCCGCGGCGATGGACTCCGAGGTCGAGCCGGCCACTCTCATCGAGCTCTCACCCGTCTGTGCACCTTGAAGCAACATCGTTGCCACCACGCCGCCGATGATTCCTCCGACCAACATGTCGGAATCCCTCCCCAGGTCCACGTGATCGAGGAAGGAGTCGAGCTCGGGACCCGCCCCGGCGTTACCCTGGAAGACGCGCCCCAAGGCTCGGACCAGCTCGTCTCCGGACGTGCTCACCGGAGCCCCGGCGCGCTGCTCGTCGCGACGACCAGGCCCGACGATGTCGCGTCGCTCCGAATGTCAGAGAGACATGGTCGAGGAATCGCGTCCGGCCGGGAAACCACTTGGCCCTGCAACTCGCACGCCTTGTCAGCTGAATTGAACTCGAGCGCGTTCTTTCGGGTTCTGGGAGGCATTGCCTCTCCTTCGTTCGGTAGCACGGCCGACCCTTTGGGTCCCGGAACTTTGCGTCCCCACCTCACGATGGGTTTGCCCTTTTCGCTGAATAACCGGAGGATATTCCTTCAATATCGAAAACTCAAGACAAATATGGCGCATCTGGCAGCCGTGTTTCCTCGGCACCGTCGTAGCCGAGCGGAAGGGAGGATGCGCCGTGTGTGCCGGCGAGCGACTCCACGTTGAACCGGAATCGCACCCGGAGGATGCCTCGAGAAGAGCGGTGGGCCGTAGAGGACTCGAACCTCTGACCCCTTGCGCGTCATCCCGCCAGATGCGGTTCGCCTCGGTTCGCTGGTGCTCACTATAGACCGCTGACCAGGGAACTCGATACGCGGTCGTTCGGAGGGATTCAGCTGAGTTCGCCGGCGTTGCTACACGATTTGCTACAGGGCAGTGGCCCAATACCGCCTCGGCGGAGCACGCCAGCGATACCCTTGCTGCATGACCCGGCAAACCGAGGATCACGAACTCACTGACGAGGAAGTCATTCGTCGGCTTCGTGACGCCGCCGAGGACGAGAGGGCAGGTCGTCTTGTCAGCTGTGAGAGTCAAGACGAGTTGAAGGCGTTTTTCGCCACCCTCCGTTCGGGTCCCGAGTGACCTGGGGCGTCGACTTCACAACTCGGGCTCCGCGCTGGACCTCGTCGGCCTCGACCCGGATGAGCACGAGGCGATCATCGACTCGCTCGTCGCCTGGTCCAATGACGGACCGCCCGCGTTCACGCCCGCACACTGCTGCAGGTCACCTTCTACGAGGAACCTGTCGCCCGTCACTACCTCATCGCCTACACGATCCACGAGGACCGTCAGCGCTTCGTCGTGATGTGGCTCCGGCAACAGCCGGGCCTACGGTAGCGACGAGGGTGCTTGCCCCGTAACACAGCACCCGCAAACCACACAGCTATCTCTGAGCCCACGTCGGTCGGAATCGACGGCAGCTCCGTAGCTGTAGACGTACGGTGACGTGACGCCACCAAGCGCCAACCCGTACTCGACACGTTCCAGCGGAGTTACGGAGTCGACCGCTACTACGACCCGTCGACGGGACAGTTCCTAAGTGTCGATCCGCTCGTCTCGCAGACCGGTCAGCCGTATGCGTACACCGGGGACAACCCGCTCAATGCGACGGACCCCTTGGGACTGAGGTGGTTCTACGTTGGGAACAAATGGCAGTGGTATACCGGAACGAAGTATGACTACCTGTGCCCGGGCAACACTGACCGGGCCCCGATTGATGGGCCACTCGCTATGCGAGCTGTAGTTGCTGTCGGTTGAGCCACTGCTCGACGAACTCGACTGGGCTGAGCCAGCCGTGCGCGCGAGTGGGGCCTGTTCATGTTGTAGTCGATCCGCCAGTCCTCGGTGAGGACCTTCGCCTCGAGCAGGCTGTCGAACTGCTGACCGTTGAGGTGCTCGTCGCGCATCCTCCCGTTGAAGCTCTCGACCCAGGCGTTCTGCCACGGTGAGCCCGGGTCGATGAACACCGTGCCCGTTCCGTTGAAGCGGCACCAGTCGGCCACGCGCGTAGGCGATGAACTCGGGCCCGTGGTCGAAGCGCACGTAGGCCGGAGCACCGCGCTCGGCAGCCAGCCGTTCGAGGCAGGCCACTACGCCGTCCGCGTCGATGGAGCGCTCGACGTCGGTGGCCAGCGCCTCGCGGGTGAACTCGTCGATCACGTTCAAGAACTTGAGCATCCTTCCGTCAGATGTCTGGTCGAACTGGAAGTCGAGGGCCCACACGACATTGGGCCTGATCGGGCTGGAGGGTCCCATGGCCGCTCCGATGCCCCGGAGCGGTTTCTTGCGCTTGCGATAGGGCACACGCAGGCCCTCTGCGATCCACAGGCGATGGATGCGCTTGTGATTGGCCCGCCAGCCGGCCTTCTTCGCCGCGACCGCGGCGCGTCTCCAGCCCCAGCGGGGTCGACGCCGGGCGAAGTCACGCAGGAACGCCCTGAGGGCGAGCTCGTTGTCGGGTGGCGCCGCCGGGCCGAGCCGCTGGGTGGATCGGGCCTGGCCGACGACACGGCAGGCCCGTCGTTCGGAGACCCCGAAACCCCCGCGGAAGGTCACCACCGCCTTGCGACGAGCGTTCGGGGTCAGAAGTTTCCCTCGGCCAGCTCCTTGAGCATCGCCTTGTCGAGTTCGGCCTCGGCCAAGAGCTTCTTCAGCTGTGCGTTCTCCTTGCGCAGCTCTCGTAGCTCCTTGGCGTCGTCGGCCTTCATGCCCCCGTACTGGTTGCGCCAGCGGTGCCAAGTCGACTCGGTGATCTCGAGGTGGCGGACCACCTCTTCGATCGACTTGCCTTCCCCCAGGAGCTTCTCGCCCTCGGCCAATTTCCGGATCACCTGCTCGGGCGTGTGGCGCCTTCTCTTCATGGTCGTGCTGTCCTCCTTCCCCCATCATGGGGACTTGGACTCGCACAACGGGTGGATCAGCTCACGGGGACCGGGCCAACACGACGTCGTCACACTGCGGAGGGCCGACAACGACTCCGAAACCGGCACCAGGCGTGACCGCACCGACACCTACACATGCACCTCAGTCCCAACCAACCTCAAGTGGCCCACCCCCAGGAGAGGTTTCCGTCACTGAATCAGCAAGCTTTCCCAACGCACCAGTGCAGTATGAGCAGGCGCCACCTCCAAATCATGGATTCAATCTGTTCAACCTCTTTGAGTGTATTGATGCAAGCCTGGAAACAGCTGGTTCCGCTGGTCTGGGCACCGTTGTGGCAGGAGTTTCTATAGGCTTTGCCCCCGACAGCTTCGGAACCTCTCTGGTGGGGTTGAGTGCCGCCAGTGGAATTTATTCGGGATCTGCTGCCCTGGGTTATGTGGCTTACAATGAGTGTTCTAATGCGTTCAAGTGAGGCTGAATCCTTCGAGCAGATCACCTCGGTTCCGCGGAAGCGGCGTTGCCCGAGAATCATTTTGACAACCTGTGTCGCGATAACTCAGTCGATGGCTCGACAAGACGATCGGTCGTTCTAGATCGTGACTTTGATCAAACCGCGGTGAGCACAAATGTCAACTGTGTCTTCGGCAGATCTGTCAATATTGACTGCGGGAAGGACTAGACAAGACGTGCTGATCGAACCACGCCCCCGGTGCTGAAGACGATGGACGATGATGGCCGACGCTCCTCATAGTTTGAACCAGGTCGTTGGGAATCTTCGCGACCTCTGGTGGAGGGCTGGGCCTCTATACCGGCTGGGTCTGGCCATCATCGCGCTTGGTCTAATCATCGGCGCCTCTGCAGGGATATTGATTGTCATGAATCAAGGTTGGTGGATACTCGTTGCGTATGGAAGTTCATTCATGTCGATCGCGCTTGGAAATGCAGTTCGAGTCTACGCAGTCCGACGATATCTAAGAAATCAATGACTCCGACTCCGGAATGACCGAAGGCCCTGCCGGTCTCAACTAGGGCGGGATCAATGCTCGCAATTGGCAAGCGGTTCAAACACATGAACACACTTGCCGTGCTCGATTAGGTAAGGGAACTCCTCACCACTCGACACTGCGCTGACTCGGTCTGACGAGATCCCAGTCGCACCGAATCTGTCGGAGGACTTTCTCCCGAGGGCGTGGCGGCGACGGCCCCTGTGGGCCGGAGCCGCCGAGAGACCACGTGGTGAGAACTTTTCTCGGAGCCGATTTCCGTTCCACTGTGTCCCTCCCTGTCTCACCGTGTCCCGCCCCGTCTCGTGTGGTCTCGTCTGTTCATGGGCCCTGAGCTGGGACGAGCGGTTGAGACGTGGCCGAGCGTCCGTATGGTGGCGCCGTGCTCGACGACTTGGACGACGACGACATCGACATGCTCCACGCCCTCGGACGTCATTCGAGTGCGCATCGCCTCGAGGACTTCTTGGCCCAAGGGGCTCCGCTGTGGGTGGTGTGCCCATCCCATCCGTCTGCGTGGCTACGTGCTCGGAGCGAGGGCCGGATCGTCTTTTCGAGCCACGGCTTCCCCGACAACGTGGTGCTCAAGGCCTGCGGGTCTCGCAGCGAGCTGCGCTGCCCGTCGTGCGCCACCCTCTATCGGGGTGACGCCCGTCACCTCGTGCGGGCCGGACTCGAAGGTGGCAAGGGCGTCGACGAGTCGGTCGCCAACCACCCGGCCGTCTTCTTGACGCTGACCGCTCCGGGTTTCGGTGTCGGTGCACCGGGAGATCCTCGGCGGGCACATGTCACGCGCGGAGTCGCCGAGGTCACTGTCCGCACGGTCGCCCGCTCACCTGTCACGTCCGACACACCCGCGACGACGAGGTCATCGGGACACCGCTGTGCGCCACTGCTACGACTACGCCGGCGCCGTGCTCCACAATGCGCACAGCGCCGAGCTGTGGCGCCGCACCACCATCTACGTCGCCCGCAGCTGGCCCGATCCCTCGGTCTCTCACGGACCGAGTGCGCCAAGGTGCTGCGCCTCGAGCACGCCAAGGTGGCCGAGTTCCAGCGCCGGGGCCTCGTGCACTTCCACGCCGTGATCCGGGCCGACGGTCCCGACGGTTCGGCGCCCCCGTCGATGCGAGCAGCCTTGGCCCGGGCCTGCCTTGCCGCGGCTGCGCAGCGTCGAGGTCACCCACCCGGAGGGACGGCCCGGTGGGGAAGCGAGCTCGACGTCCAGGTGCTCGCCCGAGACGGCCGTCTACCCGCGTCGCCTCCTACGTGGCCAAGTACGCCACCAAGGAGCCGGCCATGCACCCCGGACTCCTCGCCCGCATCCTCTCTGAATCGGATCTGGAGCGCCGTGGCCTCCCGCCGCATCTGTTCGACATGGTGGCGACGGCCTGGAGCTCGGGTGCCGATCCCGAGCTCGGCTCCCTCGGTCTGCGGCGCCACGCCCACCATCTCGGCTACTCGGGCCACTTCCTCACCAAGTCGAGGCGGTACTCGACCACCTTCGGGGCCTTCCGTGATGCCCGGGCCGAGTGGCACCGACAGAAGAGACGACGAGGCCGAACGAGTCCGAGAAGACCACCAAACGGCTGAAGGCAGTCGGACGTGGCTGGGCCAACAAAGGCGAGGACCTCTTCGCCGCCGCCCAGGCCCGACAGCGGGCAGAGGACAAGAAGGAGGCGGACTTCGCATGGCACACCCGGAGCGAGTAAGTCCTCGTTCAGAGGGCAAGCCGCCGCAGGCGGTGCGCCAGGCTTCTGGCCACCCGGATCCGTCGATGGGCGGATCCTCAGCGTCGCTTCTTGGACGCGGCGCGCGGCCCCTCGCCACCGCTGCGCCCGTGGTGCCGGGCCACGAAGGCCTCAAGCAAAGCCGCGACGGTGTGTCGTTCGGCCGGATCGAGGACAACGACTCGAAGCGAGTACGACGACTCGAAGGTGGGGAGCAGTTCTCCCGGCGAAACGTGGGGGTCCGCCATGGATGGAGATGAACACGAAGTGCGAGCCGTCGTTCCGCTGCTCCTGAGCGTCGATGAAGCCGCTCTACTGTTAGGCCTGGGCAGGACGACGACCTACCAACTCGTCCTGAGCGGAAGGCTGGCGAGTGTCAAGGTCGGTCGTCGGCGTCTCGTCCCCCGGCGATGCCTCGAGGAGTTCGTGGACGCTTTGGTCGACATCGAGGAAACCGGTTAGCTCCCCGTCTCGCTCCACAACGCCGCCGTCATGGCGTCGGCCGCCGCTTGACGATCCGGGGCGAGGATGTGGCCGTAGACGTCGGCGGTCATGCGGATCGACGAGTGCCCGAGCACCTCGCTGACCACCTGGAGCTTGACACCCTGGGCAAGCATCAAGCTCGCCGCCGAGTGACGAAGCTCGTGGGGATGCCAGTCCCCGAGCCCGGCGTCCCGGCAGACCCCCTTGAAGTCTCGATAAAGGTTCCTCGGGTCGATCGGCGTGCCGATGGATGTCGTGAAGACGTGACCGGTGTCGGTCCAGGCCCTTCCCAACCTCAGGCGCTCCTGGGCCTGGCGGGCCCGGTGCGCCTTGAGCACCCCGATCATGGGCGCCGGCAGGTTGACGGCCCGCCGGCTCTTGGCGGTCTTGGTGTCGGCGACCGTGAGCTGACCACCCTCACGCTTGAGCTGGCGCTGCACCAGGAGCATCCTGTCGTCGAGGTCCACATCGTCCCAGCGGAGCCCGAGCGCCTCGCCACGGCGCAGGCCCGTCGAGAGCATCAGCGAGTACAGCGCCTCGTTGCGATGGCCCTGAAGCGACGCCAGGAGGCTCCTGGCCTCGCTCGGGGTCAGCGTCCGGCCCTCCTTGCGGGTCTGCCTCGGCCCTCGGGTGAGGCTGGCCACGTTGCGGTTGACGCTCCCCCACCGGATGGCCTGCGTGAGCGCCTGGGCGAGAACCGAACGGATGCGTCGCACGGTCGAAACCGAGAGCCCGCTGTCCATCTTCTGTGCCATCAGCCGGTCGATGTCACCCGGCGTCAGTTCCTTCAGGCGCTTGCGCCCGAGGGCGGGCACGATGTGGTGGTCGGACACGCTCTTGTAGTTATCCGCAGTGCTGCGGACCACTTGGTGGCGGATGACGTCGTCGTGCCACCGCTGCATCAGCTGGGCGACGGTCATGGACGCATCAGGCGGCGGGAGGCCGTCATCAAGTTGGCGCTGAAGCTCGTGGAGTTTGCGCACCGTCGCCGCACGGGTGGTTGCGCTCACAGTCTTGCGAACCGGACGCCCCCGGTCGTCGTATCTCGTCGTCACCGCACCGACCCAGCGCCCGTCGGACGCCCGCCGGTAGAGCGACCCCTCACTGTTGCCTCGCCGTCCGCTCACTGAGACCCCCTGTCGCCTCTTCTGGCAGAACGGTCGCCCGTTGCTACAGAATTTGCTTACATGGCTAGGTCACGGTTGTGACACCAGCGGCGACTCGACGCGAAATCAGTCTCTGAGCTGGGAGAACACGGGTGGGCCGTAGAGGACTCGAACCTCTGACCCCTTGCGCGTCATGCACTTCCACAGTCCACACGGCCACCCATGGACCCACTCTGACCTGGGATGATGTAAGATGGTGTGAACCGGTGGGGGAGCAAATGAGTCACGAACTGCTCCCCCAACTGCTCCCCCGGTGACCCATTGCGGGTCGCGCAAGGGGTCAGGACAGGAGGACGACGGATGGCACGACCGAGGAAGCTCGGCTACGGCGAAGGGTCGGTGTACCCCGACAAATCCAAGGGCGTCTTTCGCGGTGCCATCACTATCGACGGGGTCCGGCGTCGCGTCTCGGGCGCCACGCGAGCCGAAGCGATCGCCGCTCTCGACGAACTGCGGAGCGACGTAGCGCAGTCCATCCCGACTGGCGATGATACGAGACTTTCGACATGGACCGACTGGTGGCTTGAGACCGTCGGCGCGGCCCAGGAAGACGCCTCAGAGGCCACGGAGTACAACTACCGATGGGCACTGTCCCAGACGGCTCCGATCGGCGGAAAGCGCCTCAGAGACCTCACCACGGGCGACGTCGAGGGCCTATTGCGCCAGCTGGCCACGCGGAAGCCCATCAAGGCGAAGGAGGGCCGAGCTGGGCGTCGTGGACCGCTGGCGAGGTCGTCCCTGTCCCGCGTGCGATTCGCCCTCGGCGTGGTGCTCGAGGAGGCGGTGCGCCGGGACATGATCGCCCGCAACGTCGCCAGGGCCGCCCGTCTGCCGAAGACTGCCGCGAAGCCAATCCCCCGTCGATCCCTGACGCCGAAGGAAGCCGAGTCGCTCATGGAAGCTGCCGAGGGTCATCGGGCCGGGCCCCTCGTAGCGATCATGCTCTACTGCGGCCTGCGCCCCGGCGAGGTCACCGGACTCACCTGGGACTGCATCGACTTCCGCCGGCACGAGCTCGCGGTCCGTCAGTCCCGAAAGGTCCGACCTGACGGGACCATGGTCATCGGGGCGACGAAGGCCTATTCGGACAGGGTTCAGCAAATCCCAGACTCCCCTGCTGCTCCTGTCCTCGGCCTGTTGCGCGAGCACCAGGTGGCACAGAAGAAGGCCCGGCTCGCGTCGAAGGCCTGGGAGGACCACGACCTCGTATTCCCCAACGAGATCGGGCGCCCCATCGACCCCTCGAACCTCCGAAGGGAGGTCACGAGCCTATGCGAGGACGCAGGCATCGAGCCGATCAGTCCGAACGAACTACGACACTCGGCCGGCGTCCTCACTCGTGAACGTGGGCGTGCCGCTCGAGGAGGTTGCCGACTTCCTGGGTCATGCCAATGTGCGGATGCTGGCGCAGACCTACCGTCACCGGGTCAAGCGGGTCGTGAATCTCACGGAGGCGCAGGGGCGGATGCTGAGCGGCTGACCGTCGCCAACCAAGGTGAATACACCTTCCATAAAGAGTGAGATCCTTTAGGGGCTGAGCCGGTTCATGCGCCTTTATTCCGTGGTATATCCCGTCGATGGCAGCGAGCTCGAGGCCGTAGCCCATTGCCGTAGCGGCAATCCATCGGTCAGCTGAATGGTCCTTTGCTTGTATTCCGTGACCACATTTTCTGGCCCAGACGGTCAGTTCCACGTAAGCGGACTGGACGCGATCATTCACCGGAATGGTGGTAATTTTGATGCAATCCGAGCTTCAAGTGCAGTCTGCGTGGCTCTGCCCGTTTGTGCAGCCGAGGCCGAGCCCGAAGCTCGACGGCTGTCTGAACTCCGATCACGACCGTGCGGCCCGTGAGCGCGGTTGCCCAAGCTGTCCCGACAGCGTCCCGCTGACTTTGGACAAAGACCCTCGAGAAGACGTCTGTGTCGAGAATGATGGGGGCTAGCGTTGGCCCGGGCGGATCGGTCAAGCGCGGATCTCCGCCAAGAACTCGTCAACCTCGGTCGACGTGACTCCGGGAATCCCGCCGGTTGGAACAGGAACGCCCGCCGGGATTCCAAAGGCAACGGCGAAGACCACTCTTCCGGGAAGCCTCTCGGGAGTAAGTATTGGCTCCGTGATCCGGCCAACCCGATCACCAACGTGTTCGGCGGCACCATGTGCGATGACCCGTTCACCGATCAGATGTGCGGCGTTGTCGAGGTCGACAACATCTTCAAGTGTTATGTCATGACCTACGTCATCACGGATCCGAAACCGTCTCGCGTGGAGACCACCTTAAAAAAAAAAAAAAAAAAAAAAAAAAAAAAAAAAAAAAAAAAAAAAAAAAAAAAAATTACAGCCCCAGCCGCCGCAGGAAGCGCCCCGTGAGCTCGTTGGTCGAGCGGTAGACCTTGCGCCGCACGACCCGCTTGCCGTAGCTCGTCGGGCCCTTCTCGGCCGCCTCGACGTTGCCGAGGTCCCGGGCGGCTCGGTAGAGCTGGGAGCGCAGGGACTTACGGCGGGCCATCACGCATTCTCACGATCGCCCGCCCCGTCTTCTTCGCCCACCGCTCCACGTCCGGCCAGGCCCACACGTGCCCAGCCTGGAGAGTCGCCACGGGCTGAGGGAAGTCGGGATACCGCCGGCGCCAGTCGTGGACCGACACCGGGGCGCTTCACCCCGATGCGCTCGGGCGATCTCGTGCCGCGCCCACCAGCTGATCCACTGCAACCCTCCTGACCACGCCGGAAAGCTAGTGGGGCGGTTCTCTGAATTGGGAAATTGCAGTTAACTACTTCGCACGGTTATGGTACCTAGTGCTTAGGTATAACGAGCACCACGAAATGGAGGAACGCATGACCGCAAAAAAATACCCCACAGAAGACCGAGCGGCGCTCGACCGCAGCGTCGCCCGACTGCAGCAGGCCCTTGCCGACCAGCGCGCCGAAGCCGACGAGATCGCCAGCGAGAAAAAAAAAAAAAAAAAAAAAAAAAAAAAAAAAAAAAAAAAAAAAAAAAAAAAAAAAAAAAAAAAAAAAAAAAAAAAAAAAAAAAAAAAAAAAAAAAAAAACGAAAGAGGCACCTACATGAAGAGGCTCGTACTGGTCGTGGTTGCGGCCATCGCAACGGCGGTCGCTCCACTAGCCGTGGCTAGCGCTTCGAGCCACAAGACGAGCCATAAGACGGTCAGTTTGAGTGGTGGTCAGAGCGTTTCGGTTACCTGTTCGGGAAAGTCCCTTTCGGTGACCAAGTCGGGCAATGTAGCAATGCTCGTCTGCGCATCACGGCCAGTCAAGGCGCCCGCAACAGCGCCGCCCGTCAACAGCCCCTCCCGTCACAACTCCCGCCATGACGCAGCAGCAGAAGAGCGCAGTGGCGGCAGCCAAGCAGTACCTGAGCACGTCAGGCCTTTTCGCAGCAGGGCCTCATTGACCAACTGGACTCGTCGGCTGGTGAGTGGATATCGGTCAACGATGCGACTGTCGCTGTTGATAGCCTCACGGTGAACTGGAACGCCGAGGCCGTGCAAGCGGCCAAGGACATACCTGAAGACTCGGCCCTTCTCATGCAGCGACCTGATCCAACAACTGGACTCGTCGGCTGGTGACAAGTACACAGTCGCTCAGGCTACGTATGGAGCGACGCAGGCAGGCGACTGCTAGGGCCTCAGCGGTAAAAAAAAAAAAAAAAAAAAAAAAAAAAAAAAAAAAAAAAAAAAAAAAAAAAAAAAAAAAAAAAAAAAAAAAAAAAAAATTCAGAAGCCCCAGATGGCGGTGCCCCAGAGCCCCGAGTCCCACAGCCCGAAGGTCTCCGTGCCGATTGGGGTGACCGAGAAGAGCTGTCGTCCACTGCGCCGGGGTGATGCGGTGTGTGTGATCTGCTCGAGTAGGGACTGCTGGCTGAAGTCCACACTCCATCCATCGAGGGGCTTCCACACGATGGTCATGCGGTCGAGGAGTTCGAGGCCGAGCATGTACGGCATCGACGACCCGTCGTTCGTCATCGAGTTGAGCGTGATGGCCCGCACGCGGGCACCGGATTCTGTACTGGTACAGCAGGCCGCTGGCGAGGTCGGCGGCGTCGGTGTCGTTGTAGAAGAGGAGGCTGGTGTAGCCCTGCAGCGTTCGCCGGCCGTGCTTGGCGATGCTCGCCGAGTCGCTGGCCTTCTGGACGATGCCGCCCTGGTCGGGCCACTTGCATGACGTTCCACAGGTCGGTGTCGTCTATCTAAGGTACGATGCCCGTTGGGATGCAGGTACGGACCCGAGCCGTGGTACGTGAAGGTAACCTGCGAGTTGACCGACGTGGGATTGGTGTAGACGTAGTGGCGATTCTTGAACTGGATGACGCCGGTGGTGTCCTGATAGAGCAGCCCGCGTTCAGCGTCGACCACCTGCTGGAGGTACGACGACGCCGTAGTCTGCGCTAGCGAGGATGTCGCACCCTGGACACCGACGTACCCGGTATCGCAGTTGACCAGCACGGCAAAGGCACGCCGGCCGAGACTCGAGCTACGGCGGTTCGCGCCCTGGAGTCCTCCACGACGAAGCCTGCGTTGCCGAGCTGATAGTGCTCGTTGAATCTGGGTCGAGGTAAGCGGCGTCTGGTAGTAGGCGATGTGGGCCATAAAAAGGAAAAAACGCCACCGAACGCGCCGCGGGTGCCGGTATGCCCGCCAGATCCCCGCCGCAGCGAAGGGCTCAAGTACCCCCAGCCTTCCACTATCCACGTCGAGTCCGAGAACGACCCTGCCGTCGACCCAGAGGGTATAGGTGCCCGAGGCTTGGTGACCGGGATTACCACATAATGGTGAAAGGATTGTTAGATGACGGGTAGGACCCCTGAATCCTCGGACATTGCAAACGGGTCATAGAAAACGTCAGCCGGTGAAGAGCGCAGGAAGCCCCGAGCCGTCGGTCACCAGCGAACGACGCCGACGAGGTTCCCGCCACCGTTCCCGTCGGCACGGGTACCACCCTTGCAGGTTGGCGTTGGTGAGGAACCAGCCCTCGAACATGACCGAGGTCGCAGAGGGGGGAGATATGGAAGACTGCAAAAACCCGGTAGAGTGATGCCCGTCCGGAGAGGGTTACAAAGACGACGGACTGGTCAGCAACGGCCCTTTCGGGCCGGGGCTGCGAAGAACCCATAGCCACTGAGCGACGCCGTGTGGCCGTGGCCCGTCGAGTCGGCGAAGGTCTGCGTGCCTGGCTCTCCTGGCACTCCCAGTAGGCCGTGGCGCCGTCCGCGATGACCTGGGCCGGGTAAAAGAGGCTCATGTCCATCATGGCCAGGTTCAGCAACGCCAGGGCGTCGTAGCAGTTGAGCGTGACCATCGAGGTCGACTGCCCGTACTTGGGCACCCACGACTGGGTGTAGCCGTAGAAGACGTTATAGGTGACGCCCTGAAGTGGCCTGGACGCGAAAAGACCGGGTGACCCGGGGTCAGGCCGGCGCCGCCGTTGTAGTACGGACTGGCCGTGTTCCACGGCGAAAACGGCCCCCTTTTTTTTTTTTTTTTTTTTTTTTTTTTTTTTTTTTTTTTTTTTTTTTTTTTTTTTTTTTTTTTTTTTTTTTTTTTTTTTTTTTTTTTTTTTTTTTTTTTTTTTTTTTTTTTTTTTTTTTTTTTTTTTTTTTTTTTTTTTTTTTTTTTTTTTTTTTTTTTTTTTTTTTTTTTTTTTTTTTTTTTTTTTTTTTTTTTTTTTTTTTTTTTTTTTTTTTTTTTTTTTTTTTTTTTTTTTTTTTTTTTTTTTTTTTTTTTTTTTTTTTTTTTTTTTTTTTTTTTTTTTTTTTTTTTTTTTTTTTTTTTTTTTTTTTTTTTTTTTTTTTTTTTTTTTTTTTTTTTTTTTTTTTTTTTTTTTTTTTTTTTTTTTTTTTTTTTTTTTTTTTTTTTTTTTTTTTTTTTTTTTTTTTAAAAAAAAAAAAAAAAAAAAAAAAAAAAAAAAAAAAAAAAAAAAAAAAAAAAGAGGAAAGTTGACACGTGCTGGGTCAACTGGACGGCCAGCAAGTCGACCCCCACCCCCGGGTATCGTCCCTGGTCAACGACTTATTCAGTCGACCATGCCCGGGCCCAGCGTCCAGAACAGAACCCTGGGTTCCGTACAAACAGTTTTGACGTGCGTGCTGGGTCACCCTGAGGTCACCTAGAGGGTCGACCCCACCCCGGGGTTCGCTCACCGTGCCGCACCCCGCTTCCGTTGCGATCGGTTTCGGCGCCGCTCATGACGCTCGTCGCAGCGCTCCCGTGCCTGTGCTGAGCGCCGCCGCATCGACTTCGACGGTCGCCGGGTCGTCGTGCCGTCCCATATCAGGAGGCGTGCCGTGGCGCCGGGCGATTCCCTCGACCAACGCGTCATCGAGGCGGAGCCGGTCGCGTCGATCTCCAGCATCCGGTCGGCCTGGATTCGGTCGTGCGGTAACGACGCGCACCACCACTCCTGACGGCGTATGTCGATGCGTTGCGACGCTCGAGCATGGCGATGGCGAGGTTGACGCACGCCAGCGCTTCGGCGCTCTTCGCCCGCACAGTGCTTGGCAGGCCGGCCGCGGCGTTGGCCACTATGAGCTTGGGCCTTGGCACGGCGGAGTTGTTGTAGCCGGGATGATGCTTGCATGGGTCAGACCTCCGAGAATGAGTCGAGGACGTAGATGGCCGGCCGCCTGGCCACGGCTTCGGCCTTGAGGGTCGCCACGGGCACAAGCTCGGCCAGGGTGTCGATGGCGACATCCAAGTGGTCGACCGCCTCGAGGAGCGGGCGTGTCTCTTCCGCCTGCGGGACAGGTCGAACGCCGCCAGCGTCACCGTGCGAGCGGTGAGCAGCGAGGCCAGCAACTCGGCGCGGCGACGGTCCTTGGCCTTCTGGCGGCGCTTTCGGAGCCACGTCATGAGTCGTCCTCCCTGACGAGCTTGTAGCCGAGCTCGGCGAGGTCGTCCTCCAGCGCGGCCAGGGTCCCACGACGCTGCCATTCGGCCACCGCTGCGTCGTGGGCGAGCGGCTGCTTCGAGCCGGGACAGCGATGCACAACCCCCGGCTTGAGGTCGGTGGCACCGCAGTCCGGGCAAGGCAGGACGTCAAGGGTGAGCATCTTGCGGCCGAGGTCGGCTTGCCGGCGCTCGACTGCTCGACCGCATCCATGTCGAGCGGCTGGTGGGTGACTGGGTTGACGCAGCGGTGTGCACCGACCGCGGCGGGCGTGAACGCCTCTTCGCCGCCGCACCTCCCGCAGTGGAATCGGGGCTTCGGGGCGTCCTTGATGTCGTCGACCGACAACATCACGTGTGGTTGTTTGGTGGTGGTGGGCATTCGGGTTCCTTTCGTGAGAGACTCGGTCAGCGACCAGGCGCGGGCGGATGCCGGTGCAGCGGCTTACGGCGGAATCTCAGACTCATTGGACGACCTCCTCAGCGGTGAGCTGCCGAACTGCCGCCACGTGGTAGCAGCACTCGTCGGGGCAGGAACAGCGCCAGCCTCGACAGTCGAGCGCACAACATCATGGATGCCAGCCGAGTCCTTCACCCGAGCGAGCGTGAGCCGATCCGTGTCTGCAATGACGACGATGTCGTCGGTGTGGGTCATGACGCTTCCGCCGATACGACATCGCCGCAGCGACAATCGAGTCGAGCGTCCAGACAAACGAGACACAGGTCGTCATCGGGGCCGTCGACGGCGGCAGGCGCCGCCGGCGCCGCCGCCAAGGCGGCCTAGGTAGACCCTTTGGTCTCCCTAGGTGGTGTGACGTTTCGTCATCGATGGCTGTCGAAAACGTCATCGATGCCATGTCGAAAACGTCACTTGTCCCCGTGTCCCCGCCTTGTCCCGGACACATGGGGACCGATGACTTTTCGTCACCGATGGCTATATCTATCGATGACGTTTCGTCACTGGTCGAGGCCATCGCCAGCCGGTAGACCGAGGCCTGCTTGTGTGGCAGTAGACGTCCTCGAGCAACGACCACCACCCAGCCGGCATCTTCGACTCACCGAGGGCCTTGAAGACCACACGTAGCGACCGTGACGAGCGTCGGGCGAGGCGAGCGCCGCCGGATGGGCATTCGTACCGTCTGGGTCCGCATCGAGGCTTAGAACTAACCCCAGCAGCTTCGCTGTGCCGGACATCCCAGAATCCGCAAGTGCCCGGCGCCATTCGTTCAGGAAAGTGGGAACAGGTCTTCTCGTCATGACCGGCGCCAAACCGCCGACCGGATTCCGTTCTCTTTGAAAGTCCGCGGAACGATGAAACCCAGCGGTGGATACATGGATATCAAGGAGACACGGCTAACAAGGAAACAAGGCTCGCGCGGAATATGTTCCTCATACCGACCCCCCAAACCGTTTGGGGAACCGTTTGTGAAACGAATCGAGGAACGGTGTCGCCAGCGTCTTCGGTCCCTTCTCATCAGGACGTCGGGTGCCGAACACCTTCGGAAACCTGACCGGCAACGATTCGAGGAACCGCGACCCCAACGATTCGAGGAACCGTTCCCGGATGGCGTCGGACTGGATGGCCGAGAACTCGTTCGACATGGAGATGACCATGTACGGCTTGTCGAGGATTCCGTCATTTTTCGTCAATGTCCGCACCCACAGCTCCTCGGTGGCCTCACTGAGGACCACGAAGTCCGTCTCCTGGAGAGTCGGGCGCATTTGTGGATCTCCTCGCGGTCGACGCCAAGGAGGTGTGCCCAAGCGCCGGGCGTGTAGCTGGTGACTCCGCATACGCTGAGCTTCGGCTGACTGAGGATCGTGATGTAGACGAGCTTCGGCATCGCCTCGAGGGCGAGCCAGGATTCGTCACGCCAGATCGACGTCTTGATTCGAGCTTCAGTACGGGCCATCAGGACCGAGCCTCAGGGTCTCGTGTCCTCGGATCTGCGCCAGCCAGAACGGCCGCGTCCTTCTGCGTGACGGCGGTTCTCATCAGACCCCAAAGCGTCCGGACACAGATTGGGTCCGTCGTGCGGATCTCAATCCCGTCGAGTTCCAAAATGGCGAGGGCCATGGTTGGCTCCTTTCCCCTTCACTAGGTAAGGGACGTCCAGACCGGAATATCCGGGGGAAACTTCTTCTTGACCAGGGGGTTTAGGACGCCGAAGCCAGCTTCGCCCGAGCCGCACGGACGGTGTTCGCCACAGTGGAGACCGAGCAGCCGAACGCCTCGGCGATGTCACTCCGTCGGTGCCCGATGCTGTCGTTGGCGAAAATGAACGCCTGGCGTTCCGTAAGCCCGGCTTCCCGCAGACGGTCGGAGCTGCTTCCCCTAGCAGCGTGCGCCGACCCGCGGTCTGGGGCGTAAAGACCATCGTGGCCAACTGAGCCCAGGTCCGATCGCCATCGGCCAGCCGTGCGGCGGTGTTACCCGTCGGGTCGATGAACGCGATCCTGGGAACGCCCGGAGATGCGGCCCAGAGACCCTGGGGTCAGTCCCTCGTGGTTCCTGTTGGACCCTGGCGCATCGAGACGCGCCTCTCCCGGTCGCGGTCCCGCGAGTGATCGCAGACGAGACCCTGCTCCGTACGGAGTGGCGTCGTGGGCGACCCGAACCGATGACCTCGCCACTCGAGGCAAACTCCTGGTGGTTGGGGAGCCGAACAACGGACCACCATAGGGACGAGATGCCGTCGTCTGTCGGAGCACCCCGTTGCTTCGCAAGGTACGCCTGGGCAGCCGAAGCAGCGATGGCCCGGGCGTTGTCTGCGCCGCCGACGCCCTCTCGGACCGCCGCAACACGTCGGCGATCTGGGCCGGTCATCAGCTGGGCGAAGGTCTCGGGGTTGATCGACACCACGGCGCCGCCCCGTTGATCCAGAAGACAGGACGTCCACACAGATACTCGCCGTCCCAGGACTCAGCGATCGCGGAGAAGGCAATGGCAAATGCCGATCGCTGGCACGACGTCGGTCAGCTCGAGCCCTGCGTCTGCCAGCCTCCACAAGATCGGCAAGGGGCAGTTGCTCCGTCACGGTGCGGCCCTCGGTCTCCGCGGTGGCGATGACCTGAACGTCGTCGCCCTCGTGCGTCGGACCCCAGGCGACCTCCGAGCCCCGTAGGACCATCGTCACCGCGGCGGCATGACGCCCGAGGTGGTCGTCGTAGTTGGCAAAGAAGGCATCGTCCATCCGGCGACAGAGATCCACAGACAGGGGTTCTCCGAGCCCCACCTGTGCGGCCAGGGCGTTGTGGGCGTCGTTGGTCATGACGCCTCCTTTGTGCCGCCTGGGCGATCAGCGTCTCGATGGCAGCCCTCGCCACCAGCCGCTTTCGCCCGAGGGTGAAGCTCTCGAGGCTCGCCGGCCTTGATGAGGTTCCACACGGTGTTCGGGTGGACGTTCAGCTCATATGCCGCCTCGGGTACAGTCAGCGCCTGGCGTCCCGGCTCGGGGGCGACGGCTTGAACAGGTGGGCGCCGACGTCGGCGCGACACGGGCTTCGTGCCCATGGTGCTCTCCTTCGAGGACCCCGTGAATGTGGGTACAGCAAGGAGCCGCGCCAGTCGGGCGGAGCAGGTGGTGCCGGGTGTTGGGTGTCTACGCGGCCACCAGCTCGCCGACGCTCAGGGGCGCGGCGGTGCTGGCGGGTGGGGCGTGTGCTGCGAATGGGCTTACGGACGCAAGTCGTCCGGGTGGTCCAGTGTCGTCAATTCGACCGGTTAGGTACGACTGATCTCTTTCGATCGACCGCCAGATTCGACCGAACGTGACGGCACGGCGCTGTTCTCGGTTGAGCTGCCGCCGACTTCGCACGGCAATCTCGGCCACGTCTAGCAAGTCATCGACGATGTCGAGCAGGTCGTCGACTGCGAACTCGAGGCCTTCCACCGACTCTACGAAGAACCCCATGGCATTGATGAAGAGGGCTTCGTGGGACTCGATGTCAACATCGGCGTCCCGCGCACCGGTATCCACGTCAACGTACGGATTCTCCTGCGGGACGGCGGTGAGCACCTCGGCCGTCAATGAGTTGAGGCTGGACTGACCGCCGTCCGGTATAGGGCCGAGCGACGCACCCGGCGTGCTGTTCCCTTCGTGATGTCGACAAGCACTTCGGCGGCATGGGCAGCGCTGGGCACTCGTGGTAGATGCTCTCTTCGGCTGCGAGCGCGGCCTCGAGGCACTGGTCAAGCATCGCTCGGGAATGAGCCGCTTCGGCTCGGCAGCGATCACGCTCATCCTCAAGACGGGCCGTCTCGGTCCCGGCGGTGGTCACGCACAAATTATTGCACGCCCCTGTAACGCCAGGGGGGACCAATGTGTTGTGGGATTGCGGGGATGCGTTCCCGGGGAGTTTGCTCCCCCAACTGCTCCCCCATCGGGATTTCTACCCGGCTGGCACCTCAAAAGTGCCTCTGAACTGGTGGGCCGTAGAGGACTCGAACCTCTGACCCCTTGCGCGTCATGCAAGTGCGCTACCAACTGCGCCAACGGCCCGTGGGGTCAGACCCTACCACTCGGACCTGAGCGGCCCCCCTTCTCCCGAAGGCATCGAGGGTGTCCGCAAGTGACGGCAGCGGGGCGTTGTGCGGCGTCCGCGGACTCTCAGGCGGCCGGCGGGAGCTCGACCGGCACCACCGGCCACAGGTGGTCTCTCGGATCGATAGGCACGAGCCCCTGCGAGCGTCGCCACCCGTCGTACCCTTCGGACCACTCCCGGTGCCACCGAATCTGCTCGAAGTGGAGCGATGCAGCATCACCGCGCCAGAGCGGTTCGTGCCGAACCGCCATGGCGAACAGCACCTCGATCGAGGCGATGGCGTCCGCGGTGGCGTCATGGGCACGAGTGATCTCGATCCCGTAGTGCGCGCAGAGGTCGCTCAACGTGCGCCGGCCGGGGCGCCTTTCGTCGACGTGTCGGTCGATCACGGCGACGTCGAGAACGGGGCCTCGCCAGCCCTGCTCGACGATCCCCCGCCCGCACAACCTGACCGCCTGCGACTCGAGCAGGGTGAGGTCGTAGTCGAGGCGCATCCCCACCAGCGGCACACCACGTCGACCGGCAGCCAGCACCACGTCGGACAGCAGCGTCACGGCCTCGCCGAGCGGCATCCCTTCGGCGTGTGCCCGTTCGGTCGAGATCCCGTGCACCTCGGTGGCCTCCGGTGGAATGGTCCGGCCGGGATCGATCAGTCCCGACCAGCTGCGCACCACGACCCCCGACTCCACCGAGACCAGGGCGAAGGACACTGGGGCGTCGTTGAACCTATCTGTCCCCGTCGTCTCGAGGTCAAACCCCATGACCTCCCCGGCTGGCCATCCGTGCACACCGCGAGCATGACCGCTCGCTGTGACAAGAACGCGGATCAGACCACACCCTCGTCGATCATGGCGTCGGCCACGCGGCAGAAGCCCGCCACGTTGGCGCCCAGGGCATAGTCGTCGGCATGGCCGTACTCCTCAGCCGTGGCCCGTGTGAGGGAGTGGATCGACGAGACGATCGCCCGGAGCTGATCATCCACCTCGACCGAGCTCCAGGGCATGTGCTCGGCGTCCTGGGTCATCTCGAGTCCCGACACCGCCACGCCACCGGCGTTGACGGCCTTGCTCGGTCCGTAGAGCACATCCCCCCGGCGCAGGATGCCGATGGCCTCGGGTCTGGTCGGCATGTTGGACCCCTCGGCGACCAGGAGCACCTTGTTGTCCACCATGGCCCGCGAGTCGTCGGCGTCGATCTCGTTCTGGGTCGCCGCAGGGAAGGCGCACTCGGCCGGCACCGACCCCAGTCGGGCCCGGGGACCGGCCTCGGTGTAGACCGACCGGGGGAATCGCTCGGCGTACTCACGGATCCGACCCCGCCGCACGTTCTTCAACTCGACCACCCATTGGAGCTTCTCCGCGTCGATGCCCTCGGGGTCGACAACGAAACCATCCGAATCGGACAGCGAGATGGGCAGGGCGCCCACGTCGATCAACTTCTCCGCGGTGTGCAAGGCGACGTTCCCACTCCCCGAGACGAGGCACCGCTTCCCCGCGAGCGACAGACCACGCTCGGCCAACATGGCCTGCGCGAAGTACACGACTCCGAACCCGGTGGCCTCGGGCCGGATCAACGAACCACCCCACGTGGCACCTTTTCCGGTCAGTGCCCCCGTGAACTGGTTCGTGATCCGCTTGTACTGGCCGAAGAGGAATCCGATCTCGCGCCTGCCCACCCCGATGTCTCCGGCCGGCACGTCGGTGAACTGCCCGATGTGACGGAACAGCTCGGTCATGAACGCCTGACAGAACCGGCGCACCTCCTGCTCACTCCTTCCCCGGGGGTCGAAATCCGCCCCGCCCTTGGCGCCCCCCATCGGCAGCCCCGTCAGCGCATTCTTGAGCGTCTGCTCGAAGGCCAGGAACTTCAGCACGCCGAGGTCGACGGAGGGATGGAACCGCAGGCCGCCCTTGAAGGGACCCAGGGTGCTGCTCATCTGGACCCGATACCCGCGGTTGATCTGCACCACGTCCGAGTCGTCGGTCCAGGTGACGCGGAACAGGATCGCCCGCTCGGGCTCGACCAGCCGCTCGAGGACCTTGGCCGCGGCGTAGCGGGGATGGCGCTGCAAGACGACACCGAGCGTCCGCACCACCTCGCCGACCGCCTGATGGAACTCCGGCTGGTGCGGGTTCCGCTCCACCACCTCAGCCAGGAACTGCTCCACGTCCACCTCGGCCGTCATGGCACACACAGTCGAGCAGCCCCTCGCACCTCGATAGGCCCAAATGTCACAACTTCCACGGCACCGGCAACAGGTTCTAGCCTCGGCTAGCGGGGAGACGTGCCGAATCGAATGCCGGAGGTAAGCGGTGGGTCTGAAGGTCATCGGAGCCGGGCTTGGCCGCACGGGCACGACATCCTTGAAGTTGGCGCTCGAGGCGCTGCTGGGGGGCCCGTGCTACCACATGGTCGAGGTCCGGGAGCGGGCCGCCGACCCCGACATCTGGGGCGCTGCCTACGAGGGGCACCTCCCGGACTGGACTGCCCTCTTCGCCGACTACGAGGCCACGGTCGATTGGCCGGCGGCACCGTTCTGGTCCGAGCTCGCCGAAGCGTTCCCCGACGCGCCCATCGTGCTGTCGACCCGCGACGCCGATGCGTGGTGGGCGAGCTCGTCGCAGACGATCTTCCTCGCCATGGAGGTTTACTTCTCCCCGGAGGCACCCGAGGACGGGTGGACCCGCATGGGCCGCGGCATGCTCATGCGGTTCTCGCCCGAGTGGCGTGAAGAGCAGGCGGCGAAGGCCGCGTACCTGGCTTACAACGACCACGTACGTGCCACCGCTCCGCCGGACCGCCTCGTGGAGTGGACCCCAGGGGACGGTTGGGGCCCGTTGTGCGCGGCGCTCGGGGCCGCCGTGCCCCATCGACCCTTCCCGCACACGAACACGACCGCGCAGGCCCGGAGCGATCTGGGCCTCGACGCGGCCACCTGACGGTCGGCACCGGGCGTGGGCGCCGCCATGCGGAGCACCGAGATCGTCGTCGACACGGAACGTCGGCGGGTCGTAGACATCACCCGTGACCTCGAGGCGTTCTGTGCTGGGAGGGGCGACGGGCTGGTCAACGTGTTCGTCCCCCATGCCACTGCCGGTGTGGCGGTGATGGAGACGGGATCGGGATCGGAAGCCGACCTCGTGGCGACGTTGTCGTCCCTTCTCCCGCGCGACGGGCGCTACCAGCACGCGCACGGCTCGCCAGGCCACGGCGCCGACCACGTTCTGCCTGCGCTGGTCAGCCCCTCGGTGACCATCCCGGTGCTCGACGGCCGGGTGCGGCTCGGTACCTGGCAGTCGGTCGTGTTGGTCGACCTCAACGTCGACAACCCTCGGCGGCGGGTCCGCCTGAGCTTCCTGCCCGCCGGTTCCTGAGCGACTCGAGCCGTCCGGCACCGCCTACGCTCGTGGCCGTGAGCGAGGACGATGTCCGCAGCATCTTCGTCAACCCGCAGGCCTGGGCCGACGCCGCTGAGACCGACCGTCACGACTACGAGGCAGCCGCCTCGGCGCACAACGTCAGCGTGGAGATGGGTGGCGGGGCATCACGTGACGCCGTGATCCTCCTGCACTCAGTGGATGGGGTCGCTCAGATGACCTTCGAAGACCGCTCGTACGGCGGGGCGATCGCCTGCAGTCGGGCCCCGTGGGAGCACGCCCTCAGGCTGGTCCTCGGGCTCGACGACCCCTGCTTCGCCGCGCCATAGGAGCACGCCACGCGGGCGGCTGGCGGCGTGGTTCCTGACGTAGTGGCTGGAACGAGCTCGTCGAGCAGCGCCGTCACGTGGGCGTCGATCTGATCACGGATCGGACGTACCTCGTCGAGCGACCTCCCGGCGGGGTCGGAGGACCAGGTGGCGGGTCGTGCCTGAGCGGCCGGACGAGATGCGCCACTTCCTCGGCGGACCCTGAGCGCGAGGCGCACACGGGTCGCTCGAGCAGCTCGCGGCGGTCCTCGGCGCGTAGCCGGTCTGACCGGGGGCCCTGACTCGCGTGACCAGCCCAAACGTTGTGACGGATTTGGTTCAGCCGCCCCCAGAGCGTGCCGAAACCAGCACAGGGCAGAGTGAAGCGCTACCGCACTCCTCGATGCCCCACTCTCGGCAAGAGAGTTCGCACACTGGTGCTCGAGTTCGGTGTGGAGGTTTGGGGGAAGCGCGATGGGTCTGCGCCGGCGAGTACCACGACTACAGGCACCCCTCGGGGGACAGTGTCTCCTCGAAGGCGAGCTGGTCACCGTCGGGTGGAGAGAGTGCGGGATCCTCGATCTTTCGACGGCTGGGATGGGCGTCACGTTCCGTCATTCGGACCCCTCCGAATTGATCGGTCGCACGATCCTCGTCGAGGTCCCCCACGCCGGTGAGCCACACACCGGGGTCCAGCTCGAGGGGGAGATCAAGAACGCCCGCAGCATCCAGCGGGGTCTGGCACGAGTCGGGATCGAGTTCAAGAACCCCGAGACCGCCGGGCAGGCGATCATCGCTCTCTTGAACGCTCTCAACGAGGTCAACGATGCCGGGTCGACCATGTTCTTGTTGCGGATGACGCGCTCGTGAGCTGCTGACGTTCCTCCGGATTGCGTTGCTCCGTATTACGTAGCTACGTATTACGTAGTAACGTTCGCTCATGCGACGCAGGACGAACGACCCACCGACCCTGATTCTCATGAGCCTGGCCGGCGGGGCCAAACATGGGCACGCCCTCCTCAAGGACATCGAGGGGTTCGCCGGCGTCACGCTGGGCCCGGGCGCTCTGTACGGGGCAATCACCAGGTTGGAAGAGCGCGGGCTGATCGAGCCGCTCGAATCCGAGGACCGCCGTCGCCCGTACCGGATCACGGCCGCTGGCTCGCGGACCCTCGCCGATTCGGTGGCCCAGATGCGTGAGCTCGTCCAAGTGGGAGAAACCCGGCTGAAGTTGGTCTCGACACCGAAGCCGAGGCTGGCGTGATGCGATCCGAAGTGCCGACGACAGAGGACAATCTTGGCGGCATGCGCCGAGGAGCCGGCGACCCGCGCCTGCGCTGGTACCCCTCATCGTGGCGTGCGCCCGCTACGGGGGCGAACTATCGGAGCTGCTCGACGACGAGTTCGGCAGCACACTTCCGGTGATGGTTCGGGTTGGCCTCGTCGGCGGTGGACTCCGACAGCGGGCCCTGGCGTCAGGACTGACCGGAGACTCCGTTCCGCCGGCCGAGCGCGTCAGGAGCGGCGCGCTGGTCGTTCTCGCTGCGTGGAGTGCCTTCGTGCTCGCGGGCGCCAGTTTCGCCAAGTTCTCGGAGCACTTCGACGAAGTACTGGCTCATCGGACAGGCGCTCACCGAGTCCCCGACCTGGCGTTCACCGTCCTCCAGACGGTGGCCGGGGTGGCGGCTGCCCTCGTTGTCGTCGGTGCACTCCTGGCCGTCCCCGCCTTCGTGCGCTTCCTACGAGCGGGCGGGTGGCCCGCCGTACGTGGGCATTTCCGACGAGCCCTTCTTTGCACCTCGCTCACGGTGGCCGCGACGCTGCCACTCTTCGCTTGGGCTCATCACCTCACGGCACACCAACGGAACGGCGGCCCCCACTGGTACGGCGTGCTGTTCTTGGTCTGGGCGGTGCTCGTCGCCGCCACCGTGACGCTGTGGACCGTGGCGGCGGTGGCATCCGGCCGACGGGTGCATCTCACGAGGGCGGTTCTCACGGTGGAGGCCGCGCTGGCGGCGACCATCGCCGGGGCGATGGTCGTGATGGTGGGAGCCACCGCGGCCTGGTGGGGAGCGATGGCGCTCGAGGCACCGAGCTTCTTGACCGCCAGCCCAGGTGGCGCCCCTGGCTCGCCGTGGGACGCCTGGCTCGCGGCGACGGTCGCCCTGATGACAATGGCCATGGGTGGCGCCGCCCTCGGCGTCGTCCGAGAGCTCCCGCGCCTGGACCCAGATGCGACCGCGCTGACAACGCCGCTCCCGGGACGCCCCGAGGCAGCATCAGACGTGAGCCAACCTCGGAAGGGAGCCCTCGAGGGGCAGTGCAATCCAACCCTCCTTCATCGCACACACCCGGTCGCTTTCGGGGATGGGCTCGACGAGTGACACCGCACTGGCACGAGCGACCAGGGCCGCGACGAGCGAGTCGAACCCATCGTCACTCGCCCCGAACGCGGCAACGTCGGCGCTCGTCAGCGAGAGCCAATCGGCCGTCGTCCGCGAGAACGCCTCGACCAGTGCGCTCCGATTCGCCGTATTGGCCGAGCCCTTGTACGTACGTGACGCAAACCCCCAGCGTTTGAGTGGTGAGCACCGATGAATGCTAGGAGGACATCGCCGACCCGATGTCGAGCGTTCGAAGACTGGTGGCAACCGGGACGCTGCCGGTAGCGTCCCGACCCATGCCATGCCAGGGGCTCCGATGACGGACCTCTTCAACGACAGCACCTCCATACCGGCCCGGCTCGGTGTCATGGCAGAGTTCATCGATGGCGAGCTGTGCCTGCGCCTCCACCCGCAGCCCGCAGTGATGCGCCACGGAGCAGTGAGAGCCAGCGTCGTCTCGCTCATGGTCGACCTGGCAGCCGGGTTCCTCCTCGACGACGATCCGGACTCGTGGGTGCTGACCACGGACTTGTCCCTGAGGATGCGGGCGCTCCCCGCTGCCGACTCGCTCCACACCCGATGCACCATCCTTCGGCGAGGCGGCCGATCGGCGACTGCGACAGTGGATCTGGTCACGGGCCGAGGTGAGCCCGCAGCGACCGGCGCCATCGGGTTCGCGCGACTGCCACGACGTGACGCCGATCCGACGAAACCGTCGTGGCCGCCGGAGCGGATCATTGCCCAGTTCGACGGCTCCGGCGTCTTGACGCGTCCCCTGAGAGACGAAGCAACCATCGCAGTGCTCGACCCGATGACCGGAGCTGTCGAGATGCCGGTGAGATCAGATCTGCGCAATCCTGCGGGAACGCTGCAGGGCGCCATGGTGGCACTGGTAGCGGAGGTGGCCGCCGAGGAGATGATCTCGGCCCGCTTCGAGGTCCCTGCGGTGGTGACCGAACTCGATCTGCGCTACCTGGCCCAGACCGGCGACGGCCCGGTGGAGACGCGCTGCTCCTTGCTGGGGGAAGGACCGGATGCGCCGATACGAGTCGAGCTCTTCGACCGGTCGCGTGATCGACTGACCATGCTCGCCTACGCCCGCGCTGCCGTCATCCCGACATAGGGTCCCCGGCTGCGCCCTGGCCGGGCCGGTTCCCCGCAGTCAGCGCACACGGCGCTTCACGCGCCGGCCTCGTGCCTCGCGTCATCCTGTCGGACCGCAGCCTTGGTGATGTTGCGGGCCATCCCGCCGAAGATCACCCCATGAAAGGGAGCGAGCAGGCGCCAATACAGGTGCCCGGCAAGACCACGAGGTTCGAAGATCGTCCGCTGGCGGTAGAGGGCTCCGCCGTCTTCCGAGGGCTCAGAACTGAGCTCCAACCAGCCGCGGCCGGGGAGCCGCATCTCGGCTCGCAGGCGCAGCGACCGGGGCCGATCGAGCTGTTCGACCCGCCACCAGTCGAGGGCTTCGCCGACGTGCAGCCGCCGAGGGTCGCGACGTCCGCGTCGCAGTCCGACCCCGCCCACCACGCGATCGGCCCAGCCCCGCACTGACCACGCCAGCGGGAACGAGTACCAGCCGTGCTCACCGCCGATCGACTCGATCACCTCCCACAACGCGGCTGGGTCGGCGGGGGTCTTCTGCTCTCGGATGTCCCTGTAGACGGTGCCTCCGGTCCATTCCGGGTCACTCGGAAGCCGGTCGGACGGGGCGACCTGCACCGATGCGTCGGACCATCGGGTCGGCACCTCGGCACTCCGGATGCGGGCCAGGGCCAACTCGACCGCCTGCTCGTAGTGGGTCAGCCCTTCCGGCGGGTCCGCGATGACATCGGCGATGGAGTGGTCGTGACACACCACCTCGTTGACCAACGACTCGATCAGGGGGAGGGCGATGGCCCTCGGAACCGGGGTCACCAGATTGATCCACTGTCCTGAGAGCCACGGCGTGAGCACCGGCACCGGGACGATCACCCGATGGGGCAAACCGGCCACCACGGCATACCGCCGCATCATCTCCAGATACGAGAGCACGTCGGGACCGCCGATGTCGTAGGCACCGTGGACGCCGGCCGGAAGATCGGCACTCTGCACCAGATAGTGCAGGACGTCACGCACCGCGATCGGTTGCACCCGGTTGTGGACCCAGCGAGGAGTCACCATGATCGGGAGGCGCTCCGTGAGGTAGCGCAACATCTCGAAGCTGGCCGAACCCGATCCGATGATCACTGCCGCCTGCAGGACCATCGCGGGGACGCCGGCATCGAGCAACACGTGCCCCACCTCGGCCCGGGAAGCCAGGTGGGGCGAGAGTTGCGTGTCATCAGGGACGATGCCGCCCAGGTAGACGAGGCGACCGACACCGGCCTCTCGAGCCGCGGAGGCGACGACGTGAGCGGCCGCCCGGTCGACTTGCACGAAGTCCCGTCGGGTGAGCGAGTGGACCAGGTAGTACACGACGTCCCCGGGACGAAAGATGTGCTCGAAGGAAGCAGGCTCGGTCACGTCGCCGCGATGCACCTCTACCTGCTCTCGCCACGGGATGCCTTCGAGCTTTTCCGGTGACCTCGCCACGACGAGCACCTCGTGACCGGCCTTCAGGAGCTCGCTCACCAGCCGTCCGCCGATGTACCCGGTGGCACCCAGCACGACACAGCGCCTGGCGGCCCCCATGGCTCTGGACCCTAACGGGCCGCCAAGTCGACGAGGTCGGCTGCGTCCCGTCGAGAGAGAGTCGTCCGCGCTCGGGAAAGGTCCGGCGTGGTGGCCAGAGCTTCCTGCCCCCGCGTCCAGCACGACCAGCAAGTACCCCGACGGCACTACTCCCTTCTCGAGGGGACGGTCCGCCTCGGGGCTACGGTCGGCGCATGCCACACGGGACGTCGAAACCGGTTCGCCCGGCCGGCCTTCCCGGCGTGAGGACGATCGGCAGGCTTCTCCACGACTTCAACCGCGAATTCGGCGAACCGACACCCTCGCCCGAGGCATTGGCAGATCGCCTTCGCCAGCTCCTGAACGACGGCGACACCGCGGTTCTCCTGGCCGGGACGGGACCCGATGGCCTTGCCCTCCTGCGCTTCCGGGCAGCCATATGGACCCAGGGCCTCGAGTGCTATCTGGCGGAGCTGTACGTCGTGCCCGGGTCTCGTGGCCAGGGGCTGGGGCGCGCCCTGATGATCGAGTCGCTCGCGGAAGTCCGGCGACGAGGAGCTGACACCATGAACATCGAGGTCGACCAGCCCGACACCGCGGCGCCTCACCCGTACGAGAGCTTCGGCTTCTCGAACAGGGACGGGGTGGACGGGCCGCTCATGTACGTCTACGAACGAGAGCTGTGAAGCCCCTCGAGTCGGGAGTGACACCTCCCACGAGGGAGCCCTCGCTACGCTCGACCGAGTCCAGCAGCACACCTTGCGTGGGGAAGAGTTGCGATGTCCACCACGTCATGAGCGGAGCACCATGGCGCCTCGGAGTGCTGGCGATCTCCGCACGCCCACACCTCGGCGGACTGCCCATGTCGTCGTGACTTCGAGGCAGCTCCGATGAGGAGCCGGAACGCTGTCCCTGGCCGGCCGCGACCTCGAGCGACCCTCGGCGTTGCCGCGTTCTTCGTCGCCATCCTCGCCGCCGGACTCCTGCTCAGGAATTTCGGTGGCGAGCTGAAGCAAGTCGCAGGTGTCGCGACCAACTCCACTCAGGGCGATGCGCTGGACCCGACGTATTTCGCTTCCGGGGCGTGCATGGCCTTCGCCCCTACCGCGGGCAACGCCGAGAGGACCGTGTTCCTCGATGCTGGCCACGGCGGGATCGACCCCGGCGGCGTGGGGATGACCGAAGCCGGGCAGACGATCTACGAATCCAATGTGAACCTCGCCATTGTCCAGGACGCGACCGCGCTCCTCAGAGAGCGTGGCTTCCGGGTCGTCGTCTCGCCGAACGGAGGACACCACCGTGCTCCGGCTGGGCTCGGGCGACACGGACGGAGGGCTCTTGTCAGAACTGGGGTCGCACGACGACGTCGCCGCACGAGATGTCTGCGCCAACCTCGCCAAGGCGGACGTGCTGGTTGGTGTCTATATGGACGCCGGAGGCACTCCGGACGACGCGGGAAGTATCTCGGTCTACGACTCGGACCGCTCGTTCTCGACGGAGAACCTCAGACTGGCGAACCTGCTCCAGCACGACGTGATCACGGAGATGAACGATCAGGGTTGACAGATTCCCAACGACGGGGTCCAGCCGGACGGCAGCTTCGGCTCCGCCGTGGGCAGCCCGTCGAGCAGCGCCCTGGCTGCACGAGCCGCGGCATACGACCACTTGTTGCTGCTCGGACCCGCCGCGACCGGGTACTTCTCGACCCCAAGCCAGATGCCAGGCGCGGTCATCGAGCCCCTCTACCTCACCGACCCGTTCGAGGGAACCATCGCCGCCAGCGCGGCTGACCAGAGGCTCATCGCCCAGGCACTCACCACCGCCGTCGAGCAGTACTTCGCCCCCCATTCGAAGCAGGGATGACGGCACCGGCCCGCACAGGTCGTCCGCAGTCGGAGTCGTGACACCAACACGGCTGCGGCTGACCGCCACTGCAATGAGTCCCACCCCGCCGCGTGGGATCGGAAGGTGCCTCAGGATCGGACGTCGCCCCCAAGAGGAGCAACGTCCAGAGATGGCGGCCGGGAATCGAACCGCCCTGCGGGACTCTGCAGGCCTCTGCTCGTCATGCGAATCCCCAGTTCACAGGCATATTGAGCTGCTCAGATCGGCACAGATGACACGGGAAAGGGCGCGACCCCCGCTGGACCTTCCTCTGCCGGCGTCGTCGGGGCGCTCGGCCTTCCTTCTTCCGAGTCCTGTTGTTCATCCGTTGTGCAAGACCACCACGTTCAGTAGCGTTCCCTTTTCCAACGGATCGCATCCCAGGAGGTCGGACCTGTGCTTGCCCCCCAACGCCCTGAGCAGTTGTCCTTCTTCGGACCCACGGACCCGGCTTCTTCAGGTGAACCGCTCGATCTCTGGGGCGCGGCGTTGGCGGTCGTCCTGAGCCTCATCTCGTGGTTACTGATCGGTTGCCTGATCTGGATGTTGGCCTGACGGTGCCCGGGTTCCCCGTCCCGTGACCGATCACGATGGCAACGTGCCCCGCCCCGGCGGCCTCATCACCGATCTTCCACGATCTTGCGCCCCATCGCCTTCGCCCACTCCTCGACGGCTCCCCGCGACCACACGGGGCCCGTGGCCAACTCGGCCTCGGGCGGAGGGAAATTCGGATCCTCTCGGGCGATCTGGTCAACCCGTTGACGGGTGACGCCCAGCATCGCCCCGATCTCTGCAACTCCGACCCGGTGGTGGGGAGACATGAGGCTCATGGTACTGACGAGCTACTTGCCGAACCGACGGGGCTTGTCGAAACTCCACTCCGTATCCCCGAAGGCCCAGGAGGCGAGAGGTAGGGGCGGGGTCATGCGCAACGACGCCAGCGTCTCCTCTGTGTGTGCCGGGAGAGTGTCCCACCCTCCCGGCGTGCTCGAACAAGCTCAGCGCTGTCGGTCGAGGCGGATTGTCGGACACCCGCAACTCTCCGCAATACCGCCGTTTCACGCTCGGCTGGGTCGCCGCCGCTTCCGAGCATCGGGTGGTCGCCCCATCAGTAGATCTGTGAATGAATCGTAATTTCGAAGAGCCAACATTTCGGCCTTTCTCTGCCACCCCGACGGTCACATCGTAAAATCGAGGCAGTTCATCGCCCTGAGCGCCGGGTCATTGGACAAAGGGAGGCACTGAAATGCCCACCACCACCATGAGAGCCGTGGTCCTCGACGGTCCCGGTCCGGCGGGCGCGCTGCAGATCCGCAACATTCCAGTGCCAACCCCCCCGCGGGTTGGGCTCTCATCGCTATCAAGGCCTTCGGCCTCAACCGTGCGGAGTTGCACTCCCGGCTTGGTCTCGCCGAAGGTGTGACCTGGCCGCGGGTGTTGGGAGCCGAGGCAATTGGTGTCATCGAGGCCTGCCCAGGAGGGGAGTTTGCCCCGGGTCAACAGGTCGCCGCGCTGGCGGGCGGAATGGGCCGGGTCTTCGACGGCGGCTATGCCGAGTACACGTGCGTACCGGTGAGCCAGGTGGTGCCGTTCGCCAGCCGCCTGAACTGGCCGACCCTCGGAGCCATCCCGGTGATGCTCCTGACGGCGAATGGCTCGTTGGACGTGGGGCTCGACGCCAAAGCTGGTCAGACCCTTCTCGTCCGCGGCGGCACATCGTCTATCGGGATGCTGACCGCGGTCTTGGCCAAGCAGCTCGGCATGACGGTACTCTCCACAACACGAAAGCCTGCGAAGGCCAAGGCGCTGGGCGATATCGGTGTCGACCATGTGGTGATCGATGGTGGCGAAGTGACGGGAGCGGTTCGCCAGCTGTGTCCTGACGGCGTCGACAGCGCCCTGGAGCTGGTCGGTGCCCCTACCCTTCCCGACACGCTTCGTTGCGTCCGGGTCCACGGTGTTGCCTGTTTCACCGGGATAATTTCCGACCAGTGGACGGTTGAGAACTTCTACCCCATCGACTACATCCCACGAGGCGTCCGCTTGACGGCATACAGCGGAGACGCAGCCGACCTCCCGCCGACGATCCTTCAGGGCTTCATCGACGATGTGGAAGCCGGCCAGGTCAAGGTTCCCATCGGCCATGTGTTTCGCTTCGAGGAGATCGTCCAGGCCCACCAGGCAATGGAGGACGGAACCATGAACGGCAAGCTCGTTGTGACAACGGGACTTTGATGTCCAAATGAAACTGGTCGAACCTGCCCGCTGATTCTGCGATCCGTCCGACGGAGATGCGAGGCGGGCCCGGGCGATGTCGGCCGTGACGCGCAGGACCACGCACTTCCTCGGGTGACCCGCCGTTCGGAGGAGCCCGGGCGTCGCGGAAAGCCCCGGTCAACTGACTTCCAGCCCCCGAGCGGGAAGGTCCTGGAGGCGGCGGGCGGAATCGAACCGCCGTACGGGGCTTTGCAGGCCCCTGCCTAAACCACTCGGCCACGCCGCCGCGCGCTCCGGGGAGCGGGCGGCCAGCCTAACCGTCCGTCACCACCGCCCCGGATGCCGGCCGTGCGCCGGCGTCGATGCCCGGAAGATCGCTCCGGTCAGCGACGGAACCGCGAGACCAGCCAGAAGACGCCACCGATCAGGGCGACGATGACCGCGAGCTTCACGAAGAAGAAGATGATCCCGGCCAGGCTGCTGAGAATCCAGAAGGCCACCAATATCCCGACCACACCCACCGCCGCCATGGCGACGGCGTGGCCGAAGGTCATCGGCGACTTCCCCTGTCTGTGTTCGACGTCCTTACCCACGACCCAATGCTACGTTCCCGCCATGGAGGCCGAAACGTCACTGCGCGGGCGGCGGAACGCCCTGCTCGCTGAACCGGGCCTCCAGGGCGAGGAGTTCTGCCGCCGCTACGCCGCTGAGGCGGACGCCTGGCTGTCGAGCGTGGCCGAGCGCGCCGCCAGCGACAAGCGCCGCCACCTGGCCCTCATCGCCGTGGGCGGCTACGGACGCAGCTCGCTGTGCCCCTTCAGCGACCTCGATGTCGTGCTGCTCCACAACGGTCGAGCGCGACATCCGTGCCGTGGCCGACGGCATCTGGTACCCCGTCTGGGACGAGGGCGTGCACCTCGACCACTCGGTGCGACGGCCCTCCGAGGTGCTCGACGCCGCGGGGCAGGACCTGCGGGTCGCCCTGGGGCTGCTCGACGGCCGTCTGGTCTGGGGCGAGTCCAAGCTGGCCGAACCGCTGCTCGAGAAGGCACGGGCGGCGTGGCGCACCCGCCTGGGCACCACCTACCTGCCGGTGCTCGAGGTCCAGATGGTCAGGCGCCACACCACGGCCGGAGACGTGGCCTTCCTCCTCGAGCCCGACCTGAAGGAGAGTCACGGGGGCCTGCGCGACGTGAGCGTGCTGCGCGCCATCTCGGCCTACGCGCCCTTGCTCGCCGACTACGCCGACCTCGAGTCACTCGAGAGCGCCGCCGGCCTCCTCACCGCAGTCCGCGTCGAGCTGCACCGGCTGGCCGGGCGCGAGCACGACAAGCTCCTGCTCCAGGACCAGGACCAGGTCGCCTTGGCCCTGGGGTTCGCCGACGCCGACGCCCTGATGCTGGCCGTGTCCACCGCGGGGCGGCAGATCGCATGGGTCAGCGACGACGTGTGGCGGCGTCGCCGGCTCTGGGATCCCACCCCACCCCCCAAGCGGCGGTTCCGGCGTGGTGCCGCCGAGCCCTCCCCGACCGATGAGCGCCTCGACCTGGGCCCCGACATGATCGAGCTGCACGGCGAGGTCGCACTGGCGCCCCTCGCCGCCGTGTCCGACGACGCGTCCTTGGCTCTGCGTCTGGCCGCCACCGCGGCCCGGCTCGACCGGCCCATCGCCAAGTCCTCCCTCTACCGCCTGGCGGACCGCATGCCCGATCCCGGGGAACCGTGGGCGGACGAGACCGCGCGCCGCACTCGTCGACCTCCTGGCCTTGGGCCGGCCGGCCATCGACAAGATCGAGTCGCTCGACCAGCACGGGCTATTCGTCCGGCTGATCCCCGAGTGGGCAGCCGTGCGCAACAAACCGCAGCGCAACGCCTACCACACCTTCACCGTGGACCGTCACCTGCTGGAGGCCGCCGCCCTGGCGGCCGACCTCACCGACGGGGTCGAGCGCCCCGATCTCCTGGTGGTGGGCACGCTCCTGCACGACATCGGGAAGGGCTACCCAGGTGACCACACCACGGTCGGTATGGAAGTCGTGCACACCGTGGCCACTCGCATGGGCTTCTCCCCCGGTGACGTCGACATGCTGGTCGATGTGGTTCGCCTCCACCTTCTCCTGCCCGATACCGCTACCCGACGCGATCTGGACGATCCCGCCACCATCTCCCGGGTCGCCCGCGAAGCGGGGAACCCGGTCACTCTCCACCTCCTGGCCGCGGTGACCGAGGCGGACAGCCGGGCGACCGGACCCTCTGCGTGGGGGGCCTGGAAGGCCGGGCTCGTGGCCGACCTGGTGGAGCGCACGGACCAGCTGCTCCAAGGGGAGCTCCAGCCGGCCAGCCCGGACCGCCTGGTCGAGGAGAACCGCTCGCTCATGGACGAGGTCCGCACGTCGGGCCTTCCCTGCGTCTCCTTGGAGCCACCGCGCGTCATCGTGGCTGCCCCGGATCGGCGGGGTCTCTTCTCCTCGGTGGCCGGTGCCCTGGCCCTCAACGGCATGGACGTACGCGCCGCCAACGTGAGCGGCGCCGACGGTGTGGCCGTCGAGGTCTTCACCGTTGAGGTGGCGCGCGGCACGTGGCCCGACACCTCCAAGCTCCGCGAGGACCTGGCCGCGGTGCTCTCCGACCGCATGGCCCTGGCCCAAAGGCTCACGGAGCGGGCCCGTATCTACCCGCCGCGCCGTCACACCGCGGCCCACCTGCCCGGCCCCGAGGTGAGCGTGGACAACGACGCCTCGGAGTCCGCCACGGTGATCGAGGTCCGTGCCCCCGACGAGGTGGGGCTGCTGCACCGCATCACGGGCGCCCTCTTCGACCAGGGGCTCGACGTGGTCTCGGCCCGGGCCTCCACGCTGGGCGAGATCGTGATCGACGCCTTCTACGTGCGCGAGTCGGGGGGGTCCAAGGTGACCGACCGGCGACGGCTCGCCGAGGTGGTCACCGCGGTGGAGTTGGCACTCGGACTCCACAACGCTCCTGCCCCTGTCCCCTGAACGGGCCACACCCCGGTAGAATTCCCCCGCTATGTCAGGAGCACACGCGCGCGGCAGTGGTCACCGACACTTGTGGGTGATGCTGACGGTCGGGTTTCTCGTGCTCGTTGTGGCCGTCGGCGGTGTCCTCGCGTTCGGACGTCTGCACCGGAGTCAGGCGGCCACGACCCCCAACACGCCGCCGCCGGCGCTCACCGTGTCCTCCATCACGCCCACCGGGACGGGAGTGGCTGCCGGCTCCACCATCACGGTGCAGTTCTCCACCGAGTTGGCGCCGGGGACACCCATGCCGACGCTCGATCCCCCGGTTCCGGGCGCCTGGGTCGTGGTGTCGCCCTCACTGCTCGAGTACGCGGCCACGGCACCCCTCGACCCGGGTTCGACCGAGACGGTGACCGTGCCCGGTGGCAGCACCGGCATGGTCGGGTCGCTCGGGCAGCACCTGGCCCGGTCGGCCACCTCGCAGTTCACCGTGGCACCTGGCTCCACCCTTCGCCTCCAGCAGCTCCTGGCCGAGCTCGGGTACCTCCCGCTCGATTTCACACCGATCTCACCGGTGACCTCCCCGGCCCAGGAGGGCAACGACCAGGTGGGATCGTTCACCTGGCGGTGGACCAACGAGCCGCCCTCGTTGGTCGCCCTCTGGACGCCGGGGGCCAGCAACGTCATCACCCAGGGTGCGGTCATGAACTTCGAGTCCCAGCACGGGCTCAAGACCGACGGGCTGGCCGGGCCCGATGTGTGGAAGGACCTGCTGGGCGACGTGCAGAGCGGCCGGGGCGACGCGCTCCCCTGGGGCTACGTGGTGGTGCACCAGTCCCTGCCCGAGTCGGCCACCGTGTACAAGGACGGGGCGGCCACGTACTCGACGCCGGTGAACACGGGTGTCCCCGGCGCCACGACGGACAACGGCACCTGGCCGGTCTACCGCGCTACACCGTGACGACCATGAGCGGCACCAACCCCGACGGCTCCCACTACTCGGATCCGGGGATCCCCTGGGTGAGCTACTTCCATGGTGGTGACGCGCTCCACGGTTTCGTGCGGGCTTCCTACGGGTTCCCCCAGAGCGACGGCTGCGTCGAGATGCCGATCGCCAACGCACAGGTCGTCTTCCCGCTCACCCCGCTCGGGACCCTGGTCACCGTCGAAGCCTGACTCTCGATGTGACCATGGCCGACGGCGCCACGCGCGCCGCCTCTGGCCGCCCGGTTCGGTTCGGCCGATGGGCGCCATGATCCCCGACCAGGCGCTGTCCGGGCACTTCCGCTCCTTCGCCGCGGTCGTCGAACGCGACGGCGGCACCACGTATCCGGCCATCTGCCGGGCCGTCGCCGACGATCCCGATGTGCTCGCCCTGCTCGGCCTGGCTCCGGAGGCCCAACGGCGACCGCTGCTGCTGCTCGCCGCCGTGCACGACTTGCTGCTCGGCGGGACCGACCACCCGCTGGCCGCCTTCTACGACACGGTGGCCGCGATCAGGGACATCCGTCCGTCGAGCGACACCGGTGACGTCGGTGACGTGTTCATCGACTTCTGCCGGACGTACCGCAGCCAGCTGGCCTCGTCGATCTCCACCAGATCGACGCAGACCAACGAGGTGGGCCGGTGCACCGCACTGCTCCCGGGCCTCGGCCACATCGCCTCGCTCGAGGGCGGCGCACCTCTCGACCTGCTCGACCTCGGGACCTCGGCCGGGCTCACCCTCCTCTTCGACGAGTACGCCTACACCTACCGCGTCGAGCACGGCCCGGTGTGCTCGGTCAGCACCAGGGCGTCGGGGGTGGCGCTCGAGTGCACGCTGCGAGGCCAGCCTCACCACCTCCCACCACTCCGCGTACCCGCGGTCGGTGCGCGCATCGGGCTGGACCTCGACCCGGTCGACGTGCTCGACGAGAGCCAGGCGCGCTGGCTGCTCGCCTGCCAGTGGCCCGACAACCCGGTCCGCTTCGGGCGGTTGTGCGCCGCGCTGGCCCAGGCGCGCCGCTCGCCGCACCGTCCCCGGCTCGAGCGCGGCGACATGGTCGACGACCTCGCCGCGGTGGCAGAGACCCTGAGCAGCTCGGGACCGCTCGTGGTGTTCCACTCCTGGGCGGCCGCCTACCTCGACGCGGACCGCCAGCGCGCGCTGGTCGATGCCGTGCGGGAGCTGGGGTGGCGCCGCCCGGTGCACCACCTCTACTGTGAGGCGCCGTTCGAGACGCCGGGACTGCCCACGCCGCCCTCACCCGTGGCCAGGGATGGTCCGGACCTGGCCACGGCCCTGGTGCACATCGGACCGGATCGCCAGGCGACCCGACTGGCCGACACCCATCCCCACGGCTACTGGCTCCGCTGGTGGCCTAGCCCCGACGGCCGGTGAACCTGGTGCAGGCTGCGTGAATCGCTCCGCACCCCCTCATTCGTCGGGACCCCACGGCGCGTCACGGCGGGCGGGGACCTGCACCCCCTGGTCGGTCACCGAGGACGCCGACCCCACGGCGCCCGTCCCGAACCGGCCCCGCACCGCGTCGACCGCCGCCGTGACCTCCTGCCACGACTGCTCGGTGGCCGTGGGGCTGCTGTTGGCCGGAGCCAGCCCGTCGCCCAGGTCGAAGGAGAGCTGATCCGCGCCGCCCACATGCAGGCCCGACGCGCTCACCCCGAGGAGCCGCACCCCCTCGCTCACGTCCACGGTGGCCAGGAGGGCCCGCGCCACCTGGCCGATGGCGCCCCCCGTGGCCACGGGCTGGGGCAGCGTGCGCGCCCGCGTCTGCAGGGAGAGGTCGGGGAACTTGACCTTGATGGTGACCGTGCGGGCCGACGTGGACGCGGCCCGCAGCATGGTCGCCACCGACTCGGCCATGCGAAGCGCATGGCGTTCGAGCGTCTCGCGGTCGGTCACGTCCTCACTGAAGGTCTCCTCGTGCCCGATCGACTTGCTGGGCCGGTCGGGGATGACCGGGCTCGGATCCTCGCCCCGGGCCAGAGCGGCCAGGTGCGTACCGTGCGCCCTGCCGAGCCGCCGGGTCAGGGTCTCCACCGGCAGCTCGGCCAGCTCCCCCACCGTGCGCACGCCCAGGGCCTGGAGCCGCTCCGCCGTCGCCGGGCCCACCCCCCACAGGGCGCGCACGTCGTGGGCGTGGAGGAAGGAGAGCTCCTCGGCCGGCACGACCACCACCACACCAGGCCCCGGCTCCAGCCCGCCCCTGGCGGCCCGCGGTTTGGCCGCCCGGGAGGCCAGCTTGGCGATCATCTTGGAACGGCCCACGCCCACGGCGCACCGGAGGTGCAGCTCGTCATGAACCCGACGGCGCAGCCGCCGCGCGATGATGTCGGGCGGTCCCAGGAGGCGCACGGCGCCCGAGACGTCCATGAACGCCTCGTCGAGTCCGATCGGTTCGACGAGCGGGGTCACGTCGACCAGGAGTCCGTGGAGCTGTGCGCTGACCTGGGCGTAACGGCTGTGGCGGCCGGGAAGGAACACCGCCTCGGGGCAGAGCTGGCGCGCCCGCAGCGAGGGCATGGCCGAGTGCACGCCGTAGGCACGGGCTTCGTAGGTGCACGAGGCCACCACGCCTCGGGCCCCGGCACCACCAACGATCAGCGGCTTGCCGGCCAGGGAAGGGTCGTCGAGCACCTCGACGGACGCGAAGAAGGCGTCCATGTCGACGTGGAGGATGGTGGGGACCGCGACGCGGTCAACCACCGAGGTTCAACCGGCGAAACCCCTCTGCACAGGCCACGCCGGCCCTCCTGCCCTCCTCGGCCGCCCGGCGCCGCACCGCCTCACCGGCCCATCCCTCTTGCCCGGCGAACTGGCTCCGGTGGCACTCCACGGCGGCGACCTTGGTCTCGATGGTTTCGCTCACGTCCACCCACTCGTCGGGCTCGAGCGTTCCCGTCAAGAGGACCGTCGCCACCTGATGCGGTGGACCGGCCTCGGGGAAGTAGTGCGGCAGCGCCGCCGCAGGCGCCACGGCGTCGAGCAGAGCTGCCCCGGCGATCCGGTGGTCCCTATGGTTGAAGTAGGAGCGACCGAAGAAGACCGCCGTGGGGTCGTGCCCGCACACGACGTCGGGCCGCAGCGTGCGCACCCGCTCGACGAGGGTGCGCCGGAACTCCGTCGAGTCGGTCAGCTCGCCATCGGGATAGCCCAGGACGTCGACACTGGCCAGCCCCACCACACCGGCCGCCTCCCGCAGCTCACTGCCGCGCTCCTCGGCCAGGCGCCCGGGGTCGATGTCGGGATCGTAGGTACCCTTGCCACCGTCGGTGCAGACGACGAGGTGGACGGCGCCCCCCGCCTTGGCCCACCGGGCCAGGCTCCCGGCGCACGCCACGTCGGCGTCGTCAGGGTGCGCATACACCGCCAGGACCACCTCGGGTTCGTCGGACATCACTTGCGCTTCGGCTCCGTCGTCTTGGTCAGCAGGCCCGCCTCACGCTGGAAGTCGCCTGCCTCCTCGAAGCCCTTGTACACGCTGGCGAAGCGCAGGTAGGCCACGTCGTCGAGGAGCTGCAGACGCTCGAGGACGGCCACCCCCACCTGCTGGCTGGTCGGCTCGGTGGTCTCGGCACGCAGGGCATCCTCCACGGCCTGGGCCAACTCCTCCATCTGCTCGTCGGTCACCGGCCGGTTCTTGCACGCCGAGCGCACACCGGCGACCATCTTGGCCCGGTCGAACGGCTCACGCAGGCCGCTGCGCTTGACCACCCACAACGGCACCTCTTCGATCCGCTCGAAGGTGGTGAAGCGCCGCCCGCACCCCAGACACTCACGGCGGCGCCGAATAGCGCCGCCGTCCTCGGCCTGGCGGGAATCCACGACGCGGTCATCGTCCACACCGCACCAGGGGCACCGCACACCGCCGACGATAGTCAGGGAAGTCGGGTGCTCAGGGAATGAACAGGTGTTCTCCAGGCACGACGGTGGTGCTGCCGATCTCGTCGGCCATCCGTCCGGCCAGGGACGCCGCATGGGCGGGGTCGGCCTGGTCGGCGATGGAGGCCAGGGTGTCCCGAGGCTTCACCACGTACTCCTGCCCCTGAGCCGGTGCGGCCTGAGCCAGGGTGCTGCCTCCGAACGAGCGGATCGGCAGCGCCAACAGGACCAATAGGACGACCACGGCCGCGATCACCACCACCCCGGCCCGGCGCCGACGAGAGACCACCGGCACGATGGTGCGAACAGCGGGCTGTTCGGGCAGGGCGTACAACCGCGGGCGCCACTCCTCGACATCAAGCTCCCATGCGACCGACATCGCAACCCCTTTCGAACAGGTGTTCGCTTCTTTCCCATTGGAACACGAACACCTGTTCGCTGTCAACGCCTCGGACGAACGGCTGTTCGGTTCCTTCTTGAACGTACCGTCACCCTGTGACAGTCCGTGCCTGGCCGGCGTCTCCGATCACCCACACCTCGGAGCCCGGCGGGGTCCGGCCGGCTCCCTGGGTCCGGCCACGGCCTGCCTGATGGCTTCCCGCCCCGTGACGACCGTGACCGCTCTCACGAGGAGTGTCGTGGCGGCCACCCTGAGGGGCGACCCCGTGGCCGTGGGCATGCGGGGCCGCGGGAACCGCCATGGACAGGATCAGCAGGATCCCCACGATCGCGGAGGCGAGCACCCCGATCCCGCCGGGTCCCGCCGGCCTCACCACGCCATGCTCCGAGCAGAACCTGGCCCGTGTCGCTGCACACCTCGGGGCACGAAGAGGAGATCGGCAGCTCGGGCCAACGGTTTGAGCAATCGAACAGATGTTTGCCTTGGGCACTCACCGTCGGTATCGTGGACGGTCACGAACGGATGTTCGCTCCCGGGAGATGCCCCGGAGGAAACGCCGGGCCGCCACCAGCCCGGCGCCACGGCACGAAGGAGGCACCCATGGCGGATGTTCTGAGCGGGAAGCGGCGCCAGATCCTCGCCTACATCGCGGACAGCCAGCGTCAGCGGGGCTATCCGCCCTCGGTGCGTGAGATCGGCAAAGCGGTCGGGCTGGCCTCCTCGGCCACGGTCCACACCCACCTGGCCGTCCTCCAGCGGGAGGGCTACCTCTCACGTGACCCGTCCAAGCCTCGGGCCATTCAGGTTCACTTCGATCCAGACACCACCGTGCGCCTGACCGCGGGTGCCGTCCACAACATTCCCTTGGTGGGCGACGTGGCCGCCGGGACCGGGGTCCTCGCCGAGGAGAACATCGAGGAGCTCCTGCCCATGCCCGAGCAGTTCACCGGCACCGGCCCCTCCTTCATGCTCCGGGTCCGCGGCGACTCGATGATCGAGGCGGGCATTCACGACGGGGACTACGTAGTGGTGCGCCAACAGCCGGACGCCAACAACGGCGACGTGGTGGTGGCCGGCATCGGTGAAGGTGAGGCGACGGTCAAGACCTTCAGCCGCCGTGACGGCCGCGTGGTACTCACCCCGGCCAACGCTGCCTACGAGCCGATGGTGTTCGACCATGCCGACGAGGTCACCGTGTTCGGCAAGGTCGTGACGGTCGTGCGGACGCTCAACTGAGGCCCGCTTCCCTGCCGGCGACCGCTATTTGAGCAGGCGCGAGAGTCGACGGTCGGCCAACACCTTGCCGCCCGTCTGGCAGGTTGCGCAGTAGGTCATCTCGTAGGACTCGAACGAGACGCGACGAAGTGCGTCGCCGCAGCGTGGGCACGGCTGGCCGAACCTCCCGTGCACGGCAAACCGGCCGCCCAGGCTGGACTCCGAGAGTCCGCCGGTCCGAGCACGCTCGAGGGACAGCGCCTCCTCGAGCACATCGTGCACCGCCTGCAGAAGGTCCCCGCGCTGGGCGGGCGTTAAGGAGCGCAAGGACGCGAAGGGCGACAGCCTGGCCCGGTGCACGATTTCGTCACCCCACCCGCGGCCGATCCCCGCCACGACCCGCTGGTCCCGTAGATCAGTGCTGAGGTGCCGGTTGGAGTCGGAGGTGCGGACGAATCGGTCGAAGTCCTCACTGCCGGGCTCGGGCCCCAGCACACCCAGGGGACCGTCATCCCCGAGGCCGAGCACCCACCAGGCAGCCTTGCGCTGGGTTCCGTACTCGCGCACCAAGATCCCGACGGTTCTGGCCTCGGGATCAGGCTCGGGATGGTCCGGATCGCCTCCGACCTGACCGAAGACGAACCGCGCCACGGAGCCGCGGGGCTTGGTCTTCTTGGGGGGCTCCTCTATATCGAGACGGCCCGCCTGCGAGAGGTGGAGCACCATCCGGACCCCGCCCTCGAACTCCCAGACCAGGTATTTGGCTCGCCGACCGACCGACCGGAGCCTCTGGCCGACGACGGCGTCGGGTGGAGGCGCATACGTCTTGAGGGAGGAGAACCCGAGGAGATCGGCACGCTGCAACGTGGCACCGGCCAACACGGCGTCGAGCCGCTCCGCGAGCGCCTGCATCTCGGGCAATTCGGGCACGTCACAATGTACGCATGGCGTACACGCACGGGCACCACGAATCCGTCCTGCGCAGCCACACCTGGCGCACGGCTGAGAATTCCTGTGCGTACCTCCTCCCGGAGCTGCGCCCGGGCCAGGGCCTCCTCGACGTCGGGTGCGGTCCGGGCACCATCACGGCCGACCTGGCCCTGCTCGTCGCCCCCGGCGGGGTGGTCGGGCTGGACGCCTCGGCGGAGGTGGTGGCCCAAGCCGCCGAGCACGCGCACGAGCGAGGGCTGGCCAACCTCCGCTTCGAGGTGGGCGATCTCCACACGCTCGGCTATCCGGACGCGAGCTTCGACGTGGTCCACGTGCACCAGGTTCTCCAGCACCTGACCGACCCGCTCGAGGCGCTGATCGAGCTCCGACGGGTCCTGCGCCCCGACGGCGTGCTCGCGGCCCGCGACGGCGACTACGGCATGTTCGCCTGGGCTCCCGCCGACCCGGTGCTCGACCGCTGGCTCGAGCTGTACGACGCCGTGACCGCCCGCAACGGCCACGACGACCGTATCGGTCGGCGTCTTCCTCATCTGGCGCACCAGGCCGGCTTCGACGAGGTCGCCGTGTCCTCGTCCACCTGGACCTTCGCCGACGCCGAGACCCGAGCCTGGTGGGGCGGCCTGTGGGCCGACCGGGTGCGCCACTCGCGATTTGCCGAGCAGGCCACGGCCTACGGACTCAGCGAACCCGCCGAGCTCGAGGAGATCGCGGCCGCCTTCACCCGATGGGCCGGCACCCCCGACGGCGTGTTCTTCGTCCCCCACGTGGAGATCCTGGCCCGGGGCTGAAGGATGTGCGGGGCGTGAAGTGTGTCGCGCTCTTCTTCGACATCCGATGGGCGGAGAGGCCTCGTTCGAGCGGCAACGACTGGTCAGTGGACGACCCCCCCCCGATGAAAGTGATCCGGTTGCCGTCGGCAACCTGACGATTCCCTTCTTTCAGCGTCCAAACCGGCGGTCACCGGCATCGGCTCCATGCCCATGGGGTGACACCGGGGAGTTCTCCCGCTCGTGGGCGCCGCGGTCACATTTTGGGGGTGCGCTGCGTCAACATGGTGTGATCACGATGGAAGCAGCGGACTTCGACGCAGAGCGGCCCCGTTTGACCGCCATCGCCGTGCGGATACTCGGGTCGGCGACGGACGCGGACGACGTCCTCCAAGAAGCCTGGCTTCGGCTCTCCCGCACCCCCGGCATCGATGACCTGCCCGCCTGGCTCACAACCGTCGTGACGCGGCTGTGCCTCGACCACCTACGCCAGCGGCGCACCCGATTGGTCGATGCCGAGGGGCGCGCCGAGCCCGCACCAGTCGACCCGGAGGCCGACGCGCTGCTCGCCGAGAGGACTGGCGACGCGATGCAGGTCGTGCTCGATGCCCTGGCGCCGGCCGAGAGGGCCGCGTTCGTTCTCCACGACGTGTTCGGGTATCCCTTTGACCAGATCAGCGCGGTCATGGGACGCTCGGGTACCGCCGTACGCCAGTTGGCGAGCCGAGCACGGCGCAAGGTGCGCGGCGCTCCGGAGCCGGATTCGTCGCGTGCCGCACACGCTGAGAGCAAGAGGGTCGTCGACGCGTTCCTCGTTGCGGCGCGCGGTGGCGATCTCGGCACTTTGCTGTCGCTGCTCGCGCCAGACGCATGCATGCGTGCTGACCTGGTTGGACAAGAGCTGGGTACGGATCCCGTGTATCACGGTGCACCCGCCGTGGCTGCTCGGTTCAACGGCACCCGTGGCGCGGCACCGGTCACCATCGATGGCGAACTGGGTGCCGCCTGGATCCAGGCCGGCTCGACCAAGGTGGCCTTCGTGTTCCATGTCGAGGCGGGCTTGGTACGCGAGGTGGAGTTGATCGCCGACCCCGACGTCCTGGCGACCATGGAGATCGTTCGTGCGCGGGCGAGGCCGAAGGGTTGATGTGCCCGGACCACGTTCGTTCCGCGTGACGGTCCCACACAGAGAAAGGAAGCGAGGATCATGAAGACCATGACGTGTCGGCAGCTTGGCGGCCCGTGTGATTGTCCGCACCACGGCGCCACGGCCGACGAGGTTATCAAGGCCCAAGATCGTCACCTCAAGGAGATGGTCGATCAGGGTGACACCACGCATGAAGCTGCCCTCAAGGACATGAAGGGCCGCTGGAAGAACCCGATCAAGGGCATGGGGTGGTATCGGCAGGCCAAGCGCGACTTTGCCGCGCTTCCCGAAGGTTGATGGGAGCTGGCCTATCGCCCGCCAGCTCCGTCCACCGCGTCGGTGGGTGGGGTCCCTCCTATGTTCCCAGGGCGACGATCCCAACCACGGCGAGGACCATCCCGCCCACCAGATATCCGGACCCGAGAACCTTGCGGTACCTCTCAGGATCACCTGTCTGCAGGGAATTGGGAATGGTCTTCTGTGAAATGTGCGTTCCCAAGTTCCGATAGTCGCACAGCAATATCAGTCCGAGCACGGCAAGGACAAGTCCGAAGACGATGGCAAGCGCTCCTCCCACCCGACGATTGTCTCGCGGATCGACCATCGGCGCCGCTCGGGGTACACCTCAGCTCGGTGAGGGCCACCCGGTGAGTGTGATGTTCCCGCACCTCAGCAGGTGAAGGAGCCGCTCACCGCCTTACCCTGCAGATCCGTGCCGCTGAAGGTGCCGCTCTTGTGGTTCGAGGCCACCGTGCCACTGTTCGACGTCGCGTAGCCGCCAGCGCCGCCGACAGCGTAGGACAAGATGGCATTGGTGAAGGACGTTGCCGTTGGAGGAGCGTCGAGTCCGAAGTAGTTCGGTTTGGGACCCTTGAAGTTGGGACTGACCACCACCCCCACGTTGACGGTGAAGTAGTTGCCGCTCTTGCCGCACGTGCCGCCCTTGATCACTGTCGTGGTACCGGCGGTGGTGACCGTGGCAGTTGCCGAGCCGGAGCAGAAGGTCCGGATGACTCCGTTCTTCCCGGCCTTGTACGCGCTGCAGTTTGAATTGGCCTTCTTGTGACTGCTCGCGGCGGCAGGCGCGGCGACCAGGAAGGCTGTTGACACGGCGAGGCCCAGTCCCGCCAGGATGGAGCCGAGTGCCACTCTTGACGCCAGCTGCCGCCCGGCAACGTGTGAACTTCCCAACCGTCCTCCTGGGTGTGCCGCAGTCATTCGGGCGACGTTAGTTGGGATTCAGCCCGGGAAGAGCGGATCTGACCAAGTCGGGGCGCAGGCCTTGGGCTGCGCACGAGATCCGCCGCCGTCATCCGGCGGGGAGATATGCGACCTCCAACTCCGCGCCATCTGGGTCTCGGAAGAACACGGAGCGCAACCCTCCGCCGAACTGTGTGACCTCTCCGGGAGATGCTCCGACTGCGACCAGGCGGTCACGGATCTCTCGGAGCTCCTTCTCCGATCCGACCGCTAACGCGTAGTGGTCGATCGGACCACGGCCGCCCATCTTGCCTCGATCCCCGACGATCGAATCCGCCGGAACCTCGAACACGTTGAGCGCGCTCCCAGCCCCCATGTCCACGATGGCCATTCTTGGGTGATCGCCCTCGGCGTCCATGACATGGATCACCTCGGCGCCGAAGATCTCCTCGTAGAACGCCAGGTACCGATCCAGATTGGCCGTCATGGTGGCCACGTGGTTGAAGCCGAGGGTCTTCGGATGCTCGGACATTGCCACCTCCGATCATGAATCCGTCTCATCGCCGGCGAGTGCCAGCTTCACCACGCGAGAGTCCACGAGTCAGTTTTCAATCGCTCCCAGGTGCCAGCCCGATGCTGATCGACAGCACGCGGGCGCCATCGGGGCCTGCGTGCGTCGCGTGATCCACACCGGGCATCACCACGCAGTCGCCAGGCCGCAGATCGAGCGCACCGTGACCCAGGACCGTTTGCACGCCGCCCTCCAAGACGCTGAACAGCTCGATGGTGTTGTTGTAATGCATCTCTGTGGCCAGGGGCGTCGGCTCGTCGTTTTCCGAATACGGCTCCATCTCCACCACCATCCAACTCACGGTTCCCGGCGCCAGACCCATATCGCCGAAGTGCCCGGTGCCCGGTCGGGGCGCGATCGGCGGGCATTCAGCCGTCGAGAACAGATTCATCATGGCCACTCCGGGCATGACAGCGTCCGTCGTGACCTCCTTTTCCTCGACCAGGTACGAGAGGCCGTCATCATCTACGCCGAGAGTCAGGAGTCGCATGGAGGGAACGTAGCATCGACACGGATCGTTTCGCAGAGTCATCCAGACACCCCTTCCGCGGCGAATACAGGGCGTCTATGCGAACCACCATCGAGTCATACTCCCAGCGTGCGGGTCGGATCTCCCTCGACGGGATCGACTTCGAGGACTTCCGGAACGACCCGCTTCCTCCCGATGCCCTGCGCTGCCTGCGCTACATGCACGACGTCGAGCACCACACGGTGTGCTACCTGCGTGACCTGCTGCTGACACCCGCCCACCAGGACCCGGCCATCACCTCGTTCCTCTCCTGCTGGGTCTACGAGGAGCTCTGGCACGGAGACGCCATCGCGCGGGTGCTGGCCGCGCACGGCGAGCCGGCCGGCGCCGCCCGCATCGCCCCGTTGCGTCGCGGGCACCGTCGCCGCCAGGCACTCTCGACGCTGAGCACGATCGCGTCCTCCGCCTTCGCCGGAGGCGCCTTCGTCGCCGTGCACATGACCTGGGGCGCGGTGAACGAGTGGACCACCCAGGCGGGTTACGCGCGACTGGCCGACACCGCCGATCACCCCACCCTGCGCGAACTGCTCCGGCGCATCATGAAGCAGGAAGGCACACACGTCGACTTCTACGCCTCGGAGGCGGCGCGGCGGTTGGCCGCCAGCCCCAGGGCCCAGCGGCTGACCCGCTACACGCTCTCGCGCTGGTGGCGCCCCGTCGGATCGGGCGTCATGCCGCCCCGAGAGGTGCGATTCCTCGCCGAGTACTTGTTCTCCGGGAGCCGCGGCACAGCTATGGCCGAGCGAATCGACCGGCGGGTGGACCGGCTGCCCGGCCAGGCCGACCTGCACCTCGTCAGCGGCTCGGTCACCAAGCTGGCTGCCTGACGCCACGCACCGGGTCGGGCGGGTGCCGCGGACAGCGGGTCAGCGGGTCAGCGGGTCAGCGGGTCAGCGGGTCAGCGGGTCAGCGGGTCAGCGGCGTAGCAACAGCGTGGTCACCACCCAGAGCACGGCCGCGCCGCACGCAAGGATGAGGAGCATCCAACCGATGATGCTCCAGGCACCCGGATCCGTCGCCAGCTCGACCATCGCACGCCCCCTGTTCGGACCCGCCCCGTTGTCCCCTGTGGATCCGCAGGTTAGGTCGCCACGCCGATCGATCCGCTACCGGCCGACTCCGCTGTGGCGGACCGGGGGAAGGTGGCGGACGCGGCGATCACGCTCTCCAGCACGGCTCGGGCCCGCTCGAGCACGGGCGCGGTGACCCGCTCGTCGGGATGGTGGGCGAGCAGCGGGTCACCGGGACCGAAGTTGGCCGCCGGGACCCCGTGCTCCCAGAACGTCGCGGCGTCGGTCCAGCCGACCTTGGCCACGGGAGCCCCGCCGCTGCGCTCGACCAGCGCCGCCAGCAGGGGGTGTCCCAGGGCGGGCGGAGCCCCATCGGCGGCGTCGAGTAACTCCCAGGTGTCGGCCCCATCGAGCTCCAGCGTGTCGTCGAGCAGCTCGTGCAGGAACGCCTCCGCCTCGGGCGCTCGTCGGTCGGGCGCGTAGCGATGGTTGAGGGTGACCACGGCGGTGTCGGGGACGACGTTGCCGGCCACTCCCCCCTCCACGGCGACCACCTGGAGCTGCTCGGCGTAGGTGCACCCGTCGAGCACCACCTGGCGCCCGGGCCACTGCGCCACCCTGGCGAGCAGGGGGCCCAGCCGGTGGACGGCGTTGCGACCCGTGAACGGACGCGCCGTGTGGGCCCGAACGCCGCCCAAGGTCACCCGCAGGCGCAGGCTGCCCTGACACCCGGCCTCGACCCGCCCGGCGGTGGGCTCGCCCACGATGGCTGCGTCACCGGCCAGCAGTTCGGGACAGAGCCGCCACAGCTCGAGCAAGCCGCTCCTCGCCCGCTCCACCTCCTCGCCGCGTAGAAGCACCACGTGAGGTCGACGGCCGGATCCTGCACCGAGGCAGCCAGCTCGAGCATCACAGCCAGGCTGCCCTTCATGTCGGACGCGCCCACGCCCCAGAGCGTGTCACCGTCGAGCCTCGGCTCCCCGCCGTCCTCGCCCGGGGGCACCGTGTCGAGATGGCCGGCCAGGATCAGCCGCTGGGCGCGCCCGAGTGCAGTCCGGGCCACCACGTTGTCGCCGACCCGGCTGACCTCGAGCTCGGTGGAAGCCAAACGCGCCTCAACCAGGTCGGCCAACGGACCTTCCTGCCCACTCACCGAAGGGACGGCCATGAGCTCCCTGGTGGACGCCAGGAGGTCGGCCATCGTCAGGTACTGGCCCCGTGGTCCCGCAGCACCGCGTTGAGCTGTGCCTTGTCGTGGCGCTCCCCCTCGGGCAACCGCTTGATCACCAGGACGCAGGGCACGAAGAACTCGCCGCCGGGGTACTGGCGCCGCCGACTGGCCCGGATGGCCACGCTCCACGGCGGTACCACGCCGCGTGAGATCTCCTCGCCCGACTCGGCATCGATGACCGGGATGGAGGGGTCGAGGAAACTCCCGGCGCCCAGCACCGCGCCCTGGCCCACGCGGGCACCGCTGGTCACCATGCACCGGCTCCCGATGAAGGCGTCGTCCTCCACCACCACGGGCACCGCGTTGGGAGGCTCGAGCACACCGCCGATGCCGACCCCACCGGCGAGGTGCACCCGCTCGCCGATCTGGGCACACGACCCGACGGTGGCCCAGGTGTCGACCATGGAGCCGGCACCCACCCAGGCTCCGATGTTCACGTAGGAAGGCATCAGGACCACCCCGCGGGCCAGATACGAGCCCCAGCGCGCCGAGGCCCCCGGCAGGACGCGAACACCGGCCTCGGCGTAGCCGCGCTTGAGCGGGAGCTTGTCGGCGAATTCGAAGGGGCCGTGCTCCACGGTCTCCATGCCGCGCAGCGAGAACAGCATCAGGATCGACCGCTTGAGCCACTCGTGGACCACCACCTGGCCATTCGCCGGGTCCACCTCGGCCACCCGGGCCTGGCCGCTATCGAGCAGGCCGATGGCCTCCTCCACCAGTGCTGCCGCCTCGGTGTCTCCCGGGGAGAGCTCGTCGCGGCGCTCCCACAGCTCGTCGATGTGTGCCTGCAGATCAGCCATGTCCAACCCTAACCAGCCGCTCCCTGACCAACGCCAACCGCTCCATCGGCTGGACGACGGCGATGCGCACGTGGCCCGACCCTCCGGGTCCGTAGAGGTCGCCCGGGCTGACCAGGAGTCCACCATCGGCGGCGAGCGCGCCGGCCATGGACCAGGCATCGGGCCAGCGCTCGCCCGGGACCGGGACCCACAGGTAGAAGCCGCCCTGGGGCGGCTCGACCGGGCACCCGAAGTCGCACAACACGCCGGACACGAAGTCCAGGCGCTCTCGGTAACGCATGCGTTGCGCCTCCACGTGGGCGTCGTCGCCGAGCGCAGCCACACCCGCGGCCTGGGCCGGGCCCGGGACCATCAGGCCCGCGTGCTGACGCACGGCACGCAGGAACTCGACCAGCTCGGGGTCGCCCGCGTAGAATCCCACCCGCACCCCGGCCAGGTTCGAGCGCTTGGACAGGGAGTGCACGACCACCACACCGTCGGCCCCGTGCTCGAGCATCGACCGTGGCCGGCCGGCCCAGGTGAACTCGGCGTAGCACTCGTCGGAGAACACCGGTACGCCGTGCTCCCTGCCCCACGCCGCCTCCGCACCGAGGTCGCCCAGACCGCCCGTCGGGTTCGAGGGCGAGTTCGACCAAAGCACGAGGGCCCGTGCGGCATCGGCCGTATCGACCGCACCGAGGTCGAGTCCTCCGGACCGTCCCGGCAAGGCCGGCACCGCCACGGCGCGGCACCCGGCCAGGTGCGCGCCCATGGCGTAGGTGGGATACGACACGGCCGGGTAGAGCACGGTGTCGCGGTCGGGCGCCCGCAGTCGCAGCAGGTGGGGCACCGAGGCCACCAGCTCCTTGGTCCCCACGCAGGCAGCCACCGAGGTGACCCGCACGTCGCCCAGACCGAAACGGCGGGAGAGCCAGGCTGAGGCCGCCTCGCGCAGGGCGGAGCTGCCCGCCGAAGCCGGGTACCCCCGCTCGGTGCCCGACGCCCCCAGTGCCTCGACCGCCGCCGGGGGCGGGGGGTCGCAGGGCGTCCCCACTGAGCAGTCGACCATGCCACCGGGATGCGCGCCCGCCACCTCGGCCAGCCCATTCAGCCGGTCGTAGGGGTAGGGCGGCAGCTCGAAGCTCACGACGCCACCATGAACTCGGCGAAGCGGGCCCGGCCGACGTCGTCGAGCACCACCTGCACCGTGGCTGCCTGCTCCCCATCGCTCTGCGCCACCACCTCGCCCTCGCGGTGGATGGCGGCGAGCACGTCGCCGCGCGACCAGGGCACCACGAGCTCCACCACCCGGTCCGCGCCCCGCAGGCGGTCCCCGAGGACCCGCACCAGCTCGTCGACCCCCTCACCGGTGCGGGCCGAGAGCAGCACCGAGCCCTCCAGGGAGCGGGCCAGGGCCTTGGCCTCCTCGGGTGCCCGGTCGGCCTTGTTGATCACGGTCAGCTGCGGCACCCCCGCCGCCCCGATCTCCTCAAGCACCTGGTGCACCGCGGCCATCTGCGCCTCGGCGTTGGCCGCGGTGCCGTCGACCACGTGGACCACCAGGTCGGCCAGGCAGACGGAGTCGAGGGTGGATCGGAACGCCTCGACCAACTCGTGGGGCAGCTTGCGCACGAACCCCACGGTGTCGGTGACCAGCACGGTCTCTCCCCCGGGGAGGGACAGCTGACGGGTGCGCGGGTCGAGCGTCACGAAGAGGCGGTCCTCGGCGGGGACCCCGGCGTCGGTCAGGCGGTTGAGGAGCGTCGATTTCCCGGCGTTGGTGTACCCGACCAGCGCCACCTCCCGCTGGCGGCCGCGGGCGCGGCTGCGGCGTTGCAGCGTGCGCGTGCGCTCGACGTCACGCAGTTCGGCCTCGAGCTTGTGCATGCGCCGCACCAGCCGTCGCCGGTCCACCTCGAGCTGCGTCTCGCCGGGCCCCCGCGTGCCGATCCCTCCGGCCTGCTGGCTCAGCGAGGTGCCGCGGCCCCGCAACCTGGGCAACCGGTAGCGCAACAGCGCCAGCTCCACCTGTGCCTTGCCCTCGGGGCTCCGGGCGTTCTGGGCGAAGATGTCGAGGATCACCGCAGTCCGGTCGATGGCCGTGCGGCCGAACAGCCGCTCGAGGTTGCGGTGCTGGGCCGGCGTGAGCTCGTCGTCGAAGACCACCGTGTCGGCGTCCAGGCTCCGGCTCAGCTCGGCGATCTCTTGCGCCTTCCCACGCCCCACGAAGGTGGCCGGGTCCGGAGCGTCGCGCCGCTGCACCACCCGACCGACTACGTCCGCCCCGGCACTGTCGACCAGCTGGGCCAGCTCGTCGAGCTCCTCGTCGACCGACTCGGCCGTGGCGCCGGGGAAGATCACCCCGACCAGGACGATGCGCTCCCTGATCGAACGCTCGATCAGCGTCCCCGGCAGCGCGGTGCTCACGAGCGCACCGCCGGGTGCGCAGTGCTCACGAGCGCACCGCCGGGTGCGCAGTGCTCAAGAGAAGACCCCGGGGTGGACATCGATGTCGGCCACCCGGCGCACCGGCCCGCCCAGATGCGCCGGGTCGTCCTCACCGTCCCCCAAGCTGACCACGAGCATCCCGCCCGGGTTGCGCACGCGAACCGCGACCCCCGACGGGACCGCCTCCCAGCTGCGGGCTGCGGCGGCGGCCGCGACGCTCCCCGTCCCGCAGGCCAGGGTCACGCCCACCCCGCGCTCCCAGACCCGCAGATCGAGGAACGGGCCCTCGGCGTCGTGCTCCACGCTGATCCACTCCACGTTGATGCCAGCGTCGAACGCGGACTGGAGCTTGGGACCCAGCTCGGCGACCTCGACGGTCGATGTCCCCGGACCGAGCAGCACGAGGTGTGGGTTGCCCACGTCGACCGTCCGCGCCCGTCGGCCCTCGACACCCCCGGCCCGCTCAGGACCGAGTCGCGCCGGGCCCATGTCGACCCGGGCCTCCGCCAGCCCGGGCACGGTGCCGGCGGTGTACTCGATCGTCCGTTTCCCGGCGCCGGTGGCCACCGTGAAGCGCGGCGGGGAGACCAGGCCGGCGTCGACCGCAGCCTGCGCGAGGCAGCGGATGCCGTTGCCGCTCATCTCGGCCTCTCCCCCGTCCGCGTTGCGCAGCTCCATGGACAGGTCGCACCCGTCCCGGCCCGGTCCGACTCGGATGACCCCGTCGGCGCCCACGCCCCGGTGGCGGTCGGCCAGGAGCCTCACCTCTGCGGCGGAGAGCCGCACCTCGTCGGCGGCATCGAGCAGCACCAGGAAGTCGTTGCCTGCGCCCTCGTGCTTGGAGACATGCACCGGTCCATTCTCGCAGGCCGTTCCACGGAGCGTGCACGGCTGCGCCACGGCCGCCGGCCCCTGTGCCCCGCGCCCCTGGTTCCCCCGACCGAGCCCGGCCCGGGTGACGCGTCAACCGCCTCTGGCGGCCTGCGCCGTCAGGGTTCGCTCGAGCAGCTCGTCGACGCCCGCCGGCCCCTCCGCCCAGGTGATGCGCGGATCACGGCGGAACCAGGCGGCCTGGCGCCGGGCGAACTGGCGAGTGCGGCGCACCGCCTCGTCGAGACAGTCCTCGAGCGGAGCGCCGTCCTCCACGTGGGCCAGCACCTCGCGGTAGCCCAGCGCCTGGCGCGCCGTGCGCGACAGCCCGGCCGGACGCGACGCCAGAGCCTGCACCTCGTCGACCAGGCCGGCCGCCACCATGGCGGTGAAACGCGCGGCGATGCGCCGATCGGTCTCCTCCATCGATCGCCCCAGGCCGACCTGCGCGATGCCGCGCTCGGGGTAGGCCTCGAGCCCGGGGCCGAACTCCGAGAACGGCCGGCCCGAGCCGAGCGTCACCTCGAGGGCGCGGACCACCCGGCGCCGGTTGGTCGGTTCCATGCGCGACGCCCCCACGGGGTCGAGCACGGCCAGGCGGGCGTGCAGGTCCGCCACCGACGCCCGCCCGGCATCGAGGTCGGCCTCGAGCTCGGCGAGCACCTCGGGGAAGCGCCCGGGGAAGGTCAGGTCGTCGATCACGGCACGGGCGTACAGCCCGGTCCCGCCGACGAGGAGGGCGTGGTGGCCCCGGCTCGCGATGGCGGCCAGCGCCTCGCTGGCCTCGTCCTGGAACCGGGTGACCGAGTAGTCCTCGTCGGGGTCGACCAGGTCGAGGAGATGGTGCGGGACAGCACGGCGTGCGGCGAGTCCAGGTTTTGAGGTCCCGATGTCCATGCCCCGGTAGACACACATGGAGTCGACCGAGACGATCTCGCAGTCACCCCGCCGCTCGGCCACCTCCAGCGCCACGTCGGACTTTCCCGAGGCCGTGACGCCCACCAGGGCGACGACGCTCAACCGCTGGCCACCGGGATCCGCACGCGGTGGCGCGGGCGGGCCAGCACCTCGTGGAGTCGGCCCGAGAGGTGGTGGGGATGGCCCGCGGTGATGGTCACCGCGGCCAGGGCACCCGCGGCGGGCGTTCCCTCGGGATCGCCTTGGGAATCGCCCACGGGGAAGTGGACCAGTTTGCCCTGTCTGGTGCGCCCCGAGAGCATGGCGCTGTCGCGGCGGCTCACGCCCTCGACGAGCACCTCCTCACGGCGTCCCACCCGGGACTGGTGACGGGCCAGAGCCGATCGGTCGATCACCGTCTTGAGCCGATCGAACCGCTCGGCCACCACTTCGGCCGGGACGAATTCGGACTCCATGGCCGCGGCGCGCGTCCCGGGCCTGGGGGAGAAGATGAAGGTGAAGGCACTGTCGTAGGCCGCCTCGGCGCACAGGGCCAACGTTTCCTCGAACTCGGCCTCGGTCTCACCGGGGAAGCCCACGATGATGTCAGTGGTGACGGCGAGGTCGTCGATCGCGTCACGGGCCGCCCGCAGCCGCTCGAGGTAGCGCGCCGCGGTGTACCCCCGCCGCATGGCACGCAGCACCCGGTCACTGCCGGACTGGAGCGGGAGGTGCAGCTGCTCGCACACCTCAGGGGTCTCGGCCATGGCCTCGATCGTCTCGGGCCGCAGGTCCTTCGGGTGCGGGCTGGTGAAGCGGACGCGTCCGATCCCCGCCACCGCACCCACGGCACGCAGCAACGGAGCGAACAGGGGCCGACGCTTCGTCAGGTCGCGCCCGTAGGAGTTCACGTTCTGCCCGAGCAGCGTCACCTCGCTCACCCCGCGCCGGGCCAGCAGTTCCACCTCGGCCACGATCTCCTCGAAGGGGCGGCTGACCTCGGGGCCGCGGACCGAGGGCACGATGCAGAAGGCACACGAGTTGTCGCAGCCGGTCTGGATGTTGACCCACGCCGTATAGGGCGACTCCCGCACCGCCCCGGAACCGAGCAGGGGGTTCTGCGCCGACTCGGGTGCCGGGGCGTCGAGGATCTCCATCACCGGCCCCTCGTCGTGCGCCCGCCGCAGCAGGCCAGGCGCGCTGGTGAGGTTGTGGGTGCCGAAGACCACGTCGACCCAACCGACCTTCTCCTGGATCCGCTCGCGGTCCTTCTGGGCCAGGCATCCGCCCACGGCGATCTGGAGACCTGGCTTGGCGTCCACCAGCTCCTTCAGCTTGCCCAAGGTGCCGTAGAGCCGCTGGTCGGCGTTGTCCCGGATGCAGCAGGTGTTGAGCACCACCACGTCCGCGTCCTCGAGACGGGCAGCCGGAGTCATCCCGTCGGCCACCAGCAGCCCGGCCAGACGTTCTGAGTCATGCTCATTCATCTGGCACCCGAAGGTGCGGATGAAATAGGACGGGGACATGGCACGAAGTCTACGGAACCACCGACACGGCACCCGATGGGCCCTGGCGGCACTGGCGGTCGCCGCGCCGGGCGTGCTGGCCGCCTGCGGATCGGGCGGCGGCTCGGGTCGGGGCAGCCACCGCCGATGCGCGCCTGGCGGCGGCCGGCACGAAGGTGGAGGCCCAGCTCGCCGCCTATGTGCGCACCGCTGCCGGCTGCCCTGGGGCGGCCAGCCCGGTCGTCTGCCTCGAGGCCGCCGACCGCACCCTGGGCCAGCAGGTGCACACCTACGCCAACGTCGAGGCCGTGGGCCACGGCTTCACGGCTCCGCCGGAGCTGCTCTCGACAGCACGCAACCAAGCCCAGACGCTCGCCAACAGCCTCGAGATCCTCGGCGACGCGCAGCCGACGCAGGCCAACTACGACCAGGTGCGCAACACCTTCGACGTCGACGCCTCCGTGGCCCAGCTCAAGAGCTCGGTGCAGGCCCTCGACGCCCACCTGCGCGGATGAGGCCCCGAGCGGCCCGGAACTACCCCGGCGGCGCCAGCGAGACCTCGGCCCCTTCGCCATAGACGAGGCCCTGGCGGTCCGCTTCGAGCACGAGGGTGCGCCCGGGCACTCCCTCGGCCTCCACCAGGGTCTCGACACCGTCGCGCACCCGGGCCGCCTCGCTGGTACGCACCACGCCGATCAAGGAAGAGCCCGCACCCGACCAGCTGGCCGCCAGGGCACCCGCCTCGACCATGCCGTGCAGCAACGCCGGCGTCTCGGGGAACAGCGCCGTGCGCGCCGGTTGGTGGACGCGGTCCTCGGTGGCGGCGGCCAGCAGGTAATTGGGATCGGCCAGACCCGCTACCAGCAGGCCCATGCGCCCCAGGTTGAACACCACGTCGGCCCGTGAGAATGCATCGGGCAGCACCGATCGCGCCTCGGGGGTGGCCAGGTTGCGATCGGGCACCACCACGACGAACGAGAGGTCGTGACTGAGGGGTAGCGGCGCGCTGACCGCCCGCCCCTCGACCGTCGTGGCCGCCACCAGCCCCCCGAAGACGCTCGCCGCTGCGTTCTCGGGATGCCCGTCGTGGGCGGCCGCGACCGCGAACGGGTCCTCGGCACCAGCGGCGGCGGCCGCCGCAGCGGCCAGTGCCGCCGAGGAGCCCAAGCCACGTGAGAGCGGGATCTGCGACCGTACCGTGAGGGCGAACTGCCAGTGTCCGAGCACTTCGGCGGCCACCCGGGCCGCCAGGTGCGAGGCGTCGTCGAAGAGCCCGGCCCCCTCCCCCTCGGAATGCACCCGCAACGTGTCGGCCGGCTCGACCTCGACGCTCACGTAACAGCTCAGCGCGAGAGCCAGCGTGTCGAAGCCGGGTCCGAGGTTGGCCGACGACGCAGGGGCCCGGGCGCGCACGCCAGCCAGGGTAGCCCGGGGGCTCAGAACAGCCGCTGCAGCAGGGTCTCGGGGGGCACATCGCCTTGCAGACGGACCGCGACGCGTACGTGCTGGTTGCCCGAGGCCGCAACGATCGTCCCGACACGGGCGCCGCGGCGCGACCGGTTGCTCAGGCCGCCTGCCAGCAAGAACTGCTGCGTGACGCGATGACCGGCCCAGGTGAGCAACGACGCCGACTGCGACGCGGCGGCACCGACCGTTCGCCCGGAGTGGCCCACGTTCGCCACCACCTGGCCGCGGCGCACCACCGTCGTGGCGTGGACCTGTGACCCCGCCACCCTGGCGAGCGCCAGCGCGTGCATTCCGGCCTGGGCCAACACCGAGGAACCCAGCTGTCCAGTCACCGCCGCCAGCACCAGTACCGAGCGTCCACCCACACTGCGGTCGATGGCCAGCACGTCGCACCCTCCGGCGGCCGAGCTGTAGCCGGACTTCACCCCGACCACGCCGGGGACGCCAAGCAACGGCGTGTAGCTCGGGATCGTTCCGGCGACGGGCAGCGAGACGCTCGGCAGCCGCACCAGGGATGCGAACAGGGGGTCCTCCATGTCAAGGTTGGCCACCTTCAGCAGCTCCGACGCCGTCGACTGCGACTGGGAGCTGATCCCGCTGGGATCCGCGAAACGCGACTGCGTCATGCCCAGCTCCGCCGCAGTGGCGTTCATCTTGTCGACGAAGGCGGCGATGGTCCCGGCGTCCCAACGGGCGAGCAGGTCGGCGTAGTTGTCCGCCGAGTGGACGAGCATCCCGGCCAGCAGCTGTCCCTCGGTGAGCTGCTCGCCCGCCGCGACCTTGGCATCCGAATTGCCCGCGCCGTCGTCGATCAGGTAGTCGTACACGTCACCCTCGGTGACGCTCACGCTCGGCCCGGACTGGCCCGGGAACAAGGGGTGGTCGTGCAGCACCACGTAGGCGGTCATGAGCTTGGTCAGGCTGGCGACCGGCGCCGGCTGCTCGGCAGCCGAGGTCAGGGTCACGCCCAGGCTCGGGATGGCGACCGCCGCTTGCCCCAGGGTCGGCCAAGGCAAGGACAGCGGGGCGTCGGAGCCCGCGACATGCTGCGCCGGCAACGATGTCACGGTCGGAGGCGGCTCCGGCCGGCGGAGCCGGAGCTCAGCTCCGTAGGCGCCAGCTCCCGCCACGAGGAGGACGAGCACGGTCAGCGCTACCCACAGGCCGCGGCGGCGGTGCTTGGGGAGGGCATGACGGCCGCGCCGGTTCCGGCCGGAGGACTCCGGAGGCGGGGGCGCCGCGGCCGGGTACCCGGGCAGCGTGTCGATCCGGAAGGGCGCCACCATGAGGGGCACCGAAACCTGCTCGCTCACCTCCCGTGCAGCCCGTCGAGCTCCTCGGGGGTCATGAGGACAGCGCGGGCCTTCGAACCCTCGCTCGGACCGACCACGCCCGACTGCTCGAGCAGGTCCATGAGACGCCCGGCGCGGGCGAAGCCAACGCGCAGCTTCCGCTGCAGCATGGAGGTGGAACCGAGCTGGGACCGCACGACCAGATCGCGCGCCTGGACCAACAGCTCGTCGTCGTCACCCTCACCACCGGCCAGCGAGGGTCCGTCGTCGACCACCTCGATCCCGACGATGGCCTCGGTCTGCCCGCCCTGGGACCGCCAGTGCCGCACGACGGAGCGCACCTCCTCCTCGGAGACCCACGGCGCCTGGAGCCGTCGGGGGATGTTCGACGACGCGGTGAGGAGCAACATGTCCCCCTTGCCGATGAGGCGCTCCGCTCCGGGCTGGTCGAGGATCACCCGGCTGTCGGCCAACGAGGACACCGAGAAGGCCATGCGGCTGGGGATATTGGCCTTGATCACGCCCGTGATGACATCCACCGAAGGACGCTGCGTGGCGATCACCAGGTGGATGCCCACGGCACGGGCCATCTGGGCGATGCGGACGATCGAGTCCTCGACGTCACGCGCCGCCACCATCATGAGGTCGTTGAGCTCGTCGACGATGACCAGGATGAAGGGCAGCGTCTGGGGTGGCTCGGGCTCGTCGGGCAGCTCGGCCTCGTGCTCGAGGGCGGGGTGGTCCTCGCCGAGCGCACTCGCTGCGACCTCGCGCACGCGGCGGCGGTCCGAGACCGGCGCGGGCGCGATCAGGCCCTCCCCGACCAGCTGGTTGTAGCCCGTGATGTCGCGCACGCCGTTCTCGGCCAGCAGGTCGTACCGACGCTCCATCTCCTTGACCGCCCACGCCAGCGCGTTGGCCGCCTTCTTGGGGTCGACCACCACGGGGTTGAGCAGGTGCGGGAGCCCGTCGTACTGACCGAGCTCGACCCGCTTGGGGTCGACCAGGATCATCTTGACGTGGTCGGGGTCCTCCCGCATGAGGATCGACGTGATGATCGAGTTCATGCACGACGACTTCCCGGCGCCGGTGGCACCGGAGATGAGGACATGGGGCATGGCGGCCAGGTTCTCCATGACCGCCCGCCCGGCGATGTCGCGTCCCATGGCGACCTCGAGCGGGTGGACCGAGGTGTGCGCCTCGTTCGAGTCGAGGATGTCGCGCAGCGAGACGAGCTGGCGCGTCCGGTTGGGGACCTCCACCCCGATGGCCGACTTGCCCGGGATGGGTGCCAGGATGCGCACGTCGGGCGAGGCCATGGCGTAGGCGATGTCCTTGGAGAGGCTCGTGACGCGGGCCACCTTCACCCCGGGGCCCAGCTCGAGCTCGTAGCGGGTCACCGTCGGGCCTACCCGGCTCCCGACCAGGCGAGTCTCCACGCCGTGGGCCGCCAACGCCTCGACCAGGTCCTCACCAGCCTCGTCGATCTGACGCTGGTCGAGACGCAGCTTCTTGGAGGCTTGCAGCAGCGACATGGGGGGAAGCACCCAGTCGCCCCCGCTCGAGGCGACCACGTGGGGCGCCTCCTGGCCACCCGCGAGCACCGGCTCAGCCTCGGGTTCGGGCTCCGGCTCGATCTCGGGCTCGTCCACGTCCGGCTCGACCGCAGCATCGAGGTCCTCGGAGGACACTTCGTCAGGGGCGACGTCCTCGAGGTCCACCCGGCGGCGACGCGGCGAGGCCGGCAGCACCTCGGCGTCGTCCCCGTCCGTGGCGGCTCCCTCCACGACGACGAAGGGCTTGCCGTGCCACAGCTCGGCGGCCTTGCGCCCGGCCACCATGCCGGCCGTGCGCAGCGATCGGCCCACCGTGGCGAGGGGGATGCCGGTGGCGATCAGCACGGCGATCACGATCACGGCGACCAGGAGGACGGCGGCGCCCGCCGTGCCCAGCCCGGCATGGAGCGGTCGGCCGACCGCCACGCCGAGGTACCCGCCGCCGTCGCGCACGGCGTTCGAAGCCGAGAACGACGGTGCGTGCTTGGCCAGCTCGGCCAGACCGCAGACCCCCAGGAGCCCCAGAACCGTGCCGATGGCCAGGCGCCAGGGATCGGCCCCCTCCCGCCGAACCTCCAGGGCGTCCTCGTCGGTCGCGCCCCGGTCGAACAGGAGAAGCGCGCCCACGGCGAAGGCCACCGGCGGGAGGAGCACCCTGGCCCACCCGGCCAGATACGCCAGCCCGAGGTTGGCTGCGTGCCCGATCGGGCCCAGCTGCTGGCCCCACAGCGCCAGAGCCAGGAGGACACCGAGCGTCATGAGCACCACCGCCCACAGGTCACGGGCCTGGACGCGCCAGAACGGCGGACGACTCGGCTCGGGCTTCTGCCTGGTGCGGGACGCCGATTTCTTGGCGGTCGAGCGGCTCGAGGCGCGCGCTCGGCGCCCTCCCGCGGGTCTTGGTCACCACAGTGGGGCCGAGATTACTGGCTGACCTGGTCCTTTCAGTGGACACCCCCTGACCTGGCGTGCCCGCCCCGCGTAGCGTGCCGCCCGTGGTACTACGAACATATGTTCGCTATCCTAGACCCATGGGGCTCCGGTGGACCCTGGCGGAGAAAGAGGAGCGTGGGGCGCTGTTCCCCGACGAGCGCGCGGCCGAACGGCACGTCGGCCGTGGTGCCTACCAGGGGATGGAGTTCCTCCACGTCAACGCCCGGAGCATCGTCAACACGGTGCCCGAGGCCAGCCTGGTGCCGTTCCGCTACACCGTGAATCCGTATCGAGGCTGCAGCCACGCCTGCGTGTACTGCTTCGCCCGGCCCACCCACGACTATCTCGGACTGGGGATCGGCGCCGACTTCGAGCGCCGGATCGTGGTCAAGGTGAACGCCGTCGAGCGCCTACGGGCTGAGCTGCGCGCGCCGGGATGGCACGGGGACCCGATCGCCATGGGCACCAACACCGACCCGTACCAGCACGCCGAGGGCAAGTACCACCTGACCCGCGGCATCGTCGAGACGTTGGCGGCGGCACGCAACCCCTTCAGCGTCCTGACCAAGTCCACCCTGATCCTGCGTGACGGCGCGCTGCTGGCCGCGGCGCGTGAGCGCGCCGAGGTCTCGGTGAGCTTCTCCATCGGCACGCTCGACCGCGCCGTGTGGCGGCTGACCGAGCCGGGCACTCCCCCACCGGACCGCCGCGTGGCGGCGTTGCGCCGGCTGACCGCCATGGGAGTCCCCTGCGGCGTCCTCGTGGCGCCGGTGCTACCCGGGCTCTCCGACACCGAGGAGCAGCTGCGCGCTGTGGTCGAGGCCTGTGCCGACGCGGGGGCGGTCTCGATCGGCTGCGCGCCACTGCACCTGCGGGGCTCGCTCCGCCGGCACTACTTCGACTGGCTCGAGGCGGCGCGCCCGGACCTGGTCCGCCTGCACCAGAGCCGGTTCCGCGGTGGCGCCTACCAGCCCGAGGCCGAGCGGGCACGGATCGAACGCATCGTCCGCGAGACGGCCCGGGCCTACGGAGTGACCGGACGCGACCGGTACCGGACCAGGCCGTCGATCGCCAGCACGGGCCCACCGGCGGAACCGGAGGGGTCGGGATCTTCGGCCGAGCCGAGAGAGACCTGGGCGCAACTGCGGCTGATCTGAACGGGCCAGCGGGGTACCCGCCGGGCCGGACGTGGCACCGCACCCTCGGTGACTCCGGCCTCGTGCCGTGAACGGCGGGGTTGCAACCCCGGTTCGCCATCACACTGGTTGCTCAAGCCATCTCCACACGGTGTCGATAACTCCTGCGTGACACCGGATTACGCCGACGTCACCGGCCAGCGCGAAGTCGGAGCGCCCATGGGGGAAATCGATGTCGAGCGGGACGGCCTCCCAGCTGGGGCCGCGCCGGCGACGAATGCCGCGCCGGCGACGAATGCCGTGCCGGCCGAGGAGATCCCGGCCCTCGCCAGTGGGGACTCGCCGGCGACGCGCCCGCAGTGGCTGACCGGGGTCGCCATCGGCACTTTCTCGGCGTGCCTGGCACTGGTGACGATCGCCCTCTTGGCCTTCGGCCCGCTCCAGGGTGCGGGACCGGTCCGGCTCCTGATCCCGCAGTGGCAGATGTTCGCCATCTTCAGCGTGCTGTGGGTGGCTGCGCTCTGGGGTGCCGTCACGTTGCACTATCGCGGCAACACCACCGCGATCGAGCTGGACGCCGTCCCGATGTCGATCGGCCTGGTCTTCCTGTCGCCGAAATTCCTCGAGCTGGGCTGCGTGGTCGGAGCGGCGTTCGTGTACGCCGTGGTGCACCGCCAGCGACCCCTCAAGCTCTCCTTCAACGTGGCGTCGTACGCCTCGTGCGCCGCCGTCGCCGCGGTGACGTTCAGAGAGCTCCTCGGAGGGCAGAGCCCCGTCAGCCTGCGCGGGTGGGGCGCCCTCGCCGCCGCGCTGTTGGCCCGAGAGCTCGTCGTGACGACGAACATCGCGCTGGTCACGAGGTTGGCCGGCCAGACCAAAGAGCACCGGACGGGCTACGAGCTCGGGACCCGTGCCATGTTCTTCGCCGCCAGCACGTGCCTGGCCATCGTGGTCGTCGACGCGCTCTGGTTCAACCTCCGCGCCATGGTCCCCCTCCTGCTGGTCGCGGCGATGATCATCGTCGCGTACCGCGGCTACACGCGCCTTACGTTGCGCTTCGCCTCGTTGCAGCGCCTCTACGACTTCAGTCGCGCCCTGGGCACCACCAACCTCGAACCCTCGTCGATGAGCGTCGAGGTCCTGCGGCGGGTCTGCACGGTGATGCGGGCACGCCGCGCCCAGCTGGTGCTGGCCGAACCGTCCGGCATCCCGCGTCGAATCTGCTTGGACGACCACGGTCCTTCGGGAGTGGAGCCCATACAGCTCGACGAGGCGTCGTTCATCACTCGTTGCATCGAATCGGGAGTCGCCTCGCTGCATGCGGGCCCGAGCGCACGTCAACACACCACCAACCACGACCCGGTGGCGGGCCGTTACACGGCTGCCCTGGTCGCCCCCCTGATGGACCAGAACCGGGCGATCGGCGCCATCGTCGCACTCGATCGCGACGAGGAGCTCGACGAGTTCGACGAGGACGACCTCCGACTCTTCGAGACCCTGGTGGCCCACGCCAGCGCCAACCTCGAACGAGCACGGCTCGTCGAGGAGCTCCGCTACGAGGTCGACAGCAAGTCCCACCAGGCCACGCACGACATGCTCACGGGTCTCCCCAACCGCACGCTGTTCCTCTCCCGGGCCACCAGCGCGCTCGCCGCCAGCCCCGGCGTGGCCATCGTCCTCTTGGACCTGGACCGCTTCAAGGACGTCAACGACACCCTCGGTCACGCCATCGGCGACCGGCTGCTCTGCGAGATCGCCGAGCGCCTCCGGCGCGCCGTGCCCGAGACGGCCACCGTGGCCCGCCTCGGTGGCGACGAGTTCGCCTTCGTCATCCCCGATGTCGTCGACGCCGGGGAAGCGGTCGAACAGGTCACCGAGATCCACCGCGTCCTGACGCATCCGATCGAGATCGACGGGCTCACCCTGGCGGTGACCGCTAGCGCGGGCATCGCCTTGGCGCCGACACACGGCGGCGACGTGGCGCTCCTCCTCCAACGGGCCGACATCGCCATGTACGTGGCCAAGGAGCGCCGGACCGTGGCGGAGATCTACTCGGTCGAGCACGACCAGAGCATGCGCCGATGGCTCACCCTCGGCGGGCTGCTGACCCATGCGCTCGAGACCAGGACCGAGCTCAGTGTCGTGTACCACGCGGTCGCCGACGTCAAGACCCGCCAGGTGGTCCAGGTCGAGGCCCTGGCCCGGTGGAACCAGCCCGAGCAGGGACCGGTTCCTCCCGACGAGTTCATCGCCATCGCCGAGCAGATGGGCATGATCAGCCAGATCAGCGACTTCGTCCTCTCGGAGTCCTGCGCGCACTTGGCGGATTGGCGCCGGGCCGGACTCAACATCGGCATGGCCGTCAACGTCTCGGGGCGTGAGTTGATCGACGGCAGCCTGGTCGATCGGGTTGCCTTCCACCTGCAGAACAACGGGCTGCCGACCGACGTCCTCACGCTCGAGGTCACCGAGACCGAGGTGATGGCCGACCTCCTTCAGGCGACACGGGTCCTCGACGAGCTCGCCGCACTCGGCGTTCGGATCGCCATCGACGACTACGGAACCGGGTACTCGTCGCTGGCATATATCCACCGGCTCCCGGTTCAGAAGCTCAAGATCGACCGATCCTTCGTGACCAATCTTCCCAACGAGCAGAGCAACCGGATCATCGTGCAGTCCTCCATCGCCATGGCGCACTCGCTCGGGCTCAGCGTGGTTGCCGAGGGCGCCGAGGACGACATCACCTGCGCCCTTCTGGCCGAGGCCGGATGTGACCTCATCCAGGGGTACCACCTGGCGAAGCCGATGGCGGCTGACGACCTCAAGAGGTGGCTGCTCCAAGGTGCCGCGCGTCGAGTTCACGCCACTCGATCACCGCAGTCACCGGAACCTCCTGGTGGGCGCCTCGGCGCCGAACACCGGCACCCTCTTGTAGGACGGCGCACCGGTCCGCTCCGGCGGGCACGCTCGGGTCACCACCCAGAGCCGACCGTGGTTCGCTCCCCTCGCGCCACCTAGTTTCGGGACCCAGATCGCATCCGCGGGGTGCGCCGACGAAATTCGGATGCCGGCGCACTGATTTTTCCGCGAAATCTTCCCGGATTTCGGCGATTCGAGAACTTCCTCAGCCGTGCCTGGACATAGGCATTGCACCGGCCATCTGAGCCTGTTTTCCCTGGCCACGTATCAACACTCGTCCAACTCTTGGTTGCGAACGGGTTGCGGGTTGGGCAAAACTTGTGCGCAGGAATGTGAGGGCGCTGAAAGCGCAATCAGCGAAGAGCCCCCACATTCCTCGGTACCGCGAGGTCAAAGGAGGTGTGACATGGCCGAAATCCACGGCTGGCGATGAAGCGAGGCGGCGATTCAGCGCCGCCTCCACAATCGGCTGGTGTCGTTCCTCCCCTAGGACACTCGGGGACCTGCGATGCCAGTATCGGCACGGCGGGGCATCACCTTTAGCGGTCAGCACGATCGCAGGGGGAGCCCCGCCGTTTGCCGTACGGGGCCAGGCGTTGCCGCTGCGGATCGCTCGAACTCATCGCCCCCGGCGCGCAATGGACATGACAGTCTGGGAGCCGTGGCGAGGGGCGTACGGACTGTGACACCGCGCCGCACGGCGGCACATCGCCGGCGCCTCGGGCGCGGCTTCACCCGGCTTTGGATCGGTTTCACCCTGGCCAGTTCCGGCGACGGGCTGCTGGTCGGGGCGGTGCCATTGCTGGCGGTCGTCGTGAACCCCCATCCGTTTGCCGTGTCCGCCGTCATCGCGGCCGACAAGCTGCCCTGGCTCCTTCTGGCGCTCCCGGCGGGGCACCTGGCGGACAGGTTCGACCGGGCACGGGTCGCGAACATGGCGAACTTCGTCAGAGCATTGGCCATGGTCGCCGCAGTCGCCCTGATCGCCACCGACACGATCTCGCTCGGCTTTCTTATCGTCGTCGTTCTCCTCAACGCCGGCGGGCGGACCGTCTATTACTCGGCCTTCCAGGCCATGGTGCCGAGCCTCGTCGACACCCGCGACCTCGAACAGGCCAACGGCGTCCTGACCGGCACCGAGGCATCCGCCGAGGACATGGCGGGGCCCATTGCCGGAAGCGCGCTCTTCGCCCTGGCGCGGGTGCTCCCATTCGTGGCCGACGTGTTCGTGTACCTGGCCTCGTGCCTGCCCCTCCTCGGTTTCCACTCCAGATCGGCCAAGGAGGAGGTCGGGACCTCAACCGGCTCCTCGGAGGAGGCTGGCACCTCCTCGGGATCCATGTGGGAGGGCGTGCGCCTCCTGTTCGCCGATCACCGCCTCCGGCTGCTGGTCATCATGGTCGCCTCGCTGTCGGGGCTCCAGGGGATGGAGAGCGGTGTCCTCGTCCTGCTGGCCACCACGGAGTGGGGAGTCCGCCAGGGGGCCTACGGTCTCTTCCTGGCTGCCGGCTCGCTGGGGGGGGTCGTGGGCAGCTTCGTCGCCGACAACATCGTGAGGCGGATAGGCGGCGCTCGCCTCTTGATCGTGTCCGCCGTGGCATCCGGTGTCGGGTACCTCCTCATGGGTTCTGCCGGCAGTTGGGTGCTGGCTGCTCCGGCATTCGCCCTGGTGTGCTTTGCCATCGGCACCGGTTCGGTGACAGCCGTCTCGCTCCGCCAGCGGCTCACGCCCGACCAGTTGATGGGTCGAGTCGGAAGCGCGTGGCGCGGGCTCGTGTGGGGGGCGGCTCCTCTGGGTGCGCTCGCTGCCGGTGCGCTCGCCGCCGTCCACACTCTGGCCACACCGCTCCTCCTAGCCGGCGTCCTCCAGTGTGCGGTGGCCGCGGTCCTCGCCCTCCCGCTGTTGCGCCACCTGAACAAGGGCGCGCTGATGACCGAGCGCCGCAGCGCCGGTTGAGGTCGCTCAGACCATGAGCACGACCGGCACGATCATGGGCCGGCGCCTGGTGCGCTCCCCCACGAACTTGCCGAGGGCGCGTCGGGTGTGGCGCTGCAGCACCTCGACCTCGTGCGCTCCGTCTCGCAGCACCTGCGTGACGGCGGCGGCCACCACCTCGCTCGCCTCGCCCAACAACTCCTCGGCCTCGGGTGCGTAGACCCAGCCCCGGGTCTCGATCACCGGCGGGCAGCTGAGCGTCCCTTGCTGGCGGTCCACGGTGACCACCGCCATGACGACCCCCTCTTCGGCCAGCTTCTTGCGGTCACGCAGCACCCCGTGCTCGATGTCCCCCACGGTGCCGTCGACGTAGACGTAGCCGGCCGGCACGCGCTCCTGGCGGGTGATGCCCTTGGCGTCGAGCTTGACCACGTCGCCGTCTTCGCAGAGCAGGACCTTGGCCGGGTCGAGCCCCATGGAGAGCGCCAGGCGTGCGTGGTGCACCATGTGGCGGAACTCACCGTGGACCGGCACGAAGCACTCGGGTTGGGTCACCGCCAGCAGGGTGCGTAGCTCGCCCTGGCGGGCATGCCCGCTGACGTGGACGGCCTCGGCTCCCGAGTGCACCACCTCGGCGCCGCGGCGGTGCAGGTCGTCGATGACACGCCCGACCGACCACTCGTTGCCCGGGATGGGGTGGGCGCTGATGACCACGACGTCGTCCTCGCCGATGCGCAGCCACTTGTTCTCACCCGTCGCCATCAGCGACAGCGCCGACATCGGCTCGCCCTGCGAGCCGGTCGAGACCACGCAGACCTCGCCCGCGGGCAGATCGTCCACCCGCTCGATGTCCACCAGGACCCCATCGGGCACGCTGATGATGCCGAGTCTTCGACCAAGCTCCACGTTCTTGCCCATGGATCGCCCGAGCGTGGCCACCTTCCGCCCGCTCGCCACGGCGGCGTCGATGATCTGTTGCACCCGGTGCATGTGGCTGGCGAAGCAGGCCACGACGATCCGCTTGCCCCCCTGGGCGGCGAAGACCCGCCGCAGGGTCACCCCGACCGAGGACTCGGATTCGGTGAACCCCGGCTCCTCGGCGTTGGTCGAGTCCGAGAGGAGCAACCGGATGCCCTCGGTCCGGGCCAGCTCGCCCATGCGGGAGATGTCGGTGCGGCGACCGTCCACCGGTTGGAGGTCCAACTTGAAGTCCCCCGAGTGGAGGATCACACCCTGCGGCGTGTGGAAGGCGATGGCCATGGCCTCGGGGACCGAGTGGGTCACCGGGATGAACTCGACCTCGCAGGGTCCCACCGTGATCCGCTCGCCGTCGGCCACGGCCACGAAGCGCGTCCTGTCCACCAGGCCCGCCTCCTCGATGCGGTGCCGGGCCAACCCCACCGTCAGCTCGGACCCGTAGATGGGGGCCCGCAGCTCGCGCAGGAGGAAGGCGAGTCCACCCGTGTGGTCCTCGTGACCGTGGGTGAGCACGATCCCGTCCACCTTGTCCGCTCGCTCACGCAGGTAGGTGAACTCGGGCAGCACCAGGTCGATGCCGGGCATGTCGGGCTCGGGGAACATGATCCCGCAGTCGATCAGCACGATGCGCCCGTCGACCTCGATGCAGGCGCAGTTGCGACCGATCTCTCCGAGACCGCCCAGAAAGACGATCCGGACCGGCGCGGTGGTGGGGCGTTTGGCCAAGGGTCTCAGCCCGCCGATGGCGCGACCGGCTGCGGACCGACGGCGGCGACGATCTTGGCAGCCCGGGCGTCGAGCTCGGGGGTGGAGGCGCCCATGGGGAGCCGGCACTGCCCGACCCGGAGACCGAGGGCCCGCATGGCGGCCTTGGCCGGGAGGGGGTTGGGGAAGTCGGGTGAGGACTCGAAGTCGAAGGAGTCGAGCAGCTCGGCGTTCCCGGCGATGGCCTGGCCCAGGTCTCCCGCCATGAACGCCTCGATGACGGCACCAAAGCGCGCCCCCACCCAGTGGGAGGCCACGCTGATCACCCCGACGGCGCCGATGGCCAGCAACGGCAGGGTCATGTTGTCGTCCCCGCTGTAGACCTCGAACCCGGGCGGTGCCTCGGCCACCAGGTGTGCCGTGGTCGGCGGGTCGCCGGCTGCGTCCTTGAGGGCGACCACGGAGGGCAGCTCGCGGGCCAGTCGCAGCGCGGTCTCGGTGGCGATGCGTCGCCCCGACCGCGCCGGGATGTCGTAGAGCACCACCGGGAGACGGCCCGCGGCCTCGGCCACGGCCCGGAAGTGCTGAAAGATGCCAGATTGGGACGGTCGGTTGTAGTACGGAGTGACCACCAGCACCCCGTCCACCCCGCAGTCGAGCGCCCGGGCGGTCATCAGGATCGAGTGCTCCGTGTCGTTGGAACCGGTCCCGGCGATGACCGGCACCGTGACCGCCTCGGCCACCGCCCGCCACAGCGCCACCTTTTCCTCATCCGTCAGGACCGAGCTCTCGCCGGTGGACCCCGAAAGCACCAGCCCATCGCTGCCGTGGTCGGCCAGCCAGCGGGCCAGATCCACCGCCGCCGCGAGGTCGAGGGCGCCCTCGTCGTCGAATGGGGTCACCATGGCGGTGACCACCCGCCCGAAACGGGGCGGTTCGGACGCTGGGCTCATCCCGCTCACGCTACCAGCGGCATCCCGTCGCCCCCGGCGACTGGATCGCTCAGGCGACATGGCGCTCGGCGGGGGACCCGTCGGCGAAGGCGTCCTCCTCCTCGGTGGCATCGTGCAAGTGCTCGAAGCGGATGACGCCCATCTCGGTGAAGCGCTCCCGCAGCCACCCCCCGGCCGCGTCGAGCAATCCGAGCTTCTTGAGATTGGGGACGATCCGGGAGAACAGGAGCACGGCGAAGGCTTCGCGGTCGGGGCTCCCGCCCAGCAGCTTCACCACGTCGTCAGGCGGGACCTCCATGCGCTCCCACACCTCCTGCATGGCCATGCGGTCGCGCATGCGCACCGCAGCCTCGAAGGCGAACTCCTGGCGCTCGCGCACCTCGGCGGCGCTCAGCTCGGCGTAGAGCTCCTCGAGGCTCAGCACCCCGAATGCCACATGACGCGCCTCGTCGGCCATCACGTAGCGCAGCAGCTTCTTGAGCAGGGGCTCGGTCGTCGTGGCGTGAAGGAAGCCGAAGGCGGCCAGCGCCAGCCCCTCGACCATGATCTGCATGCCGAGGTAGGTCATGTCCCAACGCGGGTCGGCCACCACGTCGTCGAGGAGCAGGCCGAGGTGGGGGTTGATCGGGTAGTGCCCCGACAGCTTCTCGTCGAGGTACCGCGCGAAGACCTCGACATGGCGCGCCTCGTCCACCACCTGCGTCGCCGCGTAGAACTTGGCGTCGATCCAGGGCACCGTCTCGACGATCTTGGCCGTGCAGAGGAGGGCGCCCTGCTCGCCGTGGAGGAACTGCGAGAGCATCCAGTTCTGGTTCTCCACCCCGAGCGCGACGAAGCGTTCCTCGTCCCAGTGCTCGAGGGCGGTCCCGGCGATGAGGGCCGCATCCCAGCGCAGCTGGGTCGGGTTCGCCTGGGCGTTGGCCCGGACCACTTTCTCCTGGTCGACGGGTATCGACCAGTCGAGGTCGCTACCGGCGTTCCACTGCGCCCTCTTGGCCTTCTCGTAGAGCGCCTCGAGTCGCGGCCGCGCTCCCTTGCCGTAGTCCCAGGTGAACTCGACCGGACAGCGGTGGGACACCTGATGGGAGTCGTGCTCGGCGCCCGTCCCCCGCGTGGCCAGCACGGCCGCCAGGTCGTCCACGTCGGCCCGCCCGATCAGCTCGGCGTCCGAGGGGCGGGGTGCACCGTCAGTCACGCCCACGTGGCCACACTACGGCGCTCCCGTCGACTGCGTTGACCGCCCCTGGCCCGCCATCGGCGGCAGGCTCAGCTGATCCCGACGTGGCCGGGCGCGACGCCGGTGATCAAGAGTGCGAGCAGGCCGACCACGGCCGCCGTCCCGCCCACGGCGAGCGCCAGGCCGGCCGTACGGTCCCGCAGGCCACCGGCATAGTCGTACAGGAAGGCGAGCACGCACCCGGTCACCAGGCCCCCGAGATGGGCCCGCCAGTCGATGTTGCCGGTGAAGCCGATGGCCACGTTGAGGCCGAGCAGGATCACCACGGGCGCCACCGGGAGGCGTCGGCGGAGCCCGACCACCACGTAGGCGCCCATCACGCCCATGATGGCCCCCGAGGCCCCGATGCCCGCCACGTTCGCCGGGCTGAGCAGATACGAGCCCACGCTTCCGCCCAACCCGGCCACCAGGTAGAGCGTGACGAAGCGCCCCTTGCCGAGCAGCACCTCGAGTGCCGGGCCGACGATGAGCAGGGCCAGCATGTTGAACAGGATGTGCTGGACGTTGGCGTGCAGCCACATGGCGGTGAAGGCCCGGTAGTACTGGTCCTCGAGGTGCACGGCGGCGGGCCACATGGCGTAGCGGTCGATCACGCTGAAGTTGTGGCCGAAGTCTTCGAGGAAGAAGACGATGACGTTGACCGCGATGATGGTGAGCACGATCGGCGTCGGGTTGGTCGAGCCCACCACGCCAGTGCGGTTGCGGCTGGTATGGGTGAACGCCGGAACGAGGCGCGACCGCTTCGCTCCCTCCCTGGTGCACCCGGGACACTGCCAGCCGACCGGAGCCGAGACCATGCAGTCGGTGCAGATCGGGCGGTGGCAGCGCGGCGCACAGCACCGAGGCCGGCCGTTCGGGGTGGGCGTAGCAGGCCGGTGCCGCCGCCGGCTCGGGTGCCGGGCCGGGTTGGGGGCCGCTCACCGGAGGCCCGCTGGCGCGCGCGGCGGCCCGGAAGGTCACAGACCGAGCAGCGCCTCGAGCCCCACGGTCAGGCCGGGCCTCTCCGAGACGGCACGCACCGCCAGTAGGACGCCGGGCATGAAGGAGCGACGATCGTAGGAGTCGTGGCGGATGGACAGGCTCTGCCCGGCGGCGCCGAAGATCACTTCCTCGTGGGCCACCAGGCCGGGAAGGCGCACCGAGTGGACGTGGACCCCGCCTGGGCCCTCCGCCCCGCGGGCACCGGCCAGGACGACGTCGGTGGTGGGATCGGGAGGCAGCGGGGCGCACCCGGCGGCCTCCCGAGCCTCGGCGATGGCCGTCGCCGTGTGCATGGCGGTCCCCGAGGGGGCGTCCCGCTTGGCGTCGTGGTGCAGCTCGATCACCTCGACACCGTCCATGTGGGGCGCCGCCACCCGGCACAGGTGGAGAAGCAGCACCGCGCCGATGGCGAAGTTGGGCACCACGATGATGTTCGCCCCGCCGGCCGCGGCGGCATCGGCCAGAGCGGCCAGGTCGGCGTCGCCCAGGCCGCTGGTCCCGATGACCGCGTGCACACCTCGCGCCAGGTAGGTCGGCGCGTTGGCCCGCACGGCCTCGGCGACGCTGAAGTCGACCACCACGCGTCCGCCGGCGTCGAAGACGGTGGCGAGGTCGCCCGCGATGTTCCGGCCGCACACCTCCTCCCCCGCGTGCGCAGGGTCGACGGCGGCCACCAGCTCCATGTCCGGGGCCTCGTCCACGGCTCGGCAGACCTCCTGGCCCATGCGGCCGCCGGCGCCCACCACGCCCACCGTGTGCATGGCCAGCACGCTACCGGGCGCCGGAGGGCAGGTGGGACTCGAAGTCGGCTGCGGCGAAGGGCCCCACCGCGGTCAAGGTACGCGGCGAGGCGGCCAGCAGGCCGGCCGCCTCGTGCACCTCGGTGAGTCCCACGGCATCGATCCTCGCCAGGACCTCGTCGACCGTCAGCACCTCGCCGTGGAGGAGTAGCGAGGCACCGATGCGGGTCATCCGGGCCCCCGAGTCCTCCCCCGAGAGCAGCATCTCAGCGCGCAGGTAGCCCTTGGCCACCTCGAGCTCGCGTGCCGTCACCCCCTCCTCCGCCAACAGGTCGATCTCGGCGCACACGATCTCGAGCACCTCGTGCGCGTGCTCGGGTGCCGTCCCGGCCACCACCGCCAGTGAGCCCGCGTCCGCGTAGGCGGCCCGCTCTGACCACACCGAGTAGGCCAGCCCGCGCTCCTCGCGGACCTTCTGGAACAGCCGGCTCGAGATGCCGCCGCCGAGCACGTGGTTCAGCACGGCCAGGGCCCACCGCCGCTCGTCGTGGCGGGGCACCGAGCGCACCCCGTGACCAGGTGGGCCTGCTCGGTCGGCCGGTTGACCACGTCGAGGGCGACCGTGTCGGGCCCGGGCGCCCGGCGTGCCGGCTCGGCGCCCCCCGCCATGCCGGCGAAATGCGATCGAGCTGCGCAGCCACGACGTCGTGGTCGCAGTCACCGGCCGCCGCCACCACGATGTTGGCGGGCCGGTAGTGCTTGGTCTGGAAGCGCGATCTCCTCAGGCCCGATCCGGCGAACCGACGCGGCCGTGCCGAGCGTCTCCCGACCGAGGGGATGCCCGGGGAACAGCGCCGCCTGCCAACGCTCGGCGGCCAGGTCGGCCGGCTCGTCGGCGTGCATGAGGATCTCCTCGAGGATGACCGCCGCTCGGCGTCGACCTCGTCGGGCGCGGAACGCCGGGCGCCCACATGATGTCGGTGAGGATGTCGAGCCCGAGGCCGAGGTCGTCCGCGAGCAGGCGGACGTAGAAGGCCGTGTACTCCTTGGTCGTGAAGGCGTTCATGTCGCCGCCGACCGCGTCGATCGCCTCGGCGATGGCCGCGGCGCAACGCTGCGGCGGTGCCCTTGAACAGCAGGTGCTCGAGGAAGTGCGAGGCCCCGGCCAGCTCGTCGGGCTCGTCACGCGACCCGGTGCCGACCCAGAAGCCGATGGCCGACCGAGCGGACGTCGGCCATGCGCTCGGTGACGAGCAGGTCGGATGCCCGCGTCGAGACGCGGCCGACGGTCCCGATCAACGGAGGCGTCAGCCGGTCCGGACCGGGCGGTCGCGTCACGCGCCGACGGCGGTCGCCGCCGCGGCGCCGCGGAGCCGCCGATCGGCACCACGGCGCGTCCGTCCCGGCCGGCGCTGCCGGGCCCAGGTCGCCGAACTCGCCGCGGAGCCTCGGCGTCGAAGGCGTCCTCGAACGAGACGCCCTCGGCGACCGCCGCCGCCGGCGCCGCGTCGTCGGGCGCATCCGGCGTCGGCGCCGCGCTCGCCCGGTCGGGCGCGCTCGCGGCCGACGCGTCGGCGCCGCGCCGACCAGGGACAGCGAGACCTTGCCCTGGGGGTCGATGTCGTCGACCACGACCTCGATCTCGTCGCCGAGGTCGACCACGTCCTCGACCCGCTCGATCCGCTTGCCGCCACCGAGCTTGGAGATGTGGAGAGGCCGTCGCGGCCGGGGAGGATGTTGACGAAGGCCCCGAACTTGGTGATGTTGACGACCTTGCCCTTGTAGATCGCGCCCACCTCGGCGGTCGGCGGGTCGAGGATGAGCTCGATCCGGCGCTCGGCCTCCTGCGACCGCGCCGCCGTCCTTGGCGCCGATGGTGACCGTGCCCGACCATGCCGTCGTCGTCGACGGCGATGTCGGCGCCGGTCTCCTGCTGGATGGCGTTGATGACCTTGCCCTTGGGCCCGATGACCTCGCCGATCTTGTCGATCGGGATCTCGAAGCTGACGATCTTCGGGGCGGTGCGCGCCGACCTCGTCGCGGGGCTCGGCGATGGCCGTCGTGCCATGACCTCCGAGGATCTTGAGCCGGGCCTCCTTGGCCTGGTCGAGCGCCTGGGCCAGCACGTCGGCCGGGAGGCCGTCGATCTTGGTGTCGAGCTGCAGGGCGGTCACGAACTCGGCCGTGCCGGCCACCTTGAAGTCCATGTCGCCGAACGCGTCCTCGGCGCCGAGGATGTCGGTGAGGGTGGTGTAGCTTGCCCTCGGCGTAGACCAGGCCCATGGCGATGCCGGCCACCGGCGCCTTGATCGGCACGCCGGCGTCCATCAGCGACAGCGTCGAGCCGCAGACCGAGCGCCATCGAGGTGGAGCCGTTGGACGACAGCACCTCGGAGACGAGGCGGAGGGTGTAGGGGAACTCCTCCTCGGAGGGCACGCACCGGCAGCAGGGCCCGCTCGGCCAGCAGGCCGTGGCCGATCTCGCGGCGCTTGGGGCCGCCGCATGAAGCCGGTCTCGCCGGTGGAGTAGGGCGGGAAGTTGTAGTGGTGCATGTAGCGCTTGCTGGTCGATCGACGCCGATGCGTGTCGAGCAGCTGGTCCATCCGGGGCATGCCCAGGGTGGTCACGTTGAGCACCTGGGTCTCGCCCCGCTGGAACAGGCCCGAGCCGTGCGCGCGTCGGGAGCACGCCGACCTCGGCCGACAGCGGGCCGGATGTCGGCGGTGCCACGCCCGTCGATGCGCACGCCCTCCTCGACGATGCGCTGGCGGACGCAGCTGTCTTGGTCAGCGACCGGACGGCGGCCTTGATCTGCTCTCGGCTCGGCGCTCGGCGAACTCGGTCGGCCAGCTCGGCGACGATCGCGCTCGGCCGGCCTCGTCGGTGGCGGCGTTGCGCTCGGCCTTGTCGGTGATCGGCGTTCGGCCTTGGCGACCCGGTCGGCGCCGACCGCCTCGACCCGGCCTCGAAGACCTCGTCGGCGTAGTCGATCGAAGGTGCGCGAAGGCGATGGCTCGGGCTTGCGGCCGCCGGCCGGCTCGACCAGCTCGCGCTGGAGCTCGATCGACTCGCGGATCCAGGTCTTGGCCGCCTCGAGGCCCGTCGGCGATGACCTCCTCGGTGACCTTGGGGGCGCCGGCCTCGTAGTACTGCCAGGCCTTCTCGGTGCCGCCGGCCTCGACCATCATGATGGCGACTCGTCGTCGCTCGTCGAGCAGCGCCCGGCCGGCGACCACCAGCTCGAAGGTCGACGTCGTCGCCCTCCTCGTAGGTGGGGTGCGGGATCCACTCGCCGTCGGTCGCTGTAGGCGACCCGCACGGCGCCGATCGGGCCCTCGAAGGGGATGCCCGAGAGCATCAGCGCCGCCGAGGCGCCGTTGATGGCGAGCACGTCGTGGGGGTTGTCCTGGTCGGCGCCGAGGATGGTGCCGACGACGTGGACCTCGTTGCGGAAGCCGTCGGGGAAGCGACGGGCGCAGCGGGCGGTCGATCAGGCGGCAGGTCAGGATGGCCTGGTCGCTGGCCTTGCCCTCCCGGCGGAAGAACGAGCCGGGGATCTTGCCGGCCGCGTACATGCGCTCTTCGATGTCGACGGTGAGCGGGAAGAAGTCGGTGCCCTCGCGGACCGCCTTGGCGGCGGTGGCGGTGACGAGCACGACGGTGTCGCCGATGCGGGCCGGCGACCGCGCCGTCGGCCTGCTGGGCGAGCTTGCCGGTCTCGAAGGACAGGGTGCTGTCGGTCCCGCTGATCGGGGCCCGACACGGGATGGCGTCAGCCATGATGCTCCTCGTGTGTCGGGGGCATCTCCCAGTTGTCTGGTTCCCAGTGGTCGGACCGACCTCGCGACCCGAAGTGACCGGCGACTGGCAGCCAGGCTGGCTGACAGACGCCCGACTGCTGGTGCCGGTGCTGCCCGTTAGCGTCGGATGCCGAGACGGCGATGATCGCCCGGTAGCGCTCGACGTCGTTCTTCCGGACGTAGTCGAGCAGCCGGCGGCGGCGGCCGATGAGCTTCATCAGCCCTCGCCGGCTGTGGTGGTCCCCCTTGTGCTCCTTCAGGTGCTCGGTCAGGTGGTTGATGCGGTCGGTGAGCAGGGCGATCTGCACCTCGGGAGAGCCGGTGTCACTCTCGTGCAGCCGGTACTCGGCGATGGTGGCCTGCTTGTCGGGCATGAAGAAGATCCTCGAAGACGGTGTCGGAGCTGCCGGGGACCTGCCCCCGGCCGCCGAATATGCTAGCAGCCCGCCCGGCTGATCAGGGGAGATCGGCGCCGGCGAGCACCTTCTCGGTGGCCGCCACGTCGGCCCGCATCTGGGCCACCAGGGCCTCGACCGAGTCGAAGCGCTGCTCGTCGCGCAGCCGGGCGGCGAAGCTCACGCCGGGCTCGCCTCGCCGTAGAGGTCGCCGTCGAAGTCGAGGAGGTAGGCCTCGAGCAGCGACGGGGCCGTTCCCGGCTCGTAGAAGGTGGGCCGGCGGCCCACCGAGATGGCCGCCTGGTGCAGCGACCCGTCGGCGCGGCGGTAGTGGCCGGCGTAGATGCCGTCGGCCGGCAGGGCGATCTCGTCGGGCACGGCCACGTTGGCGGTGGGGAACCCCAGTCGGGGCCACCGCGGCCGTCGCCGCGGACCACCGGGCCCCGCACCTCGTGGGGCCGCGCCAGCAGCCTGGCTGCCTCCTCCACCTCGCCGGCGGCCAGCAGCCGGCGGATGCGGGTGGACGAGACCGGCGTCCTGGCGCCGCCGCCGGTCAGGCCGATGCCCGACCACCTCGAAGCCGTGGCGTGCCCCATGCGCTGCAGCAGGGCCACGTTGCCCTGGCGGCTGTGGCCGAAGTGGAAGTTCTCCCCCACCACGACCAGGCGGGCCCCGAGCGCCTCGACGAGCACCTCGCTCGACGAAGTCCTCGGCCGACTCCTGGCCCGCTCGGCGTCGAAGCGCACCACCAGCGTGCGGTCGACGCCGCAGCTCGCCAGCAGCTCGAGCTTCTGGTCGAGGCTGGTCAGCAGCTTGGGGGCCGACTCGGGCCGCACCACCGAGGCCGGGTGGCGGTCGAAGGTGACCACGCCGTCGGGCAGCGCCGCCGCGGCCAGCGCGCTCGGACAGCCGGCGATCAGGGCGCGGTGGCCGAGGTGGACGCCGTCGTAGGCCCCGATGGTGACCGCGGTTCCGTTCCCGGACATCGCGACCGAGGGTAGTCGGGCACCGCCGCGGTCCGGGTCACCCACCGGCGAGCACCACGGCCGGTCGGATGCGGTCGGTCCCGGTCGCCTCGTACACCGCCAGCAGCGTGCCGGCCTCGTCGAGCATGGCCCAGGGGCCCTCGCCCACCGGCGCCGAGCGGCACCCTGTCGAGCGGGAGCCCGGTGCGGATGGAGGCCACCCACTCGGGCGCCACCGTGACCGGGTCGAGGTCGCGCATGGCCTGGGCCGGGCTGAGGACGCGGCCGGCCCGATCTCGTCGAGGCGGCGCATCTCGGGACCACCGAAGGAGCCGATGCGCGTCCGTCGCAGGTCGGCCAGGTGGGCCCCACCGCCCAGGGCGCGGCCGAGATCCTGGGCCAGGACCCGCACGTAGGTGCCCGACGAGCACTGGATCTCGCAGCGGTAGATCCCCGGACGCTGCCGCGTCGGGTTCGATGTCGAACCGGTACACGGTGACCGGGCGCGGCGGGCGCTCGACCTCGATGCCCTGGCGCGCCAGCTCGTGCAGCCGGCGGCCACCCACCTTGACGGCCGAGACCATCGGCGGAACCTGCTCGATCTCCCCCGTCAGCCCCTCCGCCGCGGCCCGCACCTGGGCGGGGGTGACGCCGGCCATGTCGTAGGTGGCCACGACCTCGCCCGAGGCGTCGAGGGTGGTCGTCTCGACGCCCAGGACGACTCGGTGGTGTAGGTCTTGGGGAGCGCGGTCAAGAAGCGCAGCAGGCGCGTGGCCCGGCCCAGGCCGACCAGCAGAACCCCGGTGGCGTCTGGGTCGAGGGTGCCGGCGTGGCCCACCCGGCGCTGCCCGAAGATGCGCCGGCACCGTGCCACCACGTCGTGGGAGGTCCAGCCGGCCTCCTTGTCGACGACCACCAGGCCGTTGGTGTCCTCGCTCGGACCGCGTCCCCGGCCTGCGTCCCCCCCTCGTGCAGGGTGCGCAGCAGCTCCTCGATCCGGGACCCGCTGGCGACGGCCGGGTCGGCCTCGAAGCGGAGCCGCGGCGTGCGCTTGAGGGTCATCTGCGCCCCCACGCTGCGCTGGAGATGAGCCCGGTGGTCCTCGAGCACGGTCGCCACCTCGTCGTCGAGGGAGGAGAGGTAGACGACGGCGGTGCGCATGTCGGGCGCCACCTCCACCGAGGTGACCGTCAACATGGGCACCTCGTCGGCATCGACCAGGCGCTCGAGCTCCTCGGCCACCACCTGCCGCAACACCTGGTTCACCCGCAACGCACGCGGGTAGGTCGCCGTGCGCCGTCTCACAGCTTCAGCTCCTCAGCTCGTGGTGTCCAGCGCCCGGGCCGACCCGGGCGCCCAGGAGGACTAGCTCCTGGCGATCTCGCGCTCCTCGTACGTCTCGATGACGTCGCCGTCCTTGAGGTCCTGGAAGTCGGACAGCCCGATGCCGCACTCGAAGCCGGCCGCCACCTCGCGGACGTCGTCCTTGAAGCGGCGCAGCGAGTTGATCGATCCCTTCCAGATCACCGTGCCATCGCGGAGGAACCGCACCTTCGAGCCGCGGGTGATCTTGCCGTCACGCACGTAGCAGCCCGCAATGGCGCCGATGCGCGGGCACGCGGAAGATCTCGCGGACCTCGGCCTCGCCGGTGACCACCTCCTCGAAGAGTGGGGAGAGCAGGCCCAGCATGGCTGCCTCGAGGTCCTCGAGCAGCTTGTAGATGATCTCGTAGGTGCGGATCTCCACGTCGGACGCCTCGGCCAGCTCGCGCGACCGCTTGTCGGGGCGCACGTTGAAGCCGATGATGGTGGCGTTCGAGGCCGATGCCAACTGCACGTCGTTCTCCGTCACGCCGCCGATGCCACGCAGCACGAAGCTCAGCTTCACGTCATCGCGCTCGAGACGTTTGAGCGACTCGGTCACCGCCTCGAGCGAACCCTGCACGTCGGCCTTGAGGACGATGTTGAGGGTGGCGGTCTCGCCGCGCGAGATCTGGTCGAAGAGGTCCTCGAGCCGGGCCCCCGAGGCACCGGCCACCGGCTTGTGTCCGGAGAGCCGCACGCGCTGCGCCCGGGCCTCCCCGAGGGTGCGCGCCCGGGTCAGGTCCTTGGCCCCCCGCAGCTCGTCACCGGCATGGGGCGGCTCGGAGAAGCCGAGCACCTGGACCGGGGTCGAGGGCAGCGCCTCTTTGATGTGGTCACCGTGGTCGTCCACGAGCGCCTTGACCTTGCCCCAGGCCGAGCCCGCGACGACGGGGTCGCCGACTCGTAGCGTCCCCTGCTCGACGATGACCGTGGCCACCGGTCCCCGCCCGGCCTCGAGGTTGGCCTCGAGCACGACGCCCCGGCCGTGGCCCTCGACGCGAGCTGTGAGCTCTTCGACCTCGGCGACCAGGACGATCTGCTCGAGCAGCTCGTCGACCCCCGCACCGGTCATCGCCGAGACCTGCACCGTGATGGTGTCGCCGCCCCACGCCTCGGGCACCAGTTGGCGCTCGGAGAGCTGCTGGAGCACGCGCTGGGGGTCGGCGTCGGGCCGGTCCATCTTGTTGACGGCCACGATGATGGGCACGTCGGCCGCCATGGCGTGGTCGATCGCCTCGATCGTCTGAGGCATGACGCCGTCGTCGGCGGCCACCACCAGGATCACGATGTCGGTGACCTGCGCGCCACGGGCCCGCATGGCCGTGAAGGCGGCGTGGCCCGGCGTGTCGATGAAGGTGATGGGATGACCCTGCCACTCCACCTGGTAGGCGCCGATGTGCTGGGTGATGCCTCCCGCCTCGCCGGCCACCACGTCGGTGGAGCGGATGCGGTCGAGCAGCAGGGTCTTGCCGTGGTCGACATGGCCCATCACGGTGACGACGGGCGGGCGTGGCCGCAGCTCGGCTTCCTCCTCCTCGTCCTCCTCCTCGAAGTAGCGGGCGAGCAGCTCCGCCTCCTGCTCCTCGCCGGGGTCGACCAGGCGTACCTCGGCGCCGATCTCGGCGGCGAAGAGCTCGATCATGTCGTCGGTCAGGGACTGCGTGGCCGTGACCATCTCGCCCTGGAGAAGCAGGAAGCGCACGATGTCACCGGCGCTGCGGTTCAGCTTGGGCCCGAGGTCGCGCGCCGTCGAGCCGCGCTCGACGATCACCTCACCCTCGGGCACCGGGGCCGTCGAGGGCTGGTAGGTGGTCAGCTGTGTCGGCTCAAGCTCCTCGAGGTTGCGCCGGCGCCGGCGGGCCCGGCGCTGGGGTGGCCGCCGCCCGGGAAGGCCACCGCGCCCGCCGGGGGGCGGACCTCCGGCCGGAGCGCCCGGTCCCGAGCGCCCACCGAAACCACCCGACGGGCGGCCTCCGTACCCGCCGCCCGCGGCCCCTGGGGGACGGCCGGCGCCGGGGGCAGGACGGCCACCGGTGCGTTGCGGGTACGCGCCGCCCGGACGCGAACCCGAGGGCGGCGCGGCGCGGCGCCCCCCATGCCGGGCGGGGGTGGGATCGGGCGCCCGCTTGGACCGAGGGGCGGACGACCCGGTGGCGGGGGCACGGGCTTGCCCGAAGGGCTCATGGGCGGTCGCACGGCACGCCGACGCTGGTCAGGCGCGGTCGGCGCCTCCGGTGACTGCATCACCGGTGCGTGTGCCTGGGCCGGTGCGTGCGTCTGGGCCGGTGCCGACGGGGCGACGGCAGGTGCAGCAGGTGCAGCAGGTGCAGCAGGTGGGGCAGCAGATGCCGCGGGTGCCGCCGGCGGGGCGGCGGGTGCGGCCGGTGGCGGCGAGGTCGGGCGGCTGCTGATCAGACGCGACGGGCGGGCCACCCCGTCGGGTGGCACCGACGGGGATGCCGCCAGCGGGCGGGCCGGTGCCTTCTTGGCCGGGGCGACGGCACCTGAACTCGAGGCCGCTACCCGCCTGGACGAGGTGCCCGCGGCGGAGCCACGATCGGATCCGGCGCCGTCGGAGGGCGTGGCGCCCGTGGGTGTGCCTTGAGCCGGGGCGGCCTTCTTGGCCGGCTCGGGCTCCTCGGGTTGGACAGGTCGCCGGAGTCCCTCGGCGTCGGCCTTACGGCGGACGCGGTCGGCCTGCGCGTCCTCGATCGAGGACGAGTGGCTCTTGACCCCGATCCCGAGGGAAAGGGCCAGCTCGAGTCCCTCCTTGTTGGTGAGACCGAGCTCCTTGGCCAGCTCATAGACGCGGATCTTCTTTGGCAAGTGGTCTTCTTCGTCCTTCGTTCGTTGCGGGGCCCGGCGTCACTTCAGCCCCTTATCCTCGCACATCGGGTGCAGGATCCCCCCACACCCGTTCCAGATCGACTCGCAACCGTTCTGCCTCGCCGCCGACGGGGGCGGCGAAGGCCCGTTCGAACCCGTGCCGCCGCACCGCGAGCTTCAGGCAGTCGAGCGAACCCCGGCACAGCCACGCACCCCGCCCCGCACCGTGGCGGTCGACCACCAGGTGCCCTGCGGGCCGGCGGACCACCCGGACCAGCCGGTCGGCCGGAAGGGCGCGCCGGCAGCCGATGCAGGTCCGGGTCGGCGCTATGCCTCCGCCTCCTGAGTCTCGCCCGCGCCGTCCTCGGCGGGGGTGGCCTCCGGACCCCCTGCCGCGGCTTCCGCGGATGGGACGGCTTCCACCGATGGCGAGGCCTCGCCGGGTGGCGCGGCCTCGCCGGTCGAAACGGCATCCGCGGCGGGCTCTGCCGCCTCGGACGCCTCGGACGCCTCGGCCTGGTCTTCGGCCTGGTGCGTCCACTCTTCGGCCGACATGGCCTCGCCGCCCTCGGCCGGCTTCCAAACCAGCTCGCCGCTCTCGTCCTCGACCCACTCGCCCTCGGCCCACTCCTGGTCGCCGTAGCCGGCCTCCTCCTCGGCCAGCTGGGTCTCGCTCTTGATGTCGATCCGCCACCCGGTCAGGCGGGCGGCCAGGCGGGCGTTCTGCCCCTCCTTGCCGATGGCTAGGGAGAGCTGGAAGTCGCTCACGATCACCGTCGCCGTCCCGGTCTCCTCGTCGAGGCGCACCTCGCGCACCCGGGCCGGGGCCAGCGCGTTCTGGATCAGCTCCACCGGGTCGTCGGAGAACGGCACGACGTCGACACGTTCACCTCGCAGCTCGTTGGTCACCATGCGCACCCGCGATCCCCGAGCGCCCACGCACGCCCCGACCGGGTCCACGTTGGGATCGTTGGACCACACGGCGATCTTGGTGCGGTGGCCCGGCTCGCGGGCCGCCGCCTTGATCTCCACCACCCCCGAGCCGATCTCGGGCACCTCGAGCTCGAAGAGCCGCTTGATCAATCCGGGGTGGGTCCGGCTCACCACGATCTGGGGCCCCTTGGTCGTCTTGCGCACCTCGACGATGTAGGCCTTCAGGCGCGCCCCGTGCTCGTAGCGCTCGTAGGAGACCTGCTCGGCCTGGGGCAACAGCGCCTCCACCTTGCCCAGGTCGAGCAGGGTGTAGCGGTTGTCGGTCTGCTGGACGATACCGGTCACGATGTCGCCCTCACGGCCGGCGTACTCCTCGTACTTCATGTCCCGCTCGACCTCGCGGATCCGCTGGAGGATCACCTGCTTGGCCGTCTGGGCGGCGATCCGCCCGAAGTCGTCGGGGGTGTCGTCCCACTCGCGCACGACCTCGCCGTCCTCGTTGAGCTCCTGGCCGTAGACCCGGATCTCGCCCGAGTCGGGGTCGATGGTGACCACCGCCTCCTCGGCGGCGTCGGGCCGGCGCTTGTACGCCGCCACCAGCGCATTGGCCAGGGCGTCGAGCAACGTGTCGACCGAGATCCCCTTGTCGCGCGCGATCTGACCCAACGCGTCGAGGAACTCGAAATTGGTCTTGCTCATGGCCGCTTCACCCTCTCACTCTTCGTACGCCTGTGCTGTGCGGCCTTGGTCGGTCCAGCCGTTCCCTTGGCCCCTGCGGGCCCCCACTCGAACACGGTGCGCGCCCGTTCGATCCGTTCGTAGGGCACGTGCACCTCGCCACCGGGCACCTCGTCCCCGGCCAGGGTGCACCCCGAGTCGTCCGCCGACATCAGGGTGCCCGTGATGCGGCGCACTTCCGCCGTGCCCGCGTCGACGCGCAGCGTCACCTTCTCCCCGACCGCCCGGGCGAAGTGGGACGGCGTACGGAGCCGCCGCTCGAGCCCCGGGCTCGAAAGCGACAGGATGTAGCGGCCCGGAATGGGATCGAGGACGTCGAGAGCCGCCGAGACGTCCCGGGTGGCCTCACTCAGCTCGTCGAGGCCCACCCCTCCGTCGCGATCGACGAAGACGGTGAGCTCGGTGCCGCGTACCTCCACGTCCACCAGGTCGAGACCGCGTGCTTCGAGCACGGGCGACAGCTCGCCCGCCAGATCCGTCGTGTCCTTGTGCACGGCTGTCACCTCCTCCTCGGTCTCCTCGTTCCGGACTGCTCACTACGACCCTGCTCACTGCCACTGTGCTCACTGCGGCACCCGTGCCCTCCACCCGACCTCGCCCCGTAATGCGAAAGCGTGGGCCGCAGCCCACGCTTCAACGAGGTACTGATCTAAAAATGGAGAGCCGCCCGAATTATAGCAACCCCAGGTCCGTGATCCCCTGGTCCCGGTCAGTACGACCGCCCGACGACGGCCACGAGCTCGTCGTCGGCGTCGTCGTGCTCGGCCAGGGAGCCGTCGGGGCGCTGGAGGCAGCGCACCGTGAGCGCGTGCTGTGCCAGCTCGTCCTCTCCCGTGGGCCCCAGCGCCCGGACCGGCAGGCGGGCGAAGCCGCTCGCCCCGGCCTCGACCGCCTCGACCAGAGTCGCCACCTCGACCGTGCGGGCGTCACGCGACGTCGTCGCCTCGGCCAGCAGGTCCGCACCGGCGGAGGCGAGCACGGCGGTGACCGTCTTGGCCACCTCGCCCAGGGCCACCGCCTGCTTGTCCCGCGTGTGCCGGGTCACCACGGTCACGGTGCCCTGGGCCAGGTCGCGGGGACCCACCTCCACGCGCGCCGGGACGCCCTTGAGCTCCCAGCCCACGCTGCGCCGCCCGAACGAGGTGTCGGTGCGGTCGTCGAGTCGGACCCGGTGGCCCGCCGCTCGTAGCTCGTCGGCCAGCGCGCCGGCCGCCGCGGCGACCTCGGGCGTGTCCTTGACCACCAGGACCACGACCTGCATGGGCGCCAGGGCCGGAGGGAGCCGCAAGCCGAAGTCGTCGCCGTGGCCCATGACCAGCGCGCCGATGAGCCGGGTCGAGACTCCCCACGACGTCTGCCACACGTACTCGAGCGTGCCCGAAGTGGTGGAGTAGGTGATGTCGAACGGGCGGGAGAAGTTCTGCCCGAGCTCGTGGCTGGTGCCCATCTGCAGTGCCTTCCCGTCGCCCATCATGCCCTCGCAGGTCCAGGTGCGATCGGCCCCGGCGAAGCGCTCGCGGGCGGTCTTGTGGCCGGTGACCACGGGGAGGCCGAGCACCTCGATCATGGTGGTGCGGTACACGTCGTTGAGGATCCGCAGCGCGTAGGCGCGCGCGTCCTCCTCGGTGGCGTGGGCCGTGTGGCCCTCCTGCCACAGGAATTCGCTCGTGCGCAGGAACAGCCGGGGACGTAGCTCCCAGCGCACCACGTTGGCCCACTGGTTGATGAGCAGGGGCAGGTCCCGGTAGCTCTGCACCCACTTGGAGAAGAAAGAGTTGATGACGGTCTCGCTGGTCGGGCGGACCACCAGCGGCTCCTCGAGCTCCTTCCCGCCACCGTGGGTGACCACGGCCAGCTCGGGGGCGAACCCCTCCACGTGCTCGGCCTCGAGCTTCAAGAAGGATTCGGGGATGAACAGGGGGAAGTAGGCGTTCTCCGCACCAGCTTCCTTGATCCGCCGGTCGAGCTCGGCCTGGATGAGCTCCCAGATGCCGTACCCCCAGGGTCGGATGACCATGGTGCCCCGGGCCGGGCCGTTGTCGGCCATCTCGGCGCCGGCGATCACCTCCTGGTACCAGCGCGGGAAGTCCTCTTGGCGCGTGACGATCGCTCCTTTGGCCATCCGTGCAGGGTAGTTGCTGCCGGCTCAGGCTCCCGGTTGGACGGCTCCGGATTCACCCGCCAGTTCGGCACCGCTCTCGTCGGCGTGCCGGCGGATCATCTCGATCTTCGTCGCCGTGTGGTTCGGGTCGCTCCCGGTCACCTCGAGCAGGGCGCGCCGATCGGCCTCCGCCTCGGCGACGCGCATCGGCGTCGGCCGCGGCCAGCCGGGCCTCGACGCCCTCGGCCACCAGTCGCTCGGCCTCCTCGACCAGCGCGGACACCATGTCCGCCTCGGGCACCACGCGGACGATCTTGCCCCGGATGAAGAGGTGGCCCTTCTGCTTCCCCGCAGCGATTCCGAGGTCGGCCTCGCGCGCCTCTCCGGGGCCGTTGACCACGCAGCCCATCACGGCCACCTGGATGGGCAGCGCCAGCTTCTCGAGCGCCTCCTGGGCCTCCTTGGCCACCGCGATCACGTCCACCTGGGCTCGCCCGCACGAGGGGCACGCGATCAGGTCGAGCCCCTTGCGCTCGCGCAGCCCCAGCGCCTCGAGCAGTTGGCGCCCGGCCCGGGCCTCCTCGACGGGATCGGCGGTGAGCGAGAAGCGGATGGTGTCCCCGATCCCCTCGGCCAGCAGCGTCCCGATCCCCGCCGTGCCCTTGACCAGGCCCCCCGGTGGCGGTCCGGCCTCGGTCACCCCCAGGTGCAGCGGGTGGTCGAAGGTCTCCGAGGCCAGGCGGTAGGCGGCGATCATGAGGGCGACCGACGAGGCCTTGACGGAGATCTTGACGTCGTCGAACCCGACCTCCTCGAAGAGCGCCAGCTCGTTGCGGGCCGACTCGACCAGTGCCTCGGGCGTGGCCCCGCCGTACTTCTTGTAGAGCTCCGGATGGAGCGATCCGGCGTTGACCCCGATGCGGATGGGCACGCCGCGGTCGCGTGCCTCGGCCGCCACCTGCTTGATCTCGGCCTCTTTGCGCAGGTTGCCTGGATTGAGGCGCAGGCCGTGGACCCCGGCGTCGAGCGCGGCGAGCGCCATCTCGTGGTGGAAGTGGATGTCAGCCACGATCGGCACGGGCGAGCGCGGCACGATGTGAGCCAGCCCCTCGGCCGCCGCCTCCTCGTTGCAGGTGCAGCGGACGATGTCGGCCCCCGCCGCGGCCAGTGCGTAGATCTGCGCCAGGGTCCCCTCGACGTCCGCCGTCTTGGTGGTGGTCATCGACTGCACGGTCACCGGTGCGCCGTCGCCGATGGGCACCCCGCCCAGGGTGATGCGACGGGTCGGTCGCCGCGGGGTCAAGAGAGAGGTGCCGGAGTCCATGGTCAGTGCGGCAGCTGGAGGGGATGGGTGATGTCGAGGTAGATGCCCGCGAACACGAAGAGGGCCAGCACCCCGATGAACAGAGCGGCCACTGGGAACAGCTTGGTGATGTCAGCCCGGTAGTAGGCCTGCCCCCGGCGGGTGCGGATGCGCTCGTACACCGCGATGGCCACGTGTCCCCCGTCGAGCGGGATCATCGGCAACATGTTGAGGATCCCGAACACGATGTTGATGGCGATCAACAACATGAGCAACGAGGCCAGGCCGGCCTGCTCGGACTGGGCACCCAGGTTGGCGATCCCCACGATCGACACCGGTCGCGGCGCCGAGCCCGGGTGCTGCACCGCGGACTGGGCCGCCTTGCCGTTGGTCACCTGGTGGAACAGCGAGGACAGCCCGCTGGGTGAGAAGGTCTGGGCGATCCCGGTGAGCTCCTGGTCGGTGACCTGCCACATGGTCGTGAACGAGGTGCCCACCGCCGGGAACAGCCCCACCGGCCCCATGGCCTGCTTGATCTGCACCCCGAGGTAGCCCCGGTCGGCCAGCTGCTGCCCGTCGACGGTGATGCCCTTCCCGTTGGCCGGCGTGGCCACCACCGTCACCTCGTGGCCGTCGCGCTGGACGCCCAGGCGGAGCGGCGTGCCCACCGTGTGCCGGATGCGGTCCGTCATGGTCGTGGGGCTGGTGAAGGTCTTCCCGTCGATGGACACGATGGTGTCACCCGGGCGCAGGCCCGCCGCGGCGGCCGGGGTCTGCACCCCCGACCAGTGCTCGAGCGCCGCCACCGTGTAGTTGTCGGTCGCCTTGCCGTAGGTGAGCACCAGCACGAGCGCGAGGACCAGGGCGATCAGCAGATGCATCACCGAGCCGGCCGACGCCACGATGATCCGCTGGTGGAACGGCTGCTGGCGGTAGGCGCGCGGCTCGTCCTCCTCGGCCACCTCCTCGCTCGAGGTGAACCCGATGATCCGCACGTAGCCCCCGGCCGGGATGGCCTTGACGCCGTACTCGGTCTCACCCCGGCGGACCGACCACAGCCGGGGCCCGAAGCCGACGAAGTACTCGGTGACCTTCATGCCGGCTCGCTTGGCCGTGACGAAGTGCCCGAACTCGTGGAGCATGACGATGACGACCAGGATGGCGATGAACAGGAGCAGGAAGCCCCAGCCCAGGGCCACGAAGAGGGCGGTGATCAGGCCCAGCGCCACGAGGAGTTTGACCACCTGGCGCGGGTTCCCGCTCTCGGGCGGGGCCGGCTCGGTCGGCGTCAGCGCCGGCGCGTCGTGCTCGGTCAGCGTCATCGCCCCTGCAAGGCTATCGGGCGCCCTCGGGCAACGGGCGTCGGTCCACGGCCACCCGGGCCCGGGCCCGGGCCTCGGCGTCGGCCGCCAGGACCTCGTCGACGTGCTCGACCGGCTCGTCGCGCCATGCGTCGAGCACCTCGGCCACCACGCCGGCGATGGCGTCCCATGCCAGGCCGTGGCCCAGGAAGGCCTCGACGGCCACCTCGTTGGCCGCGCTCAGCCAGGCCGGCGCCGAGCCACCCTTCCGCCCCGCCTCGTAGGCCAGGTCGATGCAGCGGAACAGGCCCCGGTCGGGAGCCTCGAAGGTGAGGGTCAGGGATCGGGTCCAGTCCAGGGCGCCGAAGGGCGTGCCGATGCGATCGGGCCATCCCATGGCGTACCCGATGGGCAGGCGCATGTCTGGGTTCGAGAGCTGGGCGATGACCGACCCGTCCCGCAGCTCGACCATGGAGTGCACGATCGACTGGGGGTGCACCACCACGTCGATCCGGTCGTAGTCGACACCGAACAGCTCGTGGGCCTCGATCACCTCGAGGCCCTTGTTCATGAGGGTCGAGGAGTCCACGGTGATCTTGGGGCCCATGGACCAGGTGGGGTGGGCCAGGGCGTCGTCGACCGACACGGCCTCCAGCCGGTCGGCTGTCCAACCCCGGAAGGGCCCACCTGAGGCGGTGAGGAGCAGTCGGGCCACGTCGGTGGGCGCGCCGACCGAGGCCAGACACTGGTGGAGGGCACAGTGCTCGGAGTCGACCGGGACGATCTCGGCGCCCGGCGTACGGCGGGCCTTCTGGACCACGGGGGCGCCCGCGATGAGCGACTCCTTGTTGGCCAGGGCCAGCCGCCGGCCCGCCTCGAGCGCCGCCATGGTCACGGGCAATCCGGCGAAGCCCACCACGGCGTTGAGGACGACCTCGGCCCCGCGGGCGGCCTCGACCATGCCCTCCTCCCCGACGAGCACCTCGGTCCCCGGCGGGACGGCGTCGCGCACCTCCCGGTACAGATCGGGGTCGCCGATCACCACCACGTTGGGGGCGAACTCGGCGGTCTGCTCGACCAGGGTCCGGGCCGAGCGCTGCGCGGCCAGGGCGTGGATCCGGAAGCGGTCCGGTTCCCGGCGCACCACGTCGAGTGCCTGCGTGCCGATCGAACCAGTGGAGCCCATCAGGCTGACCGTGCGCATCAGCTCACCCGAGGTGCAACGCCTTGACCACGAAGTACGTGGCCGGGATCACGAAGAGCAGCCCGTCGACCCGGTCGAGCACGCCGCCGTGACCGGGCAGGAGCCGCCCCATGTCCTTGAGCCCCAGGTTGCGCTTGATCATCGACTGGCACAGGTCACCCAATGGGGCAACCACGGCGACGACCACCCCGAACAGCGCCGCCTTGCCGATGGTCCACGGGTGGATGAAGTGGACCACCACGACCGAGACCAGCACCGCGGCGATCCCTCCCCCGATGAGCCCCTCCCAGCTCTTGTTCGGGCTGATCGAGGGGGCCAGCTGGCGGCGTCCCATGGCCGACCCGACCAGGAGCGACGCCACGTCGTCGGTCACGGTCACGATCACCGCAGCCAGGAGGAAGGCGATCCCGTGACGGTCCGGGAACAGCGTGGGGTTGAGCAGGAGCGCGGCGAACGAGCCGAACACGCCCACCCAGACGAAGACGAACACCGTCGAGGCCATGCCCGAGACCGGCTCGGCGCCGGGTTCGACCGCGCGCCAGGTACCAGACGAAGGAGCCGGCCACGAGCAGCACGATCACCAGGGGGAGCGCGGTGACGCCCTTGTTGTACGTCTCGATCAGCAGCGAGAGCACCCCGACCAGCCCGAGCAGCGTGGCCGGGTGGTACTGGGCCCGCCGGAAGGCGGCGTAGGCCTCGGCGCTCGCCAACAGCACTACCACGCACACGATGACCATGGTCGCCACGGGTCCCGCGGCGAAGCAGAGGAGCGCGACGACGCCCAGGGCCACCCCCGAGACCACCGCCACGCGCATGTCGCGTCCGGAGGTGCCGGCCGAGGCCGCGTCGGCCTCCTCGGCCCGCGCCGCCCCGTTCTGCCCCGAGACGGGTCGGCGGCCGCCCGGTCGGACGGGCACGGCGGCCCGCGGCGGGCGCCCCCGGCGCGGCTGGGCGTCGGCCGGTGAGGGGTTGCGCCGCGTGGCCGCCGCCACCGGGACAGCCGTTGTCGCGGCGGCCACACCCCGCTCCTCCACGTCCCCGTCGATGCCGCTCCCTTCGGGCTCGAGTTCGCTCGGGACCTCTCGCAGCGGGACCGGCTCGGGCGTCGTCGCGTGCCGGCCGGACGGCTCGCCGGGCGACCGTTCGGCGGCCGCCGCCTCCTCCTCGAAACCGGGATCGGGTGGGATCACCAGGGTGTCCTCGGACTCGAAGTGCCACGGCTGGCGCACCACGTCGACCTTGTCGCTCTCCTCGGCCAGCGCGCCCACACCGGGAAGGTCGTCGGAGAGCATGGACGGCTCGAAGGCTTCCTCGTGGGCCTCCCAGTCGGCGTGCTCCTCACGCCAGGTCGGCGGGGCCATGGCGTGTTCCTCGCCGCTGCTGGTGTCGAGCACCGCGGGGACCTGACCGGTCGGGGCGTCCCCCCAGTGCTGGAGCTCGGGGTGCTCCCCGACCACGGGGCCCGTGACCTCGCGCACCGTGTCGCCGGCCGGCTCAGCGCCGATGATGCGCACCCGGCCCGAGCGGTAGCTCGGCGGCTCCTCCTCGACCCCCCAGTCGGCGCCGTCGTCGGGTGCGCCGTACTCGGCCCTGTCCGGTGCGTCCGTGTCGTCGGTGCCGGCGGTGCCGGCGGCATGGCCGGGTCCCGGGTCAGGGTCGAGGGCCTCGAGGTCGAACAGGTTGCCCTCCCTCTCCGCTTCGCTCGGGTCGGCCACGTGCTCGTGGTCGTCGGTGCCGTCTGCCATGCGCGTCGCTCCTCAGACCTGGAGCAGCTCGTGCTCTTTGGAGGCGAGCAACTGGTCGACGTGGCCGACCTGCTCGTGCGTGACCTTCTCGAGCTCTTTCTCGACCCGGTCTAGCTCGTCGCTGGAGAGCTCACCGTCCTTCTGGAGCGACTCGAGCTCGTGACGGCCGGTGCGCCGGAGGTTGCGCACCGCGACACGGGCCTCCTCGGCCTTGTGCCGGACCACCTTGACCAGCTCCTTGCGCCGCTCCTCGGTCAGGGGAGGGAACGCCAACCGGATGACCGCCCCGTCGTTCGAGGGGTTGATCCCGAGATCCGACGCCGCGATCGCCTTCTCGATGGCGCCCAGCGATCCCTTGTCGTAGGGGGAGATCACCAGCAGCATGGCGTCGGGGACGCTGAACCCGGCCAGTTGGCGCAGGGGCGTGGGCGTCCCGAAGTAGTCGACCTGGAGCGACTCGACCAGGGCGGAGGAGGCCCGCCCGGTCCGCACGGTGCCCATCTCGTGGCGCAGGTGCTCGACGGCCTTGCCCATCTTCTCCCGGATGTCGTCGGTGACCAGCGCGGCGAGGTCCTCGTCCATCAGCGGACCAGCGTACCGATCTGCTCGCCTCCGAGCGCACGACCGATGTTGCCCGGGTTCATGAGGTCGAACACCCGGATCGGCAGATCGTTGTCCTTGCAGAAGGTGATGGCGGTGAGATCCATGACCCTCAGGTCCCGGTTGATGACCTCCATGAAGGAGACCTCGTCGTAGCGGGTCGCCGTCGGATCGAGCTTGGGGTCGGCGCTGTAGACGCCGTCGACCCCCGAATGGGTCCCCTTGCAGAGCAGCTCGGCGCCGATCTCGGCCGCCCGGAGCGCCGCCGGGGTGTCGGTGGTGAAGAACGGGTTGCCCATGCCGGCGGCGAAGATCACGATGCGGCCCTTCTCGAGGTGCCGGATGGCCCGGCGCCGGATGTAGGGCTCGGCCACCTCGGCCATGGAGAGGGCGCTGAGCACCCGGGTCGGCTGCTCCTTCTGCTCGAGGGCGTCCTGGAGGGCCAGCGCGTTGATGACCGTGCCGAGCATCCCCATGGTGTCCGAGGTGGCCCGGTCCATGCCGCCGCTCTCCCCCGTGGTGCCGCGCCAGATGTTGCCGCCGCCCACCACCACGGCGAGCTCGAGCCCGCCACCGGACATGGCGCGGGCCATCTCGGCCGCCACGCGCTCGACAGTGGCAGCGTCGATGGTCTCGTCCGACGCCGCCGAGGCCAGGGCCTCCCCGGACATCTTGAGGACGATGCGGCGCGGCTCTCCCACGGTCCCGGGCTCAGGCGCCGACGACGACCTGCGCGAAGGCCACGATGCGGGCCGAGCCGAGCATGCCGGCGATGGTCTGTTTCTCGTCGCGCACGTAGGCCTGGTCGAGCAGCACCCGGTCCTTGAACCAGCCCGTGAGGCGTCCCTCGACGATCTTGGGCAGCGCGGCTTCGGGTTTGCCCTCGTTGCGCGAGATCGTCTCGAGCGTGGCCCGCTCGGCCGCCACCTCGGCCTCGGGCACCTCGTCTCGGCTGAGGTAGGCCGGCTTGGCAAAGGCGATGTGGACCGCGATGTCGTGGGCCAGCTCCTCGCTCCCGCCCTCGACGAGCACGGCGACGGCGTTGACCCCCCGGCCGGCCTGTTGGTGCAGGTAGGTGTCGATCACCTGCCCCGGATCGGCCACCAGCCGGCGGACCCGGCCCACCGAGATGTTCTCCTTCAAGGTGGCCCGCAACCGGTCGACCTCGTCGCCGCATTCGCCCACCGCGTCCTCGCCCTTGTCGGCCACCAACGTGGCCAGCTCGTTGGCCAGAGCCACGAAGTCCTCGGCCTTGGCCACGAAGTCGGTCTCGCAGCGCAGCTCGACCACCGCGGCGGCGTCGCCCGAACGGACCACGGCCACGGCTCCCTCGGAGGCCTCACGGTCGTTGCGCTTGGCGGCGCCGGCCAATCCCTTCTCCCGCAGGGATTGCGCCGCCTTGTCCACGTCGCCGCCGGCTTCCTCGAGCGCCTTCTTGCAGTCGAGCATCCCGGCGCCCGTCATCTGACGGAGTGCGGCGACGTCCTTGGCTGTGAACCCGGCCACGGTCAGGCCACCTCCACCGGCTCTTGGGGGGTGTGCACACGGCGTGGGCGGGGGACGGCGTGGCACCGGCCTCCTCGGCCGGGGCCGCCGGCGCGGCCTGGCGGCGGTGTTCGGCGATGAAGCGGCCCTCCACCACGGCGTCCGCGATGACCCGGCACATGAGGGTGCCCGAGCGGATGGCGTCGTCGTTGCCGGGGATCACGAAGTCGATCACGTCGGGGTCGCAGTTGGTGTCGACCACGGCCACCACCGGCAGGCCCAGCTTGCGGGCCTCGGTGACGGCGATGTGCTCCTTCTTGGTGTCGATCACGAAGATGGCGCTCGGGAGGCGGCCGAGGTCGGCGATGCCGCCGAGGTTGCGCGACAGCTTCTCGAGCTCGCGGGTGTGCTGCAGCGCCTCGCGCTTGGGCATCCCGTCGAAGTCGCCGGCCGCCTGCATGGTCCGCAGCTCCTGCATGCGCTTCACCCGGCCCGACACGGTGGAGAAGTTGGTGAGCATGCCGCCCAGCCAGCGCTGGTTCACGTAGGGCATGCCGCAGGCCTCGGCGTACTCGGCCACGGGGCCCTGCGTCTGCTTCTTGGTCCCCACGAACAAGATGGTGCCGCCGTCGGCCACCAGGTCCCGGACGTAGGAGTAGGCGGATTCGACCCCGCCGAGCGTCTTGCGCAGGTCGATGAGGTAGATCCCGTTGCGCTCGCCAAGGATGAAGCGCTTCATCTTGGGGTTCCACCGTCGCGTCTGGTGGCCGAAGTGGACTCCGGCCTCGAGCAGCTGTCGCATGGAGACGACGGCCATAGAAATGTTCCTCCAGTCGGTTGATGCTCCCCTGGCGCAGCGCCGCCCTCAGCGGGCGGCGACCGTGGAACGCGCGCAGGTGCTCTGCTCAGGTGTGTCTCCCACCCCGATGGTGGGCCCGGCCATGTTAGCCGCTGGGCCGTGCGCCGGCCCGGGTCGTGCTCTCAGGCCCGGGGGTGGGTCTCCCCGTACACGGCGCGCAGGCGCTCCTTGCTCACGTGGGTGTACACCTGCGTGGTGGCCAGGCTGGCGTGGCCGAGCAGCTCTTGGACCACCCGCAGGTCGGCCCCCCCGTCGAGCAGGTGGGTGGCGTAGGTGTGGCGCAGCGCGTGCGGGTGGGTCGGTGACGAGGCCCGCCGGTCCAGGATGCGCCGCACGTCACGGGGCCCCAGCCGCGACTCGGCCCGGTTGACGAACACCGCCTGGGCCGGTCCGGCCACCTCGCCGCGGCCGTCCTCGAGCCAGGCCCCCAGCACCGCCACCGCCGTGTCGTGAATCGGCACCCGCCGTTGCTTGGACCCCTTCCCCACCACCGTGACCGTGCGGCCGGCCAGGTCGACGTCGCTCCGGTCGAGGCCGCACAGCTCCGAGACCCGCAGCCCGGCCGCGTACAGGAGCTCGAGCACGGCACGATCCCTGAGGTCCCAGACCGTGTCACCGCCGCCGTCGAGCAGCGTCTCCATCTCCCGGCTCGAGAGCACCCGGGGCAGCCGCCCCCCGCCCGAGGGAGCCCGCAGCGAGCGAGCCGGATCGACATCGAGGCGACCCTGGCGCACCAGCCAGGAGAAGTAGCAGCGCAGCGCCGCCGCCTTGCGGGCCACGGTGGCCCGGGCCAGTCGGCGCGTGCCCAGCGAGGCCAGGTACCGTCGCAGGTGCATGCGGTCGACCGCGTCGGGGCCCTGGACCCCGCTGCGGGCCATCCAGTCGGCGAAGATGCGGACGTCGCGCGGATACGCCTCGCGCGTGGCGGCGCGCGACCGCCGAGCCAGGTCGAGAAGCCGGGCAGATCCCAGTCGGGGGCCACGGCAGGCCACCGTACCGCTCCCGCGCCGGCGACCTCGGGCACTAACGTGCAGCTAGCCGGCCCCTTCGGCGACGGGAACGTCGACGAAGGGGATGTCGACCACGGCGATGGGAGGGAGATGAGCGGGCGCATCCTGGTCGTCGAGGACGACGAGCGCATCCGGTCTTCCATGCGCCTGGCCCTCGAGGGCGAGGGCTACGAGGTCCGCGACGCGGCGAGCGGCGAGGAGGGTCTCGACATGTTCGCCGAGGCGCCCACCGACGTGGCCCTGATCGACCTCATGCTGCCGGGCATGGACGGCTTCGAGTGCTGCCGCGCCCTGCGGCGCCACAGCGCCGTGCCCATCATCATCGTGACCGCCCGCTCCGACACCCACGACGTGGTCGCCGGGCTCGAGGCGGGTGCCGACGACTACGTCACCAAGCCCTTCGTGGCCAAGGAGCTGGCGGCGCGCATCCGGGCGCTCCTGCGGCGTGCCCGTCCGGCGGACGAGGAACCGGGCGCGCTCACCTTCGGCGATCTCCAGCTCCTCCCCGAACAGGGGGTGCTGCGTCGGACCGACGGTGAGGAGGTGCACTGCACCCGCACGGAGTTCCGCCTGCTGTGCGAGCTGGCGGCCAGCCCCAACAAGGTGCTCAGCCGCGAGCAGCTGCTCGATCGCGTCTGGGGCTACGACTACTTCGGCGACGGGCGGCTCGTCGACGTGCACATCAGGCGCCTGCGCACCAAGGTCGAGGACGACCCGGCGGTGCCCCGACACATCCTCACCGTGAGGGGGATGGGCTACAAGCTGGTGCCCTGAGGTGAAGCTGGGCATCGGTGCCCGCATCACCGCTCTCTTCGGCCTCGGGGCGCTGGTGCTCTCGCTGCTCATGGGCGGGCTCTCGTACTTCACCACTCGGCACTTCCTCCTGGCCGGTCGTGAGTCGGCGGCCCAACACCAGGCCTTCGCCAACGCCGTGGTCGTGCGCAGCTCGCTGCAGTCCGGCGACACGCAGTACCTGGGCCTGCTGGCCTCGGTGGACGCCGGGACCGACGCGCACTCCGTGCTCTACCGCGGCACCAAGACCTACGCCTCGTCGCCGTCAGTCACCGCCTCGTCCATCCCCTTCGAGCTGCGCCAGGTCGTACTGGGTGGCGCTGCCGCCACTCAGACGTACCGCACGTCGACGGGAACCGCCGAGATCGTCGTCGGCGTCCCCGTCCCTTCGGTGCAGGCCTCCTATTTCGAGGTGTTCAACCTGTCCGATCTCGACCACACGCTGCGTGTCCTCGGCCTCACCCTCTTCGGTGCCGGGGTCGTGACCACCCTGCTGGGCGTGGCGCTCGGCCGCTTCGCCAGCACCCGCTCGCTGCGGCCATTGGCTGACGTGACGCTGGCCGCCGGGGCCATCGCCGCCGGGAGCCTCGACACCCGTCTCGACGCCGAGGCCGCCGACCCCGACCTCGAGGGCCTGACCAACTCCTTCAACGCCATGGTCGACCAGCTTCAGGAGCGGATCGAGCGCGAAGCCCGGTTCAACTCCGACGTGAGCCACGAGCTGCGCTCGCCGCTCACCACCCTGGCCGCTTCCGTCGAGGTGCTCGAGGCGGACCGCCAGCGCCTCCCGCCCCGTTCCCAGCAAGCCCTGGAGCTCTTGAGCGACGACCTGCGGCGGTTCCAGCGCATGGTCAGCGACCTGCTCGAGATGTCCCGCGCCGACGCCGGGTCGAGCGACCTGTTCTTCGAGGAGGTCGACGTCGACGAGCTGGTGCGGCGCTCGGTCGAGGCGGGATTGCGCAACCTCGACGGCGGCAGCCGAGGCGACGCGCCCGAGCTGCACCTCGACCCGGCGTCGAGCGGCTGGCGGGTCAGGGTCGACAAGCGCCGCTTCGAGCGGGTCATGGCCAACCTGCTCGAGAACGCAGCCCACCACGGTGCCGGTGCCACCGCCGTGGGCGTGGGGCCCGGTCTCACCGGCCAGGTCGAGGTGACCGTCGACGACGCCGGGCCGGGCATCGACGTGGCCGAGCGCGCCAAGGTCTTCGAACGCTTCTACCGGGGCTCCGCCTCGGGGCGGCGTGGCACCGGGACGGGCACGGGGCTCGGGCTCGCACTGGTGGCCGAGCACATGCGCCTCATGCACGGGGCGGTGCGCGTCGAGACATCGCCGCAGGGCGGCGGGCGCTTCATCCTCACCCTGCCCATCCTCGACGAGGACACCGCGGAGGATCCGGTCGGAAAGACCGACACAAGAGGGAGCCAGTCGTGAGGGGCGACAGGCGGTGGCCCGCCGCACTGGGCTGTGCCGCGCTCGCCGTGATCGCCGCCGCCTGCGCCATCCCCACTCAGGGTTCGCCGAGCACCATGCCGCGCTCCAAGGTGCCCTTCAACCTGCTCAACCCCCACCTGCCCACCACGACGACCACCCTGCCCAAGCTGTCCTCGCTGGTCGAGGTCACCGTCTACCTGCTCAACTCCGCCCTGCAGCTGAGCCCCGTTCAGCGGGTCGTGCCGGTCTCCGCACCGTTGAGCGACATCGTCAACTCGATGCTGGCCGGCCCCACCAGCACCGAGGCGGCGGAGGGCACGGTCACGGCCATCCCCAACGGTGTGCGCGTGCTCTCGATCAGCCAGCCGTTGAAAGTGCAGAACGCCGTGGTGACGGTGAACATGAACACCGAGTTCGGCCTGATCACCGGGAACGACACGGAGCTGGCCGTCGCCCAGATCGTGGCCACCATCGCCGCTCAGAGCGTTGCGGGCACCGGCGTCGTCTTCGAGATCGACGGGGTGCGCACCAGCGTGCCGGTGTCCAACGGACAGTACGTTGCTGGGCCCGTGTACCTGAGCAACTTCGGCGTCACCGCCGCCCCCTGACCCCCTGGCGGGGGCGGCCGCGGGGGCCTGGCCGGAGCGTCAGCCGGCGTGCTCGACGTCGCGCCGCCAGGCGACCCGCGGCGCGCCCGACCAGAGGTGCTCGAGGTCGTAGAAGTCCCTCGACTCCTGCAGGAAGACGTGGACGATGAAGTCCCCGTAGTCCATGAGCACCCAGGAGGCGTCGGCCAGGCCCTCGACGCGGGCGGGTGCCATGGCGTGGGTTTCCTTGACCTGGCGCTCGATCTCATCCACCAAGGTGCGCACGTGGCGGCTGTTGGGCGCGCTCGTGATGACGAAGGCGTCGACCACGCCGAAGAGCTCGGTCATGGCGAGGACCACGGTGCCGTGCCCGAGCTTTGCCTCAGCCGACTCGGCGGCAGTCACCGCCGGTGGAGGCAGCTGGACGTGCGCGCCCAACCCGTCGCTCAACGGATCACGTCCAGGATCCCCACCGTGGACCCGAAGGCAACCGTGAGCACGGCGCACGACATGACGGCCCAGCGTTGTTGCGAGCGGCGGGCCAGCTTGTGGGCCACCCGCAGGTCGGCCCGGCGGGGCGCGGGCCCCGACGTGGCGGCGGGCGTGCGTTCGCCCGGCACTCGCCGGGCCGCGGTGTCCACGGGAAGGCTGTCGGAAGGTTCCGTCCACCCGGCGGGCATGGCGCTCATCTAGGGCACAGCGTACAGATCGCGGCGGCGAATGCAACGGATAACCGCATCGGGGATCAGCCCCTCGACCGGTCGGCCCGCGGCCAGCAGGCCCCGGACCTCCGAACTCGACACCGGGACCTGCGGACCCTCGATGCGAACCATCCGCCAGCCCGACACCTCCGGCGCGGCGGAGGCGCTCGGCCGGGAGACGACCGCGAGCGTCACCAGACGTCGGAGCTCCTCGTGACGGTGCCAGGTGTCGAGCTCGGGCACCAGGTCGGCGCCGACCACGAGGTACAACTCGACGCCCTGCTCCCCGGCGGCGGCGAGCACCTCCTCGGCCGTCTCCGTCGAGTAGCTGGGGCCTCCCCGGTCGATCTCGATCCGGCTGGCCTCGGCGCCCGGGACCTCCGATGCCAGGGCCTCGGTCAGCGCATAGCGGTCCTCGGCCGGTGAGATCTGGCGCTGCGGGGACTTCTGCCAGGGATCGTGGGCCACGACCAGTAGGAGGCGATCGAGGTGGAGCTGGTCGAGCGCGGCGCGTGCCGCCGCCACGTGGCCCATGTGCGGAGGGTCGAAGGTCCCGCCCAGTATCCCGACGCGGACGGGTCGCTCGGCTGTTTCCTCAGGTGGTGCCACGTTCACCCCGGGGTGCATCCGCGCTCGAGGTCAGCGTCGGGAGGCGGGTCGGGGTGCCGTGCCACCGGGTGCGGCCATGAGCGGCGATCCTACGGCGTTAACCTGGTCCGGTGACGAGAGCGCCCGAGTCGACCTCGTGGAGCCCGGCGTCGTGGCGGACGTTCCCCGCAGCGCAGCAGCCCGAGTGGCCCGATGCGGACGCGTTGAAGCGCGCCGAGGCCCAGCTGGCCACCTTGCCGCCGCTGGTCTTCGCCGGTGAGGCGCGCTATCTGACGGCGCAGTTGGCCCAGGTGGCCGAGGGTGAGGCGTTCTTGCTGCAGGCCGGTGACTGCGCCGAGTCCTTCGCCGAGTTCACCGCCGACGCCATCCGGGACAAGCTCAAGATCATCTTGCAGATGGCGGTGGCACTGACCTACGCCGCGGGCGTCCCGGTGGTCAAGGTGGGCCGGATCGCCGGGCAGTTCGCCAAGCCGCGCTCGGCTCCCACCGAGACGGTGGGCGACCTGGAGCTGCCGTCCTTCCGGGGAAACATGGTCAACGACGAGGCCTTCGACGCGCAGGCCCGCACCGCCGATCCGGCGCGCCTGGTCTCGGCCTACCAGCAGTCCGCCTCGACCTTGAACCTGCTGCGGGCCTTCACCAAGGGCGGCTTCGCCGACCTCTCGCAGGTGCACCTGTGGAACCAGCAGTTCGTGGCCTCGTCGGCCGAGGGGCAGCGGTACGAGCGAATCGCCGCGGAGATCGACCGCGCCCTGCGCTTCATGGCCGCCTGTGGGATCGACCTGGGCGCCGAGAAGGGCCTGCACCAGGTCGACTTCTGGACCAGCCACGAGGCCCTGATCCTGCCGTACGAGGAGTGCCTGACCCGGGTCGACTCGCTGACCGGCGACTGGTATGACTGCTCGGCCCACATGATCTGGGCCGGCGACCGCACCCGACAACTCGACGGAGCACACCTCGAATTCCTCTCGGGCATCACCAACCCGGTCGGGGTGAAGATCGGGCCGAGCTGCAGCCCCGCCGAGGTCGTGGCCCTGTGCGAGCGCCTCAATCCCGACGGCATCCCCGGACGGCTCACCCTGATCACCCGGTTCGGCGCGTCCCGTGTCCGCGAGCTCCTGCCCCCGGTGGTGCGGGCCGTCGAGGCCCAGGGGCATCCGGTGGTGTGGTCGTGCGACCCCATGCACGGCAACACCTTCACCAGTGACGGCGGCCGCAAGACGCGCCGCTTCGACGACATCCTGGCCGAGCTGCGAGCCTTCTTCGACGTGCACCGCGACGAGGGCACGTGGCCCGGCGGGCTCCACATCGAGCTGACCGGTGACGACGTCACCGAGTGCCTGGGCGGCGCCGAGGAGATCCTCGAGGTCGACCTCGGAGACCGCTACACGACGACGTGCGACCCGCGGCTCAACGCCCGCCAGTCCCTCGATCTCGCCTTCCGCGTGGCGGAGTTCCTGAGAAGTTGATCCGCCGGCTGACCCTCGCGCTGCTCGTCGCGGCGGCGCCGCTCTTGGCAGTGCTCGGAGCCGTGGTGGCCTCGAGCCCTCCGGCCGCCGCGGCGAACTCCCCCGCCTACTGGTTGGTGGCATCCGACGGAGGCATCTTCAGCTTCGGCGGGGCGCCCTACTACGGCTCGACCGGGGGGACCGTGCTCAACAAACCCGTGGTCGGCATGGCCCCGACCCCCGGGGGCGGCGGCTACTGGCTGGTGGCCTCCGACGGGGGCATCTTCAGCTTCGGCGACGCCCAGTTCTACGGGAGCACCGGAGCGATCCGGCTCAACCAACCCATCGTCGGGATGGCTACCACGCCGAGCGGCCACGGCTACTGGCTGGTGGCCTCCGACGGGGGCATCTTCAGCTTCGGCGACGCCCAGTTCTACGGGAGCACCGGGAACCTGCGCCTCAACAAACCCGTGGTGGGCATGGCGGCCACGCCGAGCGGCCACGGCTACTGGCTGGTGGCCTCCGACGGGGGCATCTTCAGCTTCGGCGACGCCCAGTTCTACGGGAGCACCGGGAACCTGCGCCTCAACAAGCCCGTCATCGGCATGATCGCCGGGCCGAACGGCGCCGGCTACTTCCTCGTGGCCTCCGACGGGGGCATCTTTTCCTTCGGCTCGGCGCCCTTCTACGGCTCCCTGGGTGGCCAGGTCCTCAAGCACCCCATCGTGGGCGCCACGGCCATCAGCGACGGCAGCGGCTACTGGTTCACCGACAGCGCCGGGCTGGTGTCGAACTTCGGGGCGGCCCGCTACGACGGCTCCGCGCCGCCCAATCTCTTCCGCCCGATCGTGGGCATGGCCGATGCCCCGGGCAACGGCTCCTTCTCCGGGGCGCCCTACCCGTCCGGCGCCTACGGCTACGACATCAGCAAGTTCCAGTGCTCCAACATGCCTCCCCCACCCCACCAGATCGGCATCGTGCAGGTCGACGGGGCGTCATCTTCGTTCACCAACCCGTGCCTCTCCCAAGAGGTCGCCTGGGCCGGAGCCGGCCTCAACCTGTACACCTTCTTGACCTACACGACATCTGCCGCACCCCAGCCGGGTTGCCTGGTCTTCGGCGGGTACGACCAGGCCTGCAATGCCGGCTACCTGGCCGGTCTCAATGCGTTCAACGACGCCCAAGCCGCGGGGGCGAACACCTCGGTGACCTGGTGGCTCGACGTGGAGGTCGGCTTCTGGTCGGGCAGCACGACGGAGAATGCGCTGTTCGTCCAGGGCGCGCTCAACGCGCTGCACCTGACCGAGGGCATTGCCAACGTCGGCATCTACGCCAGCCCGGGGAACTGGAACGGCATCGTGGGGAACTTCCAGCCCGACGTGCCCTACTGGATGGCCGACTACCTGGCCAACCCGAGCGGACCGGCGAGCTGCGCCGACTACTCCAGGTGGACGGCGCAGGAGCACCTCCCGACCGGGCCCCTCCTCATCGTCCAGTACAACAGCGCGACCTATGACGAGGACTACTCCTGTTAGCTCGTGGCCCGCTCGCTCGTGGCCTGTTCGCTCCGGGCGTTGGGCTCCCCAGCGCCCGGAGCTGATCCCTCGAGCAGCCGGAACGCCAGCCGCCGTCCGCGCCCTTGGGTGATGGCGAGGGCTATCCAGAGCCGGAAGAGGCAGTCGACGATCGCCTCCTGGTCCTCCCCCACGAAGACGGGGCGCAGCCCCACCCCTTCGATGACCGCCTCGACCACGGCCCGGTCCGCCTCCGGGGCAGAGAAGAACATGTCGGCCGGACCATCGTCGAATACCGGCGCGGCCATGTTCTCGCCACCGAGCGTGTTGAACGCCCGCGCGTAGCGAACCGACGCCGGCAGCGCGGCCCTGCTGTTGGCGACCTGCTCTCCCATCCAGTTGGTGGCATCGATCACGAGCTTGCCGGCGAGGGCGCCGGGGTCGTCGCCCACCACCTGTGCCACCGCCGCGCCCGGCACGGCGAGGATCACCACGTCCGCCGCGGCCAGCGCTCCGGGCACCGACGTCACCGTCGCCCCGGAGTCCGCGGCCACCGCGTCGTCGCCCGGATGCCTGGACCCGAAGGTGACCCGGTGTCCGGCCCCGGCCAGAGCCCGGCCGAGGACACTCCCGATGAATCCGGTTCCCACCACTGCGACGTCCACCGAGCGGAACCCTAGCGGTAGGGTCCGACCGTGGTGACACTGGAGGACGCGGCGCAGATGGCCTCGGTGTTGCCCGAGGTCACAGAAGGTGAGCGTCACGGGAACCGCACATGGTCCGTCGCCGGCAAGGCCTTTGCCTGGGAGCGGCCGTTCACCAAGGCCGATGTGCGGCGCTTCGGCACCGAGACGCCCCCGGCCGGCCCCATCCTCGCCCTGCGGACCGCCGACGTGGCCGACAAGGAAGCCCTGCTGGCCGGGGGGAGCAGGGGGTTCTTCACCATCCCCCACTTCGACGGGTTCGCCGCCGTTCTGGTCCAACTGAAGGTCGCGCTCACGACGACCGGTGCGCGTCGCCATCGAGGATGCGTGGCTGGCGTGCGCTCCCACTCCGGTGGCCGACGCCTACCTCACCCGGAAGTAGCTCGCTCGTCGACGCCTGGTCCGTCGACGCCTGCAGGGCAGACCGTCAGACGAGCGGCACGCCGCAGGCATCGTTGAAGCGCAGCAGGATCCAGCGGTCCTCGCCGGGCACCCACTCCCACTCGGTCATGGACGCATGGACGATGCGGACCCACCCCCGGCGGTAGACGTCGGGGGGCACACCGAGGAAGGCGATCATCGTCGCCTCGATCACACCGGCATGGACCGCCGCCACCACCAGCTCGCCCTGATGGGCGCGGACCACGTCGCGGACGGCATCGGAGGCCCGGGCCACGAACGAGGACCAGCTCTCACCGCCGGGGGCGATGGGCACGCTCGGGTCCACGTCCCAGTCCGGCACGCCGAACTTCTCGAGCACCTCGTCCCAGACCATCCCGTCGCAGTCACCCGGGTGCAGCTCGCACAGGTCGCAGCGCTCCATGATCGGGCCGAGCGCGGCCGGGCCGGGTCCGACCACCGGGCGCAGGCGCTGCGCCGTTTCGACGGCCCGGGGCAGGACCGAGGAGTAGAGCGCCGTGGCCTGGCGCAGCTCACCGCTCTCGTAGAGTCGGTCGGCCAGCATCGAGACCTGGCGGCGCCCGAGGTCGGTCAGCCCGGTGCACCCCTTGCGCCCCCCGACGACCTTGTTGAGGTTGCACTCGGCCTGCCCGTGGCGGACCAGCACGATCCGCGACGCCCCCTCGGCCGGAGGGAAGATCCGCAGCACCCCCGCGTGGGAGCGCTCTGGGGACCCGTCGACCGGGGCGCCCACCGGGTCCCCATCGCTCACGCGAGGTTCCCCACGAACTGCTCGAGCTGGCGCAGGGTCCGGCACTCGACGACCCGGTCACAGTGGACGGCGTACTCACCGATGATCGAGTCGCCTGATCCCCAGTACTCGCGCGGCTCGGGGTTGAGCCAGAAGACGTGGCGCGCCCGTGCCTGGAGATCCTCGAGCACCCACGACTGCGAGGCGTGGTAGTTGTTTCGCGCGTCGCCCAGCACCATGACACTCGAACGGGACGTGACCTCGTCGCCCCAGCGTCGGTGGAACTCGCTCAGCGCGTGCCCGTAGTCGGAGTGGCCGTCCACCCAGATCACGTCAGCCTCGGTGTTGATGCGCACGACCGCCTCGGCCGGATCGACCACACCCTCGAAGAACCGCGTCACCTCGTCGATGCCGTCGACGAAGACGAAGCTGCGAACCTTGGAGAACTGCGACGAGATGGCATAGACCAGGTGCAGGGTGAATCGGGCGAAGCTGGCCACCGATCCCGAGATGTCCGCGATCACGAAGATCTCGGGCTTGGACGGGCGTGGGTGGCGGTAGCGCGGATCGACCGGGACCCCGCCGGTCGAGAGCGACCGGCGCATGGTGGCCCGGAAGTCGAGCGGGCCCCGACGGCCGTGACGGCGCTTGCGGGCCAGCCGCACGGCCAGCTTGCGCGAGAGCGGGTGGAGGATCAGGCGCAACATGGCCAACTCCTGGCGGCTGGCGTGCATGACGTCGATGTCCTCGGGCAGCGGCTTGCGCACCGAACGCGCCAGGGCCTCGGCCCCGCGGTCCTCGACCAGGCGCTGGCGGATCTCGGTCTCGACGGCCTTTCGGAACTTCTCGATCCGGGTCCGGTACTCGTCGGCCGCCAGCCGCTCCTCGAGGTCGGTGAGCGCCCCGCCGCTGGCTCCCGCCTGGGCCTGGGCCATGAGCCGCTCGAGGATGCCGTCGAGGTCGAGGTTCCGCAGGGTCCGGTGGAGGTAGTAGGTGCCGCCGACGGGTCGCCCCGGTTCCATGCCGGCGAACCGGTCCACGGCGCCGCGGGCCACGGCGTTCATGAGCGCGGTGTCCGCCGAGAGGAGCGACCGGAAGAGCAGCTCGGCCAGCTCCTCGGGCGTCATCGACTCCCCGCCACCGCCCCCCTGCTGCGAGCGGCCGAGGCCTTGGACGCCCTCGGGGCCCGCTTCGCCGCGTGCACTCTCGGAACGCTCCCCCTGCTCCTCGTCCGCCCCACCGTCTCGGCGCGAGCCGATCCCGCTCGGGCCGGTGCCGGCCGGTCGGACGGCGAAGTAGATCTCGAACGCGGTCTCGAAGGCCGTCCAATGGGCCGAGGACTTGACCAGGGTGGCGGCCAGGGCGTACTTGAGCGCCTCACGATCCTCGAGCGGGATGTGCTGGACCGCCTCCGCCGCGTCGAGGTGCTCGGTCAGCGAGACGGGGAGCCCGGCGCGGCGGAGCTCGCCGACGAAGCCGGACAGGAGGTCGAGCACGCTGCGCTCAGTCTGGGGTCGACGAAGCCGAGAGCAGCTCCTTGGTGGCCCGCTCGATGTCAGTCTGGTACTTGAGCAGGACGTGGAGCGTCTCGGCCGCCCCGGCGGCATCGATCGTCTCCACGCCGAGCAGGACCAGCGTGCGCGCCCAGTCCAGGGTCTCGGAGACCGACGGGGCCTTGCGCAGCTCGAGCGTGCGCAGTGAGCGCACGATACGGGCCACCTGGTCGGCCAGCTCCTCGGTGATGCCGGGCACCTTGGCCCGGACGATCTCGCGCTCGCGGTCGAGCTCGGGGTAGTTCACGTGCAGGTAGAGACACCGGCGCTTGAGGGCCTCGGAGAGCTCCCGGGTGTTGTTGGAGGTGAGGAAGACCATGGGCAGCTGCGTGGCGCGCACCGTGCCGAGCTCGGGGATGGAGACCTGGTACTCCGAGAGGATCTCGAGCAGCAGGGCTTCGGTCTCGAGCTCCACCCGGTCCACCTCGTCGACCAGGAGCACCACCGGATCGGTAGCGCGGATGGCCTCGAGCAGCGGGCGGGTCAGGAGGAACTCCTCCGAGAAGATGTCCTCCTCGAGCTCCTGCCACGACGGTCCCTCGGTCTCACCCTTGCCGTGCTCGCCGGCCTGGATGCGCAGGAGCTGTTTGCGATAGTTCCACTCGTACAGGGCCTTGGACTCGTCGAGTCCCTCGTAGCACTGCAGCCGGATCAGGCGGGCCCCGGTGAGCTCGGCCACCGACTTGGCCAACTGCGTCTTGCCCGTGCCGGCCGGGCCCTCGACCAGCACCGGCTTGGCCAGCCGATCGGCCAGGTACACCACGCCGCTGATGGACTCGTCGGCCAGGTACCCCACGTCGGCCAGCCCGCTGCGCACGGCGTCGAGCGAGGCGAACCGCGGCGGGCCGGCCTCGGGCAGCCCGAGCGCGCCGCCACCGTGGAGGGCGCCGGTACCATCCGTCGCGCTCACCGTCGCACCTGCCCGTCGCCGCGCACCACCCACTTGAGCGAAGTCAGCTCCTTCACCCCCATGGGGCCCCGGGCGTGGAGCTTCTGGGTCGAGATGCCCACCTCGGCACCCAGCCCGAGCTCCTGGCCGTCGACGAACCTGGTCGAGGCGTTGACCAGGACGGCGGCCCCGTCGACCTCGGCCACGAACCGGTCCGCCGTGGCCACGTCGGAGGTGACGATGGCCTCGGAGTGGCCCGAGCTGTAGCGGGCGATGTGCGCCATGGCGTCGTCGAGGTCGTCGACCGTCCCGATCGCCACCACCGGAGCCAGGAACTCGGTGGCGAAGTCCTCCTCGAGCGCCGGCACGGCGCCGGGCAGGTGGGGCAGCGCCCGCTCGTCGGCCCGTATCTCCACGCCGGCCTCGGCCAGCGAGGTGCCCAGGCCGGGCAGGAACTCGGCCGCCACCGCCTGGTGCACCAGGATGGTCTCCACGGCGTTGCACACGCCGAAGCGATGGGTCTTGGCGTTCACCGCCAAGTCGTGGGCCATCGAGAGATCGGCCTCGCCGTCGACGTAGATGTGGCAGTTGCCGTCGCCATCGAGCACGTAGGGCACGGTGGCGTGCTCGACCAGCGAGGCGATCAGCGACGGCCCGCCGCGCGGGATCAGGCAGTCGAGCTGGCCGCGTAGCTGCATGAAGGCGACTGCGGTCTCGTGCGAGGTGTCCTCCACCAGGGCCACGGCGTCCTCGGGGAGCCCGGCCTTGTCCACGGCGCGTCGAAACAGGCTCACGATGGCCCGGTTGGACTCGATCGCCGAGGACGACCCCCGCAGGAACGCCGCGTTCCCGGCCTTGAGGCACAGACCCGCGGCATCGACCGTCACGTTGGGGCGGTTCTCGTAGATCACCCCCACCACGCCCAGGGGCACCCGCACCCGGGTCACCCGCAGGCCGTTCGGCCGGACCCAGCCCTCGACCACCTCACCGACCGGATCGGGCAGCGCGGCCACGGTGCGGAGCCCGTTCGCCATCGACTCGACCCGCTCGGGCGTGAGGCGCAGCCGGTCCTGGGCGGCCTCGGTCATGCCGGCCGCTCCTGCCCGGTCGAGGTCGGTGGCATTGGCCTCCACCAGGCCCCGCCACTCCTCCTCGAGCAGCTCGGCCGCGAGGTGCAGCGCGTGGTCGCGCACCGAGCCCGACGCGGCGGCCACCGAGCGGGCGGCCGTGCGGACGCGGGCCGCAAGCTGCTCCAATGCCGGCGAAGTCACCGGGTCAGCGTACAAGGACCAGGTCGTCGCGGTGCACGACGACCTGGCGCCGGCTCCCCATCCACGCCGGCGCTCCGTCGGCGGACACCCGCACGAGCCCCTTGGCGAAGACCGTCCCGTCGGGGCCGGCGATCTCGACGGCGTCCTCGGGGCCGAACGTGCCCGCCGTCGCCGTGACCCCGGCAGCCAGTAACGACCGCCCCCGCTCGACCAGTGCTGCCTGGGCGCCGGCGTCCACGCTCAGGCGGCCCGACGAACCGAGGGCGAAGGCGATCCAGAGCTTGCGCGCCGCCAGCCGCACGGGCCGGGCCCGGAACACCGTGCCCACCCCCGGCTCGCCAGCGAGGGCGGCCGCCAGCACGCCCGGGCGGGCGGCATCCGCGATGACGGTTTGGGTGCCCGACCAGGTGGCGATCTTGGCGGCAGCCAGCTTCGAGGCCATCCCCCCGCTGCCCACCTCGCTCCCCGGACCGCCGGCCAGGCGCTCGAGCTCGTGATCGATCTCGACCACCTCCTCGATCAACGACGCCTCGGTGTCGCGGCGCGGGTCTGCGGTCAGCAAACCAGGGGTGTCGGTCAGCAGCACCAGGAGCTGCGCGCCGACCAGATGGGCCACCAGCGCGGCCAGGCGGTCGTTGTCGCCGAAGCGGATCTCCTCGTCGGCCACGGCGTCGTTCTCGTTGACCACCGGCACCACACCGAGGTCGATCAGATGCCCCAGGGTGCCCCGGGCGTGGAGGTACTGGGTGCGGTGCACGAAGTCGAGCGGGGCCAGCAGTACCTGCCCGGCCAGCAGGCCGTGAGGGTCGAGCGCCGTCCTGCCACAGGCGCATCAGGCGGTGCTGGCCCACGGCGGAGACGGCCTGGAGCACCGCGGGGTCTCCCGGGCGCTGCTCGCCGCGGTCGAGAGCCGTCCAGCCCGCGGCGATGGCCCCGGAGGTGACGACGACCACGGTGTGCCCCGCCCGGCGCGCCGCCGCCAGCTCGCCCCCGAGCCGGGCCACGGTGGACTCGGTCACCGAAGACGACCCCACCTTGACCACGACGATCACGCGTCATCCCCCCAGGTGAACGTCATGGACCCCACGGTCACCTCGTCGCCGTCACGCACGCCGGCGCGCGAGAGGGCCCGGTCGACCCCGAGACGGCGCAGGCGCCGCACCACCTCGGCCTGGGCCCCGGCGTCGGTCAAGTCCGACAGTGCCACGGCGCGCGCCGCGGCCCGGCCGACCACGGTCCAGGCCCCCGGCCCGTTCCGCTGCACCTCGACGCCCTCGGGCACGGGGCGGTGCACCACCACCTCGAGCGAGACACTCTGTGCCGCCTCCTCGCGGGCCTGCTGGACCAGAGCGGCCAGGCGCGCCACCACCTCGGCCACGCCGGACCCGGTCACGGCCGAGAGCACCATGTCGCAGGCGCCCTCGTCGTCGGCGCCCACGTCGGCCTTGCTCCCCACGATCAGGCGGGGCCGCTCGAGCAGCTCGGGTCGGTACGAGTCGAGCTCGGAGAGGAGGATGCGCCGCTGATCGGTCGCCGACTCGCCACCGAGCGCCGTCGCCCCGAGGTCGACCAGCACGACCAGCACCCGGGCCCGCTCGATGTGACGGAGGAACTGGTGACCCAGGCCCTTACCGCCCGCCGCGCCCTCGACCATGCCCGGGATGTCGGCCATCACGAACTCGGTGCCGTCGCGCGCCCCGCCCACGCGCACCACGCCCAGGTGTGGCTCGAGCGTGGTGAAGGGATAGTCGGCGATCTTGGGCTTGGCTGCCGAGACCGTCGAGATCAGCGTGGACTTCCCGGCGTTGGGGAACCCGACCAGGGCCACGTCCGCCATCAGTTTGAGCTCCATCTCGAGCCACCGCTCCTGGCCGCGCTCGCCCTGCTCGGCGAAGGCCGGCGCCCGCCGGCGGTTCGACAGGAAGCGTGCGTTACCCCGTCCTCCCTGGCCGCCCTCGGCCACCATGGAGCGGGACCCCGCCTGGTCGAGGTCGCAGACCACGGCACCGTCCCTGTCGCGCACCACGGTGCCGACTGGGACGGGCACCACGATGTCCTTGCCGCGCGCGCCGTGACGCCGCGACCCCCCGCCGTGCACACCGTCGGTGGCCCGGCGGAACGGGTGGTCCCGGAAGCCCAGGAGCGACGACTCGTTGTCCGAGGCCACCAGCCACACGTCGCCACCGTGACCCCCGTCGCCGCCGTCGGGACCGCCGCGCTCGACGTGGGCCTCCCGTCGCCACGACACCGCGCCCGCCCCACCGTCGCCCGCGCGCGCGTGCAGCTGGGCCTGGTCGACGAAGCCGGGCATGAAGGAGCAGCCTACGAGCCGGCCAGGCGCCTGGCGCGACGGCCCACCTCGAGCCGCGCCCGCTCCTCGTCGAGCCGTGCACACCGGCCGTCGGCCACGGCCTGGACGCCGCCCACCCACACGTCGGTCACCAAGAAGCCGGCTCCGGCCCAGACCAGGTGGCCCAGCAGCTCGGCCGGGGTGACCGAAGGGGTGAAGCGCGCGTCGTCGGTGCGCACCCGGACCAGGTCGGCCGGACGGCCCGGCTCGAGCGCCCCGGTGCGCAGGCCGAGTGCCTCCGCACCTCCGCGGGTGGCCAGGCGCAGCGCCGCGGCCGAGCTCAGCGCCTCGGGGTCTCGGGCCCCGGCCCTGGCAAAGAGCGCGGCCAGGCGCATCTCGTCCCAGAGATCGAGGTCGTCGTTGGACGCCGGCCCGTCGGTGCCCAGCCCCACCCGCACACCGCGGTCGAGCAGCGCGCGCAGCGGCGCCACACCCGCGCCCAGCTTGCCGTTGGACCCCGGGCAGTGGGCCACGGCCACGTCGTGGGCGGCCAACAGCTCGAGGTCGGCCTCGTCGAGCCACACGGCGTGCGCGGCCAGGACCCTCCCGTCGAGCGCGCCGACCGAGGCCAGGAGGGCCGGGGCGCTCATGCCGTGGCGGCCGCGGACCACCTCGCACTCGGCCTCGGTCTCGGCCAGGTGGATCTGGTAGCAGCGCGCCGCGGCGCTGGGCCTCGGCGGCGATGGCGCCGAGGCCCTCGGGCGGGACGGTGTAGGCCGCGTGCGGGCCGAATCCCACCTCCACCCGGGAGCCGGCGCGGGCGCGGCGTCGAACAGCGCGCACGTCTCGGCCAGCAGGTGCTCCCAGCTCTTGCCCGGCCCCGAACCGGGGACCTCGAAGATCCCGGGCGTGTACACCGCCCGGATCCCCGCTTCCTCGAGCGCCTGGAGGACCGGCGCCGGGTGCCGGTACTGCTCGCAGGTGGTGGTGACGCCGTTGCCCAACAGCTCGGCCGCACCGAGCACCATGCCCCAGTAGACGTCCTCGTCGGTGAGTCGCGCCTCGCGGGCCACACCGACTCGTTCAACCAGCGGTCGAGCGGAAGCCCGTCGCCGGCGCTGCGGACCAGCGTCATGGGCGAATGGGCATGGCAGTTGACCAGGCCGGGCATCACGACCCCGCCCACGTGTCGGACCTCGGTGCCGGGCGCCGCGCCGAGCTCCTCGGGATCGCCCACCCAGGCCACCGCGCCGTCGTCACCGATCTCGACCGCGCCCGGCACGAGCACGGTGTCGGCCGCGTCGACGGTGAACACGGCGTCGGCCACCAGCCGAAGGGTCACGGTCGTCGCGTGAAGCGGGTCACCCGTTGCTCACCGGGGGTTCACGGGGCCGACGAACAGCCGGCCGCACAGGTCGCTCGGCACCCGGACCGCGCCCGAGCCGTCCTCGACCGTCACCTCGACGTTGCCCTGCGCATCGCGACGACTGACCCGGCCCACCGCACCGGGGATGAAGCCGCTCTCGTCGAGCATGGCCAACGAGTTGAGATGCATCTCGACCTCCTCGCTGACGCGGACCAAGCGCACCCGCTCGCCCTCGGGGACCTCGGCCAGCGGCCGGCTCACCACGACCGGCGGCCGCGTGTGCGAGCCCGGGATGGGGTTGCCATGGGGGCAGGTGGCCGGGTCGCCCAGCAGCTCGACCAGGCGCGCCTCGACGTCGTCGGAGATCACGTGCTCCCAGCGCCCCGCCTCGCGGTGCACCTTGTGCCACTCAAGACCGATCACGTCGACCAGGAGCCGCTCGGCCAGCCGGTGCTTGCGCACCACCCGCTCGGCCAGGGCCCGCCCGCTGTCGGTCAGGGTGAGCCGGCGTCCCGTGCGGGTGACGTAGCCCTCCTCCACCAGACGCTCGAGCATCTCGGAGACCGAGGGGGCGGAGCGTCCCAGCCGCTCGGCGATGCGGGCCTGGATCACCGCCACCCCCTCCTCGTCGAGGGCGAGGATGGTCTCGAGGTACTCCTCGACCGGCGGGTGGTACTCCTGGGGTTGCCGGCCGCCGCGCTCAGGCATGCCGGGAACGCTCGTCATGGGTCGGCGCCAGTGGCATCGGGGCAATGGTAGGCGCCGCACCGCCGGTGGCCGCCCTACGCTCGAGCGCCATGGACGACGCGACCGACCGGGCGGCACACAGCGCCCGTGAGCTGGCGCGCCGTACCGGCATCGACCACCACGAGGTCGTGGTGATCCTCGGCAGCGGGCTCACGGAGGCGGCCGAGATCCTGGCCGGCGGCGCCCATCCGCTGGCGCTCGACACGCTCCCGTTCTTCCCCTCGTACGGCGCCGGCGGGCACCGGCCCCAGGCCTGGTCCACGCTCGTCGATGCCCACCGGGTCCTGGTGCTGGGCGGACGCTGCCATCTCTACGAAGGCCACGCGCCGGCCGAGGTGGTGCACCCTCTGCGCATGGCGCTGGCCGCCGGATGCACCACGGCCGTGCTCACCGCCGCGGTCGGCGCCATCCGCCCCGACCTGGTGGCCGGCTCGCTCATGGTCGTCGAGGACCACCTCAACCTGACCGGCCGCAGCCCGCTGACGGGACCGGGCCACGTCGACATGACGGGGACCTACTCGGAGCGGCTCGCCCGCCTGGCCATGGGCACCCCGGCTCCGGCCGGCCACGCCGTCTCGGCCCGACCCGGCGTCTACGCCCAGCTGCCGGGTCCCCAGTTCGAGACCCCGGCCGAGATCCGCATGCTGGGGGCGCTCGGTGCCGACGTGGTGGGCATGTCCATGGCACTCGAGGCGATCGCCGCCCGGGAGTCGGGGGCCGAGGTGCTGGGCCTGGCCCTGGTCACCAACCCGGCGGCGTCGACCACCACGACCATCGACCTCGCCGAGGTCCACCAGGTGGGCGCCCGGGCCGCACCCACCGTGGCCGCCACGGTGCGCCACGTCGTAGGCTCGCTGTGATGGGCTCCCCGGTGGCACCGACCGGACTCGACCACGTGACCGTGCACGTCCCCGACGCCGTGGCCGCCCTCGCCTTCTACACCGAGAAGCTCGGCCTGCGCGAGGACCTGGGACGGCCCGACTTCGGCGTCGCCGGGTCCTGGCTCAGCACAGCCGGCGGGCCGCAGGTGCACCTGATCGAGGGCGCCGTGCCCGAGAACGTCGGGCAGCACTTCGCCCTGTCCTACGACGACCTGGCGGTGGCGGTGGCCGCGCTGCGCGATCAGGGCCTCGAGGTGACCGAGCCCCGGGAGGTGGCCTCGACGGGGCGCCGGCAGGCGTTCACGGCCGACCCGTGGGGCAACCGCATCGAACTGCACCAGCGAGCCTGAGCTTTCGCACCCCGGGGACACGCGGTCCCGGTGGCCGCCGGCCGGGCCGGCGGAAATTACGACCCGGCGATGATCGAGACGTGCTTGCGGCCGCGCCGCTCGCCGAACTTCACGACCCCGTCCGCCGTGGCGAACAGGGTGTCGTCACCGCCGCGCCCGACGTTGTCGCCGGGGTGGAACTTGGTGCCCCGCTGGCGGACCATGATGGAGCCGGCGGTCACCGCGGTGCCGTCGAAGGTCTTGACGCCCAGCCGCTGCGCCGCCGAATCGCGGCCGTTGCGGGTGGACCCGCCGCCCTTGGTCTTGGACATGAGGGATTCCTCCGGTCAGCCGGCCGCCGTGATGGCGGTGATCTCCAGCGTGGCGTAGTGCTGGCGGTGGCCCCACCGGCGGCGCTGGTTGGTCTTGGACTTGTACGTCATGGCGTTGATCTTCGGACCGTCCTCGGAGCCCACGACCTTGGCCGTGACGGTGGCGCCGGCCAGCTGCGCCGGGGTGGCCAGGACCCTGGCACCGTCCACGACCAGGACCGGCTCGAGCGTCACCTCGGCCCCCACGGGCTCGCCGAGCAGCTCGACGCGGACAGCGCTGGCCCTCGGCCACGCGCTCCTGCTTCCCTCCGGACCTGATCACGGCGTACATGAGGCGCAGATGTTAGCGCACCGGGACGGGGGGCCTAGTGCAGGACCGAGTCGTCGAGGGTCACGCCCCGGCCGCCGCACACCGTGCACTCCGTCGAGAGCGACTCGAGGAGCCCCTCGGAGATCCGCTTGCGGGTCATCTCGACCAGGCCCAGCTCGGAGATGTCGAAGACCTGGGTACGGGTCTTGTCCCGGGCCAGGGCGTTGCGGAGGGCCGACGCCACCTTGTCCCGGTTCTCTCGGATCTCCATGTCGATGAAGTCGATGACGATGATCCCGCCGATGTCACGCAGGCGCAGCTGACGGGCGACCTCCTCGGCCGCCTCGAGGTTGTTGCGGAAGACCGTCTCCTCGAGGTTGGTCTTCCCGACGTTCTTGCCCGGTGTTGACGTCGATGACGGTGAGCGCCTCGGTCCGCTCGATGATCAGCGAGCCGCCCGAGGGCAGCCACACCTTGCGGTCGAGCGCCTTGTGGAGCTGCTCGTGGACGTGGTAGCGCTCGAAGATCGGGAGCCCCTCGGCCTCGGTGTCGTAGTACTCGACCCGTTCGGCCAGCTCGGGGCTGACCGCCTGCACGTAGGCGCGGACCTGCTCGAACAGCGCCAGGTCGTCGATGATCACGCCCCGGTACTCGGCGTTGAGCTCCTCGCGCAGGATCCGCACGGCCAGATCGGGCTCCCGGTAGAGGAGGCCCGGGGCTGGTCGGAGCGGGTGGCCTGCGGCCTCGATGCGCATTCCACTGCTCGAGCAAGGCACGTGACGTCGCGGCCAGCTCGTCGGCCGACGCGCCCTCGGCGGCCGTGCGCACGATCAGCCCGTGGCCCGTCGGGCTTGACGTCGTCGATGATGCGGCGCAGCCGCCGCCGCTCGTTGTCGCCCAGGCGCTTGGAGATGCCGAAGGCGAGCTGTTGGGCACCAGCACGGCGAAGCGGCCCGGCAGCGAGACCTCCTGGGTCAGGCGGGCGCCCTTGGCCCCGATCGGGTTCTTGGTGACCTGGCAGAGGATCGTCTGGCCCGCTCGCAGCACGTCTTCGATCCGGGGCTGCTGGGCGGCCCCGCCCTCGATGTCGTCGCGGTCGTAGCGGACGTCGCCCCGGTACAGCACGGCGTTCTTCGGGATCCCGATGTCGATGAACGCGGCCTCCATGCCCGGGCAGGACGTTCTGCACCCGGCCCCGGTAGATGTTGCCGTCGATCTGGGTGGTCTCGTCGGCGCCCCGGGCGACGTAGTGCTCGACCAGCGAGCGGCCCTCGAGCATGGCGATCTGGGTCACCTCGGGCTGGACGTGCACGCACACCAGGTACCGGCCGACCTGCTTGGCGCGGCGGTCCCGGCCGCGACGGCGGCGGCTGCGCGACCGCTTCGACGCCGTGGTGCCGGGCGAGCCCTCCTCGGTGGGGTCGACTCGGTCGCCGCTCGTCGCCGCTCCCGCTTCCGTGGTGCCCTCGTCCGAGCCGTGGGGTGCCGGCGCCGGCCGGTCGGTGCGTGCGGGCCGCGACGGGCGCGCGCTCGGGCGCCGGACGCCCGGGCCGGGGCGCCGGTGTCGCCGACGGGGCCGGCGCTCGTGTCCTCCGATGTCCGGGGGCGTGGCGTGGTCTGCCGGCGGCCGCGCGGTGCGAGCGCGGGCTGCTTCCGGCGGGTCTGTGCCGCCGGGCGCCTCCGGGGGGCCCGTCCGTGGGGCGGCCCGGCTGGGCCTGGTTGATCTCCGTCTCGGACATGAGGGAGATCCCTCCTCGCAAGTTCATGACGCACGCTCCATCGCGTGCGAGCGATGACGGCACGGAGCCCGCTCACCGCATGAGCGGCTCCCACCGGGCGCCGTCATGCTCGATCCACTGTTGCGTCCTGCAGGCTCGTCCGAGCACCAGATCGGCGCCGAGCGCCTCCACCAGCTCCCGGGGCGGACACCCGCGGGCGGGTGGCCAATCGGCGAGCACCGCAGCCGGAGACCGGCCACTGGAGCGTCTGGTGACGGTCCAGATGCGAGCGACCGCACCGGGGCGGAGGTCGTCGTCGAAGCTTGCGGCCCTTGCGCTCCCGGCGCACCGAAACGCTGGGGGCGTCGAGCAGGCTGCTCGACCCGCTCCACCAGCTCCGATGCGGTCACGCCGAGCACCTCCAGCTCCCAGGAGCACGATGTTACTTCTTGCTGCAGCGAAGCCGGCACCGCCTCGCCACCAGGGCCGCCGCGGTGACCTCGATCCCCTCGGGCAGCAGCGGCGCTCGCCAAGAGATCCCCGGCAGCGTCTGCAACCGGGGTCTCGCCCAGGTCCCGCCGACCGCCCAGGCGCACGTCGAGGTACTCGGCCACGGACTCGCGCCCGTCGGCAGGGCCAGCCCGAAGCTGAGCAGCGGGCGCGGGACGAAGCCCTGGGAGCAGGCGACGGCGAGCCCGCTGCGCCGCAAGGCCCGCTCCCACATCCGGGCCACATCGCGGTGGCTGGTGAAGCGGATCTTGCCGAGCTTGGTGAAGCGGAGACGCAGCCGCCGTTGCGGCGTCCTCAGGAGGCCCGCCGCCGACCATGAAGCGGACCGGGACCCGGTGCCCGCCGAGCTAGGTCCTGACCGGTCCCCTGGCTTCCGCCCGCCGGGGGGACCGGGGAGGCCACCACGTGCTCGAGCGCGCCCCCGGTGCAGGCGCCGCAGTCGTAGCAGGGGGTCCAGCGGCAGTCCTCGACGCCCACCTGGGCCAGGGCGTCCTGCCAGTCCCCCCAGAGGAAGTCCCGGTGCAGACCGGCCGAGAGTGGTCCCACGGCAGGCGCCTCGTGCTCGGCCCGGTCGCGATGGCACACCTCTCGAGCGACAGGCCCTCGGCCGCCAGGGCCTCCTCCCACAGGTCGAGATCGAAGCGCTCCGACCACTCCTGGAAGGTCCCGCCGGCCCGCCAGACCCGCTCGATCACCGCGCCCATGCGGCGGTCGCCCCGGCTGGCCAGCCCCTCGACCACCGAGGCCTCGGGGTCGTGCCAGCGGATCGTCAGGCCCGCGGGCCGCGGCGCGCCTCCACGCAGCAGGTCGACCTTGCGTCGGAGCTCGGCCACGGTGTCCTGGCCGAACCACTGGAACGGCGTGTGGGGCTTGGGCACGAAGCCACCCACCGAGGCCACCACGGTCACCGACGGTTGTGTGGCGCCGGCCGATCTCGACGCAGCGCGGCCCAGTGCGGCGATCCCGAGCACGTCCTCGTCACGCTCGGTCGGCAGGCCGATGAGGAAGTACAGCTTGACCCGCCGCCATCCCTGGCAGAACGCCGCGTCGACGGCGCCGTAGAGGTCCTCCTCGGTGATGAGCTTGTTGATCACCGGCGCATCCGCCAGGTGCCGCCCTCGGGCGCGAAGGTCAGCCCGGTGCGGCGGACCCGCTGGATCTGGGCCGCCGTGGCCACGGTGAAGGCGTCGACCCGTAGGCTGGGCAGGCTCACCGAGACCTGCCACGGTCGCCGGGGTCGCCGTCCACGATGGCGCGCACCGTGTCCTCGATCCCGGAGAAGTCGGCCGTCGACAGCGAGGTCAGCGCGACCTCGTCGTAGCCGGTCCGCTCGAGCCCGGCGCGGATCAGCTCGCGCGACCTGGCTCGGCCGGGCGCTCGCGTACCGGCCGGGTGATCATGCCGGCCTGGCAGAACCGGCATCCCCGGGTGCAGCCCCGGAACACCTCGACGTTCAGCCGGTCGTGGACCACCTCGGTCAGGGGCACCAGCTGGTGCGGCGGGTAGGGCCAGTCGGCCAGGTCAGCGACCGTGCGCTTGGTCGACCTCGGCCGGCACCCGCGGCGCGATCGGCACGGCTGGCCACCAGGCGCCGTCGCGTAGCGCGGCTCGTAGAGCGCCGGGACGTACACGCCCTCGACCGCGGCCAGAGCGCCGCGCAGCACCGTCCCGGCGCGTCCCGGTGCGGCGCGGCGGCCAGCCAGTCCCCCATCACCTCGTTGATCTCGCCCACCACCTCCTCGCCGTCGCCGAGCACGAACGCGTCCACGAAGTCGGCCAGCGGTTCGGGGTTGAAGGCGCAGTGCCCGCCGGCAAGACCAGCGGGTCGGCAGCGCCGCGGTCGGCCGACGGACAGCGGGACGCCGGCCAGGTCGATCAGGTTGAGCACGTTGGTGTAGACGAGCTCGGCCGAGAGGTTGAAGGCGAGCACGTCGAAGGCGGCGGCCGGCAGGTGGTTCTCGACGAGAAGAGCGGGCACGCCGGCCTCCCGCATGGCCGCCTCCATGTCGATCCACGGCGCGTAGGACCGCTCGGCGACGGCGTCAGGGCGCTCGTTCAGGATCTCGTAGAGGATCTGCAGGCCCTGGTTGGGCAGGCCGATCTCGTAGGTGTCGGGGTAGACGAGCAGCCAGGCCACCTTGCCTTGGCCGTGCACGGGGTGACGTGCACCCTGCTCACCACCGATGTAGCGGGCCGGCTTGGACACCTGCGCCAGCAGCTGCTCGATGCGGGGCCACAAGTTCTCCATCGCCCCAACCCTACGGGACGCCCCGGGAAGGCTCAGCCCGACGCCGGCGTGGTGGCGCCCCCGGAGGGCGCCGTGGTGGTGGTTGTGGTGGGTGTGCCGAGCGGCGGGTTGGCCGCCGGGGCGGTCTGGCTGGCCGGATCGGCGGGCGTGGGCGTCTTGACGGTGGCGCCGATCGGGTTGGCGGCGAGGTAGTCGAAGATGCTCCGCACCAGCGGTGCCGCTGCCGAGGCGCCGTAGCCACCCTGGTCGATCACCGCGAGCACCAGGTACTGCGGGTTGGGGTTGGGACCGAAGGCCACGAACCAGCTGTTGGGGACCTGGCCGGCCTGGTTGGAGGCGGTGCCGGTCTTGCCGGCCAGGTGCCACGAGGAGGGGAAGCCCTGGAAGACCCCGTTGGCCGTGCCGTTCTGGTTGGAGATGACCCCCTCGAAGCCCTGGAGCAGGGCGTTGTAGTTGGTCGGGGAGATGGCCACGTGGCCCGTCACCTGCGGGGCGATCCTCTTGGCCACCTTGCCGGTGGTGGGGTCGACGATCTCGGCGGCCACCTGGGGCTGGTAGCGCGTCCCGCCGTTGGCGAAGGTGGCGTAGGCCACGGCCTGCTCGATCGGGGTCAGCACCGTCTCGCCCTGGCCGAAAGCCATCTCCACGTTGTCACCGGTGAACCACGAGGAGTAGGGGAACGCCTTGGGCGCTTCCGCGTGGAGCTTGGCCCGCAGCTGCCTGGCTGTCGACCCGGCCGAGTGCCTCACCCGGCAGGTCGATGCCGGTGATGGTGCCCTCGCCGTATGCGGTGGCCTCGTTCTGGATCGGCGTCTCGCCGTACTGCGCCTGGTTCTGGGAGAACATGTCGCCCAGGTGGTAGAAGAACTCGTCGCTCGACACCGTGAGCGCACCCGAGATGTCGTACTCGCCGGGCGGGTCGCCGGGGTTGTCGTGCAGCGTGCAGCCGGTGTCGTTGTTGACCCCCGGCGCCGGACAGCCGGTGATCTTGTAGCTGCCGGTGTCGTTGTAGTACTGGCCGACCGGCCACAGGCCGTCCTGGAGCGCCGCGGTGGCCGTGACGAGTTTGAAGGTCGAGCCGGGAGTGTAGAGACCCTCGGTGGCGTAGTCGTTCTCCGCTCCCGTCTGCTGCAGCGCGGCGAAGTTGGCCGCCGAGATGCCCCCCACCCACTGGTTGAGGTCGTAGCTCGGGTACGAGGCCAGGGCCAGCACCTGACCGTTCTGGGGGTTGAGCACCACCACGGCGCCGTCGGGGGCCGGCGGGGTCTTCTTGTCGATCACGTCGTAACTCTGGCGGTCGGCCAGGATCTGCGCGGCCAGGGCGTTCTGGACCTGCTGCTCGAGGCCGGTGTCGACGTTGGTGACGACGGTGTCGCCGATCTGCGGTGCGGTCGTGCTGAGCGTGCCCACCACGTCGCCTTGGACGTCGACCGAGAGGGCCTCCCGACCGGCCACGCCGCGCAGGTAGGGCTCGTACTGGGCCTCGATCCCCGACACGCCGACCTGGCTCGCCTGGGTGTACCCCTGGTTGGGGTGGGCGGCCAGGTAGGCCGCCGTGATGTCGCCCGTGTAGCCCAGGATGGGGGTGGCCGTGGTGCCGCCCTGGGGATAGGTGCGCTGGGCCACCGTCTGCACGCTCACGCCGGGGTACTCGGACTGGTGGGTCTGGAAGTACTGCACCGTGTCCTCCGAGACAGGCACTGCCACGGGCACGGGCTCGTAGGGACCGATCTGGTTCGCCGCCTTGGCGATGGACGCCTCCACCTGGGCGGGTGTCTGGCCGACCAGCGCGGCCACCATGCCGACGACCTTGGGGTTCTGCTTGGCCTCGCTCTGCGACAGCAGGAGCTCCTGCTGGGGGAAGTTCGAGACGAGCACGGTCCCGTTGCGGTCGACGATCTCACCGCGGGGCGCGGCGACGCTCACCACGCGGACCTGGTTGCGCGTCACCGCCGCCGCGTAGTTCTTCCCCTGCACGACCTGGAGCGTCCACAGGCGGAGCACGAGCACACCGAAGAGCAGCAGCACCACGGCCCCCACCACTCGGATGCGCAGGTTGGGACGGGACTCCTCCTCCTCGGGCGAGCCGACGATGGAGGCGACCTTGACGCCCTTGCGCGGCCGCATGCGGGGCTGGCGGGCATCGCTGCGCCACGACCCGCGCCGGGACGGGCGGGACGAGGGCTTGGGATGCAGCCGGTCTCCGCGGATCGGATGGCGGAAGGTCCGCTTCATCGGCTCACCAGACCCGGGCGTCGCCTTCCGCCGAGACCAGCGACCGGCGGTGATGCTCGCCGGCCAGGGCCCATCGCATGAGCCGGTTGACCGGGAGCACCAAGATCACGCTCGAGATGCTGACCACGAAGAAGAGGGCCAGGAAGTCGATCTGGACCATCTGCCCCTGTCCGAGGATTGCACCGAGCACGGCGAACAGCATGTCCGCTGCGACGCTCCCCGTCAGCGCGGCCACCGGCTTGAGCCACGACGCCCGGGGGTCCGCGGCCGCCGTGAGGATGCCCACGGTGAAGCCCAGCACGCAGCCGACCAGGGCGGACAGACCGAAGGGGGTGGGCAGGACCAGGTCGAAGGCAAGCCCCGACCAGAATCCGACAATGGCCCCGGTCTCGGGCCCGTCGAGCAGGGCCGCGGTGATGGGGAGGAGCCAGAGCAGGTCGGGATGGACCCCGCCGATCCGCAGCGCCACCATCATGGTCTGCTGCACCATGAGCACCACGAAGACGACCAGCGTCACCCGGGCCAGCGTGCGGGCCGTCACGGGGCGGGCGCCCACTGCAGGACGTCGACGTAGGCCAGCTGGGCCAGGTCGGCGGCCGGGCTCACCTTGATCGTCTCCTGGCTCGCCCCGGCCCCGGTGTGGAAGGACGAGACGCGGGCCACCGGGATTCCTGGTGGGAACGCCGCCGCCATCAGGCTGCTGGTGAACATGATCTGGCCACGGTGCAGCGGCGTGTGGGGTGGCACCAGGTCGGCCGTCATGGGGGTCCCGGGCCCCTGGCCGTCGACGATGCCGTTGTACTGCTTGACCGGTCCGAACACCACGCCGACCTTGGACTGACCGTCGGTGACCAGCCGCACCACGCAGGTGTGGTGGAAGGACTGGATCACCTGGCCCACCAGGCCGCCGGCGGCCACCACGGGGTAGCCCACGTCCACACCGTCGGCCCGGCCCTTGTCGAGGGTGATTGTGCTCGTGAAATTCGAGGCGTTCTGGTCGACCGTCTGGGCGGGCACCACGGGGATCGACTGCAGGTACGGCAGGTTCTGGAGCGCCATGAGCTGCTGCAGCTGGCGGAGCTGGTTGAGCTGGAAGCCGCGCTCGGACTGCGCGGCGTGCAGGTCACCGAGGGTCTTCTGCAGCTGCTCGTTCTGCGCCTTCACCGAGCCGTAGTCGAACGCGCCGGCGAAGAAGTTCCCGATGGGGCTGAGGACGTCGAGCACGCCCTGGCGCAGGGGTGCGTAGACATCGTTGGCCAGGGACTTCACGCCCGAGGTGAGGCTGTGGGTCCGTCCGTTGAGGTCGAGCGAGATCAGCGAGAGCGAAACGACGACCAGGACGACGACCGTCAGGGTGCGGCGAGACCGCCGGCTCCGAGCCACCCAGCGAGAACCGGTCGACCGATCAGCGCGTGGAGGTGGTGATCAACACCCGCTTCAGCGCTTCGAACTCTTCCAGGCACTGGCCACTGCCGACGGCCACGCAGTTCAGCGGGTCCCGGGCCACCACGATCGGCATGCCGGTCTCGTGCTGGAGCCGGGCCTCGAGCCCGTGCAGCAGCGCGCCGCCCCCCGTCAGCACGATCCCCTGCTCCATGATGTCGGCGGCCAGCTCGGGCGGGGTGCGGTCGAGGGTGACCTTGACGGCGTCGATGATGGCCGAGACCGGCTCCTCGATGGAGCGCCGGATCTCCTCGGTGGAGACCACGATCGTCTTGGGCAACCCGCTCACCAGGTCACGACCGCGGATCTCGGCGTGCAGCTCTTGCTCGAGCGGGTAGGCCGAGCCGAGCGTGATCTTGATCTCCTCGGCCGTACGCTCGCCGAGCGCCAGGCTGAACTCCTTCTTCACGAACGACACGATGGCCTCGTCGAGCTCGTCCCCGCCGATGCGCACCGACTGGCTGGTCACGATGCCACCGAGGGAGATCACGGCCACTTCGGTGGTGCCACCCCCGATGTCGACCACCATGTTCCCGGTCGGCTCGTGCACCGGCAGGCCCGCGCCGATGGCCGCCGCCATGGGCTCCTCGATGATGTACGCACGCCGCGCCCCGGCGTACTCGGCTGCCTCCATCACGGCGCGGCGCTCCACACCGGTGATGCCCGAGGGCACGCAGATGACCATGCGCGGCTTGGCGAAGCGCCGCTGGTGCACCCGGTGGATGAAGTAGCGCAGCATCTTCTCGCAGATCTCGAAGTCGGCGATCACACCGTCCTTGAGCGGCCGGATGGCTTGGATGTTCGACGGCGTGCGGCCGATCATCCGCTTCGCCTCGGCCCCCACCGCGAGAGGACGGCCATCCTTGATGTCCACCGCCACCACCGAGGGCTCGTTGAGCACGATGCCGCGCCCCCGCACGTACACGAGCGTGTTGGCGGTGCCGAGGTCGACGGCCATGTCACGACCGAGCAGAGAGAGGCGGTTTTCGGCCATGACTGGAATCTCCCGGAGGAAAGGCGGGCGGGCACCGGCTGGGCCGGTGCATGGATGCTCGGCCCCCAGGCTAGGGGACGGAAGGAGGGTCCACAAGGCGGACCGGGGCTCCGGGCCTCCCACACAACGCCTGGTCAACGCCCGGCGGCACGACCCCGGGCCCACGGCCGAGGCCGGCGGGGCTGTGGCGGCCCCCGCGGCCCCTCAGGCCGAGGCCAGATCCGGGAAGAAGATCGCGATCTCGCGGGCGGCCGACTCGGGTGAGTCGGAGCCGTGCACCAGGTTCTCGGTCAGCTCCACGCCGAAGTCGCCGCGGATCGTGCCCGGATCGGCCTCGGCCGGGTTGGTGGTGCCCATCATCTTGCGCACCACGGCATAGGTGTCCTTGGGCCCCTCAACCACCATGACCAGGGCGGGCGACCGGGTGATGAAGGCGACCAGATCGCCGTAGAAGGGGCGCTGGGCGTGCTCGGCGTAGTGCGTCTCGGCCACCTCCGTGGAGATGGTCCGCAGCTCGGCGGCCACCAGACGGAGGTTCTTGCGCTCGATTCGCGAGACGATCTCACCGGCCAGGCCACGCTCGACGCCGTCGGGCTTCACGATGACAAGGGTTCGGTCCACGAGGGGAGGACACTACACGGCGAGGGCCTCGGCCCTGACCTCCCCGACCACGTAGAGCGACCCGGCCACCACGATGAGACCGTCGGCCTCCACCAGGGCGCGGGCCGTGTGCAACGCGGCGCCGGCGGAGCGTTCTTCGACCACCTCGAGGCCGAGCGCCCGGCCGGCCTCCGCCACCGTGGAGAGCGGCATGGCCCGGGGAGAGTCCGGCTCGCAGGCCACCACGGTGTGCACGCCGGCGACGGCCAGCGGCGCCAACATGGCCGAGGGGTCGCGTCCGGTGAGCATGCCCACGACCGCCACCGCCGCCCCGTCGACGGCGAACTCCTCGCTCAGGGCCGCACCGAGCGCAGCCATCCCCGCCGCGTTGTGCGCCCCGTCGACCACGAGGAGGGGGCGGCGGCCCAGCACCTCGAGCCGACCGGGCACCCGCACCGCCCCCAGCCCGTCGGTCACCACGTCGGGCTCCAGGGGTGCCTCGAAGAACGCCTCCACGGCGGCCAGGGCCACGGCGGCGTTACGCCCCTGGTGGGCCCCGTGGAGAGGGACCAGCACGTCCTCGTAGCGCCCACCTGGGGTCCACAGGGTGACCAGGCGCCCACCCACGGCCACTTGGTTGTACTCGCAGTCGAAGTCCCGTCCGGCCAGCCACACCGAGGCGGCGCCCACCGCAACGGCCCGGGCCTCGACGATGCGCGCCAGCTCGGGGTCGGTCTCCCCCACCACCACCCGGCTCCCTGGCTCGATGATCCCCGCCTTGTCGGTGGCGATCCCCTCGAGCGTGGGCCCGAGCACGTCGGTGTGGTCGAAGCTCACGTTGGTCACCACGGCCACGTCGCCGTGGACGACGTTGGTGCAGTCCCACGTGCCTCCCAGGCCGACCTCGACCACCATGGAGTCGACCGCCTCGGTGGCGAACCAGCTGAGGGCAGCCGCGGTGAGCAGCTCGAAGCGGGTGGGGCGCTCGTCGAGCACCGACTCCAGCAGGGCCAGCTCGCCCAGCACCTCGGCCAGCTGGTCGTCGCCGATCGGCTGGCCGTTGCGGGCCAGGCGCTCGGCCACCACGTGCAGGTTCGGGCTCGTGTAGGTCCCCACGCTCAGCCCCTTGGACAGGAGCAGCATGGTGGCCATGGCCGAGGTCGACCCCTTGCCGTTGGTCCCGGTGATGTGGATGGCCGGGATCGAGTCCTGAGGCTCCCCGAGCAGCGCGCTCAGCGCCCGCATGCGCTCGAGCGAGGGCACGGCCCGGCGGCGCGGCATGTTCGCCTCGAAGTCGATGTGATCGTCGAGCCAGGCCAGCGCCTCGCCGACCCCTCGGAACGGCACGGTCACGGGCTCGTCCACGGTGGTCCCTGCCGGCGGCCGGGTGTCGGGTGCTGGAACGTTGGGCCGCTGTGCCGTCAGGAGGCGGCGCGGCGGGAACGGCTCGACTTCACCGGGGTGCCACCGAGCGGGACCAGGGTGGGCGCGACCTTGTCGAGCACCACGGAGCGGTCCACCACGCACTTGCCCACGTCGGTGCGGCTCGGCAAGTCGTACATGACGTCGAGCAGGACCTCTTCGAGGATGGCCCGCAACCCGCGCGCGCCGGTGCCGCGGAACAGCGCCTGCTCGGCCACCGCCTCGAGCGCGTCCGGGGTGAACTCCAGCTCGACGTTGTCGAGCGCGAACACCCGCTCGTACTGGCGGGTCAGCGCGTTCTTGGGCTCCACCAGGATCTCCACCAGCGCCTCCTTGAACAGGGGCGAGACGGCGCTCACCACGGGCAGGCGGCCGATGAACTCGGGGATGAGGCCGAACTTGATGAGGTCCTCGGGCAGCACGTGGCGCAGGATCTCTCCGTCGTCGCGGTCCTTGCGCTGCACTTCGGCACGGAAGCCGATCCCCCGCTTCCCGATGCGGGCCTCGATCAACCGGTCCAGACCGGCGAAGGCGCCGCCGCAGATGAAAAGGATGTTCGTGGTGTCGATCTGGATGAACTCCTGATGCGGGTGCTTACGGCCGCCCTGCGGAGGAACCGAGGCCGTGGTCCCCTCGAGGATCTTGAGCAGGGCCTGCTGGACGCCCTCCCCAGAGACGTCCCGGGTGATGGAGGGGTTCTCGCTCTTGCGGGCGATCTTGTCGATCTCGTCGATGTAGATGATGCCTGTCTCGGCGCGCTTGACGTCGTAGTCGGCGGCCTGGATCAGCTTGAGCAAGATGTTCTCGACGTCCTCGCCCACATAGCCAGCCTCGGTCAGCGCGGTGGCGTCGGCGATGGCGAACGGGACGTTGAGCATGCGGGCCAGCGTCTGGGCCAGCAGGGTCTTGCCACAGCCGGTCGGCCCGAGCAGCAGGATGTTCGACTTGGCCAGCTCCACGCCGTCCTCGGGGCCGGTGGGACCGGCCTGGACCCGCTTGTAGTGGTTGTACACCGCCACCGAGAGGATCTTCTTGGCGTACTCCTGGCCGACCACGTAGTCGTTCAGGAACTCGAAGATCTCGCGTGGCTTGGGAAGGTCCTCGAAGGTGAGCTCGGTGGAGTCCTCACGCTCCTCGGCGATGATGTCGTTGCACAGGTCGATGCACTCGTCGCAGATGTACACCCCCGGCCCGGCAATGAGCTTCTTGACCTGCTTCTGCGTCTTGCCGCAGAAGCTGCACTTGACCAGATCGCCGCCCTCTCCGAACTTCGCCACCCGTTCGCCTCTCCCGTCCCGTGCCCGTTTTCCGTGCCCGATCCGATTGATCCCGTGCCGGCCCTATGCCGCGCCGATGGCCTCGAGCGGCGCCACCGACCGGGCCGTGATGACCTCGTCGATCACCCCGTAGGTCATGGCTTCCTCGGCCGTCATGATGAAGTCCCGGTCCGTATCCTGGGCCACCTTCTCCTGGGTCTGGCCGGTGTCCTCGGCCAGCATGCCCGAGAGGAGGTCGCGCATGCGCAGGATCTCCCTGGCCTGCAGCTCGATGTCGCTGGCCTGTCCCTCGACACCTCCCCAGGGCTGGTGGAGCAGGATCCGCGGCATGGGGCAGGGCGAACCGCTTGCCCTTGGCCCCGGCGGCCAGGAGCACGGCGGCGGCACTGGCGGCCTGCCCGAAGCAGAAGGTCGACACGTCGGCCTTTATGAACTTGAGCGTGTCGTAGATGGCGAACAACGCCGTGATCTCGCCGCCCGGCGAGTTGATGTAGAGGTGGATGTCCTTGTCGGGCTCCTCGGACTCGAGGAACAACAGCTGGGCGCAGATCAGGTTGGCCACCGCGTCGTCGACGGGGGTGCCGAGGAAGATGATGCGCTCGCGCAGCAGCCGGGAGTAGAGGTCGTAGGCCCGCTCGCCGCGGTTGGACGACTCGATCACGGTGGGGACCAGGTAGTTGTAGGCCTTCATGCTGCCGCTCGCACTGTCCATCGTCACTCGCTCTCCTCGTCCTGCTTGACGTCGTGGTCACTGCCCCGAGCCACGTCGTCCCCGTCGGTGGCGCCTTCGGCGGTATCCCCGGCGGCGTTCACCTTGAGGTCGTCCCGGGACATCGGGTTGCCCTCCTCGTCGACGAGATCCACGTGGTCCAGGAGCCACTCCAGGGCCTTGCCCTTACGCAGCTCCGAGCGTACCGCGCCGGTCCGTCCCGCCGTGTCGAGCTGGCTGCGCAACTCGGACGGCGTGGTGCCCATGCGCTCGGCCATGGTCGTGATCTCGGTATCGAGGTCCTCGTCGCTGACCGTGATCTCCTCGGCCTCGACCAGGGCGCGCAGCGCCAGGTCGGCCTTGACTGCGGTGTGGGCGTCGGCCCGCACCGAATTGAGCAGGTCGTCGGGCGAGGTGCCGGTGGCCTGGAAGTACTCGGCCAGGCCCATCTTCTGGGCCTCGAGCCGGTGCTGCAGGTCGTGCAGGCGCTCGTTCACCTCGGAGTCAACCAGGACCTCGGGGACGGCCTCGTCGGACACCAGACCGGCCAGCGCCTCGATCGATTTCTGGCGCAGCGCCATCTGGCTCTGCACGAGCTTGATGCGGCTGATCCGGTCGGTCACGTCAGCCTGCAGCTCGTCCACCGTGGTGAACTCCGAGCTCTCGGCCACCCACTCGTCGGTGACCGCGGGCAGCTTCTTGACCTTGACCTCCTTGACCAGCACGCGGAACGAGAGGCTCTGGTCCGGGTCGGCCGGGCTCGGCGCGTCGAACGCGACGATGGCGCCGGCCTTCGATCCGCGCAGCTCTGGGTCGAGAGCCTCGACGACAACGCCTGACCCCACCTCGTAGAGATAGTCGTCGACGCCCACGACCTCGGCGCCCGAGGCGTCGTTGCCGTGCAGGTCGATGGTGACCAGGTCGCCGTCGATGGCCGGGCGGTCGACCACGTCGAGCACGGCGTCGTTCTCGCGCAACCGGTCGATCTGGCGCTGGACCTCGTCCTCGCCGACCCCGAGACCGGGCAGTGTGACCTGCAGCCCGTCGTAGCCGGGGATGGCGACCAGGGGCCGCACCTGCACCACGGCGTCGAAGGAGACGGCGCCACTCTGCTCGCCGCCGGTGATGTCGATGTCGGGCCGGGCGATCGGATCGAGGTCGGTGTCGACCACCGCCTGGGCGTAGAAGTCGGGCAGCGACTCGCGCAGCGCCTCGGCGCGCAGAGCGTTGGCACCGCCCATGCGGGCCTCGAGCACCTTGCGGGGCACCTTGCCCGGCCGGAACCCCGGCACCCGCACCTGCTGGGCGAGCGTGCGGACGACGTCACCCACGGCCCGGTCGACCTCGGGCTCGTCTATCTCCACCCGTAGGCGGACGAGGTTCCCCTCCAGCGGCTCTGTGGTCGCACGCATCACGAGCCGCTCACTCTACTGGCCCCCTCCGATGCCCGGTGCACAACCGCATCGGCACGACGTCAGAAGGTGAACGCCATGGCGCCCAGGATCCGTTGGCCGCTCGCCGCGTCCCCCTCCAGCCCGATAGCTCCGGCCGCTTCCACCTCCTCGGCCGACGCCCGACCGCATGCCAGGCGCATGAAGTCGAGGCTCGAGAGCGACATGGTGACCGTGGCTGGCACCGCACCGTCGACCGGTCGCGCCCGGTGACCCTCGACGGCAATCGTGAAAGACCGCGCGTCCTCACCGGGGCCCGAGATCTCGAACCGCGCCACGGTGCCGTCGGGACAGCCCGCCTGCTTGCCCACCACCCTGGGCATGATCGCCTGCGCCTGGCCGATGGCCATCGCCGAGGCAGCGGTGGCGCTGCCGCCGGGCCGGTCCAGAGCGCGGCGGACGTCCTGCTCGTGGGTCCAACTGTCGAAGACCCGGATCTCCATGAACATGGCCAGCGGCGTCTCCCCGATCGGGCTCCACACACTCGCCGCCCACTCGGCGTCTCCCAGTGCGTCGAGCTGCGCCAGGCGCGCCCGGGTCACCGCCATGAATTCGGCCCGGATCTCGGGGCCCGGCACGGAGCGGCGCACGGCGATCCAGGGTTCGTTGCTCGCCGCGAAGTCATTGCGCACGTGCGGGCCGAGCGGCTCGCCCCACGGCGGCACCGGTTCGCCCATCAAGAAGCGCTCGATCCCGATCAGGTGGGACAGCTGGTCCTTCACGTCCCACCCCGGGCAGTCGGTCGGGAGCGCCCACTCCTGGGCCGAGAGCTCGAAGCACGCCTCGGCCAGGCTGTCCCAGGTCCCCTCGAGCGCGGCCCGAGCACAACGGCCACGCTCGCTCCACTCGCCGTCGCTACTGGCCTGGTTCTCGGCTGTCACCGTGCCGACCCTATTCCGGCCGCGGGGTGTCCGCCCCGGGGGCGCCAGCACCGCCCAGGTGAGGGGCCCAGCGCGTGGCATCCCCCCATTGGCCGGACCCCACCACTACCTTCGAAACCCGTCCAGGCTCGTCACCGACGAGGCCGCCATCGACCCAAGGAGTTGCCATGGCCAGTTACGAGGGGTACTGCGTGAAGTGCCGGGAGAAGCGTGAGTTCGAGGGTAACGAGGTCGAACTGGCCAACGGGCGCCGGGCGGCGCAGGGGGCCTGCCCGACCTGTGGCACCAAGATGAACCGCATCCTCGGCAAGGCCCGCGTCTGAGGCCTCCACGCACCCCCTGGGAGAGACACCCGACCAGGGGGTGCGTGGACGTCGTTCTTACGCCAGGCCGGACCCGATGCTCGCCAGGTCCTGGCGCACCGCGGAGTCGATCTCCGGGATCCGCTCTGCGCCCTCTGCGGGCTTGAGGTAGCCCCCGCGCATGTCGAAGAGGTTCAGCACCTCGGGCTTCACCTCGGGACCCAAACCGGAAATGGACTCGATGGTCGGGCCAACACGTGCCGCGATGGCCGACAGGGCGTCACGGTCGAGGGCGAAGTAACGGATCGCGTTCTCCCCGAGCATGAGCCGCAGCTCGTCCTCGGGGACACCGGCGAAGGCGTCACGCAGCCAGTCGGGGGTGTTGGGCCAGGTCCCCTCGGGGTGCGGATAGTCCCGACCGAACATGATGGTCTGCACGCCGATCTCGTGGCGCATCTCCACTTCGGCCTTGTGGATGAACGAGGCACCGGCGATGCAGTTGTCACGCCAGTACTCGCTCGGACGCCGCGTGGCCGGGAATCTCTCGCCGTGCTCGTCGAAGAGGCCGTCGAGGTAGGCGAGCGTGGCCGGGATCCAGTCCAGCCGGACCTCGGTCATCACCAACTTGAGATCGGGATGACGGTCGAAGACACCGCCGAACATCAGCTGCCACATGGGCCGGCGCGGCTTGGGGTCGGAGAAGAAGCTCGAGGTGAACAGCTCGGTGGCCAGCCGCATGATCAGGTCCATGTCGGAGCCACCCGTGCCCTTCACGTCGCGGTAGATGCGCTCCATGTACTCGTAGGTGACGCCCTGTTCACCGCCGTAGCCGGCATGCACAACCAGTGCAATGCCGGTGGACTCGCACGCGGCCCAGAAGGGCTCCCAGTACTCGTCGTAGAGGGGCGGCATCTCGGCGTGGTGCATGAAGCCGGGAGCGAACGTGCCCACGAAGCCGTGCTCGGCGATCCAGTGCAGCTCTGACAGCGTAGCGTCCATGTCGGCGCACGAGCCAATGGCGCCCGTGAGGAGCAGCCGGTCCGGCGCCTTGCCGAACGCGTCGAAGATCCACCGGTCGAAGGCGCGGGCGCCGGCGTCCCACACCTCGAGCGGGTACACGCCGTTGGTCACGTTGTGGGCCAGGTCCGTCGTGCGGAAATCACCCAGGTACACCAGTTCGGCCGTGATGCCCTCGCGGTCCATCTGCTGCAGGCGCACGTCCACGTCGTGCACGCCCCGTACGCCACCGGTGCTGTGGTCCTCGAGGATCTCGGGCACAGACGTCATGACCTGGCTGCTCAGCGGCCAGACCGACTCGAAGTAGACCTCGCGTTCCTCGCGGAGCCGGGGGAGGTATTCGTGATAGCGGGCTTCGAGGTAGTCGGGCCACAGATCGACGGGCACCGTGGCGTGTGAGTCCGCCGACACGATGATCAGGCGTTCAGAAGAGCTCTCCATGGCGAATCCTTTCCATTACCGCGTGTTGTGCGACGCTGCCACCGCCGCCGCGACCTGTTGTCCGATGAGATACCCGAACGTCATGGCCGGTCCGATCGTCGCCCCCGGACCGGCGTAGCACCCGACAGCCGCGCCGTTGGAGCAGTTCCCGGACGCGTACAGTCCGGGGACGGGCTCGCCGTGCAGCACCGAGAGCACCCGCCCAGTGGCGTCGATCCGCAGCCCGCCACGCGTCGAGATGGCGCCGGGGTACATGGGCACAGCGAAGAACGGACCCTTCTCCAGCGTGCCGAGCGAGGGGTTGGGCCCGTGCTCGGGATCGCCCCAGGCCCGGTCCCACGCGTTCTCGCCGCGGTGGAAGTCCTCGTCCACGCCGCTGCGGGCGAACCCGTTGAAGCGCTCCACGCTCTGCTCCAGCGTCGTGGCGTCGACCCCGATCGACGCGGCCAGCTCCTCGACCGTGCCGCCCTCGTGCACGAAGTCGGGCCGGTACTCCGCCGGCGGGATCTTCCAGGCCAAGATGGCGTAGCGCTCCACCCCTTGCGAGTCGAAGATCAGCCATGCCGGCCAGTTCCGCGGCGCGGCGCCGGTCTTGTCACCGAACGACTCGCCGGCGTCGTAGTAGTTCACCGACTCGTTCATGAACCGCTTGCCCGCCGGGTTCACCATCATGGTGTGGGGCACCGAGCGGTCCTCGCGCGTGCCGGCGGCATTGGCGACACCGTCGGGCCCGAGCATCGGGGTGTGGGGCATCCACCAGGCATCCCCCAGACCCGCCAGCTGCGCGCCGACGGCGGCGCCCATCCGATGGCCGTCGCCCTCGTTGGCCTCGTTCTCGCAGGTGTACTCCAGCGGCCGGTTGAGCCAGAGCCGCTTGAGCTCCTCGCTGTGCGCGTAACCGCCTGTGGCCATGAGCACGTGCGGGGCCCGGAAGTCCTGCGTCTGGCCATCGTGCGTCGCCCGCACGCCCACCACCCGGCCCTCCTCGACGATCAGCTCGCGAGCCGGGGTGTTCACGTGCACCACCACCCCCCGGTCCAGGCAGGCCTTGAGCAGGCGCGCCACCAGCGCCGTGCCACGCCAGTAGGTGTCGACCTCGGGCGGGTCCGGTGTTGCCATCCTCCCGGCGGTCTCCGAGCCCGGACGTACCAGGTGCATGCTCTGGCGGTAGTACTCGAGCATGTTCTCGGCGCTGCGCAGCTCGGGCGCCTTGCGCAGCTTGTCTGCCCACTCGCCGAGCTCCGAGACCGAGAACCCGAGCACCTCGATGGTGCGACCGCCGCGCATGCCCCCGGGCAACCAGCCCCGGTAGTCGATCGCTCCGCCCTCGGCAGGCCAGGCCTGGAACGGGATCCCGGCGTCCAGCAGCAGGCGCACCATCTCGGGCCCGGTGTCGACCAAGGCCTCGTGCATGGCCTCGTCGCCAGCCTCGCCCGTGCAGGCGCGCAGGTAGGTCAGCGCGGCCTCGCGGGAATCCTCGAGACCGACCTCAGCCATGACCGGGTTGCACGGGACCCAGGCACCGCCGCCGGAGATGGCGGTGGTGCCGCCGATCAGGTCCGTCTTCTCGAGGACGGTCACCCGGGCCCCGCCGATGGCCGCCACCAGCGCACCGGTCAACCCCGCGGCGCCACTGCCGACGACGACCAGATCGGCCGAGGTCCCCTCTCCGACTTCCGGCGGGGCCGTCACGACGCACCGCTCCCTTGCGCTGCATCGTGCGGCGCCCGTGCACCGGTATACGTCGCGGCGGGCATCAGGCCGCGACGATGTCTTCGACCTGCGGACCAACGCGCTCGGCCGTCGCCTCCAGCTTGGTCGTGTCGATGGAATAGCAGGTGACGGCGTTGTCGCACACCATGGCCTTCACCTCGTTCTCGGGCAGCCCCTTCATCAAGCCCTTGAGGGTCTCCTTGGTGTGGGGCCAGTGCGACTCCATGTGGGGGTAGTCCGAGCCCCACATGAGCTTCTGGTACCCGAGGCGCTCGAGGTCGTTTTGGCTGGCCCAACCGAGGGCGTCGGTGTTGGTGGCGCCGACCCAGCACTGGCGGTAGAAGTACTCGCTCGGCTTGAGGGAGTACATGGAGCGCCGCGCGTCCTCGCCGAAGGGAGTGATCTTGCCGTCGAGGATGGCGTCCATGCCCATGAGCATCGGGGCGATCCAGTCGACACCCTGCTCGGTGAAGGCCATCTTGAGGTTGGGGAACCGCTCGAACACGCCGCCGAAGGTCATGAAGTACAGCGGGCGGTGGACCCAGAACGTCGACTCCATGGCCCAGAGCAACAGGCCGGTGAAGGGGTCGTCGCCGTAGTACGGGCTGCCCTGACCCACGTGAGTGTGCAGCGGGATGTCGAGGTCCTGACATGCGGCCCAGAACGGGTCGTACCGCTTGTCGTTCCAGAACGGCTCTTCCATGTTGTAGTAGTGCACGGGGAGGTTGGCCCCCCCGTTGATGCCGTTCTCCTTGGCCCAGGTCACCGTCTCGATGGCGTCGTCGACGTTGGCCAGCGAGCCGATCAGCGCCGTGCCGAGGAGCCGCTCGGGCGCCGCCGAGCAGAAGTCGGCCAGCCAGCGGTTGTAGGCACGGGCGCCTTCACGCCGGTCTTCGTGGGAGTACTTGCCGTAGGGCTCGCGATAGTCACGGGCCAGGCCGATGAACGGGGGCGAGTTGGACGACTGGTCGTCGGGGAACATGACGTCGGCGCTCACGCCGTCGATGTCGAGGGCCTCGAGGCGCTTGCCCGAGTCCCACTTCCCCTCGATGCCCCATGGGATCTTGGCGGCCCGGGTCTCGAACTCCTTCTGGTAGTCGGCGCCCCACATGTTGGCGTCGAGAAGCTCCTTGGCCGAGTCCGAGGCCATGGTGCCCTTGGTCATCCACAGTGGGATGTACTCGTTGAACCACTTGTCGAAGTCCGCCACGAACTTCGGGTCCATGTACTCCCGGTAGCGCTCGACGGGTGGGCCGATGTGGCCGTCCGACGAGACGATCATCAAGTGCTCAGGCATTCGCTCTCTCCTGTTCTGGCATTCCGATACTCGATTGACTTCCCTGCAGGTCCCGCCTGGGCGATGACCCGATTCTCTGGCTTCCCTTCACATCCATCAGCGGTTCACGGGGACGTAAGGCTTGCGGATCAGCATCTTGGTGGCCTCGTTGATCGTGCCGAGCGGATCCTTGAGGTCGGTGAGGAGGCGCTCCTGCGAGCGGTCGACGATCGAGTCGATGTTGTCCCGCACGTCCTCGATGGTCAGGTCCGGCTTGAAGATCCCGGCGCTGGCCGTGAGGAACGTGGACGACATGGCACCGCCACCGACGTCGAAGAGGCCACCGGTCACCGCACAGCTCTCGTGGGCCAGGTACGCCACGGCGGGCGAGACCAGCTCGGCCGGGATGGCGCCGATGAAGGCCTCACGTGCCTCTGCACTCTCGAGCTCGAAGAAGGGGTCGAGCGAGTTGGTGTACGCACCGGGGCTCATGGCGTTCACCTTGATGTTGTGCTCCACCCCCTCGACGGCCAGCCCTCGGGTCAGTCCGTAGATGCCGAACTTCACCGCGCCGTACACCACGAGTCCCGCCGTGCCGTACATGCCGCCCGATGTGGTGTTGACGATCCGCCCGTAGCCGGCCGCGAGCATGTGCGGCCAGACGGCACGGCACATCCAAAGATCACCCTTGAGGTGCACGTTGACCAGGATCTCGAGATCGTCGGTGGTGATTTCCTCGAAGCCGGCGACGACACCCACGCCGGCATTGTTCACCAGGATGTCGACGCGGCCCCAGGTGTCGAGGGCCGTCTGCACCACCGCCTTGGCGCTCTCCTCCTCGGCCACGCTGTGCAGGTCGGCCACCGCCTCACCGCCGGCGTCCCTGATCTCCGCGGCGGTGCGCTCGGCGTTGGCGGGGATCGTGCCGGCGCCGTCGGGGCCCACGCCCAGATCGTTGACGACCACCTTGGCGCCCCGCTCGGCCAGCAGCATGGCATGGGAACGTCCGAGGCCCGGCTTCCCGCCGGCTCCCGTGACGATGGCCACCCGTCCGTCGTAACGCAGATCGCTCACCAAACCTCCCTCACCGGGCACCGAATCCGTGTGCCCGGGCACTTGTCCGTCCGGGCCTCATCGAGCACTGACTTATCGCGCACTGACACCGGCCAGGTCCTTCTCGAGCATGTCGACGTGCCGGTGCAGTCCCGAGTCGCCCTCGTACTCCTTGAGCACCCCGGTCCGACCCGCCAGGTGCTCGACCAGCTCCGGCGCCACCGTTGCATTCGGGTCAGTGATCTCGGCCAGGTCCGGGCCGATCCGCTCGGCGATCTCGGCCAGCGGCGGCCGGTCGAGGCCGAAGAACCTGATGGCGTTCTCCCCCAGGATCTTGCGGGTGTCCTCGGCCGGTACGCCTCGGAACAGCAGCTTGTAGAAATCGGCGGTGTTCGGCCACGTCCCCTCCGAGTGCGGGTAGTCACGACCGAAGCAGATGTTGTCGACACCGATCTCATCGCGGTGCTCCACCTCGGAGAGGTGCATGAACGAGAGTCCGGCCAGACAGTTGCTCTCCCAGTACTCGCTCGGCTTGCGCTTGGCCGGGATGTCCCCCCGGTGCTCCTCGTAGAGGGTGTCGAGTTGGTGGAGGGTGGCGGGAATCCAGTCGCCGCGCACCTCGGTCATCATGAGCTTCAGTCCCGGGTGCCGGTCGAACACACCGCCCAGCATCATCTGCCACATCCCGCGCCGGCAGCGAACGTCCTTGAAGAACCCCTCGTCGTTGAACAGCCCGGTGGTCAGCTCGATGACCAGGTCCATGTCGGACCCGCCACGGGTCTGCACGCTCTCGGCGGCTTCCCGAACCACCTGGTGCGTCAATCCCGGCTCGAAGCCGTACCCACCGTGGACGATCGGCACGAGACCGAGCCGCTCGTACGCGGCCCAGATCGGCTCCCAGAACTCGTCGTAGAGCGGTGGCAGATGTGCATAGCCCAGGAAACCCGGCGCATACGTGCCGACGAATCCCCGGTCGGCGATCCACTCGAGCTCGGCGATCGCCGCCTCGAGGTCGGTGTAGGTCCCGACGCCGCCAGACAGGAGGAGTCGTCCCTTGGCCGCCCCGAAGGTGTCGGCTGCCCACCGGTCGTACGCCCGCACTCCGGCGTCGACCGCTTCGACCGGGTAGGTGCCGTTCGTGATGTTGAAGAAGAGATCCTGCGTGCGGAAGTCGCCGAAGTACACGAGCTCGGCCGCCACACCCTCGCGGTCCATCTCGGCCAGGCGGACGTCGAGGTCCCAGAGGCCCGACCACCGCCCCGCACCGTAGACGCCGTCGGCATCGAAGACCTTGCTGGCGTCCTCGGACATCACCAGGTCGTTCAGAATCCAGAAGATCCTGGTCTGGAACTCGTCCTCCTCGATGAGTTGCGGCAGGTAGTCGTGGTACTTCTTCTCGAGGTACTCGGGCCAGAGTTCCTTCGGGATCGAGGCATGGCCGTCTCCCGAAACCACGATCGCACGTTCCATGGACTCTCCTTCCTTCAAATCCTTCGATCGGTCCTTCATTCAACGCTTCCCAGGCGGTCCGGTCCGATCCGGGCACGGCAGTCGCCATGACCGTTTGTCCTCATCGTCGCCAGTCCCTCAAGTGAAGACCGGAAGGGTGTCCCAGCCCCGGACCTCGCACCCGACCGACAACGTGGCGTTGGCCTCGTCGACCGTCCACTCGGGGAACCGCTGCAACACCTCTTCCAACGCGACGCGCCCCTCGAGGCGAGCCAGGTTGGCTCCGAGGCACAGGTGGGCACCGAACCCGAAGGTGAGGATCCGGCCCACGTCGCGGTGTACGTCGAGGTGGTCGGGGTCCTCGTATCTGCGCTCGTCGCGGCCGGCCGCACCGGGCAGCGCCAGCACGGAGCTGCCCGCCGGCACGGTCTGCCCGTAGAACTCGCTGTCGGCTGCCGCGTACCGGCCGATGTGGTACGACGGCGGCTCGAGGCGCAGGCACTCCTCGACCGCGGTGGGGATCAGGCTCGGGTCCCCGACCAGCTGCTTGCGCTGGTCGGGGTGGTCGGCCAGCAGCTTCCCCATCCACCCGATGAGCCGGCCCGTCGTGTCGAACCCGGCACTGGCGACCAGGTTCAGGTAGGTGAGGATCTCCTCCCGACGCAACCGCCGCATGGACCCGGTCTCGTCCTCGAACTCGATGGTGACCATCTGGGTCAGCAGGTCGTCGGTGGGATGTGCGACCCGCAGGTCGATGTACCGGCCGAAGAGGTGGTCCGACTGGGTCAGCGCCTCGAAGGGAGGCTTGTCCGGATCAGACGTGGCCCCATGGAGGGCCTCGTAGAAGTGATCGCGGAGCCCTGCCTGGTCCTCCTCGGGGATCCCCACCATCATGCCGATGACTCGCATGGGCAGCTGCTCGCCGAGGTCCTTGGCGAAGTCGAAGTGGCCCGTTCCGGCGAACTTGTCGAGCGCCTTGCGGCAGTACGCCCGGATCTCCGGCTCGATGGCGTTGACCCGCTTGGGCGTGAACACCCTCGAGATCAGGGCGCGGTGGATGGTGTGGAGGGGGGCGTCCTCGCAGACGAACAGCCCTTCGGGCATGGCCACGTCTGCCTTGAGGATCGGCAGGACCATCCCCTTCCCCGAGATGAACGCGTCACGATCCCCGATGACCCGCTCCACGTCGGTGAAGCGGCTCACGACGTAGTAGTCGTGCTGCTCGTTGTAGTAGAGGGGCGCCTCGTCCCGTAGGCGCTTGTACACCGGGTACGGATTGACATACGTGTCGTGGTCGTAGACATCGAACTGCACACCGGTCGGTGCGATGGTCACGAGCGATTCCCTCCCCTGTGGCTCTCTGGCTCTTTGACGGCTCTTTTGAAACGCGTGGGACCCAGGTCTTCCGGTGTGTCGAATGCACCGTGAAGTGTACGGCGTACACGCTAGAGGTGTACTCCGTACACTGTCAAGCCATCCTGGGATCTCCGGGCCCCCGACGATCGGGTCAGCGCACGGGGCCCCGGACCAGGTCGCGTAGCGGAACGCGGGCGCCTGTGCGGAGCACGGCCCGCAGGTAGATCGCCGCAGCCGCCCGCGCCACGAGGACGGTGCCAGCGAGGGTGATGAGCACGGAGAGGGCAAACCCCCAGGGCTGCACGTCGCCGAGGCCGACCAGGACGGGCATGGCGAAGGGTGCCGTGGGGGGCAGGTAGGCCAAGACCTTGAAGAAGAGGCTGGGGTTGCCGGTGCTGGCAGTGGTGAGCGCGATCACGTAGCCGACGATCATCGGCAGGGTGAGCGGCAGCACGAGCGTCTGCACCTGATCCTGGCGTTCGGCCATGGAGCCGGCCGCGGCATAGACCCAGCTGTAGAAGGCGTAACCGAGGAGCAGCCAGACGAGGGCGCTCACGAGCGCGATCGGCGCGCTCCCGTGCAGGATGTTCGACCCCACCGCCGCACCCAAGACAAGAGCGAACGTCACGATGAGCGTGGCCTGCCCCATGGCCACCAGGCCGATGCCGAGCACCTTTCCCGCCAGCAGCTGGATGGGTCGCATGGTGGCGAGGAGGACCTCGACCACCCGACTGGCCTTCTCCTGCATGACGCCCATGAGGATCCAGGTGGTGTACTGGGTGAGCATCACGAATACGAGGATCACGCCGATCACCGACGTGCCATTGACGGTGTGGTGCGGGGCGGACTGCAGGCTCTGCACCGGAACCGGCCGGGCACCGGCGATCTCGGACAACTGCGACGGCGTCAGGCCCGCCGGTCGCGTAGGCGCGCTCGACCCCCAGGGCGGCGGCCACGGTATAGGCCAGGTTCGAGGTGTCGGTCCCGTCCGAACGGGCGAGTGTCGTCTCGGCCACGATCCGTTGCCCGTCGACGACTGCGAGGTCGACGGCGCCGGATCGCAGCTCGCGCTCGGCCGCCGCGGTCGACTCCAGGGGAACGAACTGAACCGTCACGGCAACCCGCTCCGCCTCGGTGCTGACGATCCGCTCCACCGCCGTGCGGTCTCCGCCGACGACGGCGACGCGCTGCGGCGTGATCGTGCTCTTGTGCAGCACTGGTATGACGATGGCCGCACCGACCACGACGAGGATGACGAGCGTCCCTACTCGGAAGATGCGGCCCCGCACCCGCTCCAGGACCTCGCGCCACGCCACGAGGCGAACGGGTCCACCGGAGCCGTCGGACCCGAACCGCCTCGGCCTGCGCTCACGGGTCAACGCGGCGGCCCGCCGGTGTCGCCACACCCGCAGGCCCACCGCGGCAACCACGGCGACGAGGACGACAATCCGAAGCGTCACGCCAGGGACTCCCGGAACACCTCGGAGAGTCGGCGGCGTCCGAACGAGAACTCGGTGACGCGACCAGCAGCCATGGCGGCACGGAGGACCTCGTCGCTGTCGGTGCCGGGATCGAGCACCAGGCGGACCGCGCCCCCGGACACCTCGGACACCGTCACACCCTGCACTCCCCTGGCCCAGCCGGCCACCCGGTCCCCTTCGACGCGCACCACCAGACGGCGCGCCCCGGCGGTGACCAGCTCGTCGACGGTGCCGGACACCACGAGCCGACCATGGTCGATGATGGTGACGAGCTCGCAGAGGTCCTCGACCAGATCGAGCTGGTGGCTGGAGAACAGGACGCAGCACCCGGCGTGGGCCTGGTCGACCAGCACTGCGCTGATGGCGTCGATGCCGGCAGGGTCGAGGCCGGCCAGGGGTTCGTCGAGGACCAGCAGTTCGGGCTCGTGGACCAGGGCGGCGGCCAGCTGCACACGCTGCTGGTTCCCGTGCGAGAGCTGCTCGACCTTGTCGCCGGCCCGTTCCGCGATGCCGAGGCGCTCGAGCCACGCGTGCCCACGCGTCACGGCGTCCTCCCGTGACAAGCCATGCAGCCGTCCCAGGTACTCGACCTGCTCGCCGACCTCCATGCCCGGATACAGGCCCCGCTCCTCAGGCATGTATCCGAAGCGGCGACGCTCCGCCTGTCCGACCGGCGAACCGTTCCAGCTGACCGAACCGGCTTCGAGGTCGGTCAGACCGAAGATGGCGCGCATGGTCGTCGTCTTGCCGGCACCGTTCGGACCGAGGAACCCAGCGACCCGACCCGAAGGCACGTCGAAGCTGAGATCGTCGAGCGCAGTCACCGGACCATACGTTCGGCGTAGCCCGTGCAGCTCCAGCAGGCCGTCGCTCATCGCGCCAGGGTAAGACACGGATGGCGCGGCGCCGAAGGCGCAGGTCACGGGGCTCGCATGCGGGAGGAAACAACTCGACGAAGCGGCTCACCAAGACGTTCCTGGCAGCGCCACGAGTGGTCCGCCAGTGGTCGCTCCTTCTCAGTGAGAATGACCCCCTCACCGCCCCGCCTGCTGGACCAAGATGACCCGGACCCTCGGCAGAGCCCGGGTCTGAACATCGGCGCCGGGGGCGGCGCCCGGGCCGCGAATTCATTCCGGGAAGTGCTCGCCCACCATCTCCTCGGAGAGTGCCCACAACGCCCACCGCGTGCTCTGGGTCCAGGGCGTAGGAGCGGACACCCGCCCTCGCTTCGGCGTCGCACACCTCGGAGACCGCACAGTCCTCTGCGTAGCGGCCACCGATCTCGTCCGCGTTCGCCACGACAGCGGCCCAGACGGTCGTCGCCGCTCCGCTGGGGATCGATTTCGGCGCCTGCCGATGGGCGTTGATCTGTTCGAGGGTTTCGGCGTCTAGGTGTCGGAAGAGCTCGGTGTCGATCCCGCCCGGGTGCAACGCACAGGCCCGCACGCCGCGGTGGGCCAGGCGCCGGTCCAGCTCCACGGCGAAGAGGACGTTCGCCGTCTTTGAGCGTCCGTACGACTTGAAGGGCTGATACGCGGTCGATTCGAAGTTCGGATCGTCGAGATCCACGTCGGACCCTCGGTGTGCCGTCGACGAGAGGCACACGACCCGACTCGGACTACCGGCCAGCAGCAGCGGAACGAGGCGATTGACGAGGACGAAGTGACCCAGGTGGTTCGTCCCGAACTGCATCTCGAATCCATCGACGGTTCGTCCGAAGGGGCAGGCCATGACACCCGCGTTGGCGATGAGCAGATCAAGACGGTCGTAGGTCGCACCAATCCGCGCACTGCCGGAGCGGACCGACGAGAGATCTGCCAGATCGACGAGCTCGAGGCTCACGGTGCCCTCTGAGCTGATGCCGGCCTCGGCAAACGCCCTCTCCGCCTTGTCCCTGTCACGCACCGTGGCCACCACCTTCGCCCCATGAGAGACGAGCCGCGGACCGTCTCGAGGCCGAGCCCTGACGACGCTCCGGTGACGAGTGCCGTGGTATCCGTGAGGTCTATCCCGGCCAGCACCTCGTCCGCCGTGGATTCAGGTCCGAACATCGAGTCACGGCCTCCTTCGTTGAGGTTCTCGACAGGTGTGCACCGTCCGGGCCAAACCCTACGGGATGATTCGGGACGAACGCCTCGAGCACGATCCGGCAGCGCCCCACGCGTCGATCAGGCAAACGATCGTGGCTGAGAGCGAGGTTACGATCGCTCCCATGGAACGCAGGCGCATCCTCGTGACTGGTGCCGCGGGGCGGATCGGTGGGTACCTCCACGCCCGGCTGGCCCGATCCGACCGGGTGCTCCGCCTCCTCGATGCGGCGCCGTTGGAGGTGGGTCCGGGCGAGGAAGTGGTCCAGGCCTCCGTGACCGACCTGGACACGCTCGTCCGGGCGTGCCAGGACGTCGATGCCGTCGTGCACCTGGCCGGCATCGCCGGCGAGGCCCCATGGGACCGCATCAGGGATACGAACATCGACGGCACGTACAACGCCATCGAGGCCGCTCGCCGGACGGGCGTCGGGCGATTCGTCTTCGCGTCGAGCAACCACGCCGTGGGATTCCTCCCGCGCTCCCCCAACGGTGCAAAGGCGCCCGATTACGCCTTCCCGGCACCGGACACCTTCTACGGGGTCAGCAAGGTGGTCGGCGAAGCGCTCTGTTCGCTCTACCACCATCGCTACGGGATGGACACGGTGTGCCTGCGCATTCTGAGCTGCCACGAGCAGCCCATAGGAACCCGGGAACTGGCGACATGGTTGTCGCCCGACGATGCCGGCCGCCTGTTCGAGGCGGCACTCTCGGCTCCCGATCCGGGTTTCCGGGTTGTGTGGGGGGTGTCGGCAAATTCCCGGGCGTGGTTCTCGATGGACGAAGCCACCGCGTTGGGCTACCACCCGCAGGACGACGCGGAGACCTACGCCGAGCAGCTCATCGGGGCGGAACGCGAGCCTGATGCCCATGACCCGGTTCACCGGTTCGTGGGCGGACCCTTGACCCTCGACCGTTTCGACGTCGAGCGCCTCTGATCCGAGCACACCACCATGCCGGTCCTCAGATGAGACCGTGCAGGCGGATCCTGTCCCCTCCCCACAGCGGAATCCGCCGCCGGGTCGCTGCTCCAGCTCAGCCGTCTTCGCCGGCCGTCTCGCCGAACAGCCGCCGTGCCGTCGCGATGGCCGTCATGGCGGTGGGCCAGCCCGCGTAGAACGCGAGATGCGTGATGGCTTCGGTGATCTCGTCCAGAGTGAGCCCGTTCTGCATACCCAACTTCAGGTGGATCGGGATCTGTTCGGTTCGATAGAGGGCGACGAGAGCGGCGATGGTGACGAGGCTGCGATCGCGTTTGGACAAGCCGGGACGTTCCCAGACGTCGCCGAAGAGGACGTCGTCGGTGAGTGACACGAGCTTCGGGGCGAACTCGCCGATGTTGTGCTGTGCCCAAGTCGTCATGATGAACCTCCGTTCGGCATCTCCACCAAGTGCTCCTCTGTGTGGCGGGCGGGCAACACGGCTGAGGTCGACCCGGGCGTGGCCGCCGTGGGTAACGTAGCGTGGCCGCGAGGTTCTGAGCCCAACGCAAAAATTGAGGAGCTACGCATGGGAAAGCTGGACGGCAAGGTTGCGTTCATCAGCGGAGGGGCGAGAGGCCAGGGACGAAGTCACGCTGTTCTTCTGGCCGAACTGGGCGCCGACATCATCACTTTCGATATTTGCGAGCAGATCGATTCCGTCCCCTATCCCATGGCCACCGAAGGCGACCTCGAGCAGACCATCAAGGAGGTCGAGGCCACCGGACGGCGGATCTTCGCCCAAAAGGCAGACGTCCGTGATGTGAACACTCTCCGCCGGGTGTTCGAACAAGGGACGGCCGAGCTCGGATCGGTCGATATCGTTCTGGCGAATGCAGGTATCGGCATCGGCGGATCGGACCAGCCGGAGCGCGACTGGACCGACGTGATCGACGTCAACCTTTCCGGCGTCTGGAACACGGTGAGGGTCGCGATACCTTCGATGATCGAGCGGGGAAAGGGCGGATCGATCGTCCTGACCAGCTCGACAGGGGGTCTGGTCGGCCTGCCGACCAACGATGCGGGCTTACTTGCGTACCTGGCGTCGAAGCACGGCGTCATCGGACTGATGCGTGCGTGGGCCAACTATCTCGCGCCGCACAGCATCCGCGTGAACAGTGTCGCACCCACGACCGTTCGCACGCCGATGTCGGTCCACCAGAGCGTGACGGAGACAGTGACGAACCTGGAGCTCGAAAACGCCTGGATGAACGCGCTGCCAGTCGGGATCGTCGAGGCAATCGACATCTCGAACGCCATTGCATGGCTGGTGTCCGACGAGGCCCGCTACGTCACCGGCACGGTGGTTCCGGTCGACGCCGGCATGGTGAACAAGCGTTAGACGAGGGACGGTCCGGGTCCCACCCGGGCGGATGCACCTCCTCGATCCGTGGAGCCCCACCGGACCACGACGACGATTACCTCAGCAAGCGGCGTGATGGCTCGATGCTGGTCATCCCAGTCTTGGACGACTGCTCTCCGGCACGCACACGCCGGTCCAGTTCGGGCCGGCTACTTGATCGAAGGTCGGGTCGATCAGTCTGACCACCCGGGGCCCGGGACCTCGACCCGGGTGAATCCTATGAACCCGCGGCTGTCGCCTCGCCCGAGCTTCTCGTAGCTCGTCTCGGCGGTCGACAGGAACAGCGTGCGGCCGTCGGAACCGCCCAGGGCCGGGGCGATCGACCACCGACCAGGCGTCGCGATCCGGTGGGTCACCTCGCCACCCTCGAGCACCCGGGTGAAACCGCCCGCGTCGGACTGGGCCACCCAGACGGCACCCTCGGCGTCGATGCAGAGCCCGTCAGGGTGACTGCCGTCCTCCAACTTGGCAAAGACCCGTGGTTCCCCGAGGGTCCCATCGGGCCCGATCGCGTAGGCGAGAAGGCGGCCCGCGAAGGTCTCGCTCACGATGAGAGTCGAGCCGTCCGGGGTGATCACCAGCCCGTTCGGGGTGGCCAATCCTGAGGCGACGGTCCGCACCTCCCCGTCGGGGGTGACCAGGAGGATCTCACCCGGGGGCGCTGCGCTCATGTGGAGGTAGAGGTCGACGTACATGCGACCGTCGGATGCCACCACCATGTCGTTCAGCGACTCCCCTCGCTCGCCGAGGTCGTGGACGATGACCACCCCATCGGGGTCGACTCGCTTGATGTGAGGCGCGAAGAGGGTGCTGAACACGAGGCGGCCGTCGGGGAGCCACCCGAGGCCCGACGGGTGATCGGTCTCCATCACGAGCGAGAGCCGACCATCTTCGCTGAGCGTCATCACGCGGCCCCCGTGAAGATCGGAGAACCACAGCAGACCGTCGCGCCAGCGAGGTCCCTCGGCTATGGCGAACCCTGCGGAGAGCGGGGACGCCACCAGTATTTTCGCCTCCCCCACCACTCCCTCTCGTTTGGACCCCGTGTACGATACGACCACTTTGACGTGGACCGCGTCATCATCGTCGATTCCGGGTTCCTCGCGCCGGACGGGCTGGCGCCGAACGCCGTCGGCCTCGCCGCGGCAGGCGCTAGCGTTCCAGCCGACACGGATCTTCCGGGATGTAGCGCAGCTTGGTTAGCGCGCCTGCTTTGGGAGCAGGAGGTCCGGGGTTCAAATCCCCGCATCCCGACCAGGTACGGTCTCACGCCACAGGGCGGACCACTCCTCCACGAACGAGAATGCACCGGTGACCGATCCCACGAGCACGCCAGCCAGGGCCCGCGCCTCCGGAGGCACCATCGTCTTGTTGACGCTGGCCTCGGCCCAGTTCCTCATGACCCTCGACACATCGGTCATGAACGTTTCAATCGCAACCGTGGCCCGCGACGTCGGCACCACCGTCACGGGGATCCAGCTGGCCATCACCTTGTACACGCTGGTGATGGCGGCGTTCATGATCACGGGCGGCAAGCTCGGACAGATCTTCGGCCGCAAGCGTGCCTTCATGTTCGGCTGCGTGATCTACGGCTGCGGTTCTTTCATCACCGCTCTGGCCCCTTCGCTCACCGTGCTGATCATCGGCTGGTCCGTCCTCGAGGGGCTGGGGGCCGCCCTCATCATGCCGGCGGTGGTGGCCTTGGTGGCGACCAACTTCGGGGCGAGGGAGCGGCCGCGAGCCTACGGTCTGGTCGCCTCGGCCGGTGCCATCGCGGTCGCGGTCGGTCCGCTCGTGGGTGGGCTGCTCACCACGTACGCCAGCTGGCGCTGGGTCTTCGCCGGCGAGGTGGTCGTAGTCCTGGGCATCCTGGCCCTGACACGCCGTATGGCTGATGCGCCACCCGAGAAGGGCGTGCGCCTCGACCCGGTGGGGACGATCCTCTCCTCGCTCGGGCTCGCCATGGTGGTCTTCGCCGTGATCCGCTCGGGGACCTGGGGCGTCGTGCAGCCCAAATCCGGTGCTCCCCAGTGGTTGGGGGCCTCACCGGTGATCTGGCTCCTGTTGGGCGGCGCCGGGGTGCTCGCGATGTTCGTGCTGTGGGAGAGCCGCCAGGTCAGGCTCGGGCGGCCGTCCTTGGTGGATCCGGCCATGCTCCGGGTCCCCCGGTTCCAGTCCGGGCTGACCTCCTTCTTCTTCCAGTTCCTCCTTCAGGCCGGGCTGTTCTTCGTGATCCCCCTGTTCCTCTCGGTCGCCCTCGGTCTCTCGGCGGTGGCCACCGGAGTGCGGCTCCTGCCGTTGTCGCTGACCTTGCTGGCTGCCGCGCTGGGCGTCCCCCGCCTGTTCCCCAAGGCGTCGCCGCGACGAGTGGTCCGCGTGGGCTTCGCCCTGCTCCTCCTCGGCATCGTCACCCTTCTGCTCGCCCTCGACGATGGTGCCGGCCCCGAAGTCGTCACGTGGCCGCTCCTCCTTGCCGGGCTGGGTATCGGCAGCCTGGCCTCCCAGTTGGGCGCCGTAACTGTCTCGGCAGTACCGGACTCCCAGAGCGGCGAGGTGGGCGGGATTCAGAACACCGTGACCAACCTGGGTGCCTCGATCGGCACCGCCCTGGCCGGTGCCATCTTGATCTCGGTGCTCACCACCACCTTCCTCGGGTCGGCCGCCACCAACCCGGCCATCCCCAACGAGATGTCCTCCAAGGCCCAGGTGGAGCTGTCCTCGGGGATCCCGTTCGTGAGCGACGCCGACCTGAAAGCGGCGTTGCAGCAGGCCAACGTGCCACCCGAGACGGCCCAGGCGATCGTGAACGTCAACGCCTCGAGCCGCATCAACGGGCTCCGTGCCTCGCTCGGCGTCCTCGCCCTCGTGGCGCTGATCGCCCTGGCCTTCACCCGCCGCCTGCCTACGACGCAGCCAGCGGAGGCCGGTGCGCCCAGCACGGCCGGGAGCGGCCCTCCGCTCAGGGACGGCGAAGAGTGACGCTGCACCAGGCCCGTCGGCGACACGACGGGCAGGTCATCCGCCGGTCATAGCGCGAGCGCGGTCGCCAGAGCGCCACAGGGAACTGAAAGACCAGCAGCTCGAGCGGCCCGACATCGGTGGTGTGCCCGCAGCGTTGGCACACCACCGTGAACGTCCCCGACATCCCGAACAACCCTGGAGACCTCACGCCCTAGGCCCGTCCGCCGACCACTGCAGGGATCGGGGAGCTGCCCTGGTCGGCACAGCCGGACGGCATACGCAGGAACGCCGCCGAGGCGGTGACACTCCCAACCCGCTCGGCGGACGCGCCGTCACGAGTGCCGCCAGCGCTATCGATCCGAGTGCCGAGACGACAGCCTTCACCAGAACCCGAGCGAGCCGTGATGATCCACGACGCAGTGGCGCAGCCACCAGCCCAGGCTATTGGGGGTCCCGCACCGGGGTGGTCGACCGGGACGGACCGATCCCGGCGCCGGCGCGCCTAGGGTCCATGCATCGGAGGCCCGGAGCGGCGTGCACCCCCACCTGCCGTCGGTGCCGCTCCCGAGGAAGCCTCAAGACCCATTCCTGGAGAACCACGTGGCCGTCGCCCGCATGAACCCGAAGATCGCCGTGAGCGTCGTGTTCGTCTCGGCAATGTTCATGAACATCATGGACATCACCATCGTGAACGTGGCGCTGCCCACCATCGGGCGCGACTTCCACATTGCTCCCGCCTCGGTCGATGGCGTGGTGATCGCCTACCTGGTGAGCCTGGCCGTGTTCATCCCCGCATCAGGGTGGATGGGCGATCACTTCGGTGGGAAACGGGTCCTCATCGGGGCCATCGTGGTCTTCACCCTCGCCTCGGCACTGTGCGGCATGGCTCAGAACATCACCGAGCTGGTCGCGTTCCGGGTCTTGCAGGGTGCCGGTGGCGGCATGATGGCGCCGGTCGGGATGGCCATGCTGTACCGGGTCTTCCCACCGGCCGAGAGGGTGCGGGCCTCGAGCATCCTCACCGTCCCGATGACCATGGCGCCGGCGATCGGGCCGGTACTCGGCGGCTTCCTGGTCACGACGCTCACGTGGCGCTGGGTCTTCCTGGTCAACCTGCCGATCGGGCTCGTCGCCGTGGTGTTCGGCGTGCTGTTCTTGGAACGGACGGAGGCCATCGACGCCGGTCGGCTCGACATCCGCGGCTGGGTGCTCGGCGGCGCCGGCCTCGGGCTCCTCATGTATGGAGTATCGGAGGGTCCGCAGCAATCGTGGTCGTCGCCGACCGTTGTCGCCTACTGCCTGCTCGGCGTGGCCCTGCTGGTGGCCTTCGTGGTCGTCGAGCTCCACACGGAGCGACCCCTGGTGGACCTCCGACTTCTTCACGGGCGCCTCTTCCGGTCGACCAACGTCGTCATGTTCACGACCTCCGCCGCCTTCCTCGGCGTCCTTTACCTCATGCCCCTGTATTTCCAAGACGCCCGCGGCATGAGCGCATTCCAGTCCGGGCTCTCGACCTTTCCCGAAGCCATCGGGGTCATGGTCGGTGCACAGTTCGCCAGTCGGCTCATCTACCCCCGGGTCGGCCCCCGCCGCCACATGACCGGAGGCCTGATAGGGGTCACGGTGCTCCTGCTTCTCCTTACCAACCTCACCTTGACCACGAACCTCTGGCTGGTCCGCGGCATGATGTTCCTGCTCGGCCTCACACTCGGCCAGGTCATCGTGCCCCTCCAGGCCGCCACGTTCGCCCAGGTCCGACCGGAATCCATGGGCCGGGCCTCCACCTTGTTCAACACCGGCCGCCAACTCGGCAGTGCAGTCGGTGTGGCCGCCCTCTCCACGGTCCTCATCGGTGTTTCCTCAGGGCACAGTTCGGCCGCTCCAACCACGCTCGACATGACGGCATTCCACCTTGCGTTCGCCACGGCCGCGCTCTTCGCTGGTCGCTGCGGGCTTCGCCCTGTCCGTCCACGACCAGGACGCGGCCGAGACGATCGTGCGGCGCATCCGCCCGACCGCTCCGGCGCAGACCGAGGTCGCGGTGGCCGAGGGAAGCAAGGTCTGACCGTGGCCACCATCTGCGTGTTCTGCGGATCGAGCTCCGGCTTCGATCCAGGTTTCACGGCCGCGGCGGCCGAGCTCGGGGCCCGGATCGCCGAGCGGGGCTCGGAGCTCGTCTACGGCGGCGCATCGGTGGGGCTCATGGGCACCGTCGCCGACGCCGTCCTGGCCGCCGGCGGCCGCGCCACGGGCGTGATCACGGAATCACTGGCCGGCCACGAGATCGCCCATGACCGGCTGCACGACCTCCATGTCGTGCGCACCATGCACGAGCGAAAGGCACTCATGTCGGAGTTGGCCGATGCCTTCGTGATGCTCCCCGGCGGGTTCGGGACCTGCGAGGAGTTCATGGAGTCGGTGACATGGTCCCAGCTCGGCATCCATGCCAAGCGGTGCGGCATCCTGAACGTTGCCGGCTATTTCGACAGCCTGCTGGGCTTCGTCCGCCACGCCGTTCGCCAGGGCTTCGTCAGGGAGCCCCAGGTGACCGACATCGTGGTCACCGACCAGGTGGACGAGATGCTGGATGCTCTCCTCGATGGGCTCGCCGGTGACGCGGTCAGACGGAAGGATTCGCGCCACATTCGTTGACCGTGCGCTTCCCACCCGAATCGACGCGAATTTCGGTGATCGCGGGCGCGCCTCTCCAGACGTCGAGGGCCGCCTCGCCCTACGTACCCGAGCTGCACCCTCCCCGGAGATCTACCTGACGACGATCGGCAGTCGGCTGTAGCCCCGGTTGTCGGTGTGGTACATGAAGCGGGAGTGGGCGAGATCGACGTCCCACTCGGGGAAGCGCTTGAGCACTTCTTCCAACACGATGCGACCTTCGAGCCGAGCCAATGCCTGCCCCAGGCAGTAGTGGGCCCCGAAGCCGAAGTACATGTGCTTCCCCGGCTTACGCGTCACGTCGAAACGGTCCGGATCCGGGTAGACACGGTCGTCGCGAACCGGCGGACGCGGTGAGCGTCACCATGATGCTGTTCGCCGGCACGACCTCACCGTGAAACTCGAAATCTTCAGTACACCATCGACAGTTCGTGAGCGTGTTCGGCTCGTACCGCAGGACCTCCTCGACGGCCCGCACGGAGAGTGACGGGTCCTCGACGATCTTGCGTCGCTCATCGGGATGTTCAGCGAGGAGGAGCCCGATCCAGCCGATGAGGATCCGAGTCGTCTCATTGCCAGCAGCAGCCACGATGTTGATGTAGCAGAGCAGCTCGTCGCGGCTCAGCCGACGCATCACCCCGTTCTCGTCCTCGAATTCCGCCTTCAACAGATGACTCATGATGTCATCCGACGGGTGCTCCACCCTCCGGTCGATGAACTCGGCGAATATCCCGCCATCGAGTGAGTGCGCATCGGGTTCCATCTCGGATGAGTCGAGTTCCTCACGCGTGTAGGCGAAGTGGTCGCGGATGCGAACCTGCTCCTCTGCGGGAATCCCGAGGAGCATGCTGATCACCTGCATCGGCACGATAGATCCGAGATCGCGCACGAAGTCGAAGCCATCAACTCCGATCATGGGATCGAGCAGCTGGCCGCAGAGCTCCCGGATCTTCGGCTCGAGCGCCGACACTCGCTTCGGGGTGAACATCCTGGACAGCAGCGCCCGGTGGATGCCGTGCATCGGAGGCTCATCAAAGATCAACGTACCTGCTGGGATCTCCCAGTCAGACTTGAGAAGACCGAGGGTGACGCCCTTGCGGGAAATGAATACGTCGCGCGTCAAGAGGACTTTCTCGACGTCGTCGAACCGGCTTACCGCATAGAAGTCGTGCTCTTCGTTGTAGTACAGCGGTGCCTCCTCTCGGATCCGCCTGAACAAGGCATGCGGGTCGACCATGATGCTGTGGTCATACGGATCGAAGATCAGTTCGCTGCTGGTAGCCGTCGTCACTATGTACCCCCCTTATCGATGCCGCTGCGAGCAGGCGCAACACCAGCACCTTACGAGAAACGAAGAGAATTTCCCTCCCATGGAGTCCATGAACGGTCACCATGGACACGAATGTAGCGCCTACGTCCCCTCGTGAGTCGAGTCGCCCGAACTGCGTCGCCAGCGCCGAACGCTCCCCGCCAAAGGGCACCCGCACCAACCGGCGGCCCTCAATCCCGGGGCTCTGGGGCCCCGGTCGATCGTCAGCGGCGCCTCAAGCGGCTGTCCAGATCATCCCCTTTGCGCCCCCAAGGGTTCAGGGGTGGAGGACACGGCCCCAGAACGGTGCCGGTCACAACACTAGGATCGCCCCGGATGGTCGCTTCGACACGAACCGACGAGCGGTGGCGGCAGTATGTCCCCCTTCTCGTCGGCGTTGCGATCCTGATCGTGGCGGGCATCGAGATCATCCTCACCGCCCACAGCCAACTTGGGAACTCTCAGGTGGGGCAGGACACCCAGTGGCAATACAACGACGGCGTCGCTCTCTCCGCCGGTCACTCCCCCTACCTCGATTGGCGGTTCACCTACCCACCACCCGACGCCCTCTTGTGGGCGCTTGTGGCGAAGATCGCCAGCTATCACACGGTCGTGGTGGTGGAGGCCTACCTTCAGCCGGCGGTCATCACCGCCATGTTGTGCGGCGCCTGCTATCTGGCAATGCGAAGCACCCTGTGGCTTGTCGCAGGCTCCCTCGCCTCGATAGCCGTCTTGAGGAGCGACACGGTTGTCAACTGGCTCTGGCTTGAGAACTCATCGACCCTGCTCGCCTCCGCCACCGTGGTGATGCTCGCGTTGCTCTACCGAAAACGGTGGGGATGGTTCGCACTGGTACTGGGCCTGACCATCCTGGTGAAGCCTCTGCTTGCCCCCTTCGTCGTGATCCTGTTCGTCTGCCGTCGTTGGCGGGAGCTCATCTTCTTGGTGCTCGGGGTCGGGATCGTCGTCGCGGCCACACTTCCGATCGTCGGCAGCTTCAGCCAGTTCACCACCGCCTCGCACCGCATACTCGGCGGATCCGATCTCGTTGGCCCGATCGGATCGATGTTCAACGAGTCACTCGTGGCCATTGGCGTGACCCAGCACCTCTCTCATGGCTTGGTCGACTTCCTACGCGTCTGCTGCGTCGGGCTGGCGATTGCCGCCGTATGGCGGGCGTGGCACTTTCGCCTGGACGATCCGGTAGAGCTCTTCGCGGTCGCCAACGCCTGTTACGCGGCGGGGATGCTGGCCGGGGCCCTCTCAGAGGTTCACTACGAGTACGCCACTGCGGCCGGAATGATCCTGATCCTGGCTCGCAGCCCCAGCCTGCTCGCCCGAGCGCTGATCGCCGCCGCCTCGCTGTGCGCCCTCTTCTCGTCGCCGTTCTTCGGCTTTGGCGGGTCCATTCTGGCTGGACAGTTTCGCTTCGTGCTGTACGAGGTCCTCCTGCTGCTGGGTTCGGTGACGGCGGTCTTCGGCGCCCGAGTCCCTTCGGCAGGATCCCGACGGGATAGCGCACCGGTGGCGACTTCCGTTAGCCTCCCGCAGATGGCGGCGAATGTTCGTCCCTCCATGCGAATCGGGATCGCCGTGGTCGCGTACAACGCCGAGTCGACGCTGGCCGGGACCCTGGACCGCATCCCGGCCGATTTCCGGAGCCGCATCTCGGAGATCATCATTTGCGACGATGCCAGCCACGACGCCACCTTCGAGATGGCTCACGGCTGGGCCATGGACAACGGCTCCTTGCGGACCCATATCGTCCGTCACCCCAAGAACCTGGGCTACGGGGGAAACCAGAAGGTCGCTTACGACCTGGCGATCAATCACGGCCTCGATGTGGTCGTTCTTCTGCACGGTGACGGTCAATACGCACCTGAGTTCCTCCCCGAGATGGTCGCTCCTTTCGAACACGGCGACTGTGACGCCGTGTTCGGCTCTCGAATGCTGATCAAAGGTGCAGCCCGGCGCGGGGGAATGCCCGCCTACAAGCGCGTCGGCAACAAGGTGCTGACTGCGTTCGAGAACCGGATGCTCCGTACGCGGCTCTCCGAGTTCCACTCCGGATACCGGGCCTACACAACCGACATTCTCCGCCAGATCCCGTTCCGGGCGAATAGCGATGGATTCAATTTCGACACGCAGATCATCGTTCAGGTGCTCGACGTCGGTGGGCGCATCAAGGAGATCCCGATACCCACCTTCTACGGTGACGAGATCTGCTACGTGAACGGAATGAAGTACGCGAAAGACAGCGTCCTCGACGTGCTTGCGTACCGGCGCGCATTGCGAGGGCGAGGAACCAGACTGTGGATTCCGCAGCGGAGCACCCCATTGGTGATCGAGCCTGATGCTCCACCGCAGGCGGTGTGAACTTCCCTCGGTTTCCTGGAGGCTCTGACCTCCCAGGAACGGAAGATGCTTACTGGGCAACGCGGTAGTGGAGGTGGGCGACTCCGTTGCCGAAGCGCTGGGCATCGAGCAGTTGAAGGTCGAGGCGCGCCTGCCTGGGAAGGGCCTGCTTGCCGCCTCCGAGCACGATCGGCCAGAACAACAAGTGGCACTCGTCCACCAAGCCCGCCCCAAACGCTTGCGCAGCAAGATCAGCTCCGCCCACGGTGAGATCGTGGGTTCCGCCATCCTTCATACGTCGAATCATCTCGGAGTTGAACTGCCTCTCCAAGGTGGTCCTACCGCTTGACACCGATGCCAGGGTCTTCGAGAAGACGATCTTGTCTGCCGCTCGCCAGATGTTGGTGAAGTCCACGACCCAGGGCGGCTGATCAGTGGTGGGCGCGATCTCCCAGGAGATCATCGTCTCATACATGCGGCGTCCGTAGAGATAGGTGCCGACCGAGCGCTCGAGGTCGTTGATGAAACTGAAGTACTCCTCATCAGGGACACCCCAATCGATGCCACCGTCCCGGTCCTCGATGTAACCGTCAAGTGACATGTTTGCCACGTAGATGAGCTTGGCCATGGTGATGCCTCCGACTGGTGCCTCGACCGAAGATAGTTCGCAGTGACCGCTCGGGATTTCCCGATACCGGATGGCCCGATCTCGCCTCAGTCCCGGCGCACGGAGGAAGTCGTGCAACTTGCCTCGGGGTCCAGCCGTGACATTCAGTCGCCAATCGGACTGAGGAGCACCACGGGTATCTCACGGTTGGTCTTGCTCTGGTAGCCGGCGTAATTGCCGTGGTCGGCGGTGATCCGCGGCCACAATCGTGCGCGAACTTCAGGATCAGCCGTCACTGCTCGCATTCGCTGCGCTGGCTTGCCACCGACAGATACGGTCACTTCGGGATGGTCTCGCAAGTTGAGGTACCACGAAGGGTGGCGATCATCACCTCCCCGTGACGCCACGATGACAACCGTCGCACCCTCCTGATAGGGAGAGGTCAGCAGGGTTGTCCGAGGTTGGCCACTGCGCCGACCGGTGGTTGTCAGTTCGATCACCGGCATCCCACCCGCACTCCAGCCGAGCCTGCCCCCCGTGACACCCAGCAGAATGCGGTGAACACGATTCATGGCCTTCAAGGTCAGGTCCGATGGCATGAGCTGATGGTAGGTCAAGCTCTGGAAGAAGGTGAGTTGGTGCGGACCTAGGAGGTTCGGAGTGGAGCCGGTTGGTCGCGCCTTCCTGTACTTTCCAATCGCGAAGTTCTGTTCGTTCCGTTCCGCACGGTCGGTCGGTCGGTCGATCTTTGGGGAGAGGTGACACTCGCGTTCCGACCAGGGTCGGACGTGCTTCCCACCGCGACAACTCTCAGCGCAAATCGAACACGAGGCGGGCGTCCACCTCACCCTTCTCGATCTGCTCAAAGGACGCATTCACGTCGTCGAGCTGACGAGCTTCGCGCACGACACGAGTTCGCCCTTCAGCATGAAGCTGAAAGGTCTCAGCGAGGTCGACCCGCGTCCCCACAATGGAGCCCGTGACCGTGATGCCCTGCAAGACGGTTTCGAAGATGGGGAGTCGCACGACATTGTCTGCCGGGAGCCCAACCAGGACCAGTGTCCCGCCGCGCTTCAGGCTTCTGTACGCCTGCTCAACCGATGTCGGCGAAACCGCCAATGCGATCGCCTGGTCCGCCCCTCCAAGAGCTTGCAAGGCTTCGCCAGGGTCCTCTGTTATTGCATTGAAGGCGTACTCTGCTCCGAGTTCCTTCGCCAACGCCAGCTTGGAATCAACGATGTCGACGGCCGCGACCGAGGCACCAGCAATCTTTGCGTATTGGATCGCGAGGTGTCCGAGTCCACCAATGCCGAAGACGGCGACGAGATCGGAGGATCGAGCGCCAGATACCTTCACTGCCTTGTACGTGGTGACTCCAGCGCAGGTAAGAGGGGCGGCATCGAGGGGGTTGAGGCCTTGAGGAACACGTCCGACGAATGCAGCCTCGGCGAGCGCATACTCGGCATAGCTCCCGTTCACTGTGTACCCGGTCATTCTTTGACCAAGACAGAGGGTCTCCCTGCCCGAGGCGCAGTACTCGCAGGCGCCACACGCGTACCCGAGCCAAGGGATCGCTACTCGATCACCCTCGGCGACGTTGCGGACGCCCGCTCCCACGCTCTCGATGACGCCCACGCCCTCGTGCCCGGGGACGAACGGGGGCCTGGGCTTGACGGGCCAGTCGCCATGGGCAGCATGAATGTCGGTGTGGCAGAGGCCGCAGGTCTCTATCTTGACGACGACTTGCCCGGGCCCGGGTTCGGGCTTGGCGATGTCCTCAACTCGCAACGGCTGGTCGAAGGCATGGACAACTGCTGCTCGCACGGCTAGCTCCTCTGGCTTGGTGTGTGATCACGAACTGACGTTTCTCGGGATGGTGAGACCCTGCGCGAAGCGAGCTCGGCGGGGCCGAACACCCGCGACCTGATGATGAAGTGCTTGTTGTCGCCGGCCGCACAGCGAGAACCCCTCTGGCTCGCCCTCACCTACCTCGAGAATGAGCTGGGTGTGCTTCCAACCTTCGTATTGACGATGGTCGATGAAGAACGGGCACCCGCCGACATGTCCCAGGAGGACGTCATGGTCGCTGACAATGAACTCCCCGTCGAGGAAACACATCGGCATGCTGCCGTCGCAGCAGCCGCCGGACTGGAAGAACATGACCGGCCCGAGGTCGTGGACCAAGCGATCGATAGCTCCAAGAGCTGCTCGGGAGGCGATCACGCTCGGTACCACCGTCGGTGCATCCACAGTGGCCACCCCGGCCTAGAAGAAGCCCAGCGGCTTGGTGCTGTAGCTGACCAAGAGGTTCTTGGTCTGCGAGTAGTGCTCGAGCATCATCTGGTGATTCTCCCGGCCGACCCCGGAGATCTTGTAGCCGCCGAATGCAGCCCCGGCCGGGTAGAGGTGGTAGCAGTTTGTCCACACACGACCTGCCTTGACGGCCCGGCCCATGCGGTAGGCGAGGTTTCCGTTGCGGGTCCACACGCCGGCGCCCAGGCCGTAGAGGGTGTCGTTGGCGATCCTCACGGCGTCCGCCTCGTCGGTGAAGGTCGTCACGGCGAGGACCGGGCCGAAGATCTCCTCCTGGAAGACTCGCATGCCGTTGTGCCCCTTGAGCACCGTCGGCTCGAAGTAGTAGCCATCCTCAAGTTCTCCGCCCAGATGAGCCCGCTGCCCACCGACAAGGCACGTCGCCCCTTCTTGGCGGCCAATCTCGACGTAGGAGGCGATCTTTTCGATCTGCTGAGTCGAGACCTGGGGCCCGATCATGGTCGACGGATCCAGGGGATTCCCCTGGCGGATCATGGCGATCCGCGCCAGGCAGCGCTCCATGAAGCGGTCGTAGATCGACTCGTGGATGAGCGCTCTCGACGGGCAGGTGCATACTTCCCCTTTGTTGAACGCGTAGAGCACCAGGCCCTCGATAGCCTTGTCCAGGTATTCGTCATCCTCGTCCATCACATCGGCGAAGAAGATGTTGGGCGACTTGCCGCCCAGCTCGACGGTCGAAGGGATGAGGTTCTCGGCTGCGTACTGCATGATGAGGCGCCCGGTGGTGGTTTCACCGGTGAAACCGATCTTGGCGATGCGGGGGCTCGACGCCAACGCCTTGCCTATCTCTCCTCCAGGTCCGGTGACGATGTTGATCACTCCGGGCGGCACGACGTCTTGAATGACTTCGGCCAGCTTGAGGATCGACCAAGGGGTGGGTGAAGCCGGCTTGACCACGGTGCAGTTTCCGGCGGCGAGGGCGGGAGCGATCTTCCATGCCGCCATCAGCAGCGGGAAGTTGAAGGGGATGATCTGCCCCACCACGCCGAGCGGCTCATGGAAGTGGTAGGCCACCGTGTCCTTGTCGATCTCGGTCGAACGCCCTTCAAGTGACCTTGTGGCCCCGGCGAAGTAGCGGAAATGGTCGACGGCCAGGGGAATGTCGGCGGCCAAGGTCTCGCGCACTGGTTTGCCGTTCTCCCACGTCTCGGCCACAGCCAGCATCTCGAGGTTCGCCTCTATCGCGTCGGCGATGGCGTTGAGGACCGCAGCCCGTTCGGTCAGCGATGCCGCTCCCCAAGCGTCTCTTGCGGCATGAGCGGCGTCGAGGGCCAGTTCCACGTCGTCTGAAGTCGAACGTGCAACTTCGCAGAAGGGCTTACCGTTGACCGGGCTCACGTTGACCATGTACTGACCCTTGATCGGGGCCACCCACTTGCCGCCAATGAAGTTGTCGTAGCGGGGCTTGACCTCGACCACGCTGCCTGGTTGCCCCGGAGCTGCGTACGCATTAGGCGAGGTCGGAGTCGGGGAGGTTGGCTCTGCAGTCAGGGTCATGGTTCTCTCCTTAGGAAAACACTGCACACACGGCTGTAACTGGCCCGGTAACGCCTGCAGTCACGCGGAGCAAACGAGACCATTCGTTGAGATCGAACGTAAGCCCGTCAGCGGGATGGAGGTAGAGGACAAAGTCCCAGTCCTCCGACACGTGATGCTCCCGTAGCGGGGAGGTGACGAGATGGGTCACTGTGCTCTGGGAGCAAGACGACACGACCGCGAGCGGTTACCCCACGTCTGTAGGACACGAAGGACTCCCCCATGGTGCTGGGTTGCCGCACCGTCCGCGCGGCCGCACGTCGTAGGGACTACTTCTTCGGGTGCAGCAGGCCCTTCGCCTTGTCGATCAACCCCTCGACCTTGCCTTCGACCTTACCGACCTGCTCTTTGACCTCGCCAGCCTGCCGGTCAGCCTTACCCTCTGCCTTGAGGTCCTCGCTTCCGACCGCAGCTCCGACGGCTTCTTTCGCCGTGCCCTTCATCTGCTCTGCTTTTCCAGCCATAACACTCTTCTCCAGTTCTTCGAGCCTTTTCCCGGCCACATACGGCCAAGGGCAACCCGTCCAGCATGGCTCCAGCCACTCAGCCCAGTAAGAGGCGAAGGTCACTCGCTTGGTGGACACAAGCTGGCCAACATCAATTGATGCAAGGGTCCGGGAATCCACCTGAGATCTCGGGAACAGAACCATGATCGGACAATCGCGGATAAGAAGAGGGCGTGGACACCGCCCCCGACCATGGCCCCGGACTTTGAAAGCCGCGCTCGCGTGAACGAGGAGTCCACCATGCACGATCAGGCGCCAGCGCAAAGATCTCTCCGAATCGACGAAGGGGTGAGCGAAGCCGCTTCGACGGAAACGGATGTCACCGAAGTGATGGAGACCGCAGGTCGCTTCCGCATCTATCTCGGCGCAGCGCCCGGCGTTGGGAAGACCTTTGCGATGTTGAGCGAGGGCCGGCGGCGACATGAGGACGGAACCGACGTCGTGGTCGGCTACGCCGAGTGTCACGGCCGGCCGCCCACTGAAGCGCTGCTCGATAAGCTTGAGATCGTCCCGTACCGTGAGGCGGGCTATCGAGGCATGCGGCTTCAAGAGATGGATCTCGACGCAGTCCTCTTGCGAAGGCCGCGGCTCGCCCTGGTCGACGAGCTCGCGCACACGATCGTGCCCGGCACGGGGAAGTACAAGAAGCGCTGGCAAGAGGTGCTCGAGCTTCTTGAGGCGGGGATCAATGTCATCACGACAGTCAACATCCAGCACGTCGAGAGCATTGCTGATGCAGTCGAACAGTTGACAGGAGCTCCGGTGCGCGAACGTGTGCCGGATTCGGTGGTGCGCAGAGCCGACCAGATAGAGCTGGTCGACTCCTCTCCCGAGGATCTCCGCCGACGATTGCTCGACGGCAAGATCTACCCGCCCCAGATGGTTCCGCAGGCTCTCAACCACTTCTTTCGATCTGAGAACCTCATCGCCCTTCGTGAGCTCGCTTTCCGGTTCCTCGCCGACGAGCCGGAAGACGAGCTGCTCGAATTCCTGGACCGTCAGCAGAGCAGAGCAGCGTGGGAGCCAAGCGAGCGCATCATGGTGACGGTCACGGGAGCGCCCGGTACCGAAGTGGTGTTGCGTCGCGCAGCGCGCTTTGCCGCCAGATTCCAAGCCGAACTCCATGCTGTCCACGTGGTGAGCGGCAACGGCGCGGCCCGCTCCGACGATGACTCGCTCGAGGCCCTGCGTCTCGTGGCCACTGAGATCGGGGCGCGCTGGGTCGAGTTGCGAGGCGACGACGTTGCTCAGACGATCATGGATACCGCACGCGACATGCGCATTACGCAGGTCGTACTGGGTTCTAGCCGGCGCAGCCGATGGTGGAGGATGCTGCGCGGTGGATCGACCACCCAGAAAGTCCAGCGGATGGCCGTCGCCGCCGGGATCGACGTGCACATCATCGTGAGACGCAGGGTGCCTCGAGAAGCAAGCGAGCTCGCGACCGGGGACGATGCCTCGAAGAGCGGCTGACAACGGGGACCGACGGCGTTGGTAGAAGGGGTCGTCATGAGGTGGGTGAAGTGCCCTGATCGGCCTCACCGGCGGGACGTAAAGATGGATGCGCCATTCAGTCGTGCCTGAATCCGGTCCGGTCGGGCGCCCCCTCAACACCCCACTTGTCGCCCCCCCCGGGGGGGGGCGTGGCCAACCGCCCAGGGCGTCGTGTGGGGCCGCCTGGCGGCCAGCCGTGCCCGCCACGCCGCAGCCGCTGAACCCACGGACCCCGGGCCGAGCCGGACTCAGATGTCCGCTCTGCGATGTCTCGCCACTTCGCCCTCCGATGTCCGTGTGCCTTCGCAGTCGCATGAGAGATGTTGGGTCCTGAAACTGCCCACCCCGCTCACCCGGCGGCTTGAGGTTCGAGAACGACGCCACGCGGCCCCATCGGACCCCACGCCAGCCGCCAGCCCTCCCGCCAGCTCCGTGGCCGACACCGAGAACCGGTCAGCCAGGCTTCCTCCGGGGCGTTGTCTTGATGGGCGGGGCGACCCCGGGCCCCGCCCCGTACGAATCCTCTTTGAGTCAAAACCCCTGTTTCCGGTGTATCCAGGCGCGATGAATCGAGCCGTCGCGCAAGGACGCGACGGCGTCGGGTCCTTGATTGAATGGTCTCGGACCGCCATCCACAGAGTCCTCTTCGGCATCGGGCTGGAGAACGGCGTCCGGCAAGTGAGCGAGATGCTCCGGCACGCCCGACTCGCCGACGACGCGGGTCTCGATCTCGTCAGCGTGCGTCAGCGATCATCCTTACTTCGCCGAGCGCATTGACGCCTACGCCGCGCTGGGGTTTGTTCTGGGCGCTACATCCAACGTCACCGGAGCGGTGATCATGACGAACCTTCTCAGCCGTCCGGCTCCCATCTTGGCTCGGACCGTTACGGGACTTTCCGCGATCTCTGACGGGCGTGTCGCTCTCGGCATGGGCGCGGGAGGGATGTGGGAGGAAATCGTCGCACTCGGTGTCCCTCGCTTGTCGCCTGCAGCCCGGATACGAGCGCTCGAAGAAGCGATCATGGTCGTGAGATTGCTCTCCGGCGGCGGCGATCCGGTGAGGTTCGACGGCGAGTTCTACCAGGTCACCGATTTGGCACCCGCGGCCGCGCCAACGCCACCGATCTGGATCGGATCGCTGGGCCCGAAGAACCTGGCTGTAACCGGCCGACAAGCGGACGGATGGATACCCGGACACCTTGCCGACTGGCGGAGCACGCAGGTGGCCGAGTCACGGCCCATCGTCGATGAAGCGGCTGCCGCGGTAGGGAGAGACCCTGCTGATGTCGACACCATCTACCAGGTGTCGGGGCGCCTTGAACGGGATCCGCTACCAAAGACCCGCGACGACGAGAACCGATGGATCGGGGGCGGAGTTGCCCAATGGGTAGAGGAATTGACGTTCGCCGTGCTTGAACACCGCGCCGCCGCCTTCGTCTACTTGGTGCCTCCTGGCCACAGCGTCAGTGATACAACGCTGAATCTGTGGGCCCACGAAGTCGTGCCCGCTGTCCGCGAGGCAATCGCCGAGCCCTGACTCTTCGCGAAACGGGTGCCCCGTATCGCCGGCATGAGCCAACTGGGCAAGACACATGTACTCGTCTATCCGGTGCTCAGGCGTCCGGCGTGTACGACCTCAGGTGGATGCGCCAGGACCCGTCGACCCGCCTGAGCTCGTCGGAAGTGGATCCGACGCTGACGATGGCAAAGCCCGAGTAGACGACGACCGAGGCCCGACAATGCGCGGTATCGCCATCGACATCGATCACGTGACTCCCGATCATCCGATGGACCGGTTGCGTTGCCCAAACACGAGCATTCTCTTCGAGAGCAGAGCGACCCACGATGTCGGGCCCGCCACCGGTGAACTCGGGATCGTCGGTGAAGAGCAGGATCCACTCGTCGACGGCGCCAATGCGCAGGTAGAGCGTGTAGCGGGCGTACAGGTCACGAATGGCCTCACGATCCTCGCTGAGCGTCGACACGCCGGGAATCCTATGGCCGCATCCGTCCCGCCTCCCACTCTTTGACTAGAGGCAGCAAACCCGTAGCGCCCTGACCGGTTCTTGGCGTCGACCACGGGGTGGTGCCCCCGAGCGCCGGGCGCGACAACCGCCACGGTACGATGCCAAAGGGTGAACCTTCCGTGTCAGAAGACGGTGGCTCGGGAGCTCCCCAACGCCGGATGTGCGTCAGGGGCCGCCGCTGACGCCAAGTCTCCCATCTTCCCCCACCGAGGGGAATGTAAAGAATTATAACCGAAACCTGTGGATGCACCACCTGACTGGAGGCGCGGCGTACCTTCCCCTTTGACCAAATCAGAGAAACGCTGGCGGTGGAACGCCGGCGAGGAAGGAACGCCGATGTTGAGAGTACATGTTGATGCGGCCGCGGACGCGGAGCTGTCGAGCACGCTCGACGAGCTGGTGGCCGAGGGGGCGAGGCGGATGCTGGCTGCCGCCCTCGAAGCCGAGGTCGACGACTACATCTCGAGCCTCATCGACAAGGTCGATGAGCACGGGCATCGCCTGGTCGTGCGCAACGGCCACGCCGAGCCACGGTCGCTGGTCACCGGCGCGGGGCCGATCGAGTCCGTGCCCCGCGTGTCGACGACCGCCGGGTCGACGAGGAGACGGGGGAACGGATGCGGTTCCGCAGTTCGATCCTGCCGCCGTGGGCCCGCAAGTCTCCCAAGGTGGCCGAGGTGCTTCCGCTGATGTACCTGCACGGAATGAGCTCTGGGGACTTCGTCCCCGCCCTCGAGGAGTTCTTCGGCTCCGCCGCCGGGCTCTCGGCGTCGGTGATCACCCGGCTGACCACCGACTGGCAGCGCGAACGCGACCAGTTCGCCCACCGCTCGCTCAAAGACGTCGACTACGTCTACGTGTACGCCGATGGGATCCACGTCAACGTCCGCCTCGAAGAAGCACGCCTGTGTGTGCTGGTCATCGTGGGTGTGCGCAGCGACGGGACCAAAGAGCTCGTGTCCATCTCCGACGGGCATCGCGAATCGACCGAGTCATGGGCCGACGTGCTGCGCGGACTCAAGCGCCGCGGCATGAGAGCCCCGGTGCTCGCCGTCGGCGACGGGGCGCTCGGGTTCTGGGACGCGCTCGCCGACATCTTCCCCGAGACCCTCCACCAGCGCTGCTGGGTGCACAAGATGGCCAACGTCATGAACGCCCTGCCCAAATCGGCCCAGCCCGCGGCGAGGGCCGCTCTCTGCGAGGTCCGCGACGCCGAGGACCGGGCCCACGCTGAGACCGCCCTCGACGGATTCGTCAAGGAGTACGGGGCCAAATGGCCCAAGGCCACCGAGAAACTCACCAAGGATCGCGACGAGCTGCTGGCGTTCTACGCCTTCCCGGCCGAGCACTGGGTGCATCTCAAGACCACGAACCCCATCGAGTCCACCTTCGCCACCGTGCGGCTGCGCACCAAGGTGACCAAGGGACCGGGGTCACGGGCGGCCGGGCTGGCCATGGCCTACAAGCTGATCGAATCGGCCCAAGCCCGCTGGCGGGCCGTCAACGCACCGCACCTCGTCGCGCTGGTTCGTGCTGGTGTGAAGTTCGAGAAGGGGGTGATGGTCGAGCGAGCAGAGGAGCTGGACGAGGAGGTCGCCGCGTAGTCGGTCAGATTCTCATCCACAGGTCTTGACTATTTCTCGAATGTAAAGCAGCACCGTGCACACTGTGTATCTCGGCGGACTCAGTGGGCTACGCCGGCGTAGATCGAGCGCCCGCTAAACGTCCAGGACAGAAGGCTCCAGTGTGCGCCCTTCTCTGTGTCTTGGGACTCGGAGTGCGCAGGGCTCCCTCGTTGAGATCCGCTGTCGCAATACCTCCGCCCGCCGTAATCAATTCGATTTGGGACCTTCCAGAAGGCGAAGGTCCCGTAATCCTTCCGGCTGAGAACGGCAGCATCGGCCGGAAAGACGACGCCAAACCCGATGATGACCAGGAGTGCGATGACCGCTACCCGCTGTCTGCCGGTCGGACGCCCCGCCTGGTCACTGTCGCTGGATGGCAAAGTCCATACTGGGTCGTCGATCCCTCCGACCTTGCTCATCGCCAGTCAGGATGGAGGTTGGTGTGTCCCCGATTCAGTATGGAACGGCCGGCTCCTCCGGCATCCGCATTTACGTGGATCATTCACCTATCGGTGAACGGAGCCGACATACGGAAGGAAGGAGCCAGCCGTGTCCAGTATTGCCCACCGAGGTTTCGTCCACCTGGGGATGGACGTCTCGAAGGACTCGATCGCGCTGGCGATTCTCTCGCCCGATCGCGACACCGCCGAGGTCGACAAGATCTTCCACGACACTGACTCGGTCCGACGCTTGGTCAAACGGCTAGGCAAGCCCAAGGGGATCTGGGCTTGCTACGAAGCGGGCCCGACCGGTTATGACCTCCAGCGTCTTCTCGCTTCGATGGGGGTGCGCTGCGACGTGGTTGCCCCCTCCTTGATCCCGAAGGGCTCGGGCGACCGGGTCAAGACCGACCGCAGGGACGCCAGACGACTGGCGGGATTGCACCGGGCCGGGGAGCTCACCCCGGTCGCTATCCCCACGCCCGCCCAAGAAGGAGTGCGCGACCTCTGCCGGACACGCGGTGACATGGTCCAGGACCTCACCCGGGCCCGCAACCAGCTGAGTGGGTTCCTGCTTCGCCACAGTGTCGTGTGGCGAGGAGGGTCGAAGTGGACCGAACGCCATCGACGCTGGCTGGCCACGTTGTCCTTTGACGACCCCGCCATCGCGACTACCTACTCGCACTACCTGGCCACGGTGAAGCTGCGGGACACCGCCCTCGAGTCGGTCGAGGCTGATCTCGTGCCGTGGTGCACGAGGGATCCTTTCGGTGACCAAGTCCCACGCCTGGCTGCCTACCGGGGCGTGACCAGAATCGGTGGGCTGTGTCTGGCCGCCGAGGTCTTCGACTGGCGTCGCTTCCCGAGAGCAAGACCATTCATGAGCTTCACCGGCCTCGTGCCCGGGGAGAACTCGACGGGTTTGACCCAGCGTCGGGGCTCGATCACCCGGGCCGGCAATGCCCACCTGCGGGGCCAGCTCTGCGAAGCGGCCTGGGCCTACCAGCACAGCCCGAACGTGGGCGTCGGCATCAGGGAGCGCCAAGTGGGTGTGCCGCCCGAGACCGTGGCCCGCTCATGGGCCGCACAGATCCGCCTGTCCCGGCGCTTCCGCCAACTTGCTGCCCACAAGAATGTGCGCTCGGTCGTGGCTGCCGCCATAGCCCGAGAGCTCGCCGGTTTTCTCTGGGCCGAGATGGTGGCCGAGGTCTGACACCGTGATCTTCGCCTCGCTCAGCGCGCGATCGGCGCCGCGTCTGAGCGAACCCTCCACGACGCGCCGGAGCACCGCCGCAGCAGATCCGATCCTCGCCGGCGTTACGCCCAGCGTCCTTCCTTGCGAGGGCGTCACGGGCGCCCCGATTCAGAGGCAACCACCTGCGAATGGCTTTACTGCGATTTCGATACGCGTACATCATCGTGGCGGTTCTCCGATCCACTGCGCTCCGGCGCGTCGTCGATGGCTCGCTCGACCACCGCCCTTCGCACGGGGAGACGAGTAGCAGCCTCCTCCTCGGTGTCAACACCGTTCGTCCTCACCCTTCGGGCTCCGGGCGCTCCGTGTTGACACCGGGGCCCCACCCGACTGCTCAAGAACGACCGAGCGCCGCACCTCTGGTGCGTCGCGTTCAAAAGACAGTCACCGTGACCGTCGCGCGGGAGGTTGACAGGCCGTTCCACATCATCGCCGGGACGGTGGCTGCAACTGAACGGCACTTCTGTAGGGACGAGCGCTGGCCTGGGGGCAAAGATCCCCTCCTGGCCTTGGCCTGGCAGGTCTGTCCCTCGGCATAGGGTTTCGACGTGAACATCGAAGACGGGATTCAGCGTATCGGCTCTGATCCGTTCGAGCTTCCCCTTGAAGAGAGGGATCACATACGGCGCCTCCGTGGACGCTTCCCGATGCCGGTGACGATCTGGACCGCCCACGGAGAGGAGGGCAGGCCCGAAGGAATCACCGTGTCTTCCGTCCTCATTGGGGAGGGTGACCCTCCATCGGTTCTTGGTCTCATTGCTCCGGATTCGTCGTTCTGGGACGCGGTGCGTGTGTCGAAGCGGTTCGTCGTACACGTGTTGGACAAGGCACAAGCACGAATGGCCGACGAGTTCGCGTTGCAATACCCTGGAGATCCGTTTGAGGGCCTTTCCGTCGTCAGGTCGGAACATGGCCCCGTGCTCAGTGATGTCGCGACCCGCTCAGCGGTCACTCTCATGGGCTTCATGGAGGGTGGTTACTCGCTATTGATCCGCGGCTCGATCGATGAAGTAGAACTCGACCCCAATCCGGTACAGCCTCTGATCCACTACAGAGGTCACTATTTGACGACGGGCGCCACGACATAGAGACTGCCTCCGTACGCCGAGATGGTGGCGCTTTTTGGCGGCACCGTGGAGCTACCGACGCTCCAGGGTATTCACTGTCCGATCCAGCGGGCGCCTCCTATGAAGTCAGTGTGTGGTGGCAGAACTCGTTGAATCCACGTCGGTCTACGGTGAATGAACAGCCTGGACTGCCCTGCGGCTTGCTGATGTGGAACGAGGCGAGAACCCGCTCGGTCGCCTGCTGGTCAAACCCGCTAGTGAACACGGCGTAGATGGTTGACCCGTTGACCACCTCGAGGCCGCCGATCTTCCCGGGACACGAACCCGCCGGGTTCGAACAGTCGACGATCTCGCGGATGGCCGGTAGCCCGTCGAACAGGAACATGCGCCCACCGCCCGCAAATGGCAGGTATGAGCGTAGGGCGCTCTCGATTCGAATAGGCGCAACGGTCTTACCCGTGTCAACCGACACCGCCGTGAATCCGGCACCGCCGCTGCCCTCGTAGATTGTCCGGGCAGTGAACGGCCTCCGGGTTCGCTCCGGGCCGGCGAGTGACATGCTGAACCGATTCGGCCCCGTGTCGTACACCGCGGAGCCTGAAGCGCGCCGCCGCCGACGCCGTCGCTGCTGCAGGCGGTGAGGAGCAGCGCAGAGGTCGCGAACAGTGCCGGCAGGACTCCGAAGCGTGCCAGCCGCGTCACGGCCACCGGAACCCCGTCAGACCCTTGAGGTGCATTTTTGAAGCATCGCACCCCGGCACCACCAGTTGCTGTCCGCGATCGCCAGCTGTGGGCGCCTTGTGCGCTGAAGGTCGCAGAGGTGTTCGCTGTCCTGCGGTTGGTTGGATACGATCCCCACCGTTCTAAGGTGGTGGGAGTCACAGCAGAAGCACGCTGGACTCCGACACCCACCGCCCTGGTCGGTTGCGTCTTGCCCTATACGTGGCGCTAGTTCAGCTCGGCGACATCGCCGATGGGAGTGAACTGATTCCGCCTCGGTGCCGTCAGGTCCGTTATCGGAGGAGGACGGGTAGCGAGTCCCAGCCGCGGGTGTCGATCCCGAGCGCGAGCTCGGCTTGATCGAGATCGCACGTCCAGTCGGGGAAGCGCTTGAGTGTTTCCTCGAGCAAGATGCGACCCTCGAGTCGGGCCAGGTTGGCTCCCAAACACAGGTGGGAACCGAACCCGAAGCTCAGGATCTTGGCGATGCTGCGGTGGATGTCGAACGTCTCGGGATTGTCGAAGCGGCGCTCGTCGTGGTTGGCCGAACTAGGCAGGACGACCATGATGCTGCCAACCGGGACTGTCTGGTCGTGGAACTCGACGTCTTTGGTGACGTAGCGCCCGAAATGATACGGGGGGGGCTCGATCCGGAGAGTCTCCTCGATCGCGTTGGGGATGAGCGACGGATTGGACACGAGCTCGTGCCGTTGATTTGGGTGTTCGCCGAGCAGTTTGCCCGTCCATCCAATCAATCGGGTCGTGGTGTCGGTTCCCGCGCCTGCGACCAGATTCAGGTAAGTCAGGATCTCAGAACGAGTAAGCCTCCGAGTCGCGCCTCTCTCGTCCTCGAACTCCGTCGTCAACATTTGGGTGATCAGGTCGTCGGAGGGGTGCTCGGACCTGTAGTTGAGATAGCCGCCGAATAGATCCTCCGATTGCGCCAACGACTCGAAGGGGAGCGTACTTTGGTTGTACGACTCGTCGTTGAGCTGTTCGTGGAAATGATCCCGGATCGCCTCTTGGTCACTCTCTGGGATCCCCACCAACATGCCGATCACCCGCATCGGTATCTGCGCTGCGACATCCTTGGCCCAGTCAAAGCCGCCCGATCCGACCAGGGCGTCGAGCACCCGGCCGCAGTACGCCCTGATCTCAGGCTCGATCTGACTCACGCGTCTTCGGGGTGAAGACGCGGGAAATTACAGCACGGTGCACGGTGTGCAGAGGCGCATCCTCGCAGATGAATAGCCCCTTGGGGATCTGCACCTGCCCGCTGATCACGTAGGGCATGATGTTGTACACCATGCCTTTCGATGAGATGAACGTCTCCCGGTCGAGCATGACCCGCTCGGCGTCCTCGAACCGGCTGACCGCATAAAAGCCGAGCTTCTCGTTGTAGTACAGCGGTGCCTCGTCGCGCAGCCGCCGAAAGACGGGATAGGGATCGGTGTAGATGTCTCGGTCATACATGTCGAAGTAGACATCTGAGGTCGTCGTCGTCACTGTGGTATCCCCCAAGAGGTCCGTGACTGGCAGAAGCGCTCTCTCGCAGCGACGCCACGGCTCGTTCTGATCGACAGTTCTACTCCGCGTACGCACTGTCTGAGTGGATCAACAACCTAGCCTGGGCAATGCACTGCTACAAGCGGCTCTCGTCCGTCAAATGCCTCGATATCACCTCTCGAGATCCGCCATGCTCGCCGCAATAAGAGGCCGACGCGTCAACTGGTCGTTGAACGGACACATCTCCAAATTGTTCGATCGGACACATTGCTTTTCGTTTGCCAGCTTGCCTGACGAGGCCCTGGCCTAAAGTACCGATCTGCCCCCACGTTCCCCGCGTACGGGGGCAGTTCAGTGAGTGAATACTTCGCTGGCAGCATCTGCCTAGCATTCTCAAACAATGCCGTTCGGGGTTCGATCCGCGATGGTTGTGCTTGTTGTGGTGCTAACGGTCACGACGTTGGCGCCAGCGGCCGGATCGGCTTCGACATCGTCGCCGCCTCCTGACGGCTCCGCACTACGAATCTGGCTCAGTTCCCAGGTTGTGCCGACCACGGGGACAACTCTGGTAGCCGTTGTCAGGAACCAAACGTCAACCACGTACTCCCATGGCGTTCTTGGAACCTTTGAACACTGGACCCATGGGCAGTGGCGCACAGCGGAAGGATGGACCAGCTCGCTGGACCAGTGGGGAGGCTTCGGCACCCTCGGTAACGTCGGCACCGCAGAACCCGCTATTGCTCTCGTGGCAAAAGCGAGAGCTCTTGGGCTGGCCCAATACTTCACCGTGCCGCGGCTGGGAGAAATAGTCAAGACCTGTGGATGAGAATCTGACCGACTACGCGGCGACCTCCTCGTCCAGCTCCTCTGCTCGCTCGACCATCACCCCCTTCTCGAACTTCACACCAGCACGAACCAGCGCGACGAGGTGCGGTGCGTTGACGGCCCGCCAGCGGGCTTGGGCCGATTCGATCAGCTTGTAGGCCATGGCCAGCCCGGCCGCCCGTGACCCCGGTCCCTTGGTCACCTTGGTGCGCAGCCGCACGGTGGCGAAGGTGGACTCGATGGGGTTCGTGGTCTTGAGATGCACCCAGTGCTCGGCCGGGAAGGCGTAGAACGCCAGCAGCTCGTCGCGATCCTTGGTGAGTTTCTCGGTGGCCTTGGGCCATTTGGCCCCGTACTCCTTGACGAATCCGTCGAGGGCGGTCTCAGCGTGGGCCCGGTCCTCGGCGTCGCGGACCTCGCAGAGAGCGGCCCTCGCCGCGGGCTGGGCCGATTTGGGCAGGGCGTTCATGACGTTGGCCATCTTGTGCACCCAGCAGCGCTGGTGGAGGGTCTCGGGGAAGATGTCGGCGAGCGCGTCCCAGAACCCGAGCGCCCCGTCGCCGACGGCGAGCACCGGGGCTCTCATGCCGCGGCGCTTGAGTCCGCGCAGCACGTCGGCCCATGACTCGGTCGATTCGCGATGCCCGTCGGAGATGGACACGAGCTCTTTGGTCCCGTCGCTGCGCACACCCACGATGACCAGCACACACAGGCGTGCTTCTTCGAGGCGGACGTTGACGTGGATCCCATCGGCGTACACGTAGACGTAGTCGACGTCTTTGAGCGAGCGGTGGGCGAACTGGTCGCGTTCGTCGCTGCCAGTCGGTGGTCAGCCGGGTGATCACCGACGCCGAGAGCCCGGCGGCGGAGCCGAAGAACTCCTCGAGGGCGGGGACGAAGTCCCCAGAGCTCATTCCGTGCAGGTACATCAGCGGAAGCACCTCGGCCACCTTGGGAGACTTGCGGGCCCACGGCGGCAGGATCGAACTGCGGAACCGCATCCGTTCCCCCGTCTCCTCGTCGACCCGGCGGTCGTCGACACGCGGGGCACGGACCTCGATCGGCCCCGCGCCGGTGACCAGCGACCGTGGCTCGGCGTGGCCCTTGCGCACGACCAGGCGATGCCCGTGCTCATCGACCTTGTCGATGAGGCTCGAGATGTAGTCGTCGACCTCGGCTTCGAGGGCGGCAGCCAGCATCCGCCTCGCCCCCTCGGCCACCAGCTCGTCGAGCGTGCTCGACAGCTCCGCGTCCGCGGCCGCATCAACATGTACTCTCAACATCGGCGTTCCTTCCTCGCCGGCGTTCCACCGCCAGCGTTTCTCTGATTTGGTCAAAGGGGAAGGTACGCCGCGCCTCCAGTCAGGTGGTGCATCCACAGGTTTCGGTTATAACTCGTGCCCCGGCTGCCGTCGATCTAGGGTCCACTATCTAATCGATCGGGAGGAACCAAGTGGACCGCGAGCAGCTCAGGGCGACTCAAGCACCTCTGAAGGCTCGGTACCGAGAAGACCCAGCGCGAGCGTTCATCACGCTTCACGCTGCCGGGAGACTCGGAGATGAGGAGGTCTCATGCTCCGTAGCAACCGGTCGGGCGATGGTGGAGGCAGGACTGCATCCTGCGACCGGTGGCGACGGCAGTCTCGCCTGCTCCGGCGACATGCTCCTTCAGGCCCTAGTGGCCTGTGCCGGAGTGACGCTGCGTTCTGTCGCGATCAACCGGGGACTAATGGTCGAGGGCAGCGTCTGGGCGGAGGGCGACCTTGACTTCCGGGGAACCCTTGGCGTCGAACGAGACGCCCCGGTCGGCTTCACGGCCATTCGCCTGTATTTCGACCTCACGACCTCGGCCACTCCCGAGGAAGTGTCCGATTTGGTTTCCACGACCGAGCGCTACTGCGTCGTGCTGCAGACGCTGGCTGGTGCTCCGAGACTCACGGTTGGCTCGGAAGCCGGTCCTGCCTGAAGACGGTCGTCCCGCAGCAAGGTGGATCAGACACCCGGCCAACACCCGGCGTCTTGGGACAGGGACGTCTCACCTAGAGGGCGAAGTTCATGCCAGGTGCCCGTGCCACGGGAGCCGGTCAGGAGCCGACAAGTGTCAACAGCATGAGGGTCGGTTCGGTTGCGGCCAGGGAGTGGGGCGTGCGAGCCGACATGTGCAGCCACGTGCCTGGAGCCAGCTCTAGTTCCTCACCGTCAACGATGAAGCGAAGTCGCCCGGACAGGACCTGAACAAGGGCCGGGCGGGCCACCTGGTGCTCGGTCAGCTCCTCGCCGGTGTCGAAGCCAAAGACGGTTACGTTCATCCCGTCACCACGGTGCACGACCTTCGAGACCACAGCACCAGGTTGAATGGCCACTTGGCTCGAGGGATCGATCAGGACGTGGGGCATGTGAACATCTTCGCCCGGTTTGGATCATCGTGCATCCCCAGCCCGGCGAACGGGGACACCCCTGCGAGTCTTTATCGCAGCTGCCGCCGTATCCATTCGTGGGCATTGTGAGCAGATTGCCGGGCGATCGCCGAATCTCCTATCGAGTCGAAACCATGAGGAACGCCAGGAAGAACATGGAGTTCAGTCGGCACGCCAGCGTCGAGCAGACGCTGGGCATATGCGATGTCCTCATCTCTGAACCCGTCCATGGAACCCACGCAGATGTAGGTAGGCGGAAGGCCCTCGAGATCCTTGGCTCGGGCGGGGGCGGCGTAGCCGGGAATGTCGTCACGTCCGTAGAGATTCCCGAGATAGGCCTTCCAGCCGAACTCGTTGGAGCGACTGCTCCAAAGGTGCAGCTCATCGTGTTGGCTTGAAAGAGTCATCTGCCGGTCGTCCAGCATGGGGTACTGGAGAAACTCGAAGGCGAGCTCGATCTCGCCGAGATCCCGAGCCAACAGAGCCAACGCGGCAGCCAGGCCCCCTCCGGCGCTTACTCCATAGAGACCGATGCACGATGGATCAATCCCGAGGACCCCGGCGTTGGCCGCCGTCCATTGGAGCGCCCGGTAGCAGTCTTCGAGAGCACCGGGATAGGGCGTCTCGGGTGCCAGTCGGTAGCCGACCGACACCGCCACCATCCCTGGATCGAGGCACCAGCGATCGAATACCCCGTCGTACATGGCCCGGTCTCCCATGACGTAGCCACCTCCATGAATGGCGAGCACACCCGGGAGCGGAACAGAACGGCCGACCGGTGAATGCACTCTCACGGGGATCGGAAGTTCTCCGGGACTCTGGGCAGGAACCTCGATCTCATCCCTTGTCACCAGGTCGGAAAGCTCGGACACGGGGAAGGGGAACGCCCGGGCATCATGCAAGACGTTCTCGTCCAGGTCGGGGACCGGTAGCGCTCGAACTACTTCGGCAATTTCCAAATCGAGGTGCTTGTCGGACATCATTGGCTCACCCTAGATCGGAGGCATGCGCCAAGCGGGGTGAAGCTGGCCAGCACTCCCCGATTGGGATTGTCGTCACGCACCGAAGTGCCGGAGTGTCCCGCAGTCCCGGCGAAGTGAGGCACTTCAGCGGGTCTCGTGAGAGGTGAACACGCCCCGAATCGAACGGACCGTTACCTCTGCCGTCGAACCTAGGTCTCCGACTCGGCCACCTTCTTCAACTTGGCAAGCGTCGCCTCAATGCTCGACTCAGTATTCGCCTTTAGCTGCATGAGGACCTCGTCTCCAAGGGCGATGAGCCGTTCGGCCATACGGAGTATTCTCCAGGACTCCTCGACCTCGGTCCCCTCTTCGACCGGTCGGAATCGGTAACTCCACTCAGCATTTCCCTCGCTTCGCCCGCCTTGCACCCAACCGAAGGCGCGCCCCGGGTCGGCGATATATATCTCGCACCGACGCTCCCACGGCTCGCGGCCCTCGGCCTCGTTGCGGCCAGTAAACCAACCACCTTCACGAGGTGACGAACCCTCGTCCCACCATGCCGCCTTGCATACTGGACTGAGCTCGCCGATACGCGTCACGTCGGAGACAATCTCGTAGACCCGCTCTGGCGGTGCCTTCACGATCGTGGTGCGTGACACCTGGAGATCTGATAACTCAACCATAATTCCATACCCTCTGACCGCGTTGGGTTCCACCGAAGCCCAGCCCTATGGGTTCAAATGTAGCGGAAACGTCTTGAGTGACGCCGATGTACCTTCGGGGTGACCGGGCAGTGGCGACACCTCAATCGGTAATCTCGATCGATGGAAGCCGCCGAATACATCGATGTTCTCCGGGATGGCTCGACGGCGCTGCTCGCCTCGGCCCTCACCAACCTGGAAAGTCCCGTGCCAAGCTGTCCTGGCTGGACAGTCGCAGACTTGGTTGCCCACATGGGCGGGACATGGGGCTGGGCTGCCGCCATTGTGCAGGCAGGCGTCCGGACTGACCGCCCGGCGGTCCCGGAGGGCGTTCGCGGCGCCGAGCTCGTCGCGTGGGCCGAGAAACAAGTCCGCCAATTGATCGAGGGGTTGGAGGCGGCCGACCCCGATTCCAACTGTTGGACGTTCGGCCTACCGCGGTCCCGGCTCTTCTGGTTCCGCCGCCAAGCCCTCGAGACCGCCGTCCACGCCTGGGACGCGCAACGTTCGGTTGGTCATCCTGATGCCATAGACGCCAAGCTCGCGTGTGATGGCGTTGACGAGTTCCTCGCGGTCATGCTGCCGCGGCAGATCCAGCAGCATCCCGATGGCTGGACCGGCCAATCGCTGCACCTCCATCGTACGGATGGCGACGGGGAATGGATGGTTCGACTAGGGCCCGGCACTGCCGTGTCCTCCGAGCGCGCTCACGCCAAGGGGGACGTTGCCCTCCGTGGCCCGGCATCATCGATCTACCTTTGGTGTGTCGGCCGGTTGCCATCGTCTGACCTCGAGGTCCTTGGTGACCGCAATGTGGCCGATAGGTGGACTTCCGAGGTTGCGTTCTGACCGCACTCTGCCGTCCAAGCGGTTTACGGGTGACGAGGTGCCGTCCCAGCGCTCGGGGACAGGTACTTCAGGGAATCTGATTCGTCATTTTTGACCCATCCTGATTTGGCACGGAGATACACGCACCGATCAGTGAGACGAGACCTGCCGCAACACCAAGGACAGCTCCCCAGCTGAACCGGAGTGGCGGCGAGTCTCCGAAAGGTGGCCTCGCATGGGCATCCAGGACCGCAACAACGACCAAAGCGGCAGCGATAGCTATGAGAGTAATACTCCAGACCAACGATGCTCTTCGCCCCGAGAGCATGAGAAGGGAAAGAAGAAGCGCGGCGATCACAAGACCACTCGAAAGAGCGAGGATCAAGAATCCCCAATCCTGAGTTCCGGGTGAGAACGTCGAAGCACCAACCGCCGGGGACAGCATTCCCGAGATGGCGCTCCTGCTATCGGACAGATTGAAAACGTAGATCCCGTTGAACTCGTTGAAACCAAACCATGGGAGTGTTGTACTGAAGGCCGTTACGATGGCGCCAAGTAGGCACAACTGCAATCCGATCCACGACCTGCGGCAACTGTTAGAGCGCACGGAAGAATCGGTGCGCTGCATCCGAGGAGTCTCGCCAGTCGAACTCGTCCACGGCGGGTCATCGAATAGATCCAATCGCCCCGGTTCATGGCTAGAGCTCACCACCCGCGCAGTCTTCCAGATGGATCTCGGGACATCACGCCTTGGAGATTCCGCCTAGTAGACGGCGTCACTGACCGGGCGTACGGGGGGCCCGCTTAATCACCGAGGCGGGGCCGAACTCTCGGAGGCCCTTCAGGACCCGAAGTTGCTTGCAAGTGCCCCTTAGAACCGGCATCCTGACTCATCTCCACAGGGAGGATGGCTGATGGACCGTGAACACCTCCGATTCAGGGCGCAAGGACGAAGTGCATTCCTCTGCGTCACGATCGTCCTCGGAGTGGTTCTCTCCTTTGCAATCGATCCTCCACCCATTGCAAGCGCCGCGCAGCCAGAGTTCGCAGCTGTGACCACCACGTGTCAGGGCGCGGCGGCCTTTCGGGGCACGAACTACCCGTTCCTCTCCGTCACGCTCTACAACGTGCCCTCCGGCGCGTGGTTGGTAACTATTTCCGGTAGCGCGACCGTTGGCAACCTAAGCACTCCATTTAGCGAAGCCGGAACTCCGGACACGAAAGTGGCAGGAGTTTGGAACTTTCCAATTGTTGGGTTCACGCCGAACGCCTATACGACGCCACAAGGGATTCCGGCGACGATCGCGTTCTCGTGGACCGATGGTCTGGGAGCGTCCGGTGTGCACTCGCAGCTAGTCGGGGTCCCAGTTTGCAGCGGTCCAATGTCGCCACGCATCGCGAGCGGCATGGCGACCGATAGCGACGGGGGCGTGTACTGGGCAGTCACAACCGACGGAAGTGTCGGACTGGGACACAACTACGGCGACATGAGCGGTCTTGCCTTGAATGCGCCAATGGTCGGCATGGCCGCCCTTCCTGACGGCCATGGGTATTGGCTCCTAGTGGTCAGTCGCTCAAATAGCAAGGTGAACTAATCTGGCACCATGCCAGTGATGATCGCACCCCGTCTGCACGTGAGCCGCAGGCAACGAGGGGAACTCGAACGGTTGTCGAGATCGTCCTCGCTGCCGCACCGGACGGTTGTGCAAGCGTCGGCGTTGCTGCTGGCCGCTGACGGTGTCGCGAATGAGGCGATCGCCCGGGACTGCGCAACGACTCCCGACACGGTGCGACGGTGGCGGGCCAAGTTCGAAGCCGGGGGCTCCGATGCGGTTGGTTCCATTGCGCCGGGTCGAGGCCGCAAGCCCTCGATCCCCCAAGACGTGATCGACGCGATCGTCAGCGACACGTTGCACTCGGTGCCAGACGACGGATCCACGTGCTGGTCGACGCGGACCATGGGCGATCGCCACGGCGTAGGGAAGGACACCGTGGCCCGGATCTGGAAGGCGAGGAACCTGCGACCGTGGCGGGTCGACACTTTCAAGTTGTCGAACGATCCGCGATTCGAGGAGAAGCTGGTCGACGTCGTCGGTCTCTAGCTGAACCCACCGGAGCGAGCCGTCGTGTTCAGCTTCGACGAGAAGACCCAGTGTCAGGCCCTCGACCGCACCCAACCGTCCCTGCCGCTCACAGTGGGCAGGGGAAAGACCATGACTCATGACTACAAGCGCAACGGCACCGTCGATCTGTTCGCCGCCTTGAACGTCGGGACCGGCGAAGTGCTCCACCAGACTCGCAAGACCCATGCGTCGAACGACGTGCTGGCCTTCTTCAAGTGGGTCGATCTCCATGTGCCGGCCCACCTCGACGTTCACGTCGTGCTCGACAACCTCTCCGCCCACGGCGCCCCACCGGTCGCCGATTGGTTGGCCCATCCCAAACGCTCCCGCTGGCACCTCCACTTCACGCCGACGAGTTCTTCGTGGCTGAACCTGGTCGAAGGCTGGTTTGCCCAGCTCACCAACAAGCGACTGAAGGACGGTGCATTCTCCAGCGTCCCGGCCCTGGTCGAGGCCATCGACATCTGGGCGTCACACTGGAACGACGACCCCAAGCCCTTCGTTTGGCACATCCCTGCGCAGAAGATCATCGCCAAGGTGCGCAGGGGTCGAGCGGCACTCGCCCACCAGATCAAATCCGCGACGGACCACTAGGCGGCGATGGAGGCGTCTTCAGCTTGGGCCTGGCTCAGTTCTACGGCTCGACTGGTGGACTTCACCTCAATGCACCAGTTGTCGGCATGGCTACTACCCCGGACGGGGACGGCTATTGGCTCGTCGCGAAGGATGGGGGTGTCTTCGCTTTCGGAGATGCTCAGTTCTCCGGCTCGATGGGAGGCAAAGCCCTCAACTCGCCGATGGTGGGTATGGCGGTCGATCAGGCGACCGGCGGCTATTGGCTGGTGGCTTCCGACGGCGGCATCTTCTCCTTCAACGCCCCGTTCCATGGCAGTACGGGCAGCCTCCGTCTCAATCAGCCGATCGTCGGCATGGAGGCCGCTTCCGACGGATCTGGATACCGTCTCGGGGCCAGAGACGGCGGTGTCTTCGCCTTTGATCTTCCTTACGCGGGCAGCTTCGCCGGTCGGGACACGCATCCGATGGTTGGCATCGCCGGACAGGGAAGCACAGGGTATTGGCTTCTCGACAGCTGCGGCGGGGTCTATACCTTTGGGTCGGCACCCTTCTATGGGGCCGGCATCGGGTCCTGAGGCGCTGCTCGCAGGTCCGAACCCTGCCATCATCAGCCTGTCAAGGGTGTATCCCCATGGTGCGATATGGGGCAGGGCCCGGGGTCGCCCCGCCCACCAAGACCACGCCCCGGAGGAAGCCTGGCTGACCGGTTCTCGGTGTCGGCGGCGGAGCTGGCGGGAGGGCTGGCGGCTGGCGTGGTCCGATGAGGCCGCGGGGCGCCGTTCTCGAACCTCAAGCCGCCGCGTCAGCGGGGTGGGGAGTTTCAGGACCCAATACCTCTTACCCCCTGAGCCTTCGCAGGCGCGCCCCGGGCAGGATTCGAACCTGCGTGAAACGGATTAGAAGTCCGTTGCCTAAGTCCGCTCGGCCACCGGGGCTGGTCGTCGTTCACAGCCTGACATAGCGGAGCAGGCAATCGGCGCTTTCGCGGCCGTCTTCGGGCTCAATCCGATCGTGGCGACCCCCTCCGGGCGGTGTGCCACACTTGGACCCCTCGGTGGGCGTAGCTCAGTTGGTTAGAGCGCCAGGTTGTGGTCCTGGAGGTCGGGGGTTCGAGACCCCTCGCTCACCCCGAAGGATCCGTCGTCTGGTCGACGGCCAAAGAACACGGAGAACCGCCGGACGCGGCGCGGACCGGAGGAGGTCGGACTGACATGCCGGCACGTCAGCCCACCATCATCGCCACGTCCATCGGCTTCCAGTCCGAAGGGCCAGACCTGTTCAACCTGCGGCCGGGCCCCTCCTTCCACCTGGCTGCCGAACTCGCCCAGGCCGGTGCACATCCCCGCGTCTGCATCGTCGCCACCGCGGTGGGCGACGACGCCGGCCGGCTGGCCGCTGCCCACAACGCCTTCTCCAAGGTCGGATTCGTCAGCTCGCATCTAGCCCTGTTCCCCATGCCCAACCGCCGCGACATGCGGGCCCACCTGCTGGACCAGGACGTGATCTGGGTCGGGGGAGGAAGTACGGCCAACCTGCTCGCCCTGTGGCGCCTGCACGGCCTCGACGTCATCCTCCGGGAGTGCTGGGAGGCCGGCGTGGTCCTCAAGGGGGTGTCCGCCGGTTCGTTGTGCTGGCATCTCGGAGGCACCACGGATTCCTTCGGTCCAGACTTGCGCCCCGTGACGAATGGACTCGGGTTCCTGCCCTACTCGAACAGCCCCCACTACGACGTCGAGGAGCAGCGGCGCCCCCTGGCCCACCGGCTCATCGCAGAGGGGACCCTCCCGGACGGCTACGCCACCGAGAACGGCACGGGCCTGGTCTTCTTCGGCACCGAGCTCCAAGAGGCATTCACGGAGGTGGAAGGGAAGGTCGCCTACTCGTTGACCAGACACGACGGCATGACCCGAGAGGTGGCGCTCCTAACGCGACTCCTCTGATCCCTTGTTCCGTGCCGCGCCGACGGTCGAAGGCGGACCTGGACCGCCGGCCTGGCGGCTTAGTCACCCTCGGCTAACGCCCCGACACGGCGGGCCAGCCAGCCGAGAGCTTGCTCCCCTCCGTCGACCATCAGGCGCACGGCCGTTCCCGCCCCTTCGGCACCGACGTCCACCACGCGACACCAGGTCGCCAGAAATCGGGTACCCGGCACTCGGGAAGGGCATTGGGACGCCCGACAAACCGGGCGGGCGGGAATCCGCAGGGTCCACGTCACGAGACTGCCCGCGATCTCGGGAAATTCGTCGCGGTGGAACGGGGCACTCCCGAATCTCCCCGTGATCACCTCGGACATGTCCTCAACGACCTGGGGTCCCACCTCGGAGTACTCCCCTTCGGGCGGCATCTCGGGTCCGCCGTGCGCAACGGCATGCACAGGCGCTTCCCCCGACGCGGGCGGCACCGGACCGACCCCGAAGATGTCGGGCCACGATTCGGGTGCGTCGGCGTCCTGCGCACGTCCGGACACGGGATGGGCCTGCTGGATATGGAGGTTACGAAGCTCGTCCGCGGTCATCCCCGGACTCTCGGTCACCCTCGCATCGGTGATCTCGAGACCGCAGTCCGCCAATGCGGCTGCGGTGACGACCGATCCGAACCCATGGGCCACCACGGTCATGGACTGGTCAGAGTCGAGCTCGAGCCACTCCACGAAGGCGGTCAGCTCCGAAGCCGCTGTCACCAGATCGTCGTTGCACTCGACCGGCTCGGCAGTCGCGCTCCCTCCGTCGACCGGGTTGTCATAGCCCTTCCACACGATCACCGCTGTCGAGGGTGACGTGTCGAAGAGCTGGCGCGCCTCGGGGATCCACTCTTCGAGCAGAGTCGCTCCATCACCGACACCGGGAACGATGACGGCCACATGCGGCGAAAACTCGATGTCACCGAACAGCAACGCGTAGTGCTGCAACTGCGGCCGGTAGAGCAGGATGTCCCCACCGCACGTGGACAGTGTCCGAAGGAGGGCCACGCGCTCCCGATCACCGTCGATCGTTGCGCCGGTCAGGTCCATCTCCACCGCAGCGAGATTGCTTGCGATACGCCGGTTCCGGACGTCACGTGCGGTCACCATGAGAGGTTAGATCCGTCCCGGGTCGGCCCGGTGGGACACCGACGACGTCGCCGGTCGCCCGACGGGCGCTTCACAGAGACCCGGCGACCATGCGCCCGAGGTAGGACGCGCCGCCGAAGGTGAAGATCCCGCCGTCCGCCGCAGCCATCCTGTAGCCGCCGGTGGCATCGTCCGCGGCCATGCCGACCACGGGAGCGGCCAACTTGAGACCGCCGGTCGAACCCTCGAAGGATGCGTGACCGAACGTGAAGATCCCGCCATCCGCCGCGACGAAGCGATATCCGTTGCCGCCGGGCTGGGATTCCATGCCCACGATGGGCTCGTTGAGCGGGGTGCCGCCGGTGCTGCCGAAGAAGGGCGCGCCGAAGCTGAAGACCCCCCCGTCGGCGGCGACCAGCCAGTACCCGCCCGTCACTCGGTCGGCGGACATGCCCACGACGGGCCGGTTCAACAGTGTCCCGCCCATGGACCCGTCGAAGGCCGCATCGCCGAAGGTGAAGACGCCCCCGTCGGAGGCCACCAACCAGTAGCCCCGGCCGTCGGGCGTGATCGCCATCCCCACGATCGGCGAGTTCAGGCGGAGTGACCCGGTCGAACCGAAGAAGGCCGCATCGCCGAAGCTGAACACGCCCCCGTCGGAGGCCACCAACCAGTAGCCCCGGCCGTCGGGCGTGGCGGCCATCCCCACGATCGGCGAGTTCAGCGCGCCCGAGGGTGATCCGAAGTCCTGCGCCGCGCCGAGGGCGGCCACCCTCCCGTCGGCCGCTACCTCCCAGTAGCCCCGTCCGTCCGCCGTCGACGCCATCCCCACGACCTGGGCGCCCGCCACCACTCCCTCGGCCACCTGACCCCAGGTGGCCACCACATCGCTGGGAGCGATGCACGAGCTCACCATCAAGGCGGCGAGTGAACCACCGCTGAACCCGGTGGCCGAGAAGGCGGCACCCATGGAGAGCACGGGCGGTCCATGCCCGCAGTCCGGGAAGTTCTCCAAGATGATGTCGCGGTGCCCCCAACACCCCGAGGGTGACGACACCGTGCAGGTGGTATTGGTGGTCGATCCGCCGCTCCACCCGTCGTCGTACATCCAGTAGTAGTCGGCCTCGAGCACCGACGTCAGGCCCCCGGCCCAGACCGACCCGCCGAAGGTGAGAGGAATGCCTCCCGTCAGAACAGGCGGGAAGGTCGGGTCGTCGCCCGCGTTCGCTCCGGCCAGCGCGTAGCCGTCGAGCTGTGAGGTCACTTCGTCGATGGGCGGCAGGCCGCGGTCGGTACGCTCCTCGTTGACCACCGTGAGGACCTGCTGGGGCAACGGGAGGGTGGCCAGTGCCGCCTCGGACACACCCAGAGGACCGAGCCCCTCGTGCGCTCGGGCATGGTCGATGGCGGTCAACCAATCCGTGCTGTCGGGAGGGATGTTGGCCGACGGGTTGGCCGGCGGCAGGATCCCGGCGGCTTCGGTGGGGGCACTCGACAGCCCTGCGCTGAGGACGTTGGCCACCACGACGCCCACGGCGACGAGCAGTACCGCCGTGCATCGACGGGCGTGGCCACGCATGCAGACTTTCCCCCTCTCGGCCCTTCGTTGGCTTCCGAAAGGTCGATATCGGGACGAACGGCCTCCAAGTGAATGGGCAAGTCCGCGAAGCCGCCTGACCAGGCGCGCTCGTCAGCGTCGGCGGTTGGAGGGAGCCCACCGGACGCACAACGGCCGCACAACGAATCCACGACGGACGTCGTGCACACCTGACGCCCCGGGGCACCCGACCTGGGTAGGCCTCTACCCCCTGGGTAGGCCCAGGACTCGCTCGGCGATGATGTTCCGCTGGATCTCCGAGGTGCCGCCGGCGATGGTGCCGGCGAACGAGCGCAGGTACTGCACGGCCCACGCACCGTCATCGAAGGCGCCCACGGAGCTCATGTCGACCGGATCGGGCTCGAAGCGGGCCAAATCCCACTCCGTGAACTTGTTGGGGCCGGCGCCGTCGACGTCCAGCCCTTCCAACCCGAGCACCTCCTGGGCCAGCTGACAGGCGCGCTGCTCCGACTCACTGGTGAAGAGCTTGAGCACGACATGCTCGGGCGGCATCTCGCCGCGGGTCGCCTTGGCGAAGCCGCGGTACCCGAGAGCACGCATGGCCGCCGTGTCCGTGGCCAAGCGACCCACGGCCTCGGCAAACCGAACGTCCTCGCCAATGGTGCCACCCCGGCCGTCCGGGCGTTGCGCCACGCGCAGGAGGCCCTTGAGCGTGTGCTCCATCTTGGAGACGCCCATGATCCAGAGCATGCCGCGCTCGTGCGCCAGCGAGCCCTGACTGATGGCCCACCCCCTGTTGAGCTCGCCGAGCAGGTTCTCGACCGGAACCTCGACATCGGTGAAGAAGACCTCGTTGAAATCCACGTGGTCCGGGTCGGTGAGCTCGGGAAGCGGACGCGTCGTGATGCCCGGACTCCGCATGTCGATGATGATCACGCTGATGCCTCGGTGCTTGGGGGCCTCGGGGTCGGTGCGGACGTAGCACAGGCAGTAATCGGCGTGGTGGGCGCCGGAGGTCCACACCTTCTGCCCGTTGACCATGAACCGGTCGCCACGCAGCTCAGCCTTGGTGGTCAGTGAGGCCAGGTCGCTGCCGGCGTTGGGCTCGCTCATGCCCACGCACCAGGTGACCTCCCCCCTGAGGGTCGGGAGGGCAAAGCGCTCCTTCTGCTCCTCGGTGCCGTGGTCGACCACCGAGGCGGTGCAGATCGAGAGGCCCTGGGGGTTCATGCCGCGCGGCACCATGCGCTCGGTCACGACCTCGAAGTAGGCCATCTGCTCGGTGGGCGTCGCATTGCGACCGCCGAGCTCGGGCGGCCATCCGGGCACCAGGTACCCCGCCTCGAACATCTCGCGCTGGAATGTTCTTGCCCAGGTCGGGAGGTGCGACGAGCTCTGCCGGGGCTCGGCGGCCATGGTCTCCTTCGAGGGCATGTGCTGGTCGAGCCATGCTTCGAACTCGCGTCGGAACTCCGTGACCGTTTCGTCGGGGGCGAGGCGCATGGCCAACTATGGCACGCGCACGACCGTCACGAGCCAACCGGGCCCAAGTCATGACGGAGGTTCGTCTCGATGACGTCGACCTCGTTACGCACAAGGTGGACGCCGGCGACCTTCACGCCCCCCGAGTGTGCTGCTCCCCCATGTTCCGCAGGTCGAGGAACTGCGAGACGCGCGCCATTCGCAGCCCTGCCCGCACCACTGCCGGCACATGCTGGCGGTGCGGGTCAACGACGATCTCGGGTTCGGTCAGCTCGTGCTCGCGACCCTTGGTCTGCAGCCGTATTGCCCCATGCGAAAGGGCGTTGCGGACCCAGTCCGACTCGGCGCCGTAAACGAGCGGGATGCGGTAACCGTCCTTGGTGCTCCACACCAGGACGGGTGTGCGGTAGACGGCCCGGGTGCGGCGCCCCACATGGGTCACGATGCCCAGACCCGGAACCGAGCCGGCAAGGTGGATCGTTACCTTGTTCGTCACGGCCCGGTTGAAGCGCGCCATGCGGCGCCCCGGACGCGGCCGGCGCACCGGTGCGGTCCGTTCCGACCGAGGCCGAGCCGAGTGCGCGCTCACCGGACCGCTCCGTCCCGCTTCACCGGCGGCGCGGCACGGGGGCCCGCTGCAGCGTCCGCAATGCCGGTACCCCCACCAGCAACGTCCGCATACGCCAGCCGCGCCACCGGAAGGCCGCGGCGACGTGCCATGCGACCGGCGGCGAGGGCCTCCCCGACATGGGCGACCGCCGTCGCGAAGAGCAGGGCTTGGAAGATCTCGCGCGGCGGCATGGACTCCTCGCCGACGACCTCGCGCGCCGTGCGGTAGATCCGGCCGGAGAGGGCGAGCTTGGCCAGGAGGGCGATGGCGCCACCGAGGACCACGAACCACGGCCACGGGACCCGCACCACCCCGTTGATCCCGGCGTCCTCCACGCTCACGTTCTACCCACCCGGGCGACGCTCGGCAATCGTACCGAGCTTGATCCCGAGCCGGGGTCCGGGCCCGAGCCGGTTCCCGGGTCGGAGGCAGTGCCCAGGGAAGCGGCCAGCTGCCCACACGCGGCGTCGATCTCAGCCCCACGCGTGACCCGGACGGTGGCATTGACCCCCAGCGCTCCCAGGCGACGGCGGAACTGCTGTACTCGATCGGGGGGTGACCCGAGGACGCCGTAGCCCGGCGTGGGATTGAGCGGGATGAGGTTCACATGGGCGCCCAGCGGACGAGCCAGGCCGGCCAGCTCGCGCGCATCGGACTCGCGATCGTTGATGCCGTCGATGAGGGCCCACTCGAAGGAGAGCCGTCGCCCACTGGCGACCACGTAATCGGCGCAGGCTTCGGTGAGGACCGCCAACGGGTAGCGCCGGTTGATGGGGACCAGCTCATCGCGCAGTGTGTCGTTGGCCGCGTGCAAGGAGACGGCCAGGTTGACCGGGAGCGACTCGTCGGCCAGCCGACGGATACCTGGCACGATGCCGACCGTGGAGAGTGTGAGGTGTCGCGCCGAGAGGCCCATCTCGCGGTGGAGACGCTCGACGGCAGCCCAGACCCGGTCGTAGTTGGCGAGCGGCTCACCCATCCCCATGAACACGACGTTGGCGACGCGCCGGGGCGCCGCCTCGCGCATGGCCACCGCGACCTGCTCGACGATCTCGCCACTGCTGAGGTGCCGGCGGAAACCCGCCTGGCCGGTGGCGCAGAACTGGCAGGCCATGGCGCAGCCCGCCTGGGTCGAGACGCACACCGTGACCCGATCGGCGTAGCGCATGAGAACGGTCTCGATCTGCGCGCCGTCCTCGAGCGCCCAGAGCCACTTGGTGGTCTCGCCACCGTCGGCGGCACGTCGGGACACCTCCCGCAGCGCCGGAGGCAATGCGACGGTGAGGCTCTGACGCAGGGCGAGCGGCAACTCGGTCATGTCCTCTGGCCGCTGGGCGCGACGGTGGAGCCCGTCCCACACCTGCCGGACCCGGTAGGGGGGCTCGGCCGCCAGGAGCTCCGCGAGCTCCTCTCGGGTCAGATCGAAGGGAACGGGCACCCCCTCAGGTTACGGGGGCGGAGCGGCCGCTCCGTTGACGAAGCGCCGGAACCCCGAATCGATGATCCAATCGTGGCCGTAGTGGGCCACGGGGGCGGCGAAGCGCGTCACGAGCTTGAGCGTTGCACAGTCCGGGGTGAGCTCGCTGCGCAGCGTCAGGGCGCACCGGTGACGCTCCTCGTCGAGGGTCAACACGGCCGCTCCGCGCACGTCACCCTCCACCCGGGCTTGCACGAGCGCGGGGGCTCGCACCTCGTCGAGGTGCACGCGGAAGCGCACCGCGTAGGGCACCGGTGGCTGCACCCTGCAGTGCCAGACCGCACCGGGCTCGAGCCCGGCGGCCTCGAACGAGCGGAGCCACGACCACCACTGCTGGTAGTGGCGGACGTCACTGATCAGCCGCCACGCCGCCGTGCGATCCATCGCGAGGACGTAGCGGTGTTCGCTGACGATGGAGCGGGGGTGCCCCCGGCCCGTCCTCGGGGGGTCGGCCGGATGTGCGGGAGGCACCGGTCCAGGCTACCGGGACCCTCGACGGCCCGCCGGGCGAAGTGGCCGCCCCAGAGGGGGCCGGTAGCATGACGTCCGTGCGTGAGCAGTGGCTTTGTCGGCGAGCCGTCGTGCTGCACGTGGCCGCACTGGTGGTCATACCAGGGTGCGCCGTCGCTGCATGGTGGCAGATCAACAGGGCCCAGGACGGCAACCAACTGAGCTACTTCTACTCGGTCATGTGGCCTGCCTTTGCCCTCTTGGCGCTGTGGTTCTGGTGGATGCTCATCCACACCGACTTCGACAAAGCCGGCCTCAGGGGCATGCGCCAGGAACAGGACCTCCCCGCCGAGGATACGAGCACCTCGGTCGTTCCGCCGCTATCCCACGCCGAGGAACACGTCGCGCGGGTCCGAGCCTCCGACGAGGAAGACCCCGAGCTGGCCGCTTACAACGCCCGGCTGGCCGAACTGGCGGCGCGGGGACCCAAGACCTGGAGCCGCCCCGAATCCGTCGTGGTCCGGCGCGCCCGGTGAGGCGGCTCTTCGCTCCGGGACTGCCCGGGGCCCTCCTCCGCTACCAGGTCATGGCCAACATCGTCGGCGTCCTGATCATCCCGCTGTTCGTGTTCACCGGCTTGCACTGGGCGCTCGGAGGCTTCAAAGCGGAGCTCGCCATCTTCGGAATCGGTCACGGCTACCTCTACATCGTGTACCTGATCGCGGCCGGGCTCCTCGCCCTCAAGGCTCGCCTCCACTTGGGCTGGATCCTGCTCATGTTCGCGGCGGGCCTGGTCCCCGGCCTGACCTTCGTGGTCGAGTGGCTGGTGGTCACCCACAAGATCCAGCCGATCATGGCCGCTCGGGAGGCGGAGGCCGCGGGCCCCGAGGTCAGCCCGGCCGCACGCTAGATGGGCCGCGTCCTGGTCACCCGGCCCCTGACCGAAGGCGGCACCGCCCCACTTGTCGCGGCGGGTCACGAGGTGGTCCTGCCGGATGAGCCACCCTCCCCGCTCGAGCTGATCAAGATCGCCGGGGAGTACGACGGGATCGTCTGCCACCTCACGGACCGAATCGACGGGGAGGTGCTCCGGGCAGGACGCTCCGGCCGGCTGCGGGTCGTGGGCACCGCTGCGGTCGGGTACGACAACATCGACGTGGCCGCCGCGCACACGCTGGGCATCACGGTCTGCAACACGCCCGGCGTCCTGACCGAGACGACCGCAGATCTCGCCTTCCTTCTGATCCTGGCGACCACGCGGCTGGCCACCGATGCCGAGCGTCAGCTCCGTGGCGGCCGGTGGGTGGGATGGGGGTTCTCAACCGACCTGGCCCGAGACGTGCACGGCGCGACCCTCGGGCTCGTCGGTTTCGGCCGCATCGCCAAGGCGGTGGCCCGGCGCGCCACGGGATTCGACATGCGGGTCATCCACACGGCGCGCCACGACACCGGAACGGTGGGCTTCGTCCACACCCTCGACGAGCTGCTCGCACAGGCCGACGTCGTAAGCCTCCACGTGCCCCTCGACGATTCCACCCGGCACCTCATCGGGGCGCGCCAGCTCGACCTGATGAAGCCCACGGCCGTCCTGGTCAACACCGCCCGCGGGGCCGTGGTCGACGAGGAGGCACTCGCCGCAGCGTTGGAATCCGGCACGATCTTCGCGGCCGGTCTCGATGTGTACGACGGGGAGCCGACCTTCAACCCACGCCTGCTCCACGCCCCCAGGACCACGCTGCTCCCGCACGTGGGAAGCGCCACGCTCGAGACACGCAGCGAGATGGCCCGCCTGGCGTGCCAAGGAGTCAGTGACGTGCTGGCAGGCCTGACGCCGCCGAACGCGGTGGGGGCGTCGACGCAATCCCTTTAGGTTGCACCCCGGGATGCCGAAAGCAACCCGGGTGAAGATCCGAGTCCTTTTGGGATCGGCACTCGTGTCGGCCCTCGTGATGTCCGTTGTCCCGGTGGCCGGGGACTCCCCCACCGGCGCCAGCACCATGCAGTGGGTGACCACCCACACCTCCTCACCCCTGGCCAACGTCGGTGCCGTGTCCTGCCGCGCCGACGGCCACGCCAGCGTCGGCGACCTGTGTCGCGGTGGGTGACGACGGGGGAACGCTGGCCTCGGTCATCGTGTCGAACGACGGCGGTTCCACGTGGTCGACCGCGACTCCTCCGGCAGGCGTCACCTCCCTCTCTGCGGTCTCCTGCCCCTCGGCTTCGATCTGCTACGCCGGCGGTGACTCGGGAATCATGAAGTCGACGAATGGCGGCGCGACCTGGAATGTTCAGGATGCTGGTTTCGCGACGCGCAGTCGATCTCCTGTGTTTCAGCCACATGAATGTGCGGCGGTTGGAGGCGTCAAGATCGCAATAACGGTGAATGACGGTTCACGTGGATATCTGGGTTCGCCGCCGCTAGGGTTGAACTCGCTAGTAAGCGTCTCCTGCGTCACTTCGACTGACCTGCGTCGCAGTCGGCTCCGTCAACTCGCAGCCGTCGATTGTTGGCAGTCAAGATGGCGTTCACTGGTCGATATTGAGTCAACCATTGGTGTCCGCTTTACTTCGGTTTCCTGCGCCAATTCCACTACTTGCGTTGCCGTTGCAATTGCTGCAGCGGCGGCGGCGCAGACGCCTTCAACACCGTCAACTTCACGACTTCTGGCATCCCCACGACATCCATTCCGCCCGGAGTCCAGGCGACCGATGTGGCGTGCCCGATCGAAACGACGTGCATTGCCGTGGGCACCGACCTCAGCTCGGTGCCCTATGTCATCGGGACGTCTAACACCGGATCCACCTGGTCTTCGCAGACCGCCCCGCCGAATGCGGTCGACCTCACCGGGATCTCGTGCTCGAGTGCTCTGGCCTGTGTCGCTGTGGGCAACACAGGCAACACCGGCGCCGGCTCTACGATCATGAGTACGACCACGGGCGGGGTGCAGTGGACTGCGTCCAACCCGCCAAGTGGGTCGGGACCGCTGAACGGTGTCTCGTGCCCGAGCAATGCCGACTGCTTTGCCGTTGGTGTCGGCGGGATCTTCGCTTCCGACAACGCCGGGCATGCCTGGACCCAGCAGCAGTCTCCGTCCGCAGCGATCGGCCTCGATGCGATCTCCTGCGCCTCTACGTCCGTGTGCACCGCAGTCGGATTCGGTGATTTCGGCACCGGCGTGATCGTGGGCACGACCGACGGCGGGACCCGGTGGGCTGCCGAATCGGTCCCGTCCGGAGTCGGCACGCTCACCGGGGTGTCGTGCCCGAGCACGTCGACCTGTCATGCGGTGAGTGACTACGGGACGTCCTCACCGAGCATCCTGGTGACAACCGACGGCGGGGCCCACTGGACGCCCCAGTCCTTTCCCGCCACCGTGTCCGACTTTTCCGCCATCTCCTGTCCGAGCACCACCACCTGCGTCGCCGTGGGGATCTCCTCGGTGGGCCCGGGCGCAGCGATCGTGAGCACCTCCGATGGAGGAGCGACATGGAGCCCACAAGCGGCACCTTCGGGGGTCTCACTCGACGCCATCTCGTGTCCCACCACCACCGCCTGTGCCGCCGCCGGCAGTTCCATGATCGTCACCTCCAATGGCGGGACGACCTGGACGACCACCACCACACCCCTGGGATCGACGGCGCTTGCTTCGCTCAGCTGCATCGGGGGCGGGAACTGCACGGCAGTCGGTGGCCCGACCATCGCCCAGACCACCAATGGGGGGAACACGTGGATCACGGCAGTCGCACCGGCCGGCGTCGGCTCGCTCGTCGGCGTCGACTGCACGAGCGCCGCCAACTGTGTCGCCGTGGGCACCGGAGGCAACGGAGGCGGTGCCGTCGCCACCCTGTCGGCACCTCCGAGCGTGACCACGCCGAGCATGGCCACCGGGATGATCGGCGTCCCCTATTCGAGCACGCTCGCCGCCACCGGCGGTCTGGCGCCCTACCAGTGGAGTGTCACCGGAGGGGAGCTGCCACCCGGGCTCTCCCTCTCGACCACGGGCACGATCAGCGGCGTCCCGACCATCCCCGGGCACTACCCGGTGACCTTCACCGTGACCGACGCCAACCAGCTCGCGGGCACGTCGACTCTGACCATCGCCATCGGGCCCCTGGGAGCCCCGGGCTACTGGGAGGTGGCAAGCGACGGCGGCATCTTCAGCTACGGCGGGGCCGGCTTCTTCGGCTCCACCGGCAGCCTGCACCTCAACGCACCCATCGTGGCCATGGCGGCCACCCCGGACGACCGCGGCTACTGGTTGGTGGCCTCCGACGGCGGGATCTTCGCCTTCGGCGACGCCGTGTTCTACGGCTCGACCGGCGGCATCCACCTCAACGAGCCGATCGTGGGCATGTCCCCCACTCCCGACGGAGCCGGCTACTGGCTCGTGGCGTCCGACGGCGGGATCTTCGCCTTCGGCGACGCCGCGTTCTACGGCTCGACAGGGGGCATCGCACTCGACCGCCCCATCGTGGGCATGGCCACCGCCGTGGACGGCCACGGGTACTGGCTGGTGGCGTCCGACGGCGGCATCTTCAGCTTCGGCGACGCTCCCTTCTACGGTTCGGTCGGCGGGCTCTCCCTCCAGAGGCCCATCGTCGCCATGACGGCGGCGCCGGGTGGGGACGGCTACTGGCTCGTCGCCTCCGACGGGGGCATCTTCAGCTTCGGCCACGCCCCCTTCTACGGCTCGACCGGTGGGCTGCCGCTGCGTGCCCCGGTGGTGGGGATCGAGCGCACCGCGGACGGCCACGGGTACTGGCTGGTGGCGTCCGACGGCGGCATTTTCAGCTTCGGCGACGCACCGTTCCTCGGGTCGGCCGGCGCCCTGCCCTTGAACCGCCCCGTGGTGGGATTGGCTGCGGCGGGGTCCCTCTCGGCCGGATAGGCCGTCAAGCCGGGGCACCCTCGTCCGCCTCCTGGCGCAGCGCCGCCCCCCAGCGCTCCTCCACGCCGGCCAGACGCCAGTAGATGAGCGCCACGACCCAGGTGAGGACGAACAGTCCCACGATCACGAATCCGGCCGTGTTGATGTCGAAGCGCTGGAAGAACTGCCAGAACGGCGAATCGAGATGGGTCGACTGCCCGATCAGCCCCAGGATCTCGACCGTCCCGATTACAAAGGCCACCGCGACCGAGAGTCCGGTGACGGTGAGGTTGTAGAAGACCTTGCGCACAGGATTGGTGAACGCCCAGTCGTATGCGAACACCATGAAGCAGCCATCGAGGGTGTCGAACAGGCACATGCCGGCGGCGAACAGGATGGGCAGCGAGACCACCGCATAGAAGGGCAGGCCACCGATCACCGCCGTGCCGGCCAGCACCAGCAGCGCCACCTCGGTCGCCGTGTCGAACCCCAGCCCGAAGAGGACGCCGACGGGATACATCTTCCACCGAGGAGTCCATGCGCCTGGCGTAGCCACCCACGATGCGGTTCATGAGGCCGCGCTCGGTCCAGTTGGCGGTCGAGCTCACCGGCGTCGAAATGGCCCGCCCGCATCCGCGGTAGAGCCGCACGATCGAGACCAGCACCACGACGTTGACCAGCGCGATCAGGTAAAGAAACCACCCGAGATCGACGTCCCCACGATGCTCGTCGCCGAGTGGAGTCCCGACGAGTGCGGCCCACCTGCAGATCGAGGGCACGGATGCCCAAGTTCAGCGACGAGCGCCAGCACAAGCACCACGCTCGAGTGCCCGAGCGAGAAGAAGAAGCCGACCCCGAGCGGGCGCCTGCCCTCGCCGACCAGCTTGCGAGTGGTGTTGTCGATGGCGGCGATGTGGTCGGCGTCGAAGGCGTGGCGCACGCCCAGGGTGTAGGCCAGCACGCCGGTGCCCAGGCCGAACAGCTTGGTCTGCGACAGGTGCACCCGGTGGGCGGCCGCGGCCATCGAGCAGCGACCACCCGACGACGTTGAGCACGACCACGACCGTGGCCATGGCGGCCACCCGCAGCCAGTCGGGCCCGCGTCAGCCGGCTCGGGCTGCTCGACATCTCGGCTCTCCTCCCTCCGCCGTGGCTGATGACACCCACCGTAGTGCGAACCCTTTGCATTAGAGGGCGTCAATACCCAGGGCGGGGATACCATCGGCCGCGTGAGCGAGCAGTCCGCGGCGAGGAGATCGGACAAGGCCGACGAGGCCACGCTGGAGAGCACGCTCGAGCTCGTCCGCCGCCACGGCGGGCGGGTCACCACGTCACGGCGGCTCCTCCTCCAGGCGCTCTTCGCCACGCCCGGCCACCGGACGGCCGAGGAGCTGGCGGCAGAGGTGCAGCGCGACGACCCCGACATCCACCTCTCGACGATCTACCGGAATCTCGAGGAGCTCGAGCGACTCGGCGTGGTGGTCCACTCGCACTCGGCCACGGACCGGCGACCTACCACCTGGCTCGGTCCATCCCACGGGCACTTCGTCTGCGAGAGTGCGGCATCCTGCATCGAGGTGCCCGACTCGCTCTTCGACGGGCTGGCCAAGCGGGCCCGCACCCGCTTCGGGTTCACCATCGACACGCACCACGTGGCCCTGCTGGGCCGGTGCGCCGACTGCTGCCGCTGGAGCGAGCGGACCGGCTCACCACTGCGGCGGGGCGGCGCCAGCGTCCGCTCGAGGATCCCGAGCGTGGCCCGCAACGGAGGATTCGGAGATGACCGGGAAGATGCCGGCTCGCGCCATGTCGTCATCGATGCCCGACCAGTCGTAGTAGTGGGTGACCACGGTGCCGCCGTCGGTCCGGTCGAGCGCGTAGCCGTACACGTGGCCGAGCGGGGGCCCCTCGGCTCGCACCGTCCAGGCGATCTCCTGGTCCGGCTCGTAAGCCGTGATCAGCACCGTGACGTCGTAACGCCCGATGGGGAAGTCGTTGAGGGCCTCGCGGTCCATGTGCACCACGAACTCGTCCCCGACCGCCGAGGGTGCCTCTCCCGTGGCGTCCATCAACATGCCCGACGCGTCGACGGTCACGTGACCCTGCGGATCGCGCAGCACCGAGAAGATCCGCGCCGGTTCGGCCTTGATGGTCCGCTGGACCTCGATCCGCTCGCCCCCGTCCCCCGATGTGTCACCGTCGCCCGTCGTGCCCCCGTCGCTCATGGCCGCACCCTACCAGTGACCTCCTCGACCGCCCCGGTTCGGTCGAGTTTCTCGGCCTGGTCGGCGTCCTCGTCTCCGTCGGCATCCTTGGCCTGGTCGGCGTCCTCGTCTCCGTCGGCATCCTTGGCCTGGTCGCCGCCCTCGTCCCCGTCGGCGTCCCCGGCCGGGGTGACGCCCTCAGCCGTTGCCACGAGACCCAGGCGCGGGCCGCGGGTCGACGAGGCGATGGCGGCCAGGAACGCCAGGCGCGGCCGACACGCCGAAGACCACCGTCAGCCCGTGTTCGAAGGGGCCAGAGATCAGCTCGGGGAAGAACCGCCGCCCGGTCACCACTTGCTGGGCGGCGGCCGGGAGCGAGGTCAGGGCGTTGGACGCCGCCAGGAGGTGCTCGATCGGGTTCACTCCGAGGACCGAGGCGAAGAGCGACGAAACCGGGGGCAGGGACGCCGATGTGCTCGGCCACGCGGTGGCCCACGCCCTGGTGCTCGAGCCCACTGGTGAGCGCACCGGGAAGGCTGCCCGCCAAGCCGGCGATCATCAGCGAGAAGAACACGCCGATGGAGAGCGCAGTGCCGGAGTTCTGGAACGTCGAGCGCATACCCGAGACCGCGCCGCGCTGCTCGGCTGGGACCGAGCTCATGATCGATGAGGTGTTGGGCGCGCTGAACATGCCGATGCCGACGCCGTTGAGCAGCGTGATGGCGGCGAACTGCGGATAGCTGAAGTCCACCGGCAGCGCGAGCAGCAAGAGGAAACTGATGCCGTAGAGCACCATGCCCGCCGTGGACAGAACCCGCGACCCGAAGCGATCCGAGAGGTAACCCGACACCGGACCCGATACGAAGAACCCAGCAGTGAGGGGTAGCAGGAAGACTCCGGCCCACAGTGGGGTCGATGAGAAGTCATAGCCGTGCAGGGGAAGCCAGATCCCCTGGAGCCAGATCACGAGCATGAACTGCAGCCCACCCTGGCCGAGCCGTGCCGCGAAGCTGGCCACGTTGCCGGCGGTGAAGGCCCTGATGCGGAAGAGGCGCAGATCGAACATGGGCCACTCGACCCGTTTCTCGATCGCCACGAACGCCGCCAGGAGTCCCACGCCCAGGGCCAACAGCCCCAGCACTTCGGGGCTCTCCCAGCCCATGGCCTGCCCGTGGTACGGCTGGATCCCGATCGTGACGGCGATGAGCACGGCGCCCAGGCCCACGGCGAAGGTGGCGTTCCCCCACCAGTCCATCCGGCCGCCGGTGCGTGTCCCCATCTCGCGTAGCCGGGTGTAGGCCCACCAGGTGCCGAAGATCCCCACCGGCACGTTGATCCAGAACACGGCGCGCCAGTCCCAGACGGCCAGCAGCCCCCCGAGCACCAGACCGATGAACTGCCCGGAGAGCCCCGCCACCTGATTGATCCCGAGCGCGAAGCCGCGCTGGTTGGCCGGGAAGGCGTCGGTCAGGATGGCGGCCGAGTTGGCCATCAGCATCGACCCGCCCATGGCTTGGACGAACCGCCAGCCGATCAGCCACCATGCCCCGGCACCGCCCAGGAACGGGTCGAACGAGAGCAGGATCGAGGCCACCGTGAACACGGCGAAGCCGGCGTTGTAGATCCGCACCCGGCCCAACATGTCGCCCAGCCGGCCCACACCGACCACGAACACGGCCTGGACCAACCGGTAGCCCATGATCATCCACAGGAGGTAGGTGATGTTGCCCGGCGCCAGGGGGTCGAGGTGGATGCCCCGGAAGATGGCCGGAAGGGCGATCAGGACGATCGATCCGTCGAGCACGGCCATGAAGGTGGCGGCCGTGGTGTTGGCCAGCGCCACCCACTTGTACCTGGCGTCCACACCCTCCGCTCCGTCGGCCGGGGCCTGCTCGGCCGGCACCGGCGGGGGATCGGTCCCCGTCGTCTGGCCCGCCATCAAAGGCGGTCGGCCAGGCGCTCGATCAGCGGCGCCGCCGCCATGAGCTGCGACAGCTCGGCCCGGGTAAAGCCGGTGGACAGCGCGTTCGAGAGAAGCTCGTTGCGAGCGCGTCGGCGGCGGCCGAGGAGTTCGGCTCCCTCGGGGGTCAACGACATGATCACCCGCCGGCCGTCGACCGGGTCGGGCTGGCGCCGGACCAGCCCCCTCTCCTCGAGGCCGGCGACCGTGGCGCCCATCGACTGGGGGCTGATGCGCTCGAGCCGGGCCAATTCCGAGAGGGAGGCCGACTGGGCGCGGTCGAGGCGGGCCAGGGCCGAGACCTCAGAGGGCGTCGGATCGCCCTCGACCGCGGGGCGTTGGCGCAGCCGCTGCAGGAGGAGCCGCACACCCGCCAGCAACGCGCCGGCCAGCTCGTCCACCCCCGGGTCGCGGGTCAGGGCAGCATCGTCGCTCACAGATCTTCAGTTTAGCCTTATCAGTTTCGCCTTAGGACTTGCCAGGCAGATCCGGTGCCGACCAGGGGGCGAATCCTGGGCGCTTCGGGCCCGGACCACCCCGCCGGTAGGGTGGCCCTGCTGCGGCCCAGGTGAGGGAGGTCATCGATGATCGTGCGCGACACCATCTACATAGACGGGAGCTGGACGCCGTCCGGCGGCACGGGAACCCTCGACGTCGTCGACTCGGCCACCGAGCAGCTCTTCGCCTCCGTCCCCGAGGGGACGCCCGACGATGTCGACCGCGCTGCGCGGGCTGCCGCCGCCGCCTTCGAGTCCTGGGCCGCCACGCCGCGGGAGGAGCGGGGCAAACTGGTCACCCGCATCGGCGAGGCCCTGGCAGCCCGCACCGACGAGCTGGCCGACATCATTACCCACGAGCTCGGCATGCCCCTGGGGCTCACGGCCGGCATCCAGGTCGGGTTGGGCGTCGGCGCCTTCCCCGACGCCGCGGCGGCGCTCGACGCCATCGACTGGGAAGAGGAGATCGGCAATTCCCTGGTCGTCCGCGAGCCCGTCGGAGTCATCGGGGCCATCACGCCGTGGAACTACCCGTTGTATCAAGCCACGCTGAAGGTGGCCGGCGCACTGGCCGCGGGATGCACCGTGGTGCTCAAGCCGAGCGAGGTGACACCGGTCAACGCCTACGTGCTGGCAGAAGTGATCGACGAGGTCGGGCTACCCGCGGGTGTGTTCAACCTGGTGAGCGGCGTGGGTCCCGTGGTCGGCGAAGCCATCGCCTCGCACCCCGACGTCGACATGGTCTCCTTCACCGGATCGACGCGGGCCGGGCGCCGCGTGATGGAACTGGCCGCTGCGGGGGTGAAGCGGGTGGCGCTCGAGCTCGGCGGCAAGTCCGTCAACCTGCTCCTCGACGACGCCAACTTCGAGAAGGCCGTGCCGGCCGGTCTCTTCGCGTGCTTCCTCAACTCGGGGCAGACCTGCGTCGCCCTGACCCGCATGCTGGTGCCCCGCGCCAGGCTGGCCGAGGTGGAGGAGATCGCGCTCGGCGCCATGGACAAGTTCGCTCCGGGTGACCCCTTCGACGAGGGGCGGCTGATCGGCCCGCTCGTCTCGGCCGCCCAGCGCGAGCGGGTGCGCGGCTACATCGCCAAGGGCGTCGAAGAGGGCGCCACGCTCCTGGTGGGCGGAGCGGAGCCCCCCGAGGGCCTCGACACCGGCTTCTACGTCCGTCCCACCATCTTCTCGTCGGTGACCCCGGACATGACCATCGCCAACGAGGAGATCTTCGGTCCGGTGCTGAGCATCATGCCCTACGACTCCGACGAAGAGGCCATTGCCATCGCCAACGGCACCCCGTACGGACTGGCCGGCGCCGTGTCGAGCGCGGACCCGGCCCGGGCCGAGGCGGTGGCCCGGAGGCTGCGCACCGGTCAGGTCGACATCAACGGCGGGAGGTTCAACCCGACCGCACCCTTCGGCGGCTACAAGCAGTCGGGATTCGGTCGCGAGCGGGGGCGGTACGGGGTCGAGGAGTTCCTCCAGACCAAGGCGATGCAGCGCTGAGAGGGTTGCCGCGCTGACCAGAGGGGCGCGGCGCCGGCGACGGCGCCGCCTGACGAGGACGCTGGAGGTCGCCGGGGCGGTCGCCGCGGTAGCCGCCATGGTCGTCGCGTTCGCGGTGGTGTTGCCCTCGTCCGCCCCGCACCACGCCCAGACATCCTCCGCCGACGCCTCGTCGGACCCGACCGGCACGCACCGTGGCTCGGATGCTCGGGCCACGACCTCGACCTCCACCAGCACGACCAGCACCAGCACGACAACCACCACGATCGACCCGGGCTCGCTGCCCCAGACCGAGCAGTTCCCCACCGCCGACACCTTCCAGTTCAACGGCGAGATGGCCGCGCTCTGGCAGGGGATCACCACCGGCACGGTGGGCCCGGCCCTGCCGTCCTTCTTCCCCGAGTCGGCGTACGCCCAGCTGAAGACGGGAATCGCCGACCCCCGCGGCGACTGGCAGAACCGGCTCGTGGCCGATTTCGCCCTCGACATCGAGGCCGCCCACTCACTGCTCGGACCCGATGCGTCGCAGGCCACCCTGGTCACGGTCTCGGTCCCCGAGGGATACGGCCACTGGATCCCCTCCGGCGTGTGCGCCAACGGGATCGGGTACTACGAGGTCGCTAACGCTCGCATCGTCTACCAGCTCGGCGGCGAGACCCGCTCCTTCGGCATCGCCTCGATGATCTCGTGGCGGGGGACCTGGTACGTGGTGCACCTCGGTGCCATCCTGCGGGGATCGGGCGGGGGCCAGGTCGACGAGCCGGCTCTGGGGCCCGGTACCTCGGCCCCCTCGCGAACCTGCTGAGGAGCCCTGCTGCGGGCCGGCGACGCCCGGAACGTCCGGCGCCTACGCGGTGGCCACCACCACCATCTCCCAGCTGTCGAGCTCGAGCGGTCCCCCGCCTCCGGCACGGAACCGCACGTCGTGGAAGCCGGCTGCCTCGAGCCACACCGTCCACTCCGGGGGTGTGGGTAGCCGGACGAAGTACAAGGAGTGGCGCACGGCACCGTCGCGGTGGACGGTGCGCTCCACCATCATCCGCCCCGCGATCGGGTCGAAGGTCGAAACCTCGACCATGGTGTCGTCGCCGTGGCGCACCACCACGGCATCGGGGGCCGGCGTGAAGTGCCGCACCCCACCGTCGTGGTGCATGGTGTCGAGAGCCACCGTTCCTCCGGACCGCAAGACCCGGTGGAACTCGCGCAGCACCTGGTGGCAGTCCTCGTCCTCGTAGTAGCCGAACGAATTCAGCCAGCAGACCACGGCGTCGAAGGGGCCATCGACCGGGAGGTGGCGCACGTCGCCGTGCAGATAGGTGAGCGTGCCCTGCGGCGGCTCCGGTTCGGACCGCGCCATCGAGAGGTAGCTCTCGGTGATGTCGACGCCGATCACGTCCATACCCGCCGCAGCCAGGCGTCGGGTGAGGCGACCGTGGCCACAGGGGGCGTCGAGGATACGCGACCCGGCGGGCAGCGCGAGGAGCGACAGGATCTCGGACGTGTCGGCGTCGGAGTGCCCGGCATCGATCGACTCGTCGTAGAAGTAGAGGTAGTCGTCACCGAAGGTGCCTGCCACGTCGAAGGTCATGGGACGTCACTCTCCCACGAACGAGTGCCGTCTCCGGTGTCGACGTGCAGGGTGATCAGGCAGCGCGGTCCCCCGCTCCCTCCTCCTCGTCGTCGGCGTCGTGGCAGTCCCACGAGCAGTAGCCGCCGATGCGGGGCGAGACCGGGTGGAACCCACACCGTCGGCACAGCTCGGCCGCGGCAGTGCTCACCCTCCTGCTCGAATGTTTCCTGCCGGTGTGCGCAACCCTGTGCCCTGTAGCTTCCGTCATCCCCTCCACGCTCCGTCCTCGTCGTTCACTCGTTGTCGTGCTCTTCGTGCTCTTCGTGCCGTCCTGCTCGGTGCCTCGCTCGTCGATCACGCCCGACCGTGACCGCAGCCTTCCTGGGTGACCCGAGTGCCACCCCTCGTCCTGCTGTGCTCTCCCTGTGGCAGACCACGGTGCTGCCGCGGAGTCCCCAGGAACGAAAAGAGCCGCTTTCCCCAGTTGGGAAAGCGGCTCCTCGACGTCAGGACTTGTCCGTCCCTCTACGGCGTCGAGGCCACCTTCCGAGCCGGCAGCTTGGGCACCCCACAGATCTGTACCTCGGACATGGCCGAGCGCGACTCGCCGAGGGTGCAGCCGGTGTGCCGGCAACACGCACCGTGTGAGCTCCACTGTGCCTGCATCTTCCCCTGTGCTCCCATCGACGACCAGTATACGAGACCGCTCGGACGATCTCGGCGCGGACCGGGTTTGGCCGAGCAAAGTTCATGCGCCCGTCACAGTTGCGCCCACCGCTCCAACGCCTCCGCTCAGGCGCGTGGCACACCAGGACCACAACGCAGTTCCGGGATCCGTCGCGCCGGCACCCGAGCGCCCGGTCCTGCTGAGGCGATGCTCGGAACGCAGGGCGCGGTCGTGGAAGAAGCCTTCGGTCAGGCCGGCATCCCGGGCCCCGCCGGCAGCCAGCCACACCGCCGTATCGGCCCCCTGGGCCGGGGTGCGCAGCAACGGACCGAGTCGAGCGAACGACGGTAGTCCACTGGCCAGGCCGGGCGTGTCGACCCAGCCCGGATGCATGGCGTAACTCGCCACCCCGTGCGAGCCCCAGCGTCGGGCCCATTCGTGTGAAAGCACGACCTGGGCCCGCTTGGCCCGTGCGTAGGCCACCGTGCCGCGGTAGGCGGCCGGCCCCAGCTCGAGGCGGTCCGTGTCGAACGGCTCCAAGTACATCCCGCCCGAGGAGACGGTCACGATGGCCGCGTCGCCCGCCCGGAACATCGGAGCCTGAAGGAGGAGCGTGAGGCGGAAAGGGGCAAGCACGGCGGTGGCCACAGTGAGCTCCGTCCCGTCCGGCGCGCTCCGGTAGTCCGACGAGAGCGCACCGGCTGCGTGGACCAGGGCGTGCAGGGCGCCGTGACGGGCCCGGAAGCCCGCGGCGAAGGCGGCGACCGCCGCCGGGTCGACCAGGTCGAGCGCCACGGTCTCGATCGTGGCGCCGGGATCGGCGTGCACGGACCGCGCTACGGCCCGGGCCTGGGCTGCCACCGCCTCGAGTCGCTGCCGATCGCGCCCGACCAACCACACCGATCCACCCAGGCACGCCAAGCCGACGGCGACGGCGGCCCCGATCCCCGACGAGGCGCCCGTGACCATCGCCACCCTCCCTCGCTGGTCCCGCGGCTGGCCCCACCCCCAGAGCCGCGACCGCACGGCGAACCCCACGCGGGTGAAGCTGCCCACCACGCTGGCCTCCAGGGCCGCATCCACCATCGACGCCAGCCGGGTGGGCACGGTCACGCCAGCGCGGCGCGCAACCCGGCGGCCGCCCGGTCCCCGATCTGGTCGAAGCGAGCTTGCAGGAGAGCGCCCAGCGGGCGCAGCAGTCCCCGCAGCTCGAGCACGGCCTCGTAGCGCAGGACCGACCCGCTCCCGGCCGGCTCGACGGTCATGGTGTCGGTCGAGCGGAGCCAGCGCTCCTTTGCCTGCACCACGACCCTGGTCGGGCGGTCGATCTCCACGACTCGGTAGTCCAGGTGGACCAGCCGCCCGGCCATCCGGACACCCAGGCGGTAACAGGAGCCGAGCTGGGGCGGCCCCTGCACCAGCGGCTCCGCCTCGGCCACACCCGGATCCCACTGCGCGGCGTTGGAGAACGCCGCCATGTACTCGAACACCTCGTCGGGCGGCCGCGGCGATTCGATCGTCGCCTCGTATGTGGCCATGGGGCACCTCCTGCGCTGGGGTCGAGCGGCCGTCCGTCGCCAGCCGCTTCGCCGGTGGAGCACACGTGCTCCCCGTCAGGCGCGACCACGACCGGCCCTGGGCGACTACTTTAGTACTAAATACAGTCGACGGAAGACCCGGGAGGTCCCGTGCGCATCGCCATCATCGGGAGCGGCATCGCAGGCATGACCGCGGCCCACCTCCTGCACGGGGGCCACGAGGTCCATCTCTTCGAGTCCGAGAGCCGCCCCGGAGGCCATGCCAACACGGTCGTGGTCGAGCTGCCCGAGGGTCCGGTGGCGGTGGACACGGGGTTCTTGGTCTACAACGAGCGGACCTACCCCCACTTCACCCGCCTGCTCGCCGGCCTGCGCGTGGGAACCGAACCCTCGGATATGAGCTTCAGCCTGCGTGACCTGCGCTGCGGGCTCGAGTGGCGCGGCACGTCCTTGTCGACGGTGTTCGCGCAACGCCGCAACGCCCTGCGTCCGGGATTCCTGGCCATGCTGGTCGACGTGGCGCGCTTCAACTCCCTGGCCAAGGGGGTGCTGACCCAGCCCGACGATGCGGACGGAAGCCTGGCCGAACTGCTCGAGGGCCATCGATGGTCGAAGGGCTTCCTCGAGTGGTACCTCGTGCCCCTGGGATCGGCCATCTGGTCGGCCGATCCGCAGACGTTCACCAAGATCCCGGCCCGGACCTTCGCCGAGTTCTTCAGCCGCCATGGTCTGCTGGGGCCGGGCCACCAGCCGGCCTGGCGCACGGTCAGCGGCGGCTCGGCCCGCTACGTGGAGGCCCTCGTGGCACCCCTGGTGCGAGCCGGTCGGTTGCACCTGGGCACGCGGGTGGACAAGGTCCGGCGCCACCGCACCGGGGTCGAGCTGCTCAGCGCCCACGGAACGGCAGAATTCGACCATGTCGTGCTGGCCACCCACAGCGACCAGGCGCTCGACCTGCTGGCGGACGCCACCGCCAAGGAGCGCGCCGTCCTCGCCGCCATTCGCTACCAGCCGAACCGCGCCACCCTGCACACCGATGCCAGGGTGCTGCCGAGGAGTCCCAGGGCACGTGCCGCGTGGAACTACGTCCGCCGCCAGGAGGTCCCGGAGCAGACCACATTGACCTACGACCTCAACCGCCTTCAGAACCTCGAGACGTCCATTCCCCTCCTCGAGACGTTGAACTGGGACGACGCCATCGATCCGGCGAAGGTGCTCACCCGCATCGAGTACGCGCATCCGGTTGTCGATGGTGCTGCCGTGTCGGCTCAGCGGCACCAGCGATCGCTCAGCGCCGGGAGCCTGTCGTTCTGCGGCGCGTACTGGGGTTACGGGTTCCACGAGGATGGCGTCAACAGCGCCCTGGCGGTCTGCGAGCGCTTCGGGGTCTCGCTGTGAGCCGCCGCATGAGGCTCAGCGCGCCGCAATGGCGCAGCGGGCTCTACGAGGGCCACGTCGTGCACCACCGCGCCGACCCCGAGCACTCCTTCTCCTTCCCCTTGGCGCTGCCCTTGCTCTTCCTCGACGAACTGTCCGAGCTCCAGGCTCTGCACCCGCTGATCGACCTCGGCACGTCGCCGTCACGCCGTCGGAGACCGGCCGCGATGCGCCTCCGTAGGGAGGACTTCCTTCCCGGACCCGCGTCCACGCTGCGGGCCGCGGTCGACGACGCGCTTCGCGGTTCAGGCCGGGAGCGGCGCGGCCCGGTGGCCATGCTCGGCCATCTGCGCACCTGGGGCTGGCTCTTCAACCCCCTCACCCTGTATTTCTGCTTCGATCCGCTCGGCCGGCGGATCGAGTGCACGGTGCTCGAAGTGTCCAACACCCCCTGGCACGAACGATGCAGCTACGTGGTGGGGCCTCCGGGCGAGCACCGCTTCGCCAAGCAGATGCACGTCTCCCCCTTCGTCGCGCCCGAGGCCACCTATGCCCTGCACTACGCCGCGCCGGGCGACCGCCTCACGCTGGACCTGGGTGTTGGCACCGAGGAGGGAGGGCCGCCGACGTTGGGGGCCTCCTTGAGCCTGCACCGCCGTCCGCTGGACCGTGCCGCCTTCTCCCGCCTCTTGTGGGCCTACCCGCTGCTGACGGCGCGGATCTCGGCCGGCATCTATGTGCAGGCCATGCGTCTGCGGGCCAAGGGAGCCGCCGTCTACCGGCACCCCACCGATGCCGGGGCGCTCGGGATCGGGGATGGCCGTGATTGATATCGACACAGCCGTCGTGCTCGAGCTCGTACGCCGGAGCGGCGGCGGCGGCGGCGGCGGCGGCGGCGGAGGTGGAGGTGGCACGCTGCGGCTCGAGGGGCCGGCATTGCCCCATGACCGCATGCTCGAGAGCGGCTGTGGCGAACCCAAGGTCACCGTGACGGTCCACGACACGGGCACCTTCGCCGCGCTCCTGCGGCAAGGATCCGTGGGGCTGGCCCAGTCGTACGCCGACGGGTGGTGGGAGTGCGACGACCTGACGGGCCTGGTTCGCATCGCCCTGCATCGGACGGCCCCGATCCGCCGCCTGCTCGACGCCGGGGCCCGGCACGCAGGCGCGCCGCTGGCGGCCGTCAAACGGCTCCGCCCGCCGAGCGCCCGACGGGGCCGCCACAACGTGGCTGCCCACTACGACCTCTCCAACGAGTTCTTCTCCCTCATGCTCGACCCGACCATGGCGTACTCCTGCGCCGTGTTCTCGGCTCCGGAACAGTCGCTCGGGGACGCGCAGGTCGCCAAGTTCGAACGCCTGGCAGCCAAGCTCGCTCTCGGTCCGGGCGATCGGGTCGTCGAGATCGGCACGGGCTGGGGCGGGCTGGCCGTCCATCTGGCCGAGCGCCACGGCTGCCGGGTGACCACGACCACCATCTCGGAGGCCCAGCGCGCCTACGTCGAGAAGCTGGTGGCGAACCGGGGACTGGACGACCGGGTCACGGTGCTCGGTACCGACTACCGGGACCTCCGGGGCAGCTACGACGCCCTCGTCTCCGTGGAAATGATCGAGGCAGTCGACTGGCGCCGTCACGACGACTTCTTCGCCACCTGCGCTCGGCTCCTCACTCCCGAGGGCAGGATGGGCCTCCAGGCCATCACCATCGCGGACGGCAGCTTCGAGCGGGCCAAGCTGCACCGGGACTTCATCAAGAAGCTGATCTTCCCCGGGGGCTGCCTGCCGTCGGTGGCTTCGATGACGGCCTCGGTGGCCCGGACCTCGGACCTCCGGATGGTGGATCTCGAGGACATTGGCATGCACTACGTCGAGACGCTGCGTCGCTGGCGCTCCAACGTCGACCACCACGGCGACGAGGTGGCGCGGCTCGGTTTCGACCGGCGGTTCCGTCGCCTCTGGGACCTCTACCTCTGCTACTGCGAGGCCGCGTTCGCCGAAGGACACGTGTCCGACGTCCAGGTGGTCCTCTCCCGCCCCGGATGGACGGCGGGGCGCGGCGGCAGGTCCATCGTCGGACGGACGTCGATCGGGCGATGAACCTCGCGAGGCCCGGCACGGACAACGGCCGGCGGGGCGGTAGTGCGCTCAGGCTGGGGGTCCCTTTCTTCGCCGTGCACCTGGGGGCACTCGCCGTGGTGTTCGTCGGCTGGAGCGCCGTATCGGTGGCCGTGGCGTTCGCGCTCTATGCGGTGCGCGCCCTGGGTGTCACCGTCTTCTACCACCGGGGCCTGGCCCACCACGCCTTCCGGATGGGTCGGGTCACCCAGGCGGTGGGGGCGACCGTGGCGGCGTCCGCAGCCCAGCGCGGCCCGCTGTGGTGGGTCTCCCATCACCGCGCGCACCACCGACGGACCGACCGGGCCGGGGACCCCCACTCGCCCGTGGTCGACGGGATGGGCTGGAGCCACCTGTGGTGGATGTTTGCCCCGGCGAACCAGGCCGCCGACCTCGGCAACGTCCTCGACCTGCGCTGGCAGTGGGAACTTCGGCTCCTCGATCGCTACCACCATGTCGCGCCGGGCGTTCTGGCCGCAGCCACCTTCGCCGCCGGGATGGCGCTCGGTCGCCGGGCGCCCGGCCTGGGCGTCAACGGACCGCAGCTGCTCGTGTGGGGGTTCTGCATCTCGACGGTTTTCCTGTGGCACGCCACGTTCGCCGTCAACTCCCTCGGACACGCCACCGGTTCCCGTCGCTTCGAGACACGCGACGCCAGCCGCAACCTGTGGTGGCTCGCCTGGGCCACCATGGGCGAGGGGTGGCACAACAATCACCACCGTTACCCGGCCAGCGCGCGGCAAGGACTCCGGCGATCCGAGCTCGATCCCAGCTGGTGGCTGATCAGGACCATGGCCATCCTCCGCCTTGCTTCGGAGCTACGGACACCGAGGCCGGCCACTCCCCGCTGACGCTCATTCGGGCCGCGGCACCCCGGGCACCGATCCGGTGGGCACGCCGGCCTCGAGGGCAACCAGGAGCTGGCGTGCGTCCGTACCCGACCAGGCCGCGCCGAGACGCGCCGCATGGTCGGCACCGCCGATGGCCGCGCCGCCGGCCATCACGGGCACCCCCGGACGTGCCGCGTGGAGCCCGCGCACCAGGGCGCGCACCGCAGGGTCGTGGTTCCCCGCCGACACCGCCACGGCCACGGCGAGCAGCCGTGGTTCTTTCGAGGCCGCCGCGACGTAGGCGTCGACCGGCACGTCGGCTCCGAGGTCGACGACCTCGTAACCGGCGGCGCGCAGGACGTTGGCCGCCATGGCGGTGGGCATGCCGTGCAGCTCCCCCGACGGCGTTCCCAGGATCACCGCGGCGCGCTTGGGCCCACGCCGCGGGAAGCGGGCTCCCAGCCGCGCCACCAGTCGCAGGGCCACGCCGGTCGCCCGATGCTCGTCGTTGACCGAGTAGTCACCGTGCTCCCAGTGCGTCCCGATGGAGTGCATGGCCGTGCCGAGGCCGTCGACCAGGACGTCCCCAGGGCTCGCCCCGTTTCCGAGTGACCCCTCGAGGAGCGCCCACGCGCCCGGCTCGTCCCCGGCGACCAGGCGGGACTCGAGCCGCCCCGCCAAGACCGCCCGCGACGATCGCCCGGGCCCCCGGCGACCCGCCGCACCGGCGGTTCCGGCCACCTCGGCCAGCTCTGCGGGGTCCACGCACCACTTCGACCCGACACGCTCGGCGCGCAAGCGCCCCGTCCGCACGTACCGGTAGGCCGTCATGTAGTGCACGCCCAGACGCGCCGCGGCCTCCTGCAATGAGATCGGCTGGTCGTCGGGCAGTGGTCCCCCCTCGGACGGGGTGCGCAAGTTTACTGCTAAACACTAGCAAGGCACCGACCGGCGTGGCTTGTCCGCCGACGTGGCGGACTACTCCTTGTCCGTCCCGGCGTCAGCCATGTGGTCCTTGATGGAGTTGACGATCGAGGGGTCGAGCAGGGTGGTGACGTCTCCCAACGGCCGGTCGTCGGCCACGTCGCGCAGCAGCCGCCGCATGATCTTGCCACTGCGGGTCTTGGGTAGCTCGGGCGTGAGCAGGATCTGGCGCGGCTTGGCGATGGGGCCGATCTCTCGGGCGACGTGCTCGCGCAGCTCGGTGACGAGCTCCTCCCCCGCCGCACCTCCGGCGTCGTTGCCCCCCTTGACCGTCACGAAGGCCACGATGGCCTGACCCGTGGTGGCATCGGTGGCCCCGACCACGGCCGCCTCGGCCACCGCCGGGTGGCTCACCAGCGCGTGCTCGACCTCGGTGGTGGAGATCCGGTGGCCCGAGATGTTCATCACGTCGTCGACCCGGCCGAGTAGCCACAGATCCCCGTCCTGGTCCCGCTTGGCCCCGTCGCCGGCGAAGTAGTACCCGGGGAAGCGAGACCAGTAGGTTTCCTTGTAGCGCTCGTCGTCGCCGTAGATGCCGCGCAACATGCCCGGCCACGGCTCGGTGATCACGAGGTAACCACCCTCGCCGTTGCCCACCGAGCGGCCCTCGTTGTCCACCACGTCGACCGACACACCGGGGAACGGCGTCATGGCCGCCCCGGGCTTGGTGGCCGTGACGCCAGGGAGCGGCGTGATGAGGATGCCCCCGGTCTCGGTCTGCCACCAGGTGTCCACGATCGGGCAGCGGTCGCCGCCGATGTGGGTGCGGTACCAGATCCAGGCCTCGGGGTTGATGGGCTCCCCGACCGAGCCGAGCAGCCGGAGGCTGGAGAGGTCGTGCCCGGCGGGCAGCTCCTCCCCCCACTTCATGAAGGTCCGGATGGTCGTGGGCGCGGTGTAGAGGATGGTGACCTTGTAGCGCTCGACGATCTCCCACCACCGGTCGCGCGTGGGGGTGTCGGGCGTGCCCTCGTACATGACCGACGTGGCCCCGTTGGCCAGCGGCCCGTACACGATGTAGCTGTGCCCGGTGACCCAGCCGATGTCGGCCGCGGTCCAGAAGACGTCCCGGTCCGCCTTGAGGTCGAAGATCAGGTGGTGGGTGGCCGAGACGTGCGTGAGGTACCCACCGCTGGTGTGCAGGATCCCCTTGGGCTTCGCCGTGGTCCCGCTGGTGTACATGATGTAGAGCGGGTGCTCGGCATCGAAGGACTCGGGCTCGTGCACCTCGGGTTGTCGATCGACCACCTCGTGCCACCAGACGTCGCGCTCGGAGTCCCACGCGACCTCCTGCCCGGTGCGCCGGACCACCAGGACCCGGTTCACGTCGGGGCACTGGCTCACGGCCTCGTCCACCGCCGGCTTGAGCGCGCTCGGTGCGCCACGCCGGTACCCGCCGTCGGCGGTGATGACGAAGTGGGCGTCGCAGTCGAGGATGCGGCTGCGCAGCGCGTCCGAGGAGAAGCCCCCGAAGATGACCGTGTGCGGAGCGCCCAGCCGGGCGCACGCCAGCATGGCCACGACCGCCTCGGGGACCATGGGCATGTAGATGGCCACCGTGTCACCGGCCCGCACACCCAGCTCGGTTAGAGCGTGGGCCGCCCGGCTCACCTCGGCCAGGAGCTCGGCGTAGGTGATGGTCCGGGTGTCACCGGGCTCACCCTCCCAGTGGAAGGCCACGCGATCTCCCAGGCCGGCGGCGACGTGACGATCGACGCAGTTGACCGAGACGTTCAACCTCCCCCCCACGAACCAGCGGGCGAACGGCGAGTCCCAGTCCAGGACCCGGGACCAGGGCTCGGCCCAGTCGAGCCGGGAGGCCTGGTCAGCCCAGAACGCCTGGGGGTCGGCGTTGGCCTCGTCGTAGATCCCCGGCTGCGCGTTGGCGTCCCGGGCCAGGCCGGCCGGCGGGGGGAACGTCCGGGTCTCGTGCAGCAGAGCCGACAGTCCCTGCTCCTGTATCTCGCTCATGGTCCCCTCCTCGCACGCGCGCGGTCGGCCGGCCCACCCTGCCTAGCAGACGGCGTGGCCCCCAGGAGCTACGACGCAGGGATGCCCAGCGACGAGGCGACGGCGAGGGAGTGATCCGCTGCATTGCCGAGCAGGGCCCCGTTGGTCTCGGCCCGCTTGATGTAGAGCTGGCAGTCGTGCTCCCAGGTGAACCCGATGCCTCCGAAGGACTGGAGCGACTCGCGACACACGAAGCGCTGGCAGTCGTCGCTGGCCGCCTTGGCCATGGAGACGGCCGTCCCGCGGCTCGGCGTTCCCTCGTCCAGGGCGGCCACGGCGAAGTAGCAGAGCGAGCGCGCCCGCTCGACGGCGAGGAACATGTCGCTCATCTTGTGTTTGATGGCCTGGAAGGAGCCGATGGGCACGCCGAATTGCTGGCGCTCCTTGACGTAGGCCAGGGCCAGCTGGAAGAGCGCGTCGCAGATCCCCACCGTCTCGAGGGCCAGGGCGGCAGTGGCCTCCTCGAGAGCGCGCGCGACGCCGTCGGTGGAGGCCGCGCTGCCGGGATCGCCGAGCGCCCGGTCGTCGGGCACCACGACACCGGCGAGAGTCACGGCGAAGACCGGGCGGGTGGGATCGAGGGATGCCACCCGCTCCAGCGTGACGTCGTCCACGGGAACCACGAAGGCACCCAGCCCGTCGCCCACCCGGGCCACCACGACCAGCTCGGAACAGCCCTCGGCCAAGACGCCGTGCTTGGTCCCGTCGAGCAGCCATCCGTTCTCGACGCGCTCGGCCGCCATGGTCACCGCCGCCAACGACGCCCGACGCGGGTGGTCGGGCAGGGCGACTGCACCGGTCACGGCCCCCGTCGCCACTCCGGAGAGGAAACGCTGGCGCTGCTCGGGCGTGCCCGTCTCACGGACCAGCGGCGCGAACTGGGTCACGGTGGCGAACAGCGGACCTGGCGCCACGGCCCGACCGAGCTCCTCCACGACCACTGCGGTGTCCACCACCGAGAGACCGATCCCGCCGTTCTCCTCGGGGATGGCCAGTGCCGGCCAGTCGAGGCTGACCATGGCCTCCCACAGCTCGGTTGCCGGCTGACCGGTCTCCACGACGGCCCGCACGACGTTCGGAGGGCACTCCTTCTCGAGGAAGGTGCGCACCGAGGAGCGCAACTCCTCCTGCTCGCCCGTGAATTCGAGCTCCACCGTCCTCCTTCCGCGGGCCCGGCGCACACGCCCAACCGTCACGATTCTGTCCCGAGTGTGCCCGTGAGGCAGCCGGGCGAGTGTATCCGAGAGGCCTGGCCTGCCACGCTGTGGCGCGCCCGCCGTGCGGCGGCACGCCGCTTCCCCGAAATGGGAGTCCGGCCATTGCCGCACGGCAGACGCGCCTACACTCTGCAGTGCGCCTCTAGCTCAACGGCAGAGCAACGGACTCTTAATCCGCAGGTTGTGGGTTCAAATCCCACGGGGCGCACCACGCGAGCCAGCTGGACCTCCAGCCTGAACCCCGAAGCGGGCGAGTGACACGGGGAACCCATGAGCGAGTTGCCGGCCACGTTGCGGATAGAGGACCTCGGCGGGGGGCGGTGGTCGGCGCCGAACCCCACCATGGACACCGATCGCCGCGACGTCATCTTCAGCGGACAGATCCTGGCGCAGATGATCATGGCATCCGACGCGGCAGGCGCGCACCGCAAGGTGGCCAAGTCGATCCACGCGATCTTCGTGCGCACCGGTGCCTACAGCGGTGGGCCGCTCGAGCTGGCACTCGAACCGTTGCACGCAGGGCGTGCCTGGGCCAGCGACACCATCACCGCTTACCAGGGTGAGCGGCTGCTCTCTCGTGGCCTCGTGCTGCTCAACGCGATCGAGCCAGACCTGATCCGCCACGCGCCTGCCATGCCCGATCTTCCCGGGCCCGACGACTCGATCCCGATCGAGCGGCCAGTGCTCTTCCCCGGGATCGAGGCCCGCGAGGTCGACCTCACCGATCCCGTCACGCCCGACAACGCACCGGCGAGGTACCTCTGGCTCCGGATGCCGACGGGGTTCGCCTCGGTGGCCGCCAATCAGGCCATCGTGGCGTGGTGCCAACCCGGGTTCATCATCGAACTCGCCATGCGTCCGCATCGCGAGACCACGGACATCAGAGAGGCCCATCGCTCGATCTCGACTGGTGTGATCTCGCACACCACGCACTTCCATGACCGCGCCGAGGTGAGTCGGTGGCTGTTGTTCACCCAGCAAGCAACCTTCGCCGGCAACGGGCGGGTCGCCGGCTCAGGCGCCGTGTTCGGCGAGGACGGCAGTCTCGTCTCGACGTTCCATCAAGATGCGATGGTCCGTGGCCCCGAGGGTCCCCTCGATCCCCTGCGCAGCATGTAGCCGGACTCATCGGCCGAGCGTCGAGCAGAACGCACCGACCGACCCGCGGAAGGTGATGAAGTCGTCACGTTGGTTGACCGGCGGGCCATGATCCACCGCCGAATGCGCCTGCGAGCGGGCGGCGGCGACGAACTCCTCGACGGCGCCGAGATACACGAGGTCGCCCAGATCGAACGACGTGGTGGCCAGTCCGGCGGCTCTCGCGGCGCGCCTCGACAGCCCGGGATCGCACTGCACCTGGTGGTAGCCGAGCAGGTGGCCCGGGCCCGCGGCGTGCATGACCTCGCCGAACGAACACCACCACGTGTGCGCGTCGACCAGCGCGACGTCGGGGTGGTGCGTGCACATCAGGATCATGGCGAACGGCCCGTCGTCGGCGACGACGAGGTTCACGAGACCGGCAGTGGCGAAGGAACGCCCGCGGTCGATGGTGCCGGGGAGGCCGTCACCGACACCCTCGAGTCGCGTCACCAGCGTTTCGAGCTCCCCCGGCCCCGGTTGGTCGAGGTCCACGTCGACGGTGACGAAAGCATCGAGCGGGGTGATCGTCTCGCCGAAGTAGGAGCCCACGGCCTCCTGGAGCTCGTTCTCCGTGCCGGCCACGCGCACTCCGACGCGGAGGGACTCCCCGGGTTGCCGCTCCTGGGCGGTGCGCGCTCGCTGCCAGTCGACCAGGTCGACCCTGAGCGCGTCGAGCGAGGCACCGGGGACGGCGAAGAGCCCGAGCAGCGCACGCGCCCGGTGCGCGAATCGGCTCTGGGCGGCTGGCACGAGCACCTCGGGCAGGGACGTTGCGGTCATGAGGCTGTTCGGGTCCAGAACTCATCGCTGGCGTACTGGTCCTTGTCGCGCACGGTCATCGACTTGAGCTTGCCGTCCTCGATCTCGTACATCGAGAGCCGGTCGATCCGGAGGACCTCACCGCTCGGTCGGTGTGTGTACTCCTCCATGACGAGAACCGCCACCCGTTGTTCGCTGGCCAGGACGTCGATCAACTCTCCGATCGTCACGTCGTACGCCTGCCACTTAGGTGCCCACTCCTCGAAGAACTCGCGTCCGCGAAAGACGCCGGCGAACGGGCTGCGGCCCGTCCACTCGCAGGTCATCTCCGGGTGGTACCAACGCGCGGCGTGCGCGGCGCCAGCCTCGGGGTCGGCGCTCGCGGCGCGCGCCGACTCGACGTACTCGCGGATCAAGGCCTCGTTCCGGGCCGCAGTCGCCATTCGGTTCCCCCCTTGTGGTCGGTGGACCCTCGCGTCCGTGTTCGCTGGTTGTGGCGGTCTGCCGTCAGGAAGCCGGGATGAGGTCACCCACCTCCTCGCGCAGGCGCGGGAGCTCGTCGAGGTACGCGCGTCCGCGCGGACCCTCCTCTCGGTGGGGTCCGCCGACCGCGGCATGCGTCCCCCCGGCCCGTTCCCATTGCCGCAGCGCGTCGGCCATCGACTGCCCCGGCTTCGGTGCCATCGGGGCCTGCAGGCCGATCGATGCGGGATCGCGGCCCACCTCGGTCGCCCGTTGCAGGATGAACTCGTTGTTGCGACGGGCGTACGAGCTGTCGCGCGACCACAGCATGCCGTCACCGATGCGGGCACAGCGATCCATCTGCACCTTGCTGAACCCCCCGAACCAGATCGGCACCGGTCGGTCGAGCCGGGGGTTGATGCCGGCACGGTCGATTCTGTGCAGGTCGGTGCCGACGTCGAGGACCTTCTCTGTCCAGAACCGCCGGAGGAGCTCCACCTGCTCCTCCTGCATGCGCCCGCGCGTGCGGAAGTTCGCCCCCATGGCCTCGTACTCGACGTAGTTCCAGCCCGTCCCGACACCGAGCCGGAGTCGGTGGCTCGAGAGCAGGGCGATCTCCGCTGCCTGCTTGGCCACCAGCGCGGTCTGCCGCTGCGGCAGGACCATCACCGCAGTGCAGAATTCGATCCGCGAGGTGACGGCGGCCATAAAGGCGAAGAGAGTCAGCGGCTCATGGAACTGGCTCTCCTCGGTGTAGATGCCGTCCGCCGCGAACGGCGGATTCCGGTTGGTGTGCTCGGTGCCGAGCACATGGTCGACGCAGGTGATGTGATCGAAGCCGAGCTCCTCGGCGAGGACCGCGTAGTCGCGGATGACGCCCGGGTCGAAGCCGATCAGCTGCTCGCACAGGTGGAGACCGATCTTCACGCGCCTGCGCTCGTCGCGGACACACGGCCGACGGCCTTCGGACTGGTCGACATCGCGGGAACTTTCATGCCCGACTGTCTGAATCGACTCAGCGGGCCATAATCGGCTCGAGGGCATCGGAGATCGTCATCGAGCGCGTGTCCAGAGGGATCTCCTCGGTCGCCACCTGGGTGGCGACCTCCTCGACGGTGGGTCCGATCTTGTCGGCGATACCCTGGAGGTAGTCCAGGTCGAATCCGTACACCTCGGCGGCGTTGCGCGAGGTCATCGCCCGGACCTCCTCCTCGGGAACATCGGAGAAGTTCAGGCGCAGCGCCAGCTTGGTGTGCGGGAAGGTTCCCTCGTGGTGGGGATAGTCCGCGCCCCACATGATCCGGTCCACGCCGATCTGGTGGCGCATGCCCACGTCCATGCCCACCATGAGGGAGTCACCGACATAGCAATTCCGGTTGAAGTACTCCGTCGGCGTCATGGTCATCGCCTCGACCGCCCGGTGGAAGTAGGGGTAGGCCGTGGTGCGCTTGTCCATGCCGTAGCGGTACTCGATCTCCATCTGTTGGAGCTGCATGTACATGGTCATCAGACCCGTCTCGGTGAAGCTGAACTTCAGATCGGGGTAGCGCTCGAAGACGCCCGAGAACACCAGGTGCGCCAGCCCCCTGCTGAAGAAGAGGAAAGTCTCGTGGACTCCGATCGCCGCAGCGGCCGCCCCGGTGTCGGGGGTCTCCGGCGGGCTCACGCTGATCGAGTGGCGCACGACCGGCAGCCCGATCTCCGCGCAGGTCGCCCAGAACGGGTCGAGCCGGCGCTCGTACAGGTTGACCAGCTGGGAGATGTGGTCCGAGGGGATGAGCACGCCGGCCAGGCCGGACTCCTTGGCCCAGCGGACCTCGGCCACCGCGTCGTCCACGTCGGACAGGAACACCTGAGCGAGTCCGCCCCGTCGGCCGGGGGTCTGGGCGCAGAACTCGGCGAGCCAGCGGTTGTGGGCCTTCACCCCGGCCCAACGCCGACGGTATTCCTCGGCGTTGGAGGGGGCCGAGGCGGCCACCACGTTGGCGGGATAGAAGGGCGGCACGGTGTTCGGGAAGACCACCTCGGCCGCGATGCCCTGGCTGTCCATGTGTTCGAGCCGCTTCTCGTTGTCCCAGTTGTACGGCGAGAGGAACGAGGCGGCGCCCACCCGAAGGTTCGGATCGTCCTGGGCCAGCTCCACGTCGAGGTCGCTCCATGGCTCCCGGAACGTGGCCGCCCACGCGTCGAACTCCTCGTGGAATTCCTTCTCCAGGTAGGGCTTGTAGCCCTTGACGTCCGCACCGGCGTGGGCGTCGCAGGAGATGAGAACATATGGTCGTCCGGTATCGGTCACTTCGATCCCCCTTCGCAACCGTCACCACCTGGCGGGACGTGACGCGAGGACCGAGCGTAACGCTGGTCCCGATCAGGTTCAACGGCCCTCGTCCGACCAGGCGTGTTCGGCCCGGCGGGTTGGCGAGAACGTGCAGTTGCTGATCAGACCCCCGGCCGCTCAGGCCTGGGGCTCACTCAAGGGTTCGTACATGGCGACCATGCCGAGCTTCATGAGCTCATGGCTGGTGATGACCCCTGCTGCGGCCTTCTCGCCAAGCTCCTTGGGCAATGTGGCCAGGGCGGCGGGGTCGATCTCGTAGACGGCGAGGAACTCGGGCAGGTCCGACGGCATCATCTGCGTGGTCGAGAGCTTGTAGCGCCGGCACGAGACCACCCCGGGCACCTGAAGCGTCCCCGGGGCATGCACCGTGTCGTACCACTCGTTGAACTCCCCTTCGCGTTCCGGGTCGTTGATGCCGGTGAAGGCGATCATGATGGCGTTGGACATAGGGTTCCCCTCCTGACCATGGATGTTGATGGCAAACACTAGGTCGGGGAGGCGCCGAACACCCGCTCGGATCTCCTCTCCGGCGTGAACCGCTAGCGGGGAGCGACCCGCAGCGCGCCGTCGAGCCGAATGGTCTCGCCGTTCACGTACCCGTTCTCGAGCAGGGTGACCGCCAGATGCGCATAGTCGTCTGGGTCACCCAGTCGCTTGGGGTGGGGTATCGATGCGGCCAGGGCCTCACGAACGTCGGACCGGAGCCGGGCCAGCATGGGTGTGTCAAAGGTCCCCGGGGCGATGGTGTTGACCCGGATCTGGTGGCTGGCCAGGTCCCGCGCCGCGACCAGTGTGATGCCGTGCACGCCGGCCTTCGAGGCGGCGTACGACGTTTGCCCGATCTGTCCTTCGAACGCGGCGACCGACGCTGTCATGACGATGGCACCCCGGTCCCCGTCGAGCGGCTCGTTCGCCGCCATCCGAGCTGCACTGAGACGCAACACGTTGTAGCTGCCCAGGAGGTTGACCCGAACGACCTCGGCGAAGGACTCACGATCCCCGGGCTGGCGCTCCTTGTCCAGGATCCGCAGCCGGTCCCCTCCCCGCCCGGCGCAGTGCACGACTCCCCGCAGGGGACCGTTCTGCTCGGCGGCATCGAGGGCCTTACCGAAACCCTCGTCGTCGAGGACGTCGGTGGCGACAAACGTTGCCCACCCCCCGAGCTCGGCCGCTGCCGCGGCCCCGTCAGACGACGGGAGATCGACCAGCACCACCCGTGATCCGAGGGACGCCAGGCGGCGCGCCGTGGCACGGCCCAGGCCCGACGCTCCGCCGGTGACCAGTGTCGAGGCTTCTCCGAGTCGCATGCGTCCGTCCTACCAGCCCGAGGCCATCACTGGGGGAGGTCGAAGGCGAGCACCGGTGCCTCGGCCGGAGCGCCCCGGCCGACCCGCACAACGATGACGGCGAGCAAGAAGGCGACCAGCATGATGACCGCGCCCACCGTGAAAGCCGTCGTGAAGCCGTTGGTGTAGGCCGTGGCCACCGTCTCGCGGACACCGGTGGACGCCCCGGCGGGCGAGCCGTTGGCGAAGCGAGCCGCCCGGTCACCGAAGGCAGTGGTGAGGTCGTTATGGGTCACGGTGGCCGCGATCGTGCCGAGGACCGCCAGCCCCAGAGAACCCCCGACCTGTTGGCCCGAGTTCAACAGGGCGGACGCAATGCCGGCTTCGTCCCTCCGGATCCCTGAAACGGCGGCCAGGGTGAGCGGTACGAAGCAGAGTGCCATACCGCTGGCGGCCAGGAGCATGCCCGGGAGGACGTCGGTGAAGTACGAGCTGCTCGGTCCGAGCTGCGCGAAGTAGAAGAGACCACTGGCGGCGAGCAGCGTACCGATCATCAGCGGGACGCGTGGACCCGTCCTGCCGACCAGCTGGGAGGCCAATCCGGCCACGATCATGATCGTGAGGGCGAACGGGAGATAGGAGAACCCGGCACGCAGGGGGCTGAACCCCAGCACGTTCTGCAGGAACAGCGTCAGGAAGAAGAACATGGCGAACATCGCCGTGCCCATGGCGAGCATGATGCCGTACGCGCCGTTGCGGTTCCGGTTGGAGAAGATGTCGAGCGGCATCAGCGGGTCGGCGGCCCGTGCCTCGATGAACACGAAGACGACGAGCAGCAGCCCGCCGACCACCAGCGGGATCACCGTGGCCGGTGTCCCCCAGCCGTGTCCCCCTGCTGCGTGGATGAGGCCGTAGACGAGCAGTGTCATGCCGGCGGTCACCGACAACGCGCCGGGAAGGTCCAACCGGCCGGGTCGAGCCTCGGTCTCTCCGAGCACCCGCGGGGCGAGGATCAGCACGAAGAGCCCGATAGGCACATTCACGAAGAGGACCCACCGCCAGCTGATCGCGTCGGTCAGGATGCCGCCGAGCAGCACACCGATCGCTGCGCCGGCTCCGGACATGGCGGCATAGACGCCCATGGCACGGTTGCGCGGCGGCCCCTCGGGGAACGTGCTGGCGATCAGCGCCAGGGCCGTCGGGGCGGCGATCGCTCCGCCCACGCCCTGGCATGCCCGTGCCGTGATCAGCCAGGCCTCCGAGGTGGCGAACCCTCCCAGGAGGGACGCTCCCGCGAACAATCCGATGCCGATCATGAACATGCGGCGGCGCCCGAAGAGGTCACCGGTACGCCCGCCGAGCAGCAGGAGGCCCCCGAAGGCCAGGGTGTAGGCGTTGACGACCCATTCGAGGTTGGCCGAGCTGAAATGCAGCGCCCGCTGTATCGACGGGAGCGCCACGTTCACGATGGACGCGTCGAGTACCACCATCAGCTGGGCCGTCGCGATCACCACCAACGCCACGCCCAAGTTGCGGTGCTCGGGCGCCTGCTGGTCGACTGCCTTCCCGTGCTGTTCCGACGGGGAGTTGGTCATGCTCTCTCCTTGGGGCATCTGACGGATCTTCCGGGAAAGTTACCGGGCGAAGTCTGGGACCGTGCCGATCGCGACCCTGCCGGTCAGAAGCCCGTTGCCGCGATGACGGCGCCATTGAGCCGGGTGCCGGACATGTCCCCGTCGTCGGGGGCATCCCCGAAGTGCCACACACTCCCGAGTGCGGACGAGACCCAGTACCCCGCTCCATCGGAAGTGGTGAAGATGGCTGTCGCCGGGTCGAAAGCGCTGAAGTTCCCCGGCGCCGGAGAGCCCAGACTGCCGGCGTCGCCGTAACCGAGGACCTCCCCGTCACTCAACAGGACCCAGTAGCCCCTGCCGTCGGCCGTCGACACGGCAGCCGTCACGGGACCGCGGCCCGGAGCGCCCAGATACGGAGCGTCACCGAAGGCGTAGACGCTGCCCCGGGACGTCACCACCCAGTAGCCGTTTCCGCTGTGGTCAGGCATGACCGCGACCGCGGCGCCGCTGCACCCGCCGATCCCGGGGCACGATCCGGCGAACCGGGCGTCGCCGAAGGCGAAGACCCCGCCGTCGGAGGCGACCATGAAGTACCCACGGTCGTCGCTCGAGGGGACCATGCCCACGATGGGCGCATTGAGGCTGTTGGGCAATCCCGACCCGGCCGGATGGAGTCCGAGCCCCGGAATCGAGCCGTAGAACGCGGTGCCCCCGAAGCTGAACACGCCACCGTCCGATGCGTCGAGCCAATAACCCTGACGGTCGGCGGTGGGCACGATCCCCACAACGGGCCGCTGGAGGATGAGGTTCCCGGTCGAGCCGAAGAAGCCAGCGGAGCCGAAGGTGAAGATCCCCCCATCGGACCCCACCAGCCAGTACCCGTGCCTCGGTGCGGGAGGCGTCGTCGTCGTCGTCGTGGTTGGCGGTGTCGTGGTGGTGGTCGTGGGGGGCGGGGAAGATGGACTCGCCCCGTAGACGAAGGCCGCGCCGGCGCGGCTGGAGGCGGTGGCATCCCCAACGAAGGCCGCACCACCGTCCGCCGAGAGCGCCACGAACTGCCCCTCCGCGCTGTCGGCGATCGCCGATCCGTCGGTCAGCCTGGCCGTGGGACTGCTGGTGCTCCCCCACGATCCGCTGTTTGCCACCTGGTAGATCGCAGCGGATCCGGTCGTCGACGGCGAACCGCCCGGCTCCCCGACCAACGCCGTCGTGCCGTCGGACGAGAGCGACAGGCTTATCCCGACATAGCCGTTGCTCGCCGCGTCGGTCAGCGTGGCGGCCGGGGACGACGAGGATGCCCAGGCACTCTCGCTCGAGGCCGTGAAGACGTAGACCGCGGAGGTCGCGACCTGCCCGTCGTTGCCGACGAGCGCGGTCCGGCCGTCACCGGACAGGGCAACGGAGTCCCCGAACGAATACGGAGTGGCTGGCGCGCTCAACGTGGCCGCCAGTGTCGGCGCGCTCCACGCCTCCGAGGAAGCGCGGAACACGTACGCCGAGTTCTGTCCGAACGCCCCGACGAGCACGGTCGTGCCGTCCGACGACGGGGAGATGTCGTGGCCGAAGTAGGCGTAGCCGGCGGCGCCCGGATCGTCGATCGTCTGCGTCGGGGCCGAGGTGGTAGCCCACGCCGACTCCGAGGGCTGGTGGAAGACGTCCACCGAGCCGGAGGCGTTGTTGCTGCTCAGTGCGATGTTGTCCTCGACGAACGCCGTCGTCCCGTCGCCTGACAGCGCAACCTCCCCGCCGAAGAAGGAGGACGGACCGCTCGTCGCCGCGTCGCTGAGCGCGGCCGTCGGTGCGGCCATGTCGGACCATGAGGCTGCCGAGGGCGCGTGATAGATGTAGGCAGCGTTCTCGCCTGATGCCCCACCGATCAGCACCGTCGATCCGTCCGCCGATATGGCGACCGAACCGCCGAATCCCTGTTCCAGACTGCTGCCGTTACTAAGGACGGCCACCGGCGAAAGGTTGGACCAGGACCCCTCGTTTGCCACATGGAACACGTACGCCGTGTCCGGCCCGAGCGATAGTGAAAAGGTCGAACCGACCACGGCGGTCGATCCGTCGGCTGAGACGGCGATGCCGCCGCCAAAGGTCTGGTAGCCGTTCCCGGACACAGCCAGGGTCGCCACCGGCGTCGACTCGGAGCTCCACGTCGGGTCGATCGTGATCGGGAACGTCGTGGACGCCGAGGGGTGCACGACGATCTGCACCGACTCGCCGGCGATGCGCAGCTCGGACGGCACGACGATCCCGGTGGCATCGGTGGTCCGGAGCCCGTGGTAGCCCAGAGCCGCTCCACCTCGGGTGCCCCCCATGAGCAACGATCCCCCGCCGCGTTGCACGGCCCAGCCATCGGAGGGGCCGAGATCGAGCGCGACCAGGCTCCCCGGGGGGACCGCAGCCCGCTGCACCGTGAACGTCTGCTCGAGGCCGGCCGCTGCGACCTGATAGGCCGTGGTCACCGGGCCCATGTGCTGGACCAGCCGATCGCCCGTCAAGGCGCTCGACGTCACATGCAGCGCACGGGCCTCGCTCCCGGCCGATCCCCCGATCGAGCGGGCCGCCAGGCTGGCGAACAGCCGTCCTGAGCCCCCCGCCACCAGGACGGTCCCGGTCGAGGCGATGGCCGCGGACACCCCATGGCGCGGATCGCTGGCTGTCCACCCCGAAGCTGTGGCGGCGATGCCGGCCGGTGCGTCCAACGCGGCGGGCACACCCTGGCCGGCGGTGCCGCCAACGAGGGCACGGCCGACGGCGTCTCCCAGCCCAATCGGGATTCGGGCAAGGGAGGTGAGCGAGGCGGGCATGGCCTGGAGTGCCACCAGGGCCGCCACCGCCACTGCTGCCATCGCCGCCCGCCACGACGTCCTTCCGAGAGGCAGCACTCCGCCTGAGCGAAGGCTGCGCGCATCCACCGAACCGCCCTGGACGATCATCGTCCTCTCCTTCTTCCCGAGCCACTCTGCGCGCCTATCGCAGCTATCCGGAGCCGCGAACGGTAGCACCGCTGCCACGGGCGTTTCACGTCGATTCGGGTCCCGGCCCGCCGCAGAGCCGGGCCTCTAGGATCCTCTCGACAGGAGGTTCCGCCGCATGACCGACAGCCCCTTCGTGCAGTACCGCCGCGACGGCGATGTGGGGATCATCACGCTGTCACGTGAGCCCCTCAACACCTACGACGGCGCCTTCGAGGCCCAGTTCCAGAGCTCTTGGAGGACAGCCGCCGACGACGACAGCCATGTGGTGGTCATGCTGGCCACCGGCAAACACTTCTGCGCCGGGGCCGAGCTCAAGGACCGCCGGCCCGCACCGCAGGGCGTCACGGTGCTGCCCGCACCGGAGGAGGTGCGTCTGATCAAGTCGGTCATGAAGCCGACCATTGCCGCCGTCCAGGGTGGCTGCGTGGGCGGAGGCCAGCGGATGGTGTGGCCGTGCGATCTCGTGTTCTGCACCGAGGACGCGTTCTTCCGCGACCCGACAGCCGGCTTCATGGGCATCGGCGGTATCCAGTCCCACCTGCACACGTGGTTCTACGGGCCGCGCCTGGCCAAGGAGATGATCTACTCCGGCATGCGGCTCCCGGCGCGCCGCCTGTACGAGATGGGGCAGGTGAACCGCCTCTACCCCGACACCGAGACCCTGCACGCCGAGACCCTGGCGTTTGCCCACGAGGTGAGCCTTCAGGACCCCGTGGCACTCCGGCAGGCCAAGCGGGCGTCCGACATCACCATGGACATCATGGGCCAGCACTACGTGCTGTCGCGGATGGGCGAGCTCCTCGACGAATTCCCCCAGATGCGGCGGGCGGGGTCGGACTGAGCGGGGCCCGCGTTTCGCGGGCAAGGGATCGGGACGGGACCGAACCCCTGCCCTCGGCGGTGCGGCCCATGCTCGCCGTGGCCGGCGCCCTGCCGACGGACGACGCCGGTTGGGCCTTCGAGGTCAAGTGGGACGGCATCCGGGCCGTCCTCTTCGTGGACCGTGGACGGGTGCGCGCCGTGAGCCGAAACGATCTCGACCTCACCGGCTCCTTCCCCGAGCTCGGTCACCTGGGTTCGTTCCTCGGCACGACCGCGTGCGTGCTCGACGGGGAAATCGTCGCCATGGGCGGTGACGGACGGCCGAGCTTCTCGCGGCTCCAGCGCCGCATGCATGTCAGCGATCGGCGCGACGCCGAGCGGCGAGCTGCGTCAGACCCGGTCAGCTTCGTGGCCTTCGACCTGCTGTACCTCGAAGGGCACTCCCTCCTCGACGCGCCCTATGACGAGCGGCGGGCCCGGCTCGAGTCGCTCCACCTCTCTGGGCCCGGCTTCACGACCACCGAGTCCTTCCGCGGCCTCCCCGGTGCCGACGTGCTCGCGGCCGCCGTGGCCAACGGGCTCGAGGGCGTCGTGGCCAAGCGGCGGGACACTCCCTACCGGGCCGGGCGGCGTCACCCCGACTGGATCAAGGTCAAGGCGGTGCGGGCCCAGGAGGTGGTCATCGGCGGCTGGACCGAGGGACGCGGCGAACGGGCCGGCAGTGTGGGCGCGCTTCTCATGGGCCTCCCGATCGGGGGTCCGGTCGACTCCAGCATGCTGCGCTACGTGGGGAAGGTGGGAACCGGTTTCACCGCCCGCGAGCGGGCCACCCTGCTCGGGACCCTGGGCCCGCTCGCCACCGGCGACAGTCCCTTCGACTCCCCCCTACCCAGGCGCGAGACGGCCGGGGCGCACTTCGTCCGCCCCGCAGTCGTCGGGGAGGTCAGCTTCGGCGAGTGGACCGAGGCCAAACGCCTCCGCCACCCGGTGTGGCGCGGTCTGCGTCCCGACAAGTCACCACGCCAGGTGGTGCCCGAGGAAGCGCCGTGACCCCGGCGGCGAACAGGGCCACGCGCGACGACGGTCGATGGGCGGGAGCTCACCGTCACCAATCTCGAGAAGGTCCTCTTCCCAGGGTGCGGTTTCACCAAGGGCCAGTTGATCGACTACTACCTGCGCATCGCGCCGGTACTCCTGCCGCACCTGCGAGAACGGGCACTGACGATGCGGCGTTTCCCCGACGGGGTCGATGGCTCTTCGTTCTTCGCCAAGCACGTGCCGGCCGGCGCTCCCGATTGGGTGGGCTCCGTGACGGTGCCCTCGGGTGGTGCCAGGAGCGAGAAGGAATCCGTGACCTACGTAGTGGTCGACGACCTCCCGACCCTGGCATGGGTGGCCAACCTCGGAGCCATCGAGCTGCACGTGCCGCTGTGGCACGCGTCCCCGAACCGCGCGTTGCCGGCCCGGCCCGACCACATGGTGTTCGACCTCGACCCCGGAGAGGGCACTGGCATGGTCGAGTGCTGTGCCGTCGCCACCCTCATCGCCGGCGAGCTAGAGCCGGCCGGCGAACGAGTGCCTGGCCAAGACCAGTGGCTCCAAGGGACTCCAGCTCTACACCCCGGTGGGTCCGAGAGCCTCCTGGGACGACGTGCGGTCCCGGGCCCACCAGCTGGCCCGCAAGCTCGAGACGGACCACCGCGAACTGGTGGTGTCCAACATGCGGACCTCGCTGCGCCGGGGCAGGGTCCTCATCGACTGGAGCCAGAACCATCCGGCCAAGACCACCGTGTGCGCCTACTCGGTGCGCGCCATGCCTACGCCGACGGTGTCGACCCCGGTCACCCTCGCCGAGGTCCACGCCTGCGCCACCAAGGGCGACCCGCTGCTGCTGCGCTTCGAGACCGACGCGGTCCTGCGCCGGGTCGAGCGCCAAGGGGACCTGTTCGCGGCGCTCGGTCTCCCTGGAGCCGGTCCCCCTCGTTGAGGGCGCCACACCCGCGATGCATCTCCCGCGCAGAATGAAACAGGATGAATAGTCCAACCAGTTCGACCCACAGGTCCGCATGGAGAACCCAGGATGCCAACCCCGAGATACGTTGCCTACGAAGCTGCCGACCCTTACTTCAACCTGGTTCGAGGGGCACTCGCCGACCGCGTCGACGGCGATCATTTCTTCGACGTCGTCTCTCACGACATCGTCTATGAGATCCTCTACGACTTTCCGGGTTGGCCTCGCAGCATCCACGGGCGCGCCGAGCTCATGCACCAGTTCAAGGGGTACGGCGACAACATTGCGCTTACGTCCGCCGATCACTTGACGACCCGAACGACGGACGACGGTCGTGTCGTCGTCATCGAGTACGAAGTCCATGGGACCGTCCTGGCGACCGGGGTTGCCTACGAGAATCGATTCTGTTCAATCATCGAAATCCAGAACCGGAAGATCGCTCACTGGAGGGACTACATGGACTCGCTTGCGGCCTGGAATGCCTTGACGGCGCAGGCCCCATAACAGACATACTCGATCGACACTCGACAAGGACGCACCGCGCGGCGTCCAACCGCGACTCTTCCCGAGTCCCGCCCCACCGCACCACTCGGCGTACTGCGATGGTCAGCGAGATGGCGGTCTGGCCCGAGAACGATGCGTCAGAGCCCGACGCGCCCATCCGACAATTCACGTGTTGCGTCAGCGTGTCCTGCGTGCCGCGCCGTCTCGTCGACGAGATGGAGCAGGACGAATCGCAGGTCGTGGCCTTTCGCCCAGCCGGAGCCCACGGTGGTAATCGGCAGTGAGCGGACCATCCCGTCAGTCTTTGCGGCGCGTTGCTCGTACGCAGCTACGGCCTCGCTGAGACTGACTTCTGGGCCAGGCCGGAACTCTGCGTCGTCGTGACTCACTTCGGCTCCCGCAAATCCCCCGTCGATCCATCGCCACTCCACTCGAGTCAGGTGATTCACGATGCCAATGACCGGGAGGAGCCTGCCCTCGAGCGTCCACCGGGCTTGATCCTCGTTCAAACCGAGTGTCTTTCGCAGCACCGCGTGGCGCAGGTAGTTGAGGAACTGCAGCAGCAGTTCTGTTTCGTCAGGGCTTCCCTTCGGAAATGCGAGGTCGCCGTCAGCGATGGGGACGGCCGGTTTGAGAACGGCATGCTGGTACTTGTCGGAGGCCATGGTCACATCATGATCGAGAGGGTCAGTGAGCTCAATCGTCGGCGCCCAGAGGGAATCCGCCAACGTCTCTCACGATGAGCATGCCCGTCCGCTTTCGAATTTGATCGGCACTTGGTACGTGCATCGGCAAGTATGCTCAAACGACACACCCACCGTTGACAATCGGGACGCGAGCAGGCGTGCTATTTCCCCGCACAACCGGACGGATGGTGTCAGTCGGCCTTCTGGCTGTCGCCCTCGCCGTCAGTATTCCCTTCTTCATGCGGCCAGCCGGCGCTGCAACGCCGCCGCCGACCACTGCGTCCCACTACGAGGCGACCACGGACTCAGGCCAGCTCAATGCCCAAGGGAGATCGGCGGGGCAGGCCGGAGCCCAAGGTCTGGTCATCTTGGACTTCGGCCGGCCCGCGGTCAGTGGCTCCACCTCGGGGACCGTGGATTTCAGCGGCAGTTTCGTCTCGCTGGCTTCCATCGTCGCCGCCGCGGCCAGTTACATCCAGGGCTATTTCGCGACTGCGCCATCACGCCTCCACTTGGATCTCGCCATCGGGACAAATGACAGCTGCGGTTCCGGACAACCGTGCGGAGGCATCGTCTGCGGCTGCAGATTCGAGCCGCCGAGTTTCGCAACATGGGGAGCTCAGCTGGCCGCCGCCGTTGAACAGGCCCAATCGCAAGCCAATGCCCTCAAGAATCGGGCGGGCTTCACGGACGTGATCACCGTCGTGGCCGGAGATGATGCCGAACCTGCGTTCGATCCCGGATATCAGAACACGTATGACCTTCAATCCGGATATGCCGCCGCCGTTGGGGGCTTCCAACCAGCCATGATCGATTTTGGTTCTGCCGAACCAGGATTCTGGTCCAACGACCAGCTGCTACAGATAGCCAACGGGTTCAGGCCCAACGTCGCAGTACCGGAGATCTACTTTGGTTCCGAGGTCTCCTCATGGACATCGCTCATCTCCTATGCCAAGACACGCGGTCGGGCTCTCGTGGTCTTCGGGGTCTTGACCGCCCCGAATGGCGTCGGCCCCCAGGTCGGCTACAGCTCCCTCTTGGATGCCATCCAACCGATCACGGGGCAGACGACTATCGACTGGCGTACGAACATCAGCCGCTGACCGAGGAGATCGTCTGAGGGATCGGTCGGAATGTCGGTCTCGGTCCCGGAGCTCGGGGACCGCACGCCGTGAAGCTCCGGCTTCCATCGTGGCCGACCGCTCGGTGTAGACCGGTATGTCGTGAAGCTCAAGCTGGACCTGCACGAGATCTACAACCGCGGCGGCGATATCGATCGCGCCCTTCGAGGGATCATCGATGAAGCGGTCGAGAAGCGGGCTCGGTTGGTGGAGATCATCCCCGGCAAGGGAAGCGGGCAGCTCAAGAAGCGCGTCTTGCGATTCCTCGACCAAAGAGAGATCAAGGCGCTCTATGACCGAGTCGAGAAGGACTCGCGCAATTTTGGACGGATCTTCGTGCACTTCCGACCGAAGGAGAAGTGACTGCACACTTGGTGCCAGCGCCTACGGGAGGCGCCCGGCGCAAGCGAGAACGGGCCAAGACTCTTGCGACGTGTCCGAAGGTCCCATGGCACGATGGAGCGAATGCGACACTGGCTGTCACAGTCCCTGTTGGCCATCTTCACCCAGAGGAGTCCTCGTCGCGGCAGCTGTCGGTGTCGGAGCAGTTCGTTGGATACCTTGCGATACTCGTGATGCCATCTCCCGAAGGTCGGCCCGGGATGTCGAGCAACGACGCCGACGTCCACCAGGGTCCACTCATCCATGTGGACGATCCGGCCGATCCCCAACTCGGCCTCTATCGTGATCTCAACGACCCGGCGGCGCGGGGCGGCATGGAGACTGCGCATTCGATCTTCGTGGTCGAGGGGAAGCTCACGGTTGAGCGGCTGCTGACTTCCGCCTACCGCATCCGTTCGCTCCTGGTGGACGACCATCAAGTCACCGCCTCGAGTGACCTGGTCACCGCAACCCGGGCACGAGGCGTGCCGGTGTACGTAGGGTCCCGAGCCGCGGTGGCGGAGACGGTCGGCTTCAATCTCCACCGGGGTGTCGTCGCCGTTGCCGAACGTCCGTCACCGCTCAAGCCCGAGCGCGTGCTTGCTGATGCCGTCCAGATAGCCCGGGCCGCGGGCTCCTTCCCCCTGGTGGCGATCCTCGAGGGCCTCAACGACTACGAGAACATCGGCGCGCTGTTCCGCAACGCCGCCGCCTTTGGCGTGACTGGTGTCCTTCTCGATCCGAGTTCTGCCGACCCGCTCTACCGACGATCGATCCGCGTCTCTGTGGGGTACGTCCTCCACATGTCCTTCGCACGGCTCACCCCATGGCCTGCCGGACTGCAACAAGCACGGGACGCCGGGTTCCTGATCGCTGCCATGACGCCCCGCACTGCCTCAGCCGCGGATGTGCCAACCCTCGGGCTCGCTGCGCTCAAAGATCGGATGTCTGGTCGAGATCGACCCCAAGGCCTCGCCCTACTGCTCGGCGCTGAAGGTCCGGGCCTGACACAAGAAGCCATCGCAGCCTCTGATGTCGTGGTGTCGATCCCCATGGCGGGGGGAGTCGACTCCCTCAATGTGGCCACTGCGGCCGCCGTCGCGTTCCACGCTGCATTGGGTACCTGACGTCAGCCGGCACCTGGGGCAAGGCGGACCCGTGGTGGCCCCGGCCCGGCGTCATCCCATGGCGAGCTCAGTAGCTGAAGGTGACGGTGTTTCGTCGCCGATCCAGTCCCACAACTGCACCGATCCACCCATGCGGGCATTCGGTAACAGGGTGGCGCCATCGAGACCGCGGGAATTGAAGCAGATGGGGCAAACGAGCAGTTCGCCGCCTGCTCCTTCGTAACGCTCCATGAGGTCGGGCAGGCTGGGGCAGCCGTCGCAGGCCACCCCGGTTGCGACGCCCTTTGTCGCGAGTCGGACCGCTTCTTTTGTCAGGAACATGAGCGTGTGACGGCCAGCCTCGGCCGCACCGACCGCCACCAGGAGCGCCACGGTGACCTTCTCGGGATCCTCGAGGCCGGTGGTCAGGCTCACGGCGGCCCGGCTCATCGGGTCGCCTCAGCCGTGGTCGGATCGATGACGGCGCTAACCTGGTGCACGGCGTCGACCGGGAAACCTCCGCTGCGGCCGTGCTCACGAACCATCTCCTCACTGGCGGCGATGTAGACACAGGTGATCTTGTCGTCACTGACGTAACTGCGGAGCCATTGGATGTCCGGCCCCAAGGGCTTGAGCACCTCATTGGACTTGCCGGCGATCTGCGCCAGGGCGGCGGCGTCCATCTGGCCGGCGCCGGGAACGGTTCGCTCGATCACGTACTTGGGCATGATGCTCGCCCCTCTCTTCTCGTCGACCAGCCGGGCGGCGGATCCCGCTACTGGCTCGTGATTGAAAGATACGGAGGGCAGCGCGCCGCGACATGGGGTATTTGCCCCAGAGCCGCGAGTTGGGATTCCCAGCCGTTGCGACTAGCGAAAACTAAGGTCCCGGCATGTCAGATTCCGGGGTCCGGCTCGCCGACCTGCTCATGGCGCTGTCACTCGCCACCGACCTGGGATTCGGCCAGCCCCCCGAGCACATGCTGCGCTCTGCTCGCATCGCCATGCGCCTGGGTGATCGTCTCGGCCTCGAGCCCGACGAGCTCGCGACCCTCTACGACGTGAGCATCCTCACGTACGTCGGATGTCCCGTGTACGGCAACGAGGCCTCTGCCCTCTTCGGGGACGACATCGACTTCCGCTCCCGCGCCCTCGAGCTCGACCTGGCCGGGTTCCCGGCCATGGTCTTCATGCTCCGGCGCGCCGGGTCGGGCGGCTCAGCCTTCGAGCGGGTCCGCCAGGCCTCGGTCTTCATGGTGACGAGCGGGCGCAGCATGCTCGACCAAATGGCCAATCATTGTTCGGCTGCCGGCATGCTGGCTGATCGACTCCAGCTCGGCCCCGACGTCCGGGCCGGGATCGAACAGGCCTATGCCCGATGGGACGGTAAAGGCGTACCCCGCGAACTGGAGGGAGAGGGTCTTGCGCTGTCGGCCCGTATCGCGCACGTCGCCGAGGCCTGTGAGCTCTTCGAGCGCACCTCCGGCGTCGACGCTGCCGTGGAGATGACGCGCTCGCGGCGCGGCACCCACTTCGACCCGGCGGTCGTCGACGCGGTGGTAGCCGATCCAGCGCCACTCTTCGCGAAGTTGACGGACGACTCGTTCGAAGACCTCCTGGCCACCGAACCGACTGGCCCGCCCCGCTCTCAGCGAGGACGAGCTCGACCATGCGCTGGAGGCCATCGCCGACTTCTGTGACGTGCGCTGCCCCTACTTCGCCGGCCATGGAAGGGGGACGGCGGCGCTCGTGGAGGCAGGCGGCGTCGTTCCTCGCCGTGCCAGCCGCCGAGAACCGTTTCGCCCGACGCGCCGCGCTCGTGCACGACGTCGGGCGCTTCGGCGTGCCCGGCACGGTGTGGGACAAGGCCGGACCGCTCAGCACCAGCGACCTCGAGCGCATGCGACTGCACGTCTACTACGTCGAGCGGATCTTCAGCCGCCCGGAGCCGCTACGACGCATCGGACTCCTGGCTGCTACCCACCACGAGAGGATGGACGGCTCGGGCTACCACCGCGGCGTCGGCGCAGCCATGCTGTCGATCCCGGCGCGCCTGCTCGCGGCGGCGGACGTCTACCAGGCGCTGCTCGAGCCCCGCCCCCACCGCGGTGCGTTCACCCCGGACGAGGCCGCCGGCGTCCTCCGAGCCGAGGGCAAGGCGGGACGACTCGACCCGGCCGCCGATCGACGCGGTGCTGGGGGCCGCGGGACACACGGCCGGTAGAGTCCGTGCCGGGGGTCCCGCCGGCCTCACCGCCCGCGAGAGCGAGGTGCTGGCCCTGCTGGCAGAAGGTCTGCCCAACAAGATCATCGCCCGCCGGCTCGAAATCAGTCCCAAGACGGTGGGGAACCACGTCGAGCACATCTACACCAAGCTGGGCGTCTCCAACCGTGCTGGGGCGGCCATGGAAGCCATGGCGCACGGCCTCGTCGGTCCAGCGAAGACGTCAGGTCGGCTGAGCCTCCGACGAAGCGGAGCAGAGCATCGGGAGGCCGCGCAGTGTGGCCTCTCTCCGCTGGGACGGAGACTCCTCAGCGGCGAGCCAGGCGGCGGCCGCTCTCCGTGCTGATGGGGGTGTAATTGAGCTCAAAGTGGTGATACAGCGTTGACTCGTCAGCCTGAGAGAGTTCCTCGCCGTGCATCTCGATGTCGGGCGCAGTTCGCACCTGCTCCTTGGTCACCGACACCTGTAGACCGTCGGGACCCACCTGGATCCCACCCAGGGGCACAAAGGTGAGGTGTCGGCCGATGAAGCCCTCCTTCACCGTTGCAAACTGCGGTACGTCGGTCTCGACGTCGACGTAGACGTCTTGCAGCTTGCCGATCTTCTCGCCGTTACGATCGACGAGCATCTTGCCGTGCCACTCGGCCACATTCCATTGGGCCGCTCCTTGAGCATCGGTCATGACAGCCTCCTCGTCGCCTCCGTAAACAGCCTACCGAGCACCCGCCTCCCGTCACCGGAGAGAGCCCCGAGTGCCACAGGGTGGCACCGAGTTCCGGCGAACTGGAGAGCCCGATTCGGAGGAGCGACGCCAGCATGTCGAGGCGGATGGGAACGTGTCCTCAGTCCTCGATCGGCTGGTCGATCGGCACCGGTCGCACATGGAAGCCGCTCGCGCGCCTCGGTTCAGAACCATCGGTCGTTGGGTCCGGCCCTTGTCTCTCAAGGTCCTGTTCAGCGTCGGAATCTTCCTCGGTGAGAGACTGAGTCTGATCCTCCACGACCCTGACGTGAGCGATGGCCGGTCTCGGCGCAACCTGAGGCTTGGAACTGGTAGCCAACTGCTCGAGTTGACGTTTCTCTCGCCGACGCCGGAAGCGGCCGCCTCTTGGGGTGGGTGGATCGCCCTGGCCCATGCGCTGAGCCTAGGTGCTGGTGTCGTGAGCCCGGCGGCCTTGCTCGGGACCACGAGGCACCCAGGGCGGCCCAGTGACGTGCCGTTGAGCCGGGCCGCTTCAGCCCGCCAACTGAGCCCGCAACCGGGCGACCACCTCGTCGACCACGCCGGAAGTGGATGCCTCCCCGCCGAGGTCGAACGTGCCCACCCCGCCCCCCACGGGATCGTGAACTGGGCATATGCCGGCGTGTCGTTGGTCGCTCTGGGTCGACGTCGGACCCGTTTGGTCGAAGTTGCCCTGTCGACCCGCTGTCAATCGGGGCACCGAGCACCCTGCTCGCACAGCGGCCAGCGAGTCCACCACCGACGACCACGCAGAGCCGCCCACAGAGCCGCCCGGCGCGCCGTCTGCTCGTCATGGCGGCAGCGCCGCCCGGCAAGCAGGTCAAAGACATGACCCAGGACGAGCGGCGGGCCGGGCGAAGTCCATCGCCGAAGCCACGCGGCTGCCTACCGGAGGAGCGAGGCTACCGAGGGCTGAGGACGCGCGTGGGCGGCCGGAGCAGCTGGCCGGTCGGCGCTTACAAGCCCCCGATCTGATCGACCCGTGGTGGCCTCGGATCCAGGCCCTTCAACTTCAGCTCATCGGTGCTGACGTTGCCAACTTGGATGTGCAAGGTGGAGCATGGCCTCTCTGATCCCCGCGCGTCCGATCAGGAAGGCGACGGCCCTCTCATCCGCCCGCCGTTCATCTCGAGCGCCGTGGCGACCATGCCTCCATCGACGAGGACGTCGCTTCCGGTCATGTACGACGCACCGGCGGAGGTGAGGAAATCGACCACCTTCGCCGTCTCTTCGGGAAAACCCATCCGACCCAGGGGCCGGTTCCGGATCATCTCCTCCATGATCGGGTTGGCCGCGATCTCCGAGCGCGCCATCGGGGTGTCGGTCGTTCCTGGGGATAGCGAAAGGATGCGCGCTCCGCGAGCGCCCCACTTCGGTGCAAGACGACGGACCATGCGATGGATCGCCAGCTTCGACAGCGGGTACGCCGTGCTCGCATCGGGGTCGATACCCGCAGCGATCAGGTTCTCGAAGAACGCCGGTGACAGTGGATCGTCCAGGGCCGCGTTCACCGCAGGAGTGTCGGGCGCGAGGTAACCCCCGACCGACGAGAAGCAAATGGCCACCGAACCTGGACCCAGTAGGGGCTCCACCGCTTCGAGCAGGAGGGCCATGCCGATGAGATTGATCTCGAAGATGACCCGGCCCGGAGCCATCGTCCCCGACACCGCAGCGGTGATGACAAGCGCGTCGAACCTGTCTCCGATGCGCTCGATCAGGCCAGCGATCTGGTGGCGGTTGGTCAGGTCGCACGGCACTGCCTCGGTCTGCCCTCCGAACTCAGCAGCGAGACGGGTCACCCCCTCCTCGTTGCGGTCGGCGAGCAACAGTCGGCCCCTCGGCGCCAGCTCCCGTGCCGCGGCCTCCCCCATCCCAGACGCCGCACCCACCACGATGTTGGTCATCCGACCTCTCCCCCCTGCCCGAGACGGGCCCGCCGTGACCTCTCGATCCGCTCGACGTCGAGCTTGTAGAAGCTCGCTGCCGCGCCGCCGAGGAAGGCCTCGCGCTGTGCCCCGTCGAGGTCCCTGCGTTCGAGCACCGGAGCGACCAATCCGGGCAAGGAGCAATCGAAGTGGGGAAAGTCGCTCGCCCAGAGCACCTTCTCGTTGCCGAGGCGCTGCTGGACATACGGGAGCATCGGCTCCTCGCCTTCACCGCCCACGACACACTGGTCGTCAAACACCTCGGCCGGAGATCGCTTGACACCCGGAGGTAGCGACCACCCCCACGTCTCGTGGTGCTCTTCGAGACGGTCGAGCCACCATGGCGCCCAGCCGGCGCTGCTCTCCATGAAGCCTACCTGCACACGTGGGAACCGATCGAAGAAGCCGACCTCGTAGAGGCCACCGAAGGTCAGCATCTGCTCGTAAGAATGATCGACGATGTGCGACACGAGCTGGCTCTTGAGCCGACCGCGGCTCACGAGCGGCTGGAATCCGGCGGGCGCCCCGCTGTGCAAACAGATCGGCACGCCCAGGTCCTGCGCCATCTCCCAGACGGGTTCGAGCGGCTGGTCGGCGACCGTCGTGCCGTCCATCGCCGGGTTCGGCCGGAACGTCCCCGCCACGAACCCTCGCTCCTCCACGCAGCGACGCAGCTCTTCCGCCGCCGCGGCGGGATCCTGGACAGGCAGCGTCGCCACACCGAACAGCTCGTTCGGGGCGACCGCGCAGTAGTCGCCCATCCACCGGTTGATCGCCCGCGCCACAGCCGTCGCCAGCCGAGGGTCCCGGATGCTCCCGACGTAGAGCCCGATCGTGGGAAAGAGCACGCCGGCGTCGATGCCCTCCTCGTCGTGCACCTGCAGCCGCGCTTCGGCGTGAAAGCCTCCTGGATGCCCTTCTTCGAATCGGCGGTTCCGCGTGTTACCGGGCAGGATCCCCCGCGGCGTCACCGCGTCGCCGACGGAGATCCGAACCACCTCGTCGGCGAGGTGCGGCGAACCGCGGACGACGGTTGATTGGACGTGATCCTCGATGACCATCGTCTCGATCCCCGTCGACCCGAGCGCGTGATGAAAGCGTGGGTAGAACGCCGTCTCCAAGTAATCGGTCCATACCGACATGGGCTCGACGAGGTGCCCATCCCCGTCGATGATCACGTACTCCTCCCCTGCGCCTACGCGGTGACGATCTCCCCGGCCAGTGGCCCGATGAACGCCGCCAGATAGTGCGCGGAGAATAGCACCAGACCGATGACGCAGTCCTTGGATGCGACGTACGCGTCATAGCGAAGCTCGGTGCTGGCGACGACCTCGACCCTCCGCAGCTTCGAGCCATCAGCGGCTTCCCAGGTACGGCTCTGCAGCCGACCATCGATGTAGGCCAGGCGTCCCTTCGTCATGTACTTCGTGGCGAACTCCGCTTGCTGCCGCCAGAGGACGAGGTCGTGGAACTCGGACTTCGGGTCGTGCAGGTCCATCGTCCAGAACCGGATCGTGCCGCGGCGAGGCCTGCGGACTCAAGTGGTCCGACCTCGACCTCGACACCGGCCGGGTGAGGCCCGCCAGTCGAACGACGACGTAGTCACCGACCTCGTCGGCGCACCCGTCCATCCCCAGGAGCACCGCTGAGTACCCCGAGTCGGGCCCCTTCAGCGGGTCAACTGGGCCCGCAAACGGGCGACCACCTCGTCGACCACGCCGGAGGTGGATGCCTCACCGCCGAGGTCGAACGTGCGCACCCCGTCCCCGGCGGCATCGAGTGTGGCGGTGCGGATGGCTGCAGCGGCGACGGCCACCGAGTCGTCGCCGCGGGCTGCGTGGTCGAGGACGGCGGCGCACGCCAGCAGCATGGCCATGGGGTTGGCCACGTTCTTTCCCATCAGCGACGGCGCCGTGCCGTGGGGCGCCTCGGCCATGGCCACCACCGGGTGCAGGTCCTCGTCGAGGGAAAGCAGCACCGACTCGGCCCCGGCAATGGAACCGAAGAGCGCCAGCACGAGGTCCGAGAGGCAGTCGCCGTCGCGGTTGAGCGCCGGGACCACCAGGGGACCCCCGCTCGACTCGGTGAGGAGTCCCGCGTAGGCGGCATCGATCAGCACTGGGCGGTAGGGAACGTCGGGGTAGCGGCGTGCGGCGCCGTCCATCTCCTCCTTGAGCATCCCCTCGTAGATCGTCGACACGGTCCACTTGGGGCCGCCGAACACGGATGCGCCGAGCTGGGCCGCCGTGCGGAACGAGAAGTCGGCCACCGAGCGGCAGACCGAGCGGTCGATGCGTTCGGTGCGCCAGGCCTGCTCGCCGGGCTGGCCGGGTTCGCCCGTGCGGCCCTCCTCGGCGCCGTAGGCATCCCCCACGGCCATGCGCACCACCACGATGGGATGCACGACCGACGCCGGCGGCGCCACGCCCGGGATGCGCCGGCCCGTGCGCACGATGACCGAGCCGCCCACGCCCTCGCGCAGGAGCCGATTGGGGCTGCCCACGTCTCCGGTGATCTCCGGGGTGATGGTGGCTGCCTTGAGCCCCAGCCCGGTCTCGCGCATGGCGGCGGCGGCCTCGCGCACCACGCCGTTGGACGTGGCCCGGCGGGACTCGAGCGACAGGTCGAACCGGATCAGCTCGAGCTCGAAACCAAGCAGGTCCGGCTCGAGGACGCGCAACGCCTCGCACAGGAGCTCCTGACCGGTCTGGTCTCCGTCGCAGACGACGATCTGGCGCGTGACGGACATGGGCTCAGAGTCGCGCAGAGGAGCGCCGCCGCGCCAATGGCGACCAGCGCCCGCCGAACGGACATCTCATGCACTCGCCCCGGCCCAGAGCTCCTCGGGCTCCCTCCCCTTGGTCTCGGGCAGCCCGAAGAACAGCGCGGCGGTCACCATGGTCGGTAGGAACACCAGCTGGGCCGCCGAGGCGAACCGGTGGCCGACGTCGGCCACCGCTCCGAAGGCGACCAGGCCCCCCACGGCGCCCAGCACGCCGGCCGCCACCCACCACCCGGTGGCCGAGGCTCGCACCTCGGTGGGGAAGAGCTCGGTCAAGAGCGAGCCGACGGACGGCGCGATCACCGAACCGCTCAGCACCCCGAGCACATAGCCCGCCACCAGAGCGCTCGAACCACCCGAGTACGAGATGGTGGCACTCAGGGCGATGCCGACGGTCGCCACCGCCGCCGTGGGTCGCCGTCCGAGGTGGTCAGCCGCCCAGCGGCCTGCCAGGAGCCCGGGCAACCCCGCCACCCCGGCCGCCACCACCATGGCCGCGGTCAGGCCGCCGGGCTGGTGCACGACGTCCTGAGCGAAGAGAAAGAGGAAGCTGTTGGCAGGCCCCGTGATGACCGAGAGGCCGAAGGAGATCAGGCACAACAGTGCGACCCGGCCACGGAAGCGCGGTCCGACCGCGCCGATCACGGGCACGGGCCGCTCGGCGGCCACCTCGGCCGCCACGAACCGGCTCGGCTCCTCGATCCGGCGCTGCACCATCGCCACCACCGCCAGGGGTACCACGGCCAGCGCGAAGGTCCCCCGGAATCCGAGGGACCCGGAGGCCAGGCTGTGGACCACGGCCGACGCACCCGCCCCGACCCCGTACCCGGCCGTCACCAGCGCCACCGCGGCGGCCCGGTCCCGCACACCGGTCTCCTCGGCCGCCATGACGCTGGCCAACGCGTTCGTGGCGCTGAGCATTGGCCGGCCGAAAGCGAAGATGGCGACGAACCACCAGTACCCGGGGCTCGCGGCGGCCAGCACAGTCAAGAGCAGCCCGATCACGGTGAGAGCCAGGATCACGGGGCGGCGGCCGAAGCGGTCGGCCATGCCCACCAGGGGGAGGCTGCCCAGCGAGGCCAGCCGGATCACTGCCAGTCCGACGCCCAGGCTGGTGGCCGACAAGCCCACCCGGTCGGCGATCGTGCCCCCGTGGGCGACATGACCCAGTTGCCTGGACACGTCACCCAGGGCGGCCACCGCGCCGAACTGCCCGAACCCCGACGCCAGCGCCACCAGTGCGATGGCGAGGATTCCCGCGCTGCGCCACTGGAGCAGGCGCAGGGGCCGGGCCGGCAGCGCCGGACCACCGGATGTCAGCGCCGCCACCGCGCCAGCGTCCGGGGGCGCACCGGGAACAGGCGGGGCCCGCCCGGTGTTGTACCAATTGGATCGAGTGAAAAGGTCCAGAAGGGGGTAGGGCATGGAGAAACCAAACCGAGACCTCCGATTCGGAGGATGACCGAAGAGGGCTTTCCCGGTTGTCGAGGGAAGGACTCAGGTACAGGCAAGGCAGGCGGCTCGTCGGTTTGAGAGCGCTGCAAAGGCACTGGGCCCGCACGGCTCATTGAGATCCACCTCTCTGAGGGCGTCATCCGGATGTGACAATTGAAGCAAGCGCCCGCTCCCTGCGGAGGAAACGTATGGGACGGGCGCTTTTTCGCGCCCTTGGTGCGAGCCGTCGTTTCGCGCCCTGGTTCGGGCGTCAGGCGGGGCTCGGCGCTCAGACGCGCGCCGCGGTGAACCTGGCCGCGAACCACTCGCCGGCCAGGCGTGCGACCTCCTCGAGCGCGCCCGACTCCTCGAAGAGATGCGTGGCCCCGGGCACGACCACGAGCCGGTTCTCGCAGCGGAGGCGTGCCTGTGCCTCCCGGTTGAGCTCCAATACGACCTCGTCGTGGCCCCCGACGATCAACAGCGTGGGCGCACGCACCGCCGGGAGGGCGTCACCGGCCAGGTCGGGACGTCCCCCACGGGACACCACCGCCACGGCGGGGCAGTCCGCCCGGGCGGCGGCGCACAGCGCCGCCGCCGCACCCGTGCTGGCGCCGAAGTAGCCCACCGGGTGCCCTGCCATCTCGGGGCGCCCGAGCAGCCACCCGGTGGCGTCGGTCAACCGGGCCGCCAGCAGTGCCACGTCGAAGACGAAGGCACGCTCCGACTCCTCCTGCGACGTGAGGAGATCGAGGAGGAGTGTGGCCAACCCCGCTCGGTTGAGGGCCCCGGCCACGGAGCGGTTCCGCGGGCTGTGACGGCTGCTCCCGCTCCCGTGCGCGAACAGCACGGTCCCGAGCGGGTCGGGCGGGACGACCAGCGTCCCGGTGAGCGTGACGCCGGCCGCAGGGATCTCGACCTCGATGCTCCGGGTGGGAGGGTCGTCGGGCACTGGGGCGCCCTCTCGCTCGGCAGCGGCCAGCTGCAGGAGCCGGACGACCTGGTCGTCGGTCACCTGCGTGAAGTCCCGGTACCACTCGCCCACGGCGTAGAACGGCTCCGGCGCCTCGACGCAGACCACCTCGTCGCACACCTCGCGCAGGTCGAGCAGCGCGCCACGCGAGGTGACCGGCACGGCCAGGACCACACGGGCCGCGCCGTGGGCCCGCGCCACCTGGCACGCCGCACGCGCCGTCGACCCGGTCGCCATGCCGTCGTCGACCACCACGGCGCACCGCCCGGTCAGGTCGAGCCGGGGCCGGTCGCCCCGGTACTGCCGGGCGCGCCGCTCGAGCTCGGCTCGCTCGCGTGCCTCGGCCACCTCGATCTCGGCGACCCCCAGGCCCGCGGCGCGCAGGACCTCGCCGTTCTCGACACGCACGCCGTCCTCGCCGATCGCCCCCATGGCCAGCTCGGGCTGGAACGGGACGCCGAGTTTGCGCACCACAATGACGTCGAGCGCCGCACCGAGGGCCTGCGCCACCTCGAAGGCCACGGGCACACCGCCGCGCGGCAGTCCGAGCACCACCACCGGCGACTCCTGCCCGAGCAGGGCACGAGCGACCTGGCCGGCCAGCGCGCGGCCAGCGTCCCGACGGTCACCGAACCTCATGGATCCGGCATGAACGTTGCGCGCTCCCGTCGATAGGGTCGAATGTCCCTTTCACCACCCCGTCACGTCTGTGACACTGGCGCCATGCGCTCCCTGACGTTCGAGCAGGCGGTGGCGCGGCTCCGTGCGCTCGGCGACGGGGAACCCCGCGTGGTCGTCTCGGGGAACGCCGCCACACCGCTGACCCTGGTGCGCGCGCTCGAAGCGGCACGCGACCGCTGCCGGGTCTTCCAGCTGAACGCGCAGCACGCCATCGGGGAATCCTCGCCGTTCATCTGCGAGACGCCCTTCGTCGGACCGGGCATGCGCCACGCCAGGCTCCTCGACTACCTGCCCATGCGCCTCTCGCTGGTACCCCGGCTCTTCGAGACCGTGCGCCCGCCCGACGCCGTGCTCCTCCACACCTCGCTGCCGCGGGACGGAGTGGTCTCGCTCGGCATCGAGGTCAACATCCTGCCGGCGGCCATCGAGCACGTGCGGGCCCGCGGCGGCCTGGTCCTGGCTCAGGTGAACCCGCGCATGCCCTACACGTTCGGCGCCGGCGAGCTCCCGCTCGATGCCGTCGACGGGGTGGTCGAGGTGGACGAGCCCCTGGTCTGCCCGCCGACCCACGGATCGACCGAAGCCGCGGCCGCGATCGGCGAGCGGGTGGCGGCGTTCGCCACCGACGGCACCACGTTGCAGCTCGGCATCGGCCTCATCCCGACCGTGGCGGCGCGCATGATGGGCCGCTGTCGGGAGATGCGGGTGTTCTCCGAGATGATCAGCGACAGCGTGAAGGACCTGGCCGACCAGGGGTCGCTCGATCCCTCCACGCCCGTGATCTCCTCCTTCCTGGTCGGCTCCGAGGAGCTCTACGCCTGGGCCGACGGGAACGACCGGTTGCGCATGGAACGGACCGAGACGGTCAACGACCCGGCGCGCATCGCCGCCCACCCCAAGATGCTCTCGGTGAACGCCGCCATGCAGGTCGACCTGTTCGCGCAGGCCAACGCCAGCTTCGTGGACGAGCACATCCACTCGGGACTCGGCGGCCAGCCCGACTTCGTGTCCGGAGCCCTGCACTCGCCCGGCGGGCACGCCGTGGTGGCCCTGCACTCGTGGCACGAGAAGACCGATACGTCGACGGTGGTGCCGGTGCTGCGCAACCCGGTCACGTCCTTCCAGCACTCGGCTATCGTGAGCGAGCACGGCTGTGCTGAGCTCTTCGGGCGCTCGCAGCAGGCTCAGGCCCGGCTCATCATCGGGCAGGTGGCCGATCCACGGGCGCGCGCCGGGCTCACCGAGGCGGCCGCGGAGCTCGGCCTGCAGCGCAACTACGACTGATCCTCCTCGTCGGGCACCTCGTCGCTCTCGAGCACCTCGTCCTCCCGTACGAGCGAGGCACCGAGGTCCCACCCGTCGTCCCCCGGCACGGCCTGCGGCGCCGCAAACCCCACGATCCCATCGGGATCGTCGATGCCTCCCTCGAGCACGGCCATCAGCTCGGGGTCGTCGAGCTGGGCACCCAGCTCCTGGAGCTCGAGCTGGTCGGCCACCAAGGTGGGATCGACCGAGGGATCGAGCTCGACCGCCTCACGAAAGGACGGGCTGAGTCGCTCGAGCTCGTCCTCGGCCGCGTCCCCCTGGCGATAGGTCTCGGTGCCGAGTGCCTCGTCAGGTGACCACTCGTCGCTCCCAGCCATCGTCGTGCCTCCTTGCTCGTTCCCACGTCACGTGTCCGTGTCCGCTCCGCCACGATGATGCAGCCGCGGCGGCCCGATACGAGTCTCCCCCCCAGGGGCACGCGCCGACAGGGCCAAAGGTCCAGCGTCGGGGCGCCCGGGACCTTCGCCTCTTTTTCAGGGCCGGGCCGGGGACCAGACTCGCCCCACCATTCCACCTGAGCCGGGAAGAGGAGCAGCGACATGGAAACCGAGGCGGCCGACCACCTGAACAGCCACCAGCGGGACACGCTGGAGCACATCTTCCGCCACCCCCTGAGCCACAACATCGAGTGGCACGCCGTGCTGACCCTGCTCAACGCCGTGGCCACGGTGCACGAGACCCACAAGGGCAAGGTGCTCGCGACCATCGGCGACGAGACCGAGACGTTCGAGACCTCGCGCCACAAGGACATCGACGCCGACCAGCTGGCCAACCTGCGACGCCTGCTGCGCAAGGCCGGCTACGGGCCCGAGAGCCCCGCGGACTGAGCTACGGCAGCGGCCTCCGGAGGGCGCCGGCGAACACCTAGCCTGGGGTTTGCCGCGGCGCGGAGACGCCCCGCCTTCGAGAACCCATGACCGACATCGACGTACTCAGCGTGGGCGACGCGGCCACGGACGTGTTCATCCGCTTGATGGACAGCCACGTCCGCAGCGTCGAGGACGACCGAGGTCGCTGGTTGGACCTCCCCTTCGGCAGCAAGGTCCCCTTCGAGTACGCCCTGACCGTCCATGCCGGCGGGAACGCGGCCAACGCTGCGGTCAGCCTGGCCCGACTCGGGCTGGCGTCCGCCCTCGCCGCGCACGTGGGGGACGACCAGATCGGTCGCGACATGGAGGCCGCACTGCAGGCCGAGGAGGTGGAGACGCACCTGGTGCGTCGGGATGCCGGCCGGCAGAGCAACCGGAACTTCGTGCTCTGGTTCGACCAGGACCGCACCATCCTGGTCCGCCACGAGCTCTACGACTACCACTGGCCTCAGCTCGGGCCGGGCGAGGTCCCCGACTGGGTCTACCTGAGCTCGGTGGGCTCCGACGCTCCGGAGTACTACGCCGAGATCGTGGCCTGGCTCGAGGCCCATCCCTCGGTGCGGCTGGTGTTCCAACCCGGGACCTTCCAGATCGCCCAGGGCCCTGCGCTGCGCGAGATCTACGGTCGCTCCGAGCTGCTGGTGTGCAACCGCGAGGAGGCGGTCGAGATCGGTGGCAGCGACCATTCGCGGATGGACGAGATCCTCGACTCCCTTCACGCGATCGGGGCGCGGATCGCCGTGGTGACCGACGGCCCGGCCGGGGCGTACGCCTCGGACGGCTCGACCCGGTTCTGGGTTCCCGCCTACCCGGACCCGGGTGTGCCGGTGGAGCGCACCGGCGCCGGGGACGCCTTTGCCTCCGCGCTGGTGGCGGGTCTGGCCAAGGGCCTGCCCCTCGCCGAAGCGCTGGCCTGGGGCCCCGTGAACGCGATGCACGTGGTCCAAGAGGTCGGCTCCCAGTCGGGCCTCCTGCGGGAGGCCGAGCTCCGCGCCCTCCTCGAGGCCGCGCCGGACGCCTCCGCCATCACGACATGGTGATCGGCATGGTGATCGGTCCCGGTGCCCGGCGGAGGAGACGGTGAGCCGCCCGGGAGCGCCCGGGCCCGTCCTGGCGGCCGACATCGGCGGCACCCAGATGCGGGTGGCGCTGGTCGGGGCCGACGGGCAGATCCTCGAGCGGCACGCCGCGTCCACGCCCCGTCACGTCGACGTGCCGGCGGCGCTGATCGACCTGCTGCGCACCGCGGCCACCGGGGCCACCCACGACACGCCCCCCCACGCGGTCATCGGGCTCCCCGGCGTGGTGGACTACGCCACTGGTCGCCTGCTGTGGGCGCCGCACCTGCCCGAGAGCTGGCCGGAGCTGCTCTCGGCCGAGCGGCTCGGCGCCGACCTTGGGCTGCCGGTGCACGTGGCCAACGACGCCGACCTGGCGGCCGTGGGCGAGGCCCTGCTGGGAGCCGGTGCCGCCAGCACGGACGTGGCCTACCTGACCATCTCGACCGGCATCGGCGCCGGAGTCGTGCACGGCGGCCGCCTCGTGCGCGGCCGCTACTCGCTGGCCGAGGTGGGCCACACCGTCATCGACTGGCGGGCTTGGCAACGGGGCGACCCCTCGACACTCGAGGAACTGGGCTCGGGCAGCGGGTTGGCCGACCGTGCCCGCCGGGCCGGGTTGGGAGAGCTCGACGCCCGCGGCGTGGAGGCGGCGGCGGGCCGGGGCGACCCAGGGGCGAACGCCCTGTGGGAGGACGCCGTGGCGGCGTGTGCGGTTGGCGTGGCCAACCTGGTGATGTCCTTCTCCCCCACCGCGGTGGTGATCGGGGGCGGCCTGGGCCGGCACCCGGCCTTCTTCGGGCGCGTCCACGGCCTGGTCGAGGACCACGCGGCGCGCCACACCGAGCACTACCCGGCCGGTCTGGTCGTCGTGCCGTCCGCACTGGGCGACGACGCCGGGCTCGTGGGTGCGGCCCGCTGGCTCGCCGCCGCCGCTGAGCCACCTCCCGCGGACCCATGACATGGACCGGTGAGACGCCGCCGGGACGTGTCCCGGAGCGTCCCGACCTGCACTTGCCCGAATTTCCGGCCGTCCCTGGGACCCCGAGATCGCGTCAACGGACGATCACGCGGCACCCAACTCCCGATCAAATAGACAACGTCGGGGCGCGGGTCGCCCTGGCCGCGGGCCGAATCAGAGGGGGTGAGCACAGCCACCGCCTCTTCTCCGTCCCGTCCGCGTCTCGCTCGCCTGGTCGCCCGGCTCGCCGCCTTGGCCACCCTTGCCACGGGAGTGGGCGCCGGCGTCGCCGTGGCGCCGCTCGGATCCCCTGCGCCAACCCAGGCCTCGACGCCCCACGCGACGGGCGAGTACGGCGGCGGGCTGTACATGGCGGCGGACCCCGCCGGGGGCTACTGGACCACTAACTGGCTCGGTGGCGTCACGCCCCACGGCGGCGCCGCCGACCACGGGTCGCTCATCGGCGTGGCCCTCAACAAGCCCATCGTCGGCATGACGTCCACCCGCGACGGTGGCGGCTACTGGCTGGTGGCCTCCGACGGCGGCATCTTCTCTTTCGGTGACGCCGTGTTCTACGGCTCGACCGGGAACATCGCACTCAACAAGCCCATCGTCGGCATGGCCGTCACCGCCGACGGCGGCGGCTACTGGCTGGTGGCCTCCGACGGGGGCATCTTCACCTACGGCGACGCCGTGTTCCACGGCTCGACCGGCGCCCTGGTCCTCAACCAGCCCATCGTCGGCATGGCCGCCACCGCCGACGGCGGCGGGTACTGGCTGGTGGCCTCCGACGGGGGCATCTTCACCTTCGGCGACGCCGTGTTCTACGGCTCGACGGGCGCCATCCACCTCAACCAGCCCATCGTGGCCATGGCCCCCACTCCCGACGGTGGCGGCTACTGGCTGGTGGCCTCCGACGGCGGCTTGTTCACCTTCGGCGACGCCCCCTTCGAGGGATCGCTGGGTGGCACTGGCTCGGCGGTGGACGGCGTCTTCGTGAGCGCGGCGTCCGAGACCTACGCACTCGTCAAGACCGACGGCACGGACGCGCCGTTCGGGCTCGGCCAGTTCGGTGGCGGGGGGCCCATCCCCAACGGGCTGGCCGTGGGGAACCTGTCGTCGGTCCTGGGCGTGTACGGCGGCTCGGGGAACTCCTCGACGGTGTCGGACTTTGCCGCCAGCCTCGGCTCGCACCCCAAATTCGCCATGGACTTCCTCGACGGGTCGTCGTGGGCCTCCATCGACAGCCCCTCGTGGGAGGCGTCGCGCTGGGCCGGGTCGGGCTACACCATGATCTGGGGCGTGCCGATGCTCCCGGACTCGGGAGCCTCGCTGGCCACCGGCGCGACCGGCGCCTACAACCAGTACTTCTCGACGCTCGCCCAGCAGCTGGTGGCCGCCGGGCAGGGCTCCTCCATCATCCGGACCGGCTGGGAGTTCAACGGTGGGTGGTTCCCCTGGGCGGCCAGCGGGCAGGCCGCCCAGTACGTCTCCTACTGGCGGCAGATCGTCACCGCCATGCGCGTCCGTGCCCGGAGCCAACTTCACCTTCGAGTGGAACCCGACCCGGGGCGACCTCGGCGTGGGCGACCTGGCCTCGTTCTACCCCGGCGACGCATACGTGAACTACGTGGGTCTCGACGTGTACGACACCGAATGGGGCAGCTACCCGGGCATGCCCTCCGAGTTCTCCGCCATGGAGACCCAGCCCTACGGGCTGAACTGGCTGGCCTCGTTCTCGGCCCAGCACGGCAAGCCGATGGTCTTCCCCGAGTGGGGTCTGGGTTGGGGCACCTGCTCGGCCTCGGGCCAGGCCGTGACCGGCAGCGGCCAGGTCTGCGGCGGGGACGACGGCGCCTTCGTCGCTCAGATGGCCGGCTGGATCGCCACACACAACGTCTTCGAGGCCACCTACTGGGACTACGGCTCCAGCTCGGTCGACAGCGGGTCCAACCCGGTCGCGGCGGCCGCCCTCCACTCGAGCTTCGGCTGAGACAATCTAGTCATTTCATAAACATTGCGCGAAATACCCTCCCCACACGCCAAATCAGGGGCTCGAGAATCCCCGAACTCGTGAAGCGCACGTGAACTGCAGTTGAATCCTTCGGTAACCGGATGAAACCTTCGGGAACGACGGGCTCTCGATTTCAAACCGGATGCACAACCGCATACGGTGTCCCGAGTGACGCGCTCGTCCCCACGGCACGCCCATCGCAAGTCCCCCCTCCACCGTCGGCCCCGCTCCCGGGCATCCGTCCTCACCAGCGCGCTCTCGGCGATAGTGGTCGTGGTTGGGCTCGGCGTGGCGCTGCTCGTCGGCGCGCTGGCGCCGCCCCCCACATGGTCGGCCTCCGGTGACGACCATGCCGCCGTGGCGGGCTCGAGCGCGGCGTCCGGCAGTCGACTCACCGGGAGTGCGGCCTACCTGACGTCCTTCGTCCGCCATCCGGGTTGGGCACTCCGCCCCTCCCAGACCGGCTCCCAGGCGGGAGCGCAGGGGGCGCAGTCAGGGGGATCCCAGTCCTCGCCGGATTCGCCGGCGGCTTCGGCTTCGCAGGGTGCGCACCAGGTCGCCGAGTACCAGGACGGCGATGGCGACGGGGACGACAACACGACCCCACCGGCCACCACCTCGACGGTGGGGACGAAGGACACGAGCACCACGTCGACGTCCACCACCACGAGGCCCGAGACATCCTCGACCGCCAGCACCTCGAGCACGACGACCACGACGAGGCCACGCACCACCACGTCCACCTCGACGAGCACGACGACGACCACCTCGACCGCGCCGACGGTATTGGCGGGAGGCTTGGCGCCCGGCGCCTCGTCGCTGGGCGTGTTCGCGGGGTCGGGGAACCCGCAGTCCGTCGCCGACTTCGGGAGCACGCTCGGCCGGGCTCCGACGTACGCCATGGACTTCCTCGACGGGACGAGCTGGTCGACCATCACCGCGGCCGGCTACCCCTACGACGCCTGGAAGGGCAGCGGATACTCCATGATCTGGGGCGTCGACATGCTGCCCGACACGTATTCGCCCAACGCCGACACCTCGGTGTCGGGTGGCAGCTGCAACGGGCTGGCCCAGGGCGCAACCGGTGCGTTCGACCACTACTTCGTGACGGTGGCCCAGAACATCGTCAACGCCGGATTCGCCAACTCGGTCATCCGGTTGGGATGGGAGTTCAACGGCGGCTGGTTCCCCTGGGCCGCCGGCGGATGCGCCTCGGCGTTCACCGGGTACTTCGACCACATCGTCACCGCCATGCGCTCGGCGTCGGGCCAGCACTTCGCGTTCGAATGGAACCCCACGGCGGGCGACTTCGGTATCGGCGCCCTGGCCTCCTACTACCCCGGTGACGCCTACGTCGACTACGTGGGCCTGGACGTCTACGACGTGGCTTGGCAGAGCTACCCGGGCATGCCGGCCGAGTTCTTCGCTATGGAGACCGAGGCCGATGGGCTCAACTGGCTCGACGCCTTCTCGGCTCAGCACGGGAAGCCAATGACCTTTCCCGAGTGGGGGTTGGGCTGGGGCACCTGCTCGAGTTCGGGCCAGGCGGTGTCGGGCAGCTCCCAGGTCTGCGGTGGCGACGACGGGGCCTTCGTGAGCGAGATGGCCGGCTGGATCGCCACCCATGACGTCTTCGAGGCCACCTTCTGGGACTACGGCTCCAGCACGGTCGGCGGCGGGTCCAACCCGGTCACGGCGGCGGCGCTGCGCTCGAGCTTCGGCTGAGCCCGGCCATGGAAGCGCCCGGCCGCGAGCACCTGGCCCGCGCCGTGCGCCGGGCCATCGGCATCCGCGAGACACCGCCGGCCGTGACCACCGACCCGCGCCAGGCCTACTTCCCGCCCGGGGGCGCGGCACGGCGCGTCCACGCCGACCTCGCCTCGATGCTGATCGGCGGCCTGAGCGCGCTGCTCCTGCAGTCGCTGCATCCCCTGGCCATGGCGGGCGTGGCCGAGCACTCCAATTACCGTGAGGACCCCCTGGGGCGGCTCCGCCGGACGGCGAGCTTCGTGGGAGCCACGACCTATGGCACGGTGGCCGAGGCCGAGGAGGCGATCGCCCGGGTCCAGCGGGTGCACCAACGCGTGCGCGGGTGGGCCCCCGACGGGCGGGCGTACTCGGCCGACGACCCGGCATTGGTCACCTTCGTCCACGTCGCCGAGGTCTCGAGCTTCCTCACGTCCTACTGCCGCTACGGTCCCCAGCCGCTCACCCCGGCGCATTGCGACCGCTACTACGAGGAGGTGGCCCCGGTGGCGCTGGCCCTCGGGGCCAGCGATGTGCCCCGCAGCGCGGGCGCGGTGTCCCGCTACCTCGAGACCGTACGCCCCGAGCTGGCCGCCGGCCCCCAGGCGTTGGCGGCCCGGGACTGGTTGGTCCGCGGCGTGGGCAGGCGCCCGGCCGAGCGCGTGGCCTACAGCGTCGTGCTGGCCGCCGCCGTCGGCGTGCTGCCCCCATGGGCGCGTCGCCAGCTCGGCCTCTCGATGGCCGGGCCGCTCGACCTCCTGGTCGACGTGGCCGCCGTGGCCCCCGTGGCCCGCACCGTGGGCGGGGTGCTGCGGGCCGTGGTGTCCCCGCCGGCGGCATGAGGGCGCGGCGCGCCGGCGCCGCGCCGCGCTCAGCGCGGAGCGATCCCCCACTGCGCGCGCCACTGGTGACCCGGCGCCAGGCTGATCACGTCCTTGCCCGTGCGCAGCGCGTTGGGTGGGCAGGTCATGGGCTCGAGAGCGATGGCGCGCCGGCGCCGGTGCAGCTCGCCCAGCGTGTCCCCGGTGTACGCCATGAGGTAGGGGAAGCCGCCGTCGACCCACAGCGTGGCGCCCGTGGCGCCCCCGGGCGCGTCCAGCGTGGCCCGGGCCATCCCGTCGGCGTCCCGCTCGAGCGTGGTGTAGGCGGTGTCGAGCACAGCCGGCCCCACGAAGCGCGAGGTGGTGAAGTCACGCTCGGTCCCCTCCACCGGGCTGAGCGAGCCGGTCGGCAGGCCACGGTCGTCGAGCTCGAGCGTGTCGTGCGCCGGGAGCCGGAGGATGGCGCCGTCGATCGTCTCGGTCCCCGCGCTCAGGTAGGGATGGAAGCCCAGGCCGAAGGGGACGGGGGACTCGTCGACCGACTGGGCGATCGTGGTCACCGACAGCCCGTCACGGCCCAAGTGGTACTCGAGCTCGAGCAGGAGCGAGAACGGGTAGCCCGGCGAGGGGTGCAGCTGGAGCCGCAGCGAGAGCTGGTTCTGGTGTCTGGTCTGGAGCGTCCAGGGCATCCAGCGCACCAAGCCGTGGATGGCGTTGCGCCGCTCGGGCTCGTCGAGCGGCGCCTGGGCCCGGACACCGTTGAACTCGTAGCGCCCGTCGGCCAGGCGGTTGGGCCACGGGGCGAGCACCTGGCCGCGGCCCGAGTGCGACCACTCCTCGGCCCCGAAGCCGTCGATCACGGCGTGGTCGCCCACGCTGTACGAGCGCAAGGTCGCCCCCACCTCGCAGACGATCACCTGCTGGCGCCCGTGGCCGATGCGCCACTGCTGTCCGGTGGGCGAGGCGACCGAGATCCTGGGCGTGCGGAGCGACATCGCCGTGAATTGAAGCAGACCTGGCCCGTGGGCGCGGCAGCCCCCGCCGCCGCCACGCCGCCTAGGGTGGCCCAACCGTGAGGATCCTCGTGACCAACGACGACGGCGTGGCGGCGCCCGGGCTCGCCGCCCTGGTGCGTGCGCTGAACGGCTGGGCCGTCTCGGCGGGTGGCCCCGGGGAGCGCCACGAGGTGGTGGTGGTGGCGCCCAGCTCCAACTACAGCGGTGCAGGCGCCGCGGTCGGTTCGGTGACCGACGGGATGACCATCGCCTATCGGCGCGCCACCATCGAAGGAGCCGAGGGGGTCACCGCCTACGGGCTCGACGCCTCCCCCGCGCTGGCAGTGATCGCCGGGGCCCTGGGCGCCATGGGCCCCAAGCCCGATCTGATCCTCTCGGGGATCAACCACGGGGTCAACGTGGGCCGGTCCGTGCTGCACTCGGGCACCGTGGGCGCCGTCCTCACCGGCAGTCAGCTGGGCATCAGCGGACTGGCGGTCTCCCTGCGATCAGGGGCCGTGCCCGACCCCTGGGAGTCGGCCGCCGAGTTGGCGGTGGCGATCGTGCCCGCGCTCGCCGGGGCGCCGGCGGGGACCGCGCTCAACCTGAACGTGCCCCACATCGCCCTCGCCGAGATCAGGGGACTCCGTTGGGCCCGGGTCGGTGGGGCGGGCCTCATCCGGTCTGCCCGCGACCCGGCCGGCTGGCAGGCGCCCAGCGCGGAGGAGATGGAGGGGCCGGCGAGGGCCGAGGCGGCTCGCAGCGCTCTGGGCGAGGGGGAGGAGGCGGAGGGTCCCGCCGAGACCGGTGAGATCGTGCTTCGCGTCGCCTCCCCGCTCCCCCACGCCGACGCCGGGCCCACCGGCGACGACGATGCCGCGCTCGTGGCGAACGGCTACGCGGCGCTCACGGCGTTGCGCGGGCCGCGCGGCGTGGACGACGCCCCGCTCACGGAGCGCCTCGACGCCGCCATGGCGCCCGCGCTCGGGCGCTTCGCCTTCCCCGGCTGACGGTTCCCCGGGGAGGCCGCCTCAATCCTCGGGGCCCGGTGGGCGGCGGCGGCGCTTCGTCTCGCTCCGGTGCCGCTTGGCCTCCACCCGGCGCACCTGCGAGCTGCGGGTCGGCCGGGTGGCCGTCCGCTGCGGCTGGACCCGCAGTGCGGCGTCGAGCTTGGACGCCAGGCGTTCCAGGGCCACCTCGCGGTTGCGCGCCTGGGAGCGCGACTCGGCCGCACTGGCCCGGACCACCGGGCCCAGGCGTTCGACGAGCCGGGCCCGCTGGCGCGGTCCGAGCGTGCGCGACCCCGCCACGTCGAAGCGCACCTCCACCCGGCTCAGGGCGCGGTTGGCATGCTGGCCTCCGGGCCCTCCGGGCGTGGTGGCGCGCCACGAGACCTCCGACAAGGGGATGTCGAGTCCCCGCCGCACGTGCAGCACCTCGCCTCCGTCCACCGGGCGCGAGCGTACGGGAGCGCCGAGCACCGGTACGCTCCGGGCCATGGACTACCGCCACCTCGGACGCTCCGGCCTGGTCGTCTCCGCGCTCTCCTACGGCAATTGGATCACCCACGGCAGCCAGGTCGACGACGACCGCGCCATTGCCTGCGTCGCGCGCCGCGCTCGATGCCGGGATCACCACCTTCGACACCGCCGACGTCTATGCGCTGGGCGCGGCGGAGAGGGTGCTGGGCCAGGCCCTCAAGGGAGTGCGCCGGGACTCGATCGAGATCTTCACCAAGGTCTACTGGCCGACCGGACCCAACCCCAACAACCGCGGCCTGTCGCGCAAACACATCGTCGAGTCGGTGCACGCATCGCTCGAGCGGCTGCAGACCGACCACGTCGACCTCCTCCAGGCCCACCGCTACGACTACGAGACCCCGCTCGAGGAGACCCTGCGCGCCTTCGACGACCTGGTCCGCCAGGGCACGGTGCACTACGTGGGCGTGTCCGAGTGGACCGCCGAGCAGATCGCCGACGCGCTGCGCCTGGCCGACGAGATGGGCCTCGACCGCCTGGTGTCCAACCAGCCTCAGTACTCGCTCCTGTGGAGGGTGATCGAGGCCGAGATCGTCCCGCTCTGCCAGGAGGAGGGGGTGGGGCAGATCGTCTGGTCCCCGCTCGCCCAGGGTATCCTCACCGGCAAGTACCTCCCTGGCTCCTCCGCTCCCGAGGGTTCGCGCGGCGCCGGGCACGATGCCGAACAGATGCGCTGGCGCATGGGCGACGAGGTCCTCGGGCCCGTGCAGTCCTATGCCGCGCTCTGCCGCGAAGCGGGGTACACGCCCGCCGCCGTGGCCCTGGCCTGGGTCCTGCAGAACCTCACGGTGAGCAGCGCCATCGTGGGGGCCAGCCGGCCCGAGCAGATCGGCCAGAACGTCGCCGCGCTCGACGTCGTGCTCGAGCCCGACTTCGTCGAGGCCATCGAGCAGGTGCTCGCCCCCGCCGCGCTCTCGGACCCCGCCCTGACCCGCAGCCCGCCCAGCCGCCCCTGAGGCGAACGGGACCTCGGGCACGGGCGACCCGCAAACGCCGTGGAGAAACGACAGCGCATCGCCGCCTACGGCATCTGCCGCGACCACGAGGACCGGCTCCTCCTGGCCCGCGCCGCGCCCTTCCTCACGGCCCGGGGCCGCTGGTTCCTCCCCGGCGGCGGCGTCCAGCACGGGGAGAGCCCGGTCGAGTCGCTCCATCGTGAGATCCACGAGGAGTCCGGGCTGACCGTCACCGTGGGCCCTCTGCTCGAGGTCCTCTCCGACGTGCGCGCCGTACCCGGCGACGTGAGCCTGCACACCGTGCGCCTGGTCTATGAGGTACTCGACTGGGAGGGCATGCTCCGGCCCGAGGCCTCGGGCACCACCGACGCCGTGGCGTGGTTCACTCCCGACGAGCTGCGCCGGCTCCCCCTGGCCCCGTATGTCCAGACCGTGGTGGACCTGCTCCTCTGAAGGACCCGGTGTTCGGGGCGGCGCGCCCGCTCACGGGACGACGGGAACCCGGGCGGGCCCCCGCTCCATGGTGGCCGGAGCGGTGCGCGCCAGCACCACGACCGAGACGCACATGGCGGCGAAGGAGGCGGCGCCCAGGCCGAGTCGGAGCGCGTCCTCGGTGAAGGTCTCGGCGAAGATCCAGACGCTGAGGGCGATGCTCACGATGGGGTCGACCACGACCAGCAAAGGCTGGGACACGCTGAGCGGGCCCACGTGGAGGGTGACCTGGCTGAGCAGCTCCGCCGTGAGGCCGGCCAGGGCCAGCGCATACACCGGCCAATGGGCGAACATCCCGACGAAGCCGAACTGGGTGAGCGTGTCGGTCATGGCCTTCATATAGGCGGCGACCAGCGCCCACAGCACGGAGGTGGCCGTCCCCAGCAGGGCCGCCCGGCGGACCGCCGAGCCCCGGGCGCCCAGCAAGGCCAGCACTGCCGCGCCACCCGCGGTGGCCGCCGTCGCTCCCACCCAGGCCGAGCTGGTCGGGGTCGACGTGCCCCCGGTGGGCTCCGAGCAGGCGATGAAGACGCTCAGGGCCAGACAGGTGGCCCCGGCCGCCCACCAGGTCAGCGGGAGGATGTCCTGGCGGAGCCAGAGCCGGCGCAGCACGAGCGCGAAGACGAGCTCGGTGACCAAGAGCGGCTGGACCACCGACATCTGCCCGGCGTGCAGGGCCACGGCCTGGGCGACAAAGGCTCCGGCCAGGGCGACCCACCCGAACAGCCAGAGGGGGTTGGCGATCAGGGAGCGGACAAAGCGCCAGCCCTTCGACCCTGCCAGATCGCTGGTGCTGGCGATGTGCTGGGTGGCGAGGTTCAGCGCGTTGCACAGGGCCGCGACCAGCGCGAACACGATGGCCATGGGGCCCACGGTACCGAGCGACGGCGCCGTTGCGCCTGGGATCCTCCTGAGCGTCCTGCCGGGAACCGGGCCTCGGGCCGTGGCGGTGTCCAATTGCCGCCCGCGCGACGCATAATTGGACGGCACACCGGTGCCGAGGTCAAGAACGGGGCGTGGGAGGTCGAAGAACCCGCCATGGACGTGCATGCCGACCGAGCGGGGGTCGGAGCTGAGCCCGTCACGTCTGTGCTCCCGAGCCAGCCGCCCGGGGGCACCCAGGGCCAGCTCTTCGGGGACAGCTCCCCGACCTTCGCCGACACCGACAAGATCCCGGTGGTCGCCACCTCCCGACGCCACCAACCGGCGGGCCAGCCCTCGCGCGGGCTGCGCACCGCCGTCGTGGTCGTGGCCGTCGCCGTGCTCGGCGCGGGTGCCGCGCTGGCGCTTGTCGAGGCCGGGGTCATCAGTACCGCCAACGGCGGTGGCGGCTCGCCAGCCTCGTCGACGCCGACGACGACCCATGGCGCCACGCATCCCACCACCCACAGCCGGTCGGCCTCGCTCCTGACGCCGTTGCCGACCAATGGGGGAACGCCGACCTACTTCGTCCCCCAGAGCGCGTATACGGTCACCCTCAGTACCTCCACGGGTCCCTCGTGGGTGAGCCTGGGCGCCACCGGGCAGGCGCCCGCGTTCGCCGGCATCGTGCCTCCCGCCAGCTCCCACCAGCAGGCGCTGAACGGACCCTCGACGGTGGAGATTGGGGCCGGCGGAACCAAGCTGACGGTGACCGCCGGGCGTCGTTCCGAGACCCTCACGCCCCCGTCGGCACCGTTCACGTACCAGTTCGCCACCAAGCCCTGAACCGGCGGCGGTCGCGCCGTCTCAGACCGCGTCGGCGATCCGGTCCTCCGACCCCGAGGTCGAGGCCTCCCCGACCTCGTCACCCGGGACGCACGCAGCGGCGTCGACACGCCCGACGATGTCCAGCACGTTCGTCATGACCTCGCCGAACGCATCGGGGTCGGCCAGCAGCCACGAGTGGGTCCCGGGCACCGTCACCACATCGGGCGTCCCGAGGGCCCGACACAGGTCCTCGAAGGAGTCCCGCGTGATCACGTGGTCACGCTCTCCCCAGAGCACGACCACGGGGAGGCGCCGGCGGCGCAGCTCGTCGAGCTCGGTCGTCAGGTCGGCCCGGCGGGCGATCCCGGCGACCCGCCAGAACGACCTGGGGTCGCGCACCAGGTTGGGCACGGCCTCGGCCACGATGACCGGGAGCACCCGGCGCACCTGGCGGACGGGGAACAGGTCGGCCGGGAAGTGGATCCCCCAGTCCCACAAGGGCCGCTGCGCCATCGAGCGCACCGTCGAGCCCGAGTGGGCCCAGGCGGAACCACCCACCGAGTTGATGAGCACCAGCGCCCGCACGTGACGGGGGTGGTCGTGGGCCAACATGACCGCCACGCCCCCGCCGAAGGAGTGCCCCATGGCCAGCACCGGCTCGCCGGCGCCCACCTCGTCGAGGAAGGCCGCCACCCAGTCGCCGTAGGCGCTCAGCCCGTCGGCCCCATCGGGGAGGCCCGCCGTGCCCCCGAAGCCCGGCAGTGCCGGCGCGTAGACGTGCAGCCCGGCGCGCACCAGGCGCGACAGCGCCCGCTTGTAGGCCTTGTGGTCGAGTCCCCAGCCGTGCAGGAACAGGGCGGGCGGCCCCGAACCAGCCTCGCCGTAGACGGCAGCCCGGCCGTCGACCGTCGTCCGTTTCCAGTCGAGCCAGCCCGCCTCGCGATCGAGCGCGACCGGCTCGACCGGCGCCAGCGCGTCGCCACCTTCTCGGGTCGTGTCCTCCTCGTTCCCACCCATAGGTCCACCATCTCCCCTACAAGGGAGAACACCAAGGGTCGAACGTCACTTCCCGGTCACAACATTTCGTGGCCGCCGGTCACACCGTTCCGACACGCACCAGCGACTTGATGGCCCGTCGCTCGTCCATGGCCGCATAGGCCTCGGCCACGTGCTCGAGGTCGGTCTCGTAGTCGAGGACCGCTCCGGGATCGATCAACCCCTCGAGGACATCCCCGAGCAGCTCGGGGATGTACCGCCGAGAGGGCGCCGGGCCACCGCTCCAGGCGACGTTGCGGTAGAAGGTGCCGGTAAAGGGCACCAGGCCGTGGGGGACCCCGACCACCCCGATGACCGAGCCCGGCCGGGCGATGGCTGCCGCGGTGGCGATGGACTGGGCGGTCCCGACGCATTCCATCGAGGCATCGACCCCGACGCCGCCGGTCAGCTCCATCACGGCGTGCTCGGCCGCCTCGCCGCGCTCCTCGACGATGTCGGTGGCGCCGAAGGTGCGTGCCAGCTCCTGACGCTGCGGGTGGCGACTGAGGGCGATGATCCGCTCGGCCCCGAGCCGCTTGGAGGCCAGAACCGCACTGAGCCCGACGGCACCGTCGCCGACCACGGCGACGGTCTGGCCTCGCCGCACACCGGCGCAGACGGCCGCGTGGTGACCGGTCGACATGACATCGGACAGCGCGAGCAGGGACCGCAGCACCGGGTCGGGATGTCCCGAACCCGGGACGGGCACCAGGGTGGGGCCGGCGAGCGGGACCCGCACGGCCTCGCCCTGGCCGCCGTCGAACTCACCGTTGCCGAACACACCCGCGGACGCAGCGGATGGTCGAGCCGTTGAGGCAGTGCGGGCACGACATGTCGCTGAAGATGAACGGGGCGATGACCAGGTCCCCGGCGGCCACCCCGCGTACCTCGTCCCCGATCGACTCGACCACACCGATGAATTCGTGCCCGATGGACCCGACCGCATGCGGGGTCTCGCCCCGGTAGTACCACAGGTCCGACCCGCACACGCAGGCCAGGACGACCCGGACCACGGCGTCCGTCGGCTCCTCGACGATCGGGTCCGGCCGGTCGGCCACCCCGATCGACCCTGGACCGTTGAAGACCGCTGCGCGCATGACCGCTCCTTCTCCCGGATCCCTCGTGGTCCGGCCATCACCAGACAACCAGGATCCGAGCCCCGGTGTGTCACCCGGCACTGGTCAGGCGTCGCTCGTAGTCGTCGGCCAGGGCCAGAAGTGCCGTGCCGGTGTCGCCCTTGAAGGACGATCCGTGCATGATGGCCAGTGTGGTGGGCGCCAGCTCGGCCAGGCGGCGCACCGTCGGGGCGGTCTGTGGCGTGAGGCACGATGCCTGGAACATGTCCTCGGCCGCCACCGCCGCCGCGACCAGATCGTTCTCCGTCACGGCCGGGCCGTCCCCGACCTGGGAGAGCAGGTCTCCACAGAACAAGGTGCCGGTGGTCTCCTCGTAGAGGACGTGGGCGTCCCAGCCGTGCGGCACGTGCGGGGTGTCGATGCTGCGGATCAGTCGGCCGCCGAGATCGAGAGGGCTCTCGGGCGACATCGGAACCGGGGGCCGGTCGGCCAGGTCGTCGATGGACACCATGCAGCCCACGGCGGTGTGCGCCACCTGGGCGCCCGGGGCCGCCTCGAGGAGCAGGTTCATGGCACCACACTCGTCGGCCTCGAGATGGCCGAACATGATCCAGCGGATCCGCTCGAGCGGGAGGATCGAGCTGATCGCCTCCGAGACGGCGGGGAACATACGCCGCGGTCCGGTGTGGAAGATGGCCGGCTCGTCGGCATCGATGACGAACTGGTTGAAGGTGAAGCCGGTCGGTCCGATCTCGGGTACGAAGGTGGACAGCCGGTAGATGCGGTCGGCGATCTCGTCGATACGGGTCTCCATGGGTTCTCCTTAGAGCGGGAGCGGATGGCTGAGGACGCCGGTGCCGGGCAGGCGACCGGAGAGGGTGCGGATGAATTCCAGGGCGTCGATCTCGACGCGCTCGCCGTCGGTCCCCGCGCGAAGGCGCCCCCGGCGGGACCGTCGAGCACGAGCTCGAAGGCCTGGCCGTGGAGGCCCGCCCACTCGGCGACGATGTCCGCCACCAGTCGACCGTCGTGGTCGGCGGTCGGCTCCATGGGCCGGTCGAGGGCCGTGTGGATGTCGATGCGATGGGCCCAGACGTCGCGCGTGAAGCCCACGTCGAGCAGGTACTTGAGCGGTGCCCAGCCGATCGGCGGCCCGAACGGGACCGGAACGAAGCGCGCCGGCGGCGGTGTCCGCCACCGGCCCTTGACCGCCCTGGGCCCCACCGCGGCCACCTGCAGCACGATCTCGTCGTTCGAGAGGTGGGCCCGCTCGCGAATCTGCAGCTCGTTGAGGCCGTCCACCCAAAGGTGCGAGTCGATCTCCTTGTTGAGCGGCATGCCCCGCCGGAACTGGTGGGCGAACTCCCGCAACGAGGCCTGGGCATCGCCTGACCCGAGGACGTGGAGCACCATCGTCCGGACGTCCCAGCCCGGACAGTCGGTGGGCGTCGACCACTCCTGCGGCGTCAGCGACGCCACGAGCGCGGCGAACCGCCTGAACTCCTCCTCGGCCAGGATCCGAGCCTCTGGTCGCGTGATACGCGTGGGCATCATCGGCCACTCCTCCTTTCGATCGCGTCGTCGAGGTAGAGATCGACGAGGCGGCCCAGGTGGCGGGTCCAACGATTTCCGCCGGGCTCGTTGCTCAGCTGGGCCGCCATGAGACCGGCCACCATGGCCACGATGCAGTCGATGTCCCCCTGCTCACCGACGCCGGCCGCCCTGATCGCCGCGTCCACCTGACCCAAGGCTTCCTGGGCCAGTGCATACGACTCGGGTGAGGGCGTGAAGCCCGGCACATGGCGCTCGAACAACAGCTCGCACCGGGCGGGATCCTCCATGGCGAAGGCGACGAACGCAGCCAGCAACTTCTTGACGGCAGCGCGCGGGTCACGCGGCAGCTTCACCGCACCCAAGTGGGCGAGCAGCTGGCGGTTGCCGTCGGCGAACATGGCGTCGTAGAGAGCCAGCTTCGAGTCGAAGTAGGCGTAGAGCGACGGCTGCCGCATCCCGACTTCACGGGCCAAGGAGTGCAGCGAGATGCCGGCGATGCCGTGCTCTCGGGCCAGTACCCAGGCCGCCTCGACGATCTCGGCCACCTTGGCCTGTCGACGCTCCGTGACGCCACCCATCGTACCTATCATCGATAGGTACTTTACCTATTATCGATAGGTCTGTCAAGGGGAGACCCCCAACAGCAGTGAGCTCGCTGCGGGCACAGCACCGGCGGAGAGGTGCGGCGACCCGTCGAGGACGTCATGGAGGAGCTCGGGGATGGAGAAGCCAGAGGGCGCCGGGCCGGCTCCTGAGGCCGCTGGGTGACGGCCGAGGGCCATGATCCGCTCGGTCCCCTCCCTCAGGGGCGGGCGCCGCCGGAGACGGTGGTTCCCCGCCGGGACAGGGCGTCCACGGTCACCGCGGCGATCAGCACCAGACCGGTCACGATGAACTCCCACTGGACCGCCAGGCCGAGAAGGTACATCCCGTTGTAAATGGCCCCGATCACCAGTCCACCCAGCACGCCGTTGGCCGCCTTGCCGCGCCCGCCGAAGAGCGACGTCCCGCCGATCACCGCGGCCGCCACTGCGTAGAGGACCAGCTGGCCACCGTTGACGTTGTTGGACATCCCTCCGAGGTAGGCGGCGTAGAGGATGCCGGCGATGCCGGCGGTGAACGAGCACAGCACGAATGCCATCGTGCGCACCCGGGGAACCCGGATGCCGGCCCGCCGGGCCGCCTCGGCATTGCCACCGATGGCGTAGACGTACCGCCCGTAGCGAGTGCGTTGCAGCAGCACCGTCCAGGCCGCCAGCACGCCGAAAACGATGTAGATGGCGTAGGGCACACCCTCGAGGGTGCCCACGGTGGCCCGGTTCAGGTTGCAGACGAACACGACGGCGATGCCGCTGACGGCGATCAGCACGATCTTTCCCACGGTCACACCGAGCGGTGGTGCCACCAGACCGCTACGGCGCCGCCGCTGGTCCCGGAAGGCGATGTTGGTGCCGAGGAGGCCCACGACCACGATCACGGAGATCCAGCCGACCAGGGGACTCACATGGCCCCACATCATGTCGTAGATGGCATGCAGGTTCACCGACTGGCCGCTGAGGCTCGGGTAGCCCGAGAACGGGCCGAGGGCCAGCACGATGAGGAGCACGCCGTTGAAGATGAGCAGTCCGGCCAAGGTGACGATGAATGACGGCAGACGCAGGCGGGTGATGAGGGTGCCTTGCAGAAAGCCGATGAATGCACACACGGCCAGCGCGGCGATCACGGCCGCCCACCAGGGCCAGTTGGCCGTGGTGGGCTGCACCAGCTGGACCGCGATAGCGCCACCCAGAGGACCGACGTAGCCGGCCGACAGGTCGATGTCCCCGAGGAGGAGGGCAAACGTCTCGGCCATGGCCAGCACCATGAACACGGCGCTCTGGAGGAAGAGGTTGACCAGGTTGCCGGCCGAGATGAAGACGTGGTTCGGGCTGACGGCCTCGAAGACCACGACGATGATGATCAGCGCCAGGACGACCGGCAGGAGCCCGCTGTCGCCGCCGCGGACCCGCCGGATCTGGCCATGGAGGTACTCGGACAAGGTCTGCGCGACGATCGCCGGCGGGACGGCGATCTCCGCCGCTTGGGCCGCCGTGGGGTCGGTGATGGCCGCCTCGGCGGCGGCGGCGGCCATCACCTGCTCCCCGCTCCCAGCGGCGACGCCCGGACGATCAGAGCCCGCCAGGGTCACGCCGACCTCCCTCCGTCAGCGGCGGCCGCCACCGGGCCCGAACCCCCGGTGGTCATGTACTCGACCACGCTCTGACGGTCGAAGGTCGAGGCGTCCCGTTGGACGACGAGCTTGCCCAGATGCAAAACGGCGATCCGGTCCGCCACGGCGAAGACGTCATTGAGGTTGTGCGAGATGACGATGACCGCCAGGCCGTTCTCGCGAAGGCTCCGGATGAGATCGAGCACCATGGCCGTCTGGGTGACGCCCAGGGCGGCGGTGGGCTCGTCCATGATGACCAGCTTTGAGTTCCACATGACGGCCCGGGCGACGGCCACCGACTGGCGTTGGCCGCCCGAGAGCGAACCCACCGGCTGACGGATGGAGCGTACCGAGGTCACCCGCAGACCGGCCATGGTCTCGGCCGCCGCTCGCTCCATGGCGTCCTCGTCGAGCAGCCGGTGCCGGACCCTCTCGCGACCGAGGAACATGTTCTGGACGATGTCCAGATTGTCGGCCAAGGCCAGGTCCTGGTAGACGGTCTCGATGCCGAGCTCGGCTGCGTCGTGTGCGCTCCGGATGCGGACCGGTCGGCCCTCCCAGAAGATCTGGCCATCGGTGGGTTCGTGGGCACCGGCGATGCACTTGATCAGCACCGACTTGCCCGCACCGTTGTCACCGCACAACGCAGTGACCTTCCCGGCCGGCACATCGAGATCCACCTCGGTCAACGCCTGGATCGGACCGAAGCTCTTGGAGAGCCCGCGGATGGAGAGCAGCCCCTCGACCGTGCCACCGTCGATGCCGTCGACCGTCACCGTCACCGCACCCCCGGAGCCAGGGTACCCGGATGCGCCCTCTCCGCCGCGGGAGCGATGGAGAGGGCGCGGGCCACAGGCGCAGCCCGGGTCACGGGTTGATTCCGACAGCCTTGCAAGCGGAGGCGCCGACGGACGTGCACAGCGTCGAGGCCGAGATGAACTTGTCGTGGATGACCGTCTTGTTCATGTTCGCCCCCGTCACCCAGGTCGGGGTCAGCAGGACGGCAGGCTGCGTGGTGCCCGAGACGCCTGACGGCGGGGACGTCGTCCCGTTCACCAGGGCCTTGGGCGGGTTCTTGCCGGCCCGCAAGATGGTGGCCAGGGTCACCGCCGCCTGGGTCTCCTTGTAGATGGGCTTGTAGACCGAGCCGCACTGGTAACCGGTGAGGACGTTCTCCATGCCCTGGAGCGTGGCGTCCTGACCAGTGGTCGGGATCTTCTTCGGCTTGACGCCGGAGTTCTTCAGGTCACCGATCACCGCATTGGCCAGACCGTCGTTGGCCTCCACCGTGGCGTTGATGTTCGGGTGCGCCGTGTACTGCTGCTGGAAGATCTGCGCACCGGTGGCGTTCGTCCACCCCGGGGTGATCTTGTCGCCGACGAGGACCCAACCCTTCGAGTTGGTCTTGCCGGCGCTCAGCGGCGTCTGGGTGGTGCCCCAGATGACCGAGTTGTAGCCCTGGGCGAACGACACCACGTTGGGGTCGGTGTCCTCACCGCCGTCGAGCTCGAAGACCTGGGGCTTGTTGACCTTCCAGGCGGCCACGCAGGCGTTGAATCCGCCCCCGATCAGCTTGCCCACCGTGACGTTGTTGAAGCTCACGTAGTACGTCGGGTTCCCCACGAAGGTGGCCCGGTCGTAGCTGATCAGCTTCACGCCGTGCGAGGTCGCGTACGACTGGACCTGGTTGCCCACCGTGGAGTCGAGCGGGTCGAAGATCAGCGTCTTGGCCCCGAGGGAGATGTCGGCCTGGGCCAGCGAGAGCTCGTTGGCGTCGACACCCTGGGCGTTGTCGATCTTGTACTGCGACGGTGAGTAACCGGCCGCCGCGAACGCCTGGTGAAAGTACGGCGCGTCGAAGTCGACGTAGCGGGTCGACGACGTCGTGTCGGGCAGGATCACGCCGACCAGCCCCTTCCCGGCATTCGTGAGGGGCTTCAGCGCGTTCATGGCTTTGAAGTTCACCGTGAAGCCGTTGACGTTGACGCTCGACGGTACCGACGCGGCACCGGCCGATGCCGCACCGCTCCCGACGACGCCGATCACTCCCACCGCCGATACCGTGGCCACAGCCAGCCGTGAGCGCCTCGCGCTCCGCTTTCTCCGTTGAGCCGTCATCGTTGCCTCCTAGAGGAGCTGGGCCAATCGGTATCCGTTACCGACGCCGAGTCAGCTTGTTACCGTTCCCTAACTATTTTCCGCGGTTCTTGACATCGGCTAGGGCCTAAAGGCCCGACGTCGCCTCGCCAGGATCATGCTCCCGAAGCGAACTTGGACCACACGTCCTGCGACGTTGACGAGTGCCCCGGGGTGAGCGGGACCATCGCTTAAAACGAAACGAAAGTCGACGAAGGAGGCACGGCGGAGAACCGTGTCGCTTTCCGGGGCCAGCTGGCCAAGTCGGCAGGGCTCAGCAGTGAGCCTCGGCGTCAATGCGCTTCGGGCGGACATCGGAAGCGAACAATGCCAAGAGGACCACCAGCCACGCGCCGACGAAGATCAAGCTCGCCACGACGTCGGTGGTCCAGTGCACACCCAACTCAACCCGCGAGAACGCCACCGCCACCACTGCCAAGCCCGCGAGCAGCCACGCCAGTGTTCGAGAGCGCGAACTTGGGGCGATGGCCGCCACCACAAGCGCCAAGGTGGTGAACACGAGGAGGGCGACGGCGGTGTGACCCGACGGCCACGACCAGCCGTGCGCCGAGACGACCCGGAGATCCTGTGGCGGGCGGTCACGCTCGACGACGTGCTTGGCCAGTGTCACGCCGCCGTTCTCCCCGGCCCAGGCGACAACCACCAGAACCACGGCGGCCACCGGGAGGCGGCGGCGGAAGGCGAGGGCCATCAAGAGGATCCCGGTCACCACGAGCGCGACCCACGAACCGAGCCACGTCGCGGTCTTCATGATCGCGTTGAGCGCCGGGGTCCGGTGAGCGACGACAACGGACGTCACGTGGCGGTCGAATGCATTGACTGAGGAGGAGTGCACGACCCCCTCACCGAACGCGATCAGGAGTCCGGTCAGGGCAGCCCAGGCCACGATGAGTACAAGGACCCGCACGGAACGCCTGCGGCGGTGGCGGCTCACCTGCGGTGAATCAGGCGATTCGGTCTCTGGCGATTCTGGGGACAGGGCCGACAAGGTACATTCTTGGGTGTGACTGTGCGACGGGTGCGCCCGGCATGATCAGCCGTGAGCGGATGTGGAAGATGGTCTCGATCATCACCGGCATGCTGGGCGGGCTGCTGGCCCGGAAGCTCATCCGGGCCACGTATCAGGCCGTCCGCAAGGACACTGCCCCAGCGACGCCTTTCGACCCCACCAACCCCCAGTTCTCATGGCCCGACGCCCTGCTGTGGGCGGCCGCAGCGGGTATCGGCCTCGGGATCGCCAAGGTGATGAGCGCCCGAATCGCCGCCATCGGCTGGGAGGCCGCGACGGGCACACTCCCCCCGGGAGCTGTCGAGGAGCCCGCGGTCGACTGAGTTCGGCTGGTCTGGCTCGCGGCCAAGATCACGAACCGCCTTGCGTCACTGCTGCGCGCGGATCGCGTGCAGCAGTGCGAACGGTCTCAACTCGCAGCGAGGATCTTCGCCTTCTGGGCGTCGAACTCGGCGTCGGTCAGTATGCCCTGGGCCTTGAGATCCGCCAGGTCTTTGAGCTGGGCCACCGTGTCCCTCGCCGGCTGGGAGGCCTGTGGTTGGGGCGCAGGCGTGTACTGCTGCTGTTGGTCGTACTGCTGCTGTTCCTGCTGGGCCCAACGGTTGCCCTGCCGACGCGACACGCGGTTCGAGACCGCCGTCGCCGTTCCGGCGACCACCGCGGTGCGGGCGATTCCTCTGAGTAGGGGCACGCCGTTCTCCTTTCAGCCCTCGGCTGCGTCGAGCGCAGCGAGGAGGTCGTCCTGGGGGATGTACCCCGCGGCCACCAGCTCGGCCCCGCCACGGCGCAGGGACTGGATGAAGTCGGTCGCCCACCGGTTCTCGAAGATCAAGATGGCCGCCGAAGAACCGGGCTGAATCGCCGGTGCCGCCTCAGCGAGGTCGGACTCGCCGACCAGCCCAGAAGAAGCGCCCTCGAAGATCGCCAGGTCCACGGTGCCGTCCACGTCCAGGTCCTGGATCTGGAGGACCCCCAGGGAGCCGTCTTCTCCCTTGGCCACGAAGACCAGGTCGAGGATCCGAACCACCCCGCGTTCGACCAGGTCGACCAGGATGGGGAGTCCCTCGCCGGTCATCTTGCTCCCCGGAAACTCCACGATCAGGTAGCTGATCGGCCCCAGGGGGCCAGAAGGATCTGCCATCGCTCTACCCCTCCCGTACAGTGCCCGCTTCCGAATCGTAGTCCCGACGCGTTCGTGACGAAACCTCATCTGCGCTCACGTTGCGGAGGGCGACCGAGGAACGGGGAAGATCGCTCGACGTCCTCAGTGCCGCGCGCCTCGCTCCCACGAACCGCTCCGCGATGCCGGATCGTGCTCGGTGTTGGTCAGCCTGCAGCCAGGAGGATCTTCGCCTTTTGCGCCTCGAACTCGGCGTCGGTCAGGACGCCCTTCGACTTGAGGTCGGCCAGGCTGCTCAGCTGTGACGCCACGTCGCCGCTCGAAGACCCCGCGGCCTCCCGCACGGCTTGGTCGAAGGCGCTCTTCTGCTGAGCCGCGTCCTGCAGGCGACGTTCTTGCATCTTTCCGCCCCGGGCGATCAGGTACACGAACACACCGAGGAACGGGAGGATGATCACGAAGATGCACCACAGCGCCTTGGCCCACCCTCCCAGATCCCCGCTGCGAAAGACATCCATGAAGACGGTGATGAGAATCCAGATCCAGATGAAGAACAAGAAGAAGTACAACATCGACAGGAACACGCCGCCGAGCGGATAGTTGTACGCGAGCATCGGGTCTCCTTGTGGTGTGCTTCGAGGGGCCTGGAACTCGGGACTTTCTAGCCCGCCTGCACGTTCAGGGCCAGCACCTTGGGCATCGCGTCATGAAGGCCGATCAGTGACCTCAGACCCCCTGAGCGGGCGCGCCCGCGTTACCGTGGGCTCGGGGCCTACCTTCCGACGGCGAGGTCGACCAGGTCTCGCACGTGGACGTCGTGGGCCTGGCGCCGCAACGCTGCCTCGATGTTTCCCTCGGGGACGAGCATCCGCAAGCCTTCTGGGTGGATGCGGAAGCGGAGCGGTGTCTCGAGCTCGAGCGCCTCCCCGTCGATCCCGGCGTAGGCCTTGCCCGAGCGTGACCGAACTTCGAACTCCTCACATTCGAACTGGTAGGCGTGGCCGCTGGCCGCCCCGTGGCCGGCCAGCGCCAAGGTGATCACCTTGGCGGCCTGGGCGCCCGTGCTGGCGCTGACAGCGAAGACGCCGAGTCGTCCCGTGTCGAGCCGCCTTCGCTGCGACGCGTCCAGGGAGGCTCCCAGGACGTAGGGGTTGTTCGAGACCATGATCAGGAACGTGCCGTCGACCTCGGTGCCGTCCGGCGTGACGAACTGGAGATCGAAGGGCTCGCTCCGCTGGCCCAAGAGCTGAGGCAGCAGCGCTTGGGTCGTTTCCTTCTTGGCCTCCCGATAGCCCTCTTGCTGCACGATGGTGGCGTAGATGCCCAACGAGACGTTGTTGACGAAGAAGCGCTCGTTCACCGTGGCGTAGTCGACGCGGCGCTCGACCGCGTCCCCGAAGGCGTAAACGCTCTTCCGAGGGTCCTCGCGATCGAGACCCAAGTCGAGCGCGAAGTGGTTGCGGGTCCCCGCCGCGACGCAGACGAAGGGCAGGTCGTGCTCGACGGCGAGCGACGCGACCAACGCCTGGGAGCCGTCCCCACCGGCCATGCCGAGACAATCGGCACCGCGGCCGATGGCGTCGCGAGCCAGCTCGGCCAGGTCCAGATCACGCTCGAGGCTGACCGTCTCGACGCCGACGGAGGCGGCGAGATCCTGGAGGCCGAAGCGCTCCACCTTGCCTCCGCCCGACCACGGGTTGCACAAGAGCACGGGATGGACCGGTGGTGGGACCCGGTGGGTGGCGCTGCTGGTCGATTCCTGCAGTCGAGCGGAAAGTGAGGCTCGGGCCGACATGATCGCAATGCAGAGGAGCAGCAGCGCGAGAACGAGTCGGACGACCGATGCCCAGCTCTCCTGTCCCGCCCGGAGAAACGCGACGACCATCAGGGCACTGCCCACGACCGCTCCGGCGTACCCGACGAGACGCCGCGGCGAGCGCTCGGTGATGACCCACCAGCCGCCGGCGATCCCAAGCACCGCGCCGGCCAGGCCAAGAACGACATAGACGCCGTTGCGCACCAAGAACCCGACGACCAGGAGCAGGAGCAGGGCTCCCGCGACCAGGGAGGCGACCGCCAGCGCACGAGGCCGACGAGCCGTGGGGCCTGATGAGTCGGTTCTGGCGGTTCTGGCGGTTCCGTCGGGACCGGGTCTTGCCCCCATCTCCGGTCCGTTCGCCATGCGTCGCCTCCTCCCGGTCCCGATCGACCAGGCATTGTAAGTTCACCACCCGAGGCACGGAGGAACCAACGCCACTGTGAGTACAGGACCGGAGATGACAGGCGGCGGCTCCGGAATCGCTCGCTGGGTACCTGGCGTCAGTTCAGTCCGTACGTATCAGGGCAGGTGGGCGCGCCCTGACGTGATCGCCGGCGTGGTCCTGGCCGCGATTCTCGTTCCCCAGGGGATGGCGTACGCCGAGCTGGCCGGCCTCCCTCCTGTCACGGGCCTCTACACGACCATTGGGTGCCTGATCGGCTACGCCGTCTTCGGACCGTCGAGGATCCTCGTGCTGGGGCCCGACTCGTCGATCTCCCCGATGATCTTCGCCGCCTTGGTGCCCCTGCTGGTGGGAGGCGACACGCATCGCGCCATCGCCCTGGCCGGAATGCTGGCGGTGATCGTGGCGATCATCGAGATCGGCATGGGCCTGGCCCGCCTCGGATTCGTGGCCGATCTGCTCTCCAACGAGGTCCAGGTCGGCTACATGAACGGGCTGGCGCTCGTCATCATCGTCGGCCAGCTGCCAAAGCTGTGCGGCTTCTCCACCGATGCCGAGGGCTTCGGCCCCGAGCTCAAGGCCTTCGTCGTGCACCTGGACTCCACCGTCGGGGCCGCCCTGGCCGTGGGGATCGGGGTGTTGGCCATCCTCCTGATCCTCCCCCGCTTCACCCGGATGCTCCCTGCCGTCCTGGTGGCGATCGTGGCGGCCACGGTCGTCTCGGCGGTCTTCGACCTGCACGCCCACGGCGTCCCCACCGTCGGAACGTTGCCCAGAGGGATCCCCAGACCGTCGCTCCCGTGGACCAAGTTCTCCGACATCGGGCCGCTGATGATCGCCGCCGTGGGCATCACGTTGGTGTCACTGGCCGACACGATCGCCACCTCGTCGAGCTTCAGTGCCCGGAGAGGTGACGAAGTGGATCCGAACCAGGAGATGATCGGTATCGGCGCCGCCAATCTGGCGGCAGGTTGTCTCCAGGGCTTCGCCGTGTCGACCAGCGGGTCTCGCACCGCAGTCGTCGAGCAGGCGGGCGCCAAGACCCAGCTGGCCTCGGTCGTCGGGGCCGGGATCGTGGCCGTGCTGCTCTTGTTCTTCAACTCCCTGCTGGCCGACCTGCCGCAGTCGGCCCTCGCTGCCGTGCTGATCGGCGCCGCATTCTTGCTCCTCGACCTGCCGGTGCTCGCCCGTTACTGGCGGGTCCGCAAGAGCGCGTTCGTGCTCTCGGTCATCGCCAGTCTGGGCGTGATCGTCCTCGGCGTCCTCCAGGGCATCGTCATCGCCGTGGCGTTGGCCGTGGCCCTCTACTTCCGGCGCGGGTGGCAGCCACACGGAGCAGTTCTGGGCCAGGACCACGCCGTCGGAGGGTGGCACAACGTGAAGCGCCACCCTGACGCCCACCAGCTACCCGGGATCGCGGTCTACCGGTGGGAGGCGCCCCTCTTCTTCGCCAATTGCTCCTCGTTCCGTTCCCAGGTCCGTGGCGTCGTCAAGGCGCGTCCGGTGACGTGGGTGGTGATCCAATGTGAAGCCATCACCGACATCGACGTGTCCGCCGCGGAGATGCTCGAACAGCTAGACCAGGAGCTCAACGCGGGCGGCGTCCACATGGCATTCGTCGAGATGCGCACACGACTCCAGAATCTCGTACAGCGATACGGCCTCTTCGAGACGCTGGACCGCGATCGGTTCTATCCCACGCTGGAGTCGGGACTGACCGCGATCCAAGAGGAGCGGCGACGTGGCGAAGCACCCACGTGACGCCGTGTGCCATCCTGCCGAACTGGAGGTGCCTCGATCCGTGAGGGTCAGCCGTGACCACCGCTCGTGGCCAGCCCGGGCCGACCACGCGAAAGGCACGTCGTCACACGCGAGTTCTCACGAACACCCACTGGTGGTCCCGCAGCTCGAGCACACGTAGCACGAGCCTGCCCGCTGCATGGTGTTGCCGCAGTTGTAGCAAAGCGGGGCGTCGAGCTGAGCCGCCCGGGGCACCGGACGCTCCTGGCTGAACTCCACCGGCGACGGGGCGACCGCGGTGGCCGGGCTCAACCCGTCCTCGCCGAGGCCGACCGAGGGGGTGGCCATCTCCTCGACACCGGGAAGCGTGGGCTGGGTGCGCTCCTGGGTCGAGAGCACGCCGAGCTCCTCGCGCTCCTCCCGGGACAGGTAGTCGAGCGCCATGCGACGGAAGATGTAATCCACCAGGCTGCTGGCCAGGCGGAGCTCGGGGTCGTCCGTCATGCCGGCCGGCTCGAACTTCATATTCCCGTACTTGCGCACGAAGGTGGCCAGCGGCACGCCGTGCTGGAGGCCCAGGCTGACCGAGATCGAGAAGGCGTCCATGATCCCGGCCAGGGTCGAGCCCTGCTTGGACACCTTGACGAACACTTCACCTGGACGGCCGTCCTCGTACTCGCCCACCGTCACGTAGCCCTCGCAGTCGGCCACCCGGAACGAGAAGGTCTTGGAGTTGCGCTTGCGTGGTAGGCGCTCGCGCACTGCGCCCACCACGAGCGGGGACGCCACCCGCTGGCGCTCGTGGGCCAGGGCCGCCTCGAGCTCGGCGATCCGGTTGGCGATGGCCCGGTCGCGGGCCTCGGCCTCGGAGCCGGCCGGTGCGGTGTCACCGCCATCGCCGGCATCGGCATCGGCCTTCTTGGTGGTCGAGAGGGGCTGGGCCACCTTGCAGTTGTCACGGTAGATGGCCACGGCTTTCAGACCGAGGCGCCAGGCCTCGATGTGCAGCTGCTCGACGTCCTCGACCGAGACGTCCTCGGGCATGTTCACCGTCTTGGAGATGGCGCCGCTGATGAAGGGCTGCACGGCACCCATCATGCGGATGTGGCCCAGGTGGTGGATCGTGTTGTCGCCCATGGAGCAGGCGAACACCGGCAGGTGCTCGGCCGAGAGGTGCGGCGCGCCCACGATCGACATGTGCTCGTTGACGTAGGCCACGATGTCCTCGGCCTGCTCTGCGGAGTAACCCAGCTTGGCGAGCGCCCGGGGCACGGTCTGGTTGACGATCGACATGGTGCCGCCGCCGACCAGCTTCTTGGTCTTGACCAGCCCCAGGTCGGGCTCGACGCCGGTGGTGTCGCAGTCCATCAGCAGACCGATGGTCCCGGTGGGCGCGAGCACCGAGGCCTGCGAGTTACGCACCCCGTAGATCTCGGCCAGATCCACCGCCTGGTCCCATGCCTCCTGGGCCGCCGAGAGCAGCTCGGGCGGCACCACGTCCTCGTCGATCCTGGACGCTTCCGCCTGGTGCATGCGCAGCACGTTGATCATGGGCTCGGCGTTCTCGTGGTAGCCGGCGAACGGTCCCATGCGGGCCGCCGTGCGGGCCGAGGTGGCGTAGGAGTGGCCGGTGAGCAGCGCCGTGATCGCCGCCGCCCAGGCCCGCCCGGCTTCCGAGTCGTAGGGCAGGCCCTGAGCCATGAGGAGGGCGCCCAGGTTGGCATAGCCGATGCCGAGCTGGCGGAAGGCCCGGGTGTTCTCGGCGATCTTGTCGGTCGGGTAGTCGGCGTTGCCGACGATGATCTCCTGACCGGTGAACACGACCGAGACCGCCGCCTTGAAACCCTCGACGTCGAACTGGTCGTTCCCGTCGAGGAAGGTGAGCAGGTTCATGGACGCCAGGTTGCACGCGCTGTTGTCGAGGTGCATGTACTCCGAGCACGGGTTGGAGCCGTTGATCCGCGCCGTGTTCGGGGCGGTGTGCCAGCGGTTGATGGTGGTGTCGTACTGCATCCCCGGGTCGGCGCACTCCCAGGCCGAGTGGGCGATCTGTCGGAACAGGTCACGGGCCGGCACCGTGCGCACGACCGAGCCGTCGAAGCGGGCGACCAGGTCCCAGTCCCGCCCGTCGATCACGGCGTTCATGAACTCGTCGGTGACCCGCACCGAGTTGTTGGCGTTCTGGTACTGCGTCGAGTGGCTGTCAGCCCCGTCGAGGTCCATGTCGAAGCCGGCGTCACGCAGGACCCGGGCCTTGCGCTCCTCGATCGCCTTGCACCAGACGAAGTCCTCCACGTCGGGGTGGTCCACGTCGAGGATGACCATCTTGGCGGCGCGCCGGGTCTTACCGCCCGACTTGATCGTCCCGGCCGAGGCGTCGGCACCACGCATGAAGCTGACCGGGCCCGACGCCGTGCCGCCGCCCTTGAGCAGCTCGTGCGAGGAGCGGATCCGCGACAGGTTGACCCCGGCCCCCGAGCCGCCCTTGAAGATGACGCCCTCCTCGACGTACCAGTTGAGGATCGAGTCCATGGTGTCCTCGACCGAGAGGATGAAGCAGTTGTGCACCCGCACGTTCCCGCTCAGGTACTCGCCGCTCTCGGTCTGGATGTCGTAGACGTCCATCTCACCGAGTTCTTCGACTCGCTCGATCTCGAGCCGCTTCACACTGCCGGCCCGGTGTCCGGCGATCTCGAGACTCTGGTGGAGCTTCGCCTCCTTCTTCGGATCGATGAACCCGATCTCGTTGGCAAACGCAATCCGGTCCCCGAGAGAGCGGATCGTGAGCGACCAGCAGTCCTTTCGGTTGCCCCGCCGGTCGGCCTTGAGGCGAACCCGAGAAAAGATCCCGTACCGTGCCAGGAGCGCCTGGGTGCCGCGGACGATTCCTTCGGAGATCATGTCCACGCCGATGCGCGCTCCCCGATCGCTGAGCGACACGTACCCCTCGGCCTGGAAGATGCTGCGCAAGTAGGCCGTGACGACCGGGAGAGGAGCGGTGAGCAGATGGGCGGGAACGGTCATCTCGACCCCTCGCGACCGCAACTGCCAACGCTCGACGAAGTCGCTCAACACGTGCCCGTAGAGCCGAAGGCGCCGGCAGTCCAGCGTGCCGTCCGCTGTCTCCACGGTCCGCTCGTGGCGGTGCACCTCCGGGAAGACCAGGTCCAGCGCACCGAGGACCCACTGCCGCTCGGCTTCCGTGACGGTCATCGCCTCGATCGTCAGGGAACGGTTCGTCCCCTCGTATTGACCCACGAAGCCGTCGGACTGCAGCCAGCCCGCCAGAGCGGCCTCTGCGATCTCGTCGTCCGATGCGGCCGGGGCCGAGTGATCCTCGCTGCGGTGCCAGGTCACCATGTCGTCTGGACGAAGATCGGCAGCAGGGACGAACTGCCCCGTTTCGACACCGCTGGCTCGCCAGACCAGGTGGTCTCCGGTGACGTCGAGCTGATGCCCCGCCTTGGTGTGGATGCGGAGCACCGGCTTCGTGCCGTTGTGCTTGACCGCGACGACGCTGGTGACGCCATGGGCGTCGAGCACCTTTCGTCCCAGTGCCTTCTCCTCGACCAGCTGGCCTATGGGAACGAGGCCCTCGGGTGTGCTCACGAGCGAGTGGTACGGCTGGCAGGCGCTGCCCTGCTGCGGCACACCCTTGACCCCGATGTTGAACCAGACCGGCGAGTTGAACGCCGCCCTCTGGTGGATGATGAGGTACTTCAGCTCGTGGTTGAAGACGAGGGCCTCCTCCTCGTCGGCGAAGTAGCCGTCCTTGATGCCCCACGCCGTGAGCGTGTCGGCCACCCGGTCGGCCACTTGGCGCAGCGACCACTCACGCTCGTCGGTGCCCAGGGTGCCCCGGAAGTACTTCTGGGCCAGGATGTTGGTGGCGTTGACGCTCCAGGACTCGGGGACCTCGACGTCGAGCTGCTCGAAGGCCACCGAGCCGTCCCGGAAGTTGGTGATGCGGGCATCACGTCGCTCCCAGCGGACCTGGTCGTAGGGGTGCACGCCTTCGGTGGTGAAATGGCGGCGAATGCCGATCTCGGCTCGCTGGGGGGCGATGGCCATGCCTGGGGTCCTCCTGGGGGCTCGTTCGTATCGTGGCTGGTGGATGTGCCTCGTTCCGACTTCGGGAAGGTGGGCCGCCGCACCAACCACAAGATATTGTGGCCGACCCTCCCCCGAGACACGAGATGCTGTGGTCATTACAGCACTGTAGTTACGCACGTGTCAACCAACTCGGCGCAGCATCCCTCCAGGTCACCGGCTTTTCGCGCCAAGAGTCGCGCCGGGGGCGGCTGAGGGCCCCTCCGACGCGCCGATTTCGTGCACCTGGGGCAGCGCCGTGAGAGGCACGTCGTCGAGCGGTTAGCGTCGCTGACCCATGGCCGCGGTCGTCGCCGTCGATGCCGGCACGACCGGGGTGCGGGCCCTGGTGGTCGACGAGCGGGCACGGGTGACCGACGTGGCCTACCGGGAGTTGACCCAGCACTTCCCGCGTCCGGGGTGGGTCGAGCACGACCCGGTCGAGATCGTCGACGCGGTCCGGGCCACTCTGGCCGAGGTGGGTGGGCGACTGGCCAGCGCCGGCGGATCCGTCGAGGCCATCGGCATCACGAACCAACGCGAGACCGTGGTGGCCTTCGACCGGTCGACCGGGCGGCCGCTCCACCGTGCCATCGTCTGGCAGGACCGGCGGACCGCGCCGTTCTGCGCCGAGCTGGTGCAGGCGGGGCACCTCCCCTTCGTGCGCTCCACCACCGGCCTCGTTCTCGACCCGTACTTCAGCGCCACCAAGGCGACCTGGCTGCTGCGCCACGGTGACCTGGCCCTGGGGCCCGATGATCCCCGGCTGGCCCTGTGCACCGTGGACACCTGGGTGCTGTGGAACCTGACCGGCGGGACCCGCGGCGGCACCTACGCCACCGATCCCTCCAACGCGAGCCGGACCCTCCTCTTCGACACCCGGGCCCGTGCCTGGTCCGACGAGCTGTGCGAGCTCTTCGGCGTGCCGATGCGCGCGCTGCCCGAGGTCCGCCCGTCGGCGGGCCGGTTCGGCACCGTGGGCCTGGGCGACCTCGGCCCCGCCGCCGCCGTGCTCGACGGGGTACCGGTCTCGGGCGTGCTCGGCGACCAGCAGGCCGCGCTGTTCGGGCAGTGCTGCTTCGAACCGGGCATGGCCAAGGTCACCTACGGCACGGGCAGCTTCGTGCTGGCCAACGCCGGCGCCGTACCACCTCCGGCGCCCGAGGGGCTCACGGTCAGCTGCGCCTGGGACCTGGGCGACCACGGCCCAGCGGGCGGACCCGAGGGTGCGGGCAGGGGCGTGGCCTACGCCGTGGAGGGCTCGGCCTTCGTGTCGGGCGCGGCGATCCAGTGGCTGCGCGACGGCTTGGGCATCATCGACTCGGCCGACGAGATCGGCCCGTTGGCCGAGTCGGTGCCCGACAGCGGGGGCGTCACCTTCGTGCCGGCTCTGGCCGGCCTGGGCAGCCCCTGGTGGGATCCCGGCGCGCGCGGTCTGATCACCGGGCTTACGCGGGGCGCGGGGCGGGCCCAGATCGCCCGGGCCTGCGTGGAGGCGATGGCCTACCAGGTGCGGGACATGACCGACGCCATGACCGCTGCACTGCGCGCCCCTACGTCACACCCGCTGGTGGCAATGCGGGCGGACGGGGGCGCCGCCACCATGGATCTCCTGCTGATGCTGCAGGCCGAGCAGAGCCGGATCCCGGTGGCACGGCCCCGGGCGCTGGAGTCGACCGCGCTCGGGGCCGCCACGGTTGCCGGCCTCGCCGAGGGCGTCTGGTCGTCGCTCGAGGAGCTGTCGGCCCTGTGGGAGGCCGAAACCGTGTTCGAGCCACAACTCCCGGTCGAGCTGACCGACGCTGTGTACGCCGTGTGGCGCCGTGCGGTCGACAAGTCGATGGGCTGGGCGGTCGACCAACCAAGACGGCAGCCGACCACCCGTTCCCTTCGGCCAACCTGAACGTGAGGTGACCTGCCCCAACCGATTGGGATGGGTACCGACCTCGCCGGGCCCTTCTTGTAATCCACCGAGACCTACGCTCGCACAGTGAGCGAACAAACCGCTTCTCGCATAGAGCCGTTCAGGATCGACGTCCCCCTCACCACAATCGACGATCTGCGGACCCGCCTGCAGCGCACCCGCTGGGCCGACCCCGACCCCAGCGACGACTGGTCCCAAGGCGTCCCCGTGCACTATCTGCGCAGTCTGTGCGAGTACTGGAGCGAGGAATATGACTGGTCGGCTCGGCAGTCCCACCTGAACACCTTTCCCCATTTCCGCGCCTTGATCGACGGTCTGCACATTCATTTCCTGCACGTGAGGTCACGCCACCAAGAAGCCCTGCCGTTGCTCTTGACCCACGGGTGGCCAGGTTCAGTGGTCGAGTTCCTCGACGCGATTGGACCCCTAACCGACCCGGTCGCCCACGGCGGGGATGCGTCAGACGCCTTCCACGTGGTCGTCCCGTCGCTGCCCGGCTACGGGTTCTCGGACAAGCCCACCGGGCTCGGTTGGGGGGTCGAGAGAACGGCGAGGGCGTGGAGAGAACTGATGTCGCGACTCGGCTACACCCGCTACGGCGCACAGGGGGGTGACTGGGGATCTTTCGTGAGCCTGCAGCTCGGCGAGCAGGACGCGGCGCACGTGGTCGGCGTGCACGTCAACCTGCTCATGTTGCGCCCGCGGTCAGGCGATGGCGAATGGACCGACTCCGAGCAGTCGGCGCTCGAATCCGCCGAGCATTTCCAGCAGATCGACTCGGGTTATCTGAAGCTGCAGTCGACCAGGCCGCAGACACTCGGCTACGCGCTCACTGATTCACCCGCCGGACAATGTGCGTGGATTCTCGAGAAATTCTGGTCATGGACCGACACGGGGGGTGATCCCGTTGGGGCTCTCGGAGCCGATCGAATCCTCGACAACATCATGCTCTACTGGCTTCCGGCGACCGGCGCCTCGTCGGCCCGGATGTACTGGGAGTCGGCCCGCAACCTGCGCACCGGCTCGGTCTCGGTCCCCCTGGGAGTCTCGGTGTTTCCCAAGGAGATCTTCCGACCCTCCCGTCGCATTGCCCAACGACGCTTCCCCGACATTCGCTACTGGGGCACTCCACCCGCCGGCGGTCACTTCGCCGCGTTCGAACAGCCGACTCTGTTCGTAGAGGAGCTCCGGCGGTTCTTCCGCACCGTGCGGTGACGTCCGGCCTCCGCTGCATTCGACCGTCCCACTCCGGCCGGATCGACGGTAGACACCCACGCAGGGCATAAAGCAAGCTAATACTTGTTATATTTGCAGGAGCGGACGGACCGCTTGGAAAGGTGGGCAGCCATGAGCGTGGCCATCGTGACGGGAGCCAGCCGAGGGCTGGGAGAAGCGCTGGCAGGTGGACTGGCCAGGACGGGGTGGTCCGTGGTCATCGACGGGCGCGATCCGGCCGCGTTGGACGTCGCCGCGACACGGATCCGCGCCGGTGCCGCACCCGGGGCAGAGGTCGTCGCCCTGGCCGGCGACGTGAGGGACCCCGGGCATCGCCACGACCTGACGGGCGCCGCCTTCGACTTGCGGGGCCTCGATCTGGTGGTGAACAACGCCGGGACGCTCGGTGCGACACCACTTCCCCGGCTCGCCGACTACCCGCTCGGCGAGTTGCGGGCCGCCTTCGAGGCCAACGTGGTGGCGCCTCTGGGTCTGGTGCAAGACGCACTCCCGCTCCTGTTGGACGCTCCGCACCCCCGCGTCCTCGACATCACCTCCGACGCTGCGGTCGAGGCCTACGTGGGGTGGGGCGGGTACGGGGCGGGCAAGGCCGCGCTCGAGCACCTGGGCGCCGTGTTGGCCGCGGAGATCCCCGGACTCACCGTCTGGTCGGTCGACCCCGGAGACCTGCGCACCGCCATGCACCAGGCGGCCTTCCCCGACGAGGACATCTCGGACCGACCCGAACCCGCCTCCGTCGTGCCCGCCTTCCTCGACCTGATCGCCAGCCATCGGCCGAGTGGCCGCTACCGCGCCGCCCAGTTGGTCCCGACATCGGCACCGACATGACCACGCTGACCCGCTCGCCCCTGGACACATCGGCGACTCCGGTCCCCGCCGAATGGGCCCTACCCGTGCTGCGCCCACTCCCCTTTACCCTGCCGGGTGAGCTCGAGGCGTCCTCCCCGCCAGAGAGCCGAGGGGTGGCACGTGACGCCGTGCGCATGCTGGTGGCCACCCGTGCCGACGGTTCGCTCGTCCACTCCTGCTTCAGCGCGCTCCCCGACTTCCTCGACGAGCGCGACCTGGTCGTCATCAACACCTCGGGAACGCGCCCGGCCGAGCTCGACGCCACGGCGGCCGATCGCACGGCGTTGCAAGTGCACCTCTCGACCCGCCTGCCGGCCGGCCTCTGGACCCTGGAGCTGCGGCGCCACGGACAAGCCCACCTGAGTGCGGCACCGGGACAGACCTTGCGCCTGGCCGAGCACGGCCGCGTGACCCTGCTCGCCCCCTACGCCGCCGGGCCCCGTGGGCGAGGCGTACGGCTGTGGCTGGCGCAGATCGAGATGCCCGACCAGATCGACGCGTACCTGGCGCGCCACGGGCGACCGATCCACTACGGCTACACCAGTGGGCAGTACCCGCTGTCGGCGTATCAGAACGTGTACGCCACCGAGCCGGGCTCGGCCGAGATGCCGAGCGCGGGCCGTCCCTTCACTCCCGAGATCCTGACCCGCCTGGTGGCGAAGGGGGTGGGCGTCACTCCCCTGCTCCTGCACACCGGAGTGGCCTCCCTCGAGATCACCGAGCCCCCCTACCCCGAGTACTTCAAGGTCTCGCTCCCCACGGCCCGTCGGGTCAACGAGACCCGAGCCGCCGGGGGTCGCGTGGTGGCAGTCGGCACCACGGTGGTACGGGCGCTCGAGTCGGTCGTCGACGATGATGGGCACGTGCACCCCGGCGAAGGCTGGACTGAGACGGTCGTGTCACCGGCGCGACCGGCCCGTGCCGTCGACGGCATCCTGACCGGCTGGCACCAGCCCGAAGCGTCCCACCTGGCCATGCTCGAGTCGATCGCCGGGCGGCCCCTGCTCGAGGCCTCGTACGCGGCGGCGCTCGAACAGCGCTACCTGTGGCACGAATTCGGCGACGTCCATCTCGTGCTGCCGTGATCGCCGAGACGCCCCTCGACCAGCTGCCGACGACCCGCCGGGCCGTCTTGAACCTGCTCAAGCACGAGGGACCCCTCGACGCTGCCGCCGTGGCCGAGGCGCTCTCGTTGACCCCGGCGGCCATTCGGCTCCAGCTCTCCCGGCTCCAAGAGGACGGCCTCCTCTCGCGCCGGGAGGAGGTAGCCGGAGACCGACCCCGGGGACGGCCCAAGCACTTCTACGAGCTGACCTCGGCCGCCGAGGCGCTCTACCCGAAGCGCTACGGGGACCTGACCACCGAGCTCCTCGGCTATCTCGGTGGCCCGGACGCGCCCCAGGTCGACGAGCTCTTCGAGCAGCGGCGGCGGCGGCGCGTGGCCGACGCCCTCGTCCGCACCGCCGACCTCCCCTTCGACCAGCAGGTCGAAGCCCTCACGGCCGTGCTCGACGAGGACGGCTACCTGGCCGAGGCGGAACGATTGCCCGACGGGAGCTGGCGCATCACCGAGCACAACTGCGCCATCCTGACCGTGGCCCGTGGGTTCTCCCAGGCGTGTACCAGCGAGCTGGCTTTCATCAAGGGCGCGCTGCCCGGTGCGGAGGTGCGTCGGGAGGCCCACCTGATGGAGGGGGCGCACGTGTGCGCCTACGTGGTCAGCCTGCCGTCGTCGTCGAGTCCGCCGACCTGATCTCGAGCACCGAGGCCCCGTCGACCTCGTGGATCTCACTCTGGAGCAGGTCGATGAGATGCTGGCCGCCGATCTCGATCACGAACTCGTCGACCGCCTGTCCGTCTTCCCGCTCGAGGATGTTGATGGCGACGATGTCGCCCCCCACGGCACCGATCCGGCTGGCCACCAGGCCGAGCGCACCGGGCCGGTCCGGCAGCGCGATGCGCACGACGTACCCAGCCATGGCGTCAACGTTAGGCCAGCCGTGTGAACTGGTTGTTTCGAGATGCTTACGAATCACAACTTCCGTCAGGTCGGTGGTGGGTCGTGATGATTCCCCTGGTCAGGACGGTGCGTCCCCTGATCGTGCCGGCACGTACGAGTCGACGTACTCCCGCTCGGAGAGCCGGGCGATCTCGTGCATGAGCCGATCGGTGAAGGCCCGACACTCGGCGTGGTCGTGGCCGCCCATGGGATCGGCCGGGTCCTCGGGTCCGGCCATCTGCATCGGCGCGCCGAAGCGGATGGTCACCGTCTTGAACGGCCGCATGACCCGCGCGTCGACCGGCTGGACCTCGACCGTCCCCATGACCCCGACGGGGATCACCGGGACCCCGCACTCGCACGAGAGGCGCGTGACCCCAGTCCTCCCCTTGTGCACGGAGCGGTCGAGCGTGCGCGTTCCCTCGGGATACACGCACAGCAGGTGCCCCTGGCTGAGCACGTCCAGCCGGGCCGTCTCGAGCGATCGCTCCGACTCTGTCCCGCCCGAGCGCCGAATGGGAATCTGGCCCGCGGCGCGGAAGAACCACGCCGTCTTGGGCGAGTCGAAGTACTCGGCCTTGGCCAAGAAGGTGACCTTGCGCCGCACGACCAGCGGGATGAAAAGCGAGTCGCAAAAGGACTGGTGGTTGGCGGCCAGCACGGCCGGACCACGGCGGGGCACGTTCTCCCGGCCCTCGACCCTCACCCGATACAGCACATGGAACAGCGGGGTCAGGACGATCTTGAGGACCCAGTAGACCACGGGCCAAACCTACCCCCGGCGTTCTCGGCGGTGGTGGGGTGCGCCGTGCCTCGGAACGGCCATGGTGCGCGTGTCACTGCCGTCCATCACAATGGAGCCAGCGCACAACGTCAGGGCGAGAGCGCCCGAGCAAGGGGGAACCGCCATGACCATCCGGACCACCGCTCCACTGGGTGCACCGTGCTGGGCCGACCTGTGGACATCGGACGTGGAAGGGAGCCGCGACTTCTACGGAGCTCTCTTCGGCTGGGAAGCGGGTGAACCGAGCCCCGAGTTCGGCGGCTATTTCATGTTCAACCGCGACGGGCGCGCCGGTGGCCGGTGGCATGGGCGACATGCCCGACAACCCGGCCCAGAACATCTGGAAGATCTACCTGGCCACTGACGACATCACCGGCACCGTCGCCGCGGCCGAGGCGCGCGGCGCCCAGGTCGTCGTGCCCGCCATGCCGGTGGCCGACCTCGGCGTCCAGGCCGTGCTGATCGATCCCACGGGCGCGGGCGTCGGCCTGTGGCAGCCCGGGACCTTCCACGGGTTCAGCGTGCTCGGCGAACCGGGGGCAGCGAGCTGGTTCGAGCTGTTCACCACCGACTACGCCCGTGCCGTCGACTTCTACCGCTCCGCGCTGCGCTGCACGACCGAGGTCATGTCCGACACGGACGAATTCCGCTACACGGTGGTGCACCCCGAGGGCCACGACCAGCTGGCCGGGATCATGGACGCGGCGGGCTTCCTCCCCACCGGGGGCTCGCAGTGGTCGGTGTACTGGGAGACCGCGGACGTGGACGCCACCGTCGCCACGCTGCGCTCGCTCGGCGGCGGTGTCACCCAGGAGCCCACCGATACTCCCTACGGGCGCATGGCCACGGTGACCGACCCGTGCGGCGCCGCCTTCAAGCTGCGCCAGGGGCCGACCGGCTGACTCCTCGAGTGAGGTCCTAGCCGAGCTTCGGCAACACGGCGCGCAGGTTGCGGACGCCCTGACCGATGCGCTGCTCGTTCTCGATCAGCGCGAAGCGCACGTGCCCGTCTCCGCCCGGACCGAACCCGATGCCCGGCGACGTGGCCACGTCGGCCTCGCTGACGAGGTACTTGGAGAACTCGAGCGAGCCCATCTCCCGATAGGGATCGGGGATGGGGGCCCACACGAACATGGTCCCCTTGGGCGGCGCCACGTGCCATCCGATGCGGCTCAGCCCGTCGCAGAGGGTGTCGCGGCGTGACTTGTAGATGGCGTTGATCTCTTCGGGGTATTCGGGCGCCTCGTTCATGGCGATGATGGCCGCGATCTGGATCGGCTGGAAGGTCCCGTAGTCGAGGTAGGTCTTGAGCTTGGTCAGGGCCTGGACGATCTCGCGGTTGCCCACCACGAAGCCGACCCGCCACCCGGCCATGGAGAACGACTTGGTCATGGTGTAGATCTCGACGGCCACCTCGGTGGCGCCGGGCACCTGGAGGATCGAGGGCGGCGTATACCCGTCGAAGCCCAGATCGGCGTAGGCGAAGTCGTGCACCAAGACGACCTCGTGCTCGCGGGCGAACGCCACCAGGCGCTCCATGAAGGAGAGGTCCACGCAGGCCGTGGTCGGGTTGTGCGGGAACGAGAGCACGATCACCCGGGGCTTGGGCCACGACTCCTCCCAGGCGTGCATGAGCCCGTCGAAGAACGCTTCGCCCGGGTCGGGTGCTTCGGCATCGACATGGGGGCCCTGCAACGGCACCTGGCGCACGTCGGCCCCGGCGAAGAGCGGGCCCCAGATGTGGATCGGGTAGGAGGGCGAGGGCACGAGTGCGGTGTCGCCGGGTCCGACCAGCACCCACATGAGGTGAGAGAAGCCCTCCTTGGCCCCGATGGTGGTCACCACCTCGGTCTCGGGGTCGAGCTCGACGTCGAACTTGCGCCGGTAGAGGTCGGTGATGGCGTTGCGCAGCTTGGGGATGCCCCGCGAGGCCGAGTAGCGGTGGTTGCGCGGGTTGCGGGCGGCCTCGGCCAGCTTCTCCACCGCCAGGTCGGGCGAGGGCAGGTCCGGGTTGCCGAAGCCCAGATCGATGACGTCCCGGCCGGCTCGCCGCGCCGACGCCTTCAGGTCGTTGATGGTGGCGAAGACGTAGGGCGGCAGCCCGTTGATGCGGCGGAACTCCATCGTGAAAGTCTAGGGCCCACCGGAGGCTGCACCGGCCAACGCCTCGAGGTCGACGGGCCAGGCGAACACCACCCAGCTCGCTCCCGCCCGGCCCAACGAGGCCACCTTCTCGGCGAGGGCGGGCGGCTCCCCGGGCGGGGGCCCGGCCCAGGTGACCTCGAGAGGCTCGGGACCCGCGGTGGCCTCGGCGACCAGATCGGGGTCCACATCCCAGAGGTTGAGGGCCGCCCCGCTGGCCCGGGCCTCGATGGTGCGGGCGGCCAGGCCACCGGCCACCCAGACGCCGAGCCCGGCGTCGACAAGCGAGGACGCCGCCTCCACCAACATCCGGCGGCGCACGGCGGCGCGCTCGAAGGGAATGCCGTAGGCGCGGTTCTCCTCCTTGCTCAGGTGGTCGCCCGTGCCGAGCCCGGCGATCACCCGCCCCGGCGCCAACCCGGCCAGCGCGGTGAACTGGGCCAGCAGTACCGAGATGGGAACCAGTCCGACGCGCGCCACCAGCGTGCCCAGGAACGGACCGCCACTCGCCTCGGGCCGCGGCGGCAATCGGGTGGCCAACGCACCCAGGATGGGGAAGGGAGCCAGCGCCGGGCGCTCGGGCTGCCCCATGGGCCAGATGTGGTCGTAACAGAAGAGCCCGTCCACCCCAGCTGCCACGGCGCGCTCGGCCACGGAGAACGCCTCGTCGGGCCTCTCCCTGAAGGTCGGCAGGATCACACCGGTCCGCATCACCACAGGCCCCACCTCACCACAGTCCGCCGTACCGAGCCGCCAGCGCGGCACCCACGGCGCCGGCGCGCTCGCCGTAGGCGGCAGTGACCACCGCGGCCAGCGGTCGAGCGTCGGCCCCCTCGACGAGCTCGGCGAAGGCCACGCGTGCGGCGTCCACCAGGAGGTCGCCGGCCTGGGCCACCCCGCCCCCCAGCACGAAGCATTCGGGGTCGAGCACGGCGGCCAGGTTGGCCAGACCGAAGCCGACCCACCACCCCACCTCCTCGATCACCTGGCGCGCCGCCGGATCCCCGGCCGCGGCAGCGGCCGAGACGTCCTCCCCGCGCACGCTCTCGGGGTCACCGCCCGCCAACCGGACCACTTCACCCAGGTGGCCCGCCAGCGCGGCCTCCCGGGCCCGCAGCCCCAGCCCGGCGCCCGAAGCGAACCGCTCCCAGCACCCCCGTCGACCACACGGGCAGGGAGGCCCGGCCGGATCGACCACCATGTGGCCGATCTCGCCGGCGAAGCCCGCGGCCCCGACCTGGACCCGGCCCTCAGTCACGATCCCACCGCCGATCCCAGTGCCGAGCGTCACGGTGACGACATGGCGCATTCCGCGCGCCGCACCAAGGCGCACCTCGGCCAGCGCCGCCAGGTTGGCGTCGTTCTCCACCACGATCGGGCGTCCGGGCAGGCAGCCTCCGACCAGCGCGACCCAGTCCACGCCGTGCGCCTGGGGCAGGTTCGGGGCGAAGGACAGGCGTCCAGCCCGGTCGACCATGCCCGGTGCACCCACCCCGACGGGTACCTGCAGGCCACGTCCATCTCCCCGCTCGGGCACTGCCGCGGCGACCTGGCCGTCGAGGAGGGAAACCACCTCGACGACGGCGGCGGCCACATGACGCCCGGCGATCTCGCGGCTGCCCGGGGGCGTGGCCACCCGGGCCTCGCCCACCATCTCGTCGGCGCCGGACAGAGCGATGCCGAGCACCTTGGTCCCACCGATGTCGATGCCGTAGGTCACCGCGGCCCGTGGGTCCCCGGCCCCGGGGCCGGTCACGAGGTCGACTCGACCCGCGCCTTCAGCTCTCGCATGGCCGTCGCCATGATGCGGCTCGTCGCCCGCATCTTGATGAAACCGGGGATCGGCACGCGCAGCTCCGCTTCGAGGTGGTAGGTCACGTCGGTCCCGCCGCCCTCGGCGGCGTCGAAGACGTAGCTCCCGTCGAGCTTGGTGGTGATGTCGCCCTGGGTCAGCTTCCACGCCAGCACGTGCGGTGCGTCGGAGTAGTCGTAGGCCAGCGTGTAGCTCGTGCTGCGGCCGAACGCCGCGGCACGGAAGGTCACCAGGTGCGGACGACCCTGCTCGTCGCGCTCTTTGACCTCGATCTCCTTGATGTCGGCAGCCCACTCGGGATACCGCTCGAGGTCGGCGGCGACCTCGAAGCAGCGCTCGGGCGCCGCCGCGACCGAGATGTGCTCAGTGGCTTGATCGGCCACGATCGGGCTTCCTTCCTCTCCGGGGCTGCCAGCCTGTCCGGCATGGCCAGGCGCGCAGGGTCACAATGCCACTCCAGCGAGTGCTTCGGCCAGCCTAGAAGCGAGAACGCCGTAGTCGAAGGATTCCTCGGCCCTGGCCCGGGCCGCCGCCCCCATGCGGTCGACCAGGGCCCGATCGGCCAGGAGGCTCCGAAGTGCTTCGGCCACATCCCCGGGTCGACCGGGCTCGGGCACCACCAGGCCGGTGACCCCGTCCTGCACGGCTTCGGAGGCGCCACCGCTGTCGCCAGCGACCTGAGGGACGCCGGCCGCTGCCGCCTCGAGGAACACGATACCGAACCCCTCCTGCTCGAGTCCGTACCAGCGGTTCCGGCAGGCCATGGCGAAGACGTCGGCCGCTCCGAGGAGGGCCACCCGGTCCTCGTCGCTCACCCGCCCGAGCACCTGCACGTCCACCGGGCTCCGGGCGGCCAGACGTCGCAGATGCCCGAGCTCGCGCCCCGTCCCGGCCACGGCGACGTGCAGGTCGGGGAACGACGGCGCCAGCCGGCCGGCTGCCTCGATCAGGACGTCCATGCCCTTACGGGGCACCAGGCGGCTCACGCTGACCACGAGCGGACTCTCGACCGGCAGCCCCAGCTGTCGTCGCGCCTCGAGCCGGGCCGTTGGCGTGAGCGGTGCGATGGCACCGGTGTCGACGCCGGGCGGCACCTCGAGTACCGGTAGGGACAGGTCCGGGGCGACCCGGCGAGCTTCGGCAGCCGGGTACGTGCCGGCGGAGATCACGAGGCTCGACCCCTCGAGCACCCGGCGCAGGGCGGCCCGCGTCCCGGGCAGTCGGCCCGGAACGGCCACCTCGGCGCCGTGGAGCACCACCCCGTAGGGGACGCCCACGTGAGGGCCCAGGAGGCCGAGCGGAAGGGCTGGGTCGAGGAGGACCATGTCGACCTCGTGGGCGGCCACCGTGGCCCGGATCTGGGCCAACGCGCCGGGCGTCGGGAAGAAGAGGATGGGGCCGGGCACCCGCTCGATGGTGATACCCCGCTCGGCCTGGGCGGCGTCGAACGCGGCGGCACCGGGGTCCGACGAGGCCGTGAGGACCACGTAGGACGAGGGATCGAGACGGCGCCACAGCTCCCACAGGTAGCTCTGGATGCCGCCCACCTTGGGCGGGAAGTCGTTGGTCACCAGCAGGTGGCGCTTCACGTGCGCCCCCGAGGCGCAGACCGGCCCGGCTCAGCCGGCGCGGGAGCTGAAGCGCAGCTCGGGTACGAGGCCGGCGCGCCCGAGCATTCGCATGGCCCGCGCCTCTTCGGCCTCGATGACCACGGCGTCGTCGGGCTCCCGGTCGAGCAGGAAGGAGACGACGCAGTCGTCGCAGGCCGCGGAGTCCCGCAGCGAACACGTGTCGCAGTCGATCGTGACCGTGCCCTCACGGCCGCACCCCGCGGTGGAGGAGGTGGGGTGTGCGACCCCGGAAAGGTGGATATCCCTGGAAGTTGACATGGCGATGACCCTCTCTGTGCAGGGTCAGCATGGCCACCGGGTGTGACAGCGCGCGGCGTCACAGCATCAACGCCCACCTAGGGCCGCACGGGCCAGGGCCAGGGTCTGCTCCACGCCCCAGGCCACGCTCTCGGTCCGGACCCGCTCCGCATCCACCACCACCAGGAACGGCGGTCCGGACACGCGGTAGTCGGCAAAGGCCCGGCTGCTCATCACCACGGGCGCGGCCCGCCGATCCGGGTCCGGCCCGGCCAGGCGGGCCACCCCGGCAGGCCCTTCCTCGTCGGGTCCCCGGGTGACCGCGATGAGGCGGGCGGTGGCGTCCAGGTCCGAGTACATGGGGCCAAGCCCCTCCCACAGGTCCTCACAGCCGAGGCATGCGGCCGAGAGGAACACCAGCACGGTCGGCGTCGGCGCGCCCACGATCTCGATCCGGACGGGCGCGCCCTCGGGGGTCACCCCCTCGAGGTCGTGGGGCACGGTGGTCGGCTGGCCGACGTAGGTCGGGATGGGTCGGAGCCGGCGCAGGATCTCCGCCGGCGGCTCGGTCACGAGACCGTCGACGGCGTACCGGGCTCCTGTAGCTCCTCGTCGGCGATCTCCACCACGCTCCGCCCGTGACCGCACCAGCGGCAGACCACGTCGTCGACGTGACGGTCGAGCACCTGCTCGTCTTCGATCTCGAGATCTCCGCCCACGGTGAAGTGGTAGAAGGCCTTGGTCTGCTGGGAGACGGTGACGTCGAAGCGGGTGAGGTTGCCGCAGCCGTCGCAGCGGTATCGAGGAGTGCTCACGCGATCCACGGTACTCGCCACGTCAGATGCGGTCGAGGAGCTGGGCCTTCTTTGCCGCGAACTCCTCGTCGGTGAGGATGCCCCGTTTGCGCAGGTCGTCGAGTTCGATCAGACGGTCACGGATCTCGAAGGGAACGGCGCCGGTGGCGCCCGCCGTTGCCGGAGCGGCCTCGGTGGGCGGCACCTCGACCCCGAACGGCGGCGTGTCCTGTTCGGCATCGTGGTCGAGCGTCGTGCCCGCTCCGTCCGGCTCGTCGGGGCCCGCTGGGTCGGCGCGGTGCCCAGGGTGTTGCTCCCTCGGCCGCATGTCGGGCGGGATCACCTCGCGCCGACCGCCGCCCACCAGTTCGTTTATCTGGGAGTTGATTACCCGCTGCACCACTGCCGGCTTGCGCATGTACTCGAGCGTGAGCGAGTCGTCCTCGCCCTGGACGTCGATGACCAGGCTCCCGGTGCTGAGCACCCGCTCGATCAGCGACTGGCGGACGTTGACCTCGGTGACCCGCTGCAGGCGCAGCTGCACGGTGTCACGTCCGAAGATTCCCTGGCGCACCAGGATCCGGGTCGAGGTGAGTGCGACGTCGTAGGACTTCCAGCGGACGAAGCGGGCCAGCAGCCACAGGCCTGGGATGAGGGCGATCACGATAATTGGGTCGTTCGTCCACCCCGGGGGGTTGCGCCAGAGAATCAAGAGGACGATGAGGGCGGCCCAAACCCAGATGGAGGTGAACAGCGGACCGAAGAGGAAGATCCAGTGCGGGTGCAGCTCGGCCAGCAGTTCCTCGTCGTCGTTGAGGAACTTCCGAGGGAGCGCCATGACTCGCCACAGTACCGGCGGGTCCCCCTCCGACCCGGCCACCTATCGTGGTGCCATGCCGTACGCCGAGGTGGACCCGCAGGAGGTCAAGGAACGTATCGCCCGGGGAGAGGAGGTCTTCCTGGTCGACGTCCGCGAGCCCGACGAGGTCGCCGAATGGGCCTATCCCCTCGGCATCAACATCCCGCTCGGCCAGCTCGGGGCCCGTCTGGGCGAGATACCCCAGGACGCGACGGTCGTCGTCGCCTGCCACATGGGAGGGCGCTCGGCCGTGGCGGCCAAAGCGCTGAGCGACGCCGGATGGAACGCCGAGAACCTGACCGGCGGAGCGGTGGCGTGGGTGGCCACCGAGGAGAGCGACTGACCCGCTCCGTCGGCCTCCGGCGGAGGCCTCGGTGGCAACGGTCAGCTCGGGCCTCTCCGCTATCGGGCGCCCATCACATCTTGTAGCTGCGCCGTGTCCACGAACTGCTGGAAGCTCGTCACCTTGCCGTCACGAAGCTTGAAAACGTGGCAAACCTGGGCGTCCAAACTCTTGCCGGTACCCTTGAAGGTCCCCGAGTAGCGCCCTTCGACCACGACCGTGTCGCCCGCATCGTAGAAGTCCTTGGGGTGAATGACGAAGGTGCCGTCGAAGTCTGCTCCGATCTTCACAAACAGGTTCTGCACGATGGCATCCGGTCCCCTCCAGGCCTTGCCGCTCGGCTGGTATGGGTTCCCCTCGGCCTCGCTCCATTCGATGTCGGGGTCCATCAGGCCCAAGAGGGTGGGAATGTCACCTCGGCTGAAGCAGTCGTACGCATCTCGAATCACTTGGACGTTGCCCATGGCTCGGCCTCCTCTGGCTGTTCCCTCGGGAACGCTAGAGGGTCTGTGCACGCTTTGCATCCGGAGCTCAGTGCGTGCTGGACGCGCCCATGGAGACGCCGCAGGGGATCCCACGGACCCACGTTCACGATCTGTGGCAGGTCGCCGGAACGGGATGCAGCGAGTGCAAACGATGTGCAGTCCCTGGGACAAGAATACGTACCAGGAATAATGGTAGGGCTGGTGGGGATCGAACCCACGACCCAAGGATTATGAGTCCTCTGCTCTGACCACTGAGCTACAGCCCCAGCAAGGGAAGGGCCGACGGATCGGCAATGCCCTTCGGTTGCCCTACCGTAGGGCACGGTGGACACGGTGGGGTTGGACGGCGCGGGGGGCTTGGGCTCAGCATCGGCTCCGTCGCTGCGGGAGGACAACAAGGCCCGCACGCGGCAGGCCCTGCACGACGCCGCGCTCACCCTGTGCGCCACCCAGGGCTACGACAACACCACGGTCGATCAGATCGCCGCCAAGGCCCGCGTCTCGAAGCGGACCTTCTTCCGTTATTTCCCCTCGAAGGAAGCCGCCGTGTTCTGGGCCCAGCGCCTCTGGGTGCAGGATCTGGCCGACACCTTCGCCCGCCAACCCGCGTCCCTCGGCGAGATCGACGCACTCGCTGCGACCTTCACCGACTTGGCCAGGCGCCGCCCCAAGAGGGGTCCCCTCCTCTACGTCGCCGCCGTTGCGTCCTCGCCGAACCTGCGCAGACGTTCACCCGAGAACCTCCGTGAGGAGCTCGGCAAGCTGGCCGACGCCATCGCTGATCGCCGCGGGCTCCAGGCAGCGGACGAGAACTGCGTCCTGCTGGCGCACGTCGCCTGGACCGCCGACCGGCGTGCCCACGAGCGCTGGAGCGAGATGGGCACCGACACCGACCTCGGCGCCGTCATGGCCGACGAGTTCGTCCGGCTGGTCGGGCTCTTCACCGGCCAGCTTCCCTGACCTGAGCCGTCACGAGGCGCGACCCGCGCTAGGCCTTCTCCATTCGGTCGACCCGCGCCACCGTCGCCGGCATGGAGACAGTGGCACCCCCGTCGATGGGCAGGATGTGCCCGGTGATGTACGACGCCTCGGGGGTGCACAGGAAGTGGACCGCGTGTGCCAGGTCCCAGACATCGCCCATACGCCCCAGCATGTTCATCCGCTTCTGGATCTCGGGGCTCGCGGTGCCGACTGACTCCTGGATCGGGCTCTTGATCATGCCCGGGAGGACCGCGTTGACCCGCACGTTCTGCCGTCCGTACTCGCCCGCGAGATCGATGGTGATGCTCAGCACGCCACCTTTGGAGGCGGCGTAGGCAGGATGCGTTGACCCGGCGTCGCGGATGGCGACGACCGAGCCGATGTTGACGATCGAGCCACCTCCCCTGGCGATCAGGGCGGGCACGGCATACTTGCAGCTCATGAAGGTACCCCGGAGGTTGACGCCGATGATCTCCTCCCACAGCTCGAGCGTTGTCTCGGTGACCGGGACGTGCCTGCTGATGCCGGCGTTGTTGACCAGGATGTCCAGACCCCCGTGGCCGTCGACCGCGGCGCGCACCATGGCTTCGCAGTCCTGCTCGATCGACACGTCGGCGAGGTGGATGCTCGCCTGACCTCCCTGCTCCTCGATCAGATTCAAGGTCGCGTTGGCGTTCTCCTCGACCCGATCGACGATGATCACGTGCGCACCGTCGCGTGCCAGGACCTGCGAGATGGCACAACCGATCCCGATCCCGGGCAGCTTGGTTCCAGCGCCCGTGACGATGGCGACCTTTCCTTCCAGCCGACTGCTCACCGTGTCTTCCTCCCTCTGGTTCGATCGATTCCTGGGGTGCGCTCAGGCACCCTTGGCCAGCTCTACCGCAGCCTCCTTCTCGAGCGCGGTGCCCGTGAAGAAGTCGGGGTTGAGAGAACCATAGAAGCGAAGGGGGTTCTCGAAGAGGAAGCTGCGGAGCTGCTCCCCGGTGAGGATCCCCTTCTCGAAGAGTTCGTAGGCCTCTTCGAGCGGCTCGTCGAACTCCGGGACGTCCCAGTGGCCCAGGTCCGAGGCGAAGATCGCCGGCACCAGGGCACCGAGCGGGGTGATGCGGGGATCGAAGGACACGCCGACCAACGGGTCGTCGGCTTCACACCCCCAGACGAAGTTGGTGACGAACCGGTCGCGGATGTCCTCGACGGAGGTGATGTCCGCCGCCGCATAGTCGTCCCGGACGCGAGTCATGGTGCCGCTCAACTGCCCCGTGAGCTGCTGGGGCGAGTACTTGGCCAAGCTGGGGTCCACCTCGACCATCAGCTTGACGAGGTGCTCCTTGTCGAGGTTCTCGGGATTGAGGCCGGCGATGGCGGCCCCGCCACGCTTCAGCCAGTTGGTCACCAAGCTCACGTAGAGCTGGACGCCGACGGCCACGCCTCCCTCCTGGAGGGCCAGGCGGAGTTGGGGGAACCTGGTGGTGACGCCACCAAGGAAGAGCGATTTGGCCAGTGCGCTCCCGGCGGCCGCGAAGTGGCCGATCTGGTTGTACACGAAATTCGAGATCGAGGCGTGGTCGCTGTTCCCGATGCCAGCAGTGTGCGCGGCCATGGGCAGCTGCAGCTCGATGGTCTTGGCCCAGACTGGGTCGTAGTCATAGGGGCTGTCGATGCCGAACGTGTCGAGCCAGCCCATCGTCTCCCACTGCGGGATCCGCACGTCGGCCCACTCGTCGTCGGGAGGCCAGGTCTGGCCCGGGACCGGCCGGTGGACATGACTCGGGATCAGAGCCACCTTGGCCCCGAGGGACTTGATGTGCTCCAAGCCGGCCACGGCCTCTTCGGGGGTGTGCATCGGCACCAGCGCCGCCACCGTGAAGCGGTCCTGGTAAGGGCGATAGAGCTCGGCAACCATCTGGTTGTAGAGCTGGATCAGCGTGACACGCTGCTCGGCGTCGTGGATCTGCAGCAACGCGTTGCCGAAGCTCGGGTAGAGCACCGCGAAGTCGATCCCGGCTTCGGGCAGCCGTTCGTAATAGCGCTTCGGCAGCGTCACCGTGGCGTAGTACTCCGTGTTCGACGGCACGTGCCACGAGTTGGGCAGCACTCCCCCGGCACGCCTTTGCTCGAGCGAGAGGTCCTCCACCGCCCGGGTGCGCTTCATCATCCCCCCCTTGAGGAGGTCCTCGCGTCCGTGGTCCACGACGTAGTCGCGGAAGACAGCCATGAGCTCGACGATGTGACCGTCGCCGTCGAGCACGGGGTAGCCGAGCTCATCGCGGATCCGAACGGCCTTCGACTTCGTCGCCTGTGCCACACGCCCTCCTCTGGGTTCTGTTCCTCCGCCTCACGCGCCCACGGACGGTCCTGCGGCAGAATTTGTCGTTTGGTGCCAGAATGGCACTAACGTGCCAAAAACTTACGTGGCCGGATTGGACCGGTCAAGCCGGGCGAGGCGCCCCGCACGTCGCGCTAGGTTCACCGACGGCACCATCGCCACGCTGGCAAGGGGGTAGCGACAAGTGAGCGATTCATCCCGGTTCCCGCGTTCGCAAGCGGCCATCGCAGGGATCGGCAACACCGAATTCTCCAAGGACTCGGGGATGAGCACCCTCGGGTTGGCCGCCCGGGCCATCAAGGCGGCGGTGGCCGATGCCGGCTTGGAGCTCGAAGACATCGACGGGCTCGCCACCTTCGGACCGGGTGACTCGGTACCGCCGAACGTGCTGGCCCAGTCGCTCGGAATCAAGAGCATGAACTACTTCGTCGACCAGTACCTGGGCGGGAGCGTGTCCATGTCGGTCATCGGGTCCGCCGCGCTGGCGGTCAGCGCCGGGGTGGCCGACTGCGTGGTGTGCTACCGCTCCTTGAATGGTCGCTCCGAGCAGCGGATGAACGCGTCGAGCGCCGGGGCCAAGCAGCCCTGGGACGTGCAGTACAAGATGTCGACGGCCTACATCGTGCCGGCCCAGGAGATGGCCATGGCCGGCCGGGCGCACATGGAGCGCTACGGGACCACCTCAGAGGATTTCGGCCGCCTGGCCATCCTCTGCCGGTCCAACGCCACCGACAACCAGCGGGCCATGATGCGTACGCCCATCACCATGGACGACTACCTGGCCAGTCCGTGGATCTCCGAGCCGTTCCGCATCCTGGACTGCTGCCTCGAGACCGATGGCGCCGTGGCTCTGGTCATCGTCGCCGCCGACCGGGCCAAGGACCTCCCGCACCGCCCGGTCCTGCTCCAGGGGGCCGCCTGGGGCGGGGGCGTGAGCCTCTACAACAATGGGGTGACCGACCTCTCCGTGTCGCCCGCCAAGCCCATCGCCAAGAGGCTCTACTCGGCGGCCGGCCTCGGTCCCTCCGATGTCGACTTCGCCGAGCTCTACGACTGCTTCACCTACACGCTGCTGGCCCAGATCGAGGGCTACGGCTTCGCGGAAGACGGCGGGGTGCCCGACATGCTCAAGGACGGGGCCTTCGATCGCAAGGGTGGATCGCTGCCCATCAACACCCACGGCGGCCTCCTCTCGGAGGGCTACCTGCACGGATTCAACCATGTCTACGAGGCCGTCGAGCAGATACGCGGCGAGGCCGGCGTGCGCCAGGTCGATCGCCACGACGTCGCCCTGGTCGCCGGCCAACTGGGCTACATCAGCGCCTACTCGTGCGCGCTGGTCCTGGCGGGTGCGTGATGGCCGACCCCACCATCCCCATCGCCGACCGAGACTCGGCGCCCTACTGGGCGGCACTGGCGCACGGACGACTCGAGATCCAGCATTGCCTCGACTGCGGACACTGGACCTGGCCGCCGAGGCCGATCTGCTCGAAGTGCCATGGCGAGAACCTCGAGTTCCGGCCGGTGAGCGGCACCGGTGAGGTGCACAGCTGGGTGCGTCCCCACCGCGCCTTCTTCCCGAGGCTCAAGGAGTTCGTCCCCTTCTACATCGCGCTCGGTGCGGCTCGACGAGGAAGACGACATCTTGATCCCGGGCCGCGTCTCGAACGGCGTCGAGCCACGACAGGGCATGCGGGCGCACGCCATCGCCTCGCCCCTGAGCGACGAGACCGGCGAGGTCCTGTGGGAGCTCGAGGACGGCACCGCCCAGTCGACCTGAACGGTCGACAACCACGAGGCGTTCGACAATTAACGGCCCGGCAACCTGAGCCCGATATTCGGTTGTCATCATGCGTGCATGGCCGGCGTGCCACAGGACGGGCGCGACACGCCGGCAGGCCACGTCATCGTGTGCGGCATGCAGGGCGTGGCCCTGCGGACGGTCGAGCAGTTCCATCTGAGCGGCACCTCCGTCGTGGTCATCGACGACGACGCCGACCCCCAGTTCGCCCGCACCCTTCGTGACTGGGGGGTGCACCACATCGCCCGCAGCGCCCACCGGGGCGAGGGCTTCGTGGAGGCGGGCCTCGAACACGCCTCGGCCGTGGTCTGCGTGGAGAAGGACGAGATCCACACACTCGAGACCGCTCTGCGCGTCCGCGAGCTCCGGCCCGATGTGCGCCTGGTCGTGCAGCTGGCCAACCCCTCGGTGGCTCGAGCGCTGGAGCGGGTCTCGGGCCCGGGCAGCGTGCTCGACGTGGCCACGCTGGCCGGGCCGTCTTTCGTGGAGGCCTGCCTGCTGCGATCGTCACACGCCATCGAGCTCGGAGGGGTGGAGTTCGCCGTGGTCAAACTCACGGTCGCGCCTTCCGACTTCGACTACGACTACGACAAGGTCGGGGGTCGCTTCGGCCACGACACGTTCCGGGGCCGCTTCGGCCACCTGGCCCCGGTGGCCATCGTGCCGGGCGACGGCGGCCCGATGGCCCAGTGCCCCGGGCGCGACCACCCCGTCGTCGCCGGCGACCGGGTCGCCGTGCTCGGCACCGTCGAAGAGCTGGACCGTGTCGGCATCGGCATGGGCACCCGGTCCAGCGACCCCCGGCGTTCGGTCGGCCTGGCCCGGCGTGTCCGGGTGCAGCTCCAGATCGCCCTCGACGAGGGGAACCGGGCCCTGGCTGTCGTCGCCGCCGCGCTGCTCCTCCTGATCGTGGCAGCCACCGTGCTCATGCGCCTGGCCTACCACCCGACCGACGGCGCAGCACACCTCGGACTCCTGAACTCGCTGTACTTCACCGTCGAGACGGTCGCCACCGTGGGCTACGGCGACTACACCTTCTCGAGCCAGAGCCCCTGGCTGATGGCGTTGGGCATCCTCCTCATCGTCTCGGGCGTGGCCCTGGTGTCGACCGCGTTCGCGCTCTTCACCAACATCCTCGTGAGCAGGCGCATCGAGCGCTCGCTCGGGAGGCGTCAGGTCCCGGGAATGGTGGACCACGTGATCCTCATCGGCCTGGGCTCGGTGGGGATCAGCGTGGTGCGCGGCCTGGTCGAGGAAGGCGAGTCGGTCGTCGTGGTGGAGCGGGACCAGGACAACCGCTACCTGGCCCAGGCCAGGGCGCTCGGGGTGCCCGTGATCATCGCGGATGCCACCCAGTCCCAGACCCACCGCATGGTCAACCTCCACGACGCCAAGGCCGTGGCCGTGCTCACCAGCGCCGACCTGACCAATATCGAGACCGGACTGGCGGTCCGCGAATCACTCGGCGAGCGCTGGGACGAGGTGCCGGTGGTCCTGCGGGTCTTCGACCGCGAGCTGGCGCACATGATGGAACAGAGCTTCGGCTTCCAGCACGTGCGGTCGACCTCGGCGCTGGCCGCCCCGTGGTTCGTGGGCGCGGCCAAGGGCCTCGACGTCCTCAGCACCTTCTACGTGGACCAGCAGCCCTTCCTGGTGGCCGGCCTCACCGTGGCGGCTGACGGGGGCCTTCGCGGCCTGGCGATGCAGGACCTCTCGGCCCGTACCCGGGTCATCGCGTTGGAGCGAGCGGCCGGCGGGGGGCTCGAGCATCCGCCCCGACGCGGCACGGTGTTCGCCGGCGGCGATCGTGCCTACCTGCTCGGCCCCTACGAGGAGCTGCTGCAGGTCCTCCAGCGCGAGCAGGAGCACACCGGGGCCTAGCGACGCGCCAAGTCATCCCGATCCCGGCATCATGGTCGCCGTGACCACGGTCGAGACGGCCCAGGACGCGCCGCCGACCGCAGTCGACGAGCGGGCCGGCGCACTCACTCTCGGCGCACCCTCTCGATTCGGACCCTGGGTCGTGGTGGCCCTCGCCGTGGCCTGGGGGCTCTGGGAGCTCCGCCCCGAGCTGCGGGCGGTCCCCTACCTCGACGACAGCTCCATCCACCAGCAGATGGTGCGCGTCGCCGCGGCGAGGATCTCGGCCGGCCACCTCCCGCTCACCAGCTGGTTCCCCTACCTCGGGCTCGGGTCGCCGCAGTTCCTGCACTACCAGAGCCTCCCGTCCATGACGGCCGGCCTCCTCGGCACCGCCTTCGACCCCGACACGGTCTTTCGCTGGTCGCTCTACCTCCTGCTCGCCCTGTGGCCGATCAGTGTGTACTGGGGCGCCCGCCTGTTCGGCCTCGGCCGTTGGACGGCCGCGGCGGCCGCCGCCGTGGCGCCGTTCCTCTCGTCGGCGGCCGGGATCGGGTACGAGACCAAGGCCTACGTCTGGGTGGGCTACGGGGTGTGGACCCAGCTGTGGGCGGCGTGGACGCTCCCCCTCGCCTGGGGCTTCACGTTCCGGGCCCTGCGGTCGTTGCGCGCCGCGTTCGGCGCGGTCGTGTTCATCATGCTCACCGTCGCGCTGCACTTCGAGACCGGATACCTGGCGTTCGTGGCGGTGGTGGTGTGGCCGTTCCTGGTGCCCTCGGACCTGTGGCGTCGCCTCGGACGCGCCCTGGTCGTCGGGTTGGCGGCACTGGCCGCATCGGCCTGGGTGATCGTGCCCGTGCTGGCCCAGTCCCACTGGGCGGCGCGCAACCAGATCCTCGAGGGCACCGGGCTCGAGAACGGCTACGGGGCCCGCCAGATGCTCACCTGGCTCTTCGGCGGCCAGCTCTACGACGCCGGGCGGTGGCCGGTGGTCACGGTCTTCGCCGGCGTGGGGATCGCGGTGTGCCTCTGCCGCTGGCGCACCCACGTGGCGGGGCGGGCCCTGGTGACCATCTGGGTCGTGACCCTGCTGATGTCCTTCGGGCGCACCACCTTCGGCTCCCTCTACGCGATCCTTCCCGGCAGCAGCGACGTCTTCATCCGCCGCTTCCAGATGGGCACCCAGCTCTCGGGCATCATCCTCGCCGGCATCGGATTGGCCGTCACCGGGGGGCTGCTGGTGGCCTGGGCCCAGCGTCATCTTCTGGGCGAACGCGGACGCCGGGCCTCTCTGCCCGCCCGACGTGGCCTGCTGACCGCACTCTGCATCGTCGGCCTGCTCGTCGTGCTGGCACCGGCCTGGACCTCGCTCGACACCTACCAGGCCCACAACGCCACCAACATCGGGCTCCAGGCGGACGCCGACGCCACCCAGCAGGCCCAGATCGATCGGCTGCTCGAGTACGTCCGTGCCCATCCCCGGGGGCGCGTCTATGCCGGTCAGCCCACCAACTGGGGCAACGACTTCCTGGTCGGCGCCGTGCCGGTCTTCAAGTACCTCGAGGGCCAGGACGTCGACGAGGTGGGCTACACGCTGCGCACCGCATCGCTCATGACGGACCCCGAGTACTACTTCGACGACACCAATGCCGGCGACTACCCACTCTTCGGGATCGGCTACCTCATGACGCCCGCCGGCATGGCACCGCCGGTACCGGCGAAGTCGGTCGGGTGCGCCGGCACGTACTGCCTGTGGTCGTTGCCCGACCCGGGCTACATCCACGTGGTCGACACCACCGGCGTGCTGAGAGCCACCCGGGCCGATGTCGGTACCCGCAGTGAGCAACTGCTCGGTTCTACCCTGCTCGAGCGCCAGCAGGACCTGACCGTCGCCTTCAGCGGTGGTCATGCCTCGCCACCGACCGCACCGGGTGGAGCCGGGATCCAGGGATCCCCCGGGCACGTGGTCGTCGAGCACGCCGACCTGGCCAACGGATCGGCCGGTGCGGTGGTCCGGACCACTCGACGGGCGACGGTCGTGCTCAGCGCCTCCTACGACCCGGGCTGGCACGCCACCGTCGACGGCCGGCCGGCCCCCACGATCATGGTGGCGCCGGCGCTGGTCGGGGTCGTGGTCGGGCCGGGTAGGCACACGGTGCGCTTCAGCTTCGGGGGCTACGGCTCGTACACGGCGCTGTTCGTGCTGGCTCTGGCGGTCCTCGTCCTCCTGGGCCTCGGCACACTGGCAGCACGTCGCGCCCGGCGGGAGTGAGGTCGCTTCCGCGGACCTACTGCAGGTAGCCCTCCACGGTGTTGGCGGAACGTTCCTGCGCCGCGTCGGGGTCCTGCCCGGCATGACGCTTGGCCCGGCGCTGGCGCAACATGTCCCAGAGGCGGTCGAGGGTGACCTCGAGTTCGCGCTTGCGCGCCAGCTCCCCGTCGCTCAACCCCTCGCCGACGTGGGCCTCCTCGAGCCGCTGTTCCTCGGCCGCCAGCTGGCCGATCTGCTGCACGATCTCGTTGTCGTCCATGGCTCCAGTCTGCCCCCGCTCAGGCGGCCATGCTCGGGGCGCTCTCGCCGGAGCTCGGTGAAGCCTCTTCACCGGCCCCGGGCGCGGAGAGCGCGGGAGCGAGCACATCGGCGATGGTCGCGGCCAGGTGGAAGGTCATGACGTCGCGCACCTCCTCGGGCACGTCCTCGAGGTCGGGCCCGTTGCGCTGGGGCAGGACCACCTCGGTGAGCCCGGCCCGGTGCGCGGCGAGCACCTTCTGCTTGACGCCGCCGATGGGCAGCACCCGACCCTGCAGGGTCACCTCGCCGGTCATGCCGACCACCGGGCGCACAGGCTCCCCGCGGAGCAGGCTGACCAGGGCGGTGGTCATGGTGACGCCGGCCGAGGGGCCGTCCTTGGGAACCGCACCCGCCGGGACGTGCACATGGAACCGCTTGCCCACGAAGGCACCGGGGTCGATGCCGAGCTCGCCGGCGTGCGAGCGCACGTAGGACAGGGCAATTTCCGCCGACTCCTTCATGACGTCGCCCAACTGGCCGGTGAGGGTCAGCCCCTCGGGACCGTCGGAGACGCTGGCCTCGACGTAGAGGACGTCGCCACCGGCGCCGGTCACGGCCAGGCCGGTCACCACGCCGGGCACGCTGGTGCGCTCGGCCGACTCGAAGAAGAAGTGCGGCCGTCCGAGCCAGGTCCGCACGTCGCCGGCCTCGACCACCACGGGCGCGGTGCGCTCGCCCGAGGCCAGCTTCGTGGCCACCTTGCGCAGCAGCTTGCCGAGCTCACGCTCGAGGTTCCGCACGCCGGCCTCCCGCGTGTAGTCGGCCACCACGGTGCGGAGTGCCTCGTCACTGACCTCGACCTCCTCCTCGCGCAGGGCCGCCCGGGTGAGCTGGCGCCGCAGCAGGTGGTGCCGGGCGATGGAGACCTTCTCCGATTCTGTGTACCCGTCGAGGCGGATGACCTCCATGCGATCGAGCAGAGCCCCGGGGATGGTCTCGCTCACGTTGGCCGTGGCGATGAACAGCACCCGCGACAGGTCGAGATCCACCTCGAGGTAGTGGTCGCGGAAGGTGTGGTTCTGGGCCGGGTCGAGCACCTCGAGCAGGGCTGAGGAGGGGTCGCCCCGGTAGTCCGAGCCGATCTTGTCGACCTCGTCGAGCACGATGACCGGGTTCATGGTCCCCGCCTCACGCAGGGCGCGCACCAGGCGCCCGGGCTGGGCGCCCACGTAGGTGCGGCGGTGACCCCGGACCTCGGCCTCGTCGCGCACGCCGCCGAGCGACACCCGGACGAACTTCCGACCGAGGGCGCGCGCCACCGACTCGCCGAGCGAGGTCTTGCCCACACCCGGGGGGCCGACCAGGGCCAGGATGGCTCCCGAACCACGGCCGTCGACCGGGGCCAGGCCGCGCTCGGCCTGGAGCTTGCGCACGGCCAGATGCTCGAGGATGCGCTCCTTCACGTCCGCCAGGCCGTCGTGGTCGGCGTCGAGAATCTGTGACGCCTCGTTGACGTCGAGCCGGTCCTCGGACTCCTCGCCCCAGGGCACCTCGAGCACGGTGTCGAGCCAGGTGCGGATCCAACCCGTCTCGGGGCTCTGGTCGCTGGTGCGCTCCAGCTTGTCGACCTCGCGCTCGACCGCCTTGCGGACGTGCTCGGGCAGAAGGCGCGACCCGAGCTTGGCCCGGTAGTCGTCGGGCTCGCCCTCGGCTCCCTCGGCCGAGTCGCCGCTCAGGCCCCTGAGCTCCTTGCGGATGGCGTCGAGCTGGCGTCGGAGCAGGAACTCGCGCTGGGTCTTCTCCATGCCCTCCTCGACGTCGGTCTTGATCTTCTCGCGCAGCGCCAGATCGGCCAACGTGTCGCGGGCCCACCCGAGCACCAGGCGCAGCCGCGCCTCGACGTCGAGGGTCTCGAGCACTTCGACCTTCTGGGCCAACGAGAGGTCCGGGGAGTAGCCCGACACGTCGGCCAGGCGGCTGGGCCCGGTGATCTCGCGCAGCTGCGCGGCCAGGCGGCCCGCCCCACGGGTGTGCAGGATGTTCTCGAGCACGGCCCGGTACTCGCGGGCCAGCTCCTGGGCCTCGGGGGTCGCATCGGGCTCCGCCAACGGCTCGGCCTCGACCCACAGGGCGTCGCCCGTGCCGGGCACTCCGGTGCCGATCACGGCCCGGCCGTCGCCGCGGATGGCCACGGCAGGCAGCCCACCGGGCAGGTCGCCCTCCTCCATGACCTCGGCGATGACGCCCACGGTGGCGAAACGCCCCTCGATGTGCGGCACCAGCAGCAGGCGGCCGCCGGCCGAGCGGGCGGCCTCCACCGCAGCCCGGGCCTCGTCTGACTCGAGCGCCATGGTGAAGAGCATGCCGGGCAGCACCACGCCCGAGGTCAGGGGCAGCAGGGGCAGGGTCACCGGTTCTGTCGTCACGGGATCGGTCGTCATCGGGCTCCCTTCAGGGTCCGCTTTTCTCTGACTGGTCAACCAAATCCCCCGACGGGACATTCCCGGGACCTGATTCCGGGTCCTACGCTGGGCCCATGACGACCCTCGAGCCGGGTTCATCGACCGGAACGACGCTGGCGCCGGCCCGCCCAGCGCCCGACCTCGACGACGGCGACCACGACCGCATGGCCCACATCGTCCTCGAGGGGTACACCCCCAAGGGCGGGGAGTTCGTCTCCGCCGGGCCGAGCGTGGTGGAGGGCATGGTCAACCGGACCCCGGTGCGGGCCCTGTGCGGCAAGGAGTGGGTACCCGGACGAGACCCGGGGCGCTATGGCCTCTGCCCCACCTGCAAGGAGATCGCCGAGTCGATGGGGTGGAAGATCCCCAGCCGCTAACCGGCCCGCGGAGCAAAGCACGGTGGCACAGGTCGGCTTTCAGGGCGTCACGAAGCGCTTCGGTGGCTCCGCCGCGGTCGAGGACCTGACCCTCGCGGTGGACGACGGCGAGCTGCTCGTGCTCCTCGGCTCCTCGGGTTGTGGCAAGACGACGGCACTGCGCCTGGTGGCCGGGCTCGAACGAGCCGACGAGGGCTCCGTGACCATCGGCAGCCACGTGATCGACGACGTGGACCCCAAGGACCGTGACGTGGCCATGGTCTTCCAGAGCTACGCGCTCTACCCGCACCTCACCGTGGGCCGCAACATCGAATTCCCCCTGCGCCAGCGAGGCCTGGCTGCCGGCGAGCGCGCCGGCCGAGTGGCTGCCGCGGCCGAGATGCTGGGTCTGGGCGCCCTGCTCGACCGCAAGCCGGCGCAGCTCTCGGGCGGCCAGCGCCAGCGGGTCGCCCTGGCCCGCGCCATCGTGCGCGAGCCCCAGGTGTTCCTCATGGACGAGCCCCTCTCCAACCTCGACGCCGCCCTGCGGATCCAGACCCGAGCCGACATCGCAGCCCTGCAGCACCGCCTCGGCACCACCACGCTGTACGTGACCCACGACCAGGTCGAGGCCATGACGATGGGCCATCGGATCGCCGTCATGAGCGACGGGCGTCTCCAGCAGGTGGCCGCACCCGAGGAGCTCTATGCCCGCCCGGCCAACACCTACGTGGCGAGCTTCGTGGGGAGCCCGGGCATGAACCTGGTGGAGGGCACGCTGCTCGCCGACGCCAACGGAAGGCTCTCGGTCATCTTCCCCGGTGCCACCGTGCCGCTGCCCGACGCCGTGGGCGGCCCTCCCGCGGCGACTGGGGTTGACCGCACCGGGTCGCGAGGCGCGGTCGTGCTCGGCCTGCGGCCCGAGGCGTTGCGCCTCGACGCCGGCGGCGCCATCGCGGCGCTCGTGGTCATCGTCGAGCCGCTCGGTGCCGAGACCCACGTGATCTGCTCCACCGAATCCGGGGCGCGTCTGGTCGTGCGGCAGGGCGCAGGGGCTCCTCGGCCCCGCGCCGGCGAACCGGTCCGCATCGCACTCGACCCCGATCCGCGGGGCTGTCACCTCTTCGACGCCGGCACCGGCTCCCGGCTGGGTGCATGAGCCGGCACCGGAACGGGAAGAGCCAGCGCACCGTGATGTCGCCCCAGGGCCGGACGAGTCGCCGCCAGGAGGTGGCCCTGGCGTACCTCCTGTTGGCGCCCGCCCTGCTCCTCTTTGCCGTCTTCTCCTTCTATCCGTTCGTGCGCAACCTCAAGCTCATGCTCTACGAGACGCCACCGGTCCCCGGCGTCCCGGCGCACTACGTCGGGCTGCACCAGATCGTGCCCACGCTGACCTCGAGTCAATTCACCCAGAGCCTGGTCACCACCGTGCTCTTCGTGTTGCTGGTGGTCCCGCTCAGCCTGCTCGGCGGCCTGGCGCTGGCCGTCGTGGCCCACCGGCGCCTGCGCGGCATGGCCGCGTACCGGATCATCTTCTCCTCCACCTTGGTGAGCTCGGTGGCCGTCGCCGCAGTGGTCTTCGGCACGCTGCTCAATCCGGTCGTGGGGCTCCTGCCGTGGCTGGGCATCAGCCCCACCCCGCCCGCGCTCGAGAGCACCACCTGGGCACTGCCCTCGGTGGCCCTCATCACCATTTGGCAGTTCCTCGGTCTGAGCTTCGTGATCATGACCGCGGGCCTCCAGTCGGTGCCCGACGAGCTGCTCGAGGCAGCTCGCCTCGACGGCGCCGGCGCGTGGACGCGCTTTTGGCGCATGACGGTGCCGCTGCTCTCCCCCACCATCGTGTTCGCCGCGGTCGTGGGCACCATCTTCGCCTTCCAGGCCTTCGGCGCGGTCGACATCCTCATCGGCCCCCAGAGCGCGGCCCGGCTCCACACCAACGTGCTCATCTACGACATCGTCACCACCTTGCAGGTGGACAACGACCCGGGCGCGGCCGCCATCACCGCGACAGCCCTCTTCGTGATCCTGCTCGGCTTGACGCTCGCCCAGCTGCGCTTCCTCGAGCGACGGGTGACCTATGGCCGGTGAGCTCCCCTCAGCAGGGGCACGCCAGCGCCGTCGCCGGCTGCGCACGGTTGGCAGCTACACGCTGCTCACCGCCGGTGCCGTCGTCGTCGTCTTCCCGCTCTACGTCACCGTGGTCAACTCGCTGCTCGCCCCCGACCAGCTGGGGCAGCAGCCGCCACCGCTGTTCCCCACCCATCCGCAGTGGCACGACTACACCACGGCGTGGACCACCGGGCACATGTCGACCTACATGGCCACCTCCGCCGTGGTCACGGCGACGATCGTCATCGGCCAGCTGGTCACCTCGGTCCTGGCCGCCTATGCCTTCGCCTTCCTCACCTTCCCCTTCAAACGCACGCTGTTCGTGCTCTGCCTGGCCACCCTCATGATCCCCCTCGAGGTCACCTTCATCACCAACCTCGATACGGTCACCTCTTTGCACTGGTTCAACAGCTACGCCGGGCTCGCGGTCCCCTTCCTGGCCACCGGGTTCGGCATCTTCCTCCTGCGCCAGGCCTTCTTGCAGATTCCCCGCGATCTCCACGAGGCGGCGCGCCTCGACGGCTACGGCCATCTGCGCTTCATGACCCGAGTGGCCGTGCCGCTGGCCCGTCCGGCCCTGGCCGCCCTCGGAGTGTTCTCGTTCCTCGGGGCATGGAACCAGTACCTGTGGCCGCTGGTCGCCACCGGTGGGACCACGCCGCGCCTCACCGTGCAGATCGGCCTCAAGCAGCTCCTCGGGACCCAGGTCGACCAGGTCCCCGTCTCCCTCGCCGGAGCGGTGATCGCCTTCGTGCCCCTGGCCATCGTGCTGCTCGTCTTCCACAAACAGCTCGTGCGCGGCCTCACTACCGGCACGGTCAAATAGCTCCGTGGTCGGTCGCGGCCGCTGCAGGCGAGGACCGCGGCCTCTCCACAAGGCGCAGGTGCTAGGCAATGGCGATGGCAAAGGTGGGAAATGCCACCGTGCTCACACCGAGAGTGGCGCTGATGCTGATCGCCACCTTGACGGCGACTGCGTTGAGCGCCCTGAGCCTGATCGGTCCGGAGCCAGGAATCGCTGCCGCGGGAGCCAGCGCGCTGCCTGGCTGCAACCTGCGAGCGCTGGCCCAGCACAACGGCCCGGTCGACATCACCTTCTGGCAGTACACCTCCGAGGCCAACCAGACCACGCTGGCGTCGCTGACCAACGCGTTCAACGCCTCGCAGTCCAAGGTGCACGTGACGCTGGTGACCCAGCCCAGCTACGACGACACCTGGCAGAAGTACGTGGCCGGCCTCTCCAACGGGCAGCTGCCGGCCGCCGTGCTGCTCGAGGACCAGCGTACCCAGACCGCCATCGACACTGGCTCGTTCCTCCCGGTGCAGTCGTGCATGCACGCCGCCCACTACGCCACCGCCGACTTCCTGCCGCGGCCGCTCGACTACTGGAAGGTGGGCGGCGTGCAGTGGGCCCTGCCCTTCGCCGTCTCGGCTCCCGTCCTCTATTACAACCAGGACGCCTTCACCAAGGCCGGACTCGACCCGGACCGCCCGCCGGCCACCCTGGCCCAGATGGTCACCGACGCCGCCGCCCTCAAGGCCGCGGGCAGCGGGATGGGGCTGCCCGTGGACCCCTGGGACTTCGAGGCCTGGCTGGCCACGGCCAAGCAGCTCTTCGTGAACAACCACAACGGCCGCAGCGCGCGCGCCACCACGAGCGCCTTCTCCTCGGCTGACGCCACGCGCATCTTCACCCAGCTGGACCAGTTGGTGCGCTCGGGTGACGCCACCACCAACCCCTACCTCGGGCCCGACCAATTCGACAACCTCCTCGGCATGGGCACCGGCAGATACGGCATGACCATCGAGACCTCGGCCGCGCTCGGCACGGTGACCCAGCTTCTCGGGTCCGGGCAGTACCGAAACGTGAAGCTGGGCGTGAGTGCATTGCCCACCGCGGGCACCGACGCGGGCGGCGGGGTCGAGCCGGGAGGGTCGGGCGTGTACATATCGAACAAGGTCCCGCCGCTGGAGCAGGCCGCCGCCTGGGTGTACCTCTCCTATCTGTGCAGCACCCAGAGCCAGGCCACCTGGGCGGCCGGCACCGGCTACATCCCTGTGCGCACCTCGTCGGTCGGGACGGCGACCGTGCAAAACCTGTGGGCCGCCGAACCCGGCTACAAGGTGGCGTACGACGAGATCAACGACGGGGCCGACACCCCGGCAACCGCGGGCTCGGTCATCGGCCCCTACGAGAAGGTGCGCACCGACGTGGTCGACGCCGAGGAGTCGATGTTCACCGGAGGGGTTTCACCCGCGGCGGCACTCCGCCAGGCGGCCCGGAACGTCAACGCCACCATCGCCGGGTACAACAACCGCCTCGGCTCCTCCTGATGTCGCCCGGACCTTCTGGTCAGACGTAAACCCTGCAGCGCCCCGACATCCGTGCTTGCATAGAGCCTGGGTGGCCGTCCAGGGGCAGTCCACCCACGGGGGAAGCGGGGGGACCTTCCCGTCGCGGACAAGGAGCGTGACATGGGAGACGAAAAGGGTGGGGGGTGGCTGCTCTTCGCGGCCATCGTGCTCGGCATTGCCGGCATCATGCGGATCTTCGACGCCATCTGGGCGTTCCGCTACCACGGCATCATTCCCGAGAACCTGCAGGGGGCTCTCTTCGGGACCAGTCTCAAGACCTACGGCTGGGTGTACCTGGTGGTCGGCATCGTGCTGATCCTGTGCGCCTTCGGCGTGGTCGTCCGATCGCAGGTGAGCCGATGGATCGGCATCGTCGCCGGTGCCATCGCCGCCATCAGTGCCATCTGGTGGATGCCCTACTACCCGGTGTGGTCGCTGGCCTACGTCGCCATGGGCGTCCTGGTCGTCTACGGCCTCGCCGCCTACGGAGCACGAGAGGTGAGCGTCTGAGCCCCACGTGACCAGCAAGCCGCCACGCGAAAGCACCCAATTCCGCGGCGCCCTTCGCTAGTGTCGCCCGACGGACACCCGGCGCACGGCGCGCATCGGGTCACACCGGGCACGGGCGAGGAGAGACGGGGACGCGATGGTGGCGCAGGACACCGCACAGCTCGACGTGGCGGCGTGGCTGGCCCTCTTCGAGCACTGCGCCGATGGCGTTCTGTTCTGCCGCGAAGACGGAGCCGTTACGTTGGCCAATCCAGCCGCCTGCGTCATGTTGGCCACGAACCCTGCTCAGATCGTCGACCTCAGCCTCGACGGCCTGGTCGACCACGACGACCCTCGCTGGACGCTGGCGGTGGCCGAACGACGGCGCAACGGCACCTCGTCGTGTGTGGCCCGTCTTCGCCGCGGTGACGGCCACTACGCCGAGCTCGAGATCGCCGTGCGCAGCTTCCGGGGCGATGATGGCTCGGCCCAGCTCTGCTGCACGCTGCGCGAGACCGCCGGGCGGGCGGCGATCGAGCGCGAGATCGAAGAGCTCAGCGCCCGCCTGCTTCAGCTGTCGCGTGTCGACGACCTGACCGGCTTCCAGAACCGCCGCGGACTGGTGGCCGCCGGCACCCAGCTGTTCGCCCAGGCCGACCGGGCGGTGAGCGAGCTCCAGGTCCTCTTCGTCGACGTGCGCAACGTTCAAGAGCTCAACGAACGCCTGAGCCACGAGGCGGGCGACTCCGCCCTCCAGGCGGTGGCGCGGGCACTCTCGGTCACCTTCCGCACCACCGACCTCCTGGCCCGGGTCGGTGGCACCACCTTTGTGGTGCTCGCCCGCGACCTGCACACCCCCCAGCTCGAGGCGCTCGTCGAGTGCGTCCGCGCCCACCTCGACGCACCCGAGACCACGGCGTACATCGGTGCCGGGGTCGACGTGGCGTTCGGCTGGAACCCGCGGCACCCCGGCGACCCGACATCGCTCGAGGAGCTGATCACTCGGGCCGACCGGGCGGCCAGCCGGAGCCGGCGCCCGGCTCGCGTCATCCGACACCACACCTGAGCACCGTTGGACCTTCAACATGACCGGGTGCGCCATTCCCGATAAATCCGACTAAACCACTTGTATTTACAAATCCACGCTGATATTGTGACGTTATGGAAACAGTCCCCTTCTCAAACGCGCCCCAGGGGCGCTCCCACCGCCTCCTGCGCACGCTCGGCATCGGCGCCGTCGCCGTGACCCCAATCGCCTTCTCGGCCGTCGTGGCCGCCCCGGCTGGTGCGGCCTCCAGTGGCGCGGTGAACCTGGTTGCGTACTCGACGCCCAAGCCGGCCTACACCGCCCTGGTCGCCGCCTTCGCCAAGACCAAAGCGGGCGCCGGTGTCACCGTGTCCTCCTCGTTCGGGCCATCGGGGACGCAGGCCACCTCGGTGGCCAACGGGCTTCCGGCCGACCTGGTCAACTTCTCGCTGGCCACCGACATGAACAAGGTTGCCAAGGCGGGGCTGGTCTCGAGCTCGTGGGCCAAGGGTCCGACCAAGGGGATGGTGACCGACTCCATCGTCTCGTTCGTCGTGCGGCCGGGGAACCCCAAGCACATCACCACCTGGGCCGACCTGGTGAAGTCGGGCGTCGGAGTCATCACCCCGAACGTGTTCAGCTCGGGCAGCGCCAAGTGGAACCTGATGGCCGCCTACGGTGCCCAGATCGCCCAGGGCAAAAGCGCCGCGCAGGCCCAGGCCTACCTGGCCAAGCTGCTGCACAACGCCGTGGCCCAGCCCTCGAGCGCCAGCGCCGCGCTGCAGACCTTCCTCTCGGGCCAGGGCGACGTCTTGCTCGACTACGAGTCCGACGCTCTCTACGCCAAGTCCAAGGGTGAGGCGGTCGACGTCGTCACGCCGCCGCAGACCATCCTGATCGAGAACCCCATCGCGGTGACCAAGACAGCCGGCACCTCGGCCAAGGCGTTCCTGGCCTACCTGCTCTCTCCCGCTGGCCAGAAGATCTGGGGTCAGCAGGGCTACCGCCCTGTGCTGCCGTCGGTGGCGTCCAAGTTCCACTTCCCCAAGCCCAAGGTGCTGTTCTCCATCACCAAGTTCGGCGGATGGACCGCGGTGAACACCAAGTTCTTCGACCCCCAGACCGGCATCGTGGCCCACGACGAGCAGTCGCTGGGCGTGTCCACCGCCAGCAGCTAGCGCCCGGTGAGTGACGCCGGTGCGACGGTTGCCGACCTGGGCCTCGGAGCCCGGGACGGGTCCAGCGCGCCCGGTGCGCTCCCGCTGAGCACGGATCGTCGCCGGGGCGGCCGCCCACCGGGAACCTCGGCGCGCGCAACGCTGGGGCGGATCGGCGGGCCGGCACTCGCCGTGACCTACCTGTCGCTGCTGGTCCTCCTGCCGGTGGCGGCGCTTGTCTCCAAGGCCTTCAGCGGTGGCTGGGCCGAGTTCTGGCGCGCCGTGAGCCAGCCCGAGGCGGTGGCCGCGCTCGAGCTGACCCTGGCCACCTCGGCCATCGTGGCGGTGATCAACTCGATTGCCGGTCTGGCCATCGCCTTCGTGCTCGTCCGCGACGACTTCCGCGGCAAGTCGCTGCTCAGCGCCGTGATCGACCTGCCCTTCGCTCTGCCGACCGTGGTCGCCGGGCTGACCCTCCTCGCCCTCTACGGACCGAGCAGCCCGTTCCACGTCGACCTGGCCGGCACCCGTCTTGGCATCGGCGCCGCGCTGCTCTTCGTGACGCTGCCCTTCTGCGTGCGCAGCGTCCAGCCGGTACTGGCTGAGCTCGATGCCGAGACCGAGGAGGCGGCGGCCTCCCTCGGTGCCTCGCCGCGCCAGGTGCTCTGGCGCGTGATCCTCCCGAGCATCTTGCCCTCGGTCCTGGCCGGCGCCGGGCTGGCATTCGCCCGCGCCGTGGGCGAATTCGGCTCGGTGGTGTTGATCTCGGGGAACATCCCGTTCAAGACCGAGGTGGCCTCCTCGTGGATCTTCAGCCTCTCCCAGAGCGACGACCTGCCGGCGGCCGCCGCGGTGTCGATCGTGCTCGTGGTGATCTCGCTGCTCGTGCTGGTGGCCATCGGCTGGATGCGCCGGCGCTTCGACGTGCCGGAGTCCGTGTGAGGCGCCGCTGGCGGCTGCCCCTGAGGGCGGGGGTGCTCGGCTACCTGGGCCTGCTCGTGGTGCTGCCCGTGGGGACGGTCTTCTACCGCGCCTTCCAGCACGGGCTCGGTGCGGCGTGGCACGCCATCAGCGCACCGGACGCCGTGCACGCCCTGTGGCTGACGCTGCTGGTAGCCGCCGTCGCCGTGCCCCTCAACACGGTCTTCGGGGTCGGGGTCTCGCTGATCCTGGCCAGGCACCGTTTCCCGGGTGCTTGGCTGCTCGACGCGCTCGTCGATATCCCGCTGGCCATCTCCCCGGTGGTGATCGGGCTGGCCCTGGTCCTCGTGTACGGCAAAGCGGGCTGGTTCGGGAACTGGCTGGCCGGCGAGGGCATCACCGTGATCTTCTCGTTCCCGGGCATCGTGATGGCCTCGGCCGCCGTGTCCCTGCCCTACGTGGTGCGCGAGGTGCTGCCCGTGCTCCAGGAGTTGGGCACCGACCAGGAGCAGGCGGCGAGCACCCTGGGTGCGGGGCCCCTCACGGTGTTCCGTCGCATCACCCTGCCCAATATCCGGCGCGGCCTGGCCTACGGAGTCACCCTCACCACGGCCCGGGTTCTCGGCGAGTTCGGCGCCGTGGCCATCGTCTCTGGCGCCATCGCCGGCAAGACCCAGACCCTGACCCTGTTCATCTCCGACAGCATCGACAACCTCGACCCGCAGAGCGCGTATGTCGGTGCCGTGTCGTTGTGCCTGGCTGCCCTGATCGTGTTGACCGTCCTCACAGTGACCGACCGCTCCCGGGAGGACTGGCATGCTCGGCACACCCCATGATGGTCGCGGCACCATGACCGGTACGACACCATGAGCATTCGCGTCACGTCCATCTCAAAGCACTTCGGCGACGCCGTGGCCCTCGACGACGTCACCCTCGAGGTCCCCTCGGGCTCACTCACCGCGCTCCTCGGACCGAGCGGCGGGGGGAAGTCGACGCTGCTGCGTATCATCGCCGGCCTCGACACGCCCGATACCGGCACCGTGGTGATCGAGGGCGAAGACCTGACCGCCACCCCGGCGCGTAGTCGCGGCGTGGGGTTCTGCTTCCAGCACTACGCCCCCTTCCGCCACCTGAGCGTCCGGCGCAACGTGGCCTTCGGTCTCGAGATCCGACACCGCCCCAAGGCCGAGATCGCCGCCCGCGTCGACGAGCTGCTCGAGCTGGTCGGTCTCTCCCACCTCGGTGGGCGCTACCCCTCGCAACTCTCGGGTGGCCAGCGCCAGCGCATGGCCCTGGCCCGGGCCCTGGCCATCGAACCCAAGGTGCTCCTCCTCGACGAGCCCTTTGGCGCACTCGACGCGCAGGTACGCACGCACCTGCGGCAGTGGTTACACGACCTGCACGACACCTTGCGTGTGACCACGGTGCTGGTCACCCACGACCAGGAAGAGGCGATGGAGGTGGCTGACCGGCTGGCCATCATCAACCACGGCCGACTCGAGCAGGTGGGCACCCCCACCGACATGTACGACCACCCGGCCAACGAGTTCGTCCTCACCTTCCTCGGGCCCGCCACCCGGCTGGGCGGCCAGTGGGTGCGCCCGCACGACTTGGTGCTCCACCGCGCCGAGGCCGGCGTCTCCGGCGCGCATGCCGCGGCCGGCACGGTGGCGCGGGTGACCCACCTCGGCTTCGAGGTCAAGGTCGACGTAGACCTTTCCGGTGGCGAGTCCTGCTGGGTGCAGCTCAGCCGCGGCACCGCATCGGAGCTGGGGCTCGAGCCGGGCGACGAGGTCTGGGTGGCGCGGACCACGGATTAATTGTCCTGGAATTGAGCGAGCCTCGCCAGCGTCGCCCTTGACAAGGATTCGGGACCGTTGCTACGGTCCGAAAACCTGCTTTGAGCAGGCATTTTTGAGGGGGTTATCCCCGGGGCGACGCTGTCCCGGCACGTGATAACCGGAGGCGGCACATGGGGCGCTCGACGTTCCCAGATCATTGGGGGGGAAACGACCTCGCCCAGCATGTCGCCGCCCAACCGGCGGGTGCAGCAGGCCGGGCCGTTCGGCTGGCGTGGCGCGGGACGAGTGGCACAGACGTCGGACAACGAGGAGACGGGGCGGTTGTCGGCGCTCCTGGGCAGGCCGTGCGGGTAGGGGCCGCCGGCCGCGAGCGGACCAGGTCGGGAGCAGGGTGAAGGCGGAGCGGCGAAGTACGGAGGCTGGCGTGCCCTCGGGTGCACGCGGCCGGGCGCGGGTGCCCTCCACGCGCCGACGGCCATGAGCCGGCCCTGGCGTCCCGAGGGCGCCGACGTCCACGACCTGACCGGGCGGAGGCGGCCGATCGGGTCGGTTGCACAATCCCTTCACTACGAGGGCGACCCGGCCGATACCACCCCCATGGCACCTCGCAGGCCCGGTGCCCGGGCCTCGACCGTCACGCAGCTGGGGCGCTCAGCGCCCGCACGCGCCCAGGCGGCCCGGCTCGAGCCGCTCATCGGGCTGCGCCGCGAGCGCGCCCACCTCGAGAAGATGCTCCGCGACGCCCGTGCCGGGTTCTCGGCGGTCACGGGCATCCACGGCCTCCCCGGTTCGGGCAAGACATCCCTGGTCGAGGCCATGATCGCCCAGGCGGCCGGGTTCGGCGTGGTCCGGCTGCCGGTCACCACCGGACCCGGCGAACCCAATGACCCCTGGCGCACCGCGTTCGAGGTGGCCGACCAGCACCTCTCGTCCGGCCGGGAGCCAGCAGCCGACCGGGACGACGGCGGGACCACGGTCCGCCAGGCCATGGTCACCGCCCTGCGGGCCACCTGTCGCCAGGGGGGCGTCCCCGCCCTGGTCGTCTTCGAGGACTGCCGGCGCTCGGAGGCGCCGCTGGTCGAGGCATTGGCGGCCGCCGTGCTGGACCCCGAGCTGGCTGCTACCGCAGTGCTGGTGGTCACCTGGCGAGACACGCCCGACGGCGCCACCACTTTCGTCCGGCCGGACTTCCCCGCCCACAGGCTCCAGCCGCTCACCCTCGAGCAGGGGGCCGACTACCTGACCGAGCGGATCGGCAAACGTCCGGAATCCTCGGTGCTGGCGGAGCTGTGGCGAGGCACCGGTGGCAACCCGGCCGCGCTGCTCTCGGCCTGCTCGCACCTCTCTGACGAGGAACTCGACGGGTTGATCCCCGTGCCCGACCCGTTGCCAATCGGGCGTGAGCTGGCCCAGGAGTTCGGTGAGCCAGTGGCCGGGCTCGAGGGTGACGCCCGGATGGCGCTGACCGTGGCGGCGGCATCGCACATGTCGGCCCCCGTCCTCGAGGACGCGCTCGCTCATGCCGACCTGGGCCTCGACGCGCTCAGGCCCGCGCTGCGCTCCGGCGTGCTGGCCATCCTGGGCGACCGGGTCGAGTTCGCCCACCCGCTCTGCCGCGCCGCGGCCTTCGAGGGCGCGCCGTCGCGCCTGCAGCTCTCGGCGCGGCGGGTCGTCTCGCAGGCCTTCTCCCTGGCCGGGCTGCCCGAGCAGGCCGCCATCCAGGCTGCGCTCGCAGCCTCGTCACGCGACGACGCCGTGGCCGTCCTCTGCGGCGAGGCCTCGTGGAACGCGGGCCGGCGGCATGACCCCGAGACGGCGGCCCGTTTCGAGGTCCTTGGCGCTAGGTTCGCTCAGGACCAGCAGCAGGCCGCCCGCCACCTCATCCGGGCCTCGTCCCTGTGGCAGTCGGCCGGGCATCCGGCCCGGGCCACCGAGTGCCTCCGGCGCGTGACCCCGGTGAACTCGTCACGGGCCGTCATGGGCCGGGCCACCTTCCAGGCGGCGCGCATCGCCTTCGCCACCGAGGGCGCTCCCCCGTCCCCGGCCCAGATGGCCAGCGGCGCCGAGGACTGCGCCCCCGACGAGCCCGCAGTGTCCATCGCCATGTTCGCCGATGCCGCCGGGAGCGCCGTGGTCCTCGACCAGGTCGGCCAGGCGGCGCGCAGCGCCGATCGCGCCGTTGAGCTGGCCGGACTGGAGAGCGGCTACGTACAGGACCTGGCCCGCACCACCCTCGACGCCGTCCAGCCCCTGATCTCGCAATGGACCGCCGACGCCGACAGCCACGACCACGCCGTCAGCGTCATGAACACGCAGCGGCTCTTCACCGGCTCCCCCCAGCTGGCCTACGTCCTGGGCACTTCACTGGTGCAGTCAGGACCGCCCGCACTGGTGGGTCGCTGGTTCTCTTGGATGGGCACCTCGGCCGAGGTGGACGCCAGCGACACGCTGGCCGCCGTGCTCGACCTGGTCCGCTGCAAGGAGCGGCTCATCGCCGGAGCGGTGACCGAGGCCATGACGGCAGCCGAGGCGGCCGTCGGCCAGTTCGAGGTGCTCGGCAACCGGCCCCTGCTGGCCCGTGCCCTGGGGTGGTGCGCCTGGGCCCGCGCCAGCGCCGGCGAGGTGGCGGGGATCTTCGAGTCGGCCTCACGCTTCTTCGCCATCGAGTCCCCCACCACCCACTCGGCTCGGCTCCAGGTGCTCGCCGCGCTGGCCCACGGCGAGCTCCAGAAGGGACACGCCGATCGGGCCACCGTGTGGCTGCGCGCCATCGAGGACGACGCGGCCACACCCGAGGGCTACCGGGGCTCCACCGACTGGCCCCTCGTCCCCTTCTTCCTCCAGCTCTGCCTCATGGCCGGGCACGACCCCGTCAGGACCCGCGTCGCGCTCGAGATCGGCGCGGTGGCCGGCTCGGGCCGGTGGACTCGTCACCTCTCTGGCTGGAGCGAGGCCCTGCGCGAGACGGACGCCCGGGCGGCGCTGCGACTCCTCGACGAGATGTTCGTCGCCGGGCCGGCGCGCACCCCGCTCCTCGGCGGCGCAGATCAAGTTCACCTCCGGGCTGCTCCAGCGCGGACTGGGCTCAATCGACGTGGCCCGCTTCAACGTGAGCCAGGCCGGCACCGAGTTCCGGCGTTGCGGGGCCCGAGGCTGGGCCACCCTGGCCACCTTGCAGCTCGAGGGATGCCTGTCGGTCTCCGAGGCGCCCCCGCTGGCCCAGCCGACCCTGCCCGGCATCGAGCACGAGCTCGAGCTCGAGCCGGTCCCGACGCCCGAGGGCGTCGGAGCCACATTGACCCCATCTGACGAGGTGGCGGACAGCCGACCGAGCTACGTGGTCCGCATCCTGGGCCAGTTCTCCGTGACCCGCGACGGCGCGACCGTCACACATCCCTCCCGGACATGCCGCGGAGGCGATCAAAGTGGTGGCGCTCTTCCGGCAGATCTCGGTCGACGAACTGGCCGAGCTCCTCTGGCCCGGCGCCGAGCCCGGGGTGGGCACACGACGGCTCCGCAACATCCTCTGGCGCATCAAGTCCTCCTCGGGCGACCTGCTCCGTCGCTACGACAACTTCATCGGGCTCGAGACCAACGTCATCACCGACGCCGCCCGGTTCGAGGAGGTGGCAGGCCGGGCGTTCAAGGAGGACGTCGAGCTCGAAGAGGCCCACGCGCTGGCCCGCCAGGCCATCACCCTCTACGGGGGCGAGCTGCTCCCATCGGACCGCTACGCCGACTGGACCACCGGCCCACGCGAAGCGCTCACCCAGATGCGGCTCCAGCTGCTCGACCTCATGCTGGCTCACGCCTCGGATTCGGGGAACCGCCAGGAGGCGTTCGCCCTACTCGAGGACCTGATCGATGCCGACCCCTACGAGGAGCGCTATTACATCCAGCTGGCCACCTTGCACAAGGAGGCTGGCAATCTCAGCCGGATGCGGTCCTCGATCTCACGGGGCGAGCGGATGCTGGCCGACCTCGGCGTCGAGCCGTCCCGGAGCTTCGTGGAGACCGCCCAACGGCTCCGGGCGCAGCGCTAGCGGCCGCACGCGGACCATGGACTGAGGCCAGTCCACACCCGGACCTCTCCCCTCAGGCGGATGGGTGCAACGAGGTATCCGGATCCGTTTGAGCCTGCGCCCCTTGCTGTGCCAGCTCCGAGAGTGCCTTGGCGACCGGAATCTTGGCGAAGTAGGCGGCGCCGAAGGGAATGCACATCACGTCGTACCAGACGTGTTCGGCTCCGGTCATCTCGATGAGCCCGAAGTCGTGCATCGCCTTCTTGGCGGGGATCTTGGCCAGATAGCCGGCCCCCAGCGCGATGCACATCACGACGTACCAAATGCCTTCCCAGGTGGTCAACGCCGCCTTCCGGACAACTCCCTGTCGTGGTGCGGTCGCAGCGGTTGGGACCGCGGGAACAGACTCGACCAGCTGGGCACCGGCAATGGCCGCGGGGGGGCGGCTCGGTTGTTCGAGCTCCTGGGCCTGCTCCACGGCCGGAGGCTGGTAGTCGGGATGCCGTTCGGGCGGGTACCACCGACGATCGCTGGCCTGCCACCAGCCCTCGCCAAGGGGCGTGTCGCTCACCAGTGGACGCTCGGGCGCCGCCGCAGGAGGTGACGCGGGGGACGACACATCGGTGCGATCCTCGAGAGACTGGTTCTGAGATCCCGCTGAAGGCGCTGCCTGGACGGCAGGCGCCGATTCCACGATCGCGGCCGCTGGCGGTGACGCCGGTGCCGACGGTGTCTCCGTTATCGACCGCGCCGCTGCCGACGGCGTCGTCGCAATGACTGCGGAACCGACTGCGCCACCGACTGCGCCACCGACTGCGCCACCGACTGCGGACGCTGGCGTCTGTTCTGGCTGCCCTTGGGCTGCGTACCTGCTCGGATGGAACATGGGCGCAAACCACTGGCCATTCGATGCCTGCCACCAGTCGGGACCCTGGGGCGTCGCTGCGGGGTGGAGTTCGGGCCGCGTACCACCGGCCATCGGTGGCCTGCCACCAGCCCTGGCCTTGGGCGCGTCGCTCACCGGCACTCGCTCGGGTGCGGCCTGCGCGAAGGAGGCCGTGCCGTGCGCTGCCGGCGGTGTTTCCACGGACGCGGCCGCTGAGGGTGTCGACGGTGGCTCCGACATCGACCGTGTCGCTGCCGACGGCGTCGCCGTATCGACTGCGCCACCGACTGTGGACGCCGGCGTCTGTTCTGGCTGCCCTTGGGCTGCGTACCTGCTCGGATGGAACATGGGCGCAAACCACTGGCCATTCGATGCCTGCCACCAGTCGGGACCCTGGGGCGTCGCTGCGGGGTGGAGTTCGGGCGCGTACCACCGGCCATCGGTGGCCTGCCACCAGCCCTGGCCTTGGGGCGCGTCGCTCACACCCGTGGACACATCGCTCATCGCCGTCCTCCAGCCATCCCGAGCTACGGCTGAACCACCAGCCGAGGGATCACGCCAAACGCTATCCCGGCGGTTGGCGGGACCGAGCCAGGGCGAACCCCGACCGCCTCAGGCGTGGGTGGCCACGAAACAGTCGATCAGGTGACCGTCGCCCTGCGCGCACAGCCCGCGCGTGAGGCCCTGGTCGAAGTGAGCGGCGTCGAAGCGCTCGACCGAGCGCCCCAGCACGGCGGGGTCCCAGTCGGTCTCGAGCGACTCACGCACGGCGGCACCCCACGCCGCGGGATCCTCGCCGGCCACCAGCAGACCGGTGACGCGCTCGTCGACCGTCTCGGAAGGACCACCCTCGCGCGCGGCCACCACGGGACGGCCGCGGGCGGCCGCCTCGAGGGGGACGTAGCCGAAGTCCTCCACCCCCGGTACCAGGACCACGCTGTGCGAGTCGTAGGCGCCGAGCAGCTCGCTGTGGCTCACCCGGGGCACGAAGGTGACCGACCGGCCGGCCATCGTGCGCAGACGAGCCTCCTCGGGGCCCTGCCCGATCACGGTAAGGGGGACGCCCGCCGCGGCGCACGCGGCGATGGCCAGGTCGACCCGCTTGTAGGGCAGGAGCCGGGAGACCACCAGGGCGCGGGGCGACCCTCCGGGGTCGGGCTCCGCGGCACCCGGCCCCGTGAAGCAGGCCGACTCGAAGGGCGGGTAGAGGACGTCGGCGTCGAAGCCGTAGGCCGCCCGCAGGCGGGCCGCCGTGCGGGCGGACACCGCCAGGTTCTTCCGGTGCGACGCCGCGGCCTTGCGGTCCTGGCGGCGCAGCCCGGTGGTCGCCAGCTCGAATGCCTTGGCCACCGCGGGACGTGAGAAGTACGCCCCCGGGTCGTAGAGGAATCGGGGCGGCGTGTACCAGTAGACCAGGGCCCGCTCGGCGCGCACGTGGTGAGCGAACGCGGAGGTGGACACGATCACCGCGTCGGCGAAGGAGAGGTCCTTGCGGCGAAAGGAGCGACCGTAGGTCAGCGCACCGCGGCGGAACCCCTCGGCCTCCTTCTCCGAGACGATCCGGTCGGCCCACACGGGCAGCGAGGCGAATTCGGGGAAGGTGCCGCTCGGCGAGAACAGCGAGGTGACGATCACCGGGTCGCGCGACCCGGCTGGCGATGTGCAGGACGACGCGTTCGGCTCCCCCGCGCTGGGTGAGGTAGTCGTGCACGATGGCGACGGTCATCGGAGGGCCCCCGGTCGGTCCATGCCTGTAGCATGCAGTATCGGCGTCTCAGCTGCATCACCTGAGGCAGCGCCCACCGGAGGCCGACGCACAACGGACGATCAACGACGGGCGTACCTCTGACAACTCGGGCATGCGGACACTCCTGGTAGCGAGCGCCGGCGGGCACTTCGAGGAGCTGCGCCTGCTGCGCGAGCGATTCGGCGTCGATTCCGCCGAGTCGGTGTGGGTCACCTGGGACACCCCGCAGACCCGCTCCATGCTCGCCACGGAGGAGGCCGTCTTTGTCGAGCGCTCCCAGCCCAAGGACCTGCGGCGCGTCGCCCACGACGCGGTGGTGGCCCGGCGGATCCTCGGCGAGGGCAGCTGGGACCGCGTGGTCTCGACCGGGTCGATCGTGGCCGTGCCCTTCCTCGCGGTAGCCCGCACCCGCGGCATCCCGAGCCACTACATCGAGAGCGCGGCCCGCATGGCGGGGCCGTCCCTGTCGGGCCGCATCCTCGAATGGGTGCCCGGCGTCCACTGCTACGGGCAGTCCCGCGCCTGGGCCTCGAGCCGCCGCTCCTGGCGCTACGGGGGCTCGGTGTTCGAGGCCTTCGAAGCCGAGGAGCACGAGCCACGGGTCATCCGCCGGGTGGTGGTCACGCTCGGTACCAGCCGCTACGGCTTCGGCCGGCTGGTCGAGGCGCTGCGCGCCGTGCTGCCCGCCTCCGTCGAGGTCACCTGGCAGGTCGGGCCGACCGACGCCGGCGACCTTGGTGCTCTGGCACGCAGCGAGATGCCCCAGAGCGAGCTGGCCGACGCCATGCGCGCCGCCGACCTGGTGGTGGCCCACGCCGGCGTGGGCACCGCGCTGGGCGCCATGGAGACCGGCCACTGCCCGGTCCTCGTGCCGCGCCGCAAGGACCGGGGCGAGCACGTCGACGACCACCAATTCGAGCTGGCCGGCGTGCTGGGCAGGGCCGGCCTGGCCACGGTCTGCCACCCCGAGGAGATCACCTTCGACCTGCTCGTGGCAGCCAGTGCACATCGGGTCGCACCCAGGCGGGACCCGGCACCGTTCGTGCTCGACGAGCCCGGGACCTAGCCCGCCGTTCCCGCCGCCGCGGAGCGGTAGCCACAGAGAAAGAGGACCCGCCGCGCCAGGCGGGCCAGCCGCTCGGCCCCCGCCGGCCACCCCAAGCGCTCGGCCCACCCCCCCGCCGTCATGAGCAGCCGTCCGGTCCAGCGCGACCGGGGCTCGTGACCGAGGAACGAGGCCACGGCCCGCGCCGGCGCCGGCAGATTGGCCAAGAAGGGGTCAGGGCTCACGTCGCCGAAGCGGTCCCGATGGGCTCGGGCCAGGTACCACGCCCCCTCCCCACGTTCATGGGCGTCACGCAGGTAGGCCGCCGCAGTGCCGGCATGCGCGTGGACCGCCCCGAGGTCGGGGTCGAACACCCCCCGGGCCCCGGCCTCGCCCAGGCGCACGCCGAAGTCGGTGTCGGCATGCCAGCGGACGGGGAAGCGCGCTGAGGCCAAGCCCACCCGGAGCACGTCGTCGCGGCGTGCCGACACGTTGCCCATCCACAGACCGTCGAGCACGGCCAGCTCGCCCGACGCCAGCCGGGCGCAGTGGCCCTCGTACTCGGCGGCGTAGAGCCGCGTCGTGGTGGATGAATCCGCATCGAGGCGGACCGGCATGTAGCCGAGCACCACGAGGTGCGCCGTGCTCGCATGGCGGCGGGCGTGGCCGGTCACCAGCGAGGGCCCGGGAACGACGTCGTCGTCCATGAGAAGCACCACGTCGCCCGTGCTGGCCTCGACGCCGCGGCCCAGGGCGACCATCTGCCCTCTCGCCTCGGCCAAGATAGGGCGCATCGTGGGAAACACCGCTCGGAGCTCCTGCAGGTACGGATACGACCCGTCGACGTCACCGTCGATCACGACCACCACCTCGGTGGCTGCCGGATCGGCCGTGACCGCCTCGAGGAAAGGGCGCAGCCGTTGACGTCGTCCCCGCGACGCCATCACGACCGAGACCGTGGGCAGGGGGGTCGCCCCCCGTCTCCTTCGTCGCCTGGGGCGCGGTCAGCGGACGGTCCAGGGAGATCGCGGCCGCCCTCGGCGGCGAGGCCCACTGCCTCTTCCCCCCCGAGGCGTCCTGGCGACCCCACGCGGCCGTTCGCTACGTCCTGTGCACGCTCGACACCGTGGTCTACCTGGTCCGCCGGCGGCCCCGCAGCATCATCGTCACCAACCCTCCGCTGGTGGCCGGTTACGTCGTGTGGGCCTGCGGCCGCCTGCTCGGCTGCCCGGTCGTCCTCGACAGCCACCCCGGCGGCTTCGGCGCCCAGGGCGACGAGGTCTCGGCCAGGCTCCAGCACCTCCACCGGTGGCTGGTCCGCCACGTCGACGGCTGTGCGGTGGCCTCGGCCCCCTGGGTCGAGGTGGTCCAGGGCTGGGGAGGGCGAGCGGTGGAGCTGCACGAAGCGCCGGCGGAGCCTCCGGGCGCACTGGGCACGCCGGCCGGGGAGGCCCAGGCTCCCGCCGGCCAGCCGCGGAGCGGTGATGACCGGGAGACGCAGCCACCAGCCGGGGGGCAGCGGGACGGGACCCGGCCGGGCGAGGTGCTCCAGGTGCTCTGCGTGGGGCGCCTCGCTCCCGACGAGCCCTCCGGCGAGGTGATCGATGCCGCCGCCCTCGTTCCCGACTGCCGGTTTCTCGTCACCGGGGACCCCGACCGCGCCCCCGACCTCGTGGCACGGGCGCCGGGCAACGTCACCTTCACCGGCTTCCTCGGGCCCGACGACTACATGAGGGCGTTGCACACCGCCGACGTGGTCATGACCCTCACCACCGAGCCCAGCTCCGTCATGCGGGCGGCCTACGAAGCCGTCTACGCGTGCCGGCCGCTCATCGTCACCGACTGGCCCGTCGGGCAAGAGCTGTTCCCCCACGCCCTGCACGTGGCCAACGAGGCGGGAGCGATCGCCGGCGGCGTCCGCCGGGCCCGCGAGGGGCTCGGCCAACTGATCGGGGTGGCCGGCGACGCCCGCGCCCTCCAGCTCGACCGCTGGGACGCCCAGCTGGGCGCCCTCCGCCGCCTGCTGCGACTCGCCGATCACGGCGACTCAGGTGTGGGAAGGTTCGAGGACGGCCTTGGCGGCACCATCCCCCCCACCCTGCCAGAGGCGTGAGGGGGTCTTGGCCAGGATCCGAAGGTCGCTCTTGAAGGTCCAGGTGTCGACGTAGAAGGCGTCGAGACGGGCCAGCTCGTCGAGGCTGAGGCTGTGCTGGCCGCTCACCTGCCACAGGCCAGTGATGCCCGGGCGCACGTCGAAGCGCTGCTCGGACCGCCCGTCGAGCACCCAGCACTCCTCGGGGACGAACGGCCGCGGTCCCACGAGCGACATCTGCCCGGCGAGCACGTTGAACAGCTGCGGCAGCTCGTCGATGCCGGTGCGGCGCAGGAACTTGCCGACCGCGGTCTGGCGCCCGGCCACCATCTCCGAGTGCAGCACCGGCCCGTCGTCGTGCGTCTCGAGCGGGTCGACACCGACCTCTTCGGCGTTCTTGAGGGTGCGCAGCTTCATGATCCTGAACGGCTCGCGGTGACGCCCAAGCCGCTCCTGGCGGAACATGATGGGCCGGCCGCTGCTGATCAGGACGGCCAGGGCGGCGACCAGAAGCACCGGTGAGACCGCCAGCAGCGCCACGCTGGCCACGGCAACGTCGAAGGCCCGCTTGATCCGGTCCCGTTGGGCCGGCTCGAACCGCCGGGGCAGGGCCACCAGGGAAAGCCCGGCGAAGTCCTCGATCCGGGAGCCTGCACCGACCAGCTCGAAGCACCGTGGCACCACGTCGACCGCCACCGCCTCGGGCAGCTCCCGCAGGTTCTGCAGCAGCTCCTCGACGCGGGACTGGGTGAAGGCCACGATGACCCGGCTGACCCGGTAGCGACTGCACAGCTCGGGGAGCTGGTCGATCGACCCGATGACACCACGGCCCGACGGGTCGTCGTCGACCAGGCCCAACACGAGCGAGCGTCCCGACCGCTCGAGACGGGTCACGATGTCCTGGGTGACGATGCCGTTGCCGACCACGATGACCCGCTCGGCCGTCGCCAGGTCGTCGCGCCGCAGGTGATCGGCGCCCACTCGAGTGGCCATCATGGCCAGGATCACGAACCCGAGGGAGAGAACGACGGTGGCCGGCGGGATCTTGGTCGTGACCCACGAGCCGGCCAGCGCCTCGACCACCAGAATGCCCGACATCACGATCAGGCCGGCCCGTCCCACGTCGAGCAGGGCCCGTCCGGTGCTCCGGCGGGTCCCGGCATAGACGCCCGTGGCGCGCAAGGCGACGGTCAGGGCGAGCCAGAGCACGACGATGGAGAGGAGAGGCCAGGCGCCCGGCGCGGGGTAATCGAACCGGGCTGACGCCACCACGATCAACGCAATGACAACAAGTGACACGATGGCGTCGGGCAGCGTGAAGGAGGCGCGGCGCGACGTGGTCGCCGTCGGCGTGGTCGTATGCGAAAAAGCCCAGGTCATCGTGGGTCACCCTGCTCGATCGCCGCCTCACGGATGGCCCAGGACTCGTCGTCGATCGTCGATTGGACGAAGGTCAGCAGCTCGTTGAGCGAGCTGACGCCACTCCGGCGGCCGGACGCGACGGCCTCGACCTCACCGGCGAACTCCTCTTGTCCGACCCTTTCGGTGTGCAGGCGTAGTACGTAGGAAACGAGCATCGCCGAGCACGCTAACGGGCAGGTGTCCGACGCTCGTCCCACGGGACGCGCAGGATCGAGGCGCCTTTCGTGAGACCCGAACAATTTTCGTGAGACCAAGGCCTCCAGGGCTGGGACGGTGTGAGACAATCGACGTATTGCCATGAGACTGGCCGTTAATAGCCTGCCTTCGTGCCCCACGTGATGATCTCGCGCCGCGCCCCGCACCCCCCGACGACGGCGCGGGCCTCTCGGCCCTCCGCCGGGCACTGTCCGTCCCCCTTCGCCCCCGCCCCGAGCGGGACGGACGCCTGAGGAGCCAACCCCATGTCCACGACCTCCCGCCCGGCGGGCCCGCGGCCCGGACCCGGTTCGAGCTCCGTCGAACCTGACGGTGTGGACGCCGGCACCCGCGCTGCCGGCCGAGGGGCAGGCCCGTCCGGCCGTCCGGGCCCCGAAGCCCGGACGGTGGCACCGCTTCACCGCCAAGCACCCGTTCCTCCGGCGCATCTTCCCGCCCTGGTTCCGCCGCCGGGCCTGGCTCCTGGTGATCGCCATCCTGGCCGGCACCTGCGGCGGGGTCGTCTACGCGGCCACGGCCTCCCCCACCTACGCTGCCCTGGCCACGGTGGGCATCCCCGCCGGTGCGACGCCCAACTCTCCGGGAAGCGCCAACGACGCTGATGCCCTGGCCCAGTCCTACGCCGCCATCATCCCGGGCAACACCGCCCTCCTGGCCCCAGCGGCGTCCAAGCTCGGCGTGAGCGTCGACACCCTGGCTTCCAATCTCAGTGTGTCGGTGGAGACGGGATCCTCGGTGCTGCTCCTCAAGTACACCGCACCGACACGCGACGAGGCGGTCGCTGGGGTGAACGCCGTCGCCGAGGACATCGTGCAGCTCAAGAACAACCACCTGGTGGCGGCCGGCACGGTCTACACCGTGCAGTTGGCCACCTCGGCCCGCAGCAGCAGCGTCCTGGCCAAGTACGGGCCCGAGATCGGCTTCGTCCTGGGCGCCCTGATCGGACTGATCCTCGTGCTCGTGGCCGAACGGGTCGACCCGAGGGCGGACAAGTCCGAGGACGTCGACGAGGTGTTCGGGCGCCCGGTGGTGGTGTCGGTGCCCAGCGAGCTGTCCATCCCCGAGTTCGGGCACGCCGTTGTCAACGGCTCCGGTCGCACCGGCCCGGTGACCTTCGCCCCGCTGCGGTGGTGGGACGTCCCGGCCGCCCACTCCATCGAGAGGACACTGAGCGACGCCTACCCCGAGGCCGACCTGGGCGTGAGCACGGCGCTGGAAGAGGGGATGGCCCATCAGCTCGACTCGCGCAGCACGCTCGTGCTCATCGTCCGGTCGGGCGAGCGGATGCGCGCCTTGGGCGACGTACTCGAGCGGCTCCACCTCATGGGCAACAGCCCCGACTGGATCGCCCTGCTCGACCGCCATGAGCTCTACAGCTGAGCCGCCGCGGCCCCTCACCGCCTTCGGGATCCCGGCCCGGGAGCGCTGCACCCGGCTGCTGACGAGACGCCAGGCGAAGTCGCACCGCACCGAGCTCCTGCTGCTGGCGGCCGCGGTGGTCCTGCCCCTGATCGCCGTCGAGCTCAGCACCCACAAGATCAAGTTCGGCTTCGGCTTCGTCGCAGCGATCGCCCTGGTGTGCATCGTGCTGGCCCGGCCGGTCTTCGGGGGGTTCCTCCTGGTCGCCGCCGTACCCGCCCTCTCCGGACTGGCCCCGGGCGTGCTCACGCCCAACATCCGGGCCTCCGAGGCGCTCATCGGCCTGGTGGGCGTGACCATCCTCATCGCCACGCGGCGGGTGGCCGCCGTGCGCTGGGGACCGCTCGAGTGGCTGCTCCTGGCCTACGGCCTGCTGTGGGCACTCCTCGGCGCCTACAACGCCCTGACCCTGGGGCAGCACCTGAGCTTCGCGGCCATCGGGACCCTGGTCGGGCAGCTCCAGTTCTTCCTGTTGTACCGGTCCGTGCGGGTGACGTTGCGCACACCCCGGCAGCGTCTGAACGCGGTGATCGCCATGATGGCCGTCACGGTGCCCCTGGCCGTATTGGCCATAGCCCAAGAGGTGAACATCGGGGGGCTGCGCACCACCCTCACCAACCTCACCGGCAACGCCAGCCCGTTGCAGTCCAGCGGCACCATCCGCGCCACCTCGCTGTTCGGGAACTGGGCCGCCCTGGCCGGCTACCTCTTCCCGCTCCTCCTCGTGCTGGTGGCGCTCGGGCTCTCGGGACGGATCCGGCGCCATCGGGGCCTGGCGCTGATCGCGGGCATTGCCATGGTCACCGGCATCCTGCTCACCGCCGAGCTCTCGATCCTCATCTGCCTGGTCGTGGGCCTGGTCGTCATGGGGGTCCAGTACGGGCGGTCCCGCAAGATGCTGACCTGGTTCGCCATCGCCACCGCCATCGCCATCATCGTGGTGGGGCCGGTGCTGGCCCAGCGGCTGGGCGACCAGTTCGGCTATGTGGCCGGGTCGAGCAAGACCACCTCCATCGAGCCCCAGACGGTGGCATTCCGCCAGAACATCTGGACCCAGCAGTACCTGCCGGCCATCGCCGAGCGCCCGCTCACCGGCTACGGGACCCAGCTGCCGGCGACCATCCAGTGGCCCTATCCCGAGTCCCAGTACGTCGGGATCCTCATCGAGGGCGGCTATCCGCTCCTCGTCATGTACGTGTTGCTCGTCGTGGGCATGCTCGTGCAAGCGAACCGCGCCGCGCGCTCGCCCGATACCCTGCAGCGGGCCATCGGTCGGGCGCTCCTCATCAGCGTGGTGAGCCTCATCCTGCTCGGGATCACCTGGCCGTTCCTGAGCAACGGGGGCATGCCGCAGGTGCTGTGGTGCCTCTTCGCCCTGGCCACTCCGGCGCAGGCCGCCTACAGCGCCCCGCGGGGCACGAGCAAGCTGGTCGCGGTGGGTGATCCGCTCGACGACTGACGGCTCCCGCTCCCCACTACTACCTCTCGTCCCGCCACCTCACCCGAACGAGGCGCGCAGCGCAGCCGCGGTGAGCGGCCTTGATGCCGGCGCGACGATCTAGGCGCGGCGCCGCGGCGTCGTGGTGACCGAGCTCGCTGCGTTGGCCTCCGTGGGCGGCACGCGCCCGGCGCCCCAGTACCGGCGAAGTGCGCCAACTGTCCGCGGATTGCGGCTGACGGTCACCTGGCTCGTCCCGTAGTTCCAGAACGTGGCCTCGAAGACATTGTGGGTCGAGCACCACTGGCTCATGGACTTGACGAAAACCGAGTTGTCGCCCCCACACACCGCACCGGTCGACACGTTGACCGGCTTGCGGTTCGAGCACTTGCCCCACCCCAGTCCCCATTCGGGGAAGACCATGGGCTTGTGGTGTTGGGCCGAGAAACCGGCCAGCCAGTTGAGCCCGTAGGGCTGGTTCACCATCTGCGAGAACTCCGCCGCCGTGCCCGGGTAGTTCTGCCACTCCACGTCGAAGACGTCGAGCCCGACATAGCTGACGTAGGCGTTGCCCGGGTAGTACGCGCCCAAGTCCCCGGCGCCGAACTGGTCACCTCGGCTGGGGTTCCATTCGAAGCTGAAGTGCGCGCCCGGGACGGACCTCATCGTGGTGACGATCTGCCGCCAATAGTGGATGAACTGGGAGGTGCGGCCGATGGCGCTCCACGAGAACCAGAACCCGTTGAACTCCCAGCCGAGCCGCAGGATGGCCGAACCCTGCCCGGCGGCGACCAATGCCTTGGCCAGACTGGCGAAGTAAAGGTTGTACGCGCCCTTGGCGCCCGTGGCCAACGTCCCGGTCGAGTTCGGCAGCATCGGGACCCCCCAGATGGTCTGGTACCCGAGCGACGACCACGCCGACAGGGAGGTCGTCGAGGGGTGGGCGATGGCAGACCACGAGGAGCCGTCGAGGAAGTCCATGACGTAGGGAAGCGTGGCGCCGACCTGGCCCTGGAGGGACTTGACGCCGGCCACGTTGCCCGGGCCGGCGTACACACCGAGCGCAGCGTGGTTGACGGTCGGACGCTTGTGGTGCGACGTCGCGGCCGTCGCCGCGCCGGCAGCCGGCACGACCAAGGATGCAGTGCACACCACCGCGGCGAGAGCGAGAGGGGCCAGGGAGCGGCGCACCATGGGGAACAGTTGGTTCATCGCAGTGGGTGGACCCCCGCGACCGGAGGCAAGCACAACACTACGGGACGGCCCTCTCCGGCTGTGTGCGCCCGCCTCAACCCGTCTGCAGATGGGTCGGCGTGGTGCCGTCGGGGTTCAAGATGTCGAAGCCGTCGGGGATGTCGAGGTGTCCGGCGCTGGTGCCCGGTACATCGGGGACGCCGTAGTCCCACACCGTGGCCTGGGTGACCGGGTCCACGGCGATCATGCGGTCGCGGTAGTCGTCGTTGGCCATCACGACACCGCTCGGGATGAGCTCGGCCAGCGAAGGCTGGTTCATCCGCCCGATCCCCGAGCCCACCTGGTACTGGTTCAGGATCTGGCCCGACCGATTGAACTCGATGTAGCCGCCGGGGTTCTCGTAGTTCGCCGTGATGTAGAGGTCGGGCCCGAGCTGCTGGGGGTCCGACGGATAGCCGATGGCCACGTGCGTCGTCCAGACCAGCCCGCCGTTGGGGGTGTACTCGCTGATGAAGGAGCCCTTGGTCTCGGAGATGAGGAAGTTGCCGTCCGCCAGCGGGGTGTCGCCGTTCGGACTGCCCAGCGAGGTGGGCGGGTTGTGCACGCACGACCCGGTGGTGCCGATCTGGTGCACCACCGTCCCGGCCGGGCTGATGACCAGGATGCGGCAGTTGTCCGAGTCCGCCACCGAGACAGTGCCGTTCTTGAGCAAGTAGGCGTCGTCGGGCTCGTGCAAGTATCCCGGGGAGGATCCAATCTGCGCCGGGTGGCCATAGCTCCACAGGAGCTTGCCGCTCGGGTACGCGATCTTGACGATGGTCTCGTTCTCCTCCTGGTTCGAGAGGATGGCGGTGCCGTGATCCACGAAGAAGGCGTCGTCGGGGAAGTAGAAGCCGCCGGGTCCCGGTGGCGGCGGCATCGACGGCGGGTTGGGGTAGGTCCACACCACCGCCCCCGTGTCGTCGAGGACCAGGAGGCGGTTGTTGCCCCGGTCCGCGATCAGCAGCTTCTGCCCGAAGTACGGCGAACCGGCACCGGGCGCGCCCGCCAGGCCGAACTTGGTGTTCGGTTCGAGCATCTGCACGATCGCCGTCGGGGTACCGCCAGCCTCCCCGCCCACCAGCCATGCCGTGTTCCCCACCGCAGCCACCGCAGCGTTGGCGATGGGCGTCATGAGCTGCCCGGCGACCAGCAGCCGGCCGTGGGCGGGATCGAAGGCGTAGATCGTGCCGGCGTCGGCGGAGCCGTTGGACCCTCCGGCCACGTAGATCGAACCCCCGAGCTGCACAGCCGAAGCACCGAAGAGCGGCTGTGGCAGGTGCCCGACGACGGTCATCCGGCCTGTGGCCGTGTCGACGCGCTGGATGGCCGAGACCGCGCCGCCACCGCCACCCACGGCCTGGCCGCCGAAGAGGTACACGCTCGTTCCGAGGGCCGCCGCCGCCGGATAGCGGACGGGCACGGGCAAGGTGCCAACGACCCGGTAGGACGCACCGTCGCGTGTGGCCAGCACCTGTGCGTCGGCGTGGGTGCCGTCGTACCCACCGACGACGTAGGCGGTCTTGCCGATGGTGACCGCGGCGGCGTCCGAGCGGGGCTGGGGCAGCTGGCCGACCACCGTGGCCGTGGACGTGGCGCCAAGAGCGGGCAGCGCCAGCTCCTGCACCGTTGCCACGGTCGTCTGGTTCCCTCCACCGAACACCAGGAGGTGCCCGCCCACCACGGCAGCGGCCGCATCGTGCGTCGGGGTCGACAAGGTGCCGGCCGGCGTGCCGGTGCCTGCGGGCACGGCCATGCTGACCACACTCGCCGTGGAGGCCGAGCCCGAGGTGAGTCCCCCGACGACCAGGAGTGTTCCGGGAGTCGAGCCCGTCACCACCACCTCACGGCTGACCGGCTGCGTCAGCTGCCAGGGCAGCACCCCCGATTCGATCGCTGCGGTCCCGGTGGCCGAGCGGTGTGCCCGACCCGTATGGCTGGCGGCGGTGGCCGCCCCGCCGGAGGCGGCCTCGTGACCGGCCGCCGCCCCCGCGGCCGCAGTCGATGACGGTGCCGGCGTCGGGCTCGGGGTCGGTCCCGGACGGAGTGCCACCACGGCGACCACCACGATCACCACGAGGCCGACAGCGAGGGCCAGGACCGTGCGGCGGCGCCGCACGACCTGCCTCCGGCGTTCGGAGCGGGAGCTGACGGACGGGCTCTTCCTCACAGCGCGTGCATCATGGCGCGGTCCCGGAGCCGGGGCACGGATCCTCCCCGGGCAGGAATTTCTCCTCCTCCCCCGTCCACTCGGTGCCCCTGGGCCTGAGCGCGCTGGTGGATCGCAAGGGTCCCGGGAAGTATCCTCCCGCGACCAGGTGCCGACTGCGTCAAGGGAGCCGGCGACTCCGAAGGGGGGCGAACGAGGTGCCGAAGCGGACAGCCGAGATCACCATCGACCGGTCGGCCGACGAGGTCTGGGCCACGATCGGCGACTTCGCCGTGCTGGCCTGGAACCCGACGGTCGAGTGGTACCGGGCCGACGGCGAGCACCGCACCGCCAAGTCGGTGGGTGTCGAGCTCGAGATCGACGAGCGGCTGGTGGACCATGACGACGGCCGCCGCACCTTCTCGTACGCCATCACCGGACTGCGCGGCGTGACGCAGTTCGACCTCGGGGACGGCGCGACCCTCGACCTCGACACCATGTGCGATCACAGCCTGGCCCGCCTGACCGTGGTGCCCCTCGACGATTCGAGCTGCCGCGTGACCTACGACCTCGAGCTCGACGAGGGACACGACCAGACGCTCGAGGCCACCTCGGGCCAGTACCAGAGCGTCCTCGCCCACCTCAAGGCCCAGATGGAGCGCTGAGGCGGGAGGCACCCCACCACGAGGCCGTCACAGCGACCAGTGCGACGGCGGTGCCCAACGCCCAGCCGGCCACCACGTCGGAGAGCCAGTGCACGCCCAGAACGAGGCGGCTGACCCCGACCACGCCGGCGAGGAAGGCCGCGGCGGCCAACAGCGCTACCCGCGGCCACCGGCGGGTGACCAGAGTCAGGGCCAGCACGCCCGCCACCGTCAACAGGCAGGCCGCGGCGTCGGTGGCGTGGGCCGACGGAAAGGCGGCGAGCCCCACCGTGGTCTCGTGCACATGCACGGGAGGCCGCGGCCGGCCGAAGAGAGCCTTGCCCAGGGCCGCCGCCGCCCCGGCCAACGCCAGCGCGGCGGTCGGGGCCACGGCGAGCACCCACCGCCAGCCCCGGACGACCAAGAGGACGCCCGTGAGCACAGAGAGAACCGACAGGCCCACCACGCCACCGAGGACGCTGACCACCCGTGCCACCTGTACCGAGCCGGTGGTCCGTACCTTCACCATCCAGTCGAGCACGGCCTGGTCGTGCGAGATGAAGCCGCCGCCGTCGAGGACGTCCTCCGCGATGCACACGAACAGCGCGAGGCAGGCCACGACACCCACCACCGCGGCAGCCAGGACCCACCGCGGTGGTGCGGCATCGGCCCGCATCTCGGGGGACCTCTCGATTCGGGGGAACGTGTCGGACCTCCTGGCGAGGATGGCACTGGTGGGGCGCCGGCGCACAACAGTCCCACAACGCAGCATCACTCCCCGCACCACCTCGCGTGAATTCCCGGTTGCTCCTCCAACCGCGGGTGGCCCGGGTGCGAGGATGGCGGGCAGTTCGGGAGTCTCGAGGGGGCTGGCGATGAGAGGGATGCGTGGGGTGCGCCGCCGGACCGCGACCGGGCTGGCGGCGGCCGTGGTTTCGGGCGCCGTGCTGACGGGTGGCCTGCTCGCCACGGGGGCATCGGTGCTCAGTCCGGGTGTGGCCTCGGCGGGCACCGCTCTCCCCGGTGCGGGCGCATGCCCGATGTTCCCGGCCGACAACGTGTGGAACACACCCGTGGGCAACCTGCCCGTCGACGCGCACTCGGCGCAGTGGCTGAGCAGCATGCAAGCATCGGCGACCGACCTCCACCCCGACTTCGGCCCCTCGGGCGACCCGACCAATCCCTACGGGATGCCCTACACCGTGGTCCCCCCGGGACACGCCTCGGTCAACGTGTCCTTCCAGTACGCGGACGAGAGTGACCCTGGGCCCTACCCGTTCGGCCCCGAAACGCCGATCGAGGGAGGACAGAACGCCGGCGGTGACCGCCACGCGCTGATGGTGGACCCCTCGACGTGCACCCTCTTCGAGCTCTACGACGCGCGCTACAGCCCCGGCGGCTCTACGGCGGGCTCGGGGGCCATCTGGAACCTGCGGTCGAACGCGCTGCGCCCCGCCGGGTGGACCTCGGCCGATGCTGCCGGGCTGCCGATCCTGCCCGGCCTGCTGCGCTACGACGAGGTCGAGTCCGGGAACATCACGCACGCCATCAGGATGACCGCCGAGACGACCGACACCAGTTATCTGTGGCCCGCACGCCACGAGGCCGGGGCGCGTTCGGACCCGAACCTGCCCCCCATGGGCGCCCGGTTCCGGCTGAAGGCCAACTTCGACATCGGCAACTACTCACCCCAGGCCCAGGTCGTCCTCCGGGCCATGCAGCGCTACGGCCTCATCCTGGCCGACAACGGCAGCAACTGGTACTTCGGGGGCACGGCCGACCCGGCGTGGCCGCAGGGGCTGGTCGACGAGCTCAAGCAGGTCCCGGCGAGCGCGTTCGAGGCAGTGGACGAGTCCTCCCTCATGGTCAGCCCCGACTCGGGGCAGGCCCGCACCTTCCCCGGACCGGTCACCGGGATCGCCGCCCCTCCCTCGGGATCGGGCTACTGGCTGGCCGACGCCGAGGGCGCCGTCTCTGCCCACAACCTCCCGAGCTACGGCTCCATGGCCGGGACACTGCTCAACGCCCCGATCGAGCACATCGTCTCGACACCCGATGGAGGGGGCTACTGGCTGGTGGCGGCCGACGGCGGAACGTTCACGTTCGGCGACGCCGGCTTCTACGGCTCCATGGGAGGCCAGCACCTCAACGCGCCCGTGGTCAACCTGGCCCCGACCCCAGACGGGCGGGGTTACTGGCTGGTGGCCTCCGACGGCGGCGTCTTCGCCTTCGGCGACGCACCCTTCTACGGCTCCATGGGCGGGACGCACCTCAACGCCCCCGTGGTGGGCATCGCCGGCGACCGCCAGACAGGCGGATACTGGCTGGTGGCCTCCGACGGCGGGATCTTCTCCTTCGGGGCGTCGTTCTTCGGCTCGACCGGGAACCTCCGGCTGCAGCTGCCGGTCAACGGCATGGCCCCGACGGCCGACGGGAACGGGTACTGGCTGGTGGCTTCTGACGGCGGGATCTTCACCTTCGGCGACGCCCAGTTCTGGGGAAGTACGGGCGGCATCCGCCTCAATGCCCCGGTCACGGGCATGGCGGCCGACGACGCCACGGGTGGGTACTGGCTGGTAGGTGCCGACGGCGGCGTCTTCTCCTACGATGCGCCTTTCGACGGGGCCGACTGATCCACCAGCCCGCAGCGGCCAATTCCGTACACCTCCGGAAAGAGATCTCGACTGCCATGAACCGCCGAACCACCCCCAACCAGCCGACGCGTCTCGTCCCACGACCCTTGCTGGCCGGCACGCTGTCATGTCTGCTCTCGTGCGCGCTGGGTGTCGGCGCTGCGGTGGTGGTCGGCACGACTGCACAGGCCGCTCCGGCGCCGGCCGTGCCGTTGCCGGCGGTTGCGCACCAGGTCGAGCAGGTCGACTCGGCGCCTGACGGTGCCCCCCACAGCCATCCGCTCGAGCGCGTGGGCAGCCAATCACCTCACGCTCTGACCGCCGGCGCGCTCAATCTCTCGACGAACTGGTCGGGGCTCATCACCGAGGGGTCTGGAGCGACCTACACCAGCCTGCAAGGCAGCTGGGTGGTGCCGACGGTGCAGCCCTCGGCGACCAACGAATTCTCGGCGACGTGGATCGGCATCGACGGCGTCGACGAACCACATAGCTCATTCAGACCGGTACGTCGCAGATCAGCCTGCCAACCACACCACCACATACGACGCCTGGGTCGAGCTCTTGCCCGGCCGGTTCGCAGACCATCGACATCAATGCCGGAACGACCGACCTCGGCTCTGGTCCGGCCGCACCGGTCAATCCCGGCGACGCCATGACGGCGTCGGTCTCGCTCGTATCGACGAACCTGTGGAGCATCGTCCTGACCGACACAACGCAGGGGTGGACCTTCTCGCAGTCGTTCCCCTACACGACACCCGGGCTCAGCGCGGAGTGGATCGAGGAGGCCCCGACGGTCAACAACAGCCAGTCGACCATGGCCAACTACGGCTCGGCCACCTTCACCAACCTCAGCGCGGCCGGCACGAATCTCGGCGCAGCACAGTCGTACCCCGTCTACCTCGTGAACTCGTCCGGGGCGATCGTCTCGTACCCGGGGAACTTCAACTCGGCAACACACTCGTTCTCGACGTACTACGGCTCCCCCGCACCACAGGTGACCTCGGTCACGCCGAACGATGGCGGTGTGGCCGGCGGGACCAGGCTGACCATCGGCGGCAACTTCGTCACCGGGGTCTCGTCGGTCACGATCGGCGGGACATCGGTGCCGTTCACTGCCAACATCGGCAACGGGACGGTCACCGCGTCGACCCCACCGCACGGGGCCGGCACGGTCGACATCACGGTGACCACGCCGGGGGGCACCAGCCCGTTGTCGACGGCGGACCAGTTCACCTACGTCCAACCTCCACCGCACGGATACTGGCTGGTCGGATCGGATGGGGGGATCTTCTCGTTCGGGGCCGCGCAGTTCTTCGGCTCGACCGGCGCACTACATCTGCAGCGCCCGGTGGTCGGGATCGTGCCGACGGCCGACCGGAACGGGTACTGGCTCGACGCCTCCGACGGGGGCATCTTCGCGTTCGGCGACTCGAACTTCTACGGGTCCATCCCGGGCCTGGGCCTCCATCCGGCCGGCTCGGGGCTGCCCAACTCGCTCAACGCGCCCGTGGTGGGCATGGTGCCCTCGTCCGACGGAGGCGGCTACTTCATGGTCGCCTCCGACGGCGGGGTGTTCGCCTTCGGCGACGCCCACTTCGCCGGCAGCTGCCCGGGTATCGGTGGATGCTCGGGGGCGGCGGTGGCGGTCATGCCCGATGCCAGCGGCGCCGGCTACTGGCTGGTGACCCAGACCGGGCGCGTGTACACCTTCGGCGACGCGCCCTACTTCGGTGCCCCCGGCCCCCAGAGTGTCCCGGTGACTTCGGCGGTGCGCACACCCGACGGACGGGGGTACTGGATCCTCTTCGCCAACGGTGCCATATCGGCCTACGGCGACGCCGGCACATACGGCAGCCCGGTCGGGCAGTTCGGCGGCTTCAACCCGGCCACCGCGATCTACACCACCTCGGACGGGGGTGGCTACTGGGTGGCAGCCGCCAATGGCTCAGTGGTCGCCTACGGCGACGCGCCCAACGACGGCTCCATGGCCGGGACCGGCCTCAACGGGGCCATCATCGCCGCGTCCGGCTGGTGAGCTCCGCTGACCACGACGCGGAGGCGTGGAACCTCAGGAGGACGAGTGAACGGAGCCCTCGGCAGCACGCTCTGCTGCGGCCAGCGCCTCGAGTGCTCCGGCCGTCGGTGCGATCACCACCAGACCTCGGTAGAGCCGGACCAGGCTGGCGCGGTCGACTGCCCCGGTCCGGACCCGGTCACAGTGGGCGGACTGGATCGCGGCCTCGAGCTGGAACCGTGCGAGCGGAGCCCCGAGTCCGTGTGCGGTGTGCAGGAGCACCTCGCCCTCGGCGATGAGCGAGCGGTCCCACAGCGCCGTGTCCTGCTCGTCGAGGGGCGGCCACGGAGTTGCCGCTCGAGCGGGCGCACGTGACTGGGCGAAGGTCAAGAGGGCGGCAAGTCCCCACGCCTCGGGTTCGGTCTCGAGCAGCCTGGCGTTGAGCACGGCGAGCCACCGCGCCTCGTCCGCCATCGATTCTCGAATGCGCTCGTGTTGGTCGAGCCAGTCGATCGCATAGGCCCCGTAGATGGCTTCGAGCACGGCCGGCAATCGTGTGGGCAGGTCGTCACGGGTCGGCACGCGAAGAGGGATCCCGGCGTCGCGGATCCGGCGCTTGGCCCGGACCAGGCGCTGTGCCAACGCCGCGGGCTGCTGCGCCGAACGCGCGGCGATGCGGGCGGCGTCGAAACCGAGCACGACCTGGAGCATGAGCGGACTGCGCACGGCGGGGTCGATCGCCGGGTGCGCGCATGCGAAGAGCAACTCCAGCCGCTTGTCGGGGATCGCGTCGGGATCGGGCTCGACCAGCGTGACCGCCACGTCGCCCCCGAGTGGTGCTGCGGTGCGCACGGAGGCCGAGGTGACCAGGTCGCGGATCCGGTTGCGCGCCACGGTGAAGAGCCAACCCTCGGGATTGTGCGGAACGCCGGACGCCGGCCACGTTCGCAGGGCCCTCTCGAATGCGTCGGCCAGCGCGTCTTCGGCCAGCGCGATATCCCGGGTCGATGCGGCCAGCAGCGCCACGAGCCGTCCATACGAGGCCCGCGCCACCTGCTCGGCGACTGCTCCGGCCTGGCGGTCGGTCACGTGACCGGCTGTGCACCCTGCCAAGAGCCGTCCACGTAGCGGGTCGCGGTCGGACGGATCTCCACGTGACCCCACGACGCGGGTGGTGCCTCTTTCGCCCACTCGATCGCCGCGTCGAGGTCGGGGGCGTCGATCACGAAGCTGCCGCCAAGTTGCTCCTTCGTGTCGGCGAACGGGCCGTCCTGCACGACGAGCTCACCACCGGCGAGGGTGACGGTGGTGGTCGCATCGGACTGCTGGAGCACCTCGGCGCTGACCAGCACACCAGCCTCGTCCAGTGCCCTGGCATACGCCTGGAATGCCCGCATCCCCTCCGCCAGGGCCTCGGGGCCGAGCTCGTCGGCGGTGCGCTCGGGATAGTGGAGCAAGAGGGTGTAGCGCATGGCCGTCCTTCCGGTTGCTGTTCGATTCTGCCACCTCTATGACGAACGAGGGCCGGCGAGATCGACATGCAATTCCCCGTGGAGCGGCTCCCGGCCGCGACCCCGGAGACCGGCCATTCGATCCTCTGAGGCTCAGGCGCTCAGGCGCTGGCCCGTGGCGTCACGATGAGCTGCCACCGCCCGTGAGCACCTCGGGATACGGAGTATTGACCCGGTGGAAATTGAACACGTCCGGCCAGTTGTTCTTGGCGTGGAACTCCTCGTCCCGCTTGATCTGCGCGACGATGTCCGCTGGCTGCCAGCCCTTGACCAGTTCCTTGCCCGTGAAGTCGAACACCGGCAGTCCGAGCTCCACGATCAGCTGCAGGCTGTAGGCGATGCGACCGGTCAACACGGCCGGATCGCCGGTGACCAGTGCGAAACCCGCCTCGACCATCGTCTCGACCGGCTCCCAGATGTCATTGGTCGGCACGTGCGCCGAGTTGAGCGCGCGGCCCATGGCGATCTGCGGGGTGAGCGCGTTCACGGCGATGACCCCTTCGTTCTCGCCGGCCGCCGAGACGGTCAGGCGATTGACCGCCGCCTTGGTCGCACCGTAGATCGAGCTTCCATCCTTGGCCTTGAAGGCGAACGGTGGTCCCGGCGGCAGCTCGCCGCTGAAGCTCGTGAAGTTCAGTATCCAGCCCTTCCCCCGTTCACGCATGCCGGGGATCACCTGCGACATCAGGAGCCAGTACGACCACAAGTTGACCTCGGAGTGCCAGCGAAGCTCGTCGAGCGTGAACTCGTGCACCTGCTTGAGCTCGTGCGACGCCGGCTCGTTGACCAGAATGTCGATCAGGCCGAACGCCTCCTCGGTGCGGGCGACGAGCGTGGCTCGACCACCTTCGGGCTCCCCGAGGTCACACGGCATCACGAGCGCCTCACCCCCGACCGCCTCGACGAGCTGACGCGGCTGCGGAGCCGGGGGTCTCAGCTGGCCCGTGCCGGTGTCCGTCGGGAAGCAGCCGGGTGCCAGGGGAACCCCGACAGGGTGGCCCACTCCTCCGGCGTGGCTTCCTGCCAGACCCAGAAGGACGCGCCGAGCGCGCCGGCCCGCTGCCCGGCGCGCAAGAACTCGGCGATCTCCGCTCCGCTCGGGGAGTCGGTCCGACCGCCGGCGCTGGCCAAGTTGAAGGCCTGCCCGATGACGTGCACGGGTCGCAGCGTCGAGAGGCGGGCGACGTCGAGCGCAGCATCGGTTCCGGGATCAGTGCACTCCCAGTAGACCATCGGGGCGAAGGCGTCCACATAGGGTGCCATGGCCCGGTAGGGGTACTCGCCGCTCCAGTTGGCGTCGGTCGGCGGGTACACGGTCGCCACGACAGGGCGGCTCCCGGCGGACTGACGAACGAGCTCGAGGTACACGGCCGCCCGCTGGCCGCTCAGCATGACTCCCTCGCTCGCCTCTTCGATGTCCGCGCTGTAGCCGTCGACCTGCTGCCCGTCGGGAGCGCGCCAGTCGAGGATCTGCGAGGTCCAGTGGGCGTCGCCGACCGGGTCCCACAGGTACGGGAAACCCCAGGCGATCACCGAGACGCCATGGGCGTGGGCAATGGGTACGAGGGCCCGGAGCTCGCCGGCGCCGTAGAAACCGTTCATGGAGTCACCCACCCGAACCCACAGCTGATGCAGCCCCGCCGACACCGCCTGCTGCACGACCCGGGCGGCGTCGCCACCGTCGGTGTCCGCCCACTCCCAGATCCACATGCCCTTCCCGGTGACCGCTCCGAGGTGCGATGTCCACGATGCCGGCGCCCTCACCGGCGGAAGGGAGGTCACGAGGACCGCCGGGTGCCACGGCGGTGGTGAGGCAGGCAGCGGCGGGTGCGGCGGCACGGGACAGCCGGCGAGGGTGACCGGGCTGGGTGCCGTCGTCACCGTGGTGCGAGTGGGCGCGGACCGGTGTGGCGTCGCCGCCACACCCGTTGCCGACCCGACCACTCCCGTGACCCCCAGGACGACCGAGACGGCGGCCCATGCGCGCTTCGAGCGGCTCCACATGTGCACGGTCCATTGTGGCGGGCAGCTCGAGCGCACGCTTGGCAGGGCCTCAGACGGGAGAGGGTTCTCGGCCTTCGCCCAAGACCGCGGTGAGCCCTTCGAGATCGGCGACCGTCACCGTGAGCGCGGAGTGACCGCTTCGTCGGAGGCGCGACGGAACCTTCTCGGCGAAGTGGATGCAGACGCCCGCCCGGTTGTTCGTGCCGAACGTGAGACCGTCGTCCGCACCAGACAAGCGGACCCCGACAGCCGTCCACCAGCGGTAGCCACGTGTGACGTGCGCACCGGTGATGTTCGCCAGCGGGGACACCACCTTGAAGAGGCCGAACGTGGCGATGAGCGAGCCCTCATCGGTGAGCGTGACGTCGTTCTTCGATGGTCGGAACAGCAGGGGCAGCAGCACGGGAAGGTAGCGATTGTCCACGGCATATCGGAAATGCCGCGTCATCACGCCGTCCCGATCCGTCCGGTCCTTGCCGCTGGGCATGCACTCACCAGGTCGAGCCTACGAGGCGCAGGGCGTCCCCGTGGCGGTCGCATCGCCCACGGGGTGAGCAGCGCGGCGCCGAGGAGCCCTCCCCGGAGCGGTGTAGCATGACCAGCACCTCAACGTGGGTGAAAGCGCCGCCGCTTACGACGGCAAGAGTGGTAGCGCTGTGGCAACCAGATCGAGTGGTGGGTCCGCCGAGCCATGGCACATGCTTCGGCTCCACCCGACGTCCCAGAGCGACGGGCGAGAGGGTTCATTACTCCTCCTGCCAGCGCCGCGAACCGCTCTCCGCCATGCCCTTCCAATCGTGCTCGAGGGCGTCGTGGGACCCCTCGTCGTGTTCTATCTGCTCCTCGTCCTCACCGGATTCCGAGGCGCGCTGATCGCGGCGCTCACGTGGTCCTATCTGGCCTTGGGTCGCCGCTTGGTGAAGGGTGAGCGAATCTCGATGTTGCTGCTGTTCGGAACCATCCTCATCACCGTGAGAACGGTGATCGGTTTCGTGACGGGAAGCGCATTCCTCTACTTTGCCCAGCCGACTGCCGGCACTGTGGCGATCGCAGTTGCCCTCTTGGTCTCCGCCGCAGTCGGTCGACCCTTTACCCATCGCTTTGCCCACGACTTTTGTCCCATGGACCCCGCCATCATGCGACGACCCCTCGTTCGCCGCTTCTTCATCCAGATCTCCGTCCTCTGGGCCACAGTCCTCATGCTGAACGCGGGCCTGGTGTTTTGGTTGCTCGTCACATCGTCCTTGCGATCCTTCGTTCTCGAGCGCTCGGTGGTGACCTACGGACTCACCGCCATAGCCATCTTCTGCTCCATCAGCGGATTCATGGCGATGATGCGGCGCGACGGCATCACCGTCCAGTGGGCCAAGAAGCAGGCGCCTCACACCGACTCGGACCGTTAGGCCTCGACCCGGCGTCAGCAGTCATCGGGGCATCGCCTCCGCCTGGGCCATTGGTGCATCACTCGATTGCTCCTCGGGTGGCCTGCCTCCGAGCGCGACTCGCTACTTCGTCAGGAGCAGGCGAACTACTGGGCACCGGCGAAGGTGCACGCATTCGACGTGTGGGCCTGGGGGAGGTACGCCCGGCATCCCACGAACGTCAAGGTGTCGGCTCCGAGGTCGATCTGGAGCGAATTGGGCACCGAGGAGGCGGTCTGGGTCCCCGAACCGGGCGCCACCACGTGGGTCGGAGTCGCTGTCGCACTCTGACCCGTGACGTTGCCGCTGAAGTCGAATACGTGTGAGGTCGTTCCATCCTGGTAGACGAAGCTCACGGAACCGACGAACGACGTGTTCTCGGCGGAGCTGATCGTGATGACGTAGTGCGGCGTCCCCGAGGCGCCCGCAGGCGCATACGTCCCCGTGGACAAGGCCGACGCCGGGGCGATGGCCGTGCTCGAGGTCGTGGTCGACGAACTCGGCGAGGACGACCCGCACGCGGCCAACCCCAGAGCGCCGACCGCCACCGCGCCAGCCCAGACCACACCCTGCCTTCTCATGTACCTCACGCCCTCCGTCCGCCGCGCCGCTCCGGGGTGGGGCAGCGATCCGGAGGACAAGTTAGCCGTGCCTTCCGGACCCATCGCCCCGAACCGGCCCTTGCGTTCGAACGGTGACACTCCCCACGCGGGCGGGGGGCGGATGGCGATCTATCTTGGCCTGGTGAGCAACGACCCTTTTGCCGGCGTGGCCGACAAATTCGCCGACGAGTCGTACGCCTCGGTGAAGGGGTACGTGCGCACCTATGTCCTGCACCAGCAGCTCCTCGAACACCTCGCGGAGCCTCCGGCGACAGTGCTCGACGTGGGCGGGGGCGCAGGCCATCAATCGTTTCCGTTGGCCCTAGCCGGTTACGACGTGACATTGCTCGATCCGTCGGAGGCGATGCTGACCAAAGCTCGACAGCGACTCCAGCGGCTGCCTGCTGAGGCGCGGCGAAGGGTGACACTCCTGCAGGCCGAGGGTGAGAACGCTGACGAAGCGGTGCGCGGTCAGCGCTTCGCCGCCGTGCTGTGCCACGGCGTCCTCGGATACCTCGAACGACCGGAGCCGGTGCTCGACCAGCTGTGCCGCTGCGCCGCGCCCGGTGGCGTGGTCTCGATCATGACTGGAAACGCCAAGACAATGGCGGTGCGCCCAGCCCTGGAGCAGCGATGGGACGACGCCTTGGCGGCATTTGACGCCACCCGCGAGGTCGGGGTGCTGGGCCTGCCGGGCCGAGCGGACACCGTCGAGCACCTCAGCGAGCTCATGCAGCGCCAGGGCGTGGAGCCGGTGGGCTGGTACGGGGTCTGGCTGTTCGTCGACTGGCTCGAATTCAGTGGAGTCTCATTGGATCCCGACGATTCAGAGCAGGTGGCGGCGACGGCCGCTGTCGAGCTCGAGGCCAGCCGGCGAGATCCCTATCGCCGACTCAGCCGCGTCTTTCATCTGGTGGGACGCAAGGATCCGACCTGACGGGGCTTCGGCTGACCACACCGGGGGTCAGCTCATGTCGGTGAGACGGAACTCCCCTACTTCCACTGGACGCTCGTACGTTTGACCACGGCCGGGACACCCGCGACGAGGCTGTTGGGTGGGACGTCACGGGTCACGACTGCACCAGCCGCGACGACCGCTCCATCGCCGATCGTCACACCCTTGAGGATGGTCGCGCCTATGCCCACCCAGACGTGATCCCCAATATCGATCGGGGCCGACACGGGCTTCCCGTCCTCGATCACATGGTTGTCACTGTCACGAATCAGCACGTTTTCGGAGATGGCGCAGTCGTCGCCGATGTTGATCTCGCGGAAACAGGCAATCCGGGCTCCATTGTTGATGTACCCACTCCCCAAACGAAGACGCGCCCCCTCGTTCACGGAGATCTGACATCCGGAGAACACGTCGAATGCTCCATCGACCTCGAGCTGTGCGTCGTCGCCGAGGTGGAGATGCCCGCGGTAGTAAGGAAGCTGATGCCACTGGTAACCGAGGCGCAACGTCTTGGCGACCTGGATGCGGGCACTCTTGGACACGCGGAAGAGTGTGCCGCGGTACACGTGGATCCCAAAGGAACCGACATGCCGGCGAGCCTTTATCGAGCCAATCGGGCTCAGTTGCTGAACCTTCTCGAGCTTCGAAGTCATCCTTCTCGTTCCTTCTGCCGTTGCGACCAACCGGCCGTCATAGGTGGCGATATCACTCAGCGACACCCGGAAATGGATGCGGACATGCTAGGACATGACACCCTCGGTGAGGACGTCCGTCCGATCCTTCCCTTTGGACGCCGCTGCCTCGGAGCGGTGGCCGGCCGTCGACCTCTTCGCCTCAGGCGCCGAGTGCACGCGACGCCCGCCCGCTCAAGGGTCGAGCACTGCTTTGGCCTCCCGTTCGATGGCCGTGCCAGCAAAGAAGTCGTGGTTCAGGGCACCGTAGAACCGCACCGGGTTCTCGAACAGGAAGGCGCGGAGCTGATCGAGATCCAGGATGCCACGCTCGACGAGCTCGTAGGCCTCCTCCAGCGGCTCGTCGAAATCCGGCACGTCCCAGTGTCCGAGGTCGGAGGCGAAGAACGCCGGCAGGGTGGCGCCAAGTGGATTGACTCGCGGGTCAAAGGCGAGTCCCACGAGTGGATCGTCTGCTTCGCAGCCCCAGGCGAAGCCGGTGCAGAACTGGTCCCGGATGTCTTCGACCGATGAGACCCGGGCCGCCTCGTAGTCGTCTCTGGGCCGAGTCATGCCGCCATGAGTGCCCGCGAGCTGCTCGGCAGAGAACTTGGCCAGGCGAGGGTCTGCCTCCACGAGAAGTTCACGCACTCGCTCCACGTCGAGGTTCTCCGGGTTGAGCCCTTGGATCGCCGCACCGCCACGCTTCGGGTAGTTGCCGGCCAACGTGATGAATGTCTCGACTCCGGGCGCCGCACCGCCCTCGAGGATGGCCACCCGCAGCGCGGGAAACCGGGCCAGGACGCCTCCCAAGAACAAGGACTTTGCGAGCGCCGCACCCGCAGCCGCGAAATGGCCAGCCTGGTTGAAGATGAAGTTCGAGATGGATGCCCGGTCGCTCGCACCGATGCCTGCCGTGTGCGCGGCAAGGGTCATCTTCAACTCGATCGCCTTCGCCCACACCCGGTCGTAGTCATGCGGACTGTCGATCCCGAACGTGTCGATCCAGCCCCGCGTCTCCCATTCCGTCACCCGCACGTCGTTGAAGCCGTCGTCGTCAGCCAGCGACGCCATCCCGGGAAGCGGCCGATGGACGTGACTCGCGATCATTCCGACATTCGCGCCCAGCGACTTCGCGTGCTCGAGAGCACTGACGGCTTCTTCTGGCGTATCCATCGGGATGACCGCAGCCATCGTGAACTTGTCGTGGTAGGGGGCATACTGGTCAGCCATGAACTCGTTGTAGAGCCGACAGAGACCGACGCGCTCTTCGTCACCGTGGATCTGGGTGAGCGAGATGCCCATCGTCGGATACAGGACTGCGAAGTCGATGCCGGCTTCGGCCAGTCGCTCGTGATATCGCTTCGGTGACGTCACTGTGGCGTAGTACTCCGTCTTGGCCGGAACATGCCACGAATGCGGAACGATGCCACCGGCTCGGCGCTCGTCGAACGTGAGATCTTCGATCTTCCGACGGCGGAGCATCCCCGTGAGGAGCTGTCCTTCGCCGCGTTCGCGGATGTAGTCGAAGAACACCGGCAGAAGCTCGACGACATGACCATCACCATCGAGAACGGGATACCCGAGCTCCTTACGGATGGTCATCGAGTGAGACTGGGTCGTCCTACCTGTCACAGCGATCCTCCCCAAAGAGCGGCGCACACGCATGATTTCGCAGGTTCCTGCTATCAGTGGAGCCAGAGATCTGTCAATGTCCCCGGCTGGGTCCGGAACGAGCAGCACGCATGGGGTCCGACCTCCGGGCAGGCCGTTCACCGACCGGAGAAGGGATGCGCCCCTCGACGGATAGTTCTGCATTGAACTATCGTGCCGGTCAGCGCGCCACGATCCGTCTCCAGCGAGGGGGGAAAGCATGCAGATCGGGTTTCTCGCCGATGTCCGGAACCCGCCGCCCTGGGAACGGCCGTGGCCTGACCACTACGCACGCACGCTCGAGTTCATCGAGGAGGCCGATCGCCTCGGGGCGAGCTCCATCTGGCTCGGCGAACATCACCAGACGGCCGACGGGTACCTCCCCCAGCCGCTGACCTTTGCCGCCGCCATCGCGGCGCGTACCGCGAGCATCCGCATCGGCACCCAGGTCCTCATCGCCCCGCTGCGCCATCCTCAGCACATCGCCGAGGAGGCCGCCATCGTCGACATCCTGAGCAACGGACGCCTCGAGCTTGGATTCGGCGCGGGATACGTTCCCAAGGAGTTCGACGCGTTCGGCGTGGACCGAGCGGAGCGATTCGACCGACTGGACCGCACGGTGCTCGAGGTGCGGCGGCTGATGTCCGAGGTGATCAGCCCCGGGCCCGTGCAGGACCCGGTCCCCCTGTGGGTGGGCTACTTCGGCGCGGGGGCCCGCCGCGCCGGCCGGATGGGGGTGGGTCTGCTCAGCGCCCTGCCATGGTGCCTCGAGCCGTACCTCCAGGGCCTGGCCGAAGGGCGGCACGACCCAGCCGTGGCCCGCATGACCGGTGGCCTGGACCTCATCGTGACCGAAGACCCCGAGCGCACGCGCGGGCTGCTCGAGCCCCACGTGAGCTACCAGGCTGACGCGTACGGTGTGCTGCGGGACGAGGTCGAACGCCACGAGGGTCGCCAACCCACCGCTGAAGCCCGCACGGGCTCCGCCTCGTACCAGAGCTACCAGATCCTCACACCCGACGACGCGGTCGCGCTGATTCGTGAACGGACGCGAGGGCTCCCCGTCTCCTACATCACCCCGTGGCTCACCGTCGGGGGAATGCCCGACGAGTTCGTCCTCGAACACATCACACTGACCACCACAAAAGTGGGCCCCGCTCTGGCTGACGACTGACCCGGCCCACTCGATTGCCGGAAGCTGCCGCAGCGACCCGGCGCCCGCACCAGGAGAGGACATGCCCAAGGCCTTGATGGAGACCACGATCGACAAGCCCGCTGACGCCGTCTGGGCGACGATCCGTGAATTCGCCGGGCTCGACTGGTACCCGGGTGTCGAGTCGTGCCGGGAGGAGGGTGACGTGCGCATCGCCAAGATGGCGGGCCTCGGCCTCGAGGTCGACGAGCGCCTGGTTCAGCACGACGACGAGCAGCGAACGTACACCTACGCCGTCGTCGGTTTCCGCGGCGACACCGTTTTCGACACCGGGGGCGGCAACGTGCTCGACCTGGGCACGATGAGCGAGCACCACCGGGCCACCATCACGGTCGTGGCGCTGGGCGACGACACGAGCCGGGTGACCTACGAGCTCGAGCTCGATCCGGGTCACGACCAGATGTTCGAAGCCACCTCGGGGCAGTACCAGGCAGTGCTGGACCATCTCAAGAAGCACATGGAGAGCTGAGGGATCGTCGCCCAACGTGCCAACGCGAATCGAGGCGTCCTGGAACGGCTCGACAGCGACCCGAGCTAGATTCGCCGGATGCCGCCGCCGCCGGAGGGTCCCGACGAGTCGGACCGCCCTGACCTCGTCCGGTTCCACGAGGCGGTCTACCTGTTCACGGCGGCTGAACGGCGCTTGATCGCCCGTTACAAACGGGCCGGAGACTCCCTCTCGCCCGGTCGGGTTCAGGCACTCAACGTCTTGTTGCGGGAGAACGAAGCGTCGGCCGGAACCCTGGCCCGCAAGGCTGGACTGAAGCCGAACAGCATCACGCCCATGATCGAGCAGCTCGAACGCAGCGGTGTGATCACCCGTCGTCGCGACGAGGCCGATCGCCGGATGTGGTGGATCTCGTTGACGGACAGAGGTCGTTCCGAGCTCGCCGAGCTCCAGGACGAATGGGACGCACGATTCGCCGAGGCCTTCGCCGACACGAGCGATCGGGACCTGGCCGTCGCCAGCCGGGTCCTCGAACGCCTCGCCGAGGTCTTCACCGCCTTCATCCCGAGCAGCAACTGAGACCGGTCCGGCACGCCGGCCGCGCCGCTGCCGATCTACGAGGACGGGATGGCGACTGGAAGCGAGTCCCAACCGCGGATCTCGCAATCGTCGTGATTGAAGGTGGCCCGGTTCATGTCGACCTCCCAGTCGGGGAAGCGCTTGAGAACCTCGTCGAAGAGCACCCGACCCTCGAGCCGCGCCAGAGCCTGTCCGAGGCAGTAATGGCTGCCGAAGCCGAAGGTCATGAAGGGTCCGGGCGGCCGGCGCACGTCGAAGGTCTCCGGGTCGGAGTACTGCCTCTCGTCCCTATTGGCCGAGGGGATCAGCATCGCCAGGTTGCTCCCCTCGGGCACGACCTGCCCGTGGAATTCGACGTCACGCGCCACGTAGCGACAGGTGAGCGTGTTCGGCGTCTCGCATCGCAATGCCTCCTCGACCGCGTTGGGGATCAACGAGGGGTCCTTCGCGACGAGACGCCGCTGATCAGGGTTCTCCCCAAACAGCTTGGCCGTCCAGCTGATCCAGTTCCTCGTCGTCTCGTTGCCGGCGGCGCTGACGATGCTGACGTAGGCCAGGAGCTCCTCGCGGGTCAACGTACGCGTCGTTCCCGTCTCGTCCTCGAATTCGGTGTGGAGGAGCACAGTCATGATGTCGTCGGAAGGGTGCTCGGCCCGCCAGTTGACATAGTCGACGAACATCTCGCCGCTGAAAGCCCCCGCCCGGTCCTCGACGTCCCGGGTGCGGTAGTCGGCGAAGGCATCCCGGATGGAGGCCTGGTCCTCTTCGGGGATGCCCACCAGCATGCCGATGACCCGGGTCGGCAGGGCCTTGGACACCTCGGTGACGAAGTCGAACTGCTCCGTGCCCACGAGCGGATCGAGGAGGTCGGCGCACAGATTCCTCACTCGCGGCTCGAGCTCGCTGATGCGCTTGGGCGTGAACATCCGTGACAGCAGGGCGCGGTGGATGGCGTGTGTCGGGTCGTCCTCCATCACAACCGTGCCGGGCGGCCAGTACACGTTCGCCATCAGCGTTCCCAGGGTCACGCCACGTCCGGAAATGAGCGCCTCCCGCTCGACGTGTGCCTTCTGAATGTCGTCGAACCGGCTGAGGAGGTAGAACCCCAGCTTCTCGTCGTGGTACAGCGGTGCCTCGTCGCGCAACCGCTGGGCGAGCGGATAGGGGTTCATCGCCGTCTCGGGGTCGTAGGGGTCGAAGACGAGGTCGCTCACGTGAGCCGTTGCGGTCATCGCTCACCCTCCTGCCGGTTCATGTTGGCTCCCTTGTGACCACCTTCGTCCATCGTGCCTCCCTGCGGCCGTTCACAGACCAACGGACACCGCCAGCATGCTGCACCCGTGGGCTCCGGTCTCGAACGTGTGGTCGACCCCGGGCAGCACCACGCAGTCACCTCCCTCGAGCACGCGCTCACCGGTGTCGAGTACCAGTTTGGTGGAACCCGAGAGGATGAAGACCAGCTCGAGGGCGTCCTGGTGGTGCAAGACGGTGCAGATCTCGGGTCCCGTGCCACCCTGGGGCGGATCGTGATCGACCACGATCCAGCGGAGCTGGCCGGGAGTCAGACCGAGGTCGAGGTGCTCACCACTCTGTTCGGGCGCCGGCGACGGGCTCCCCGCGGAGGTCCACAGTGTGCCGCTGCGCACCCCGAGGATGCCTTCGAGGACGGCCGGTGAGACATCGCCTTCCTCCACGATGCACGAACGCCCCAGCGCGTCGACCCCGGTGACGATCCGCCTCATGTGGTGCCTCCCGTCGGGCTCAGCACGGTGCCGGGCAGAGCGCCGGTGTGCACCGCGTCGCGGAACACGACCTCGCCGTTGACCAGCGTGGCCACCATTCCGAGGGGTTCACAGGTGATCCGCTTCCCGTCTCCCGGGAGGCCACCGTCGGCATCGGGAATGGCGGGTGAGATCGACTCGGGGTCGAAGACGTTGACATCGGCCACCGCGCCCTGCCGAAGTACCCCGCGCCCGCCCAGGCCACCCCACACCGACGCTGGGTCGGACGTGAACATGCGCACGCCCTCTTCCCAGGTGAACTCTTGCTCCTGGCGCACCCAGTACCCGAGGAAGAAGGTGGGGGTCACCCAGTCGACGGCCTGGGCGACATGTGCTCCGGTGTCCGCCTGGGAGATCACGCTGCACGGGTGGCGGAGCATCTCGAGCCAGGTGTCCCGGTCATGGTTCCACGTTACGGGTTGGGAGAACAGCTGGTGAAAGTCGCTCTCGAGGCTCATGTCGACGAAGACGTCGTGGGGATCCCTGCCCTCGCGCCGCGCTCGTTGCGCCACGGAATCAAAGGGGGGAAGGGGCCGATCGAGGATCGACATCGTGTCCCAGTCCGGAGGACGCGCGCCGAGGCCGTGGACACGCGGATACGGGCCCTTTCGCGCCACGTCGAGCAGCTCGGCGCGACGCTCGGGGTTGCGTAGCGCAACGCGCTGCTCAGCGAGCGGGCGCGCCCGTAGCTGGTTCCACAAGGGAAGGCGGTCGAAGGGGAGCCGGGCCCGAAAGCCGACGATGGAGGTCTGCGGGCGACACGAGACGGACGCGATCATCCGGGCTCCGGTGCGAGCCGCGTCGACGAAGCTCTCGAGTGTGAGCTCGGGCTTGGGCGGGCCGGTGCCGAAGACGTACTGGACCGGCAGGCCCGATGCGGCCGACAGCTCGACCGCATCGTCCCAGTGGGCCCCGCCCAACTGCACCGCACCTCGGCCGAAGTCCCCCAGCACGCGAGTGATCCCGTCGATCTCGCGGCGTGACGCCAGCCCGCAGACGATCCGGGGGTCCATGTCATGAACGTCAACGTTGTCGCCGTAGTACGAGAACAGCGAGGAGCCCGGAAGCATGGAGGAGAACCCCAGGGCGCCGGCCCGCAGGCCCGAGTCGAGTTCCCGGCAGATCGCCTCCTCCTCCTCCTCGCTCGCCCCGGCGGGGTCGAAGGCCCGCTCGCCGAGCACGTAGCTGCGCAGCGCCCCGTGACCCACGATGGCCCCGAAGTTCACCCCCTTGGGCAGGCGGGCGATCGTGGCCAGGTAGTCCGCAAAGCTCTCCCAGTCCCACCTCACCGCCGCTTCGAGCGTCGGCCGATGGATGTCCTCTGCGATCTCGAGCGCGGGGAGGATGAAGACCTCACGCTCGTTGTCGTCGTGGCACGGCGCCACGGCGATCCCGCAATTGCCCATGACCGCGGAGGTGACGCCGTGCGCGGCGGCCGGACCCAGGGGGTCCCAGCAGATCTGCGCGTCGAGATGCGTGTGGTTGTCGACGAAGCCCGGGGTCACAAAGAGGCCGTCGGCGTCGATCTCCTCGGTGCCCTTCTCCCCCACCCGCCCGATGGCAGCGATGCGGCCCCCGCTGACCGCCACATCGGCCCGGTAGCGGGGTTCGCCGGTTCCGTCGACGACGGTGCCGCCCCGGATGACCACGTCGTAGGTCACCGCACTCTCAGCCAGTGCTGTCGACTCGGAGCGGCCGGTGGCTCAGATCCCGTAGAGCTCGCGTACGTTGTCGCACACGACGGCCTGGCGCAGACTCTCGGGCTGCCCGTCGAACATCTTGTCGAGCTCCTCCTTCGAATGCGGCCACGTACTCGTCTGGTGCGGGAAGTCGTTGCCCCACATGAGCGACCCCGCGCCGATGATGGAGCTGGTCAGGATGGCGGCGCGGTCACGCATGAAGGTCATCTTGATGTTCTCGTGGAAGTAGTGGCTCGGCTCGTGCTCCGACCGCGTCCCATCCATGGTGTAAAGGCGGTGCCAGTTGTAGTCGGCCACATCCATGACATGTCCGGCCCAGCCGGCGTCGTTCTCGGCGGACACCACCATCAGATCGGGATGACGATCGAAGAGCCCGTAGGCGATCAGGTCGACCAGGATCCCCTGGATCCCGGCCGCCATCGACATCATCTCGCCCGGTGACGGGATCTTGTTCCGACCGAACACGAGCTTTTTGTTGTTGCGGGCGGTCGTGAGGTGCAGGTGGAAAGGCATGCGCAGCTCGGAACACGTCGCCCAGAGCGGGTCGAACCGCTCGTCGTAGTACGGGTTCTCGTCACCCGCGTACATGGCGACCATGATCCCGACCAGCCCCTTCTCCTTGACCCGCTTGACCTCGGCTATCGCCGCGTCCACGTTCTCCGGGTTGATCATGGCGATCCCGAAGAACCGATCGGGCTCCGCTGCGCAGAACTCCTCGGCCAGCCAGTCGTTGTAGGCGCGGAACAGCGCAGCTTGGAACTCGACGTCCTCAATAGGAAAGAACTGCATCCCGATGGTCGGGTAGAGGACCTCCGCATCCACGCCGTCACGCAGGATGTCGCCGACCCGCACGCCCGAGTCGTAGCAGCCGCGCGGGATGTCCTCCTCCCAGCGTCCCTCCCAGCGCTGCTCGCCGTCCTCGCGGTAGCAGCCGGCGAGCAGCCCGACGGGCTGGAGCTTCACCCCGTTGTCGTAGCTGAGGCGGTCGGTGGTCTCGTCATGGGTCAGCTTCGGCCCACGGTCACGTAACTTCTTCGGCAACCTGTCGGCCCAGAGGTCCGGGGGCTCAATAACGTGCGAGTCAGCCGAGATCACGTTGTACGCCGGATCGGACATGGTGGGTTCCTCCTCTGCCGGGCGTTGCTGACCCGGCCGGGCTCACGATAATCCTTCTACATCGAACTAAGTTCGAGTGTACCGACGGCTCCTTTGGGCTGTCAACGCTCCGCCGATGCCGCCTCGAGCCGATCCCGCAGGCGCTCCACGACAGATCTGTACTGGCCGAGAGTCGACTCGAGCGTCTGGTCGTGCCCGTCGTCGAGCTCCAGCGCGTAGCGCACCGTGGCGCTCGTGTCGTCGATCGGGATCACCGAGAGAGTGGCCCGGTGGTGGCCCACCATCGTGGAGAGGTCCAGGACGTTGCCGCCACCGAGGTCGAAGCTGGTTTGTCCACGCATGGCCGTAACGCCGTAGCTGTAGGTCCGGTTCGCCCCGTCGTGCTCGAACTCGGTTTCTTCAATCTCGATGTCCATGCCCGCGGTGGTGACCGTGCGGACCTTCCCCTCGAGCGTGCACGAGCCGATTCCACCGCGCCAGCGTGGATCCCCGAAGTCGCCGATCACGTCCCAGACCTCGGCGGCCGGGCACCCGATGGTGACCTCCACCGTCGACGTGCTCATGGCGCTCCCCTCGTCACTGGTCCCGAGAAGCCTCCCCCGGAGGCAAGCTAGTTTTGCATCGAACGATCATCCGGAGTTTGGGGCAAGCTCCCGGTGGATGGGGGGGGAACCGTGGCCGAGGCGCGGCAGCTCGAGGGCAAGGTCGCCGTGGTCACCGGAGCCGGGTCGAAGGGCGACGGGTTTGGCACGGGGAAGGCCACGGCGGTGCTCCTGGCGCGAGCGGGTGCCTCCGTCGTCCTCGTCGATCGCCACAGGGACCGAGCGGAGCACACGAGGCGGATCATCATGGACGAAGGCGGTCGAGCCTCCGTGGTGGTCGTGGACCTGGCCGTGGCCGCGGACTGCGACCAGGTCGTCCACGAGGCAGTAGCCGCCTTCGGCGGACTCGACATCCTCGTGAGCAACGCAGCTGCCTTCGCCCCGGTCGGCATCCTGGACACGACCGAGGAAATCTTCGCACAGGCAGTCACGGGGAACCTCACCGTGCCGTTCATGTTGTCGAAGGCCGCCCTGCCCGTGATGGTGGAACGCTCCGGGGGATCGATCGTGTTCATCTCGTCGGTCGTCGCCATCCGCGGACCGGGGCCGCATGCCTACGCAACCACGAAGTCAGGGCTCGAAGGCCTCACCGTGAGCTTGGCCGCCACGTTCGGCACCCGGGGCGTCCGCGTCAACTGCGTGATCCCGGGCATGGTCGACACGCCCATGCGCGCCGCCTCGCTGGCCCAGTCCGGGCTCGACGAACAGCAGCTCACGGTCGGTAAGTCCACCTCGACCGGCGTCCCCGGGGATGCATGGGACGTGGCCCACACCGTGGTGTTCCTCTCGAGTCCGCAGGCCCGGCACATCACCGGTGTGATGCTGCCGGTCGACGGCGGCGCAACCATGAGGCTCCCGTGACGACCGCCCGAGCCACGGCCCGTGGCATCGGAGCGCCTGATCGGAAAACGGCGGAAGAAGCTCCGGGGGAGAGACTCGAACTCTCAACCTAGCGGTTAACAGCCGCTTGCTCTGCCATTGAGCTACCCCGGAATGGGTGGAAGCGGCGGCAGCCTGAAAACGTTACCAGCGGCGCCACGGAAGGTCGGGAACCCCAGCTCCTCATGCAATTCCGGTCGCGTCGCTGATTGGCATGGTCACTTTCCGGGTAGCCACACCTGGGCCCGTGAAGGGAGCACACCATGGCGACGACGGGAGGGACACCGCCTCGCGATGCCTTCGGGCGCTTCGTCAAGCGCCCGAAGGCCCGTTCGGGCTCCGGCACCGAGGCCAAGGATGTCGCCGACTCCGCGTCCCGCCACAGCCGACCGCGCCATGGCGAGCTCAACCGGTCCACGCACGGATAGCCCCTCGACATGGTGAAAGAGATCAGGGAAGGCTTCGTCGATGCCCTCAACGAGGACCTGAGGACCGAGTTCCAATCGATCGTGCAGTACACGAATCACGTGGCCACGGTCACCGGTGCGCAGTTCCTCGGCGTGGTGGACGAGTTGAAGCTCCACCTGGGTCAGGAATTGAGCACGCCCAGATCCCGTCCGAGCAGATCGCCTTCTTGGACGGGAACCCGGCCACCACGGTGCCCGAGATCGAGCGGGCGAGCGGCTCCGAGGCGCTGGCTGCTGACCTCCGCTTGGAGGAGAACCAGCTCATCGGCGTGGACGGGTGAGCGTTCGCCACCCACCTACGCTGTGGGGCAGAGTCCGAGAGATGGAGGGGGGCCTCCCATGCCGAACGTCGCCGTGAGCACCGTGAGCGAACAGCTCGACGTGCAGCGAATGGCCATCAACAGCCCGTTCACCTCTTCGCCTGAGGCCCACCCCGGCCGCCAGCCCCGCCACCATCTCCTCATCTCGGTCGACGACCATCTGGTCGAACCGCCGCACCTCTTCGAGGGCCGCCTGCCGAAGAAGTTCGCCGACCGCCAGCCCCGGGTGATCGAGACGGCCGAGGGAACCCAGGCCTGGGTGCTCGACAGCCTCGTCCTGCCCGACATCGCGGTCAACGCGGTGGCCGGCCGGCCGGTCGAGGAGCAGTACGTCGAGCCTCTCCGCTTCGACATGATCCGTCGGGGCACCTGGGACATCGAAGCCCGGATCGCCGACATGGACCTCGACGGGGTCTATGCCTCCCTCAACTTCCCCTCCGCACTCGGGTTCGGCGGGGTCCGCCTCACGATGCTCGATGACGCCGAATTCGTCCTCGCCCTCGTGCGCGCCTACAACGACTGGCACCTCGAGGAGTGGGCCGGCACCCATCCCGAGCGGATCATTCCGTGCCAGATCCCGTACCTGCTCGACGCCGAGGTGGCTGCGGGCGAGATCCGGCGGAACGCGGCCCGGGGGTATCGCACCGTGACTTTCCCCGACTTGACCCACCTGGTGGGGTTGTCGTCGTTGTTCAGCGACGCCTGGGACCCCCTCTGGGCGGCGTGCCAGGAGACCGGCACGGTCCTCTCGGTGCACGCCTGCTCGGGAGGCATGGCCAACCGGATCGACCCCGAAGCGCCCGTGCGGGCCGTCGCCCCCTTCTTCGGGGCCGCGCAGGCCATCCATCCGGCCATCGAGTGGATCTACGCCGGCATTCCGCGCCGATTCCCCGACCTGCGCATCTGCTTGAGCGAGGGTGGTATCGGCTGGGTGGTCGGACTGATGGACCGGCTCGAGCACGAGTACGCGCGCAACGAGGCCTCCTGGCCCGATGGATCGCCCCGGGAGCTGCTCCTTCGCAACTTCGTCTTCTGCATGCTCGACGATCCGACCACGCTGCACAAGCTCCGCCACGAGATCGGGGTCGACCGGATCCTGCTCGAGACCGACTACCCGCATGCCGACTCGAGCTGGCCCAACTCCCAGGAGAAGTGGCGGGGTCAGTTCGAGGGGCTTCCGGCCGACGAGGTCCGTCGCATGGCCTGGAAGAACGCGTCGGAGCTCTTCGGGCATCCGGTGCCGGTCGAGGTGCAGGCGGACCCGGAATCGTTCTGACCCGAACCCTCTCGGTCGCCGGACGCCGGGACCGTCGCTCGATCAGGACTCTTCGAGGTAGTCCCGCAGCAGGTGCGCCGCGTCAGGCCGACGCAGCTTGGCCAGCGTCTTCGATTCGATCTGGCGGACCCGCTCCCGGGTGACGCCGAACTCGCGACCCACCTCCTCGAGCGTGCGGATCTTGCCGTCGTCGAGGCCGAAGCGCAGGCGGACCACGTCCTGCTCACGCTCGCTCAGGTGGCCGAGTGCCTCGCGGACAGCGGCGTCGAGCAACGAGCGCGTTGCCGCGTCGTCGGGCACGACCGCCGCCCGGTCCTCGATGAGGTCCGAGAGGTTGAAGTCGTCCTCGTCGCCCACCGGTTGCTCGAGCGAGACGGTGTCCTGGTTGATGCGCAGGATCTCTCGTACCCGATCGATGGGCATCTCGACGCGATGCGCCACCTCTTCGATGCTGGGCTCACGACCGAGCTCTTGGAGGAGCTGACGCTGTGCCCAGACCACCTTGTTGATCGTCTCGACCATGTGCACCGGAATGCGGATGGTGCGCGCTTGGTCGGCGATGGCGCGCGTGATGGCCTGGCGGATCCACCAGGTGGCGTAGGTGGAGAACTTGAACCCCTTGGTGTGGTCGAACTTGTCGACGGCACGCATGAGGCCGAGGTTGCCCTCCTGGATCAGGTCGAGGAACGCCAGCCCGCGATTGCGGTAGCGCTTGGCGATCGACACCACGAGACGCAGGTTCGCCTCGATGAGCTCGTCCTTCGCCTTGAGACCGCGGCGCATGACGCGCCGGTTGCCGGCCAGGCCCTGGGCGTCGAGGAGGTCGCTCTCGGGCCCCTCACCGGTCAGGGCCATCTCGTGCGCGGCCAGGGCCACCGCAGCCACGTTCCCCTCCTCGATCGTCTTGGCGATCTCGACCTCGAGCTCCGCGCTCAGCAGGGGGACCCGGCCGATCTCCTTCAGATAGGTGTGGACGGGATCCTCGGCACTCCCGCTCGACTCGCTGGTGGCGCTCGTGCGACGTGGCGCCGCCTCCCGCCGCGCCTCGCCGCGTGTCCCGTTCTGCTTGCGCTGGGCGCGTGCATCCTTGCGCGGTGCCACCTCCACGGCGAGGTCCTCGTCCTCGTCGGGGACGAGCGCCACCCCTTCGGCGGTGACACGGTCGATCAGCTCGGTCAGGACCTCTGGCGTCAGCTCCACCGCATGCAACGCCTCGATCATCTCGGCCTGTGTCAGCTGTCCCTTGGCGCGACCGATCGTGAGCACCGCGTCGAAGTCGGCCTGGGCCACCCCCGCGGGCAACGCCACGTGTGCGATCGACGCCAGGGACTCGCTCGGCACGGCATCGGGCACGACGCTGTCGCGATCGACCGCGACCGCCATGTCCTCGCTCATCCCAGACCTACCAACGTGGTCAACTCTCCGGCTCCCTCTCGGCTAACCAAACTACCAACCGGTCGCACGCATCGCGCCCGGCGACAGGATCGTCGAGTTGGTCCAGCCAGAGCCGCACGTTGGCCGTCTCGGTGGCATGCGCCTGCCACGAATCGTCACCGGCACGTGAGCGCATCTCGATCTCCGTGAGAGCCAGCCGGGACGCGCTGCGCAACAACACGGTGACCACGGAGTCGACCGGATCCCCGAGCGCGGGGTCACCCGCCATGGGTTCCTCCACTATGACCCGTCGCAACAGGGATGCCACCTCCGTCGACCCCGCCTCCACCGCTTCGTGCACACTGTCGTGCTCCAAGAGGGCGACGAACGCCTCTCGCTGCACCGGATCCGTGAAGAGCGCCGCGTGCAGACGATCCGCTACCTCTTCGGGTCGATGGACCGCCAACTTGAGTGCTTCGAGCCCGGGGCCGGCGCGCCGCGTCGGCGCTGGTGCCCCGGGCCGAGGCGTGCCGGACCCTCCGTCGTGGTCGTGGTCGTCGTCTGCGTACGGCGGCGGTTCCTCGCCCTGCGGGCGCCGCCGCGAGGTCGTGGCCGGGGCCGGCGGGTGCTCGCGCAGGTAGGTCAGCCGCTCACGGAGCCTCGCGGCGTCGAGCCGGCAGCGGTCGGCCAGCTGCATGACGTACTGGTCGCGCACCAGGTCATCGGGGTGCTCGGCCACCGCCGCCAGCGCGGCCTCGGCGGCACGCGCCCGGCCCTCCGCCGTGGTCAGGTTGCCGGCAGCGAGCATCCGGTCCACCCGGAATTGCAGGAACGGGCGGGCGTCCGCCACCGCCCGGACGAGCGCTTCGGGGTCGGTACGGGCCAGCTCACCGGGGTCGCTCCCCCCGGGCAGAGCGGCCACCACCACGTCGACCTCGTGCTTGCGCTCCCACTCGTAGACCCGCGAGGTGGCGCTCTGTCCGGCCGCGTCCGCGTCGTAGGCCAGGACGATCCGCTTGGCGAAGTTGCGCAGCAGCGTGAAGTGCTCCTCGGCCAGCGCCGTGCCGCAGGTGGCGACGGCCCAGGGCACGCCGGCCTGGAAGCAGCCGATGACGTCGGTGTAGCCCTCGCAGACCACCACCTCGCCCTGGGCGATGACTCCCTGCTTGGCCCAGTTGAGGGCGTAGAGCGTCTTGCGCTTGGTGTAGATCGGCGACTCCTGCGAGTTCTTGTACTTGGGCTCGGGGCGCTCCGGCGGGGCCTGCCCGGACCGGGGCGGCAGGATGCGCCCGCCCAGGGCCACCGGCCGGCCCGAAGGGTCGCAGATCGGGAAGAGGACACGGCCTCGGAAGAAGTCCTGGGCCCGGCCACGCCGGTTGACGAACCCGAGGCCCGAGTCCGAGAGCACCTTCTCGGGCAGTCGCAGCGCCTTGGCCAAGGCGTCCCAGTCGTCGGGGGCCCAACCCAGGCGGAACTGGCGGACGATCTGGCCGTCGTAGCCGCGCGAGCGCAGGTAGTCGCGTGCCGGGCCGGCGTCGGCCGCCGTGAGCAGTCGCTCGTGGTACCACTGCACCGCCCGCTCCATGGCCTCGAGCAGCTCGGAACGGCGCTTGTGGTCGCGCCCGGCCTCCTGGTCCTCGTGGAGCGTGATGCCCGCCCGGTCGGCCAGCAGTCGCACCGCATCGACGAAGTCGAGGTGCTCGGTGGCCCGGACGAAGCTGATGGCGTCACCTGAGGCCTGGCAGCCGAAGCAGTAGTAGAAGCCCTCCTCCGCGTTGACGCTGAACGAGGCCGTCTTCTCCGAGTGGAACGGGCACAGCCCGCTCCAGCGCCGGCCCACCTTCTTCAGTGCGGCATGTTCGCTGATCAGGGCCACGATGTCGGTGGCCGCTCGGACCTGGGCGATCTCCTCGTCCGGAATCCCCACGCAGAGACGGTACCGCGGCCCTGCGCGAGCCCGTCCCGCCCTACGCGGAGACGCGCCGCCTCGGCGCCGCCTTCTTCGCCCCGGCGCCCGGACGCGGCCCGGCGATCAGCACCGCCTGGGCAGCCGCCAGGCGGGCCACGGGGACCCGGAAGGGCGAGCAGCTGACGTAGTCGAGGCCGGCGTCGTAGAACAGCTCGATCGAGGCGGGGTCACCACCGTGCTCGCCGCAGACGCCGACCTTGAGGCCCGGTCGCGTGGACCGGCCCCGGTCGGTGCCCAGCCGGACCAGCTCGCCCACTCCCCCGGCGTCGACCACCTCGAAGGGGTTGCGTGGCAGGAGGCCCAGCTCGAGGTACGCGTCCATCATGCGGCCCTCGACGTCGTCGCGGGAGAACCCGAAGGTCATCTGGGTGAGGTCGTTGGTACCGAAGGAGAAGAACTCGGCCACCTCGGCGATCTCGTCGGCCCGCAGCGCGGCACGAGGCGTCTCGATCATGGTGCCGATGGTGACCTCGAGCTTGCCGGACCGGGCGCCGCCACCCTTGGCCGCACCGCGCGACGGGCGCGGTGCACGTTCCTGGTTGACCTGCTCCACGGCCTCTTCCACCCAGCTGCGAGCCAGCGCCAGCTCGTTGCGGGTGACGGTGAGAGGGATCATGATCTCGATGATGGGGTGTCCCCCGTCGGCCACCCGCTGGCGCGCCGCCTCCATGAGGGCTCGCACCTGCATGGCGTAGAGGCCGGGCTTGATCACCCCGAGGCGCACGCCGCGGGTCCCGAGCATGGGGTTGGACTCCCGCCAGGCCAGCGCCGCCTCGTAGAGGCGCCGCTCCTCGGGGTCGAGGCCCAACGTGGCCTCCTTGTGCGCCAGCTCCTCGGTCGAGGGGAGGAACTCGTGCAGCGGTGGGTCGAGCAGGCGGACCGTGACCGGCAGCCCGTCCATGGCGGTCAGGATGGCCAGGAAGTCCTCACGTTGGACGACGCGCAGCTCCTCGAGCGCCTCGGCCTCCTCGGAGGGCGAGTGAGCCAGGATCATCCGGCGCACCACCGGCAGGCGGTCCTCGCCCAGGAACATGTGCTCGGTGCGGCACAGCCCGATGCCCTCGGCCCCGAGTTTGCGGGCATTGGCGGCGTCCTCGCCCGTATCGGCGTTGGCCCGCACGGCCAGGCTGCCCTTGCGGATCTCGTCGGCCCAGGAGAGCACCGTCTCGAATGCCGCCGGTGGCTTGGCCGCGGTCAGCGGCACCTGGCCCGAGACCACGATGCCTGCGCTCCCGTCGAGGGAGACCCAGTCCCCTTCGTAGAGCGTGACGTCGCCGGCGGTGACCTGGTGGTCGCCGAGGCGCAGGACCTCGGCGCCGACCACGGCCGGCTTGCCCCAGCCCCGGGCCACCACGGCGGCATGGCTGACCAGGCCGCCCCGGGCGGTGAGGATGCCCTCGGCGGCCAGCATGCCGTGCACGTCCTCGGGCGAGGTCTCGTTGCGCACCAAGACGACCTGCTCGCCGCGACCCGCCGCCGCGGCGGCGTCGTCGGCGGTGAAGTAGATCTTGCCCACGGCGGCCCCGGGGCTGGCCCCGAGCCCCTTGGCCCAGGTCTCGTAGCCCGAGCCGGCGAACTGCGGGTGCAAGACGGCGTCGAGGTGGTCCTCGGTGATCCGCGAGACCGCTTCGGCCCTGGAGATCCCGAGGTCGCTCGGGCGCACCATGTCCACGGCCATCTTCAGCGCGGCGGCACCCGTGCGCTTGCCCACCCGGGTCTGGAGCATCCAGAGCTTGCCCTGCTCGATGGTGAATTCGGTGTCGCACATGTCCTTGTAGTGCGACTCGAGCCGCCGGAAGATCTCGAGCAGCTCGGCGTGCACCTTGGGGAACTGCTTCTTGAGGGCCGAGATCGGCTCGGTGTTGCGGATGCCCGCCACCACGTCCTCGCCCTGGGCGTTGACCAGGAAGTCCCCGTAGGCGCCCTTGGTCCCGGTGGCCGGGTCGCGGGTGAAGCCCACCCCGGTGCCCGAGTTGTCGTCACGGTTGCCGAACACCATGGCCTGCACGTTGACCGCGGTGCCCAGGTCGTGGGCGATGCGCTCGCGGTCCCGGTACGCGATGGCACGCGGTCCGTTCCAGCTGCGGAAGACCGCCTCGATGGCTCCGCGCAGCTGAGCCACGGGGTCCTGGGGGAACGGCGCCCCGGTGTGGCGCTCGACGATCTGCTGGTAGGAGTCGACCAGGTAGCGGAGCAGCTCGACCGGCACCTTGGCGTCCGAGGTGGTCCCGGCCAGCTCCTTGGCCGCGTCGAACAGCGACTCGAACTCCTCGCCGGGCACCTCGAGCACGATGCGGGCGTACATGGCGATGAAGCGCCGGTACGAGTCGAAGGCGAACCGCTCGTCGCCGGTCTGCTTGGCCAGGCCCACGACCGACTCGTCGTTGAGCCCCAGGTTGAGGACGGTGTCCATCATCCCGGGCATCGAGAACTTCGCCCCCGAGCGCACGGAGACCAACAGCGGGTCGTCGGCGTCGCCGATCACCTTGCCCATGGCGCTCTCGAGCCGGGAGCGCGCCCCGGCCACCTCGGCATCGAGCCCGTTGGGCCATCCCCCGGTCCATGTAGGCGCGGCACGCGTCGGTGGAGATGGTGAAGCCGGGCGGCACCGGCAGCTCGAGTACCGACGTCATCTCGGCCAGGTTGGCGCCCTTGCCGCCCAGGAGGTCCTTGAGCTCCATGGGAGGGCGGGCGTGCGTGTGGTCGAAGTCGAAGACGTACGGCATCGGGCCTCCTTGCCCTCGACAGCCGGCTGCGTAGCGAGCGTCGGCCGACGTCGGCGCGCCCGTCTCGGGGTGGGACGGGCCTGGCCAGCCTACTTGTCCTTCCCCACCCTCCCCGGTGCGACGCCGCAGCTCCGCGACCAGGTCGTCGATGGGAACGCGGACCTGCTCGGTGGTGTCGCGGTCGCGCACGGTGACCGCGCCGTCCTCGAGCGAGTCGAAGTCCACCGTGACACACCATGGCGTGCCCGATCTCGTCCTGGCGCCGGTAGCGGCGCCCGATGCACTGGGTCACGTCGTAGTCGCACATGAAATGGGGCTGGAGTGCTCCGAGCACCTGGCGGGCCAGCGGTTCGAGCGTGTCCTTCTTCGAGAGGGGCAGCACGGCCACCTGGTAGGGCGCCAGACGCCAGTGCAGACGGAGCACGGTGCGCGCCTCGCCGCCCACCTCGTCCTCGGCGTAGGCCGAGAGCAAGAAGGCCATCATGGTCCGGGTGGCGCCGGCCGCCGGCTCGATCACGTGGGGCGTGTAGCGCTCGTTGGTCTGCTGGTCGAAGAAGTCCAGGGCCACACCCGAGGCGGCGGCGTGGGCCGTGAGGTCGTAGTCACCGCGGTTGGCGATGCCCTCGAGCTCGTCCCAACCCCACGGGAAGCGGAACTCCACGTCCGCCGTGCCGCGCGAGTAGTGGGAGAGCTCCTCGGTGTCGTGGTGGCGCAGGCGCAGCTTCTCGGCGGGGATGCCGAGATCGAGGTACCACCGCATCCGCTCGGCCAGCCAGTAGTCGAACCACTGCCCGCTCTCCGCCGGCGGGACGAAGTACTCGAGCTCCATCTGCTCGAACTCGCGGGTGCGGAACACGAAGTTCTGCGGGGTGATCTCGTTGCGGAAGGACTTGCCCACCTGGGCGATGCCGAAGGGCGGCTTCTTGCGGGTGGTGCCCAGCACGTTGGCGAAGTTGGTGAACATGCCCTGCGCGGTCTCGGGGCGCAGGTAGGCCACGTGGCCGTCGTCCTCCACCGGCCCGGCGTGGGTCTTGAACATGAGGTTGAACGGCGCGGGCCTCGGTCAGGTCGGTGGAGCCGCAGTTGGGGCAGACACCGTCGATCTTGTCCTCACGCCAGCGCTCGTGGCAGTTGCGGCAGTCGACCAGCGGGTCGGTGAAGGTGGCCAGGTGTCCCGAGGCCTGCCACACCGCCGGCGGCCCCAAGATGGCGGCGTCCAGCCCGACCACGTCGTCGCGCAGCTGGACCATGGCCCGCCACCAGGCGTTCTTGACATTGCGGAGCATGTTGACGCCGAGCGGGCCGTAGTCGTAGGTGGAACGGAAGCCGCCGTAGATCTCGGCCGAGGGGAAGATGAAGCCCCGGTGGCGGCAGAGGCGCACCACCTTCTCCATCAGGTCGTCGGGGTCGCCCCTGGGTGCCTCGGCGGACTCGGCGGTCTCGGTCATCGGAGCAGGATACCGGAGCGGATTCTGGCGCTGACCTCGTTGGCCAGCAGCCGGCCGGCCACTGTGAGCACGGCCCGGTCACCGTCGCGGACGACCAGCCCGCCCAGCTCCTCGGTGTGCTCGAGGCTGTCCCAGGGCACGCCCTGGGGCGTGCGCAGTGAGAGGGTGAGCTCCTCGAAGGCCTGCTGCGCCGCCGTGAGGACCTCGCGTCCGGCCTCGGGCGAGCGCCCGCCTTCGAGGGCGCGCAGGTAGCGCTCGGGCGTGCGCACGTTCCACCACCGCGTGCCCGAGCGGTGCGAGTGCGCCGCCGAGCCGATGCCGACGTAGTCGCCCCGCTCCCAGTAGAGGTGGTTGTGGCGGCACTGGTGTCCCGGCCGCGCCCAGTTGGAGATCTCCTCCCAGGCGTACCCCGCCACGGCCAGCGTGCCCTCGGCGTGCTCGTAGCGGCGGGCCTGGGCGTCCTCGTCGGGTCGGCGCGCCGGATCACGGGCGAGCGGGGTCCCCGGCTCGACGGTCAACCCGTACAAGCTCAGATGCGGTGGCGGGTGCTCGAGCGCCAGCACCCGTTCGAGCGCGGCCGCCCAGTCGCGGTCGGCCTCGGTGGCCGCGCCGAAGATGAGGTCGAGGTTCCAGGTGCCGAACCCGGCCTCGGCCACGCCAGCGCTGATCGCCTCGGCGGCACCGGGGATGTGGCGCCGTCCCAGGCCGGCGAGCACGTGCGCTTGGGTCGACTGGAGGCCGAACGAGACCGCGGGTGACCCCGGCCCGGAGGTACGTCCCCAGGCGCGCCGGGTCGGCATCTTCGGGATTGCACTCCACCGTCACCTCGGCGTCGTCCGTGCGGGGCACCGCCGCCAGGATCCGGCACAACAGCTCGGGGGCCAACCGTGACGGCGTGCCACCGCCGAAGAACACCGAGGTGGGGACCGGGAGGTCCCCGGCCCCGAAGGTGCGCTCGAGCTCCGTCACGCAGGCATCGGCGTAGCGCTCCATGAGGTGGTCCCGGTCCGTGTAGGTGGCGAAGGCGCAGTAGTCGCAGCGTTCGCGGCAGAAGGGGATGTGGACGTAGACCCCGAACCCGCCCGTTGCGCGGCCGGGCGATGGCCCGCTCAAAGGCCGGCGGTGGAGCGCACCGAGCGGATGCGGCGGTCCAGGTGCGCCTCCATGGCCTCGGTGGCCAGCTCCGCCACCTCACTGGCGGCCGGGGGCGGCGGGCCCCGCAGCACCGAGGCCAGGTCACCACCGAGGATGCGGCGGACGAGGACCAGGGCGGCCGGGCTCATGGGGCGGCCGCTGCGATGAGGGCGGCAGAGCGCGCCTCCGGCGGCCAGGTCGAAGGCGACCAGCTCCACGTCACCCTCGGGCTGGCCGCAGGCGGCGCACTCGTCGAGCACCGGGCCCGCGCCCTCGTGGACCAGCGCCTTGAGGAAGAAGGACGGCGCCACGAGCGTGGGGTCTGTGTCGGGGTCGGCCAGGGCCCGCAGGGCCCCCACCGCCATGGCGTAGAGGCCCGGGTCGGGATGCCGCTCCTGGGCCATCTGCTCGGTGACCTCGACCAGGGCCATGCCCCGCGGCATGCGGTCGAGGTCCTCGCGCACGCCCCGGAAGGCGTCGATCACCTCCACCTGGTTGACGATGTCGAGATCGCCCCTCCCCTGCCACAGCAGGAGGTCGACGTGGGTCAGGGGCTCGAGGCGGGCCCCGAACTTCGAGCTCGTCTTGCGAATGCCCTTGGCCACGGCCCGCACCTTGCCGTGACGCTCGGTCAGGAAGACCACGATGCGGTCGGCCTCGCCCAGCCGATAGCTGCGCAACACCACGCCGCGGTCGCGGAAGAGGCTCACGCCCCCGAGGGCCGCCGGTGCTCGACCCGGTCGGCCTGGTCGGGCGCGGGGCGCGGATCGATCGGGCAGTACTGCTCGCCCTGGCGCGCCGCCTCGGCCACCGCCCGGCGGGACGCGGCCGCCCGGTCGGCCGCCCGATCGGCGGCCTGCTGGGCCGGGCGGACCCTGGCCTGGGCCGCGGCACCGTGGGAGTGGCGCCCGTAGAGCAGGTTGCCCCCGGCCACCAGGGCGGCGATGGCGATCAGGGCCACCAGGGCCGCCCCCGTCCCACCGTGGCCGGCCAGGAGGATGACGACCGCGAAGGCGGTGAGCACCACGATGCCGGCGGCGACAGCGGCGCGGCCGAAGGTCACGACACCGCTCCGAAGCGCCGGACCCGTTGCTGGTAATCGACCACGGCCTCGTAGAGGTGGCGCCGGCGCACGTCGGGCCAGAGGATCTCGGGGAAGACCAGCTCGCTGTAGGCGATCTCCCACAACAAGAAGTTCGAGATCCGGGTCTCCCCCGACGTGCGGACGACCAGGTCTGGATCGGGCATGTCGGGAAAGTAGAGGTGCCGCCGGATGGCCTTCTCGTCGATCTTGGACGCCGGCGTGCCCTCGGCCACCAGGGCGCGTACGGCATCGACGATCTCGGCCCGCCCGCCGTAGTTGAAGGCCATGGTCATGACCATGCGCGTGTTGTCCTTGGTCAGCTCGACCGACTCGTCCATGCGGCGCAGTACGCGCCGCGGCACCCGCCAGTCCCGCCGTCCGGCGAAGCGGATCTGGACGCCCTTGTCGTTCAGCTCGTCACGGCGGCGCAGCAGCAGCGACTGGTTGAAGTTCATGAGGTAGCGGACCTCGTCGGGCGGCCGGCGCCAATTCTCGGTCGAGAAGGCGTACAGCGTGATCCATTTGATCCCGATCTCGAGCGCGCCGTCGACCACGTCGAGCAGTGCCGCCTCACCGGCCGCGTGCCCCTCGGTCCGGGGCAACCCTCGGGCGCGGGCCCAGCGGCCGTTCCCGTCCATGACACACGCCACGTGGACGGGAACCTTCGAGCGGTCGAGCTCGGGCGGGACCGGGTCCGGGGCGCCGTCGAGGTGTGAGGCCATCGAGGTCACGTGTCGAAGCTACCCCGTGGCCCGGCGGCCCCGAGATGTCGGGTGGCCGCCTCTGCGGCGCCGGGCCTCGACCGGCGGCCCCGGGGGGCCACATGCGTGACCACCGGAGACAGGGAAGAATGGCGGGCACCCACGAGGGTCGGAGCACGAGGAGGGTGAGCCATGTCGGAGCAGGACACCGATTGGAGCGGATCCACCGACGTCAGTGACATGTACGCGGTCCACCAGGCGCTGCGCGACACGCTCGGCGCCGGCCGGGTCCGGGTCAGCGGCGTGGCGCCCGGCGACACCGAGCGGCTGGCGCTGATCGCCGACTACTACGACAACATCTTGTGGTTCCTCGACGTGCACCACGAGGGGGAGGAGGCCTTGGTCTTCCCTCTGCTGCGCGAGCGCTGCGCCGATGCGGGACCGCTCATGGACGAGATGCTGGGCCAGCACCAGCAGGTGGTGCAGCTCCTGAGCGACGCCGAGTCCTCGCTCGCGGCCTGGCGCAGCGGTGACGCCGGGGCCCAGGCTCGCCTGGCCGAGCAGCTCCAGGCCCTCCACGACACGTTGGTCCCGCACCTCGACACCGAGGAGGAGCAGGTCCTGCCGCTGTGCGCCGGCAACCTCTCCCCCGTCGAGTGGGGCGCCCTCCCGGGCCACGCCCTCTCCCAGTACCGCGGTGACAAGGTCTGGCTCATCCTCGGGCTCATCTTGGAGCGCCGCACGCCCGAGGGGCGCGAGGCCATGCTGACCCACATGCCGCCTCCGGTGGCCGAGATGTGGCGCGGCATGGGCCAGAAGGCCTTCGACGAGCTCTGCGCCGAGGTGGGCTGACGACGCGACGGCGGTAGCGTCGTCCCGATGGTGGACTGGGACGGCGTCGCTGAACTCGAGAGCGGCGAGTTCGACCCCGACGAGCTCGACCCCGCCGGCGCCGAGGCGCCGGGCGCGGGACGCGATGCCCGGCGGGCGGGCGACGACGCCGTCGAGGTCCTCGAGAAGGTGGCCGCCCAGCTACCCGGGGGCGAGCACCGCCCCGAGCAGGCCGAGATGTGCCGTGCCGTGGCCGAGGCCCTGGTCACCCGCACCCACCTCGCGGTCCAGGCGGGGACCGGCACCGGCAAGTCGCTGGCCTACCTCGTGCCCGCCGCGCTGAGCGGGCGCAAGGTCGTCGTGGCCACCGCCACCAAGGCGCTCCAGGACCAGCTGGCCGACAAGGACCTGCCCCTCGTGCGGTCCGGTCTGGGCCTCCCCGAGACCCTCGAGTTCGCCGTCCTCAAGGGTCGGAGCAACTACATCTGTCGCCGAGCGCGTGACCGAGGTGGGCGCGGGCGGGGTCCAGGGCGAGTTGGGTGATCCGGGTCCGTCCGCGGACGACCAGGTGGCGGACGGCACGGGCGACGACGGCACCGCTGCGGGTGGCGACGCCGGCGGCGGGGCCATGGGTGCGGCGCCCGAGGGCCTGATCGAGGAGGTGCGCAGCCTGATCGCCTGGTCGCAGACCTCCGAGCGTGGCGACCGCGCCGAGCTCAGCTTCGAGCCGTCCGATCGGGCCTGGGGCATGGTGAGCGTGGGCCCCCGCGAGTGCCCCGGTGCCTTCAATTGCCCCTCGGGCGGACGGTGTTTCGCCGAGTCGGCGCGCGACCGTGCCGCCGCGGCGGACATCGTGGTGGTCAACACCCACCTCTACGGCGCCCACCTGGCCAGCGGTGGGGCCGTGCTGCCCGAGCACGACGTCGTGGTGTTCGACGAGGCGCACGAGCTCGAAGAGGTCATGACCTCGAGCCTCGGGGTCGAGGTCACGCCGGGCCGCTTCCGCGCCCTGGTCGCGGCCGCACGCCCACTGGTCGAGGCGCGCGACGCCGACACCGTCGAGGCCCTCGGCGCCGCCGGCGACCTGCTCGGCGTGCTGCTGCGCGACCGGGCCGGGACTCGGGTCCTGCACGGCACCGCGGGCGGAACCGACGACCGCGAGCTGGCCGAGCTGATCGGTCGGGCCGGCGATCTGGCCCGGCGCACGGTCGACGCCCTCCGCCGCGGGGGCGCCCAGCGCTCCTTCCTGGCCGACGACGCCGGCACCGCGAGCGGTGGCGGAGGCGGGGCAGGCGGCCCGGACCGGGCCAACCGCAAGACCCGTTCCCTGCAGGCCGCGGTCCACCTGGCCGACGACCTGCACCGGCTCGAGGCGCGCACTGCGGACCAGGTCGCCTGGGTCGACGGCACCCGGCGCAACAGCCGCCTGCGCCTCTCCCCCATCGACGTGGGCCCGGTACTGGCCTCGCTGCTGTGGGGAGAGGTCACGGCCGTCCTGACCAGCGCCACCATCCCCCCGCGCACCGTGGCGCGGGTGGGCCTCGGCGGCTTCCCGAGCGAGGAGCTCGATGTGGGGAGCCCCTTCGACTACCGCGCCCATGCACTGCTCTACGTGGCGCGCCACCTGCCCGACCGGCGCTCACCGGCAGCCGAGGAGGCCATCCACGAGGAGCTGGCCCGTCTGATCGGCGCCGCCGGCGGGCGCACGCTGGCCCTGTTCACCAGCCGCCGGGCCACCGACGCAGCGGCCCAGGCCCTGGCCGGACGGCTGCCCGGGACGCTCCTGCTCCAGGGCGAGCTGCCCAAGGCCGTGCTGTTGCGCGAGTTCGCCTCCGACGAGACCTCGTGCCTCTTCGCCACCCTCGGGTTCTGGCAGGGAGTCGACATCCCGGGCCGCGCCCTGTCGCTCGTCACCATCGACCGGCTCCCGTTCCCGCGGCCCGACGACCCTTTGCTCCAAGCCCGGCGCGACCGGGCCGGTGCTCAGGCCTTCTCCCTGGTCGACCTCCCCCGCGCCGCCACCCTGCTGGCCCAGGGGTCGGGGCGGCTGGTGCGCACCGCGGACGACCGCGGCGTGGTGGCCGTCCTCGACCCCCGTCTGGCCACGGCCTCGTACCGCGGGGTCCTGCTCTCGGTGCTGCCACCCATGCGCCGCAGCGTCGACTTCGATCAGGTCGAGTCGTTCCTGCGTCACGCGCTCGGCGACCCTCAGTAGCCGAAACGGTCGAGCATCTCGGCCCGGTTCTGCCAGCGGCGCTCGACCGTGACGTGCAGGTCGAGATAGGTGCCCTCGGGCAGCGCCTGGCGCACCGTCGTGCCGACCGCCTTGAGGACCTCGCCCCCCTTACCGATCACGATGGCCTTCTGCGAGTCGCGCTCGACGATGATCTCGACCCGCAGGTGCGGCCCTTCCCACTCGGTCACCCGGCAGGTGATGGCATGGGGGAGCTCGTCGCGCGTCTTGGCCAGCAGCTGCTCACGCACCAGCTCGGCGACCCAGAGGGCCTCGGGCGTGTCGGTCACCACGTCCGTCGGGAAGTACGGCGGACCCTCGGGCAGCCTTTCCACCAGGTGGGCCCTGAGCTCCGCCACGCCGCGCCCGCTGCGCGCCGAGACCGGGAAGTACTCCACCGCGTCGCTGCCGTCCACTGGACCACCCAGCGCGGCCACGGCGTCGTGGGCCTGGGCCAGGCGTTCGACCACCTGGGCCCGTGTCGCTCGGTCGACCTTGTTGGCCGCCACGATCAGGCCGGGAGTGCCCTCGTGGGGTGCGGCGTCGTCCGCCACGCCCCCGGCCTCGTGCGAGCGGTGCATCTGGCGGAGGGCGCGCTCGAGCACCGTGCGGTCACCCGGCCCGATGGCGGCGGTGGCGTCGACCACCACCACGATGGCGTCGACGTCACCCAGGGCGTCGGTCGCCGTGTCGTTCAGACGCGAGCCCAGCGTGCTGCGCGGACGGTGGATGCCAGGGGTGTCCACGAACACCACCTGGGCGTCGGGCTCGTGGAGCACGCCGAGGATGCGGTGCCGTGTCGTGTTCGGACGAGGCGAGGTGATGGCCACCTTGGTGCCGACCATGGCGTTGACCAGGGTGGACTTGCCCACGTTGGGCCGGCCGACCACGGCCACGAAGCCGGAGCGCACGAGTTAGCCCCCCTCGGGGATGGCCACCCCGTTGCCCGCGTGGTCCGGCTCCTCGGGCGATCCGGTGGGCTCGATCCGCACGCGCTCGATGCGCCGGCCCCGCACGTCCACCGCGGTCAGGCGGAACCCGTCGACCTCGACCTGCTCCCCTCGGTTGGGCACGCGTCCGAACCGGTCGAGGAGCAGCCCCCCGACGGTGTCCCAGGTGCCGCGCGGGAGGTGCGCGCCCAGCAGGTCGTCGGCGTCGTCGACCGAGTAGAGGGCACTCACCAGGACGGAGCCGTCGTCACAACGCTCGACAGTGGGCTGCTCGACGTCGAACTCGTCGACGATGTCGCCCACCAGCTCCTCGAGCAGGTCCTCGAGAGTGACCAGCCCGGCCGTGCCGCCATATTCGTCGACGACGATGGCCATGTGGAACTTCTCCTCCTGCATCTCACGCAGGAGATCCGAGACTTCTTTTGACTCGGGGATGAACTTGGCCGGCCGGACGCACTCTCGCACCCTCTGCCCCGCCTGGCCCACACGTTCGGCCCGGACCAGGTCCTTGGCGTAGGCGATGCCGATGATGTCGTCGATCCCGTCCTCCTCGACCGGGATCCGGCTGTAGCCCGCACTGAGCGCGGACTCGAGCGCGTCGCGCACGGTCGCGTCCGCCTCCACGGTCACCATGTCGGGTCTGGGCTGCATCACCTCGCGGGCGACCGTGTCGCCGAAGTCGATGATCGAGTGGATGAAGGTGCGCTCCTCGTGCTCGATCACCTTCTCCTCGTGGGCCACGTCGGCCATGGCCTTGAGCTCGGAGTCGGTGATGTACGAGTGGTGGACGTCACCTGGCTCCTCACCGCGCGTGCCGATGATGCGGTTGGCCAGGCCGATGAGCACCGCGGAGAGCCAGCGGATGGGCGGGAACCGGATGAGTGCGCTCACCAGGGGGGCGCTGAGCAATGCCGCCCGCTCGGGGTGCTGCACGGCCCAGTTCTTCGGCACCGCCTCGAAGAACACGAAGATCACCACGATCTCGAAGACGATCCCGAACAGCACCCCCAGGGGGCCGAAGAGGTGCTCGGCCACGATCCCGACCAGGGTGGCCGAGACCAGCTGGCAGATCAGGACGAGAAGCAGGATCGGGTTCAGGAAGTGGGCCGGGTCCTCGATCAGGCGCGACAGGGTCCGGGCGCCCCGCTTGCGCTCGTCGACCAGCGACTTGGCCTTGATCCTGTTCATGCGTACCAGGGAGGTCTCGGCCATGGCGAGCACGCCCGAGGCCGCCAACAGCGCGGCGATCACGACGATCAGCAGCACGTCCTCGGCGTGGAACCCCGCGGCGGCCAGTACGGTGGCCCGGCTCACGGCGCCGTCACCGCCTGCTCACGCCGTGGGACGGACCCGGTGGAAGCGCTGCAGGAGTTGCTGCTCGAGTGCCTCCATCCGCTCCGCCTCGGCCTCGTTCTCATGGTCCATGCCGAGCAGGTGCAGCAGGCCGTGCACCACGAGGAGCGCCACCTCGTCGTCGAGGGTGACCTCGTGGTCCACCGCGTTGCGGGCCGCCACCGAGGGGCAGATGACCACGTCGCCCAGCAACATGAGCTCCTCGGGCTCGGCCGAGCTGCCCGGACCGCTTCCCCCCGGATCGGGTGAGCGACCGGTCGACGAGGGCTCGTCCTCGATGGGGAACGAGAGCACGTCGGTCGGGCCCTCCTTGCCCAGGAACTGCGCGTTGAGCGCGGCGATGGAGTCCTCGTCGACGAAGAGCAGGGAGACCTCGGCCTCCCCCTTCACCCCGCGCGCCGCCAGGACGGCGCGGGCAAGCTCCGCCCAGCGCGACACGTCCACCGGATGGGCCTGCTGCTCGTCGGCCGCGAACACGTCGATGCTCACTGCGTGGGACCCGGCCGCCCTTCTGCCATGTCGTAGGCATCGATGATGTCGGCCACGATCTGGTGACGCACGACGTCGCGCCGAGTCAGGTGGACGAAGGCCACGTCGCTGATCCCACCGAGCACGGGCTCGAGGCCCACCAGCCCCGAGCGACCCCCGGGCACGTCGATCTGGGTCACGTCGCCGGTGACGACGCACTTGGACCCGAACCCGATGCGGGTGAGGAACATCTTCATCTGCTCGGGGGTGGTGTTCTGCGCCTCGTCGAGGATGATGAACGAGTTGTTCAGCGTGCGGCCGCGCATGAAGGCGAGGGGTGCCACCTCGATCGTGCCCCTCTCGAGCAGGCGCTGGGCCCCCTCGGGCTCGAGCAGGTCGTACAGGGCGTCGTAGAGCGGGCGCAGGTAGGGATCCACCTTGGCCATGAGGTCGCCCGGAAGGAAGCCCAGGCGCTCGCCGGCCTCGACGGCGGGGCGGGTGAGGATGATCCGAGCCACCTGGCGCGACTGCAGGACGTGCACGGCCTGGGCCACGGCCAGGTAGGACTTGCCGGTCCCGGCCGGTCCGATCCCGAAGGTGACGACGTTCTTGGAGATGGCGTCGACGTAGCGCTTCTGCCCCGCCGTGTTCGGGCGTACCGTCTTGCCGCCCGCGCCTCGGACCACCTCGGAGCGGAACACCTCGCTCGGGCGGATGTCCTCGCGCACCATGTCGATGGTCCGCGACACGGTGGACGGGTCGAGGTCCCGGCCCGACTGCACCAGGATCACCAGCTCGTCGAAGAGCTGCGCCACCAACTCGGCGGCCGGTCCGTCGATGGTGATGCGGTTGCCGTGCACCACGATCTGCTCGTCGGGGAAGGCCGCCTCGATCAGGCGCAGGTGCTCGTCGCGCGTGCCGAGCAGGCCGGCCATGAGGTGGTTGCCCGGGATGAAGGACTCGGCATGCACGGCGGTGGTCATGCGACCGCGAAGTGCCCCTTGAGCGGCTGCCCGCCGAGCACGTGGAGGTGGAGGTGGCCGACCGAGTTCAAGGCGTCGGGCCCCACGTTGAACACCAGCCGGTAGCCCCGCTCGGGTGTGGCCACGCCGGCCGCCTCGGCCACGGTCCGGGCGGCCACCAGCATGTCGGCCAGCACGGGACCGTCCTCGGCGGTGACCGTCGAGGCGTCGTCGATGTGGCGCCGGGGCACCACGAGGACGTGCAAGGGCGATGCCGGGCTGATGTCCTTGAAGGCCACGGTGGTCGGCGTCTCGTGGACGGTGTCGGAGGGCAGCTCGCCCGCCACGATCTTGCAGAAGACGCAGTCGCCGGGGTCACTCATTCCCGGGGCTCGCCGCCCTTCTGCCGTCGCTGCCTCACTCCGGTGAATGTACCGGTCCCGGGGCCGCAGGCGCGACCAACCCGGCGCGCAGGGCGGCCAGGAGCGCCCCCGCCGTGACCGCGGCGGTCTCGGCCCGCAGGACGCCGGGCCCCAGACCGACCACGGGCAGGCCGGACCCGAGCTCGTCTGTGCTCCACCCACCCTCGGGCCCCACGGCCACCACCGGGCGGCCCAGTGTGGGGCACTGACCCTCGAGCTGCGCCAGGGCGACCTGGCCCGGCTCGCCGAGCCGCCCGAGATCGTCGAAGTCGAGGGTCTCGAGGACCTCGGGCAGCCAGACCCGGCGGCTCTGGGCGGCCGCCTCGCCGCGCCACCCGGCGCAACCGCGCCACCGAGGCCTCGCCGCGGCTCCCGCTCCAGCGCACCACGGCGTGCCGGGTCCGCAAGGGCACGATGCGGTCGATGCCGAGCTCGGTCAGCTTCTGGACCGCCCACTCGGGCCGCTCCCCCTTGACCGGAGCGAAGGCCACGGTGAGCGGCGGCACAGCGGGGTCCTCATGATGCACGCGGCCGATCGGCTCGAGCAGCTCCTCCCGGCCGGCACGTCCCCCGGTCCAGGCGGCCAGGGCCCAAAGCCCGCGCCCGTCGGCCACCACCACTTCCTGACCCGCTCGGAGGCGCAGCACACGCTCAAGATGGTGGGCGTCCTCGGGCGCCACCACGGGGACGGCGGGATCGTCCACGAAGACCTGCCGCGGCTGCCGCGGCCCGGGCCACGACGCCGCCGGGTGCCGGCATGCCTACCCGAACGCGGAGCGCAAGCGGGAGAAGACGCCCTCGCCGCTGCGGCCCGAGCTACCCGGGGGCAGCACCGGCTCGCCACGCTCGTCCGCCAGCTGGCGGAGGAGCTCGTCCTGCTCGGAGGTGAGATCGGTGGGCGTGATCACGAGCACGTGCACGAACAGGTCGCCCCGGCCACGGCCGCGCAGGTGCGGCACCCCCAGCCCGCGGATGCGCTCGACGTGCCCGTGCTGGGTGCCCGGAGCGATGGTCAGCTGGTGCGGCCCGTCGAGCGTCTCCACCTCGGCCTCGGTCCCGAGAGCGGCCTGGGCCAGGCCGATCGAGACGGTCGTGGTCAGGTGGTCCCCCTGGCGCTCGAAGCGCGGGTCGCCCGCCACGGCGAGGTGGACGAACAGCGAGCCCGCGGGGCCGCCCCGCTGGCCGGCGGCACCACGGTCGGCCAGGCGCAGCGTCGAGCCGTCCTCGACTCCGGCCGGCACCTCCACCGTGTAGGTGCGATCCTCCATCCGCCGGCCCTCGCCCCGGCACTCGGGGCACGGGTCGGTGATCATCTCGCCCGTCCCGCTGCAGCGCGAGCAGGCCACCGAGGTCACCACCTGGCCGAGCAGCGACTGACGCACCCGGCGCAGCTCGCCCGCTCCCTGGCACTCCACGCAGGTCACCGACTCGGTGCCCGGCGCCGTGCCGCGGCCGGCGCAGCCGGCGCAGGTGACCGGCAGGCGCACGGTGATCTCCTTGCGGGCACCGAAGACGGCCTCGGCGAAGTCGAGCGCCAGGCGCACCTCGGCATCCGAACCGGGCTGTGGGCCCCGGCGCCGGGAGCCGCCGCTCCCGGCCATCTGACCGAAGAACGCCTCGAAGATGTCCCCGAGGCCACCCTCGAAGCCGAAGCCGCCCATGCCGCCACCCGCCTGGGAGCCGAACACGCCCTCGGGGCCGTAGCGGTCGTAGCGGGCGCGGCGCTCGGGGTCGCGGAGCACCTCGTAGGCCACCGTGACCTGCTTGAAGCGAGCCTCGGACTCGGGGTCGCCCTGGTTGGTGTCGGGGTGCAGCTCGCGGGCCCGGGCCCGGTAGGCCTTCTTGATCTCCTCGTCGGTGGCGTCGGGGGTGACGCCGAGCAACTCGTAAAGGTCCCCGAGCCCGTCAGTGACGGCCATCGTGACCTCCCGTCGCGCTGATCCGCTCGCCCAGCCGCTCCCCGACCACGTGGGCCGCGGCCAGCGCCCGGGGGTAGTCCATGCGCGTGGGGCCGAGTAGGCCCACCGCGCCGAGGTCCTGGCCGTCCACCCGCACGGGCGCCACCACCACGGCGCACGAGGAGAGCGGCTCGAACCCGTGCTCGGTGCCGATGGCCACCGAGAGGCCGCGTCCGAGCACGTCGCGCAGCAGCGAGACCACCACGAGCTGCTGCTCGAGTATGGCCAGCACCGAGCGCACGGTCTCGACCGCCTCGAAGGAGTCGGCCAGGCGGGCCGGACCGCCCACGAAGACCTGGTCGGCATCGAGCGTGCCACCCAAGGACCGCAGGGCGCGAAGGGCTGCGGCGACCAGCTGGTCGACGGGCTCTGAGCCGCTGGGGAGGAACGCCCAGGGTCCCGCGAGCGTGGTGCCCACCACGAGCGCGGCGAGGCGGCTCCCGGCGGCGGCCAGGTCCTCGTCGGACACGGTGCCGTCGAGGTCGATTGTGCGCTTCTCGACGGCACCGTCGGAGAGCACCACCACGGCCAGCGCGTGCTGGGGCGAGAGCCCGACCAGCTGCACCGAGAGGACGCTGGCGCTCTCGTGCGAGGGGCCCACCACGACCGAGGCGTAGGAGGTGAGGTCCGAGAGCAGCCCCGACGCCCGCTCGAGCACCGTCTCGAGCTCCCCGTGGACCTGGTCGAAGAAGTGAGCCACCTTGCGGCGCTGCGGTGCGCCGAGCGCCCCCGAGGGGGTGAGATGGTCGACGAAGAAGCGGTAACCCTTGTCCGTCGGGATCCGCCCGGCACTGGTGTGGGGCTGGACGAGGTAGCCCTCATGCTCGAGCGCCACCATCTCGGAGCGCACCGTGGCCGAGGAGACCTCGACGCCGGGGGACCGCGCCACGTGGGACGAGCCCACGGGCTCGGCGGTGCCGATGTACTCGGTCACCACGGCCTCGAGGATGGCGGCGCGGCGGGCGTTGAGCCCGTCCCCGTCTCCGGGGGCGTCGGCAGCCGGCGCCGGGTCGGCGAGGGGCGTCACGCGGCTCGGATCATGAGGATGGGGTCTCGTGCGGTCTCATGGGTGTCCCTGGCACTCGATTCTACCGAGTGCCAGAGGTCAGTCCTCGCCCAGGCGCAGGGCGGAGATGAAGGCCTCCTGGGGCACGTCGACGCGCCCGATGGTCTTCATGCGCTTCTTGCCCTCCTTCTGCTTCTCGAGCAGCTTGCGCTTTCGCGTGATGTCACCGCCGTAGCACTTGGCCAGCACGTCCTTGCGCTTGGCCTTGACCGTCTCGCGGGCCACGATCCGACCCCCGATGGCCGCCTGGATCGGGACGTCGAAGAGCTGCCGCGGGATGAGCTCGCGCAGCTTCTCGGCCATCTTGCGGCCGTAGACGTCGGCCGAGCTGCGGTGCACGATGGTGGAGAAGGCGTCCACCGGTGTGTGGTTGATGAGGATGTCGACCCGGACCAGGTTGGCGGTGGCGTACGAGGCGGGCTCGTAGTCCAGGCTGGCGTAGCCCTTGGTCCGCGACTTGAGCTGATCGAAGAAGTCGATCACCACCTCGGCCAGCGGCAGCGTGTACACCATCTCGACCCTCTCGGGCGAGAGGTACTCCATCCTGGTCATGTCGCCCCGGCGGGCCTGGCACAGCTCCATGACCGTCCCCGTGTACTCGCTCGGCGTGATGATGGTGGCCGTGAGCATGGGCTCGTCGATGTGGTCGACGCGGCTGGCGTCGGGCAGCTCGGTCGGGTTGTCCACGTCGAGCTCGGTGTCGTCGGTCAGGAAGGCGCGGTAGGCCACGCTCGGCGCGGTGGCGATGAGCGAGAGGTCGAACTCGCGCTCGAGGCGCTCGCGCACGATCTCCATGTGCAACAGGCCCAGGAAGCCGCAGCGGAACCCGATGCCCAGGGCGTGCGAGGACTCAGGCTCGAAGGTGAAGCTGGCGTCGTTGAGCTTGAGCTTGTCGAGCGCGTCGCGCAGGTCGGGCAGCTCGTCACCGTCGACGGGATACAGGCCGCAGAACACCATGGGTTTGGGGTCCTGGTAGCCGGCCAGCGCATCGGTGGCGCCGGCTTGCGCCGTGGTGACCGTCTCTCCCGACCGGGCCTCTCCGACGTCCTTGATCCCAGCGATCAGGTAGCCGACCTCTCCGGGACCGAGCTGCTCGACCGGCAGGGCGACGGGGGTCCGCACACCGACCTCCTCGATGTCGTGCACGGCGTTGGCCTGCATGAAGCGCAGCCGCGCCCCGGTGCGCAAGGTGCCGTCGACGATGCGGATCGAGCTGACCACGCCCCGGTACTGGTCGTAGGAGGAGTCGAAGATGAGGGCGCGCAGCGGGGCACCGGCGTCGCCGGTTGGCGGCGGGACCCGCGCGATCACCGCATCGAGCAGCGCCGGCACACCCTCACCGGTCTTGGCCGAGATGTGCAAGATGTCCTCTGCGGGCAGCCCGAGCACGTGCTCGATCTCGAGCGCGCAGCGCACCGGGTCGGCCGCGGGCAGGTCGATCTTGTTGAGCACGGGGACGATCTCGAGGTCGTTCTCGAGCGCCTGGTAACAGTTGGCCAGCGTCTGGGCCTGGATCCCCTGGGAGGCGTCGACCAGCAGCAGGGCGCCCTCGCAGGCGGCCAGCGACCGCGAGACCTCGTACCCGAAGTCGACGTGGCCGGGGGTGTCGATCAGGTGGAGGACGTGACCGGACCAGTCGACGCGGACGTTCTGGGCCTTGATGGTGATACCCCGCTCCCGCTCGATGTCCATCGAGTCGAGGTACTGCTCGCGCATCAGGCGCGGGTCGACGGCTCCGGTGATCTCGAGGATGCGGTCCGAGAGGGTCGACTTGCCGTGGTCGACGTGGCTGATGATGGAGAAGTTGCGGATGCGCTCGACCAGGAGGGGCCGGGTCGAGGCTGGAGGAGGCGGCACGGTCTGTCGATCGTACCGGCCCCGTCCGGGCCCCCGGTCCCTGGCCAGGGAGATCGCGGCGGCGCCCGGGGACGGATGCCGGCCACCTGCTACAGTTGCTGCCCGCACCGGTGGGCTGACGCCGTGCCGCCGGACCCCTTTTTCAGAGACCGAGGATCGTCACGTGGCCAACATCAAGAGCCAGATCAAGAGGAACCGCCAGAACGAGAAGCGCCGGCTGCGCAACAAGTCGGTGCGGGCCGAGATGCGCACGCGCACCAAGAGTGCGGTGGCGGCCGCCGAGTCGGGCGAGGAGGCCAGCGCCGAGATGCTCCGCCTGGCCGTGAAGCGGATCGACAAGGCCGCTTCCCAGGGTGTGATCCACAAGAACACCGCGGCCAACCACAAGTCCCGACTGGTGCGGCGCGTGGCCGCCATCGAGGCCGCCGCCGGCTGAGGTCGCCGCCGGAGCCTACGGCTCCAGGTCGACGCGGAGCCTAGGGCTCCAGGTGGAAGGTGAACATGCGCTCGGGTTCGAGGCGCGCGCCCACCGCATCGACAGTGCGCAACCACTCCTCGAACGCAGGTCCCTGCTTGGGCAGGTACTCGTCGAGCATGGCCTGACGCAGCTCGGCGCACACCGGGTCGTCCAGGTCGAAGCAATCCGCCCGTCCGTGCACCGTCACGGCCAGCTCCTCTCCGGGGAGATGGGTGGCCGTGACCGCGGGGCGCCGGCGCAGGTGTCGGATGCGGATGCCCTGACGCGCCGAGCTGAACCAGAAGGTTCCGTGCAGGAAATAGCCGTCGACCGGGGCGCCCACCGGGCGACCGTGGGCCGTGACGGTGGCCAGGACCAGGAGCCGCATGCCCTCCAGCCGCGCCGTGAGGGCGCGGGCGTCGAGGCGCCGTTCCTCCGAGATGACACTGCGCAGGTGCGGCCCGGCGGCGACCATGGAACCGTCGAGCAGCTGCTGGAGGTCACGGAGCTCCTCGGGGGTCTCGAGCACGACACCAGTTCAGCACTTCGATGTGCCACCGGCCCGAGGTGACAGGCGCGCGACGGAATCGTCATGGGTCCGTCGCGCAATGCACAGCAGCGGCCCACGGGGCCCTGCGGACGAGGCCAGACCGAGCGTGCATGGTTCTGCTCACACGCCGGCGAGCGCCGGCCCGACAGAAGAGGAGAAGCACGCCATGTCCATCATCGACTCGGTGCGGAACAAACCCAAGCTGTGGGCCTCGGCCGGCCTGCTCACCGTGGGTCTCGGTTCGGGGATCTACCTGGGGGGCACCTTGACCTCGGGCGCGGCCACCCCCTCGTCCACCTCATCCACCTCGTCCACGGGCACCCCGCCCTCTCCGGGCGGTAGCGACAGCTCGAGCAGACCGTCGGGGACCGCCCCCGCCCCGGGCCTCCCCGATAGCGGCACCGTCACCGCCGTGGGGTCCGACAGCGTGACCATCGACGGAAAGACCTACGCCGTCACATCGAGCAGCGACATCGACAAGAACGGAGAGGCGACCCTGTCCGACCTGGCCGTGGGCGACAAGGTGACCTTCAGCACCGTGTCGTCGGCCTCCACGCCGACCATCGACAAACTGCACGCCGGCAACGAGGCTCTCGACCGGCCCAGCGGGCCTCCCAGCGGGTCCGCCGGCGACGGCTCTCACGAGGGTCGGGGCGGGTCCTCGGCCGCGGCCTGAGCCCGCTTTGGGCGGGCGCGGCGCACTGTTCCCCCTGCGTCGCGCCCGCCGGGCGCCGTTTCGGTCGCGCCCGCCGGGCGCCGTTTCGGTCGCGCCCGCCGGGCGCGGGCTCAGCGCCGCGCTCCGGCCCGGTGCCGTGCCTCCCTCCGGGGACGGGTCTGGCGGGCCAGCCGGGCCACCAGGATCTCGACCACGGTCTGAGGGCTGAGGCCGCTGGCCCCGCGCACGTCGAGGTCGGCGGCGGCGATGAGGGTGATGGCCTCGGCGATCCGGGCATGCCCGAGACGCCGGCACTGCGCGAGGGCCTTCTTGGCCACGAAGGGCGCTGTGCCCAGCAGCGCGGCGGCGTCGAGCTCGTCGCCCACGTCGGCACCGTCGAGCGCGAGGATGTTGGCGAAGTGAGCGTGCAGGGTGGCCAGGACCTGGATCGGCACCAGGCCGCCGGCGTCGAGCATGCGGTGCAGAACCACGAGCGCTCGCCCTGTCTCGCCGCGGTCGATGGCGTCGGTCAGTTGGTACCGAGGGACGTTCCCCGCCTCACCGAGGTACGGCGCCAGATCCTCAACGGACACCCGGGCCCCCTCGCCGTAGGCCGCACTGAGCGCGCCGAGGAGCCCCTGCACCCGGCCCAGGTCCTCCCCCACGTGCTCGGCCAACAGATCGGCCGCCGCCGGTTCGAGCTTCACCGGCGCGGCGCGGAGATGGTCGTGGAGCCACGCCTTGCGGTCCCCCGCCTTCGAGGTGGCCACATCGACCACCCGCCCCGCCGCCATGACGGCCTTGATGACCGGCGCGGGGATGGTGCCGCCCCCGCCGGCGAGGACCAGGACGGTGGTGGGGAGCGGGTCGGCGATCACCTCGACCAGCCGCGGCGCGTCGGCCGTGACCAGGCGCCCGGCGTCGCGCACCACCACCACGCGCCGCTCCACCAGGAACGGCGGGGTCACGCAGGCGTCGACGACCGCCCCGACGCTGAGCTCCTCTCCGGCGGCACCGCCGACCTCTTCGACCATGAGCGCGTGGTCCCCGTCCCCGACCAGCTCGCCCAGCAGAGTGCGCACCTCCTGGGCCACCAGCGAGGCGTCGTCGCCGCGCACCAGGTAGACCGTCGCCGGCGCCACCTCCTTGGCGCTCACGCGGCCTCGCTGATGGCGGCCAGCGCGTCCCGGGCCCGGCAGGTTCCCCGCACGTCGTGCACCCGGACGATCCGGCAGCCCCAGGCGATGCCTAGCGCCGCCGCGCCAATGGATGCCTCGCGCCGTTCGGTCAGCTCCAGGCCGAGGACACCGCCGAGGAAGGTCTTGTTGGAGGCCGAGAGCAGCAGGGGGTAGCCGAGCGCGGCGAGCTCGGGCGAGCCGCGCAGCAGCGCCAACGACTGCTCGGCCGTCTTGCCCAGATCGAGCCCGGCGTCGACGACGATGCGCTCCGCCGGGACACCGACCCGGCGTGCCCCTTGGGCCCGTTCGGTCAGGAAGCGGGCCACGTCGCGCACCACATCGTCGTAATGCGGGTCCGGGTCGGCCACCCGGGGCTTGAGGCGGATGTGGGTGATCACCACGGCGGCACCGTGCTCGGACGCCGCCGGCGCGTAGTCCGGGTCTGCCAGGCCGCTGATGTCGTTGCCCATGACCGCACCCTCGGCGAAGCAGGCCCGCGCCACCGAGGCACGCCAGGTGTCGACCGAGACGGGCGTGTCGAACCGAGCCCGCAGCCCGGCGACGGCGGACACGACGCGCTCGAGCTCCTCCGCCTCGGTCACCTCGGGCCCGGGCCCCGCCTTGACGCCACCCACGTCGAGGAGGTCGGCGCCGTCGGCCACCAGCTGCTCTGCCCGGGCGTAGAACTTGTCGAGCTCGTAGGTGGCTCCCTTGTCGTAGAACGAGTCGGGGGTGCGGTTGAGGATGCCCATCACCAGCGCTCGATGGGTCAGGTCGTGGCGGTGACCACCCAGGTCGAGGAGCCGGCCGCCGGTCGGCGCCTCCATCAGAACAGGCGTGCCGCCAACGCCCGCCGATATTCGTTGGTGCGGGGGTCATCGGGCCCGAGTGCCTCGAGCAGATCGACGAACTCCTGTCGTGCGCCCTCGTCGTCGTGCACCTGCTCGAGCAGCCCGTCGAGCTTGCCCGCGATCTCGTCACGCCCGGTTCCCGAGACGTCGACGCCCGCCTCGAGCAGGCGCGCGTCGGCCGCCAGGGAGCGGGTGGCGTCGGTCTCGGGGATCCGCCCCAGGACGGCCAGCGCCTCGGCCGCCTCACCGCGCTCGATGAGCACCCGGGCCAGCGCCTCGATGGCCCCGGGGTGATCGGGCTCGAGCTCCAGCGCCTGCCGCAGGGAGGCCTCGTCGCCGGCGGCCACCAGGCGGTCGGCCTCGCTCGGCGGCGGCGCCAAACCCTCCACGAAGGCCGCCACCTGTGCCTCGGGGAGCGCGCCGATGAAGTGGTCCACCACCTGGCCGCCCCGGAGGGCGAACACCGCGGGTATGGACTGGACCTGGAAGGCCTGGGCAATGCGAGGGTTCTCGTCGACGTTGACCTTGGCCAACGCCACGGCTCCCCCGGTGCCCTCGATCACCTTCTCGAGGACCGGTCCGAGGGTCTTGCACGGCCCGCACCAGGGCGCCCACAGGTCAACGACCACCGGGACGGTGGTGCTCCGGTCCAGCACCTCTGCCTGAAATGTCTCGTCGGTTACGTCCACGGCACCCGACGCTACCGGTTGCCGGAGTGGACTTGTACCCATCGGCCAGTGGCCCGGGTGGGCCCGTCCCGATCGGCGCAGCGACACCGATTAGCGTCGGTTCCCATGCCGGGAACCACCGAGCTGTTCGAGGTCCACAGCGAACCAGAGCTGTCCGACCCCGTCCTGGTGGTCGCGCTCGAGGGCTGGGTGGACGCCGGGCTCGGTGCCTCCACCGCCGTGGCTGCCCTGCTCGGCCGTGGGCCGACCGAACCCCTCGTGACCTTCGACGGGGAGCACTTCTTGGACCAGCGGGCCCGCCGACCGGTTGCCACCATCGTCAACGGGGTGACCACCGAGGTGAACTGGCCCGTCACGGTCATCCGTCGGGGGACGGACGACGCGGGGAGGGACGTGCTCTTCCTCGTCGGGCCCGAGCCGGACTTCCGCTGGCACGCCTTTACCGACGCCGTGGTCGGCCTGGCCGAGTCCTGGGGTGTGCGGATGGTGGTGGGCTTGGGCGCCTTCCCGGCCCCGGCCCCGCACACCCGGCCGGTCAAGCTGGCAGCCACCGCCCCCGAGGGATCCGCCCACATGATCGAGCAGATCGGCGCGGTCCAGGGTGAGATCGAGGTCCCTGCCGGGGTGCAGGCGGTCTTCGAGATGGCCTTCGATGCCCGGGGGACGCCGGTGGTCAACCTGTGGGCCCGGGTCCCGCACTACGTGTCGGGGATGCCGTTCCCCGAGGCGAGCGCCGCACTCGTCGACGGGCTGGCCGCCGTGGCAGGGCTCACACTCGACTCCTCCGCACTGCGCCGGGCCGCCGACAACTCGCGGCGCCAGGTGGACCAGCTCATCTCCGACAACGCCGAGCACCAGGCCATGGTGCGCCGACTCGAGGAGAGCATCGACGCCTCCGAGGGCAACGCCATGGGTGTCGAGGCCGTGCCCTCGGGCGACGAGATCGCAGCCGAGCTCGAGCGCTACCTGCGCGGGCTCGACCAGTGACCACGGCAACCAGGAAGGGGTGCACGAAGTGAAGATCGACGGCGTCATCGGGTTCGACCCGACCGGCATCGCCGCGGAGGCATCCGCCGCGGAGGAGATCGGCTACGACGGCGTCTGGACCACCGAGACGAGCCATGACCCGTTCCTTCCCATCGCCGTCGGCGCCGCCGCCACCGACACACTGGAATTCGGGACAGGCATCACGGTGGCGTTCGCCCGCAACCCCATGACCCTGGCCGTGGTGGCCAACGACCTGCAGCTGCTCAGCCGGGGCCGCTTCATGCTCGGGATGGGCAGCCAGATCAAGCCCCACATCACCAAGCGGTTCTCCATGCCCTGGTCGCACCCGGCAGCGCGCATCCGCGAGATGGTCCTGGCCATCCGGGCCATCTGGAAGACCTGGGAATCGGGCGAGCCGCTCGCCTTCCGCGGCGAGTTCTACACGCACACACTCATGACGCCGTTCTTCGACCCGGGCCCGAACCCCTACGGCAACCCCGAGATCTTCCTGGCCGGCGTGGGCACGCAGATGACCGAGGTGGCCGGCGAGGTGGCCGATGGCTTCCTCGTCCACCCGTTCACCACCGAGCGCTACCTGCGCGAGGTCAGCCTTCCCGGCCTCGAGCGCGGCGCGGCCAAGGCGGGCAAGGCGCTCTCGGAGATCACCGTGTCGTACCCGGGATTCGTCGTGACCGGTGCCGACGACCAGAGCACGGAGGCCTCCGACAAGGCCGCCCGCCAGCAGATCGCCTTCTACGGTTCGACACCGGCCTACCGGCCCGTGCTCGAGCTGCACGGGTGGGGCGACCTGCAGACGGAGCTCAACACCCTGTCCAAGCGCAACGCATGGGAGGAGATGGGGGCGCTGATCACCGACGAGATCCTCGAGGCGTTCGCCGTGGTCTGCCCGCTCGACGACGTGGCCACCGAGGTGCGCAACCGCTACGAGGGGATGGTCGACCGCTTCAGCTTCTACGCCGCTGCGGACGCCGACCCCGAGCGCTGGCGCCGGGTGCTGGCCGGCTTCCACGCCTGAGCACCCGGCATCTCCCGGGACCTGCTCAGACGACCAGGTTGACCAGCCTCGGCGGGCGTGCCACCACCCGCTTCGGGCTCGCACCACCCAGCGCCTCGCGCACCCTGGCCGATGCCAGGGCTGTCGCCTCGGCGTCGGCCTCCGAGATCGAGGCTTCGACGTCGATCCGGTCGCGGACCTTCCCGTTGACCTGGATCACCATGGTGACGGTGTCGCGACGGACCAGTGCGGGGTCGAACGTGGGCCACGGCTGCAGATGCACGGAGGGCCGGCCCGGGTGGCGGTGCTCCCACAACTCGGCTGTGACATGGGGGGCCATGACGGCCAGGAGCTCGAGCAGCGTGTCGAGCGCCTCGTCCCAGACCTCGGCGTGGACCCCGGGCTCCTCGCGTCCGTAGCGCTGGAGGAGGTTGAGAAGTTCCATGCAGTGCGCGACCGCGGTGTTGTAGGACCAGCGGTCGAGATCGGCGGACACCTCGGCGATGGTGCGGTGCACGGCCTGACGCACGGCCAGGTCCTCGGCACCGTGTGCTCCCGAGCGCAGCTCGGTTTCGGCGGTGCAGGTACGCCAGAGGCGGTCGAGGAACCGGCCGCAGCCGTCGATCACCTGGTCGGTCTGGGCTGACCAGTCCATGTCGTCGAGGGGCGGGCCCACGAAGAGGTGGAAGAGCCGGAGCGCGTCGGCACCCACGGTGTCGAAGTAGTTCTCCGGGCGCGATCAGGTTGCCCTTCGACTTGGACATCTTGGTTCCGTCCATGCGGATCATGCCCTGCGCCAGGTAGTGCCGGAAGGGCTCGCGCTCGAGCCCCGGCGCCAGCCCCACGTCAATGAGGGCCCGGGTGAAGAACCGGGCGTAGAGCAGGTGCAAGATGGCGTGCTCGATCCCGCCGATGTACTGGTCGACCGGCATGAAGTGACGGGCCACGGCCGGGTCGAACGGTCGATCGGTGCTCCAGGGATCGCAGAAGCGCAGGAAGTACCACGACGAGTCCACGAAGGTGTCCATGGTGTCGGTCTCGCGACGCGCCGGGCCACCACAGATCGGGCAGGTCGTGTGCAGGAACCCATCGTGCGAGGCGAGCGGTGACTGGCCGGTGGGGAGGAACTCCACATCGTCGGGGGCCACCACGGGGAGCTGGTCCTCGGGCACCGGCACGACGCCGTGGGTCTCGCAGTACACGGCGGGGATCGGGCAACCCCAGAACCGCTGGCGCGAGACGAGCCAATCGCGCAGCCGGTAGTTGACTTTGCGCTCTCCGATGCCCTTGTCCTCGAGCCACTCGATGGCCCGGGCCTTCGCCGTGGGGATGTCGAGTCCGTCGAGGAAGCCGCTGTTGATCTTCGGGCCGTCGCCCGTGTACGCGCCGCCGCCCTGCTCGTCCCATCCCTCGGGAGGCTGCACGGTGCGCACGATCGGGCAGCCCGTGCACCGTGGCGAAGGCCCAGTCGCGCTCGTCCTCGGCCGGTACGGCCATGATCGCCCCCGTGCCGTAGCCCATGAGCACGTAGTCGGCCACGTAGAGCGGGACGGCGTCCCCGGTGAACGGGTTGACCACGTGGGTGCCGGTGAAGGCGCCACGCTTGTCGAGCCCCGCGGCATCGCCCTCGGCCATGCGCTCGATCTCGCTCTCCCCGGCCGCCCGACGCCGCAGCTCCTCGACGGCGTCGCGCTGCGCGTCGGTGGTCAACTCGTCCACCAGTGGATGTTCGGGGGCCATGACGGCGTAGGTCATCCCGAAGCTGGTGTCGGGTCGGGTGGTGAAGACCCGGACGCGCGAGGTCCGGACGGCCCTCCACGGCCATGTCGAACTCGGCGCCCTCGGAGCGGCCGATCCAGTTGCGCTGCATGACCTTGACCCGCTCGGGCCACTCGAGCTCGTCGAGGGCGTCGAGGAGCTCGTCGGCGTAGTCGGTGATGCGGAAGAACCACTGCTCGAGATCGCGCTCGCTCGACCACGTCGCCCGAGCGCTCGCAGGTGCCGTCGGCCAGGACCTGCTCGTTGGCCAGCACGGTCTGGCAGCCCGGGCACCAGTTCACGGGCGCCTTGGCCCGGTAGGCCAGCCGGCCTCCCAGAACCGCAGGAAGATGACCTGGTTCCAGCGCATGTACTCGGGGTCGTGGCTGTGGACCTCGCGCCGCCAGTCGTAGACGGCACCGAGGCGGCGTCAGCGACGAGGTCAGCTCGGCGATCCGGGCGTCGGTGAAGACCCGGGGGTGGGTGCCCGTCTTGATGGCGGCGTTCTCGGCCGGCAGGCCGAAGGAGTCGAAGCCGATCGGGCTGAGCACGCCGTTTCCCTGCATGGTCTGGTAGCGGACGACCAGGTCACCGAAGGTGTAGTTGCGCACGTGGCCCTGGTGGGCCGGCCCCGACGGGTACGGGTACATGCACAGCGCGTAGAACTGCGCCCGCGGGTCGTCGTTGTCGACCTGGTAGGTGCCCTCGTCGTGCCAGCGCTGCTGCCACTTGCGTTCGACCGCCGTGACGTCGTACGCGCGTGCCATGCCCACAGGGTAGGCCACGCCCGATCACTCCCCTGAGCAGGGATGACGCACTCGTGGGCCGGACGTCAGCTGGGCTTGGGGCCGGTTGGCACCGGAGCGGCCGGTCAGGGTCGGGACCGGAGCGGGGGCCACGGACTGCTAGATTCGTCCTTCACCACTGGGGGCGTAGCTCAGCTGGTAGAGCGCTTGACTGGCAGTCAAGAGGTTCGTGGGTTCAAGTCCCATCGCCTCCACAAAATTTCCTGGTCGGTGGCCTGATTTCGTCGAGTCGCCGCCACTCCCCGTTCCTCCTTGCGATGTCCCGCACGACGAGATCCCCAATCGGTCGACAGTTGCGAAAGCAGTGCCGCTGCCATGGCGGCTCCGGGTGCCACCGAGGCTCGTGCCCGGCCTCCGTCGAGCTCACGTGCTCCGTCGAGAACCGACCTGTCGCTGGCTTCCTGGAGTGTTGGGACCTTGGCCGTCTCGATCACTCCATCTCCGACGGCAACGACATCCGTGAAGGTGCCACCGACGTCGTCGGCGACGAGTCGAGTCACGAGTCCTTCGCTCGTCGCGTCATCACGATCCGGTCCACCTGATCGCGGTCGACATAGCCGAGGCGGTTCCACTTCGTCCGACTGACCGACGTCAGGCATCGCTGGCACTTCACAACGATGAACCAGCCTCCCGTAGAGAGCATGGGGGTACTCTGCCAGGTCGGCGGCACCACAGACCGCGCAGGCTCCCGGAGTGGCCTGCCTGTGGACGATGGGTCCGCGTGCCGGGTCGGTCATGGCGCGACCGAGGGTTCGGACCCGGCGACACCCCCACCGTCCGTCGCCCGATTGACGGCATCGATGACGTCGGCCACGTCGGCCGTCGCATGGGGGACGAAGCGGGGGACCATGAAATTCGTGGCACCGGAGTCGACGAGGGCACGCATGCGGTCGACGACCTGTTCACGGGTGCCGGCCACGAAGTAGGTGTCCGCGATCCACTCGCGGAGGCCGTGCTTGTCCATGAGCACTACATTCTCGGGGGAGAAGAACCCGCCGAATGCGTCGCGATTGAACGCCTCGAGACGCTCTGCCACGTCCCCGGTGACGAGCAGTCCCTTCTTCTCCCGGAGCTGGTCAACGGCGGGGCCGTCTCCCGGACGGACGACCCGCCACGCCTCGGCTGCGAACCCAGCTCCGTAGGCCTCGAGCATGGGAGTGCGCAATGCCTGCTCTTCCGAGTCGTCGATACGGATGCGTGCCATGTACCAGATGCTGATGTCGTCGAGTGGCCGCCCGGCTTCGGCTGCTCCCTGGGCGACGTGCGTGCGGACGTGTGCCACAACGCTCGGCAGCGCTCCATTCTCGACGAGAACCGCGTCGGCGATACGTCCGGCGAGTCGTAACGAGCGTGGACCCTCGGCGGCGATCCACAGCGGTACGGCGGTGCCCTCACCGGCTGCCGTGATCTGCAAGGTGGCCCCGTTGTAGGTGACCGACTCCCCCGCGGTGAGGCGCTTGACGGCCAGGCAGTACTCCTCGAGCTCCTGCAATCGCGATCGTCCGGGCCCAAGGAACAGGCCTGTCCCCACCCCGAGGAAGGCACGACCGTTCGTCAGCCCGTTCAGGGTCAGGAGCGTGCGAGCGAGGACCGCTGGGTGTCGGATGCCGGGAGTCACGACCACGGTGCCGAGCTGCAGTCGATTCGTGACACGACCGGCCGCGGCGAGCGCGACATAGGGGTCACCTCCGGCAACGAGGCTTTCTCCGTAGGCGAAGAAGTGGGCGCCGAGGTCCTCTGCGTCCCGAGCCGCGCGCTCGATCTCCGCATAGTCGAACGCGGTGATGCCGTCCGTGAAGCCGAACCGCAGCCGGAGCGATTCCATTTCACATTGTGTAGCGCGGGATCGAGTGCCTGCCAAGTATGTGGCGCTGTGCGGGCGAGCCTTCCGGCCGCCTCCCGGGGCGCGACCTCCGGCGGTCCCCCACGGACTAGCCGGGCCGGTAGGGCTTGGGGACCATCGTTCCTTCAGCGTCACGGTTCGCCGCCCCGGGATCCGTGACGTCGCTGAAGACGGTCAGGCCATGGGGGTCGACGATGGCGTCGAGATGCGCTGCGACCTCCTCGACGGTCAGGTCGGCATTGCGATACCCGGCAGTGTGCCCGAAGAAGGTTGCGGCCACGCTCCCGGACGCCGCCTGGATCAGCGCGCCCGACACGCTGCAGGTCTCATGGGCCAGGAAGCACATCACCGGCGCGACCGCCTCGGGCGGGAAGTGCCGACTGAAGCTCTCCATCGCATCCGCGGTGAATTCGTAACTCTGCCGCGGCAGCGCGGGTGGCGGCGCCGGGACCGATGGCGTTGACCTGAATGCCGAGTGGCACCCCCTCGAGGGCGAGGCCCCTGGTCAGGCCGAAGATGCCCGCCTTCGCGGCACCGTAGACGCTGAGGTGATCCTCACCGAACATCGCACCTGATGTGGTGTTGACGATACGTCCATATCCGGCCTCTCGCATCACGGGCCACGCAGCACGACACATCCAGAGCGTCCCCATGAGGTGTGTATCGATCGTGCCCCGGACGTCGGCCGGCGTGATCTCCTCGAAAGAGGAGACGTGGCACACCCCGGCGTTGTTCACGATGATGTCGACGCGGCCCCGCCTCTCGAGTGCCGCGTGCACGATGGCACGGGCCCCGGCCTCGTCGGCCACGCTGTTTTGGTCCGCGGCAGCCTCCCCGCCCGCGGCGATAATCTCGTCCGCGACCGCCTGTGCATCGGACCGGATTGTTCCACGACCGTCGCAGCCGACGCCGAGGTCGTTCACGAGGACTCGCGCCCCGCGACGAGCCAGCAGGAGCGAGTAGGCCCTGCCAAGGCCCGGATTGCTCCCTGCTCCCGTCACGATGGCCACCCGGCCGTCGAACCGCAGTTCCCGCATGATCCTCCCCGCAGACGCAGGCTCGGGAGCCGTCGCTCCCTTCAATACAGTGGGTTTCGAAGCAGCCCACACCTCATTTCACTGCGTACCAGGCCCTGCGGGACCGTGCAACCAGTGCGTTCGCCAAGGTTGCCGTGGCTCGGACGTGCGAACGGCCCGCACGAGGCGGGCCGTTCGGTGCGACTTCGTTGCTCCGTGCACTCAGAGTGCACCGCGTTTCGCTGCGCCAGTAGTGCACGAGGTCCGGGAAGGCGGAGATCTCTTCGTCGGTGAAGCCCTTCTCGGACCCGGGCAGACCCGGGTATGTTCTTGTGCTCGAGTCGCAGTCTTCGAGATCGGACAAAGGGGGCCAAATGGCTGGCAAGTGTGAGGGCATGGTCGCGCTGGTGACCGGGGCAAGCCAAGGTGGAAGCGGCACGGGTCTGGCTGTTCGCTTGGCCGCGGAGGGGGCCAAGGTCGGGATCACGGCTCGTTCGAGGGAAGGCCTCGAGCGCACCCGCCAGATGATGGAGGATCTCGGCGGCGAGGTGCTCGTGATGCCCTGCGACCTCAGCGAGCCCGACGGAGGACGCGAGACGCTCGTGGCCCGCACCGAGGAGGCTTTCGGTCCACTCGATATTCTCGTCAACGAACCGGTGTCGCACGAGCTCAAGCCGGTGCACGAATGGACCCTCGACGAGCTCCGGCGCCACGCCGAGCTGAACATCTGGTCGTATTGGCTGACGATGGCCCAGGTCATTCCGGGCATGCGCGAGCGCGGACGGGGTTGGATCCTGAACTTCACCAGCTTCAGCGGTGAGCTGCCACCTGGGCCGCCCTTCGCGTTCAAGGCCCTCGACGGCAGCTCGATGTACGGCGCCACCAAGGCCGCGATCAACCGGGTGACGGTCTCGGCAGCCGCGGAGAACTACCCCGTGATCGCCGTCAACGCCCTGACCCCCCAGGTTGCCGGCGGGAGGGCCGTCAACTCAGAGCACGTCCCAGTGAAGGAGATCTGGGAGCCCGCCGAGACGATGGTGGAAGCCGGCTTCGCACTGATCACCGCGGACCCGGCGGTGCTGACCGGACGGATCGCCTACAGCCTCCAGCTGATCGTCGAGCTGCAGATCCCGGTCTACGACTTCTCCGGCAAGCATCTCATGGAGGGCTGGCAGCCTCAGGACCTCATCAAGAACATCAAGGCCGATGAGAAGTTCCACGCCGGCAACAACTGGCCGGAGGTGTTCAAGTTCCACCGCCCCAACACGCCCTACCCCGCCGTCCTCGAAGGGTGACCTCGCCCGGAGTGCAGGAAGGGACCGCTCGACCCACATCGGGAGAATGGAGTCACTGATGGTCGACAAGATTGCCGTCCTGACCGGCGGGGCCGGCAAGATGGGTGGCGGGATCTGCCGTGCCCTCGAGAAGGTCGGCATCACCTCCGCCGTGCTCGACCTCGACGTTTCGCACGCCGAGAATGCCGCGAAGGCCCTGGTCGTCGACGTGACGGACGACGGGTCGTGCCGGGCCGCCATCGCCGAGATCGTCCACGATCTCGGCGGCGTCGACGTCCTGGTGAACCTGGCTCAAGCCTACGAAACGACCACTCCGGTGATAGAGCTGACCGCCGAGCAGCTGCGCCGCTCGTACGAGACGGGCCCGATCGCCTCGCTGCGGTTGATGCAACTCTGCTACCCGCACATGCAGGCGCGCGGTGGCGGCGCCGTGATCAACATCGTCTCTGGCGCCGGCACCCAGGGAAGCCCCAATCAGGCCGCCTACGCCTCCGCCAAGGAGGCCATCCGCGGTCTCACGAAGTCGGCAGCACTGGAGTGGGGGAAGGACAACATCCGGGTGAACGCACTCGCCCCGTTCGGTGGGCCCTCGGAGAACCTCGAGAAGAACAGCTGGTTGAAGCAGTTCGTCGAGCAGACTCCCCTCGGTCGCTACGGTGACCCAGAGACGGAGATCGGCCATGGGATCGCATTCCTGGCGACCAACACCTTCATCACCGGCCGAACGCTGATGATGGACGGAGGTATCGGCACCTTCCGCTGAGGGTGAGTCAGGCCCGTGGAGCAGAGTGACCCATTGCTCGCAGTGCCACACGGCTCATCGAGGGGCTGATGCACATCGCTACGGGATGGTGACTGGAAGCGACTCCCAACCGCGTACTCCGACCAAAGCCACAGCCTGCAGTTGTCGACGTCGAGCTCCCAGTCGGGGTACCAATTGAGGACTTCGTCGAGAGCGACACGGGCCTCGAGACGCGCCACGCGGCACCGAGACAGCAGCGCGGGCCGTGCCCGAAGGTGAGATGGTGGCCGATCTCGCGGTGGATATCGAACGAATCCGCTCGCTCGAACACCGACTCGTCTCGATTTGCTGAGCCGACGCAGCAGAGGAGGGCGCTCCCCTCAGGCACAGGTTGCCCGTGGAAATCGGTGTTACGCCCGACGTAACGGCCCACGCACATCGATGACGGCTCGAAGCGCAACACCTCTCGACGGTCTGCGGAATGAGCGAGCGGTCGGCCGCCACCTCGTGGCGCACCTCGGGACGCTCGCCGAGCAATTTGCCCGCCCAGCCGATGAGACGGTTGGTGGTCTCATGGCCAGCGCCAGCGAGAATGTTGAGATACCCGAGCGGTGGGCAACACGATCGTTGCCAGCCCGGCGATGGTGATCATCGACCGCTGCCGCCGAAAGGACGGGACGGTCCCGCACGTCGGCGACGGTCCGACGCACAAACTCTTCCCAGTCGGCACGGATCGACTCTGGCACCAGTGCGGAGCTTGCGCGCAGAAGCTCCGTGGTTTCGTCAGATGCGGTCATTGATTGTCTCCACCTCGCATGTGCCTGGAGAAGCCAACCGCTTCGCACCACTTTTTGTGCCACCGGCTGCCGATCCCAACACGAAGGAGACGTGGCATCACGTGTAGTCGACGATGACCTGCTCGATGTACGCGTCCATGTCGCTTCCCTGGTCCCGGAGGTCGTCGGCGACCTCGGGGGTTGTGAGGATGAGAAACCGGCCTGCTTCGACAGCGTCGGCGACCTGCTCGCCCACCACCTCGGCCTCGACGATGGGGAACTGCGGCGATACCGGCCTGCCCGTCGGCGTGCCATAGACGGTAACCAGTTCGGCGATGTTGGTGGGCACCTGCGCGGGGCACAAGCACGATACCCCGATGCCCTTCGACCGGAGGTGGACGGCGAGCCCCTTGGTCATCCCCACGACCGCGTGCTTCGTGGTGACGTAGGGCAGCCGGTCGTGGCCATATGGCAGAAGTCCGCCGATGGAAGCGGTGTTCACGATCCACCCCGAGCCTTGAGTGATAAGCAGGGGCAGGAACACGAGGTTGCTGCGGACGATGCCGAGGATGTTGACGTCGACCTGCCGCTGCCAGCCTTCGAACGGGATGTCTTCGACGGCGCCGAAGATCGGAAGGCCGACGTTGTTCATCACGAGGTCGACCCGGCCGAATCGCTCGAGCGCGAGGTCGCGAGCGGCCTCGAGCTCGTCGCTGCTGGTCACATCGACCCGGAGGCTCACTGCCTGGTCGCCAATCTCAGCCGCGACTCGCTTGGCGCGTGCGGCGTCGATGTCGGTGACGACGACGTAGGCGCCACGCCGAGCGAAGGAGAACGCGCATGCTGCACCAATGCCGCTGCCGGCACCGGTGATCACGGCACTGGCCTTGGAGAAATCGAAGTTCACGCGTTGTTTCCGGCCGTCATCGCAGCGGGCTCCGCCGGCGTGAACTTGTACACCCGCTGGGCATTGCCACGCAGCACCTTGTAGCGCACGTCCGAGTCCAGACCGAGGAGTGCCTCACTCACTGCATCGAGGGAGTGGGGCCAGCGGCTGGTGAAGTGTGGAAAGTCGGTCTCGATCATGACGTTGTCGGCACATATGCGGTCTATGTTCTCCAACCCCAGTGGGTCGTAGATGAAGCAGCCATAGATGTGCCCCTTGAACACTTCGCTAGGCAACGGCAGATTGCGCATGCGCTCGGCGCGTGCGTCGATCGCCGCCCTTGCCTTCCCCTGCCCTTCCTCGTCGAGGATTGGATTGTTCTCCGCGTCGGTCGGCGACGTGATGCGGTTCCGCGTGTAACCGACCAACACGTCGGCCTCCTGGAGTACCGACGGGATCCACCCGATCCCGTTCTCCGACAGCGCCACCATGAGATTCGGATGACGCTCGAACACACCGCTCGTCAGCCAGTCGATCAAACACTCCTGCCCCGACAGCTGGATCGTCGCACCCATAGCCGGGTGGAGCTCACGCTCGCGACCACCGCCGGCTCCCCCGGACGGACCGAACGCCGCGCCGAAGTCGTGGCCGCCCGGGCGGTCCCCACCCTCTTGCCTGTGCATCTTTTGCACCATGAGGCCGGGGTCAGTCTCGAATCCGGTGCCGAGGTGGGTGGAGACCGGGAGGCCGGCGGCGCTCATCACCGAGAACAATGGATCCCAGTGCTCGTCGTGAATCGGGGGAAACCCGACTTTGTGCGGTGCCATGCTGAACGAGACCGAGCACGCTCCCCGACCGATCGCGCGCTCTGCCTCTTGCGCCGCGAGGTTGCCGTCCCACATCGGGATGAGCGCGACCTCGATGATCCGGCCGGGGATCGCTGCCGCGAACTCGTCGATGATCCAGTCGTTGTAGGCCTGGATGCACAAAAGAGCGAGCTCCTTGTCCTTCAGGTTCTGGAACACGCGCCCCGCAAACCCGGGCATGTTCGGGAAAGGGAGACTGGCCAGCACGTGGTCGACGTCCATCGCCTCGGCCCGCGCGATCGGGTCGTAGCAGCTGGCCGGGATCTCGCTCCACGCCATCGGCTGGAAGGGGGCCGGGTTCTCACCTTTTGGATACGCGGCAGAGACCACGGCTCCGTTGACCACCACGCGGACATCGTCATCGATCTGCCAAGCCTCACCTTGCTCATCGGTCACCCAGCGCGGGCCTCTCTCGCGGAACTTGGCCGGCAGCCGGTCGACCCAGACGCTCGGCGGCTCGATCAGGTGATCGTCCACCGAGACCATCCAGAGCTCATCCAATGCAGTCGTCGTCATGAGTTCCTCCAGGATCAAGCTCTCGCTAACCTAGTTATTGCTATGCCGAGGAGCAAGGGGCCTGAGGACTCGACGGCCCACTACGATCGAGCAGGCGTGGCGAAACAAATAGCAGCAGCTCCGGCGACGGGCGGTGCGGCGAATCTGTAGCGCCACGCCGCCGCGACCCAGAGGCAACCCGCCGACGAGAATTGGACCCGGTAGTCGAAACCGTGCTCGAGGTCGGGTATTACAAAGCGAGCTCCAATGAGATTGCGTCGCGCCGGCTTGACGTGGGGAGCCATACCTCGCTGGGCACGGATCGGCGTCGGTCCATTCTTCCTTGCGCTGCCGACGCCGATTGAGGAGTACTACGACCGACGCAAGAAGTGTCAATGCACCTTGCGGGTCGCCCGGGGCTGCTGAGGCGACATCGAAGTCGAGCTGCTGCAACCGGTTGGTGATGACAAGACGTTGTACAGCGACGCTCTCGCTACCGCGCCCGGCCAGCTCAACCACTTTGCGTCGACGGTCGCCGACGTCGACGCACTCATTTCGGATCATGGTTTGGAAGACCAGGTTGTCCAAAAACACGGCACAGCGAGCGGGATCAGGCGTGCCTACGTTGAGCAGCTGCAACCCGGGGGACCTCGAACTGTTTGAAGCGACCCCCTTGTTCACAACCTCATACAGGGTGATCGTCGAAGAGTCGCTCAAGTGGAATGGAGCGCGGCCACTCAGGGAATCGGGAGAGCTGGCCCCTTACTTTGAAGCGGGGCAATGACCGCAACAAGTACCCGTGACGGGGAATTGCCGGCGTGCGACCTCAGCGCGGTCCGTCCCAAATTTTTGAAGTGTCGGATCAAGAGGGCGCTCTGAACATGGACTGCTCGAGGAGCGGCAGGTTCGCAATATCGACCAACTCAACTGTGAACCCGAGAGCATCGCGGTGATATGACGACTGAACGGGGGCCGTGTTGCCATCGCGACCACTGAGCTGCAAAGGACACCGGGCGGCGTTGAGTGCCTCGATATCAGTCGCCAACCGATCCGACCAGAACCCCAGATGGTGCAAGTTGGAGTGCTCGTTGCGCTCCCACACCGAGCCCGGAACCTCCTCGATCAACTCGAATCGAGGAGCCTCGGTCGAGTAACAGACCCGAAGAGGGAGCGTGAGGTCATTTCCTTCAGCGTCGCTTTTGGCGATGTCGGTCTCGACCAGCGGACCCCACTCGACTCCCAGCAGTCGACCCAGGTGCTCGCGAGCGACCTCGAGATCAGGTACCACGACACCAACATGGAAGAAGGATCCAACGACCGCCATGGTGAAACCTCCGAGGTCAACGAAGAGCAGGTCCCAAGCAAAGACCCCGAGACGCGCGAGCCTGTGTGAATTCGATGCCTAGCGTAGGTGCCCTCCGAAGAAGGTGTGGGAGATGAGCGACGAGGAGATCCGCATCTGGGCGGACGCCATCTTCGACGCCATGGCCGCACAGAGACCTACCGTCGAGTAGGCGAGCCAATACCTCCGGTTGCGACGAAAGCACGGCTCTGAGGAGATCTAGGCGGCCCCGGGGTTCGGTATTCCCGACAACGGTAGAGGGTCCCGGTAGCAAGGGCTTAGTTGCCTTGTCTTTCGTGCGAAAGCGGAGCGACCTAGTGCCCCTACTCTCGCCAGACCCCTCCAAAAGGGCGAAATGGTCCGCTCACGACCATCCTCTTCTGACCCGCCAGCTGGACGATCGCAGCGCGCAGAGGGCAGCCTGTCGGGAGCGCTTAACTTTGGCTACAGCGGGTCCGTCCGAGTAGGGCGAACAGGGCTTCGTACACCATCAGCTACTCGATACCTGGCAGTAAAGAGGTTCGTGAGTTGAAGTCCCATCGCCTCCACAAGATTTCCTGGTCGGTGGCCTGATTTCGTCAAGTCGCCGCCACTCCCCCGTTCCTCCCTGCGATTTCCCCACGCGACGAGAACCCCAATCGGTCGACAGCGGCGAAAGCAGTGCCCTTCGTGAGCTCTCGGCGCGCCAGATCCATCGCATCGGCGACGGAGCGAAGGTCTCCCCGGTACAGGTGCGCATACGTGCGTTGAAGATCGCCGAATCGTGGCCGAGCGCCGCGGCCACAGCTGGGACGGGCGCTCCCCAGGTCTCGGACGGTTCCACGGTGGACCTTCAAAGCGCCGCTTCCGGCTCCTCGGTTCAATGGGCCCCGTGAGTCACCTACTCCCCGATTCCGTACAGAAAATCATCCAGCGCACTCCAGCCGTCCTCAGTCATCCCTCCTCCACCACGGTGACAGGACACGACGATGGCCACCCTGTCCGGGTCGTGGCCCACTATTGCAGTCCACTCGCTGCGATCACGCCGGCTGACCAGGGCTCTCCGAGAGTCCAACTTGCTTGCGATCACCTCGAGTTGATCGTCTGACTCGACCTCCAGCAGGAAGGCTTGCAAACCGATGTGGCCAGCTCCCCTCACAGAACCATTGCCAAGCGCTCGCAACACGATGACCTGAGTTCTGTCGCTCCCTGGAGCACTCACCGCCGCCAAATTGGTCCTTTTCGGACAGCACCGTGAAACCAAGGACCTCACGGTAGAAGTCAACCGATCGCTCGAGGTCGGTCACGTTGACCACGACACCCTGAAAGTTCATTCTCTGCTCCTGATCTTCAGTAGAGCGGAGACACCACGCGAAGTCCCCGTCATGTCAAGCTGTATGTTCCATCAGAGCTACGCGCATCATGCGGTTCACGAGTCAACCGCATGTAAGGGACGTGCGTCAACGGTGCACGCCTGCGTGGGTTACAAGCGAGAGACGAGCTCTGCCACGATTTCTGCTGCTGGTTGTGGCTGTCCGGCCAGCGCAACGCTCTGCCCGGCCCACAGCGAGATTGCCTCGATATCGCCGGTGGAACCGACCATCGGGGCCGCCGGCTCGTACCGGAGGATTTCTTCGCCGGAGGCGAAGTGTGCGATGACGTCGCCCTCTCCAGGCCGACTCCCCGGTCGGGGCCTGCCCGCGGCCTCCCACACCTCGGCCGTCGAGTTGCGGAGCGAGCGGTTCGGCGCGTCCGGCCATCCGACCTCGTACAGGTCGGCATACCATCGTGTATCGGTTTCGGCCGCGTTCATCACTCGACGGCGATACTCCTCGTGGATGGGCATCTCCTGGGCCAGAAGGAACCGGGTACCCAGCCATGCCGCTTGGGCACCCAACGCGAGCACGGCGGCCACTCCACGAGCGTCCCCGATCCCACCCGCCGCGATGACCGGCACTGGTGCCACTGCGTCCACGACGGCTGGCACCAAGGGAAGCGTCGCAACCTGGCCCCACACGTGCCCGCCAGACTCCCAACCCTGCGCCACGACGACATCGACTCCGCTGGCGACTCCGCGCCGTGCCTCTTCGGCGCTACCGACCGTGTGCAGGACGAGTCCGTTGGCATCGTGGACCTGGTCGACATAGGTGGCGGGGTCGCCCCAGAACAACGACACGATCCGCAGACCGGCTTCGAGGGCTTCGTCGAGACGGTGATGCTGATCGGCGTTGAGAACCAAATTGCCACCAAAGGGGCGATCGGTGAGCGCCGCCGTCTCACGAACGACGTCTCCCGCGGGAGTGGACCACGTCAATGCCAACATGCCGAGCGCGCCCGCATTCGAGACCGCGGCCGCCAGTTCGGGTACGGCCGACATCGGTGCCTGGACGATGGGCCGTTCAATCCCGAGCAGTTCACAGACGGGCGTTCGCATCTCGACCCCCTACCCGTTCGTTCCGGGTCTCAGCGCAGCTCACCGGCCTCGACATGGACCGTCTGGCTAGCGCAAGCGATCCGAATGCAGCTATGACTCATACGACGTCGGCATCGACTGCTTCGCACGCTTGTTCCACCCGTGAAAGTTCGAGTAATCGCCTGCATCCCAGGCCTCGCGTAGCCCCGGCTTGCTTAGGTCCCAGTCCGGTCGAATCTCACTCGACGCTACGCAGAGGTCGCGCCAGAGGTCGTAGAAGGACGGACGCCCCCAGAACCAATATCCGTTGTAGACGCTGAAGATGACAAGTCCCGGCTTGAGCACCAGCGTGTGGGGAATCATCGGGTCGTGCTCGGGGTCGGTGTATTCCTGTATGTCGAGGTCCTTCTGAATCGTCCGGGCGGGGTCAGAAAGGAAGGTCCACTGGGCACCGACCGAGGCGCGGAATTCTTGTGTGGTGTGATGGTCGTCGGTCGAGATCGTGACGATCTGCGTATAGGCAACGGCGACCTTCGTGAAGTTCGCAGCAAGCTCTAGGTGCTGTTGATGCTCCTTCGGGCAGTAGTTGCCCCGCGCCAATGTAAGGATCAGCGGGTCTTCACCCTGGAGCTCGCTGAGCTTGCGCACCGTGTTGGTGTGATCAGGCAGGGCGTAGTCGGGCAAGGTTCCGCCGGGTCTGATGTCCGATCGCATCTTTGGGGCCTCCTTCATTCGTTTCACCGCGCACTTCGTCGCTGGGTGAATTCCACCCGGTTCAGCCAAGAGAGACCTGTCGCCACAAGACGACCCTTCAGGAGCACTCGTTGTCTCCTTCTCGCCGCTTCAACGTCAACGCAGCGTCGCATCCTCACTGGTTCCGGGGATCGTCGGTCGGGTCGATGTACTCAAGACCAAGCGGCCCGACAGCCGAGACCTGGGTGACGTAAGCGCCCGACTTCGCCCAGTGGAAATGTGGGGTGCCGCCGGGGAGCACAATGACGGCGCCTGGCGGATAGGCACGTAGCTGTTCCGCGTCAAACCGACTTCCCAGCCCGACGTAGAAGACACCGGAGATGACGGTATAGACACGGTCCTCGGGATGCTGATGCGGCATCAGCTTGACCCCCGAGGGCAGCTTGACCCGGATGACGTACGGCCCGGGCTCGGAAGGCTCGCCGACCACGATTGCCAGTCGCGCCGAAGGAGGAAAGGCAGGAAACGGCTTCCAGTCGATGTCCTCGGCCAGGACCGATCTGAAATCGGCCTGATCTGGTTGATGGATCCCCATCGTTGGCGGACCTCCCGACTTCGGACTGTAGCGCGATTGCACCGGCCCGCCAGCCGCCAACATTTCCGCTTCTCGGCCCTCGTCTTTCGAAGGCTAGGTACGCTGAGCGTGCCGGGCCGAAGAGCTCGGATCTCAGACCACAACGGGCAGGCCCGACGCTTCATTGGAGCAGCCAGATGCCGATCCAGCGGATGTACGGCCGAAGGAGCTCGCAGTGAGCACGACCCCTATAGCCGACTATGCCCTCCTTTCGGATCGGCACAGCGCCGCGCTGGTGGGCCGGGACGGGTCGATCGACTGGTTGTGCTTCCCACGCTTCGACAGCCCGTCGATCTTTGGTCGCCTCCTCGGTGAAGAAGCTGGGCACTGGTCGATCCGGGCCACGAGCGCCACACAAGTGAGTCGCCGCTACCTGGACCGCACCATGGTCTTGGAGACCACCTTCCGCACGCCGAACGGCGCGGTGGCCATCGCCGACGCCCTGGCCATGGGCGACGGCAACCGGGGGCATGAGCTTGGCAACGGAGCGCCTCACCTTCTGCTGCGGCGCGCGACGTGCATCGAAGGAGAAGTCGAGTTGTCCCTCGAATACGTCCCGCGCCCCGAGTACGGGCTGGTCCATCCCCTGTTCGATCCTGTCGAGGGTGGAGTGTCTGCATTCGGGGGCGCCGACGTGCTCGTCCTCTCTTCCCCTGTGGCCCTGACCATCGACCAGTCAGCGCTCACGGGCCGGTTCCAGCTCCGCCGCGGCGAGAGCGCGGGCTTCGCCCTTCACCACGCCAGGCGCGCCGAGACGAACTCGGCCAGGGTCTGGAACCAATCGGAAATAGACGCGCGCCTCGAGGACACCGTGTCGGCATGGGGGTCGTGGTCGGAGCTCCACCAGGCCTACGTGGGACCGTGGCGAGACCTGGTGCACCACAGCGGTCGGGTGCTCCAGTCACTTTCTTTTGCACCCACCGGCGCGATCTGCGCGGCGGCGACCACGTCGCTGCCCGAGGCGGTGGGAGGCGGCCGAAACTGGGACTACCGCTACACCTGGGTCCGGGACGCCTCCTTCACGATCCAGGCCCTATGGGTGGCGGCCTGCCCCGACGAAGCCAACGAGTTCTTCGATTACGTGACGACCTCCGCGGCCGGCTCGCTCGACCGTGGCGGCGACCTGCAGATCATGTTTGGTATCGGCGGCGAACGGGACCTGACCGAGCGCGAGTTGCCGCACCTGGAGGGCTGGCGACACTCTGTCCCAGTCCGGGTCGGCAACGATGCCTGGAACCAGCGCCAGCTCGACGTCTACGGCGAATTGCTCAGCGCCGTCCACCGCCTCTCGGACCACGTCTTCGACGACGATTCTCGCCGGGTTGGACCGATGGCCGCCCCTGACAAGTGGGGTGCGCCCCCCGATCTGGCACCGGCCACACGACGGTTCTTTGTCCAACTGGCGGACACCGCCGCCTCGCGCTGGCACGAGAAGGACCAAGGAGTCTGGGAGGTGCGGGGCGAGCCCCGCGACTTCTTGTACTCCAAGCTGATGTGCTGGGTGGCCCTCGATCGGGCGGTGGCCTTAGGCGACCGTCTCGGCGCCTCCGACCGAGTCAAAGAATGGGAGCGGACCCAGGACCAGATCCGTGAGGCGATCCTGACCAGAGGATGGAGTGACCGGGCCAACGCCTTCACCCAGTCCTTCGGCTCCGACGAACTCGACGCCTCCAACCTCATGCTGCCTCTGGTGGGCTTCCTTCCCGCCGCCGATCCCAGAGTGCTCGCCACGATCAACGCGACCGAAGAGCGTCTCACCGATGAGCGGGGACTGGTGTACCGCTACCGGTCCCACGACGAGCTCGAGGGCGATGAAGGCACGTTCCTTCTGTGCACCTTCTGGCTGGCCCAGGCTCTGGCCCGGGCCGGACAGCCGGCTCGGGCCCGCACCGTCTTCGAACGAGCCGTCACATTCGTCAACGACGTCGGCCTGCTCGCTGAGGAGGTCGATCCGGTCAGCGGGGAGCTCCTCGGCAACTTCCCCCAGGCCTTCAGCCACATCGGGCTCGTCAACGCGGCCTGGGCCATTTCAGAGACCGAACTCCGACAGACGCCACGGACTTGAACGTGCCGCGCCACCACCGATCCGTCGAATCGAACTCCGCCTCAGTCGCAGTCAGCGTCTCGATCGATTTCGCCAATGAAGGGGCTGGCCCCATGTTGGACCCGACGATCCGTGGCGTGCATTCTGAAGCCGCCGGACTTCTACGGGATCTATCGACCGAACCCATTCATGCGTGGAGGCCAAAATGCGCAGCGACATCCGTGAAGGCGAGACGTTCCCCGACTACGAGCTGGCCGATCAGGCCGGCCAGCGACGATCTCTCTCAGAGCTTCAGGGGGGCAATGCGATGGTGCTCCATCTGTCCCGGGGCAGCTTCGATCCGAAAGAGCATCGGTTTCTTCGGCACTTGGTCGATGTGTATCCCGATTTTCGAAACGCATACACACGACTAGTTGTCATCTCGACCGACAATCAGCTGAACATCAATGAGTTCCGGGATGCTTTAGGCGCCACGTGGCCGTTCCTGTCGGACCCCGATCGAGTTGTCCAGAAGGATCTGGACATCAAGGAGTTCACAGACGAGCCGCACGATCCGATGATTCCCCACACGCTCGTCCTCGAGCCCGGACTCAAGATCTTCAAGGTCTACAACGGCTACTGGTATTGGGGCCGGCCCACGATGACAGAGCTGCACGTGGATCTGCGGACTGTGTTTCAGAAGATTCGACCGGACTTCGACCTGGCGTCCCCGGGATTGAGGGAGGCCTGGGAACGAGGAGACCGCGATCGGTTCCTCGTCGACACGCTGGAGGAGCCGATCCGGTACACCGAAGGCAAGAGCATCGGCATCAAACGCTGACCACCGTTGGGTGGCGAGCATCTTTCCGCCGTTCGGCCTACGACGACGTGGAGTCTCCGTGGTTCGCGGACCGGGCCGAAAGGGTCCGCCGTGAACCCATGAGTGGCTTTCGTGGCCTCGCACGCTGGGATGACGTCGAGCGCTGAAATGAGGAGCCGTCCCAGGTGCAAGGAGATCTGCCTGGCGCGAGAATCCAACCAGAGCCGACCAGAGGAGATGCCGATGAGCACCGTCGACGCAGGTGGTGGCGAAACCGGTGGGACAGCAAGCAGCCAATCTGTGGACCTGAAGCTCGAGGTGATCGTGATCCCCGTCGCTGACGCCGATCGCTCCAAGGCGTTCTATGCCGGGCTCGGATGGCGGCTCGACGCCGACTTCGCCTTCGACAACGGCTTCCGGGTCGTGCAGTTCACGCCACCCGGATCGCAGTGTTCCGTGCAGTTCGGCACCAAGATCACGGCTGCCCCACCCGGATCTGCCCATGGCCTCTACCTGGTCGTGTCTGACATCGATGCCGGGCGTGATGAACTCATGAGTCGGGGAGCCAAGGTCAGTGAGGTGTTTCATTCTGCCGCGCCGGGAGCACAACTCGATCCCAAGGGGGCGAGTGGTCGGGTCGACGGGCCGGATCCGGACCACAAGAGCTATGGCTCCTTTGCCACGTTCGAAGACCCGGACGGCAACAGTTGGCTGCTGCAGGAGGTGACGGATCGTCTCCCCGGCCGGGTCGATCCGACCGTCACCTCGTTCAACGATGCCGGTGACCTAGCTGGGGCCTTGCGCCGCGCCGAGTCGGCCCATGGCGAGCACGAGAAGCGGATCGGCACGGCTGACCCGGATTGGCCCGACTGGTACGCCAGGTTCATGGTGGCCGAACAGGCGGGTCAGGAGCTACCCCCGTGAGCGATTTCGACGTGATCGTGCTGGGCGGCGGTGCGCCCGGCGAGCACTGCGCCGGGGCCATCGCGGCGCGTGGGCTTCGGGTCGCCGTCGTCGAGCGGGAGCTGGTCGGCGGCGAGTGCTCCTACTGGGCGTGCATCCCGTCCAAGTCGCTCTTGCGTCCGGGGGAGGCGGTCCAGGGCGCCCGCGACGTCGGCGCCAGCGCCGAGGTGAACGTGCAGGCGGCGCTGGACTGGCGGGACTACATGGTGTCCGGCTATTCGGATGCGGGGCAGGAGAAATGGCTGGCGGATCGGGGCATCGCGCTGGTCCGGGGCGTGGGCCGGCTCGCCGGGCCCGGCGTGGTCGACGTGGACGGCACTCGCCACACGGCGGAGCATGTCGTCATAGCGACGGGGGCGGATCCTTTCGTGCCAGCCATTCCGGGGCTCGACGGTCTGGTCGGCGTGTGGGGCACGCGCGAAGCGACGGCCATGAAGGCGGTTCCCAGCCGCCTCATCGTGCTCGGCGGTGGCTCGGCCGGTGTCGAGATCGCACAGGTGGTCCAGCGGCTCGGTGGTCAGGCCGTGCTCGTCGAGGGCGCCGATCGGCTGATCCCACGAGAGCCGGCCCCCCTCGGCGTGGCTCTGAGCGAGGCACTGCGGCGGGAAGGGATCGAGTTGCACCTCGGAGTTCAGGCCGCGGAGGCCTCCCTCGACGGCGGCGACTACGTCCTGAGGCTCTCGGACGGGACCTCGGTACAAGGAGAGCGACTGCTCGTGGCGACCGGTCGCCGTCCCCGTGTCGAAGGGATCGGGCTCGAGACGGTCGGTATCGAGGCGAACCCTCACGGCATCGTGGTGGACGAGTATCTGCGTGCCGGCGACAACATTTGGGCCATTGGGGATGTCAACGGGATCTGGCCCCTGACACACGTCGGCGAGTACGAGGGAGACGTTGTGGCGGCGAACATCGCCGGAGAGAGCCACCCGACGAACTACGAGGCCGTGCCGCGCGTCACGTACACCGATCCGCAGGCGGCCGCCGTCGGTGCCGCGGAGGCGCCCTACAGCAGCACAACGCTCCTGACCGACGTCTCCAAGACCGCGACGTACAGCCACCAGTACGCCCAGTCGAACGGATTCTTGACCCTGCTCAGCGACGGTGCCCGGTTGACCGGCGCTTACGCCCTCGGAGCCGAGGCCGGCGAGTGGCTCCAGCAGGCGACGCTCGCCATACGCGCCCGCGTTCCGTTGGAGGTGTTGAGCGACGTCATCCAGCCGTTCCCGAGCTTCTCGACCATCTTCGATTCGGCTTTCAAGACCCTTCGAATGGAGATCGCCAAAATGCCGCCGCCTTTGCAGCCCATGCAGGCGCAGATGGCACGGCTATGACCGTGGAAGACCATCGGAGGTAGCAGATGGCCGAGGTCCCACCGCCCCAAGAGGAAATCCTGCTCACACACTTCATCGTGTCGGACGACGTCGAGCGCTCTCGGCGCTTCTACACCGAAGTCCTTGGGGGCCGGGTCGCCTTCTCCAGCCCCGGAGGGCCGACCAACGTCGCACTGTCCAATAGTTGGATCGTCATCAATGCCGGCGGAGGCCCGACCGACGACAAGCCGGAGGTCACCCTGGAGACGCCCGGCGACCCAAATCGGGTGAGCAGCTTCGTCAACATCCGGGTCAAGGACATGGAGACGGTGTACTCCGAATGGAGCGCGCGGGGTGCTCAGTTCCTGACGCCCCCGAAGCAGCACCAGTACGAGATCCGTTGCTACATCCGTGATCCCGATGGTCACCTGATCGAAGTGGGGCAGACCACCGACCCGCAGGGGGACTGGGTGCCCGATCACTGGCCATCGAGTACGCCCGCCGACGAGCTCCCAACGCCCCCAGAGGGAATCGTGCTGGCCCACTTCATCGTGTCGGACGATGTCGAGCGCTCTCGCCGCTTCTACACCGATGTGCTCGGGGGCAGGCATGCGTTCTCCGGACCCGGAGGGCTCACGTATGTCCAGCTGTCGAACAGTTGGATCATCATCAACGTCGGCGGAGGGCCAACCGACGACAAGCCGGAGGTCACCCTCGAGACGCCCGTCGATCCCAACCGGGTCAGCAGTTTCCTCAATATACGAGTGACGGACATGCACGCTGTGTACAGCGAATGGAGCGCGCGCGGTGCGGAATTCCTGACGCCGCCGAAGCAGCACCAGTACGAAATCCGTTGTTACATCCGCGATCCCGATGGTCATCTGATCGAAGTGGGACAAACGACGGACCCGAGGGGAGATTGGTTTCCCGATCAATGGCCATCGAGCAAGTCGGAGTGAGCTTCCTGACGGGGCGGAGGTCTCCATCATGACCACGGCGATCATCGGCACCGGAGGCATCGGATCGGCCATCGCCCGTCAGCTTGCTGCCGGTGGCGAGACCCTCCAGCTCTCGAGCGCCGACAAGGAGTCGGCGCGAAAGCTGGCCGCGGCAATCGGCGGAGCGGCGGTCGTCGCGCTCGACAACCGGAGCGCTTTGCAGGGAGCCGATGCCGTCGTCCTTGCGCTGCGGTTTTCCGTGTTGAAAGACGTCATCGACGAGATCGCCGACGCGCTGGGAGACACGTCTCTGGTCGTTCCGAGCAATCCGGTCGGACTCGACGCACAAGGCAAGGTCGTGCGACTCCTGCCGGAAGGGCAGTCATCGGGCCAAGTTGTTGCTGGGTGGTTGCCGATCGGGACACGCTTGGCCATTGCGTTCGGCACCATGTCGGCCGATCTCTTCGAGTCCTCGAGCCACCGGTCGCCCGAGCCCGCGGTTCTGTTCTACGTGTCCGAGGACGAGCATGGGAGCGACGAAGTCGAGCACTTGATCCGAACGGCGGGCTTTGAGCCGATGAGGATCGGCGGGGTCGAACAGTCGAGCCGACTCGAGGTGGGTGGCGACCTTCACGATCTTGTGGTCGGCTCGGCAGAGGCGCGGTCCCTGGTCGCTGGGGCCTGATTGCCTTCCGACGTGGCCGGGGCCAACGAAACTGAGACCGAAATCAGAGAGTGATGTCGTGAACAGTCGTCTTCCCGATCCACGTCTCAACCTGATCTACCGCTTGGAAGCGAGCTGTCGGCGACCCCCAGGACGTCGGCGAGATCTCTGCTGGTCACCGGCGCATCGTTCCATTGACCGGCGGGACCTTCAGCGGACCTGAGCTGCGCGGGACACTGCTTCCGGGAGCAAGCGCCGATTGGCAGATCATTCTTCCGGATGGCACTGCGCTCGGCGACGTCCGCTACACGCTGGAGACCGAACGCGGAGATCTGCTCTACGTCCAATCACAAGGTGTGCGCCACGGAAGCACGGCGGTCCTCGAGCGTCTCGGACGCGGAGAAGACGTCGACGCAGATGAATACACCTTCCGCACTTCAGTCAAGATCGAGACCGGGGCCGACAGCCTCGACTGGTTCAACAAAGGCATTTTCATCAGTGTCGGAGGCCGGCAGCCCGGAGGTGTGATTTACGAGGTGTATCTCGTCGGATGAGCCGTCCATCCGACTCCGGAGAGCCATCGGCGACACCTCGCGTAGGCGCGTCTAACGCCTCGCGCAAAGTCGTTATCGTCACCGGAGCCTCCCAAGGCATCGGCGCGGGCGTTGCAGAAGGCTTCCGTGGCGCCGGATATGCGGTCGTGGGCGCGTCGCGCTCGATCAGCCCCTCCGACGCGTCCGACTTCCTCACGGTGAGGGGTGACATTGCAGAGGTCGAGACCGCCCAGATGATCGTGGAACAGGCGGTCGATCGCTTTGGGCGCATCGACAGCCTGATCAACAACGCGGGAATCTTCATCAGCAAGCCATTCACCGACTACACACTCGAGGACTACCTGGCGATTACCGCCGTGAACCTGACCGGGTTCTTCCATATAACCCAGGGCGTCATCCGGCAGATGCTCGACTCAGGGCACCGGTGGTCACATAGTCAATGTCACGACGAGTCTTGTCGACCACGCCGAGAGCGAGAACCCATCTGCTCTTGTATCGCTTACCAAGGGTGGACTGGCGGCCGTGACGCGCTCACTGGCTATCGAGTACGCGTCGCGCGGTGTGCGGTTCAACGCAGTCGCCCTCGGAGTTATAGAGAACCCCGTCTACGACCCGGCGTCGTATGACGGCCTAGCACAGCTCCATCCGCTGGGCCGAGTTGGCCAGATTAGCGACGTTGTCGAGGGAATCCTCTATCTCGAGCAGGCCTCATTCGTCACGGGAGTTGTCCTGCACATCGACGGTGGTCAGTCCGCGGGGGACTGATTCGCCAACTGATTGACCTTGCCATCCACGTGACATCCGGAGGCCGCGACCGGTGAGCGCCGACAACGTTTCCCGACCGCGTCGATGTTCTTGGAGATGTGGCCGGTGCATCACGCATTCGTCCGAGGACTCGCTCGAGACGGTCGTGTCCCGACGAACCAGGAGAACGGGTGGCCGGTTCCAGAGCACCCCAGCTGCTCTTCGACCCGGCATCGGCTCAACCGTGAGCTCAGCTTGTCCGATAGGAAGGGCGTATTCCCTGGATTCGAGCGCGATGGCGCTCCACGGTTCTGTTCTATCCGTCGAACATTGGAGTTCAAGGTGACGCTGCCCGCCGAGGGCTGGTACCCCGACCCCAGCGGTCCACCCTGGGTCAACCGTTGGTGGAGCGGAACGGAGTGGACCGACCGCACCCAGATGATGCCTCCGCCACCCTCGTCGCAATCCGCCTCGGGTGGACCCCAACTCGCTGGCTATGGCTTGCGCCTCGGCGCATGGCTCCTCGATTTCGTGTTCGTCAGCGTGATCAGCGTCCCCCTGCTGATCCCCTTTGGTGGCGTCTTCCACCGAACCAACTCGCAACTCGTGAACGGCAACGGCACCTTCACGAACCACTCGGTCACATACGGGATCCACGGCGTCGGGCTTCTCGTTCAAGCCGCACTTGTTCTGCTGTACGGCATGTTCTTTGTCGGCTCCCGGCGAGCGCAGACCCCGGGAATGATGATCGCCGGCATCCGCTGCATGAGGTCTGACCGCAATGTGGTTCGGGTCGGCCATGGCAAGGCGCTGCTCCACGCGTTCGTGGAGTACCTCCTTGCTGTTGCACTCTTCATCCCCTGGGTCATTGACATGTTGTTCCCGCTCTGGGACGGGCAGAACCAGACACTCCACGACAAGGCTGCCGGCACGGTTGTCGTCCGGTCCAAGGGCGAGCTCGCATCGTAGGAACACTCCCGGTCGGGAACGAGATCCGTGTGGTCGCGCCCAACTACGAGGCCCAAAGGGAGGGCGCAGTACACGATGAATGCGTGGGACATTCTGTGACACCACCCGAGCATTCAAAGTCGTTGGGTGATCGTTACGGTCTCACCGACGACCCGTGGCGCGTGACCACGAGTCGGATGGGTCGGTCGTGACGCAAGATCCGCCGCAAGGCTGGTATCAGGACCCGGTCGGTATTCCTGGCACCTACCGGTTCTGGAGTGGAACGGCTTGGACCGAGTTCAGGCACCCGGCTGATCCTCCTGGCGTGGCTCCCTCGCCCCCGATCCCTCCACGAGCGCCCTGGTACATGGAGCGCCCCGAAGTAACAAAGGTCGAGCAGTCAGAGCCTGGCCATCGGATCCTCAAATGGGAAGCCGTGTTTGTGATGCTGGCGTTTCTGGTGCCCGCAGTCACAGCTGCGGTCTTGTTGTTGGCACAGCATCTGGCCGGCCAAACCACCGTGCGACGGTTCCCGCAGATCATCAACGGTCATCCGATCGAGAACATGCTCATCGGAATGCTCTCGTACACGGCGACCGCGTGCCTGGTTCCCCTGGCACTGCTGCTTCTGGCCCGGACCGGACAGGGCCTTCATGTTCTGGGCTTCGAACTGCCCGGACTGCGAAGTGACGTCCTTCCGGCCATCGGCATCGGGGCAGCATCATTCGGAGCTGAGATCGCCGTCTTGATCCCCCTGGTCCCGTTGCTGGCCCACCACCAAAGCCTCGTTAACCCCGTTCCCGTCGGTACCGTCCCGCGGTACTACGTCATCTGGGGACTCCTGATCTCAGCCGTGACGGCCCTCGCTGAAGAGGTGCTCATGAACGGATACCTGATGACCAGGTTGAGCCAGCTCGGTTGGACGCCCACTGGGGCACTTGTCCTGGGTATCGCTTTGCGGACCAGCTACCACGTGTATTACGGGCTCGCCGTCGTCTTGACGATCCCCATTGCCTATTTCCTGACCCGCTCGTTTCAGAAGCATGGTCGGCTCACGCGACCAATCGTCGCCCACTTCCTCTATGACGCCACCCTCGTCATGATCGCGGTTCTTTCGCAGTAGGTGGACCTCCATGGATGTGACACCCTGGCCGTTGGCCCCCCGATGCTGGGACACCTGTTGCGGCCTGAGCCCGCGCTTGAATCGCCTGGCCTGATTTCGTCAAGTCCCCGCCACTCCCCCGTTCCTCCCTGCGATTTCCCCGCGCGACTTCGCTGTTCGCGACGTCACCGATGGCTGTGTGTTGTGGGGCGACGGCCGGGCACGAGGAACTGGGACTCTATGGTCGCCGCGTCGAGGGGTCGGGAGAAGAGGAATCCCTGGACCTCGTCCACATGCTCCTCTTTGAGACGGTCCATCTCCCCGGTCGTCTCCACCCCTTCGGCCAACGTCCGCAGCCCGAGGTCTCGGCCCAGTTGGACCAAGGTGCCGATGAGCGCCTTCGACTCTGGAGACGTCGTGATGGCGTTCGTGAACATTCGGTCGATCTTGAGGCAGTCGACCGGGAACTGTCGCAAATAGGCGAGCGACGAGTATCCGGTGCCGAAGTCGTCGATGGCGACCTTCACCCCCAGCTCCTTGATGGCTGCCAGTCGCCGGGCCGTGGCCTTCGGATTGCGCATGAGTGCGGTCTCTGTCACCTCAATGATGAGCGAGGCGGCCGGAAGACCACTTGACTCGAGGGCGTCACGTAGGTGGGCGATGATGGCGTCGCCGTCGAGCTGGCGACCTGACACGTTGACCGAGACATCCAAGATGTCGCCTTTGGCGTGCCACTCGGCCATCTGGGTACAGGCCTCTCGGAGAGCCCAACGACCCACCTCTCGGATCTGACCGGTCTGCTCCAAGATCGGGATGAAGCGATCCGGCTGGATGAGGCCCTTGGTGGGGTGTTCCCAACGCAACAGGGCCTCCACGCCTATGAAGGTGAGGTCGTCCAGGTTGTAGATGGGCTGATAGACGAGCCGGAACTGCTTATCATCCAGCGCCGAGCGAAGTTCGAACTCGAGCTCAGTGCGGTTCGAGATCCCGGTGCGTACCTCGGGGTCAAAGACCTCGTAACGGTTCTTGCCAGCATCCTTGGCCTGATAGAGGGCGACGTCGGCGTCACGCAACAGGTCTTCGGGGTTGGCCCGATCCCCCATGGCGATCCCCACACTCGCGTTCACGATGATGGGGAGCGAGACCTCGTCGAGCTCGAAGGGTTGGTGCATAACGTCCAACAGCCGCTCGGCGACCAGTTCGGGAGCAGCATCAAGGGACGCTCCGTCGATCAAGACCACGAACTCGTCGCCCCCCATCCGCCCGATGGTGTCGGCCTCACGCAGGGCGGCCTCGAGCCGACTGGCCACGGCCACGAGCAATCGATCGCCTGCCGCGTGCCCTAGGGTGTCGTTCACGTCCTTGAAGTTGTCCAGATCGACGAAGAGCGCCGCCCCCAGCGTCCCTTGGCGACGGCTCCGGGTGAGGAGCTGCTCGATGCGGTCGAGGATGAGGGCCCGGTTCGGCAGCCCCGTCAAGGAGTCGTGCAGCGACTGGTAGCGCAGCTCACCGGTGCGCTCACCAACGAGACGCAGAGCCCACGTCCGGCCAGTCACCAACACGAACGACAAAATGCCCGCCAGCACACTCAGGATGATCCCGGTGAGCAAGAGTGCCAGCGCGCTGCGGTCGGCGAACAACCCGCCGTTGGCGACATTGGCGAACGTCGTCACCGTCCACCCATTGTGCAGAGGGACCTTCGCTGACTGGGCGCCGACCGGCGGTGTACCGCTCGAGAACGCGACGTTCGATGAGCCAGCGTGATAGCGGAAGGACACCGAATAGCCGTAATGGCCTTTCAGGGAGCGATCCAGCACGACCTTCGGCAAGATCACTGTTCCGATCACACCCAAGAACGCCGCGCGGCGCCCGGCCACCGTCGCTGGTGCCACGGCGCCCCGGTACATCGTCGTATCGATGACCAGCTCCGGAAGCTTGTTGACGGTGTAGGGCTGGTACCCGGCTTGGTTGGAATCACGAGCAGAACGGAATAGAGATCCCGTCTCGCTGCTCGCGCAGTAGTCAAAACCGGCCGGGATGGTATTGGGCACCCTCGCGGTCTCTCCTGCGAGGAGGCAGTAGAACGAGCGACTGCCAGGCGGCGTGACCTGGAACGTTCCATTGGCAGATAACGGACCAAGGGGATCGGCGGCGGCGCGTGCCGTAAAGTTCGGCAGCTCCGCCGCCGGTACGTAGGCCACGTAGAAGAGACTCACTAGTTCGGGGTAGCGCTGCAGCATGCGCTCGGACTTCGACCACTGGATCAATTGACTATTGGTCGCATTGGGATTCTCAGCGATGAACCCACCGGCGCCGACAACCAGGTCTTGCTCGTGCTGGATAGCCAGCTCCAAGGTTGACGCGATCACGTTCGAGGAGGCGTTGAAGGCCAGTGCTGACTTGGCGCTCGCACTGCGGGCGACTGCATTCGCACCCAGTACTGACCCGACGACGCCCGCCACCACAAGAAGAGCGGCAGCCGCCAATGCAACGTGTCGCTTGGAACGCCCGTCAGAGACCACAAGAGATTCGGGCCCTACCGCGCTTCCAGACGCGCTCCTGATCTCTTTGCTCATGGGCACCTCAGACGCCGGAGCATCAGGGAGAGTCCAAAACGGGCTCTGGCCTTAAATATCGACACCCAACACGGAGACTTGATGATCAGGGTGGGGGCAGCGGGCTCAACCGTCTTGGGCGGTACCGGTTGTTGCGCTGCATAGGGGATCGACATAAAGCCCTTCACTCCTCTTGAACGCCGGCTGTTGGTACGCGTGAGTCTCAACCGCTATCGGTGAAGAGCCACCGAATCTCCTGAGGCCCTGGCGGCGACGGCGGTCGCGGGCTCGGCGGGGAGTTGAACGAGTTTCGCCAGAGCCGTGAAGACCACGATGTTGGACAGGTAGTGGCCCGTTGCCGTATCGAAGTCTCCACCGCAGGTGACCAGTTGCAGCGCGCTGTAACCGTGTGATGTGTAGACGGTCTGGTCCGGAAATGCGCTCTTGAGGAACGTCGCCACCGAGGTGACTCTGAATTGCGCAACGACGCCGTCCGCCAAGGTAACGTTCACCATGTCTCCCGCCACCAACAACCGGAGCTTGAAGAACACGCCCGGACCCTGGTGCGAATCAACGTGCCCCAAGATCACCGCTGAACCGATTTGGCCCGGGGAAGGGCCCAACCGGTACCAACCTGGCTGCTGAACCACCGTCGGGACTTGGACCGTCCCGTCGGAATTGAGCCCGAGGGTGCCCATCGACACCGACAGCGAAATGGCTGGGATCGTCAACTCACGCGGTGTGGAACGAACGGTGGCGAGGTTCGTCGCACCCTTGGCGGGTGCCTCCCTGGGCGTCAGGGTCTTTGGCGAAGATGCCTCCGGCCCGGCCAAGGGAGATTGATGGCCTTCGAGTCCAAGGGCCAGGCACCCTGACCCGAGGCATACCAATGCGGCGGCGGCGATCCACCACGGACGAGCCGAGTGACGCATGCCTGGAACCCGTTCAGGCGGTCTCACGGTGTCTCAAGCGCACCCCCGAGCGGAGACGGCTCGGCGGCGACGGATGGCAACCGTGCACGCCAGTCCCGCTCCGACGAGTGCCATGAACCCTGCGACCACGAAATACTCGTCGTGCGAGTGTGACGCTCCGCCAAACCCAGTCTCCGCTCCGCCGGTTGGCACGGCACCGAGCACCGCCACCGCCGTGGGCAAGCCGCTCGTTCCTCCGCGCCGGACGAACCGGATCCAGTCGTGGCGCCAACGCCACCCGGTGTCGTGCCGCCTGAGCCGGGTGCCGGGGTGCCCGATCCTCCGGTGCCAGATGGGGCGGTCGTTGTCGTCGTGACGGGGGCAATGAAGTTGTCGCTCTGCGTGGTCATGCAGGTCACCGCGCTCCCGCCACCGGTGGCGGTGCCATTGCACTGATTGACGGTTACGGGATCCGCTGACGTGCTACCCGTGACAGTGCAGTCCACCGTGGGTTCGCCGTTGTACGTGCCTCCGCCGGTACCCGAACCGTTGCACTGGGTGACTGTGGCATTGGTCGTACTGCCACTTGGGGCACACGTCTCGGTGCTTCCCCCGCCTGTGGCCGATCCGATGCACTGGTCAACCGTGGCAGGAGAGGTCGAAGTTCCGAGTGGAACGTTGTTGGTGATTGTGACATTGCAATACACGTTGCTTCCACCGCCTGTCACGATTCCGTTGCACTGGTTCACTGAGGTCACGAGTTGAGTCGACGAGGTCGTGCTGGTGACAGGGCCGGAATTCAGAGGGCAGGAGGGGAACACCACGCCCGCGGCCGCCAAACACACGCTGGTAGTGACCGTCGAACTTGTGACGCCCAAGGAGGTTGTCGTGTTCACGACCACGACCGTGCAGGTCACTTGAAACCCGGCCGGCGTGGGAAAGTCGGGTGGATTGCATTGAGCAACCGCGGGCGCCCCGGTCGTCGCCGCCGAAGCAACTGTCGCCGCGGTGAGGCCAAGCAGTGCTACTGAGGCGAACGCGGTTCCGGCGGCGAGTGCGACGACCACGCAACGTCGTACGGTTCGGGGTCGAACTCCGGTCATGCCGGTCGGCGCCGTCACACGGGTCGTCCCGCTCGATCCGGGTGAGTCCGTCCACTGTGGTGCGCTCGAACGCCACACGCGACGACGGGGACTGCGAAAGCAACGCGATGACAACGACCGGGCTGACCACATGGTCGGCCTCCCTCTTGGCTTCCCCGAAATAGACAACCGTCTGAGACGGACGTTCGGGGTTACTTGGGCCACGTTACTCTAGAAATCTAATTACTAGCAATCAACTTCTACACAATGGTATCTTTTCCGAGTGGCTCATTGGAGCTTTCTCACCAACCACGGACGGGCGCTCCTCTGCATCGCCCAGAACTCCGAGATTCGCCTTCGCGAGATCGCGGCCGAACTCGGCATCACTGAGCGGCACGCCTACGCGATCGTCACCGACCTGGCCGACGCCGGTTACATCGTCAAACTTCGGGAAGGTCGTCGCAACCGCTATCAAATTCAGAGCCATCTGGCCCTGCCAGAGCTTCCCGATCGGGAACAGGCCATCGGGGATGTCCTGGACATCTTGACGGGTCGCCGCGCCAAGCTGGAACCGAGACGGCGGGCGCAAAGGCCCACGAGCGCGCCAAGTACGTCGGCGTGAGCCCTGGGATTGAAGACGCCACGCTGAAAGCTTCATGAGTTGGTTCGCGCGGGGACGCCCTACGACCTCGCCGTGCGCAACGGCACGGTGATGGACGGGTCGGGCGGCGCACGTCAACAAGCCGATTCGCGGTCGTGGGCGGCCGAATCGCGGCGGTGGGCGACATCGAGGGATCCGGCCGCGAGGAGATCGACGCCGAGGGTCACGTCGTGGCTCCTGGATTCGTGGATGCCCATACCCACATGGACGCGCAGGTGTTCTGGGACGAGTTGGGTACCTCCTCGTGCCGGCACACGGCGTCACGACCGTCGTCATCTGCACGAACACAAGCAGCCCGGGGGCTATCTTTGGGCGGATGCAGGACACCTGGGCTCCCCTCGCCGATCGATTCTTCCAATACTACGAATCGGTGCAAGGACATGTCCGGACGCACCTCATAGACCACAATCTGCGTTACCACCTGCCCCCGGCATCCGCAGAACTAGTGGATGTCGGCGGGGGTGCTGGTCACCAGGCCCTGCCCCTCGCTCGTCGGGGATATCACGTCACGATCGTCGAGCCTTCAGGTGAGATGCTCCGACGCGCGGCGGATCTGCTTTCAGGCGAGTCAGAAGACGTCAGATCCCGCGTGACGCTGGTCCAAGCAGCCGGTGAGGACGCGGTGTCAGCTGTAGGCGGAAGGCAGTTCGCCGGGGTTCTGTGCCATGCGGTTCTTCAGTATCTCAACGACCCCCTGCCTCTGCTCTCGGCGCTCGCTGATCTGGCCTGCGACGGTGGAGTGGTGTCGGTTGTCGCCAAGAACCAGGCTTCGTTGGTTATGCATCCCGCACTGGCGGGGAATTTGGTCTGATGCACTCTCGGCCTTCGACGGAAGGGGGAGTACATGCGGGCTGGGTGTTGATACCCGGGCTGACACCGTCGACGAATTGGGTGGCTGGTTGACCCACCAAGGCGTGCCTGTTGCCGCCTGGTACGGCGTCGGGTTCTTCACCGATTGGTGGTATGACTTTGGCTCGGCCACCGGGAACGTGGACGAGAAGCTCTTGGCTACGGAACTCGAAGCAAGCCGACGCGACCCGTACCGCCAGCTCGGCCGCATGTTCCATCTCGTGGGGATTCGGGAGCCGAGGGTCACACCCGTCCATCGGTAACCCGCTCACGCTCACTCCGTCCCCCTCCTGGGACGGCACCAGCGGGAGCAATCAGCGAGACGCCAACCTCGCGCCCTCGACCAGCGTCGCAAGCTTCGCCCAGGCGATGTTGGCCTCTACTTGCGAAGCACCGACGAAGGTACCGAACCCGCAGTCGGCGCCCGCTACGACACGGTGTGGTCCCACGAGGCTGGTGTACCGATCGAGGCGCTGCGCCACGAGGTCTGGGTGCTCGATGTAGTTGCTGGTGGAATCGATCACGCCGGGAATGAGGTACTTATCCGCGGGAAGCGGGACGTCTTTGAAGACGGCCCATTCGTGGGCATGGCGTGGATTCGACGCCTCCAGCGCGATGCCCGCGGGAGCCGCACGCAGGACGATATCGATGATCTTGCTCAGATCGATGTCCTTGTGGTGTGGCCCTTCGTAATTCCCCCAGCACACATGCATCCGGAGCCGGTTCGCAGGAAGCCCCGACACGGCGGCATTGAGGGCCTCGACGTTGAGGGCCGCCTCGTTCCGGAATTCGTCGTCGCTGAGTCGCGAGAACTGCATCTGGCGGCCCATGCCCAGATCGGGGCAGTCGAGCTGCAGGATCAGTCCAGCTTCCACAATGGCCTGATACTCAGGTCGAAGGGCGTCGACGAGGGCTGAGAGGTAGTCCTCCCTGGTCGCGTAGTAGTCGTTTCGAAAGAAAACCGACACCACACCCGGCGATGCCGCCGACATGAAGCACTGTGAGGCGTCACCCCCGGTCGCATCGAGCAGGTGCTCGATGTCACGCTTCACGGCGTCCGGATCCTTCAGCTGCACCTTGTCATTGCACGCTGGCGAGGTGGACAACCCGTAGGCCGGGTCGACGCGCCGAGCGAACTCTGGGAAGTCTCGGAGCTCGGGAATCGGAGGTGTTCTCGCTTCACCACCGAATCCGGTGAGGCGGTCCTTTACGTAGGTGGCATAGCTGATCTTCCCCATCTCCCCGTCGTTGATGAGGTCGAGACCGATTTCACGTTGCCGATCCACGATCTCCCGCACCGCATGGCGGATTGCCGGCTCGAGTTGATCGGCGCCGACGCCACTGTCGAGGACGGATTTCCACCGCTCCACCAACTCCGGTGGACGCGGGAGGCTGCCAGTATGCGTCGTTGCGATGACTGGCTTGCTCATGTCTCCCCTCTGATTTGGTTGACCGGCACCATGGTGGGCACCATTCCACTTTCCGATCGTAGTCAAGGCCCTGTGGACGACGTTCCCACACCTTGAGGAGTGCCCGAACCCATCCCCCCCCACTGGCCACTGCCTCGTCGTTACCGGGAAGGGGTGTCACCGGGTGCACGACTTCGGTGGCGGTCACGTAGTTGATGGCGACCGTTGTGACGGTAGAGGTGGCGGAGCCTCAATTCTTCGACCACGGTGGAGGTGGCATTGGCCTCGAGCCTGATGGTCCTCGCCCGTGCGCCGGGCTTCTGGACGTCAACGTGCGGCGCCTTGGGAGCGGTCCAAGCTGGTTGAAGGCGACCCATGGGATCGGCAAGATTGCGGTCTCGAAACCCGAACCCGGCGAGCGTGGGTGAGCGATGGGAACACCTACCACGCCCGGAAGACAGGAGGTCTGGACGTGCCCCAAGGGCCAGCGGAATGGGTGGAGCGAATCGCCATACAGGACCTCGTCGTCCGGTTCTCCGACGCAGTCACCCGGGGCGATTGGGAGGCCTTCGAAGACCTGTGGCTGTCCGACGGCGTGTGGGAGGAGTCCGCTCCGTTCGACCTGAGAATCGAGGGGGCGAGCGCGATCTGCGCACACGTCACCTCGCTCGAGACGGTCGACTTCTTCGTCCAGATGGTCCACGGTGCGGTCGTGACCCTCGAGAGCGACGAGCGCGCCACGTCGCGCACGACGATTCACTCGTTCGCACGTGCCGGGGACATCGGGTTCGAGAACCTCGGAATTTACTACGATGAGCTCAGGAAGGTCGCGGGCGAGTGGAGGTTTGCCCACCGCCGGCTCGAGAACATCTACGTCGAGTCCGCGCCCCTCACCGGCGATGTCACGATGGCCCGGAGGGAGATTCCGTGAGCCGCGGTGATCACGGCGCGGCGACCAGCGGGATGCCCGGCACCGGTCGGCCAGCGTCCGCCACCCCTGAGGAGTGGTCGTGGGCCTGTACCACCGGCTGGCCCACCGCCTCCATGTCCGCGATGACGTAGTCGAGCAGTGCTGTGCCGTGGGGGGAGGCCACCGCGACGTCATGACTGAACGCCGTGGCGTTTCGCAGGCCCTGCAATCGGAGGACGTCCCCCGATGCCTTGTGGTTCGGGAATATCCCCGAATAGGACAGACGGAGCTCCTCGAGGGCCTCGCCCACGTGGGCCGACTCGGGGTGGTCCAACGGGAGATCCACGTAGAGGGCGTCGACGGACTCGGAGAAAAGCCGAGAGCGTTCCGCATCGACTGCGTGCGCCAGATCCCTCCCCGCCTGGCTGACGGTCAGCACGGCAACATTGTCGCCCCGTCGTACCTCGGCATGGAGCTGTGACGCCGGAGGCAGATCGATCCGAGTCGGGGCATCGGCGAGACGGGCACGAAAAGCACAGATCTCGATCGTGTCCCGCACGATCTCCCGGTGACGGTCCGGCGCGTACACGAGTCGCTCGTGGCCCGGCCGGACGCGGAGGAAGAACAGAGCGGCCGACTGTCGGAGCGTGCTCGGTGTCGAGATGCTGTTGTCGACCGTCTCGGGGATGAAGCCGAGGAGGAAGCCCGTCTCGTGCCCGCCGAGGTCGAGCAGAGCACGTTGGCTGTAGGGGTGGGCCGCGGTGGCTTCGCTGTACATCCCGACGAGTCCGAGCGAGGTCACCCACTCGAGCAGATACCGCTTGACCGTCGTGAAGATGTGCCGGCCGCGGGCGGCAGGCAGCGTCAGAGCTTGGCCGGCGTGACCGACCACGTCGTCCGGGGCGCCGAGGGAGAGGCCCGAATGGCAGAGCATCTCGCCACTCGTCGTCTCGGCGATGGCCGAGATCAGGACGCCGGTGGATATCCGCCGCGCCACCTCGTCGGCGTCGTAGGTCCACCGGACTGGGTAGGTGTCGCCGTAGACGGCCCGGACGGCATCGCCGAGGCGGGCAGACTCGGCGGCGGCCAGCAGGCGGACGCAGATGTCTCCGACGGTCACCGGGTCCGGTGTCAGGGGTGCACCAGCAGGCACCATGGTGTCATCGTAGGCAAGCCGGGCCGACCGCCTCACCGCACTGACGAGACCGCGGCAGTTCTCTCCTCGAAGCCCCGGATATCGACGATCAGTCCGTTCCTCACGGTCGGGACCTGCCAGCGAGCAGTCGATTCACCGGGAGCGGTGGACGGGCCGGCATTCCTCACTCGCAGGCCGACCAGGATCTTGGCGCCGTCCACGACGGTCTCGGTGACCTCGGCCCGCACCCCAGCGGCTCGGGCACGCCGGTACCAGGCGAGCACCTGGTCCCGGGTTCGGCATCCGGGATCCACGTCGCCAGGAGCCCCCCAGGTCACTTCGGGATCCAGGAGATCCCAATATCCGTTCAGATCCGCACTCCCGAGCGCGTCGTGAACCCGCCCGGCGAGCTGCTCCATCTGACCTGCATCGGTCGCCACCGATTTCTCCCTCACCTGGCCCGGGTTTCGCGCCGACCCGACGCATCCGCCGGTTCCGCGTCGGCACCATCGGCGTGCATCCGGAACTCGGTGCCGAGGCGGGCGAGCAATGCGAACGCCTGGTCGATGGCAATGCCCAGGTCACCAGAGCACCCGGCACCCGGCACCCACCCAGGCATTGACGCCGTTGCTCAGCACTCCGGATGCGACGGTGGCCACCAGCTCGCATCGCCGGTCCGGGGCGGCGAGCCCGCGACGGAGCGCGAGCCCCTCGCTGATGGCGCGTTGCCAGCGCAGACCGAGATCGAAACTCAGCCCACGCAGCAAGGGTGACGATGCCGCCGCCCGGGCCTGGCGGGAGGTGCGCTTGGCGTCGAGCGTATGCGCCCAGTCGGCGTGGATGGCGTAGCGCACCGCGCTCGAGGTCGTCCTCCCCCGCCGGGCATTCGACGACGGCACGCCGCAACTCCGCGAACTCGTTGCCGTCCTCAGCGAAGATCACTTCCTGCTTGGTCCCGAAGTAACGGAAGAATGTGGCGGTCGAGACCTCCGCTCGCTCGGCGATCTGGTTGACCGTTGTCGCCTCGTACCCCTGCTCCGCGAACAGCTCCAGCGCGGCGTCCTCGATCGCGCGCCGTGTCTTCTCCTTCTTCCGGGAGCGCAGGCCCTCCGACGGCGCCTCCACGTTCATCTCACGCTCCTCTCATGTGGACGCACGCAGTTATGGTAGTCCACTTTTAAATGACATTGGGATACCACAACGGTGCCGACGGTCGAGGGCGCGTCTGCGGCCTTACAACTAGCGTTGACGTCTGCCATGTCACGCCTCCGGTCCTCCCAGGCCGAGCCGGGCAGCAAGCAGGCCGTCGACCGCTTCGCCCTCTCACCCGTGGTGCGACGCACCTCCACGGTCTTCGTCATGGGATCGTTCATGTCGGTCCTCGACGCCACCGTGGTGTCCGTGGCGCTGGCCACGCTGGGGCGGGACTTCCACACCTCGGTCACGACGATCCAGTGGGTGACGACCGGCTACCTGCTCGCCCTCGCTGCCGTGACCCCGGTCACAGGCTGGGTGGTCGACCGCTTCGGCGCCAAGCGGGTCTGGATGATGTCCCTCGCCGTGTTCACACTCGGCTCCGCCCTCTGCGGGCTCTCCTGGTCGGCCACTTCGCTCATCGCCTTCCGAGTGGTTCAGGGCCTGGGCGGTGGGTGCCTGCTTCCGGTGGGACAGTCGATCCTGGCTCGCGCCGCCGGTCCCCAACGGATGGGTCGGGTCATGAGCATCGTCGGCGTCCCGCTCGTGCTCGCACCGATCCTCGGGCCCGTCCTCGGCGGTGTGATCGTGTCCAGCTCCAGTTGGCGGTGGATCTTCTTCATCAACATCCCGATCGGGATCGCCACGATGCTGCTCTCACTGCGCTGGCTCTCCCGCTCGGACAGCGAAGAACGGTATCCGTCAGCCTTCGACATGCTCGGATTCTGTCTCCTCTCACCGGGCCTCACGGCGCTCGTCTACGCGCTTTCCGAGGTGGGAATCACCGGCAGCTATACCGGGGCCCCCGTCCTCATCAGCTTCACCGTCGGGGTTGTGCTGCTCGTTGCGTTCGTCGTCCACGCGCTGCGCAGCGCCCACCCACTGTTCGAGCTGCACTACTTCCGTCATCGCAGTTTCGCCATCTCGAACCTCTGCATCTTCGTCCTGGGTGCCACGCTGTTCGGCGCCATGTTCCTCTTGCCGCTCTACTACCAGGTGGCGCGGCGGAGAGTCGGCCTGGATGGCCGGTCTGATGATGGCGCCGCAGGGCATCGGCACCGGTGTCGTGATGCGCTGGGCCGGCAACGTCACCGATCGCGTCGGACCGAGAAAGGTGGTGCCGTACGGGATCCTCCTCATGGCCGCGGGGACGCTGCCGTTCGCCTTCATCACGAGCTCGACGAGTCTGGGCGCGCTCGCCGCCGCCCTCTTCGTGCGCGGCGTCGGCCTGGGTCTCACGCTCATGCCCATCAGTGCAGCCGTGTACTTCGACCTCAATCACGCGGACATCCCCAAGGCCTCCACCATCATGAACATCATGCGCCTGGTGGGCGGCTCCGTGGCCACCGCGCTCTTCGCCGTGGTCCTCGAACGCCAGATCGTCTCCAACCTCGGTGCCCTGGCCAGCAAGTCCGGTGGCGCCGCATCCATCATCGGCTCGACCGGAGCGTTACCCGCCCCCGTCGCCAATCCGGTCACCGCGGCCTTCGCACGAACGTTCTGGTGGGCGACCGGGGCCATCCTCATCGCCTTCATCCCTACCCTCTTCCTTCCCGATCGCGCCGCCTCGGCCGCACCCACGGTGGGAGCAACCCCCTTGGTGCCCTCGTCCGACGACGAGGACGATGGGAGTTCGACGCCACGCGTTGCCGGGGCCGTGCTCGATTGACGACGCTGCGTACGACCGTGATCCGGTGACATCGGGCACGGCGCACAGGCATGACTCGGGAGTATCCTGACTCTGATTCCGCGGGGGAATTGGTGCGACGGGATCGACGCGCCACCCCCGTGAAGTGAGGAGGGAACGCATGTCGACCCGTCAGCTGCCCGCGCCGACTCGTGACGTGGACCAGGCAAACCGGGACATGGCCGAGCATGGGTATGCCCTCATCGCCGATGCCATCAACCCGTCGCAAATCAAGACGATGACGGAGCGGTGCGCCGAGCAGATGGTCGCCGAGGCCAGGCTGCGCGGCCAGGCGCTCTCCATCGACGACGAGCGGCTGTTCGTCTCGCTCCACGGACTGCTCAACAAGGGGGCGGTATGGCAGGAGCTTCTCGATCCGGATTCGTCCCTCCACCAGGTCGTGGGTCATACGCTCCGGCCGAGTGTGAACAAGAAGGTGGCAGAGCAGTTCAATCTCGAGCAGCCCTTCATCCTCTCGACCCTCACGGGACTCTTCAAGCGCAAGGAGATCGACCCGATCCCAGGGGAAGGACCCAAGGGACACCAGGGACTGATGTTCCACACCGATCAGGCCCAGGTCCCGGGCCACCTCGACTTCCCCCTCGTGGTCAACACCTTCACCGCGCTCACGGACTTCACCGCGGAGAACGGCGCCACGCTGGTCGTGCCGGGCACCCACACCATGGCCACGCCGGCCTGGGACGAGTTCTCGGGCGAGGACGCCCTACCAGTGGAGATGCCCGCCGGAACGGCGCTACTCGTCGAGGGGCGGACCTGGCACGCCGCGGGGATGAACACCAACGGGAAGCTGCGGGCGTCGATCACCGCCTTGTACTGCACCCCGTGGGTGCAGCAGACATGGAACGCTCCGATGAACCTTCGCCAGGACGTCGTCGACGCCCTGAGCGACGCCCAGCTGAAGCTCTGCGGCTTCGACACCCTCTTCCAGAGCGAGTACGGGGCGTTCTCGGGACCGAACATCATTGAGCCCACGCTCGGGCGGACGAACGTGACCGTCAAGGCCCAGGCGATCGGGGAGCTCCACCTCAACTAGGAGGGCCGGCGCGCTGGGCGTCACACCGGGTCGGTGCCGTGCCCGATCCTGACGACGAAGCGTCCGTCGCTCGCCGGCACCTGGAACTCCGCCAAGCGGAACTCCTGCTCCCTTCCCGACCCGTCCCCGGAGCGGACCGCACCCCTGACGCGCACCTCGGCGAACACGTACCAGTCCTGGACCACGCGGCGCAGGAGGTCGACCCCGGAGAGCTCGAACTTCTCGAAGAACGAGCGGTAGTAGGACAGATGGTCCTCACGGCTGCGCAACCCGATCAACGTGCCGGTCTCGTTCACGTAGTCGCGGACTGCCGACTGCACCCGGTCGGAGAGGACCTCGAGGATGCCGCTCGCATCCCCGGCACGGAACGCGTCGAGGTACCGGTCGTGGTACTCGAGCGCCTGCTTGCGCAGCGCGATGGCATCCCCGCTCGAGCGAGCGACCTCGGCCGCGGAGCTGAGGGAGTCGCGGGGCAGCCGGAACCACACCAGCTCCCCGGTGATGCCACCCCCGCTCCCCGCCGGGAGGAGCGTGATGACCTCGGTCTCGTACACGGTGTCCGAGCCCTTGGGGCGGCCCCGCGTGATTGCCTCTTGAAAGGCGTACCACTCGCTGTTGATCTCGAGCAGGGTCCAGCCGCCCGGCAGGAGGTCCGACTCCCCCCGGACGATCTCGTACCAGGCGCAGATTCCCTCGAGGGTCGACTCGATCGGGATCCCCACGGTGCCGTCTTCCTTGATCTCGGGCTTGATGGCGTAGGCGTAGGGGCCCTCCCGGGTAAGCGTCGTGATCAGCTCGGGCACGTTGCCCCGCTGCTCTGCCTCGATGTGCGTCGCCGCCTGCACCCCGGCGTGGACGGCGGCGTCGGCACTGCCGTGCAGGAGGTCCGGATCGATGTCGATGGCGCCCATGTCGCTTCCTTCCCGACGGAGCTCTCTTCGAGCCCTTGCTGGGAACGTAGCCTTGGCGGAGCAGGCGCGGGGTTTCGCATCCGTCCGCACGGGTGTGACACGCCGGGGCCAGGACGAAGGGAGCAGGTGCCATCCCATGACCAGCCGAGCAGAGGACAGCTTCCTTGACCGTTACGGGCCCTGGGCCGTCGTGGTTGGCGCATCCGAGGGCGTCGGGGCGTCGGCCGCCGACCAGATCGCCGCCCACGGCCTCGATCTCGTGCTGGTGGCCCGCAACGCCGAGCTGCTCGACCAGGTTGCCTCCGGCATCAGGGAGCGGTACGGCGTGGAGGTGCGGACCCTGATCCTCGACGTGGTGGACCCCGAGGCGTGTGATCGGATCCTGGCCGAGACCGCCGGGCTCGAGGTCGGCCTCTTCGTCTACACCGTCGGGGCAGTGCACAACGGGGACCTCTTCCTCGACCAACCGATCGAGCTGCCCTTGAAGATGATCACCATCAACTGCACCGTCCCGGTCGTGCTCACGCACGCCCTGGCCCCGGCCATGCGGGACCGAGGCCGCGGTGGCATCGTCCTGGTGGGATCAATGGGCTGCTTCGCCGGTGGTCCGCACATGGTGGCCTACTCGGCGGCCAAGGCCTTCCAGGTCAACTTCGTCGAGGGACTGTGGGCCGAGCTCGGTCACCACGGCGTGGACGCCTTCTCGGCCGTCATCGGCAGCACGAGTACGCCGGCGTGCACCCGAACCCTCGGTGTGCAGTGGAACGAGGACCTCGACATGACCTCCGAGGACGTCGCCCGGGAGATGGTGGACAACATCGGCAACGGGCCCACCCGCGTCATCGCCAAGCTCGGGTCCGGGATCGGTCCGGTGGCCGCGCCCTGGAGCGAGTTCCGCCAGCTGGCAGTGGCGGCGACCATGGCGGCGACGTCGGGCTTCAACGCCCGCACCAACGCCGCCCGGAACGAGTAGACGGGCGAGTAGACGGGTGCCTCCGGGTCAGCTCGGCCCGGGGCGCGGCCTCACCAGAGCCGGCGGAGCTGTGCCGCCTCGCGACGCGGCTGGATCTGTTCTCGCCGCTGCTCCGGGGTCACCACCGGCGTATCAGCAGGCAGGTGCGCTCGGATCTCGTCGAATGGCACCTTGGTGACGACCGGATCCGGAAAGTCGCTGGCGTGGTTCCAGCGCATCTGAATGATGCCCCACGGGTAGTCGGCCTTGTCCAACCAGTTCGGCACGCCCGGGTCACGTCGTGAGATCACGGCTCGGAACTTGCCGTCCGAGTCGATGGTGGCCTGGAAGTCGTTCAGGCTCGACTGGCGGTTCACCCAGTCGACCGTGCAGAAGCGGTCGTCGCCCACGAGAGCCTGCCAGTACCGGCATTGGCCGGGAAGTTCGGTCTCGAGGATGAGCGCCTCGTCGTCGGCGATCTCGTGCATCCCGTCGTAGTAGGCCTGCTTGGGCAGTCCACCCATGTCGTCGATCTTGGTCGACCGCTTGATCGTGTTCACCCCGTGGTGCTCGCGGTAGTAGCGGATCAGCGCCATATCGAAGGCGATCATGTCCTCGACCCAGGTGGCCAGCTCGGAGAACCGCCTGGCGATCTCCTCGGGGGACATGTCGGCTCCCCGGTCGTCGAGCCGGTCGATGGCGATGCGGGCGTCCACCTCGTTGCGCCAGTCACACGAGCAGCGTCGCAGTGTCAGGCGTCTGGTCTCGGGTCCGAGCTCCCACCAGTCTCCGTTATAGCCATCCGGACGGGCACCGCTCAGGATCACGCTGAAGTACCCCTCCTCGTCCTGGTTGAGATCGTCGAGGTCGTGGGTGCCCGGCACCGAGCCGCCCGTGGTGATGAGGGAGGGAGCGAGAAAGACCCAGGTCTGCTGGGTGATCTCGACGAAGCGCGAGGTGCCGCGAAATCCCGAGATCCGATAGGTGCCCGACGGGTCGATCTCAGCCGTCGAGTACACGTAGTCGGGATCCGGCCCGCCCTGGTTGTACGCGTAGTTCCAATGGGGCATGAACGCTGGTCGTCGAGGGTCGCTGTAGACATGGCAGAGGTAGCCCTCGGAGAGCATGGAGAGCGCGAGCTTGTTCATGTCCTGGATCTCGGCCTCAGTGGCGCCGTGGGGACGCCACGTAGCCAGCAGATTTTCACCGACGTGTTCGAGCGCCCGCATCTGGTCCGCCCAGCTGGGCAACGTGGGCGACGACTGTGCTTCGCTCATGCCTCTCTCCTCGTGCGGTACCTCATGCCTCGAGCTCGACGTCGAAGTGGCGGACGTAGAAGTCGAAGTCCGAACGGAGCTGAGCCGTCGTGAGCCCGAATTCCTCGGGCGTGTAGCGATGCGCCCCGTGGGCGCCGCTGCGGTTGACGGCCTGCCAGTCCTCGATGGACTTCTCGACTGCCGGGGTGAGCTCGAGGTCGAGGAACGCGTATACCCGTTGCACCTGCGCCATGGGGTCCTTGATCAGCTCCCGGTGGTAGACGTCGAGGAAGCGGTCCTCGCCGAGGCGAGCCCGCGCCGCCATGGCCTGCTCGACGCCGATGCGCAAATGGTTGGCCGCCTCGCGGCCCAATCGGTGCAGGTCCCGCTGGCCCTCGGCCTCGGGCAGGATGGACGACACGATGCTGGCCCACGAAGGCACCGACTTCACCGGGTCACGGTGGGTCATGACGAAGCGAGCCTCGGGGTAGGCCGCGCACAGGGCTTCCAAGTGGAAGTTGTGGTGCGGGGCCTTGAAGAGCCAGAGGTTGGGCGGACGGCGGGACTCGAGGAGCTGGATCACCCGGCGGTGGTAGCGGTAGGTCTGCGTCATATCGGACGTCCGCCACCAGGCCTGGTAGCTGTAAACGGGAAGCGTGGCCTGTTGGCCGTGGAACGCCATCCCGAGCACTTCGGTGTCCTCACCAGTTGAGTCGAGGTCGAAGATGTGCTTCTCCTGGATCACCGCGTTGTAAGCGGCGATTCGCGACTTCTCCGCCTCTCGGCGTGGATCGAGTGCCTCGTCCTCGAGCCTCGGGGGTGGGCACGGCTGCACTTGCTCCCACTGACGAAGACAGCGGAACTGCGGATCGAGCGAGAGCATGTTCGCCAGCGCGGTGGTTCCCGTGCGCGGCAGGCCGTTGATGTCGATCGGCCCGCGCACCGGCAGGCCCTCGACCTCGGGATGGTCCTGGTACCACGCCTCCACCTCGAGCCGGTTCACCAGCCGGCGGCGGAGGTCGTCCGTGGCCGCCGTCGCCCCGGCTTCGCTCAGGTCCCCGTCGGACACCAGACTGGCGAGGAGCACTTCGAGCCCCTCACGGAAGTCCCCGGGGCCGAAGTCGGACCGTCCGGTGCGCTCGCTCGCCTCGGCCAGCAGCTCGTCGGCCGTCGGGTAGCTCCCCGTCACGTGACTCGTTCCGGATAGAGCTGCTGGGCCATCCGGATGAACCCGTCGCGCCAGTGGACGCGGCACGGCCCGGTGATCGACGTGCGCTTGGTCGCATCGCCCACCGAGCCGAGCGATGCGCACGGGATCGGCGTCACCTCGATGCGGGGTTCGACTCCGAGGAGCTCACCGAACAGGGCCGTCCATTCCTGGACGCTGAGCGCTTCGTCGCCGCACCAGTTCACAACGGTCGCAGGAACGGTGGCCGCGCCGAGAAGCGATTCGACCTGGTCGGCGATGTCGTCGTTGTGGATGGGGCTATAGGGGATCGGGTCCCAGCGGGTCTGCACCGGTCGTCCCGCCGCCACGTCGTCGAGATGCATCGCCGGAAGGCCTCCGTTCTCTCCGTACGCCGCGCCCATCCGGGCGATCACGACTGGAAGCTCAAGCGTGCGTGCGCAGTAGCGCGCCACTGCCTCCTGCGCGATCTTGGACACCGAGTAGGGCGCCGAGAACGTGGCCCTGGCGTCACCGAGTGGATCATCCTCGCGGAACGGGTGCCACGGGTCGGGATGTGGCGCGTACACCGTCAGCGTGGACATGACGAGCGCAGCCTTGATGTTGCGGCAGTACTCCAGGAGGAAGCCGGTCGCCTCGGCGTTCACCCGTAGTGCCCGGTCGTAGTCGTTGTCGCTGAAGTCAGCGGCCAGGTGCAGCAGATAGGAGAAGTCCGTCGGAAGGTCGCCGAATTCGGCCTCGGCGATGTCGACGGTGCGGGTGGTGACACCGATCGACTCGACCCGCTCACGTGAGCCCGGGGCGCTGAAGCGCGCCACGCCCCACACGTCGTTGTCGGCTGCCAGTGACCGGGCCAGAGGGAACGCGATGCGTCCGGCCGGACCGGTGATGAGGATCTTCTCGCCCTTCAGCAACGACCACTCCTCCCTTTGCGTGAGCCGCGCGGATCGTACTCTTGTCCCCGTGCAGGCCACACCGGATCCGTCCGCCCTGCAGTCGCTGCTCGGACTCCTGGGTGCCCTGGAGTTCGAGCAGATCGACGACGACCACTTCCGGGCCGGACATGAACCCGCTCGTTTCCCCCGCGTCTTCGGGGGCAGCTGGCTGCGCAGGCCATGGGGGTGGCGGCTGCCACCGTGGACGCGCCCGACGGACCTCGCCCGCACTCGATCCACGCCACCTACATCCGGAGCGGCAGCCACGAGGAGCCGATCGACTTCGCCGTTGAGCGCGTGCGGGACGGTCGCACCACTGCGACCAGACAGGTCTCGGCGTCACAGAGCGGGAGGACGATCCTGATCGCCACCGTGTCCTTCCACGCGAACCCCGACGGTGCCGAGCTCCGGGTTTCCGGGCCGCTGGCAGCCGCTCCGGACATGCCCGGTCCCGACGAGCTCCCGACACTCGCCGACTGGGCCAACGCGGCCCCACCACCACGGCAAGAGGCCGCACGACACATGTGGGTGGAGCTGCCCCCGCCCCTCGAGATCCGGGTCGGCGAGGCCTTCACGTTCCTCGGCGGCGCGGAGGCGCACGGTGCTCGCTCCCACTGGCTCCGCCTCCCACGCGACGTCGGGGACGACCCGACCCTGCACTCGGTGCTCCTCACCTATGCCAGCGACTACTTCCTGCTCGACATGGCCGTGCGCGCACACCCGCAGCGGATCGTCAACGGGGCACCGACCGCATCGACGCTGGACCACTCCCTCTGGATCCACCGCCCGGTGCGCTTCGACCAGTGGCACCTCTACACGCAGGACGTGGTCGCCTTCGTGGGTGCCCGGGGCCTCGTACAGGGCGCGGTGCACGATGCTCGGGGATCGCTCGTCGCCACCGCGATGCAACAAGTGATCGTGCCCCCGCCCGAAGCCTGATCCGCCACGGGCACGACGGGCCCGGTAGCGTCCGTGGGTGCCATGACTTCCCTGCTCCCTCTGTTCGAACAGCCCTGGCCCGAGGGTGAGTACCGGTTCTTCCAACTCGGCTTCCTCGTCGACGACCTGATCGAGGCCGCCGAGCGTTGGGCCAAGGTCTTCGGTGTCGGGCCGTTCTCCGTGCTGCCCAGGGTCACCACCGAGTGCACCTATCGCGGGGCGCGCACCGCCCAGGACGTGCAGATCGCGGCGGCCCAGGCCGGTCCGGTCCAGATCGAGCTGGTGCACCAGTTCGACGATCGACCGAGCGTCTACCGCGGGGTATTCCCCGATGGCGGCAACGGCCTGCACCAGCTGTGTACGGTCACGAACGACTACGACGCCAAGAAGGCCCAGTTCGCGCAGTTGGGGTACGAGCTCACGGGCGAGATCGAGGCGCGGGGCCATCGGGTCGCCTACGTCGACACCGTGGCCGACTTCGGCTTCTACACCGAGATCGTCCAGAACAACCCGGGCTTCTTGAGCCAGCTCTCGCGGCTGTCCCGAGACTGCGAGGGGTGGGACGGTCGCGACCCGGTGCGCATCCTCACCCGCGACGGTTACCGCACGCCCTGAGCGGTGCCGCCGGGCGCGCTGCCGGCGGCGAGGTCCTCGGCCAGGCGCGTGCGGCTCACCTTCCCCGCGGCCGTGCGCGGGATCCGAGCCATCGTCTCGAAAGACTTCGGCACCTTGTAGGGCGCCAGGCGCTCCCTGCAGTGGGCGCGGAGCGCCTCGGGCGTCGGCGGGTCCGTGGCGTCCGCCGGCTCGACGACCGCCGTCACCCGGTGTCCCCACTCGGGGTCGGAGAGGCCGACCACCACCACGTCGAGCACGCCGGGGTGCTCGCTGATCACCGCTTCCACCTCAGCCGGGTAGACGTTGGCGCCGCCGGTGACGATCATGTCTTGCCGGCGGTCGGCGATGTAGACGAATCCGTCCTCGTCGACCGAGCCCATGTCCCCGAACGACGCGAAGCCGTCGGGGTCCGGTGGGGGCGTCGGCATGCCGATATAGCGGAAGCGGGTCGTGTGCATGCGGTTCCGCAATCGGATCTCACCGATCTCGCCGGTGGGCACCTCGGCGCCGTTCTCGTCGACGATCCTGATCTCGGCGTTCACCGGCTTACCGACTGTTCCGGGATGCTCGAGCCACGCATCCCCGGTGGTCATCACCAGACCGTGGTTCTCGCTCCCGCCGTACGTGAGCGTGAAACGGTCGGGCGGGACCAGCTCGAGCCATGCCCGCACCACCCAGTCCGGAGCCGACGCGCCACCGCACACGATGCGCTCGATGCTCGAGAAGTCGCGTGTGCTCACGTCTGGTAGACGGGCCACTCGGATCAGCATGGTCGGAACCATGCACGCGTAATGGACGCCGTACCGCTCGACGAGATCGACGGCCCGTGCCGCGTCGAAGCGCTCCATGAGCACGGCCTGGCAGTCCTGCAGCAGCGGGTTGTAGCAATAGGTCCACCCGTTGACGTGATAGAGCGGTGAGGTGGCCAGGTAGCGCTTACCGCTCTGGCGGCCCAGGACCGTGGCCGCCGTCTCGTCCTCCTGCATGATCCCCGGGGCCGGGATGGCCACGATCTTGGGCGTACCCGTGGCGCCCGAAGTGGCGATCAGGCGCGTGTACTCGGGAACGTGGTCTTCGAGCAGCCCGGCGTCGCGGTCGACGGTGGCGCCGATGTCCCCGCGGGAGATGGTGCCCGGCGTCGGGTTCTCCCATGCCGCCACCACGACCTTGGCCTCGGCCACGTCGAGCAATCGCTCGCGCTCCCACTGCGGGAGGTCCCAACGTATGGGGAGCACCGAGGCCCCCAGCTTCCAGGCGGCGAACGTCGAGAACAGGTGCTCGGGTCCGTTGCGCAGCGCCAGCGCGACGGTGTCTCCCTCCGCGAGCCCCCGCTCGGCAAAGAGCCTGGCCACCTGGTTTGACCGCTCCTCGAGCAGGCGCCACGACAATGTCGACTCCGTGCCGTCCTCGGCCGCGAAGATCACCGCCACCGCGTCGGGGTGCACGTCGGCCAGCATGGACAGCCGTCGGCCGTACGAGATCCCGGATCCTGCCGCCTCGGTCATGCCTCCCCCATCGCCGCTCACCGGTCCGGCGCGTCCGGCGACTCTGCGGTCAGCACCTGAGTGTAGAAGTCGGAGATCTGTTTGAGCAGGAGGGCGCGGGCCGCGGCCGCGTCGCCACCTTCGAGCGCGCCGAGCACCTCGGCGTGGTCCCGGCAGAACAGGTCGAACTGCCCAGCGGCATCCTGCCTCTCGGCCAGGTCGTGGAAACACGAGCGGAGGTGGTCGGCAAGCGAGCTCTGTGTCGCCTGCAGCGTGAGGTGCAACACCTCGTTGCCCGAGCAACGGGCCAGGGCCAAGTGGAACTCCAGGTATGCCACGTAGAGCTCCTCGCTCCACTCCCGAAGTCCCTGCATCCGCTCGAGCGCGGCACGCAGCTCGCTCCAATCGCCCGCCCCGGGGTCGAGCAATGCCCGGTCCACGGCTTCGAGCTCGAGCATGCCCCGGAACTGGATGAGGTCGAAGAGGGAGATCCGGTCGAACCGCAGGAAGGTCCCGAAGACGTCCGCCAGGGCGTTCGGCACGGCCCTGACCACGGACTTGAAGGGGGCGGTGCGACCGGCCACCAACAGGCCCTGCGCCTCGAGCACCCGCAGGGCTTCACGGACGGTGGCGCGGCTCACCCCGAACTCGGCCGCCAGCTCCCTCTCGGCGGGCAGCTCGTCGCCCGGGGGGATCGTCCCGTCGAAGATGGCCTGGCGGACCTGATCCGCCACCTGCACGTAGGCAGGAGTGCGGATCACGCCGCTGAAGGTGCTGCCCCCCCTCCCCCGGCTCGGCACCGCACCCTCTGGGCGCGGCGCGGCAGGTACGTCGACTCCGGCGTTGCGGCGTGTCGGCACGGTCACACCGGGGCGTGCCGCACCACGCGCCCGGCGACGGCATCGGCGAACGCGCTCCACGCCGCCGCCCGCCGGCGCGCCTCGTCCGCGATCAGATAGACCCGGCTCAGCGGCACCGACCGCACGTGCTCGATCCAGCCGTCGTCGATGGCGGTGTGCTCGAACCACGCCACGAAGTCGCGCCCCTCGTCGGTCGAGGTGAAGGCCGGATCAGCCGAGGGCGGCTCCACGTCGGCCTCGCGGCATCGAACGCCGGTCGGTCTGGTGGCCTCGGCCCCCAGGCGCGGGCCCGGCGCGCCGCCAACCGGCTGCGACTTGCCGTCACGCCCGATGCGGCGGTCCAGGTGGCGGATTTCGCCACCTTCCCGGAGGTCCCGGCGAAGCCGACCGACGGTCTCGTGTGCCAGACCGCACAGCACGCCGATCCGGCGGTCCGACCATTCCGTGTGGCCGACGAGCACGCGCCGGGCCGCCGTCCGGCGCTCCTCGAGGGTGAGCGGTAGGCCCTGCTGCGCGTTGCACCGCACAGCCTCGACGAACGAGTCGACGTCGTCGCCCTCGAAGACATGGGCGTCGACGTAGCGATGGCCGAGCTTCTTGGCCGCCGCATAGCGGTAGTTCCCGTCGACGATCCGGCCGCCCTCGGTCACCAGGAGGGGCGGCCAGTTGCCCCCCAGTTGCATCACCGCTTCGAGGTGATCCGCGCGCAGCCCTCCGATACGGATGGCCTGGCCCGGTTGGAGGAGGTGAAGCGGAAAGCGGACCAGGCGTCCCACCACCGCCTGCGGCCGCGCGAACGGCCCGCTGACCGGCGCCGCCGCTGTCTCGGTGAGTGCCATCCGTGCTGCTGCCGCGCTCCAGGGGTGAACGATTATCAGACCATCAGTCTATTACTTTGTCAGGCCATTGCAACTGTACGGGCCGCCTGGACGTGCGCGTCGACGATCAATTGATCGCTCCCGCTTCCTTGAGGGCCGTGATGTCCTCCCAGGAGCGCCCGAGCTCGAGGAGGATCTCCTCGGTGTGCTGCCCGGCCTCTGGGGCGGCGGGCATGCGGCGCTGCTGGTCGTACTCGTCGAAGGTCACCGGGCTCGAGACGACCTCGAGCGGCTCCCCGGTTGTCTCGATCTCGGTGAAGAAGCCGTTGAGGCGCGCCTGCTCGTCCCGGCGGAGTTCGTAGGGCTTCTGCACCGGCGCCCACGCGCCCGAGAATGAGGCGAATGCCCGGGTCCACTCCTCGAAACTCTTGGAGGCGAACACCTCATCGAGCAGGGCCACGCACTCCTCGCCTTGCTGCTGGCGGACCTCCATGGTGGCGAACCGCTCGTCGGCCACGAGGTCCGGGCGTCCAATGACCTCGCAGAACTCCTCCCAGTAGGCGTCGGCGTTCACCACGGCCAGCGAGATGAACCGGCCATCGCCGGTGCGGTAGGTCCCGGTCAAGGGGTTGCGCTGCCCGCGCGGCACCCACGCCAGGGGCTGGTCGGGCTCCTGGAACTGGGCGTTGAGGATGTCGCGCTGCACCTGCCACATCCCCACGTTCAAGAGGGCCACGTCGACCACCGAGGGCTCGCCCTGGGCCGCCCGGCGGTACAGCGCGGCGGCGATGCCACCGGCCAGCGTCATGGCCGCCATCACGTCCCCGAACGCGGGCCGCTGGCTGAGCGGCCACTCGGACCCCTCGGGGGTCAGCGCTCCGCCCACACCGCCGCGCGCCCAGTAGGCCGTCCCGTCCAGCCCGGCCGTCTCGCTCAGGGGCCCCTTCTGCCCGTACCCCGAGCCGCGGACGTAGATCACGTCGGGGTTGATCGCCCTGAGGGCCTCGGTCTCGAGACCGAGCCGAGCGCGCACATCGGGACGCAGGTTGGTGGCGAAAACGTCGGCCCTGGCCACCAGCTCGGCCAGCACGTTGCGCCCCTCGGCCTTGGTCAGGTCGAGCCCGATCGACCGCTTGCCCCGGTTGGCGAACTGGAACGCCAGGTCCACCCCGTCGACCACGGAGGTGAAGCCGGCGGTCTTGAGCCCCCGATAGGGGTCGCCGGTCAGCGGCGGCTCCACCTTGATGACCTCGGCGCCCCAGTCGGCCAGCACGGCGGTGGCCAGGGGCACGAAGACGAACGAGCCGATCTCGACCACCCGGATCCCCTTCAAGATGTCGTACACGCCGTCTCCTTCTCGTCACGTCGATCGCCACCCAACGCGGGCGACACGCCACGTTCCTTCCCACTCGGGACGCCCCGCCCCGGACCACGTCGGCCACCAGGCACCTTCGGGCCTCGGTCAGCAGGATCGTAGGGCGCTCCTCGAACGCCGCGATCATGAAGTGAAATGTGACGAAGGAGCCTGAACCTCCTCAGCCGACAGGCTCGGGAGCGCGTCGGGGTTGGACGCCGGGGGTGGGGCCCTGCGCCAACGCCGGCGCGTCCGGATGGTGCGCGTCCCACACCGGTCGCAGATTCTCACGATTCCCTTGTCACGAACTGTGGAATTATCTCCTCGGCGACCCACTGCAGGTTCTCGAGGTAGGCCTCCACCGTCGGTGGTTCCGGGCCCGGGCGCGTGACCATGGTCCACGACACCCCGAGTCGCTCTAGCTGGCTGATCCGGTCGACGATCTCCTGCGCCGAGGTCGGTGCCCGGCTCTCGGGCAGGACGGCGTGGTCGGGACCGATCCGGTGCTCGGTCACCGAGCAGAAGACGTCGAACGTCCCGCCACGACCCGCCGCGGCACGGATCTCCGACGCCTCGTCGAGGAGGGCCGGGAGCTGTTCGGGCCGCTCGAGCCAGGGGCCTGTCCCGAAAAAACCCCCTGCGGGCGCCCAGCCGTCCCCCTTGTGTGCGGCCCGGTACAACGAGGCCACCGAACGGCCCCCGAACCACAACGGGGGGTGGGGCAGCTGGACCGGCTTGGGCTCGAACACGATCCCACCGAACCGCACGAACTCGCCGTCGAACTCGGGACGGTCCTGGGTCCACAGCACCTGCATGGCGTCGACGTACTCGTCGGTGATGCGTCCCCGCCGCTCGAACGGCACGCCCAAGGCCTCGAACTCCGCCTCGGCCATGCCTGCACCCAGCGTCACCGTGACCCGACCACCGGACATCACGTCGAGGGTCGAGATCGCCTTGGCCAGGGTCAGTGGATGGTGGACCGGGAGGGCGATCAGCATCGAGTTGACCCTGATGGTCGAGGTGGCGCCGGCGATGAAGGCCATCGCCGTGAGGGCGTGCGGATAGGTGCCGCCCAGGTTCGGCTCAAGCTCGACCGGCACGGCCAGGTGCTCGGGGACGACGAGCGCGTCGAAGCCGAACTCCTCCGCGACCCGGCTGACCCGCTGGTAGTCCGCGCCGCCCATCCGCGCCTGCCAGGGCTCGACCGCGCCCTCGAACGCGCTCGGCGGGTAGCGCATCACCCCCGGCATGGGTAGGAGGAACTTCAGCTCGAGTCCTGCAGGACTACAGCTCGAGCGAGGAGTGCTGGTTCCGGATCGCCTCGTCGACGGCTCCGACCCACTGGCGCGACGACCAGCGGCTCACCTCGGGGCTGGCCGCCATTTGTAGCTCGATGGGGATCAGCACGGCTGCCTGCATCTCCTCGAGGGTGAACTCGGGGTTGGTCATGTCGACGATCTCGTACGCCAGGTAGGAGCGCGCGATCCGCCACCCGCGGGTGATGCGCCGATTGCGGTAGGGGCGCGCCACGGTCTCGGTGATGAGCGTCTCGGTTCCGTGGGCCAGCAGGTTCATCCAGGCCCAGACCGGGACCACCACGCCCCGATCGTCCCAGAATTTCGGCCAACGATCCGCTGAGGAACGCCTCGCACTCGAGTCCCAGCACCTCACCGCCGAGTGGAGGACGATCGCGCTTGTACATGCCCCGTCTCCTTGCCCACCGCCGCGTCCCGACGGGGAAGCGGCGGCCCGCACTCATTGTGCGACGGACGGGGGCCTGTCAGTAGAGCCGAACGGACCCCTTTGGATCTCCCTCGGGGCGGATCGGGAGCCTCCTGGGGAGGCGGAGCTGGTCCGAGCGGAGTCGGAGCGTCTCGGCCGGAGGCTAGGAACTCGTCGACCCAGGGTCCCGCTGGGGACGGTCGGCCCGCACCGGTACGAGAGCCGTCCTGGCCCGGCGGTGCCACGATGCGAGACCAGCGGTGATTGCAGCGACCACGAAGGCCGCCGATCCACCCATGAGCACGATCACTGGCATCCGATACCTCCCGGTTGCATGTTCTGGCCTCCTGAGTCCATCGGCCAGGGGCAAAGGTCCCTTGAGGATCGGGCTACGCGGCGCCGGCCCCGGTGCCGACCCCGGCCGGCGTGTCGCCCGCGCCGGCCACCTTCCTGGCCCACACCACCACCAGCTGGAGCAGGGCCAGGTACACGGCGAGCACGAGGAGGATCACCAGCAGGCTCCAGCCCGTCAGGTTCCCGCCGAAGACCAGGAAGGCTGCCGCCACCACCACGCCCACGACGCGCAGGCCCTTGGCGTGCTCGAGGATCCACCCTCCCGAGCGCCGCATGCCCTTGGAGCCCGCGGCGGCCCGATCCGCGCCGGCCGTCAGCGCACGGGCCTGGGCGGCCACCCACCGACCGCCCCGGGCCGAGGTGGTGCGGATCCACACGGCGTAGCGGGCGGGGCCGGCCACCCACGCGGCCAGCGCGACCAGCAGGGCCACCAGCAACATCCAGCGCAGGTCCGTCTTGAGGTAGCGCAACATGGTGTCCCAGACCGCGGCGGCCACCTGCCGGTCGAAGGTGTGCGACGCCTTGTTGAGGAAAGTGATCCGACCGAGTGAGAGGCCAGCCAGGATGAGGAGCGTCACCAGGGCCACCCCGACGGCCATTCGCAGCAGCGTCTTGCGGCGCTCGAGAGCGATCACGACGGCCAGGACGGCCAGGATCAACGCCACCAAGGGGATGATCCACTTGAGCTTGACGATCAGGTTGAACCAGCCCGAGAACTTCGAGACCTGGTCCTTCGAGACGATGGTCACGCCGAGGCTGTTGCTCTTGGCCAGAATCGGCTTGAGCGGGTTGAACAGGGTCACGCCATGGGCATTGGCCTGGTCGATCACGTCGGAGATGGCCGGCGAGACATTGAGGACGATCTGACCGCCCTTCTCGACCTTCTTGGTCAGCGGCGACTGCTTGCCGGTCATGACGTCGACCACTGCTTGCTGCGAATGGCGATTGAGCGAGTCCCACAGCTTCCCGAACTGCTCGCTCTGGAAGAACTTGAGCGCCAGCCCGTAGGCGTACTGGTGCACCTGGTTCACGATGGGCGTGACGAGCGGCTTGGCCTTGTCCGGCAGGGCGGCTTTGACCTTGTCCTGCACGATGTGCGACGAGAACAGCTCGTCGGTCGTCTTGGTGGCGAGATGGTCGACGATCACCGGGTTCCGGGCCAGCGGCGCCATGGTTTCCACGTAGTGGTCGGTGTTGGTGACCGTGCGGATCGCCCAGACCGAGATCACCGAGACCGGGATCAGCAGCGACGCCAGCACGATGAGGACCCACGCCCCGATTCGGCGCGTACGCGGCGCGCGCGGCGCGCGCTTTGTGGCTGGCACGGCTGCCTCGGGCTGCGTCACGGCCACAATGCCTAGCCCCGATCGGCCCGGCGTGCACGGATGGGACCGTGGGGCGCACGAGCTGGGGCGCGGCCTTCAGGGCCACCGTGTAGCAGACTGCACCAAATGACCGGGTCAAAACCAACGACGAGCCGTGTGCGCCTGGTGGCCGTGTCGGCCTTCAGCGCACCCTTCGCCCCCCTCGTTTTCGCCGGCGTGCTCGTGCTGCGCAAGGCCCGGCGACGCACCCTGGTCCACTACCGGCACTGGAGCCGGCGCCTCGAGCACGAGATCGCCCGCTGGACCTGATCGGCCCGATCAGGCTGGCTGGGGGTCCGCGCTCGATCGGCCGAACACGGCCGATCACCGAGAAATCGCATGTTCGACGCTGACAAATGTGCATCAGACGGTGCGCATCGGCCACAATGGGCGCCATGAACAAGCGAGAACTAGCAAGAGCCGTCGCGGTCCAGTCCGATGTGGAGCTGAAGACCGTCGTCCGGGTCCTCGACGGCTTCACTGATGTCGTGACCGCCGTGGTCGCCAAGGGCGAGCCGGTTGCCATCACCGGCTTCGCCAAGTTCGTCAAGGTCGACCGTCCGGCGCGGATGGGCCGCAACCCGGCCACCGGCGAGGCAATCCGGATCAAGGCGTCGAAGAAGGCACGGATCACCCCCGTCAAGGCCTTCAAGGACGCCGTGCTCGCGCCGTCGAAGGCGCCCAAGCTGAACCGGGGCGCCTACCCGACGGTGGACACCGCAGTGGCTGCCGCAGGCAAGACCGTCGCCCCGTCCGTCGCCAAGACTCCGGCACGCGCCGCCGCCAAGAAGGCGCCGGCCAAGAAGGCCACCACGGCGCGGAAGGCACCGGCCACCCGGGCCCTCGCCAAGCGGGCCCCGGCCAAGAAGACGGCACGGCGCTAGCACGGAGTCACTGGCCGACCGTCCGCTGTCACAGCCGCACCCCGGTCGGCTGAGCCCGGACAGCCCCGATTACGCAGAGATCGTCGGGGTGCACGCCGACGCACTGGCCGCGGGTGCCGACACGTACGTCGACCCGCGGTCGGGCTTCCGGGTCATGACCGCGGGCTACCTGGCCCGGCGTGGTCACTGCTGCGGGTCGGGTTGCCGGCACTGTCCCTACCTGGCGTGACCGGTCGGCCCGGGCCCGGCGGGTGTGCCCCTACCCGGCGAGCCGCTCGCAGATCACCACCGGGATCTCCCGTCGTGAGCGTCGCCGGTACGAGTCGTAGGGACGGTAGGCCTGCACGATCTGGGGCCACAGGACGGCCTTCTCCTCGGGGGAGGCCGTCCTGGCCCGCATGGCCCGAGTCTCGCCGTCCATGGTGATCTCCACGTCCGGATGAGCCACCAGGTTGCGGTACCACTGCGGATCCCGATCGTCGCCGCCCTTGGACGCCACCAGGACCACCTGGTGTTCGTCGTGGACCGGCGCGGTGAGCATGGTGGTGCGCCGCCGGCCCGAGACGCGCCCGATGGTGTGCAGCTCCACCGCGGGCATTCCCAGGAGGCGCCGGGGCCAGCGGCCGTCCGTGAGTCGGATGGCCCCGCGGTGGACCAGGTTCAAGACTCGGAACCCCGCGTCCACGGCCACGTCTCGCGGTCGCTTGGTCAAGGGGCTCCCCCGAGCTCGCGTCCAGGGCCGCGTGCTCCCCTGACCAGTCGTTCGGCCAGAGTCACCTCGAGCAAGCCGAGGGCCATGCCGAAGATGTCGCCCAGGACGAAGTTGGTCAGGAAGACGAGCCCCACGTGCTCGTGGGGCACCAGATCGGCGACGAAGACCACCACCTCGTGTTCGAGGGCCAGGGGCAACGTGATGAGGCAGAACACCAGCATGAAGTGGGGCCACACCACATGGAACGACCGGCGGAATGCCGCCGGTACCGACAGGTCGAGCAGGTTGATCAGCGGGCCGACCAGCGCGAACAGCGTCCCCACCACCAGGCCGGGTACCACGAGGAACACCGAGGCCACCCCGCCGACCAGGACCAAGACCGCATCGGCCAGCAGCAGCCGCCCCCAGGGCAGCGTGCGCAGCACCTGGCCCACGGGCTGGGGCTGCTCGTTGCGCTCGACCGATCCGACCAGCCGCTCGAGCATGCCGGCGTAGAAGGTGAGGCCGAGCGTCGAGGCGCCGAAGACGAAGGCGCCGAGCAACGACCCGAACCCCAGGTGGTCGATCGCGATCTCGGTGTACGCCGTGGCCTGCAGCGCGTCGAGAGCGAAGATCACCAGTGCGGGGACCACGACCCGGGCCGGCTCCGCCCGTGCCGTGCGCCAGGCCATGGCGATGAGCTCGAGGGGGTGGAGGTGGTGGCGGGCCGGGCCAGCCGTCACCTCACGGTCCACGGGACCCATGGTCGCCCATCGTAGGGTGGGCCGCGTGATCTCCCCGGACGCACGGCCGCTCGGGATGCTGCCGGTCCGGTGATCAAGTACATCGGGTCGAAACGCCGGCTCGTCCCGGTGCTGGCCCGCATGTGCGCCGCGTCCGGTGCCCGGACCGCGCTCGACCTGTTCACCGGCACCACCCGGGTGGCCCAGGCCTTCAAGGCCCAGGGCGTGCACGTCACCGCGGTGGACAGCGCTCGGTACGCGCACGTGTTCGCCCGCACCTATATCGAGACGGACGCCGCCGCCGTCGACAGCGCCGAGCTGGCGGCCGCCGTGGCCCACCTCAACGGGCTCGCCGGGGCCGACGGCTACGTCACCGAGACGTTCAGCCGGGAGGCCCGCTTCTTCCAACGGCACAACGCCATGCGGATCGACGCCGCACGCGATGCCATCGAGGCCGAGTGGGCGGGGTCACCCCTGTACCCCCACCTGTTGACCTCACTGGTCGAGGCGGCCGACCGGGTCGACTCGACAACGGGTGTGCAGATGGCCTACGTCAAGCAGTGGGCGCCACGCTCGTACAACCAGATGGAGCTGCGGTCGCCCGAGCTCCTCGACGGGCCCGGCCGGGCCGTCTGCGGCGATGCCCTGGCGCTGACGAAGACGACGGGGCCGAGATCGACCCTGGGCTCGTACGACCTCGCCTACCTCGACCCCCCCTACAACCAGCATCGCTACTTCACGAACTACCACGTCTGGGAGACCCTGGTGGCCTGGGACGCGCCCGAGGCCTACGGCGTGGCGCGCAAGCGGGTCGACGCCCGGGACCCCGCCACGCGCTCGGCGTTCAATTCCAAGCGCACCATGCCGGACGCGCTTGCCGCCGTGGTGGCTGCGGTCGACTGCGAGCTGCTGGTCCTGTCGTACAACGACGAGTCGTGGCTCTCGCTCGAGGACCTCCAGACGCTGTGCGCCGTGCGGGGAGACGTGGCCACCATCGCCTTCGACTCGGCGCGCTACGTGGGTGCCCGCATCGGCATCTTCGACCCCTCGGGCCGCAAGGTGGGCCGGGTCGGGCGCCTGTCCAACCGGGAGCTCTTGGTGGTGGCCGGTCCGCGAAAGGCGGTGCGCCGGGCCGTGGAAGCAGCGGGCGCCACCCCGCTCGGAGCCGGCGCCCACGTCCCCGCGGTGGATCGGCTACAAAAGGCGACGTGACCAAGCCCGCGGCCTTTCCCCGGCTCGAGGACTGCGACCTGTCGCTGAGGATCTCCAAGGAGGAGGAGGCGAAGCGTCTGGGCCGGGCGCAGCGGCGACTCCTGCACCTGCGGCTCATCAACGGGGGCCAGCTCAACGAGGGCAAGCTCGGTCCGCCCGTGTGCGTCGTCTTCGAGGGTTGGGACGCGGCGGGAAAGGGGGGTGCCATCAAGCGGTTGGTCGAGCCCCTCGACCCGCGCCACGTCCACGTGGCGCCCTTCGCGGCACCGACGCCCGACGAGCTGCGTCACCACTTCCTGTGGCGGTTCTGGCCACCACTGCCCGGATGGGGCGGCATGACGATCTTCGACCGCAGCTGGTACGGGCGGGTCTTGGTCGAGCGCGTCGAGCGCCTGGCCACCGACGTGCAGTGGCGCCGCGCCTACCAGGAGATCAACGACTTCGAGCACACCCTGGCCGAAGAGGGCATGATCGTGATCAAGCTCTGGATGCACATGTCGCACGAAGAGCAGCTCCGCCGCTTCGTCCGCCGTCGCGACGACCCGCTCAAGACGTGGAAGCTCACGGACGAGGACTGGCGCAATCGTGAGAAGCGCGACCACTACCACGATGCGGTGGCTGACATGCTCCGCTTGACCAACGGTCCGCTCGCCCCCTGGGACGTGGTCTCATCGGAGAGCAAGCGCAACGGCCGGGCCGAGGTCATCGAGACGGTGATCCGCCGCATGGAAGAGGGCATGGCTCGCTGGGGCATCCCCGTGCCGCCGCACGACGCCGCCGAGGAGAAGACCGAGATAGCCCTCATGTTCGACGACCCGGAGTTCCAACACGGGCCCGGCGGGGTATCCAACGGCGATGCCAACGCCGGAGCAGAGGAGCCACTCGAGGCATAGGCGCCCGTCATGACCGAGATCGACTTGCGCCTCACCTCGGTCCACGCCATGCACCCGCGGCGCACGCCAGTCCGGTCGGCACGGGTGAGACCGGCGCCCTCGCGGTGCCACTACCGTGGTGCGCCGTGACCACGTCCAGCCGAGTTGCCTTCCGCACCGCCCCTCCCACCGACGCCGTGGCCGAGGGGGCCCCGCCACCCATCCCCCAGGTGGCGCTGAGCGCTGCCGAGAGAGCGGTGATCGCCGGTGCCGAGCACGCCCTGCTCGACGAGCGCCGGCTGTTGACCACCGAGGAGCTCACCGCGCTCGCCGCCCTGCCCGACGGTGCGGTCATGACCCTGGCCGCGCTGGCGCACCAGGTCCGGCTGGCTTGGTGCGGCCCCGAGGTCGAGGTCGAGGGCATTCTCTCGGCCAAGACCGGGGGATGCCCGGAGGACTGCCACTTCTGCTCGCAATCGTCACGGTTCGACACGCCGGTCAAGGCGACGCCGTTCCTCGACACCGACGAGGTCCTGGCCGCCGCCCGCGAGACGGCGGCGCTCGGGGCCACGGAGTTCTGCATCGTCCTCGCCCTGCGAGGGCCCGACGAGCGCACCATGGCGCGCATCCTCGAGCTGGTGCCGCGGATCCAAGAGGAGGCCAAGGTCAACGTGGCGGTCAGCGCCGGGATCCTCTCCGAGGACCAAGCGCGGCGGCTCGCCGAGGGCGGGGTGCACCGCTACAACCACAACATCGAGACGGCGCGCTCCCACTTCCCCTCCATCGTGTCCACCCACAGCTGGGAGGAGCGGTCCGAGACCTGCCGCCTCGTGCGCCGCCACGGCATGGAGCTGTGCTGTGGTGCCCTGATCAACACGGGCGAGTCGGCGGCCCAGCGGATCGAGCTGCTGGTCCAGCTCCAAGAGCTCGAGCCGACCGAGGTGCCGATCAACTTCTTGAACCCGCGGCCCGGCACCCCCCTGGCCGACCAACCTGTGCTGGGCGCCTGGGAGGCCATCCGCTGGATCGCCCTTTTCCGCCTGGCCCTGCCCTCGGTCATCCTGCGCTACGCCGGCGGCCGGGAGATCACGCTGCGTGAACTCCAGGCCATGGGGATGACGGCGGGCATCAACGCTCTCATCGTGGGCAATTACCTGACCACCCTGGGCCGCTCGGCCGACGAGGACCTCCGCATGCTCGACGACCTGCGCATGCCCATCGGCGCGCTCACCGCCGCCATCTGAGCCACCGGGCAATGTCGGAACCTTCGCCGGCGGCGGGCGGGCACTGCACGGGCTGTGGCCGCCCGTCCTCGGAGTGCGGCGGCTGCACCCGCACGCTCGACCCACCCCGGTTCTGCCCGCAGTGCGGGCGGCGGCTCACCGTGACCGTGGTCCCCACCGGATGGGTGGCGCGCTGTCGGGACCACCCCGAGAGCGAGCTGCACTCGGCGTAGCCGGGCCTCGCGAAGCGAGCGACCAGCGGCAACCCCAATTGTCGGGACTCTCTTCGATCAGCGCCGACGTCGATTCGAGGGGGAGCGAGGGTCGGCCGAGGCGTCGGTCAGCCACCGATCAACGCGGTCAGCGCCGGCCCGTCGCCCGGGAACACGACCACCGGCCACCGCCCGTGGGCCGCCAGCCACGCTCGGTTGCGCGCGTGCAGGTCCGACGACGGATCGAAGCGGTTGAGGACGACCACCAGCGGGGCCGTCACGGCATCCAGCGCCGCCACCGTCAGCTGCACCATGTTGAGAGTGCCCAAGCCCGCGTCGGCCACCAGCACGACCACGTCGGGATTCAAGGCGACACTCAACGACACGCCGTCCCCGTCGGCCGCCAGCGGCGACCGCACGCCACCAGCGGTCTCGACCAAACCCACGTCGATGGCCTGGTCTGGCCAGTGCACCTCATCGGCCAGGTCGGCGACGAGGAACGAGGGCCGCCCGAGCGCCTCGGCCGCCATGGGCGGAGCCATGGCCAGCTCGTACCAACGATGGGGTGGGCACACCACCTCGGGCACCTCACCGCTGGCCGCGCCAAGCACGGCCGCGTCCCGGCACGCGGGATCGTCGTCGGGTGCGTAGGACTGGACCGGCTTACGCACCGCCACCCGGCGCCCCTGGGCCCGCAGCGAGCGCAACAGGTGGGCCGAGACCCACGTCTTACCGATATCGGTGCCCGTCCCAACGACGACAACCAGGCGGTGAGGACGCACCGTGCTCAGGGGGTGGCCGGGGACGTGCTGCATGCGGCTGCCCTCAGCTCGACCAGACCGTCGATCAGGCGGCCCACGTCGTCGTCGCTGTGCGCCGCCGACAAGGTCACACGCAGCCGGCTCGTCCCCACCGGCACGGTCGGGGGGCGGATGGCCGGGACCCACACGCCCCGCTCGAGCAACGCCACCGAGGCCGCCACCGCCTCGTGCTCGGTGCCCAGCACGACCGGGACGATGGGACTCGGATGGTCCGGCGGTGCCAGTGCGGCCTGCGAGAGCCGGCCCACCAGGGAGGCGAGGCGGGCGGCGAGGGCACGGCCCTCGGCCGAGCGCACGACGCGCACGGCCGCCAGGGCAGCGGCCGTGTCGGCCGGCGTGGGCGCAGTCGAGAAGATGTACGGACGGGCCCGGTTGACCAGGAGATCGACCACGTCACGGTCGGCCGCCACGAAACCGCCCATGGAGCCCAGCGTCTTGGAGAGCGTGCCCACCCGCACGATCGGTGCGCCGTTGTCCCCCGCCTCGGGGAGGTGCGGGCCGAGCACGGCATGCGCCTCATCGAGCACCAGGAGGGCACCATGGCGGGAGCACAGGGCCACCAGGTCGCCGAGGGGAGCCACGTCACCGTCCATCGAGAACACGGTGTCGGTCACGACCAGCGCCGGCTGACGGCGCGCCGAGGCGGCACCGAGCAGGGCGGCCAGGTGGTCGAGGTCGCGGTGGCGGTAGACGCAGAGCGTGGCTCGCGAGAGCCGGCAGCCGTCGATGATGCTGGCGTGGTTCAGCTCGTCGGAGAGCACCACCACGTCGGGGCCGGCGAGGGTCGAGAGCACGCCGAGGTTGGCCGCGAATCCGGTCGGGAAGCACACCGCGGCCTCGGTCCCCTTCCACTCCGCCAACGCCACCTCGAGCTCGGCATGGACGGGACGTGTCCCGGTGACCAGCCGGGAGGCCCCCGACCCGGCGCCCCACCGGTCGAGTGCCCGGCGTGCCGCGTCGACGACGGCGGGATGGATGCCGAGCCCCAGGTAGTCGTTGGAGGCGAACGAAACGACCTCAGCCCCACCGGGGCCAGCGGCGTCGCCGGCGGCCCACGGGCCGCCCAGCGTCCCGGTGGGCCCAGCGGCGTCGAACACCCGTGGGGCGCGCCAGCGGCCCTCGGCCGCCACACGCTCGAGCGCGCCACCGATGCGTGCGGCCCAGGTGCTGCTCGAGTCACCGGTCGGACGGCTGCTCATCGGCCCAGGGTCCCCCCGGCCACGTCGGCCACGGCCGCATCGAGCGCGTCCACCATCCGCAGGGTCTCCTCAGCCGTGATGGTGAGCGGGGGCATCAGCACGACGACGTCGCCGAGCGGGCGCAGCAGGACGCCCCGCTCCACCGCGCCGGCGCACACCCGCCGGCCCCAGCGCAGGGCGGGTCGGGGCGGGTCGAGCTCGACTCCGACCATCAGCCCCCGCTGGCGCACGGCGCGCACTCCGGGCCGCCCCACGAATCGCTCGTCGAGGAGCGTGGCCAGCTGGTCGGCGCGGGCACCCACATTGGCCAGGACGTCCCCGTCCGTGATCAGGCGCAGGTGCGCCAGCGCCACGGCGGCGGCCAGCGCGTTCCCCCCGTAGGAGTGGCCGTGATAGAAGGTCGCCGGCCCCAGATCGTCCCCCAGGAAGGCGCCGAACACCTTGCCCGAGGCCACCGTGGCCGACATGGGCAGGTACCCGCCGGTGATGCCCTTGCCCAGGCACAGCAGGTCAGGGCGCACGCCGCAGCGCTCCGAGGCGAACAGCGTCCCGGTGCGCCCGAAGCCGGTGGCCACCTCGTCGCAGAGCAGCAGGACGCCGGCGCGCCGACACGCTTCGCCGACCCGGCGCACGTCGGACTCCTCGGCACACAGCATGCCCGACCGCGCCCTGCACCAGTGGCTCCATGACCACGGCGGCCAGCTCGCCCCCATGGGCCTCGACAGCCGTGCAGGCCTTGTCGGCCCAGCCGGGGTCGGCGTAGCCCGGCGTGCGCACCACCGGGAAGCACAGGGGCTCGAACACCGCGCTGAACACGCCGCCGTCGCCGAGCGAGAGCGCACCCACGGTGTCTCCGTGATAGGCGTCGCCGAGGGCCAGGAAGCGGGTCCGCCCGGTCACGCCCTTGTTGATCCAGTACTGGTAGGCGATCTTCAGCGCCTGTTCCACCGCCACGGCGCCGTCAGCCGCGAAGAGGAAGTGCGGCTCGTCCACCGGCACCACCGCGGCCAGGGCCTCGGCCAGCTCCACCACCACCGTGTTGCCGTTGCCGAGCAACGTCGAGTGGGCCACCTTGGCCGCCTGGGCGGCCAGCGCGGCGTCGAGCTCGGGGACGCGGTGGCCGAGCGTGTTGACCCACAGAGAGGAGATGCCGTCGAGGTAGTGCCGGCCCTCAGCATCGATCAGCTCACGGCCCTCGGCCCGCTCCACCACCAGCGGGGCGTTGTCCGCATACGCCGCCATCTGCGTGAACCCGTGCCACACCACGGCAGCATCCCTCTCCACCCAGCCAGCTGCGCTCACCCCTCCATACTGGACGGCGCCGGCGGGGACGGGCCAATGGCCCTGCCGCGCGACAATGGGTCATGGACCTGATCGGCGTGGTCGACACCATGTTCGCCCGCTACGACATGGGCGCCGAGGCTCTCGACGAGCTCTCGGGGTGCCCGGGGTACGGCACACGGTTCACCACTCTCCGGCGCACCGTCCCGGGCTTCAAGGACCTGGCCGTGGCGGCCAAGAAGCTGATCGAGGAGGACGGCTGCCGGATCGTGGTCGCCCTGGGCATGCCCGGCAAGGAGCGGGTCGACAAGGTCTGCGCCCACGAGGCCTCGACCGGGATCATGACGGCGCAGCTCATGACGAACACCCCCATCCTCGAGGTGTTCGTCCACGAGGACGAGTCCGACGACCCGGCCACGCTGGCCATGGTGTTCAAGAACCGCTCGCGGGACCATGCCCGCAACGCCTACCTGATGCTCTACGAGCCCGAGCAGCTCACGGCCCGGGCCGGCCAGGGCATCCGTCAGGGCTTCGCCCACGCCGGGCCGCTGGAGCTCTGAGCACCGATCCCGGTTGTGGGCCAAAGGGCCCATCGACACCGGGGGACAGGACCGTTAGCGTGCGGGCATCGCACCGGGATCACGCGTCTGCACCAGAACGACCGGGCCTGCCGGGACGGTCCTGTCCGCCGCGGCCCTGGTGTCGGCGGTCGTGCTGGCGATGGTGCTCGCCCTGACACTCTGGCCAGCAGGGCGGGCCCAGGGCGCGGGCCGGCTCCCCCGCCTCGATCCGGGAAGCGCGTGGACCGTGTACCACGGCAACCCTCTGGGCACGGGGAACGACACCTCGGGGGTCACCTTCTCCCCTCCCTCGTTGGCCTGGAAGTCGCCCGTCCTCGACGGCCAGGTCTACGGCGAGCCGCTCGAGGCCGGGGGGCGGATCTTCGTGGCCACCGAGAACGACACCGTGTACGCCCTCAGGGCCGACACGGGCGCCGTGCTGTGGTCGACCCACGTGGGCACCCCGGTGTCCTCGGGTGACCTCCCCTGCGGGGACATCTCGCCGACCGTCGGCATCACCGGCACCCCCGTGGTCGACGAGGCCCGCGGCGAGGTCTTCGCGGTGGCCGACGAGCTGAGCAACGGCGCGCCGTCCCACGTCCTGGTGGGGATGAACATGTACTCCGGGCTCATCGTCATGGGACAGGGCGTGGACCCGCCGGCTCAGGACCCGAAGGCCATCTTGCAACGCACGGGGCTCAACCTCAGCAACGGCAACGTCGTCTTCGGCTACGGCGGCAACGACGGTGACTGCTCGAGCTACAGCGGCTGGATCGGCTCGGTCCCCGAAGGCGGCGGCACGCCCGGCTTCTACCAGGCGGTGCCCATCGGCCACGACGGGGCCGTGTGGATGGGCGGCGCGGCGCCCGAGGTCGATGCGGCCGGGAACATCTGGGTGGCCACCGGGAACGGCTCGGGATCGGTGCCCTACGACTTCAGCGACTCGGTGCTCGAGCTGTCCCCGAGCCTCTCCCGCACGCAGTACTTCGCGCCGAGCAGCTGGCAGACCGACAACAACACGGACCTCGATCTCGGGTCGACGGCGCCCGCCCTGCTCTCCGACGGGGCGGTGCTCCAGGTCGGCAAGTCCTCCCACGCCTACCTCTTGAGCCAGGGCGACCTCGGGGGAATCGGGTCCCCGCCCACCATCACGGCCTGCGCGGGCACGACCGCCGACGGCGGGGATGCGGCCTCGGGCACGGTCGTCTACGTGCCGTGCCGGAACGGGGTCGAGGCGATCCAGACCAGCGGCACCTTCAGCGTGGCCTGGCAGGCCAGCGGAGCCACGGGCCCACCCATCACCGCCGGTGGTCTGGTGTGGTCGATCGCGGGCAGCACGCTCTACGGACTCGATCCTGGCACCGGCTACACGGTGCAACAGGTGTCGGTCGGCGGTGAGGCCAACCACTTCCCCACGCCGTCGGTGGGCGACGGCCTCTTGCTGGCACCGAGCACGGACCAGGTGTACGCCTTCTCCGGTTCAGCGGGTATCCCCGGACCTCCGTCACCTCCGCCGGCGGCATCCCCGGGCTCCTCGTACTGGATGGTCGCCTCCGACGGCGGCATCTTCAGTTTCGGCGGCGCCCAGTTCTACGGCTCGACCGGCAGCCTCCGCCTCGACGCGCCCATCGTGGGCATGCGGTCGACCCCCTCGGGGAAGGGCTACTGGCTGGTGGCCTCCGACGGCGGCATCTTCACCTACGGCGACGCCGCGTTCTACGGCTCCATGGGAGGCACGGCGCTGCACGCGCCCATCGTGGGCATGGCCACCACGCCCAGCGGCCATGGCTACTGGGAGGTGGCGTCCGACGGCGGCATCTTCACCTTCGGGGACGCCAGCTTCTTCGGCTCGACCGGCGCCATCGCGTTGCACCGTCCCGTGGTGGCCATGGCGGCCACGCCGAGCGGGCGCGGCTACTGGCTGGTGGCCTCCGACGGCGGCATCTTCACCTTCGGGGACGCCAGCTTCTTCGGCTCGACCGGCGCCATCGCGTTGAACCGTCCCGTGGTGGCCATAGCGGCCACGCCGAGCGGGCGCGGCTACTGGCTGGTGGCCTCCGACGGCGGCATCTTCACCTTCGGGGACGCCAGCTTCTTCGGCTCGACCGGCGCCATCGCGTTGAACCGTCCCGTGGTGGCCATGGCGGCCACGCCGAGCGGGCGCGGCTACTGGCTGGTGGCCTCCGACGGCGGCATCTTCACCTTCGGCGACGCGACCTACGCCGGCTCCGAGGGCGGGACGGTGCTGAACAAGCCCGTGGTTGGCATGGCCCCGGCCGGCTGAGCCGAGACGGGCGCGTCCCGCCTGTCTCGGTCCTGAGCCGACGAGCCAGGAGCCGAGGCCTCAGTAGCCGAGGCCTCAGTAGCCGACGCTTCCGTAGCCGCCCGAGGACGAGCCCCCGGGTCCGGCCGCCGGACCCACGTACCGGGAGGCCCCGAACCCGAGGATCGGGATGAAGATGAAGCCGAGCAGGATCAGACCGATGGCGAAGGCGGTGCTCTTGCCGTAGGACTTGGCCAGGTCGAGGTTGATGATGATCCCGATGACGAACACGGCGATCCAGCCCACGATCGGGATGATCGCCAGCAGGAACAGGGCGAGCCACCAGCCCGGGCGGCCGATGATCTTGAGCAGGATCCAGATGTTGTAGATGGGGATGATGGCGGCCCAGCCCGGCTGCCCGGCCTTCACGAAGACCTGCCAGAGCGCGGCGATCTCGAAGACGATGACCGCGATGTAGAGGAGGATCAAGAAACCCACTGATCCGCTTGCTCCGAGCAGCGTGGCCATTGCGTCCGTCCTCCTGTCCGCCGGCCCTCGCCGGTGCCCCCTGGCTGGGCGCCCAGATCGTAGGCCTCTCGTGGGAGGGCAACAGGGATGCCGTCGGCATGCACCGCGGGCCTCCCGTGTTCGGGCACAATGCCGCGGTGACCCTCTTCCCGCCCTCCTTCTTCTCCGAGCCGCTCGCCGGTCCATCGGCCGAGCCCCTCGCCGAGCGAGGGAGCCAGACGACCGAAGGGGCCCGCCCGGTGCCGGTCGTCGAGGTCCGGGTGAGCACACGTCGCAAGAAGACCTCCGAGGCGCGCTGGGTGCAGGACCGGATCGTCGTCTCGCTCCCGGCCCACCTCGACGTGGCCGCCCGCCAACGCACCATCGACTGGCTGGTCGACCGCCTCCTGGCCCGACAACGCCCCCATGGCGCACTCGGTGACGCCGACCTCCTGGCCCGGGCTGTCGCGTTGAGCGAGCGCTACCTCGACGCGGTACGCCCCACCTCGGTCAGATGGGTGACCAACCAGAGCGCACGCTGGGGGTCCTGCTCCTACGCGACCGGCCACATCCGGATCTCCCACCGGCTCCAGTCCGTGCCGGAGTGGGTGCTCGACTCCGTGCTGGTGCACGAGGTCGCCCACTTGAGCCACCCCGACCACTCCCCCGCGTTCAAGCGGTTGGCGGCGCGCTACCCGCGCCATGAGGAAGCGAGCACCTTCCTGGCCGGCTATGGCCTCGGGCTGACCGCCGGGCGATGAGGCCGGGGGCGCCGAGCGCGACGTCCCCGGTCAGTCCCGGTGCAGCCCCTCGACGGCGGGAATCGGGCCGGGATCGACGCCTTCGGACCCGGCGATGTGCAACGAGACCAGCTCACCGAGCAGGGCCAGGTCGAAGAAGCACTCCAGGTCGTCACCTCCCTCGGCGCGCACCTCGAGCACGTCGGCCATGACCTCCTCGGTGGCGGCGAACACGGCATCGAAGGCCTCTGCGGCCCCCGAGGGCTCGCCCGCGTGGCGGAGGAACAGCAGCGTCACGACCTGCCGGGTCACATCACCGTCCTGCCCCCAGCCGGCAATCTCGTCGTAGGCCACCGCTGGTACCGATCCGTTGAACGCGGGTGCCTTGGCGTTGGTGTTCAGCCGGACCTTCCACCAGCGCGCCGCCGTCGCGCCCACGCCCTCGGCGCCGTAGACCAGGGGGATCGTCCGACCGATGCGTCGGGCCAGCTCCGCCCCCAGACCGCCGGCGACGAAGCGGTCGCGCCTCGCGGTCAGCGACGCTGCGGCGGCGGCGAACGACGGGGCGGGGTCCGGCAACAGGCCGGCGCCGGCCAGGGCAACAAGCGGCATGGCCACGGCAGAGGCCAGCGCACCCACCGAGCGAGCCCCGCCGGGTGGCGACGGGCACCAGGGGGATCCGGAGGCGGCGGCGAGACCGGCCAGGGCGTCGTCGGCACCCCCCCCGGCGGCGATCAGCCGCGCCCCACGCGCCAAGGCGTCCTCGGCCGCGGTCAGCGTCTCCTCGTCGGCGCCGGTGCCCGAGAGCGCGCACACGACGGTGTGACGGTCGACGAACGCCGGCAATGTGGCGCCGTGGCTCACCCACAGGGGCACCGGGAGCGTTCGATCCCCGAGCGCGGCCACCGCTCGCGCTGCCACCTCGTCGGCTCCCAGACCGCACACGGCCACAGCGTGCACCTCGGGTCCGTCGGCCGGCCATCCGCCATCGGCCAGGGCCCCGCTGGCGGTGTCGAACAGCACGGGGAGCAGTTCGGGCAGGGCCACGGCAGAGTCCCAGAGCCCCATGGTGTCGAGATAGGGCGAGCTGCTCACCCTTCGGCCGGAGAGCCCTCGGCGCCGGTGGAGCGGACGCCGCGTCGGTCGGCCTCGGCCATGAGACGCTCGTGCTCGGGCTCGGAGACCTCGACCGCCTCGTCGACCAGGAGCACCGGGATGCCGTCGGACACGGCATAGCGCCGGTGCAGCCGCGGGTTGTAGAGGAAGCCCTGCTCGTCGAAGCACAGCAGCGGCCCCTTGTCGACCGGGCAGGCCAGCACCTCGAGCAGGAGGGGATCCAAGCTCATCGGGACCCCTCGATGAACGCACCCGAGTGGCTGGCGCCCGAGTGCGTGGCGATCAGTGCCTGCACCTCGGCCACGTGGACCGCGCACTCCTCGGGGGTGGCGGCCTCGACATTGAGCCGGAGCAGCGGCTCGGTGTTGGAGGGACGCACGTTGTACCACCAGTCCGGGCGCTCCACGGTGAGGCCGTCGAGCAGGTCCACCGACGCACCCGCCGCTCGCTCGTGCGACGCCAGCGCCGCCACCGTGTCGGCCGGGCTGGCCACCTCGGTGTTGATCTCTCCGGAGTCCGCATAGCGCTTGTAGGGTTCGAGCAGCTCGGACAGGGGACGGTCGCTCTCGCTGAGCAGCTCGAGGACGAGCAGGGCGGTGATGATCCCCGAGTCGGCCCGGAAATTGTCCCGGTAGTAGTAGTGGCCCGAGTGCTCGCCTCCGAACACGGCGCCGGACTCTGCCATGACCTTCTTGATGATCGAATGGCCCACGCGGGTACGCATCGGCTTGCCGCCGAGCGCGGTGACGGTCTCAGGGACCACGTGTGAGCAGATGAGGTTGTAGAGGATCGTCTCGCCGGGGTGCTTGCGCAGCATGGAGGCGGCAACCAGCGCGGTGGTGAGGGAGCCCGAGACCGGCTGGGCCTTCTCGTCGACCAGGAAGACCCGGTCGGCGTCGCCGTCGAAGGCCAGCCCGACGTCGGCGCCCTGGGCCAGCACAGCTTCCTTCAGCGCGACCAGGTTCTCCGGCTGGATCGGGTCGGCGGGGTGGTTGGGGAAGGAGCCGTCGAGCTCCGGGAAGAGGATGTCGACCGAGACGGGCAGGCGCCCGAACACCACGGGCACGACCAGGCCGCCCATCCCGTTCGCCGTGTCCGCCACCACCTTGAGGGGGCGCAGGGACCCCACGTCGACGAACGAGACCACGTGGTCCGCCCAGGCATCGAGCAGGTCGAGCTCGCGCCGGTCCCCGGTCAGCGGAGGGAGGGGCTCGCCGAGCAGCTTCTCCGCCTCGGCCGCGATCTCCTCGAGCCCGGTGTCGCTCCCGATGGGCCTGGCACCGGCCAGGCAGAGCTTCATCCCGTTGTACTGCGCCGGATTGTGCGAGGCGGTGAACATGGCACCGGGCGCGTCGAGGTGGCCCGAGGCGAAGTACAAGAAGTCCGTCGAGGCCATGCCGAGGTCGGTGACCGCCACGCCCTCGGCGCGCACGCCGTCGGAGAACGCCGCCGAGAGCTCGACCCCCGACTCGCGCATGTCCCGGGCGACCAGCACCCCACCGGTGCCACCTGCCTCTGCTCCGACCGACCGGGTGAAGCGGGCGAAGGCCCGCCCGATAGCGCGACACATGTCCGCGTTGAGCTGGTCGGGGACGGTGCCCCGGATGTCGTACGCCTTGAAGACCTCGTGCATGGGGCTCACGGCTCCCACGATAGGTGGCAGCGCAACCGCCGCCGGACCCGGCGCGGCGGGTATCAGTGGAGGAGGCCGGTCCCGGATCCGGCGATGGCCACGATCGCCACCAGGTTGAAGGAAGCGTGGGCGACCATGTTCATGCCGAGACGACCCGTGCGGTACGAGATGCCGGCCAGCACCATGCCGAAGGCGGCCAGCCCGGCCAGCTGCACCCACTCGCCGTGTGCCAGCCCGAACAGCAGACCGTCGACGACCACGGCCACGACGACCCCGGCGGTACGCGCGCCGCCGGCCGCCCGCAGCGGTGTCATGAGTCGCACCAGCGCCTTGAGGACCAGGCCCCGGAAGAACAGCTCCTCCATGAACGGGGCGACCACGACGGTGGCCAGGGCGATGATGACGAATCCCCCTCCGTGCGCGCCTCCCGTCAACCGCTGGGAAGGAGCGTTGAAGTTGTGGATGTGGCGCTGGAACGGCGCGTACATCACCGCCACGAGGATCTGCCCACCGATCCCTACGGCGATGCCGACCAGGTCGATGGGACGGAAACGCAGGCCCAGGTCGCGCACGAAGTCCCGGGTGCCCTGGGTCCGACTGGCCAACCACGGTGCGCCCACGAAGCCGATCCACAGACCCAGCAGGGTGGAGACCACGTACCACTCGGGCGGCACCGCCTCGGTGGCGATGGCCTGCATCTGCGCCGACGTCTTGCCCGCGATGGCGCCGGCGATCAACCCGAAGGCGAGAGCACCGATCTGGCCCACCACGAACCCGGCCACGGCGTAGACCAGCCACATCCAGGCCTGGTGCCTGGTCTGCGGCGGGACCGAGGGCGTGTCGAGGAACGGGGTCTCGCCGGGGGGTCTCGCAACCGACGATGGCGGCGGGGGTGGGAGCGGCGGAGGTGGCGGGCGCCCCTCGAGCGACGATCTGGGGACGTACCCCGCCGGGACCGGCCCAGGGGGACGTGCGGGCGGCCGGGTCGGGGGCCCCGGGGGGCCCGGAGCCGCCCCGCCGGGCTCGATGTCGGTCACGCCAAGACGTTACCGGTGCCCGCGGGGCCCCCAGGGGCCGCCACCTGCAACGGGAGACGGTGCCGCGCCGTCGGAGGGCGCCACGAGGGGCGGTCAACGGCCGGCGGGGTCGGCGCCTAGCATGGCAGCGTGAGTCCCCAGCGCGCGGAGAAGCCCACCGGGCGGCCTGGTGCGCCCGTGAACGGGGACGGACAACAACAGCCGGCCGGCCCCACCGGGCAGAACTGGCGTTGGCTCTGGGGTGTGTTGGCCATCGGGATCGTGGCCATCCTGCTGGCGGTCGGCACGATCAAGACGACCAACGCCAAGACGATCTCCTACACGAAGTTCATGCAGGACGTCTCGGCCAAGCAGATCTCCACGGCCAAGATCTCCAACTCGACCGGTCAGATCACCGGCAACTTCAACTCCAAGAACGGCGGCGCCAGCTACGTGGTCCAGGGGCCGAGCCCCTCGCTGCCCAACGACGTCTCGACGATGCGCTCCGACGGCGTGGAGGTGAGCTTCCCCACCCCCTCCTCGAACATCTTCAGTGCGCTGCTCCCCTACCTCTTCATCATCGGCATCGGGGCCGCCTTCATCTACTTCATCGGTCGACAGACCCGTGGGCAGATGTCGGGGATCATGTCGATCGGCCGCTCCAAGGCCAAGACCTTCAGCAGTGACCGCCCCACGACCACCTTCGACGACGTCGCCGGGTACACGGGGGTCAAGCAGGAGATCAGCGAGGTGGTGGACTTCCTCAAGACCCCCGCTCGATTCAAGGAGATCGGCGCCAAGATCCCCAAGGGCGTCCTCCTGGTGGGCCCGCCGGGAACCGGCAAGACGCTGATCGCCCGTGCCGTCGCCGGAGAGGCGGGCGTGCCGTTCATGTCGGTGAGCGGGTCGGACTTCATGGAGATGTTCGTGGGCGTCGGGGCCAGCCGGGTGCGCGACCTCTTCCAGACGGCGCGCAAGCAGGCTCCGGCCATCGTGTTCGTCGACGAGATCGACTCCATCGGGCGCAAGCGCGGCGCCGGACTCGGTGGAGGCCACGACGAGCGGGAGCAGACGCTGAACCAGATGCTCTCGGAGATGGACGGCTTCGACACCTCCGAGGGCGTGGTCATGATCGCCGCCACCAACCGGCCCGACATCCTCGACCCGGCCCTGCTGCGTCCCGGCCGCTTCGACCGCCAGATCGTCGTCCCGCTGCCCGACCTCGAGGAGCGCCTGCCCATCCTGCAGGTCCACTGCCGAGGCAAGCGCATGGCGCCCGACGTCGACCTGAGCGTGGTGGCCCGGGGCACCCCGGGCATGAGCGGCGCCGACCTGGCCAACCTGGTCAACGAAGCAGCGCTCCACGCCGTGCGCCGGGGAAGCCCGGACATCGCCATGGCCGACTTCGAGACGGCGCGCGACCGGGTGCTGCTCGGCCAGCGCCGCGAGTCGATGGTGCTCTCCGAGGCAGAGAAGGAGCGCATCGCCTACCACGAGGGCGGCCACGCCGTGCTGGCCTACGTGCTCGAGCACGCCGACCCTGTGCACAAGGTCACCATCCTGCCCACCGGCATGGCGCTGGGCGTGACCCACCAGCTCCCCATGGAGGAGCGCCACATCCACCCGCGTCAGTACATCGAGGACTCGCTGTGCGTGCGCATGGGCGGACGCGTGGCCGAGCTCCTGGTCTACGGCGACCTCTCGACCGGTGCCGCCAACGACCTGGTCGGCAACACCGAGCTGGCCCGCAAGATGGTGCGCGAGTGGGGCATGAGCGACGCCATCGGCCCCATGGCGTGGGGCTCGCAGGGTCAGGTCTTCCTGGGCGAGGACCTCATGCACACGCGCGACTACTCCGAGGACACCTCCAAGATCATCGACGACGAGGTGGAGCGGATCCTGCGCGCCGAGGAGACGCGGGCCATGGAGGTGCTGAGCAAGCATCGCGGCGGCCTCAACGCCATCGCCCGCGCCCTGCTCGACAACGAGATCATCGACGGCGCCGAGGTGGCGCGGCTGGTCGACGAGGCACACGGCTCGCCGGTGCACGGTGAGGGCGCCAAGTCCGTGCCCCACTTCAGCGGGGCCGCCATCACCGTGGTCAACGGCAATGGACGCGGCGCCGACGCCCCCAAGGCCGCCGAGGCCCCGAACGGTGCGGTGGCCAGCACGGCCCCGGCGAGCGCCACCCCGGCCAGTGCCGCGGCTCCGAGCAGCGGGGGTGGCGCGAGCGGCGACGTGCCCTCAGCCGAGTCGTGGCCTCCTCCCCCTGGCCCCCGGTGGCCGGACCCGCCACCCAGGGACCCGAGGGCGCCGCGTCCTCCTGATCGCCTCAGCTTCCGCCGATGGGCGGTGCCAGGGAGATCCCCGGCATGGTCACGACGCCGACACCACCAGCGGGGCCGACGTCCTCGCTGACCGCCATCGAGCCGTTGGACTGCACCATGATCGGGTCGAGTCCCGCCGCCGTCAGCGGTGACCCCGAGACCAGGGCGGTCGCACCTGCCGGCAGCGTGCCCGTGGCCAACATGTGCCCACCCGAGGGTGACGCGGTGAAAGCACGGTATGTCTCGGTCCCATCCGAGGTGTTGAGCAGCGCCAGCAGTGCCGGGGCGGCGCCCGCCACCGGCAACTGCGCGCTCGTTCCGGGTGGCGGCACCACCCACTGGCCGGTGGCCGAGCCCGCGGTCAGCCCATCGACGGCGAGCGCCATGCCTGCCTGCGGCGACGCCGCCGGTGCGGGCACGGCCACGAAACGACCCACCACGACTCCTGGGCCCCCGATCGCCGCGACCGTGACCGAGTACGTCACCCCGTCGGGGATACGGGTCTGCGCGCTGGTCTGGAGCACCCAGGTGGACCGGGGAGCGACCTGACTGGTCAGCGGCGCCAGCGGCCCCGAGGGCAGCCGGAGCTTCACCGTGACCGATTCGGGCGTCGACCCAGGGTTCAACACGTCGATCTCCGAGCTGCCCTGCGCCACCTCACGTGCCGCCGGGATCGACCAGCCCGCCTGCGGCGTGGCCGCACCGGTCAGCAGTGCCAGCCCTCCCGTGGCGGCGCCACCGCCCACCATCCGCTCCAGCTCGAAGGCCACGACCCGGCCGGTGCGGGCGGAGACCACGGTGCTGACCGCGGAGACCTCCTGCACGACGGAGGCCACGCTCTCGCTTACCAGCTGGCCGGACTGCAGCACGATCCCCTGATCGTCGATCGGGTGCACGACGCCGGTCGGTGTCACGAAACTGAGATCGACCACGACCGGCGTCGACGTCGGGTTGAGCAAGGCGACGTCGAGCTGGTTGGATGCCGCGGTCGATCCGCTCGGGAAGTACCAGTGGCTCGACGTCGTGCTGACGCAAGGCGACTGCGACCAACCGAGAGGGCCGTGCACGGCCTGGGACACCGCCACGCCCCCACCGTCGACGACCACCGTCTCGGACTCCCACGAGCCTGACGAGACGGCCGGCAGGGACGGCACCACCGTCTGGTGCGCCGGCACCGTGGCCGCGCCGTGCGCGCTCGAGCCGGCGTCGGTCACCGCAGTGATGGCGGCCGTGGCCGGCCGGGAGGTGGTGTTCGTGAGCATCACCGAGCCCACCGCCGGCCCCGTGGGGGTGGATTGCCCGGCGCAGTACCAGGCCGACGACTCAGCGTCGGGTGCCGCCACCAGGGCCACGGGTCCGGCCGGCGCGGCAGGCGGCGGGGGCGTCCCCCGCACCGCGGCGGCGATCCCCACTCCTCCGACGACCACCACCACGAAGGCCAGGATCCGCCAGCGCTGCACGGGGTGATGGGCCGGGCTCACGGCTGGACCTCCGCACCTGGGTCCGGGTCCTTCCCCTCCAGCTCGGGTCCGCGCCGCGCCCGGCCGAGCGGTGCCGGACGGGCCACGCGGCGCGGCCGACCCGCCAGCGCCACCGCCAGGGCCGCCCACACGAGGAGCTCGAGCGTCACGGCCAGGGGCACCAGAGGGAACTGCGAGAGCGCCAGCGAGGCCGTCCCCTTCTCCACGGTGTACTGCGCCGCCCACCCGAACGCCGGTCGCGACGCCGCGCCCCGCCCGTCCACGGAGAGGGCGAAGCTGCCGGCGGGCGCGTACCCGGCGTACAGGGTGCCGCCCGAGACCGGTCCGCTCGCCGGCCCGCCGGCGGCCAGCGGGCCCAGCGCGGGCAGCCAGCCGGTCACGTCCGCCGCGCCCGGTGTCGAGGATCCACCACGAGCCCCCACGGGCGCGACACGTTCGGCCGTCACGGGCATGGCGGCACCGTTCGCGAAGACCTGCAGACCGAGCACGCCGGGCTGCGCTTGGAGGTCGTCTTGGGCCAGAAGGTCGGCCACCAGGCCGGCCGGCGCGGGCGCGCTGACCGAAGGCGTGGACCCGCCGGCCATCGAAGGGGCCAGAGCGTCGACCACGACCACGTAGCGCACACCAGCGGGGGCGAGCAGCCGGCCGAGGTGGACCGTGCCCCCGGACATGGCCAGTCGCACGTCCTCGCCCAGCTGCCCGGCCGGCCCGGCACCGGCCGGAGCGAGCACCTGCTCGGTGGTGGGCAGGCTCTCGGGCGTGACCGCGTAGGCCAACCCGTCCTGGACCGACCACCCCCCGACCGGCAACGCCCGCGGGTCCCCCAACCACAGCACCCGCGCCACCCCCGTCGACGGGTGGCTGAGGAACCCAAGTTGCTGGTCGACCCCCTGTTCGGGAAGGCCCCAGCGGCCCCCGGCGGCGGCGACCGCGACCGGGGCCAGGCCCACGACGACGAACGCCAGCGCCACCACGGTGACCACCTGGCGCCATCCGAAGGCGCGCCCGGACAGGTCGTTCTCGAAGGCGGAGATCCCGAGGCCCACACACAGGGCCACGGCGACCGCGGCGGGGGCCAGCACCACCGACTCCGAGGGCGTGAACGAGCCGAGGTCGCCCCGGGACGTGGCCAGGGCGAACCCCCACGACGCACAGGCCACCACCCAAAGGCGCGCCGCCCAGAGCAGGCGGATCCCGCGTCCGAGCACCAGGGGCAGGGCCGCCGCGGCGACGAGCAGCCACACCACGGGCGAGCGGGCGGCGGGGCCGATGGCGAAGCGGACCACTTCGCCCCAGCCGGGCGCGCTGGCACCCGAGATGGGCAACCCGAAGATCCCGATGGATGCCCGGCCGGCCAGCAGCGTCCCGAGCACCCAGGGGGCCAGCAGGACGAGGGCGACGCCGACCCCGGCCAGCGCGCGCCCGAGCACGCGCCCGGCCCCGTCGCGTGACCCGGCCAGAACCCCCCCGACCTCCCAGGCCAGCGCACTCACGATCACCATGGGGACCACCGCCGGGGCGAAGGCGGCGGCGGTGGCAATGAGTGCGCCGAGCACCGCCACCCGGCCGAGCGGACGGCTCCGCCACGTCGTCCCCTCGGTCGACCCGGATGTCGGCCCGGTCCCCGCACCCGCGGCATAGGGCTCCACGCCGGCGGCGCGGGCCAGGGCCAGCAGGATGAAGGGAAAAGCGGCGTAGGCCACCAGGCCGTCCCAGCGACCCGTCCCCAGCGCTGCATAGGGCAGGGGGATACCCAGGTAGCAGATCACGGCGATCACCCGCGCCCGGGCAGAGAGCAGCGGCCGGGCCAGGCGCGACATGCCCCAGGCACCGAGCGGGATGCAGCCGAGCAGCAGCACCCGCTGGAGCGTCCCCATGGCGCCCAGCAGGATCGTCCCCGACAGGCCGGTCAGCCCGAACGCGGGCGAGGAGGGCGCCGTGGTGCCCACCCCTGCCGATTGCCATCCCGAGAAGAAGTGATGCCAGCTGGTGGACCACGAGGGCAGCGGAGCCAGCTGGCCGACCAGGGGCAAGGTCCCGAAGAACAGGTCGCGGGTGCCGAGCGCCACCACCAGCAGCGCCACCAGCAGCGCCACGGCTCGCTGGCGCCCCGTGGCGAGGAACGGGGCGCGCACCTTGTGTCCGAAGCGGTCGCGGCCGGCACGGTGGCCGAGGTCGTCGAGCTGGTCGAAGTCCGCGTCCTCGCTGAAAGCCAACCCCACACTCCCGGTGAGCAGCGCCACCTCGGAGCGCTCGGGCGCGTGGCCGGGTCGTCGGCGGGCCGCCACAGCGTTGGCGGCCTCGAGTCCGTGGTGCGACACCATGCTGAGGTAGCGCGAAAGCCGCGCACTGCCCCGGAGCTGCAGCCGTCGGACCTCCGAGTCGCCCAGCATCCGGTTGGTGGCCAGCTTGCGGCGGAGCGCCCTGATCTCCCCGAGGTGTCTGGCGTTCCACCACCACGCCCCCGCCACGGCGCGCACGCGCTCGCCGTCTCGGGCGAACAAGGCCACGACGATCTCGCCCAACGCCAGCAAGGCCGCCTGCGGCACGACCCGGACGAGATGGAACCACGTGTAGCACTTCAGGACGGCTCGCAGCTCGTGCCGCCGCTGCAGCACCTGCATGGTCTCGGCATGACGGCCGCCCGAGTCCGACCCCGCCGCGAGCGGCTCGAGCCCCCCCGCCACGACCTCGCGGTGGCGCACCCGGGCGTCGGGAGCGACCACGACGCGCGAACCGGCCACCTGGCAGCGCCACGACAGGTCGAGGTCCTCGCCCATGGCGGTGACGCCGGGGTCGAAGCCGCCGAGCTCGGCGAAGAGATCAGCGCGGATCAGGATGCACCCCCCGGGGGCCACGAAGACGTCGCGCACGGCGTCGTGCTGCCCGTGGTCGACCTCCCCCTCGAGCACCCGATCGACCACGGCACCCGTCTTGTCGCAGCTCATCCCCACGTGGAGCAGCACGCTGGTGTCGTCCCAATTCACGAACTTCGGCGAGACCGCGCCGGCGTTCGAGCGGACCGACTCCTCGACCATCTTGTGGACGGCGTCAGGATCGAGCGCCACGTCGTCGTGGCACAACAGGTAGAACGCGGCCCCCTCCACCATCCCGAGCGCCTCGTTGGTCGCCGCGGCGTACCCGGGTCGACCGGGCAGGTGGCGAACAAAGGCATCCGGGAGGACCCGCCCCACCCGCTGGGTGACGTCGGCGCCGTCATCCCCGCTGGCCAGGACCAGGACCGAGAGCTCGCCGTAATCCTGCTGGGCCAGGGAGGAGAGCGACTCCTCGAGCCACGGCCCGGGGTCGGCGGTCACGACGACGGCGACCACCGCCGGCACTTGGGCGCTCATCAGAGGCCAGAGGCTACCCGTTCAGGGTCGAACGGCCGGGGCGGCAGGAGCCCCCTTCGGACCCCTCGGGCGGCCGGCCGAGTGCTTGCATTTGTTTATCAATCGGACTACATTTGCAGACATGGACGTCACCAACCTCTCCGCTCTCTCGAGGGGCGTGAGCGATCTCGCCCGGGACGCCGCCTACGTGGCGGTCGGCCTCGGGGTGCTCGGTTATCAGCGTGCGCAGGTGCAGCGGGTGGGCATCCAGGAACGGCTCGCCGGCGATCTGTCGCTGACCTCCTTGGCCGAGTCCGCCGCGCACTTCGTCGAGGCCAGGATCCAGCCGATCGAGGAGATGCTCCGGCACCGACCAGGCGCCTGACCGCCCGGGCTCGTCCCCGCACCGGTTCGGCACCGGCTCAGTCGGCACCCTCCCACGAGGCCAGCACGTCGGCCAGGGTGGTGGCCAGCGGGATCTGGGGGCTCCACCCCGTGGCCTCCTCGAGCTTCCCGCGTCGCCGCGCAACACCGGCACGTCGACCGGACGCACCAGCGAGGGATCGGTCTCGAGCACCAGGTCCGCTCCCGCCAGCTCGAGAAGCCGGGCCGCGATCTCCGACATGGGCACGTCGTGGCCCGAGCACACGTTGTAGACCTCGCCGGGCGCGCCGTGCTCGACCAGCAGGCGATACGCCACCACCACGTCGCGCACGTCGGTGAAGTCACGCCGCGTCGTCAAGGTCCCGACCGGCAGCGACTGAGCCCCCGACCGTCGGGCCTCCACGATCCGCTTGGCCAGCGCGGGCACGAAGAAGGACGGCGCCTGTCCGGGCCCGATGTGGTTGAAGGGGCGGGCCACGATCACCCGCTGGCCGTAGCCGCGCCATGCCTGCAGCGACACGGCCTCGGCGGCCAACTTGCTGGCGGCGTAGGGGCTCGCGGGCCGGGTCGGCGTGCCCTCACCGAGTGGGAGCCGGTCCGGGTCGACGATGCCGTACACCTCGGCCGAGCTGACCGCCAGGACCGTGGGCGACGTGGCGCAGGCGCGGCCGGCGGCCAGCACCTCGGCGGTGCCCAGCACATTCACCCGCAACACCGAGCTCGGGTCGTCCCAGCTCTCGCCCACGTGCGTCATGGCGGCCAGGTGGTAGACCGCGTGGGGCCCCACCTCGTCCATGACCCGACGCACCGCAGCACCGTCGGCCACGTCGGTCTCGATGTCGATCACCGCGACCTCGTCGCCGCAGTCCTGGAGGTGCGCGGCCAGCCACCGACCCACGAATCCCCTGCCTCCCGTGACGAGCGCGCGCACGGCGGAACCCTACTGCGAGGATGCCAGCGCCAGCCGGTACGCGTCGAGGTGGCGCGCCACACTGGCCTCCCAGGTCCGCTCCGCCGCCACCGCGATCCCCAGCGCCTGCCGGCCCCCTCCGTCTGCGCCGGCCAGAGCCTCTCCCAACGCGCCCCTCAGGGCCTCGACGTCGCCCGGCGGCACCAGCAGCGCCGCGCCCCGAGACAACTCGGCCATGGCGGTCCCGGCCGTGGTCACCAGCGGCGCCCCACAGGCCAGGGCCTCGAGTGCGGGCAGTCCGAACCCCTCCTCGAACGCCGGATAGGCCACCACCGAGGCGCGGCGCAGCAGCGCCGGCACGGCGTCGTCGGGCAGGTACCCGGTGCGAACGATCCGGTCGCCGTGGCGCGCCGCGGCCAGGGTCCGCTCCGTCTCCTCCATGCCCCACCCCACCTGGCCGCCCAGCACCAGCACCGCGTCGCCCTCGGCGTCGGCCAGCCGGTCGAACGCCTTGATGAGCGGTACCACCCCCTTGCGCGGCTCGAGCGTGCCCACGAACGCGACCAGGGGCCGGTCGACGGGAATCCCGAGCGCCACCAACGCAGCGCGGTCCGCTCCCGGTGCCGGCTCGTCGGGCGCGAACCGCCGGTGGTCCACGCCGTGGGGTGCCACCACCACCGGGGCCCGCACGGCGCACACGGCGTGTAGCCGGTCGGCCGTCACCTGGCTCACGCACACCACGACGGCGGCCCGACCCGCCGCGTGCCGGATGGCCCGGCGGAAGAACGCCGCCTTGGACCGGAGGTGCCACTCGGGATGGTCGAAGAACGTGCAGTCGTGCACCGTCACCACACAGGGCACCGGGGATCGACTGGGCATGGTGTAGTGCGGTCCGTGGTGGACCTCGACGCCGAGGGCGCGCAGCACCGAGCCCATGCCGATCTGCTCGAACGCCAGGCGCCCCGGACGCGAGCTGGGGACGGCGGCATGAACGGTGGCGCCCTCCAGCGTGCTCCACCTGGCCTCGTCGCCGCGCCGGGTCACCAGGGTGAGGTCCACCTCCGCACGTGCCGCCAACCCCCGGGCCAGCGACAGCGTGTAGTAGCCGGCGCCGCCGGGGCGCTCGGGCACCGCCGAGACGTCGAGTGCGAGCGCGAGGGACTCGGTCACGCCAACGACCGCCAGAAGCCGAGGTACCCCGCCGCCGCGCCCTGCCAGGTGCGTGCCCACGCGTGCGCCGCGCCCCGAACGGACAGCTCGGCGCGCACCGAGTCGTCCATGAGCACCTCGTGCAGGGCCGCCCTCATGGCGTTGACGTCGAGCGGGTCGACCAGGCGGGCCGGCGGAGGCCCGGTCTCCCCGAGGTCGCGCACGCTCGGCACCGTGTCCGAGACCACGGCCGGGGTGCCGGCCGCCAGGGCCTCGAGCGGCGGGAACCCATAGCCCTCGGTCAGGGGCACGTACGCGAAGGCCCGGGCGCCACGGTACAGACCGGCCAGCACGGCTCCCCCGACGGCCCCGGCAAACACCGCGCCCTCGGCACCACCATCCCCGCCGGGAGTGCGGCCCCACCCGGCCGGCCCGACGACGACCAGGGGCCAGGGCTCCGGCAGCGACGGACGAACGGCGCCATAGGCGGAGAACAGCCGGTCGAGGTTCTTCCGCGGCTCCACGGTGCCCACCGCGAGCAGGTACTCACCGGTGACGCCCAGACGCTCGAGGAGCAGCGTGGCGGCCGGGGCGTCGGGGGCGGGCAGATGATCGGCACCGCTCGGGATCACCGTGATGCGCGCCGGGTCGACACCGCCGGACGCCAGATCGGCGGCCACCAGTCGGGACGGAGTGACCAGGGAAGCCCCGTCTCGGACCGCACGGGCCAGCGCAGCCTCGTGCCACCGGCGGCCGCGTCGGGTGGTGGCCTCGGGATGGCGTCGCCAGGCCACGTCGTGCACGGTCACCGCGGCGCGACCCGGGCTCGAACGCCGCAACGGTGGCGCGGCCGGCGACACCGAGTGCACCACGTCGAACCCCACCGGAGCATGCACCAGGCGACGGTCCCAGGCCCGCGTGAGCAGGCGCGAGGGCAGACGGGAGGTGCGCAAGGGCCGGCCGTAGGCCGCCAACGGATCCGCGCCCTGCTCTCGGCCCGGGGCACGGCTGGCCAGGAGGGTCATGTCCACCCGCTCACCGGCGCGGGCGCAGGCCTCCAGGCCCCCCAGGAGGCCCCCGGTGTACGTCCCGATCCCCCCGGGGACGCGCCGGCGCAACTGCTCGACCGTCAGCAGCACCGAGGTCGGGTGCTCAGCCATGGGCGCGCCCCGCCGCCCGGGCGGCGTCGACATAGAGACCCTCGAGCTCGGCGCCGCAGCGCTCCCACGTGAACCGGGCCGCCTGAGCCAGCCCCTGGGCGGCCATGCGGGCACGCCGCGCCCCGTCGTCGAGGCAGGAACCGATGGCGTCGGCCAGGTGGTCGGTGTCCCCCGGTTCGACCAGCACCGCGGCCTCCCCGAGGACCTCGGGGAGGGACCCCACCCGCGTGGCCACCACGGGAACCCCGGCCGTCATGGCCTGCAGCGGGGGGAAGCCGAACCCCTCGTAGAGCGAGGGATAGGCCAGCACACTGGCCGCGGCCAGCAGTGCGGCCAGGTCGCCCTGCTCGAGCCATCCCGTGCGCACGATCCGATCCCGGGCGGGTGAGGACGCCACGGCGGCCGCCAGCGCCCCCTCGCCCCAGCCCGGGGGGCCGGCGAGCACGAGCGACACGTCGGGCCTGGTGGCCGCCACGGCGCTGAACGCCCGCACGAGCCCGGGCAGGTCCTTGCGCGGCTCGGCCGTGCCCACCGAGAGGCAGTAGCGGCCAGTCGCCGGGGGCAGGAGGCGCTCCCGTGCCGCCGCCGCCACCCGCTCTCCCGGCACCGGCAGCGCCGGCACGCCCGGGTTCACCACGCGCACCCGGTCGGGTCCGACACCGAATGCCTCGGTCACCTCGGCGGCCACGAAGGCCGAGTCGGCATGGATCCACGCCCCCCGGGCGAGGGCCCGGCGGATGAGACCGGGATAGGCCAGCGTCGCCGCGTTGCACAGCTCGGGGTGGTGGAGCGGGGTCAGATCGTGCACCGAGACGACGGCCGCCGCCCGCCGCGTCGGCGGGACCACGAAGTTGGTGCCGTGCACGACGTCGACCGGGCCGACGAACCACTCGAGGGGCACGAGGTCCGATCTCCCCCACAGGGCGTGCAGCGGGCGGGCCGGCATGGGGCGCCCGGCGGCGGCCACGCCGGCCGGCAGGTCCGATTCGATACCCCGGCGGCGCCGCCAGCTGACGGCGAAGGCCCTGACCTCCACGCCGGGACGGGCGGCCAGGGCCCCGAGCGCGCCCTGACAAAAGGCACCGATGCCGGTCGGCAGTCCCAAGAGGGGCGTGGCATCGAGCGCGACGCGCAGGCGCCTGCGCTCCGTGCTGGTCATGGGGTCACTGCCTAGCATCCCTCGGCGGTCCCGGCGTCCCCGGGCGGGGTCCGCCCCACCCACCGCCGCCCCACGACAGACCGGCCAACCCGGGCCGCCGCTCGGCGCTCGTATGCTCCACGGCGTGCTGGTGGCCCTGTGCGGCGGCGTCGGGGCCGCCCGGATGCTCTCGGGGTTGGTGCGCGTGGTGCCCCCGGACTCCATCACGGCCGTGGTCAACGTCGCCGACGACATGGTGCTCCACGGACTCCACATCAGCCCCGACCTCGACACGGTCCTGTACACCTTGGCCGGGCTGGACAACAAGGACACCGGGTGGGGCCTGGCCGGCGAGAGCTGGGCAGTGATGGACGAGCTGGGCCGTCTGGGCGGCGCCGACTGGTTCCGGCTGGGCGACCGGGACCTGGCCACCCACCTGTTTCGCACGCAGCGTCTCAGCGAGGGCGCCACGCTCAGCTCGGTCACCGACGAGCTGCGCCGGAGCCGGGGCGTCGACGTGCGCCTCCTGCCGGTGACCGACGCGTCGGTCCGGACGCGGGTCACCCTGGCCGAGTCGTCGGATCTCGGCCCGGCCGGCACCGAGGTGGCCTTCCAGGACTACTTCGTCCGCCTCCATCACGACGTCGCGGTGAGCGCCGTGCGCTTCGAGGGTGCGCGCCAGGCCAACCCCGCCCCCGGCGTCCTCGAGGCCGTCGCGGATGCCGACTCCATCGTGGTGTGCCCCTCTAACCCCGTGGTCTCCATCGGCCCCCTGCTCGCCGTCCCGGGCCTCCTCGACGCGCTGACCCGGCGCCGCGACAGCGTGGTGGCCGTCTCCCCCATCGTCGCCGGCGCCGCCCTCAAGGGTCCCGCCGACCGGCTCATGGCCGAGCTGGGCGTCGCGCCGTCGGTCGTGGGGGTGGCGCGGCTCTACGCGCCCTGGGTCGGCGCGCTCGTGATCGACCAGTCCGACGCGGCGCTCGCCGGCGAGGTCGAGGCCGAGGGCATCCGCTGCGTGGTGGCCCCGGCCGTCATGAGCTCGCCCGAGCGCGCCGCTGAGTTGGCGCGGGTGGTGGTCCGTGCCCGAGTCTGAGGGCCTGCAGATCCTGCCGGTCACCGGCATGGGCGAGGTCACACCCGGCGCCGACCTGGCCGCGCTCGTCGCCGCCTGTCTGGCGCCGGCCCGGCCGTCGGCTCCGGAGCTGCGCTCGGGTGACGTCGTCGTGGTCACCCAGAAGATCGTCTCCAAGGCCGAGGGCCGGCTGGTCGCGGTGGACCATGGCGACCCGGCCGCGAAGGCGGCGGTCGTCGGGCACGAGTCGGTGCGCATCCTGCGCCGCCGTGACGAGCTCGTGATCAGCGAGACCCGGCACGGGTTCGTCTGCGCCAATGCCGGCGTCGACCTCTCCAACGTCGGCGACGGCGTGGCCGCCCTGCTTCCCGAGGACCCCGACCGCTCCGCCCGCCGCATTCGCTCCGGGCTCCGCCGCGCCCTGGGCGTCGACGTGGGGGTGGTGGTCTCGGACACCTTCGGGCGGCCGTGGCGCCGCGGCGTGACGGACGTGGCCATCGGCTGCGCCGGCGTGGCTGCGGTCATCGACCTGCGCGGCACGACCGATGCCGGGGGGCGCGAGCTGACAGCCACCGAGGTCTGCGTCGCCGACGAACTGGCCTCGGCGGCCGAGCTGGTCATGGGAAAGGACCGCGACGTGCCGGTGGCGGTGGTGCGGGGCATCCCCCCCGAGTGGCTCCGCGCCGGCTCGGTCCACGACGAGATCGTGCGCCCGCCCGCCGAGGACCTGTTCCGCTGAAGGCCTGTTCCCCTGAATGCCGCCCCGCCGTGGAACTGGGCGATCAGTCGAGCCGGGTGGCGACGTAGTCGAGCACGGCACGCGTGCCGTCGGACAGCTGGGTCCAGGGGCGCCAGCCGAGCTGGATCCCCGCCCGCTCGATGTCCAGGCTCGAACGCCGCAGCTCCCCCGCCCGCAGCGGTGCGTCGACCCTGGTCACCTCCCGACCGGACTGCTCGATCATGGTGCCCAGCAGCTCGTTGACCGAGGTCTCCCGCCCCGTCCCGACGTTGCACACCAGCCCACCGCCCCGGGTGGCGCCCCGCACGAAGGCGTCCACCACGTCGTCGACGTAGACGAAGTCGCGGGTCTGCTCACCGTCACCGAAGACCGTCACCGGCTGCGCCCGCAGGATCCGTTCGGCGAAGATGGCCACCACGCCGGCCTCGCCGTGAGGGTCCTGGCGCGGACCGTAGACGTTGCCCAGGGCCAGGGCGCAGAACTCGAGGGCGTGCAGCTCGCGATAGGCGACCAGGTAGTCGACGACCGCCTTCTTCGAGACGCCGTAGGGCGAGAGCGGCTGCTGGGGGTGCGCCTCGCGCACGGGCAGGTCCTCGGGAGCCGGCTCGCCGTAGAGGGTGCCGCCGCTCGCCGCAAAGATCACCCGCTCGGCCTCGGCCCGGCGCGCCCCCTCCAAGACGTTGAGGGACCCGATGATGTTGACGGTGGCGTCGAATGCCGGCCGGGCCACCGAGACCCGCACGTCGGCCTGCGCAGCGAGGTGGAACACCAGCTCGGGGCGGCGCCGCTCCATGAGCTCGATCACCGCCGGCGCGCTGATGTCGAGGTGGTGAATGGTCAGGGCCCGTCCGGCCGAAGCCCGGGCGTCGGCCAGGTTGGACAGCGAGCCGCTCGAGAAGTCGTCGACCACGTCGACCTCGTGGCCTTCGACGAGGAGCCGATCGACGAGGTTCGAACCGATGAAGCCGGCTCCGCCGGTGACCATGGTGCGCATGAGGCGGCCTTTCTATCCTGTGACGCGCTCGCCGTCGACCACGGTGCCCGACGAGACGACCGCATGGGCTCCGAGAACTGAGACGGGCCGGACGTCGGCCCGTTGGCCCACGATGGATCCTGGCCCCATGATCGACCCGGTCACCTTGGCGTTGGCAGCCACGTGGCAATGGTCCATGAGGACCGAGCCCGACACGACGGCACCCGACGAGACCACGGTGCCACGCCCGAGGATGCTGCGCTCGACGCGGGCCCCGGGCTCGACCACACACCCCGAGAAGAGGACCGAGGGCCCGACGAGCTCACCCTCGACCTCGCTCGACTCCTCGAGCAGCGTACCGTCGCCCCGATCGACCAGACCGGGTGCGACCACCGGGCCACGCTTCCCCACCACATAGTCGAAATTCGCCTCGAGGTACGCCGCCGGGGTCCCCGTGTCGAGCCAGTAGCGGTCATCGGACCGGGCGAACAACCTGGCGTCACGCACGATGGCCGGAAAGGTCTCACGTTCGATCGAGACACGTCCGCCCGCCGGAATGCGGTCCAGGACGGACGGCTCGAGCACGTAGGTCCCGGCGTTGATCTGGTTGGTCGGAGCCTCGTCCCGTGGCGGCTTCTCCACGAAGGCCGTGACCCGACCCTCGTCGTCGGTGGGCACGACGCCGAACGCCGACGGATCGGCAACCGGGTGGAGCGAGATGGTGCCCTCGGCGCCCCGGTCGCGGTGGAAGGCGATGAGCCCGGCCAGGTCCAGGTCGGTCAGGACGTCGCCGTTGACGACCACGAACGTCTCGTTCACGCCCGCGAACGCCGCCGCGAAGCGGACGGCACCGGCCGTGTCGAGCGGCTCGGGCTCGACGGCGTAGGTGAGGGCGATGCCGGCGGCATGCCCGTCGGGATAGGCCTGCATGAAGGCGTCGGGCAGGTAGCCGAGGGAGAGCACGGCCTCGTCGATGCCGTTCGCCGCCAGGTGCCCGAGCACACGCTCGATCATCGGGACGCCCACGATGGGAAGCATCTGCTTGGGTGCCGAGAGGGTGAGAGGCCGCAATCTCGTCCCCTCGCCTCCGACGAGGACGACGGCCTTCACTTCTTCGTGGTGGTGGTGGCCGGGGCCGTTGTGGTCGTCGCCGGGACCGAGGTGGTGGGGTTCACCATGTGCGCCGTGGTGGTCGTCTCGCCGGCCACGGTGGTGGTCGTCACGGGTGTGCTCCCGCCGGAGAGCTCCTGGAGCAGGGCCGTGATGGTCGAGGAGGGCGGCTTGGGCAGCGAAGCGTTGGACGGCACGAACCCGACGGTGATGAGCTGCCGGTTGACGAAGCGGAGATCGGCTGGGTTCACCGTGGTGACGCCACCGGTCTCCTGGAGCTGCCCGTCGCTGCCCGTCTTCGTGGAGAGCACCCACCAGCGGGCCTGGACCTCACCGACCTTGCCGGCATCGGGGGTTCCGGCGGCGCACCGCTGACCGTTCTTGTACTCGGGCACGGAGGACGAGGGCAGCTTCAGGGCGGTGTTGGTCAGGGTCAGCCCGCTGTACCCCTGGGCGAATTTGCCCAGGGTGGCATTGACACCAGCCTCGCTCGAGTCCTTGGGAGCGACGACCACGACGCCGTTACCCGACGTCGTCAGCCCGGTGCTCGCCGTGGACGGCGACGCCGCCAACGCCGGCTGCATGGTGCCGCAGACGTCAAAAGCCAAGCCGGTGCTCCAGGAGGTCCCCACCGCGGGCTGCGCCACCGTCGGGCTCTTGTTGTAGTCGTACTTGGCGAAGGCCACGGATGCCACCCCGAGCACGACGATGACCACGAGCGCCGCGTACCAGTTCACAGGCGCCTGCCCACGGTAGGTGGCCCCGCCACCCGTCGCCGCCGCGCGGGCGACCGATTTCCCAGAGGAGCTTCTCGCCATGGCGGGAGGCAACCCTACAACCTGGCGGGGTGGCCTCCCGCGGCAGCCCCGAATCCGACAAGTCGCTGGTACAGCAGGGTGGTCTCGGGGTGCAGCCCCCCCGGCGATCCGGCCAACGAGCGGAGCTGGGCCATGGCCGTGCGCAACCCCAGCCGGTTGCCCTGGGCGTCGAGGGCGTGGAGAAGCGCCCGATGGAGCCGCTCGTCGTAGGGACTGATCCGGAGTGCCTGGCGGACCACGCGCTCGGCGTCGCGGCCTCGGCCGCACCCGATCAGGCGCTCGGCACCGTCGAGCGCGGTGCCCGCCACCAGCTCCTCCATGCGGGAGGCGGTGCCGTCGAAGATGGCCCAGTCGGTCCGGCGCAGTCCGCAGAAGAGCGGTCCGCGGATCAGCGCCATGGCCTCGAGGACGCCGCCAGGGTCCCCGGATCGCGCCAGCGCAGCGAATCGCTCGACGTCCGTGCGCACCGTCTCGCGGAGCACCAGGTCGCCTCCCCGCGGCAGGTGCAAGGTGCCGTCGCTGGCCCGACCCAACGCCCGCCGGCAGTCGGACGCCGTGGAGTGGACCGTGGCGGCGGTCACGGCCCGGTCGGGCCACAGGGCGAGCGACCAGTCGCCCGGGCGGACGGCCCCCCGGTGGAAGGCGAGATAGACAGCCAGCTCGAGCGCGGCAGGGCGACGGAACGGGCCTGCGGCCCCCCGGACGGCGACGGGTCCGAGCACGGCCAGCTCCACGACGCCGGTCACGACGGAGAACGGTCGGTGATCTTCTCGTGGGGGCGGAGGGACTCGAACCCTCACTGGAGACGGTTTAAGCGCCCTGCCTCTGCCGATTGGGCTACGCCCCCGGGACTCCATCTTGACCGACGAACGCGCGCCCACCGCCTGTGCGGTCCAACGGCCGGTGGCGCTCGAGCAACGACAGCTCACTGTCGCGCGGCGCGTCGGCCAGCGCGGTCCGCGGGCCGAACACCATGGTGGCGCGCCTGCGGGTGTCCCACGGATGCCATGTGCCGATGTCCTCGTGGCCCGGGCTCCCACCGGTGGCGAAGGCGAGCCAGGCCCGCTGCATCTGGGCCGAGAGAGCCTCGACCTCGGGGCCCGCACCCGTGAAGACCTGCACGTGTGGCTCGTGCACAGCACCGAAGACGAACGGCAGCTCCAGGGCATGGCACGCCCCGAGGATCCCGCCGAAAGCCGGCGACTCCCACTCGAAGAGGTACACGAAGGCGCGCCACCCGCGCGCCGCGTGTGCCGCGGCCAGCTGGAGGCTGGGCCAGCGGAACACCAGGTCCGTGCCCACAGCGACCCAGATGTCCTTGGCCCCGATCGGCTCGGCCCACGCCGAGCGCGCCTGGCGGTACACGCCGATGACCTCGTCGGCGTACATCTCGGGCGCCGCCCTGGCCACCCACCGCGTCAACCCCGTTTCGTCGAGGGTGGCCAGTGCCGGGTCCGTCAAGCTGAAGACCGTCAACTCGTCGCGGTTGGTCCCGACCAGAAGGTCGACGCCGTCCGCGCTGCCGTTCTCGATCGCCGACAGCGGATGGAGTGGCAACAACGCGCCGTCGACCACGGGAAGGAAGGGCAACGGGATCATCCCGGGCTCGGGATGGCGCAGCCTCAACTCCTCGGTCGCCGCCACGAGATCGGCCGCCGGAACCCCCTGAAGTGCCTCCCGGTCGCAATGGGCCAGACCGAGGACGGCCACCAGTCGCTCGGCCGAACGCTCCGCGTTCTCGACCGTGTGCACGTGCACCCCGCCGCTCTGTACCACGGCGCGGCGGAACAGACCCGCGGCGGCGGGGGTTCCGAGCAGCGTCGCCACGGAGAATCCGCCAGCCGATTCGCCGAAGACGGTGACGCGGTCCGGGTCGCCACCGAAGGCGCCGATGTTGTCGCGCACCCACCTGAGGGCCGCGATCTGGTCGCCGATGCCCCAGTTCCCGATCGGGCCACCCTCGTCGCTCAGGGCTCGGTGGCCCAGGAATCCGAGCGCACCGAGCCGATAGTTGATCGTGACCACCACCACATCGCCGTTCCGGACCAGGTGCGTGCCGTGGTAGAGCTCCATCGACCCGCTCCCGGAGGTGAACGCGCCCCCGTGGATGAAGACCATGACAGGTCGCCCGTACCGCGACCCCGACGTGGTTGCACCCGGCAGCTCGGGGGTCCACACGTTGAGCGAGAGACAGTCCTCGCTCTGGGTCTCCACGGGATCGATCGATCCGGGGCTGGTCGCGGCCCCGAACGGCGGGTTCTGCGGGCCGATCGGGCCGAATGAGGACGCATCGCGCACGCCCTCCCATGCATCCACCGGAACCGGCAGGCGCCACCGCAGATCACCGACCGGAGCGCGCCCGTAGGGGATGCCGGCGAACCTCCACAGGCCGTCGTGCTCGACACCTCGCACCCTTCCCTGGTCCACGGTCACGACACCCTTCACGCCCGAGCACCCTATGAACGCCACCCGGCGGGGTCAACGGCATGGCGGGGACACCCGAGGCGATCCCTGCAACCTGATGGAAACGAAGCAGATCCGGGATTGCCACCATGCGCCCGGTACCCTTTTGTTGTGGGTGCAGTGACATGTCGGGGCACTCCCCCCAGGCGGGCTCTCGTGGCGCGGACGGCCCTCGCTGTCGCGCTCGTCTCCCTGCTGGCGTCCATGGCGTCCTCGTTGAGCACGGCCCGCGCCGAGGCGTCTCCCACCACCGTCCCCGGACCCGCACCCAATCAGGCCCAGATCAATGCCACGCAGTCCAAGGTCTCCCAGATCGAGTCGACGTTGACCCAGGAGGAGCAGCAGGCGTCGGTCCTCGACGACCGCTACAACACCGCCGTCCAGAACCTCCAGAACGCGCAGAACGCTGTGCAGGCCATCGAGGCGCAGTTGGCACAGGCACGTGCCGCGGTGGCGTCGGACAAGCGCCAGGTGACCAACGACGCCATCGCGGCGTACGTGTACGGCACGCCTGAGACCGGCCTCGCCTCCTACTTCGACACCTCCGCCACGCTCAACCAGGCTCGGGGTCAGTACACCGAGCAGATCGTCGGCAACCTCTCGCAGGACGAGGCCGCGCTCCAGCAGTCCGAGGCCGCGCTGCAGGGCCAGCAGCAGCAGGCACAGGCCGCGGCGGCCGCCGCGCAGCAGCAGGAGGCGCAGACGCGGGCGCTGGCACAGGCCAACCAGCAGGAGGCGGCCGACACCAAGGCCACCTTGGGCCAGGTGCAGGGACAGCTGGCCCAGCAGATCGCGCAGGCGGCCGTGCAGGAGGCCCAGCAGCAGGCGGCCGCAGCGGCGGCCGCCACCAGCGCAGCCAAGAAGCAACAGGCCACGGCGGCGGCCGCCGCGGCGGCCACGGTGGCCGGAGCCGTCGGCGGGACCGCGAGCGCGGCGGCCGCCACCAGCGCGGCCAACCAGGCCTCTGGTTCGTCCACGCCCGTCGGGGGATCGGCCACGGGCAGCGGCGCCGGCCTGGCCGCGGTCCATGCCGCTGTATCGCAGCTCGGCGTGCCCTACGTCTGGGGCGGTGAATCGCCGAAGGGATCGGGCAGTGCCGGATTCGACTGCTCCGGGCTGGTCCAATGGGCGTGGGCCCAGGCCGGCGTGTCCATCCCGCGGACCACCGAGAGTGAGTGGCCGTCGTTGCCGCACGTGTCCCTCGATGCTCTCGAGCCCGGGGACCTGCTGTACTACCTGAACCTCGACGGGGACAACCTGGTCGACCATGTCGTGATGTTCGTCGGCTCGGGCCCCTACGGCGCATCGACCGTGATCCAGGCCCCCTTCACGGGAGCGACCGTGTCCTACTCGCCCATCTGGACCACCGGCCTCATCGGCGCTGCCCGGCCGTGACGCCCTGAACGACCGGCCGCCTCGGCCGACCGGTCGGTACCATGGCCCGATGGCCAGCGGGCGCCGGGTAGTCGGCGAGGAGCAGCGGTCGACGGCCGTCGTGCCGCTCCGCTTCCCGAAGGTCGAGTCGCCCGAGGAGGAGGATCCGCGCCTCTCCGACGTCGACGAGTGGGGGCGCTCCGAGCGCGTTCGATCTCTCGCCCGTTCCCTCTACGACCCCGTGTACGCGCGGTGGTTCCGAGCAGAGTGGGACGGGCTCGAGAAGATCCCAACGGCGGGAGGCGCGCTCCTCGTCGCCAACCACGCCGGGGCCCTCCCCTCCGACGCGCCGGTGATCATGCACGGGATCGAGAAGGAGTTGGGTCGTCCGGTCTACGGCCTGGCCGACTCCTTCTTCCGCACCGTCCCGGTGGTCGGGACGCTGTGGTCGCGCGCCGGGGGCGTCTCCGCCCGACCGGCCAACGTGTACCGGCTCCTGCGTGAGCAGGAACAGTTGGCCCTCGTGTTCCCGGAGGGAACCAAAGGGCCTTCCAAATCGTTCAGCGACCGGTACCAGTTGCAGCGGTTCGGACGAGGGGGCTTCGTGGAGATCGCCATGCGTGCCGGCGTCCCGGTGATCCCGATCGCGGTGGTCGGGTCCGAGGAGGCCATGCCGGTGCTCACCCGAGTGCCCGCCCTCTCCCGGGTGCTCGGCCTCCCCTACTTCCCCGTCACCGCCAACATGCTCGTCTTCGGTCCCCTCGGGGCGCTGATCCCGTTCCCAGCCAAGTTCGTCCTGCGCGTGCTCGACCCGATCCGCTTCTCCGTCCCCCCGGATCAGGAACGCTATTCGAAGAGCCGGATCATGGAGGAGTCCGAGCGCGTCGCGCGCGTGCTCCAAGAGGCCGTCTACGACCTGCTCCGCAACCGGCGCAGCGTCTGGTTCGGCTGAGGCCAACATGGGGCGACGGGTCCTGGTCACGGGCGCAGACACCTTCTGGGGCGGCCGCATGATCCAGGCGCTCGAGGCCGAGCCCGGCATGGACGTCATCCTCGGGCTGGGAACACGGGCGCCGTCAGTGCCGTTCGAGCGGGCCGAATTCGTGCGCGCCGATCAGACGTACTCGATCGTCAACCGCATCGTGAAGGCGACCCGCGTCGACACCATCCTGCACACCTTCATGATCACCAACTCGACCGCCGTGCCGCGCCGCGCCCTGCACGAGATCAACGTCATCGGCACGATGAACCTTCTCGCCGCCGCGGGCGCCGCCGGCTCGTCCGTACGCCATGTGGTGGTGAAGTCCTCCACCGTGGTCTACGGATCGGCGGCCGCCGATCCCAACACCTTCGACGAGGACACGCCGCGTACCACCCCGGTCCGCAACCACGTGGAGCGGGCCCTCACCGAAGCCGAGGCGCTCGTGCGGGACTTCGCGGAGGACAACCCCGCCACACGGGTGAGCGTGCTCCGCTTCGCCAGCGTCCTGGGCACGCATCTGACCTCCCCGATCGGCCGGCTCCTCTCCCGTCCGGTCTGCCCGGCCGTGTTCGGCTTCGACCCTCTCCTGCAGTTCGTCGAGGAGGAGGACGTCGTCCGCGCCCTGCTCCACGTCACGCGGGGCGGCATCGCCGGCCTCTACAACGTCGCCGGTGACGGCCGGCTCCCGTGGAGCGAGGCGGCCGCGATCTGCGGGACTCGCCTCGTCCCGATCTCGCCGTACAGCATGCTCGGGGTCCGCCCACTGGCGCGGCTCTTCGGTGTGCCCGCCGAGCTCGAGGACCTGCTCCGCTACGGGCGCGGTGTCGACACGCGGCGTTTCACCACCACCGGGTTCACCTACAGCTCCACCAGCGCCGGAGCGGTACGCAACTTCAGCCGGGCCATCCGGGTTCGGCGCCAGTCCGGGCGGGTCCCGGACTCGTACACCTACGAACACGACGTGGAGCAGTTCTTCCGCCACTCTCCCTCGGTCGTCAGTCCCGGCGAACCCTGACCATCACACCCCGATCCATTCGGGCACGAGCTGCTGCTCCCGCTCCGCCCACTCCTCCGCGGTGACGGCGTAGCGGACGTGGTCCTCCCAGACTCCGTCGATCTCGAGGAAGCGAAGTGCCACGCCCTCCTCGCGGATCCCCAGCTTCTCGACCACCCGCCGACTCGCCATGTTGCGCGGGATGATGGAGATCTCCACGCGGTGCAGCGAGATCGCCTCGAAGGCGAATCGGAGCGCCACCACCACGGCCTCGGGAACCAGCCCACGCCCGGCCAGCGCCTCGTCGATCCAGTACCCGATGAACCCGCTCTGGAAGGGGCCGCGCTGGATCGACGAGAGGGTCACCTCGCCGGCGAACCGCTCGCCCACGAAGATCCCGAACCCGTACCCGGTCCCCAGGTGTCGTTCGCGCTCGCGGATGCCGCAGCGCGCCGCGAAGCTCGGACGATCCTCCGAAGGGACCGGCGCCCCCTTGGGGCGTGGCTCCCAGCGCAGCAGCCAATCGGCGCACCGGGTGCGCACCTCGTGCCACGACGGGAAGTCGTTCTCGGTGAGCGGGCGCAAGACGACGCGCTTGCCCCGCAGCTCGAGCGGGGCGTGGCGCAAGGCCCGTGCCGCGCTCACCCGCCGAGCACCTCCCCGAGTGCGCCGAGCAGGGCGAACACATTGCGGCGCCTGGCCACGTGGCCCATGCAGCCGATCCGCCACACCCGGTCGACCAGCGCTCCCGCCCCCGCCCCGATCTCGATCCCGTAGCCCTCGAGGAGCCGGCGGCGGACCACTGCCTCCTCGACCCCTTCGGGGACCAGGACGGTGGTCAGTTGCGGAAGGCGGTGCTCGACCGGAGCGAGCAGGTCCAGTCCCTGCTTGACGAGCCCATCCGTGAGGAGCTCGCCACACTCGGCATGACGGGCCCACGCCGAGGTGAGTCCCTCTTCGAGCAGCGTGCCCAAACCGGCGTGGAGCGCCGCGATCATGGAGACCGGGGCGGTGTGGTGGTACACGCAACCTCCGCCCCCGCTTTCGTTCACGTAGTTCGCCAGGAGTCCGAGGTCGAGATACCAGCTCGACGGCGTCTCGACCCGCCGCTCGAGCGCACGTGGCGACGCGGTGAACGGCGACAACCCCGGCGGGACGCCCAGGCACTTCTGCGTGCCGCTGTAGGCGACATCGACGCCCCAGCCGTCGACGTCGACCTCGATCCCGCCCAACGAGGTCACCATGTCCACCACCAGCAACGCGTCACCCTTGGCCGCGCCGAGGGGCGCCACGTCGTTGCGAACGCCCGTCGAGGTCTCCGCGTGCACGACGGCGATGATGGTGGGAGCCCGGTGTGCCGCCAGGATCGTCGCTGGATCGAGTGGCTGCCCCCACGGAGCGTCGACCCGGACGACGTCGGCCCCGTGGCGTGCCGCGACGTTGCACATGCGCTCGCCGAAGACACCGTTGACGCCGATCACCACCGGGTCCCCGGGGCGCACGAAGTTCACGAACGCCGCTTCCATCCCCGCTGAGCCGGTACCGCTCAGGGGCAACGTCAAGGCGTTCGACGTGGCGAACACCTCCCGGAGGCGGTCGTTGGTCTCGTCGAGCATTTCGAGGAACTGCGGATCGAGGTGCCCGAGCACTGGGCCCGAGAGGGCCATCGGCACTGACGGGTACGGATTCGACGGTCCGGGTCCCATGAGCAGTCTGTCGGATATCCCCACCGGCGCATCGTGACAGGTCGGCGCGGGGTCGTGCCAGCGCGGTGGTGGTTCGAGAGTCGTCGCCAGGCTCCGGATATAGATTGGCCACGTGCGGCGGCCCCGTCCTCAGACGGACAGAAGCTGGAGGTCCAGGTGCTTCGCCGCGACCCCGTCCACGAACACGTGCCTCGGGCACCCCGGCGCATGACCAGCAGGCAACGGGTTGCTGCGGTCGACTGCGGCACCAACTCAACCCGGCTCCTGATCTCCGACCCGGACGGGTCGACGCACACCCGGCTCATGCGCATCACCCGCTTGGGCGAGGGAGTCGATGCCACCGGTGTGTTGTCCCAGGCCGCGGTCGATCGCACCATCGCCGCGTTGGAGGAGTTCCGACAAGAGATCGACCACGCGGGCGTTGGTCGGACACGTCTGGTGGCGACCTCGGCAGCCCGGGATGCACGGAACAGCGACTCCTTCCTGGAGGCAGCATCGAGGACCATCGGCGCGCCGGCGGAGATCCTCGACGGGCAGTCCGAAGGGCAGCTCGCCGCCGCCGGGGCCACGCGTGGGCTCGAGGGGCATGACGGGGACGACATCGTCGTGGACATTGGTGGAGGCTCCACGGAGATAGCCGTCCTGAGGGATCATGCCGTCACGGCGACCTCGCTTGACATCGGCTGCGTGCGCGTGTCGGAGCGCTTCCTGCGGGGGGATCCGCCCCGGGACCGGGAGCTCCAGGAGGCGGTGTCGCACATCACGTCCATCGTCTCCGAGGCCCTGGCGAACCTCTTGGGTGTCGATGGCCCTCGGACGGGGAGCCGACTCATCGGGCTCGCCGGTTCCGTCACCACCCTCGCAGCTCTGGACCTGGGACTCACGGAATACGACGCGACCAGGATCCATCACTCCGTCCTCACCCGAGATGCGGTGAGCCACTGGTGCTCCGTCCTGGCCGCCACGACGGCTTCCGAGCGCGCCGCCATGCCTGGCCTCCCACCAGGCCGGGAGGATGTGATCGTCGGCGGGGCGCTGATCCTCGCGACCGTCATGGACTTGCTCGGGGCCAAGTCCTGCCTGGTCTCGGAGAGCGATCTGTTGGACGGCCTCGCCATGAGCATGGTCGATGCCTGAGCAATCCACCGCCATGACCTCACCGCCTGGAAGATCAGCAAGGGGTCGAGAGGAGATGGCGCTTCTCGTCTCGGGCAGACGCCTCGTACGCGGCCTTCTCGACCGCGCCCTGGAGCCCTACGTCGAGCAATCGGTCCAGCGGGTCGTGGCGTCGCTCCGGCACGAGCCCTCTTCCCACGACTCGTCCGATGGAGGGGTCGAGCTCCACGCCGCGCTTCACGAGGCCCGGTCCATCGCGCTGGCGGATGTGCCCAAGGACCTGCCGGTCGTCCTCGGTGTGGGGGTCAACGGGCTCTGGTACTTCGAGTGGTTCGAGCAGGAGTATGGCCCCGTGGAGCGCCACATCGGCGTCGAGGCCTACATGCCCCGCCCCGAGCACCTGCCACCGAATGTCGAATGGGTCAAAGCCGATCTGGCCAGCCCGGGCGGCGTGGCGGCGCTGGACACCGAGTCGGTGGACCTCATCTTCTCGGGTCAGAACCTCGAGCATCTGTGGCCAGACCAGATGGTCGCCTTCTTTTGCGAGTCGCACCGCGTGCTCAAGCCGGGCGGCCTCCTCGTCGCCGACAGTCCGAACCGGCTCGTGACCCAGGCGTACCAGTGGAGCATGGGAGAGCACACGGTCGAGTTGACCCCGGCCGAGGCGACACACCTCTTCGAACTGGCGGGGTTTTCGACCGAGCGGCTCAAGGGTCTCTGGCTGTGCCGCGACTCAGGTCGGCTCCTGGAGTTGGCACCCTCCGCCTCGCCCATCGGTCCGGGCAGCCTCGCCCGACGCATGGCACTGGCGACCGGACGTCCCGACGACTCGTTCATCTGGTGGATGGAGGCGCGCAAGACCGGGGTCCCCGATGTCCAGGCGCTGCACGACGCCATCATGGACATCTTCGGGCGGTCATGGCCCGAACGCGTGGCCCGCGTCAAGCCCCTCGACGGTGACAGCATCGAAATGCCAGACGGAGGTCCCGGCGTCCTCATGCGACGGGGTGCCAGTGGTTATGCCCTCATCGGCCCCTACATGGCGGTCGCACCGGGGAACTACGTGTTCGCCATCCCCATATCCTGGACGGGCGCCATCGATGACGGGGAGCCCGCATGCCGGCTCGAGATCGTTGCCGGCGACGAGCTGGTCGCCACGTCCACGACAGACACCTCTCGCGTCGAGGGAACCGCCGACCTGACCTGCTCGGTCACCCTCGACGCGCTCCGCTTCGCCGTGCATGCACGCCTCTGGTGCTCAGGACGTGCCGATGTCGTGGCACCGCTCACCCTGGCGATGTCGCCTGAGCCGTGGTCGCCGGCAGCCACTTCGTAGGACCGAGCTCCACGGAGACCGAGCACTACGGGGAGAGAAGGGTCGCTTGCGGGTACACCGTGGCGACGAAGAGCATGATCGCCAGGGCACCCTGCATCACCGCCATGGTGCCCACGACGGCCCCCGTCCACGTTGACCGGAGCTTCCAGGCCGAGGCGGCCAGGAGCGGGGTGATCACCAGCGTGTAGCGCAGAACCGCTGAAGGCCAGTAGGCGCTCATCGCCCCCAAGCACGCCCCCACGACGTACACCCACCAGGATGCCGGTACGGGCACCCCGCGTCGCTGGGCTACGAAGAGCAGGAGCACACCGACGATCATGAAGACGAGGGCCAGGCTGGCCAGGACGTCGGGCGCGGACTTGAATGCCGCGACGCCGCTGAACAGGTGGCGGAGGGACTCGAACGGGGTCTTGAACCACACGAAGCGCGATTGCCCCCAGTACCGCTGGGCCGTAATGAAGGCAATCGGGGTGTTGACCCGGTACCACGAGTAGATCAGCCAGGACACGAAACCGACTGGTGCGACGAGCAGGGACACGACGGCGCGCCCCCGGCACGACGTCGCACCAGCTCCGGTACCACCGCCACGGCCACGCAGACAACGAGGACGACGCCGATATTCCGCGAAAGGCTGGCCACGCTGGCCAGCACTCCGGCGGTGATCCACCACCGGCGGGACAGGGCGTACAGACAGAAGCACGCCGCCGCCACGAACAAGCCCTCGGTGTAAGCCATGCTCAGCACGTAGGCGCTCGGGAAGAAGACGTACAGCAACGTGGTGCGATCCGCCACCTGGCGTCCGAACACCTCCGAGACCATGAGCCACACAGCGATCACCGATGCCAGTCCGCAAACGGCCGAGGCCACGATCGCCGCATGGGTGAAGGACAAGCCGGTGGTCGACGCCACAAGCCTGATGGCGGCGGGGAAGGCCGGGAAGAACGCCCAGCGGCTACCACTGCCGTACTCGTTCACCAAACGGGACGGATACCCGTGCTGGGCGATCCGGAGGTACCAGCCCCCGTCCCAGCCGCTGCCGAGCACGAAGGGCACGTTGAGGCGCGGGAAGATCCACTTGCCGACCAGGGCAGCGAACAGCACCCCGAACCGCGAGAGTACGAAGTACCCGGCCGGACGCGAAAGATCTCGCGTCCAGTTTCGCCAGTTCGCAGGCGGCGCCACAGGGTCGGCCGAGTCGACGGCCCCGCCATCAGCGACGTTGCCCGGTCCCGCCTCCGAGGCCACCGTCTCGACCAGCTCGGCCTTCTCCGTGTGCATGCTCACTTACGCGCGGCCCTCCGTCGACGACGCCTGGTGTACTCCGAGTGCCGCGCCCGAATCTATCGCGAGCGACGCAACGCTCCGGGGCCCGGCAAGAACGGCTCGGGGGCGCCGGCGGCTGGATCCGCCTGGTTAAGCTCCACCAAATGACCCAGGGCCTCCGCGACGGCATCACCGAGAGCGAGCCTCACGCGGCACACGCCGACGCCGGGGCGGACGGTCCAGCATGGCGGGACTGGACCGAGGTCATGTGTTGCCCGAACTGCCACGGCGAGCTCACGGTGCTCGCCTTCGTACGAAGTATCGCCGGCACCATCAAGGAAGGCCGGCTCGACTGCAGCCGGTGTCATCAGACCGTGGCCCAGATCCGGCAGTTCAAGTTCGACTTCCACGCCATCAGCCCCCTGACACCGTGGGACGGAACGACCGGCATCTCGGAGTCGGTCTGCGAACGGCGTGTTCCCGCGGCCTCGCCCCAGTTGGAGCGAACCTCGAGGTGGAAGCCAACGCCGGAGTCGTACCTCTACTCGGAAGGCAGAACCGGTGACGTGTGCACCTTTCACGGCGCATTCACCGACGCACTCGTGCGCCTACGCACCCAGGGGGACGGCGGCATGGTCGATGTATTCCTCGACAACACCCTGGCGGCCTCCGTCGACCTCTACGCAGAAGAGGGGTCTTTCGTCATACCCGTGATCGCCGCCACCGACCTGGCACCCACAGAGCACGAACTGGTGGTCACCACTCGGGGTGAGTCATCCACTGGCTCGCGTGGCACGGCGGCACTCTTCGAGGAACTTGTCCTTTACGGTCCCGCTGGGCTCGAAGGCTTTGCCGCTCCAAGACCGATCAACTATGGAAACCCCTACAGCGAGTTCATCGAGTCCTATCTCGACGAGGCATTGCCCGATGCGCTGGCGCTCGAGATCGGGGGGGCGACCGTCGACGGGTCCAAGCCAACCACCTCAATTTCGAATACGTGAAATTCGAGCTGGCCGACGTCTACGGCGACATCCATCACCTGCCATTCCGCGACGACACGTTCGACATCGTGCACAGCCAGGCGGTCTTCGAGCACGTGGCACACCCCTTCTCGGCCGCCCAGGAGCTGATCCGGGTCACGAGACCCGGCGGCCTGATCTTGACCGAGGTCGCTTTCCTTCAGCCACTCCACGCCGTGCCGTACCACTTCTTCAACATGACGCTCTGGGGCGTCGAGGAACTCTTCGCCGATTGCGAGATCGTGGCGGCCGACTGGTTCGGACCGCTGTCCGAGACCATCTCGTGGCTCCTCGACGCGGCCGGCCTGACTCAGAAGGTGCCGACCGAGCGGCTCGAACACATCCGTTCGGAGTTCAGGCAGTTCGACGAGGTCATCTCGCACCAGGATCTCAAGCCCGTCGCCGGCGGAGTGCACATCGCGGCCCGCAAACCGGAGTGAGGAGCACCTTCTTCACCCGCTCGATGACGAACCCACGGCCGTTGCCCGTTCTGGCAGCGGCGCCCTGACGAGGCGGCCGTAGAACGCTTCAGCCCCCTCGGCCATCCTCTCGGGCGTGAACGCGTCGAGATAGCGTTGCCGGCCACGATCACCGATCTCCTGCCGGCGCTGTGGGGAGTCGAGCAACTGCTGCAGCGCCGACGTCAGGGCTTCGACGTCGTCGGGGGCGACCAGGACCCCCGAGTCACCGTCCTGCACGATCTCGCTCATGCCACCGATATCCGTGGCGATCACCGGCTTGGAGAACATCATCGCCTCGAGCAGGATCAGGCCGAATGACTCAAAGCGGGAGGGTGCCACGAAGACATCGCAGTTGGCGTACTCGTTCCGGAGATCCTCGTCATCGACGCGGCCGAGGAAGCTGACCTGCTCGACGAGTGCGGGGTGCGCCCTCTCGAACTCCTCCCTGAACGTGAGACCGTTCGGCCCGGGAAGTGACGTATCGCCGACCACGCGCAGCTCGAAGTCACGTCCGGACGCGGCGAGCCTCACCGCGCTCTCGAGGAGCACGTCGATGCCCTTGCGGGCCTCGAGCCGCCCCACGAAGAGAACGCGGGCGAGCACGACCGGAAGCTCGGTCCGTTTCCTGCTCTCGGGAAGCATCCTCCAATCCGTGCGCAACGAGACCGAGGCGCTCTCGAGGAAAGGACACGTCGTACAGTGTCTCGATCTCCTCGACGATCGCCGGTCCGCAGGCCAAATAGCCGCTCGCCTGGCGGTACACCAGCGTCTCCGTCTGCTGCAGCCCGTCGAAATGAGGTGCGGCATCCGCTGCCTGTTGTCGCATGGTGGGATCTACATCCAAGACGGTGCGCAACGGCGTGTAGAGGCCCACCACGTAGCGGTAGTCACCCTCGAGGACGACGGCGATCCCCTCGGAATCCCAGTTGGGTCCCTGGACCACGTCGATGGGACGGAACGTCTCGATCCGGTGCAGCTCCTCGAGCATCGTCGCCGAGTAGTCCCAGATCTGCCGGGGCACCTCCACCTCAGGGGGCGGTTCGTGTGGCCGCACGGGCACCCGGTGCACCCAGACGTCGTCCTCGAGATCGACGCGGACGTGCTCCTCGCCTCGTGTGAGGACTCGCACACAGTGACCACGTCCGGCCAGGCTGGTCGCCAGGGCATGGACCACCCGGCCGATCCCGTTGACCCGGTCCGGCGGATACTCGGACGACAAGAAGCAGATGTGCAGCTTGCCATCGGGTGGTCGGCGAGTCTCGAACGGCAGGAACGGCTGCTCGCCGTCGCCGAACCAGGCCGGTGCTCGCTCCTCGGTCGTTCCGGCCATGTACAGCTCAAGGGCGAGGTTGGACGCCTTTGCCACGTCGTCCTCGAACTTGTCCCTCGTCGCCTTGTCGTGCACACCGGCCTCGTAGTTCAGATCGACATTGGCGCGAGTCTTGGCGACGAAGGCTGCCTGCTGGGAACACACCTCGGCGAACGACGACGCCCGGAGGCCGTGCTTCATCCCGAAGTAGAACCTGCTCTTGAGGACCTGATACCAGTCACGGATCACGTCACTGCGTTCCCGTATCTCGCTGGGGAGGAACTTGTGGTAGACGAACCCGTCGTCGAGCGCTTGGACGATGTACCCGGCGTCCGTTATGCGGCAGCACAGATCCGTCTCGTCGAGGTAGTACTCGAACTGCTCGTCGAACCCCCCGAGTTGGACCAGCACCTGGCGACGAAACGCGCTGTTCGTCCCGATCGTGTAGGTGAACTGGAAGGACCCCGGAGCCGCCAGTAAGAGCGTGGGGTTCACACATGGCTGGAAGTCGGTCCAGAAGTTGCCGAACCTGTCGGCTCTCGAATGCCACACCTGGTACCAGAACCCGGTGTGGCCGACCACGGGACCCCCGGCCGCTGCCACCTCTTCCCAGTCGAAGGCCCGCGCCAGATGATCGAGCCACCCGGGATCGGGGTAGGCATCGTCGTCAATGAAGGCGACGACCTCGCCACATGCCATCCGGATCCCGATGTTGCGGGACTCCGAGAGATTCCGGTTGGGGCAATGGGCGCGCTTGATGCGCCCGGCGTACCGGTCCAGCAGCTCCTCGGTGCCGTCGGTGGACGGTCCGTTGACGACGATCACCTCGAAGTTCGGATAGTCGAGCCACTCGAGGGACCGAAGGGTGCGCTCCAGGCTCGCGCAGCGATTGAACGTGTTGATGACGACCGAGACGGATCGCATCACGAGTGCTGCAATACGTTCCCCGGCGACCCGAACGACCGGGTCAGCCAGCCTGGATCCGCGTCCAATCCGATCGCCACGAGCTCCTCCACCAGGCCGAGGAACCGGGCCTCGAAGTTCTCCACCGAGTACGTCCCGAGATGTCGGTCCACCGCATCGTGCCACTCGGACAAGCCGAGGTCGCCCTCGCTCGTCGGCACGACGAGGGATGAGCCCTGCACCCGTGCCACGCGCACCCGCGCCGCGAACCGGGAGATGGACTCCGCCAGGGCGTCGGCGTCTCCCACCGGATAGACCAGCCCGAGACCGCCCATGACATTGGGGATGTTGCCGGCATCGGAGCCCACGACGAAACACCCCGACCGGACAGCTTCGACGACCGGCACGCAATAGCCCTCGTGGTGCGAAGGCATCACGAACACGTCCGAGGAGGCATAGAGCCGGGCGATCTCGTCGTCGTCGGCGTCAGGCACGAAGGTCAGCTTCCCTTCGGGCCCGAGACGCGCCACAGCGCGGTTGATGGCCTCGAGCACATCGGGCTGTGAGAACCGGACGCTCCCGGCGAGGGTGAGCCGGAGCTCGGCGTCGTTGACCCAGAGGCGCTCCATGGTGGCGAGGAGATCAAGGACGCCCTTGGCCTTGACGAGCCGACCCACGTAGAGCAGATCGATGATGCCTCCACGCGCAGAATCGGCGAAGGCGCGCCTTCCCTGCATCATGTGCGCGTTGTTCGGAGGGAGATGCAGGACCGAGATCTTCTCAGGTTCCATCCCCATCTCGATCGAATTGCCGCCGCGTGAACTCGCTGACCGTCACGATCATGGAGGATCGGTGCAGGTTGTGTCGCTCGTGGATCGCCTTCTCGCAGGCTGCTCCGACCACGGGGTCGTCAATCAATTCCGGCGGCGTGGTGTTGTGGTCGACGACGAGGGAGGGCCGGTCGATCAGGAAGAGTGCATTGAACAGCTCGTACCACATTGCGTACTCGAAGATATGGACGTCGGCCTCGCGGAAAGCCTGATCCCGCATGAGGGCCCCGATATGAGGAACCACGTGGATCTCGTCGTCGTCGAAGTCGCTCGCCTGGGTGAACACCGTCACCTCCAGAGAGGCACCACCAACGCGCGCCCGGCGGAGCACGTCAAGCTTGCGCAAGAGGCTGGTGGACACGGCGTCGTGCCGCAGGATGATCCCGCTGTAGAGGGCGACGCGGACCGGATCCGCCGGATGCGGTTGGGCGGACACTCGAGTGGGACTCACCTTCGCCGTCTCAATCCGGCGACGAGACCCTGCGAACCGCCACTATCTCCATCTCGAGACACTTGCCGTTGCGACGGCCCTCCTCGACCACCTTGACGTCCTCGAGACCGGCCTCTTCGAGCAGGGCGATCAGCGACGACGTGGAGAAGCCGCTGAAGTGGAAATCTCCGGCATACTCCTGCCCGCCGTAGAGGACCTCGACGAGGTCGTCGAACGGCATCCGTCCGGAGGCACGCTCGGCAACCATCGCCTCCACGTCAGGGACTACGGCGACGAACTTCCCTCCGTCGCCGAGCAGTGACACCCAGTGAGGAAGGATCACTCGTCGCAGCTCGTCGATCGGGAAGTGTTCCAGCAGGTGTGCCGAGTAGACCTCCGCCAACTCCTCTGGTTGGAACGGCAGGTTGCGCACGTCCGCCACCACGTCGATACCGGGAAGCTCCCGGGAATCCACGTTGAGGTATCCGTCGAGGGCGATGTGACCGGCACCGACGTTGACCCGCAGCTCGTCGCGCATGCGGCGGAGCTTCTCGTCGTCGACCACCCGCACCTCGGCTGCTGGCGCAGCTGACTCCTCGAGAGACTGTCCTGGATGCTCCCCGTAGCGTTGCTCGAGGAGGAGCTCCCGCCGCACGAACTCGATCCGTTCGAAGGCCTTGGTGATCGAATCGCTGTGCTGCCCGATCCCCGTTTCGAGATCACCAAGCCGAACCTGGCAGTCCCGCAACAGATCCTGGCATGCACGCTGCTGGCGCATTGTCTCGCGGCTCGCCGCGTTCTGCGAGGCGATGGTGTTGATCACGGTGGGCAAGTAGCGGTTGAGCGACTCGATCTCGGCTGCCAGGTCAGCGGTGCGGCTGTCGATGAGCCCGGGCACGGTGTCGATGTCCCTGCGCAGCTCGGCCGCACGCGCATCGATCCTCCCGTAGACCCGCTTCGTGAAAGGCGAAGCCAGTCGTCGTGCCAGCGACTTCGCCATGCCCTTCGCGCCCAAGGCGTGATTCCTTTCCGACGTCCGGTCCGCAAGGCGATCGGACGTCAACCACGAACGCGCCCGCGCCGTCCGACCTGCTGTTGACAAGTCTACTGGTGCCGACACCCCCATCAGGGAGGTCTGGCGGCCGACCAGCGGGAAGGTGAAACGGCCCGGTCACACGGATGATCCTCGCGTCAGACCGAGCCGACCGGCCACCCACTCGCCGACCGGATCCGTCCCCCCGGCCATCCACCAGGCCAGATGGGCATGGAGGCACTTGACCCCCTGGCGCGTCCCGCCGACGCCACCGCTCGGTCGGGGCCCGTGCCAGTGCGCCGGGATCAGCGAGTCGCGCTCGTCGGCGTAGCGGCGGTGGCTGGCCGCCAGCACCGCCGCGTCGACCTCGGCCTCGGCCTGGCGGACGCCGCCGGCCGCCTCGAGCCGTCCCACCCGGGCACGCAGCTCGGGGTCGACGAGCCAGTAGCGCGTCGGCATGGGCGTCCCATCGTCGAGGAACGGCTCGTTCTCGATGACCATGGGGGTGCCGTGCTCCGACCGCACCACGACGGCGAAGCCACCCCCGGGCGGTCGCCCGAGGAGCCGGGCCACCGTTGCTCCGTCGTCTTCGCGTGCCTGCCCCGTGCCGCCCGGGCCGCTCAACGCCAGAACTCGAGCGTCCGCACCATGCGGGCCAGCAACCCACCCGACGAGGAAGCGGACGAGGTTGCGGCTGAGGCGCCGTGGCCCGACGTGCCGGTCGAGGGGTCGCTCGTCGTGGTCACCCCGCCGGGGGGAAGCTCAGGAGAGCCCGATGGGGTGACCGGCCCCGCCGAACCCGGGTCGCCCGCATAGGGGGTCCCGGTTGCCGCCGCGCCTGACGGTGGCAGCACCTCGTAGGCCTGCTGGCCCGGGTTGACCAGCTGGTACTGCTCGCGGGCGATGCGCCCGATCTCGCCCGGGTCGCTCAGGTTCTTCTTCTCCTGGGCCAGGGCGGCGTCCTGCGCGTGGAGCGAGCGGAGTTGTGCCTCGGTGCTGGTGACCTGGGAGCGCTGGCCCAGGAGCGCCGAGGCCGGGAACCAGGCAAACAGGACGACCGCCGCCAGGGCGACTGATCCCAGGAGCACCAGCCGGGAGCGAGCGGCAGGCCCCGAGACCCAACGAGCGGCCACCGGGCCCGTGGCTCGACGCGCCGTGGCTCGACGCGCCGTGGCCCGACGCGCCGTGGCCCGACGCGCCGTGGCCCGACGCGCCGGTGCGGCCCTACGCGCCACGGGCCCCTCGGCGGCCGGCCAGGGCGGAGCCGCCGGGGAAGATGGCCGACTCGCCGAGGTCCTGCTCGATCCGCAGCAGCTGGTTGTACTTGGCGACACGATCCGAACGCGCCGGCGCGCCCGTCTTGATCTGCCCGGCGTTGACCGCCACGGCGAGGTCGGCGATCGTCGTGTCCTCGGTCTCGCCCGATCTATGGGAGATGACACTGGCGTACCCGGCCCGGTTGGCCAGATCCACTGTGTCGAGCGTCTCGGTCAGCGTGCCGATCTGGTTCAGCTTGACCAGGACGGCGTTGGCCACGCCCTCGCTGATCCCCCGGGCCAGGATGGCCGCGTTGGTGACGAACAGGTCGTCGCCGACCAGCTGCACACGATCGCCGATGGCCCTGGTCAGCGCGGCCCAGCCGTCCCAGTCCTCCTCGGCCATGCCGTCCTCGATGGACACGATGGGGTAGCGATCCACCAGGTCGGCCCAGTAGTCCACCAGCTCGGTCGGCGTCAGCGTGCGCCCCTCGCCGGCCAGCACGTAGGCGCCGTCCTTCCACAGCTCGCTGGTCGCGGGGTCCAGGGCCAGCGCCACCTCCTCGCCCGGCACGCGCCCGGCGCGCTCGATCGCCTCGAGCAGCAGCGTGACGGCGTCCTCGTTCCGCGCCAGGTTCGGAGCGAAGCCACCCTCGTCGCCCACGGCGGTCGACATCCCGCGCTCGCCCAGGAGCGTCCGCAGGGCGTGGTAGGTCTCGGTACCCCACCGGAGCGCCTCGCCAAAGGAGGCCGCGCCGACCGGCATGATCATGAACTCCTGGAAGTCGACCGAGTTGTTGGCGTGCACGCCACCGTTGAGGACGTTGAGCATCGGCACCGGGAGCACGTGCGCCGCGGTACCCCCCACCGAGCGGTAGAGCGGGATCTCCAGATCGTCGGCCAGCGCCTTGGCGGAGGCCAGCGAGACGGCCAGGATGGCGTTGGCTCCCAGGCGGCCCTTGTCGGGGGTCCCGTCGAGGTCGATCATGGCGTGGTCCACGGCGCGCTGGTCGAGCGCATCGAGCCCGACGACCGCGTCGGCGATCTCGCCGCTGACATTGGCCACCGCACCCAGCACGCCCTTGCCCGAGAACCGGCCGCCGCCGTCACGGAGCTCGACGGCCTCACGGATCCCGGTGGAGGCACCCGAGGGGGCGATGGCCCGACCTCGTGCGCCCGAGTCGAGGAGCACCTCGGCCTCGACCGTCGGGTTGCCGCGGGAGTCCAGGACCTCGCGCCCGATCACGTGCTCAATGGTGCTCACGACTGTCTCTCCTTGGTCGTCCCCCCTGGCGGGACGCCGGGGGCAAGGTTAGCGGTTGCCTCCCGGCTCTTCGGGGAGGCCCTCGGCCTCGAGGACGGCCGCCCGCAGGGCGCGGACCCGGGCGCGAAGCGCCTGCTCCGCGTCGATGCCGAGGAGCTGAGCGGTACACGCCACGGCGAAGAGCACCTCGCCCACCAGTCGCTGGGCCTCACCGGCGTCCGCCGACAACGGATCGTCGGCACCGGGCTCGGCTCCCGCGGCATGACGTTCGAGCACCGACAGCGCGGCAGACGCCTCTTCGCCGCTGATGTCCCGGGGCTCCACGCCCACGGCACGAGCCTTGCGGGCCAGCTTGGCGGCCAGCATGAGCGCCGGCAACGCCCCGGGGATGCCCTCGGTGACGCTGGAGCGCCCCTTCTCCTGCTTCTTGATCGACTCCCAGTTGGACACCACCTCGTCGGCCCCGTCCACGGTCACGTCACCGAAGACGTGGGGGTGCCGGTGCACCAGCTTGTCGTGGACACCGCGGGCCACGTCGGCCAGATCGAACCGCCCCTCCTCCACCGCCAGGCGGGAATGGAAGACGATCTGGAACAAGAGGTCGCCGAGCTCCTCCTCGAGGTGCGAGAAGGCGGCATCGCCGGGGTTCCCACCTCCCGCATCGCCGGTGGCCTCGGCGACCGCGGCCAGGGCGTCGAGGACCTCGTAGGACTCCTCGACCAGGTGCGGCATGAGCGAGGCGTGGGTCTGGGCCCGGTCCCACGGGCACTCCTCCCGCAGGGTATCCATCAAGGCCACCAGACGGACCACCTCCACGCCCACCGAGGTGTCCTGCTCGGCATCCTCTCCGGCTGCGCCGGCGCCGGGGCGGCGGGCCGGCACGTAGAGCGAGGTCAGGTGATCGGGCTCGAGGACGCGGTCGAGCTCCCACCACTCGACCTGTGCCACCGACTCGTCGTCGAGGCCCAGGTGGTGCAGGACCACGGGACGGGACCCGAACGGCCGCAGCTCGTCACCGAGGGCGAGCTTGACCTCCGAGAGGAGGTGGCGCGACCAGCACTGTGCCACCAAGAAGGGGCCGTCGTCGGCGGCGGCCACCTGGGCGAACTCACCGGCGTCCACCAGGCGGACCCGCTCGGCCAGGGGGTCGATCCCGAGGGCGGCCCAGGCCAGGTCGAGGAAGGACGGTGCGGGCAGCACGCTGACATCCAGGCGTTCGTCGGCACGCAGGAGGGCCACACTGCGCTCGGCCACCAGGGGCGATCCCGGCACGGCGTAGACCACGGGTTCTGGCGCGGCTGCCGTGGCCGCAGCCACCAGCGCCTCGACGATGGCCGTGTACACCTCCTCGAAGGTGGCGGCTGACTCATAGAGCGCGTCGAAGGAGTGGCCGGCCGTGACCTCTTCGGGCCGCGGGATGCCGGGACGTCCGCAACCAGGTGCGGTCGCCGGCCTCGTCGAGCAGGGCGGACGTGGCGGCCGGGAGCAGGTCCGCCCCGGCGGGTCCGAGGCCCACCACGACGACCCGGGGACGGTGCGGCGGCACGGTCAGGCGGCCAGGGTCGCCTCGTTCGCCGGGGCGTTCAGCACGTCGAGCCGGGGCGGGGTCGACGGCACGAGGACCGCCGCACGCGCCGCGTCCCAGCTGCCGTACTGGGGGTTGACGCTCACCGAGGAACGTTGCGCCGCGCGGCCCAGCGCGCGCTGGGCCGCCGCGGCCCCGGCCTGCTCGACGGCGTTCACCACCGCCGGGCGTGCCGTGGCGAAGGACGAAGGGGTCCGCGACGTGATCTGCAGCAGCACGTAGGCGCTGCCGTTGGCGATGGGCTGCGACACCGCGCCCACCGGCAGTGGTGGCGATGCCCGACCCCGGCAGCTCGGACGCCAACGCGGACAGCGCGACGCAGCCCTGGGGCCCTCCCTGGGCCGCGGCAGCCACCTGCGAGAAGGGGGTGCCCGACGCGACCTGCGCGGCGGCGGCCGCGGCCGCCTGTTGGCTGGTGTACGACGCCGCCGTGAAGCACACCGTGTCGAAGGTGGAGCGGTGGCGCTGGAAGTAGGACTGGAGGTCAGCGTCGCTCGAACCAATGCCCGACACGTCCTCCTGGAAAGTTCGGGCCGTGGCGAAGAACTGCACCTGCTGATCGACCAACCACGACGGCAGCGAGGCCAGCACCTCGGCGCCGGTCAGCGCCTGCCCGGTCAGCGTGCAGGAGTAGCGGGGGCTCGACCCCGCCGGGGTCTGGAGGATCTCCTCCATGACCTGGGTGATCTCCTGCTCATAGCTGGCCCGGGCGTCGGTGAGCTGGGCCTGGGTCACGGTCACGCCACGCTGGTCGGCCGCCTGAACGAGGAGTTCGTGGTTGATGGCCGTATCGAGGTACGTCGCCACAAAGCTCGTGGTGGCGGTGGGATGGTCGCCCGAGCTCGCCCGGTCCCCGCACCGACGACCGGGGGCAGTCCCGAGGTCCCGTTCGAGGTGAGATAGGCCTGCGAGTTCAGGTAGCACTGGTACGGCACGCTGGCGGCGATGGCGTGGACCTCGGAGTTGAGCGAGTCCTGGCTGATGGCGGACCCGTTGACCGTGGCCGCGTTCGATGGCACGGCGAGCGCGGCCGCGACGACGCCCGCGACCAGCACCAGGAGGAGAACGAGGAACCGCTTCACGCGCCGCGCATGCTACAAGGTGCCGCCATCGGCTCCCGCATCGGGCCGGGGGACCAACTCCTCGAGCAGGGTGCGCACCGTGGTGGCGGCGTTGCCCCCGTCGGGCACCGGGACCAGCAGCTGGGCCGCCTCTTCCTTGTAGGTGGCACCCGAGCTGAGGCGGCGCAGACGCACCTGGGCGCTCGCCGGAAGGGCGATCGGGCCCAGGCGGACCACGGGAGGCCGCGCCCCACCGGTGCGCACCGGGCTCATGGCGATCTCGCCGATCCCCCGTTCGAGCGCCACGGCACGCAGGCGGGCCACGTCGAGCAGCGCCGCTGCCGGCGCGGGCAGCGGGCCGTAGCGGTCGGCCCACTCGACGGCGATGTCGTCGACCTCGGACGAGGCTGCCGGCCGAGGCCAGCCGGCGGTAGGCCTCGAGCCGAGCGTCCTCGGCCTCCACGTAGTCCCCGGGCAGGTGGGCGTCTCCGGGGACGTCGATCGACACGGCGGGCGGGGTCGGTCTGGCCTCGCCCCGCGCTTCGGCCACCGCCTCGGCCACCAGCTGCACGTACAGGTCATAGCCCACGGCTGCGATGTGCCCGGACTGGTCCGAGCCGAGCAGGTTGCCGGCACCGCGGATCTCGAGGTCGCGCATGGCGATCTTGAAGCCCGACCCCAGCTCGGTGTGCTCGCCGATCGTGCGCAGCCGCTCGTAGGCCTGCTCGGAGAGCACCCGGTCAGCCGGGTGGAACAGGTAGGCGTAGGCCCGCTGGCCGCCGCGGCCCACCCGACCCCGGATCTGGTGCAGCTGCCCGAGCCCCAACAGGTCGGCCCGGTCGACGATCAGCGTGTTGACCGAGGGCATGTCGATGCCCGACTCGATGATGGTCGTGCAGACCAGTACGTCGTAGCTGCCGCTCCCAGAAGTCGAGCACCACCGTCTCGAGACTGCCCTCGTCCATCTGGCCGTGGGCCACGGCGACCCGGGCCTCGGGCACCAGCGCGCGAGGTCGCGGGCGACCCGGTCGATGTCGGAGACCCGGTTGTGCACGTAGAAGGCCTGGCCCTCGCGCAGCAGCTCGCGCCGGAGCGCCTCGCTGACGGCCGCGGGGTCCTGCTCGCCCACGTAGGTGAGGATGGGGCGTCGGTCGGCCGGCGGCGTGTTGACCATGGAGAGGTCCCGGATGCCGGTCAGGGCCATCTCCAGGGTGCGCGGGATGGGGCTGGCGGTCAGCGTCAGCACGTCGACACCCTCGGCCAGCCGCTTGACCGCCTCCTTGTGGGTGACCCCGAAGCGCTGCTCCTCGTCGACCACGAGGAGGCCCAGGTCCTTGAACCGCACGTCCTGGGCCAGCAGCCGGTGGGTGCCGACCACCACGTCGACCGTGCCGTCGGCCAGGCCCTGCACCACCGCCCGCTGCTGCGCCGGGGAGAGGAACCGGCTGAGCATCTCCACCCGGACCGGGTAGGGCGGCGAAGCGGTCGGCGAAGGTCTGGGCGTGCTGGCTGGCCAGCAGCGTGGTCGGGACGAGCACGGCTGCTTGCGCGCCGTCCTGGACCGCCTTGAACACGGCGCGCACCGCCACCTCGGTCTTGCCGAAGCCGACGTCGCCGCAGACCAGGCGGTCCATCGGCCGGGGCTCCTCCATGTCCCCCTTCACGTCGGCGATCGCCGCCAACTGGTCCTCGGTCTCGACGTATCCGAAGGCGAGACTCCATCTCGGCCTGCCAGGGGGTGTCGGGGCCGAAGGCGCGGCCCACGGCGGCCAGCCGGCGCCGGTAGAGCTGCGACCAGCTCGGCGGCCACCTCGCCGGCGGCGGCCCGTGCCCGGGCCCTCGTCCGCTGCCAGTCCGCCCCGCCCATCTTCGAGAGCGTCGGGCGACTCGCCTCCCGAGTAGGGGGTGATGGCCTCGATCTGGTCGACCGGCAGGTACAGGCGGTCCGAGCCCCGGTACTGGAGGATCAGGTAGTCGCGGGTCGTCCCGCCCATGGTGCGCGTGGTGACGCCCTCGAAGCGCGCCACGCCGTGCTGGCGGTGCACCACGAAGGTGCCGGTGGTCGAGGTCGTCGAAGAAGCCGTCGGCGGCACGAGCGCGCGGGCGGGCCCGGCGGTGCGGCACCCGACGGCCGGTGACGTCGGTCTCCGAGAGCACCGCCACCTTTGACTCGGGCAGGACGAACCCGCACACCAGCGGCGCCGACGACCACGCGGTACCCGGCGTCCGGTCGCAGCCGTCGCGCACGGGGGCGTGGACGCCTTCCCCGCCCAGCCCGGCCGGACAGACGGGTCGCCCCGGGCTCGGTGGCGGCACACAGCGTGACCGTGTAGCCCTCGCCCACCAGGCGCGACACGGCCGCCGCCAGGCGCTCGGGGTCGCCGGCGACGGGTTCGAAGCGTCGCATGGCGAGCGCCGGCCCCGGCGGCCCCTCGGGGACCGGCGGCAGCGGCGGCCACGCGCAGCAGGGGCAGTCGCGTAACAGGCGGTCGAAAGGGACGTGCAGGCGCGGGAATAATCGTCCTCCGTCCGCCCGTGGCCGGCGCCCCAGGTGGCCGCCAGCGTCTCGGCCAGAGCGGCCTCCTCGTCGAGCAGCTGGACCGCCCGGTCCCTGATGCGCCGCGGCTCGACCAGTACCACCTGAGCCCCGGCGGCAGCAGGTCGGGCAGCACACCGGTCGTCTGGTCGACGAAGGGCAGCCACGACTCCATGCCGTCGAACTGCTCGCCCGGGCCAGGCGCTCCCACACCGAGGCGCCCCAGGGCTGCGCGGGCCACCAGGGCCCGGCGCCCGGCTGCAGCTCCTCGGTGGGCACGATCTCCCTGGCCCCGAAGAGCACGACAGCATCGAGGTCGCCCGACGAACGCTGGTCGCTGACCGACGAACGCCGTCAGGCGGTCGACCTCGTCGCCCCAGAGGTCGATGCGCACCGGGCACGTCGGAGGTGGAGGGGAACACGTCGACGATGCCGCCGCGCACGGCGAACTCGCCGCGGTGCTCGACCTGGTGCTCCCGCCGGTAGCCGCGGGCGACCAGCTCGGCCAGCAGCAATCCGACGTCGACCTGGTCTCCCTGGCGGACGACCAGGGGCGCGGCTGCCTCGGGCGGTCCGAGTCGCTGGAGCAGGGCCCGGACCGGGGCCACCACGATCCGCGGGGGCGGCGGGCAGCTCCTGGTCGACCGGCGCCTCGCCGGAGCGCAGGGCGTCGCAGCACGGCCAGCCGCCGCCCCATGGTCTCGACCTCGGGGCTGACCCGCTCGAAGGGCAGCGTCTCCCAGGCGGGCAGCACGGCCACCGGGCCGCGCAGCGCGCCGGCCACCCGTTCTGCTGTCTCCGACCGTCGCCATCTCCGTCGGTGTCGACCAGGCAGGCCAGGTCGTCGCCCAGACGCTCCGCATGGAGCCCGGTGGCCGTGACCACCAGGAGCGGTGCCCGCTCGGAGAAGGCCGCCAGCGCGGCCACCGCCACGGCCTGCGCCGCCTCGGGGACGGCGACGGTGGCGTCGGCGCGACAGCGCCGACAGGTGGTGGCTGCGAGCAGTCGGACACGCCGGCCAGCGGGCCGCCGGAGCAGGCGCCGGGCGGCTCGGGGCCAGTGGCGTCGTCATCGGTGCGGCGCTCACGAGGGGAGGGAGTGGCACCACAGCGTGGCCGCGTCCATGCCGTCGGTCGCCAGGCGCTCCACCGCGTCGGCCGCCGTCTCGACCGCCACCTCCAGTGGCTCGCGCACCGCCGCCGAAGGCCGGCGCAGGACGTGTGCCGCCCCCTGGGCGGCGTTCGGCGGCTTGCCCACTCCGATGCGGACCCGGAGGAAGTCGCTCGAGTGGAGGTGCGCCTGCACCGAGCGCAGCCCGTTGTGGCCGGCCAGTCCGCCGCCCGCCTTGAGGCGCACGGCGCCCGGCGGCAGGTCGAGCTCGTCGTGCACGACGACCACCGATGTCGGCTCGGCCACCCCGAACCGCCGGGCCAGAGCCCGCACGGCCGCGCCGGAGTCGTTCATGTAGGTGGTGGGGACGGCCAGGACCACCCGCTTCGTCCCCATCGTGACCACGCCGGCCCGGGCTTGGACGCCTTTCTCCGCCCTGAGGGTCATCCCGTGGCGGGACGCCAGCAGCTCGACGGTGTCGGACCCGGCATTGTGCAGGCTCCCGGCGAACTCCGCGCCCGGGTTGCCCAGCCCGACCACGAGCAGGTCGGCCGGGGTGCCCCGGCGCTCGGGTCGGGCGAAGGGGCGGCGCAGGGCCTAGCCCTCTTCGGGTGTGGCCTCGGATGACCCCCCGGTCGGCTCCGCCGCTCCTGCCTCGCCTTCGGCCGTGGGCTCGCCGCCTTCGGGGGTCATGGCCACCCTCGGAGGTTGCCCCATCGCGATGGCCGACTCGGGGTCGATGTCGGTGGTGACCCCGGCCGGCAGCACCAAGTCCGAGACGCGCACCTGGCCACCGATGGTGAGCCCGCTGATGTCGACCTCGAGCACGGTGGGGATGTTCGCCGGAACGGCGCGGATGGCCACGCTGAACATCTGCTGCTCGACCAGGCCGTCACCGTGGTTGACCTCGGTGGCCTCTCCCACCAGCGTGACGGGCACGTCGGCGCTGATGACCTCGTCGCGTCGGACGATCACGAAATCGACGTGCGTCACCGTCTGGGCCACGGGGTGCCGCTGCATCTCACGGGCCAGGGCGAGGTAGGTGCCCGCGCCGGTGTCGAGCGAGAGCAGCTGGTTGGCCCCGGCGTCGCTGTTCAAGGCGACTCTGAGGTCCCGCGCCACCACCGCGACCGGGAGGGGCTCGGTCCCGTGCCCGTAGATGACCCCGGGGATCTTGCCCTCCCGGCGCAGTCGGCGCACGGCACGGCTGCCGGTCGGACGCCCGATTTCGGCAGCGAGTACGACTTCGGCCATGGCAATCTCCTCGGGTGGGACAGGGCGGTGGTCGGGAGGGCGCCTCGCGCCTCGCCGAACGGCCTTCTAGGGTAGCCGCGACCTGGTCCCGGGGACCACCACCGGCGCGGGTCGTCCAGGCACGGGCGTCCTCAGACCAGGTTGTCGCCCCCGAAGAGCTCCGAGACCGAGGTGTCCTCGAACACGGCGTCGATGGCGTCGGCGATGATCTTGGCCACCGAGAGGATCTCGAGCTTGTCGAAGGCAGCCCGTCGGCCACCGGCAAGGTGTCGGTCACCACCACTCGGGAGACCGGCGCCGCCTTGAGCCGGTCCACGGCGGGGTCCGAGAGGACGCCGTGCGTGGCCATGGCGCAGATGTCCGCCGCACCGGCCTCGGCCAGCAGCTCGGCCGCGGCGCAGATGGTGCCCGCCGTGTCGATCATGTCGTCGATCAGCACGCAGCGGCGACCTTCCACGTCGCCGATCACGTGGCGCGCCTTGACCTCGTTGTACGTGTCCCGGGGCCGGGTCTTGTGGATCAGAGCCAGGTCGCAGCCAAGATGCTGGCTGTAGCGTTCGGCCACCTTGACCCGCCCGGCGTCGGGGGCCACCACCACCACGTCGTCGCCCAAGTGCTCCTTCATGTAGGCCTCGAGCACCGGCGCCGCCACCAGGTGGTCGAAGGGGGTGTCGAAGAAGCCCTGGATCTGGCCGGAGTGCAGGTCGACGCTGATGACACGGTCGGCACCGGCGGCCGAGAGCATGTCCGCCACCAGCTTGGCGGTGATCGGCTCGCGTCCGGTCGACTTGCGGTCCTGGCGGGAGTATCCGTAGTAGGGGCAGACCGCGGTGATGCGCTTGGCCGACGCCCGCTTGGCGGCGTCGATCATGATCAGCTGCTCCATCAGCGAGTCGTTCACCGGGCTGGCGTGGGTCTGGACGATGAAGACGTCGCAGCCTCGGATGGAGATGTCGTACTTGCAGTAGATCTCGCCGTTGGCGAACTCACGCAGGTTGGCCTCACCGAGCTCGACGCCCAGGTGCTGCGCGATGTCGTTGGCCAGCGCCGGGTGGGCGCGGCCCGAGATCAGCTCGAGCCGGCGCCGCGGGATCAGCTCCACGGTCCCCAACGCTACTGCGCCGCCGCCTCGCCTGCCTCGGGCCGGCCGTCTCCACCGCTGCGGCGGCCCTGTCCCGCCGAATGGCCGTCGTGCTCAGGCTCGGGGCCCCGGATGACCGAGTGCGGCTCGACCGTCCCCCCGTCGGGCACCTCGGCACCCGTTGCTCGAGGACGCTGTAGGGACCGACCCGCGCCTCGTCCCCGATGGTGGCCCGGGTGCAGACGCTCTCGGCCACGACGGCACGACATCCGACGACGGTGTCGGTCAGGATGGCGTTGGGTCCGATCTCGGAGCCCGCCCCGACGACACAGCCGCCCCGCAGGATCACACCGGGCAGGAGCGAGACGTCGGCCTCCAGACGGGCCGACGGCGTCGATGTAGGTGCGCTCGGGGTCCCACATGGTCACGCCGCGGCGCATCCAGCGCTCGTTGATCCGGTCGCGCAGCTCGGCCTCGGCCACCGCCAGCTGGGCCCGGTCGTTGACGCCTGCAGCCTCCATGGAGTCGGGCAGCACCAGGGAGCGGACCGCGTACCCGGCGCTCTGCAGCACGGCCACGGCGTCGGTCAGGTAGTACTCGCCCTGTGAGTTGGCCGGGCTGAGCCGGCGCAGGGTCGGGGCCAGAATGCTGCGCCGGAAGCAGTAGATGGACGTGTTGACCTCGTCGATCTCCTTCTCCTCGTCGGTGGCGTCGGCCTCCTCGACGACCCGCGTCACGTCGCCGTCCTTGCCGTGGACGACCCGGCCGTAGCCGGTGGGGTTGTCGACCACGGCGGTGAGCAGCGTGGCACCGGCGCCCTCGGCCCGGTGGGCCCGCACCAGCGCGGCCAGCGTCTGAGGGCGCAGCAGGGGCGTGTCGCCCGGGAGCACCACGACGTCCTCGCCCTCGTCGTCGTCGTCGGGCAGACCGGTCAGACCGACGGCCAGGGCGTCGCCCGTTCCCGTCCGGGCCAGCTGCTCGACGAACTCGATCTCCATGGTGGGAGGAGCGTGCTGCACCAGCGTCTTGGTCACCCATTCGCCCCGATGGCCCACGACCACCACGACCCGGCGCACGTCGATCTCGGCCATGGCGTCGAGCACGTGGAGGATCATGGGGCGCCCACACAGCAGGTGCAGCGGCTTGGGCCGCTCCGAGCGCATCCGGGTCCCCTCCCCGGCAGCCAGGACCACGGCGGAGACGACGGCGCTCGGACATGGGCGCATTCTTAGCCCGCCGGGGCAGCGGCGACCGAGGTATGGGACACTCGTGTCGGTGCCCGAGATGGTCCCCTATGACGAGTTCGGCCTCTTCCACGAGAACGCCGCCGAGTACGGGCTGCCCTACGACGGCCCACCTGACGTGCGACGGGTGGAGATGGAGGTCGGTGACGGCCGCCGGGTGTCGAGCCTTCTGTGGGGGGCGGCGTCCGGCCCGCCCGAGCTCGTCCTCGTCCACGGCGGGGCCCAGAACGCCCACACCTGGGACACGGTGGCCCTGGCCCTCGGAGCGTCCACTCTTGGCGGTGGACCTGCCCGGCCACGGCCATTCCGACGGCGGTCCAGACGGGGTCGGCGTCGCCTTCTCAACGGGCCCGACCTCGCCACCGTGGTGGCGGAGCTGGCGCCCGAGGCGCGTGGCGTCGTGGGCATGTCGCTCGGCGGGCTGTCCTCCATCGCGTTGGCGGCCACGCGCCCGAGTTCGTCCGCGCCCTGGTGCTCGTCGACGTCACGCCGGGAGTCAATGCCGACAAGGCTTCACCGATCACCGCGTTCGTCGACGGACCCGAGAGCTTCGAAAACTTCGACGAGCTCTTGGCCCGTACCATGGAGCACAACCCGAGCCGCTCGGAATCGTCGCTTGCGCCGCGGCATCCTGCACAACGCCGTCCAGCGGGAGGACGGAACTGGGTCTGGCGTTACGCGCCGTCTTCGGGGGTCGAGCCCCGGGCGGTCCCCGACTACGCGGCGCTGTGGGAGGACGTCTCGTCCCTGACCATGCCGCTGCTCCTCGTGCGCGGTCTGGCCTGGTCGGTCGTCGACGACGAGGACGTCGACGAGCTGCTGCGCCGGCGACCGGGGGCGACGGTGGTGGGCGTCGAGGGCGCGGGCCACAGCGTGCAGGGCGACCGGCCACTCGAATTGGCGCGGATAATCGACGAGTTTCCTCTTCGCCACGCGGTGATGGACGCCCGGCCGCGAGGACGGACTTCGGCCATGGACCGCGCCTGATGGACCGGAAACTCTGGCTCTCGCACCGGGCCCTGCGGCTGCACGCGGTGATGTGTCGTCGTCCCCGCCTTCATGGCCATGTGCATCTGGCAGCTCTCGCGGGCCCTCGCCGGCAACGAGCTCAGCTGGGCCTACGTCTTCGAGTGGCCGCTCTTCGCCGCCTACGCCGTCTACATGTGGTGGCGCCTCCTGCACGAGAGTCCAGAGGTGCCGCCCGAGGCCAGCTCGCCCGAGGCCGGCTCCTCCGGCGCCATTTCGACCGGCGGGGACGGCGGCTCGCCGCCGGACGAGGACCCCGAGAGGCGGCACGGGTCGCCTACAACGAGTACCTGGCCAAGCTGGCCCAGCGCGACCGGGCGGGCGGTCGCTGACGCGACCGGGGCCACGCTCCGGGGGGAGGGCTCGAACCTCCAACATCCGGCTCCAAAGGCCGACGTTCTGCCGATTGAACTACCCCGGAGAGAGGTGAGGCGAATCTCACGAGGTTAGGCATGTCGCCGGAGGGGACGGGCCCGATCGGCCGGCGGCATCGGCGGTAGGTTCTGTGCCCGTGCGCATCCTGGTGGTGGACGACGATCCCGCCGTCCGCCGGTCCATCGACCGGGCGCTTCGGCTCGAGGGATACGACGTGGTCACGGTGGCCTCCGGCGGCGAGGCACTCGAGGCTCTGGCGCAGGACACCGCCCGATGCCCTCGATCCTCGACCTCGGGCTGCCCGACGTCGATGGCCTCACCGTGTGCCGGCGCATGCGCGCGTCGGGCGACGACACGCCGGTGCTGATGCTGACCGCACGCGACGCCGTCGACGACCGGGTGCAGGGGCTCGATGCGGGCGCCGACGACTATCTGGTGAAGCCCTATGCCCTCGAGGAGCTGCTGGCCCGGCTGCGGGCCCTCCTTCGCCGACGTTTCGAGGGCGAGGGGGGCTTGCTCCGCGTGCGGCGACCTGACGCTCGACCTCTCGACGCGGCAGGGCCAGCGAGGTGACGCACCTTCACACTGACCCGGATCGAGTTCGACCTCCTCGAGATGTTCCTCCGCCACCCCCGCCAGGTACTGACCCGCGAGGTGCTGCTCAACCGGGTCTGGGGCTTCGACTTCGACTCGGGCACCAACTCACTGGCCGTCTACGTGGGGTACCTGCGGCGCAAACTCGAAGTGGGCGGAGAGCCTCGCTGCATCCAGACCGTCCGGGGCGTGGGGTACGTGCTGCCGGGACGCGTGACGTTCCGCACCCGGCTCGTCCTGGCGACCACGGTCGCCGTCGTCGTCGCCGTGCTGGCCGCATCCGCTGGCGTCCTACCTCGTCGCCCGCAACACGCTGCTGCAGGCCGCCGACAACTCACTGACCATGGCGGCGCAGCAAGGTCGTGGCGGGCGAGCAGATCGGCGCGACCACGGCCACGGTGGGCCAGGTGATCAACACCAGCGGCGCCGTCGTGTCAGGCGGGGGGCTCCCGGTCACCGGCCAGGTGCGTCTGGTGGCCGTCGGGGTGGCGCCCACCTTCTTCACCACGGTGACGGTGGACGGCAACCAGCTGCGCGAGCTGGTCGAGCACCTGCCGGCGGGCACTCCCGTCGAGGACGGCGATCTTGACCAAAGGCGGTGCCCTGCAGGTGGCGACGTTGTTCAACGCGGCCTCCGAGCTGAACACGCTGGCCCTGCTCCTCGGGATCGTGGCGCTGATCGGCGTAGTCCTGGCCATGGTCCTCGGCCGACTGGTGGCACGGACCGCCCTCGTGCCGTTGGACGAGCTGACCGAGACGGTCGAGGGCATGGCCGAGACCACCGACGTGACCGCAGCGGCTCATCCCGGGCGGTCCCGACGAGCTCGGACGGCTCCGGCGAACGTTCAACCGCCTCCTCGAGCGCGCTCGAGGCGTCACGTCGAGCCCAGAGCCAACTGGTGCTCGATGCTTCGCACGAGCTGCGCACGCCCTTGACCAGCCTGCGCACGAACCTCGAGGTGCTCCGACGGGTCGAGGAGCTCAGCTCCCACGACCGCGACGTGCTCGTCGACGACGTGCTGGTCCAACTGCAAGAGCTCACCGACCTGGTGGGCGACCTGGCCGAGCTGGCCCGCGGTGACCAAGAGCCGACACCGAAGGAGCCTCTGCGCCTGGATCTCCTCGTGGCCGACGCCGTCGCCGTACAGAACACCCACGGGCGGACCAAGGACGTCGCCTTCGACCTCATGTCGGAACCCTGCTGGGTCGACGGCCATGCCGCCGGCCTCAGTCGAGCGGTGGGGAACCTGCTCGACAACGCACGGAAGTGGAGCCCCCGGGGCGGACGGTCGAAGTCGAATGCCGCAACGGGAGCGTCGTCGTGCACGACCACGGACCGGGCATCGCGCCGGAGGACCTCCCACACGTCTTCGATCGCTTCTACCGGGCGCCCACGCGCACGCGGCCTCCCCGGGTCTGGGCTCGGGCTCGCCATCGTGGCCCAGGTGGTCAAGGCGGAGGGTGGGACCGTCACCGCCGAGAACGATCCGAGCGGGGGGGCCCGCATGACCCTGACCCTCCCTGCCCTGCCCGGCCCGTGCCCAGATGGCGGCGCCCCAACGCCCGAGCATGCCGACTCCGATGCCGCCCGGGCGCCCACCACCGAGGTCAGCAACCCCACAGACGCCGCGGATGCCCCGGACGCCGCCGACGCCCCGGAACGGTGATCGTCCCTCCGACCAGATTTTCTTCGCTGCTTCTTACGGGACCTTCACCTGTCGCCAAGGTACGAAGTTCACGATGACTGACGTACCCCCGGCGGACGGGCCTCCCCCGACCGCCCCGGCGCCGGCGGGGACGTCACGCCCAGGTTCCCCGTCGGCGCCCCCCTCTCCAACGCCGCTCCTTGGCTGCGTCACAGGGGTCCGGCCGCGCCCGACCTGGCAGTCGTGGCCCGTGACCGCTAGCCTGCCGCACGGCATGGGATCACTCATCAAGAAGCGCCGGAAGCGGATGCGCAAGAAGAAGCACAAGAAGATGCTGAAGGCGACCCGCTGGCAGCGTCGGGCCGGCAAGTACCGCCCACCTGGTCCCACCGTCGTACCCGCTCAGCGCCCGCCCCAGCCAGCGGGAACCGTTCGGACCCTCACCAGCCGGGCTGAGTCCTTCCCGAGTCGGAGGACCGGCATTGCCGGAGTGCCGGCGTCGATCGGGCCTCCGCTGACGAACCAGGTCGAGCCACTGCCCGCCAACGTCGGCTCGCGGCCGGCCAGGTCGCCGAAGGCCTCGCGCCACATCGCGAGGCGCGGCTCGACGACCAACGCAGCCCTGGTGAGGGCGTTGGCGCCAGCGTCCGTGGCGCCAGCGTCGCCGAGACGATCCCAGGCCCGGTAGACCTCGCCGGTGTCAACGCCGAACGGCGGGAGCAGCAACAGATACCGACGGTCGACGAATGGAAGGGCGGTGACGCGCTCACCGATCCCCTGGACCCGGGCCCTCCCACCGACGACGCAGAAGGGCACGTCGGAGCCGAGCCGGAGCGCCACCTCCAGATCGGTGCACCCGGCCCAACGCAGCACGGCCGCAGCGTCGGTCGATCCGCCGCCCAGGCCACCACCCAAGGGGATCCGCTTCGTGAGGCGTACTTCGGCCGTGCGGCCGCATGAGGCCAGGGCCCGAGCGACGAGGTTGTCGGCCGGCTCCGGAAAGTCGGAGAGTCCCACACCGTCCTCCGCCCTCACCGTGAGACCGGATCCGCTCTCGTCGAACAGCAGCTCGTCGGCCAAATCGAGGGACACCATTTCGGCGTCGATCTCGTGAAAGCCGTCGGCTCGGACGGGTCACCCGCAGGGACACCGTCAGCTTGGCCGGAGCCAGCACCCTGGCTCACCGATGCGCCAACCTCCCCCACTCCTCGACACCGAGCTCCTCGGCGCCTGGCGTCGGGCCGGATCCGGCGCGGACGAAGGCTTCGTGCTCCACGACGCCCGCCAGTGAGCGCCGAAGCATCTTGCGTCGCTGGGCGAAACCAGCCCGCACCACCGCGTCGAGACGACGGTAGGAGACGAACGCCGGATCCACGGCCGGCGCGGTGCGGCGCTCGAGGCGCACGAGGACCGACTCGACCCGGGGCCGTGGGGACGAAGACCGATGCCGGGACCCGGTCCGACCACCGCCGCACGGGCGAAGTAGGCCACCCGCACCGACACCGCCCCGTAGGCCTCGTCGCCCGGCATCGCCGCCATCCGCTCCCCAACCTCACGTTGGACGAGGACGAGCAGCTGCACCACCTCCTCGACCTCGACCAGCGTCCGCAGGACCAGGGGCGTGGCGACGTTGTAGGGGAGGTTGGAAACCAGGCTCCATGGGGACCTCCCCTCGACCGCAGCAGCTGCGCCAGATCGAGGGCGAGAGCGTCCCCTTGCACCACCTCGACCCCCACCGGCTCGACCACCGTGCGCAGCACGGGGACCAGGCGGCTGTCCGCCTCCACGGCCACGACCTCGGCGCCGGTCTCGGCCAGGGCCAGCGTCAGGGACCCCAACCCCGCTCCGATCTCGAGCACCCGGGAGCCGGGCCCCACCCCCGAGAGGCGCGCGATCCGGCGGACCGTGTTGGGATCAGCAACGAAGTTCTGTCCCAGGGCCTTGCGGGGACGGAGTCCGTGCGCGGCGAGGAGCGTTGCGATGTCCGCGCCAGAATGCGTCACCAGGAGATTGTGACGTCCACCACTCCCTGCGCATGCTGGCGATCTCCGAGAAGCCTTCCGGCGACATGTCGACCACTCGTGGGTACCCGGCCTGCTCGCGGTCGTCCACCGTGCACTGGGTGGAGGCACCGGTCGCGTTGTTCACCACCGTGAGCACGGTGCCGAACGGGAGGGTCGGGCTGGCACAGCCCCCGGGTGCGGCGCCTGAGTACCACGTGGCCTCACCGGCCTCGTGGTTCGTCGGCGCGGCTGGCGCGGGCGGCGTGGTGGTGGTCGCAGGTGGCGGCGAGGTCGTCGTCGTCGGTGCGGCGCGTCGCTGCTGGTCGTCGTCGTGGCCGGCACCGGCGCCGCCGTCGATGCCGAGGGCGCCGTCGTGGTCGTCACCGGAGCGGTCGTGGTCGTCGTGGTCGGTGCCTGGTACGCGACCAGGTGCGAATGCAGCTTCACGCCGGCGGGCGTTGCCGAACCATGCCGAGTCGTTCGCGCCGGCGCGACCACCGCGGTCGTCGCGCGTCCGCGGCCTCGTCGCGCGTGATGGACGTCGCAGACATGTTCTGCAACAACAGGAGAGGCGCGCCGAACACGACGCCGCAGATGGCTGCAGCGACGCCGAGGCGCCTCCCCCCAGTGCTCTGGTTCCGCAGGGCTCCACCCTTCTCTGGGACGCAGTGCACCCGCGCCGCACACACGGGTGGGCGAGGGGTTTCGGGAGACGTTAGAGAACTGGTTGTGGCTTGCGCAAACTGGAAAAGTCGCGGGCCTTTCCAGAGCTCTTTTCCCAGGTCACGCACTTGCCCAAGAGGATACATTGACCAAGAAGCCCAGGTCAAGGCCCAATTCGCCCGAATTCAACGTCAAACACCCAGGTCAGAAGGTTCTCGTATTCCTCACAACAGTGTGGTTCAGCCCCTGTCGAAAACACAGTGGCTGCGGTGGCGGCCGTGCGCTCCCTGATCTCCGCCCGGTGGCCCTTGACCGACGCGACGGCCTCGCCGACCAGCGGGAGATAGCGCGGGCTCGTTGGCCCGCCCACGGTGGGGCACCGGTGCGAGGAACGGGCTGTCGGTCTCGACCAGCAACCGGTCGAGTGGGCACCGTGCCACCGCGGCACGCACGTCGTGCAGCGTTCTTGAACGTCACGATGCCGCTGAACGAGACGTAGAGCCCGGCGCGCAGGCATCGGTCGACCTCGTCGGGACCACCGGTGAAGCAGTGCAGCACCGTGCGCTCGGGAACGCCCTCGGCCTCGAGCACGTCGAAGAGATCCGCCCACGCGTCTCGTGCGTGGATCACGAGCGCGAGCCCGTGTGCGTGGGCCAGCGCGATCTGCGCGGCGAACGCTTCGCGCTGCGCGGCGCGCGGCGAGTGCTCGTAGTAGTAGTCCAGCCCGCACTCCCCGACCGCCACCACGGCGCCGTCACCCGCTGCGGCACTCGGGCACCAAGAGCGCGGCGACCTCGTCGACACCCTCGCTCGCCTCGTGCGGGTGCAGCCCGATCGATGCCCAGGCTCTCGGGACGGCGACCCGCGGCCGACCGGGCGCGGGCCAGGGCCACCGCCTGTCCCGAGGTCGCCGCCCCGGTCCCGATGCAGACGAGCCGGTCCACGCCGGCCCGGCGGCCCCGGCCAGGACCGGCCGAGGTCGGCCCGCCTCGGCGCTCCGCCTCCGAGATACTCCTCCTGCACGTGGCAGTGGGAGTCGAACCAGCCCGCCCACGTTCAGCCCTTGCGTCGCGGGAAGAGCGGGTCCCCCTTGACCACGGGGACGCCGCCGGCGTAGCCGCCCCAGGCGGCATCGCCGGGGAGCCGAGCCGCCGAGGGGTCGCCTGCGACACCGATGCGACGCCACACCTCGGCCGCCGTCGAGGGCATGGCCGGTGCCACCAGGATGCCCACGATGCGCAGCACCTCGAGCGCGTCTCCCAGCACGGCGTCGACCGCGGGCCCGGGCTCCATCTTCCAGGGTTCGGCCGCCTCGAGCTCGGCGTTGGCCGCCCCGATCAGCCGCCACGTCTCCTCGAGCGCCTCGTGCGGCGCCCAGCGGCCCCAGGCTCGACGCCGCGTCGAGCACGGCGGCGGCGACGGGGGCCAGATGCTGTCGCGGGTCGCAGGCCGGGCCCGACGCCGCCGCACTTGGAGTGCACCACCGTCGTCACCCGCGACACCAGGTTGCCCAGGTTGTTGGCCAGGTCGGCGTTGTACCGAGCCACGATGCCCTCGAAGGAGAAGTCGCCGTCGCCCCCGAGCGGCACCTCGCGCAGCAGGTGGTAGCGCAGCGGGTCCACCCCGATGTCGTCGGCCAGGGCCAGGGGCGACACGTCGGTGACGAGCGGCGGCGTCGTCGCCCTCGCCGGCGGCACCCGCGGCGATCATGGACTTGCCCAGCTTCTGCCCGCCCATGAGCAGGTAGCCGTGCACGAAGATCTCCGCCGGCGGGTCGATTCCGGCCGCCATGCACATGGCGGGCCACCACACGCAGTGGAACTTCAAGATGTCCTTGCCGATCAGATGGTGAGCCGCACCCCAGCGGGACGCGAAGGTCGTCGGCGTCGCTGCCGTAGCCGGCCACGGTGAGGTAGTTGATGAGCGCGTCGTACCAGACGTAGAAGACGTGGCCGCTGTCCCAGGGAACCGGGACGCCCCAGCGAGAAGGAGGTCCGGGTGATCGAGACGTCGCGCAGGCCGCCGCGGATGAACCCCAGGGCCTCGTTGCGCTTGGAGATCGGGCGGACGAAGTCGGGGTGGCGCTCGTAGTAGTCGAGCAGCGGCTGTTCGAACGCGCTGAGCCGGAAGAAGTAGTTGTCCTCCTGCATCTCGACCACGGGGCGCCCGTGCACCGGGCAGTTCCCCTCCACGAGCTGGTCCTCGGTGTAGTAGTCCTCGCAGGAGATGCAGTAGAGGCCAGAGTACTGACCCAGCTCGATGTAGCCGTTGTCGTAGATCCGCTGCAGGAACTCCTGCACCACCGCGTGGTGGCGGGGCTCGGTGGTCCGGATGAAGTCGTCGTTGGTGATCTCGAGGCGCTGCCACGCCTCGACGAAACGGGCCGAGGTGCGGTCGGTCCACTCCTGCGGGGTCGTCTCGTTGCGCCTCGGCCGCCTCGACGATCTTGGCGCCGTGCTCGTCGGTGCCGGTCATGAACCAGACGTCGTCGCCCAGCAGCCGGTGCCAGCGGGCCAGGGCGTCGGCGTTCACCGTCGTGTAGGCCGTGCCGACGTGCGGCGCGTCGTTGACGTAGTAGATCGGCGTGGTCAGGTAGTAGGGCGGCACCGCCGGTAGCGTACCGGCGGTCACCGGGCGCCCGACGCTCGGCCCGCCGGTCGACACCGCGCCGTCACCCGCACGCGCAGCGCCGCCTCGTAGGCCGCGCCGCCGCGGCACACCGAGCGACGCCGCGACCCGGTCGGCCACCTGCCGCGGGCCCGGCCGTCGGGGTCGTCGCGCGAGCGCCGCCGCACGGCCGTCTCGATGTCGTGCGTCGCCCGCCGGGCCGGCCGGCGGCGCGCCACCCACCACGAGCACCACCTCGCCGCGCAGCTCGCCGGGCCGCGAAGACGGCGGCCGCCTCGGCCAGCGTGCCCCGCCACACCTCCTCGTGCAGCTTGGTCAGCTCCCGCACCACGGCGACCGGCCGCGCCGGGTCCGTCGCCGCGAGCTCGGCCAGCGTGGCGGCCACCCGGCCCGGAGCCTCGAGCACGACGGCGGTCCGCTCGTCGGCCATGAGGGCGGCGATACGGCGGCGGCGCTCGGCCCCCTTGCGGGGCAGGAATCCCTCGACGCAGAACCGGTCGGTCGGCAGCCCGCTCACCACCAGCGCGCCCAGCACCGCCGAGGGCCCGGGCACGGTGGTGACGCGTCTCGCCCGCCGCGGCCAACCGCGCGGCCACGACCAGGCTCCCGGGTCCGAGATGCCCGGCGTCCCGGCGTCGCTCACCAGGGCCACGGTGGCCGCCGCCGGCGACGGCCGGCGGCCACTCGGTCGAGCCCGGGACGCCTCGTTGTGGCCGTGCAGCGACAGCAGCCGGTCGCCGTCGGGCCCGCCGGCTGGGATGCCGACGGCCGAGAGCAGGGCCCGGGTGCGGCGGGTGTCCTCGCAGCAGATCAGGTCGGCCGCCGCCAGCACCTCGCTTGGCCCGCGGGCGAGAGGTCGCCCAGGTTCCCGATCGGCGTGGCCACCAGGACCAGCCGGCCCGGCCGCTGCCGCGTCACGGCCCGGCTCGCGCCGTTGCCGGACCTCGCGGACCTCGAGCTGGTCGCCGACACGCACGCCCCAGCGCTCGAGCGCCCCCGCCTCGGTCTCGACCACGCTGCGGGCCGCGCGCCCTCCGCGCGGCCAGGCGCCAGGGCTTGAGCCGCGCCACCGCGGACCACGGTGTGATCGGCCGACAGGAAGGCCACGTCGACGGGGAACTTCATGCCCACCGTGTGCACGGTGCGCGCACCCTCGAGGTGCAGGGCCCCCTCGCAGCCCGCGACGTCGCCGCAGCGCGCCCCGCTCGGCTGCCGAGTCGGTCATCTCGAGCGCGCAGACCACGTCGCCGTCCCGCAGCAGCCATCCGGACCGCATGGCGCCGAGGCTACCGGACGGCCTCGCCGCAGGCCGTCTAAGCTTCCCTGCCTCATGTCGAAGCGAACCGTCAAGCGCAAGCTCAGGACGAAGAAGAAGGCCAACCACGGCAAGAAGCCGAACTGCGGCCGCGGCTGACGCCGGCACCGAGCGCCGGGCGACGCGGACACCGCGGTGCGCTCACGGCCCGTCCCAGGCCACGCCCCGCTCGCGCCAGGACGCCGCACAGCGTGGTGGGCACGTCGGAGATGATGCCGTCCACGCCGAGGTCGAGCAGCCGCTCCATCGAGTCGGCGTCGTTGACCGTCCACACGTGGACCGCCTTGCCGGCCCGGTGCGCCGCCGCCACGAAGCGCTCGTCGACCACCACCAGGTCGCCCATGCGCTCGGGCACCTGAAAGGCCACGCCGGGACTGTCGGGCAGCTCCTCCCCGCCTGCACCGCCCGCCAGGCCTCCGCCGTGGCCATGGTGCCCGCCGACGTCGGCACCGCGGGCGCGAAGCGGCGGAAGGCGTCGGTGGCCGGGTCGAGGAACGAGGCCACGATCACGTCGTCGGTGCGGCCGAACTCGGCCAGCAGGACGGCCAGCGACCTCCTCGTAGGGCGCCACCACCGGAGCCGTCTGCTTGATGTCGAGGTTGAGCACCACGCCGGGGAAGCGCTCGAGCACCTCGCGCAGGGTGGCGATCCCGAACGCGGGTCGCCCGGGGCCCGGCCCCGAGCGGGTACTCGGCCGGCGGGCCGACCCGGCGTGACGTCGGCGCCGGGGATCCACCAATAGGAGAAGTCCAGGGCCCGCAGCTCGGCCAGCGTGAGCGACGGCGATGGTCCCGCTGGCCGGCCGTGGTGCGGTCGACGGTGGCGTCGTGGCAGACCACCAGCTCGCCGTCGGCGGTGGCGTGCACGTCGAGCTCGATCGCCGTGGCACCCGCCTCGAGCGCGTGCTCGATGGCGTGCAGCGTGGAGGAGGGCGCCTCCCACGCGCCGCCCTGGTGCGCGTAGGCGATCACCCGGCGCTCGAGCCAGCACCGACCCTCGCTCACCGGCCCGACGGTAACAGCCGCCGGCTCGCCGGACCGCGGCCTCGACGGGCGAGGCCGAGGGCGCTGACCGGGGCGGGCCTATCCTCGTGCCGCGTGCTCGACCACCTCCTCGTCGACGTCATCGGCACCATCCGGGCCTCCTTCGACCGGGCGCTGCTGCAGCGCCAGGCCGTCGAGGAGCGGTTCCAGGTCGACGTGTTCCTCGGGCGACGTCTCCTGGGAGACCTCCTACAGCCTGCCCGGCGAGGAGCAGCCGCCCCGGGTGCGGGCCGACGTCTCGGTCGACTGGCCCACCTGGAGCCAGACCTCCTACCGCAGCTGGTCGATCGGCGAGCCGCCCGACGAGCTCCCCGAGGTCGTGATCGAGGTGGCGCTGCGGGTCCAGCGCATGGCCGAGGCGCCCGACACCGAGAAGGTCCTGGCGGCCCTGCCGCCGACCGGGTCCGCTGGGCGACCCGATGGACCTGGTCCGCACGGCCACCACGATCGAGCAGGTGCACACCGACGACCCACGGCGACGACGGTGCCGGCGGCGTGCGACGCGGCTGCGGCTGGGCCGTCGAGGCCACCTACGAGGGCTCCCTGCGCTTCAGCGACGCAGCAACTCGAGGACCCTCCGCGCTCGCCCGTCTTCGACGGCCTGACCCGCTGGATCGCCTCCACGCTGATCGCGCTGGCCGATCTGCCCTTCACCTTCCTGCCCCCCGGGGAGGACGACGACTGACCGCTTCGCCGCGCCACCGGGCCCGGGCGCCCTGGTCACTGGCTCGTCCTCGCGCTCGGCGTGCTGCTGCGCCGCCTGCGGCTCCTCCGCGCCCGGCAGCGCCGCCGGCCGAACCAGGGGCTGGTGCTCGACCGCCCCACGCCCCAGCACGTCGCGCTGGTCGACCAGGCGGGGCGGTCGGTGTCCCTGGCCGGCCTGCGCGGCAAGGTCGTCGTGCTGGCGCCCTTCCTCTCGCTCTGCCAGGACGAGTGTCCGCTCGTCACCGGCGCCTTCATCGCGCTGCAGCGCGACCTGCGCGCCGCCGGGCTGGCCGCCGGGTCGTCTTCGTCGAGGCCACCGTCGACCCCGGCCGTGACACGGTGGCCCGCCTGGCCGCCTACCAGCAAGGAGTTCGGCGCCGACTGGGAGCTGTGGACCGGCACGCCGCGACCAGGTGGCCGCCTTCTGGAAGCCCTTCGGTGTGCAGTACCAGATCGTGCCCGAGGGTCAGCCGGCCAAGACCGACTGGTGGACCGGCACAGCCGCTGACCTACGACGTCGAGCACACCGACGGGTACATCCTGATCGACGCCCCGGCCGCGAGCGCTTCGTCGACGCCAGCGCGCCCGAACATGCGCGGCCGCCTCGACCCCAAGCTCGCCGGGCTGCTCGACGACGGCGGCGTCGCACGACCTCGACAACCCGCCAGGGCCCAACTGGACCACGGCCGACGCGCTGGCCGCCATCGGCTGGCTCCTCGGCACCGACGTCCCCGCCGTCGGGCTCGTGAGCGGCAGCGTGGCTGCGCCGCGCCACCCGGTCCCGTCCCGGCGCCGCGCGGTCGCAGCCGTCGCCCTGGCCCTCCTGACCGCGTGCGGCGGCGCCGGCGTGACCACGCTGTCGTCCCCGCCCACGACCGACAGCTCGCTCACCCTCACCCTCCAGCACTCCCCGGCCGGGCCGATCCTGGCCACCGGGGGCGGCGACACCCTGTACGACTTCGTCCCCGACACGCCGACGCCACAGCGCCTGCCTCGACGACGGCTGCGTCGTTCCAGTGGCCCCCGCTCGTGCAGTCACGGGCCGGTCACGCGTGGGCAAGGGCGTCGACCCGCTCCTTGGTCGGCACGCTGCGCCGGCCCGACGGGTCGACCCAGATCTCCTACGGCGGCCACCCGCTCTACACCTACAACCTCGACGTCGTCGCCCGGCGTGGTGATGGGCCAGGCCATCGACCAGGACGGGGGGCTGTGGTACGTGATCGACGCCCGGGGCCGGCAGGTCACCACCGCGTTCTCCGTGACTCCCCGAGCCTGAACGTCCCCGCCCCGTCTCGCGTGCCGAGGCCCGAGGTCACGTGTTGAATCGGAACTCCACCACGTCGCCGTCGCGCATGACGTAGTCCTTGCCCTCCATGCGCGCCTTGCCGGCGCGCCCGCGCCGCGGCCACCGACCCGGCCTCCATCAGGTCCTCGAAGCCGATCACCTCGGCCTTGATGAAGCCGCGCTCGAAGTCGGTGTGGATCACGCCGGCCGCCTTGGGCGCCGTGTCGCCGACGTGGATGGTCCACGCCCGCGCCTCCTTGGGGCCGGCCGTGAGGAAGGTCTGGAGCCCGAGGGTGGCGAAGCCGACGTGGACCAGCTGCTCGAGCCCCGACTCCTCCTGTCCGTAGCTCGCGCAGGAGCTCCTTGGCCTCGTCGAGCTCGAGCCCGGCCACCTCGGCCTCGATCTGCGCGCACAGCACGACGGCCGGCGCCGGGGCCACGCGCTCGGCCAGCGAGCGCGGTCAACGCGGCGTCACCCAGCGCGTCCTCGTCGACGTTGAAGACGTAGATGAAGGGCTTGGCCGTGAGCAGGTGCAGGTCGCCCAGCAGCGCCGGCGTCGACCTCGCCGGCCGCCGCCGCGCTCGAGATGGTGCGCCCTTCGCCCAGGATGCGCTCGGGCCGCCTCGACCGCCTCGACCGTGGCCTTCAGCGACGGGTCGCCCTTGCGCCTCCCGGGCCAGCCGGGGCAGCCGCTGCTCGACCGTCTGGAGGTCGGCCAGGATCAGCTCGGTGTTCACCGTCTCGATGTCGCCGGCCGGGTCGACGCGGGCGTCGACGTGGATGACGTCGTCGTCGTGGAAGGCGCGCACCACCTGGCAGATGGCGTCGGTCTCCCGGATGGCAGCCAGGAACTGGTTCCCCAGCCCCTCCCCCTGCGAGGCCCCGCGCACCAGGCCGGCGATGTCCACGAAGGTGACCGTGGCCGGCACGACCGGGGCGCCGTCGTAGAGCGCGGCCAGCCGCTGCGAGCCGGTGGTCGGGCACGGCCACCACGCCGACGTTGGGCTCGATGGTGGCGAACGGGTAGTTGGCCGCCAGCACCTCGTTGTGGGTCAGCGCGTTGAACAGGGTCGACTTGCCCACGTTGGGCAGCCCCACGATGCCGATCGAGAGGCTCACGCGCGCCGCTCACCGGGCCAGGAGGCCGGCGCGCGGCAGCGAGTGCCTTGAGGTCGGCCTCGGGCCGGGCGCCGGTGTGGGAGATGACCTCCGCCGCGCACAGCCCGCCGAGCCGGGTGCTCTCCCCGGGCCCCATGCCGTGGGTGAGCCCGAAGAGGAAGCCGGCGGCGAAGAGGTCGCCCGGCGCCGGTCGTGTCGACCACCCGCTCCACCGGGGCGGCCGGGACCTCCTCGGGCCCGCGGGCGGTGAGCACGGTGGCGCCCTGCGGGCCCCCGGGTGACCACGACGAGCAGGCCCGTCTCCTCGGCCGCGTCGACGGCCGCCTCGTAGGAGACTGGCGCCGAAGAGCATCGTCACCTCCTCCTCGTTGCCCAAGAGGATGTCGACGTCGTCGAGCAGGAGGTCGAGGAATTCGCGCTGGTGCCGGTGGACGCAGAAAGGGTCCGAGAGCGACGAGCGCCACCGACCCGTTCGCCGGCGTGCGCGGTGGCGGCGGCGTGACGCATGGCCTCCTTGGCCGCCGGCACGTCCCACAGGTAGCCCTCGAGCAGCACCACCGAGGCACGGGCGACGAACGCCGTCGGGCACTCCCTCGGGCGACAGCGTGGAGGCCGCGCCCAGGTACGTGCCCATGGTCCGGTCGGCGTCCTCGGTGATCAGGACCACGCACCGCCCGGTGCCCAGCCCGTCGCCGGCGGCCGACTCGCTGACGTGCGGCTCGAACTCGACGCCGGCCGCCCGCAGGTTCTCGGCGTAGGTGCGGCCCGATCTCGTCGTCGGCCACGGCCCCACGAAGCCGGCCGTGCCCCCGAGCTCGGCGATGCCCGGCGGCAGTGTTGGCCACCGATCCGCCCGAGACGTAGCGCGGGGCCGCCCATGAACTCCTGGACCGCCATGGCCGTCGGGAGGTCGATGAGCGTCATCGAGCCCTTCTCGAGGCCGACCTGGGCCAGCTGCTCGTCGGTGGCCATCTCGATCACGTCGAGGAGCGGCGAGCCGATGGCGACCACGTCGAGATCGCGTGGCCGGGTCGGGGTCTCGGAGGTCGGCGGAGCTCCCGGTGGCGTCGTCGAGCGGCACGGGGCGAGACGCTACCCGCGGTGCCGCGGGTAGCCTTCACCGGATGCCACCTGACCAGGCGCCTGCTGCCGCTCCGGGCTCCGAGGCGTTCCGCCTGCCCCGCTCGGTCGAGCCCGAGACGTACCGGATCGAGATCGAGCCCGACGTGGCATCCGCCACCTTCTCGGGCACCGTCGACATCGAGCGTGGTCGTCCACGAACCGGTGGACGCCGTCGTCCTCAACGCCGCCGAGCTGGCCGTCTCCGACGTCGAGGTGCGCGGCCGACGGCACCACCACCGCCTGCACCGTGACCTTCGACGACGAGCTCGAGCAGGTGGTCTTCGGCACCGACGGCCCGCTCGCCCCGGGCCCTACACGGTGACCTGCCGATTCACCGGGACCCTCAACGACAAACTGCGTGGCTTCTACCGCTCCACCTACACCGACCCCGGCGGCGAGACTGCAGACCATCGCCACCACGCAATTCGAGTCGGTCGACGCGCGGCGGTGCTTCCCGTGCTTCGACGAGCCGGACCGCAAGGCGGTCTTCGAGGTGGCCCTGATCGTCGAGCCGGACCTCGAGGCCATCTCGAACTCGCCCGTCGATCGGGAGCGAGCCCTTCGGGGACAAGCGACGCGTCCGCTTCTCCCCGACCATGAAGATGTCCACCTACCTGGTGGCCCTCGTGGTCGGGCACGCTCGAGACGACCGAGACGGTGGACGTCGACGGGGTGCCGCTCCGGGTCGTGTGCACCCCGGGCAAGAAGCATCTCGGCCGGGTTCGCGCTCGAAATCGGCGCCTTCGCCCTGCGGTTCTTCGCCGAGTACTTCGACATCCCGTACCCGGGGGAGAAGGTGGACCTGGTCGCCATCCCCGACTTCGCCGCCGGCGCCATGGAGAACCTCGGCTGCGTCACCTTCCGCGACACGGCGCTGCTCATCGACCAGGAGCACGGCTGCCCGCACCGAGCTCGAGCGGGTGGCCGACGTGATGGCCCACGAGCTGGCGCACATGTGGTTCGGCGACCTCGTGACCATGGGCTGGTGGGAGGGCATCTGGCTCAACGAGGCCTTCGCCACGTTCATGGAGACGCTCTGCGTCGACGCCTTCCGGCCGTCGTGGGACCGCTGGGTCGGGTTCGCCCCTTCGCGAGAGGCTGCCCTGGCCGTCGACGCCGTCCACTCCACCCGCCCCATCGAGTACCCGGTCGGTCCACCCGTCGAGGCCGAGGGGATGTTCGACCTCCTCACCTACGAGAAGGGGTGCGGCGTCCTGCGCATGCTCGAGCAGCACATCGGCCCGGAGGTGTTCCGCGACGGCGTGCGCAGCTACCTCAAGACCCACGCCTATGCCAACACCGTGACCAGCGACCTGTGGGACGCGCTCGAGGCGGCCAGCGGAGCACCGGTGCGCGACATGATGAACACCTTCATCCTCCAGGGAGGCCATCCGCTGGTCTCGCTCGCAGGGCACCACGGTCCACCAGGAGCCGTTCGCGCTCGGCCCGGTGCCGCCCGGCGCCACCTCCTCGATCGGGACGCGAGTGGCAGGTCCCCGTGGCCGTGCGCGCCCTGCCGGACGGGGACCGGCCCGGCGCTCCCACCGGGCACCTGGTCCTCGGGCGCCGCGCCCGCTCCCGTGGCCGAAGCCGCGCAGGGTCTGGCCGTGGTCAACGCCGGCGGCTGGGGCATGTTCCGAGTCGGGCTACGAGTCCGACCACCGCCTGGCCCTGGCCGGTCAGCTCGACCAGCTGACCCCGCTGGAGCGGTCCAACCTGATCGCCGACACCTGGGCGACCACTCTGGCCGGCCGCACCTCGCTGCGTGACTTCCTCGTGCTGGCGTCGCGTCTCGGTGCCGAGCCCGACCCCGCGCCGTGGGCGCCGGTGGGTGCCGCGCTGCACCTGGTCAATCGGATCGCCCGGCCCGAGCACCGCGCCGAACTGCACGACGCAGTGACCGCCATCGTCGCTCCGGCGTACGAGCGCCTCGGCTTCGACGCCGTGCCCGGGGAGAGTGACCGGACACCCACGCTGCGCGCCCTCGCGATCACCCTGCTCGGCACGGTCGGGGCGGATCCGGGTGTGCGGGCCGAGGTGGCGCGCCGCTTCGACGACTCCCCACCGGTGGCGGGCGTGGCACGCCGCTGCCGGCCGACATCGAGGCGGCCTCCCTGGCCGTGGTCGGCCAGCTCGGCCGCACCGGCGACTACGACACGCTCCTGGCGCGCTACCGGGCGGCGGCCACGCCCCAAGAGGAGATGCGCTCGTTGAGCGCCTTGACCGGATTCGCCGACGTGGACCTGTGCCTGCGCACCTTCGACCTGGCGCTGACCGAGGTCCGCAGCCAGAACGGCTTCCTCGTCCTCGAGCGGGCTGCTGGCCAACCCGGTCGGGAACCAGGCCGTCTGGGCCCGCCTCACCGAGAGCTGGGACCGCGCCATCGAGCGCTTCCCCAAGAACGCCATGCCCCGCATCGTCGAGTCGATTCCCGCGCTGTGCGCCGATGCGGCGTTCGCCGAGGGTGCGGTGACCTTCCTGGCCCAGCACCCGCTCGGGTCAGGGCCGCGCCGGGTCGACCAGTCCGTCGAGCGGTTGCGGGTCAACGTGGCCTTCGCCACCCGTGAGCGCGGGCAGCTGTCCGAGTCGCTGCGTGCCGCCGTGGATGCGGCGTCGTGACTGCCGGCATCGTGACCGGCAACGCCCCGGCGGCAGGCCGTCGCTGACCGTCCGGCCGACACGGCCACAGCGATGACGCCGACGCCACCCACCCGAGCGGAGGCCCGGGGCACCGCCCGGGTGGAGGCGCTGATTGCCCGGGCCCGCACCACGCGCGGGTTCATGCCCGACGACGAGGGGGAGGCCCTGTTCGCCGCGGCGTTCGCCGCCGGGTCGGCGCCGGCGCCGGGCTCGACACCTGCGACCTTCGTCGAGATCGGCGCATGGTGCGGGAAGTCGACCGTCTACCTGGGTGCGGCCGCCGAGGCCACCGGCGCGGTCGTGCTCTCCGTGGACCACCACCACGGCTCCGAGGAGAACCAACCCGGCTGGGAGCACCACGAGCCCGACCTGGTCGACCCCGAGACCGGGCGGATCGACACGCTGGGGCACTGGCGGCGCACCGTCGTTGGTGCCGGCCTCGAGGCCTCGGTGATCGGTGCCGTGGGCGACTCGCCCACCCTGGCGGCACGGTGGGGCCGACCCCTTGCCTTCTGTTTCATCGACGGGGGGCACGGGGAGGGCCCGGCCTGGGCCGACTACCGAGGCTGGGCCCCGCATGTCGCCGTCGGGGGGCTCCTCGCCATCCACGACGTGTTCCCCGACCCGGCCGACGGGGGGCGCCCGCCTTACGAGCTCTACCTGGCCGCGTTGGGCTCGGGCCAGTTCGTCGATCACCAGGCCAGCGGCAGCCTGCGGGTGCTGCGCCGGGTCCGCCCGCCGGCCTGACGCGCCGCGCGACCGAACGGCGCGCCCCTCCCTCAGCCCGCTGCCGTGCAGCCCTCGGTGGCATCGCCGCAGTGCGGTTCGGCCAGGTCGAGCGGGGGCGGGAGGCAGTCACCGCGGAACAGGCCGGCCGCGGGTGTGGTGTCGGAGAGCGCGTCCGCGGCCAGCACCATAGCGGCGAAGGTGTAGGTCGTGCGCTCGCCGGCCGGGAAGGTCTCGCCGTGGGGGTAGACCATGCCGGTCCAGTACGTGCCGTCGTCGAGCCGGAGGCCCTGCCCGGCGGCGAAGAGCTCCATGGCGTGGTCGTCCATGCCGAGGGCGTCGAGCGTGAGCACGCATTCGGCCGTCTCGGCCGCAGTCACCCAGTCGCCGGTCGAGACGCAGCGCACCCCCCGGCCCTCGAGCACAAAGGTCGACCACCCCTCGGCGATGCGCCGGCGCCCGCACTCCCCCTCGAGGGCGCCCGAGAGCATGGGGTAGTACCAGTCCATGGCGAACTCGCCCTTGGGCGCGAACGCAGCCGGATGGTGCGCCACGGCATGACCGAGCCGCCCGGCCGCCAGCTCCCAGTCGGGACGGTCCTTGGCCAGACACTCGGCGACCGCCACCGCGCACCGCAGGGAGTGGTAGATCGATGACGATCCGGTCAACAGCGCGTAGCGCTCGGGCCGGCCGGCCGAATCGAGCGACCACAGGACGGAGCCGTCGGGCCGCTGCCAGCGCAGGATGAAGTCGATGCCCCGTTCGATGCTCGGCCAGAGCTCCCCGAGAAACTCCACGTCGCCGGTCACCAGGTGGTGGTGCCACGCGCCGGCAGCCAGGTAGGCGCACACGTTGGTGTCGAGCCTCGGGTCCTTGACCCCGTGGCCCTGGTAGTAATTGAACCAGCTGCCGTCGGGGAGCTGACGTCCGGCCAGCCATCGATAGGCAGCCACGGCCTCGTCGACCAGACCGCACACGGTGAGGGCCATGGCGGCCTCCACGTGGTTCCACGGGTCGCAGTGCCCGTCGTCGAACCACGGGATCATGCCGTCGTGGCGTTGCACGCCGGCGATGGCATGCCCGGTGGCCGCCACTTGGGCGGCCGAGAGGATGCCCGGCACCTCGGGCAGCATCGGGACCGCTCGCAGATCGTCGGTCGTCACGCCGCCGCCCCCCGTGCCGTTCCGCTCGACCTGCCGATGGCGCCATCGGCAGGTTTGGCCAGGTAGACCACCAGGCTCTTGCCGATCAGCGGGCTCAGTACGCCGGTCGGCCGCCCGGGTCACGGCCGGGCCCTTCACGATGTCCCAGACCAGGACCTGGTGGTAGGCGCGCACGGCAGGGTGGGCCTCGTTGGCGGGGCCGACCAGGCAACGCAGCCACCAGTACGGCGACGTGGAGCCCGTGCGCGTGATGGTGGCCCAGGGGCTCGAGCCCGCTGTCGCGCAGGCGGCCCTCGAGCGTCGAACGCCGGTAGATGCGGACGTGGCCGCCGGGGATGTCGTGGTACTCGTCGGACAGCGCCCAGTTCACCGCTTCGGGCCCACAGCGCGGCACGGTCACCGCCATGGTCCCGCCGGGGCGCAGCACGCGCGCCAGCTCGCCCATGGCGGCGCGGTCGTCGGGGATGTGCTCGAGCACCTCGGACGCGATGACACGGTCGAACGTGGCGTCGGCGAAGGGCAGGGCCAGCGCGTCCCCTTGGACGGCCGAGGCCGGATGGTCCCCGGACAGTTCCCCGCGTCGGCCATGGCGCCCAACGTGGCCCGCACCCGGGCCACCTCGTCGGCGCCGGCGTCGAGTGCCACCACCCGCGCCCGCGTCGGGCCGCCTCGAAGGCGTGGCGTCCGAACCCGCAGCCGAGATCGAGCACCAGGTCGCCGGGCGCGACCCCGAGGCGGTCGTAGTCGACCGTCAGCACGGCACCACCCCGGCCCCGTGCGGATCCCCGGGCGACCCCGGGAGCGGCCGGCCCTCGAGCAGCGCCTCGTAACAGGCCGCGGTGCCCGCTGCGGTGACCTGCCAGGTGAACCGCCGCACCACCCGCTGGCGTCCCGCGGCACCGAGCCGGGCGCGCAGGTTCGCATCGTCGAGCAGCCGCCCGATGGCCGCGGCCAACGCCCCGGGGTCGTCGGGCGGCACCAGCAGCCCGGTCTCACCGTTGGAGCCCACCACCTCGGGCAGCGCGCCGCCCGTGGTGGCCACCACCGGGACACCACAGGACATGGCCTCGATCGCCGGCAGCGAGAAGCCCTCGTAGAGCGAGGGCACCACGGCCACCTCGGCCTGGCCGTAGAGCCGGGCGAGCTCCGCGTCGCTGATCCCGCTCACGCAGTGCACCACGTCGGCCAGAGCGAGGCGTCCGATGGCCCGGTCAACCCGCCCCCCCTTGGTCGGGCGGCCGATCACGGTGAGCTCGACGTCGCGCTCGGTGCGGAGCTTGGCCACCGCCTCGAGGAGGGGCACCAGGCCCTTCATGGGCACGTCACTGCTCGAGGTGACCATGATGCGACCGGGGAGGGGGGTGACGCCGGGCAGGGGGCGGAACACCGTGTGATCGACCCCGACCGGGACGACCGTCATGCGTTCGGGGGCCACTCCCATCTGGGCGGCGATGTCGCGCCGTGAGTTCTGCGAGACCGTCACCACTGCGGGGAGGGCACGGGCCACCCGCACCTGCATGCCGAGGAAGCCGAACCAGCGCCGCGTGGTGACGCGCTGCCACGCACCCCCGGCGTGCGACAACGCCAGCTGCCGGTCGACGGTGATCGGGTGGTGCAGGGTGGTGAGCAACGGCCAGCCGTCCTCCACCATCCCCAACATGCCGCTCCCCAGGCACTGGTTGTCATGTATGACGTCGAAGTCGCCGCGGCGCTGGCGCAGCAGCGACCGGGCCCGGCGGGAGAAGGCCAGCGGCTCCCCGAAGCCGGCGGTGCACATGATGCCGAATTCGATCCAGTCCTCCCGCGAGGTGAATTCGCGCCGGTGCGGGACCCGGAACGGATCCGGCTGCCGGTACAGGTCCAACCCGGGGACCGGCGTGAAGCCGACCCCGTCGTCGAGCTCGGGCCATGGAGGGCCCGAGAACACCTCCACCGAATGGCCCAGTCGCACCAGCTCACGGGTGAGATGGCGGGTGTACACGCCCTGTCCCCCACAGCGCGGGTTGCCCCGGTAGACGAGGAAGGCCACTCGGCGCCCGCCCGGTGCCGGTGGGGCGGCGTCCACACGACCTGGCACCTCCAGTCGGCGCGAGCGCTCCCAGGACTCCTTGGTCTCGTTCCATTTGCGGCGGGGAGTGTTAGGCACGGGTGTTCCCGACTCGACCCACCATTGCCCGATAGCCTCCCCGAACGTCCCGTCCGTGCGCAAACGGTGCCGCACCGCCCGCGTGCTCCCGTCGCTCGGCGCGCCGGCTCATGCGATCCCCATCCAACCGAGGACGGTGAGGACCACGTAGACCGACGCCACCGCGGCGACCGCGATGACGCACGCGCCGCCCAGCCAGCGGGCGACCGGCCCGTTGGCGGCGGCACCGAGCAGTGAGCGCCGGTTGGCCAGCACCAGGATCAGGATCAGCGTGATCGGGGTGATGACCCCTTCGAGCACCTGGGTGTTGAGGATCAGCGTGATCAAGTTCCCCGGGACCAGCACCACCGCGGCGCCCACGAGGATCTGGAAGGTGAAGATGCCCAGGAACACGGGCGCCTGCCGGAAGCTCGAGGACACCGATCGCTCGACGCCGATCGCCTCGGCCACCGCGTAGGAGGTCGACAGGGGTACCACGGCGGCGGCCAGGGCCGACGCCCCCAGGAGTCCGAGGCCGAACAAGGTCTCGGCGGCCGCCCCGGCCACCGGCTTCAACCCCTGCGCTGCGGTCGACGCCGATGTCAGCGGGCCGGTGCCGCCGATGGTGGCGCCGGTGGCCACGATGATCGACATGGCCACGAAGGCGGCCAGCAGGGCGCCCACGATGGCATCGAAACGTTGGAAGCGGTACTTGCTCGGGCGTCACCCCCTTGTCGACCACGGCCCCGGCCTCGTAGAGCTGGATGTAGGGGGTGATGGTGGTGCCGATGAGGGCCACCGACAGCAGGAGAAACGACTTGGACGCCTCGAAGTGTGGCCACACCGTGTTCGATGCCACCTCGTGCCAGTTCGGGTGGGCCATGACGGCGGCAATGGGGTAGGCGATGAAGACCAACGTGAGGAGGAGGAAGACCCGTTCGGCATAGCGGTACGAGCCGAAGAGCACCAGCGACCAGATGGCCACGCGCGGCGATCGGCACCGAGACGTAGCGCGACACGTTGAACAGCTCGAAGGCCGTGGCGATGCCTCCGAACTCGGTCACCATCAGTCCGACGTTGGCCACCGCGAAGGCCGTGATGGCGAACGCCGTCAGCCGGAGGTCGAACTCCTCGCGGATGAGCGCCGCCAGCCCTTTCCCGCTGTACACCGACAGTCGGGCCACCATCTCCTGGACCACCACGTACGCCACGGTGATGAGCACCATCAGGAACAAGGTGCGGTAGACGAACTGCGCTCCGGCCGACGAGTAGGTCACGATGCCGCCGGCGTCGTTGCCGGCGGCGGCAGCGATCAGTCCCGGCCCGGCGGCGGCCAGATAGATCAGCCACCGCCGCGGCAGCCGGACCCTCACGACAGCAGGCGCGGGAAGTGGAATCGCCCCTTGGTCGGCACCAGGACGTCGAGGACGTCGTCGGCCAGGATCCGACCCAAGGGTCGCCCCTCGTCGTCGACCACCACCATGGAGTGCCGCCGGGTCTCGATCAGCTTCCCGCCCACGTGGCCGGCCGAGTCGTGCGGGCCGACGGTCACCACGTCCTCGTCGCCCAGCAGGGCCGACATGCGGGTCGCCGAGTCCGCCCGCAGGGCCAACAGGATGTCGAGCACGGTGACGTCGCCGAGCAGCCGCCCGTCCGGGTCGACGACTGCCACGGCGTCGAGGTCGGCCTCGTGGGTGCGGGCCTCCGAGAGGCGGTCGACGACCTTGCGCACCTTGTCGCTCGACGTCGCGGTCACCAGGGCGGTGGTCATGATCCCGCCCGCTTCGTCCTCCTCGTAGCCGAGGAGCTCGCGCAGGGACAGTGCGGTGCGTGGCGGGATGTGACGGAGCACCTCGGCCCGTACCGCGAGCGGGAGGTCGCGCAACGCGTCAGCCGCCTCGTCGGGCTCCATGACCGCCAAGAGGCGTGCCGCCTCCTGCGGATCGGACTCGCGCAGGAGCTGCTCGAGATCCTCGGGCTGCATCTCCTCGAGCGCGTCCGCCGCCTCGTCGGGGCTGAGTGCGGCCAGAAGCTCGCGCCGCTCGTCCCGACGCAGGTCCTCGAGCAGGTCGGCCAGCTCACCGGGCCGCAGGCGGTGCAAGCCTTCGTTGGTGGTCTTCAGGTGCACCTCCGAGGCCGTGGTGGCGTCGCCTCCCAGCTCGGTGAAGGGCTGGATGGCCGCCCAGTCGATCACCCGGTCGGGCGTCGGGCGGGGGCGCCACCGGCGCGGGCCGAGCCGGCGGAGCAAGGTGGCGTTGGAGACATCGGCGCCCACCAGCCGGATACGACCGATCACCTCGGCCAGGTAAAGGTCGGCGGCCCGGATGACCTGGACGCCCTCGACGTCGACCAGCTGGTGGTCGAGCACGTCCTTGGCCAACAACACCTCGCCGTGACGTTGCACCACGTCGCGCAGGTCCAACCGTGAGGACCGCAAGAGCACCTCGGCGTGGCCGACCCGGTCGATGGCGGAAGCTGGGACGAAGGTGCGGCGGCGCCCGACTCGGATGACCAGGCCGCTGACGGGCGGGTACATCTGGCCGTCGGCCCATCGGGCGACGACGTCCTCGAGCCTCCCGATCTCCTCGCCCCGTTGGTTCCGCACCGGGCGGCCCAGGAGGCCGGCGAGCGACACGATGGCGTCGAAGACCCCCTCGGAGGCCAGGATGCGGCGCGTGCGGCGGCGGCGCTGGTGCGGCGGGCGCCCGTTCTGGTTGGTGCGGCCCGGCAGCAGGCGCGACCGGCTGGGTGCGCTGGACGGCGGTGGCGTGGCCATGGAGGTCCCTCCTGTGGCGTCGGGTGGGTCGGTTCGAGTCGATCAGGTGGTGGGCCCGCGCCTGTAGGCGGCCCGGTTGGCTCGGTGACCAGCGCTCCCTTCCGTGCCCGGCGCCCCCGGGGAGCCTCGGTGCAGGCTCGTGCGGGGTCAGCCGGCGAACAGGCCTCGGAGGGAGGGTGCGCCGGCGCTGCTACTGGGGGGTTCGCCCCTCGTCATGGCCACACCTCCTCCTCCGTCGTCTCGTGCCCGCGTGCGCAACGTCGATTCCGGTTGCTCATCCTACCGAGGGAACGAGGACCTTTTCCCCTGGTGCGACCGCCTGCAGCCCGGGATGATCGCCCCATGCGCGTGAGAGAGTGCCTACGGAGTGCGCCGGTCACCGTCCCGCCGGTCTGCACACTCGAAGAAGCGGCCAGCCTGCTCGGCAGCCACGGGGTCGGATCGTTGCTCGTCGTCGACGGCGACCGGCTGGTCGGCATCGTCACCGACCGCGACATCGCCGTGCGCGGTGTCGGCCACGGGATGACGGTGACCAGCCAGGTCCGTTCGGTCATGACGCCCGACCCCGTCACCATCCAGGGATCGGCCGACGTCTTCGACGCCTTCACGACGTTCAAATCGGCCACGGCTCGTCGACTCCCGGTCCTCGAGGATGACGAGCTGGCCGGCATCATCTCGGTCGACGATCTGCTCATCGCGCTGGTGATCCAGTTCGGGGCGGTGATGTCACCCGTGGCCAAGGAGGTGGTGCACCCGGCCTGAGCCCGGCGCCGCGCTCAAATCGGCATCACGGCGCTGGCGGGCAGCCAGCGCGAACAGCGGGAGCGACGCCAGCAAGGTGGCGACCGCACCGAGGGCCAAGGCGACGCGTGGCGTGGTGGCGTCGGAGACCAACCCCAGAAGCGGCGCGCCGATCGGCGTCGAGCCGAGGAACGCCATGGCGTTGAGCGACATCACGCGCCCGCGCATCGAAGGCTCGGACCGCAGTTGCAGGGTGGCGTTGTTGGTGGCCACGAACGAGATGCTGGCTGCCCCCATCGGCACCAGCAGCACCAGCGCCACCGTCTTGGTGGGCGAGACCGCCACGGCCATGATGGCGCACCCGAAGGCCAGGCCGATGTAGGCCAGCTGCCGCACGGACGTCCGGCTGCGGAACGCGGTGACGAGGCCTCCGGCCACGGCGCCCGCGCCGAATGCAACGAGGAACCAGCTGTAGAGGCTGGCCCCCCCGTGGAAGGTGAACTTCGCCAGCAGTGGCAGGGTCACCGTGAAGTTGAAGGCAAAGATCCCGACCATCGCCATCGACCCGAGCAGGGTCCTGAGCTCGGCGGTGGCCCAGGCATAGCGCAGGCCCTCACGCACCTGGCCCCTGGCCCGCGCCACCCTGTCGGAGCGACGATGCAGCTCCGAGACCCGCATCATCGACAACGCCGCGATCACGGCGACATAGGACACCGCGTTGACAAAGAAGCACGTTCCCACGCCCACGACCAGGATGACCAGGCCGCCGACCGCCGGACCGATCACGCGTGCCGAGTTCATCAGGACGCTGTTGAGGCTGATGGCGTTGGGGAGCAACTCGAGGCTGACCAGTTCGGAGACGAACGTCTGGCGGGCCGGGTTGTCGAAGAGGTTGACGATGCCCAGACCGGCCGCGAGCACGTAGACCTGCCACATGACCACCGAGTGCGTCACGGTCAAGACACCCAGGATGAGCGCCAGCAGCCCCGCCGAGGCCTGCGTCGCGTAGAGCACCTTCCGGCGGTCCGCTCGATCGGCCACGAGTCCACCGAAGGGCCCCAGGAGGAGGAGGGGGAGGAACTGCAGGCTCACGGCGGCGGCGACGTCCAGGCCGGTGCCGTGCAGCGGGAAGAGGATCAGGTAGGCCTGCGCCACGGTCTGCATCCACGTGCCCGACACGGAGATGACCTGACCGGTGAAATAGAGCCGGTAATTGCGCACCGAGATGGCACGAAAGGTCCTGTGCCCGGCAGCGAGGAGGCGGCGCCTCACCGTTCCTCCAAGAGATGTTCGAGCAGCGACACCAGCTCCGCGGCGCGCCCGCGCTCGACCGGGTCCAGGGCGTCGAGTCGCTGGGAGAGGAACGCATCACGCCGGGTGCGGATCGTCTCGAGCATGCGTGCACCCGCTGGAGTGATCCGCACGCGCGCACAGCGTCGATCACCGGAGTCCACGACGCGGTCCACGAGGCCGGCCTCGGTCAATCCGGCCACGATGCGCGAGATGGTGGGCGGTCGCACCTGTTCGATGGCGGCCAGTTCCCCCAGGGTCGGGTCTCGGTGTCGGGCGACCGACCCCAGCGCGGATGCCTGCGCCGGCGAGAGCGTCCCCAGGGACTCCCGCCGGAGGCGCCGGTGCAGCCGGTTCACGGTGACGCGTAGTCGGCGGGCCACGTCTTCGGCGCTGTCGTCGCCCGTCCCGCCGTGTGCGCTGGCGTCGAGGAGCGGTGGGAGGTCTGGCATGCCTCCAGTTTAATTAGTTTTGCTAACTAATGGAGCAGTCTCGTGGTTCCGCGGCAGCGGTGTCGGACGGCGTGGCTCCTCGGAGCGAAGGAGGTGAAGGAGGCGGAACTCAGAAACCCGGGACGTAGCCGCCGGCGCCGAGTGCCGCGCTCTCCTCGGGACTGAGAGTCTCGTCGAGCCCCCCGACGACCTCGGTGACCCAGGGCAGGCGCTCCCGTAGGATCCGCTCCACCCCACCCGAGAGCGTCGCCGAGCTCACCGCGCAGGAGCTGCAGGCCCCTCGGAGCTCGACCTCGACCACACCCGTCGCCACGTCGGCTCCGACCAGGACCAGGTCTCCGCCGTCGGCCTGGACCGCCGGCCGCATCATCTCCATGATCGAGACGAGCTTGTCGAGCCGATCGGCACGCTCGGCGTCGGTCAGTGCCGCCGCGCCCTGCGGGTCGGCACCGGTCTCCGCGCCCGCGGCTGCCTGAGCGCGCTCGTCGTGGTTCTGGGCGGGGGTCTCGCTCATCTCGCCCCCCATTCTGCCGTGCCGGAGGGCGGCGTCAGTCCAGGCCCATGACCACGGGCGGTCCGCCGCGCCGGACCGGGTTCCACAGCTCCCCGATCCCCTCGATGGCGATGCGGACCGTGTCCCCGTCGTGGAGGAAGCGGGGCGGGTCGAAACCCGCGCCGACCCCGGCCGGCGTCCCCGTGGCGATCACGGTACCGGGCTCGAGCGGGAAGGCCGAGGTCAGGTACTCGATGATGGCGGAGCAGCCGAAGATCATGTCGGCCGTCGAGGACTCCTGCCGGAGCTCGCCGTTCACCCAGGTGCGGATGGTCAGCACGCTCGGGTCCCCCAGTTCGTCCCCGGTCACCAGCTCGGGGCCGCACGGCGCGTGGGTGTCGAACGACTTCCCCACGGTGAAGGTCGGTGTCCGCCACTGCCAGTCGCGCACACTCACGTCGTTGAGGATGGTGAAGCCGGCCACCACCTCGAGCGCCCGGGCCGCGGGAACGTGATGGCAGCGCGGCCCGATGACCATGGCCAGCTCGCCCTCGTAGTCGACCATCTCCGACACCGGCGGGATGACGATCGGGTCCCCCGGACCGGCGATGGCCGAGCGCTGCTTGTTGAACCAGTACTGCCACTCCGGGGGCTCGCGTCCCATCTCGGCCACGTGGGCGCGGTAGTTCATGCCGATCCCGAGGATGGCGGGTGGATCGGGCACGGGGGCGTGGAGGCGCACGGCGTCCAGGCGATGGTGGGTGACCGCTCCCGACGCGGCCTCCTGCGCCCGCGCCAGCCCGTCCCGGCCCAACGACAGCAACTCCCGCATGGTCCTCGGGAGGCCGACGACCGGATCGCCGAGGTCGACAACCGAGTCGCCGAGGATCAGGCCCGGTCGAGGATCCTCACCGGCGAGCGAGAAGCTGACCAGCCGCACCGCCGCTCGCCTCTCAGCTCAGCCGAGCTGGGACTTGTAGTGCTCCCAGTACTTGGTGGCATGGCGGGCCGAGAAGGCGCCGACGATCTCCACGGCACCGAACACGATGGCCCCGATCCCGATCAGGACGACCAGCGCGGTGAGGGGGGCCCCAGGGTGGCGGAGGCAGAGGAAGCCCAGCGCCACCGCGATCACGCCGCGGATCAAGTAGGCCCACCAGCGCGGCAGGTAGTGATAACGGACAGCGTTGATGATGTCGAAGATGCCCAGCACCAAGAATCCCCACCCGACCAGCACCGCCACGATGAAGATCGTGATGTGCGGCCAGACGAAACCGACGATGCCCGCTCCGATCCAGATGACGCCGAAGACGAGGTGGAGCCAGCGCTGCTTGGCCATGCGCACGGCGCCGATGATCTCGAAGAGACCCACCGCGATGAAGAACCCGCTGGCCAGGTAGATGATGGCGTACACGCTGGCGTGGCGGTAGCTGATCACGAAGAAGCCGAAGATCATGGCGATGATCCCCCCGACCAGGTACCAACCCCACATCTTCTCGAGTTGCGTGCTGACGGCATCCCCGACAGCGATGTCGTCGTCCGTCAGGACAGTGGTCATGGACATGGCATTCCCCCTTGGCGAGTAGGAGTCCTTCGCGTCGGGGCAGCGTAGTGCGACCGTCAGCCCGGTGAGGGGATGCAGGATCGCAGCGCCTCGAGCGCCCTGGCACCCCAGGAGCCCCCCGTGGCGGCCCACCGCTCGGGGGCGTGGCGCACACTGTCGGCCTCGGCCCAAAGCTCGTCCTCGACCGCACCGAGCGCGTCGCGTACCTCGGCCAACACGTCGGGTCGGTCGGCAACGATCTTCCGGACGGCGTCCGCAGCTTCCCAGAGCTCGGTGCCGGAGAGCTCGATCGGGATACAGGGCGGAGGCCCCGATGCCGTGCGCGGGAAGGCGGGGACGAACACGCTGGTCAGGGGAGTCCCCACGGCGACGTAGGTCAGCAGCGGTGCGCCGTCCTCGAGGGCGTCGGGCAGATCGGCGACCATGGCCGCAGCCGTCACTTGGCCGTCTGCCCCACTCCTGATCGGGTCCGAATGCCGGCGCAGGTGCGCCGCCGCAGCGGCCGCCGTGAGACCGCCCTCCTCCGCCGTGGTCGGATACTCCCGGGCACGCCCGGTCCCGTCGGCGATCCCCGTTCCGTCCGGCACGGCAGTGGCCACCCAGTCGACGCCCTCGGGCTCGAGCACATACGCCGCCGACGGGTCGGCGATGAGGAAGGAGGGCCGGCTCGCCGCTCCGGTGTCGATGCCCTCAGGCCGGTCGATCGAGCCTGGCCCGCCGATTCCCTCAATCAGCCCGATGATGACCTCGGCCGCCTGCGCCGCGTGGTGTGCCCGTTCGAGACCCAGGCGCACCAGATCCGGGGCGATGAGGGTCGGGGGACTGCTCGCAACGTTCGTCACCGCCGCCCGAGCCGCGCCGATCGCCACCCCGAACTCGTTGACTCCGTGCTCGGCACCCCACATCCAGGTGGGGCTGGAGAGGAACGTGGCGCACGATCCGGTGTCGCCGATACGCAGGTACTGGGTGCGCAGCGTGCAGCCGGCAGACTGCCGCGGGCCGTAGGGCCACGCCACCTGCGCCTCACCCGGCGGACGGTGGGAGCTCCGGGCGAAGACCATGGAGCGCGGACCACGGGCACACAGGACGTCGGACATGGTGGCAGTGTAGAGAGCTCACTGCGAATCACTCCTCGGCCCGCGGTCGCGGACCTGGCGCACCGCGGACATGGCATCGCGCAGCTCCTCGATCCAGTCCCCCTCGTGCCGGGCCACCAGGCGCACGCACCATGCCAGGGCCTCGCTCCTGCTGCGGGTGACCCCCGCCTCGATCAATGTGTCCAGCACGCGCCGCTCGTCCATGCGCAACCTGGTCATGACGGGCACGGCGGCCGTGGTGAACTGAGCGGCAGACTCCCCGCAGTCGGCACCCCACGACACCACCCGGCCGAACGCCGGTTGGGCCTCGGCCGCGATCGCCATGCGGTCTTCCCTGGTGTGCTCCCTGAATCCAGCGATCCGGGACTGCTCGGCCACCCTCGCCTCGTCCTCTCCCGCGCCCTCGGCCAGCGCGGGGGCGGCCAGCGTCCCGCTGACGAGGATCTCGTCGGGGTCCACGGTGGTGCGCACTGGCCCCTCGAACCAGTCGTCGGGCACCCGTCCGGCGAACCAGGCGCCGATGAGGCGCTCCTGCTCCGGACCCGAGGGTTGCGGGCCTCCAGAGCGGCGCCGCCCTCTGGGTGTCCCGCTCATCGCCTTGTTCGTACGGTCATTCATATTACAAGATTACACCCTTACGCTTAGAGTGTCCACCGCCGAGTGTCGCCGGGCACAGCGCTGGGACGGGGAGGGCCGGGTGCGTGTTCAGCGAGTGCCGCCGCGCTGGCGCAACGTGAGGGCGCGCCGTGGGCAGTCCCGGACCGCCCGCCGGGCCAGCTCCACCAGCTCGGGTGGGAGCGGTGCGCCGTCGACGACCGGGTACCCCCATTCATCGAGGGTGATGGCTTCGGGCAGCAGCTCGGCGCAGTAGCCGTAGGCGTCGCATGCGACGGGGTCGATCACGATGTGAGCCGTCACCACGCCCCCCGGAGGTGCTCGGGCAGCCGGAGCTGCGACCCGTTCCGGGCATGGGCGCACGGAGCTCCCCGCAAGTGGGCGGTCACGTCGTCGGCGAAGACCGAGAGCGCGCTGCGCACGAGGCTGACCGCCCCGTCGGGGTGGCGGCAGGCGCCCCGGTTCTGTACCTGGCCGAGGCGACGGTCGAGGCGGGCCGGGAGATCGGCATCGGCGCGCCCGGCGGCGAGTCGCATCATGTCGTCTGCGACCGCGGGCAACCCGTAGACGCACGGTCCGCACTGCCCCGCGCTCTGCTCCGCCAGGTACCGGGCGATCCGAGCCGTCTCCATCAGCCCGCACGAGTCGGCGCCGGCGACGATGACGACACCGACGCCGGCCGCCGCCCCGAAGGCCCGAAGGGAGAGCGAGTCGTAGGAGGTGTCGAAGTGCTCGGGTCCGACCCAGGCGCCGCCGTAGCCCCCAACGAGGAGGGCCCGAGGACGACCGAGCGGGGTGGCCCGGGCGGCGAGGTCGTGCAGGGGCGTTCCACGGTCCACCTCGATCACCCCGGGCCTCTCCACCGCCCCCGAGACGGTGACCAGGGTGGTGCCGGGCTCCTCGGGCAGCCCCCTGGCTCGGAAGGCCTGGGGTCCGGTTCGGGCGATCATGGCCACGTGCGCCAGCGTCTCGACGTTGTGCACCACGGCGCCCCGCCGACCGATGCGCAGCGCCTGGCTCTTGTCCGGCCGGAACACGGGGAGCGATCGGCCCGAATCGATCCAGTTCGCCAGCGCCGACTCCTCCCCGGCGACGAAGCGGTCGGGTGGGCGGACCAGGCTCTCGATCGTGGGCGCGCAGCCGGCGGCACGGCGCTCGGCCATGGCCCGCCCAACAGCGGCGGCCACGAGGTCACGGCCGGCCGGGACACACACGACGACCTGTCGCGCGCCGGTTGCCGCGGCGAGCAGCTGCGCCCCGTCGAGCACGAGATGGGGCGACGTCAACACAAGGAGCTTGTCCTTGTCACTGGCGGGCTCGCTCTCCATGGCATTGACCACGACCGTGCCGCCTGCGCCGGCAGCGGACGCCACCGCCAGCTTGACTGACGTGGGGAAGCCCGCTCCCCCACGACCACCCAGACCTGAGATCTCGAGTGCCTCGGCAAAGGCCCGAGACCACCCCCGGTCACCCCGGGTGGGTAACGGGGCCGGGCCCAAGGTGGCCAGGTGCCCGGCCAGGTCCGTCGGGTAGCCGAGGAGCCGGTAGCGGCTGGTGGGGGGTGCGGCTTCGCTCACGCTATGCACGACGAGACTCCCCTCGTCCGCGGCCCGAAAGGGCCAGGTGCTTGGGCGACGACGTGCTCACCGCGGCGTGCGCGGTCCTCGCTGCCACCTGGCGGCTCGTGCTGCGCACCCGCCACGCCAGGGCCACGGCCACGGACAACACGCAGGCCACGGCCATGGCGATGACCCAGTGCTCGCGAGAGTCGGTTCCCATCCCGAAGGTGTGCGCCAGCGCCACCGGCCAGGAGAGGTAGGCCAGCCAGTGGACCGCCCGCCACGCCGACGGCGCCAGACGGGACCTGAACAGGCTGGTCACGAAGACCGCCAGCATGAGGTCGACGGCCACGGCACCCACCCCGACCCAGAATCGGGCGTAGTGCGACGTGAACGGGACGAGGATGGCCGCCCACCCGATGCTCACATAGGTGTCGAGCACGCTGGTCAGGACGTGGAGTCCCAGGAACACGACGGCGATCATCGAGACCCGCCGGTGCATCTCCTGCTGGGCGAACCCGGGCCAACCGGCTGCCCTGGTCCGCGTCGCGGTGATGACGCCGAGGACCATCGTGGCCGTCAGCAGCACGAGGGCCGTCAGCCCGCTGGCACGGGTGATGTACCACAGGGTGGTCGAGCTCATGCCGCACCGTCCTTGGGCCATCCGTTGACCACCGACACCGTGCCGTCCCTGCGCACGAGTCGGGCCGACTGGTCAAAGAGGGCAAGCCGCTGCAGCGCCTCGGCACCCCATACCAGGGCCGCGGTGGACGCGGCATTGGCCTCCACGCAGCTCGAGCCGGTGGCGGTGACCAGGGCCCAGTACGGCTCGGCGCAGTCCCCGGTGCGGGGGTCGACGATGTGGTGCACTCGGCGCCCGCCCGTGCGCCAGGTCCGGACCGACGTGGACGAACTGGCCAGGCCCCCTCTCTCGATGGCCACCACCTGATCGACCCGGTCCACGGGTGTCGATGACTCCTGCGCCACACCCACGGCCCACCCGCCGGCGGGAGCCGGCCCGGCCACGGCCACGTCGCCTCCCAAGCTGACCAGCACCCCGCCCCCGGTGTCGGTGGCGATGCGAGCTGCCGCCCGGTCCGCCGCGAGGGCCTTGGCGGTGGAGCCGAGATCCAGCCGGACGCCACGCGGTATCCGCACGGTCCGCTCGACCCGGTCCAGCTGTACATGGGCATATCCGGCCACCGTGCCCAACGCCACGGGTGGCGCCGGAGGTCGCGCCAGCACCTCGTCGAGATCGACGTCGTAGCCCAAGGCGGCGATGGCGTTGCCCACCGTCGGGTCGACGGCACCGCCGGTCCGCACGGCGACCTCGACCGCCACGTCGAGGGCCTCGAACAGCAAGTCGCCCACCGGGACGGGACGTCCGGCGTTGGCATGGACGAGCTGGAGCTCGGAGTCGTCGCGGAACCGGCTACAGGCACGGTCGATGTCGTCGAGCTCCTGCGCCAGCAGCTGCGCAGCGCGGCCTCGTTCCGCCCGCTCCTGGACGACGACCGTGGCGGTCGTCCCGATAGCCCGGAACGACGCCGAGGTCAGCACCGGGTCACGCATGTCGGTGGCGGCCGTCATCGCGACGAGCTCCCACCCGAGACCACGCTGGGGCTCGATGAGCCCGTGCTCGGCGCAAACGTGGAGGTGCCCGTGTTGCCGGTGTTCCCCGAGTTGGAGGTCCCGGCAGTGCCGGTGCTCGAGCTGCCCGACGACGTTCCGTTGGTCTGCGACCCGGTCGACGTGGAACCCTGGGAGGCACTGGCGCCGGAGTGCTCGTGCGCCACGACAACCCCGACGACCGCGGTGGCCCCGGCAGTGGCCAGGACGGCGCCGAGGGTCAAGGAGCGCAACCGGGACCGCACCCTTTCCCGCTCTTGCGGTGCCGGCGACTGTTCTGGTGAGGCCATCGGGACGACTTCCTTGCTCGGGGACACCCCGATCACACCATGGTCGATTCGACCCCGACGCAGGATCCGCTGTGGGTCCGCTGTGACATTGTGACCGGGGAAACCATGAAGCAGGTCGCGCCCACCCGGGCCCGCGGGTGCCCAGGCCTCGCCGGGGCTGTGCCAGTATGCGGAGGCGGCGGGCGTCCACGGTTGCCTGCAGTCCCTCGACGATGCCACTGACCCGCTACTCGTTCGATTCGGTGCGCTCCTGCATCTGGGTGAGCGGCCGGTCGAGCCTGCACCCGATCAACACCGAGACCCGCGGCGTGACGGGCTGGTTCGCCACGGCGACGCGCACCGACGGCTCCCTCGACCTGGAACAGCCGGTGGAGGGCGAGCTCGAGCTTGCAGTGGCCCGGCTGACGTCGGGCAACCAGCTCTACGACCGCGAACTCCGGCGTCGGATCGACGCGCGCCGGCACCCGACCATCAACGGCCGACTCACCCGGGTGGAACCCGGGCCGGCGCACCCCGACTACCTGGTGGCGGGCGACGTCACCTTCCACGGGAAGGTCCGCTCGTTCGAGCACCCTTTGCGCATCGAGGTGCGCGGAGGCGACGCCGTCCTGAGCGGGGAGTCGACCTTCGACATCCGCGAGTTCGGCATGACGCCGCCCAGCATGCTCATGGTGCGCGTCTATCCCGAGGTGACGGTACGGATCGAGCTGTACGGCAGCGCAGCAGGCTGAGAACCCCGTCTGGGCCGCTCCCTCAGATGGCGGCGATGCCCACCATGGGCGCGTTGAGCTGTTGACCACCCATGGAACCCAGGAACGGTGCATCGCCGAAGGCGAAGATGCCCCCGTCGCCGCCTTGCAACCAGTAGCCAGCGCCGTCGGGCGTCGACGCCATCCCCACCATCGGTGCATTCAACGGGATGCCACTGATCGAGCCGTACGGCAGGGCATCGCCCTGGTCGGTCACGTTTCCGTTGGTGCTCACCAACCAGTACCCCTTCGAGTCGTGGGTCGCCGCGAGACCGGTGATGCCGGGCCCGACCGAGCCCACCGGCGGGTCACCCTCGAACCCGGCGTCGCCGAACGTGAAGACCTGCCCACCGGCGTCGGCGATCAGATATCCGCCACCCAGCGAGCCCGGCGCCACGGCGGTGACCGGGGAGTCCGGATCGTCCACTACGGCCGAACCGTAGAACGTCGCGTCGCCGAATGCGAAGACCCCGCCGTCGCTCGCCACGAGCCAGTAGCCGCGCCCGTCGAGGGTCGAGAGCATGCCGACGATCGGTTCGTTGAGCTTGATACCGCCTGTCGAGCCGTAGAACCCAGCGTCACCGAAGGCGAAGACCCCGCCGTCACGCGCCACCAGCCAGTAGCCGCGATGATCAGGCGTCGGGGCCATGCCCACGACGGGTTGGTTGAGCTTGAGGGATCCGGCGGAACCGTAGAAGGTGGCCGCTCCGAACGTGAAGACGCCCCCGTCGGCCGCGACCTGCCAGTACCCGATCGGCGGTGGAGGCGGTGGTGGAGGGCACGACGGGCCAACGGCCGGCACGGAACCCCCAGCGGGGTCGGGCGCGAGGGACGGGACCGCCGGTGACCCGCCGCCGAAGGAGACGTCGGCGAGGTAGACGGGCCGCACGCCGCAGGACTGGTAGCCGACCGTCGACCCCTGCCAGGCCGAGAAGGCCGCCACCAATTGCCCGGATGGCAACGTGTAGATGTCGGGCCCTCCCGGTCCCGACATGCCGGCCGACGAGGTCAGCACGGGATTCGAGGAGGATCCCTCGGTACAGGGCGCCGAGGGCGAGGCGCAGGTGGCCCAGCCCAGCGCATAGTCCGGCGTCTGGAAGTTCCCGCCGCCGTAGAACAGGTAGTAGGTACCGCCGCCGCCCCCACCCAGCGCCGGCCGGAAGTACATGTCGGGACCCTCGACGATGCCGTCCTGCCATGGCTGGTCGTCAGCCAGGAGCAACGTCGCCGTGGCGCCGCCCGCGGGCACCAGCGAGGGCGTGAGGGGAACGGACCAGATGCCGGTCCGGCCGAGACCGATGTGATTGCCGTCGCTCTTCCAGATCAGCCACGACTGACCCGACGCCGGGTCGTGGAAGATGTCGGGGTCGATGCTTCCGCCGTAGTTCCCGTTGTCGACCGTACCGGCGCCATCGATCCCGTTCTGGCAGACCACGGGCGCCGATGACGTGTCCACGTAGGGACCGAGCGGTGAGGTCACCGGTGCCACGGCCGCACCGATGCACTCGTCGCCAGTGGAGGCTTCCGTGGCCGAGTAGTACATGACGAACGTATCGGTCGTCTGGTCGAAGACCACGCTGGGCGCCCAGGTGTTCCCCGGCTGTGCCCACGAGCCGAGGCCATGGTCCGTCGGGAGCGCGTCGACACCGGACGGGTTCCAGTGCACGCCGTCGTGCGACGTCGACACCTGCACGTTGATCCGATCGAGCCACCCGATGCTCTGCGTGGCGAACATGTAGGAGACGCCGCCGTACTGCAGGACGCTGGGATCGGGGAAGTCCCCGGACTGAACCGGGGCCCAGCTACCGGGCGATGCCACGGCAGCCTGTGGCGTGGCAGCGAGCACACCGGCGAACGTGAGGATCGCCACTGTCGCGGAGAGCGTCCGCAGCACATGCGCGCCAGGCCGCCGGGTCCACGATGTCCGGAACTGCACCTTCCTCCTCGTCGGGTCCGTGGTGGTCTATCGGCGTCCTGCAATGCAGGCTGAAGCAACCTGGATGGTGCAACCCTAGTGTTACAGTCGGCAACCCGGGCGGACCTGGGACGTCTTCGCCGCCGGACTTCGGGCACCCGCATCAGCGCCACGACCGGGCGCGCCGCCCGGTGCCCTGCCAAGATGAGCAGATGTCCACCACCCAGCTCTTCGGGCCCGACTCCACCACCGACCAGGTCCTGGATGGCTTGGACCTGACCGGGACCCTGGCGCTCGTGACCGGGGCCTCGGCCGGTCTCGGGCTCGAGACCGTCCGGGCCTTGGCGTCGCGGGGTGCCTCGGTGGTCGCGGCGGCCCGCGACTCGGGCAAGGCAGAGAAGGCGCTCGGCGCCGCCGGCGTCGAGGTGGGAGGTCCGGTGCGCATCGAGGAGGTCGACCTGGCCGATCTCGCCTCGATCCGGGCTTGCACGGACCGAATCAGCGCCGAGACCGATCGTCTGAACTTGCTGATCGCCAACGCCGGCGTGATGGCTTGCCCGGAGGGCCGTACGGCCGACGGGTTCGAGACCCAGTTCGGCGTGAACCACCTCGGCCACTTCGTCCTGGTGAACCGGCTCGTCCCGTTGCTGGTGGCGGGAGCGCCGAGCCGGGTGGTCTGCCTCTCGTCTGCCGGCCACCGGCTGGCCGACGTCGACCTCGAGGACCCCAACTTCGCCAGCACGCCCTACAACGCCTTCCTCGCCTACAGCCGCTCCAAGACCGCCAACGTGCTCTTCGCGGTGGAGCTGGACCGGCGGTGGCGCGACAAGGGGCTCCGGACCTGTGCCGTTCACCCGGGATCGGTCGACACCGAGCTGGACCGCCACCTCGATGTCGACGCCAAGGCACTCCTCGTCGCCCATCGCCGGCACGGGAAGTCGATCCCGGCGGGAGCGGCCACGAGTGTGTGGGCGGCCGTCGTGGCGCCCGCCGAGGCGATCGGGGGCCGTTACGCCGAGGACTGCGCCGTGGCGGAGGTGTCCGACGAGGAGCTCACGGCCACCGGGGGCATGTCCGGCGTCCGTTCCTACGCCGTCGATCCGGCCCGGGCCCGGGCGCTGTGGGCGCGCTCCGAGGAGCTCGTCGGCGAGTCGTTCGCCTGAGTGAGGCACATCGGCCCCTCGAGGACACGTTCGTCAAGGTCCTCGCCACTCGCTGCGCTGGCCGCACATCTTCGCTAGCGTGTCTTCTCCAGTGCCGTAGTGAGCGGCTTGGCCGGGGGGCCGATGAGCCCAGACATGCTTGGATCGGTTCGGTCCGCACCTCACTCTCGGAGGATGCGAGAGGACTGCGACACGTCCCCCCTTCGAGCGCCACGTCGGCCACACCGCTAGAGGAGACGTGATGGCAACTGGAGGGAACTCGCAATGACCGATCGAAAGGGCAGCAACTACGTCCTGATCTCGAGCGACGCGCACGCGGGTGCCGACCTCTTGGGCTACCGGCCCTACCTGGAGCGCAACCTGCACGACGAGTTCGACGCCTGGGCCGGTACCTATCAAGAAGACGCCTGGGGGAAGCTCGATACCGAGCTCAGCTGCTCGGAGGACCCGAACGTGAAGCTCGGCGTGTCCTCGTTCCTCTCTCCCTACAACTGGGAGAGTGAGACCCGACTCAAGCACATGGAGCAGGACGGGATCGCCGCAGAGGTGGTTTTCCCGAACACGGTCCCGCCGTTCTACCCTCGGTGCATCATCAACGCTCCGGCTCCCACGACCGCCGAGGAGTATCGCCTCCGCTGGGCCGGCGTGAAGGCGCACAACCGATGGCTGGCGGACTTCTGTGCGCAAGCGCCCGGTCGACGGGCCGGGATGGCCCAGGTGTTCCTGCACGACATCGACGACGCGGTGGCCGAGGTCCACCATGCGCGCGAAGCGGGCCTGATGGGCATACTCATCCCGGCCGACCACACCTTGAAGCTGGAGAACCTCTACGAACGCCGGCTCGATCCATTCTGGTCGGCCTGTTGCGAGGTGGGCCTACCGGTCAGCCGCCATGCCGTATTCGTGGGGCCGCCCGAAACACCCGAGACCGGGCCGAGCACCGACGCGATCGGCACCTACGAGATCCTGGCGTTCTTCCGGCGGGGACTTTCCCATCTCATTCTGGGCGGCGTCTTCGAACGATTTCCGGAACTCAAGTTCGTCTTCACGGAGACCGCCACCAGCTGGGTGCCCCAAGAACTCCAGATGCTCGAGGCCTACTACGGTCTCGGTCGACAGCCGGGAACGTCGCTCTACCCAATGATGCGCCGTGCCGTCGACGAACTGCACAAGACCCCGACCGAATACTTCAACAGCAACGTGTGGGTCGGTGCCTCCATCATGCAGCGGGGTGACATCGCCGGGCGCCACCAGGTGGGAGACGACCGGATCATCTGGGGAGCCGATTACCCCCACCACGAGGGAAGCTTCCCTTACACCCGCGAGGCGTTGCGCTGGCTTTTCTCAGATGTACCCGAAGACGAGGTCCGGGCCATGACATCGCTGAACGCGGCAAACGCCTACGAATTCGATCTCGACTACCTCCAGACCATCGCCGACAAGATCGGTCCGACACCGGAGGAAGTCGCCACGCCCCTCTCGGCCGACGAGCTGCCAAAGGCCAGCATGTGCCAGGCCGTGGTGGACGCGATCGAGACCCTCACCACCGCCGCGGCATAGAAGAAGCCTCCGGCTCTGGCGGCCGCGTCCCGGGCGGTCTGGGCAATGGCTGTTCGAGCGCCACTGCAACGGAGCTGTGGGTGACCAATTGCCACCCACAGCTCCGGAACAGCTGTTGCTCGGATCAGGTGTCACGCAATGCAGCGAGATCCTCGCGGTTGGCTAGCGAAGGTTCGCCGGCGTCGTGACGCAGATCGGCTTCCCACCCTCGAGGAACGTGAACCCGTTGCCCTGGCCCTTGACGAAGTAGGCGCAGTACTTCGGCTCCGACGTCCCGAAATGAGTGAAGCTGATGGGAGCCGGCAACAGCCCGTCGGCCGTCCAGTTCTTCACCTTCTGCAGGCTCGACACCAGCTCCTGGGGCGTGGGGTCAGCGCTGCCGGTCATCTGGAGACCCTTGTCGATCAACTGCCCCGCGTTGTACGTCCCGGTAATCGAATAGCTGGGAATTTGCCCCACCTTGAACCCGGGAACCGTGGCCGCCAATCTCTTCTCAGCCAACTGAGCCGCCGCATTGGCGTTGGCGGGCGGGAAGAAGCTGTTGTAGTAGACCCCCTGCACCGCGGCCTTCGTCGTCGGGCTGGCGAAGAGGGTGTAGTCCACCCCGCTGAAGGAGAGGGGGTGGATCTTGACCCCCTCGTTCCTCAGGCCGGTGATCAGGTTGACGTAGGTCGAGTCTGCGCAGACGCAGTAGACGCCTTGGACCCCAGCGGCCTTCATCTGCAAGACGGTGGGCGTGGCCTCGAAAGGTCCGTAGGGAACGTTCAGGTCCTCGTAGGCCATGTGCAGCCCCAAGCCCGTGACCGCCCCGGCGGTCAACTTGGCGGTGCTGATCGCCGAGGGCGAGATGCCGAGGGCCAGGCCGGCCACCTGCTTCACGCCGATGGACTTGAAGAAGGCCGCGGCGGTGATGTCGGCGACCCCGGTGTAGTTCGGATTGATCCCACCCCGAAGGTCGAACATGTTGGTGAAGGGTTGCTGACCCCATTCAGGGCCGTCCGTCAGCCCCCCGATGACCGGAACGCCCGCTTGCTGCACCGCCTTGTCCGCCGTGAAGAAGAACGGACTGCCGTTCACGATGGCGGTGACACCGTCACTCAGGAGGATGCCGACGGCGGTCTGGACGCCCGTGGCCGTGGACTGGTCGTCTTCAAGGACCACTTTGAAGGGATGGCCGTGATAGCCACCCTCCTTGTTGATGGCGTTGAAGTACGCGGTCAGACCGTCGGGAGCATTGGTGTACGACGACGCCAGGAACCCGGTGGCCGGGTACACGTAACCGATCTTGATCGGCGTGCCCGATGCCGTCGCAGCCCCGGCCGGCGAGCCCAGCGGACTCACCACCAGAGCGACCAAGGCCGCCGTCATGACGGTGAACCACCGCACTGCCATGGTGGCCCTGCGCCGAGCAGGCGTTCTCTTGAGTTTCACTGCCATATCCCCTCCCCTTTTCCCTTTTGGGATCTACCGGACAGCCGATTCACAGCCGCCAACTCACGATGAGCGTTCCTGCGCCATGGCGCTGAATCACCAGGCGTTGCTGCTCACACTGAAGCCCCTAGGTTTGCCTTGCCTTGTGATCGAAATGGCCTATTTGTCACGAGATTATCCTCTATTCGTCACAGATTCACAATAGAAAATCCATAAGTACGCTGGATGAATGCGTTGATATGGACCCGCATGGAATGGACACCTCTCGGGTCCGTCAAATACCAGAGGACGGGGCATCAGAGCCCGTAGAACTTTCGGGCGGTCCCACCGCAGAGCAAGCCCTTCGTTTTGAGGTCCACGTCGAGCTCGTCGATCTCCTCCAGCTCATGCCGACAGGATTCCGCGCTCACCTCGTGAGGGAAATCGGAGGAGAACATGAAGGGCGTGCAGCCTAGGTACTCGATGGCTGCAGCCAGGTGATCCTCACCACCTTCGCAACCCAGGACCACACGGTCGTTCTCGACGAGGTCGATGATGTAATCGAAGACGTTGGAGTTTCCGGACAAGTGCAAGGTGCGCTTCGACTCCACCGGGCGGAGCGCGCTGAACGACTCGGTGAATCGCTCGGCGGCAAGGAGAATCCATGCCACCCCACCCTCGAGGTAGGCCACTCGCAAATCGGGGAAGCGATCGAAGACACCGTTGAACAGCATCCCTCCGAACGCGATGAGTAAGGAGAACGGATGGCCGAGGGCATGCGCGGCCGCAAAGACGTTGAAGTCGTCGAAACCCATCCCGTCGTGCCCGTCGCCACCGTGGAAGGAAAGGCCGACTCCGAGCTCCTGGGCAGCGGCGTAGACCGGGTGGAACCGTGCGTCGCCGGGATGGTTCGGTAGGCCGTTCGAAGGCACGACGCCGGAGCAGAAGCCCAGCTCGGTCACGGCCCGCCGAAGCTCGTCAACGGCCGCGTCCGGTACCTGTATGGGGAGCAGGGCTGCTGCCTGGAATCTTCCCGATGGATGACGCAGGTACGTGTCAGCCAACCAGTCGTTGTAGGCACGGGTGAGAGCCACGGAGTACTCGAGATCGCGAATACGGCCGACCGTCAAGCCGAGAGAGGGATAGAGCACGGTCTGGTCGATCCCGACTTCGTCGAGAAAGAACTCCCATGAGGTCGGGTCCTCTCCACTCTCCTCCGGCTTGCGCTCGCCTTTCGCCGTCTGCACGAACGGCATGCTCGACAGGTAGCCGATGGGCGGAAAGACGCGGGAATGGCGACTCGGCTCCCTAGTCCGCACCTCACGGTATGGCTCCGGTAGCCGTTCGACGATGGCAGCGATGTCCTCGAACACATGGCCGTCGGCATCGACCACCGCGGGCGATCTGACTCCGGCTGGATCGGGATGGCTCTCTTGCGTCGTGAAGGTCACCATCGTCCTCCTGCAGTCCCCCTCCGCAGCAGCAAGCTGACGTTCCACCTGGATCTTCGAATGCAAACCAGGCCATAGTCAAGGTTGATTATCATCCAGCTGTGGGGGACCTCACGGCTCAGCAGACCGCCGCTCGGCTGGGCGTCAAGCTCGACACGATCTACGCCTATGTCAGTCGCGGCGCGTTACAGAGCCACCGACGGGCGGGATCCCGCACGAGCCTCTTCGACTCCGACGAAGTCGAGCGCCTTGCCCTACGGGGGCGGCCGCGGAGGACCACCAGGCCCACGGCCCTGGACGTGGTGATCGAGTCCCAACTGACGTCGTTCGGTGAAGGCGAGGTCTTCTATCGGGGTCGGGACATCTCCGAACTCGCTGTTTCCATGACGTTCGAGCAAGCGGCACACTGGCTCTGGACTGGTGAGGAGACGGAAGAGAGTAGGCGTTGGACGCCGGTCGAGATCGACCTGCCAGACGTGGAGGATCCTCGCCAACGGCTCCAGTGCGCGGCGGTCCTCGCTGCTGCGAAGAACCCGCTCCGCTCCGATCTGACACCGTCCTCGGTGGTGCGCACGGGAAGCGCCCTCATCGCCACGATGGCCACCGCCTTGCCCATTCACCCCGCCGCGCCGCGAAGAGCCCGATCCGGTGCCCGCAGCGCGAAGGCCCGGGCCTCGGTGGCGGAGTTGCTGTGGAGCCGGCTCAGCCCGGTCCGACCCAACGCGAAACAACTGGCTCTGATGAATGCGACCCTCGTCGTCACTGCAGACTACGAGCTCGTCCCGGCCACTCTGGCGGCGAGAGTCGCCGCATCGGTCCGGGCGGATCCCTACGCCGTCGCACTGACCGGACTCGGGGCGCTGGCAGGGAGGCTCCACGGGAGGACGAACCGGATCGTCTACGAAATGCTCGGATCGGCGGGAGCGTGCGGGGCGGGCCCGGCGCTCGAGCGTTCCTTGGAGGTCCACGGCTTCTATCCGGGGTTCGGCCAGTACTCGTATCCACAGTGTGATCCGAGGGGAGGGTTCCTCGTGGACCTGGTCCGCGAAGCATGCCCATCGAGTGCCGTCCTCCAGACCGTGCAGGAATTGATGGATGTTGCGCGCTCCCGTGCCAACGTGCTGCCCAACATCGACATGGGGCTGGCGGTCGTCGCTCTCGCGTACGACATGCCCCCTCATGCCGGAGAGGTGATGCTCACCGTGGCTCGCACCGCCGGTTGGCTCGCGCATGCGCTGGAGGAGTATGGCGAGGCTCCGGCCCGTTTCAGGGCGAGAGCTCTGCCCCGAACATGAGGACGGCCCGTCGGTGTCGGCGCCCCCGGTAGGACTCGAACCTACGACGCACGGTTTAGGAAACCGACGCTCTATCCTCTGAGCTACGGGGGCATGTTGGTGTCACATGGGGCACCAACATTCTGTCTCACCCACGGGCGATCGCCGTTCCTGGGGATGCGGGCAGCTCTCTCCTTCAACGGGTACTCCTAACGTGGGGAGCGTGGAGCACGCGCCTCGGTCTGCTGCCCGCGCCGGGACCCAGCTCGCCGACCGACTCGGACGTCACGCCGACGGCGTCGACGACTGGTTCAGCGATCGGGTCGAGGACTGGCGCCGCCCTGACGGAGCGCGCCGGCCCGACCTCGAACTGTCCGATCTCGGCCGCCGGGTCGTCGAGTACGTGGGCAATGGGAGAACGGACATGCCACGGGCGGTCCTTGCCGAGGTGGAGGAGGTCCTGACCAGCACCGAGGGCTCCGGCGCCCGTCGGTACTGCCTCGACCTGCTCGACGGCATCGACGCCGAGCTTCTCGAATGGCCCAAGCATCACCCCGTACCCCGTCACGCCCTCCGGGTCGTCCTGGACGACCTGATGGGACCGGCTACCCGGCATGCCTGGTCGGGGCTCGGCGATCGGGAGGCGGGTCCGGCGGGCGGCGGAACCGAGGGCTCGGTCTGAACCACCCGGCGCCGGGTGTGCCGCCGAGGGTGCCCGCCGGCCCTATTGTTGTGACCGGGTACGAGGCCTCCGACAGAGGTCGGAGCACGTGCGTTGCGCTTCAGCCGTCCGGCCCGCCGCAGTGCCGCGCGCCGCCGCGCGTCCATCCGACCCGACGTATCCAGAAGGAGCAACCATGACCTCCCCCCTCCCCTACAAGGTGGCCGACCTCTCCCTGGCCGAGTTCGGCCGCAAGGAGATCGACCTGGCCGAGCACGAGATGCCGGGGCTCATGGCCATGCGGGCCGAGTTCGGCTCCTCACAGCCCCTTGCCGGGGCGCAGATCACCGGATCGCTCCACATGACGGTCCAGACCGCCGTGCTGATCGAGACCCTGACCGCCCTCGGGGCCCGAGTGCGCTGGGCCAGCTGCAACATCTTCTCCACCCAGGACCACGCCGCGGCTGCCGTGGCGCTCGGACCGGAGGGCACCGTCGACGATCCCCAGGGCGTCCCCGTGTTCGCCTGGAAGGGCGAGACTCTCGAGGAGTACTGGTGGTGCACCGAACAGGCGCTGGTCTGGCCCGGCGAGGGTGGTCCCAACATGATCCTCGACGACGGTGGCGACGCCACCCTGCTCGTCCACAAGGGGGTCGAGTTCGAGAAGGCCGGCGTCGTCCCGGATCCCTCCACGGCCGACTCCGAGGAGTTCGCCGTCGTGCTCGGCCTCCTCAGCCGGGCGTTCGCCACGGACCCCGGCCGCTGGACCACCATGGCCAACGGGATCATGGGCGTCACCGAGGAGACGACGACGGGCGTCCATCGCCTCGTCGACATGGCAAAGAACGGCGAGCTCTTGTTCCCGGCCATCAACGTCAACGACTCCGTGACCAAGTCGAAGTTCGACAACAAGTACGGCTGCCGGCACTCTCTCGTCGACGGCATCAACCGCGCCACCGACGTCCTGATCGGCGGCAAGGTCGCCGTGGTGTGTGGCTACGGCGACGTGGGCAAGGGATGTGCACAGTCGCTGGCCGGTCAGGGAGCGCGCGTCGTGGTGACCGAGATCGACCCGATCTCCGCGCTGCAAGCGGCGATGGAGGGTTTCCAGGTCGCCACGCTCGAGGACGTGCTCCCGGTGGCCGACATCATCATCACCACCACCGGGAACAAGGACATCATCCGAGCCTCGCACATGGCGGCCATGAAGCATCAGGCGATCGTGGGCAATATCGGCCACTTCGACAACGAGATCGACATGGCCGGTCTGGCCAGGATCCCCGGCGTCGAGCGGATCAACATCAAGCCGCAGGTCGACAAGTGGGTCTTCCCCGACGGCCACGCCGTGATCGTGCTGTCCGAGGGACGCCTGCTCAACCTCGGCAACGCCACCGGGCACCCGAGCTTCGTCATGTCCAACTCGTTCACCAACCAGACCATGGCGCAGATCGAGCTCTACACCCGGTCCGCCCAGTACACGAACGACGTCTTCGTGCTGCCGAAGCATCTCGACGAGAAGGTGGCGCGGCTGCACCTCGACGCGCTCGGCGCCAAGCTCACCACCCTCACCGCCGAGCAGGCCGACTACATCGGCGTGCCGGTCGAGGGGCCCTACAAGCCGGACACCTACCGGTACTGACCTCCCGGTACCGGGCCTCCGGTGCGGGGGGGCGCTCAGCGCAGGCCGGCGAAGAGATCGTCTTCGGGCACCGGGGCCGACGTGGTGTCGATGACCCTTACGAAGCTCTCGGCCGACATCGTCCGGCCGAACAGCTCCTCCCCCATCTGGAGGAAGAAGATGTTCTCGCTCTGGCTGGCATGGGCGGCCAGAGATGCGTACTTCACTCCCGTCGCGCTGCTCACGTCGACCGTCGTGGTGACCAGCTCGTCGGGCGTGCCCTCCGGGATGTCCTCCACCTCGCCGAGCCCCTCGAGCCCGGCGTCGGCGAGGATCGCCCCGAACTCGAGCATCTTCGAGCGCGGCACGGCCGTGTAGTAAAGCTTGGCCGGGATCCGGCATTCCTCGATCGCCGCGTGAGTGATGCGATTGGCCTGGATGTGATCGGGGTGTCCGTAGAAGCCGTTCTCGTCGTAGGTGACCACCACCTGGGGCTCATAGGTCCACATGAGGTCGGCCAGGCGTCGTGCCGCCCTCTCGACGGGAGTCCGCCAGAAGCAGTCCGGATCGTCGTTGCTCGGCCATCCCTGCATCCCCGAGTCGCGATAGCCGAGGAGCTCGAGATGCGCGACCCCGAGGACCTCACAGCTGGCCTCGAGCTCGCGCCGGCGCAACGGCACCACCGTCTCGGCGTCGTGATCGGCGTCCCCGGGCTTCACCCCCCCGGGCGCATCGCCGAGCTCGCCGTTGGTGCATGTGACCAGGACGGTGCGCACGCCCTCGGCCGCGTAGCGGGCGAGGATGCCGCCGGTGCTGATGGCCTCGTCGTCGGGGTGGGCGTGGACCGCCATCAGCGTGAGGGGGGCGTCGGGCATGCCGAGCAGCGTAGAGGTCGCGCCCGGGCCCACGGTCACGCTCCGCCCGGTCGCACCTCGGGCACCTCGGGCACCTCGGCCAGTGCGGCCACGGCGCGCGCCAGGCCGGCGTCGTCGACGTCACGGTGGGTGACCAGGCGCACCGTGTCGGCGGCGATGGTCTGGGCCAGGACCCCGTGGTCGCGCAGGTGTGCCAGGACGACGCCGGGCTCGGGGTGACGGAAGGTGACGATGTTGGTGTGCACCGCCGTGGGGTCGAGCCCGCACTCCGGCCAGCGTTGCGCCACCACCTCGGCGAGCCGCCGGGCGCGGGCGTGGTCCTCGGGGAGCCGCTCCACCATGTCGCGCAGCGCCACCAGGCCCGGCGCGGCCAGCACACCGGCCTGGCGCATGGCTCCCCCGAGCCGCTTGCGGGCCACGCGGCCGGCTTCGACGACATCCTCGGGGCCGGCCAGGAGGGAGCCGACCGGGGCACACAGTCCCTTCGACAAGCAGCACATGACCGTCGTGGCACGGGCGGCCCAGGTGGCGGCCGGCACACCGGTGGCCGCTTCGGCGTTGAACAGCCTGGCCCCGTCGAGGTGGACGGGAACGGTGCCGGCCGCGTCGGCCACGGCCGCCAGGGAGTCCAGCGACCACACGGCACCCGACGCCGCCATGTGGGTGTTCTCGATGGCCACCAGCGAGGTCTCGGCGAAGTGGTGCTCGGCCGAGGCCACGACCTGGCGCACCGCCTCGGGCCGTAGTTCACCGCCGGTGTCGTCAAGCCCGACCAGTTGCACCCCGGCGTTCAGCGCCACCGCGCCGAGCTCGTAGGCGACGAGGTGCTGGCGGCGCCCCGCCACCACCGCAGTTCCCGGCCGCGTCAGGACACGCACGGCGATCTGGTTGGCCATCACCCCCGAGGGGACGAACAGGGCGGCCGGCTTGCCGACCCGTCGCGCGAACTCCTCTTCGAGGGTGCGCACGCTCGGGTCCTCGCCGTACCCGTCGTCTCCGACCTCCGCATCGGCCATGGCGCGCCGCATCGCCGGCGTCGGCCGGGTGACCGTGTCGCTCCGCAGGTCGACCAGGCCGGCCACGCGCCCAGGCTACCGAGGCACCGGTAACATCCGGCCGTGTCGACCGACGCTTCACCGGCCGCCGGCGAGCCCGCCCCGTTTCGGCTGGGGCAGCGCAACATCCACGACCTCCTCGATGTCGAGGTCCTCGAGGCCGGCCCTGGGCGCGTCGTCCTGCGCCTGGGCATCGACTGGCGGGTGCACCAGCCCTTCGGCATCCTCCACGGCGGCGTGTCGGCCCTCCTGGCCGAATCGGCCGCCAGCTACGGGGCGGCGCTGGCGGCGGGCCCCGACCGCTCCGTGGTGGGGATCGAGATCAGTGCCAGCCACCTCCGCGGCGTGAGCTCCGGCCGTCTCACCGCCTCGGCCACCCCGATCCGGGTCGGCCGGAGCGTCCAGGTTTGGCACATCACCTTGACCGATGACGACGGACGAGGCATCTGTGACGCCAGGTGCACCCTTTCGGTCCAGCCTGCACCTGGTGAAGCACGAGGGGAAACCCCGGACACATAGCCCGTCCCGGATTTGAATAGGCAGGGAGTCCCCGCCGACGTACTATGTCGGTGTGACCCCGGTAGGAAGTGGATCCCACCACACACCCCTCGGGTTCGTCCTCCCCGCTGCCACGCAGGGAGAATCACCTCGGCCTCGAGGTAGTACCAGTGGTACGACCGCGACGGCTGCGGAGCTGGCCTCGCTGTGCCGCCAGGCCGAGGAGGCCGGGGCGGACTCGCTCTGGGCCGTGGACCATCTGTTCTGGCCCCATCCCATTGGTGAGCCCATGACGACACTGGCCGTCGCGGCCGTCGCCACCGTCGGGCTCACGCTCGGGACCTGTGTCCTCCAGCTGCCGTTGCGCCGGCCGGCTGTGGTCGCCAAGGAGGCGACCGCGCTCCAGAACCTGAGCGGCGGACGCTTCGTCCTGGGTCTCGGCGTCGGGAGCCACCCTCAGGAGTACCGACGGGCCGGTGTCGACTTTCACAGTCGGGGTCGCGCCATGGACGAGGGCGTGGCCGCCCTGCGCGAGGCGTGGGCTGACGGCGACTCTCTCTATGTCCAGTCCCCCGTCTCCGCCCCGATCCCCCTGTGGTTCGGAGGCTCGAGTCCGGCGGCCCGGCGGCGGGCGGCCAGGGTGGGCGACGGGTGGATCCCCCTCTTCATGCCACCGGAGGCCTACGCGCCGGCCGTCGAGGCGCTGCGGAGCGAGGCGGCGGCTGCCGGCCGCGCCCCCGGCAGCGTCGAGCCCGGTGTGGTGGTGTTCGTCCGGGTGGGCGACGACGAAGAGGCCCCGCAGCTGGCCGCGGACTGGCTCTCGGAGCTCTACGGGCGGCCCGCCAAGGCCTTCCTGCGCCACGTGGTGGCGGGATCGCCCGAGACCTGTGCCGCCGGCCTGCAGCGCTACGTCGACGCAGGTGCACGGCACGTGGTCGTGATGGTGGCCGGTACGCCTGCCGTTGAGCACTTCGGGCTGGTCCGAGCCGCATTCGCCGGTCGAAGCCAGCCGGTCTTGGAAGGGGCAGGCGCATGAGCAGCGTGGACGTGGCCATCGTCGGCAGTGGGATGACCGACTTCAGCCGTCGTGATCAGGCCCTCGACACCATGGCCGAGGAGGTGGTGCACGAGGCCCTCGGTGACGCCGGGCTCTCGGCCGGGGAGGTGGGCCTCGTCGTCCTCGGGAACGCCATGGCCGGTCGCCTCAGCGATCAGGGATGCGTGCGGGGGCAGACCTGGCTGCGCAAGGCGGGGTTCACCGAAGCGGCCATCGTGAACGTCGACAACTCCTGTGCCGGTGGGAGCTCCGCTCTGCACCTGGCGACCATGTCGGCCATGGTCCAGGACCGCCCGGTCCTGGCCGTGGGGGTCGAGAAGATGTGGACCGGCGACCGGGCCGGGACCATCGCCGGGGTCGAGGACGGGCTTCCCGCCGAGTACCGCCACGACCTGCACGGGCGGCCCGACGACGAGAACCCCGCCGGGAGCATCCTCATGGGCCTCAACAGTGACTGGGCCAAGCGGTTGATGGCAGAGTCGGGCACGACCCTGCGCCAGATCGCCGCCGCCGCGGCCAAGGCGTTCGATCACGCGGCTCGCAACCCCAAGGCCCAGTTCCAGCGCCACGTGACCGTCGACGACGTACTCGCCTCGACCCAGGTGGCCGGCGTGCTCACCCGCTTGATGTGCAGCTCGTTCACCGACGGCGCGGCGGCCGTGGTGCTGGCCGGGCCCGAGACGACCAGCCCGGCCACGGCTCCCCGGATCATCGGCTCGGTGGCCCGATCGGGCAACGGCGTCCTCGACTACCACGACCGCCTGGCGCAGGTGGCCGACACCGCATGGGAGAGCTTCGGTTTCGGCCCCGACGATGCCGACATCGTCGAGCTGCACGACGCCACGGCGGCCGAGGAGCTGTACGCCCTCGAATCGTTGGGGTTCTTCGGCCCCGGCGAGGCCGGACCGGCGACCGAGTCCGGTGCCACGCGCTGCGACACTCCCGGCCTCGCCGTCAACCCCAGCGGTGGGCTGGTCGGCCGGGGCACCCCCTCGGCGCCACCGGCCTGGCGCAGGTGGTCGAGCTCGCCACCCAGTTCCGCGGCCGCGCCGGGGGCCGCCAGGTGGCGGGGGCACGCCTCGGGGTGACGATCAACACCGGCGGGATCATCTACGGCGATGCCGGGATCGTGTGCATCCATGCGGTGCGCGCCGGATCCGAGACATGACGGGGATCCGCATCACCGGCTGGGGCATGGCCGTGCCCGACAAGGTCGTCACCAACGACGACCTCGCCGTCTCCCTCGACACCAGCGACGAGTGGATCGTCGAGCGCACGGGCATCAAGGAGCGCCACTTCGGTGGCACGACGTCGGGGCTGGCCATCGAAGCGGCCCAGAAGGCGCTGGCGCGGTCCGGCCTGGACGCCTCGCAGATCGACAACCTGGTGCTGGCCACGACGACGCCCGACTGCATGGTGCCCGGGACCGCACCGAGCGTGCAGAACGCCATCGGCATGCGGGGCGGCGCTTTCGATCTCAATGCGGCCTGCTCGGGTTTCGTGTACGGCCTCGTGACGGCCGCCGGCCTCATCGCCGTCGGATCCGGGCCCGTGCTCCTGGTGGGGTCCGAGACGCTCTCGCGCATCACCGACATGGACGACCGCTCGATCGCCGTGATCATCGCCGACGGGGCCGGTGCGGTCGTGGTCGAGCCGGTCGATGGGCCGGGAAACCTGCTCAGCTGGAACATGAACTCCGATGGATCGCTCAAGCACCTGCTCATCTGCGAGCACGGCGGCTCCTTGTTCATGGACGGCAAGGAGGTGTTCCGCCGGGCCGTGCGGGTCGTCGTCGAATCGGCCGAGCGGGCCATGGCTGACGCCGGGCTCGGACCCGACGACATCTCCCTGTTCGTGCCGCACCAGGCCAACCTGCGGATCATCGTGGCCGCCTGCCAACGCCTCGGGATCCCCGAGGAGCGCACCGCGGTGGTGATCGACCGCTACGGGAACACCTCGTCGGCGTCCATCCCGATCGCGCTGTGCGAGGCGATCGCCGCCGACCGGGTCGATGCCGGCGACCACCTGCTGCTGGCCGGCTTCGGGGGCGGCATGACATGGGCCAGCGCCGTCCTACGCTGGGACGCGTGAGCGGGAACGACGGCCCATCGAACCTGCCGCTCGTGATCCTGGCCGCCGGGCGGGCCCGGCGGTACGGCGGCTGCAAGCCGTTGGCGCCGGTGGGTCCCAGCGGCGAAGCGGTCATCGACCTCGTCGCATCCGACGCGCTGGCGGCGGGATTCGCCACCATCGTGCTCGTGCTGGGCCCCAGCACGGGACCCGCCATCCGCTACCACGTGCAGCACACCTGGCCCGAATCGATCGACGTGCGCTTCGCCGATCAGCCGGCGCCCCTGGGCACCGTGCACGCCGTGCTGTGCGCCTCGGAGCATGTCAGCGGCTCACCGTTCGCGGTCGGCAACGCCGACGACGTCTACGGGCAGTCGGCCTGCAGCCTGCTGGCCGGCCACCTGCGGGCCAACGGCGACACCAACGCGCTGGTGGGCTACCGGCTGGCCGACGCGGTGATCGGCCCCTCCCCCGTCACCCGCGGTGTCTGCACGGTCGGTGACGACGGCATGCTCATGGGTGTCGACGAACGCCGCCAGGTCCGGCCCAGCGCCGACGGCGGCTTCGAGGTGGGCGACGGGCGGGAGCCGGCGCGTCTGTCGCCCGACGAGCGGGTCTCCATGAACCTCTGGGGATTCACCCCGGCCTTCCACCGGACCCTGCAGGCGGCCATGGACGCCGCCGTCGACGCCTCCGAGGAGTCCGAGGTCCTCCTGCCCGAGGTCGTGGCCCAGTCGCTCGCCACGACCAGGTTCGCCGTCCTCCCTGCGGCGGGTCGCTGCGTCGGCGTGACCCACGCCGACGACTTGTCCTTGGTGCAGGACGAGCTCAACCGCCAGGTGGCGGCCGGCGAGCGGTCGGCACGCCTCTGGGCCGCGGCACACTGAACCTCCGGAGAGACTGAACCTCCGGAGAGACTGAACCTCCGGACAGGCTGAACCTCCGGACAGGCTGAACCTCCGGAGAGGCTGAACCTCCGGACAGGCTGAACCTCCGGACGCGACGAGGCCCCGGACGCGACGAGGCCCCGAGTAACCGTTCGGCCGAAGCCTCCCGTGCTCCTCGGGGCCACGTCAACGATGCGCCGCTGGCTCGGATCGAGGTCGTGTCGGACAACCCCTCCCCGAGCCGGCCCCGACGGCTCCAGGGAAGCCGCCGTGGCACGCCACGGACACCGCGGTACGGATCCTCCGGCCCACTCCGGTCTCGCTCCCCTTACGGGGCTCGTTCCCATCCCTCGGTCCCGCCCTGAGGCGTTCCCTCGGCTTCCTCCCGGTCGGCCTTGCGGCCTCCCTTCGGGCGTCCCTCGCTCCTACCTCGCGGTGCTCGCTCGGGGTTCGGTGGGCTTTCGTCTCCGAACTGGAGACAGGTTGCGCCTCCGACAAAGCGAGGTCAATGGCCCGACGCGAAATCCAGACGTTCTCCCCACCTTTCTGCGAATCGTCCCCAGCGACGCCCCCGTCGTCCCCAATCCACGGGGCTGCCTTCCCCAGTTCTTCCCCATAGCCTGACCCCCATGGGCCAACCCGACGCGGTGACCGACTCCCTCGTGCGGTGCGAGTGGGCGCGCGGCGGCGCCGCCATGACGCGGTACCACGACTTCGAGTGGGGCGTGCCGGTCCACGACGACACCACCCACTTCGAATTCCTGGTGCTCGAAGGAGCCCAGGCCGGACTGAGCTGGTCCACGATCCTCGGCCGGCGTACCGGTTACCGCGCCGCCTTCGCCGACTTCGATCCCGCCGCCGTGGCGCGGTTCACGCCCGCCCGCGTCGAGCGACTGCTGAACGATCCCGGCATCATCCGCAACCGGGCCAAGGTGGAGGCCACCGTGCGCAACGCGTGGGCCTTCCTGGCCCTGCAGGACGAGCTCGGCTCGTTCGACGCCTACATCTGGGGATTCGTGGACGGGCGGCCGCGCGTCAACCGCTGGCGACGGCAGGAGCAGCTTCCCTCCTCGACGCCCGAGTCGGCCGCACTCAGCAAGGACCTCAAGCGCCGGGGCTTCGGGTTCGTCGGGCCGACCGTGTGCTACGCCCACCTCCAGGCCGCCGGGCTGGTCAACGACCACCTCGTCGGCTGCTTCCGCCACGCCGAGCTGGGCGGTGCACCACCCACCGGGCGTCGCTGACCCCCGCACCACGGTCGGTGCCTCCCGGAGACTGGGTCACCCGAGCACCAGGCGCGCCCCCTGGTAGTCGAGGACCACCCAGCCGAACCTGCGGAGCTGGTCCGAACCCAGCAGACCCTGCGTGCCCGCCAGGCCGATGGTGCCAAAGGGGGTGGCGCCGAGGAGCTGGGGGACGAGAGCCGCACCGGGAACGGACCAGGGGCCGCTGTGGACGAGCGGGACGGTCACCACGGAGCACACGGTCGACTGGCGCTGGGCCAGATCGGTCGTCCCGAGCGCCTGGGCACGGGCCAGGGCGGTCGACACCACCGACTGCGACGTGCCGGTGTCGACGATGAAGGAGCGCGGCGCGGCGCCGGCGAAGCGCACGGCCACGGCCAGCGAGACGTCACCAGGCGCCCGGCTCACCGCCACCGGCACGGCGACACCGCCTCCACCGGTCAACGAGGGCAGGGGTGCCGAGCCGGCGGCGCTGGTCGAGGCGGGCCTGTCGAGGGGTGATCCCTCGGAGCCGGCGACGACCAGCGCTCCCGCCGTGAAGTCGACGCGCACCGCGCCGAAACGCGACAGCACGTCCGATCCGAGCAGCCCCACCGGCTCACCCCGCCCGCCCATCTGCGGCAGCGTCGCCGCATTGAGCTGCTGCGGAGCGAGCCCCACCCCTTCGAGGCTCCAGGAGCCCACCGAGACCGGCCGCGCCACCCCCGAACAGCCGACGCCGTCGTAGGTCACGGCTGGGCCAGCCGCTCGCAGGTGCAGCCGGCGGGCCAGCCCGGCGTCGATGGTGGACTGGCCCGCACCGGTGTCGAGCACGAAGGGGAAGGGGCCGCGTCCGCCGACGCAGACGTTCACCGACTCGGCCACCTGGCCGGCCACCACGCTCACGGCCAGAGGCACCCGCTGCCCTCCCCCCGGCCATGGTGAGGCACCGCCGCATCCGGCCGACTTCGGGGGCACGGCGAAGGTGACCTGCGGCTCCACGTGCACCCGACCCTGGCGCGGTGCCGCGGAGGCGCCGCGTTGGCCGTCGGCCTCGGACCAACCCAGGCCCACGACGCTGAGGGCGAGCAGCGCCAGCGCGGCGCCGAGACGGGACCGCGATCCGCCCACGGCTCAGCGCGAGAGGGCCAGACGCCCGCCGGCCAGGACCAGGCGCGCCCCGAGCACCAGCACGGCCAGCGGGAGCAACGCTCGTCGCCAACCAGTGGTGGTGCGGACGGTGAAGCGGAGGGCGGACCGGTGATGGGCCAGCAGCATCTTGTAGGGATGGCGGGCCGTGCTCACCCCCTGCACGTGGGTGGCAGCCGCCGTCCCCGCGAAACCGACACCCCACCCTGCGGCGTGGGCCCGCCAGCACAGATCCATGTCCTCGGCGTACATGAAGTAGGCCTCGTCGAAGCCACCCAGCTCCTCGAGCGCCTCTCGCCGGGCCAGGAAGCACGACCCCGACACCCAGTCCGCCGGCGCGACGACGTCGCCCTCGGGGGTCCCCGGGTTGTAGCGCCGCGTGAAGGGGTTCTCGGGGGCGAAGACGGCGAGCAGGGCGTGACCGGCCGCGTCGGCGAACGAGGGGAAGCGACGCACCGAGGGGTACACGTCACCCTCGTCGGTGAAGATGCGCGGACCGGCGATGGCCCAGGCGGGATGCGCATCGAGCGCGGCGCGCAGCGCCGGCAGGGCACCGGCGTGCACCACGAGGTCGGGGTTGGAGACGAGCACGAGCTCGGGCGGCGAGGAATCGCCCGCCAGTGCGGCCAGGCCCCGGTTGACCCCCGCCCCGAAGCCCACGTTGCATCCCGGCCGCACAATGTGCACCGGCGGGACCGGGAGGCGAGCCAGGACGTCGGCCAGGGCTGCTGCCGCACTCCCGGGGGCGCCGTTCTCCACCACCACCACCGGAGCCGCACCGTCGTCGAGGAGGGAGCGGACGCATCCCCCGAGCAGCGTCCCGGCGTCGTGGTCGACCACGACGGCAGCGATGGTTGGCGTCGTCCCCATCGGGCCCCTACGAGGCGGGCCGCAGAACACGGACGAGCCGGCTGAGCCCGTCCTGCCAGTCCGGCAGGGCAGGGAGTCCACCAAGACGCAGCGCCAAGTTGTCGAGCACCGAGTAGGCGGGCCGGGCTGCCGGGAGCGGCGGATCGAGGTCGGCCGTGCGAATGGGAAGCACGCGCTCGGGGTCGGCACCGCACTCGGCCAGGACGGCCCGCACGAGTCCCCACCACGTGGTCGCACCGGCGTTGGTCACGTGGAAGGTCCCGGGCCGGCGGTCCAGTCCGAGCGTGACCACGGCCGGTGCCAGATCGGCGGTGAAGGTTGGTGAACCGTGCTGGTCGTCGACGAAGCGCAGCTCCGCGTCCCCCTCGGCCAGGCGGAGCGCGGTGGCCACCATGTTGGCGCCATGGGCGCCGCACACCCAGCTGGTCCGCACGACGGTCGATCCGGGCCGGCACTCGCGCTCACCGGCCAGCTTCGAGGCGCCGTACACCGAGGCCGGGTGCGGCGTGTCCCATTCGTGGTAGGGGCGCGCGGCGTCACCGTCGAAGACGTAGTCGGTTGACACGTACACCATGTGCGCCCCGACCGACTCCGCCGCTTCGGCGACGTTGCGGGTGCCCAGGGCGTTGACGGCAAAGGCGCGGTCCACCTCGGTCTCACACAGGTCGACGGCCGTGAGGGCCCCGCCGTGGAGCACGAGGTCAGGGCGGAACGCCGAGAACGTGGCCATGACCGCATCCCGGTCGTCGACCGGCATGGTGCCCACGTCGGTCGCCAGTACGTCGTGGTCGACCGCGGGCCGGGGGCCCGGTGGGCCGAGGAGGGCACATCGGAGGCCGCCTGAGGGCACCCTTCCGGCCAGGGCGTCCTGAAGATCACGACCGAGTTGGCCATCGGCCCCGGTGATCAGGACCCGCACCGACTCAACCGTCCCCGGTGCCCCAAGACCCCTCGGCGATCGGAGCTCTGGCGCGCAACGGCTCCCACCACTCCCGGTGCTCGGCGTACCAGGTCACCGTGTCGGCCAATCCCTGCTCCCAATCGATCGTGGGCGCCCACCCCAGCTCGCCCCGCAGCTTCGAGGAGTCGAGCACGTACCGGCGGTCGTGGCCAGGGCGGTCGGGAACGATCGTCTTGAGCGACGAGGGCTTGCCGAGGACGGCCAGGATGCGGTCAGCCACCTCCATGATGGAGGCTTCGACCCTGCTGCCGACGTGATAGGTCTCGCCGAGACTCCCGCGAGCCAGCACGGCCTCGATCGCCGTGCAGTGGTCGTGCACGTGCAGCCACTCGCGGCGGTTCGCCGCGGTGGCGTAGAGCGTCAAGGGCTGGTCGTCGAGAGCCAGGGCACAGAAATGCGGGATCAGCTTCTCGGGAAACTGGTAGGGCCCGTAGTTGTTGGCGCAGTTGGTGATCGTGATGGGCAGCCCGTACGTCTCGGCGTAGGCCCGCACCGCATGGTCCGCCCCAGCCTTCGACGCGTTGTACGGGGTCCGCGGCCGGTACGGGGAGTCCTCGGTGAACACGTCGGGGGTGTCGAGTGCGAGGTCCCCGTAGACCTCACATGTCGACACGTGGTGGAACCGCGCCACCCCGACCTGGCGCGCCGCCTCGAGCATGGTCTGGGTGCCGATCACGTTGGTCCGGAAGAACAGTCCGGGATTGACCACCGCCAGCGAGTTGTGCGACTCCGCCGCGAAGTGCACCACCGTGTCGATGGCCTCGTCACGAAGGGTCTTCTCCGCACCGGCCAGGTCGCAGATGTCACCTCGGACGAAGACGATCCGCTCCTCGATGTCGGACAGGTTGGGGCGGTTACCGGCGTATGTCAGGACGTCGTAGACCACGACGTGATCCTCGGGATGCCCCTCGACCCAGTACCGGGCGAAGTTGGACCCGATGAAACCGGCACCTCCCGTGACGAGAAGGCGCATAGTGGCGGCCATGCTAGCAGCGGGGGTACATCCAACCCGAGGTCATCGGCGCAGGTACACGACGTCGCCCACGCTCAGCGCGCGGGGTCCCGAGGAGGTCTCGACCACCAACCGTCCGGTCTCGTCGATCGTGACGGCCCGGCCCGTGACCTCCTCGGAGGGCAGGACCACCTGCACCTCGCGCCCGATCGTCCCACAGCGCCGCCGGATCTCGTCGGCCAGGATGCGCCGCCCCTCGTCGTCGTCGAGCCTGGCTCGGCGCGACCGAATTCCCTCGAGCATGCGCTCGAGCAGCGCTGAGCGGTCGAGCCGATCCGCGCCGGGAGCCAGGGCCTCGAGGCACGTACCTCCGGCGCCCTCTGGACCCGGCCAGCTCACGTTGAGCCCGATCCCGACCACGACGCCCGAGAGCCGCCCGGCCACGAACTGGGTCTCGGCGAGGACGCCGGCCAGCTTCGCACCGTCCACCACCAGGTCGTTGGGCCACTTGAGCTGCGGCTCGACCCCGGCCACGACGCGGCAGGCGTCCGCCGCGGCCACGGCCACCAGACCGCCGCAGAGGTGCACGTCCTCGGGAGCGCAGGCCGGGCGCATCAGGACCGAGGCCAGCAAGTTCGTCCCTGGTGGAGACTCCCATCGACGGTCGAGGCGTCCCCTCCCGGCCGTCTGGTGCTCGGCCACCACGACCAGCCCCTCGGGGGCGCCGGCGTGGGCCTGGGCCATCAGGGAGGAGTTGGTGGAGTCGACTTCGTCGAGCCGGCGGACGTCCCACTCGCCGTCCCACATGGCACACACCATACGGCACGTGCAATTGTGAAGGACCACCCCGGGGCGACCTCCTCGGGGACACCCCGGGAGAAAGGTCGGCGTGCTCCAGAAGATCCTCATCGCAAACCGCGGCGAAATAGCCGTACGGGTCATCCGGACCTGCCGGGAGCTGGGTATCGCGACCGTGGCCGTCTACTCCAACCTCGACCGCGACGCCCTGCACGTGCGGATGGCCGACGAGGCCTACGCGCTCGGCGGCGAGTCGGCGGCGGACAGCTACCTGAACACCGAGGCCATCCTCGGGGCCATCGAGAAGAGCGGTGCCGACGGGGTCCACCCCGGCTATGGGTTCTTCTCCGAGAACACCGACTTCGCCCGCGCCATCACCGATCGCGGGGTGACCTTCATCGGCCCGCCACCCGAGGCCATCGAGGTCATGGGCGACAAGATCAGCTCGCGCCTGGCAGCCGAGCGGGCGGGCGTGGTCGGGGTACCCGGCCGCTCGGAGCCACTGTCCTCCCCTGACGAGGTGGTGGCCTTCGGCGAGGAGCACGGCTGGCCCGTGGCCATCAAGGCCGCCTACGGCGGCGGTGGACGCGGCATGAAGGTCGTCCATGGCCCCGACGAGGCGGCCGAGGCCATGGAGTCCGCGGCCCGTGAGGCGCAAGCCTACTTCGGCCGTCCCGAGATCTACCCGGAGCGCTACCTCGCGTGGCCCAGGCACGTCGAGATGCAGGTGCTGGCCGACCAGCACGGCACCACGCTGTGGCTCGGTGAGCGCGACTGCTCGGCCCAGCGGCGACACCAGAAGCTCGTCGAGGAGAGCCCGGCGCCTGACTTCCCCGACGAGGTCCGCCAGGCCATGGGTGCCGCCGCAGTGAAGGTCTCCGAGGCCTGCGGCTACTACAACGCGGGCACCGTGGAGTTCCTCTACCAGGACGGCGAGTTCTACTTCCTCGAGATGAACACCCGTCTCCAGGTGGAGCACCCGGTCACCGAGCTGGTGACCGGCCTCGACCTGGTGGCCTGGCAGATCCGCATCGCCTCGGGAGAGCCACTCGATTTCGGCCAGGAGGACGTGGAGCGCCGCGGCCACGCCATCGAGGTCCGCATCAACGCGGAGGACCCGAGTGGCGGCCGTTTCTCGCCTTCACCGGGCACCCTCACCGCTTTCCACCAGCCCTCGGGGCCAGGGGTGCGGCTCGATGCCGGCTACGAGACCGGTGACACCGTCTCGCAGTACTACGACAACCTCATCGCCAAGCTCATCGTGTGGGCCCCCGACCGCGAGGCAGCACGCCGCCGGATGCTGCGGGCCATCGGCGAGACGCAGATCGCCGGCGTGGCCACCACCCTCCCGGCACACCAGGCCATCCTGAGCCACCGGGAATTCGCCGAGGCAGCCCACTCGACCAAGTGGGTGGAGGATCGCCTCGACCTCAGCGAGCTCGTGGTGGACCACGGCGCACCCCCGGCTCCCGCGGCCGGCGAGGAGCCGGTTCCGACCGTGCAGCGGGACGTCACCGCCGAGGTCGACGGGCGGCGCTTCTCCGTCAAGCTGTGGGTGCCCGACCTGGGCACCGTGGCCGCGCCGGGACGGCCGGCCAGTCGGCCCAAGCGCGCCGCGGCGAGTGCGGCGGCGGGGAGCGGCTCCGGCGAGGTGACCGTCCCCATGCAGGGCACCATCGTCAAGGTCCTGGTCGGCGAGGGGGACGTGGTCGAGGTGGGCCAGTCCGTCTGCATCCTCGAGGCCATGAAGATGGAGAACGCCGTGGCAGCCGAGAAGGAGGGCGTCATCAAGGAGGTCCGGGTCACCGCGGGCGACTCGGTGGGTGCCGGCGACGTCGTGGCGGTGATCGAGTGACGGCGGCGGCCGGGTAGGTGGAAACCGGATCGGCTGTCGCGCCGTCCGCCAAGGCGGCCGCTGCCACGGTGGTCGACGACCACATCGAGCAGCTGGTCGCGCTGAGCCACGCCGTCCACGACACGCCGGAGCTCTGCTTCGAGGAGTCCCGGTCCGTGCTGACCGTCGCCGAAGCCCTGCGCGCCGGGGGCCTGCCGGTGGAGGTCGGGGCGTACGACCTACCCACGGCGCTCGAGTCCCGGAGCGGAGACGGCGAGCTCGTGGTGGCCGTTTGTGCCGAATACGACGCGCTGCCCGAGGTCGGCCATGCCTGCGGTCACAACATCATCGCCGCCGCGGCCGTCGGCGCCGGTCTCGCCCTCGCCGCGGTGGCCGACGAGATCGGCCTCTCGGTGCGGGTGCTGGGCACGCCGGCCGAGGAAGGAGGAGGCGGCAAGGTCCTCATGCTGCAACGGGGCGCCTTCGAGGGCGTCCACGCGGCGATGATGGTGCACCCGTGGCCCACCGAGCGCCTGACCGGGAGCTGTCTGGCCGTGGCGCACTACGACGTGCGCTATACCGGCAAGGAGGCGCACGCTTCCGCCGCGCCCTGGGAGGGGGTCAACGCCCAGGACGCGCTCACCGTGGCCCAGGTGTCCATCGGGCTGCTGCGCCAACAGCTCCTCCCGGGCGATCAGGTCCACGGAGTCGTGATCGAGAGCCCCCACGCGGCCAATGTGATCCCCGGGGCAGTCGTGGCGCGCTACATGGTCCGCTCGCCGACCGCGCTCGGCCTCGAGGCCCTGCGGGCCCGGGTCGATGCCTGCTTCGAGGCAGGCGCCCTGGCCACCGGGTGCTCGGTCGACTACCACGAGCTGGCTCCCGCCTACACGCACATGGAGCCCGACGCCGATCTCCTCGGCGCCTACCGGGCCAATGCCGAGTCCCTGGGCCGCCGGTTCGAGGCGGACGACGCCGGAACGCCCCTTCCCACCTTCTCCACCGACATGGCCAACGTCTCCCTGGCAGTACCCACGATCCACCCGCTCCTCGCCATCGAGACGGGGGGCGCGGTCAACCACCAGCGCGAGTTCGCCGCCGCATGCGTCACGGCCTCGGCCGACGCCGCCGTGCGCGACGGAGCCGTCGCCATGGCATGGACGGCCATCGACGCCGCCACCGACCGCGCGCTGCGCCGGCGGCTCCTGGCGCGGGCGTGATCACCGAGCACGGCATCCTGCAGGTCACCTTGGGCCGGGAGGACGAGTTCCTCGCCGCTATGGCGGAGGCCAAGGCCATGATCGCGGCCAGCCCGGGCTTCGTCTCGCTGCGGCTCGAGCGCTGCATCGAACGCCCGAACGCCTTCTTGTTCCTGGTGGAATGGGAACGACTCGAGGACCACCTCGAGGGGTTCCGTGGATCGGCGGCTTTCGAGCAGTGGCGCGCCGCGCTCCACCACTTCTACGAGCCGGCCCCCGTGATCGAGCACTTCGAGCTGGTTGTCTCCGTCCCACCGGCCTGACCGGAGGCCGTTCGTCCGAACGCGGAGCGCCTTCCTCCGAGATCCTCTCGCTACGACGTCGACGTGGTACCGAGGCCCGCACCGCTCTGTCGCCGCTGCCTCCTGGCCAAGAGCGCCACGCCGCCACCCAAGACGGCCAGGCCCACCAGGCCGATCCCGATGACTGCGGGAGTCTCGGGCAGCACCGGCTGCGGCTGACTCGTCACCTGACCCGTGGTTGCGTCGAGGTACACCGGCGCCGTGCCGGCGACGTCGTTGGCCCCGGGCGTGAAGTCGAACATGTTCTGGATCGTCCCGGCTGCCGTATCCGTCGACCCGGTGATGCGGGCTCCCGCCAGCCAGTTGTCCTCGACGAACTTGATGATGGACGACTGGTCGGTCAGGGTGTGGTCGACGTAGTTCACCTTGGCGTAGGGCGAGATGACCAGCAGGGGCAAACGCGGTCCGTAGCCGCAGCGACCGTTCTGCCCGGCGATCGGTGTCCCCGAACCGCAGGCGCCCGTACCGGTCAGGAAGTCGGCCTCACCCGAAGAGGGGTTGGTCACCCCGCTGTAGACGTGGTCGTACCAGCCGTCGGAGTCGTCGTAGGAGACCACGACGGCGGTCGAGGACCAGTCGGGAGTCTGCTCGAGGGCGTTGACGGTCTGGGTGATGAAGGACTGCTCGTCGAGCGGGTCCGAGTACGCGGCGTGGCCGTCCTGGTAGCCGGGGGCCTTGAGGAAGCTCACCGCCGGGAGGTCCGATGCGGGAAGGTTGCCCTGGCCGATCTGGGAGACCAGCTGGTTGAAGTCGCTGGTGTCGTAGTTGTGGTTCGGCGTGTCGAACTGCGGACCCACCCCGTAGCCGCCGCTGAAGGACTGCGTATCGGTGCCAACCGTGGCCAGACCCGCCAGGGTGTCGTTGCCGCTGCCGTCGGTCGGGAGCGTCACGTGGTGGGGGTTGGCGGTGGAGGCGTAGTACTGGAACGGCTCGTGGTGAGGGATGTAGTCGTCCTTGTAGCCCCACTGGCCGCTGCCGCCCTCGTTCTTACCGACCGGGGTGACGGCGTCGCACAAGCCCTGGTTGCTGGCGTGGGCCGGCACGACCTTCCCGGTGAAGTTCCCCGAGAACTCGTCCGGGGTGAAGGTGGCCGTGGACTGGCCCGGGTTGACCGCCGCCGAGCCGTTGGCGAAGGTCGTGGTGGGGCGGAAGCCGCCCTGGAACCAGCCCCAGCTGACGTGAGAGGCGTTCAGGAGATCGCCGAGGTTCCGGCCCGACATGGCCACCGCGTCACGGGTGGAGCAGTCGTCCCAGTAGGGCTGAGCGTCGCTGGTCAGCGAGGAGCCGCCGGCCCCGTCGGGTGTGAGATCGGCGTTGGGGGTACCGCTCGTCACCGAGCCGGACTCGTGGCTGGTGTCGACGCCGCCGGTGTCACCCGAGACCAGGTTGATCGCCCCCGGCGCCGAGGGTCCGAAGGTGGTCCCGAAGGAGTTGTCGCTCATGGCGAAGTCCTGCGCGTAGTTCCACAGCGCCGTGACCGTGTTGCCGTCGTAGTAGTCCATGACGTCGTTGGCGTTGCACGTCGTGGTCGAGCCGGGCAGGGTCCCGCTCCCCGTCCCGACGGTCTGGACGAACTTGTCCATCGCTCCGCTGTCGAAAGCCTTCTGCTCGTCGCTGTAGTTGTGGTCCTGGTCGCACGTGAACACATCCGGGGTCCCGAGCGTCGACGAAATTGGCCAGCCGCTTGGGGTTGGCGGCGTTCGGATTGGACGAGAGGAGCGACGGGGTGAGGCCGTTCACCGACGGCGTGCCGGACTTCGCAGTGAAGGTCTGACCGTCGGTGTTCGCCGCGTTCGGATAGGTACCGAAGTAGTGGTCGAAGGAGACGTTCTCCTGGAAGATCACGACCAGATGCTGGATCGGGGTCGATGCGGTGGCCGCTCCGGCCACCTCTCCCCCGATGCCGGTCACCGGGATGGCGAACGCGGCGATCCCCAGCGCTGCGACGCCCATTCCAAGCCGTCGCAACCTTCTCACACGTCCAACTGCGCGCATGCCGTCCTGACCCTTCTCTTCGACAGTGGGTACTCGAGTTCTACCGAGAGCACCCGCTGTGAAGTGGGGAAGGGACGGCGGTTCCGCCTTGAGGTCGCGCGAAGTTCATCGCACCGTCGCGGGGTCACCTCCGGCGTCACCGAGTCGAGCTTCGAAGCACGCCGTTTGCGCGCCACGGCGTGCGGGACGGAGAGGACGGCCAGGCCGTCGAGGAGGGGACCGCCGCGCCGGTACGCCCTGGCGGGCGACCTGGCGTCTCGTCAGCCGCCGGGCTGATAGACGCCGAACGCCTCCCGCAGGACGTCGGAGACCTCGCCCAGCGTCGCCATCTCCTTGAGAGCCACCTTCATGGGCACCAAGAGGTTGCCCTCGCCCCGCGCCGTCTCGGCCACGTCGGCCAGTGCCCGTGCGACCGCCGCCTGGTCGCGCCCGGCCCGCACCGAGCGTGTGCGGTCGATCTGGATCTGCTGGAGCGAGGCGTCGATGGGGAAGACTTCGGCCGGCTCATCCTCGTCGTCGATGAACTTGTTCACGCCGACCACGACCTTCTCGCCGTCGTCGACGGCCTTGGCATAGCTGTAGGCAGCCGCCTCGATCTCCTCTTGCATGAAGCGTGCCTCGATCGCTGCCACCGCTCCCCCCAGCTCGTCGATGCGCTCGAGGTAGGCGGTGGCCGCCGCCTCGACCGCGTCGGTGAGCGACTCCACGAAATACGAACCCGCCAGTGGGTCGACCGTGTCGGTGATGCCCGCCTCGTACCCGACGATCTGCTGGGTGCGCAGGGCGATCTTGGCCGCCCTCGTCGTCGGGAGACCGAGTGCTTCGTCGAAGCCGTTGGTGTGGAGGCTCTGGGTGCCACCCAGCGCCGCGGCGAGGCTCTGCACCGTGACCCGCACGATGTTGTTCTCGGGCTGCTGCGCGGTGAGCGTCGATCCGCCGGTTTGGGTGTGGAAGCGCAGCATCTTCGATCTCTCGTCCTTGGCCCCGAACCGTTCGGTCATGATGCGGGCCCACATCCGCCGGGCGGCGCGGAACTTCGCCACCTCCTCGAACAGGTTGTTGTGGGCGTTCCAGAAGAACGAGAGCCTCGGCGCGAAGGCGTCGACGTCCATGCCCGCGGCGATGGCCGCCTCCACGTAGGCGATGCCGTTGGCCAGGGTGAAGGCGATCTCCTGCACTGCCGTCGAGCCCGCCTCGCGGATGTGGTAGCCCGAGATCGAGATGGTGTTCCAGCTCGGGAGGTTGGCCGCGCAGTAGCCGAAGATGTCGACGATGACGCGCATGGAGGGCCGCGGCGGATAGATGTAGGTGCCCCGAGCCACGTACTCCTTCAAGATGTCGTTCTGGATCGTGCCGCGGATCTTGTCGCCGTGCACTCCCTGCTCCTCGGCCACCAACTGGTAGAGCAGCAGGAGGATGGCACCGGTTGCATTGATCGTCATGGACGTCGTGACCTTGTCCATGGGGAGGTCGGCCATCAGGAGCCGCATGTCGGCCAGTGAGTCGATGGCCACGCCGACCTTGCCCACCTCCCCTTCGGCGCGGGGGTGGTCCGAGTCGTACCCCATCTGGGTCGGCAGGTCGAAGGCGCACGACAGGCCGGTCTGCCCGGCGTCGAGGAGGAACTTGAACCGCTGGTTGGTGGCCTCCGCCGAGCCGAAGCCGGCGTACTGGCGCATGGTCCACAGCTTCGAGCGATACATCTGCGCATGGACGCCGCGGGTGTAGGGGAAAGCCCCCGGGTCACCCAGCTGCGACACCGGGTCCCAGCCGGCGAGGTCGGCGGCCCGGTACACCGGTTCGATGGCGATGCCCGAGTCGGTGTGGCGTTCGGGGTCGTCCTGGCGGTCCTTCTTCTGCGCGGTCACGCCCCGAGACTACGAAGGTTGAGAGCCCCCCGGCCATCCGGGAGGGGGTGGGGACCCGCCAGCGAGGGCGGCTGACGCCTCGGCCTGGGCATCGAGCTCGGCGTCGATCCGAACTGCCTTGCGCTCCTCGAGGTGCATCCAGCGCAGGGCCACCGGGATCATGGGCCACAGCATCAAGGTGTCCCCCACCACCCACATGATCGAGCCGCCCATGTGCAGGTCGGTCACGAACGAGGGTCCCCAGGTGCGCCCAGTGGCCAGGTAGGCGGGAAAGAGCTCGTGGGTGGCCCCGGCCAGCGAGAGCCCGGTGAAGGTGTCGATGGGCACGGCCAGGAAGAGATAGAAGAACTGCAGCGCAGGGTGGAGGCGGTAGCGGTTGGGGTCGTCGCCGAAGATCTGGCGCCAGAAGAGATACCCCACCACTAAGAAGGCCAGGTGCTCGGCGTTGTGCAGGCCCTCGTGCTCGAGGGTGAGGTTGTACCAGGAGGTCAGGTGCGACATCGGTATGAACACGGCGTACAGCACGAAGGCGACGGCCGGGTGACCGAAGAACTTCGCCGGGCCAGAGCGCAGCGCCTCGGTGACCACCAGGTGCCCCGTCCCCGAGCTGGCCCGCCAGGCCAGTTGCAGGGGCGAGGCAATGGCATACAGCGGGGCGGCCACCATGATGAGGAGCAGGTGCTGGACCATGTGGTCCCAGAACAGCTCGCCGTCGTAGACGCCCACGAAGCTGAAGATCGAGAACGCCGTGGTCGCCAGCGCCCCGATCCACGCCGCCGTCTTGCCCTTGGACCAGGGGTGACGCGGGTGGAGGGCGTTGGTGCGCCGCACGCCCCACAGGTAGAGGGCCAGGGCGGCCACGAGCATGGCCGCCGGGACGGCCGCGAACTGCCCGGAGAACAGCTGGGGGCCGTGCAGAGGCGGGAGTCCCGCGTCGAGGAGCGCGGCGATCACAGCGAGACGGTACCGCCGTCCCGCACGGGTCGCCAGGCGCGGGTCAGTGCCGGTGAGGCATGCAGAGATCGTCGTACTCGGCGATGACGATCTCCGCCGCGTCGGGCCCGCAGGCCGGGCACGCCGGGTCGCGGCGCACCTTGAACGTGCGGAAGGACTGCTCGAGCGCGTCGTAGGAGAGAAGGCGGCCCACCAGCGGCTCCCCGAGGTCGAGGAGCACCTTGATGGTCTCGATGGCCTGGATCGAGCCGACGATGCCCGGCAGGACCCCGAGTACCCCGGCCTCGGCACACGATGGCGCGAGCTCGGCCGGCGGCGGCTCGGGGATGAGGCACCGGTAGCACGGGCCGTTGTAAGGGTCGAACACCGTGACCTGGCCTTCGAAGCGGAAGATCGACCCGTGGACGACGGGGATCCGCTTCAGGAGCGATGCGTCGTTGACCAGGTAGCGGGTCGGGAAGTTGTCAGTCCCGTCGACGATCACGTCGTACCCGTCGATGATGTCGAGGATGTTGTCGGCTCCGAGCCGTACGTCGTAGGTCACCACGTTGACGTCGGGGTTCAGGGCGGTGAGGGTCTTCTTGGCCGAGTCCACCTTGCGGTCCCCGATCCGGTCCATGTTGTGCAGGATCTGGCGCTGCAGGTTCGACTCGTCGACCACGTCCATGTCGATCACCCCGAGCGTGCCCACGCCGGCGGCCGCCAAGTAGAGGGCGGCCGGGGAGCCCAGGCCCCCCGCACCGAGGAGCAGCACCTTGGAGCCCAGCAGCTTGAGCTGGCCCGCCTCACCGACCTCGGGGAGCAGGAGGTGGCGCTGGTAGCGGTTGCGCTGCGCCGGGCTGAGCGTCTGCGGAGCTGCCCATGGCCGGCCGTCGTCCTTCCACTTGTTGAAGCCGCCCACCAGCGACTGCACGTCGGTGTAGCCCAGGTCCCCCATGGTCTTGGCGGCGAAGGCCGAGCGGACCCCGCCGGCGCAGTACACGACGATCGGGCCGGACTTGTCGGGCAGCTTGCCCTCGACCTGGAACTCCAGGTGCCCGCGCGGCAGGTGCACCGCGTTGGGGATGGCGCCCTGCTCGTACTCGTCGGGCTCGCGAACGTCGAGGAAGGTGACGCCGCCGGCCTCGTGGAGGCCCTGCGCGTCGGCCTGCTCCACCTCGCGGATCGATGCTTTGGCCTCGCGGAGTAGGTCTCGAGGAGTGGGCACTGCAACCTCCGTAGGACGCCGGGCCGCCTCCGGACCGGAACAAGGCGTAAAACACTACCAGCGGGGTCGACATTCCCGACGACTCGGACGGTCCGCATGAGGGGCCAGCCGGTCGGCGCGCGGTGAGAGACTCCGCTGCATGGAGTTTCGCGATGTCCTCCGCCGGCGGTCCATGGTCCGTAGCTTCTCGGCCGAGCCCCTCGACCATGAGCTCGTCGACCGCGTCGTGCGCGACGCCCTTCGCTGCCCCACCGCGGGGAACGCCGGGGGGACGTCGTGGGTGGTGCTCGAGGGCCCCTCCGAGACCCGGCGCTACTGGGACGCCACGACCGACGAACGGTGGCGCCGCTCGAGCCGGCGCTGGGAGGGAATGCGGCGGGCGCCGGTCCTGGTGCTCCTCGCCTACGCCTCGCCGGACGCCTACGTGGCCCGCTACGCCGAGATGGACAAGGCGGACTCGGGGCTCGGTGAGCACGCCGGGGCCTGGCCGGTGCCGTACTGGTACGGAGACGCCGCGTTCGGCGTCATGGCCGTCCTGCTCGGTGCCGTCGATGCCGGCCTCGGTGCCTGCGTGCTGGGTGCCTTCCGGGGTGAGCAGGCGCTCGACGCGGCGCTCGGAGTACCCCCGCAGTGGCGCCTGTTCTGTGCGGTCGTCATCGGCAAACCGGACGGCCGGGACCGCAGATCGTCGTCTCTCGACCGGTCACTCCCACCACCCTCGACTCGAATTCACTGGGGCCGTTGGTGAACACCCTGGTTCAGTCTTCTTGGTGCTCCTTGTCGACGGAAGGAGCGTCGGAAGCAATGCCGCGCCGGCGACCACGATCGGGTACTCATATCGGTACACCAACCCAGGGACGGTGAAGATGACGACGAACTGGAGGAGGATCATCGAAGCGCAAAACGCGGCGAGCTCCAAATCCCCGGGCCTACGTCGAGACAGCAGCACGGGCACTGCAGCGACGAGGATGCCGAGATAGATCCATCCGTCGTAGAGAATGTCGCCGTAGAGGTTGCCACCCGTCGAGAACTGCTCGAGGTAGTCAATGCCGTACTGGCGGAGCGCCGGAGACACGGGGAGCTCGGTCGTCACGTTTGGAGGAGCCTGGAATGTCCAGAACGAAGGCCGATCGATTGCGAGCAGCGCTATACCCAGCCGAGCTCGTTCGCCCAAGTACGCCGGGATCACCGGTCACGGCCGAGGTCCACGCGTGTTGCAGCGACGACACCTGGGCAGGCTTCAAGAAGAAATCGACGAAGTGCCCGGGTCCAAACACGATGGGGTCGATCACACCGGTCTGCACGACGCGGCGGATGTCTGCCATCGTGTTCTTGTGCGGGACGAGAACGTCTTGCGGGAACAAGACCTTGTTCTCGGATTTCGACATCTGCGCCAGGTCGTAAATGAGTGTCGACTGTTGCGGATTGGCGGACTTCGTGTTGATCGCCTTCTCGGCGCCTACCTGGATCCCATAGAGCAGCACGCATCCGAGGAGGCCGGTTGCGATGGCCAGAGTCCGGCGCGGGCCCATGAACGACGGAAGTAGCCGATACGCCAGCAACGCGAACAATGCGAAGAGTGGAATCAACGCGATCTGCCAGGAAAAACTGCACAACGCGGCCGACACGAGACACGCGACCAGATTCGTCGTTCGCTGTCGGGTCCCCATCCTCACCATCCGCGCGGCGGACCCGAACACGACGAGGAGGAGTGCGATGCACCACGTGTCCCGCCCGACGTGCACGGCCCACGAGAGCACGGGTGGCCACGTGCAGAGCAGCATGGCCAGCACCGTTGCGGCGAGACACCCGAACCGGACCCGCAGGACGAGGTAGAACCCGATCAGCAGGGTGAACATGGAGACGACGAGAATCCAACCGGGACTCGTCAGCCCGAGCAGGTAGGGCACACGGAAGATCGCCGAGAGCAAAGGGGTGTGGAAGTTGGAGAAGTGGCCGGTCGTGGCCTCATTGATCTCATCGAGCGTGTCGGGATCCGTCTGTCCTGGCCAGAAGAAGAGTGCCGCGACGGTCACGTACGTGACGAAGGAAACCACGACCCGCACCTGACGGGACACGGCCACCCTATTCGACCGGGCGTGGCGAGGTCGGCCGTTCGGCACTCCTACTCCCTCCGAGGTGCTCTCTGGTCCCGGTTCCCAGAGAACGCTCACTGCCGAAGGCCGCGATCTATCGGACATGGCCGACGGATTTCACACCGATTGCGGATGTCGACGTCACCCCGTGCAAAACGCCGATCGATTGTGGTCACAACCCGTTCGGTTCCCTCAACGCGGCGAGGCCGTGGCTGGCCACAAACGAGCACACTCCATTCCTCGTGCACGAGGCAACGACCGAGCAATCCCCGTACCGGCGTAGTCGGGCAATTCCATGCTGCGGATGCTATCGGCGCGACGGTATGTGGCCGGGCCAAACCGCCGATAATCTCTCGTGGCCATGGGTCTCTCCCCCGAGAACCTCGACGACGAGAACTGTCCGGCATGCGGCGGCCGCGGAGCACGCGCCTGCGGGCAACTTCATACCCCGCCACTCCCTCGTGGCGCCGCTGCCTGGCCTGCCGGAGCGAATCCTTGTTGCCTCAACCAAGCGACGCTCGGTTGGCGGAGATCTATGGCACCACGTATTACGAGCCTTGGAGATGGGAGGAAAAGGAAGTCGTGCAGGGCTTCAAGGCCCGAACGTTTCTGCACGGGCTCCAACGGGCACAGCCGTGCGCAGGAGATCGGCTGCTCGACGTGGGCTGCGCTCAGGGTGAACTGGCGAAGGCTGCTGCGGGAATCGGGCTGGACGTGCTCGGCATCGACATCAACGAGGATGCGATTGAGCGAGCTCGCGAACTCGTGCCACGAGCATCGTTCCACTGCGGAGAACTTGATGCGGACGTGGTGGGCTGCAACTGGGACATCGCGACCATGTTCGATTTCATCGAACATGTTCGCCAGCCCAGGGTGACACTGCGCAGCGCCCACGCGGTCCTGCGTCCGGGGGGCAGGCTTCTCTTGTCGACACCGAGGACCGGATCCCTCACACACCACCTGACGGGGCGGTTCTGGCCCCAATACCGAGAGGAACACCTCGTCCTGTTCTCCGAGTTGGGACTCCGTCGCGCCCTGGAGGACGCTGGATTCCGCGTCGAATCCGTCGTCCCGACAACGAAATACACGACCGGCGCCTACCTGTTGGGCCAGGTCTGGGGCTACTCGTCGCCCGCTGGACGGAAACTGGCTCGGCTCGCCTCGAAGATGATTCGATTCCGGCTCATGCACGCGCAGCTTCCGCTGCGGTTCGGGGAGATGACGGTCCTGGCTCGCAAGGACTAGTGAGCCCGCAACGACCAAGTAGGAATCAGCGGTACGAGTAGAGGCGCGAGAAGCGGTACTTGAAACAGGCCCGAATCCAGGTGAGGGGATCGCGAAAGATACCTGATCTTCTTTCCCTCCTCGAATGAACGGGATTGGTACGAGATCGGCAGCTCGACTGGCACGTATCCGGCCCGTATCAGCTTGGCCGTCAACTCCCAGTCGAAGTCGAACCGGTTGCACTCCAAGGGGATCCCCGTTCAGGCAGTCGCGCCGGAAGACCTTGTACATGGTGAAGGGGTCGCGCAACCTCTGCTGGTAGACGACGTTGAACAGCAGGAGGAAGCCGACGTGCCCGAGATTCATCACTTTGGACAACCCAGACTGCTGTCCAAAGTGACGCATGCCCCAGTGACCCTCGGGCGACTGGCGACATCCGAGCACGAAACCCGTCTCACCCTGTCGGAGCGGTTCCAGGAGTTTGCCGTAGTCGTCGACGTCGTATTCAAGGTCCGCATCCTGTATCAGGACAAAGTCACCCGTCGCTTCCTCGAGGCCGCGACGGACGGCGTGGCCCTTACCTTGGGGCGACTCCTCGAGGATCACTGAGACGCCAGGGGTGTCCGCATAGCTCAGGACTTTTTGCGCGTGCCATCCGTCGAATGGCTCTCCACGATGACGACGTCGATCTCGATTCCAGGGATCTCCTTGGCAAGAACCAAATCCATGGTCTTCTCGAAGGTCTCCGCTTCGTTGTATACGGGAAGGATCACCGAAAGGCGCAGCGGCCGATCTGGCGGGGGCTCGAGGGCGCTCCGGCGGGCGACGACCAACCGGGTGTCGCCATAGCGGTAGAACTCCGGCTTCTCGAAGCCCGAGCGGAAGAGCAGCGAAGCCAGTGTCTGGCCGGGAAACACACAGGTCCGGTCGTCGGAGCGCGACCTGCGGAACGGGCGATCAGCCCTCACGGTGACGACGAGGATCCCTCCGGGCGCCAGCCACTGTCGCGCCTCTCCGAGCAGGCGGCTCGGGCGGCCGGTTCGCTCGAGCATCCCGTCCAGAATCACCGCAGCAATCGAAGCCGGCATATCGACTCGGCCAAACGGGTCGTCGGGCGTCCCGACGAGGATTTCCCGATTGGGAACCGCCAGCTTCAGGACGGGGGAAGCGCCCGAGTCACTCACTGCCAGCAGGGGTCCGGCCGGAGCCTCCTGCACGGCGCGCGGCAGCACTGGCGCACCGGCGGTCGGAGGGGCCGGAGGGGCCGGAGCCGCGCGAACGGTCAGGGAATCGGCGGATCACGCCCGTCGGAAGCCACCCGCCGCTGTTGCCGGTTCCGCCTGTTACCAGCAACTTCTCTGGCATCGATGGACTCTAACACGCACCCGGAGAGCGTTACCCCGATTTGTTACAATGAGGAGGTGGCGGAGTCCGGCTTCACCCGTCGGTATCTGGATGAAGCATCGAAGCTGACATCGGCCTTGGACCCACTGGTCATTGACGACATCGCCCTCGGTCTCGCACGTGTCAGAGACCGAGGTGGGCGCCTGTTCGTGTTGGGCGTCGGCGGTGGCGCCGGCCACGCATCCCACGCGGTGAACGACTTCCGCAAGCTCTGCCACATTGAGAGCTATGCCCCGACCGACAACGTCTCGGAGCTGACAGCTCGCATCAATGACGACGGCTGGGCGACCACGTTCTTGCGCTGGCTCGAGATCTCACACTTGAGCGCGGGACGCCCTCATGGTCTTCTCGGTCGGTGGCGGGTCCCGAGCGCGGGGGTGTCTCGTTGAACCTCGTGTCAGCGATCGAGTTCGCACACGAGGTCGGAGCATCCATTTACGGCATCGTCGGATCGTGGGACGGAACCCTGGCCCAACTGGCCGACCGTGCAGTCATCGTCGAGCCTCCGGCCGACCTGAAAACCCCACTCGTCGAGTCGTTCCAGGCCGTTGTGTGGCATGCACTCGTTTCCCATCCAGTGCTAGTGGCCCAGCAGGCACACTGGGAGTCGATCACGGCGACCGACGTCGTGGCCACGGCCACCTAAAGGTTCTCGCGCTGAGGGAACCGACGCCACACACTCGAGTTGTGATCCTCGACAGGGATGGAGTCATCAACGACCTCGTGAAGCGACCTCCCGATCTGCGAGGGGAGTCGCCCCTGAGCGTGGACGAGGTTCGCCTCACAGAGGGCGTCACCGGCGCGCTACACCGCATCCGCACCTCCGGATACCTGCTCGCTTGCGTGACCAACCAGCCCGCCGCGGCGAAGGGCCAATGCTCCATGACAGAGGTGGACGCGATGCAGCGCACGGTCATGGACCTGCTTCGCCAGCACGGCGTCGAACTCGACGCAGCGCGTCTGTGCCCTCACCATTACGACGCGAAGGATCCACGGTTGGCCGCTCCATGTGCGTGCCGAAAGCCCGCCCCGGGCATGCTGAACGACGTCCTCGTCGAGCTCAACGCCGATCCCGCGCGAGTCGTGGATGATCGGCGACACTGACTCGGACGTGATCGCTGGTCAGGCAGCGGGGGTCCGGACGGCGATGATCCTGAACCCGGACAGTGCCCACAAGCGCGCCGGCCACGTACGGCCGGACGTGCTCGTCGAGAGCCTCGGCGAGGCGGCGAGCGTCGTTGTTGGCGCCGCTGCCACACGGATACACTCCCCCCCGTGGTGAGCGCTCCCTCCGAGACGCGTGTCTTCGCCGACGGAGCCGACCTGGAAACCATCGTTACCCTGCGATCAGACCCCCTGATCGCAGGATTCACCACGAACCCGACCCTGATGCGGAGCGCGGGCCTGACTGATTACGAGCAGTTCGCCAGATCCCTCCTCGAGCTCGTCGACGAACACCCGGTGTCGCTGGAGGTGTGCGCCGACGAGCCCAACGAGATTCGCCGTCAAGCGCTTCGTCTCGCCGGTTGGGGATCGAACGTCGTCGTGAAGGTACCCATCACGACGACCGGCGGCGAGCCACTTGCCCCGGTCGTCAAGGACCTGGCCGGCGAAGGCGTGAAGGTCAATGTGACCGCGATCTTCACCGTGGCGCAGGTCGAGCAGTCCGTGACGGCACTCGACGGCGGACCGGCCTCGTTCGTCTCCGTGTTCGCCGGTCGCATCGCAGATGCCGGGGTCGATCCCCTGCCGATCGTCGCTGAATCCGTTCGTCTGGTCAATGAGTGCGACGGGCCCGAGGTGATCTGGGCATCGCCGCGGGAGGTGCTCAACCTGGTTCAGGCACGGTCCGTGGGGTGCCACGTGATCACGATGACGGTCGACCTCCTGAAGAAGGTGCCGCTTCTGGAAGAGACCTCGAGAAGTTCTCACGAGAGACCGTCAACATGTTCTACCGGGACGCCCAAGCGGCCGGTCTCCGTCTGTAGCCGGGCTGAACGAGTCGTGATTCCGCGGCGAGCCTGCGTCACCGGCGGAGGAGGTTTCATCGGAAGCCATCTCGCCGAGGCGCTTCATCACGCCGGTTCCGAAGTGGTCGTCGTGGACGACTTCCGGACCGGGCGCCGCGAGTTCCTCGATGCGCTCGCGGACAGTTCACGCATGACGCTCGTCGAAGGCGACGTTCTCGATTCCGGGCTGCTGACCGAAGCCATGCAAGGCTGCGATTGGGTCTTCCACCTGCAGGCCAACGCCGATGTCCGGCGTGGGCTCGATTACCCCACAAAGGACCTCGAGCAGAACACAGTCGCCACGTCGAGGGTTCTCGAAGCCATGCGCGCCGCGGGCGTCAGTCGGATCCTCTTCTCGTCGACCGGTTCGGTGTACGGAGAGCCGCACGTCTTTCCGACACCTGAGGACGCCCCGTTCCCCATGCAGACATCGCTCTACGGTGCCTCAAAGCTTGCTGGGGAAGGATTGGTCGCTGCCTACGCCAGCGGATACGGGTTCGTTTCGATCATTTGCCGCTTCGTCTCCATCTTGGGCGAGCGTTATACCCATGGTCACGTCATCGACTTCTACACTGCGCTGAAACACGATCCGAACCGGATCAAGGTGCTGGGCAACGGGAAGCAAGAGAAGTCGTATCTCTACGTCGGCGACTGCGTTGCCGCCATGCTCGCTACTGTCGACGCCCACCACGCGGACAGAGGGTCGCACGTGTACAACCTGGGAACGGACGAGACAGTGGTCGTGGATGACTCCTTGCGGATCATTACCGATCACCTCGACTTGTCGCCGCGCGTGGAGTACGCCGGGGGCGAGCGAGGATGGATCGGCGACTCGCCTCTCATTCACCTCGACACGACCAAGATCTGCTCGCTTGGCTGGGCACCCGAGTTGACCATTCCGCAGGCGATTCGCCGCACTCTCGAATGGTTCGACGCAAACGATTCCGTCTGGCGTGATCACATGTTGATCGACCGATCGCACTAGGAGTCGCTCATGTCGGTCATCTTCGCCCGCGCTCCACTGCGGATTTCGCTAGGCGGCGGAGGCACGGATCTCCCCTCCTTCTACACCGAACACGAAGGATTCGTCGTGTCCGGAGCGATCGACAAGTACGTCTACATGCTGGTCCACACCATCTTTCAGCAGCGCTACCGGATGAAGTACTCACTTGTGGAAGAAGTCGACACGATCGGCGAGATCCGCCATCCGATTCTGCGAGAGACCCTCTTGCGGCATTGGAGGGGAAATCCCCTGGAGATCGCGTCCGTGGCAGATGTGCCGGCGGGCACCGGGATGGGCTCGTCCGGAGCGTTCACCGTGTGCCTCTTGAAGGCGCTGGCCCACGCCCGCTGCACGTCCATCACCCCGGGCGCATTGGCCGACGCCGCATGTCATATCGAAATCGATGTGCTGAAGGAGCCCGTTGGCAAGCAGGATCAGTACGTGGCAGCTCACGGCGGCATCTGCGGGTACACGTTCCGTCGTGACGGCTCAGTGGACGTCGAGCCACTTGGGCTCGACACCGAGGTGTTGCGCAAGATGAGGGACCAACTGTTGCTCTTCTACACGGGCAATGTCCGCTCTGCATCGAGTCTTCTGTCGGACCAAGATTCTCGGTCACGGCGGGCGATCCGACCATCATCGAGAACCTGAAGAGAACGAAGGCAATCGGCTACGAGAGCCGGGAGCTGCTGTTGAAGGGAGATCTGACCGCGTACGCGTTGCTGATGCACGAGCACTGGCTGAACAAGAGAGGACGGTCCGCCGGAATGGCCAGCGAGCGAATCGATCGACTCTACGAGGTCGCTCGCGAGAGCGGAGCAATTGGAGGCAAGCTCGTGGGCGCCGGCGGGGGCGGCTTCCTTCTCGTCTTCACCGACCGCCCGGAGGACACGCGAAACTCCATGTCCAAAGAACGAGCGCAAGAGCTTCCGTTTACGTTCGAGTTCGGCGGCGCGGTCGCCAACGAGTTCACCTGATGGCATCGAAGCCACTGCGCGTGGGCATCGTCGGATGCGGATTGATCGGACACAAGAGGGCGGACTCGGTCGGAGACGACGAGATCGTCGGCTGCCATGACATCGTTGCCGAAAGGGCCGAAGAACTCGCGACTCATACCGGCTCCAGAAGCGTTCCTGACCTCGGAGCGCTTCTGGACCTGTCACCGGACATCGTCGTCGTGGCGACCGTCCACAGTGAGCTGGCCGCGGTGGCCGAAAGCGCCCTCAAGACAGGGGCCCACGTACTGGTTGAGAAGCCGGCGGGCCGATCCCTGGCGGACGTCGAGCGGATCAAAGCGGGCCGCATCGAAGGCCGACCGTTTGGTCAAGGTCGGCTTCAATCACCGGTTCCACGGCGGCATTTATCGGGCTGTGACTGCCGCCTTGTCGGGCGAGCACGGCCCGATCATGTTCGTGCGCGCCAGATATGGACACGGAGGAAGACCGGGGTATGACAGGGAGTGGCGGGCCGATCCGGAACTGTCAGGAGGCGGCGAGCTCACGGATCAGGGCATGCACCTGCTCGATCTGTGCCATTGGCTTCTCGGGGACCTTCCGGTCAGCGGCTCTCTGCTGCGAACCCACTTCTGGGATGCCCCGGTCGAGGACAACGGCGTGCTGTTGCTTGGCGAGCGTGGGGGGGTCGGCGTTCAGTCGCCGTGGGCGATGATCCACGCCAGCTGGACTGAGTGGAAGAACATGTTCTCGCTCGAGATCTACTGCCGAAACGCAAAGTTCGACGTCACCGGACTGGTCCGCTCCTACGGACCGCAACGGCTCGCGATCCACCGGATGCGGCCCGACCTTGGGCCGCCGGACACCGAGATCGTCCAATACCCCGACCGGGACATCTCGTGGGAAGCGGAATGGGCGCACTTCACGGGTGCCATCCGGGCCGGCGACGGCCGGCCTCTGCTGGGCGATCTCGACTCGGCCGGGTACGCCTGGCGATGCGTCAATACGGCAACCTCATGACCGCGCCAGCGGCGCTGGACGGGCGCCGGATCCTCGTGACGGGATGCAGTCGGGGCATCGGCCTCGCAGTGGGCCGCGAGCTGGCGAGGCAAGGAGCCAGCCTCGCGCTGGCCGGGCGCCATCGATCCACCTTGGAGGACGTCGCCCGAGGGCTCACGGGCGGGCCTCACTCGGTCGTCGATCTCGACGTGACCGACGAGGATCGCTGGAAGGAGGTCCCCGACCAGGTGGCGCCCGGCGGGTTCCTCCACGGCATCGTGACAGCCGCCGGGGAGATCGGGCCGATCGGACCCGTCGGGTCCTGGACGGCCCAGGAATTCAGCCGGACCCTCGAGGTCAACGTGCTCGGGACGCTGTTGCCGATCATGGCCATGCTGGAGCCGCTACGCACCGCCAAGGGAGCAATCGTGACTTTCTCGGGCGGTGGTGCGACTGGGGCCTTCCCGCGCTTCGACGTGTACGCCGCCTCGAAAGTGTCCATTGTGCGTCTCACCGAGAATCTCGCCCACGAGTTGTCGGACGACGGCATCCGAGTCAACGCCGTGGCGCCTGGGTTCGTCCTGACGGATATGCACGCCGGAACTATGCAGGCAGGACCCGACCGGGCCGGCTCCGAGTACTTCGAGCGCACCCGCAACGCTCTCGAATCAGGCGGCGGCGACTCCCCCGACCGGGCAGCATCGCTCGTAGCATTCTTGCTTTCCGCCGGCTCCGAGGGGATAACGGGCCGCCTCATCAGCGCGCAGTGGGACCCATGGCAAGACGACTCATTTCGCGAGCGGTTGCGCACAGACCCCGATTTGGCGAGGCTTCGGCGCATCGACGAGCAGTTCTTCCAGGCCAAGGCGCCAGACCTCGAGAGCTCGTGACCACGGAACGGCTGCCGTGCACCTGCATTCTGGCTGGGCGGGGACGCGGCACGAGGCTCGGCTCACTGGCCGAATCCACCCCGAAGCCGCTCCTCCCGATTGCCGGGAAACCCTTCCTGGTCCACCAGCTCGATCTGCTGGCCAGACACGGTGCCCGCCGTGTCGTGCTCTGTGTCGGGTTCCTCGGGGAGAAGATCGAGGCCGCACTCGGCCGCCGCTACGGTGCGATCTCGCTGGACTACAGCTACGACGGTGACCAACTCGCCGGCACGCTCGGTGCAATCCGTCGGGCCCTCCCACTGCTCGGCGCTTCGTTCCTGATCCTCTACGGCGACACGTACCTTCGGATCGACTACTCGGAGTTCGCCCGTCGGTGGGAGGCAAGTGGATGCGCCGGGGCGATGGCCGTGCTGCGAAACGCAGATCGTTGGGAGCGGTCCAATGCCATCTACTCTCGTGCCAGAGTCCTCCGATACGACAATTTGCCCCGACTGCCGACATGGCATGGATCGACTATGGGCTCGGCGGCCTCACCGCGAAGGCCCTCGAGACGGTCCCCGAAGACGTCGACGAGCTGGGCTCCCTCTACGGCTTGCTCGCGGAACACGGCGAGCTCTTCGGCTTCCCGGCCTCCCGACGCTTCTACGACATCGGCACTCCCGAGAACCTACGAAGGACTGAACGCTTCTTGTCCCGAATGCGGTGACGTATGACCGACGGCTTTGCTGCGTTCCATCGCCGGGCAGTAGCCGGTCAATCCCGTGCCGCTTTCGACAACGAGTGCTCGGGCCCCTCCTGCCAACGGGCCATGGCCCAGAGTAGGTCTGAGAGTCGGTTGAGGTAGACCGTCACCAGGGACGAATCCGGCGCATCGAGGCGCTCTCCCGGTACGCCGCCCTGCGGCGAACCCGACACGGCGATTCGCTCTGCCCGGCGCACGATGGTGCGAGCTAGATCCAGCGCCGCGGCCATGCGGTTCTCGCCTGGCACCACGAAGTCGCTCGGCATGGCCACCCGAGCGAGAAGCTCGTCGATGCCCGCTTCCAGGGACGCGACCATGTCGGGAGTCACCAGCGTCGAACCCGCCGCTGAGCTGGTCGCGGTTCTCCGGGGCGGTGGCCACCTCGGCCATGAGCACGTAGAGGTCGCGGGCCAGCGCCGTGAGCCGCTCGTTCGCCTCGCTTCCCAGCGCCGTCTCGGCTCGGGCCAGCCCGATCGCCGCCTGCGCCTCGTCGACCGCACCGTTGAGCTCGATCCGCCACGAGTCCTTGCGCACCCGGCCACCGAAGAGCAGACCGGTCGTGCCGTCGTCACCCCTCTTCGTATAGATCCTCGGTGCCTCCATCGACTGCCGATGCTATCGGCGCCTTTCCGGGAGTCCCGGCAGCGGCCAGTATCCTGTGAGGTCGTGGCACCGTCTCCCGAACTGCTGGGCCGACTCGACCCGTCCGCATCGAGCTACCTGCGTGCGCTCCACGAGCGCGTGCTGGTCTTCGACGGAGCCATGGGGACCAACCTCCAGCTGCTCGGGCTCGGCCCGGACGACTTCGGGGGCAACGACCTGGAGGGGTGCAACGAGGTCCTGGTGGAGACCCGGCCCGACCTGGTGGCCCAGGTGCACCGCTCCTTCTACGAGGTTGGTTGCGACGTGGCCGAGACCGACACCTTCGGCTCCACCTCGGTCGTGCTGGCCGAGTACGGGCTGGCGCATCGGGCCCGGGCGCTGACCCGCACCGCGGCCGAGTTGGCCTGCGCGGTGCGCGACGAGTTCGCCACCTCGGAACGGCCCCGTTGGGTGGCCGGTTCCATGGGGCCGGGAACCAAGTTCCCCACCCTGGGGCAGATCTCCTACACCGAGTTCCGCGACGCCTACGAGGAACAGGCGCTGGGCCTCCTCGAGGGCGGCGTCGACCTCCTCCTGATCGAGACGCAGTTCGACCTCTTGAGCATCAAGGCCGCGGTAAACGGGGCGCGGCGCGCCATGGCGGCGCTGGACCGCATCGTCCCACTCCAGGCGCAAGTGACCATCGAGCTGACGGGCCGCATGCTGCCCGGAACCGAGATTGGCGCCGCCTTGACCGTGCTCGACGCCCTCCGAGTCGACGTAGTCGGCCTGAACTGCGCCACGGGGCCCGTGGAGATGAGCGAGGCACTCCGTCACCTGTCGGCGGCCAGCCGGGTCCCCATTGCCTGCATTCCGAACGCGGGACTCCCGTCGGTGGTCGATGGCCAGATGCACTACGACCTGACCCCCGACGAGCTGGCCGACCACCTCCACCGCTTCGTCACCGAGTTCGGCGTGGCGGCCGTGGGAGGCTGCTGCGGGACCACGCCGGCTCACATGGCCGCCGTGGTCGACCGGTGCAGCGTGGTGGTGCCGGCGCCCCGACAGCCCGCGCACGACGCTGCGGCGGCGTCGATCTACACCTCGGTCCCCTTCCGCCAGGACACCTCCTTCCTCGTGGTGGGCGAACGCACCAACGCCAACGGGTCCAAGGCGTTCCGCGAGGCCATGCTGGCCGGCGACTGGGACACCTGTGTGGCCATTGCCCGCGACCAGGTCAACGAGGGCTCCCATCTGATCGACGTGTGCGTCGACTACACCGGCGCCGACGGCGTGGCCGACATGACCGAGGTGGCGAGCCGACTGTGCACCCAGTCGAGCGTGCCGCTCATGGTGGACTCGACCGAGGGGCCCGTGGTGCGCGCCGCACTCGAGTGGCTCGGGGGCCGACCCGTTCTCAACTCGGTCAACCTCGAGGAAGGCGACGCGCCGGGCACCCGCCTCGACACATTCCTGCGGCTCGCCCGCGAGTTCGGGGCCGCCGTGGTGTGCACCTGCATCGACGAGGAGGGGCAGGCGCGCACGGCAGAGTGGAAAGTGCGCGCCGCCCGCCAGATCCACGACGTCGCCGTGCATCGCTACGGGCTCGAGCCGCACGACCTGATCTTCGACCCGCTCGCCCTGCCCCTCTCGACCGGCATGGAGGAGAGCCGACAGGACGGCATCGAGACAATCGAGGGCATCCGGCGCATCAAGGCCGAGCTTCCCGGCGTGTCCACCGTGCTCGGGCTCTCCAACGTGTCGTTCGGCCTCAACCCCGCGGCACGCCAGGTCCTCAACTCGGTCTTCCTGCACGAGTGCGTCGAGGCCGGGCTGGACTCGGCCATCGTGCACGCCTCGAAGATCCTGCCGCTGGCCCGGATCGACGAGCGGGCCCGCGAGATCTGCCTGGACCTCGTGTACGACCGCCGGCGCGAGGGCTACGACCCGCTGACCGAGCTGCTCGCCCTGTACGAGGGGGTCACCATCTCTTCGGCCACGGCAGACGAGCACCTCGACTGGCCGGTGGACCGTCGGCTCAGCCAACGCATCATCGACGGCAATCGCAACGGGCTCGATCGCGACCTGACCGAGGCGCTCGATTCGGGCCTGGGAGCCCTGGGCATCGTCAACGACATCCTGCTCGAGGGCATGAAGGTCGTGGGCGAGCGCTTCGCCTCGGGCGAGATGCAGCTGCCCTTCGTCCTCCAGTCCGCCGAGACCATGAAGGCTGCGGTCGCCCACCTCGAGCCGTTCATGGAGAAGTCGGATCAGGGCGGCAAGGGCACCGTGGTCCTGGCCACGGTCAAAGGGGACGTTCACGACATCGGCAAGAACCTGGTCGACATCATCTTGACCAACAACGGGTACGAGGTCGTGAATCTGGGCATCAAGGTGGGGATCAACGAGATGGTCGCCGCCGCGGCCGAGCACGGCGCCGACGCCATCGGGATGAGCGGTCTGCTGGTGAAGTCGACGCTGATCATGCGCGAGAACCTGTTGGAGCTCAACGAGCGTTCGCTCTCGGAGATCCCGGTGATCCTCGGCGGCGCCGCCCTCGACGCGCACCTACGTCGAGCGGGATTTGCGCGAGGTCTACGAGGGCCGGCTCTTCTACGGGCGCGACGCCTTCGAGGGACTGCGCACCATGGACCGGCTGGTCGAGCTCAAGCGCACCGGCGAAGAGGACCCGGCCTTCGGCCGCCAGGTCTCCGAGCGCAACGTGCCCCGGCGCAGTCGCCTCGACCCGGACACCTCCCCAGTCGAGGGCCAACCGGCACGATCAGGCGTGGCCGCCGACAACGAGGTCTTCGCGCCACCGTTCGTCGGCTCCCGGGTCGCCGTGGGGATCCCGATCGACGAGATCGCCGAGTACCTGAACCTCACCGCCCTCTTCCGCAACCAGTGGGGGTTCAGGCCCCAGGACGGCGAGGACGACCAGGCCTTCAAGGAGAGGGTCCGGGCCACCCTGCGCGACCAGCTGAGCCGGGCCAAGGAGGCCGACCTCCTCGTGCCGTCGGTCGCCTACGGGCACTTCGCGGTGAACGCCGAGGGCAACGACCTGGTCGTCTGGAAGGACGCGTCGCGCACGTCGGAGTGGATGCGCTTCGCCTTCCCGCGCCAACGCAAGGAGCCGTGGCTGTGCATCGCCGACTTCTTCCGCCCGGCCGACTCGGGCGAGGAGGATTTCGCGAGCTTCATGCTCTGCACCATCGGTGCGCGGGCGTCGGAGGAGACGGCGCGGCTGTTCGCCGAGAACCACTACCAGGACTACCTCTTCCTCCACGGCCTGAGCGTCGAGATGGCCGAGGCCACCGCCGAATATTGGCATCGGCGCATCCGCGAGGAGCTCGGGTTCGCCGGTGAGGACGGCCCCACCCTGGCCGGATTGTTCCGCCAGCAATACCGGGGTGGGCGCTATTCGTGGGGCTACCCCGCGTGTCCCGACCTGACCGACAACGTCAAGGTGGTGGAGCTGCTGGGCGGTGACCGTATCGGTGTGACCGTGAGCGAGGGGTTCCAGCTCAACCCTGAGCAGACCACCGATGCCATCGTCTGCACCCATCCGGAAGCGAAGTACTTCGTCGCATAGGTCAGATCGACTCGCACCCGGTGAACGCCGGTCCCGACCGGATGATTCCCCGGCGCCGGTGGGCACTAGATGATCTGGCCGCGGGTGAACAGGACGGCGAGTCCCACCGCCAGGACCGCAGCGCTGCCGGTCAGCGCGACCAGGAGCACTCGGGGCAAGCGTGGGCACAGGGCCACGCACGGGACGAGCAGCGCCTCCATTCGGTACCGGCTGAGGCTGGCCCCGGCCATGAGGGGCACGAGCCACACCACCACCGTGTAGGTGAGCAGGAGCCATCCGGTGCGCCCGGTGGAGCGTCGAGTCAGCGTCCAGACGACCAGACCGAGCACCAGTGCCGCGACGAAGGCCGTCTGGGCTTTGGGAACGAGGTAGTCGTACCCGGGGTTGGGACTTTGCAGCGGGAACTTGGCCGGCAGGCCCCCGGTGAAGGCTGTGACGAAGTCGGCAATCGGATCGTGTAGGCCGTTCCCGTACTTCGCTGAGGTCTTGAAGTAGGCGCTCCAGTCCCCGACCCAGAGCTGGTACATGAGCAGCAACGCCGCGAACCCGCCCGCCGCGATCCCGGCCGTCTTCGCCGCGATCCTCCACAGGTCAGGGCCCCGGTCCACGAGGACCGCTCCCATCAGCAGGACGACGACAATCAACGGGCCGGTGGCGAAGGCCCACGCGCACGACGCGCCCACGAGCCCAGCCGCGAGGTAGCGCCGCCGGATGAACAGAAGGAGGCAGAGCGCCGACAAGAAGGTCAGCAGCGACACCGGGAAGATGGCGTAGAGGTACACCGTGCCGGGAAAGCACGCGGCGAAGGCCAGACAGCACAGAGGAGCGAACCGCCAGGAGGGTCCGATGAGCAGCCAGACGACCTGGAGCGTGAGGAAGGCGAACAGCAACGAGAGCAGGACGCCCGACGCTGGGATCGAGAGCCCGAGGTGACCGAGCGCGGCCATCATTCCGGGGTAGAGGGGGGCCCAACCTGCGGTCCCGCACCAGCTGTGCGGCGGGTAGTTGGGTCCGGTGCAGTGCCGGAGCACGTAGCCGTGGCGGGCGATCTGGAGGTAGAGACCCGAATCCCACCGGGACCAGCTCGCCGGAGAGAAGAAGGAGCCGACCCGACCGTCGACCAGCGCGGCCACCAGCAAGAGCAACTCTGCGAAGAGGACGCCACCGAGGGGTGGCACGACGCGTTGGACCCAGCCCTGTGCTCGTCGTGGCGACCCGGGCTGAGGACCCTCCACGAGGTCGGGTGCGGGGCTCGCCGCGGTGACGCGAGCCGCGGGGCTCGCCACTAGGCGTGGAGGATCCGAGCCTCCGGCGCCGCTCGCCCGTGGCGCACCCCGTCGGCGGCCGCGGCCGCGGCTTCCCGGGCGTGGTAGCTCGAGCGCGTCAAGGGCGATGCCTCCACGTGGCTCAGTCCGAGCGCCGTTCCCTGGCGACGGAGGGCCTCGAACTCCTCCGGCGTCCAAAATCGGGACACCGGGAGGTGGTCGCGGCTGGGCCGGAGGTACTGCCCGACGGTGACGATCGAGACGCCGACGCCGTGCAGATCGGCCATGGTCGCCACCACCTCGTCGGCTCGCTCGCCCAAGCCCACCATGAGGCCTGACTTGGTCACCAGGCCCGCCTGCCGGGCACGCGCCAGGACGGCCAGGCTGCGTGCGTACCCGGCTGAGGGACGCACGGCCCGCTGCAGCCGGGCCACCGTCTCGATGTTGTGGTTCAGGACGTCGGGACGGGCCTCGAAGATCGTCTCGAGCGCCGCCGGATCGCCGCGGCAGTCCGAGATGAGCACCTCCACGGCCGTCCGCGGGGTGCGGGCGCGGATGGCCCGGATGGTCTCCGCCATGGCGCCGGCCCCGCCGTCGGCCAGGTCGTCACGGGCGACACAGGTCACCACGGCGTGGCCCAGGCTCATCCGTTCGACCGCCCGGGCCACCCGCTGCGGCTCGTTCGGTGACAGGGGGAGGGGGCGTCGCGTATCGACCTGGCAGAAGCCGCAGGCCCGCGTGCAGCGTTCGCCGTTGATCATGAAGGTGGCCGTGCCGTCGGCCCAGCACTCGTAGATGTTCGGGCAACCCGCCTCCTCGCAGACGGTGACCAGGTCGAGGTCGCGCACCGTGTGGCCCAACTCCCGGTAGCCCTTTCCGATGCGCACGGGCACGCGCAGCCACGCGGGCTTGCGCTCGGCCATCTCCAGCCCCTGCTCGGGCTCGACGCCGGCCTGGCGCAGGCGGCGCAGGAGCGGGCGCTCTTCGCTCCCCCCGCCGTGCCGGGCGGACGGGGCTGCGCCGTTCGCCGGTCCGCGCACCACGTCGGCCCGCTCGACCGGGCCGTCGCCGAGGGCCGCCACGGCCCGGGCCACGAGGGCCTCGATGACCACGTCCATGGTGACGTCGACACCCTCGGCTCGCAGTGAGGTCACCCCTCGGTCGGCGATGCCGCACGGCACGATGTGGCCGAACATGTCCAGCTGCGTGGTCACGTTGAGCCCCACCCCGTGCACGGTGCGACGCCGGCCAGGCGCCACCCGCAGGGTCCGCACCCCGATGGCCGCGATCTTGCGCGGCGCGGGCCCGTCGGCATCCACCCAGACACCCGGGTAGCCCGCGGCACGCCCCGCGCCGGGAAGGCCGAGATCGGCCAGGGCGTCGATCACCACCTGCTCGAGCCGGCAGACGTGTGCCGGGCCTGCGCCCGGCCCGTCGGGCACGGTGAGCAGCGGGTATGCCACCAGTTGGCCCGGGCCGTGGTAGGTGACGTCACCCCCGCGGTCGGCTCGGGCCAGGACCGCGCCCACCGATGCCGGGTCGACCAAGATGTGCCGATCGTCGGCGTGGGCGCCGAGCGTGTAGGTGTGCGGGTGCTCGAGGACGAGCAGGTAGTCGTCGGGGGCCTGGCGAGCCAGCGCGTGCTGCAGCACGTCGGCCTCGTGATAGGGAACCGTCCCGAGGGAGCGGACGCGCAGCACCCGCCCGTTCCTCAGAGCTCGGCAGCCCAGTCGCGGCTGTTCAACAGCTCCGAGACCCGCTTGAGGAAGAGGGACACATAGGCGCCGTCGACCGCCCGGTGGTCCCAGCTCATACCGAGGATGCCCGTCGAGTGGATGGCGATCGACTCGGTCCCGTCCGGCTGGGTGACCACCACCGGACGCCTGGCCACCCCGTCGGTGGCCAGGATGGCCACCTGCGGCTGGTTGATGATGGGCACCGTGAAGTACGTGCCGAACGGGCCGTCGTTGGTGATGGAGAACGTGCCGCCCGCGATGTCGTCGGCGTTGAGCTGGCGCCCACGCGCCCGCTCGGCCAGGTCGCGGATCCGGCGCGCCGTGCCGCGCAGGGTGATCTCCTCGGCGCGGTGCACGACCGGCACGATCAGCCCTTCGTGCGAGAGGTCCACCGCGACTCCGAGGTTGATCTCGGCGTGCACCAGCAGGGAATCGTCCACCACCGACGCGTTGAGCAGCGGGAAGTCACGCAGCGCCTCGACCGCGGCCCGGGCCACGAACGGCAGGTAGGTCAGCGAGAATCCCTCCTCGGCCCGGAAGCGCTCGCCCCAGGCCCGGCGGACCCGCTCGACCGCCTCGAAATCAACCTCGTTGGCGATGAAGGCATGTGGCGAGGTGGCCTTGGAGCGCACCATGTGCTCGGCCGTGCGCCGGCGCATGTTCGAGAAGGGGACCACCTGGTCCCCTGCGGCACGGAAGGAGGCCATGGAGACCGGCGGTGCGGGGGCCGCCATGGGTGCCCGAGTCGGGACCGGCGGGGTCGCCGGAGCCTGAGGCGGCGGACCGGGCGCCGTCGGTTGCACTGCCGGTGCCGGCGGCGCCGGGGCGACGGGCGGCGCCGGGGGTGCGGGAGCAGCCCCGCGAGACTCGATGACCGCCAGCGCGTCTTCTCTGGTAATGCGTCCGCCAGGACCCGTGCCGGTCACCTCGGCCTCGCTGATCCCGCTCTCGCTCAACAACTTGCGCACCAGCGGTGAGAGCACGAGCGGCTCCGACGTTCCCCCAGCCGACCCGTTGGGCGTGCTGGCGGGCGGCGACGCGGAAGGGGCCGCCGGCGCAGGTGACGGCTGTGCCGCGGCTGGCGGTGGCGGAGACGGCGGGGCCGTCTGGGCCGGCGGGGCAGCGGATACTGGCGGGGCCGTCTGGACTGCGGGGGCGCCCATGGGCTCGGGGGGCGCCGGAGCTTGTGCCCCGGCCGGGGCGGCCGGCGCCGCGGCCCCCTCGGATCCGTCTCCGATGACGGCGAGCGCGACGCCGACCTCGACGGTCTCACCCTCGGGGACGAGGATCTGCGTCAGCACGCCGGCGGCGGGCGAGGGAACCTCCGAGTCGACCTTGTCGGTCGAGACCTCGAAGAGCGGCTCGTCCCGCTCGACCGCGTCACCGACGGACTTGAACCAACGCGTGATCGTCCCTTCGGTCACCGTCTCGCCGAGCTGCGGCATGATCACGTCAGGCAACGTGGAGTCCCCTTCCGGTCAGAGCCAGCACCGTCTCGCCGAAGGTCTCGGAAAGCGACGGGTGCGGCTGCACGAACTGTGCCACCTCTTCGGGGAAGGCCTCCCAGTTGAGGGCCAGATAGCCGCTGCCCAGTTGCTCGGTGACCCAGGGGCCGCACAGATGCACGCCGAGGATCCGCCCCGCCGTCCCGTCCGGTCGCCGTTCGGCGATCACCTTCACCAGGCCGTCGGTGTCCCCGATGATCTGGGCACGGCTGTTGCCCCCGAAGGGATCCTTCTTGGTCAGGACCTGGATACCCGCCGCCGCTGCCTGCGCCTCCGTGATGCCGCAGAACGCCACCTCGGGGTGGCAGTAGATGGCCCACGGCACCTTGCCGTAGTCGACGGGAACGACGGGCTCCCCGAGCATGCGCTTGACGGCGACGATGGCCTCGGCGAACCCCACGTGGGCCAGCTGCGGAGAACCGGCGACGACGTCGCCGACAGCCCACACGCCCTCTGCCCCGGTGCGTTGGTACTCGTCGGTCACCACGAACCCCCGCTCGTCGATGCGCACGCCCACCTCCGGAGCGACCAGCTCCTCGGTCCGCGGGCGCCGGCCGACCGAGACCACGACGGCCTCGACCTCGACGTCACGTTCGCCCGCTCGCACGGTCGTGGTCCCGCCGTCCTTCGATGGAGTGTGCCCCTCGACCTGCACGCCGGTGACGACCTCGATGCCACGCTTCTTGAAGGCACGCACCACGGCCCGGATGACGTCGTCGTCGCAGCCGACAAGGATGGAGTCGAGTGCCTCGAGGATGGTCACCTTCGAACCCAGGTCGGCCAGCAACGAGGCGAACTCGCAACCGATCACCCCGCCGCCGATCACGGCGACCGAGGCCGGGAGGGCCTTGAGGTCGAGGAACTCGTCGGAAGTCATGACCCACCGGCCATCGACCTCGAATCCGGGCAGGGTGCGCGGCACCGAGCCGGCCGCCAGGACGACGTTGCGCCCGACGACGACCTTTCCGGCGTCGACTCCGTCGGTGACCCACACTCGCCGGCCCTCGAGCAGCCGGCCGGTCCCCGACAGCACGGTGACCTTTCGTCCCTTGAGCAGCCCGGAAAGACCCCTGAACAGCTTGTCGACCACCGCGTTCTTGCGATCCTGGCTCACCGAGAAGTCGATCGAGACCTTCTTCACCTCGATCCCGAACTCGCCCGCGGCCACGATCGTGCGGCGGACGGCAGCCGTCTCGAGGAACTCCTTGGCCGGGATGCAACCGCGGTGAAGGCAGGTCCCCCCGACCTTGTCCCGTTCGACGACCGCCACCGACAGCCCGGCCGCGGCGGCGTAGAGAGCGGTGGCGTAGCCACCCGGCCCGCCACCGATCACCACGACGTCGAACTCGTCCTCCGTGGCCATCACCCTTCCTCTCCGTGTGTCCGTGGTCCGGGTTCAGGGCGACCGGACCCGTTGCTCGACCGGGCATGCGCACCACCGTCTGCCCAGCCCGGCGTGCTCGGCAGCCTACCGTTCGCGTTGGCGCACCGCCGCCCGGGCCTGGGCGCGTGTCAGAGCTGGGTGACGTGAGGTCGTCGGCCGCCCCCGCTCGCGCCGGTCCGAGTGTCGGCGGCCGTGGTCGCCAGCTCGTCGACGCGGTCGTTCCAAGGGTCCCCCGAGTGGCCTTTGACCCAGCGGAAGCGCACGGGGACGCCGGGCGCCAGCGCCAATTCGAGCAGGGGCTCCCACAGGTCACGGTTGGCCACCGGCTTGTTCTGCGAGTTCTTCCATCCCCGGCGCTGCCATCCCCGCCACCACCCGTCGGTGAAGCACTTGACGACGTACGTCGAGTCGCTCACCACATCGACCCCGACCGGGCCTTGGGGCGTGAGGGCGCGCAGCGCCTCGAGCGCGGCGGTGATCTCCATGCGCTGGTTGGTGGTGTGGGCATCGAACCCGCTGGCGAAGGGTCCGTCGGGCACGGCCCACGCCCAGCCACCGGGGCCGGGGTTCCCCCGGCAGGCGCCGTCGGTGTACACGACGATGGGTGCGGCGTCGGCTGGCATGGCACATGTGTAACACCCGGGACCACGGTACCGGCGGCCTCCCGGCTCCCGGTACCGTGGAGGTGATGCTTTTCGACGGGATCGGACACCAGGTTCCAGACACCGACCCGGGTGAGACACAGGAGTGGCTCGACTCCTTCGACGCCGTCGTGGACGCCCGAGGTCGGTCTAGAGCCCGCTACCTCCTCATGAAGCTGCTCGAGCGGGCACGCACGAAGCAGGTGGACTTCCCCGCCACCGTCTCGACTCCGTACGTCAACACCATCCCGGCCGACGACGAGCCTTGGTTCCCCGGCGACGAGGCCGAGGAGCGTCGGATCCGCCGCTACATCCGCTGGAACGCCGCTGCCATGGTCACCCGGGCCAACACGCGCACCGAGGGCATCGGTGGCCACCTGTCCACCTACGCCAGCTCGGCCGCCCTGTACGAGGTGGGGTTCAACCACTTCTTCCGGGGCAAGGCGGACGGGGGCTTCGGCGACCAGGTGTTCATCCAGGGACACGCCGCACCGGGCATCTATGCCCGCGCCTATGTGGAGGGACGGCTCACCGAGGCGCAGCTCGACAATTACCGCCACGAGGTCGGCGGCAACGGCCTACCGAGCTACCCCCACCCGCGCTCGCTCCCGGACTTCTGGGAGTTCCCCACGGTGTCCATGGGGCTCGGACCGATCTCGGCCATCTACCAGGCCCACGTCAACCGGTATCTCCACCTGCGCCGGCTGGTCGACACCAGTGCAAGCCGCGTGTGGTGCTTCGTGGGCGACGGCGAGATGGACGAGCCCGAGTCGATCGGCGCGCTCGGCGTGGCCGGCCGGGAGCACCTCGACAATCTGATCTTCGTGGTCAACTGCAACCTCCAGCGCCTCGACGGCCCCGTGCGCGGAAACGGGAAGATCATCCAGGAGCTCGAGGCAGTCTTCCGCGGCGCCGGGTGGAACGTGATCAAGGTCATCTGGGGCTCCCGCTGGGACGCGCTGCTGGCCAAGGACGTCGACGGCGTCCTCATGGACCGCATGAACACCACGGTCGACGGTGAGTACCAGAAGCTGGCGGTGGAATCGGGCGCCTACATCCGCGAGCACTTCTTCGGGCCCGACCCGCGGCTGCGCAAGATGGTCGAGGACCTGAGCGACGACGAGCTGGTCTCGCTGCCCCGCGGCGGCCACGACTACCGCAAGCTGTACGCCGCCTACAAGCTGGCCACCGAGCAGCGGGGTGCCCCGACGGTGATCCTGGCCAAGACCATCAAGGGATGGACCCTTGGACCGGAGATCGAGGCGCGCAACGCCACGCACCAGATCAAGAAGATGACCAAGGCGCAGCTGCGCACGCTCCGCGACCGGCTCTCACTCACCGACGACCTCCCCGACTCGGCGCTCGAGGGCGATCCGCCGTACATTCGACCGGCCGAGGGCTCCGACGTCATGGAGTACCTGCGGGCGAGGGGCCGAGTGCTCGACGGGCCGGTGCCGGTCCGGGTGGTGCGGCCGGCCCCCGCGCTGCGGCCCGACACCAAGGTGTTCGAGGAGTTCGCCGGCGGCTCGGGCAAGCAGGCGGTGTCGACCACCATGGCCTTCGCCCGCCTGCTGCGCAATCTGGTCCGTGACCCCACCGTGGGATCGCTGGTGGCCCCGATCGTCTCCGACGAGGCCCGCACGTTCGGGTTAGAGCCCCTGATCGCCGAGGCCAAGATCTACGCGCCGGGCGGGCAGAACTACATCCCCGTCGACGCCGACCTGCCGCTCAAGTACGCCGAGAGCTCCTCGGGACAGGTCCTCCAGGAGGGCATCACTGAGGCCGGCGCCCTGGCGTCGTTCATCGCCCTGGCCACGGCCTACGCGACCTGGGGTCAGCCCATGGTCCCCGTGTACCTCTTCTACTCCATGTTCGGGTTCCAGCGGGTGGGCGACCTGGCCTGGTTGCTCGGCGACATGCGCGGGCGCGGCATCCTGGCCGGCTGCACGGCAGGGCGGACCACGCTCATGGGCGAGGGGCTCCAGCACGACGACGGGCAGTCGCCGCTGCTGGCCTCCAGCAATCCGGCCGCCCTCGTCTACGACGCCTCCTTCGCCTACGAGGTGGCGGTGATCGTGGATGCTGCGGTCACCGAGATGCTGGGGCCCGAGCCCCGCGACCGCTTCTGGTACCTCACGCTGTACAACGAGACCTACCCCATGCCGGCCCTCCCCGAGGGCCCCGATGGCGAACGCGTCCGGCGGGGCATCATCGACGGCATGTACCGCTACGCCGACGCCCCCGAGCTCGAGGGGGACCTCCGGGCCTCCTTGTGCTTCTCGGGCCCCATGTGGCGGGTGGCGCTCGAGGCGCAGGAGGCCCTGGCCACCCGTTTCGGCGTCGCTGCCGACGCGTGGGCGGTGACTTCGTGGACCAACCTGCGCATTGACGCGCTCGAAGTCGAGCGCTGGAACCGTCTGCACCCCGAGGCGGCACCGCGTGAAGCCCGCATCACCGGCGAGCTCGGGGGCGGTTCGGACCCCGTGGTGGCCCTCACCGACTACATGCGCAGCGTGCCCGACCAGGTGGCCCGCTTCGTCGACCGGCCGTACACCTCGCTCGGCACCGACGGCTTCGGCCGCTCCGACGCCCGTCCCGCGCTGCGGGCGCACTTCGAGGTCGACGCCGCCCATCTGGTGGTCGCCGTGCTCGAACAGCTGGCCCGTCAGGGCCGCATCGACCGTTCGGTGGTGTCCCAGGCCATCCTCGATGCCGGCATCGATACCTCCCGATTGCCGCCGTTCAGCGTCTGAGCCCTCACACTCTGCGTCGACGACCCCGCTGGGCCGGACTCACTGCCGCGTGGCGCTCATGAGGGCGTCGCGAGTGAGCTCCATCTGCCCCAGATGCTGGAAGAGCTCCTCCACGATGTGCACCAGCACGGCTCCCTTCGTGCGCGCGTAGGGCTCGGTCCCCTCGGTGTACGCCGTGCGCTGGACGTTGGACGGCACGGCCCACGAGTCGAACCCCACCAGGTCCTCACGGAGGCGCCGGCGCGCCTGCTCCGCCCGACGCAGTAGCCCGGCCACATCGCCGCGGGCGGTGAACTCCGCGGCACGATCGCGCCGGACCGGGCGCTCGGCCACCGTGGCCCCGCCCCAGTACTCGAGCATGCCGAGGCAGTGGGTCAAGATGGCGTACGGCGAGTTGGAGTGGCGGTAGGAGGGGCGGCGGTTGGCCAGCTCGTCACCGAGCTGGCCGACGATGCCGGTCATGGTGTCGAGCGCCCGGTCGACGAACCAGAGGTAGTCGCCGCCGGACACCACGAGGGTCCCGTCGCCAACGGGCTCCCCGGGGAGGGTCAATGGGCCACCCACGAGTCGGGGTCCTTCACCATGGCCTGGACGTGCTTGGGCAGGTTGCCGGTGATGACGTCGGTCAACGTCACCTTCTCGAGCACGGCGCGCAGGCTGGCCCGCACCGCCACCCACACCTGCTGGAGGTGCTCGGCGGCGCCCTCGTAGTTGGTCAGCTCAGGCCGGAAGCCCCGCACCTCGGCCAGCGGACCGTCGAGGGCACGGATGACGTCTGCCATGGTGATGGCCTCGGGCTCGCGGGCCAAGCGGTAACCACCTTCGGCGCCGCGCTGGCTGGCCACCACCCCCGCCCGGCGGAGGTCCGCCAGGATGGCGCCGAGGAAGCGCGGGGGCAGGCCCTGCTCCATGGCCAAGTGCTCCGCCGTCTGGGGCGTCCCCGCGGCGGCCAGCGTCAGGAGGGCCCTGATCCCATAATCCACCTTGGCGGGTATGTGCATGAGGAGAGTCTGCCCGAGCGGACACCCCTCCGCGACGATCCCTGGCGGGAACCCGACTCCGGCGACGCACCGGCCAAGGTGACGGAGGCCGAGGGGATCGCCCGCTCCTCCACGCCTGACACGTCGGGGCGCTGGTCAGCCCCTGGGTACCCGCTTCGGGCTCTCATCAGGATGCGTGATTTGGGTAACCTTCTCAGCCGTGGCAGAGCTCCACCTCACCGGCGTGCCCGACGCGGACGCGCTCCTCAGCCGCGATCCCCTGGCGCTCCTCGTCGGCATGGTCCTCGACCAGCAGGTGACCATGGAGAAGGCGTTCTCCTCCCCCGCCGAGCTGGCCCGGCGCCTGGGCGGCTCGCTGGACGCGGCCGCCATCGCCGCCATGGACCCCGACGAGCTGGCCGCCGCCTTCAAGGAGCGCCCGGCACTGCACCGCTTCCCCGGGTCTATGGCCGGACGCGTCCAAGAGGTCTGCCGCGTGGTGGCCGAGGAATATGGCGGCCATGCCGATGCCATCTGGAACGAGGCGCGCAGCGGGAAGGACTTGGTCGACCGACTTTCGGCGCTGCCCGGCTTCGGTGCCCAGAAGTCCAAGATCTTCGCTGCGCTGTTGGGCAAGCAGCTGGGCGTCCGGCCGCGGGGCTGGCGCGAGGCCACCGCTCCCTACGGGGGTGCCGGGACCCACCTGTCGGTGGCCGACATCACCGACGCTCGGAGCCTCCAGAAGGTCCGGGAGGCCAAGAAGGCCATGAAGGCGAAGGCGCGCGCCGGAGCGTGACCCCACCCGTCGACCTGTCGGGCCGACGCCTCTACCTCTGCACCCCTGACCGCCCGGATCTGGCGGACTTCCTCCACGCCTGCATCGACGGCGGAGTCGACGTCGTCCAGCTCCGGGAGAAGGACCTCGAGGCCCGACCCCTGCTCCGGCGGGCCGAGCTCGCCGCCCAGGTCTGTCGTGGGCTCGGTGTGCCGTTCGTGCTCAACGACCGGCCCGACCTGGCACTCGAGATCGGAGCCGACGGCGTGCACCTCGGCCAGGACGATGCACCGGTGTCCCTGGCCCGCCGCATCCTGGGCCCCGACGTCGTGGTGGGGCTCTCCACCCACTCACCGGCCGATCTGTCGGCTGCGGCAGGACAGGACGTCACGTACATCTCGGCCGGGCCCGTCGAGGAGACGCCAACCAAGCCGGGGCGTCCGGGCACCGGGATGGGCTACGTCAGTCTGGCCACCGAACGGTCCAGCGTCCCCGTCTACGTGACGGGCGGTGTGACGCCAGGGACGATCCCAGCTCTAGCGGCGGCCGGGGTGCGCCACTTCGTGGTCGTGCGCTACCTGACGCTGGCAAGCGATCCACGGCGTGCCGCCGGGGAGCTTCGGCGCGCGATCGACACGGCGCTGACTGCGTCGAGTACCACCCCACCGGGGCCTCCGGGGAGTCCGGCCCGGCCAGGGCCGTGACCCCGAGGGGCGTGACCCCGCTCGCCGCGGCAAGCGCCGCCGCGAACCGCTGGTCCTGTCCGTCCTCCACATGTTCCTCGTCGGACGATGGCGGTCCCGACTTGAGCGCGGACTGTCGCTCCTCCCCCGCCCTGGTGGCGGGTGGCTCAGCCCGGAAGCTTGCGCCAGAGGGCCTGCGGCAGCAGGCGCAGGAGCGAGAAGACCCAACGCAGGACGGCCGGCGAATAGATCACCGCATCGCCCCGCTCGATGCCGCGCACGATGTCGGCCGCTACGGTGTCGGCATCGACGGCGAAAGGTGCCGGATCCATCCCGGCCGTCATCTTGGTGTGGACGAATCCCGGCCGGACGATCTGGAGCGATACCCCGCTGCCGCGCAGGGCCTCGGCCATCCCGACGGCGAACCCGTCGAGCCCGGCCTTGGCCGACCCGTAGAAGAAGTTCGAGCGGCGCACCCGGACGCCGGCCACCGACGACAGCACGACGATGCGCCCGTGTCCCTGGGTCCGCAGGCGCGCCGCTGCCTCGGTGATGGCCGCGGCGGGCCAGGTGAAGTTGACCGTCACCATCTGCGCCGCCCGCTCAGCCGAGCCCTCGTCCTGGTCCTGTCGTCCCAGCTCGCCGACAGCGACGAGAACGAGATCCACCGGCTCACCCGCCGCCGCGAAGCAGCGGTCCACGACGGCGGCCGCCGTGGCCGGCTCGGTCGCGTCGAAGGGGACCGTCTCGATCCGGCCAGCCGAGCCGTTCAGCTCGGCCGCGGCGTCGGCCAGCGCGTGGGGGTTGCGCCCGGCCAACACAACGCTGCGGCACCTCGTGCCATCGCCGGCCAGGAGGGCCACGACACGCCGGGCGATGTCCGAGCTGCCGCCCAGGACGAGAACGGATTGGGGATGGCCGAAGGCGTCGTTCATCCCACCATCCCTAGTCGGCGCGCCAGGTCCGAGGCCAACACGCCCCTGGGGTCGACGCGCCGGCGCAGTGCCTCGAGCTCGCCCAGGCGCGGGTACATCACCGGAAGCAGCTCGGGGCGCAGTCGGGCGTCCTTGGCCAGGTAGACCCGACCACCGGCCTCCGCCACCTGCTCGTCGAGCCCGTCGAGCAGGGCAGGCAGGCCGGGCGGCCCCACCGGGAAGTCCAGCGCGAGCGTCCATCCCTGCTGGGCGAAGGAGAGCGGCCCGGGGGTCCCCGGACCGAACCGCTTGAGCACGGCGAGAAACGAGGGGATCCCCGAGCCGGCGATGGTGGCGACGGCGTCTTCCACCACGTCACCGCGGTCGGGGGCTACGGCGAACTGGTATTGCACGAAACCGGCCGGGCCGTACAGGAGGTTCCAGCCCCCCACCCCGTCGAGCGGGTGGAAGTACGAGGCCAGCGACACGAAGGATCCCGGCTCCGCCGCCGACATCCTGAACCACACCTCATTGAGGACCCGCACCGAGACCCGGTTGGCCATGCGGATCGGCGGCACCAGCGGCACCCGCAGCCTGGGCTCCACCGGGGCCTCGAGCCGGCGCGCCACCAGTGCAGGGGGCAGGTCGGCTGCCGGTGCATGCTCGCCCAACGTGAGCACCGAGCGTCGGGCGCCGTCGCGATGGTCGAGGCAGTCGAGCCAGGCCACGTTGTAGCGATGGCTGGTGTCTGCCTTCTCCATGTCGTCCATGAGGCCTTCGAGGGTCGTGTGCTTGCGGCTGTCGACCTGCATCCACGAGGTCTCGATGGGGAGGAGGCGCAACGTGGCGTCCAGCACGATCCCGCTCAGCCCCATGCCTCCGGCGGTCGCCCAGAACAGTTCGGGGTCGGTGTCGGGCGTCAGCTCCAGCGTCCCGGTAGGCGTGGCCAACGACAGCCGCTCCACATGGCGGCTGAAGCTGCCGTCGCAGTGGTGGTTCTTCCCGTGCACGTCCGAGGCGATGGCTCCGCCCACCGAGACGTAACGCGTTCCGGGGGTCACCGCGACGAACCACCCGCGCGGGATGGCGCGGCGCATCAGCTCGTGCAGGCTCACACCCGCACCCACCGTGACCGTCCCGGTCACTGGGTCGATCTCGCCGATACTGGCGAGCCCGGCCGTGTCGACGACCCGACCGCCACTGCACTGCGCGGCATCGCCGTAGCTGCGCCCGAGCCCCCGGGCAATGAGGGGCTCGGTGGCGCCCTGCAACAACTCGGCCACCTTGGCGGCGTCCGCCGGCTCCACCACGAGGGCCGCCGAGGGTGCCGTGCGCCCCCACCCGCTGATGGTCTGCCGCGAGCCCCCACCGGGTTCGGCCTTGTCGTCGTCCGACGTGTTCACGCGTAGAGGCCGATGACCATCAGCCCCGCCCAGAGCACCCCGTAGCACTGGAGGACGTGGTCGTGCAGGGCCAGCTTCTCCGGTTCGCCACCCTTGCCGGCGTCGAGGAGGCGGAAGACGTGCAGGACTCCGAGCACCAGGGGGACGGCGGTCAGCTCGATCCACACGGCGCGGTCGCCCGCGTGCTTCAGCAGACCTGTGCGGTCGAAGGCCCACAGGCAGTACGTGGCCACGGTGACGCTGGCGGCGATGGTCAGCGTCGAACGGAGGAACGAGTCGGTGTACTCGTCGAGCACGCTGCGGTGAGCACCGCGGTCGTGGCCCAGACGGGAGTGCTCGGCGAAGCGTTTCCCCGTCACCAAGAAGAGCGCCGCGAAGGAGGTGAAGACAAGGAACCAGGTCGAGAGGGGGACCCGGGCCACCACGCCGCCGGCCACGGCTCGCAGCACGAAGCCGGCGGCCACCACCGCCAACTCCACGACTGGCTCACGCTTGAGACGGACGCTGTACGCCGTGCTCAGAGCGAGGTAGGAGGCGACCACCACCGCGAACTGCCAGGGCCCGATCCACAGCGCGGCGGCCAGGCTCAGGGCGATGAGAAGCACGCCCACCCCGAGAGCGAGCGAGGGCGAGAGGGCGCCGCTGGCCACCGGTCGGTGCTGCTTGCGAGGGTGGCGGCGATCCTGCTCGACGTCGAGGACGTCGTTGATCATGTAGTGGCCGGAGGCGGCCGCGCAGAACACGAAGAACGCCCCGACGACCCGCAACGTGGTCGACCAGTGGCCCAGGACGCCGGCCGCGGCGGGTGCCATGAACACCAGCACGTTCTTGCTCCATTGGCGTGGGCGCAGGCCGCGCACGATGAGCCACGGCGTACCGGTTCGCCAGCTCGTGTGATCGGAACCAGGTGCTCCGGCTCGATCGGGGTCACGCTGGTCCTGTCCGGCGGCGGACCCGGTGAGGGGGTGAGGGGAGGTCATGACCGACCGTTCGAGCGTAGACGACCGGGTCGGCGCCAGGCACCCATGGTCCCCGGCCGGTGCTGGTCAGCTCTGCCGCTCGAGCCAGCCGATCAGGACGGCGATGACCCGGGGGTCGGCGCGGAGCCAATGCCCCGCCCCCAAGACAGCGTGCAGCTCGGACGGGCCCGTGGCGGATTCGGCCAGCGCCCGGGCGCCGGCCACCGGGACCTCGGGGTCGTCGGACCCGTGCACCACGAGCAGCGACCTGCCCTTGAGCTGGGCCGCGTCCTCGAGCGGGTGGACGGAGGCCAGTTCGCCGGACCACTCCTCGACCGAGACCGGGAACCCCGCCGAGCGTATGACCCCAGCCCGGCGGCAGCGCGCCAGCAACGACGCCGGGTCGGCCGCCAGGGACGCCAGATCGGTCGGCGCGCCGAGGCAGGCCACTCCCTGCACCCGCACGTCCTGGGCGGCGAGGTGCAGGGCCAGCGCGCCGCCGACCCCGAAGCCGATGATCACTCGGGGGGCGTCGGCGGGAACCTCGGTCTCGACGACGAAGGCCAGATCCTCGAGCCACCCCGCCGCCGAGAAATCCCCGGCCGACGCGCCGGCGCCCCGCAGCGCGGCGGCGACCACCCGCCAGCCCGACTCGCGGGTGAGCCGGTCGGCCAGGGCCGGGTAGGTCAGCGCGGCGTCCGCCGCCGCTCCCTTCGACCCGGGCAGATCGTGGCAGAGGACCGCGTGGCCCCGCACCGGCGCTCCAGGGGTGATGTCACTGGTGTAGATCGACAGGTCGCCGGCCGGTCCGGGCAGGAGCCGGAACGGCCCCGTCCCCGTCACCTCAGAACCCGATGCGCTGTGCCAGCAGCTCGCGGTGGTAAGAGGGGTCCCCCAGCAGGAGCTCCGATGCCTTGGCCCGCTTGAAGTACAGGTGGGCGGGGTGCTCCCAGGTGAACCCGATACCGCCGTGGATCTGGATCGACTCGCCGGCAGCGCGGAAGAAGGCTTCCGAGCAGTAGGCCTTGCACAAGGAGGCGACCACGGGCAACTCGTCGGAGTCCTCGGATGCCGCCCAGGCGCCGTAGTAGGCGGCCGACTTGGCGGACTCCACCTCGAGCAGCATGTCAGCGCACTTGTGCTTGATGGCCTGGAAGCTGCCGATCGGGCGGTTGAACTGGATCCGCACCTTGGCGTACTCGACGGAGGAATCGAGCACGTGCTGCGCGCCCCCGACCTGCTCCGCGGCGAGCGCGACCGCTGCGAGGTCGAGCGTCTTGGAGATGCCCGGCGCCGCGCCCCCGGCCGTGCCGATCAACACGGCCGGCGTGGCGGCGAACTCGAGCCGCGCCAGCTTGCGCGTCTGGTCGATCGTGGGCTGCGCCGTCCGGGTGAGGCCCGGCGCATCCGCGGGGACGGCGAAGAGGGAGATGCCCTCCTCCGAGCGGGCGGCCACCACGATCAGGTTCGCCACGTGGCCGTCGATCACGTAGGCCTTGTGCCCGTCGAGGACCCAGCCCCCGCCCGTGGGCCGGGCCGTGCACGCGAGCTGGTCGAGCTCCCACTTCCCGTCATCCTCGGTATAGGCGAACGTGGCGATGGTCTCCCCCGAGGCGATGCCGGGAAGGTGCTGCTTCATCGCTTCCTCGTCGCCGGAGCTGAGCAGTGCGTTGGCCGCAAGCGCCACCGTCGAGAAGAAGGGGGCGCACAACAGGGCGGCACCCATCTCCTCGAATACCAGTGCCAGCTCGACGTAGGAGAACCCAGAACCGCCGAATTCCTCGGGAATGGCCAGAGACTGCAGGCCCAGCTGCTCGGCCATCTGGCTCCACACGGCCGGGTCGTAGCCCTCGGTCGTGGCCATGAGCCGTCGCACCTCGCTCTCGGGCGACTTGTCAGCCAAAAAGCGCTGCACAGCGGACCGAAGCTCCTCCTGCTCGTCACTGAAGGCGAAATCCATGCCCGGCTCCTCTGCCTCGTCTCCGTGCGGTGTCTACCAGACGGGATGGGACCCGGACCAGGAACCCCCGAGGGCGGACCCCGAACTGTGCCACGCTTGGAGCGTGGGAGCGCTGCGCGAGATCTGGAGCGACGGCCTCGTCGAGATCCACCACATCGTGGTGGGCCCCATGGACAACAACGTGTACGTGGTCCGGTGCCGTCGTACCGGCGACGCCATGCTGATCGACGCCGCCAACGAGCACGACGCCCTCCTCGAGATCTGCCGGCGGCTCGGGGTGCGCCAGGTGGTCGAGACCCACGGCCACTGGGACCACATCCAGGCGGTGCCGGCGGTGCGCGACGCCGGGGATCTCCGTGGCGGTCACCAGCGCCGACGCCGGCATGCTGCCGAGCTACGACCTGATACTCGACGACGAGGAGGCCATCGCAGTCGGGGACCTGCGCATCCGGACCGTGGCCACCCCCGGGCACACCCCGGGGTCCATCTGCTTCGCCGTCGAGGGGACCAACCTGCTGTTCACCGGCGACACCTTGTTCCCCGGGGGCCCGGGCAACACCTCCTTCGAGGGGAGCAGCTTCGAGAGCATCATCGAGTCGATCGACCAGAGGATCTTCGCCGCCTTTCCGCCCGACACGCTCGTGCTCCCGGGCCACGGGGCCTCCACCACGATCGGGGATGAGGCACCTCACCTGCAAGAATGGATCGACCGGGGCTGGTGACCGGCGCCCTCCCGGCCGCGGCGCCGGAGTGGTGCGGACGGACGTGCCAGAAAACCTGACCAAAAAGGTAGACTTTTCCGCGATGCCCAATCCTTCCCCCACCTCGAGCGTCCCGGACCCCTCGAGCACGGCCCGCCCGCCGCTGCTCGAGATCGTGGGCCTCCACGCCTCAGCGGAGGACGGCGCCATCCTGCGCGGGGTCGACCTGGTGGTCGGAGCCGGCGAGGTACACGCCCTGATGGGCCCCAACGGCGCCGGCAAGTCCACGCTGGCCGGCGTGCTGCTCGGCCATCCGGCCTACCGGGTCACTTCCGGCAGCATCCTGCTGGACGGCGAGGACGTGACCGGGTGGCCCACCGACGTGCGGGCCAAGGCGGGCCTGTTCCTCGCCTTCCAGTACCCCGAGGCCATCGAGGGCGTGTCGGTGACCCAGTTCCTGCGCCAGGCCATGGCGGCCCGCAAGGGCACCGAGGAGGTCTCCGTTCTCGAGGTCCGGGTGCTCATGACCGAGTGGATGGAGCGCCTCGGCATGGACACCTCCTTTGCCAGCCGGCACCTGAACCAGGGATTCTCGGGCGGCGAGAAGAAGCGCAACGAGATCCTCCAGATGGCGCTGCTCGAACCGCTGGTCGCCGTGCTCGACGAGACCGACTCCGGCCTCGACATCGACGCCCTGCGTGTCGTGGGCCGCGGCGTGCGGGCCGTGCGCGAGGCCCGCCCCGAGCTCGGTGTGCTCGCCATTACCCACTACGTACGCCTGCTCGAGGAGCTCGTGCCCGACGCCGTGCACATCCTCGTCGACGGAAAGGTCGTCGAGAGTGGCGGTCCCGAGCTGGCCACCCAGGTCGAGGCGCGTGGATACGAGGAGTGGCGATGACGGCGGCACCTGCTCCCCCGGGCTCCCCCGCCGCGCCCCTCAACGTCGAAGCCTTGCGCAAGGACTTCCCGCTCCTCACCCGCAGGGTCCACGGGCGACCGATCGTCTACCTCGACTCGGCGTCGTCGGCGCTCCAGCCGCAGGCGGTGATCAGCGCCATGAGCCGCTACTACGAGACGACGCACGCCAATGTGCACCGCGGCGTGTACGCCACGGCCGAGGAGGCCACCGCCCTGTACGAGCGGGCCCGGGTGGTGGCGGGACGTTTCATCGGCGCGCCGGACCCGGCACACGAGATCGTGTTCACCAAGAACACCACCGAGGCCCTCAATCTCGTGGCGCACGCGTGGGGGCGGGCCAATCTGCGGGCGGGAGACACCGTGCTCCTCACCGAGATGGAGCACCACGCCAACATCGTGCCCTGGATGATCCTCTCCGAGGAGATCGGCGGACTCGACCTCCGGTACATCCCGATCGACGACGAGGGCCGACTGGTGCTCGACGACCTCGACCGTCTCATCGACGGCGTGAAGCTGGTCGGCATCTCGACCATGTCCAACGTGCTGGGCACCATCAATCCGGTGCGCCACGTGGCCGAGGTGGCCCACCGTGCGGGTGCCGTGGTCGTGGCCGACGGGGCACAGCTCGTGCCGCACGCCGCCGTCTCGGTGACCGACCTCGGGGTCGACTTCCTGGCCTACTCGGCCCACAAGACCATGGGCCCGACCGGCATTGGAGTGCTCTGGGGCCGCGCCGCTCTGCTCGACTCCATGGGCCCCTTCCTCGGGGGCGGAGGGATGATCCTCGACGTCAAGCTCGACTCGTTCCGCCCGGCCCCGGCGCCGGCTCGCTTCGAGGCGGGGACACCCCCGATCGCCGAGGCGGTGGGGCTGACCGCTGCCGTGGCCTACCTCACGGACATCGGCATGGATCGCATCCGGGCCCACGAGCTTGCCCTCACGAACCACGCCCTGGCCCGGCTCGAGGAGAAGCTCGGTCCGGACCTGCGGGTCTTCGGCCCCCCGGCCGGGGCCGACCGGGGCGGGGTGATCTCGTTCGCCTATCGCGACGTGCACGCCCACGATCTGGCCCAGGTGCTCGACCAGTTCGGCGTCTGCGTGCGCCCCGGGCACCACTGCGCCAAGCCACTGATGCGCCGGCTGGGCGTGCAGGCGACGGCCCGGGCCTCGCTCTCGCTCTTCAGCGACGAGGACGACGTCGAGGTGCTGATCGAAGGACTGCTCGAAGCCGGTAGTTTGTTCGCCTGATGGCAGACCTCGAGGAGCTGTACCGCGAGATCATCCTCGACCACTACCGGTCGCCCCGGAACCGTGGCGAGCTCGAGTCGCCCCCCGCACACCGGGTGGAGGGGTTCAACCCCCTGTGCGGCGACGAGGTCGTGGTCTCTCTCCTGGTAGAGGACGGGACGCTGTCCGACCTCAAGATCGCCGGTTCGGGCTGCTCGATCAGCCAGTCTTCAGCCTCGCTCATGTCGGCAGCAGTCAAGGGCAAGCCCATCGACGAGGTGCGCCGGCTGATCTCGACCTTCAAGCGCATGATGACGGTCCACGAGGCCAGTCTCGACACCGATGCTCCCGCCGAGGGCGCGGACGAGAAGGCCGAAACCGAGCCCGAGGCGGTCGACGTCGGTGAGCTCGGCGAGCTGGCTGCTCTCCAAGGCGTCGTGAAGTTCCCGGTGCGCATAAAGTGCGCAACCCTCAGCTGGAACGCCCTGGCCCAGGGCCTCGACGAGACAGCAGCCGAGGCCTCCTAGCCGAGGCCTCCTCGCCCAGACCTCCTCGCCGGGGCACTCAGCCGGGGCTGCAGGGAACCGGATCGAAGGAGGGTGGTGCCGGGGCGACTGCCGCACCGGCACCCGTCGTGCTTCCGGTCGTCGGCACTGTCGACTTCGCGGTCGTGGTGGTCGTCGTCGTGACCGTGGGCGGCGGGTTCGGGTAGCCGGCGGCATCGGGCGGGGGATTGGTGGGGTTGACCAGGCTCGACCCGAAGATGTTGACCAGCATCTGCTGCGCCTCCGGCTGCTCCACCGTCAACACGTCGCCCAGGCCGCCGAACGAGGTCGACGAAACCGTGGGCAGCGTCTGCCCGGCCAGGTTCCCCGGGTCGAACGAGCGGTACGTGAGCGCCAACCCGATCAGCTCGTTCAACCCGAATCCGTCGTCGATGGTCACGCCCTCGTGGATCGAACCGATGAAGTTGTTCACCGTGAGCGGGTTCACCTTCGACTTGGCTGCGCTGATCAGAGCCTTGATGAAGGCATCCTGGCGCTGGATTCGGCCGAAGTCGCTGGTTCCGTCGTAGTGCCAGTAGCCGTTTTCGTAGTACTCGTAGTGCCTGGCGCGCGCCACGGCCAGGGCCTGCGCACCCCCGACCAGCTGGCACCCCGTGGTGGTGATGTTCAGTCCGGAGTAGGCGTCCTTGGCCGGATAGGGGAAGTCCAGGTAGATGCCCCCCAGCGCGTTGACGGCGTCCTGGAACCCCGAGAAGCCCACCTGGACCACGTGGTTGATGGGGATGCCCAGGTTGGCCGTGATCGTCTTGACGAGCTGGTTCGCTCCCGAGTTGTACGAGGAGTTGATCCGGTTGTACGTCCCGTACTGGGCGTTGTCTGGCGGCAACATGGTCACTACGGTGTCCCGGGGTATCGAGACGATCTGGATCTGCTTGGTCGACGGTGTCACTCGCCAGAGTTGCACGACGTCACTCCGCTGACCCGTTACTTCGGAGGCCGAACCGAAGGCCTGCGCCGCCCCGGCTGACTCGCCCACCCGGGTGTCCGAGCCGATGACCAGGATGGTGAAGGGGGCGCCGTTCTGCACGGCCGCTTCGTCATTGATATGGACCTTGCTGATCTGGTCGTAGCGGTACCACAGGTAGGCGTAGCTACCGCCGACGGCGGCGGCCAGCACGACGAGCACGGTGAGGAGGGACACGACCACCTTCTTGCGCCTGCTCCATCGGGGCGCGCCGCTGCGCCGGCGTTTCGGTTGCGACGTCGCAGCGTCGACGCGCGTACCGAGGGCGCGCAGACCTTCCTCGTTGGCCACGCTCTCGGGTTCTGCGCCACCGCGCATCTGCCGACCGAGCGCGGCCAGGCCGTCCTGGTTGGCAGCCTGGCCCCGCCGGCGGCGGGATGAGCGATCCGACATGTCGTCCGGTGGACGACCGTTCGCCATGGACGAGAACGGTACCAAGCACGGTTGCGCCAGTGGCGGCGCGTCGGGTCAGCCTGCGTCTTGGTAGCCGGCGTACCCGGTCTTCTCGAGTTCGAGCGCCAGTGCGGCATCGCCGGTGGCCACGATGCGACCAGCGACCATGACGTGCACGAGATCCGCCTCGAGCTGCACGAGGAAGCGGTTGAAGTGCGTGATGGCAAGGATGCCCACGCCCCACTCGGACGTGGACTGCTGGAGGCGGCGTGCCACGTCGCCCAGCGCGTCCACGTCGAGTCCGGAGTCCACTTCGTCGAGGATGCACACTGCGGGCCGCAACACCCCGAGTTGGACCATCTCCGTGCGCTTGCGCTCGCCTCCCGAGAGGTCCACGTTGATGGGGCGTTGCAGGAGACGAGGGTCGAGGCCCAACGCCTTGGCCTCGTCGAGCATCCGCTGCTGCAAGCCCTCTCCGGATTCGCCCGTGGGCCTTCTCCGGGACTGATCGGCGGCGGCCAGCAGCGCATGCAGGCTGACGCCGGGCACCTCGAGCGGGCTCTGCAGGGCCAGGAACAGGCCGGCTCGGGCGCGCTGCCATGCCGGAAGTCCGGTCAGCTCCTCGCCGTCCATGGTGATCGAGCCCCCGGTGACCTCCGTGCCGGGGCGCCCCATGAGCGCATGGGCCAGGGTGCTCTTCCCCGATCCGTTGGGGCCCATGATCACATGCACCTCACCGCTGCGAACGGTGAGGTCAATCCCGTGGAGGACCTCACGACCGCCCGCGCTGGCCTGGAGCCCCCGCACCTCGAGCACGTGGTCGCCGCCCCCCGGGGTCGTGGCCGCACTCACGGCAGGACCACCGATACGGTGTCGCCGTCCACCGTCACCTCGTAGACCGCGATCGGCTGTGTTGCCGGCAGCGAGCACGGCTCACCGGTGTTCAGGTCGAACGTGCTGCCATGGCGTGGGCACTCGATCTCGCACTCCTCGGACCACACCTCACCCTCGGCCAGCGAGTAGTCCTCGTGACTGCACTCGTCGTCGACCGCGTGGAACGAGTCTCCGACCCGCACCAGGGCGATGCGGTGTCCCACGACGTCGAATCGTCGGGCCGTTCCCGGCTCGAGCTCCCCGGTGCGGCACAGGCTCACGGTCTCAGACACCCGCGATCTCCTTGGGAATCGCGCCGTGGAGGGCCGCATCGAGCCGTCGGTGCACCTCACCCTGCAACAGTGCGGTGGCCTCGGGAACCGGCCCTCGCTCGACGATGGCGTCGAAGAACCCCCGCACGATCAGCCCTTCGGCCATCTCGGGCGCCACGCCGCGTGATTCGATGTAGTACCGCTGGTCCTCGTCGATGGGGCCGACCGTCGACGCGTGCGAGCAGGTGACGTCGTTCTCGAGGATGTCGAGGTTCGGAACCGAGTCGGCGTGGGCGCCCTCGTCGAGCACGAGGTTGTGGTTTGTCTGTCGAGCATCACTGCGAACCGCGCCGCGGTGCACCCTGATCAGGCCGCTGTAGACCGAGCGGGACCGTCCGGCAACCGCCCCCTGGCAGAGCAACTCGCTGGTGGTGCGCGGCGCCACGTGATCCTGCAATGTGCGCACGTCATGCACCTGGTCACCGTCCCCGAGGTAGGTCGAGAGGATCTCGCTCCGGGCGTCCTTGCCTTCGAGCGCGACGTCAGCTCGGACCCGGTCGTAGGACGCGCCGAGCCCCACCGTGAAGGTGCGCAGCGCAGATCCGGCCTCACCGCGTGCCGCCAGGCGGCCAATCGACCAGGCGCTCGGGCCGAGCACCTGCAGTGACACATACGAGACGGCGGCACCAGCCGCGGCGGAGAGCTCGGTAACCGGGACCACCAGTGATCGCACTTCCCCCTCCGCACCGGTGAAGACCTCGACCAACGCGACCCTGGCACCCGCGCCGACCCGCACGCAGGTACGGGGAAAGGCGGCAGTGCCGGCTCCACACCGGTGGACCACGAGCAGCGGCCGGTCCACCTGGACCCCATCGGGGACGTCCACGAAAATCGGCTCGGGGGCGAACGCGTCGTTGAGGAGCACCAGCGCGTCGCCGCCGTGCTGCACCGACCCGAGCATGTCGGCGGCACCCGCCACGTCCTCGGCCCGGCCGAAGGACACGCCGGCCCGGCGCGTCGCATCGTCGAGCGTGAAGGAGCCCGGCCACCCGTCCTGCACGAGGACGCCACCTGCGGCAGATCCGAACACCTCTGCCAACCCTGGCAGCACGGCCGCTCCGAACTCCTCCTCGTCTGGCCGGACGTCCCCGGTGGCCGCCGTCGCGGGCAATGCGAACTGGTCGAGGGCCAGTCGGTCGATCGGCGAGTAGCGCCACACCTCCTCGCTCTCCGAGGGGAGCCCAGACACGGCGAACTCCGCGTAGCCACGCGCCCTGCGATCGCAGAGCCAGGCGGGACCGGCCAGGGCCGCAGATGCCTCGGCGCTGAAGGTCTGCAGGGCGATACCTCTCTCGGGTCTTGCAGGCGAGCACCTGCGAACGCGGCCCATGCACTCTACTTGGCCCTGGCGGGCTCCCCACCAGGGCCGGGGCCAGGGCCGGTGGTTAGCCTCGGTGTATGTCCGACCAGATCACCCCGTTCGAGTCACCAGTTCTGCACCTCGAGGCCGACCAAGGCGTGGCCACCGTCTGGCTGAACCGCCCTGACACCCGCAACGCCATGGGCCAGGAGTTGTGGCGCGATCTCCCGCTGGCCATGGCGGCTGTCGGCTCCGACGCGGCGGTGCGTGTGGCAGTGGTGGCTGCCGAGGGACCCCACTTCTCGGTCGGGTTGGACCTGAAGGGCATGGCGCACCTCCTCGGCGACGCCGCCCAGGGAGAGGCTCCTGCCGCCACGTCGCCGGCCGCCCGGGCCCATGCGACCCGTGCCGAGCTCTGCCGGCTCCAGGAGGCGATCACGTCAGTGGCTCGGTGCCCCAAACCGGTCATCGCCGCCGTCCACGGCTACTGCATCGGGGCCGGCGTCGACCTCGCCGCTGCCTGTGACATCCGCCTGGCCTCGCCGGACGCACTGTTCTCGGTTCGCGAGGCGAAGATGGCCATCGTGGCCGATCTCGGGAGCCTGCAGCGGCTGCCTGCCATCATCGGTGCCGGACACCTGGCCGAGCTGGCCTTCACCGGCAAGGACATCACCGCAGCCCGGGCCAAGGAGATCGGCCTGGTCAACGACATCGCCGACGACGTCGTCCGGGCCGCCCGCGACCTGGCGGCCGAGATCGCCGCCAACTCCCCCCTGGCCGTGCAGGGCACCAAGGCCGTGTTGGCGGCCAACGATGGGAGGACGGTCGGCGAAGGCCTCGACTACGTGGCCACCTGGAACGCAGCCATGCTGGGGTCACACGACCTCACCGAGGCCGTGACGGCCTTCTTGGAGAAGCGACCCCCGACGTTCACCGGGACCTAGCCCCTCTCGGGGGCCGGCATCCTGGTATGCACACTAACGCATGAATATGCAGGGCATCGGCCACCCTCGATGGACAACGAAGCCGTATACGCGGCCGCGTCCGACCCCCATATACGGTCTGAACGTTCTGGGCCACCCATAGAGGTGCTCGGAGAGCACGAATATCTATGCAGCTAACTGGCATGTATCCCTTGACTGTATAAGTCCAGCGTGTCATACTGACATACATGGCACCGGGAAACAGGAAGAACCCCCGACACGCACTGACTTCGGCCTCGCAATACATGCTGGTCGATTTCCTGCGCGACTTCCCTGACGACGAGGCCTGCCTGCAATGGCTGTGGCGCTCTCGGTACTCCGTGGACGGCGAGCACGCGTTCTGCGAGCGATGCGAGCAAGAGCGGGTGTTCCACCGCTATGCGGCCAAGCAGCAGCGCCAGGACTGGACGTGCACGGCTTGTGGGCTTCACGTGCACCCGACAGCGGGCACGATCTTTCACAAGTCGTCCACGGGCCTGCACCTGTGGTTCTACGCCATGTACCTCATGACGAGCACACGTTGCGGGATCTCCGCCAAGCAGCTGGAGCGAGAGCTTGGCGTGACCTACAAGACAGCTTACCGGATCTTCAAGCTGATCCGCACCGAGCTCATGACCCAGGACGACGAGGAGCCGTTGTCCGGTGAGGTCGAGATGGACGAGATGTACGTCGGCGGCAAGCCTCGTCTGGCCGATAAGCGCGAGATGGCAGCGGACGAGTCCAGGACGGCCCAGCAGGCTGCGAAGCGCTGGTCCGACAAGAAGAAGGTCCCCGTGTTCGGCATTGTTGAGCGCGGTGGACGGGTGCGGGCGCACGTCGTCCCGAGCACTCAGCGGCCCACCCTCTTCGACCACATCAAGGACCAGGTGAAGCCCGAGGCCGTCGTCTACACCGACGACGCTCGGGTCTACCGCAAGCTGCCCCTGCACGGCTTCGAGCACCACCGGATCGACCACTCGGCCCAGGTCTACGTAAGCGGGGATACGCACACGCAGACGATCGAGGGCTTCTGGTCCCAGGTGAAGCGAGGGATCAACGGCGTATACCACTCCGTCTCCCGCCAGTACCTCCAGTCCTACATCGACGAGTACGTCTGGCGGTACAACCACCGTAACGACGGACGAGCGATGTTCTTCACGCTGGCCCTGCGGTCGGCCTATCCCACCGAGGGGTAGCGAAATGGGCTGGCGTGAGAGGCGACGCGAGCGAAAAGCGGAACGTCGACGGATCGTTGCCGCACAGTCGCCAGATGAACGGGCAAAGAACTGGCTGGCGGAGATCGCCGAGCTAGTTTCCGGAATGCTCGGTTTCTGACGGAGGCTTCCGTGGCTTGGCAACCTTCCCCAGGTCACGAAAGACCTCTTCCCGCGTCGGGACGGGAATGTCCACCGGATCGCCCTCTTTGGGCTGCGTCTCCTGTGTCGGCTCTGAGCTGTTCTGTTCTGGCATCTCCCTCCAAGGGTAGCGAGTGAGTGGGGAGACCCTGCGGCCGGGATTCGTCGCGAAGCTCAACCGAGCTGCCGACCTCTATGAGTCCATCCACGAACACTCCGGAGCATTCATCAAGAATGAGATCGGCTACATAACCGTCCCACAGCGCATAGGAACGGACGAGTGGGACGTGCTCATGTGGGCCGACGACTTCCCCGACGATCCGCAGATCGGCGTTTTGGTTGGCGAGCTGGTCCATGACGTTCGTTCCGCCCTCGACCACCTGATCTACACCCTGGTCCTCGCGAACGAACATGACCCCGGGGAACACACCCAATACCCGATCTATGACAGCGAGACCTTGTGGATCAGGGACATTGAAAAGAGGGACCCCGAACGTAAACCCAGCCCCGTACTTGGCCTCAGCGCGGTGCAGCTCCGAAATTCATCAAGGAGCGACAGCCGTACCGCCTCACGAAGAAGAAGCGAACCGGGCATCCGCTGATGAAACTGCTCCGCATGTCGAATGTCGACAAACACCAGACACTCCACGCGAGCGCCGTCCAGGCCCATGCCCCCACGTACGTCAGATACGAGCCCGAGGGCTATGTCGCCATCATGAGGAGAGCCTTCAAGAAGCCCGGCACCATCGTTAATACGCACCGCGAGCTGGGCCGTGTTCAACGGCGAATCATCAAGCACCCTCCACCAGACGTGCATGTGCAGTTGCGGATTAGGGGTGTAGCGGAGATGGTCTTCTCCGAGGCAGGCAGACCTCCCATCGCCAGTGTCGATGACCTTGGGAAGATCATCAATTGCGCCCGGGAACTGGTCATTGGGCTCTGGCCCGGGGCAGCCCCCAAGGAGCTTCCGGAGGTCGGGCCTGACCGTTGAGGAACGAGGCCGTTCGGTTCCGACTGGCCCCCTCACCTGTCATCGTCCGGATGCTCTTGATCCGAATCGCCCTCACGGGAAAAGCCTTGGATTCGCAACGGGCCCTCTTGGGCGGGCGGGAACCGCAGCTGGTGCGGGTCGGTGAAGAGAAAAGCCCGCTGATTTACATCTCCGCTGGTCGATCCTGCCGGTCCGGTTTCGGCGTGCTGGCCCAAGATCCAACTGTTCTGCAGGTCAGCGTGACGGCCCCTCCACTCGTCACGTTCCTGTTCAAAGTGCCAAGAGCGGTCTTTTTCATCGGTGAGATCGGTCTTTAGCGCATTCCTTTCAGACCTCACCCTGGCCTGCTCGACCACCGCCGCTACGGCCACCAGCCCGATGCCAGCCACGCACATCCACGGGGCAGCGGTGCTGGTTACCCCGATGCTGTGGCCAACCACCCCAGCGACAAGCACGATCAGACCCAGTAGGCCGATCATGGTCTTCCCTGTCGCAACGATGGACGCGAAAAGGGATTTGAAGCCCACGATGACGACCCCCAGTCCGAGCGATAGCAGCAACCAGGGTAGCGCCCCTTATACAGAGAAGGGATACTTGCCAGCTAACTGCATAGATGCTACGGACTTCAGAATCCGGGCCGGTCAGCGCTTGCGGCGCCACCAGCGGTTCGACGAGCGCTCCCGGCGGGCGTCGTCGGCCCTGACCTCCTCGAGCACCGTGGGTGCCACCTCGTTGACGATCTCCGCGGCCGAATCGAGCAGCTCCGCCACGTCGGCGCCACCCGCCCCGGGCTCCTCCTCGATAGCCGGCTCCACCAGGCTCCCGTGGACCCAGCCCACATCGGCCATGCGCGGCTTGTAGGACGGGCAGTTCTCGGGGCACCGCCAAGGGGCCTCAGGCGCCAGGTCGAGCACGCAGAAGCGGGCAACCTCTCCGGAGTCGTAGGTCCGGCTCTGGAAGTGAACGCACTCCTCACGCATGGGCACGGCTCTTATGGTGCCACGCTGCGGAGGACCGGCCGACTCAGCCGACCGAGCCTTCCATCTGCAGCTCGATGAGACGACTCCACTCCACGGCGTACTCCATGGGCAGCGTGCGGGTGACGGGCTCGATGAACCCGTTCACGATCATGCTCATGGCCTGCCCCTCGGACAGCCCACGGCTCATCAGATAGAACAGCTGGTCGTCACCGACCTTCGAAACAGTGGCCTCGTGGCCGATGCGCGCGTTGCGCTCCCCCACCTCCATGTACGGCTTGGTCTCTGAGGTCGACAGGTCGTCGAGCAGCAGCGCATCGCAACGGACGAACGACTTGGCACCACGAGCCTCGGCGTCCACGTGCACCTTGCCGCGGTAGGTGGTGATGCCGCCGTCCTTCGAGATGGACTTCGAGACGATCGTCGAGGTCGTCTCCGGGGCGACGTGGAACATCTTCGCACCGGCATCCTGGTGCTGGCCGGCGCCGGCGTAGGCCACCGAGAGCACCTCCCCGCTGGCCTTGGGCCCCATGAGGTACACCGAGGGGTACTTCATGGTCAATCGTGAGCCGATGTTGCCGTCGATCCACTCCACGTGGGCCTCGGCCTCGGCGCGGGCCCGCTTGGTCACCAGGTTGTAGACGTTGGTCGACCAGTTCTGGATCGTCGTGTAGGTGATGCGTGACCCGCCCAGCGCGACCAGCTCAACCACGGCCGAGTGCAACGAGTCGGTCGAGTACACGGGAGCGGAGCAACCCTCGATGTAGTGCACCTGCGAGCCCTCGTCGGCAATGATCAGCGTCCGCTCGAATTGGCCCATGTTCTCGGCGTTGATACGGAAGTAGGCCTGCAGCGGCATATCCACCTTGACGCCGGGCGGCACGTAGATGAACGAGCCTCCCGACCACACGGATGAGTTGAGTGCGGCGAACTTGTTGTCGTTCGGCGGGATGATCTTGCCGAACCACTTGCGCACGATCTCGGGATACTCCCTGACCGCGGTGTCCATGTCGCAGAAGAGGACGCCCTGCGCCTCGAGGTCCTCCCGGTTGCGGTGGAACACGACCTCGCTCTCGTACTGCGCCGTCACGCCGGCCAGGTACTTGCGCTCGGCCTCGGGGATCCCCAACTTCTCGTAGGTGTTCTTGATGGCGTCGGGCAGGTCCGACCACTCGCTCACCTGCCCGCCGGTGGGCTTGATGTAGTAATAGATGTCGTCGAAGTCGAGCTGGGGCATGTGGGTGGCGAACCACGGCAGCATGGGCTTGCGCTCGAAGTGCTTCAGGGAACGCAGGCGGAAGTCCCGCATCCAGTCGGGCTCCCCCTTCATCTCCGACATCTCGCGCACGATCGACTCGTTCAGCCCCTTCTTGGGCTTGAAGACGTAGTCCTCGGCGTCGCTCCAACCGAGCTGGTAGCGACCCAGGTCGAGATCCGTGGTTGCCATGTGCTCCTGGCTCCCTGGGGATGGCCCCTGAGTTGTCCCGGAACTGCTCCGGAGAGGGAATTTCCCCTATGGCGATAGTAACAACTATCCCCGCCTGCCGAAACGCCGGCACGATGCGGCACCCGTGTCACGGGGGCTCCCGGCGTCATGGCAGGCTCTGCCCCGATGTCCACGCCCCCCATCGCCCCCCGGCGTCCCCATGTCGTCTCGGCCCACGGGGACGACCGCCAAGACCCCTGGTTCTGGCTGCGCGACCACGAAGACCCCGAGGTCCTGGCGTACCTCGAGGCCGAGAACGCCCACACGGAGGCCGAGACGGCCGAGCTCGCCCCGCTCCGCGAGGCCCTCTTCGCCGAGATGAAGGGGCGGATCAAGGAGACCGACATGTCGGTTCCCGCCCGACGCGGTCCCTGGTGGTACTACCCGCGCACCGAGGAGGGACGGTCCTACGCCATCCACTGCCGACGCCCAGCACACGGCCCCGCGGAGCTACCCCCGGCGGGCGAGCCCGGTGACGAGGAGCAGGTCCTGCTCGACGAGAACGTGCTGGCCGAAGGGGAGGAGTACTTCGCCGTGGGCTCGGCCGCCGTGAGTCACGACCACCGGTGGCTGGCCTACTCCACCGACACCGAGGGGAACGAGAAGTACCGGCTCCGGTTCCGGCCGCTCGACGCCACCGCGCAACCGGCGGGCGCGAGCGAGACGGTGCCCGACACCGGCTACGGGCTCGCCTGGTCGGCGGCCTCCGATGTCGTGTTCTACGTCCGCCTCGACGAGGCGCAGCGCCCTCACCAGCTGTGGCGCCACTCGCTCGGCACCGACCCGTCGGACGACGTGCTGGTATACGAGGAGCACGACCGTCGGTTCACCCTCGGCACCGGCACCACCCGCGACGCGGCCTACGTCCTGGTCGGCCTGCACAGCACCAACACCACCGAGTGGCGCGCCATCCCGGCCACGGAACCCGCGGCCGAGGCCGTACCGCTGCTGACCCGGCGCGAAGGAATCGAGTACGCGCTCGACCACCTGACGCCGGCCGGCGGCGGACCGGGCTGGTTCGTCGTGCTCACCAACGACGAGGCGCAGGACTTCCGGGTCATCGCCGCTCGTGACGACCAGCTGGGGGTCCCGAACGCAGCGGGGATCGCCTGGCGCGAGGTCGTGCCGCACCGACCGGGGGTACGGATCGAGGACGTCGACGCCTTCGGCCGGGCGCTCGTCCTCAGCGAGCGGGCCGACGCCCAGACCCGGGTCCGGGTCGTGCCGCTCGGCACGACCGGGGACCCCGGGGACCCCTTCGGTTCGGAACCGTTGGGCTCGGCCTGGATCATCGAGTCCGCCGACACCCCCTCGGCCACGTGGACCGGCGCCAACCCCGAGCCCGATCCGTCCTCGCTGCGAATCGGCCGCACATCGATGGTGACGCCCTCGAGCGTCTTGCAGGTCTCCCTCGACGAGCGGGAGGAGACGCTGCTCAAGCAGGAACCGGTGCTCGGGGGGTTCGAGCCGGACCGCTACACGACGTTCCGCCAGTGGGCCATGGCGCCGGACGGGACCGAGATCCCGATCTCGGTGGTGCATCGGCGCGACATCGTGCTCCCGGCGCCCTGTGTGCTCAACGGGTACGGCGCCTACGAGATCAGCATCGACCCGAGCTTCTCCCATCACCGGCTCTCCCTGCTCGACCGCGGCGTGGTCTTCGCCGTGGCCCACGTGCGGGGCGGTGGCGAGATGGGGCGCTCGTGGTACGAGGGCGGCCGCATGGAGCACAAGGCCAACACCTTCTCGGACTTCATCGCCGTGGCCCGCCACCTGGTGGCCGGCGGCGTGGCCCGGCCCGGCGCGCTGGCGGGACGCGGCGGATCCGCCGGCGGGCTCCTGATCGGCGCCGTGGCCAACCAGGCCCCCGAGGTGTTCCGCGCCCTGGTGGCCGAGGTGCCCTTCGTTGACTGCGTGACCACCATGCTCGACGACCAACTGCCCCTGACGGTCGGTGAATGGGAGGAGTGGGGGAACCCGGTCGACGACGAGGCGGCCTACCGGCGCATGCTCACCTACTCCCCCTACGACAACGTGACCGGCGAGAACCCCGACGGCACCGCACGCACATACCCCGACCTCCTGGTGACCGCCGGCCTCAACGACCCGCGGGTGGGCTACTGGGAGCCGGCCAAGTGGGTGGCCAAGCTCCGGGCCGTCTCGCCTTCCAGCCGGGTGCTGCTGCGCACGGAGCTCGGTGCCGGCCACGGAGGGCCGTCGGGCCGCTATGAGGCCTGGCGGGAGGAAGCGCTCATCCTGGCGTTCCTCCTCGATCGCCTCGGTGCCAGCGGATCGACCGGCTAGCTGGTCGATCCCGGCTGGAAGCTCAAGGTCACGGGCGCCTGCACGCCGGCCGGCAGCACCACCGGCGAACCGTCGACGGTCGCCGAGAACACCGTGGGGGCACCGGCCACCACGGTGACCGCACCGGTAGCCGTCACTACGTGTGATTGTCCGGGAGCGAGGGTGCCGGTGAACAGCACGGATCCGTTCGAGGTCTCGGTGGCGTCGACCCAGCACGCCCCGGTGGTGGCGGCCAGCGAGAGCGAGTAGCTGGCCCCGGCCACCTGGTAGGTGGCGGCGTGGGCCGAAGCCCCGATGGGCGCCGACACCGCCGGGGGTCTGCTCGACGATGTCGTCGTCGAGCGGTGACCGCCCACACCGGATCCGTGCCCGCGCGGTGTCGACGTGGACGGCGTGGGGGCAGTCGTGGCCGTGGTGGACTTGGTGACCGGGGAGGAGCTGCCGTGGCCCCGGTGCGACGGGCTCGAGGTGTGCAGGCCGGTCACGATCAGCACCACGACCAGTACCAGCACGACTGCCACGGCGGCCAGCGGCCCGGCCAGCCGGCGCGGCCGGTGGTCGATGGAGTGCATGGCCGGGTCCTCGGAACCGGTCATGAACGTGGGCGGCACATGGTCCGGCCCGGCGTCGTCGAAGGTGATGGGCTCGGTCGGATTCGGCACCGGCGGCGGGGGGGGCGGTGGGACCACGGGACGGGCCGATTCGGTCAGGCGGACGGCCGACCGCTCCGTCACTCGGACCGCCGTGGCCGGGAAGGGTGTCTCCCCGGCGGCGTGTTCGCCGGCCGGCCCCACGGCATGCGTCTGTATCCCCTCGAGCGTGTGCAAGGAACGGTGATAGTGCTCCACCGAGTGCTCGTCGTCGTGCGAGCGCTTGCCGCGCCACCACGGCCGCGCTCACGACCACGAGGGCCACCGCGACACCGACCACCACACCGATGAGCACTGACTCCTATTCAACCCGATGGCGCCATCGCCCGGAGGCGCGGTGAGCGACCGGCGTGGGCTCAGCGCGAGAGCCGGGGACGGAGCTCCTCGGGGATCTCGGTGCGGCGCGGATTGGCCTGGTCACGGGCGGAGAGCACCGGGGCACCCACACCCCAGTCGGCGCCGACCTCCGGATCGTCCCAGGCCAGTCCGAGCTCGTCCGAGGGGTCGTAGTAGTTGTCGACCAGATAGGTGAGGAGGAGATCGGTGTGGGCGGCGAACCCGTGTGCCACGCCCGGGGGAATGTAGATCCCCAGGTCGACGCCGCCGTCGAGCTCGATCACCTCGGTGGCACCGTCGGTGCTCGAGCCGACCCGTAGGTCGTGGAGCACGACCCGGGCCCGGCCACGCAGCGCGTACCAGTAGTCGGCCTGGTGGAGATGGAAGTGCAGGCCCACGAGCGCGCCGGCCTGCTTCTCGGAGCGGTTGCCCTGCACCATCTCGCGACCGCCGGGGAACCAGCTGCGCCGGTAGGTCTCCACGAACCGTCCACGCTCGTCTCCGTGGACGTCGGGATGCACCAGCACGACGTCGTCGATCGTGGTGGAGGGGGTCAGCTCGGGCATCGGGCGAACGGTAGCGCAGCGGCTCAGGGGGCGAACCGGCCGTAGCCCGAGCGGTAGAAGAGCAGCGGCTCCCCGTGACCGACCTGGGTGGCCACCACGTGCCCCGTGACCAGCTCGTGGTCGCCCCCGTCGTAGATGGCACCGAGCCGGCACTCGACGACGGCCAGGGCGCCGAGGAGCACGGGGGAGCCGGTTACGCCCGGGACCCAGCTGACGCCGTCGAACTTGTCGCTCCCAGTGATCGCGAAGGCCCGGCCGAGGGCCTCCTGGCGCTCCTCGAGGATGTTGACGCAGAACGCACCGGCTCGGGCGATCCGCGGCCAGCTGGTCGAGGCGCGGGCCGGAGCCAAGATCACCATGGGTGGGTCGAGCGAGAGGGCGGCAAACGACTGGCAGGTGAAACCCACCGGGTCGCCCTCGTCGAGAGCGGAGACCACGGTGACCCCGGTGGCGAAGTGGCCGAGCACCTCACGGAACCGGGCCTGGTCGAGGCCCGCCACCGCCTACGCCTTGCCGAGGTCGACCGACTGGGACTCGTGGGCGGCGGACACCTCGTCGAGGTACTTCGCTTCGGGCAGCCGGCGGGCCGCGTTGAGGATGCGGTCGAGCTCGCGATCGGTGTGCGAAGGGTCGTGGTGCGAGAGCAGGACCCGCTTGGCACCGGTCTCGGCCGCCACGTGCACGGCGTAGGCGGCCGTCGAGTGCCCCCAGTCCGGCTTGGAGGCGAACTCCTCGTCGGTGTACTGGCTGTCGTGGATCAGCAGGTCCACCCCATGGCACAGCTCGAGCACCGATTCGGACACGCCTCGACGGTCCGGCGGGGCCTGATGGTCGGGGAGGTAGGCGATCGAGCGACCCTCGGCCTCCACCCGGAAGCCCAGGGTCATCCCGCTGTGGGGGATGGGACGGGCCATGACCTTGGCCGAGCCGATGGAGAAGTCTTCCGACCCGATGTCCACGGTGACGATGTCCCCGTTGAACTGGTCCATGTGGACCGGGAACACCGGCGGCTGGACGGCGGCGTGCAGCGCGTCGCGCAGGGTCCCGTCCACCTGGGCCGGCCCGTAGAGCGTGAGGCGCGCCCCAGGGTCGTGCAAGGGGCCGAAGAACGGGATCCCCAAGATGTGGTCGAAGTGCAGATGGGTCAGCAGAGCCGTTGCCTGCAGCGGGGTGCCGACGGCACGCGCCTCTTTGTGCAGCACGTCGCCGAGCGCCCGCAGGCCCGTGCCCAGATCGAGGATGAGGGGGTCGTCGCCGTCGATGTCGACGACGAGGCACGACGTGTTGCCACCGAACCGGCGGTAGCGGTTTCCCGAGCACGGGCACGACCCCCGCACGCCGTAGAACGTGACGTTCACCGACCCGACGTTACCCCCACGGCCCGGGCCGCCTCGTCGGGTCGCCTCAGCGCAGCCGGAGGAGGTCGCCGGTCCGCCATTCGGCGAAGCCCTCGGCGACCAGTGCCGCGGCCACCCGTTCGGCCCGCGTCGGGTCACCGGGCCACCCGCAGGCGCCGGCCAACGACGACCGCTCCACGCCGCCCCGACGGAGCGCGTCGAGCAGCCGGCCCCGTCCCTGGCGGTCCGATCCGACGAACGGCGACTGCCGCCGAGCCCCGGGGCTCTGTCGCCAGGGATCCGTCTCGAACGGGCGGTGGCGTCGCCAAGCGCACAGGCGCACCAGCGGGCAGCGGTCGCAGGCCGGGTCAGCCGCCACGCACACGGTGGCCCCCAGATCGAACATCGCCTGGTTGAACTCCCACGAGTCGCCCGGCGGGACCACGGCATCGCCCAACCGGGTGGCCCGGCTCACCGAGAGGGGGGCGGCGGCCACGCTCCGGGCGAGCACCCGCACCACGTTGGTGTCGACCGCGGCCACGTCCTCGCCGAAGGCGAATGCCCGCACGGCGCGAGCCGTGTAGGGGCCGACCCCGGCCAGGGCGCGCAGCGAGACCTCGTCGCGGGGGACGGACCCGCCGTGCACCGCCACCATGGTCTCGGCAGCCCGGTGGAGGTTCAGGGCGCGCCGGTTGTAACCGAGGCCCGACCACAACCGGACCGCCGCACCGGGCCCCGCCGCCGCGCAGGCCTCCGGCGTGGGGAATGCGGCCAGGAACCGCTCGTAGTGGGGCACGACCCGATCGACCTGGGTCTGCTGGAGCATGACCTCGGACACAAGTATCCGCCACGGATCACGCGTGCGCCGCCAAGGCAGGTCGCGTCGGTGTAGCGCACCCCAGTCGAGGACCCGCCGGCGGAAGCGGCGGATCCGGTCGCCCGAGAGCGGCAGCCCCACCTCGGGCGGCGGGTGAATGGCCGACGACGTCAGTCCCAGACGTCGTCGCCGTAGGGGCGCCGGCGTGGCGGGGCGGCAGCGGTCTTCCACACCATGAGCTTGCGACGGAAGGAGCACACCTCTTCGCCGCGCTGGTTGAAGGCCTTGGTCTCGACCTTGACGATGCCCCGGTCGTCCCGGGACTTCGAGGGCGTGGCCTCGAGCACCCGGGTCTCGGCGTAGATGGTGTCACCGTGGAAGGTCGGCGAACGGTGCACCAGCGACTCGACCTCGAGGTTGGCGATGCACGAGCCACTCACGTCGGGGACGCTCATGCCCAGCGCGATCGAGTACACCAGGTTGCCCACCACCACGTTCTTGCCCTGCACGGTCTCGTGCTCGGCGAACCAGGCATTGGTGTGCAGCGGGTGGTGGTTCATGGTGATCATGCAGAAGAGGTGGTCGTCGGACTCGGTGATGGTCTTGCCCGGCCAGTGCCGGTAGATGTCGCCCGGGACGAAGTCCTCGAGGTAGCGGCCGAAGGGGCGGTCGTACACGGTCATGGGGCGTTCACTCCGCCGGCTCGGGCTGCCGCGGGCGGGTGGTGAAACCGAGTGACGCGCCCGGGAGCGACTCGCCGTCGATGGTGAGCCGCCAGGCGAAGCGCGTGCCGGGCGCCAGCGGGATCGGCCCGAGGTTCACGGCGAGCGCCACATCGATGGGCGAGCCCTCGGGGATCCCGAGCGGCTGGCTCACCGTGAACTCCCCTCGCACCTCGACGGGCTGGGTCCCCGCGGCGGTCTCCATCATGACGGGCCGCCCGTCGGCGTCCTCGAGGAAGAGTTCCCAGTGGTGCGACGCCTCCGCCTCGTGCCAGTCCACGTCGATCTTGAGCGCCACAGCGGAGGGCACGGGGTCAGGTCCGGTCATGCTCCAGCCGCCGCCGAGGATGTAGAGCTTGCCGTCGGCCACCTGGGCGGCGTCGCACAGCATCATGGTCACGTTCACGCGCCACAGGGTACCGGGCCGCCACGCGCGCCGGGGTGCCCGTAGAGTGCGGGCGATGAGCGACGCGGGCGAGCTGAGGGGACTGCGTGACGATGTCTACCGTCGCCCGCTGGCGACGGCACTGGCCCGCCTCGGCCTCGGCGCCGGCTGGCGCTGCGCCGACGTGGGCGCCGGGGGCGGCGACGTCTCGGTGGCCCTGGCCGAAATGGTGGGCCGGGACGGCCGCGTGTACGCCGTCGACTCGGACCCGCTCGCCCGCGACGAGGTGGCGCGTGCGGCGGCCGCGCACGCCCAGGTCATCGCGCTGACCCAGGCCGGGGAGGACCTGTCGCTCCCCGAAGAGGTCGACCTGGCCTTCTGCCGCTTCCTGCTGCTCCACGTGCTCGAGCCGCTCGTGGTGGTCCGCACCATGGCCACCGCGGTGCGCTCGGGAGGCTGGGTGGTGGTGCAAGAGCCCATCACCTCGGCCGGGCGTATCGGTGGCGCGCCCTTCTCGATGCCCCACGCCCGCCACCCCGACGTCGGCGCGGTGCTCCCCGCACTGGTGCGCGACGCCGGGCTCGAGGTGGTCGACGCGTGGGCGGAGGCGCCCGCCGGGGTCGGACCGGGGCCGGTCACCGACTATCTCGAGAGCCTGACCGGCGTGGACCCGGGCGACGAACCCGTGGTGCTCCCGCCACTGGTCACCGTGATCGGCCGCGCCCGCTGAACGGGGCGAGGCCCACGCCAGAAGTACCGAGGCGGTGGCAGCATGGGGCACCCGGGGTCGCGAAGCCGATCCGGTAGGGTCGCCCCCATGACGACCCCCGGTCCCGACCTGGTCGCCGCCGAGGAAGCGGTCGAGGTGGCCCAGCACCTCGTCGATGCCGCCTGCACCTCCCTGCGTGACCACGGCGGCGTCGACGCCAACCAGGTCGTGGCCTACGACGTGGCGCATGCCGCGGCGGCCGTGGCCACGGCCAGGGCCACGCTCGAGTACGGCGCTCTGGGCGCCGACGAGGCGCGCATCGCCACCGCGTTCGTGGCGGACGTGGTGGCCGACCTGGTGGGCAAGGTGGCCGGGCGCGAACGCCTCTGGGGCGTCGGCATCGACTGGGCGGCGCCGGTGGCCGGGTTCCTGACCGCCCAGCGCGATCCGGCGGTGCTGGCCGGCCTGGCCCGCGTCGACGCCCCCCGGCATCTCGGCGAGGACTTCGAGATGGTCCGTGAGACCTTCCACCGCTTCGCCGAGGACAAGGTGCGGCCCCATGCCGAGCACGTGCACCGGGCCAACGACGACATTCCCGAGGCGATCGTCGAGGGGCTGGCCGAGCTCGGTGGGTTCGGCCTCTCGGTCCCCGAGGAGTACGGCGGCTTCGCGTCGGGCGGCGAGAGCGACTACATGGGGATGGTCGTGGCCACCGAGGAGCTCGCCTGGGGCTCTCTCGGGGTGGGTGGCTCTTTGATCACACGGCCCGAGATCCTCACCCGTGCCCTGGTGTACGGGGGCACCGAGGAGCAGAAGAAGCAGTGGCTGCCCCGACTGGCCTCGGCCGAGACCCTGGCCGCGGTGGCCGTCACCGAGCCCGACTACGGGTCCGACGTGGCCGGCATCGTGACCTCGGCCACACCGGTCGACGGCGGGTGGGTGGTCAACGGGGTCAAGACGTGGTGCACCTTCGCGGCCCGGGCCGACGTGCTGATGCTGCTGGCCCGGACCGACCCGGACCGCTCGCTGGCCCATCGCGGCATCTCGATGTTCGTGGTGGAGAAGCCACGCGGCGACGGGCACGGCTTCGTGTTCGCCCAGGACGCCCACGACGCGCCCGACCGGCCGCCGGCCCTGGCCCCCGGCCGGCTCGAGGGCCGCCCCATCGACACACTGGGCTACCGGGGCATGCACTCCTACGAGCTGGCGTTCGAGAACTGGTTCGTCCCGGCGGCCAACCAGGTCGGCGGGCCCGAGGGACTGGGCAAGGGGTTCTATCTCCAAATGCAGGGGTTCGAGAACGGGCGCCTCCAGACGGCGGCCCGGGCGCTCGGGCTGATGCAGGCGGCCTACGAGGCCGCCGCCGCCTACGCCGCCGAGCGCGTGGTGTTCGGCTCGCCCATCGGGGACTACCAGCTGACACAGGCCAAGCTCGGACGGATGGCCGTGATCATTGCCGCCACGCGCCAGAGCGCATACCACGTGGCCCGGCTCATGGGCCGCGGTGAGGGCGCGCTCGAGGCCTCCATGGTGAAGGCCTACGTGTGCCGGGCCGCCGAGTGGGTGACGCGCGAGGCGCTCCAGATCCACGGCGGCATGGGGTACGCCGAGGAGTTCCCCGTGAGCCGCTACTTCGTCGACGCCAGGGTGCTCTCGATCTTCGAGGGCGCCGATGAGACGCTGGCCCTCAAGGTCATCGCCCGCCGCCTCGTCGGCTGAGGCCGCTGGGCCCGGTCGCTCCGGCCCGCGCGCTGACGGTCAGGCCGAGCTGCGCTTCAACCCGGCCCGCTCGCCGCGGCTGACGAACTTGATGGCCATCTTGCGGCTGGCCTCGTCGATCATCTCGTCACCGAACATGACAGCGCCCCTGCGGTCCTCCTCGGTGGCCTGACGGTAGGCCTCGAGGATGTCGAAGGCGCGATCGAACTGCTCCTGGGTGGGCGAGAACACCTCGTTGAGCGCCGTGGCCTGGTCGGGCGTCAAGGCCCACTTGCCGTCGTACCCCAGCATCCGCGCCCGCAGCGAGTACTCGCGCAATGCGTCGATCTCGCGCACCTTGAGGAACGGGCCGTCGATCACCTGGAGCCCGTTGGCCCGGCCGGCCATGAGGATCCGGCTGAACACGTAATGGAAGTGGTCCCCGGGGTACTCGGGGATGGGCACCCCACCGGTGAGCACCGGCATCTCGATGCTGGCGGCGAAGTCGGCCGGCCCGAAGATGATGGTCTCGAGGCGAGGCGAGGCGCCGCAGATCTCGTCCACGTTGATGAGACCGCGGGCGGTCTCGATCTGGGCCTCGATCCCGATGTGGCCCACCGGCATCCCCGCCTTCTTCTCCACCTGGGTGAGCAGGAGATCGAGTGCGACCACCTCGGCGGCGGACTGCACCTTGGGCAGCATGATCTCGTCCAGTCGCTCGCCGGCGTTGCCCACCACCTCGATCACGTCACCGTAGGTCCACTCGGTGTCCCACACGTTGACCCGCACGCACAGCACGCGGTCATCCCAGGGCAGGTTCCGAATGGCGTCGACCACTTTGGCCCGCGCCCCTTCCTTCTCCAGTGGCGCCACGGCATCCTCGAGGTCGAGGAAGGTCATGTCGGCCGCCACGGTCGGCGCCTTGGCCAGGAACTTCTCGTTCGAGCCGGGGGTGGACAGGCAGGAGCGCCGGGGCAGGTCGCGAGAGCGTGCGGACATGTCCTCAGGCTAACAACTACACGTGGCGCGCCGAGAGGTGCTCGGTCAAGAATGCCACCGTGCGCTCCCAGAGGGCAGCCGACGCATCGGCGTCGTACACCTCGGGTCGGGTGTCGTTGAAGAAGGCGTGGTCGGTCCCGGGGTGGACCACGATCTCGACCGACTTGCCCAGGCCGCGCAGCACGGCTTCGAGCTCACGCGCCGCCTCGGGGGTGAAGTACGTGTCCTTCTCGGCGTAGTGGCCCAGTACGGCCGCCGACATGGCCGAGTAGTCGGGCTGCGCGTCGGGCCACGGGATGATGCCGTAGCAGGGCACGACCGCGGCCACCGCGTCGGGGCGTTGCGTGGCCAGGACCAGTGCCAGCCCGCCGCCCATGCAGAACCCGATGACGCCGACCCTGTCGCCCTCGCTGCGCCCGAGCAACTCGTCGACCGCACCGCTCATGTCGCGCGCCGCCTGGTCCATCCTCATGGCCATCATGACCTTGCCCGCCTCGTCGGGCTCGCCCGGCGGAACCTTCTGGCCGTGGTACAGGTCGGGCGCCAGGGCCACGAACCCCGCGGCGGCGAAGCGATCGCAGACGTCGGTGATGTGGTCGACCAGCCCCCACCACTCCTGGATCACCACGACCCCAGGGCCCTGTCCCGACTCCGGCGTGGCAAGGTACCCTCCCGCAGTCGATCCATTGCTCGGGAACTCGATCATCTGGCCCATGCGCCCCGACCGTACTTGCGAAATGCGCCTCTCCGCGCCTGCTGTGTCACAGAAACTTCAAGAAGCCCGAAATATCGGACGTGAACTGGTAGTTCGTACCCCGAGTATTACCGAAATAGGGCCGATTCCGAGGGGGGGTGTTTGAACCGCTGTCGCACGATCAATAAGAATGTCCGCCATCGTGACTGACGTAGAGCGGGTTCATCACCACTCCACGCCGCGGTCTCCACGGAGTTCGAAGTTGCTCCAGCGGGTCGGCACTCCCGCATTGGCCGTCGTCACAGTGTTGGCAAGCACTGTGTTCGGTTTGGCGCGCCCGGCGGCAGGTGACGCCATCTCCGACGCCAAGGCCAAGGCCGCGGCGATCGAGTCCCAGCTGACCCAGGCGCAGAACCAGATGTCCGCACTGAGCCAGCAGTACGACGCCGCGCAGTACCACCTCTCGCAGATCAACGACAACATCGCCTCGACCAAGGCGACCATCGCCGCCGACCAGTCGCAGGTGGCCAAGGACAAGGCCACGCTTTCCGATGCGGCGGTGGCCAACTACATCTCCGACGGGACGGCGGCGGCGCAGAACCCGATCTTCGCCGGCAACACCAAGACGCTGGGCGCGCTCACCCAGTACAACGACATCGCCACTGGGGACATCAACCTCGCCGTGGCCAACCTGCACACGGCCGAGAACGCCCTGAACGCCCAGCAGGCCCAGCTCACCGGCGAGCAGCAGCAAGCGCAGGCGCAGGTGAGCGCCGAGCAGCAGGCCGTGGCGCAGAACGCGCAGGCCATCCAGCAGCAGAAGGACGCCCTGTCCCAGGAGCAAGGCCAGATCGCCCAGCTCGTGGCAGAGCAGCAGGCTGCGGAAGCGGCGGCGGCCGCCAAGCAGGCCCAGCAGCGTCAGGCCGAGGCGGCCGCCGCGGCCGCCGCCACAACCCAGAGGAGCACCTCGACCTCCGGTGGCTCCGGTGGCTCCGGTGGCTCGAGCAGCCTGGCCGGTCTCTCCCAGGCGGCACCGCCGCCGACCGCACCCGGGGGTGCCGGAGCGGTGCAGGCGGCCGAGAGCCAGATCGGGGTGCCCTACGTCTGGGGCGGGCAGTCCCCCAAGGGCTCGGGAAACCCGGGCTTCGACTGCTCGGGACTGGTCGCCTGGGCTTGGGGGCAGGTCGGGGTTTCGCTCCCGCACTACTCGGGCGCCCAGATGGCTGACTCCGCACCGGTCCCGGTCAACGACCTCCAGGCCGGAGACCTCCTCTTCTACGGCCCCGGCGGCTCCGAGCACGTGGCCATGTACATCGGTGGCGGCCAGATGATCGAGGCCCCGTACACCGGTGCGTCGGTGTGGATCACCGGCCTGCGGCTGGGCAACGGCTTCGTGGGGGCCGGGCGCCCCTAACGCGGGCATCGCTTCTCGCTTCCCGCCTCCGCCCCCGTTCGCATCGGTCCTAACCTGGCGGCACCGTCGGCCTCACCGGGGGCTGTCCCCTCGGCCGGGCCGGCACCGCACCTGACCACCATGAGACCGATCCCCGTCGCCTTCCACATCGGGCCGCTCGAGGTCCACACCTACGGCATCGGTCTGGCCCTGACCTTCTGGTTCGGTTGCGTGTACTTCGAGCGTCGGCTGCGCGCCAACGGGTACCGCACCGACTGGTTCGTCCCGGTGTTCCTCTGGATCATCGTGGCCGCCGTGGTCGGCGCACGGGCCATGCACGTGGTGTCGAACCTCGGCTACTACGCACACCACCCGGCTGACGTCCTGGCTGTGTGGCAGGGCGGCCTGTCGTCCTTCGGAGGACTGCTGCTCGCCGTCCCGGTCGGCGTGCTCCTCACCCGCCGCCGCTGCCCCGAGCTACCGCTCGGCCGCGCCCTCGACCTGGCCGCGCCGGTGCTCATGGCATGCTGGGCCATAGGGCGCCTGCTCGGCCCCCAGCTCATGGTGGCGGGTGGCGGCCACGCGACCCACCAATGGTTCGGCATGTACTACGCCGATCAACCCGGCCGGCGCCTGCCCGTCCCGATCTTCCAGGCGTTGGAGGACTTCGCCGTCTACCTCGTGCTGATCGCCATCGAACGACGGCTCGACCGGTGGCCCGACGGCAGCCGGCGCACGGGCTACCCGCCCGGGCTGGTCCTGGGGACCGCCATGGTGCTGTGGGGCGTCGAGCGCTCGCTGGACGAGCACCTGTGGCTCGGAGAAGACGGCCGGATCGGCTCGGACCTGGTGCAGGCGGCGGGCCTGGCGCTCGTGCTCGGCGGTGCCGTGATCCTGGTGCGCACCTGGTCCCGCTGGACGCGCTGGCTCGAGGTCACGCGCGCCGCACCGTCGCCGGACGGAGTCGTGCGGTCGACCTGACCCTTCCGGTGGGCCTGACGGGATCTACTCCGGTGTGACCGCGTCCCGGCCCGGCACCGGATCGGGGCGCTCCCCGCCATGCTCCCTGGCGTGGTCGTCGACGCGCTCGAGGGCGACCACGTCGCCGTCGCGAAAGACCCACCCGATGTCACGGCCCGGACGGATCTCGGGGATCACCCGTGGCCGCTCGGAGCGGTCGACCACCACGTCCTCGGTTCCGCTGCCCATGGCGCGATCCCCTCTCTACAGCCCGCCTACCTGGCCGGCAAGGTCTGCCCGGCGCCCGCACCGTGCGCCGCCCTCAGACTAGGAACTCGCAGGTCGCCGTTGGTGGACCTGCACATTGCCAATTCTCATCGGTCACTCTGCGCCGATCCTCAAGCGATTCGTCCACCATGCCGATGTGCCCGAGGAAGGGGGCGAAGGCACCCGGCTCAAACGGACCCACCGCATGAACGAGCAGAGCTGGAACGACGAGGACAAGCGCAGGTGGTTGGAGGCCCAGGGTGGCGCGCCGACGCACGTGATCACCTTCGAACCCATCTTCCAGGTCGAGGTCTGCGTCCCCCCGTGGGAGCACGCCGAGCGGGACATCGCCCGCAAGGCGGTCAACTGGGGACGGCGCATGCAAGGCGCGTTCGACGAGGTGCCCACCAACGACGTGACGGTCCTCGCCGCTCACCACGAGGGCAACGCTCTCGAAGTCCACGCCGCCGTGACCCCACGGGCGCGCCTGCACCGCCTCCGCTGACCCCTTGGCGGGTCGACCTCTGACGCTGCGCACGGCGGGTGCAGACGTGGCACAGTGGACGTGGTCGCTCGGTCCCGAGCCGAGCGGTGGGGAAGTGCCATGGGTGGGGGGCACCAACCGGGAAGGGGGCCGTCATGATCGGACCGTCGTCGCGAGCGCATTCGGATCCGACGTCACGTCCGTACGTGTTGATCTCGTCGGACGGGCACGCGGGTGCCGATCTGCGTGACTACAAGCCGTACCTCGAGACTGCGTTCCACGACGACTTCGAGGCCTGGGCCGCCGAGTTCACCGAGCCCTGGGGCGACTATGACAAGGAACTGATCGACACCGACGACGAGTTCATCCGCATCGGGCAGGCTTCGTTCCTCTCGCCGTACAACTGGGACAGTGCGAAACGTCTGGAGCACCTCGACGGCCAGGGCATCGCGGCCGAGGTCGTGCTCCCCAACACCGTGCCCCCGTTCTACCCGGCCGCGGTGATCTCGGCCTGGGCGCCGAGAAACGAACAGGAGTACCGCTACCGCCAGGCCGGTGTGAAGGCGCACAACCGCTGGCTGGTGGACTTCTGCGCCCTGGCCCCCGGACGCCGGGCGGGCCTGGCCCAGGTCTTCGTGAACGACGTCGACGATGCCGTCGAGGAGGTGCGCTGGGCCAAGGCGAACGGGCTCAGAGGCGTGCTCATCCCCTGCGACCACATGTGCCAGCTGGTCAACCTCTTCGAGCAACGGCTCGACCCGTTCTGGGCGGTCTGCCAAGAGCTCGGCATGCCGGTGCACCGTCACGCCGTCGCGGTCGGGCCGCCCGAGACACCCGAGGACGGCGTGGCAGCGGCAGCGATCGGCGGACACGAGACCTATCTGTTCTTCTCTCGGGGTCTCGGCCAACTGATCCTGGGCGGCGTCTTGGAGCGGTTCCCGAACCTCCAGTTCGTCTTCACCGAGACCGGCACCGACTGGGTCATCAGGGAGTTGCGCCAGCTCGATGCCGAGTACCACATGGGCCTCACCAAGGGCACTGCGGCATATCCGACGCATCACCGCGCCCTCGAGGTCCTGAGCCGCACCCCTTCGGAGTACTTCGAGCGGAACTGCCACCTGGGCACCTCCTTGATGATCGGCCGAGATGTGGAGGCCCGGTACGAGCTCGGTGTCGACACGATCATGTGGGGGGCGGACTACCCGCACCACGAGGGTCTCTACCCACACACCCGCACGGGGCTGCGCGCCCTGTTCTCGGGGGTTCCCGAGGCGGAGGTGCGCAGCATCACCTCGGTGAACGCAGCCGAGCTCTACGGGTTCGACCTCGACCGCCTGCAGCTCGTCGCCGACGCCATCGGGCCCAGCGTCGAGGAGATCGCCTCGCCGGTCGCACCCGGCGAGTTCCCCGAGGCCACCATGTCGATCACCCTGGCCGAGGCCAAGCACCGCGCCGCCGTTCCCGCGTAGGGGCGACGGGGGGGCTTCCGTTCCTCCCTCTTCGTGGGGCCGGACCGACGACTGAGCGGCCCCGCCGCCCCGGCCTCAGAGGCGGGACAGCAGCTCCCGGGCGATGACGACCTTTTGCACCTGGTTGGTGCCCTCGTAGATCTGGGTGACCTTGGCGTCGCGCAGGTAGCGCTCGACGGGGAATTCCTTGGTGTAGCCGTAGCCGCCGAGGAGCTGGACGGCGTCGATGGTCACGGCCATGGCGGCGTCGGAGGCGAAGGCCTTGGCCATGGCCCCGATGGCGGTCAGCTCACCGGCGGGGTCCTCGTCGACCAGGGCGCAGGCCCGGTAGACGAGCGAGCGGGCGGCCTCGGTGCGCATGGCCATCTCGGCGAGCATGAAGCGCAGGCCCTGGAGGTCGGCGATGGGGCCCCCGAAGGCCCGGCGCTGGGTCATGTAGCGCGCCGAGTAGTCGATGGCCCCTTGGGCGATGCCCACCGCCTGGGCCCCGATGGTCGGGCGGGAGCGGTCCAAGGTGTGCATGGCGATGCGGAACCCCTGGCCCTCTTCGCCCAGGCGATGGGTGGCGGGGACCCGGACCTCGTCGAGGACCACCTCGCCGGTCGGGCTGCCGCGCATGCCGAGCTTGTCCTCGTGCTTGGCCACGCTGATGCCCCAGTCCTTTTCCACCACGAAGGCGCTGATGCCCCGCGACCCGGCCTCGGGGTCGGTCTTGGCGAAGACCACGTAGACGTCGGAGATCCCGGCGTTGGTGATCCAGTACTTCGAGCCGCTCAGCACGTAGGAGTCCCCGTCACGCACCGCCCTGGTCCGCATGGAGGCCACGTCAGAGCCGGCATCGGCCTCCGAGAGGCAGTAGCTGGCCTGGATCTGCCCGGCCGCCACCTGGGGCAGGTAGGCCTCCTTGAGCTCCTCTGAGCCCCAGTTCATGATGGGCAGCATCCCGAGCTTGGAGATCAAGATGGTCAACGAGGTCGAGGCGCACACCCGGGCCAGCTCTTCGACGCAGACGGCCTGGGTCACCGAGTCGGCCCCGGCACCGCCGTAGGCAACGGGGATTCCGAGGGCGGGGATCTCGAAGGAGACACAGGCGTCGAAGGAGGCCTGGGGGTAACTGGCGGTGCGGTCCACCTCGGCCGCGTGCGGGGCGATCTTGTCCTCGCAAAAGGTGCGCAGGCTGGCGCGGAACTCGCGCTGGACGTCACTCAGGGAAAAGGTCGGGGCGCTCACGGGGCCATTGTGGCAGAGGAGGGTCAGTCCCCCACTCAATGCGCGACGAGGTGGCGGATCACCAGGTCGCTCAGTTCCACCGGCGCCATCTCGGGGATCCAGTGCGAGACGTGCTCGAGGACCTCGAACGCGTACGGCCCCTCTACGTGCCGTGCCGTGGCCTCGGCAGCCGGCCGGCCGAACGCCTCGTCGGCGGTGGACCACACGTAGAGGGTGGGCACGGCCACCGGACCCACGTCGTCGAGCACGCCCGCGTCCATGGATCGGAACCAGGCGAGAGCGGCCCGCAGCGCGCCCGGCTCTCGCAGGGCGCGCACGTACGCGGCGGTGTCGGTGGTGTCGAGACCTGTCTCTGTCAGCAGCGTGGCCAGGCCGCTCCCCTCGCCATTGGGTCCGAGCAGCAGTTGCTCGGGGATCTCGGACACCTGGAGCGCCGCGGTGGCCCTGGCGGCGGCTTCCTGGGCCGGATCTGGGCCCTGCAGGGCGTCACGCAGGGCCAGCGGGTGGGGCGTGGAGACGACGGTCAGGCTCCGGACACGGCCCGGATGGCGCGAGGCCACGATCCAACCCAGGAGCCCGCCCCAGTCGTGTCCCACGAGGTCGAAGCGCGACATCCCCAGCGAGTCGGCCAGGGCCAGCACGTCGGACACCAGCAGCTCGGTGGCGTAAGCGGCTAGGTCGTCGGGTCGCGCCCCACGGCTGTACCCGCGCTGGTCGGGCGCCACCGCTCGAAAGCCCGCCCTCCCGAGCGAGAAGAGAACCTCGCGCCACGCCCATGAGGTCTGGGGGAACCCGTGGAGGAGCAGGACCGGGCGGCCCCCACGTGGCCCGCAGGCGCGCCCCCCGAAGGTCAGCCCCTGCGCCTCGATGTCGATCCGGTCGATCGCCACCGTGGCACTCACCGCGCCCGCCACGGTGGCCCCCTCGGTGGTGGTCGCCGGGACGGTCACCGGGTGGGACTACGCCGCGCCCGCACCACCGCGTCGCGCGTACGGTCCGCACCGAGCAGGGTCTCCTCGTGCACCGAGTCCACCAGGGCCCGCTGGGCCACGTAGTCATGGGAGATCGAGGAGAACAGGGCCCGGCGCTCCTCGCGGATCTCGGACGACGCGTCACCGAGGAACCCCCACAGCCCGAGGGCGAACCGCACGTCGTACACGCACGGCGCTCGGCCGAGAAGGGCCGCCCGCTTGCAGGCGACCAGCGCCACTCCGAGCAGGACGTCGTGCTCGGACTCACGCTCGCCGAGCTGGAGGTCGTGCTCGAACCGCTTGGCCAGGCGAAGCGCGAACCCCGAGTCCGGGCCCGGGGTGCCGATGGAGCGACCGCGCCGAGCCACGGGCACCGTCAGCTCGGCCGGCCGCGACGTCGTCCACGACCCCGGCACGTGCAGGTGGCGTGCCGGACGCACCTGGTCGGCCTCGGCGATCGGGACGAACGTGGGCTGGGTCATGGGCGGGAGACTAGCCGCCGGCGTGAAGCAGCCCGAAGACGACGGAGTCGTACAGGGCCTGCCAGCTCGCTTCGATGATGTTCTCGGAGACCCCGATCGTGGTCCACGTCCGCTCGCCGTCGCTGGTGTCGACCAGGACGCGGGTCACGGCGCCGGTGCCTCGGCCGGTGTCGAGCACCCGGACCCTGAAGTCGGTCAGATGGATGTGATCGAGGGCAGGGAACTTCGAACCGATGGCGCCGCGCAGCGCACCGTCGAGCGCATGGACCGGGCCGTTACCCTCGGCGATGGCCACGACACGCTCACCGGCCACGTGCACCTTGACCGTGGCCTCGGTGGTCACGCCGGACTCGGCATCGCCGACGACCGGAGCGGCGTCGACAACGGCGTCGTCGCCCCGCGCCGCGTGGTCCGTGATGACGCGGAACGACTCCACAGTGAAGTAGTCGGCCACCCATCCGGTGGCCCGGCGCAGCAACAGCTCCAGCGACCCGTCGGCCACCTCGAAGTGATAGCCCTCGTGCTCGAGCCGCTTGAGCTCGTCGAGGATCCGACCGATGACCTCGCCGTCGAGATCGAGGCCGAGCTCGGTGGCCTTCATGGCCAGAGTCGAGCGACCGGCCATCTCGGAGACGACGACACGCGTCCCGTTGCCCACCAGATTGGGATCCACATGCTCGTAGAGGTCGGCACTGCGGGCGACCGCGCTGGCGTGCAGTCCGCCCTTGTGGGCGAACACCGAATTCCCCACGTAGGGCTGCTGCGGGTTCGGCGCGATGTTGACCAGCTCGGCGATGTGGTGCGCCACCGGGGTGAGGCGCTCCAGCCGGTCGGTCGGGATTGTCCGGATGCGCAGCTTGAGGGACAGGTTGGGGATGGCTGCGGAGAGGTCGGTGTTCCCTGCCCGCTCCCCGTACCCGTTGATGCACCCCTGCACCTGGGTGACGCCCGCCTGCACGGCCACCAGGGAATTGGCCACGGCACAGCCGGCGTCGTTGTGGCAGTGGATGCCCAGCTGCGCGCTGGTGCGGGCCCGGACCGCGGCCACGGCCTGGCCCACGTCGTCGGGCAGCGACCCGCCGTTGGTGTCGCACAGCACCAGGGCCTCGGCGCCCGCCTCTTCGGCCGCGGAGAGCACCCGGAGCGCGAAATCGGCGTTGCCCCGGTAGCCGTCGAAGAAATGCTCGGCGTCGAGGAACACGCGCAGGCCGTGTTCGCGCAGGTGTTGGACCGAGTCGGCCACCATGGCCACCGCCTCGTCGAGGGACGTGCGGAGCGCCTCGGCGACGTGACGGTCCCAGGACTTGGCGACGATGCACGCCACCGGCGCGCCGGCGTCGATCAGGTTGGTCAGCACGGCGTCGTCCTGCGGCTTGACGCCGGCTCGCCGAGTGGAGCCGAAGGCGACCAGTGTCGCCGTGCCGAGCGACAGCTCCTTCCTGGCCCGGGCGAAGAACTCCACGTCCTTGGGGTTCGCCCCGGGCCATCCGCCCTCGATGAAGGTGACCCCCAGGTGGTCCAGCTGCTCGGCGACGCGCAGCTTGTCGTCGACCGTGAGCGAGAGGCCCTCCTGCTGACTGCCGTCACGCAGGATGGTGTCGAAGATATCGACGGACTCGGGCAGCTCGGGGACGACGAAGTCGTGGGCATGCGCGCGGTGACCGTGCGCGTGTGAGTGCCGGACGCCGCCGTGGCTGTGGGCCTCAGTCGACATGGTCGAGCCAGTCCTTGTACTGGTCCACCTCGCCGCGCACGGTGGCGAAGTAGATCTCCTGGATCTCCTTGGTGATGGGCCCCGGTCGGCCGGCCCCAACCGGACGGTCGTCGACTGAGCGGATCGGCACGACCTCGGCGGCGGTACCGGTCAGGAAGACCTCGTCGGCCAGGTAGAGATCGGTGCGGATGATCGACTCGTGACGCACCTCGTAACCGAGGTCGCGGGCGATCGTCTCGACTGTGTCCTGCGTGATGCCGTCAAGCGAACCGGCGTCCGACGAGGACGGCGTGACGATGACGCCGTCGCGCACGACGAAGATGTTCTCACCGGTGCACTCGCTCACCGTGCCGTTCGGTGCCAGCAGGATCGCCTCGTCGTAGCCGGCCCTGAGCGCCTCGACCTTGGCCAGCGACGAGTTGACGTACATGCCGGTCCCCTTGGCCGCGGTGGGGACGGCGTTGGGGTCGTGGCGGCGCCACGAGCTGATCTTGACCGAGACGCCGTTCGCCACCCCTTCGTCGCCGAGGTAGGTGCCCCACGGCCAGGCGGCCACCGACACGTTCACCGGGCACGGCAACGGGTTGAGACCCATCTCCCCGTAACCGAGGTAGACCAGGGGCCTCAGGTAGCAGCCGTCGTCCAGCCGATTGACCCGCACCACCTGGCGGGAGGCCTCGATGACCTCCTCCACCGTGAAAGGCACGTCGATCATGAACACCTTGGCCGAGGCGAAGAGCCGGCGGATGTGATCGCCGAGGCGGAACACCGCCACCCCGCGGCTGGTCGGGTAGGCGCGCACGCCCTCGAACACCCCGGAGCCGTAGTGCATGGTGTGCGTCAGCACATGCACGGTGGCGTCGGCCCAGTCGACGAGCTCGCCGTCCATCCAGATCTTCTCGGTCGGGGTGATGGGCATGGCGGGCTATAGCCTTTCTGCGATCGCGTCGCCCACCGCTGAGGTGGACAGCTTCTCGGTCGTGGTGGACATAGAGTCGGCCTCCGCTGAGACCGCCTTGATGATGCGTGCCGCGGCATCGTGATCGCCGAGATGCTCCAGCATGAGCGCCGCGGAGTGGATGGCAGCCAGCGGGTTGGCAATCCCCTGGCCGGCGATGTCGTGCGCCGCCCCGTGGACCGGCTCGAACAGGGACGGGCCCGTGCGGGCGGGGTTGAGGTTGGCGGACGCCGCGAACCCGATGCCGCCCGCCACCGCGCCGGCCAGATCGGTGAGGATGTCGCCGAACAGGTTGTCCGTGACCACCACGTCGTAACGCCTGGGCTGCTCGACCATGTAGATGCAGGCGGCGTCGACGTGGTTGTAGTCCCACTCGACCCCGGGGAATTCCGCGGCGACTTCGGTCACCGTCCGATGCCACAGGTCGCCGGAGAAAGTCAGCACATTCGTCTTGTGGACCAGGGTCAGCCGGCGGCGGCGCGCGGCCGCCAGGTCGAAGGCGAAGCGCACGCATCGTTCGACGCCCATCCTGGTGTTCACCGACCCCTGCGTGGCGACCTCGTGCGGCGTCCCCTTGCGCAGGAATCCGCCCTCGCCGGCATAGGTCCCCTCGGTGTTCTCACGGATGACCGCGAAGTCCGCCCCTTGCGCGATGGATCCGGGCACTCCGACGAACGGGCGCAGATTCACGTACAGGTCAAGGTCGAAGCGGAGCTTGAGCAGGAGCCCGCGCTCGAGCGCACCGGGGGGAACCGAGGTGTCGCCGATCGGAGGGCCGACCGCACCGAGGAGGATGGCGTCGAAGCCTCGCAACTCCGCGAGCGTCTCGCCCGGAAGCACCACCCCGTCCCTCAGGTACCGGCTGGCCCCGAGGTCGAACGCCGTGGTGTCGAGCGGCACGCCGGCCGCGGCCACCACCTTGAGCGCCTCCGCGCAGACTTCTGGCCCGATGCCGTCGCCGCCGATGACAGCGACCCGATGCCCCGTGGTCCGTGTGCTCACTTTGTCAGTCCTTCTCTCACTCTGCTTCCTTCTCTCACTCTGCTGAGGTCGCCCGGAATGTGGTCGTCGGTGTGGTCTGGAGTCCCCGAGTCGCCGTGCTTCCCAATCTTCCCGCGCCGGCCTCGCCCCGACGGGCCTCAGAATTGAAAAACCGCCCACGCAGTGGACGGTTCGACGGCGCGCGGAGGCAGGGCGCGCCTAGTGAATAATGCCTACCGGGAACAGGTGACGATACATTGCCCCCCTAGTCTCCCGCGGCGGAGTCCACGTCGTCAACCACACCCCCCGGGGTCGAGCCCCTGGCCGGGCGCCGGTTAGCCTGAGAGGGGTCGGCGGTCGGCACTCCACCCCCGCCCGCACACCCCCTCTGGAGGACATGCCGTGACCGACTCTTCGGCCAGCCAGACCGAGACGACCAAGCTGACCCAGGCCACCCACGAACGGCTGGTGGCCGAGCTCCATGACCTGACCACCCGGGGCCGGGTGGAGATCGCCCAGCACATCGAGGCTGCCCGGGCTCTGGGCGACCTGAGCGAGAACGGGGACTACCACGCGGCCAAAGACGCCCAGGGGAAGATGGAGTCCCGCATCCGCCAGCTCCAGGCCATGCTCAAGCACGTCGAGATCGTCGACGAGTCCGGGGGCGGCGACGGATCGGTCTCCCTGGGGAGCACGGTGACCCTGCGCTACGAGGGTGAAGACGAGGAAGACACCCAGAGCTTCTTCGTGGGCTCGATCGAGGAACGCCACGGCGATCTCCACGTGATCTCCCCGAGCTCCCCCCTCGGCCAGGTGCTCGTGGGCCGCGGTGCAGGCGACACGGTCGAGTACCAGGCTCCCGGGGGCAACCTCAAGGTGCACATCGTGGCGGTGGACCGCTGATGGCGCCGCGCACGCTCAGCGAGAAGATCTGGGACGCCCACGTTGTCCACGCCAAGAAGGGCGAACCGGACCTCCTCTTCATCGACCTCCACCTGGTCCACGAGGTGACCTCACCGCAGGCCTTCGACGGGCTGCGCATGGCGGGACGCACGGTGCGCCGGCCCGACCTGACCGTGGCCACGGCGGACCACAACGTCCCCACCACCGACATCGACAAGCCGGTGGCCGACCCGGTCTCGGCGCAACAGCTGCGGGTGCTCGACGACAACACGGCCGAATTCGGGATCACCTGTTTCCCGATGGGCGACCCGAACCAGGGCATCGTGCACGTCATCGGTCCCGAGCAGGGCTGGACCCAACCGGGTATGACGATCGTGTGCGGTGACAGCCACACATCGACCCACGGCGCGTTCGGCGCCTTGGCCTTCGGCATCGGCACGAGCGAGGTCGAGCACGTGATGGCCACGCAGACCCTGCCGCAGGTCCGGCCCAAGACAATGGCGGTCACCGTGGAGGGCGAGTTGGCCCCCGGCGTCACCGCCAAGGACGTCGCCCTGACCATCATCGGGGCCATCGGCACCGGCGGCGGGATCGGGCACGTGATCGAGTACCGGGGATCGGCTATCCGCAACCTCTCGATGGAAGGCCGCATGACGCTGTGCAACATGTCGATCGAGGGCGGCGCCCGGGCAGGTCTGGTCGCACCCGATGAGACGACCTTCGCCTACCTCAAGGGGCGTGACCACGCCCCCGAGGGCGACGTCTGGGATGAGGCCCTCGCGTACTGGCGGACCCTGGGCACCGACGAGGGGGCCACCTTCGACAAGGAGGTCGTGCTCGACGCGGCCGCCATCACGCCCCACATCACCTGGGGTACCAACCCGGCCCAGGTGGCCCCCATCGCCGGTTCGGTACCCGACCCGGCGGCCATGGAGGATCCCGGGGACCGCGAGGCGGCGCAGCGGGCCCTGGCCTACATGGGTCTCGAGGCCGGCACGCCGATGCGGGAGATCGCCGTCGACACGGTGTTCCTGGGGAGTTGCACGAACTCGCGTATCGAGGACTTCCGGGCTGCCGCCGCGGTCCTCGCCGGCCGGACCGTGCGGACTGGCCTCCGCGCCCTTGCCGTCCCGGGTTCGCATCGCGTCAAGGCGCAGGCCGAGGCGGAGGGCCTCGACAAGGTCTTCACGGCAGCCGGATTCGAGTGGCGCGAGCCCGGTTGCTCCATGTGCCTGGCCATGAATCCCGACAAACTCAGCGTCGGCGAGCGCTGCGCGTCGACCTCGAACCGCAACTTCGAGGGTCGTCAGGGCCGCGGCGGCCGCACCCATCTCGTGTCGCCCACCGTGGCCGCGGCGACCGCGGTCGCCGGTACGTTCGCCCTCCCGGAGGATCTCGACTGATGGAACCCGTGATCGTCGTCACCGGCCGTGCCGTGCCCCTCGACCGCACCGATGTCGACACCGACCAGATCATCCCCTCGGACTGGCTGAAAAGGGTCGAGCGCACCGGTTTCGGCGCGGGCCTCTTCTCCGAATGGCGAGACGACAGGAACTTCGTGCTCAACAACCCCGAGTACGCCGGGGCCACCATCCTGGTGGCGGCGCACAACTTCGGGACGGGGTCGTCCCGCGAGCACGCCGTCTGGGCCCTGATGGACTTCGGGTTCAAAGCAGTGGTTTCGTCGCGTTTCGCCGACATCTTCCGGAACAACTGCACCAAGCAAGGATTGCTCCCGGTGCAGGTCTCCGAGGAGCTCGACCGGGCCCTTCTCGAGGCCGTGGCGAAGGACCCGGCACTCGAGATCACGATCGACGTCTCACGGGGGACGATCGAAGCGCCGGCTGCTGGCCTCTCCGGCACCTTCCCCCTCGACGAATTCACTCGGGAGCGCCTGCTCAACGGGTGGGACGACATCGGCCTGTCACTGCGCCACGAGGACGAGATCACGGCCTTCGAGCGCCGGCGCCCGGCATTCCTCCCCTCGGCCTGAGGGATCGCCCACGGGCGGAGACGGTCAGCGCCGACGCTCAGGACGATGCGGTTCGGCTACCCCGTGTACCAGCGAAACCGGGTCCAGCCCGCCATGGGGCGGGCGCCGTGGCGCTGGTAGAAGTCCATGGCCGGGGCGTTCCACTCCAGCACCTCCCACTCCAGGCGGCCATCGGTCAGGTCGCGGAGGTGCCCGAGGAGGGCCGCACCATGTCCCTGGCGGCGGTACTCGGGTCGGACGTAGAGGTCTTCGAGCCAGATCCCGGGCCGGCCCAGGAAGGTGGAGAAGGTGCGATACCACAGGGCGTGTCCGGCGAGGCCGCCGTTTCCGTCCTCGACCACCGAGTCGTACACGATCGCGTCGGGCCCGAAGAGCGCGTGGGCGAGGGCCTCCTCGGTCACCGCCACCTGATCCGAGAGGTTCTCGAATTCGGCGAGCTCCAGGATCATGGCCACCAGCTCTGGGACGTCTCCCTCGACCGCTGGGCGGATCACCCCTGCGGTCACCGCGAACGAGCCCGGTTCGCCGCGGAGACGACGGCACCGAGCGAGGCGTCGAGGATCGACGAGTCGCGCCCCACGCCCCACCACGTGGTGCCGTCGGGCCCGGCACACTCCACGTAGGCCACCGCCGACGCGCCGGACCCTTCCGTCAACGCGTGCTCCGAGTAGTCCTTCACCTCCAGCACGATACCCAGGTCCGACTTGAGGGCGGCCACGAGGGCGTCGATGGGTCCGTTGCCTTCGCCCGTCACCGTGCGGTGTTGACCGTCGACGAGGATCTGCGCCGTCACGTGGGTGTGGCCCTTCCCGGTCGACACCTCGCTCGTCATCAGGCGCAGCCCCGCGTCTTCCGGCAGGTAGATCTCCTCGAAGGCCTCGCGTATCTCTCCCGAGCCGATCACGGTCCCAGTCGCCTCGGTGATCTGCTGCACCTTCTTGGAGAACTCGATCTGCAGGCGGCGAGGAAGGTCGAGGCCGTGATCGGTGTCCATCAGGTACGCCACGCCACCCTTGCCGGACTGGGAGTTGACCTGGATGATCGCCTCGTAGGTGCGGCCCGTGTGCTTGGGGTCGATCGGGAGGTAGGGAACCTCCCATTCCTGGTAGTCCTCGCCGATGGCCGCCATCCCCTTCTTGATGGCGTCCTGGTGCGAACCTGAGAACGCCGTGTACACCAGGTCCCCGGCGTAGGGATGGCGCGGGTGGACCGGCAGGCGGGTGGCGTACTCGGCCACCCGACGCACCTTCTCGATGTCACCGAAGTCGAGCGTCGGATCGACGCCCTGCGAGAAGAGGTTCATGGCCAGGGTGACGATGTCGACGTTGCCGGTGCGCTCACCGTTGCCGAACAGCGTCCCTTCCACCCGGTCGGCGCCGGCCAGCACGGCCAGCTCGGCTGCCGCCACCGCGGTGCCGCGGTCGTTGTGCGGGTGCAGGCTCAGCACCACCGAGTCCCGCTTCTTGACGGTGCGCCCGAACCACTCGATCACGTCCGCATAGACGTTGGGGCTGTACATCTCGACCGTGGCCGGGAGGTTCAGGATGATGGGCCGCTCGGGTGTCGGCTCGATCACATCCATGACCGCCTCGCAGATCTCGACGGCGAACTCGGGCTCGGTGCCCGTGAAGCTCTCCGGCGAGTATTCGTAACGGACCTGGGTGCCGGGGATCTGGTGCTCGTACTTGCGGCAGGTCTCGGCCGCCCGGACGGCGATGTCGACGATCCCACGCTTGTCGAGCCCGAAGACGACCCGGCGCTGGAGCTCGGAGGTCGAGTTGTAGAAGTGCACGACAGCACGGGACGCTCCGGCGAGCGACTCGAACGTGCGCTCGATCAGCTCCTGGCGACACTGGACGAGTACCTGGATCTCGACGTCGTCGGGGACGAGATGCTCGTCGATGATGAGGCGCTGGAAGTCGTAGTCGGTCTGGGAGGCCGAGGGGAAACCGACCTCGATCTCCTTGAAGCCGACGTCGATCAGCGTCTGGAAGAGCGCCAGCTTGCGCTCGGAGTCCATCGGGTCGATGAGGGCCTGGTTCCCGTCACGCAGGTCGACGCTGGCCCAGCGGGGTGCCCGGGTGAACTGGCGGTCTGCCCAGGTGCGGTCGTGCAGCACCAGGGGCACGTTCGAGTGGTACTTGTCGAACGGCATGGGCGACGGGTCGCAGGGCAGGGCCAGGCGACCCCGCTCCACGTCGTCACCATTCCCTTTCCGTTCCTCGGTCATCGACCCATTCCTCCGTTCTTCCCTTCCACTTCCGGCATTGCTCCGGCCTTCTCGTTCCTGCTTCCGCCTCGGCCCATCCGGCCGCTGCCCCAACAAAAAACCCCCTGGCCCTTCGGCGCAGGAGGTCGTGGACGAACGCTATGTGGCGTTCGCCGTCAGGTAAGCAGCAGGTCCGAAGTCGTGAAAGCCACCATGAAGCGCCAATTGTCGCATCGGCCCTCGACGGGCGTCAAGAGCACCCCCACAGGCTACCGTGGGCCGGTGCGCCGTCTGCTGTCCTTCCTCGTACGGGCCGTCCTGGTCCTTGCCGTCGTGGGCCTCGTCCGGGCCGTGCTGCTCGACCGGGCGCCACGACGCGAGCTCAACGGCGACCAACCGCTCATCGGCAGCCTCGACACCTGGCCCGACGTGCCCCACAAGCCCCAGGGCTGAGCATCCGGCTCGGGTTCAGATGGTGACCCGGTGCAGGTCGAGGATGCCCTCGTCCCCGCGCAGTTGCTCCACAACGCGGTCCGGTGCCGGCGTGGTGGTCGAGATCACCATCATCGCCGTCGAGGACTCGGGGCTCGGGCCCACCGCCATGGAGGAGATAGACACGCCGGCGGCGCCGAGCGCCGTCCCGACGATCCCGATCACACCGGGTCGGTCGTCGTTGCGCACGACGAGCATGTGGGTGGACGGCGGCACCTCGACGACGTGATCGTCGACCATCACGATGCGCGGCTCGGCGTGCAGACCCGTGGTGATCAGCGTCCCGGCCACCGAATGGCTCCCCGAACGCAAGGTCACGAGTGCCTTGTAGTCGTGTGAGGTGGCCGTCGAGGACTCGCGGACCTGGAGGCCCCGGCGCTCGGCCAGCTGCGGCGCGTTGACGTAGGAGACGGGCTCCTCGGTCGAGCCACCGAAGATGCCCTTGAGCACCGAGAGGGTGAGGATGCCGGTGCTCTGCCCCGACAGCTCGCCCTGGTACTCGATGTCGATGGCGTCGGGCAGCCCGTCGTGCAGGCCCACGAAGAAGCGGCCGAGCTGCTCGGCCAACGTCATGAACGAGCGCACGGTGTCGGAGACGTCCCTGGCGTCCACGTTGACGGCGTAGGGGACGAAGTCGCCGGCGAGGGCCAGCAGGACCTGCTCGGCGATGGTCACGCCGGCCTTGTCCTGTGCCTCCTCGGTCGAGGCCCCCAGGTGGGGCGAGACCACCACACCCGGCAGCTCGAAGAGGGGGGATTCGGTGCACGGCTCCTTGGCGAACACGTCGAGGCCGGCACCAGCGACGATGCCGTCGCGGATGGCGTCGGCCAGGGCCTCCTCGTCGACGATCCCCCCCCGGGCGGTGTTGACGATGCGGATGCCCGGCTTGGCCTTGGCCAGCAGGTCGCGCCCGAACAGCCCCAGGGTCTCGGGGGTCTTGGGAGTGTGGATGGTCACGAAGTCGGCCTCGGCCACCAGCTCCTCGATGCTGACCAGGCGCACACCCATGGCCCGGGCGCGCTCGGCAGAGACGAAGGGGTCGTAGCCGATCAGCTCCATCCCGAAGGCGTGGGCCCGCTGGGCCACGAGCGAGCCCGCCCGACCCAGGCCGACCACACCGAGGACCTTGCCGTGGAGCTCGACGCCCTCCCACTTGGAGCGCTCCCAACGGCCGTCGACCAGCGCGGCGTGCGCCTGGGGGATGTTGCGGGCCTGGGCGAGCAGCAACGCCATGGCCTGCTCAGCCACCGAGAGGATGTTGGAGGTAGGTGCGTTGACCACCATCACGCCCCGGGAGGTCGCCGCGGCGACGTCGACGTTGTCGAGCCCCACGCCGGCCCGCCCGACGACGGCGAGCGTGGTCCCGGCGGCGAGCACGTCGGCGGTCACCTGGGTGGCCGAGCGGATGATCAACGCGTGGGCGCCGGCCACCGCCTCGAGCAGCTCCTCGGGGCTCAGTCCCTCGCGCACGTCGACCTCGTGGCCAGCGTCGGCCAGCAGGTCGAGCCCGCTCTTGGCGATCTTCTCCGTTACCAGTACCCGTGCCACCGCGGTGGTCTCCTCACTCCCCCCGCTCGAACTCCCCGCCCCCGGTCGGGGCGGCGGCCACGCCGCCGCCCGTCAGTTCCCTGCGGTCTCCCGCCCGGTCAGTCTTGCGCCTCCCCCAAGAGGGTGGCCAGCCGGGAGACGCCCTCCACCAGGTCCTCGTCACCGAGGGCGTAGGACATGCGGAAGTAGCCGGGCGCGCCGAACGCCTCACCAGGGACGACAGCCACCTTGGCCTGGGTGATGCACAGCTCGGCCAACTCGGCGCTCGTCGCGGGACGTTGGCCCCCGATGGAGCGTCCGAGCAGGCCCTTGACCGAGGGAAAGGCGTAGAAGGCACCCTCGGGCTCGGCGCAGATCACGCCGTCGATCCCGTTGAGCATCGAGACGATGGTCCGGCGGCGGCGGTCGAAGGCCTGGCGCATGGCGGCGACGTCCTCGAGGCCCCCGCTCACCGCGGCCAGGGCGGCCCGCTGGGACACGTTGGCCACGTTGGAGGTCTCGTGGCTCTGGATGTTGGTGGCTGCCGTGATGGCGTCGGCGGGACCGAGCAGCCACCCGACCCGCCACCCGGTCATGGCATAGGTCTTGGCCACGCCGTTGGCCACCAGGCAGCGCTCGGCCAGCTCCGGGACGAGCACCGGCATGGAGTGGTGCTCGGCGCCGCCGTAGACCAGGTGCTCGTAGATCTCGTCGGTGAGCACCCAGATCCCCTTGCCCAGCGCCCAGCGCCCGATGGCCTCGATCTCATCTCGCGTGTACACGGCCCCGGTCGGGTTCGAGGGGGAGACGAACAGCAGCACCTTGGTGCGCGGTGTCCACGCCGCCTCGAGGTCCTCGACCGAGGAGCGGAACCCGGTGGTCTCGTCCGAGGAGACCACCACCGGGGTCCCGCCCGCCAGGGCGATCGCCTCGGGGTAGGTGGTCCAGAACGGAGCCAGCACCAGCACCTCGTCACCGGGGTCGCACAGGACGGCGAAGGCGTTGGCCACGGCCTGCTTCCCCCCGTTGGTCACCAGGACCTGGGAGGGGCTGACCTCGAAGCCCGAGTCGCGCCGGGTCTTGGCCGCGATGGCCTCGCGCAGGGCCGGGATCCCCGCCGTGGGCGTGTAGCGGTGGTTGGCCGGGTCCCGGCACGCCAGGACCGCCGCCTCCACGATGTGGGCGGGCGTCGGGAAGTCGGGCTCGCCGGCGCCGAAGCCGATGACGTGCTCGCCGGCGGCCTGGAGCGCCTTGGCCTTGGCATCGACCGCCAGGGTGGCCGAAGGGGCCACGGCGGCCGCCCGCCGCGAGATGCGGCGCAGCTCTGTCATGGATTCGGAGGGCGTCACGGGTGTCATGATCTCATACGTGCCAGACACCCCCGACATCACGATTCCCGCAGAGCTCCTGCCCGCAGACGGCCGGTTCGGGTCGGGCCCCTCCAAGGTCCGGCCGGCACAGATCGAGGCGCTCACCGAGGTGGCGACCACCTATCTGGGCACCAGCCACCGGCAGAAGACCGTCAAGTCGCAGGTCGGCCGCGTCCGCGCCGGGCTGCGCGACCTCTTCTCCCTCCCCGAGGGCTACGAGGTCGTCCTGGGCAACGGCGGCACCACCTGCTTCTGGGACGCGGCCACCTTCGGGCTCATCGAGGCCCAGAGCCAGCACCTCAGCTTCGGCGAGTTCTCCTCCAAGTTCGCCGGCTGCGCCAAATCGGCGCCGCACCTGAAGGACCCCCAGGTGATCGAGTCGGTGCCGGGCACCCGGCCCCGCGCCGTGGCTGATGCCACCGTCGACCTCTACGCGCTCACCCACAACGAGACCTCGACCGGCGTGTCCATGACCATCGAGCGCCCCCAGGGTGCCGCGCTCCCCGACAACGGCGGTGGGTTGGTCGCCGTCGACGGCACCTCGGCGGCCGGTGGGCTGCGGGTCGACCCCGCCCAGTTCGACGCGTACTACCTGGCCCCGCAGAAGTGCTTCGCCAGCGACGGCGGGCTGTGGATCGCCCTCCTCTCCCCCGCCGCCCTCGAGCGGGTGGACCGGATCGCTGCCTCGGGCCGGTGGATCCCCGCCTTCTTGGACCTCAAGACGGCGGTCGACAACTCCAGGCTGGACCAGACCTACAACACGCCGGCGCTGGCCACCATCTTCCTGCTGGCCGAGCAGCTCGACTGGATGAACGCCCACGGTGGCCTCGAGTGGACCGCCTCACGCTGCGACCGTTCGGCCGAGATCCTCTACACCTGGGCCGAGCAGTCGGGGTTCGCCCGGCCCTTCGTGGAGAACCCGGCCGATCGCAGCCACGTGGTGGGCACCATCGACTTCGTCGACGCGGTCGACGCGGCTGCCGTGGCTGCCGTGCTGAGGTCCAACGGCATCGTCGACACCGAGCCCTACCGCAAGCTGGGGCGCAACCAGCTGCGCATCGCCATGTTCCCGGCCATAGAGCCCGACGACGTGGCCTCGCTATGCGCCTGCATCACCCACGTGGTGGGGGCGCTGGCGAACTGAGCGCCGCGTCGGGGCTACCCCGACGGCGCCGACGCCTTGGTGGCGCGGATCCGGCGCAGCGGTGGCAGGGTGGGCGGCGGCTGGCGGCGGGGTGGCAGGGTGGCAAGAAGCTCCCTGGTGGACGCGGCGATCTCGCTCACGGCGTGCTCGAAGGCCTCGGCGGTGGCGTCGGAGGTGGACTGCACACCGCTGACCTTGCGGACGTACTGGCGGGCCGCCGCCTCGATCTCCTCGTCGGTGGCCACGGGCTCGAGACCGCGCAAAGTGGTGATGTTCCGGCACATGCCCCCACCGTAGGGGCGTCAGGCGCGGCGTGCCTCGGCGCGGGCGCGGGCAGGGCACGGGCCGGCGGTCACGGCCACCTTCACGCGGTGCCCCACAGCGGCGTTGCGCACCAGCAGCTGCTCGGCCCCCGCTCCCGAGGTCACGCGTCCGCCGCTGACGACGGCACAGTACCCGTGGGGATAGTGGAGCTGCGTCGGCACGAAGACCACCGTGGGGGCGCGCACGCGGTGGTCGGGCACGTAGGAGAGGTGGAACGCCCCGGTCCCGGGCGAGAAGCCGAACGAGAGCGGGATGCCGGCCACCGCCTGGGGGTAGGCGCGGCTCAGCACCCGGGCCGTCGATCGCAGATGCCCATCGGCCATGACCAGTGACTCGTCCGCGCTCCCGGTCGGGTCGCCGTAGAACTTCCAGGCCCAGTACTCCCACCCCACCTCCTGGGCGTCGAGCTCTGCCGTCACGGAAGCCAAGAGGGCCGGGTCCGCGGTGGCGCCGAACTCGGTCACGAACCACGCCGGCCCGCCCGGCTGGGCGGTCGAGGCCATCTCGGGCCGGTCCTCGGCTCGCTTCCTGAGCACCTTCACCTCGTGCCCGGCACACGCCGCCAGGTTCGTGGGATTCCCAGTCACCGGGCTACGGGCACCGCAGTACACGTGGACGTTGAACACCAGGTTGGGCACGTCCATGGGCCCGAGGAACGTGGGGAGCCCGCGGCTGGCGTAGTTGTCCGGCTCGTCGAAGATGAGATGGGCGGGATCCTGGAGCTGGATGGTGGGGATCACGCCGACCCTCGGGTCACGCCGCGGGCAGCGGAGCAGCGGGGCGCCGTGCGAAGGCCGCCCGATATGGGCGGTCCCGGTGTAGAAACATTCGAGCTCCGCGTCGAAGTGCTCGTCTCCGAAACGGAGCAGCGACGTGGAGAACGGCTCGTTGAACGGGTCGTAGCCGAGGATCCACGGATTCGAGCGGAAGTCGTGGGCCACCATCCCCCACATCCGGTCGTACTCGCCTTGGAGGTCGCCCACGACGTCGTTGCGCCAGAAGTGGCGGTACGCGATGCCGGCCGCCTTGGTGCTGTACTCGAGCGACCAACGCCCGGGGGGGTCCACACTGGGCACCCCGTCGGTGCACACGGCCCAGTTGGGTGCCCCCTCCCCGTCGAACATCTCGTTGTACACGTCCTGGTGCATGTCGAGGACGGTGAATATGTGGAACCGCCCGAGCAGGTCCACGGTCTGCTGCAGCCGTCGCACGTAGCGGTCGAAGGCGCTGCGGTCGAACTGGTGCGGATTGCCCGGGGCCCCCCGAGAACAGATGGCCGGGTCGTTGGCCGGAGCCGTGCCGGGCTCGAGTCCGCGCCACGTCATGCCCAGGCGGACCACGTTGAAGCCGAGCCGGGCCATGAGCGACGCGTCGGCCACCGAGAAGTTCCACGGCTTCCCCGGAGCCGGGAACAGCTCGTAGGGAGCGGTCTTGTAGACCGCGTTGACGCCGTGGAAGAAGACCACGCGGCCCCGGCGGTCATAGAGATAGGGTCCTCCGGGAGCCCGGATCGGGCCCGACACCATTGCGGGCGAGGGGCCGACCACCGGGGAGCGCAACGTCGGCAGCGCGGCAGCGGCACCGGATGCCCGAGCACCCCCCACCGCCGCCCCGGCCGCCCCGGCCGCGCCCGCGCCCGAGCCGACGGCCAGACCCGCCAGCAGTCCGGCGGCCAACAGACACCGGGCCACCAGCAACGCCCACACGAGGGGGGTGGATTCGGAGGAGGGGCGCGGCCGGGACTGCACGGGGCCACAGTCTGGCCCGCCGACCCCTCGACACTATGGGCAGGAAGGAGGAAGATCCCGGGAGCACCAGCGGAAGGAGCAACCCATGCCGAAATACGTCATCCTGGCCGACCACACGCCGGACATCTGCCCCTCGGCCAACGCCAGAAGCCGGGCCCGGGCCCTCGAGGGACTGGGTCAGAACCTCCCCAAGCTGGCCGAGTCGGCCCAAGTCACCTTCGTCACGGATCCGCTCCACCTCGACCCGGGCCACCGGACCGTGGCCGTGGTCGAGGCCCCGAGCATCGAGGCGGTCACCGGGATGATCTACGAGTCGGGCCTCTCCCAGTGGAACACCGTCGAGGTGTGCCCGGCTACGCCGGTGGCGGAGCTCATGGCCAACGTCGACGCCTTCCCCATCGTCTTCGAGTAGCCCCGGGGGATCAGCCCCCCGACGCGTCCTCCACCCGGGTCTTGCCGGCGGAGATGAACGGCATCATGTCGCGCAGCTCGCGCCCGACCGACTCGATCTGGTGGGCCTGGCCCTCCTCGCGCAGTGCCTCGAACTTCCCCCGGCCGGCCGCGTTCTCGGCGATCCACTCCTCGGCGAAGGCACCGCTGCGGATCTCGTCGAGGATCTTCTGCATCTCGGCCCGCACGGCGGCGTTGACCACCCGCGGACCCCGCGTGAGGTCCCCGTACTCGGCGGTGTCCGAGATGGAGTACCGCATGCCGGCAATGCCCTGCTCGTACATGAGGTCGACGATCAGCTTGAGCTCGTGGAGGCACTCGAAGTAGGCCGACTCGGGCTGGTAGCCGGCGTTGACCAGCGTCTCGAATCCGGCCGTCACCAGGGCGGTCAACCCACCGCAGAGCACTACCTGCTCGCCGAAGAGATCGGTCTCGGTCTCCTCGGTGAACGTGGTGTCGAGCACGCCGGCGCGGGTGGCGCCGATGGCGTGCGCGTACGACAGCGCGAGGTCGCGCGCCTTTCCCGTGGCGTCCTGGTGCACGGCGATCAGGGACGGCACGCCGCCGCCCTCGGTGTAGGTCCGCCGCACCAGGTGACCCGGCCCCTTGGGGGCGACCATGGTCACGTCGACTCCGGCCGGCGGCACGATCTGGCCGAAGCGGATGTTGAAGCCGTGGGCGAACATGAGCATGTCGCCGTCGGTCAGGTTGGGTGCCACGAAGGCGTCGTAGGCCGCCTTCTGCTCGGTGTCGGGGAGCAGGATCATGATCACGTCGGCCTCTGCGGCAGCGTCGGCCAGCGAGGTCACGCGCAGCCCGGCCTCCTCCGCCTTGCGGCGGCTGCTGCTCCCCTCGCGCAGGGCCACCCGGACGTCGATGCCCGACTCCCGCAGGTTCTGCGCGTGGGCGTGGCCCTGTGAGCCATATCCGAGGATGGCGACCTTGCGGCCGGCGATCAGCGAAGGGTCGGCATCCTTCTCGTAGTAGAGCGTGGCCATGGCGATGTGTCTTCCTCTCTCAGCGGTGACGTTCCAGCTTAGGCAGCGCCACGCGGCCCGTTCGTTGGAGCTCGACCACGGTGTAGTGCTCGAGCATCCCTTCGAAGTCGTCGATCTTCTCCGGCCGTCCGGCCAGCATCACGGTCAGGCGGTCGGCGCCCACGCTGACCACCTCCCCGCCGAACACCCCGACCAGCTCGATCACCTGGGAGCGCTCGGCCGGCCCCACCGCCACCGTGACCAGCACCAACTCGCGCTCGACGGCGTCGGTTGGCGAGAGCTCGTCGATCGAGACCACGTTCACCAGCTTGTCCAGCTGCATGATCACCTGCTCGAGGGGGGCCGACTCGACGTCGACCACGATGGTGATCCGGCTGAACCGCTCGTCCTCGTCGGTGGGGGCCACGGCCAGCGAGTAGATGTTGAAGCCCCGCCGGCTGAAGAGGCCCGCCACGCGGGCCAAGACGCCCGCCTTGTTCTCCACCAGCACCGAGAGGATGTGGTGGCGCGGTGCCCCTCCCCTGCGCCCCGGCAGCGCCCGCAGCTCCCCGGCACTCACCGGCCCGCCCCAGCCTGGTCGGGGTGCACCACGATCTCGTCGTTGGAGGCGCCGGCCGGAACCATGGGGAACACCTTCTCGAAGGCATCGGTCCGGAAGTCAACCACCACTGGCCGGTCGTCGACGGCATTGGCCTTCTCGATAGCCGGCCCGACGTCCTCGGGCGTCTCGGCCCTGATGCCGACGCATCCCATGGCCTCGGCCCACTTGACGTAGTCGGGCAGGTCGGGCGACAGGTAGACCTCCGAGTAGCGCTCCTCGTAGAACATCTCCTGCCACTGGCGCACCATGCCGAGGTAGGCGTTGTTCAAGATGGCGATCTTGACCGGGATCTGTTCTGCGCTCGCCGTCACGAGCTCCTGGGCAGTCATCTGGAAGCACCCGTCGCCGTCGACGGCCCACACCGTGCGGTCCGGGCGGCCCACCTTGGCCCCGATGGCCGCCGGCACGGCGAACCCCATGGTCCCGGCGCCTCCGGAGTTGACCCAGGTGTACGGGTGCTCGAACCGCCAGAACTGCGAGGCCCACATCTGGTGCTGGCCCACTCCGGCCACCACGATCGCGTCCTCGGCCGCCGAGTCGCGTAGCTGCTCGATGACGGCCTGGGGCTTGATCGCCGAGCCGTCGCCCTCGGCGTAGTGCAACGGGAAGCGCTCCCGCCACTCGTCGATCTGGCGCCACCACGGCGAGAGGTCCTGCACCTCGGGCCGGTCGCTCGTGGCGTCCATGGCCAAGAGCAGCTCCTCGATCACCTGCCGGCAATCGCCCGCGATGCCCACGTCGGGCCGACGCACCTTGCCCAGCTCGGCCGGGTCGATGTCCACGTGGATCACCTTGGCGTCAGGGGCGAACGCGCTCACCTTCCCGGTGACGCGGTCGTCGAACCGGGCTCCGAGGGCGATGAGCAGGTCGCTCCTCTGCATGGCGGTCACGGCCGTGTAGTGGCCGTGCATTCCGGGCATGCCGAGCGCCTGGTGGTGCGAGTCGGGGAACGCCCCCCGGGCCATCAGCGTCGTGACCACCGGGATCCCGGTGCGCTCGGCCAGGGCACGAAGCGCCTCGGCGGCACGGGCCTTGAGCACGCCCCCGCCGACGTAGAGGACCGGGCGCCGGGCCCGCGAGATCAGCTCGGCGGCCTGGCCCACGAGCACCGGGTCACCCAGGGTCACCGGGTGGTAGCCCGGGAGATCGAGCTCGTCGACCGACGACGGCCAGTACCACTCCATGGTGGCGTTGGACACGTCCTTGGGCAGGTCGATCAGGACCGGGCCCGGACGGCCGGTGGTGGCCACGTGGAAGGCGGCAGCCACGACCCGGGGAATGTCCTCGGCCTTCGTGATCAACCAGTTGTGCTTGGTGATGCCCATGGTGACGCCCGTGATGTCGCACTCCTGGAAGGCGTCGGTGCCGATGGACGCGGTGGCCACCTGGCCCGAGACCACCACGAGCGGCGTCGAGTCCATGTAGGCGTTGGCCAGCGGGGTCACGATGTTGGTGGCGCCCGGACCGCTGGTCACCATGGCCACACCGGGCCGTCCGGTCACCATGGCGTACCCCTCGGCCATGTGACCCGCCCCCTGCTCGTGGCGAACCAGGACATGCCGAATCGATGAGTCGATGATCGGGTCGTACACGGGCAGGATCGCTCCGCCCGGCAGGCCGAACATGACGTCGACCCCCTGCATCTCGAGGCTCTTGATGAGGGCCTGGGCCCCTGTCAACTTCATTGCTTCCCCTGTTCAGCTGCTGTTGGGACGTCGGTGCGGCGTTTCGGCCTGATGGTTCGTGTCTGTCTGTCGGCGCCCGTGGTCACGAGCCGGAGGATCCGGCCCCGGAATTGAAACGACCCCCCGATTTGGGAGGTCGAGAGGCGTGCGTCGTGTCGAGGGCGCGCGCCTAGGTGAGGAGTACCAGAATCTCGCTGCGTGTGCGGTGCGCCGGCATGAACCGTCATTTTTGCACGCCGGGCGCTTCGCCACAACCCCGCCCTGCTTGGCCTCGTCGGGCTATGCCTGGGGCGGCACGGCCATGCCGCCCCCCAGGAGGGCGGGCAGTGCCGTCGCCCGCATCCGCGCCAGGACCCGGTCGGAGACCGGGACGACGTCCGGATGGACGCCTCCGTTCCCCTGGGCCGCCGTTCGCCATGCCGTGACCCGCTGCTCGCAGAGGTCGGCATCCTCGAGCTCGACGCAGTCGAGCCGGTCGGTCGTCACGTCGACCACGATGGTGTCGCCATCCTCGACCAACGCGATCGGGCCCCCGAGGAGCGCCTCGGGCGCGACGTGGCCGATGACGAGACCGACCGAACCACCCGAGAAACGCGCGTCGGTCATCAACGCGATGGTGATGTTCCGCTGCCGGCACAGTGCCGTGATCCGCGATGTCGGATCGAGCAGCTCCGGCATACCCGGCGCGCCGCGCGGGCCCTCGTAGCGGATCACGACCATGTCGTTGTCCTCGAAGCTGTCCGGATATCGGTCGAGGGCCTCGATGAGGGAGCGCTCGCCGTTGAACACACGAGCGCGCCCAGTGAAGACCCCTTCCTTCACGCCACCTTCGACTCCCGCCACCTTGAGGACGGCGCCCCCGTCGGGAGCGAGGTTCCCGCGCAGCAGGCGCAGCCCGCCCGTGTCCTTGAAGGGCTTCTCGACCGAGTAGATGACGTCCTGGTCAGGCGACGGCGGATCGAGCCGCCGAACCTGCTCGGCCAGGGTCTCCCCGGTGCACGTCAGCACGTCGCCCTCGAGGAACCCCGCACCGAGGAGCTCCTTGACGATGACCTGCAGTCCGCCGCTGGCGTCGACGTCCACCATGGAGTAGTCGCCGAAGGGACGCATGTTGACCAGCACCGGCAATCGGCGGGCCAGCTGGTTGAACTCGTCCTGGCTCAGGACGTCGGCCCAGAGATCGATGCCCGCGGCGCGAGCGAGCTCGACGCTGTGCAGCACCACGTTGGTCGAACCGCCCATGGCGATGGCCACGGTCAGGGCGTTGCGGAGAGATGCGGGAGTCACGATGTCGCGAGGCCGGACGCCGCGTGTCGTCATGGCCAGGAGGCAGTCCACGACCTGATCGGGGAACTCGGCCAGGCGCCGAGGGTCGTCGGAGGCAGGGGAGACCATGTGCAGCGGCTCGAGGCCCAGCACCGCGATGAAGGTCTGCATGGTGTTGTAGGTGAACATGCCCCCGCAGCTGCCCTGGCCGGGGCAGGCGTTGAGCGCGAATCGAGCGCGGACCTCCTCGTCCTGATCGGCCGCCTGGAACGCAGACACGAGATCGATCCGTGCCCCAGTCTCGGGATCCGTTCCCGGGTGGATGGGGCCATCGGAGAGGATCACGGCCGGCGTATCGTTCTCGAGGACGGCGGCCAGGGTCCCCACCGGGGGCTTGTCACACGCGACGACGGCGACGAGGCCGGCCACGCTGTTCGCCGCCAGGTGCACGTCGGCGACATCGTGGACGAGCTCCCGGCCGACGAGGGAGAACCGCATCTGCGAGGTGCCGTTGAGCTGGCCGTCCGAAACGCCCAGTGTGAACGCCGTGGGGATGAGTCGGACCCGCAGGTCGTCCTCGGTGATGCGTCGGGCCACGGCAGCCTGGACCGCCCCGACCTTCTCGGGGACGCCCAGATAGCACTGGCTGTCCCCGAGGTTGCCGATGACCGCCCACACCGGGTCGTGGATCTTCTGGACGTCCTGGCCGAGGAAGGCGGCCGTACCGACCCGCTGCACGTCGCGTCCGGGGTTGAGGGACACGAAGGTGCCCACGGGTTCCAATTCGTCCTGCACGGACCCAAAACTAGCTGGGGGGATCAGGCGGGTGTCACGACCGGGGTCGGCGTGACCTCCACCCCGACGGTGGGGATCGACCGTTGCATCCAACGCGGCATCCACCAGTTGGCGTCACCGAGGATCTCCATGATGGAGGGTACGAGCACCATGCGCACCAAGGTGACGTCGATCAGGACCGCCACGGCCAGGCCAAGCCCGAAGACCTTCAGGATGTGGAGGGGGTCGTTGATCACGAACGACGCGAAGACGCAGAACATGATGGCGGCGGCGGCCGTGATGATGCGGCCCGTCACGGCCAGCCCGTCGGCCACAGCCTGGGAGTTGTCGCCGCTGCGGAGCCATTCCTCCCGGATGCGCGAGAGCAGGAACACCTCATAGTCCATGGAGAGCCCGAACAAGATGGTGAACATGGTGACCGGGATCCACGGGTCGATGGGACCCGTCTCGCCGATGCCGATGACGCGGCCGGCCCATCCCCATTCGAAGACGGCGACCATCACCCCGTAGGCCGCGCCCACGCTGAGAAGGTTCATGAAGACGGCCTTGAGGGGAAGGAGCACGGAACGGAAGACCATGGTGAGGAGGAGGAACGACAAGATCAGCACGGCGCCGATCACGAGCAGCAGCCGACTTCCGAGGAAGTTCGCCGCGTCGATACTGCCTGCCGTCTGACCCCCCACCAGTGCACGCACGCCGGTCCCCTTGACGACCGGAGGGATCACGTCAGAGCGCAGGGACTGCACGAGTGCCTCGGTCTGGGACGACTGCGGCGACGTCTTCGGCACGACCACCACCACGGCTCCGGTGTCCGACGCGTTGAACTGTGGAGGCGCCACGTAGGCAATGTCCGGTGCACCTGTGTCCACGGCACGGCCGAGCTGTTCCACGACCGCCCGATCCTGAGGGCCGTGCATGTCGACCGCGACGACCAGGGGGCCGTTGAACCCGGCCCCGAACCCCTGTGACAGGAGGTCGTAAGCCTGGCGCGTGGTCTGCGAGGTCGGGTCGTTGCCGGCATCGGTGAAGGCCAGGCGCATGCTGAAGAGGGGAAGCGCGAGGACGACCAGGACGAGCATGGCCAGGATCCCGGTCACCCAGGCCCGCCGCTGGATCAGCCGGCTCCAGCGGTACCAGAACCCGCCGGGAGGAGGCGGCCCGCCGCTCTGGAGCAGTCGTGGCAGATGCAGCTTGTCGATCGCGTTGCCCGAGAACCCGAGAAGTGCCGGCAGAAGGGTCAGCGCGGCAACGAGCACCATCAGCACGGCGACGATGCAGGCCGAGGCCAGCCCGACCATGTAGGGCTGGCCGATGAGGAACAGTCCGAAGAGCGAGATGACCACTGTCCCACCGGCGAAGAGCACCGATCGTCCCGAGGTCATCAGCGACATCACGACGGCTCCGCGCGGCGCGCGGCCTTCGAAGATGCCCTGCCGGTAGCGCGTAACGATGAACAGCGCGTAGTCGATGCCGACGCCGATGCCGATCATGGCCGCCATCTCCGGTGCGAAATTCGGCACGACCAGGAAGTGCGTGATCAACTCGAGCAGCGCGACGCCGATGCCCAGACCGAACAGGGCGGTGACGATCGGCAGCCCCATGGCCACCACGGAACCGAAGGCGAGCAACATGATGATGATGGCCGCCGTGATGCCAATGCCCTCGCTGGCTCCGGGCGAGATCTTGGCGACCGACGAGATCGGGTAGCCGCCGAGGGCGATCTGCATCCCCGGGCGCGCCGCCGCATCGGCGGTGTCGATGACCGCGTGGATGGCGGCGGGAGGCAGGTCGTTCGTCGAGGCGTCGAACTGCACGACGGCGAAGGCGATGTTCGCCCCGGAGTGCGACGAGATCTGGTCCGCGCCGTCCGGCGCGAAGGGGCTGGTGACGCCACTCACATGGTCGAGGCGTCGCAGCGACTCCAGCACCCGCTCGATCTCCGCCTGGTTGTCGGCAATGGGTTTCGAAGTGTGGAACACGACGTCGGCGGTGTCGCCGGCCTTGGCGGGAAGACGAGCGCTGAGGAGATCGGCCGCCTGCTGCGACTGGGTGCTCCCCGCCGTGAACTTGTTCTGGAAGTCGGTGCCCACCACCTGGGTCAGGACGGTCAGGCCGATCACGGCGAGGATCCACATCACCAGGACCGTGCGGCGGCGGTCGTAGCACCATCCTGCCAGCCGGCCCAGGGCCGTCAGGGGGGTTCCTTCGGTCGTCTCGCCCTTCCGGGGCTCCTCGGGGCTCACACGCTGACGATCCTAGGGGCGAGCATGCCCGGCGTGGCCCCCAGGGCCCACCGACTGAGTCGGGTCAGTCGCCGCGCCGGCGACGCAGCTCGGCTGCCACTTCCTTGCCGTTGGCCTTGCCCGAGGTCGCCTTCATGACGGCTCCGGTGAAGAAGCCCATGAGCTTGTCCTCGCCCTCGCAGAAGCGCCCCCACTCGTCGGGGTTCGCTGCCACCACCTCGTCGAGCACGGCGCCCAGCGTGTCGGAACCGAGCGCCTCGAAGCCCATCTCGGCCGCCACCACCGCCGGGTCCCCACCGCCGCGCTCGAGCAATGCACCGAGCACCGCCTTGGACTGGGTGGCCGAGACCTGCCCGCCTGCCTCCATGGAGAGCAGCGCAACGAACGCCTCCGCCGGGAGCCGAGCAGCCGCCTCGGCCTGGGCAGCCACCTCGTTGGAGGCGCGTGCCAGGGCCAAGGCGACAGGAGCACCCGCGCCCACGGCAGCAACGACCAGGCCGTCGAGGCCGAGGTCGACCACGGCACGGATCTGGTCCGTCTCGGCATCGGTCGGCGAACCACCCAGTGCCTGGGCCAGCGTGGCCCGCCGTTCGGCCGGCAGCGGCCCCATGGCGTTGCGGACCCGTTCCTGCCACGCCGCGTCCGGGGCCAGCGGCACCAGGTCGGGCTCGGGGAAGTACCGGTAGTCGTTGGCCTCCTCCTTGGACCGCAACGCCGAGGTCCGGCCGGCCGATTCGTCCCAGTGCCGGGTCTCCTGCACCACCCGGCCACCACCTTCGAGCAGGGCAACCTGCCGTGCCGCCTCGTACTCGATGGCGCGGCCCAGTGATCGCAGAGAGTTGAGGTTCTTGATCTCGCAGCGCGTGCCGAAGGCGGTGGTGCCGGCCGGCCGGACCGACACGTTGGCGTCGACGCGCATCGACCCCTCCTCCATGCGGCCGTCGGAGGCCCCGGTAGCCACCAGGATCCCGCGCAGCTCGGAGGCATAGGCGCGCGCCTGTGCGGACGACCGGATGTCGGGCTCGCTCACGATCTCCACGAGCGGCACGCCTGAACGGTTGTAGTCGACCAACGCGTGCTCGGCCGAGTGGATCCGCCCGCTCTCCCCGACGTGGGTGAGCTTGCCCGTGTCCTCCTCCATATGGGCCCGCGTGATCCCCACGCGGGCACCTTCGGGAAGCTCGAGCCAACCGTCCGCGTTGAGCGGCAGGTCGTACTGGCTGATCTGGTAGTCCTTGGCCTGATCCGGGTAGAAGTAATTCTTCCGGGCGAAGGTCGAGGGCCGCACCTGGCAGTGCAGGGCCTGACCGATGCGCATGGCGAGTTCCACGGCGTGAGCGTTGAGCACGGGAAGGGATCCGGGCAGGCCGAGGCAGACCGGGCAGACGTTGACGTTGGGCTCGTCGCCGAACGCGTTCTTGCAGCCGCAGAAGAGCTTGGTGGCGGTGGCCAGCTCACAGTGGACCTCGAGTCCGATTACCAGCTCCCAGTCGCCGGTCTCCCCCGTCACCGTCACGAGCCCGCACCTCGGGCCGGCCCGAGCCCAGGGGCATGGGCCTCGACGACGCGGGCCACCCGGAACATCACTGCCTCGCCGAGCGCCGGCGCCAGCACCTGGACGCCGACCGGCATCCCGTCATGACCGGTGCCGAACGGGACCGAGACGGCCGGGTGCCCGGCCAGGTTGGACGGGATGGTGCACACGTCGCTCATGTACATGGCCATAGGGTCGCCCACCTTGGCCCCCAGATCGAACGCGGTCGTCGGCGCCGTGGCGCCGAGCAGCACGTCGACGGACTCGTAGGCGCGGTCGAAGGCCTGCATCACCAGCGTGCGCACCCGCTGTGCCTGGGCGTAGTAGGCCTCGTAGTACCCGGCCGACAGTGCGTAGGTGCCCAGCATGATCCGGCGCTTGACCTCCGGGCCGAACCCCGCCGTGCGGGTGGCCGCGTTCATGGCAGCCACATCATCGGCCTCGACGCGCAGCCCGTAGCGCACCCCGTCGTAGCGGGCCAGGTTGGAGGAGGCCTCAGCGGGGGCGATCAGGTAGTAGGCCGACAGCCCATACGCGAACTCGGGCACGGAGATCTCCTCGACCTTCGCCCCGGCCTGGGCCAGCACCTCGGCGGCCTCGTGCACCCGGGCCACCACGTCAGGCGCGCAGCCCTCGATCAGGTCGTGACAGAGCCCCACCCGCACACCCTCGGTCCCCCGGTGCACGCCCGGCAGGGTCAGTTCGGGTCCCGACGGTAGCGAGGTGCTGTCGAGGGGGTCGTGGCCAGCGATCACGTCGTAGAGCAGCGCCGCGTCCTCGACCGAGGCGGCGAACGGGCCGATCTGGTCGAGCGAGCTGGCGAACGCCACCAGGCCGTAGCGCGACACCCGCCCGTAGGTCGGCTTCATCCCCACCACGCCGCAGAGCGCCGCTGGCTGACGGATGGAGCCCCCCGTGTCGGAGCCGAGGGCCAGCGGGGCGAACCCTGCCGCCACCGCGGCAGCCGAACCCCCACTGCTCCCCCCGGGCACCTTCCCGGTGTGGCGGGGGTTGCGTGTGGGACCGAATGCCGAGTTCTCGGTGGAGCTGCCCATGGCAAACTCGTCCATGTTGGTCTTGCCCAGGCCCACCGCCCCAGCGGCGCGCAGCGCGGTGACCACCGTGGCGTCGTAGGGCGGTCGCCATCCCTCGAGGATGCGAGACGCGCACGTGGTGGGAACGCCCCGGGTGCACAGATTGTCCTTGAGGGCCACCGGAACCCCGGCCAGCGGCCCCGGATCGCCCCCGGCGGCGACCTTGGCGTCCACGACATCGGCCTCGGCCCGCGCCTGGTCCCCCAGCACGGTGAGGAACGCCGAGAGCTCGCCGTCGCCGGCAGCCACGGCCGCCAACGACTCCTCCACCACCTGGCGTGCCGAACGCCGGCCAGACCGCACATCAGCTGCGATGGCGGCGGCGCCGGACACGGGGGCCGCGGTGCTCACGGAGCCTCCCCACCAATCCGCGGCACCCGGAACCGGTGGTCCTCCACCGCGGGGGCCACGGCCAGCACCTCGTCGCGCTCGAGGCTCGGCCGGGGCTCGTCGGCCCGCAGGACGTTCTCAAGTGGGATCGGGTGGGACGAGGGAGGCAGGTGCGACAGGTCGAGCGCGGCCACGTCGGCCGCGTGGTCGAGCACACTGCGCAGCTGCGCCGTGAACACCTCGACCTCGTCGTCGGTCAACTCCAGTCGTGCCAGGCGCGCCACATGGACGACGTCCTCCCGGCTCAGCGGGCGGGTCACCGCGTCCTCGCTCATGAGCCCGAGGACGCCAGCACGCCCGTCGCGAACTCGACCGTGCGGGCTTCGATCTCGTCGCGGTCCCAGTCCAACGTGGCCACGTGGTAGCTGCGCTCGAGCATGACTTGCTCGACCGGGCCCTTGGCCATGGTCACCAGGAGCCGGCTCGAGGCGGGATCGACCACGTGGTCCTGGGCACTGGTGAAGACCAGGACCGGGCAGGTCACGGACTCGAGATCGGCCGACACCTCGGCTGACGCGGCGAAGAGCGAGAGCAGGGGCCGCAGGGGCAACTCGTCGTAGCCCCGCTCCTCTACGCCCTCCTTGGCGATGTCGGACCCGATGCCAGGTGCAACCTCCTCGCCGCTCTCGACCATGGACTCGACCAGGGCCACCGTGGCGGCGTCTGCCGGCGCCAGCTGCGGGTTCACCACGGCGATCCCGGCGATCTCGGGATGGTGCACGGCCAGCCACACGGCGAGCAGGCCACCCATCGACAGGCCCACCACCACCACCCTGTCGCAGCGCGCCGCCAAGTCGGCGTAGGCCTGCTCGGCCGCACGGGACCAGTCCTCCCAATCGGTCCGCACCATGTCTGCGATCTTGGTGCCGTGGCCCGGCAGGAGCGGGAGCTCGACCGTCAGACCCGCGTCGGCCAACGCACGGGCCAGGCCACGCACGGATCCGGGGTTGCCCGTGAAGCCGTGAAGGACCAGCGCACCGCGCCCATCGCCCGTGGCCGCGTAGGGCTCGGCACCGGCCATGATGGGTGCGGTCACGGTGGGGCAGCCTACCGGCGGTCCCGGTAGGGTTCCGTCGACCGCAGGAGAGCGACCGGCGCCGGAAGACCCAGCACCGGATGACAAGGAGCACGCATGCCGTCCTACCCGTTCCTCAGCGACGAGTGGCTCGACGAGGCACGCCGGATCCGCGCCGACTACGAGGCCGGATCGGTGCCCGTGGCCCAGGCCGTCCGGATGAATCTGGTCGTGACGGCCGTCCCATTTTCGGACGACGACATCCTGGCCCACATGGACACGTCGACGGGGGACCTGGTGCTCGATATGGGCCACGTCGAGGGTGAGGACCTCAAGGTGACCGTCGACTACGAGACCGCCAAGGCGATCCTCGTCGAAGGCGACATCCAGCGTGGCATGCAGGAATTCATGGCCGGTCGGGTGCGGGTCGAGGGTGACATGGCCAAGCTGCTCATGCTCCAGACCACGCAGGGGGACAACGGACAAGCGGGCGAGCTGGCCGCGCGCTTCCGCGCCATCACCGAGTAGCCCTCAGCGGGCAGGCACGTACACGCCTGATCCGTATACGCCTGATCCGTAGACGCTCCCCGACTCAGCTGGTGAAGAGCTGGACCGAGGATCCCGTGGGGACGGTGGCGCCACTCGCCGGCTGCGCCTTGGTGACGTTCTTGTTCGGGTTCCCGGTCACGCCCGAGACGGTGAGCCCGGCGTTCTGCAGGGCGGAGGTGGCGGCCGAGACCGACTCGCCTTCGACACTCGGGACGGTGGTGGTCGGCGGCCCCGTCGACACGGTGACCGTGACGGTGGAGCCATAGGGTGCCGGAGCCCCGCTGGCCGGGTTGGTCGAGATCACATCGCCCGATGGCACCGTTGTGCTCGAAGCCGAGCTCTGCGTGGCGTTGAGGCCGACCGCCTGGAGCGCGGCCTGGGCCTGGGCGTAGGAGTAGGTGTTCGGGATCGGGGGGACCGTGGCCGGTTGGTGCCCGAGAGAGGGCACCATGGTGATGGCGCTGCCCCAGGGAGCCGAGGTCGGGTTCGGAGTCAAGCCGAACGACCACGAGATGATGACGCTGGCGGGCACGGTGTTGTTGTACTGACCGGGTGCGCAAGTTCCCTGCAGGTGCGCTCCAGCCAAGGTCGTGGCGGCCTGGGCACAGGTCAGCCCAGCGAGAGAGGGCACGGTGACCGCGGGTTTCCCAGCCGACACCACCACCGAGACGCTGGAGCCCTCCTTCTGCGAAACACCGGCCTTGGGTCTTTGCGAGATCACGTCACCGGCGGGCACGGTGAGCGAGGTGACCGGCTTGCCCGTCACCCTCAGGTCCATGTGCACCTTGTCGAGCTGGGAACGGGCCTGGTCGATCGGCAGGTTCACCAGGGCGGGCGTGGGGTGCGACGGCGTGAAGGCGCCGAGGGCGTACGCCGAGGCCAGCCCGGCCGCGACGAGCAGCACCGAACCCACGACCGCACCGATCACCCACCAGCGTCGACGGAAACGGGCGCGGGTCGGAGCCGGACCAGATCCCATGACCGGCCCCTTGGATCGAGCGGCGCCGCCAGGCTCGGCGTCGAAGATCTCGCCGGGACCGGCTTTGGTGCCGATCGGTGTCCCGGACACCGCGGGTGAGATGGCGGTCGCCGCGCCCACGGCGACCGTGGTGGGGCCGACCACACCCGAGTCCGTCAGCTCGAAGACGCCCGGGGCCCGGAAGCCAGAGATGGGCAACGAATCCTCGAGATGCGGTGTGACCAGCGGCAAGGGTGCCGGCGAGGGCAGGGCGGCGGCCAGCGCGGCCAGGCGGGCCCCGAGTCCAGCGGCATCGAGTCGGGCCGAGACGTCGGGGGCGGCCGCCCGGGCCAGCACGTCGTCGAGCGGCCCGAGGGCGTCGTTCCGCGGCAGCGGCTGCCCGATCCGCGCCGCGAGGGTGCCCATGGTGGTGTCGGTGACGAAGGGGACGGTCCCGGTGACCGCCTCGTAGAGCACGAGCGCCAGGGAGTAGACGTCAGCCCGGCCATCGACCGGCTTGCCCTCGGCCGCCTCGGGCGAGATGTAGCGGGCCGTTCCCACCATGGCCCCGGCCGGTTCGGTCCAGGCCGCCTCGGCCAGGGCGCGGGCCACTCCGAAGTCGGCCACCCGGACTCGCCCCTCCTCGTCGAAGAGGAGGTTCGCCGGCTTGATGTCCCGGTGCACGAGTCCCCGGGCGTGGGCATACGCCAGCCCCTGGGTCACCTCGGTGCCGAGGTGGGCCGCCTGCGCGTGGCTGAGCCGCACGTCACGGTCGAGGAGGTCGCGCAGCGAGCCCCCGCCCAGATACTCGAGGACCAGATACGGCCCGTCGACGTCCTCGCCCCAGTCGAAGACGCGCAGGACGTGGGGATGATTGAGCGACGCGACCGAGCGCGCCTCGGCCCGGAAACGCTTGAGGAAGGACTCGTCGGTGGCCAGCGCCGGCTGGAGGACCTTCACCGCGACGTGCCGTTGCAACGACACGTCCTCGGCAAGGAACACGTGAGCCGAAGCGCCGGTGCCCAGGGCGGCGAGCAGCCGGTACCGCTTCCCAAGGACCCGGCCGATGGAATCAGAGATCAGGGGCATCGGGCAGCTCAAGGCTACTGAGCGCGAGCGGGCTCCGGTGGACACCCCCTCACCTGCACCGGCGCGTGCGCGAGCACCCGCCCTGGGACGTGCCCCGTGGTGGGTCCCACCGTGACGGAGGCTCACCGCGGCAGGTCGCCGGTGGCCAGTAGCTGGTCGAACCCCGATGCATCGACCATGGGAACGTCGAGCTCCTCGGCCTTCTTGACCTTGCTGGCGCCCGGGGCATCGCCCACCACGACGGCGAAGGTCTTCTTCGAGACGCTTCCCGCCGACGTCCCACCGTGGGCGCGGATCGCCTCCTCGGCGGCATCCCGGGTGTAGCCCGGTACGGTCCCGGTGACCACGACCGCCTTGCCCTCGAGCGTGCGTGCTGCCGGGGCCCGCCGCTCGGGTGCCGCCCGGGCCGGTTCCGGCGGCCCCCGGCTCCTCCGTGCTGACCCCCGCGGCGCGCAGGCGCTCCAGGACCGCCTCGTTGGTCGGTTGGGCGAGGAACTCGGCCACGCTGGTGGCGATCACCGCGCCGATCCCGTCGACCGCGGCGAGCTCCTCACTCGAGGCGGCACGAGCGCGTCGAGCGTGCCGAACGCCCGGGCCAGTGCCCGCGCCCCGGTCGGACCGAGATGGCGGATCCCCAGCCCGACCAGCAAGCGGCTGAGGGGCTGACGGCACGACGCCGCCACGGCGGTCACGAGGTTGCCCGCGGACGTGGCGGCGAACCGCTCCAGGCCCGCCAGCTGCTCGGGGCGCAGCCCGTAGAGATCGGCCGGATCGTTCACAGCCCGGCCGTCACGAGCTGGACCACGCGCTCCTCGCCGAGCCCTTCGATGTCCAGGGCCGAGCGTGAGGCGTAGTGGACGATGCGCTGCACGCGCTGTTGGGGGCAGTCGATGTTGGTGCAGAAGGTGTCGCTCTCCCCTGGGAGCCGGAGGAGCGGCTCACCGCACGAGGGACAGGTGGATGGGAACTTCCACCGGGGCTTGCGTCGGGCCGGCACACCCGGGCCGTGGAGGACCGGACCGACGACCTCGGGGATCACGTCGCCCGCCTTGCGGACAATGACCAGGTCGCCCGGGCGCACGTCTTTGGCCGCGACTTGGTCCTCGTTGTGCAGCGTGGCCAGCCCGACCGTCGAACCGCCCACGAAGACCGGCTCGAGCTGGGCGAACGGCGTGGCCCGACCGGTGCGCCCGATCGAGACGTGAATGGCCTTGAGTCGTGTCGTGCGCTCCTCGGGTGGGAACTTGAAGGCGATGGCCCAGCGTGGTGCCCGCGAGGTGGCGCCCAGCCTGTCGTGGAGTGCCAGCTCGTCGACTTTGGCCACCACGCCGTCGATCTCGTAGGCCAGCGAATGACGACCCTCTTGGAGTTCGGTGCAGCGCGCCACGACGCCACCGACACCGCGCACCTGCCCGGCCGACGGGCTGACCGGGAAACCGGCCCGGGCCAGCCGGCGCAGCGTCTCGGTCTGCGAGGTCGCCGGCCAGGCCTCGCCGGCCGGCGCGCCCTCCACCACGCCCACCTGGTACGCCCAGAAGTGCAGCGGACGCGAGGCCGTGACCGCCGGGTCCTTCTGTCGCAGCGCTCCGGCAGCGGAGTTGCGCGGGTTGACGAAGAGCCGGTCGCCCGCCGCGGCCTGGCGCGCGTTCATGGCCTCGAATTCGGCCACCGGCATGTAGATCTCGCCGCGCACCTCCAGGAGGTCGGGGTAGGGACCACCGGCGGCCGAGAGCACCGAGGGCACGTCGGCCACGGTGGCCACGTTCGCCGTGACGTCCTCGCCGGTCACCCCGTCGCCCCGGGTGGCGGCCAGCACGAACCGCCCATGCTCGTAGGTGAGTGAGATGGCCACGCCATCGACCTTGGGCTCGCAGGAGAACGAAAGCGTGGCCAGGTCGAGATCCTGATCGGCGCGGTGTAGCCGCTCGCCCCAGGCCCGCAGCTCGTCCTCGTCGAAGGCGTTGTCGAGGCTCATCATGGGCACCCGGTGGCGCACCTCGGAGAACAATCCGGTCGGGGGGGCACCCACGGTCTGGGTCGGCGAGTCCGGTGAGGCCAGTTCCGGGTGCGCCTCCTCGAGCGTACGGAGCTCCACCACGAGCCGGTCGTACTCGGCATCGGGGATCTCGGGCGCGTCGAGCGCATGGTAGAGCTCGTTGTGATGGGCGATCAGGGCCCGGAGCTCCTCGACGCCGCGCCGCGGCAGCCGACGGCCCGGCCGCTGCCCCCCGCCCCGCCATGCTCAGGCGGCGACGCCGGCGCCGACCACGGCGTCGGGCTCGCGCTCGTCGTAGAGCGCGACGGTCTGACCCGGCGCCACCGGGCGCTGCGGCACGTCGAAGCGCACGACGATGTCGGTCCCTCCCGCAGCGTGCCCGCCACCCGGCCCGGCCGGCTCGACCTGCTCGACCGTGCAGGGCACGGGTCGCCCGTGCGCGCTGACCTGCGCGATGGCCCGCTCGCCCGGTCCGAGCGGCCCGTCGACCCAGGCGAGCGACCGAGCTGCCAGCACCACGGTCGGGCGGAGCGCCTGGGACGCGCTGCCCACGGTGACGCGACGCGCCCCGACGTCGACGTGGGTCACGTAGCGACGCTGCCCGTCGAGCCCGTGTCCCATGCCGCGACGCTGACCCACGGTCACCAGCTCGACCGCCTCGACGCTGCCGGCTGCCCGACCCGTGTCGTCGACCACCTCGGCCGTGTGGAGCTCGATCCGCTCGGCCAGGAACCCGCGGCGTCCGTCGACACTGCCGATGAAGCAGACGTCCTGGCTGTCGGGCTTGGCCGCGGTACGCAACCCCAGGCGGCGGGCGTGGGCGCGCACCTCGTCTTTGGTCATGGTCCCCACGGGAAAGGCCAGCCGGGCCAACGCGTGCTGATCCAGCATCGAGAGGACGTACGACTGGTCCTTGGCCACGTCGGCCCCACGGCGCAGTCGTCGGCGCTCCCCCCCTTCGGTGGTGACCCGAGCGTGATGGCCGGTGGCCAGGAAGTCGAATCCCAGGCGTTCGGAACGCCCCAGCAGGCGGTCGAACTTTATGGAGCGGTTGCACTCTATGCAGGGGTTGGGCGTCCTCCCCCCTGCGTGCTCAGCCACGTAGGGCGCCACCACGGTACGGTCGAACTCGTCGGTCAGGTTGAACACGTGGTGGTCGATCCCGAGCTGCTGGGCCACCCGACGCGCATCCTCCACGTCGGCCACGGAGCAGCACCCCGAGTCGCCCGCCCCACCCCAGAGCTTGAGCGTGACACCGACCACCTCGTGCCCCTGTTCGACAAGCAACGCGGTCGCCACGGACGAGTCGACCCCGCCGGACATGGCTACGAGCACCCTCACGGGACCAGTGTGCCACCGCGCAGACGACGCACCGCCTCCGGCACCACGGCCAGCGCCCGCTCCACGTCCGCATCGGTGGTCGCGGGGCCGAGTGTCAGTCGGAGCGCGCCGGCAGCCAGCTCGGGGGCGACGCCCATGGCGGCCAGGACGTGGCTCGGCTCGAGCGCGCCGCTCGAGCACGACGAGCCGCCCGATGCGCACAGCCCGTCTCGCCCGAGGGCGACCAGCAGTTCCTCGCGCTCGATGCCGGCGATGCACAGGTGGAGATGGCCGGGCAGGATGGGGGCGCCCTGGGGCACGGTGCGCCGTGCGCCGGGTACGGCGGAGACCAGGCCCTCGGCCAGGCGGTCACGCAACGCCGCCACGTGCACCGCCGCCTCAGCCCGCTCGGCCGCCACCAGGCGCAGCGCCGTGGCCAGCCCGACCGCGCCGGCCACGTCGGGGGTCCCGCTCCGCCGCCCACGCTCCTGTCCGCCGCCGTGCTGGCGAGGCCTCAGTGCCACCCGAGGCGAGACGGCGAGGGCGCCGACCCCCACCGGTCCACCGACCTTGTGCGCGCTCAGCGACACCAGATCAGCGCCGGCCGCCACCTCGGCCAGGTCGAGGAACGGTGCCGCCTGGACGGCGTCGGTGAACACGGCGGCGCGCGGCGCGCGGCGGCGCGTCGCCTCGACCACCTCTCGCACCGGCTGGATCACCCCGGTCTCGTTGTTGGCGGTCATGACGGCGACCAAGACGGTGCGGGTGGACAACGCCCGCTGCAGCGCTTCACGGTCGACCACCCCCGACCGGTCGACCGGCAGCTCGCGCGTGTCGGCACCCGCCGCGGCCGCGGCCCTGGCGGTGGCCCGGACCGCCGGATGCTCCACCGACGAGGTCAGGACCACACCCTCGCCACGCTCGGCCAGGGCCGCCTCGAGTGTCCCAAGGACAGCCAGGTTCGCCGCCTCGGTGCCGCCCGAGGTGAACACGACCTCCCCGGCCGCCCGGCCGAGAAAGGCCGCGACCTCCTCGCGGGCCTCTTCCAGCAGGCGATTGGCCCGCTGTCCCGGCCGATGGCTCCCCGAGGGGTTCCCGAGCGGCTCAGCGTGGACCGCGGCGATGGCGGCCCCCACCTCCGGCCGCAGCTGCGTGGTGGCGGCGTGGTCCAGGTAGGTCATCGGCGCCACCGCGCCGGAATCAGGCGACGTAGACGGTCTTGGCGTTGGTGAACTCCTTGAGTCCGAGCTCGGAGAGCTCCCGCCCGTAGCCCGAGCGCTTGATGCCCCCGAAGGGAAGCTCGGGCATGGAGGTCACCATGGAGTTGACGAAGACTGCTCCCGCCTCGATGCCGTCGATGCAGCGCTCGATCTCGTCGTCGTCACCGCTCCACACGCTCGAGCCCAGACCGAAAGTGGTGGCGTTGGCCACCTCGATGGCAGCGTCGAGGTCGGGCACCGTGATCACCATGGCGACCGGCCCGAAGATCTCCTCCTTGGCGATGTCCATGTCGGGATGCACGCCCGTGAGCACGGTGGGGGCGAACCACCAGCCGTCACCATCGGGAAGGCGTGCACCGGCGTGCACCGTGGCTCCCTGACGCCCGGCCTCCTCGACTTGGCCGCGCAGCTCCTCGCGCTGGGCCTCGGTGACGATCGGGCCGACGTCGGTGGCCGGGTCGAACGGGTCGCCCACCACCAGTGCGTCCATGGCGGCGACGAATCGCTCCTCGAACTCGCCCGCGACGTCTCCCACCACGATGAACCGCTTGGCCGCGATGCACGACTGGCCGTTGTTCTGCACTCTGGCGGTCACCGCGGTACGCACGCAGGCGTCGAGGTCGGCCGAGGGGAGCACGATGAAGGGGTCGGAGCCACCCAGCTCGAGCACGCTCTTCTTCAGTGCATGGCCGGCCGCGGCCGCCACGGACATGCCGGCGGGCTCGCTTCCGGTGATGGTCACGGCGGCCACGCGAGGGTCGTCGATGAGCGCTGCCACGTTCTTGGATTCCAAGAAGAGGTTGGTGAAGGCCCCCTCGGGGAATCCGGCTCGGCGGAAGAGATCCTCGATCGCCAGGGCGGTCTGGGGGACGTTGGAGGCATGCTTCAGCAGCCCCACGTTCCCGACCATCAAGGTGGGGGCGGCGAACCGGATCACCTGCCATAGCGGGAAGTTCCACGGCATCACGGCCAGCACCGGACCGATCGGCTGGTAGCGCACGAAGGAACGAGCCGCCGAGGTGCGGATCGGCTGGTCGGCCAGGAGGGTCTCGGCGTTGTCGGCGAACCAGCGCAACGCCATAGCGGACTTTGACACTTCGGCCTTGGCGGCCGCGAAGGTCTTTCCCATCTCGGTGGTGAGAATGCTCGCCACGTCGGGCACCTCGCCCTCGAGCAGCTCCGCCGCGGTGGTCAGGTGACGGGCCCGTGCCGCGTACGTGGTGGTGCGATATACCGCGAACGTTTCCGTGGCCCGCACCAGCAGCGCCTCGATCTCATCGGGCGTGTGCACCGGGAATTCCTTCTCGATCTTGCCGGTGGCGGGGTTCGTGGTGGCGAATGGCATGGATGCAGTCTTACCCGGTCCCGCGGCCCCGTCGTGCCGGGCCATCCCCGAGGCCGAGATGCTCGGGCACGGATCGCCGCAGGAGTTTTCCTGTCGCGGTGTGGGGAAGGTCGCCCGTGGCCATATAGGTCTTGGGTCGCTTGTATGGGGCCAGACGGGTCGCTGCGGCAGCCCGCAGCGACCCCTCGGCCGCAGCTTGCTCCGAAGAGGAACCGGCCGCAACGTAGGCGACGCAGACCCGCTGGCCCCACTCCTCGTCGGGCAAGCCGAAGACGGCCACCTCCGACACCCCCGGCACACCGGCCAGCGCGTTCTCCACCTCAGCCGGATACACGTTGACACCGCCGCTGATGATGAGGTCGTGACGCCGGCCCGTGAGGAAGAGGTACCCGTCGGGGCTGACGCGTCCGAGGTCCCCGACCGAGCAGGCGTTCCCCCGCCAGGCCGCCGCGGTCGCCCCGGGATCGCGCCAGTAGCTGAAGCGGGCGAATTCGGGGAGGTCGCACCAGATCGTGCCGCCCTCCGCGCTCCGCCCCGTCCACGTCCGCCCCGTCCAGGTCTCTCCCGTCTACCTGCCCCGAGGGCGTGGGCCGTTCCCGGGAGTCGGGATCGCCGAGTGGGACAACGCTGAGCCGTCGGCCGGGGCGGGCCCGGCCCACGCTCCCGGGATTCTCGAGCCACTCCTCGGGCGAGCAGACGGTGAACTGGGCCTCGGTGGAGCCGTAGAACTCCCAGAGTGCGCCCCGGCGAACCCGGAGCATCGATGCCCTCTTCACGGGCTCTGGACACGGTGCTCCGGCGTGGGCCAGGAAGCGGAGCGAGTCGAACGTCTCTCCTTCGGCGAGGTCGGGATGCAGGAGGATCCGCTGCAAGTGGGTCGGGACCAAGAAGGCGGTGGTCGGACGGTGCTGCCGCAGGACCTCGAGCGCGGTGCCGGCGTCGAAGCGGCTGAGGATGGCAAGGGAGCCGCCGGAGAGCAGCGTGCCCGTGGAGAAGCGGATCGAGACCGTGTGGTACATCGGCGAGCACACCATGTGCAGGTCGCGTGCGTCGAACTGCCATACCGATGCCTCGTCCTCGAAGACGGCGCGCGCCGTCGCCTCGTCCCACATTCCGGTGGTCACGCCCTTGGGACGGCCCGTGGTGCCCGAGGTGTAATGCATGGGCCGCGTGAGCGGGTACGGCGCCAGCTCCGCCGGCACCCCGTCACCGAGCGCGGTGAGCTCGGACGGCGAGAACACTCGCACCGCCGGCTCGGCGTCTTCGGCCAGAAGGTCCCGCTCGGCGGTGGTGAGCGTGGCGTTGAGCAGCACAGGGATCAGCCCGACCCGCGCCGCACCGAGCACCGCGCAGATGAGATCAGCGGAGGATCCGAGGGCGAACGCCACCCGGTCGCCCGGCCGGCAGCCCCGGGACAGCAGCGCGCCGGCTGCTCGACGCTGCCGCACCTCCGCGGAGGCAGCATCGAGGAACTCGACCGTCGGTCCGCTACGGCTCATCCGGGCAGCGTAGGCGGGGCAGAAAGCGGCTCCCGGGCGGGTACCTACTTCTTCTGCGTCTCCACACCGCCCGCCCCTCTCGCCGCGTTGCGGCGGGGCTTGAGGGCAAACCACCAGATGCTGGCGATCGTGCCGAGGGTCACCGCCGCCGCTGCGACTGGCTTGACGACCTTTCGGGCACCGCTGTCGGCCATGGGCGCACCTTACCCGGCCGGGCTGCGTCGCGGCTGATCAGGGACCGGGTGGACCACGTCGAAATCCGCCGCGCCGAAAGCCAGGGGCGGGATGCGCCCGCCACCCACGCCGGAGAATTCGAACCTCTGCTCCTCCGTGGCACGACGGATCCGCTCCACGGAGGGAATTGATCGCTCGTCCGCGGCCCGGCGGCCGCCCTCAGCTGGATTCTCGACCAGCTGAAGGGGCCGCCGTCGCGAACGGGGTGGTGGGACGCGGACCACCTCTTCAGTCGGCCAGGCTGGCCTCGGTCTCGATCTCGATCACGACCTTGTTGCCCACCACCACGCTGCCGTCGAGCAGGGCGTGGTTGAAGCTCACTCCGAAGTCGCGCCGGTCAATGGTCGTCGCGGCCGAGAAGGCAACCACGGTCTTGCCCTCAGCCATGGAGGCACCCTCGCCTAGGAACTCAAGGTCGAAGTCCACCGACTTGGTGACTCCACGGATGGTCAGGTCACCCGTCAGGACCCAGTGGCTCTCGTCGACCTGCTCGAGCCCCGTGCTCTTCAGGGTCAGAGTCGGGTTGTTCGGAACGTCGAGGAAGTCGTTCGTCCGGAGGTGCTCGTCGCGCTGCTCCTGGTTGGTGTGCACGCTCGCGGCCTGGACCACAGCCTCGAGTGTCGACTCTTCGGGATTCTCGGCGACGGTGAATGTGCCGGCTACCTCGGTGAACCGTCCGCGTACCTTGGTTCCGATCAGGTGGCGGGCCACGAATCCGACCTCGGTGTGGGCGGGGTCGATGGCGTAGGTGCCGACCTTCGGAAGGGTTGCGCTGCGGGTGGTGACGCTCATGGGAACTGCTCCTTTGTTGATGGAGAACTTACTGACTTGATAGTATCTGAGTCTACAGATACTTGTCAATCAGGCAACCTGGTAGGGCAGGGCCTTTTCGGGTGAGACTGGAGGCAGCGCTATGGATGCAGCAACCATCGAGGAGGGCGATCAGACGCTCGTGCCAGCCGCGGACGAGGGGACCTGCGGCGTACTGGCCCAAATCCAGGACGAGCGGCTCCAACTTCTGGGCCTGTTGATCCGAACCAACCGCCGCCTGCACGCGACGCTTGGCCGTGAGCTCGAACAGTCGGTGGGCATCCCGATGGTCTTCTTCGACGTCATGATCCACGTCGCCGGGGCACCCGACGGCTGGCTCACGATGAGCCAGCTCAGCACGGACGTCTCGCTGACCACCGGCGGCGTGACTCGCTTGATCGACCGCATGGCCGAGGCCGGGCTGGTGGCACGGGAGAACTGTCCGAACGACCGCCGCAGCGTCCACGTCGTTCTCACGCCTCGAGGGCATGAGGTCCTCGGAAAGGCCATCGACGCCCACGTGGAGGGGATCGATCGCCACCTCGTGGCGCACCTCGACTCGACTGAGCGGGCCGCCCTCAGCGCGGCCTTGACCAAGGTGCTCAACGGAGGAGCGGGCCAGAGCCGCTGAGGAGGTCCGTATACGGACGAGGCCGTATACGGACGAGGCGTATACGGACGAGGCGTATACGGACGAGGCGTATACGGACGAGGCGGAGACACAGACACTCAGGCCTGAGGAGCGTCCATCTTCGTCATCCAGACCATGACTGGCCCCGGAAGCAGCTCGTCGTCGAGATCGAGGGTGCTCCCCTCCCCCTGGCCGGCGCCCGAGATGATCTCGAGGGCCAACACCTCGTGGGCGATGGTATCGAGGTGATCCGACAACGCGTCGAGACCGACCACGTGGAGGCGGATGCGATCCGACAGGTCCAGCCCCGACGTCTTGCGCAGGTCCTGGATCAGGCGGACCACCTCTCGCACGAGCCCGCGCCGTCGCAGCTCGTCGTCGAGCGAGAGATCCAGCGCCACCACCTCGCCACCTTCCCGCGATACGGCATAGCCCTCCTGTCCGCGCACGCGAAGCTGCACGTCCTCGGGCGCCAGCTCGACCTGTTCGGCACCCAGCGTGACGAGGAGCGGCCGTCCCGCCTCGAGTTCTGCCGCGGCCGACGCGCCGTCGAGCGCGGCTAGCGCCGACCGCAGCCCCTTGACCCGCTCACCGAGGCGCGGCCCGAGCGTGCGGAAGTTCGGCACAAGTTCGAAAGTGAGCACCTGGCTGAGCTCGTCCCCCGTGTCGATCTCGTCCACGTTGAGCTCGTCGGCCACGATGTCACGAAGGATCTCGGGCGCGTCGGGCGGAAGGAACACCAGCGCCCGCGCCAGGGGCTGGCGCACCTTGACCGAAGCTTCGCTGCGGGCGGCCCGCCCGAGCGAGGTGAGCCGTCGGGCCAGCGCCATCCGCGCCTCGAGGTCGGCATCGAGGTGCTCGAGGTCCGCCGCCGGCCAGTCGGCGAGGTGCACCGAGTCGCCCTCTGCGGCACCCGTGAGGTGGTGCCACAGCCTGTCCGCCACGAACGGGCACATGGGAGCGAGCAGCAGTGAGAGCGTGCTGAGGACGGTGTGCAAGGTGGCCTGGGCCGCCAGGGAGTCGCCGACGGGGGCGTCGGGATCGGTCCGCCAGAACCGGCGCCGGCTCCGGCGCACGTACCAGTTGGAGAGGTCGTCCACCAGCTCGCCGAGAGCGGCCGCGGCGGCCAGGGGTTCGTAGGAACGCAGCGCCTCGGTGACCGCCGCCGTGGTGCCGGCCAGCCGGGACAGGATCCAGCGGTCGAGCGGCCCGCGGCCCGCCGGCTCCGGGATGGCCGGGTCGGCCGGGTCAAACCCGTTCAGCGAGGCGTAGGTCGTGAAGAAGCTGAAGGTGTTCCACAGCGTGAGCAGCATGTCGCGCATCGCCGTGTCGATGGCCCCGAGCGTGGCCCTGGTCGGCGTCCACGGCGAGCCCTGGCTGAACATCCACCAGCGCATGGCGTCGGCGCCTCGGGTGTCGAGGATCTGCCACGGGTCGATCACATTGCCCAGCGACTTGGACATCTTGCGCCCGTCGGCGTCGACGATGTGGCCGAGGCAGACCACGTGCCTGTACGGGCTCTCGCCGAACACCAGGGTGTTCACAGCCAACAGCGAATAGAACCAGCCACGTGTCTGGTCAATGGCCTCGGAGATGAAGTCAGCCGGGAAGGAAAACGCCTCAGCCGCGCCCTCGGCATAGGGGTAGCCCACCTGCGCCGCCGGCATCGAGCCCGAGTCGAACCAGGCGTCGATCACCGGCTCCACCCGGCGGGCTACGGCCAGCTCATCTTCGCCCTCGCCCTCGGCGGCGCAGGTCGAGCAGGTGAAGGTCACCTCGTCGATGGTCGGCCGGTGGGGATCGATGCCGCGGACGTCACGGCCGCAGAGGTCGGAGAGCTCGGCCAGTGAGCCCACGCAGCGGACGTGGCCGCGTCCGCAACGCCACACCGGCAGGGGGGTGCCCCAGAAGCGGTCGCGCGAGAGCGCCCAGTCGACGTTGTTGGCCAACCACTCGCCGAAGCGACCGTCGCGGATGTGAGCGGGGTGCCAGTCGACGGTGGCGTTGGCCGCCAGCAGGTCGTCCTTGCGGGTGGAGGTGGCGATGTACCAGCTCGGCTTGCCCCAGTAGATGAGCGGGGTGCGGCAGCGCCAACAGTGCGGATAGGAGTGGACGTAGGGAGCCCGCCGGATCAGCAGGCCGGCAGCCTCGAGCCGGTCGTTGATGTCACCGTTCGCACCCCGCACTTCACGCCCATCGAGCCAACTGATCGCCGCGGTGAACCGCCCGTCGGGTCCGACCGGGTTCAACGAGGGCAGACCGTTGGCCCGGCCGATCTGCCGGTCGACCTCACCGAAGGCCGGGGCGAGGTGGACCAAGCCGGTGCCCTCGTCGGTGGTGACGTAGTCCGCCGGCACGATCCTCCATCCGTCGGCACCGTGCGGCGGTTCGAGATCGTCAAAGGGGCGCTCGTAGCGCAGGCCGACCAGCGTGGAGCCTGCGTGACGTGAGGTGACTCGGTCCCTGGCGCCCTCCCCCAGCACCGTGTCGACCAGCTCGTCGGCCACGAGCATGCCGTCGACCACGGCATAGGTGAGCGACGGGTTGACTGCGACTCCGGTGTTGGAGATGAGGGTCCACGGCGTGGTCGTCCACACGGCGAGCCACTCGGCCTGGCCCACGAGTGCCGGGTCAGGGTCGACCAAGCGCAGGCGCACGTACGCCGATTCATCCTCCTCGTCGCGGTACACGTCGGGCTGGCCGAGCTCGTGGCTCGAAAGTGCGGTGCCACACCGCGGGCAGTACGGCACGACCTTGAGGTCCTCGTAGAGGAGCCCCTGGTCGAAGAGCTGTTGGAGGTGCCACCACACCGACTCGATGTAGGAGGGGCTCAACGTCCAGTAGGCCGCGTCCATGTCGACCCAGTAGCCGATGCGCGTGGTGAGGCGGGCGAACTCCCCCACATAGGAGTGGACCGACTCGCGGCAGAGACGGGTGAACTCGGCGATGCCCACCTTCTCCTCGATCTCCTGCTTGCCGGTGATGCCGAGCTTCTTCTCGACCTCCACCTCCACGGGCAACCCGTGGGTGTCCCAACCGGCGCGCCGGGCGACGAAGGCCCCGTCCATGGTGCGGAAACGACAGAAGAGGTCCTTGTAGACGCGTGCCCAGACGTGGTGGAGGCCGGGCACCCCGTTCGCCGTGGGGGGTCCCTCGTAGAACACCCAGGGGGGTGCGCCCTCGCGTTGGGCCACGGAGCGCTCGAAGACCCGGTGTTCGGCCCAGCGGGACAGCTCCGCCTCCTCGAGGGCCACGAAGTCGATGTCGGGGGGGACGGGCGTGAACACGGATGCGGGTGGTTCGGCGAGGAACGGGCGGCCCGTCCCGGGCCAAGGATAGAGGTTGTCCGCGCCGCCCCCGGGTGTGGGGTGCCTCAGGCCGGACCCGCGCCGGCCAGCCGGTCCAGGTCGCCGGCGCCCACCTCGAGCAGCGAGTCCACGACGAGATCGGCCAAGGCGAACGCGGGGTGATGTCCCTCGCCCGCCTCGGGAACGGCGATGCAGGACATGGAGGCTGCCTTGGCCGCCAGGACGCCGGCGGGGGCGTCCTCCCAGACGACGCAGCGGCGCGCCGGCACCCCGAGCCCGGCCGCGGCGGCGAGGAAGACGGCCGGGTGGGGCTTCCCGTACTCCTCGTCCTCGGCGGAGCAGACCACGTCGAACCTGCCGCGCAGGCCGAAGTGGCCCAGTGCGGCCTCGATGAGCCGGTGCTCGGACGAGGATGCCACGGCCAGGGCCAGGCCGCGCGCGGCACACAGGTCGATGGCGTGGTCGGCACCGGGCTTGAGCACGCCGTCGCTCAGCACGAGCTCGATGACGCGGTCGACGATGGTCACCGCCACCTCGTCGGGAGTCGGTTGGGCCCACGGGTACAGCCCGTACCAGTGGGCGGTGACCTCGCGCGACGAACATGCCCTTCGTGGTCCGACAGCCATCCGCGGCCAGGGGGACACCGAGGCCCCCGAGGATCTCGATCTCGGCGCGGTGCCAGAGCACCTCCGAGTCGATCAGGAGGCCGTCCATGTCGAAGATGGCGGCGGCGAGCGTGGGCACGGCGGCTCCCGGGGTCGCAGTGCGAACGGGCTGCGGCGTGATCAAGCGGTCAGCTGGGCCTCGATGTCGGCCACCACCGTCGGGTCCTCGGGCTCGACCTGGGGCCGGTAGCGGGCCACGATCGCACCGTCCGGCGCGACCAGGAACTTCTCGAAGTTCCAGGTGATGTCGCCGGCGTTGCCCTCGGCGTCGGCCTTCTCTGTGAGCTCGGCGTAGATCGGGTGCCGGCCCTCGCCGTTGACCTCGATCTTCTCCATGAGCGGGAAGGTCACTCCATATGTGGTCGAGCAGAACTGCTGGATCTCCTCCGAAGTGCCCGGCTCTTGGCCCCTGAACTGGTTGCAGGGAAAGCCAACGACCGAGAAGCCGCGGTCGCCATAGGTCTTCTGGAGCCGCTCGAGACCCTCGTACTGGGGCGTGAGCCCACACTTGGAGGCCACGTTCACCAGCAGCAGGGCCTTGCCGGCGTAGGCGCCGAGCGTGGTCTCGTCGCCCTGGAGCGTGTGGATGGGGATGTCGTGGAGAGCCATGCGTGGACCCTACCGGCACCCTGACGCCCGTGTGGCGACTCGGACGTAGGGTGGCACGGTGCATGCCGTCGTCATCTCCGGTCACGATCTGATCTGGGAGGAGCGACCCGACCCTGTGCCCGGCGACACGGAGGTGCTTGTCTCGGTGCGGGCCTCCGGGGTCAACGCGGCCGACCTCGTGCAGCGAGCCGGCCGCTACCCGGCACCGCCCGGCTCGCCGGCGGACGTGCCGGGCATGGAGCTGGCCGGGAACGTGGTGGCCGTGGGCCGCCAGGTCACGCTCACCGCCCCCGGTGATCGCGTCATGGCCGTGGTCGGCGGTGGCGCGCAAGCCACTTTGGCCGTGGTGGACGAGTCGCATCTCCTGGCCGTCCCCGATGCCGTGCCTTGGCCCGAGGCCGGGGGGTTCCCCGAGGCGTTCTCGACCGCGTACGACGCCCTCTTTACCCAGGCTGGGCTGCAGATGGGCGAGCGTGTGCTGATCAGCGGCGCGGCGGGCGGCGTGGGCACCGCAGGCGTGCAGCTGGCCGCCGCGGCGGGAGCCCGGGTCACCGCCACCGTTCGCGATCCCGAACGGCGCGACGCCGTGGCCGCCCTCGGCGCCGATGCCGTGCTCGCCCCCGGGGAGGAAGGAGAGCTGCGTCCCTACGACGTCGTGCTCGAGCTGGTGGGAGCGCCGGGCCTGGCAGACGTGCTGGCGCACTGCGCACCCTGGGCGCGCGTGGTCGTGATCGGTGTGGGCACGGGCTCGATCCTCGAGCTCGACCTGATGCGGCTCATGACGAAGCGGATCCGGATCGGCGGCTCCACGCTGCGCACCCGGAGCCGCCGCGAGAAGGCGGAGGTCGCCGCAGCCGTGGCCGCCCATGCGTTGCCCGCGCTGGCGGCCGGGCGGCTGCACGTGCCGGTGTGCGAGTCCTTCCCGCTCGAGGAGGCCGCTTCCGCCTACGAGCGATTCGCCGCAGGCAACAAGTTCGGCAAGATCGTCCTCGTCCCGTAGATGCCCGCAGCGGACCACGAGCGGTTGCTGCACAGGTTCGAGACCGCGCTGCCGTGAGCGTCGACGAGCGGACACCGGAGCCGCCGGAGCCGGCCGCGACCGGGCCCGCGACCTCCCCCGAGGAAGCCGGATCACCTCGCCGGAGCCGTTGGCTCGTGGAGTCGGCGGTCATCGTGGTGGTGGCGGTCGTCGTTGCCGTCGTGCTGCGGGCCTTCGTGCTGTCCACCTATTCGATCCCGTCGGGCTCCATGGAACCCACGCTCCAGATCGGCGACCGCATCGTGGTGGACAAGCTCAGTTACCACCTCCACGGGATCGGACGGGGTGACATCGTGGTGTTCTCCACCCCGCCCGGTGAACCGGCGGCGTGCCGGGGGCTCCGGTGGCCGACCTCGTGAAGCGGGTCATCGGTCTGCCCGGCGAGACCATCTCCCTCTCGAGCGGACTGGTGGAGATCGACGGCCGGCCGATCTCCGAGCCGTGGCTTCCGGCGGCCATGCAGAACCAGACTCTGCCCGGGCCCTCGAATGCGCCCTTCGCCCTGCACCACCCGTACCGGATCCCCGACGGGGACGTGTACGTCATGGGCGACAACCGCACAGACTCCTGCGACAGCCGTTATTGGGGACCGGTCCGCCAGTCGAGCATCGTCGGGAAGGCCGTGGTGCGCATCTGGCCTCCTCGGCGCTTCACCTTCTTCTAGGGCACGCGCTTCTAGGGCACGCGGTCCGAGGCACGCGCCGGGGTGCGGCGCTCACGCCGCCACACCACGCGTAGCCCGGACCACGTGGCGTCGATGGCGCACACCTTGCTGTCGACCAGGCCGAGTGGGAGGACCACCTCCCGCACGACGTGCTCGCTCATGGTGGTCGCCACCTTGGCCGCCCGCTTCGGCCAGGCGATCCACAGACCACCGTCCGGGAAGATCATGCGACCGAGCGGCTCGATGCGGCGCTCGAAGGCGCCCCGCTCTGTGAAGAAGGCCACGACCACGTCGGCCTTGCCCCTGGCCTGGCGGACCACGGTCACCCCCGACGGAAGCTCCTCGAGCAACCCAATCCTGCCGGGGCGCCGAGGACCGCGAGGGTCGACTCCTCGGCGATCCCGAGCTTCCGAGGCAGCGGCGTCCCGCTGTACCCCGCCGGCCCCGCCGTCTGCGCCGTCATCGTGGGCCCGACCGGGCCCGGTAGATCCTGAACGCCAGCGGGAAGGCGTACTCGTCGGGGCCCACCGCGAAGCGGGCCAGGTGGCGCTCGAGCACCGCGAGCGCCTCGGCTTCGTCGCCGGGCGCCACGCCCATGAAGGAGAGCAGTGAAGCATCGCCCACCGCGGTCGCCGGGGCGCGCACCGTCACCTCGTGCGCCGCGCTCGCGACCCCGACGAACCCCGCCCCCCCGAGGAGCGCTCGCACCGTGGCGTCGTCACCGAGCACGAAGGGGCCCACCGGGCTCTTTCCCGGGGCGGGCGGCGCCGGCGGGGGCAGCAGCGGAGCCAGGGCCGTGCCCACGTGCCACGGATTGCGCTCGACCGCCTGCCAGCAGGCGAACACGAACCGTCCACCGGGGGCGAGCAGGCGCCGAATGGCGGCAAAGGCGATCTGGGGCTCGTCGAAGAACATGACCCCGAGCTGGCTCACCACGAGGTCGAACGGATCCTCGTCGAGCCGCTCGGTCTGCACGTCGAGCAGCGTGAATCGCGCGTCGGCGATTCCCGAGGCGCGGTGGCGCGCCAGCTCGAGCAAGGGCGCCGAGATGTCGACTCCCACGGTGCGCCCCTCGAGACCGACCAGCCCGGCCAGTTCCACGGTGAGGGCACCGCCACCGCACCCCACGTCGCAGACCCGCTCGCCGGGGAGCGGCGATGCCGCCTCGACCACGTACGGCGTGAGCGCCTCGGTCAGCCGCTCGCGCTCCGGCCACGAGGCCGTCCAGCGTGCGTCGTTCCACCTGGCCCGCTCCACCTCGTTGGCCACGACGAAACGGTACCGGGAGCGCCCCGAACGGCGCGCTTCGTCGGCGGGGGCGACCGGCCTCACTGACCCGTGCCCCCTACGCTCGTCGGGTGCATCGCCCCCGCTCTGCCGGCATCCTGGCCGGGGTGGGCCTGGTCGCGCTCGTGTGGATCCCTGCCGCGACGGCCCCGGCGTCGGTCGCATCGGCGGCACAGATCCCGGCTACAGACCCCGAAGCGGCCCGGCCCGTCTCGACATCCCTCCCGCCGAGCTCGACCACGACCACGACCACCCTGCCGGTGACCGCACCGGGCGCCCCGGGCTGGACCCCGCTCGGCGTGGATCCCAAGGGGATCGCCGTGGAGGAGCGCTCGTTCACCGCATCCTCGGGCCGGGTGGTCACGCTGATCCGCTTCGACGCAGGCGCGGTCGTCTTCGACCTTCACGTCGGGAAGTACCGATCCGCCCACCGACCTGGCGACGCTCCCGGGCGACCGCGGACCGGCTCTCGCCGCCGACGAGCTGCCCTCGCTCCTCGGCGCGTTCAACGGTGGGTTCAAGATGAACGCCGGCCAGGGCGGCGTGGAGGTGGCGGGCCACAACGTGGCACCGCTGGTGCCGGGTCGAGCCAGCCTCGTGATCGACGCCGACGGCACCCCCCACGTGGGGGCCTGGGGTGCGGGACTGCCCGCACCGGGCGAGCAGGTGATGAGCGTGCGCCAGAACCAGGCACCCCTGGTCTCACGTGGCGTGGTGAGCCCGTCGGCCGGCGATCCCGCCGCCTGGGGCGCCACGGTCACCAGCTCCAAGGTGGTGGCGCGCAGCGCCCTGGGTGAGGACGCCATGGGCAACATCACCTACGCCGGCGGCATGGCGCTCCTCCCGGCCGACCTGGCGGCCGCGCTCGTCTCCGTCGGGGTGGTCAACGCCATGCAGCTCGACATCAACCCCGAATGGGTCCAGCTCGACGCCGCCGGAGCTCCCAGGTGCACCGCTGGCCACCCAGATCCCCGGCCAGAACCGGCCAGCCGGCCAGTACCTGCACGGCTGGACCCGCGACTTCGTAGGCGTGCTCGGCAGGATCTCTCGGGTCGCCAAGAAGCCCGCCTGAACAACGGGTTCCCGATCCGCGACGCCTCCTCGGCAGAAGGCGCCGCGTGGGCCAGATCCTGCCTTCTCTCGCAGCACGTGTGTGGATCATGCCGCCCGAAGGTCATCGGACGATGAGTAGGAAAAACCAGTGCTGATCTCGGGGTATCCAATGTCAGTGCAACTGGCGCGAACCCCTCGTGCACGGATTCACGTGAAACCTTGCTGGGTCTCCACGTCGATCGCCGGGTGGGTATTCGGACGCCCGATTCCTCCGAATCAGGCCAGCACGTCGGCCAGTGCCACGAATGCGAGCCCGTGCGCCTCGGCGACGGGAGCGGAGACCAACTGTCCACCCACCACGTTGATCCCCTCGGCCAGGGCCGGATTGGAGCGGGCGGCCTGCTTCCACCCCTCGTTGGCGATCTGCAGCGTGTAGGGCAACGTGGCGTTGGCCAGGGCGTGAGTGGAGGTGTGCGGCACCGCTCCGGGCATGTTGGCCACGCAGTAGAACACCGAGTCGTGCACCTCGAAGGTGGGATTCGAGTGGGTCGTGGGCCGGGTCGACTCGAAGCAGCCACCCTGGTCCACCGAGATGTCGACCAGCACCGAACCCGAGCGCATCTGGGCCACCAGGGCGTCCGAGACCAGTCGGGGCGCCCGAGCGCCGACGACCAGCACCGCTCCGATCACGATGTCGGCCTCCAGGCAGACCTCCTCGATGGCGTGCTCGGACGAGGCCACGGTCTCGAGGGCACCCCGAAAGTGGTGGTCCACCGTGCGGAGCCGGTCGAGGTTGCGGTCGAGCACGAAGACCTCCGAGTGCATTCCCACGGCCATGGTGGCGGCGGCGAACCCTGCCACTCCGGCGCCCAGGATGACCACCCGGGCACAGCGCACGCCGGGTACGCCGCACACCAGGACGCCACGCCCACCGCCTGGCCGCATGAGGTGATGGGTGCCCATCAGCGGCGCCATCCGGCCGGCCACCTCGCTCATCGGCGCCAGCAGCGGCAGCGAGTTGTCGGGCAGCCGGACCGTCTCGTAGGCGATGGCGACGTTGCCGGCAGCGACCAGCGCATCCGTGCACGGGCGGGAGGCGGCCAGGTGCAGGTAGGTGAAGAGGACCTGGTCACGCCGGGCGGCCAGCCGCGAGTACTCCTCGGGGACCGGCTCCTTCACCTTGCACACCAGGTCGGCCGCCGCCCACACCTCGTCGGGGTCCGGCACGATGGTGGCCCCGGTGCGCTCGAAGTCGGCGTCGGGCATCGCCGAGCCCTCGCCGGCGCCCTTCTCCACGAGGACCGTATGTCCGGCCGAGACGATCTCTCGAGCTCCGGCCGGGGTGAGCGCCACCCGGTACTCGTCCTGCTTCACCTCGCTGGGGATGCCGATGATCATGGCTACTCCTCGATGTTGCTCATGACGTGCTTGACGCGCGTGTAGTCCTCGAACCCGTAGACCGAGAGATCCTTCCCGTAGCCGGAACGTTTGAAGCCGCCGTGGGGCATCTCGGCCACCAGCGGAATGTGTGTGTTGATCCACACACACCCGAAGTCCAGGTCCCGCGCCATTCGCATGGCCCGACCGTGGTCACGCGTCCACACCGACGAGGCCAGCCCGTATTGGACCCCGTTGGCCCATTCGAGGGCCTCACTCTCGTCGCTGAACTCCTGGACCGTGATGACGGGACCGAACACCTCGGACTGGACCATCTCGTCCTCCTGTCGGAGCCCTGACACCACTGTCGGCGCGAAACAGAAGCCGCGCCCGCCGACCGGGACACCGCCCGCAACCACCGCCGCATGGGCGGGCACCCGCTCGAGGAATCCCCGCACCCGCTCGAGCTGGGCCGCGCTGTTGAGCGGCCCGTAGTCGGCCTCGCCGTTGTCGGTGCCGCCCACCGTGGTCCGCCGGGCCTGCTCGACGAGGGCGGCCAGGAGGTCGTCGTGGACCCGGGGCGAGGCCAACACCCTGGTCGCCGCCGTGCAGTCCTGGCCGGCGTTGAAGTAGCCTGCGGCGGCGATCCCCTCGGCTGCCGCTGCCGGATCGGCGTCGTCGAAGACGATGACCGGCGCTTTCCCCCCGAGCTCGAGGTGGACACGCTTGAGCGACGGGGCGGCGGCGGCGGCCACCTCCATGCCTGCTCGCACCGAGCCGGTGACCGAGACCATGGCCGGCGTCTCGTGCACGACGAGAGCCCGACCCGTGTCACGGTCACCGCAGATCACGTTGAAAGCGCCCGGCGGGAGGTGCTCGGCCATGATCTCGGCCATCAGCAACGTCGTCACCGGAGTGGTGTCCGAGGGCTTGAGCACCATGGTGTTCCCAGCCGCCAGGGCGGGGGCGAACTTCCAAACCGCCATCATCATCGGGTAGTTCCACGGGGTGACCGCCCCACACACCCCGATCGGCTCACGGCGCACGAACGAGGTGTGGCCGGCCAGGTACTCCGCCGCGGCGAGGCCCTCGAGGTGACGGGCTGCGCCGGCGAAGAAGCGGATCTGATCCACCATGGGCGGGATCTCCTCCTCCATGGTGAGTTGGAAAGGCTTTCCCGTATTCTCACATTCGGCCTGGACCAGTTCTGTGGCACGTGCCTCGAAAGCATCGGCGATGCGCAGCAGGGCCAGGCTGCGCTCCGAGGGGGTGGTCCGCCGCCAGGAGATGAAGGCCTCGGCGGCCACATGCAGGGCCCGGTCGACGTCAGCCGGTCCCGACACTGGAGCCTCGGCGAACGCCTCTCCTGTGCTGGGGTCGATCAGCGGAGCGACGGGGCCGTCCTCCGCGTCGCAGTAGGTGCCCCCGACGAAATTCTGCAGCCTCCGCATCGGCATTCCCTTCCCGAGACCGTTGGGTACAGGATCACAGAACCCGGCCTTCACGACAAGCGTTTTCGTATATTTTTACCGTATACATGACGAATTCTGCTTGACTGTCCCCCAGAAGGTGACACAATTCTGCATATTGCTCACCGCCGAGGGCTCCCGAGAACCCCGTCCCGCGACGGGATCGAGAACGAGCACGAGAGCGAACGAGGAAGACGGAGGTGCGGCATGCCCGACAGTGACGAGGTCGCGCAGGAGCCTCGCAGCGAGCCGGGTCCACAGGCGGCGGGCACCCTGCTCGATGCGCCCAACCGGGCCATCATTGAGGCCCTCCAGCGCGACGGGCGCCAACCCTACGGCTCGATCGCCGAGGAGGTCGGCCTCTCCGAGGCGGCCGTGCGCCGGCGCGTGCAGCGCCTGCGCGAGGCGGGCATCATCCAGATCGTCGCCGTCACCGACCCGCTGCAACTGGGCTTCACCCGCCAGGCCATGATCGGCATCTCGGTCGAGGGCGACGTGCGCCGGGTGGCCGAGAAGATCTCGGCGCTCGAGGAGGTCGACTACGTCGTGATGTGCGCGGGGTCGTTCGACATCCTGGCCGAGCTCGTGTGCGAGGACGACGAGGACCTCCTCCACGTCCTCAACGACTCCGTGCGCTCGATTCCCGGCGTCCGGGCCACGGAGACCTTCTTGTACCTCAAGCTCGCCAAGCAGACCTACACCTGGGGCACGCGATGAGCTGCCCCTCACGAACGGGGAACCGACCCTGGAGGAACCAACCATGAGCACCACAAATCCGGCCACCAATCCCGAGAACTCACAGCTGAGCGACCAGGCGCGCCGTCACCTGTGGATGCACTTCAGTCGCATGGGCTCGTACGCCGAGCACGAAGTGCCCGTGATCGTGCGCGGCGAGGGTGCCTACGTGTGGGACCAGCACGGCAAGCGCTATCTCGACGGCCTGGCCGGGTTGTTCACCTCCCAGCTTGGTCACGGCCGGACCGAGCTGGCCGAGGCCGGGGCCAAGCAGGCCGGGACGCTCGCCTACTTCCCGCTGTGGACCTACGCGCACCCGCGCGCCATCGAGTTGGCCGAGCGGTTGGCCGGCTACGCGCCCGGCGACCTCAACCGCGTCTTCTTCACGACGGGAGGCTCTGAGGCGGTGGAGTCGGCCTGGAAGCTGGCCCGCCAGTACTTCCGCATGCAAGGCCAACCGCAGCGGACCAAGGTGGTCAGCCGTGCCATCGCCTATCACGGCACGACCATGGGGGCGTTGTCGATCACGGGGATCCCCGATCTGCGGACCCCGTTCGAGCCACTGGTGCCAGGGAGCATCAAGGTCCCGAACACCAACTTCTACCGCGCCGGTGGCGGCGCGGGCGGGAGGGCAGTCCACTACCCCCCGCCCCTTCTCTGGGAAGGCGATCCGGTCGACGTCGCCGACGAGGTGGCCTTCGGCATGTGGGCAGCCGACGAGATCGAGCGCGCCATCGAGCGGGAGGGCGCGGACACGGTGGCCGCTGTGTACCTCGAGCCGGTACAGAACGCCGGCGGCTGCTTCCCGCCGCCTCCCGGCTACTTCGAGCGCGTGCGCGAGATCTGTGATCGCCACGGGGTGCTCCTGGTCTCCGACGAGGTCATCTGCGCCTTCGGCCGCCTCGGTCACTGGTTCGGCGCGTTGCGCTACGGCTACCAGCCCGACATCATCACCGTGGCCAAGGGGCTGACCTCGGGGTACGCACCGCTCGGCGCCATGATCGCCTCTGACCGGCTCATGGAGCCCTTCCTGGGCGAGGGCGCGTCCTTCCTCCACGGCTTCACCTTCGCGGGCCACCCGGTCAGCTGCGCGGTGGCCCTGGCCAACCTCGACGTGTTCGAGGGCGAGAGGATCCTCGAGCACGTGCAGGCGACCGAGCAGTCGTTCCGCAGCGCGCTCGAGTCGCTCTACGACCTTCCCATCGTGGGCGATGTGCGCGGAGCGGGGTTCTTCTACGGGATCGAGCTGGTCAAGGACAAGGCCACGCGGGCCACGTTCGACGACGACGAATCCGAGCGTTTACTGCGCGGGTTCCTCTCTCCCGCGCTCTTCGATGCCGGGCTGATCTGCCGGGCCGACGACCGCGGCGACCCCGTGGTGCAGCTGTCCCCGCCTCTGATCTGCGGGCAGGAGGAGATCGACCTGATCGCGTCCACCCTGCGCGAGGTGCTCGGCGAGGCGTGGCGACGGATCTAGGGAGGTGACACCGGAGCTCGCGGGAGCCTCGCCCCCCGAGGCATCGGGGTACCAGCGCCTCTCGCTGTGGTGGGGAGCAGTGTCGGTGCCGCTCCCCACGCGGCCAGCATTGAGCCAGGACCTCGACGTCGACGTCTGCATCGTCGGTGCCGGGTTCACGGGGCTGTGGACCGCGCGCACCCTCGCCGTAGCCGACCCGTCGCTGCGGATCGCCGTCGTCGAGCGTGAGGTGGCCGGTTACGGCGCGTCGGGTCGCAACGGCGGCTGGTGCTCGGCGCTGTTCCCGGTGTCCGACGCCGCCCTGGCCCGACGCTACGGGAGCCCGGCCATGCGGGCCATGCGCACGGCCATGCAGGCCAGCGTCGACGAGGTGGGGGCGAGCGCGGATGCCGAGGGTATCGACTGCCATTTCGCCAAGGGGGGGACGGTGCGGCTGGCCCGCAGCGAGGCCCAGCGCTCCCGCGCCCTCGCCGAGGTCGACGGCGCCCACGCTCTGGGGATGACAGAGGACGACCTGCGCTGGCTCGGAGCCGACGAGGCGCGTGAACTGGTCGGCGCCACCGACGTGCTGGGAGCCACCTTCACTCCCCACTGCGCGGCGATCCAGCCCGCGCTCCTCGCCCGCGGCCTGGCCGACGCAGTCGAGCGCCGGGGTGTGCGGCTCTTCGAGCACACCGAGGTGACCGAGCTGCGCGCCGGACCGGGTCCGGTCGTGGCCACCCGCGGAGGAGCAGTCCGTGCCGAGGTGGTCGTGCGGGCCACCGAGGCGTGGACACCTGGCCTGCCCGGGTTGCGGCGCGCCCTCGCCCCCCTCTACTCGCTCATGGTGGCCACCGAGCCGCTCGGAGATTCGTTCTGGTCCGAGGCGGGCCTGGACCGGCGGGCCACCTTCGCCGACCACCGGCACCTGGTGATCTACGGCCAACGAACCGCCGACGGGCGCATCGCGTTCGGCGGGCGAGGCGCCCCGTACCACTTCGGGTCCGCCGTGCGACCCGGCTTCGACCTCGAGCCCGAGGTCCACGAGCTGCTGCGCCGGACCCTGACCGAGATGTTCCCCGCCCTCGAGTCCGCCCAGTTCACCCACGCATGGGGAGGCCCGGTCGGGGTACCACGCGACTGGCACGCCTCTGTCGGCTTCGATCGCACCAGTGGACTCGCCTGGGCCGGCGGCTACGTGGGCGACGGGGTGGCCACGTCCAACCTCGCCGGGCGGACACTGGCCGATCTCATCCGCGGCGAGGACACCGCGCTCACCGCGCTGCCCTGGGTCGGGCACCGCTCACCGAACTGGGAGCCAGAGCCCCTGCGCTGGCTCGGCGTCAACGCCGGGCTGTGGGCCACGAAGCTGGCCGATCGCCGCGAAGACAGGAGGGGCAGACCCAGCCGGGCGGCCGCCGTCATGGAGCGCTGGACCGGCCACTGAGCAGCCGCGGCGACGGGCGCCCGGCGCGGCGGCCCGGTTCTTCCGTCGAGGCGGGTTCTACAATCACTCGACCATGGCCATGGCTCAGGACTACGCCGAGGATCTCGCCCTGCTGCACGACCCGGAGGCCGGCGTGGCCTTCCACGTCGAGCAGCACGGCATCGACTTCATCCCCGAGTCAGAACGCTGGGCCCGCCCCCGGGACATCTTCGGCATGTGGGCCGGGGTGAGCGTGCAGGTGGAGTACTTCATCTACGGCGCCATCCTGATGACGTTCGGGCTCACGTTCGCCCAGGTCCTCTTCGTGATCGTGCTCGGCAACCTCTCCTACCTGCTCCTGGGCCTGTGCTCGCTGCAAGGCCCGAACACCGGCACCACGGTCTTCGCCATCAACCGTGCCCCCTTCGGGCCCAACGGGTCACGGCCCATCTCGTTCTTCAACTGGATCACCCAGATCGGCTTCGAGGTCGAGGGGCTCGTCCTCATTGTGGGGGCGGGTCTGGTCCTCATGGCCAAGGCCGGCTTCATGCCCGGAAGCCCGGCCAAGGTGGCGCTCGTCGTCGCCGCCGTGGTCGTCCAGGGGATCCTCCCGCTGCTCGGGCATGCCGCCATCGTCAAGACGTTGCGCTGGCTCGTCGTCCCCTTCGTGGCCCTCTTCGCGGTCATGCTCGCCTTCGCCATCCCCCACGCCAACCTCCACGTCGTCAAGACCAGTGCCGACTGGCAGACCGTGATGGAGGCGCTGGCGTTCACCATCGTGCTGAGCGGGCTGGGCTGGACCGAGAACGGCAACGACTACACCCGCTACTGCCGCACGGACGTCTCCAAGAAGGCGCTGGTCGGCTGGGTGTTCCTCGGCACCGCGGTGCCCGAGATCCTGATCATGACCCTGGGGGCGCTCGTCGGGACCTTCGTCCTCCACATCGGGACCGGCGCCGGCGGGTTCCTCCCCTTCGCCCACCAGAGCGCCATCCCCGCCTGGTTCGTCGTGGTGTTCCTCCTCTTCGCCCTGGTACAGCTGTTCGGAGTCAACAGTCTCGACATGTACTCGTCAGGCGTGACCCTCCAGGCCATCGGGGTGCCGGTCAAGCGCTACCAGGCCGTGCTCGTCGACTGTGCGATCGCCCTCGGCGTGACCATGTGGGCCATCTTCAGCGGCTCGTTCACCGCCTACCTCTCGGACTTCGTCGACGTCGTCATCGTGTGGATCGCGCCGTGGTCCGCCATCTTCCTGACCGACTGGCTCCTGCGACGGTGCCGGTACGTACCGAGCGAGCTCCAAAAGACCGGGCGCGACTCGCTCTACTGGCGCCGGGCCGGCATCTTCTGGCCCGCCTGGGCAGCCCAGGTGGTCGGCATGTTCGCCGCCGCCTCCGCGCTCTATGTGAACCCGACCTACTACTTCTCGGTGCCCGCCTGGCTCAACGAGGTCACCGACCACACCCGCGACACCGCCGGATACGGCGCCGACTTCAGCGTCTTCCTCGGCATGGGAGCAGCCGCACTCGTCTACCTGGCCCTGGCCTGGGGCACGGTCCGCCGGGAGGCTCGGTCCCAGGACGCCCTGCTGCATGAGGAACACCTGTCGGTCGCCTGAGCGCCCGACGCCGCGGGTGGCCCGGGGGGCCGCCGTTGTCCCGGTCCTTCCGAGTATTAGTCCTCGGAGCCCCAGTCCTCGGCCAAGCCTCCGCGACCGTCCGGGCGAAACAACGGGATCGTCCCGAGGGCATGGACCAGACCGGCCTCCTCGCCCAAGACTCGCCGCCATCCTGTGCCTTCGGTCACGAGCGCGCCCACAGCAACGGGCTCGCCTCCCATGCGGCGCACCAGGCGCAGGGCCGCGGCCAACGAGGCACCGGTCGAGATCACGTCGTCGACCACGGCGACGCGTTTGCCCCGAACGGCATCCACGCGGGCAGGATCGACTCGCAACCGCTGCTCCGCGTCGGTGGTGATCGACCGCACCGGTTCGGACCAGAACTCCCCGAGGTGGATCTTGGGGGTCTTGTGCAGGATCACGTAGTCGTCGAGCCCCAGGGCGCGACTGACCTCGATCGCCAGTGGGATGCCCATGGTGGCGACCGACACCACCATCTCGGGCTCGGTGGGCCGAAGGAGCTCGGCCAGCTCGGTTCCCGCCGTGTGTGCGAAGGCGACGCCCATGTCGACGCAGATCAGCAGCGCGATGGCCAGCTCGTCGGAGAGCGTGACCAGCGGGAGCTCGACCCGCTGGCTTCCCACCGTGGTCGTATAGGTGCGATCAGCCGTCATGGGCATGGTCCTCACCCCGGAGCATAGGCCGACCCGGAATAGGGACCTCGTGCCCTGTCCGGTGGCCTGACCTTCCTCCACACTCCACCCCGGAGCCCTCGTGGGTGGTGGCCTCCGCGCCGCAACGACCGCGGCCGACTAAAGAAGGGAACCGGTGCAGGCAGCAGCGCAGGGGACGACGGAGGCGCCGTCTGGTCCGGTGACGGCCTCACGCCGCGGGGCTCTCGACCCGCGGCTCCTGCGCTATGCCCATGCCACCCGGCGATTCCTGGTCCTCGCTGTCGTTGTCGGTGGCGCGACGGCACTGCTGGTCCTGGCGCAGGGCTGGCTGATCGCCAGCGTGGTGGCGGACGGGTTCGTGCGCCACGAGTCCCTCGCCGCCGTGCGCACACCCCTTCTCGCCCTGGCCGCGGTGGTGGTCGGGAGAGCACTTCTCGCCTGGATGGCCCAACGTGCGGCACATCGGGCCTCGGCGTCGGCCAAGTCGGATCTGCGCAATGCGGCGACGGCCAAGGTGGCGGCTCTGGGCCCCACCGGCCTCGACGGGAGGAGCGCGGGGGAGCTGGGGGTGCTGCTGAACACCGGAGTGGACGCGCTCGACGGCTACTTCTCGCGCTACCTGCCCCAACTCTTCCTGGCCGTGATCGTGCCGGTCGCCGTGATCGGGGTCGTGGCCGGTGCGGACTGGGTGAGCGCGGTGCTCATCGCCGTGAGCCTGCCGCTGATCCCCTTGTTCATGGCCCTCATCGGGGCCACCACCAAGGAGCGAACGGCGACGAGGCTCCGCTCGATGCAGAAGCTGGCTGGGCACTTCCTCGACATCGTGGCGGGGCTCCCGACCCTGAAGGTGTTTGGACGAGCCAAGGCGCAGGCCCGGGCTGTGGCCGCCGTGACTGACCGCTATCGCAACGCCACCATGGCCACGCTGCGGCTCACCTTCCTCTCGTCGCTCGTCCTCGAATTGCTGGCCACCGTCTCGGTCGCACTGGTGGCCGTCGCCGTCGGTCTTCGCCTGCTCGGGGGGACCCTCTCGTTCCGCGACGCCCTCTTCGTGCTGGTGATCGCGCCGGAGGCCTACCTCCCGCTCCGGGCGCTGGGGGCCAACTACCACGCCAGCGCCGACGGGATGAAGGCGGCCGAAGAGGTGTTCACCCTCCTCGAGGAGCCGGGGCGGGCGCCGCTGGGAGGCACGGTCACTCCCGGCCACCCGAGCATCAGGCTGGGCGGGCTCGAGCTCACCTACCCCGGCCGACGCGTCCCCGCCGTGCACGACTTCGACCTCTCCGTGGAACCCGGGGAGGCCGTTGCCCTCGCCGGGCCGAGCGGATGCGGAAAGTCCACCGTCATGTCGGTCGTCCTCGGCCTACGCGCCCCCGATGCGGGCACGGTGCGGCTCGGTGGCGTCGCCCTCGACGACGTCGACCTCCACCAGTGGCGCCGCCAATTGAGCTGGGTCCCCCAACGACCGCACCTGTTCGCCCGCACCGTGGCTGAGAACGTGCGGCTGGCCCGACCGGACGCCTCCGACGCGCAGGTGGCGGCGGCCCTCGACGACGCCGGACTCACCGAGGTGGTCCAGCAACTGCCCGACGGCCCGGCCACCCTCCTCGGGGAGGCGGGGGCGGGACTCTCCGCGGGCGAACGCCAGCGCCTCTCCCTCGCCCGCGCCTTCGTGCGCGACGCCCCGCTCCTCTTGCTCGACGAACCCACGGCCAACCTCGACCACGAGACCGAGGCGGACATCCTTGCCGCCGTGCGGCGCCTCATGGCCGGGCGCACAGCCCTCTTCGTGGCCCACCGTCCGGCGCTCCTGGCCCTGGCCGACCGGGTGGTCGAGCTGCCCGCCTCCCTGGTGGCGACGTGACCGACCGACCTGCCACCGTCTCGCGCACGCTCAGCGTGGCGCGCCCGGACCGCCGCCGACTCACCGGGGCCGCGCTCCTGGGGGCCGGCGCCATCGGCGCCACCATCGCCCTCATGGGCACCTCGGCCTGGTTGATCTCGCGTGCGGCCCAGCACCCGCCCGAAGCCTCGCTCACCCTGGCGATCGTCGGCGTACAGGTCTTCGGCCTCTCGCGGGGGTTCCTGCGCTACGGCGAGCGTCTGGTCGGGCACGACGCGGCGCTGCGCTCACTGGCCGCCCTGCGCGTTCGCGTCTACCAACGGCTCGAGGCGCTGGCCCCGACCGGCCTCCCGGTGTTCAGGCGGGGAGACCTCGTGGCGCGCTTCGTCGACGACGTCGACTCACTCCAGGACGTGGCGCTGCGCGTCCTCGAGCCGTTCGCCGTGGCCGCGCTGGTCGGTCTGGGCACCGTGGCGGTGATGTGGTGGTTCCTCCCGACCGCCGGGCTCGTGCTGTTGGCCGCCTTGACCCTCTCGGCGGTCCTGGTGCCCTGGATCACGGGCCGTCTGGCCCGGCGCGCCGAGGCCGCGCAGGCCACCGCACGCGGAGCGCTGGCCGGCGACCTGGTCGACCTTATCGAGGGGGCGCCCGAGCTCGTCGTCTTGGGCGCGGCCGACGGGCAGCTCGAGCAGATCACGAGCTCCGACGCCCGGCTGCGGTCCCTGGCCCGACAGAGCGCGGGCACCGCCGGGGTGGGCCTGGCGCTCACGACTGTTCTGGCCGGACTGGCCAGCTGGGGAGCCTTGACGCTGGGGGTGCACGCCACCCACCAGGGCCACCTCGACGGGACGCTGCTCGCCGTGCTGGCTCTGGTGCCGCTGGCCGCGTTCGAGCTGGTATCGCCACTCCCCACCGCCACCCAGGCCTTCCAGCGCTGCCGCGTGGCGGCCGGTCGGGTGTTCGGTGCGCTCGACGCCACCCCGGCCGTGAGCGATCCCGCCGTCCCCGCCGAGCAAGCCCTCACCGAGGGGGACGTCCACACACTGTCGCTGGAGGACGTGTGGGCCTCCTACCCGGGTGCGGGGCGGGCGGCGCTGCGCGGTGTCGACCTCCAGCTGCATTCGGGGCACACCGTGGCCCTGGTCGGGCCGAGCGGGGCCGGCAAGTCGACCCTGGCCGACGTGCTCGTCCGCTTCCTCCCGGCGGATGCCGGCATGGCCACCCTCGACGGCGTGCGCCTCGAGCGCCTGGCGGCCGACGAGGTGCGCACGGTGGTGGGCCTCGTCGAGCAGCACGCGCACCTCTTCGACACGACCCTGGCCGAGAACCTTCGCATCGGACGCCGGAGCTCCACCGACGGCGAGCTCGAGACCGTGCTGGACCGGGTCGGGCTGGGCGACTGGCTCGACGGCCTCCCACTCCGCCTGGCCACCGCGGTGGGGCCCGATGGATCGCGCCTGTCGGGCGGCCAACGCCAGCGCATCGCCGTGGCGCGCGCCCTGTTGGCCGACTTCCCCGTGTTGATCCTCGACGAGCCCACCGAGCACCTCGAGCCGGCAGCGGCGGACGCGCTCACCGCAGACCTCCTCGGGCTGGCCGACCGGCGGGCCCTGCTGCTCATCACGCACCGGCTGGCCGGACTCGAAGAGGTCGATGAGATCGTGGTGCTCGACGCCGGCGTGGTGGTGGAACGCGGCACGCACCTCGAGCTGCTCGCCGCGGGGGGCCGCTACGCCGGCCTGTGGTGGGACGAGCGCTTCGCCGACCCGTCCCCTGCCGCACGCACCTGGCAGACCGCCGACCCGTCCGTGGACGACCCGTCAATGAACGACCCAACCGCCGACAAAGGGAGTGACCGACCGTGAACCTCGACCTGGCTCGATGGCAGTTCGCGCTGACGAGCATCTATCACTTCCTCTTCGTCCCGGTCACGATCGGCCTGGCGTTCCTCGTGGCACTGCTCCAGACCGCGTGGTACCGGAACGAGGACGAGACGTACCGACGACTGGCCCGGTTCTTCGGGACCCTGCTCCTGATCAACGTGGCGATCGGCGTGGTGACCGGCCTGGTGCAAGAGTTCGAGTTCGGCATGAACTGGTCGGCCTACTCCCGGCTGGTCGGCAACGTGTTCGGTGGGCCGCTGGCCATGGAGGGCCTGGTCGCCTTCTTCTTGGAGTCGACCTTCCTCGGCATCTGGATCTTCGGATGGAACCGATTGTCGAAGAAGGCCCATCTGGCCACCATCTGGCTGGTCGCGGCGGGCACCATGATCTCGGCAGCGTTCATCATGGCGGCCAATTCCTGGATGCAGCACCCGGTCGGCTATGTCATCAACCACCAGACGGGCCAGCCACAGCTGAACAACATCTGGGCCGTCTTCACCAACCCGGTGTTCCTGTGGGCCTACCCGCACGTCGTCCTGGCTGCCCTGGTCACCGCGAGCGTGATCATGCTCGGGGTGTCCGCCTGGCACCTCCACCGCAAGCAGGCGGTGGAGGCCTTCCACAAGACCGCCGTGATCTCGCTGGCCGTGCTGCTCCCCTCCATCGTCTTGGCCATGTTCGTGGGGAGCGAGCTCGGCGTGATCGAGGAGACCTACCAACCCATGAAGATCGCTGCGGCCGAGGCGCAGTGGAACACCTGCACGAGCCACTGCTCGTTCTCCCTGGCCCAGATCGGCGGTGGCAAGAACGACGAGACGCCGACGCAGATCATCAGCGTCCCGAGCCTGCTCTCCATCCTGGCCACCAACAGCGTCAACGGCGAGGTCAAGGGCCTGAATCAGCTCAATGCCCAATACCAGAAGGAATACGGTCCCGGTGACTACGTGCCCAACGTGTTCATCCAGTACTGGTCGATGCGGATCATGGCCTACATCGCGGGGGTCATCTTCTTGTTCGGCCTGTGGGGCGGATGGCTGCTGTACCGCAAGAAGATGGACCAGGCCAAGTGGTTCCTGCGAATAGCGCCCTGGGCGGTGATCACGCCGTTCCTCATGAACACCGCCGGGTGGATGCTGACCGAGAACGGGCGGCAGCCCTGGATCGTCCAGGGGCTCATGAAGACCGCCAACGGCGTCTCAGCCTCGGTCTCGGCGGCAGAGATCTGGATCTCCATCTCCGTCTTCGTCCTCATCTTCACCGTCCTGGGCGTGGCCGACGGTTGGCTCATGGTGCGCTACTCGCGCCGTGACCTCGGCGCCGACCCACTGGCCAAGGTGACGTCCCTCGCCGGCAGTGCCGGTCCATCGTCCGCCGAGCTCGAGTCGTCCGACGAGGACGAGTCGGCCCTCGTCTACTAGAAGGTCGCTATGACACTCGGAGATCTCTGGTTCATCGTCGACGTGCTCTTCTGGGTCGGCTTCTTCGTCCTGGACGGTTTCGACCTGGGTGTGGGCATGCTGCACTCGTTCCTCGGTCGCAATGACACGGAACGTCGCGTGCTCATCAACTCCATCGGTCCGGTCTGGGACGGCAACGAAGTGTGGCTGATTGTGGCCGGGGCGGTCATCTTCGCGTCCTTCCCGGGGTGGTACGCCACCATGTTCTCGACCTTCTACCTAGCTCTCGTGGTCCTCTTGCTGGCACTCATCGTGCGCGGCATGACCTTCGAATTCCAGCGCAAGGTGGCGGACGAGCGCTGGCGGTCGGCTTGGAAGTGGGGCCTCACCATCGGGAGCGCGCTGATCCCGCTCCTCGTGGGTGTGGCTCTGGGCGATCTCCTGCACGGGCTGCCCATCAACTCCCACCAGGAGTACACGGGCAATTTCTTCAACTTGCTCACACCGTTCGGCCTGTGGACCGGGGTCACCTTGCTGGTGCTCTGCCTCCTCATGGGTGCCACCTACCTCACGCTCAAGACCACGGGCGAGCTGCACGATCGCATCCAGCGGGCCACCGCGGGCATCGGAGTCCTCGCCATCGTGGTGACGTTCGGGTTCATGACCTGGATGCACGTGGGGCTCAGCACCGGGTTCGTGCCCAAGCCGATCGAGGCTCTCGCCCTCATGGCCGTCATCGCAGCGGCCTGGCTGGCCTGGGCCAAGGCGGAAGGCTGGGCGTTCACCGCCGCCGCGATCGGCATCGGCGGCACTGTGGCCTCCATCTTCCAGGAGCTCTTCCCCCGGGTGATGATCTCGTCCACCAATGCCGCTTACAACCTGACCGTGAACAACACGGCCAGCCCGCCCTACACACTGAAGGTCATGACCGTGGTGGCCGTGATCTTCTTCCCCGTGGTGCTCGTATACCAGGCCTGGAGCTACCACATCTTCCGCAAGCGCCTCTCGGTGCCCAAGGTGGGTGGCGCGGATGCAGTCGCCTCCACGCCGAGCGCCCCGGTCGAGACGTAGCGCGAGAACCGGCTAGAGCCCCGGGCTGCTCTGCATGATCCCCCCGTCGGCGAAGATCGTGGTGGCCGCCAGGTAGGACGCACCCTCTCCGGCCAGGAAGGCGACGACCGAGGCGATCTCCTCGGGTTGGGCCATGCGGCCGATGGGGATGGCGGCGTTGAGCTTGGCCAGCGCCTCGGGGTCGTTGATGGTCTGCGCGTTGATCGGCGTGGCCACCGCGCCAGGACCGACCCCCACTACGAGCACGCCGTGGGGGGCCAGCTCCACTCCGGCCGTGCGGGTGAGCATGCGCATGCCACCTTTGGACAGGCAGTACGGGGTGTTGCCCGGCATCGGCCAGTCCTCGTGCACCGACGTCATGTTGATGATCCGCCCACCGCCACCTTGGGCCAGCATCTGCTTGGCCGCGAGCTGGGTGCCGAAGAAGGCGCTCTTCAAGTTGATGGCCAGGACTTTTTCGTACTGGGCCTCGGTGGTGTCGAGGATCGAGGTCCGTGTCTCGATGCCGGCGTTGTTGACCATGACGTCGAGCCGGCCGAAGCTGGAGACCGCGGCATCGACGAGCTTCTGGAGGTCGTCCACCTTCGAGACGTCGGCCTTCACCCCGACGGCCGCCTCCCCCAGCTTGGCGATCTGGCTCTCGAGTTCCTCCTCGGCCTGCTCGTTGGCTACCCAGTCGATGACGACCTTGGCGCCCTTCTCGGCCAGGGCGAGCACGACGGCCTTGCCGATGCCCGTGTTGCCACCCGTCACGATCGCCACCTTGCCTTGCAGTTGCTTCGCCATGGACTTCCTCCTCGTGCCCTGTGCACCGACCGTGACGCCGAAGGCGCTACCACGCTATACAGCCGGTCGGATCGAGAGCGAAACGGCTGAAGAAGTGATCGGCGCGTACTTGGCGGTGGTGCGGGCGCATCGAAGGGTTCCGCTCCAGGCCGACACCTCGTCGAGCCAAGAGGGGCCAACCCAGGTATTTGGTTACACGCAGCTGCGACAGGCTTTGGACCCGAACTGGGACATGCACACCACGGGGACCTCGGCCGCACTGATAGCCAAGGAGTGCGGGGTCACCCTCGTGGCAACCATTCCCGTGCTCGATGGCTCATTTGCGTGACGTTGTCGGATGCTGCCGAACCGATTCTGAGAACACCGATACGGAGAGCACACCGGTGCACGGCGAGCGAGTCACGCTTAGAGATGCGTACCGGCAAGGTCGACGCGGATTTGCTTCCCGCTGATGAAGCGGGACTCGTCGGAGGCGAGAAACACTCCGAAGTTGGCGATGTCGTTTGGTTCCACCCAGGGCTCGCTCATGTAGTGAATCATCGCCATGCGTTCCATGGCCTGCTCGCGTGTCGGATTCTCGATGTCGGGACAGAAGAGCCGGTACACGACATCGTTGTGGATCAAGTCCGTATTGACGTTTGTCGGGTGGATGCAGTTGATCCGGATCATCTGGGGAGCGAGATAAACGGCGAAGCGCTCCGTAAGTGACCCAAGCGCGTTCTTGGCCCAGCTGTATCCGCCCCCGCCTGGTTGCCCCTGCACCGTGCCCTCGTACTGTGCGGCGACTGAACCGGTGATGATGATTGAGGCTCCGTGAGGCAGATGGGGAACGGTCACCGCCAGCGTGTTGAGCACTCCAACAAGATCGACGTCTGCGGTCGTGATGAAATCGAGCGGATTGTCACTCTGCCCCATGGGACAAATCGCGGCCTGGGCGACGACGACATCGAGGTGTTCGAGCTGACGCAGGCCATCTTCGAGCGCCCGCTCGAGGGCGGAACGGTCACGGACGTCGGCGATGTGACCCACGAATCGTCGGCCACGTGCTTTGACGTTCCTCTCGGTCTCGGCGAGGTCTTCAGGAGTAGCGAGCGGATAGCTGCACATTTCAATCGACTCGCAAATATCGACGCCGACAATGTCAGCACCCTCCTCGGCCATTCGCACTGCATGAGCGCGGCCCTGCCCTCGCGCCACGCCTGTGATGAAGGCGACCTTGCCCTCGAGACGGCCTGCCATGACGCGCCCTCCTCCTGTCCTGGCCGACACCAGCCACTCTTCGACGGCCACTCTTCGACGAAGGGCGACGGCCCCCCGGCTCCCACCCCCAGGCGGAATGGTAACATACTTCTCTTGTTCGTACCGCTGCAAAGGACAGGCCCATGGACGCGGAGGTCATGATTCGGATGTGCAGGTCGTGACGCGAGCTGCGATCGCACAACCGATCGCATCGACCGTGGATGCCACCACCGAAAGGTTTCGACGGAATCGTGCTGACATGCTCGAGCAGCTCGCCGTCATCGACGACCTGCTCGAGGAGGCCGCGACAGGTGGCGGTCCGCCGGCCATGGAGCGGCTGCGGAGCAGGGGCAAGCTCCCAATCCGTGAACGCATCGCCACCGTGCTCGATCCCGACACGCCGTTCCTCGAAATCAGCCCGCTGGCCGGCTACGGAACTGACTACACGCTCGGTGGGGCGTTTGTGGTCGGCATCGGCGTCGTTGCCGGCACCGAGTGCGTGCTCGCGGGTAACGACCCTTCCGTGATGGGCGGCGCGCTCACCCCGTATGCGGCGAAGAAGTGGGCCCGGGCGATCGAGATCGCCCGTGAGAATCGCATTCCGTATGTCAGCTTCGTCGAATCTGCGGGCGCGGATCTCCGCGTACGACCCGACGACTCGGATCCGCCGCCCCAGCTACAGCACTTTGCCGAATCGGGCCGTCAGTTCTACGAGATGATCGAGTTGTCACGGCTCGGGATTCCGACCGTATGTGTCGTCTTCGGGTCAGCAACCGCCGGTGGCGCATACCAACCAGGGATGTCTGACTATGTGATCATGGTGAAGGACCAGTCGAAGGTCTTCCTCGCAGGTCCCCCGCTGGTGAAGATGGCTACCGGTGAGATCACCGATGACCAGGCGCTCGGTGGGGCCCGCCTGCACGCTGAAATCTCGGGGCTCGCCGACTACCTCGCCGAGGACGAGACCGACGCGATCCGCATGTGTCGAGAAGTCATCGGGCACCTGAACTGGCGCAAGCTGGGCCCCGGCGCATCGATGCCCGCGGACGAACCGATTTTCAATCACGAAGAACTCCTGGGGTTGATCAGCCGGGACCTCCGCCAACCGGTGGACATCCACGACGTGATCGCACGTGTCGTCGACGGCTCACGCTTCGAGGAGTTCAAAGAGCGTTATGGCCAGACCATGGTGTGTGGCTGGGCATCGATCCACGGTTATCCGCTGGGCATCCTGGGCAACAACGGCGTCATCTATCCAGAGGCCGCCGAGAAGGCCGCGCACTTCATTGAGTTGTCGAACCAGATCAACGTCCCGTTGTTGTTTCTGCAAAACATCACGGGCTACATGGTCGGTCGTGACTTCGAAGCCCGAGGGATCATCAAGAAGGGCTCGCTCATGCTCAACGCGGTGAGCAACTCGACCGTGCCCCACTTCACGGTGATTCTCGGCTCCTCGTACGGCGCCGGCACCTATGGCATGTCTGGCCGCGCGTTCGGAAACCGCTTCACCTTTCTGTGGCCCACCGCGAAGATCGCTGTGATGGGTCCGAAACAGATCGCCGGTGTCATGTCACAGGTGCGGCGCAACCGGGCGGCCTCTCAGGGTGTGCCCTTCGACGAGGAGGAAGATGCACGCACCGTGGCCCGTGTGGAGCAGATCCAGGAACGCGGTTCACTAGCGCTGGTTGCAACTGGTGCCGTGAGCGATGACGGAATTATCGACCCGCGAGACACGCGATCCGTGTTGGGCATATGCCTCTCCGTTGCGGCAAACCGCGCGAATTGAGGGAACCCGGAGCTACGGCGTGTTCCGCCTATGACGCACTTCGACACACTTCTCGTCGCCAATCGAGGTGAGATCGCCCGGCGCATTTTCCGCACGGCACGGGCAATGGGCATGCGATGCATCGCCGTCTATGCAGACGCGGATACTCACGCACCATTTGTGTCCGAAGCCGACACAGCCGTGCACCTTCCGGACGATTACCTCGATATTGACAGCATCATCAGCGCCGCCGTCGCCGTCGGCGCTGATGCAGTGCATCCTGGCTACGGCTTCCTTTCGGAGAACGCTGGCTTTGCCAACACTGTGCAGTCCGCCGGCCTCGCGTGGATCGGCCCGCCGCCGTCAGTGATCGAGGCGATGGCCGACAAGCTCAGGGCCAAGGAACTCGCGGTCGCGGCAGGTGTCCCGACCCTGCCGGCCTCGGATGATCCCACGAGCAGTGGCGATATCGGCTATCCCCTCCTCGTCAAGGCGGCTGCCGGGGGCGGTGGTAAGGGCATGCGCATCGTCCAATCACCGGACGATCTCGCCGAGGCGGTCACATCGGCGCGCCGCGAGGCTGCCGCCGCCTTCGGTGACGATCGTGTATTTCTCGAGCGCTTCGTCGAACGAGCGCGCCATGTGGAGATCCAGATTCTCGGTGACGCACACGGCGCGCTCGTCCACCTCGGCGAGCGGGAATGCTCGATCCAGCGTCGTCACCAGAAGATCATCGAGGAGGCGCCATCCACCGTGCTCGACCACGGTGTGCGAGCCGCGATGGGTGATGCTGCGTTATGCCTCGCCAAGGCGATCCGTTACCAGTCAGCAGGGACCGTCGAGTTCCTGGTCGACTCCGAATCGTTTGAGTTCTACTTCCTCGAGGTCAACACACGCCTGCAAGTCGAACACCCCGTCACTGAAATGACCTCCGGATTCGACCTCGTGCGCGAGCAGTTGCGGCTGGCCGCCGGTGAACCACTGGGATTCAGCCAGGACGCGGTCCACTCCCGCGGGCACGCCATCGAGGCGCGGCTCTACGCGGAGAATCCGGCGGCAGGCTTCCTCCCCGCAACGGGAACATTGGCCGCGTTCTCACCGGATGGCGACCCTGAGGTCCGCTGGGATTCTGGCGTCGAAGTCGGTTCGTCGATCGGCGTTCGATTCGACCCCATGCTGGCCAAGGTGATTGCCCACGCCCCAACTCGCATCGAGGCCGCTGGGCGTCTTGCACTTGCGTTGGAACGTCTGCACGTCGGTGGCGTCACGACGAATCGCGACTTCCTTGTGGCGACATTGCGCGATCCTGCGTTCGTCGCGGGCGACACGACCACCGATTTCATCGAGCGCGTCCGACCCAAGGCCACCCTCGAATTGACTGCTGCTGACACCGATCGAGCGCTCGCAGCGGCCGCACTCTGGATACAGGGGCGCAACCGCATCGACGCGCCCGTGCTCCAGCCGTTGCGAAGCGGATGGCGCAACGGACGCATGCCCCCGCAGTCGATCGCGTTCGAACATGAAGGTCAGACTCACGTCGTCGAGTACGAGTCTGGACGGGATGGCTCGTTCACCGTGCGCGTCGACCACAGGGCCGAAGCGTGCGTCGCCCGCCTACGTGGCTGGGCGCCTGACGCGATCGCATTGGAGTACGGCCGCCGGCGGAGTCGACATCGGGTGACCGCCGCCGACGACCATCTCTTTCTGCAGGTGGACCGTGGGACGATCGATCTCACTGTGGTCCCGCGCTTTCGACGTCCTGTTCCTGAGGTCCCAGCTGGTGCGGTGGTCGCACCGATGCCAGGTATCGTCCTTGAGGTTCGGGTGGCGCCCGGACAGTCCGTTTCCGCCGGGGAGGTACTCGTCGTGCTGGAGGCCATGAAGATGGAACATCACCTCCAGACCCCGGGCGACGGGGTGGTGACGGAGTTGCGCACGGAAGTCGGGGAGCAGGTCGCCATGGGGACGTTGCTCCTCGTGCTTGACGGCGCGACCCCCGAAGCTGGCTGAACAGAGTCCATGCTCGGCAGATCGGCCTCGAAATGCCGTTCCCGCGTGATCAGGCTTCATCGGAGATTGGATCGAAGAGCACAGGCAGGCTGTGCGCGGCTCGGAACCCAAACCCGGAGATGTGCACATCCTCGGCATCAGGATCGAGCCGGATATTTGGCAGACGGTCGAGCACCGTTGCCAGACCCATGCGCATCTCGAGGCGCGCCAGGTGCATCCCTAGACAGATGTGCGGCCCGAGCCCGAACGTAATGTGGTTCTTCGACTCTCGGAAGATGTCGAACCGGTCAGGGTTCTCCCATCGCTCCGGATCGTGGTTGGCGCTGCCGAGACATGCGCGCACGTAGCCGCCGGCCTGGATCTGCACACCCTCCATCTCGACGTCGCGGACACAGGTGCGGCTGACCTCGGTGAGCGGCGCCTCCCAACGCAGGGCTTCCTCCACCGCCTTGGACACGAGCGTTCTGTCGAAGCGAACCGCCTCGAGCTGGTCGGGGTTCGTCAACAACCCGAACATCAAGTTACTGACACCGCGGTAGGTGGTCTCGGCTCCAGCGGGAAGGAGCTGACGGAGGAACCCGATGATGGCTTCGTCGGTGAGCCGCTCGCCCTCGAGCTCGGCAAAGGCCAACATGCTGATGACGTCTTCTTGACGGTCCGCCCGCCGCTCGGCGATGACCGCCGCGAAGTAGTCGTAGAGCCACTGCGACGCAGCCATCGCCGTCACCGGATCTGTGACGATGCTGATCAGCTCCACGGCCTTCCTTTGGAAGATGGGCAAGTCATCCTCAGGGAGACCGAGAATGTGCGCAATGACGTGGATCGGAAAGGGGAAGAACGCCTCCGAGACAAGGTCCGCCCGTCCACGGCTGGCAAACGAGTCGAAGAGGTGAGTCAGTACTGGTTGGATGATCTCACCGCCCCAGCGTTGCATCGCCCCCGTCGTAAAGGCTTGCTGGACCAAGGCTCGGTGCATGTGGTGCTCCGGTTCGTCCATCTCGGTGAGCGTGCGGCCCATGACGAGTCCAGCAGTCTTTGCATAGACCGAGTTCGAGAAAGAGTCGTCGTCACGCAACACCTTCTGCACCGCGTCGTAGGGCAGCACCGTGTAGGGCGTCGAGTCGCCGACGAGCAGCGCCTCCATCTCCTCCATGCCGAATCGATGCCACTGCTTGCCGATCAGCACAGGTGACTCTTCACGCATCTCGCGGTACACCGGATACGGGTCGCGAACTATGTCGGCACCGGAGGCGCGCTCGAACTCACTGAAGGCGTCGTGTTCGTTTGCCTCATGCCCGGTAACGTCGTCGGTAATTTCGTTCATGTCTCGAGTCTTGCGTGCCCAACTCCCCTGGTCAAACGGTTCGTTCGGGGATACCGGGATTGGAGTACGGGCCCGGCGGCAGCTGTAACCCGCGGATGATGACGTCGACGATGGAGTCCGCAGCCTCCTTCGGCGAAGACGTCAACGATGGCCTGATTGCAGGCCTGGTGAGGGCCCACCCAAGCCCGGCCATCACACGAGCCAGCGCGGGGATGTCCACCCGTGGAATGTCACCCCTCGCATGCGCGAGCTCCAGCAGGGAGCGCGCCACCGAGAATGCATAGTTGTTGTGATCGCTGATCAGGCGGTTCACTGCTGGCATCGCTTCGAGATCACAGCGCGAACTCGTCGGATGTGCCCATGAGCGACACGGTTACGCTCTGCAGGTACGACCGAAGCGCCTCGAGCGGTGTCATCTCGTCGCTCAAGGCGGCACGGGCGGCACGGCCGGTCAAATGGAGGCGGCGGTCGACGACCATGAGCACGAGTTCATCGCGGCTGGATGCGAGGACGTAGAGAGTGCGCAACGAACAGTTCACTCTCTTCGCCAGCGTCGCCATCGTGAGGGTGGCGAAACCACCGTCGAACAGCAAGTCCAGGTGATCAAGAACCTCGCGCTGCCGTTCGGTGAGGTTTCGCTGACGTGTGGAACCGAGGACCAACCGCGGCCGGGATACTTCCCGCAGAACCTCGATTACGGTCCGATCCGAGAGAACAGGGCGCCTGGCCATCACCGGTGCTCCATCTCCATGATCAGGTCGAATGGACGCTCACGCGAGCCAGCGCCGGAAGGTACCACGGGTCGTTCCCAGAGCGTGCGCCGATGGCCGGCGATCGATACGTCACCTGAGTAGCGGCCAGCTCATCTTCGGCGGGTGACGCCGGCCGCGCCGAGGGCCGCGACCTCGGCGGACGAGAGCCCCCAGTCGACGAGCACCGCGTCTGTGTCGGCACCCGGCTCGGGCATCCGGTGGCCTATCGCCGGCGGCGTCCGAGAGAGGCGGGGGGCTGGCGCGGGCTGGAGCACTCCGTCTCGCTCCACGATCGTGCCCCGAGCAACGATGTGCGGGTGCCGAGCTGCTTCATCCATCCGCAACACCGGCGTGACGCATGTCTCAGTGCCTTCGAATTCGGTCCCCCACTCGTCACGAGTCCGCTGCACGATCACTCCGGCGATTGTGTCGCGCAACTCACTCCAGCCGTTCCGATCAGCCTGATCCGGGAGCAATTCGTCGCCGAGACCGAGGTGGTCGAGTAGATTCGCGAAGAACTTCGCTTCCCGCGCTCCGATAGCGACGTACTCGCCATCGCTCGTTGCGTACACGTCGTAGTCGGGCGCGCCCGAATCATAGATGTTGGTCCCCCGCTCGGGGCTCCATCGGCCGAGCGAGCGGTGGCCCCAGATCATCGCCATCAAGAGCGCTGCCCCATCGACCATGGCAGCGTCGACGACCTGTCCGCTTCCGGACCGCTGTGCCTCGAATAACGCGCACATCACACCGAAGGCAAGGAGCATGCCCCCACCCCCAAAATCCGCAACCAGGTTGAGTGGCGGCGTCGGGGGGGCGTCGCGACGGCCAACGTGCGCCAGCACTCCAGCGACCGCGAGATAGTTGATGTCGTGGCCCGGCGCGTGTGCGAGCGGTCCATCCTGACCCCATCCCGTCATGCGCCCGTACACGAGTCCAGGGTTGCGCCGCGGCACTCGTCCGGCCCTACCCCGAGACGCTCGACGACACCCGGGCGGAATCCTTCGAGCACAACGTCCGCGTGTGTCGCCAAGCGAAGTGCGCACTCGACCCCACGCGGATCCTTCAGATCGAGTCCCACTGACCGGCGACCTCGGTCAAGCACCGGCGAGGCATTCGGATCCGTTCCGTGATCGACTGTTTCCACGCGGTGGATACGGACGACCTCTGCGCCCATGTCGGCCAGCATCATCCCCGCAAACGGTACGGGTCCAATGCCACCGACTTCCAACACCTTGACGCCCGCGAGCGGACCGTGCGGCTCATCCTCGCTATCGGTCATCCGGGGCGCAAGGGGGGGTCGACGGTCAGCGCACCGCTGCCGCGAGCCCGGGGTCGTTCGCGAGCAGCGCGTCGATCGAGGCCTGCTTGGCCGCCTCGGCCGGCTTGAGATATCCCGAGCGCGTGTCCCACGACTCGATAATCCGTGAATCGATGTCTGGACCAGGGCCGGCGATTTCGTCCACGCTGAATCCGATACGCTCCGCGATTGCGCCAAGTTCCGCACTGTCGAGGCTCAGCAGCTTGATGGCGTTCTCGCCGAGGACCATCCTCAGCTGATTCTCCGGCACCCCGGCGAACGCATCGCGCAACCACTGCTTCGTGTTGGGCCACGTGCCTTCTGGATGGGGGTAGTCGCGGCCGAACACGATGTTCTCGATTCCGATCTCGTGCCGTAGCGGCACCTCGCACTTGTGTACGAACGAAATCGACTGCAGGCAGTTCTCGTGCCAGTACTCGCTGGGCTTCCGCTCCGCTGGCAGATCGGCACGTGCCCGCTCGTACATCTCGTCGAGATGCGACAACATCGTCGGGATCCAGTCCGCTCGCACCTCCGTGAGGATGAATCGAAGATCCGGGTAACGATCGAACACCCCACCCAGCATCATCTGCCACAACGCCTGAAGTGGCTCGTAGGCGCGATGAAAGAAGTCTTCGGATTTGTTGTTCAGCTGGTCGAGCAGGTCGATGCCCTCGGCCATCTTGGCCTGGGCCTCCTCGATTTTGTCGGAGAGGCTGCGCGCTTTTCCGCCGTACCCGGCGTGACACACCGCCCACATACCGTGTTCCTGCAGCATCGCCCAGTACGGATCGTAGTAGGACTCGTACAGCCGCGGCACATCGCTCCGTTCGAACATCATCGGCAGAAACGCGCCTCTGAATCCCCGCTGCGCCGTCCACTGTAGATCCGTCAACATCATGTCGATATCGACACCCGCGCCCGGATCGCCCACGAGATAGAAGCGATCGGGATGTGCACCGAAGGTGTCGGCTGCCCAGCGGTTGTAGACGCGTGAACCTGCCGCGTACAACTCCTGCGGGTACGCTTCCCACATGGGCGCGAACATGTGGGAAGCCTGCGTGTCACCCCAATAGATTGTCTCTGCGGCAATGCCCTCGCGATCCATCTGCAAGAGCCGCTGTTCGACATCGCCAAGCGCGCCGAGGCGCCCTTTGGCCCATACCCCTTCCGGGTCGATGACCCCGAGAAGCTCGTCGTCGAAGCTCGCGAAAAGCCCAAGCAGCTGAACATATTTCTCATTGTCCGTGAGCGCTGCCGGCAAGTACTCGCGGTACTCCGGATCGAGGTACTCCTCCCAAACCTGTGGCGGCGCCTCGGCATGCCCGTCACCTGAGACGATGATCAGCTTGTCCGTTGCCATTGCGGTCCCCTTTCCAGTCAATTTCTGTTCACCTGCGCCATGAGTGTTCCTCCGAGCGTGACCGGTTCAGGGCTGCCCAGAAGCGAGCGCGCGCTGGCGGGCGAGCTCTTGTGCTGCCGCTTCTTCGACGACGGTCCCCTTGAAGAAGTCGGCGTTCATGCCACCGTGAAGGCTGACCACGTTCTCGAAAGTGAACTTCCGGAAATCGGATTCGGAGATCAGGCCGTCATCGACCATCTCCCAGGCCTCCTCGACTACTTCGGTCATGTCGAACACGTCGAAGTGTGAGATGTCGGAGCCGAACATCGCTTTCAAGGGTGGCCCGAGCCGCCGGTCGAACGCCAGCGTGGTCATGAGGTCGTCAGCTTCACACCCGAAGTAAAAGGCCCCCGCGAACTCCTCGACCACCTCTCGCTTCGAGTGCACGTCCGCCGCGGCGAAGTCGTCGATCGTCTCCAGCTCGCGGTCGGTGATCTCCTCCACACCAAGACCCGGAAACGTTTGATCGGGCTGGCTGATCACGGACCGTGCCTTGCCCTCGAGCACGGGGCCGCCGTGACGTTCCACGAGCGCCGCCAATTGGTCGAGGTCGGTAACTGTCGGAGCATAATGCTCGAGCATCACGTCCTTGTTGCGCTTGGCCCAATGTGCGGCCAGATCGGTGCTCAGGTTGCGTGCCCATCCGGCGCCACATTCGAGTAGTCCGAAGTTCAAGGCTGGGAAGCGTCGTGTCACCCCACCCATGAACAATGACTTTGCCAGCGCGTGCGCCGCACCCGCGAAGTGACCGACGTGGTTGTACGTGAAATTGGTGGGCGATGTGCGGTCGACCCACCCGATAGCACCTGAGTGGGTGCAGGGTGCCACCCCGAGCTCGATGAATTTCGCCCAGAGCGGGTCGTAGTCATGAGGGCTGTCGATCCCGAAAGTGTCGATGTAGTACGGCACGCCACTCCATGGGCTGGCGTCGGGCGGCGCAAAGGCGGGGATGGCGCGCCGCATGCTGTGAATAAGCACATACTTCGCGCCGAGCTCGGTTACGGCATACTCAAGCTCCTCTATGGCCACGTCGGGATTGTCCATCGGGATTACGGCGGCCGCGGTGAGGCGATCGGAATATGGCGCGAACATCTCGGCATTGAGGTGGTTGTTCGCTCGGCAGAAGGCCTTCCGCAACTTCGGGTCTGAGGTCATGAAGCCAGTCGCGAAGCGGGACCCGGAAATGATGCAGTAGTCGATGCCGAACTCGTCGAGCCGGTGGTACATGAGGTCGGGCAGCATCGAGGTCGCCTTATCCCGGGTGCCTGCGGGACCGCCCCACCACGGGATCCGCATCGACCGCGCATCCATGCGTTGCTGGAGCGGCGTGCTGTACCAGTCGTTGACCTGACGCATGAAGCTCATGTACGCGTCGACTGCGCTGCCTCCGCCGAACTTCTCTATGTAGTGGACGAGCACCTCTGTCGGTTCCATCCAGTGACCGTCAGCGTCGATGATCGGATGCGAAAGCTGGCCCCTCACCTCGGATGACTTGGTCGTGCCCGTCGCTACGCTCATGCCTCGCTCCTCTTCGTTCTCGAGCTTCAATCCACCCAGCGGCGCCTAACTGGCGCGTGCCGGGAGGGGTGCCCGCTATCGGCTGGCTGCCGCGGCAAGCCGCTGCGGATCTCCACCCCAGCGGAGCAGCTGACCCGAGGGCACACCGGTCTCCCGGTCATCTTCGATGGTGACCTCCCCATTGACGAGCACGTACCGGTATCCGCGTGCTCGTTGCACACGACGCCACTCGCCTCCCGGGTAGTCCCGAGCGACTTCTTGGGGCAGGATGTCGAGATTCTCGAGGTCGTACACGACGATGTCGGCGGGTGCGCCTTCCCGCAGCACGCCTCGATTCTTGAAACCGGAGATGTGCGCCGGGTAGGCGGAGAGGCGCCAATGGGCCTCTTCTGCGGTGATCCATCCGTAATCCCGCACGTACTTCATCAGGTATTCGGTCGGGTATCGACCAAAGGTGATGAACTTGGTGTGCGCGCCACCGTCGGACTGACCCGCCATGACGAACGCATCGTCGATGAGCTCGCGCCAGTACTCCTGCGGCGCCTTGAGCGCATCCGACAGGATCACCGTGCGCAGCTCGTCGGCGAGGACCACATCGAGGAAGACCTCCATACGATCCTTACCCGTTGCTCGTATGATGTCGCCGAACGTCTTTCCCTCGAAGGGCTTGTACTCGGGCGTGAAGGTCTCGAGCAGCACGAGCTCCTCAATCTTACCCGTGCCGAATGGCGGAGGTGGCGAGTTTTGCAGGAGCTCGCGACGCTCACGGACGTTGGCAAGTCGCTCCTCGTACGTGCCCATCAGCGCTTCGCGCCATTCTTTCACGTTGTCCCACGTGTTGAAGTCCTCCAGCGTGAAAATCGTGGGCGCGTCAGATGTGATCCCCTGCCCGATGACTTGCAGGCCGCGCTCGCGGCAAGTGTTCAGCCACTTCATGGTCTGACGGTGGATACTCGGATCCTCGGCAAAGATGAACACGGCATTCCAGACCACTGGGCGACCGCTAGCTTCCGCCCACGACTCGACGAGACCCCGGTCGTACCCGCGATCGTCCGAGTTCACCGTGGCCTCGATGGTCCCTTCTCGCCTCTCGGCCAAGACGCTCGCCAGCTCGAGACAGGTCTCGTTGTTCATGATGTCGGTGACCATGGGAGTACCGTCGTAGTCGAGCTGGATGCCAGCCCACCCGGTCGACATCTGCGTTGACCACCCGCAGGCGCCCGCATCCATCGCCTCGTGTAGCAGCCGACGCATCTCGGCGTGCTCGGCGTCACTCGGCATGCGACCCGACTTCGCGTCCTCGAGACCCATCACCCATGTGAGCATCGGACCGATGCCCATATAGGGCAACACGTTGATCGACTTCGGGGTGCGATCAACGCTGTCGAGGAACTCGGGATAGCTGACCCAATCCCACGGCATCCCCTCCTGCATACAGCTGATCGGAACGGCTTCGTTTCGACTCACGGTCAACATGGCCCGCTCGCGTTCCTCAGGCTTGACCGGCGCGAACGCGAATCCACAATTGCCGATCACGACAGAGGTGACACCGTGCCACCCTGAAATAGAGCAATAGGGATCCCAGAACAACTGCGAGTCGTAGTGCGTGTGGTTGTCGATGAAGCCCGGCGCGACGTTGAGCCCGGTCGCGTCGATCACCTTGTCGGCATCGGAGTCACGCAGCTTGCCGATGGCGGTGATGATCCCATCCTTGATGCCGACGTCCGTCAGCATGCGCGGGTTGCGCATCCCGTCGAACACCATGCCGTTCTTGATGACGGTGGAGAATTCAGCCACGTCCCAAACCACCCCTCCCGACGCCCGAGGCGTCACCGGTAAGTTCTGTTCTAAATCTTACCGCACCACTGTACCCGCCGGCCATCCAGGTGTCGAGGCGGTCAGAGCGCATCGGATGTGCCGAGCAGGAGGTCCGAAGCCGGGGCCGTCATGGGCCCCGCGGACACGAGCGCGATACGGGCATCTGGTACCTGGTTCACAGAATGCCCGCGGAGCTGCCGCACGCCCTCGAGTGCGAGGTTGAGCCCGTGCATATAGACCTCGGCCAGGTTCCCGCCCGAGGTATTGAGAGGAATGCGGCCTGAGGGCGCGACGAGGCTGTCGAACGTGAGGACCTCGTCGACCGCGTGTGCATCGACGAAGCCGTGCTCGACGAGGTTCATCACCACCCCTCCGGTGAAGTTCTCGTAGCTCTGTACCACGTCGACGTCGGCCGGCCCGAATCCGGCCATGTCCCAGAGTCGGGAAGCGATGGTCCGGAAGTTCGCCGTGGCGTACTGGGGCGCATTCATCACACTGCGGCCCCATCCGCGCTCTGAGCCCTGGGTGCTCGCCAGGACGTACACCGGCACAGAGGGGAGGTCGGCCGCGCGTTCGGGCGTTGTCAGTAGTAGGGCCGCAGCGCCGTCGCTCTCCTGACAGCAGTCGAAGAGTCGCCACGGCTCGACAATCATGCGCGCCTCGTCGTAGGCCTCCGGGGTCAATGGGCGGCCGTACATGACCGCCCGTGGGTTCTGCTGCGCATGGTGATAAGAGGCGAGTGCCACGGCCTTCTGCGCCGCGAGCCCGACGCCGCCGTGCTCGTGCATCCAGCGGCGGAAGACGAAAGCGAACGCCTGCCCCGGCGAACCCACGCCGTACGGGGCGGTAAACGCTTGCCGACCCGAGATCTCGCCCCGACCGCGCGAACGGCCGAATCGGCCATATTCACCCTGGGCCAATCCGCGGTGAACGACAACGATTTCGGCTTGACCCGTCGCTATCGCGGCGGCCGCGTTGCCGACGGCACCGGCCATGCCACCTCCGCCACCGTCCCACTGCATGACCGAGTAGCGCAGCTCGTCAATGTCGAGCGCGGCCGCAAGCTGGGTCGGGCCATTGCGATCGTCCGCATAGGATGTGAACCCATCGATCGCCGACGGTGCAACCCCGGCATCCTCGCATGCGGCCAGGATTGCCCGGAGTGTCAGCGCAAATTGGGGCTGGTCGGCGCGGCCATGGCGGAAGTACTCGCTCTCGCCAATGCCCACGATCGCGGCCGCACCACGCAGTGAGCGTTCCCCGGTCACGTCCCCTCACTCGCCTTTTCCACATTGCTACGCTCACCACCACCATGTCCGACGACGCCGGATCGACTGTGGGTGCCGCATTCGCACTGCCGGAGCGACTCACGCCGGTCCCCGAGCGGAGCGGGCTCGATGCCACCTACTGGTTGAGCGTGCGGGAGCATCGACTCGTCGTCCAGCGGTGCGCCGCGTGTGGCCACTGGCAATGGGGTCCCGAGTGGATATGCCTGCACTGCCGATCGTTCGACGTGAACTGGGCAGAGGTCCCTCGCACCGAGGGAGAATATCGAGGGGAGATCTTTTCCTGGGAGCGCGTTTGGCACCCCACCGACCGAGGTCTGGCCGACGCGGTGCCCTACGTCGTGGTACTCGTTGAGGTCCACGGAGCGGATCGCGTGCGCATGGTGGGCAACCTGTTGGGTGACCCGATCGCTGAGGTTTCGATCGGCGTCCAGGTGCGTGCGAAGTTCGAGGACCATGAGGATTACACGCTCGTCCAATGGGAGCGCTGCTGAGCGCGGATCACCGATCACCGGAGTGCCCAAGCTCGGCGAGGATCTCGGAGGAGTGCTCGCCCACGAGCGGTGGGCGGCGCCGGATCGCCCAGCCATGGTGGGAATCACGAAAGGGGGCACCTGGGTACGTCATGTCGCGGTCAAGCTCGGGGTGGCGGACAGTGACGGGATACCCACGAGAGAGGATGTGGGGATCGGCCATCGCCTCCTCGGGCGCATAGACGATGCCGCACTGGAGGTCGCGTTCTTGCGCACCGATGAAGAACTCGTAGGCCGTAATGTGCGCCGCAATGAAGCAGAGCGCCTCGCGGCCGGCACCATAGATGGCATCCATCTCCGGGTCTGTCCCGAGGTTGCGGAAGTTGACACCATCCCGATCGATCCCGAACTGGAGGAAGAAGGTCTCGGGGAACTCCTCGTCGAGGCCCAGCGACACCAGCCATTCGAGTACCGTTTCATAGTCCTTGCGAGTGTGCGGCGGGAACCCCGTGCATACATAACGGCCGTCGGCCGCGAGAATCTGCGTCTCGAGCGTCGGCATGGGTGCCGCGTGACGGCCGGTCTGCCGGTTGATGAACGTTTTCGCGACCAGCCAGAACACCGAGCCGCTCTCGGTGGTGACGTTCGCCGCTGCGACCATGCTGACATCCACGTGCTGGCCCACACCGTGGGCGTCTCTCTGTAGCACGGCGATCAGCGCACCACTCGCAGCGAAGACGCCAGCAATGTGCTGCGACTGCTCGGCGAGCGGCCGCACAGGTGGCATTGAGTGGTCGTCGTACCCGTTGTTCCACACCACGCCGCCCTGGGCAAGGATCGTGAGATCGGTCATGGGGGCGTCCAGAGCGACACGCCGGCCGAACGGGGTTACCGAAACCCAGATCAGCTCCGGGTGGTCGGCACGGATGTCGGCATGGTCGAGACCGAGCGCGGCGAGACGATCCCCGTCTTCGCCCTCGAGCACAATGTCGGCACCTCGGGTCAGAGCTCGAAATACTTCGGCTCCATCCACCGTGTCCAGGTCGAGTTCGATGCTGCGTTTCGACGTGTTGTAATACCAGAACCACAGGCAATTGTCGGGGCCGCCATCGCCGTCGACAAAGGGTCCGAAGGTGCGCGTCGCATGTCCACCGGGTGGTTCGACCACGATCACATCGGCACCGAGATCGGCCAACAATTTCCCCGTGTAGGCAGCGCGGTCGCTGGCCAACTCCACCACACGAAGTCCCTCGAGCATGGATCCCACCTCAGATGACGCCTGCTGCCATGAACGTGTCGATCTCGTCCTCCGACAGCCCCAGAAGGGCCTGATACACGAGCTGGTTGTGCTCGCCCAGGCATGGTGCGCCGCGTGCGATGACCCAGTCGGTTTCGGAGAGGTGCACCGGTATACCGTCGACCCGCACGTCGCCAATCTCCGTGTGGTGCGCCGTCGGCCAGAGCCCCCACTCCGCTGTGGCAGGATCGTTGTCGACGCGTTGCCGAGGGCTGGCGACGACGGCCACGGGGACGCCGAGCGGGCGCAGCGCGTCTTGTACGGCAGCGGCTTCGCGAGTTGAAGTCCAATCGGCGACTCGAGTGTCCACCTCCGCTCGGTGCTCAACACGACCTGCCACGGTGCTCAGACGGGGATCGTCGCCCGCACCGTCGAGAAAGACGGCGAGGCGGCGCCAGTCCTCGTCACCGCGGCACGCAATCGCAACCCATGTGTCGTCAGCGGAGGCTGGATAGACCCCATGAGGTGCCATTATGGGGAAGTTGTCGGTGTTCGAATCGACCGTGCCTGCCTCCCGGGGGCTCCGCTCGTTCACAAGCGCATCGAGCAGACCCGGGCCTGCGAGTCCGAGGCCGGCATCGGTGCACGACATGTCGATCGACTGGCCACACCCCGTGCGGTTGCGCTGCACCAGCGCAGCAAGAGTGGCGAACGCCATGAAATTGGCACCCATGTGGTCCATGTACGAGTACCCGTAGCCTGCGGGCGGCTGGCCAGCGAGGCCGGCATTGAACGTCAGCCCCGACATGGCCTGGACGATCGGTCCGAATGTCTTGTAACGGCTGTACGGTCCGCTTTGGCCGAACCCGCTGTTCGCCACGTAGATGATTCGCTCATTGGCCTCACGCAGCCGCTCATATCCAAGTCCCAGGCGCTCCATCACCCCCGCGGAGAAGTTCTCGGTCACGACGTCAGACATCGCGACGAGTCGGAGAAAGAGCTCCTTGCCCTGGTCCGTCCGTAGATTGAGGGTGATGCCAAGCTTTTCGACGTTGTGGTTGTTGAACATGCCGCCGAGGTTGATGCCCCGCCGATCGTCGACGTAAGGAGCAGAGCCGCGCACTATGTCCCACCGGCCCTGGTTCGACGGGTCCTCGATCCGGATCACCTGGGCGCCGAAGGCCGCCAGGATCCGGGTCGCACCGGCTCCGGCGAGGATCCCGCTCAGGTCGCAAATGCGGATCCCTTGGAGGGCAACGGACCTCGGTGCATGTCCGTCGTCTGATGCCTCCTGCTGCTGGTCGATCATGCAGCCTCGATTCTGGTGGCGGAGACCGCCCTCGACGTCACGTACGAAGAGACGGTAACATGTGCTGATTGAACGTACCGTCGCCTGACTGGAGCTCGGTTCGGCAAGGAAAGTTGGGAAACATGGGATCGGTTTCGCTCGAGCGGTACAAGAAGCTTCACATCATCGACACCGACTCGCACTGGTCGGAGCCATTCGACCTGTGGACGAAGCGGGCTCCGAAGAAGTTTGCTGAGCGGGTGCCTCAGGTGCGCCAGAACGACAAGGGTCGCAACGACTGGTGGATCGACGACCAACTCGCATTTCCGTATGCCGGAACAAGCTTCGTGAACATCGTCGGGGAGAAGACCCGCGCCGCGAACATGAATCTCGAGACGGGGATCCCATGGGGCGAGATCCATCCAGCTTCGTACGACGGAAAGGAGCGTGTGAAGCTCCTCGACGAACTCGGCATCTACGCGCAAATCGTCTACCCCAACGTGCTCGGCTTCGCCGCTCAGGCACTCGTGCAGATGCTCGATCGCGAGCTGGCCTACACCATTGTCAAAATCTACAACGACGCTGGTGCGCAGATGCAGGAGGAAAGTGGTGAGCGCGTATTCCCGATGGCGTTGCTGCCTTTTTGGAATATCGACGACTGCATCACCGAAGCGCAACGAGTCAAGGACATGGGGCTGCGTGGCGTCCTAATGGCCGGCAATCCGCACCTGGGTGGCCTGCCCGACCTCGGCCAGCCCGTGTGGGAGCCCCTCTACGACGTGCTGTCCGATCTCGGGCTCCCGATCAACATCCACGTGGGAGCAGTAAACCACGATGCGACGGCTGACTACGAGGCCACTTGGCCATCGCATGCGACCGATAAGCGCGTGCTGTCGTCGATCACTCCGGTCGTCATGGAGCTGTTCAATGCGCGCTTCATCTCGAACCTGGTGCTGAGTGAGATCCCATTGCGCTGGCCCGACCTGAAGTGGGTCTCGGTCGAGAGTGGCGTTGGCTGGATCCCGTACGTTCTCGAACGGCTCGACTACACCTACCGCGAGCAGTTCCCCGGTGAGGAGCCACCGCAATTCCCCCCCGCGTTGGAAATGTTCCGCCGGGCGATCTACGGCTGCTTCTGGTTCGAGGAAACGGCGACGCAGTATCTGATCGACCGGCTCGGATCCGACAACGTGATGTGGGAAACCGATTTCCCGCACCCCACATGTCTCTTCCCGAATCCCGTGGAGCGCGCCGCGGAGACCATGGTGCACCTGAGCGACGAGACAGTGCAGAAGGTCATGCAGGATAACGCTGCGAAGCTTTACCGCATCCAACTCCCTCGATCGGCCTAGTCCCCACCACGCGCAAGGCTCGAACGAGGACAGGTAAGGGTGACAGCACCGTTCGAAGAGATGAGGCAGGAGATCGGATCACTCCGGGGACTCCGGGTCGTCGAGGTGGGGGACGAGCGGATCGACTATTGCGGCTTTGTGCTCGCGGGTCTCGGCGCCGAAGTGGTGAAGGTCGAGCCCCCGAAGGGCAGTCCGAGCCGGGGAATCGGCCCGTTCTACGAGGACGTCGCCGACCCCGAACGATCACTCTACTTCTGGGCACACAACCGAGGGAAGCAATCCATCATTCTCGATCCGTCGAGCGACGACCACGGTAGGACGTTCGCATCACTCGTCGCCGCTGCCGACGTGGTCCTGACCACAGACGGGCCCTGCGGCGTCGAGCCTTTCGGCAGGCCGTGTCGCGATCTGGCCGAGCAGACACCGCACCTCGTTGCCGCGCAGCTCACGGGATTCGGCGACGATGGACCATGGGCTCACTATCAGGCGTCTGACCTCGTACACCTCGCCCTGGGCGGCGTTGCGATGAACTGTGGGTACGACCCCGACCCAACGGGTCGCTACGACATGCCACCGATCGCACCGCAGGCGTTCCACTCCTGGTACATCGCTGGCGAGCAGCTCGCATTCACCGTGATCGCCGCGTTGTGCAGCCGCGGGCAGACCGGTAGAGGCCAGTACCTCTCGTGCGCGATCCACGAGGCGGTGGCCAAGAACACCGAGGCCGACATCATGTCGTGGGTCCTCCTCGCGACCCCCTTCCACCGCCAGACCTGCTGGCACTCAGCCGAGACGCTGCTTCCGCAACCCGTCATCGCAGCGACCAAGGACGGTCGCTGGATCATGACGCTCACTCGCGACCCCAAGATCCTCCAGCCCTTCATGGAGAGTTTCGGAGTCGGGGCGGAGATCTACGAGGACCAGGTCGCTGGCGACGCCGGGAGCCGCATCCTTCCCGGGATGGAGGCCGGGTCGAGCCGGAGCATGGAGGTGCTCCAGCGGGTGATGCGCCGTTGGCGTTTCGAGGATGTGCCCTGGAAGGACGCCCAGAATGCCGGCCTCATGTGGGTGCCTCTGCGCAAACCCGAGGAGAACATCGACGACGACCACTGGCTGGCCCGTGGCTCCTTTGCCGACATCCACCACCCCGAGTTCGGACGATCGTTCCGTTATCCAGTGAGTAAATGGATCGCGTCACAGTCGCACTGGGTCGAATTGCGTCGCGCTCCTCAACTCGACGAGGACCGTGCGGCAGTGCTCGCGACCGTCGGCCGTGCTCCAGTCGTGCCGCGGTCGGTCGTGCCCGCACGCACCACCGACCGGCGCTCGGTGCACTGTCGCCCATTCGCACTGAACAACGTACGCATCCTTGACTTCAGCTGGTACCTCGCCACCGCCGGCGCTTCGCGATTCCTTGCGGCTCTCGGCGCTGACGTGATCAAGGTGGAGTGGAAGGACAAGCTCGACCCGCGACGCGGCGGGGCACCTGTTGGCGGTCGTGAGGCGCGCCAAAAGGCCAGCGGCCCCGTGCCCTCGTTGTGGCCTCCCGACCTGGGCGGCGAGGTGGGTGGCCAGTACAACAACAAGAACCCCGGCAAGCGGGGGATTTCGTTGAACGTTGCCGACCCCCGCGGACTCGAACTGGCCAAGAAGCTGGTCGCCGAATGCGACGTGGTGGCGGAGGGTTTTTCGCCCGGCGTCATGGAAAAGTGGGGGCTCGGCTACGACGTCCTCAGCGCAGTGAACCCGCAGGTGATCTACGCCAAGCAGTCGGGCATGGGAAGCATCGGCAAGTGGCAACGTTTCCGCTCGGTTGGTCCGATTGCCGCGTCGCTCAGCGGGCTCTCTGAGATGAGCGGGGTCCCCGAACCGGCACCTCCCGCAGGTTGGGGCTATTCATACCTGGACTGGTTCGGCGCGTACAGCTTCGCCCTCGCCATCCTCACCGCGATCTACCACCGCGACCGGACCGGCGAGGGGCAGTGGATCGATGCGTCGCAGGTGGAGGTGGGCACATTCCTCACCAGCGTGCCGGTCCTCGACTTCTGTGCCAACGACCGCCCGTGGCAGCGAACCGGAAACCACTCCAATTATCGTTTGGCGGCACCGGAGGGTATCTACCGCTGCGACGGTGAAGACCGGTGGATCGCGATCACCTGCCGCAATGAGGACGAGTGGCTCACATTTACGAAGGTCGCCGGCCATCCCGAGTGGACGGCCGACACGCGGTTCGCGACGCTCGAAAGGCGGGTGCAGCACCGCGTGCAGCTCGACCATCTCGTCGAGTCGTGGACTATGACGCAGGAGCGCTACGCGCTGATGGAACGGCTCCAGACTGCTGCTATTCCAGCCGGTGTCGCCCAGGGTGCCGAAGACCGCATCGAGCACGATCCCCAGCTGACTCACCTCGAATGGCTCACCGAGCTCGATGCTGCCGTACTCGGCCGGTGGCCGGTTGCCGCGGGCTCGGTGAAGATGAGTGAGACTCCACCGCACATTGGCGGATGGATCGACCGTGCGGCGCCGCTCTATGGCGAACACAATTACGAGATCTACCGTGAGCTGCTGGGCCTTTCTCCGGCGGAGGTCGACGAGCTCAGCGACGACGGGGTTATCTAGTCGTGTCGGTGCGGCATTGACCAGCGGGCGCGACACCGAGGAAAGAAGAGGAGATCCAGATGCGAGGCATTCGGCGGGTGGTGACGGGGCACGACTCGGACGGCAAGTCGGTGTTCGTGAGCGATGCCGAAGTGGAGCCGATCACGTTCTCGGTCGCCCCTGACGGCGGCTTCCACCTGATGTGGTCGACCGATGAGGTCCCGACCTTCCCCAGCGACGGCATCGACCCCTACGACAGAGGACAGGCGCGGACGTTCTTCCCCACCGGCCCGGGGTCATTTCGGTTCAATATCTTCACACTGCCGCCTCATGGGAGTGGGGCCGTGCTCGCCGATCTCGACCTCGAGGCGGTGAACGCCGAAGCAGAGGAGAAGCTGCCTGGGATCCTGTCGGCGAACCACCCGGACGACCCGGGCATGCACACCACCGACACCATCGACCTCGAGGTGATGCTCTCCGGCGAGCTCACCCTGGAACTCGACGACGGTGCCGAAAGGGTATTCCGAGCCGGCGACATCGTCATCCAGAACGGCACCCGGCATCGCTGGCATAACCGAAGCTCCGAGCCGGCGGTGCTCGCCGCTGTCCTGATCGGTGGTCACCCCCGCGTGTGACCTCGAATCCATACGACGGCAATCCCATCACGAAAGAGGCAGCCATGGCAGCACCGAGCGAAGAGGCCGCGACCGGGAACGATGTCGATGTGGTCGTGGTCGGCGCCGGGTTCGGTGGCATCCAGATGCTGCACGAGCTCGACCGGCTCCACCTGTCTATCCGGCTGTTCGAGGCCGGATCCGACGTCGGTGGGGTTTGGAATTGGAACCGGTATCCAGGAGCGCGCACCGACATCTACTCGTACCAGTACTGCTACTCGTTCTCGCGAGAGCTCTGGGAGGAGTGGACGTGGAGCGAGCGCTACCCGTCCCAACCGGAGGTGCTGGACTACCTCCGTTACGCGACGGAGCGTTTCGACTTGCGCAAATACATGCAGTTCGACACGCGGGTGGAGTCCGCGAGATTCGACGACATCACAAACCGTTGGACCGTCGTGACCAACCACGGCCAGCGAATGAGCACGCGGTTCATCATCCTTGCAACGGGTGGGTTGTCACGGCCGCTGACACCTGCGTTCGATGGCCTCGACACCTTCGCTGGTGACTGGTACGTGACCGCACGCTGGCCGCACGAGGAAGTCGACCTTTCCGGAAGACGGATCGGTGTCATCGGGACGGGCTCGACGGGAGTCCAAGTGATCTCGGCCGTCGCTGAGCAAGCCACGCACCTGACAGTGTTCCAGCGGACTCCGAACTACGTCGTCGAAGCTGGCAACGCCCCGCTCACGAAGGAGGAGCAGGCCGACAAAGGGGCGCGCTACGACGAGATCCGTGACACCTTGCGATCGCATCCGGGTGGCCTCACGATCCCCATGCCCACCACGAGCATCAAGGATCACCCTCCGCAAGAGGTTCAGTCGATGCTCGAGGCGTCGTGGCAGAAGGGTGGCCTGAATCTCGTACTTACGTTCTACGACGTGATGAGCGACCTTGAGTCGAACGAGATCTTCTGCGAATTCATCCGAGACAAGATCCGCTCGATCGTCCACGATCCGACGACGGCTGAGCTGCTCTGCCCGAAGAACTATCCCTTTGGGGCGAAGCGACCACCGATCGGACACCGCTACTACGAGACGTTCAATCGCGACAACGTCACATTGGTCGACGTGAGCGATGATCCCATCGAACGCATCACGCAGACCGGACTCGCAACCCGCGAGCGGATCTTCGACCTGGATACCCTGATCTTCGCTCTGGGATTCGATGCCATCACGGGGTCGATCCTTTCGATCGATATCGATGGTCGAGACGGGATCTCGATCCAGGAGGCATGGGCGGACGGCCCGCAGACATACCTCGGCTGCTGCGCCCATGGCTTCCCGAATTTGTTCTTCATTGCGGGCCCTCAGACACCGTTCGCGAACCAGCCGGTGGTCATCGACGTGACGGTCGGCCTGGCAGTGGCAGCGATCAGGCACGTGCTCGAGGGCGATCTTTCGCGCATCGAGCCGTCGGCTGAGGCGGTCGAGCAGTGGCACGCCGAGACCGATCAGCTTCGCGCGGCGAACAAGGCGCTCACCCACGCCGAGGAGGTGCACTCCTTCCTCATCGGTGCGAACGTGGAAGGGAAGGCCGAGGCGTCCTATTTCTACTTCGCACCCGTGTCGAACTTCCGGCAGCGGCTCGAGACGGTCGCCCACGACGGATTCGTCGAATTCGACGTCGCTACGTCGTCCGAACGCACGGCGGAGGCACGGTGACCGAACCATTGGCTCAGCAAGAGTGGATGGCGAGGTGGGATCCGTTGATCGCTCGGGTCGGACGCGACGTCACCGGGGGTGAGGTCGCATGGGGTGCCGAGTCGATCGATCGTTCTGCCGTGCGGCGCTACCTCGAGCCGCTCGAGTTCGACTGCCCGCTGCATTACGACGTCGAAACAGCTCGTCTACACGGTCATGCGGAGGTCACAGCTCCTTACACGTCCGTGTTCACGTTCACCATCCCCCCGATGTGGGAGCCCGGAAGGCGGATCTTCACGAGCGATGATCGCGATGCTCAGCCCGCCGTGAGTCCGATCGATGGCGAGGATTTTCGCGTCGCTCCGGAGATCACCGGGTTCTTCGCGACTGACATGGAGATCGAATTCGTGCGAGCGCCGCTCGTCGGCGAGCGGCTCGGGCGCCGTGGTGGAAGATTGAAAGCCTGTGTTCCGAAATGGACGTCGGTCGGGCGCGGAGCGTTCTTGACGGTCGAGTCCGAGGTAATCAGCGAAACTGGCGACGTGGTGGCTCGCACCACCAACACGGTTTTCGCGTATGAGCCCATCGGGCCACCACGCCGCGATGAGCTCGCCGACGAGGAGCAATCGTGAACCATGTCCAGCGGTCCCTTGCTGACGTGGATGTGGGCTCGGCGATCGAGTCAGTGGAGTTCCCACTCACGGTGTACCGCCTTGTGATGGAAGCCGGCGCCACTCGCGACTTCAACTCGATCCACCACAACTCCGAATACGCCCGTTCCACTGGTGCGCCCGAGATGTACGCGGCCACGTCCTTCCTTCTCGGCATGTGGGAACGGGCGGTGCGCGACTTCATCGGGCCTGCGGGAACCATCCGGGCCATCCGCGGGTTTCAGATGCGGAAATTCAACCCGGTCGGGACGACTGTCGTCGTGCGCGGCAAGGTGGACCGAGCCTTCGAGGAAGAAGGCGTTGGGGTGATCGAGCTGAAGATCTGGAGCGAGAACGGTGGCGACGTGACGGTCGGCCCCGGGACCGTCGTGGCCACCGTTCCGACTGGCCATCCCCGATAGGGCGGTGGGCGGTCGGGTCTCCATCTCCCCTCACCTCGAGGCGTTGCGATATCTGGACATATGTGGTAATTATTGCCCGTGTCAAATACCGATGACGAGTACGATCCGTTCGGCGCTTTCGACGCGGCCAACGGCGTCGGACAGGTCATTGACCCGTACCCTGTGCTCCACGAGCTGCGCGGGGAGTGCCCCGTCCACGTCGGACCGACATGGACGCGCTTCGGGGTGGACCAGCCCGCAGAAGCGATGCTCATCGGAGATGCCACGCCGTACACCGTGATGCCTTTTGATGCCGTCCAGCACGTGCTCAAGAAGAACGACGTGTTCTCGTCTTCGATCCTGGGCAGGATCACCGGCCTCATCATGGGCCACACCATCATTGAGATGGACGAACCAGAACATCACAGGAATCGAGCCCTGGTCCAAAAGGCATTCTCGCCCAAGGCCATGGAGCGCTGGGACGTCGAGATCGTGGCACCAGTCGTATCACGGCACATCGACGGGTTCGTCGATCGGGGAAGCGCGGAACTCATCCGTGAGCTCTTTTGGCCGTTCCCGACGCACGTCATCGGGGAGGTTCTGGGCCTTCCCAGGGCCGACCTGCCGCTGTTCTCACGTAAGGCGGCGGAGCTCATCGGCATCATTGCGGACATCGAGCGTGGACTGGCGGCGTCGCAGTGGCTCTACGATTACTTTGCCGAGATCATCGCGGAAAGGCGGAGGGATCCCCGTGACGACATCATCAGCGTGCTCGTCCAAGCGGAGCTCGACGGCGAGGTGTTGACGGACGTCGAGATCGTGACCTTCCTGCGACTTCTGCTTCCAGCCGGTGCTGAGACCACGTTTCGCGCCTCGAGCAACCTGATGTTCGGATTGCTCTCGAACCCGGACCAACTGGCAGCGGTGCGGGACGATCGGAGCCTCGTGCCTCGCGCCGTGGAGGAAGGATTGCGCTGGGAGGCGCCGATCGTGAACAACAGTCGCGTTGCCCTCTGCGACACGGAGATCGAGGGCACGTCGATTCCGGCTGGTGCCCCGGTGATGTTGAGCCTGGGAAGCGCCAACCGTGACCCGTCGCGTTGGGCGGACCCGGATCGCTTCGATGTCTTCCGCGAGCCACGGGGCCACATGGCCTTCGGCTTCGGCCCTCATATCTGCCTCGGTATGCATCTGGCTCGTATGGAGATGCGCGTCGTGCTCAACGCCGTGCTGGATCGGCTTGCCAATGTGCGATTCGATCCCGAGGCCGGGGACCCCTACATCAGGGGTCTCAGCTTCCGCGCTCCCAACGAACTACCCGTGCTCTTCGACGCGGCCCAGATGCACTGATTCGCCCGAACTCGCTGGCGCCCGTCCAAGAACACTTCGAATACCGGAGACCAGAGGAGGTCCCACATGGCAATCGACGCGAGGCAGACAGCGCCACTGGCGCATACCGATCGGCTCTACATCGGAGGCAATTGGGTGACACCGTCGTCAAGCTCGACAATCGAGGTCGACGACTCCAGCACAGGCGAGCCGTACTTCCGACTGCCCGAGGCGCAGGAGGCCGACATGGATCTGGCCGTGGGAGCGGCCCGGCTCGCGTTCGACAGCGGGCCATGGCCGCGCATGAGCCACGCTGAGCGGGCCGACTTCTTGCGCGCTCTTGGCTCTGCGATGGCATCCCGGGCGGACGATCTCGGACAGATCTGGCCCCGCGAGTCCGGCGTCCTCTACTCCACGGCGGCCGCCATGGGCCCCTTCACAAGCTGGGCATTCGACTCCTTCGCCGCAATGGTCGAGACCTATCCGTTCGAAGTTGTCGTGCCACCCACGGCCGGCGGCGACTTCGGACTCGTCGTCAGCGAACCGGTCGGCGTGGTGGGAGCCATCGTGCCGTGGAACTCGCCGATCGGTTCCATCGCCTTCAAGGTCGCCCCAGCCCTCCTGGCGGGATGTACCGTGGTCCTCAAGTCCTCTCCCGAGGCGCCGGGAGAGGGGTACCTTTTTGCCGAAGCTGCCGAGTCGATTGGCCTGCCTCCGGGTGTGATCAACGTCGTCACGGCGGACCGCAAGGTCTCCGAGGCACTGGTCAAGGACCCGAGGGTGGACAAGATCTCCTTCACCGGCTCCACCGCGACAGGTCGCCGCATCGCCGCCATCTGCAGTGAACGGGTCGCCCGCTACACCCTGGAGCTCGGTGGCAAGTCCGCTGCAGTCGTCCTCGACGACGCGGATGTCGGAACTGCCGCCGGTCTGATCGCCGGCGCGGAGTGCTTCCTGACCGGGCAGGTCTGCTCGTCGTTGACCCGAGTCATCGTGAGCCGGAACCGCCACGACGAGATGGCCGAGGCCCTGGCCGCCGCCTTCTCGAGAGTGCGCGTCGGTAACCCCTTCGACCCCGAAACCGAGATGGGTCCTTTGGCGTCGAAGCGCCAACGCGATCGGGTCGAAGGGTACGTCGCCAGAGGGAGCGCGCAAGGTGCCACTTTGGTTACTGGCGGGGGTCGGCCCGCCGGGCTCGACCGGGGATGGTACGTCGAGCCCACGGTGTTCTCGCACGTCGATAACGGATCGGCAATCGCCCAGGAAGAGATCTTCGGGCCCGTCCTGAGCGTGATACCCGCTGACAACGAGAATCAGGCGATAGATCTGGCCAACGACACCATCTACGGGCTCAATGCGTCCGTCTTCACCCCGGACGTCGACCGGGCGTACGAGGTCGCCCGCCGCCTTCGTTCGGGCACGGTCGGGCACAACGCCATGCGCACTGATTTGGGCATGACGTTCGGTGGCTTCAAACAATCGGGCGTGGGACGCGAGGGCCTCCATGGAGGGCTGGAGGCCTACCTGGAGACGAAGTCAGTCATCCTCGACGGACCACCCCATCACCAGATCGCGCCCTAGTACGCATCCGGCGATCCTTGTCACCTTCGGCGTTCGGGAGCTACGCCGAAGGTGGCGGAAGGTGCGTCATCCCCCGCTCCCTCGGGGTCTCCAGACTGGTGCGGTTACCGAGTCTTCGATCTCGAGAAACTCGGCCTCGACGGCCAATCCCACCGCGAGGCTGCTGAGAGGACCCAAGAACCGACCGGGGAGGCAGACCCCGACGTCGTCCAGCTCCACCGCGACAACGGCGTAGGGCAGCGTTACATCGAGCCGGGGGTCAAAGAGTCGGTGGTAGATGGCATAGCTCCACACGCGGCCTGTTGGTACCGCTTCCACCCAATCCGGCACGCGGCCGTCACATTTGCCGCAGCGCTCGATCGGCGGCCACCACGAACTCCCACATTGCGCGCAGCGTTGGACCACCAGGCGACCTCGCCGCGCCGCCTCCCAGAACGGTAGATCGAGTGGCTCGTCGGTCACCGATCGACCACCAGCAGGCTTGCCGCGGCCTTGACGAATCCCTGGGTCGAGCAGTACAGGGCGACTTCGGCTCCGTCAACTTGCCGGGCGCCCGCCTCACCACGCAACTGACGGACCGCTTCGCAGAGGTGGAGCCACCCCCACATGTAGCTCTCACTGAGCTGACCGCCATTCGTGTTGAGCGGAAGGTCGCCGCCGGGGCGAGTGTGGCCCTCGGCGAGAAACGGACCGGCTTCGCCAATCGGGCAGAATCCGTAATACTCGAGCATCTGCAGGACCCATACAGCCGTGGGGTCTTGAATGTAGAGCACATCGACGTCGCTCGGTCGCATCCCGGTCTCCGCCCAGAGGCGTTCGGCCGCAGCCGCGATCCACGGCCGCATGACGTTGCGCAAGTCCAGGTTCTCGCGCAGGGCTGACTGCTCCGACATCCCGACCAGATGGACCGGGCTGCTCCGAAATGATGCAGCCCGTGCTGCGCTGGTCACGACCAGCGCAGCACCACCATCGGAACGCATGGTGACATCCGCCCGACGCAGTGGCTCCACCAGATAGGGCTGGGCCAGGTAATCGTCCATGGTCATCGGGGTCCGGAACAGGGCCATCGGGTTCCGCTGCGCCCACTCCCGCTGGCCCACGGCGATTTCCCCGAACTGCTCCTCAGTGGTGCCGTACAGGTGGGCGTGTCGACGCAACGCCATCGCAGCGGGACCCGCGATATGGACGAAGCCCGAAGCCGCTGCAAGATCACGACCCGGCATCCGCGCACCGAAGTTCACGCTGGCAGAGCGAGCGTTCGCGCCATAACTCAACACGATCGTGTGCGCCATGCCCGAACCGATCGCCATGGCTGCCAAGTGGAGGGAAAAGTTGCAGCTCCCGTAGTCGAGAGTCTGGCTGTAGGGGGGGGAGAGACCGAGAAGCCGACCTACGTCGACGTCCACGCCTCCGCCCTGGATCGACTTGCATGTGATGAGGCCATCTACCGCTGACTTGTCGATGCCGGCATCGGCCAGGGCCAGCTCGGCCGCTTCCGCCGAGAGCACCTCGGCAGTCTTGTCCGGGTGCTCGCCTTGTTGAGTGGCTCCGATCCCGACAATGGCCACCGCGTCATGCCACGACACCGGCTCAGACCGTCTTGGTACGATTCACCGCTCTACGTTACCGTGTCCGGCCGGTCAGCGTCCAGCTGCTCCGGCCATCCGGGAACCAACGAGTGCGCAGGTCAGGGCCATCTCTCAGCCTGCGCCCGGAACCCAGGATGGCCGACGTTTCTGGAGGAATGCATCGATGCCCTCGGCGGCCTCGGACCCTGCGAAAAGCTCGCTCGACAGGTCCCGCGCCCACGTGAAGGCCTCGTCCTGGCCCATGGCGGGAACCTGCAGCAGGACCTGCTTGCAGGCGGCGATAGCTCCCGGTGCGCCAGCCAATAGATCCTCCACTATCGCCTCGACCTGGGCGTCGAGGTGGTCGCGAGCTACTGCAGCCGTGATCAATCCCATCCGCACCGCCTCGGCTGCTGGAAATCGCTGGCCTCGGAGGAAAGCTGCCGTGGCATCGACGGGTCGCAGCTTGGGCAGACAGACGACTGAGATCACCGCCGGCGCCACGCCGATCCGAACCTCAGTGAAGCCGAACATGGCATCGTCCGCTGCAACCACCACATCGAGGGCAGCTGCCAGTCCCATCCCGCCGGCAAGGCAGTGCCCAGCAATGCGGCCCACGTACGGCTTTGGGGAGCGGCGGAAGCGCCCGAACAACTCGGCCATGTCCGGCACGGCGTGACCAGGCTGGGCGGACGATGATCGCTTCTTCGAGGCCTCGTCCAGTCGAGCACCCGAGCAGAACACCCGGCCGGCGTTGGTGATGACGACCACTCGCACTGCAGGGTCCGAATCGGCGGCGGCACAGGCGTCCTGCAGCTCGGCCATGAGCTGCGTCCCCAGTGCGTTGCGGCGAGCGTCGTCGCGCAGAGTGATCGTCATCACGGTGCCGTCAAGCTCGGTCGTAACCAGCCGATCGCTCATTACCCGCCCTCCGATGCCCGCAGTCCGCGGATGATGACGTCCACCACACCGTCGGCCGCCTCCTTGGGTGAGGACGACAACATCGGCTTGACCTCCGGTCTGGTGAGTCCCCAGCCGAGGCCTGCCATCACCCGCGCCAACGCCGTCGTGTCGTCGAACCGGATCTCGCCTTGCTCGACTGCCAAGTCGAGCAGCGCCTTGGTGACTGCGAATACGTAATCGTTGTGGCGTTGGATCAGCTGGCTCACCGCGGGGACGGCCAGGATGTCTCGCGAGAACTCCTCGGAGTGGTCCGCCAAAGCCAAGGTAACGGTGTGAAGGTACGACTCGACAGCCTCGAGTGCTGACATGTCGTCGCGGATCGCACCCCGCGCCTCGCGGCCCACTTCCCGAAGGTGGCGGTCGACCACCGCCAACATGAGCTCGTCACGGCTGGGTGCCAGGGTGTACAGCGTTCGCAATGAGCAGTTGAGCCGCTTGGCCAACTCCGCCATGTTGAGCTCGGCGAACCCGGACTCGAACATCGTACCCAGGGTTTCGAGTACCTCGAGCTGTCGATCGGTGAGCCTCGATTCGCGCTCGCGGTCGAGGATGCGCGGCGGCTGCGGAACCGATCGCAGCTGTTCGAGCGGAGACCCGCGCGCTGCCCGGCCGTTGTTCCGGGGATTCCGACGTGGCCGTGTCCGAAGTGGTGCTGCCTTCGTCATCGCGCGCCCTCCCTTGATTCGGCCGAGCCCCCGGGCACGAGATCGGGAAGGGTCATGTCCATCGTGACCTGCTCTCTCTGTTTGCACAGGTCGTCGGTGGGCACACAGCAAAACGGTGTCCGGTCTGGTGGTCCATGGCATCGCCTCCAGAGCCATGATCTCATCTTCGGCCGTCCGCACGCCCATTCTCACCTCGGATTCGCGGGACACCGGGCATCGATCGATCCGGGATTCCTCCACGAGCCGTACTTCTGTCCGATCCCAGAGGAATCATCGGTGCTGGCACGGTCGTTCCGTTCCGGCTGCTCCCGGCGGGCGGTCACACGCAGACGCCGACGGACGTGACCCGGTCCACGTCCGCAGCAATCGCCCGGAGCTCGCCCCCAGGGCGGATCGCTCTGTCATCTCGGCGCCTCAACCGAGAGCCATCGTACGCCGTGGCGACGAATCACCCTCGACCCGTGCTGCCTGGGTGAACGAGGTGTCCGAGCGATGCTCACTGCTCAGATCAGGATCATCCAGAGGCCGTCGAAGTCCCGGGAATGTCGCTCCCGCAGTAGGGCTGTGTGGATACCGGCACGAAGCCATTCTTCTCCGCACGCAAGTACCAGAAGCAAAGCTTCGGCTGATCGTGACCGAAGATGGTTGCGTAGTCGATCGGGCGGGCCAGCAGCCCCCCCGGGTTATAGGACGTGAGCGAGCGGAGCTTCGATATGACTTCCGCCGAGGTCGGATGCGCTCCGGCCATGGAAATGCCCTTGAGCAGCAGATCCGCCCCGCCCCAACCGAGATCGGTCTCGAGATCGGGGAAGTTGGACGGGGAACGGTGCTCGTACTTCTGGAGAGCGGCGACCTCCGTCCTGGTTGCCGCGTCGGGCAGCTGCGCCGGGCGCTCTTCGGAGACGAAGTAGGCGCCCTGAACGGCTGACCAAGCCGGTGAGTGGATGGTCGAAGCCTCATAGCCCGACGAGTAGACCGCCGCCTTGATGTCGACCCCCGCGTTCTTCATCGCCTCGGCCAGTGCGATCGCGCCGGATTCCTGCAGAGCAGGAAAGAGTGCGTCAACCTTCTGCTCTTTGGCCACCAGGGCGTCCTGCGTGAAGTCGACGCTGCCATAGGGCACGGTCGTATTGAGAACGCCGGTCTTGCCGCCGAGGTGATCGAACGCCTCGGCGGTCCCGATGGCAAACCCCTTCGAGAGCGGTGCGACGCCGTATCCGTAGGATCCGATAACCGTGCCGCCATGCGACTTCAAGAATCCGGCGTAGACCGTGCTCGCGGGATACGCCGGATCGACGCTCCCGAGATCCGACGCGAACATATTGGTGTAGGGCTGCTCCCCCCATTCGGGTCCATCGGCCACAGTGCCGGTCACAGGGATCCCAGCCTTTTGCGCGTACTTGGCGGCGAGGAAGAAGACCGGGCTCACCGAGACGATCCCGAGAGCGCCCCCTGAAATGGCCGACTGAACGGCGGTGGAGACCGAGGTAGGACTGGTTTGGTCGTCCTTCACCACACCTATGATCTTGTGGCCATTGATGCCCCCTTGGGCGTTGGCCAGGGCGATACGGGCAAGGAAGCCCTGCTGGCTAACGGCGAACGAGGACGCGCCGAGCCCTGTCACCGAGGTGACCAGGGCAATGGTGATGGGCGCGCCAGCGGAGGCCGCCGAAGCTGCACTCGACTGGACGACGAGGCCCGATGAGGCCACCACAACACTGACCAGGGCTGCGGTGACGCTCGCGCAACGACGATGGCGCATATTGATCCCCCCAAGGATTCGAGACTGCCCGGCTGGCGGTATTTTCGAAGCTCTCAAAATACCGTGGCAAACTGTAACAGTTGCTGGTGCGTTCGGGAAGTCACCTCGGCCATTCGTCGCTCCACGCGGTCAAGTCAGTCGCCGCCGGTGGAAGCGGATGCGAATGATCACCGGCCAACGCAAGGTGCCGTTCTGGCCGATCATGACTCCTCTTTGTCGCCCTGCGGGCGACGGAGCTCACCCGAAGGGCTAAGCGGCCCACCGCGGACGTTGACCCGATCGGTATGAAGCGTTAGGCTGCGTTACCGCACGGACGTTGCAGGGGGATGACGGACGTTGCAGGGGGATGACGGGCGTTGCAGGGGTATGACCGACCGCGCAACGGCGCCAGAGATCAAGGGGGAGGGGCAGGAACGTGCGACCACGGAAGCGATTTTTGTCGTCTGCATGCATGGCCATGGTGAGCGTGACGATCATGGTGGTGGCCGACACGGGACCGGCTCAAGCAACGCCCCAACCATTGACCATCGCGCTCATTTCCTCGTTGACGGGCCTGGCCGGCTCCTCCTACACCGATTCACCGGCGGTGTTCAAGGCGCGCCTCGACCTGGCCAACGCCGAGGGAGGCGTGAATGGCCACCAGCTTGTGCCACTCGTTATCGATGATCAGACGAGTCCCGCCGAAGTCTCGACCGCAGCCCAGGAGGCGATTTCGAAGGGAGCGACCGGTATCGTCGCCGACTCGGCGGTCTACTACCTCGCCGACAAGTTCGCGCAGCAAGCTGGCATCCCCGTGACCGGCAACTCAACCGACGGGCCCGAGTGGGGCGAGCAGCCATTCACCAACATGTTCTCGTCCGACCGAGGCAGCGTCAATCCCAAGTATCCGGTCAACACGCTTCCCGGGAAGATGCTGAAGACCTTCGGGGGCACCGTACTGGGAACCTACGGGTACGGCATCTCACCTTCCTCGGCGGCTTCTGCCCTCAACGACGCCAAGTCGTTTGAGCACGCTGGCGAGAAGGTCGGTGTGCTCAACCAGACGGTTCCATTCGGGAGCGTCGACTTCACCTCCGATGCGCTCATCGCCAAGCAGCACGGTGTGAACGCTCTTTGGCCCGGACTCACGGAAGCCTCGGACTTCGCCCTGGCGAGCGACTACAAGAACGCGGGGATCAAGGTCAAGGCGGCGGTATTTCCGACTGGTTACGAACCAACGTTGGTCAACTCTCCGAGTTGGAGCACGGTTCAGGGTGACTACTTCGTTTCGTTCTTCCGCCCCTTCTCATTGCCGGACGCCGGCACCCGCCAGATGCAATCTGCGCTCGAGAAGTACGCCGGCTTCACGAAGCACCAATTCCCCACCTTCGCGCAGTATCAGGCGTGGATGGGGGCCGACCTGATGATCAAGGGAATAGAACTGGCGGGGGGAAATCCGAGCCCGTCCCACGTGACCAAGGCCCTCCGTGGAATCACCTCGTACAACGGCAACGGCCTGCTCCCCATCACCGTGAACTACTCGACCGTTTTCGGCACTGATCCCCCCTTCTGCCTTTGGTTCATGCGCGCCGAGAAGAACGGGTTCGTCCCCTACTCGTCGCAGCCCGAATGCGGCAGTGACCTTCCAGGAACCAGCACCATCGGGTCCAGCTCCTAGCGGTCACGACCAGGCGAGTCCCCCGGACTTGGGAAGGGGGATGTACTCCTGCATGTGAGCCAGGTCCTCCATGGCTGAAGCCGAGGCGGTATAACCCTTGGACTCGTCGCCGATGTCGGTCACTGCATCGGCGACGTCTTCGACCGTCAGGTTTTCGAAGAACACGCCCTTGGTCGTGGCCAGGAACAGCCGGGCCACGTGGCCGGCAGCGGCGACGATCTTCTGGCCATTCCAGGGACAGCTCTCATGGACCATGAACGCCACGGCCGGTGCCACCAGTTCGGGCCGGAATGCCTCGAACCACTTGGCGAATAGCTCGTTGCCCATCCCCTGGGTTCCCGATGTATTGGCCGAAGGGAACACTGCGTTGACCTTGATCCCCATGTCGGCGCCTTCAGCCGCCAGCGCGTTCGTCAGTCCGATGATCCCTCCCTTGGCGGCAGCGTAGGGACTGGTGCCCGGCACACCGAGGACGGACTGGGACGAAGTGAAGACGATCCTCCCGTAACCCCGCTCAAGCATGTCTCGCCACGCAGGTCGTGCGACATTGAATGCGCCACGCAGATGACCATTCAGGTACAGGTCGAGATCTGCCTCGCTGAGTTCCCCGAACGACGCCGCACCTATGGGCCCTGCGTTGTGGACCACGATGTCCACCTTGCCGAAATTCGAGATCGCTGCCTCGACGATGGCACGCCCGCCTTCAGGCGTCGCCACGGTGTCACGGTTCGGAATCGCCGTGCCTCCACTCGCTTCGATCTCGGCGACCACGGAGCCTGCCCGATCCTCGCCCGCATCGGTACCGTCCACGTTGACCCCGAGATCGTTGACCACGACCGAGGCTCCACGCTCGGCCAATAGCCACGCGTACGCTCTTCCCAGTCCACGGCCAGATCCGGTGACGATGGCCACGCGCCCGTCAAACCGCAGTTCCTCGCGCTGTTCCATGTGATAGCCCCCTCTTTCGACAGTGACCGCCCTAGAGCCCCGTCACTCAAGACGATGTGGTAGCCACAGACACTAATCATTACCGCGCGGTCGAGACCGCTGGACGGCGATCTGTCCAGCGCCGCGGGCACCCAGCCCCTTGCCCATGTCCGGATTACAGGGGAGGCGCGTGCGTCTCGACACAAGCATTCGCAGCGTGTGTCACGGTCAAGAGACGCTCATCCACTGGACCTGCCCGGAATGGGAGCCACGGACCGGTGGAGCGGGCGGCCGCAAGTACCTAGCATCTGGGTTCATGAGCACGGACGATCCCACCGGAGCCGCCGTCGAGGGCTTCCCACCCATCGCTGACTACGGGTTCCTGTCTGACTGCGAGAACAGCTGCTTGGTGGCCCCCAACGGCTCCGTCGAGTGGCTCTGCCTCCCCCGCCCTGATTCCCCGAGCGTCTTCGGCGCCTTGTTGGACCGGGCCGCGGGCAACTTCCGCTTCGGTCCCACCAGCACGTTCGTCCCCCACCACCGGCGCTACGTGCCCGGAACCATGGTGCTCGAGACGACCTGGCACACCCCCACGGGCTGGCTCGTCGTGCAGGACCTCCTCGTCGTGGAACCGGTGCATGACGGCGCGCGGCGAGCCGACTTCCGCCGGGCGCCAGGAGACACCGCACCGGTCGGAACTCTGCTGCGCATCGCCACCTGCCTCGACGGACGTGTCGAGGTGGTGCTCAACGCCGTCCCGGTCTTCGAGTACGGGCAGAAGACGGGGACCTTCGAGTACGAGGGAGAGGGCTACGAGACCATGGTGGCGCGGCCGCCGGCAGGCGACCCGACCCTGACCTTGACCTCGAGCCTCCGCCTCGGCGCGGCCGGTGCCCGCTGCTACGGACGCTCCTCCCTCGACAAGGGTGAGACGGCGTTCGTGGCACTCTCGTGGTCCGACCACCGGACGACGACCCTCACCGACGCGCTCACCCAGCTCGAGTTCACCGTCACCTACTGGAGGGACTGGCTGTCCAACGGCACATTCCCCGACCACCCCTGGCGCAGCTACATGGAGCGGAGCGCCCTGACGCTCAAAGGGCTGAGCTACGCCCCGACCGGAGCCATCATGGCCGCGGCCACCACCTCGCTGCCCGAGACGCCGGGCGGTGCGCGCAACTGGGACTACCGCTACACCTGGATCCGCGACTCCTCGTTCATGCTGCGCTCGCTCTATCGGCTCGGGTTTGCCTGGGAGGCGCTCGAGTACTTCGCCTTCGTGCTCGAGGCGATTGGCGGCAAGTCGGCCGAGACGTTCGAACTGCAGATCATGTACGGCATCGACGGGCGGCGCGACCTCACCGAAGAGACCCTCGACCATCTGTCGGGTTGGCGGAACTCCCGTCCCGTGCGCGTCGGCAACGGCGCGTGGGACCAGCATCAGAACGACGTGTGGGGGATGCTCCTCGACGCCGTCGACATCCACCTCCGCCAGGGGGCATCCCAGATCGTCCGACCGGTCTGGGATGGACTGGCCAGCCTGGTGGACACCGCCATCGCCCACTCGGGAGATCCCGACCAGGGCATCTGGGAGATCCGCGGGGACCCGCAGCACTTCACCGCCTCGAAGGTCCTGTGTTGGGTGGCCATGGACCGCGGTGCCCACATGGCCGAGACCCGCCAGGACACCGAGCGGGCCACGCGCTGGCGCACCGCCGCGGACGAGCTCCGGGCCGAGATCCTCGACAAGGGTGTCGACGCTCGGGGACGCTTCCGCCAGCACTACGACAACGAGGAGCTCGACGCGTCCCTGCTCCTCATCCCCATCCTCGATTTCCTGCCATCCGACGACGAACGCGTGCGCGCCACCGTGCTCGCCATCGCCGACGAGCTCACCGAGGACGGCCTCGTGCTCCGCTACAAGGTCGACACGACCGACACGGGCTTCGAGGGCAAGGAGGGCACCTTCACCATCTGCTCGTTCTGGCTGGTCACCGCACTGGCCATGATCGGCGAGCGGGAACGAGCTCGGGCGCTGTGCCAGAAGCTGCTGGCCTTCGCCGGACCGCTGCAGCTCTACGCCGAGGAGATCGACGCCGCCACCGGCGAGCACCTGGGCAACTTCCCCCAAGCGTTCACCCACTTGGCCCTGATCGACGCCGTGGGGCGCCTCATCGAAGCCGAGAACACCCACGGACCCGCCTGATCCCATGGCCGCCCGGCCGCACCGCGTCGTCGTGGTCGGAGGCGGGTTCGGCGGCCTGCCGGCGACCCGGCTGCTGGCGCGCGCTTCCGACGTCGAGATCACGCTCATCGACCGGCGGAACCACCATCTCTTCCAGCCGCTCCTCTACCAGGTGGCCACCGGCATCCTCTCGCCCGGCCAGATCTCACCGGTGCTTCGGCACATGCTGCGCCGATCGAAGAACGTACGGGTGATCCTCTCGAACGTCATCGCCTTCGACCTCGATCGCCGCATCGTGCGGGCCGAATCGGTGCCGGGCCTGGTGGACGAGTACCCCTACGACAGCCTGATCGTGGCGGCCGGCGCCGGGCAGTCGTACTTCGGTCACGACGAGTTCGCGCTCGTGGCTCCCGGGATGAAGACGATCGACGACGCGCTGGAACTGCGGCGGCGCGTCTATGGCGCGCTCGAGATCGCCGAGACCATGACCGACCCCGCCCGCGAGCGCTTCTGGATGACCTTCATGGTGGTGGGGGCCGGGCCCACCGGCGTGGAGCTGGCCGGGCAGATACGAGAGTTGGCGGCTCGGAGCCTGATCGGGGACTTCCGCTCCATCGACCCCTCATCGGTGCGGGTCGTCTTGATCGACGGGGGCAAGGAGCCGCTGGCCAACTTTGGGGACCACCTCTCGGGGCGGGCCCGGGCCGACCTGGAGAAGATGGGTGTCGAGCTGCAGATGGGACTGCAGGTCGTGGGGGTGGACCCCATGGGCGTCATGGCCGAGGACGCACAGGGCGGCACGCATCGCTTCGACGGTGCCACGACCATCTGGGCGGCCGGGGTCCAGGCTTCACCGCTGTCCGGATTGCTGGCCGAAGCCACGGGGGCAGCGACCGACCGGGCCGGACGCATCGAGGTGCTTCCCGACCTCACGTTGCCGGGTCATCCAGAGGTGTTCGCTCTCGGGGACATGGCGTCGATCGACCACCTGCCGGGGGTCTGCGAGGTGGCGCTCCAAGGGGGCATCCACGCCGCCAACACCATCAAGCGCCGCCTGGAGGGCAAGGCCGGAATCCCCTTCCGCTACCGCGACCTCGGGAGTGCAGCGGCCATCGGGCGCTTCAAGGCCATCATGAGCTTGCGGCGTCTCCGACTGAGCGGGTTCCCGGGGTGGGTCGTGTGGTTCTTCGTCCACATCGGCTTCCTCAACGGATTCGGCCACCGCGCCAGCACCATGCTGCGCTGGTTCCAATCGATGGTGGGCCGGGCACGGCCCGAGCGGGTCTTCAGCGTGGGGCACACCGGTGGTGACCTGAGCCTCCCCGAAGTGGTCAGAGCCCGGATCATGCCGGACCCGTTCCCCGCCGCGAGCGGCATCAGCGGCTGGACCGGCGCTGCGACCGATCACGCCGGTGGGTCCGACCGCGCCACTGGTGAGGCGACGGATCCGTCGAGCTGAATGCCCAGGCGGTCGACGGTGACAACGATCCGACAATTCGCCAGGGGCGGGCAGGACTTCCGTTAAGTCGTCCCGTCCGCTGGGCGACACCTCGGTGTGTCCAGCGAGCACGAGCAGGTCGAAGCGACGCCCGATGGCTCGACCCACGGCGCGGGCAGTCTCCATGGGCGTGGTTCCACGCTGGTCCTGGCCGCATCGGCGATCGTGGGCTGCCTCTCCCTCTTCGGCTCCGTGGCCTATGCGGCGGCCGTTTCCACGCCGGGGGTGACGACGGTCTCGACGACCTGGAGTGGGCCGGCCGATCCTCCGGCGCCACCGAGCACCACGACCTCGTTCGAACCGGGCCAGCAAGGGCCGGGGACGCGCCGGGGAGTTCGCTCGGGCAGGCTCTCGTCGCCACCGTCCTGCCCGGGACCCTGTCGGCCGCCCCGACCTCGGTGACGCTCGACGCGTCGTCGCTCTCGGTCTTCGGACACGGGACCTCGCTGTACCGGGGAACCATCTCGAGGCTGACGGTGATCGATGCCCGCGGGTCACTCGCGGGATGGCGGACGACCGTCTCGTTGGCATCCGTGAGGGGACTGAGCACGGCCCAGTTGGCGCAGACCAAGCTCTGCATCGACCCCGATACCCCCACGATGGTGTCGGGCAACCCGAGTGACGTCGTCCGTGCCGCTCCGGGGTCCTGCACGAGCGCGTCGGGGGAGCTCACGGTGTTCCGGGCCGCTTCCGGGGGCGGTGGTGGCACCTACGCGGACACGGCGGGGCTGCTGCTCGAGCTGCCCGGGCCCGCGGTCGCCGGCGACGTCAGCGCGACGCTGTCGATTTCCGTGCGCTGACGTCGTGGGGAGGCGGCCGTTGGAACGGCCTCGGTCAGCGAAAGTCCCGGCTGGCCGGCACCGCGACGCCCACTCCCCACGGCTCCACCCGCTCGGCGTCGAAGCTGACGGCGCCCTGGCCTTTGCGAACCCGTCCCCGGATCAGGAGCACCGGCGCGTGGCGGGCCACGTGCTTCCAGCGGGCCCAGGCTCCGCGGGAGAAGACCACGTTGACGTGTCCGGTCTCGTCCTCGAGGTTCACGAACACCGCGCCCCGCGCCGTTTCCGGATGCTGGCGGTGGGTCACCACCCCGGCCACGGTGACCCGCTCACCGTCGGGGCAGGCCTCCAGCGAGGTGGCCGTCATCACGCCCATCGCCTCGAGTCGCTCACGTTCTAGATGCATGGCCGTGCGTTCGGGCGCCAGGCCGAGGGACCAAAGGTCGTCGCCCACCGTGTCGTGGGGGGTCGGTTCGGGAAGAGACGGGGCCTCGGCCCCCACCACCAGACCGGGCAGCCGGTCGGGTGTCCCCTGTGCTGCCGCTCCGGCCGCCCACAGTTGGCGGCGCCGGGAGGCTGCCGTGCCCAGCGGCTCGCCGCGGGATCCCTCGGGATCGAGGGCTCCGGCGGCCGCCAAGGTCTCGAGCTGAGCCTGCGTGACGCCGGCCCGACGTACCAGGTCCTCGCCTCCTCTCCAGGGGCGACCACCGGCGATCCGCGTGGCCGTGGGCTCGCCCACCCCGCGCACGGATCCGAGCCCGAGACGGAGCACCGGGTCGGCATGCTCCCCCGGCATGCCTGCCTCGAGTGATGCGCCCACCGCCGAGTGGTTCACATGGGGGCGGGAGACACGGACCCCGTGACGGCGGGCGTCGGCCACCAGGGACTGGGGTGACCAAAACCCCATGGGCTGCGAATTCAGCAGCCCGGCCGTAAAGGCAGCCGGGTAGTGCAGCTTCATCCAGGCCGAGGAATAGACGAGATGCGCGAACGACACCGAGTGTGACTCGGGAAAGCCGAAGTTGGCGAAGGCCGCGAGCGCCTCGAAGACCTGGTCGGCCACCGCTCCGCTCACGCCGCGTCGTGCCATGCCGTCGTAGAGCCGTCCCCGGATCCTCTCCATCCGTGCCGCAGAGCGCTTGGCGGCCATGGCCTGGCGCAGCTCGTCGGCGTCGGCCGCGCTGAACCCGGCAATGGCCACGGCCATCTCCATGAGCTGCTCTTGGAACAGGGGCACCCCGAGGGTGCGCCTGAGGATGGGTTCGAGCAAGGGGTGGAGGTAGGTGACCGGCTCCTCGCCCCGGCGACGGCGGATGTACGGATTGACTGCGTGGCCCTGGATGGGACCGGGCCGGATCAGCGCCACCTCGATGGCGAGGTCGTAGAAGGTCCGCGGTTCCACCCGGGGCAAGGTCCCCATCTGGGCCCGGCTCTCGACCTGGAAGACGCCGACGGTGTCGGCCCGGCACAACAGGTCGTAGACCGCCGGCTCCTGGGGCAACCGCCCGAGATCCACCTCCACTCCATGGAAGTCGCGCACCAGATCGACCATGCGATGGAGCGCCTCGAGCATGCCCAGCCCCAAGAGGTCGAACTTCACCAGTCCGATGGCCGCACAGTCGTCCTTGTCCCACTGCAGCACACTCCGCCCGAGCATGCGGCCCCACTCGACCGGGCACACTTCGATCACCGGCCGGTCGCACAGCACCATGCCGGCCGAGTGGATGCCGAGGTGGCGGGGGCGGTCGAGCACCTCGCCGGCCAGCTCGGCCACCAGCGGAGGCATGCCACCGCCTTGGGCCTCCGAAGCCCCCTCGAGCGCTGTCTTCGAGGAGATCCCGCGTCCGTGGCCGGCGTCGATCCCGGTCGACCAGGCGTCCACCTGCTCCCGCGAGAACCCGAAGGCCTTGCCGACGTCACGCACGGCCGAACGTGGCCGGTAGGTGATCACGTTGGCCACCTGTGCCGCGTGACGCCGGCCATAACGCTCGTAGACGTACTGGATCACCTCCTCGCGCCGGCCCGACTCGATGTCCACGTCGATGTCGGGCGGGCCATCGCGCGCTGGGGAGAGAAAGCGCTCGAAGAGCAGCCCGAGATCGACGGCGTCGACATTGGTGACGCCGAGCGCGTAGCAGACAGCTGAGTTCGCCGCCGAGCCCCGGCCCTGGCAGTAGATGTTGCGCAGTTTGCAGACCCCCGCGATGTCCCACACCACGAGGAAGTAGCCCGCGAACCCGAGCTGGCCGATCACGCCGAGCTCGTGCTCGATCTGCTTCCACGCACCCCGCACCCGCTCCGCCTCGGGAGGCCCGTAACGCGCCAGGGCGCCCTCGGTCACCAGCTGACGCAGGTAACCCTGCTCGTCCATGCCGGCCGGGACCGGGAAATCGGGCAGGCGGGGTGCCACCAGGCGCAGGTCGAAGGCGCAGGCCCGCCCGAGCTCGACGGCGCGCGCCACCACCCCGGGCCAGCGCGCGAACCGCCGGGACTGCTCGGCCCCCGAGCGCAGGCAGGCCGTGGGGGCCGGGGGCAACCAGCCCTCGAGCTCGGCCAGGGGGCGACGGGCCCGCACGGCGGCGAGCGTGGCGGCCAGCCGGAACCCGGCCGGGGTGGCGTAGTGCACGTTGTTGGTCGCCACCGCGTCGACGCCCCATTCGACCGCGAGATGCGCCAGCGCGTCGTTGCGAGCCGTGTCGAGCGGGTCCCCGTGGTCCCACAACTCGAGCGCGATGTTGGCGCGGCCGAACGCATCGACGAGGCGGCCCACCTCCCGGGAGGCCGCCCGTGGTCCGGCCTCGACGAGTGCGGCGGGCACCGTTCCCTTCCGGCAGCCACTCAGCACCAGCCAGCGGTCTCCGGCCGCCGCGGCCAGCGCATCGAGGGTCACGACGGGCCGCCCCTTCTCCCCACCGGCCAGGTGTGCCTCGGCCAGCACGGTGGACAAGCGCGGCGTAACCCTCGGGGTCGCGGGCGAGCACGACCAGGTGCGCCCCGATCGGATCCGGCTCTCCGGTGCGCGGCCCGGCCGGGGCGAGCGTGACCTCGGATCCGAAGACCGTCGGCAGCCCACAGGCCCGAGCCGCCTCGGCGAAGCGCACCACACCGTAGAGACCGTCGTGATCCGTCAGCGCCAGCGAGGCCAGCCCCAGCCGATCGGCCTCGGCCACCAGCTCCTCGGGATCGCTGCTGCCGTCGAGGAAGCTGAACCCCGAGTGGGTGTGCAGCTCGGCGTACTCAGTCATCGGAGTACTCGGCGTACTCAGTCATAGAGCGCCTCCACCCACCACCGGCCCCGCTCGGTGCACAGGAGGCGTGCCACCCCTGCCGCGGTGACCACCTGCAGCCGGGCCCGGCGCCGGCGCACCGACCACCACCGCTCGGTCACCGGCCACGGGCCGGCCCATGCCACCACCTGCTCCCAGGGACCACCCCCGACCGAGAGCCGGTGGATCGGGGCCGAGAGCAGGCCTCGCCCGCTGACCACCATGGCGTTCCCCTCGGGGTCGACCAGCTCGGCCCCGGGCGGGACCCGCAACACGTCGGTGGGAGCCGGCGGGGGCAACCGACCCGGCCACGGTGCGGACGGTGGGCCCGGGTCCCCCTCGGGAGTGCCCCAGGGCACCAGCACCGACCGGTCGTCGGGGTCCCGACCGCCCTGCAGCCGGCCCACCAGCACCGCCTCGATTCCCAGCCGCTCCTGCACCTTGACGAACGAGCGGGCGGCCCGGGCATCGGCCTCGGACACCCCCCCGAAGAAGCCGGGTTGGAACGGCGGCGCCGGCGCATCCCCCCGGTCGGGATCCTCACCCCGGGCCACCCGCAGCCGACGCTCGATGGCGCGGTCGCGCAGCCCGGCCAGCTCCCCGCTCTCGCCCCTGGCCACCGCATGGCAGGTGGCCGCGTCGGCTCCGAACCGGTCCGACACGCTGGTCGCCGGCAGGGCGGCCAGCTGGCCCAAGGTGGTGATGCCCAGTCGCTGCAAGGTGACCGCCAGGTCGGGGCGGGCCAGGGTGGCAATCGACCAGGGGGCGAGGAAGTCGACCGTCCCCCCGGGCGGGACGACCACCCGGGCTCGGGCCGCCAGCACCGCGGCGAAGAGCCCGTCGGCCACACCGATCGAGGCCTCCTCGGCCACGACCTCGGCCAGGAGGGACATCACGGCCTCCTCACCGCCGAAGAATCGAGCGGGTCCGCGAGCGGGCAACGCGCAGACCCCGAGCCGGACCGGGTGCACCCAGGGGCAGATCTCACCCGCACGCGTCACGACACCGGCGAACCGCCGTGCCTCCTCGCCACGCTCCCCCTCCTCGAGGAGGTGCGGGCACCAGACGACGACCAACCGTTCCACGCCTTCCCCACCGCTCGCTCAGGCGGCCTCCGGGCCATCGCCCTCGCCCTCGCCCGTCGACGCGACCGCGCCCGTGTTCGCAGGAAGCCACAGCGAGCACTCGACCTCCCGGGTCGCGGCCCGACGTCCGCTGACGCGCACCCGAGCCCGGCGGCCGCGCAGGTGCCCGTGCCCGCTGCCGAGACCCCTCCACTCGACCTGCGTCACCGAGAGGGCAAGGTCGCCGCCCCCGGGCCAACCAGTGGCGCTCTCGAGCAGCACCACCAACGCCGCCTGGCGCTCGCGGGCCCGGGCCACCAGGTGGCGGGCCGCCGTCGGGCGGACCCGAGCAGGTGGACGGACCAGGACGGCGTCGACACCCGAGAGGAGCTCTCCGGTCGCCTCGGCCCATCCGGATCCGGGATGCGGCACGAAGACGACACGACGAAGATCGAGCCCGAGACCGGCGGCCGCCACCACACCGGGGTCGGGCAGACCCACCGCGGCACACCAGCTGCCCGCCGCCGATGCAGCGGCCAGGAGTGCCAACGCCAACGTCGTCGCACCGTGACCGGGCTGACCCGTCACGGTGGTCGTTGTCCCCCGGCGCAGCGTCCCCTCAGGGAAGAGGGGGGCCAGTGGCCGGGGCACGGGAAGAGTCCGGCCCGCCACCGGCGTGGTGGGCCGGACCCGGTCGGCCAGCCCGGCCGGGAGTTCCCGGGCATGGCGCCGGGACGGAGGCGGAACGAGGGGCCGACCGGGGGGAGAAGAGGAGCGCTCGGGGGAGAAGGCGAACATATGTTCGTACCTTATCGAGACCGTGTGCCCGCTGCCCAGGGGGGAGAACTCCCAGCTCAGAAGCTGCTGCCGCTGTACGTCGGCGGGTCGCGTCGGTCACAATGCAGCCGATGTGCGGACGCTTCGCCCTCTACACACCACCGGCCCGGCTGGCCCGCTACTTCGGGGCGTCGGTGTCCGAGGGCACAGAGCCCGAGTTCCACCCCAGCTGGAACGTCGCCCCGACCGATCTCGTCCTCGGCGTCCGGGAGCGACCACCACGGCCCCCGGGGGAGGGTGGTGCCGAGACCTCGCCCGAGCACGAGCGGCTGCTCATGACGTTCCGTTGGGGTCTCGTCCCGTGGTGGTCCAAGGACTCCACCTCGGGAAGCCGGCTCTTCAACGCGCGCGGCGAGACCGTCGCCACCAAGGCTTCGTTCAGCGACGCTTTCCGGGAGCGTCGCATCCTCGTCCCCGCGGACGGCTTCTACGAGTGGCACAGGGCCGAGGACGGCACCAGGCAGGCCCACTACTTCACCCGCGCCGACGGCGCGCCAATCGCCCTGGCCGGACTGGCGGAGCGCTGGCGGCCGAAGAATGCCGCCACCGGTACCCCCTACCTCCGGAGCTGCACCGTCATCACCGCACCGGCGGGGCCGGACATGGAGGGCATCCACGACCGCATGCCGGTCATCCTCGACCCGGCCGTCTTCGACCTCTGGCTCGACCCCGCCGACGGGGACACCGAAGAGCTCCGGGCCCTCCTCCGTCCCCCACCAGGCGGGACCATGGTCCATCATCGCGTCGGGCGGCGGGTGGGGAGCGTGCGCAACAACGACCCGACGCTCATCGAGCCGGCGTGACCCGCTGCATCACGCCGACGGAGCCCACAGCTCGCGCGCCAGGTGATCGAGGTCCTCGTCGGTGAGCCGGAGCGAGGCGGCGGCCACGCTGTCGACGATCGTCTCCGGACGGCGCGCCGAGGGAATCGGCAGGACCGCCGGTGAGAGGGAGAGTGCCCACGCCAACGCCACCTGCTGGGGTGACGCGCCGTGGGCCTTCGCCACCCGGGCGAGGGCCGGTCTGTCGCCGAGCAGGTCGGCGCGCCGGAAGCCACCCAGGGGGCTGTAGGAGAGGAAGGCGATCCCCTGGGCTGCGCACACCTCGACGACGGGGAGCGTCGTGCGCGACCACGGGGACAACTCGTTCTCCACGGCCACGATCTCGACGACCGTCTGTGCTTCGGCCAGCTGCCGTCGGCCCACGTTGCTGATCCCTATGCGCCGGATCTTTCCCTCCCCCTGCAGCTCGGCCAACGCCCCCATCGAGTCCACCAGCGGGACGTCGGGGTCGATCGAGTGGAGCAGGTAGAGGCCGATCGACTCGGCACCGAGCGCCCGCAGGCTCGTCTCGCACGACCGGCGCAGGTTCTCGGGACTCCCGTCTTGCACGTACGGTTCGTCGTCGGTCCGGAGGTTGCCGCCCTTGCACACCACGAGCACATCGTCTGCATCACCGGGCCACGAGGCCAGCCCCCGGGCCACCAAGGCCTCGTTGAAGCCGAGCTCTGATGCGTCGGTGCCGTAGTTGATCGCCGTGTCGACGACCCGAACGCCGGCGTCAAGCGCCGCGTGCAGCGTCCGCACTGCCTGGCGCTCGTCGGGGCGTCCCTCGACGCTGAGCAGCATCGAGCCGAATCCGATGGGCGGCACCTCGAGGTCGCCGATCCAGCGCTGCGGGTACGCACTGGCCAGACGTGTCACGGATGCCTCTTTGCGATCCAGCCGACCGGTCAGCTCGACTCCGCCGAGAAGCGGCTCCGCTCCTTGGCCGCCTTCTCCCGATCGCGTGTCGAGAAGAGATCCATCACCAGGTCGGACATCGCCGGGCGTGGCGCTCGGCGCCGAAGCGCCGGTCCCACGATGGCGCCCAGCTGCTCGGCGCTCCATCTTGGATGGTTGAAGATTGCAGTGTCGGGGAGCTTGGGCTCCCAGATGGTGATCCTCGGCCCGTCGATCCCGATGTAGGCGCCGGTCAGATCGGACGCGTCCGGCGAGGCCAACCAGGCGACGAGCTCACCTGCATCGACTGGTTCGGTCGGCAGCGCATCGGGCCCGCGTGCGCCGAGGAAGTCGTAGTGCGCGACATCGAACGACGGGTCCGTGAGGATGGAGCGCACGTAACCCCGGACGCCGTTCACGGTGATGCCGTGGGGTCTGAGCTCGTCGCTCCAGCTCCAGATGCCGTTGAGGACCGCGCCTTTGGCCGCCGCATGTGCGCTCTGCCCCGCCGCCCCGAGGATCGTGCCGACGACGGTGGAGATCGATCCCCCGTCGCCCTGGGCCACCATCTGCAGCGCGGCGGCCCTGGTGCAGTTGAACACCGACGTCAGCTCGGCCGCGATCACGAAGTTCCAGGTGTCCTCGGACAGGTCGAGCAGCGTCCCGCCGTAGAGGGGCATCGCTCCTTGCGGTTGCTTCGGGTCCTTCGCCGCCACCCCGTCGGCAACCGTCACGCCGGCGCAGTTCACCAGGACGTCGACACGTCCGAAGGCTTCGACCGCACGCTCGACGAGCCGGGTGGCACTCTCGAACGTGCGGATGTCCTGGGCCACACCGACCGCCCCGCGCCCTGGCCGTTCATCCGGTCGGCCAGGGCGTCGAGCTTCGACTGCGTGCGCGCGTTGAGGACGACCGCGGCACCCCGCGCGGCGAGAGCCATGGCGGCGCCGCTTCCCCACCCCCCGGTGGCGCCCGTCACCACCGCCACCTTGCCATCCAGGCGAACGTCTGCCATCTTTCCTCCCCCGTCGGTGCTGTCCTGCCCGCGGCCGTCGATCACGGCCGATCCGTCTACCGCCGATCCGTCTACCGTCGATCCCTAAAGGGCCAATCGGTAGACAGCAAAGCTCCCCGCGCGCTCAGAGACGAGCGCAGGCGTCCAGGGCTGCCGCCAGGACGACCGGCTCGTGCGTCCGCCCGAAGCTGCGCAAGGCCGCCTCGGTCAGCTTGATGGCGTGCTCGTCCCCCGACGACATGGCGCGCTCGACCAGTTCCGCCGCGGCGGGCGCAGGCACGTCGGGCACGGGCGATGCGCGGTCGATGGCGTACGCGGTGTGCAGGGCGGCAACCGCCTGCCAGACGTAGCCCAGCGCAGCGTCACGGTCCTCCTCGTGCAGCCACGGCAGGAGGAGCTCGCAGGCCATCGAGGAGGTGACTGCGTGCAAGAGGCCAATCGCCCCGTCGTCGGCATTGCGCAGGTAGGCCCGTGCGCCGCCCGTGGCCAGCAGGTCGAGCAGCTCGATCCCACCACCGGTCCAGCCGAGCGAGGCCACCGCCTGCTCGAACTCGTCCGCAATGTCGGCCACCGCCGCCACCCGCTCCCCGATGAGTACGGCGCGCGGCGCATCCTCGGCCAGGTACGGCAGGTCGGCCAGCGCCTGCGCCACCCCCTCGTGTCCGATGAGCAAGGGCGGTCCGGGCAGTTCCTGGTAGCTCGAGGCCCAGAAGGCGAGAGCGTGCGCGACCTCGAGACGTCGGGGCGCCGTGTCGGCCGCGCCGAGGCCACGTAGCGCGTGGCCGGTACGGATGAGTCCGTGCCCGGCCGCGCCGACGGCACCGGGCAACAGGCGAGGCCCCCATTCGCCGACCACGGCGGCGGCGGGGCGATCGGCCATCTCGCGCTCGAAGAGGGCGAGCCAACCGGGAAAGGCGTCTTCACTCCCGAGCGCCTTGGGCCACTCCTCCTCCGTCAGCGGCCGTTCTGCCGGCAGCGGAGCAGGGTCGAGCCGGGTGCGGTAACGCGCCAGCCACGGCGCGATGGCGTCGGAGCAGCCGAGGTGGGCCAGTACCTCGGCGACCATCGGACCGTGGTTGGCCAGGCCGAGCGGACCGTACTGGGGGGCCGTCTCGGCCAGGACGCTCAGCGCGCCGTCGAGCGGGTCCGGATCCATGGCCCCAGTATGTCGGCGCCCGGGCCGGCGCGCTCTGGCGGCATCGTCCTGCCCGCTGCGCTCATCCCCACGGGGGCCGGTCCACCTCGATCCGCGCCAGCTCGGACGCCACCCGGCCGAACCGCCCGTCGTCGGCGGTCCACTGGCGCCACCCCTCCACGATCTCGGCGTCCGAGCGGGCCACGAAGTTCCACCACATGCGCAACGTCTCGGGGAAGGGAGGGCCGCCGAGCAGCATCAGGCGGGAAGCCGCCGGAGCGTCGATGGCACACCCGTCGCGGCCGGCCCCCAGGTAGGCCAGGACCCCGGGCTCCACGTGGGACCCGCCCAGCGAGAAGGCGCCCTCGAGCACGATCACGCCGTGCTCGTCCGTCGGCCGCAGCGGCAGCTCGCACCGTCCTGGCGGCACCAGCAGCTCCACACCGAAGTGTTGGCCATGGCCACCAGCCGGCGACTCGGTCCCGGCGAAGGAACCCATGAGGACCGTCGCCGTGGCGCCGGCCACCTCGAGCTGGGGCAGCGTCGCATGGTGCTCGAAGGCCGGCGCGCCATGGCGTGTCTCCTCGGGCTGGGCCACCCACAGCTGGATCCCGTGCAACGCCGTGGCGCGGCCCGGGTCCTCCTCGGCGTGGGCCACGCCGTGCCCCGCGGTCATGAGGTTGAGCTGCCCAGGCCGGATGAGCTGCTCGCTGCCCAGGCTGTCGCGGTGCACCAGCTCCCCGGCCACCAGCCAGGTCACCGTCTGCAGGCCCATGTGCGGATGAGGTCCGATGCCCGCCGTGGCGACGCCGTCGCTCTGGCGCAGGGCCACGGGACCCATGTGATCGGCGAAGCACCACGCGCCCACGGTGCGCCGCGGTCGATGGGGCAGGACGCGCCGCACCGGCAACGAACCCACCTGCGAGGCCCGACCGGGCAGGATCTCGACCACCTCACTTTCCTACACCCCTAAGGTGGCCGCGGAGGCCCCGACTGGGAACGCGGGGCCCGGGAGGCACGCGATGTCCACACCAGCCCACGAGCTCGATGTCGTCGACCTCCCCGATCAGCACCGCTTCGTGGTCCGGCGTGACGGCACCGAGGCCGAGCTCGTCTACCGCAAGACCGGCCGGCGGCTCTCGCTCCTCCACACCGAGGTGCCCCCGCCGCTCGGCGGACAGGGCATAGGCGGGATCCTGGTGGGGGCGGCCGTGGCACTCGCCGCGGCCGAGGGCCTCACGGTGGTGCCCTGGTGCCCCTTCGCCCAGCGCTTCCTCGAGGGCCATCCCGAGGTGACGGCCCGGGTCAGTGTCCAATGGCCCACGGCGGCCGCCGGCCCACCCGAGGGACCGGACCACCGGGTCGAGGTCTCCCTCGACGAGCAAGAGCGCGAATCGTTCCCCGCGTCGGACCCCCACTCCGACTGGGCCGGGCCCGACGTGTCGCCGGGGGACGAGGGCGAGACGCTCGGGGGCTAGTGACCTGAGTCAGAGATCCGCGGCGGAATAGCTAGCCAGAGTGTCCAGGATCTGGTCGGCACTCTTGTGCCAGGCGAACGGTGTGGGCTCCTCGTTCCACTGATCCACCCAGGTGGCGATCGATGCCTCGAGCTCTTTGGTCGAGCGATGGGTGCCCCGCTTCAGCCACTTGGTCGTCAACTCGGGCAACTAGCGCTCCACCAGGTTCATCCACGAGCTGTAGGTGGGCGTGAAGTGGAGGTGGAACCTCGGGTGCCGCATCAGCCAGCGGTGGATCTCAGGCGTCTTGTGCGTCGAGACGTTATCGACCACGAGATGCACGTCGAGATCCTCGGAGACGCTGCGGTTGATGAGGTTCAAGAAGTGACGAAACTCCTGGGCCCGGTGGCGCTCGGTCATATCGGCGATCACGTGCCCCGATGCGACGTCGAGGGCCGCATAGAGATTGGTGGTGCCTCCTCGCACGTAGTTGTGGGTGCGCCGTTCGGGCAGTCCCGGCCGAAGGGGGAGCACCGGCGAGGTTCGATCAAGGGCCTGGATCTGGGTCTTCTCATCAACACAGAGCACGAGTGCGGCGTCGGGCGGGTTGATGTAGAGACCGACGATGTCACGCACCTTGTCGACGAAGAGTGGGTCGGGGCTGAGCTTGAACGTATCGACGAGGTGGGGCTTGAGCCCGAAGGCCCGCCAGATCCGGCTGACGGCCGACTGACTCATCCCTGTCGTGGTGGCCATCGACGCGTCGACCAGTGCGTGGCATCGACTGGTGTCTCCTCGAGGGTCTTGACGATGAGCATCTCGACGTCGTCGTCACCGATCGAAACGTGCGCCCCGGGGCGAGGCTCGTCGTGCAGCCCCTCGAGGCGCTGCGCCACGAAGCGAGCCCGCCACTTGTTCACGGTGGAGCGAGCACACCGAGTCGGGTGGCCACCTCGGTGTTGTGTCCTCCTTCGGCGCAGGCCAGCACGATACGGCAGCGAAACGCCAAGGCTTGAGACTCTTCGCACGTCTTGCCCAGCGCTCGAGTTGTTCGCGCTCGTCGTTGCTGAGCACCAAAGGATCGAGAACCGAACGTCGCATGCCCGCCTCCCATCGTTACTGATGACAGGCACAACGCGAGACGTGTGGAAATTCCCCCGAGATTGCGAATTATCTGACTCAGGTCACTAGGAGCGGAGGATCTCGGAGAGCAGCTGCGGCGCCACGTTGCGCCCGGTCAGCAGCACCACGGTGGGACGTCCCCCGGGATCGTGCTCGATCACCCCCGAACGCAGCGCGGCGACGCCCACGGCGCCTGCCCCTTCGAGCACGAGACCCATCTTGGTGGCGGCGAAGGCCATGGCCGACCGGATGTCGGACTCGCTCACCGTGCGGACTTCGACCCGGTGCGCCGAGCGCGATGTCGAGCGTGACGGTACCGGGCTCGAGATTGCCGGCCAGCCCGTCGGCCACCGTCGGCTCGACCTCAATGGGCACGATGGCGCCCGCGGCGAGCGCCGCGCTGATCGACGGTGACGCCTCGGACTCGATCCCGACCACACGCGCTCCGGAGCCCTCGAGGCCCAGGATCACCCCCGAGAGCAATCCCCCACCCCCGCACGGGACGACCACCGTACCGATCTCGGGCAGCTGGGACCGGAGCTCGCGAGCCAGGGTCGCCTGTCCGGCGATCACGTCGGTGTCGTTGTAGGGCGACACATACCGGCTGCCCTCACTCCCGGCCAGGTCGAGCGCATGCGCCTCGGCCTCGCGGTAGCCCTTGCCGTGCAGCACCAGGCGCACGTCGTACTGGCGCAGCGCCGACACCTTGGCCGCCGAGGCCCCCGTCGGGACCACCACGGTGGACCGCACCCCCAGCCGGGTGGCCGCGTACGCCACGCCGAGACCGTGGTTCCCCGCCGAGGCGGCCACGACGGCACAGCCGGGGTCGGCCCCGTACGCGGCGGACACGGCCGCCAGCCCCCCACGCACCTTGAAGGAACCCGTGGGCTGCAGCGTCTCGATCTTGACCACCACCGACGGCCCCAGCTGGGGCATCCCCACGACCGGTGTCTCGGGAAGGAACCGTCGCACCACGGACCATGCCGACTCGAGGTGGGCCGGGCTCGGAACCGCCACCTCGCGCACGGGTCCAGTCTGGTCGATCACGTACGACGGGTCACGCTGGGGCCGCCGGGGGCTCGGGCACAATGGCGCCAATGAGCGGCTTCGGAGCGGACCTCGGCATCGCCGTGGTGGCCTTCGTCGGGACGAACGTCGACAATTGCATCGTGACCACGACCATGGTGGCCGGCGCGCCGGTGGCCCACGCGCATCGCATCGCGGCCGGCCAGGTGCTCGGCTTCATCGTGCTGGTCGCCGGTGCCGCCGCAGCCGCGGTGCTCCTCTTCGAGGTCCCGACCGCCGCCCTGGGGCTGCTGGGCCTGGTGCCCCTGGCCCTCGGCGCCCACGGACTGCTCGAGCTCTGGCGCTCCAAACGGGCACACGCGAGTGCGGTCCCGAGGACCGAGCTCGTCCGCGCACGTGCCGTCGGGCGCAGTCTCGTGGCGGCGGCGCTGGTCACGGTGGCGGCCGGTGGCGACAACGTGGCCGTGTACATCCCGCTGTTCCGGGGTGGGGGCGCCACCGGGGTGGGGGTGCTGCTCGGCGTGTTCGCCCTGGGCGAGGTCGGGGTGACCGCGCTGGTGCTGTCCGCGGGTCGCCACGCACGCGCCCGCGCCCTCATGACCCGGCTCGGAGCGACCGCGGTACCGGCCGTGCTGTGCTGCCTCGGGGTCCTCGTCCTGCTCGAGGCGGGCTCGCTGGCATGGCTCTGACGTGGCCCTCCCCCCTCACGTGATCCCCCCGATGGTGCGCCCGCGTCCCCGACCGGGGCGTCGCCCGTGTGAGCCCCTCGCTCGCCCTCAGGTCTCGCGTGGAGGGTCCACCACGGTGATCACCGTGCTGGCCACGTGGTCCACCCCGGGCCGGAGGGTGCGGTAGACCTCGACCGCAGCCGGATCCGGCTCGATGGGTGCCTCCGGAGGGTCGAGCTGATCGAGGGTCAGGTCCATGCCCAGCGCTCGCCCGGCCAGCAGCGCGGCGCCGGCCGACGAGGCCTCACCGGAGCGGTGGCGCACGGCAGGCACCCCCAGGATGCCGGTGAGCACGTCGACCCACACCGGGAGCCCGGTGCCCGACCCGCCGAGCGTCACGCCCTCGGCGGGCGAACCGCCCAGGCGCCCGACCGTCACCACCTCCATGACCCGCAGCACGTCCCAGGCCACCGCCTCGATCACGGCGCGCGCCAGGTCGCTGGCGCCGTGCTCGGCGCTGAGCCCCACGAAGCCGGCTCGGGCCTCGTCCCGCCACCATCGGGCGCGGGCACCGTCGAGCCAGGGCATGGCCACCACGCCGCGCGCCCCGGGCGGGCTGTCGCCGGCCAGCCGGGCCAGCTCGTTGTGAGTGCTGCCGAGCAACCGCGCCAGCCAGTTGAGGAAGGAGCCCGCGGCGGACAGCCCGCCTTCGAGCAGCCAGCCCTCATCGGCCACGCGCGTCACCACCGCACCGGCGGGTGAGGGCACCGGGCGCTCGTGCACCGGCACCGAGACGTTCCCCGTGGTGCCCCAGCTCACCATGGGGTTGGCCTCCGAGGACCCTGATCCGAGGACCTCGCACTGGCGGTCACCGGCCCCGATGACCACTGGGGTGCCCGGTCGCAGCCCCAACTCGGCCCCGGGCACCGGCTTGAGATGCCCGACCACGGTGTCGGACGGCACCACGCTCGGCAGCTTGCCGAGCGCGGGGCCGGCCAGCTCGCGCACCGCGTTGCCGTCAAAGTCGTAGAGTCCGCTGCGCGAGGCGAAGGTCGCGTCCGTCACCACCTGGTCGGTCAGGCGGTAGACCACCAGGTCGCGCGGGGAGAGGATCAGATCCGCAGCGTCGAGCCGGGCGGGCTCGTTCTCGGCCAGCCAGGCCAGCTTGGCGGCGACCGAGCCGGCGTCGAGGGGGATCCCCGTACGGGCCCGGATGATGTCGTCGCCCCCCACCCGATCAGCCAACCGGCGTGCCGCGTCGGCGGCGCGGTGGTCGGACCACAAGATGCCCCGCCCGATCGGGTCGCCCTTGAGGGTGACGGGGACGAAGGTCTGCCGGGCCCCCGTACAGGCCACCACGTCGACCTCGGCGAAGGCCCGGGGCGCCTGGGCACGCGCCTCGGCGCAGGCGATGACCAGTGTGGTCCACCAACGCAGCGGGTCCTGCTCGGACCACCCCGGGTGCGGGTGCGCGGTCGAGAGCTCCGAGCGCGCCAACGTGACCAGCCCACTGTCCCCCCACAGGCCGACCTTGGTGATCGTCGTCCCGAAGTCGACCGTAAGGATCACAACCACGCCACAGTACCCCTCCGTCGACGCCCCGATCGGTGCCCTCGAGACCCCAACGGGGCCCGGCGACGAGGAACGGGCCTCAGACCGCGGCGAGAGGCCCCCGTCGAGGTTGATCGCCGTTCCGGTCACGTACGAGGCACGCGGCGACAACAGGAAGGAGGCAAGGTCGGCGAACTCGTCGGCCCGCCCGAAACGGCCGAGCGGGATCCCGGTGTCCCGGGCCACGCGGGCGTAGAACTCCTCCACCCCCGCCCCGGCCTCCGCCGCGGCACGCACCCACTGCCCGCTCTCGATCATGCCGATCAACACGGCGTTCACCCGGATGCCGTCGTGGGCCAGCTCCTTGGAGAGCGCCTTCATCAGCGCCATGCCGGCCGCCCGGGTCACCGAGCTCGGTTCGCTGGCCGCCCCGGGTGTCTTGGCCGCCATGGCCAAGATGAACAGGATCGCCCCCCGGCTGGCCCGCAGGTACGGCACCGTCAGCCGGGAGAGGCGCACGGCGGCCAGCAGCTTCAGATCGATGTCCGAGACCCACGTGGAATCGTCGACCGACTCGATGGTGCCCGCGGCGGCACGCCCGGCGTTGTGCACCACGCCGTCGATCCGGCCCCATCGGGTGACCGCGGCGTCCACGAACGCCTCGAGGTCGTCCGCCCGGGCCACGTCGGCCCGCTGCACCAGGGTGTCGCCACCTGACTCCGACAGGCTCGCCGCGGCGGCGCGCAGCCGGTCCTCGTCGCGACCGCACACGGCGACCGCGGCACCGGCGACCGCCAGCCGCGAGGCCAGACTCAGGCCGAGCCCGTCGGTGCCGCCGGTGACGAGCACGACCTTGCCGGACATCTCGAGATCCACGCCAACCACATCCCCTGGTCGGACCCGCGCCGGGTCCCGCCCGGGACGAGGTTACCCAGCCTCGGTCGGTTCCCTGTCGGTCGGCTCGTGCCCCTCGGGCACACCCGCGGTGGCGCCCTCGGGGACGAGACCGTCGAAGGGCTCGATCCCGAACAGCCCGACAGGTGTTCCGAGGTCCTCGGGCACCCGTGTCGGCGTGTCACGGTTGAGGACCTCGCCCCGGAAGTAGGCCGGACGCACCGCCCACATGATCAGCATCAGGACCACACCGAGGATGATGGCGGCGACGTCGAGGATGAAGACCCCGCCGATCACCCGGTGGGTCCCCGGGAACGTCCACGAGGTGTAGCTGGTGTCCGAGGGGTCCACCCAGTCGTGCCAGAGCGACCAGAACATGGCGAACCACAAGATGAGACCGCCGAACAGCGGCAGGACTCCCCGCAACCACACACTGCGTGCACTCTCGGTCAGGCTCTTGCGGTAGTACCAGACGCAGGCGAACCCGGTCAGGCCGTAATAGAAGGCGATCATCACGCCCAGCGCGGTCACCGAGTCACCGATCACGCTGCTGCCCGAAGAGAGGTAGTTCATGGCCACGTAGAGCGCGATGGAAATGGCCCCCATGGCGACCGTCGAGACCGTCGGGGTCAGGAACTTCTTGTGCACCCGCCCGAACGCCGAGGGGATGGCCTTGTAGACCGCCATCGACAGCGTGGTCCGGGCCGTGGGCAGGATCGTGGTCTGCGTCGACGCCGCCGCCGAGCTCAGCACCATCAACAAGAGCAGGTGGACCATGACCCAGCCGATGCCCGAGGTGCCGAACACCGAGCCGCCGAGCACGTTGATGACGTCCCCGGAGTTGGCCGAATTGCCCAGGCCGATGCCGGTCGTGCCGATGCCGGCGTAGGACTGCGACGCCATGACCACGATGGCGTAGGTCACGAGCAGGATGATGGTCGAGAGCACGGCCGCCCGCCCGGGGATGCGGTGCGAGTCCTTGGTCTCCTCGTTCACCGACACCGCGGTGTCCCAGCCCCAGTAGATGAAGAGCATGAGGGTGAAGCCCACCATGAAGCCGGTGAACTTGAAGTCGTGGAAGGGATTGAACCACTGCGCGCTGGGGGCGAGGTGCCCCGGGGGCGCGTGGCCGGTGCCCACCTTCACCAGGGCCACCACGGCGAACAGGAGCAGGATGGTCAGCTCGATGCCCAGTAGGACCTTCTGCATGTTGGCCGAGATCTCGATCCCGACGTAACAGATGGCCGTCATGACGACGATCCACAGGATCCCGACCAGCAGCACCCAGCCGCTGGACGGGTTCGCTCCGATGCCCTTGGCGCCGAAGAGCAGGAAGACGTACTGGCCCGCGATCTGGGCCAGGCTGGCCATGACCAGGATGTCGGCCGCCACGATGCCCCAGCCGCCGAGCCAGCCGGTCTTGGGGCCGAAGGCCCGGGCACCCCAGGTGAAGGTGGTGCCACAATCGGGGTCGGCGTAGTTCAGCTCCTTGTAGGCGTAGGAGACGAACAGCATCGGGATGAAGGCCAGGATCGTGATGATCGGGGCCTGGAGCCCGTTGATGGCGATGACCACGAACCCCAACGTGGCGGCCAGGCTGTAGGCGGGTGCAGTGGACGCCACGCCGACCACGACCGACGAGATCAGACCGAGCGCTCCGCCCTTGAGCCCCTTCGCCCCCGGATCCTGCTGAGCCAGCGTCTCATCGAGATGAACCATGGTGGCCCGTCCTTTCTGAGGATCTGCCCCGCACCATACTCAAGAAGGACACAAATTCCTAGATATCGTCACCGATCTCGTGTGCATTTCACACTTCGCCCGCCCATTTCAACGCGGGCTGCACTGTTCGGTGCCGGAAATCGTCTGATCAACGGCGAGGCAGGGTCGCCCTCTTGAGCACCTTGGCATAGTGCTCGAGCCCCTCGATCGACAGGGCGGCCGCCGGCCCGCTGGCGATGGAGACCCGTTCGGGCACCACACCCCAGACCGGCACCTCGAGCTCGGTCCACCAGGCGATGGTGGCCTCGAGGTCGTTGGTCCCGATCCTGGCCGAGCAGACCACCACGCCGGCCGGGACGTCCCGCGGCGTCATGCCCAGGGTGGCGACCACCCGGTTCGGCTCTACCCCACCGGCCCGGGTCGGGATGACCACGGCGTCGGCCCGGCCCAATGCGGCCTGCACGACGCTCCCCTCGCCCGGCGGCGTGTCCACCACGACCAGGCCGTCCTCCCGGCTCATCGCTTTGGTGACCGTGCGGACCGAGGGCCCCTCCACCAGCTCGACACCCTCGAGCGGGTCGGTCTCGTACCACTCGGCCGTCGAGCCCTGCGGGTCGGCGTCCACCAGTGTCACCGTGCCGCGGCCCCGCCGACCGGCCACCGCGGCCAGGTACACGGCGGTGGTCGACTTCCCGACCCCGCCCTTGACGTTGCTCACCACGATGTTCATGCGCGTCTCGCTTCCACCCTTCGTGTTCCGGCGAACGGCCCCTACGGTACCGGCACCGCGGCGCCACCGACCGCCACGGCCGGTGGCGCGCTCAGGGCAGGAGGAGGGTGCCGAGGCGACGCCGCGTGATCACCACGCCGACCGCGGCCATGGCGATCAGGTACCCCACGTGCACCAGCAGGGTCCAGCTGAAGACGCCCAGGTCGGCGGCCCGCACGAGGACGACGCCCTGGTACAGCGGCGTGCAGCGCACGACTGCCTGCAGCCACCCGGGGTACACGCTCAACGGATAGAAGGTGGCAGAGAAGAGGAAGAGCGGGATGAAGGCCAGCGACACCATGTCGAAGTCCTGCCACGAGCGCATGTAGGTGGTCCCGGCCATGCCGGCCGACGCGAAGGCCAGGCTGATCAGCACCGCGGCCGGCCAGCAGAGCACGGCCCAGGGCGACACCACGTAGCCCAGCATGGCCATGATCCCGAGGAAGGCCGCCGAGTAGACCGCACCGCGCAGCACGCACCAGGCGATCTCGCCCAGCGCCACGTCGTCGACGCCCAGGGGGGTCGAGAGCATGGCGTCATAGGTCTTGGCGATCTTGAGCTTGAAGAACACCTGGAAGGTGGCGTCGATGATGGCGCCGTTCATGGCCGATGCGGCCAGTAGGCCGGGCGCGACGTAGCTGGTGTAGGGGACCAGCGTGCCACCCACGTCGATCGGGCCGACCAGGGAGGCCAGTCCCACGCCGATGGAGAGGAGGTAGAAGAGCGGCTCGAAGAAACCCGAGAGGATGAAGACCCACGAGCGCCGGTAGACCAGGACGTTGCGCTCGAGAATGCGCGACGCACGGCCTCCTCCGAGGAGAGCGAACGGCGTGATCCGCGCCGTCACCCTGCCGGGCCTCCCCTCAGGCGGTCCCCCCTCCGGTGCCCCACCCTCAGACCGCCAGCCGTCGGATGAAGGTCGACCGGGCCGCCAGGTACCCCGCAGCGATCAGGGCCACCAGGTAGGCGACGTGGCCCAGATCCGCCCACCCGACCGTGCCGAGCGTCAGGTCGCGGCAGAGCGACACCCCGTGGAAGAGAGGTGTGACCACGGCGACCGCCTGCAGCCAGGACGGCAGCTGCGAGATGGGGAAGAAGGTGCCCGAGAAGAGGAACATGGGGACGATGGCGAACCGGTACAGCGTGGAGAAGGCCACGTCCTTGTCCTGGGTGGCGGCGAAGGCGGCCATGGGCACCGCGAAGGCCATCCCGGTGAGCACCGCGGCCGGCAGCGCCAGGAGGGCCCACGCCGAGAACACCACGCCGAACGCCGCCATCACGACCAGGTAGATGGAGACCACGATGGCCAGCCGGGTGGCGATCCAGACCATGTGCCCGAGCAACACGTCGTACACCCCGAGCGGGGTGGCCAGCTGGGCCAGGTAGGTCCGCATCCACTTGATCGCCGCCATCACCGGGTAGGTGGCGTCGTTGGTGCCGATCTGCATGCAGGCGCCGGCCAGCAGCCCCGGCGCCAGGTAGGCCACGTACGACACACCCTCGACTCCATGGGAATGGGCCTGGACCAGCGACCCCAGCGCGACCCCCATGGCGGCCAGGTACAGGACCGGGATCAAGAAGCTGGTGGCGATCGAGCTCCGCCACGTCCGCCGGTAGTGCGCCCCCCAGTACCGGGCGGCGCGCAGCCACATGGGTGTGGCGAACCGTCGCGCCGGCCCGGCCGCGACCACGTCGGCCCCCATCAGTCGACCAGGGTGCGCCCGGTCAGGCGGAGGAACACGTCCTCGAGCGTCGAGCGCCGGACCAGCGTGCTCTGGGCCACGTGGCCCATCCGCGCCACGGCGGCCAGCGCCGCGTCGCCGTCATCGGTGTACAAGAGGATCCGGTCGGGCAGCACCTCGACGCGCTCGGCCAGCGAGGCCAGCTCGGGGGCCATCTCCTCGTGCCGGCCCGGCTCGAACCGCAGCTCGACGACCTCGCGGGTGGAGAACGCCTCGATCAGCTGGGCCGGCGAGCCCTCGGCGGCGAAGCGGCCCTTGTCCATCACCACCAGCCGGTCGCAGAGCTGCTCCGCCTCGTCCATGTAGTGGGTGGTGATGACCAGGGTCACCCCGTCCTGCTTCAGGCGGTAGAGCCGGTCCCACAGCAGATGGCGGGCCTGGGGGTCCAGCCCGGTCGTGGGCTCGTCGAGGATGAGCAGGTCGGGCTCGGAGATCAGGGCGCGGGCGATGGTCAGGCGGCGCTTCATCCCTCCCGAGAGCGGCTCCACCCGGTCGTTGGCGCGCTCGGTGAGCTGGGCGAACTCGAGCAGCCGCTCGGCCCGCTGGCGGATCACGGGTTTGGGCAGGTCGAAGTAACGGCCGTAGATGACCAGGTTGTCGAGGACCGTGAGCTCCAGGTCGAGTGAGTCCTCCTGGGGCACCAGACCCATGCGGGCCCGGATCCGGGGGCCGTCGGTGGCCGGGTCCATCCCCAACACCCGGAGCGTCCCGCCGCTCACGGGGCTGATGCACGAGATCATCCGCATGGTCGAGGTCTTGCCGGCCCCATTGGGCCCGAGGAACCCGAAGGACTCGCCCTTGGCGATGCTGAAGTCGACCCGGTCGACGGCCGTGAAATCGCCGAAGCGCTTGAGGAGACCGCGCGCCTCCACCAGGGGCGTCGTGGCCGGACCGGGACATGACGCCATCGCACGCGAACGATAGCGGCGACCGCTCCGGCGCCGGACGGTCACCTCCGCCCGGCGCGGTCCGGCTCGCGTCGGCGTCCGCGCTCGCGGCGCGACCGGAAGCGCGGGCCCAGCCTGCCGCCGACCAGGACCACCTCGGCACCGGCGACGAGGACGATGAACGTCGGGAACGCCGCGGCCACGTAGGTCCAGTGGGTGATGGTCAGCAGCACGATCCCCATGCTCACCACGGCCCCCAGGTAGGTGTGGACCGTCTCGCTCTCGGGATGGGTCCAGCTCTTGTGGAGCGTGGGCAGCCCGGCCAGGAAGTCGGCCACGATCGCCGCCGTGATGGCCAGCGCTCCGCTTCGTGTGGCCAGCCACACCACCGTGCCCGCGATCGACATGGCGCCGCAGGCGTAATCGATCCGGCGGATCCCCCACACCGCGGAGCGGTTGTGGAACGACGCCACAAACACCAGGAGCGGCATGAACCCCAGCATGAAGGTGGGCAGCGTCCGCACGCCCACCCCGTCGTGCAGCTCGACGGCGGCCGCCAGCAAGGGGGCGGCGGCCCACAGCAGCCAGGTGACCCGGTGCGGCTGGGTGGTGCCCCGCAGCGTGTCACGCAGGTACACCACCGTCCCCAGGGCACCGATCACCGTCCCCACGTAGATCCAGCCGACGCTGATCACCACTGCCAGTCTGCTGTTCGGGGAAACGCGCCGGGCGCGGGCCTGCTCACCCCACCGTTTCTCCCGGCGTGGAGGCCCACGACTTCGCCTTCGACTGAGATCCCCGGGTCCGGTGTCTTTGCCTATGAGCGTTCCTTGAGGTCACGAGCCTTTTTCGGAATACCTTCACAATTCCCCGTCAACCTTTGATGGAAAACACGCCCCCCACCTGGGGTTTCGTGAATGACATCACAAGCTTTTCCAGACGAGTACCAGCTCACACGGGGATTGATCCCTGACTGCAAGGCGCTCCCCCGCCCCTGCTACATTGCAGATCGCCAAAGCCCAGCGGGTTCATTCCGACACATGACGTGAGCGACTGCTCCAAGAGGTCGGGAAATCACATCGAGCCCCGCTGACGAGCCAAAAACGAAACACTCTCCCGTCGCGCCTGTTGGAAGGTCCGACCGGGGGCCAGGAAGCGAGAACGACACCAAGGATCACGCAAGGGGCTGTACACAACCGGCCGCACACCCTGCGGCGACGAGCCAGAACGGACGATGCCTCCCTGCTCTCCGTTCGGGGCGCGAATGCAAAGGCCGGAGCCCGCCCACACCGAGCAGAGCCTGGCGCGCAGACGCGCCCGACGAAGGGAGGTGCCGTGCGGATCCGCATTGCACTCGCGACGGCGGTGGCCGTCATTCTCACACCGACAGTACTTTTCGCGTTTCTCAGCAGTTCCCCGAGCGGGGCCGTTACCGGGCACCGCAACTCCGCCGTGTCCCAGCACCGCACGGTGGCCCGGCTGCACCTCAAGCTGACCTCCTACGACCGGGCGGTGAAGACCGACGAGGTGCAGCAGAGACAGACCCTGGCCACCTTCCTGACCGACCAGGCATTCAAGAACGCGGTCGAGGTGCAGCAGGTGCACGCGTTCCTGGCCATGGTGGCCTACCTGAACGCGCAGGCGCAGGCCCGGCAGCAAGCCGCCGCCGCGCAGGCGGTAGCGCAGGCCGCGACGACGCATGCCGCGATCCCGGCCGCCACGTCGGCACCGCCCGCTGCTGCCTCCGACGCCACCAGCACGGCCACGGCCGACTGGGCGTGCATCCGCCAGCACGAGTCCGGCGGCAACTACGGCGAGGGAGGTGGGGGCGCCTACCAATTCGAATTCGGAACCTGGAACTCGCTGACCGGACTCCCCGCACCGGCCGAGGACTACCCGGCGGCGACGCAGGACGCCGCCGCCCTCAGGCTCTACGCCGAACGGGGCTTCGAGCCCTGGACGACCCGCTGGGTCTGCGGCCTGTGACCGCCTGACCCACCGCCGGTGACCGTCTGATCCGGGAGCCTCGGGGCTCTACCCGTCGTCCTCCGCGGCGGGACGGCCGGCGGCTTCGTCCCGGCGGGCGATCACGTGCAGGTCGATGTCGTGCTCGGACGTGAGCCGCAGGATCTGCTGGACCACCGACCCGCGCGTCACCGACTGCCAACGCGTGAGCCGTGACGTGCCGATGATGATCTGGGTGATCTGCTGCTCGAGCGCGGCGGCGAAGAGCGTCTTGGCCACGTCGTCGCCCTGCACTGTCTGCCAGGTCCCCCCCACGGCGATCACCAGCTCCTGGAGGTCGCGCAGGTGCTCCGACCCCGAGCGAGACGGCTCCGAGTCGGAAGCGACCACGTGGATGGCCACCAGGGGGGCCTTGACCCGGGCCGCGATGCGCGCGGCACGTCGGATCACCGCAGCGTTCCCCGGTGCGCCGGTCACGGCGACCATGATCCGCTCGTTCGTCTCCCACACCTCGCCTGCCGCCCCCTTGGAGCGCAGGTACTCGAGGAGCTCCTCCTCGGTCTCGTCGGCCACGAAGCGCAGCGCGAGCTCCCGCAACGCCACCAGGTTCTCGGCGCGGAAGAAGCCGTTGAGCGCGGCGGGCACCTTGTGGGCGGGATAGATGTTCCCGTGCAGCATGCGGCGGCGCAGCTGGTCCGCCGACGAGTCGATGAGCTCGATCTGATCGGCTCGCCGGACCACCCAGTCCGGGACCCGCTCGCGCACCCCCACGCCAGTGATCCGCTCGACGGCGTCGGCGAGCGACTCGATGTGCTGGACGTTGACCGTGGAGATCACGGCGATGCCGGCCTCGAGGATCTCGAGCACGTCCTCCCAGCGCTTCTCGTGCCGGCCCGAGCCGGGCACGTTGGTGTGGGCCAGCTCGTCGACCAGGACCACCTCGGGCCGCCGGGCCAGCACGGCATCGAGATCCATCTCCTTCCACTCGGCGTTGCGGTAGCCGACCGTCCGGCGCTCGATGACGGGGAGGTCCCGGATCTGCTCCTCGGTGTAGGGGCGGCCGTGGGTCTCGACGAACCCGACCACCACGTCGGCGCCGCGCTGGAAGCGGCGCCAGCCCTCGTCGAGCATGGCGCAGGTCTTGCCGACTCCGGCCGCCGCGCCGACGTAGACGCGGAACCGTCCCGTGGGCCGGACGCCCTCCTCCTCACCCGTCGTGCTCATCTGGCCTCGGTTCGTCGGTGCTCGGGCTCCCTCATCCGGTCCCTCCGTCGGTACACTCGTCCCCCGGCGACACCGACGAACGGGAACCTGTGACAGACGAGGTGCGAGGCAGGCTGGGTACCAGGCGAACGTACCAGCGCACCGCAGCGGGCATCGTCCTCATGCTGATCGCGCTGGCGGCGGCGCTGGCCGTCCTCCTGCCCTTCCGGGCCCACCTGAGCCTGGCCATCCCCGCGCTCGTCTTCGTCCTTCCGGCCCTGGTGGGCGTCATGGTGGGCGGCTTCGTCCCCGGCGCCGTCGGGGCCCTGGCCGGCTTCCTCGCCTACGACATCTTCTTCCTGCCCCCCTACGGCACGTTGACGGTGCGCTCGCCCCAGCACTGGATCGCCCTGGTGGTCTATGTGGTCGTCGTCCTGGTCCTGGCCCAGGTGGTCGCCCAGCTGCGCTGGGCCCGCGAGGAGGCCCTGCGTCTGTCCGGCGAGACGCGCCTGCTCTACGACCTCTCGCAGGCGCTGATCGGCGACCTGACGCTCGGCCAGCTGCTCTCGCACATCGTGACCGCGGTCCAAGAAGCGTGGACACCGCGCTGGACCGCCCTCCTCATGCCCGACGACGGACCCCACACCCACCTGCGCGTGTGTGCGACCGCCGGGAGCCCGCTCGGCGAGGACGAGACGGTGTCGCTGACCGGAGGGGGGAGGACGACGGCGTTGGTGCCGGGCGGCAGCGAGCACGCGACCCGGACCTCGCTGGCGCTGGTCGCGGGCAACCGCCCCATCGGGATGCTGGTCCTCGACGACGTCCGTCTCGACGAGGCCGACCGCCGCGTGCTCGACACCTTCGCCAACCAGGCGGCGCTGGCGGTCGACGGGGCGCTGCTGCGCGACGAGGCACTGCGCGCCCGGCTGCTCGAGGAGATCGACCGCTGGCGGAGCGCCATGATGGGCGCGGCCTCGCACGACCTGCGCACCCCCCTGGCCTCCATCAAGACCGCCGTGTCGAGCCTGCGCCGGGCCGACGTGCCGCTCAGCCCCGACGACCGCGGCGAGCTCCTGGAGCTGATCGAGCGGCAGAGCGACCGCCTGGCCCGGCTGGTGGCCAACCTGCTGGACATGACCCGGATCGAGGCCGGGGCCCTCGAGGTCCGCCCGGCTCCGGTGGCGCTCGGAGAGCTGGTCGACCACGCACTCCGCTCCCTCGGGGGCATCGTGAGCCCTGCGCAGGTCGAGGTGGACGCCCCGCCGGACCTGCCCCTGCTGCAGATCGACCACGTCCTGGTGGGCCAGGTGCTGGCCAACCTGCTCGAGAACGCCGAGCGACTCTCCCCGCGTGGCTCCCGCATCACCGTGGCGGCGCGGGTGGCGCCGGGGTCCGCCTCGACCATGGCGGAGCTCTCCGTGGCCGACCAGGGCCCGGGGATCGCGCGCGAGGACCGCGAGCGGGTCTTCGAGATGTTCAGCCAGAACGGGGGCGGCGGGCGCGCCGGTCTCGGCCTGGCCATCGCCAAGGCGTTCGTGGAGGCGCACGGCGGTCTCATCTGGATCGACCCGGACGTGGAGAGGGGCGCTCGCCTCGTCTTCACGGTTCCGTGCGCGGCTGCGCTCGCCGCCCGGACCTGAGGTGGTGACGGCATGAGCAAGGTGCTGGTGGTCGACGACGATCCGGCCCTCCTCAAGGCGCTGCGCATCGGGCTCGCCGCCCGCGGTGACGAGGTGGTCGTGGCCCACAGCGGTGCCGAAGCCGTGCAGCAGGTGGCGCTGTCCCGGCCGGATCTGGTCATCCTCGACCTGGGCCTGCCCGACTTCGACGGGGTCGAGGTCTGCCGTCGGGTCCGCACGTTCTCCGAGGTGCCCATCCTGGTCCTGTCCGCCTACGGCGACGAGCGTCGCAAGGTCGAGGCGCTCGACAGCGGGGCCGACGACTTCGTCACCAAGCCCTTCGGAATGGCCGAGCTCGAGGCGCGCCTGCGGGTGGCCCTGCGCCACGCACGTGCCACGACAGGGGGCGCTCCGGAGGAGTCGGCCCTGAGTGTCGGCGAGCTGGAGGTCGACCTGGTCCACCACATGGCCACCCGGCGCGGCGAGCCGTTGGCGCTCACCGCCAAGGAGTTCGAGCTGCTGGCCTACCTGGTTCGCCACGCCGGCAAGGTCTGCACCCATCACATGATCCTCAAGGACGTCTGGGGTCCGGGTTACGGCGTCGAGTCGAACTACGTGCGCGTGCTACACCCACCGCCTGCGCAAGAAGCTCGGCGACGACGACGGGCAGCTGCTGCGCACCGTGCCGGGCATCGGCTATCAGCTCGTCGCCGAGCCGGGTCATCCGTCGGGGAACGAGTAGAGCGGGTTCAGCATCACCATCGCTCCGCGCCCTGAGGCCGGCGTCCCCTCGGCGATCACCCGGCGGCCCGGCACCAAGCCGGGGATCGACCGCCGGCCGACGAACCGCAGCACCACGCTCCCGGTCCCGTCGGTGATCTCGGCATCGGTGCGTACCCATGGGCGCTCGACCGTGACGACGGTGACCACCTCGCCCTCGACCGTGCACCGGCGGCCCGAGGCGAGCGACCCCATGGTCGTCGGGTTCACGCCCGCAGCTTGGCCAGCGCCTCGTTGAGTTGCAGCACGTTCACGTAGGGCGAGCCCAGGAAGCCCAACTGCATGCCCTGGGTCTGCTGGTCGATGAGGCGCTGGAGGGTGGCCCGTGACAGACCGGTGGCCCGCGAGACCATCGGGATCTCCGCCCGTGCGTCCTGCGGCGTGATGTCGGGATCGATGCCGCTGCCCGAGGTGGTCACCAGGTCGGGCGTGGGGTTTACTCCGCGCGCCTTCCAGTAGGCGACCAGCTGTTGGGTGTTCTGCAACAAGGTCTTCGAGCGGGGGCCGAGGTTGGTCGTCGCGGACTCCCCAGCGTTCAGGACCCCGCGCTTGCCGGGGACGTTGTTGGCCTCCAGCGGGTTGTCCCCCCAGCGGCGGCCGGACTCGCCGACCCGGCATAGGGCCCCAGATTGTCGGGGCGTCCTTGGAACACACAGCTGCCCAACCGATGACCAGGGCAGCGCGTCTGCGACCAGTCCTGGCCGATGAGCCTCGACCCGTTCGCCGTGATGGAGCCGTCTGCCTGGCCCCGGAAGAAGGCCTGAGCGACCCCGGTGCCGGCGAAGGCGTACAGGAAGCCGAAGAAGACCGTGAAGACGACGACGGCCACGATGGAGCGACGGAGGTGGGTGATCATGTGAGGCTCGCTATCAGTAGGCGTGAAGGGCGACCAGGATGAGGTCGATGAGCTTGATGAAGATGAACGGCACGATGATCCCGCCCACGCCGTAGATAAAGACGTTTCGGCGAAGGATCGCCTCTGCGGACGCCGCCCTGAACTTCACTCCTCGCAGCGCCAGCGGGATGAGCGCCACGATGACGAGGGCGTTGAAGATCACTGCCGAGAGCACCGCACTTTCCGGGCTGTGCAATTTCATGATGTTGAGCGCGTTGAGCTGCGGGTACGTGGCCACGAACAGTGCCGGGATGATGGCGAAATACTTGGCAATGTCGTTGGCGATGGAGAACGTCGTCAGCGATCCCCGGGTGATCAGCAGCTGCTTGCCGATCTCGACGACGTCGATCAGCTTGGTGGGGTTGGAGTCGAGGTCGACCATGTTGCCGGCCTCCTTGGCCGCCGTGGTCCCCGTGTTCATCGCCACACCCACGTCGGCCTGGGCCAAGGCCGGGGCGTCGTTGGTGCCGTCGCCCGTCATGGCGACGAGGTTCCCGCCCTCCTGCTCGTGCCGGATCAGCTGCAACTTGGCCTCGGGAGTCGCCTCGGCCAAGAAGTCATCGACGCCTGCCTCTTGGGCAATGGCCGCCGCGGTCAGCGGGTTGTCGCCGGTGATCATGACCGTCCGGATCCCCATCTGGCGCATCTCGGCGAACTTCTCCCGGATCCCGGTCTTCACCACGTCCTTGAGCTCGATCACGCCGAGAATGACCGGACCGTCCGCCACGACCAGCGGGGTGGACCCGTCCCGGGCGATGCGATCCACGATCTCTTGCAGTCCCTCGGGCGGTGTGCCCCCCTGCTCGACCGCCCATGTTCGTATCGAATCGGCCGCACCCTTGCGGATCTGGCGGCCATCGACGTCGAGTCCCGACATCCGGGTGGTCGCCGAGAAAGGGACGAACTCGTGCGAACCGACGGGCAGCTCCCGCTCGCGAATGTTGAAGCGCTCCTTGGCCAGGACCACGATGGAACGGCCCTCGGGCGTTTCGTCGGCCAGCGAAGCCAGCTGGGCGGCGGAGGCCACCTCCTCTTCCGTGTGTCCGTGCGCGGGGAAGAAGGCGGACGCCATGCGGTTGCCGAGCGTGATGGTGCCGGTCTTGTCGAGCAGCAGCGTCTGCACGTCGCCGGCCGCCTCGACGGCGCGTCCACTCATGGCAAGGACGTTGCGCTGCACGAGGCGGTCCATGCCGGCGATGCCGATGGCCGAGAGGAGCGCGCCGATGGTGGTCGGGATGAGGCACACGAGCAACGACACCAAGATGACGATCGACACCGTCGCCCCTGAGTAGACCCCGAAGGCCTGCAGCGTCACGACAACCGGGATGAAGACGATGGTCAGCACGGACAGAAGAATGGTGAGGGCGATCTCGTTCGGCGTCCTCTGGCGGTTTGCCCCTTCCACGAGGGTGATCATGCGGTCGAGGAAGGTCTGACCGCGCTCGGCTGTGATGCGCACAACGATGCGGTCGGAGAGCACGCGCGTGCCCCCTGTGACGGCAGAGCGATCACCTCCGGACTCACGGATGACGGGTGCCGACTCGCCGGTTATGGCCGACTCGTCCACCGAGGCGATGCCCTCGATGATCTCGCCGTCCGAGGGGATCACGTCGCCGGCCTCGCAGACCACCAGATCCCCCCTGGAGAGGTCCGACGCCGCCACCCGTTCCTCCGCACCGCCCGGCGAGACGCGTCGCGCCTCTGTCTCGGCGCGCATCCGGCGGAGCGTGTCGGCCTGCGCCTTGCCCCGCCCCTCGGCCATAGCCTCCGCGAAGTTGGCGAAAATCACCGTGAGGAAGAGCCAGACGGTGATGGACCAGTCGAACACGCTGGGATGCGCGACCGACTCGATCAGGGTGATGACGGTGCCAACGAGCACGACGAACATGACCGGGTTCTTCATCTGCACCCGGGGGTCGAGCTTCTTGAAGGCATCGACGAGGGCCCGGCCCATGATCTGCCGGTCGAACAGACCCCGAGACCCCGCGACGCCGCGTGGCATGTCGCCCGGTTCGGCGTATGTGGGTGTAGTCAATGTGGTCATTAGAAGAACTTTCCGTGGCTCAACTGCTCGACGATGGGGCCAAGCGAGACGGCGGGGAAGAAGGTGAGACCCCCGATGATGATGATGACGCCGATGGTCAGACCGACGAACATGCCGTTGTCGGTGCGGAACGTCCCGAGCGAGGCAGGTACGGTGTTCTTGGCGGCCAGGGCACCTCCCAGCGCGAGGGCCGGGATCATGATCCCGAAGCGGCCGATCATCATGTCGATGGCGCCGACAATGTTGTAGAAGGCGGTGTTGCCCGTCAGTCCGGCCATGGCTGACCCGTTGTTGTTGCCCTGCGATGTGAGGCCATAGAGGATCTCGGAGAATCCGTGAGGACCGGCATTGAGCGGGCCGGCCCGCCCGGCGTGGAGCGACACCGCGATGGCCGTGACTACCAGCACGGTGACCGGCATCACCACCGCGGCCAGGCCGGCCAGCTTCACCTCCCGGGCCTGGATCTTCTTGCCCAGGTACTCGGGCGTTCGCCCGATCATGAGGCCACCGATGAACACCGCGATGACGGCGTAGATGAGGATGGTGTACAGGCCGCTGCCCGTCCCGCCAGGGGTGACCTCGCCGAGCATCATGCCGGTCATGGGGCCGAAGCCACCCATGGGGTTGTACGAGTCGGTCGAGCTGTCCACGGCGCCGTCGGAGGTCTGGGTCATCGACACGTTGAACAGAGCGCTCGTCGTGTCGCCGAATGCGGAGTTCTTGCCTTCGGTGTTCCCGACCGTGGAGTGCACGCCGGCCGCCGCCACGGCCGGGTTGTTCTGGTGCTCGGCGAAGGAAGTGAAACCGACCCAGGTGCCGAAGATCAGGACCATGGCGATCAACAGCGCAACGCCGTGGCGGATGCTCCCCACCATCTTGCCGAACGTGTACGTCAGTGCGAACGGGATCGATAGCGTGAGCCAGATGTAGACGAAGTTGGTAAGCCCCGTCGGGTTCTCGAACGGATGGCCCAGGTCGACGTTGAAGAATCCACCGCCATTTGTCCCCAGCTGCATGATCGGCCCCATGAAGCCGGCCGGACCACGTGGGATGGTCTGCGTGACGCCGTTCATGGCGTTGTGGACCGACACGGGGCCGGAGAGCGTCTGCACCGCGCCCGAGGCGACCATGATGATGCCAGCCAGGAAGGCGATGGGGAGCAGGATGTAGAGCATGCAACGGGTGATGTCGACCCAGAAGTTGCCGATGGTGGGCGAGTTTCGACGCGAGAAGCCCCGGGTCACGGCGATGGCCACGGCAATCCCGACCGCCGCGCTGACGAACTGCTGCACGGTCAGCACACCGATCTGGGAGAAGTACGACATCGTCGTCTCGCCGCCGTAGTTCTGCCAGTTGGTGTTGGTCATGAACGAGGTGATCGTGTTGAAGCTGAGCGCTTGCGGGACGGCGCCGAAGTGCTGCGGGTTGAGCGGCAATGACCCCTGGATCCGCAACAGCAGGTAGCCGACGGCGAGGAACACCCCGGAGAAGATCACCGTCGAGCCGGCGTAGCGCTTCCAGGACTGCTCCTTGTCAGGGCTGGTGCCGAGGAGCCGGTAGAACGGTCGTTCCAGCCAGGCCAAGTAGGTGACGCGGCCGTCGAAGACGGCGGCCATGTACGAACCCAGGAACCGCCAGGCCAAAGCGAGGGTGACGATCAGGAGGACGATGGTCCAGAAGAAGCCCATGTCAGATCAGAACCACTCGGGCTTGAACATCGCGATGCCCAGGTAGACGAACATCACGATGGAGATGCCGAGGAGGACGCCCTGGACCCAGGTCATACCCGCTCCAAGCACCAGATCAAGCCCAGGAACGCCGCAACGAACGCCACGACGCCAACCATTGCCAGGAAGTCAGCCATGGGCCCATGGTGTCGGCCCCCTCATCAAAGCGACGTGAACGCGGGCACTGAGGCGATCAACAAAACGTCAACAGCCTGCAAGAGCTCAACCGCCTGCACCGACCCGGTGTCGGGCAACACTCCAATGTCGAGCCGCTGTCCAGTGTGTGTCGTGGCCGTGCCGCGGCCCAGTGCCTAAGGTGAGCACCGGTGACCAGCATGAAGGTCGAACCCGACGAGGCCGGCATGAGCGCGTCGCGCCTGGCGCGGATCACCGAGCACTTCGGCCGGCACTACGTCGACACCGGGAAGATCATCGGTTGCCAGGTCACCGTGGTGCGGGGTGGCCATGTGGCCTATCACCGCAGCCTCGGGCTCCGGGACCGCGAGCAGGGACTGCCGCTGACCGACGACACCATCTTCCGGATCTACTCCATGACCAAACCGGTCGTCTCGGTGGCCCTCATGCAGCTCTACGAGCGCGGTGAGCTCGGTCTGTCGGACCCGGTGCACCGGTACATCCGCGAATGGCGCGGGCACCAGGTCGCCGTCGTGGGCGACGAGGGCGGGACCACGCTGGTCAAGCCGGAGAGACCCATGACGGTGCGGGACCTGCTCACCCACACCAGCGGGCTTCCCGGTGGGATCCTCCCGGGCAACCCGATCGACGACGCCTTCGCCAGGGCACGGGGCGCCGCAGGCGGCGAAGGTGCCGAGACGCTCGAGAGCGTGGCGGCGCTCCTGGCCGACCACCCCCTGAAGTTCCACCCCGGCACCCGGTGGAACTACGGCCTGTCGTCGGACATGGTCGGCCGAGTGGTCGAGATCGTCTCGGGCATGCGGCTCGACGAGTACCTCCGGCGCGAGATCTTCGACCCGCTCGGCATGGTGGACACCGGCTTCTTCGTGCCCGAAGCGGACCTGCCGCGGCTGGCCGCCTGCTACCAATACCGGCCGACTGCCGCCCCGCGCCGCATGGAGACTCCGTTCACCGACCGGGTCCTGCACCCAGGCTCCTACCTCTCGGGCGGGGGTGGCCTCGCCTCGACCACCGCCGACTACGTCGCGTTCTGCCGCATGCTGGCCAACGGCGGACAGCTGAACGGGCACCGGATCCTGGGCCGCAAGACGCTCGAGCTCATGACCGTGAACCACCTGGCCGGCGGGGCCACGCTCCAGGAGCTGGCCGTCGGGGGCTTCGGCGAGGCGGGTTTCGAGGGCACCGGCTTCGGCCTGGGGTTCGCCATCGGACTGGGCCCGGCGGCCACGGCCATGGCCGGCTCCCCCGGTGAGTTCTCCTGGGGTGGCGCGGCCAGCACGGCCTTCTGGGTCGACCCGGTCGAAGACCTCTTCACCGTGTTCATGACCCAGCTCTACCCGTCACTTGCCTACCCGTTCCGGGCCCAGCTGCGCGCCCTCGTCTACCAGGCACTCGACGACTGATGGCGGAAGCGGGCGAAACGGTCGGACCGGCCGACACCGCCTCCGCCCCGCGGTTCGCCGGACTGGCCACGTTCGCGCGCCTCCCCACGGCCGAGCAGGTGGAGCGCTGGGACATCGCCGTCGTGGGCGTGCCCTTCGACGGCGGCACGAGCTACCGACCCGGTGCGCGCTTCGGCCCGGCCGCCGTGCGGCAGGGCTCGCGCCTGCTGCGGCCCTACAACCCGGCTGGCGAGGCACTCCCCTTCGAGCTGGCCCAGGTGGTCGACGCCGGGGACATCGCCTGCACGCCGTTCAGCCCGCACGACGCCGTGGACCAGATCGAGTCGGCCGCCACCGCGCTGCTCTCGGGTGGTGGCCGGCTGGTCGCCGTCGGCGGTGACCACACCGTGGCGCTCCCGCTGCTGCGGGCCACGGCCGGGCGCCACGGCCCGCTGGCGCTGGTGCACTTCGACGCCCACCTCGACACCTGGGACACCTACTTCGGCGAGCGGTTCACCCACGGCACCCCGTTCCGCCGGGCCTGGGAGGAGGATCTCCTCCTGCCCGACCGCTGCGTCCACGTGGGCCTGCGGGGACCCCTGTACTCGGCAGCGGACCTGACCGACGACGCCGGCATGGGGTTCGCGCAGATCACCACCGACGAGGTGGCGGCACGAGGCGTCACCGCCGTGGCGGGTGCCATCCGGGAGCGCATCGGGAACGCACCCGTGTACGTCTCGGTCGACATCGACGTGCTCGACCCGGCCCACGCTCCGGGAACGGGGACGCCCGAAGCCGGCGGGTTGACCAGCCGCGAGCTGCTCGCCCTGATCCGCGGCTTGGAGCCGGCTGGAATCGTGGGCGGCGACGTCGTGGAGGTCTCGCCCGCCTACGACCATGCCGAGATCACGGCCATCGCCGCGTCGCACGTCCTCTACGAGATCCTCACCGTGATGGCGCGACACACCCTGCACGGCTTGTAACAGTCCATTCACAGCGGGGAAACGGTTCCCGAACGTTGCCGCCGTAGCGTCCGGGGCGCTGCGGTGTCGAACGAGAGTCGGGTCGGTGAGCCTGGTGCGGACGTGAAGCGAGATCTCCTGGTGGGGGTGGCCCAGTGGCTGCCCATCCCGGGCGAGCCCCGGCAGAACCTCTCGGTGGCCCTGGGGATGATCGACAACGCCGCCACCCGGGGCGTCGAGCTGCTGGTCCTCCCCGAGCTGTGGTCCTGCGGCTACGACCCAGTCTCCCTGGCCGACGACGCCCGGCGCGCCGCCGAGCCGCGGGACGGGCCGTTGGCCCGGCAGCTGGCCGACGCGGCGCGCCGCCACGACCTCTTCCTCTCGGCCGGCAGCATCCCCGAGATCGGGGAGGACGGGCTGCTCTACGACACCGCCCTCGTCTTCAGCCCACGCGGCGAGCTGGTGGCTTGGCACCGCAAGGCCCACCTCTACGGTGGCGCCCGAGAGCACACCGTGTTCTCCCCGGGGCACTGCCTGACCTCCTTCGACGATCCGTCACTGGGCCGGGTCGGGCTCGTGATCGGGTTCGACGGTGACTTCCCCGAGGTGGCGCGCGCCCTGGCCCTGCGCGGGGCCCGCCTCATCCTGGCCCCCTCGGCCTGCGAGGTCGAGGCGGCCGCGGCCTGGGACCTGCTCCAGCCCGCGCTGGCCCTGACCAACAGCCAGTGGTGGGTGCAGGCCAACCAGGGGGGCTCGCACGGCTCCTCGACGCTGCTCGGAGCCAGCCGCATCATCGCCCCGACGGGGACCGTGGTGGCCCAGGCCGGGGACGCCGTGCCCGGCCGGACCTGCGGTGCCGAGCTCCTGGTCCACCGGCTCGACCTGCAGCTGGCCCACCGCCGCGAAGGCATCGCGCAGTTCCTCGAGGAGGAGCGGCACCCCGAGCTCTACGCCGAGCTGGTCACGGGACAACCGGCGGAGCCGGGTGAGCGGCGGGACGATCCCGAGAGGAGAGACGATCGGGAGCGGCGAGACAATAGAGTCGACGCCGTGCACACCCCTGTGGCGGAAGGCTGACCGTGTCCCGCACGGACGACACCGGCCCCGACAGCGTCGCCTCAGACGGCACGGCGCCCGTCCGGCAGCTCGAGCCCCATGTCATCCTCCTCTTCGGTGCCACCGGGGACCTGGCCGCCAGAAAGCTCCTTCCCGGCCTGCTGCACCTGTCCGTGAGCGGCATGATGCCCGAGTACCGGATCGTGGGCTGCTCGACCCGCGACCTGACCAACGAGGAGTTCCGCCACCTGGCTCGCCAAGCGTGCGACCAGTTCGCCAAGGGGAAGATCTCCCTCCTGCAATGGGCCAACTTCGAGCAACGGCTGAGCTTCGTCCCGATGGGCGCGGGCGCTCCCGGCCTCGCCGAGGCGGTGGCCAAGGCCGAGGCGGAGATCGGTGGTGAGGTCCGCCGCCTCCACTACCTGAGCATCCCACCGGCGGCCGACCGCGAGGTGATCCAGATCCTGGCCGACGCCTCCTTGGTGGAGCGGTCCCGCGTGGTCATGGAGAAGCCGTTCGGCACCGACCTGGCCAGCGCGGTCGCGCTCGAACGACATGCTCCACGAGAACTTCGACGAGGAACAGATCTTCCGCATCGATCACTTCCTCGGCAAGGAAGCGGCCCAGAACATCCTGGCCTTCCGCTTCGCCAACGGGCTCTTCGAACCCATCTGGAACCGCGACCACATCGATCACGTGCAGATCGACGTGCCCGAGACCCTCTCCGTCGACGACCGCGTGGCTTTCTACGAGGCCACCGGAGCCTTCAAGGACATGGTGGTGACCCACCTCTTCCAGATCCTGGCCTTCATGGCCATGGAGCCGCCCACCGCGCTGGCCTCCGACGCCATCAGCGAGGAGAAGAACAAGGTATTCCGCTCCATGCGCCCGCTCGACGTGTCCCAGGTCGTGCGCGGCCAGTACGAGGGGTACCGCGAGATCCCGGGTGTCGCTGCCGACTCCGACACCGAGACCTTCATCGCACTGCGCTGCGAGATCGACAACTGGCGCTGGGCCGGCGTGCCGTTCTACCTGCGCACCGGGAAGCAACTGGGCAGCGGGGAGCGGATCATCTCGATCGCCTTCCGCGAGCCACCCAAGTCGATGTTCCCCACCGGCTCAGGAGTGGGAACCCAGGGTCCCGACCACCTGACCTTCGATCTGGCCGACTCCTCGAAGCTCTCGCTCTCCTTCTACGGGAAGAAGCCCGGTCCCGGCATGAAGCTCGAGAAGCTCAGCCTCCAGTTCGCGCTGCACGAGACCGGTGAGGACGTCGACGTGCTCGAGGCCTACGAGCGCCTCATCCACGACGCCATGATCGGTGACCACACCCTGTTCAACACGGCCGAAGGGATCGAGCGACTCTGGGAGATCTCGACTCCGCTCCTGGAGAACCCTCCCCCCGTGGAGCCCTACGCCAAGGGGAGCTGGGGGCCGCCCGACATACTCGAGCTCATCGCGCCGCACCGGTGGCGACTCCCGTTCGAGCGCGCCTGGCGCAGCGCACCGCCTTCCTGAGCGCTCAGAGCTTCCGGTCCTCGGCCCCCCGGGAGCGCAACCCGTCGCAGACGATGCCCAAGATGTCCTGCGACGCGCACCCCTCGTGCGCCGCGGCGTGCAGCGTGGCGCCCATCAGGGTCATCACGGTCGCCGCGCCCACGTCGGAACGGACCGTCCCCGCCGCCTGCGCACGGCGGAGCAGCACCTCGACCGCGGCACGGAGCTCATCCTTCGCGGGGGCGGCGGCCTCCTCGAGCTCCACGCCCGCCCCGAGCACGGCCTCGATCGAGATCGCGCTTGGCCACGCTCTCGTCCGCCACGTGAGTCAGGAACCCGTAGAACGCACCGGCCGGATCCTCGGCGTCGGCCAGGGCCCGGGCGTCCTGGGCCAGCGAGGCCATCCGCTCGAGCAGGATCGCCTCGCAGAGGCGCTCCTTGGTGGGGAAGTGCCGGTAGAGCGTGCCCACTCCCACGCCGGCCTTCTCGGCGATGGTGTCGACCGGGACCTCGATGCCCTCGGAGGCGAACACGACCTCAGCGGCCTCGAGGATCCTGGCCCGGTTGCGCGCCGCGTCGAGCGCGCAGAGGGCGGCGCCGCGGCGACGGCCTTGCCGTCCACACACCCTTGCTTCGCAGCCGGACCCACTCGAGCCTCCCCGTTGACAATCGGAACCATCGTTCCGTATAGTCTAAGTGGAACCAGAACTCCGGCTCCGATTGTAGGCCCCGCAGCACCTCCGGTGGCAACCCTCCCCGGGAACGGGGGCTGCAGAGTCGGCGCCGGCCCGGGCGGCGACCACGACGACGCCTCCCCCGGGGACACGACACGAGCACGTAGGGAGACACGACAGCCATGACCTCGACAGCCGACACGGCGAGTGGCCCAGTGGACACGGCCACCCCGGGCACCCCAGACCCAAAGCGCTTCCGCGCACTCGCCGTCATCGCCGTGGCCCAGCTGATGGTGGTCCTCGACGCCTCGGTCGTGATCATCGCCCTGCCGTCAGCCCAGCAGTCGCTGCACATCTCGACGGCCAACCGGCAGTGGATGCTCACGGCCTACACACTCTCCTTCGCCAGCCTCCTCCTTCTCGGAGGCCGCATCGCGGACTACTTCGGGCGCAAGCGCATGTTCGTGATCAGCCTGATCGGTTTCGCCGGCGCATCCGCCCTCGGCGGGTTGGCCGTGAACGCCGCCATGCTGTTCAGCGCCCGGGCCCTGCAGGGGGCCTTCGCCGCCGTCATGGCGCCGGCTTCGCTGTCGCTGCTCACGGTGGCGTTCACCGAGTCGAAGGAACGGGCCAAGGCCTTCGGCGTGTACGGCGCGATCGCCGGGAGCGGCGCCGCCATCGGTCTGATCCTCGGGGGCATGCTCACCCAGTACGCGTCGTGGCGCTGGACGCTCCTGATCAACGTGCCCATCTCGGTGGTGACCGCCCTCGCTGCCACCCGGGCGGTCCGCGAGAGCAAGAGCCCGGCCAACCACGGCTACGACCTGCCCGGCACGGTCACCGTCACCGGTGGCCTCCTGGCACTGGTCTACGGGTTCACCAAGGCCGGGACCGACGGCTGGACCTCGAGCACGACCCTGGCCCTGTTCGGCGCGGCGGCAGTCCTGCTCCTGGCCTTCGTCGTCGTCGAGTTGCGGGCTGCGCACCCGCTGCTCCCCTTGCGCGTGGTGCTCGACCGCAACCGGGGCGGGTCCTTCCTGGCGTCGCTGCTCACGGGCACCGCCATGCTCGGCACGTTCTTGTCGCTCACCTACTACTTCCAAGGCACGCTGCACTACTCGGCGCTGAAGAGCGGGTTCGCCTTCCTACCGTTCTCTTTCGGTGTGATCGTGGGCGCCACACTGGCCAGCCGCTTCCTGCCCCGCTTCGGGCCCCGTGCGCTGATCACCGGGGGGATCGTCACCGCGGGCCTCGGGCTCCTGCTGTTCAGCTCGCTCACCATCCACAGCTCGTACGTCTCGACGGTGCTGCCCGCCATGCTCCTGACCAGCGTCGGCATGGGCCTGTCGTTCGTGCCCATCAGCAGCACGGCACTGACCGGCGTGCGGCCCGCCGACGCCGGCGTGGCCAGCGCCCTGGTGAACTCGACGCAGCAGACCGGAGGCACCATGGGTGCGGCCCTCATCAACACCATCGCCACCACGGCCACGGCGTCGTACCTGGCCACGCACGAAAGGTCGACCGTCTCGGTCGCCGCCGGCGCCATCCACGGCTACACCACGGCCTTCACCTTCAGCGCCTGCGTGATGGGCGCCGCAGCGGTCGCCACCTTCCTCCTGATCAGGCGCGGGCGTCCCGATCCCGAGGGCGACGTGGCAGCGGTGGCCGAAACCGAGGGCGACGAGGGGTTGACACTGGCCGTTGTCTGACCGGGTTCAGGGCGCCCCGCTGGGCGGGTCAGCACGGTGGTGCGTCCGCCAAGCCTGGTACCCCCCCGCGAGATCGGCTGCCCTGGTGAACCCCAGGTCGCGCAACGAGGCGGCCGCCAGGCTCGAGGCGTACCCCTCGTCGCACACGACTATCACCTGCTGGTCGTAGTCGCGGACCTGCGGCAGCGCATGATCACCGAGCAGGTCGAACCGCCACTCGAGCACGTTGCGCTCGACCACCGTGCCGAAGGGCAGCTCGCCGTCGGCGGCGCGCTGGTGCGCCGGGCGGATGTCCACCACGAGGGCGCCGCCGGCATGCAGCCGCTCGAGCTCAGCGGCCGGCACACGCTCGATCCGCCGCCGAGCTGCGGCCAGCAGGTCGTCGGCTCCTGTCGGCGTCACCGCAGGTCGATGTGCGAGATGCCCGCATGTGTCACCGCGGCGGCCACACGCTCGTCATCGTCGGCGACCCAACGGCCGGCGCGCTCGACCAGGCGGTCCCCCTCGAGATCGAAGAAGCTCATGGAGGTGAGCGCCGGGCTGTAGACGTGGAGGCTCAGCGCCGGGCGGTCCGACTCGTTGGCCACGTCGTGCACGTGCCCCGCACCAAAGGTGGCGGTGGCACCGGCGCGAAGCTCGGCCCGGGTCAGGTTCAGCCGTCCCTCCCGGGCACGCTCGGGCACCGCCTCGGTCAGCATCCCCTCGATCACCCTGATGGCGCCCGACGACCGGGCATGGTCGTGCAGATCGACCTTGCCGCCGGCAGGCCAGGCGATCAGCCAGGCGTCGAAACCCTCGCCAGCGCGCCATGAGCCTCCAGGACCGCCGGGTCAGCACATCGGCCCCGGGCCACTGCCCGGCACGGGCGAACTGGTCCGCCAGGGCGATCAGGTCGAGCCCGGCGCCATGCCGCCGGCGCGGTCGGGCCCGACTGGTCGGCGCGGTGAGGGTCGCTGCGGCGGGCACCTCGGCACGGTAGCGCATAAATCCGATTGAGTCAATCGTCTTTTGACCATCTGCGAGGGTCCCGGCGGGGCGACAAGATGACCGGGCCATGGACCTGCTCGAACGTCCAGCCGCCACCACCCACACCCCGTGGGGCCAGCGGCTCCGCTCCCTGGTGCTCGGCCCACACGGGGGCGGGACCACGCGGCGGCGTGCCTCCGATGCGATCCGGGTCGGCGCCGCCGTCGCCCTGGTGGTGATCATGGTTCTCCTGGCCCGGGCCAACACCTCCGTGGAGGTCCACGTCGTCGAGCTGGTCTCGCCCGCCCCGACCGGCGTCCGCTGGCTGATCACCGCCCTGTGGATCATCGGCTCGGTGGGGGTGACGCTCGTCCTGGTGCTGCTCGGACTGCTCGTTCCTCGGTTGACCGCAGTGCGTCACATGGCCCTCGGTGGCGTCGTGGCCGCTCTGGTCTGCATCCTCCTCGACATTGCTCTGGGGTCGACGGTGGGGCGGCCCCCGACGGAGACCCTCTCGGGGTTCAGTCCCACCTTCCCGGTTCTCCAGCTGGCCGTGGCCACCGCGGTGGCCCTCACGGGCCTCCCCTACCTGAGCCGGGCAGTGCACCACATCGTGGTGGCCGCGGTGACCCTGGCCGCGCTGTCCGCGGTGATCGGCGCCTACGGTCTCCCGCTCGGCGTCCTCGCCGCGATCGTGGTCGGGTGGGGCTCGGCTGCCGCCTGCCACCTGGCGGTCGGAGCCCCAAACGGGCTGCCGTCGCCGGCCGAGGTGACCGCCGCCGTCCTCGACCTCGGGATCGAGGTCTCGGAGCTCGAATCGGCGCCTCGGCAGGAGTGGGGGGTGGCCGCGTTCGTCGGCCACGACTCCTGGGGGCGGCGCCTCGAGTTCACCGTGTACGGCCGGGACGCCGCCGACGCGCAATGGCTCCGCAAGATCTGGCGCTTCGCCGTCTACCGCGACTCGGGACCGACCTTGATGCTGAACCGGTTGCAGCAGGTCGAGCACGAGGCCTACCTCACCCTCCTGGCCGCGCACGCCGGTGTCAGCGTGCCCGACGTCGCCGCCGCCGGGCGCTGCGGGCCGAGCCGCGACGCCGCGCTGGTGACCCGCCTCCCGAGCGCCAGGCGGCTGGACGAGCTCAGCGGAGACCAGGTCGGGGACGCCACGGTCGACGGGCTCCTCCGGGCCGTGCTGGTGTTGCGGGCCGCCGGCATCTCGCACGGGGGCCTGAGCCCGGCCACCATGCTCACGGCAGACGACGGGACCCCCGTGCTGCGGGACTTCCGCCGGGCCTCCTCCTCGGCCCCCGTGACCCGCATCGACCGCGACGTGGCCGCAGCGGTCGCCGCGCTGGCCGCGGTGGTCGGCATCGAGCGCGCCGTCGCCTCCACCCATCGGGTGCTCGACAGCGACACGGTGCGGACCGTCCTGACCCATCTCCAGCGATCAGTGCTCGACCCCGAGACCGACCGGATGGTGCGGCCGCACAAGGGGTTCCTACGGTCACTCCGCGAGGCGCTCGCCGAGGCGGGCGGTGTGGAGGTCCCCAAGCTCTACGAGGCCAAGCGGATCAGCTGGCCCAACCTCCTCATGGTGGTGGGCAGCCTGGTCGGCCTCTGGCTGATCATCGGCGTGCTCACCGAAGCGTCGGGCTCGCTGGCCCTCATCCGCGACGCCGACTGGGGGTGGGTCATCGCGGCGTTCGTCCTGGCCCAGGTCCCGGTCGTCACGGGTGCCTGGGCGTTGACCGGCGCGGTCATCGGCACCATCCCCTTCGGGCGGTGCGTGGCGCTCGAGACCTCGAACATGTTCACGTCGTTCGTGGGCGGGGACGCGGCCGTCTTCGGCGTGCGGGTGCGCTTCTTCCAGCGCCAGGGCCTCGACGTTCCGGCCGCCATCAGCTCAGGGGCCATCGCCGGCACGGCGAGCTGGGTGGTCAAGGGCGCGCTGTTCCTCGTGTGCCTGCCTTTCGCCGCGGGCGACTTCCACCAGCCCAGCACCAGTGGTGGCGGGCACGAGGGACTGCTCTGGATCGTGATCGGCGTGGTCCTGCTCGTCGCCGCGATCCTGGCCGCGGTGACCCTGGTGCCACGGCTCCGGCGGCTGGTGACGCAGAAGGCTCGGCCGCACCTGGTGACCATCTGGACCGACGTGAAGGCGATCGCGGTCGAGCCGCGCAAGATCGGCTACGTGCTCGGGGGCTCCCTCGGCAGCCAGATCGCCATCGCGCTCTGCCTCGGCGCGTCACTGCACGCCGTGGGCGCGCACGCGACGTTCGCCACCCTGATCGTGGTGCTGACCCTGGCCGCCATGATCGGAGGGGCAGCGCCGGTCCCCGGCGGCGCCGGGATCATCGAGATCGGCCTGATCGCCGGCCTGACCAGCGCCGGCGTTCCCCAGGACCAGGCCGTCGCCGCCGTGTTCATCGAACGGTTCTGCACGGCCTACCTCCCCCCCGTCTGGGGCTGGGCGGCGCTGGTCTACATGCGCCACAGCGACTACGTCTGATTGTGCGCGCATCGATGCGCGCCGTGTCGATGCGCGCCGTGTCGATGCTGATACGGCCGGCGTGAGCGGCGCGCACCTGCTGCGCTCCGTGCTCGGTGGCGCTCAGCACTCCGAAGGAGGACACAGCTCGGGCTGAGGGGGGAACAGTCACTGTGCCCTCCCTCGGCGCGCCGGGACTCTTTGCATGATCGTCCCCGCCCGCGGACCGGTCAACCCCCAGGGGGGCACCGGCTACCATCCTCGCCGATGCCCCCGCGGCTCAGGTTCGACCCGATCGCCGAAGCGCAGCGCCAGTGGGCCAGCCGCTGGCCGGGTGCCGCCCTGGCCATGACCGCAGCCACCTCGATCATGCGGGCGCAACAGATCGTGCTCGCCGCAGTCGACGAGGTGCTGCGAGGGTTCGACCTGACCTTCGCGCGCTACGAGGCCCTGGTGCTCCTCATGTTCTCCCGACGAGGCGAGATGCCCCTGAGCAAGATGGGGCCCCGCCTGATGGTCCACCCGACCAGCGTCACCAACATCGTCGACCGGCTCGAGGACGCGGGCCTGCTCGAGCGAACGCCGCACCCCACAGACCGGCGCATCACGCTGGCCCGGATCACGCCCAGGGGGCGGGACCTGGCCAGCCGAGCCACGCGGGCGGTCAACGAGGCCCAGTTCGGCGTGGGCAGCATGGAGGCCGACCGCCTCACCGAGCTCGTCGAGATCCTCGGACCGCTCCGAGTCGCCGCCGGCGACTTCGAACCGGCCCCGGAGGAGCCCGGATAGGGGCATTCGCTGGGGGGTCCGATACTTTGGTCACCGAGTATCTTGTGATCCCGGCGCACCCGGGCCTCCGTCCGGCGTGCAGGCAAGGAGGAGGCTCCACATGGCACAGCTCACCGCGTCGGCGTGGCCGGTTGCGGTCTGATGGGTTCCGGCATCGCCGAGGTCCTGACCCGGTCGGGCCTCGACACCCTGGTCTACGAGGTGAACGACGCGGCCATCGCCGCCGGGCGCAAGAAAGTGGAGGGGTCGCTGGCACGGGCCGTGACCAGCAAGAAGTTGGGCGAAGCCGAGCGCGATGCTGCGCTGGGCCGGCTCCGCTTCACCACCGATCTGGACGAGCTCCACGACCGTGAGCTCGCCATCGAGGCCATCGTCGAGGAGGAGCACGCCAAGGCGGCGCTGTTCGCGCAGCTCGACAAGGTCATCGAGCAGCCCGACGCCATCCTGGCCTCGAACACCTCGTCCATCCCCATCATGAAGCTGGCCATGGCCACTTCACGCCCCGAGCAGGTGATCGGGCTGCACTTCTTCAACCCGGTTCCGGTGCTGCGCCTGGTCGAGCTGGTCACCTCGCTCCTCACCAGCGACGAGACCCGCGACCGCACACGGGCCTTCGCGGCCGACCAACTGGACAAGGTGGTCGTCGCCTCCCCCGACCGCGCCGGATTCGTCGTGAACGCGCTCTTGATCCCCTTCATCCTCTCGGCCATCAGGATGGTCGAGTCGGGATTCTCCTCGCCCGAGGACATCGACGTGGCGTTCGTGGAGGGCTGCGCGCACCCGATGGGACCGCTGCGCCTGGCTGACCTGATCGGCCTCGACACCACCAGGTCGGTGGCCGAATCCCTCTACGAGGAGTTCAAGGAGCCGCTGTACTCGCCCCCGCCGCTGCTCTCCCGCATGGTCGACGCCGGGCTGGTCGGCCGCAAGAGCGGCCAGGGCTTCTACTCGTACCACTGAGCGGACGACGGCTCACGCCGTCGCATTGCCGCCGATCAGTCGGCGATGGAGATGGCGGCCTTCGGGCAGGCACGCACCGCTGCCTCGACCTTCGCCCGCAGCTCCTCGGGGGGGTTCTCGTCGAGCACGTACAAGTAGTCGTCCTCCCGCACCTCGAAGACCTCGGGGGCGAGACCCATGCACAGGGCGTTGCTCTCACACAGGTCGAAGTCGACGACGACTCGCATCAGCACATTCCTCCAGAGGACACGAAGCGGTTGGCTCGGCCCATGCTAGGGGACCGGGACCCGCGGCGCTGCTGACGCGCCACCTTCCCGTCGCCGGGCGGGCACACCGTGCCCACACATCTCGCGTACCCTGTTTCATCTCCTTATCGTTGAGTCGCTGGCTACAGGATCAGCGCAGAGCGGGGCTACACTCGAGCGCATGGATCTCACGCTGTCGCGTCGAGGCGACTACGTGACGCGGGCGGCCCTGAGCCTGGCTCGCGTGCACAAGGAGGCCGGGTACCGCAAGATCCGCGAGCTGGTGGCCGACACCGACATCCCGGCCACCTTCGCCGCCCAGATTCTGGCCGACCTGGTCCGAGCCGGCCTGGTGACGTCCAAGGCGGGCAAGCAGGGCGGCTACCGGCTGACCCGCGAGCCGGGCCAGATCAGCATCCTCGACGTGGTCGAAGCGGCGGAGGGGACGCTCCGCCCCGAGCGTTGTGCCCTGAGCACCGATGCGTGCCGTTGGGAGAAGGTGTGCCCGCTGCACGAAACCTGGTCGGAAGCGACCAAGGAGCTGCGCACCATCCTCGCCCGGACCAGCCTGAGCGAGGTGGCGGCGCGCGACATGGCCATCTCCGCTGGGATGTACCCGATACCGAGCGACTCCCATCGCTCCCACCCCACGACGGTGGAACTGACCGACCGGGCGCAGGTCGAGCTGAGCGCCGCTGGCGTCGAAGCTGCCCTGGCCGAGCTTCCGCCCCAACTCGGGCATCTCCTCGAGTCGTCCACGGCCGAAGTCTCGATCGCTGCCGAGACACCGAGGCGTCCACGCGCGCTCCTCCGGCGCCACCTCGTCACCTGGCGGCGCACCGACCCCTACGAATCGAGCAGCTTCGACGGGGAGGTCACCGTCTCCTCGGTGGACGAGCAACGCTGCGAGCTCGAGCTCACGGGAACATGGCGCCTCGACGGCTCGGCGGACGGGAGCACTCCCGAGGAGATCCGCCGGATCGCCCAGCGAGCGGCACGCACCTTCGTGCGCAACCTGGCCCGGTCGCTCGAGTCGGCAGTCGTCCTCGGCGCCTGAGCCGCGGCGTGGGGTCAGCGGTCAGCCGGCGGCCCGAACCGTGGCCAGCACGTCGAAGCTCTTCGAGGCGCTGGTCGACGTAGACCGCCCGTCGAAGGCAATCTCGTACTCATAAGGGTTCGAGACGTCCGCGAACAACCCGCCGAACATGCCGGCCGGGTGGCGCGCACCGGGAGTCCAGGGACGGAGGATCCCGCTCATGGAGACGTTCCGGGCCGCCCGCACATCGGCCAACGCCTGGGCACGGGACTTCGGCAGCGTCGTGGCACCACGCAGAATCTCCGCCAGCGCCTGGCCCGTCAACCACGACGAGACCGCGGCCTCGGTCATGGTCGTCGCCGTTTCGGCCAGACCCCCGGCCCGCAACGAGGCGGTGGCGACCCCCAGGCCCGGGAAGGCCCGGCCGTCGTCTGCGCCGGGATACGGCGACGTGAAGGATGCCCGGGCCGCGAACCACCCCAGTTGACGGAGCTGCCCCGCGCTGAACGTCCCCGACGACGTGGCCAAGGCCAGCTTGGGCCGGAGTCGATCGACTGCCTGGGCCAGCTGGAGCTCCTGCGCTGCGCCGAGCTCCACCAGTGCACCCTGGGCACCGCCGGCCTCCGCTTGCACGACGTCGCTGCCGAGGTCGGGCGCCGAGGGCGGCACGAAGACGTCATTGACGATCGTGGCCCCTCGGCCACGCGCCACGAGCCCGAGCAGCGCGGCGGTCCCGGCTGGACCAGCGGCCTCGGGCAGGACGACCGAGATCTTCGTCTCCCCCCGGCGGACCAGGACGTCGAGCATCGCCGCCAGCTGCAGGATCCCGCCGTCGTCCACCGGAAAGTTGTCCGCTGCCTGGAACTCGTGGATGTCGGTCTCGGCCACGCCGAGACGTGGGATTCCGGCCGCCGAGAGGATCGACTGCACCGCAGCCTGAGCGGCGACCACGGAGTCCGAGATGGTGGCGATGGCATGTGACTCGACGATGGTGTGGGCGCATGCGACCTCACTGTTCGCATCGCCCTTGGAGTCGCACTGGAGCAGGCTGATGCGATGGCCCTCGATGCCCCCGTGGTGGTTGAGGTCGTTGACGGTGGCCACGGTGGCCCGTGCCCTTTCCCGTTCGACGGTCGACTGGCCCGTCACGGGCACGATCTGCCCCACCACGATGGCCCCGTCCCCCGACGACGCAGACGCGGCACCGGCCGTGCCCGGAACGAGGGCAGACGCCAGCACGAGCACCACACTGGCCAACGTCGCCGCACTGCGGCGCAGAACTCTCCACACCTGCGCCCCACCTGTCGCGTTTCCCGACGGACCCAGATCGATGATCGATGCCGACACGTGCGTTACTCTGCCACTCGACCACGACCGACCCACAGCGGGAGAAGGGCCCCATGCCACACTTCCACGACGCCATGCCGACCGACTGGATCTCCCCGGGCGAGTCCGCCTCCGTCACCGTGGACGGATTCCCCGTTGCGGTGGCGAACGTCGGCGGTGAATTCTTCGCCTTTCAGAACCTGTGCCCCCACCAGGGAACCACCTTGGGCGGTCGGTCCGTCGAGGAGGACTGCTACATCTCGTGCCCCCAGCACGGGAGCCGCTACGACGTCCGCACCGGGCACTGCGTCAAGGAGGCATCCGACGGGTTCAACCAGGACCTCATGACGTTCCGGACCCAGGTGGTCGACGACGTGGTCCAGGTCGAGGTGTGATTCCGTCCCACTGAGCTCCTCGCAACGGGAGCGGTGATCCGTACCCTCGGCTCGAACGTAAGTGCTTGCACTGGAGCGTCCCAGTGGGGACGAACGTGAGAGCGTCCCGGTGGGGACGAGAAGAGGACGAGATCGATGGAACCCAAGCGCCTGCCACACTCCCCTGCCGTCCGGACCCGGCGCGTCATGGCCGTCGCCGCCCTGGGTGGGGCCCTGTCGCTCTCCAGCCTGGCGGTGGGCACGGCCGGGGCGGCCCCGAGCAAGAAGTTCGTGATCTCGTCGGTGTCCACCACGAAGGCTGGTCGGGTGCTGGCCAGCAACGGCGCCACGCTGTACACGCTCTCGGGCGGCATGGCGTGCGATGCGCAGTGCCTGGCGACGTGGCCGGCCGTCACGCTCCCCTCGCAGGTCAAGAGCGCCACCGCAGGTTCCGGGGTTCCCCACGCCAAGCTGGGTGTGACCACCGGCCCCAACGGAGCTCGTCAGGTCACCTACGGCGGACACGCTCTCTACCGCTACGTGGGCGACACGGCGCGCGGGCAGGTCAACGGCGACCTCACCGACCAGTGGGGGACATGGACGGCTGTGGTGATGGCGAAGAAGAACGGCACAGGCGCGTCGAGCGGCAACGGCTCCAGCGGGACCACGGCGGGCTCCGGAGGAGTGTCCTTCTAGTGCGGGCGGCCCACCCCGATCCGGCTGCGGGTGGCACGCCGTGGTAGTCGTCCCCCTCTGGCCCTCGACGTCGCCCACGCCGGCGCGCCGGCGGGCAGCCCTGCTCCGGCTGCGGACCCTCACCGGGCGCATCTACGTCCCCGCTCTGCTCGTCGTGGCCGCCGCAGTGACCCTGGTGGGGATCGGGTGGTCGACGGCCTGGGGCGGGGGGGACTTCGCCGGCTCCACCGGGGCGCTCCGCGTCGTGGCACTCGGCCCGCTGAGCGCGGCCGTCGTCGGGGTGATCCTCGTGGTTGAACGAGTGCGACCGGCACAACGGCGACCGCTCGTCGCCCGGGGCCACCGTCAGGACGCGTTGTACGCCATCGCGCACATCACGGTGGTGGTGCCGCTCATCACAGCCCTCACCCTCGCGTTCTTGGAGATCGCGCACCGGGTCGCACCATGGATGGTGCTGCCGCGCCTGGGGATCGTGCCGCGCGCCGCGGCCACGATCGCCCTGGTGGTGGCCATGGACGGGTGCAACTGGTTCGTTCACCTGGCCAATCACCGGGTGCGGGCGCTGTGGCGCTTTCACGAGCTCCATCACTCGCAGGAGGACCTCAACGCCCTCACCGTCTTCCGGACGCATCCCCTGATCCACGTCTCGTACCTCCTGGCGCTCGTCCCCGGGATGATCCTGGTGGCCAACGGGGCCGCGTCGACAGCGGTCCTGATCGCCTACGGAGGCGTCGTGACCTTTGCCCACTCCAACACCAACCTCGGATTCGGAGTCCTCGGCCGGGTCATGGTGAGCCCCAACTATCACCGGATCCACCATCGGCTCGACGGGCCTCAAGACGTCAACCTCGGATTCGCACTCACCGTCTGGGATCAGCTCTTCCACCGGGCGGTCTTCCCGACCGCGGAGACGGCCAGAATCGACACCGGACTGCCCGGCCGCCCCTTGGCCGTCGAGCAGGAAGGCACCCGGCCCCGCCACCTGGCGGTGATGTGCGCCCAGCTGGCCGGGCCGTTCCGGCCGACCGAGGTCCCCATCGACCTTCCATCGGTCCGCCGGGTGTCATGAGTCGCTCGGACGCGACGACGAACGCCACGCCGTCGCCGGTGCGCCAGCGACTCCGTGCTGCGCTCCTGGTGGTGTTCCGGACGCAGCCCAGCGCGGTCGCGGTCGACGCCGCCATGCTCGCGGCGCGCATTGCGCTCGCCTGGATCTTCGTCTACTACGGCGCCGGAAAGCTCTTCGGCGCGTTCAACGGGCCTGGCATCCACTCGACTGCGGTCTACTTCGCAGACACCGCGCACCTTCATCCGGGGACCTTCTTCGCCGTCCTCGGTGGCATGATCGAGCTCGGAGGTGGAATCGCCATGGCCGTCGGGTTCTGCGCCCGCTTGGCCGGGCTCGCCCTCTTCGGCGACATGGTGATGGCCATGATCACTGTCACCTGGTCGACGGGGATCGCCTCGACCACCACGCCTCCGGGCTACCAGGTCAACCTGGCCCTCGCAGTGCTGGCCTTCGCCGTCGCCCTCATCGGCGCCGGCAGGTTCAGCCTCGACGCCGTCGTCGAGCAACGGTTCGTCCATCTCGAAACCGGACTGACGGTGATCCGCCCAGAGCGGGTGGCGACGCCCGGCAAGACCTGACGCCCGGCAAGACCCCAAGACCCGGTGCCTGGCCGACGCCACCTAGAGGCTGGCCGACGCCACCACCCCGCCATGGTCGTCGACGATCCTGACCGCCTCGATCGTCGACGGTGCGACTGGCAGGGGCACCACCCAGGAGCCGTACCCGTCACGCAGCGCGAACCGCCCGATGTCACGAGTCGAGCCGTTGGAGAGGACGACCCGGCAGGTCACCGTCCCGGTGGCCCGTGCGTCATCGAGCGTCATGACGAGCCAGTTGCCGTCCGCCGAGATGAGCGACACCTTTCCCCTGACGCCCGACGGCGAAGCCAGGGCGGCCGTCGCCAGGGTGCCGTGGTCCGGCTGGTCGTGGTGGACGGCAGCGGCCGTCAGTCCCCCCACCAGCGCCACGAGACCCGCAGCCCCGACAGCGAGCGCCACCCTCGTCCGACCGGTCAGGCGCCGCCGAGAGGTGGCGCGGTCCGCGGTGATGCGCGCCATGACGCGGTCGGCGAACCCCTCGTCGGGCTCGCGCTCGGGATACAAGGCCACCAGGGCATCCGCTCCGGCGGACAAGGACTCCAGCTCGACTTCGCAGACGGGACACCGCTCGACGTGCGCCAGGACGCTAGCCCGCTCACGCCCAGAGAGTGCACCGACCGCCAGCACGCCGAGATCGTCGGCGAACTCGGCACAGGCCGACCGGTCAGATGTCGGTTCCACCAGAACCCTCCCACTCGGCCGCCATGACGTCACGGACCTTCGAAAGACCAAGACGGATCCTGCTCTTGGCCGTGCCCAGGGGAATGCCCTCGGCCGCCGAGACCTCGGCCGCCGTCTGGCCGTACCAGGCCGCCCGCATGAGCGCCCGTCGCTGCTCGTCCGGCAGAGCGTCGACCGCGCTCCGGACACGCCCCACCAACGTGGACGTCACCGCGCGCTCCTCGGCCGTCGGCTCGTCATCAGGTCCGTCCCGGGCGTCCAACCACTCGTGGGGATCGACCGGGATGGCACGTCGCGACCGGACGACGTCGATGGACAGGTTCCGGGCGATGCTCGAGATCCACGTCCCGGCACTGGCGCGGTGCGCATCGAAGACGGCGGCGTGACGCCAGACACGTAGGAAGGTCTCCTGGGAGACGTCCTCAGCTGTGGTGCGGTCACCCGTGATCGTGAAGGCGATGCCGAACACCCGCCCCTGACAGCGACGCACCAGCGCGGCGGCCGCGCTCGTGTCGCCGGCCGCCATGGCCCCCACCAGGGCCTCGTCGGAGACCCCGTCCTTCGGCTCCGGCAGCCCGCGGCGGCGCAGGGATCGGCGTTCGAACCCTGCCACCGTCCTCATGCCTGCTGTCGGCGGATCGACGCGGTCACCTCGACCCCTTTCGCTTTCCCCCCTGTACTACGGGCGACCGGCCTTCAGAGATCACCCGGCGCGGATGGCCGGGGGCCCTATGTGTCCCGGCTGTCAGGCACGTGATCGAGTCGGAGCCGGACGTTGCGCTTTGAGCTGATCCGCCACTGCCCGTCGGACCCCTTTCGGTACGTCTCGAAGTAGTGCCCGTAGCCCTGGATGCTCAAGGGACCGCTCGGCAGCTCGGTCTGCACGTAGTCGAACATGGCCCAGATGCCCTCGGCCTCGGTGTCGCTGAGGAGGGTGATCTCGGGCATGTGCCCGTGGTGGGTGGTGACACCCTTGCCAAGCTGGACTTTCAGGTCGGCGAAGTACTCCGCATTGGACACCTGCCCTTTGGGCGACTCCTGGGGAAGGTAGTGGACGCAGTCGTCGGTGAACAGCTGCGCGAAGGCCTCCCAGTCCTTCGTGTCGAGCATCCGGAAGTACCGGGCCTTCAACTGCTTGATCTGCTCGATGTCCCACAACTGCTCGTTCGTCGGCGTCATCTTTCCCCTCCCATGCTGCTCGCCACCTTTCCCAGAGTCCCCAGGTCCACCTCCTGGCGCCCCGCCGATTGCATCACGGTCTGCACGTCCTTCACCAGGAAGCGCCCGGCCAGCTCCTGCAGCCGCTCCGAGCCACCGAGCGTGGTGACCGTCTCCAGCGCCTTGCTCGCACCGCTGCCGTGGCGGATGGCCCCCAACGCCGTCAGTGCCTCGAGTCCCACGCCGCCCAGGATCCGCTCGGCGTCGGCGACCAGCGCGACGTTCGCGGCGAACAACGCGTTGTTGACCAGCTTGATCCACTGACCGTCTCCCACCTTCCCTACGTGCATGATCGGGTCGGCGTAGGCCTCGAGGACGTGGTGCACGTTCTGGAGCCGATCCTTGGGCGCACCCACCCAGAGCGTCAATCTGCCCGCGGTGATGTCGGCCGGACTTCCGCTGATCGCCGCGTCCACCACGCCCACGCCGAGCGGGACGGCGTGGGCGTCGAGGGTCTGGACCGTGGCCGGATCGACGGTGGTGTGGTTGACCAGGATCGACCCGGGCGCCATGTGCCCGAGCACGCCGTCAGGGCCGAGGCACACCTCGGTGACCTGGTCGTCGTCGTACACGCACACCACGACGACGTCGCACGTCTCGCCAAGGCCCTGGAGGGAACGAGCGTCGATCGCACCGAGGCCGGTCAGATCGGCGACCACCTGCGGATCGCGAGCATGAAAAGCCAGTGACTGTCCCGCACCGAGGAGGCGGTGGGCGATGGGAAGACCCATCTGCCCCACACCCACGATCCCGATCATCACGGGCCGCGAGCCTATTTCCGCCGCTGGATCAGCTGCACGGTGTGACCGTCGAGATCTCTCAGGTGCGCGTACCAGACGTCCATGGGCTCGTGATACGTCGGCGCCTGGGCCTCCTCCGCTCCCGCCTCGACCGCCCTGGCGTAAACCGCACGAACGTCGTCGGTGATCAGCGCCAGCTTTGCGGACGTCGACGGGGCCTCAGGAGTCACGCCCGGTCTGGGCGACACGAGGAGGACCGCCGCGGTGTCGCCCTCTCCGATGATTTGGGCCTCCTGGAAGTCGCCGTGGTCCTCACGGGCCCGGACCTTCATTCCGAGTGCCGTCGAATAGAACTCGACCGCCCGTTCCAGATCATGCACCGCCAGCTCGAAGCCGCCGATCGTTGTCCCCGTCGGGATCATGCACCCCTCCATCTGCCGGGCCGGCCGGAGCTCCCGCGAGCCCGTGCCGGCGATCCTCCCCTTCCCCGAACTGACCAACGCGGGTGCGGTCAGCCGACCGTCACCGGAAGCCTCTCCCAACCGCGCGTGTCGATGCCCTTGGTCAGCGCCGCGTTGTCATAGTCGACGGTCCACTCGGGGATCCTCGACAGGATCGTCTCCAGCGCGATGCGACCTTCCACTTTCGCCAGGTTGGCGCCGAGGCAGAAGTGGGGGCCGAACCCGAAGGTGAAGATCTGGCCCGGCTTGCGGTGGATGTCGAAACGCTCGGGGTCCTCCCACTTCCGCTCGTCGCGGTTGGCGGCCGGCGGCACCATCACGACGATGCTCTCGGCTGGGATGGTCCGACCGTGGAACTCCACGGCTTCGGTCGACCACCGGCAGTTGTGGTACGACGGCGGCTCGTACCGCAGGACCTCCTCGAATGCCTGGGGGATCGCCGAGGGATCCTCGATCAGCTCGCGCCGCTGATCCGGATGGTCGCTCAATAGGCTTCCCGCCCATGCGATCGCCGTGGCGGTGGTGTCGCTGCCGGCCGAGGTGATCAAGGTGAGGTACGTGACGATCTCGTCGCGGCGAAGGGTACGCCTGACTCCATTCTCGTCTTCGAACTCGAACTGCATGAGCTGGGTCATGACGTCGTCGGAGGGGTTCTTCTCCCGCCAGTCGAGGTACTCGTTGAACCACACCGCCGCATCGAGGATGCCCTGCATCACCTGACGCTCGGGGTCGGCCGTCCCCTCGTGGAGGCTCTTCTGGAAGACAGCCAGGAGGTCGGCCTGGTCCTTCTTCGGGACACCGACCAACATGCCGATGACCTGGACCGGCAGCTGCAGAGCGAAGTCGCGCATGAAGTCGAACCGGTCACGCCCCACGAGGCCGTCGACGATCTCCTCGGCCAGGGTGCGGATCTCCCCCTCGAGGCTCGAGACGGCACGGGGTGTGAACAGGCGGGACACGATCCCCCGGTGCATGGTGTGCATCGGAGGGTCCTCGCCGATGAAGAGCCCCGGCGGCATGTCGATGTTCATCATGTTGTAGACCATGCCGCGGCCCGAGATGAACGTCTCCCGGTCGGTCAGGACGCGCGCCAGATCGTCGTGCCGAGTGAGGGCGTAGAAGCCGTACTTCTCGTTGTAGTAGAGCGGCGCCTCATTGCGAAGCCGGCGGAACGTCTCGTACGGGGACGCGTAGATGTCCCGGTCGTACATGTCGTAGTAGACCTCAGTCTCCGTAACGGTCATCGCAAACCCCCAAGACGCTGTCCCAAGTCATCACAGCCTATGCCGGCCGCCGGGCCGGGACAGAAGCTCCCGCCGCACTCCCAATCCTTGGTCACCGGTCTGAAACTGGATCGCCGGTGCCCGAGGGCGACGTCAGCCCACCTGGCCGAGGCGTTCCATCAGGGGACCCCATGTCTGCTCGAGGGCTTGGGCGGGATCGGCGCCCGACGAGGACACGACCAAGGCATGGACACCCAGATCGGCCAGGGCAGAAGCCTCGGTGAGGACGGCGTCCGGGTCGCCGGCGTCGAGGTCACTCGCCAAGGCGGTCACCTCGATGGTCGAGAAGTCGCGCCCGACCTCGTCGCAGTGGCGGCGCAGCACGTCGAGCTTGTGAGCCACGACGGTGTGGCCACCGATGAGGTTGCAGGCGTCGGCGTAGGTCGCCACCAGTCGGAGGGTCTTCCGTTCCCCGTTGCCGCCGATCAGGAGCCGGGGTCTCGGTGTGCTCACCGGTGGTGGTGAGCACAGTGTCTCGGAGAGCCGGTAGTGGGTCCCCTCGTAGGGGCCGTTGTCGTCGCTCCACATCTGGAAGCAGATCTGAATGGCCTCTTCGAGCCGTTCGTAGCGCTCGCTCAGGGGCGGGAACGGGACGCCCAGGCCCAGGTGCTCTCGCTCGTACCAGGCCGCACCCAGTCCGAGCTCGGCCCGGCCGCCCGAGAGGACGTCGAGCGTGGTGATCGTCTTGGCCAGGAGGCCGGGATGGCGATAGGTCACACCGCCGACGAGGAGCCGGAATCGCAGCCGTTCCGACTTGGCGGCGGCATAGGCCAGCGACGTATAGCCCTCGAGCATCGGCTCCTCCGCTGGCCAAACCGCCTCCATCTGAAACCAGTGGTCCATGACCGAGAGCGTCCGCACGCCGATCGACTCTGCCGCCTGCACCAGGGACGTGAACGTCGGCCCGATGGCTTCAGGACCCCCGGGCCACGTGAATGTCGGTACGTGCAGGTCCAGCTCCATCGTGCCCTCCTCCTCGCCGGGGGATCACCCCCCCTCGCCGTGGGAGGGTAGCGGGAGGCGTCAGTGCAACAATCGCGTCTGTGCCTCGGATCGTGACGGTCTTCAGGTCCCGGCTCCGCCCGGACGTCCCCCAGGAGTACTGGGCACTCTCGGCCCAGCTCGAGAGGATGGCAGCAGAGACCCCAGGGTTCGTCGAGTACATGTCGCTGACCGACCAAGACGACGCCCACGTCACCGCGGTGGTCTTCGAGACGGCCGAGGCGGAGAAGGCATGGCGGGACAACGTCGCCCACCAGGAGGCGCAGCGCCGTGGCCGGGCGGAGTTCTACGAGTGGTACGACGTGTCGGTGTGCGAGGAACTGCGCTCACGCCGCTGGGAGGCATAGCGGATCACTCGAACCGTGACCGAGGGCACGCGCGCACCACCTGGACCCCACTGTCACCTCTGGATCGCTCAGCTCAGGGGCACCTCGCGCAGGGCACCGGGCAGTACCTCGGAGACCAAGGCACGGATGAGCCTTCGGGGAATGACCGCAGGCTGGACTTCGTGCGTTCATTTGGCCAGCGATGCTCCACGCCTGGATCCGAGCGGCTGACTCCCACATGTCGGCCCGTCCTAGAATCCCAGGCGGTTACGACAACGGAGTTGACCATGCACGCTCGCGTTGCAGGATCCGGGGACACCGCCGGGATAACGCGGACCCTCGCAGAGGCATTCTTTCTCGATCCCGTTTGGGGATGGGCGTTTCCTGATTCGGTGCACCGCAAGGTCCAGCATGCCGCCTGGTTCCGGCTACTGGTTCGTAGCGCGCTCCCTCATCGGTGGGTCTGGACGACACCGGCCCATGAGGCCGTCTCGGTATGGGTGCCACCTGGATGCCCCGAACTGAACGAGTCTGACGAAGCGCTGCTCGGACCGATGCTCGACGAGATGCTGGGCACACGGGCGGAGTTGGTCATGGAAGTGTTCGAGTGCTTCGAGGCCGCCCACCCACGAGTTGAGGACCACTACTACCTGAGCCTCCTCGGCACTCACACCGAGCACCGAGGGTCCGGTATCGGAATGGGCCTGCTGGAGGACAACCTCGCACGCCTGGATACCCTCGGCATGCCCGCCTATCTCGAATCTACGAATCCGTCCAACCTTCGGAGATACGAGTCCGTCGGTTTCGCGGTCTATGGCGCGTTCAACCTTCCCGGCGGCGGGCCCTCGGTCACGACCATGTGGCGCGATCCGGTCCTTCGGTAGAACGGGGTCGGTAGGTTGCCCCGTGAGTATCCGGGGGTAGTGAGAAGGCAAAGGCAGAGAGGAGGAGCGACATGGACCTCGATCTCTTGGACCTGTTCGGACAGGCCAGCGAATGGGCCGGGACCAAGGTGCGTGGGGCCGTCTCGGACCTCGACGCACCGTCGACCTGCGACGATTGGAGCGTCCGCACGCTCATGAATCACATGCTCGAAACGCAGAGATACTTCGTCGGGTCGGCGAGAGGCGATGACGTGTCTCTGTCACGGGAGCCGCCGGACGTCCTGAGCCAAGATCCTGCCGCGGACTTCGACCGAGCCCGTGACGAAACACTGCGCACGTTCGGAGCGCCGGGCGTCATCGAACGCACGGGGCCGGCTCTCGGCATCGCGTTCAGCGACCAGCTCCTGCACGGCTGGGATCTGGCCGCATCCACGGCACAGGACACAGCCATGCCCGAGGGTTGCCGGAAGCCGCATATCACATGATCCACGGACGCTTTACCGACGATCAGCGAGAGGGCGTCTTCAAACCAGAGCTTCCGGTTGATCCAGACTCATCGTTTCAAGCGAAGCTCCTCGCCTACACCGGGAGAAATCCTCAGGCCCTAATCGCCTGATCCCTCGCCGAAGAACCGAGAGAGACCCCACGCTGCCCACGGGGCACCCTCAGGGCTGATCCGCCCACAGATTATGTGGACCGGATACTGGTTGGCGGAGCGGATCTTCGGGTTGAGCCACTGGGGAGATCGTGCAGGTGCTGAAGGCCCGCTTCGGGAGAGAGGGCACCTTCTCGGGCTGAGCTCCAACTGAGTTCGACTGAGGCTCCTGGGCGGACCAGTTGGAGATGCTCAAGACCGGTTTCGGGGCCGCCTTCCGACGTTGTTGCATTCCATACGCGACGTTCGTACTGTGGACTCACGGTGGTTGCGGACGGGGAGGTGGGTGTGAACGTCGCCAGCCCATCGCCCGCCGGATCGAATCTGACCGGGCGTCGCCTCTGGTTGGTCATCGGAGCCTTGCTGCTCGCCATGCTCCTGGCCGCCCTCGATCAGACCATCGTGGCCACCGCGCTCCCGACCATCGTCGGCGACCTGCACGGCGGATCACACCTGGCCTGGGTGGTCACCGCGTACTTGCTCACGTCGACCATCTCGACTCCCCTGTGGGGCAAATTGGGCGACCAGTACGGGCGCAAGATCTTCTTCCAGGCATCCATCGTGATCTTCCTCGTCGGTTCGGCGTTGGCCGGTGCCAGCCAGACCATGACGGAGCTCATCGTGTTCCGAGCCGTGCAGGGCCTCGGTGGCGGTGGGCTCATCATCGGCAGCCAGACCATCGTGGGCGATCTGTTCTCGCCCCGCGAGCGGGGTCGGTACACCGGAGTGTTCGGCGCTGCGTTCGCGGCGGCCACGGTCATCGGGCCGCTGATGGGCGGCCTCTGCGTGACCTACTTGTCCTGGCGGTGGGTCTTCTACATCAACCTTCCCCTGGGACTCCTGGCCCTCGTCGTCACCGGGATGGCCCTGCCCGGAAAGCTCAGGCTGGTCCACCACACGATTGATTACGCAGGGACGGCCTTGCTGGCATGTTCGACGACCGCGCTCATCCTCTTCGCCAGCCTGGGTGGGATCTCATGGGCTTGGGCCTCGACCCCGAGCATCGTGACCGCAACCCTCGGAGTGGTCCTGGCATTGGTCTTCGTATGGGTCGAGCGTCGCGCCGCGGAGCCTGTGATCTCGTTGGAACTGTTCCGCATCCGCACCTTCTCGGTTGCCAGCTCGGTCGGTTTCCTCATGGGCTTCGCCCTCTATGGCTTCCTGACTTTTCTGCCACTGTTTCTGCAGAACGTCAAGGGCGTGAGCCCGACCGGATCCGGATTGCGCCTTCTCCCTCTGCTGCTCGGGATAATGGGGGCTTCGGTTCTCGCGGGTCAGGTCATCACCCGCAGAGGTCGGTACAAGGTCTTTCCGATTGTGGGCTCCCTGCTGATGGTCGTGGGCTCGTACCTGTTGTCGTTCATCAACCAGTCGACGAACGACTTGGTCTTCGCCTTGTTCATGCTCGTGTTCGGAGTGGGCGTGGGGCTTGCCATGCAGGTGCTCATCGTGGCAGTGCAGAACGCCGTCTCGTACGAAGACCTGGGGGTGGCCACCAGCAACGCCTGGTTCTTCCGCCAGATTGGATCCTCCTTCGGAGCCGCCGTATTCGGTGCCGTCTACACGATTGTGTTCACCCACACCTTCGCACCGACGTTGGCCAAGGTTCCCCCGGGGCTACTGAGGGCATTCAACCCCGAGACGTTCAACCCCGTCATCTTGGACAAGCTCAAGTCGACCGCGACGGGAATCGCCTTCTACACCAAGTACAGCGAGGCACTCACCCACGCCATGCAGGTGGTGTTCCTCGCCGCCGTACCCATCTCGTTTCTCGCGTTCTTGCTGTGCCTCCGTCTGCCCGAGATACCGTTGCGCAAGACAGTGCAGACCGCCGATGCGGGCGACGTGACCGGCATGGGCGAGCAACGAACCTCGCTCGAGGAGATCGAACGGGCGCTCCAGCGTGCATCGGCGCAGAGAACCGGGGGCAGCTCTACCGCTCGCTGGCGCAGTTGGCCGGTCTCGACCTTTCTCCACTGGAAGTGTGGTTGCTCTGTCGCATCTCCGACCACCCAGCCTCGACCACGTCCGAAATTGGCGCAGCGGGCGAAGGTCGATCCAGAGCTGATCGAGTCCGGGATGCACATCCTGAGGGAGACCGACCTGGTCCAGGAACTGCCCCGACCCGGCGGCCAGAACGAGTTTCTGTTGAGCACCGGGGGCGTCGATGCGCTCAGGCGGGTCACAGAAGCGCAGCGCCGGAGCTTGACGGAGCTGTTGGAGGGCTGGAATCCCGAGGAGCACCCAGAGGTGATCGCCATGGTCAAAGAACTCGCCGACGCCCTCCTCGCGGACGACGAACGCCTGGTGGCCCGGGGTCTCTTGGGCCCGATCAAGGCCCCTGACTCCACAACGCGGGAGTGATGCGCCAGCCCGTGGTCGTCGGGCCGAAGTTGGAACCACCCGTTGGTGCTGACCTACACACGGAGTTCCTCCCTTTCTGGGCCGCCGGGCGCAGGAGGCACGAGGTCGGGATCAACTGCCGGCCGATCCCGAGTGACCCGAGCAGGGGCTCTCGGGAGCTGCCGTCTACCTGACCGACACGTTGAGGGCTTCTGTGATCTCGTCGATGGCTGCTTGCTCCGATTCGGTCACTTCTTGACCATGCTCTCGGTGAGCAGCCGCAACTCTGTGAGACAGCGTCACGATAAAGCGGCGATACTCCTCGACCTCTTCGGGCGTAGCCTTGCTCTCGAGCAGGGCTACCGAATCACGCAGGTGCTGCAGTCCATGCTGCTTGAGCTCCTCGGGAGAGTGCGAATGCGTGTGATCCCGTTCCGGCTTGGCCGCAACGATCTCATCGAGAAGTTGACTCTTGCCGTGCTGCTGGCGTGCCTCGACGTAGGCCTTGGCCATGGCGATCGTCTCTCGAAACGAGCCGCCTCGTTGGGCGGTCACGACGATCATCCCAGCACTCGGTGGGGCCTCGAGGATCAGCTTCCACTCCTCGGCCGTAAAGTCAGCCTTTGAGGTCATCTCCGCTCTCCGGTCTCTCGCAGTTGCCATCTCCGTGGTCTTCGCACCGTAGCCCGGTTGCGCAGGCCTGAGATCACCTGCGGTCTTCAGCAGCAAAGTACGAATCTGGCCCACGGTGGATCGCGGTGGTCGAACTAGGAACCGGCGATTGCGGCCACCGGGGCGACCAGACGTCCTGCGTCGGGTGCACCGAGGAACGTGGCGTCGCCGTACGTGTACACAGCGCCGTTCGCACCGGCCAGCCAGTAGCCCGAACCTGTCGGCGTCGAGCTGATGCCGACGACCGGTGCCTGGATGGTGAAGCCCTGCCCCGGGGGGGAACCGAGGTAAGAGGCATCGCCGTAGGTGAACACGCCGCCGTCGGATCCCACCAGCCAGTAGCCGCGGCCGTCGGGCATGGCGGCCACTCCCGTCACTGGTGCGTTGAGCCGGGTCCCCCCGGCCGAGCCGTAAAAAGCAGCGCCACCGAAGCTGAAGACACCCCCGTCGGAGGCGACGAGCCAGTAGCCGCCGTGGTCGGTTGCCGCCACGGCCACGACCGGGGCGTTGAGACGGGTGCCGCCCATGGAACCGTGGAAGCCTGCGTCACCGAAGGAGAACACCCCACCGTCGGCGGCCACCAGCCAGTAGCCCTGCCCGTCACGGGTTGGGGCAATGCCGACGATCGGCGCGTTGAGATGCTGGCCGCCCATCGAGCCGTCGAAGGGGGCGTCACCGAAGGCGAAGACGCCGCCGTCGCTGGCCACCAACCAGTAGCCCCCGCCGTCGGGGGTCATGGCAACACCGACGATCGGAGCGTTGAGGTGCTGGCCGCCCATGGACCCTTCGAAGGGCGCGGTCCCGTACGCGAACACGCCGCCGTCACGCGCCGCGAGCACGGTGCCCTGGCTCGACGCCGGTGGGAAGGTCAACTGCTCGACGAAGGCACGCAGCCCGGGGTCTCCGTTCCCGTTCGGTTGGGTCAGCGTGCTCCCGTCGGTCACGCACCCGACGCTGGGCACGCAGCTCACCGAATTGAGGAAGCTGAGTGCAGTGACGTTCGGGCTGGGCTGTACGGACCACGACGAGCCGTTCCAGTACTCCACGACACTCTGTGGCTGTGCACCCGAACCGCCGTTGTTGAACGACCCCGTGGAGCCCACGGCCCAGCACTGAGTTGCGCTCAGGCAGGAGATCCCGGCCAGGAGGCCTGGCGACGTGGAGCCGGGCACCGACGCCGACACATCGGTCCACGACGAACCGTCCCAGTGTTCCACGAGCAATCCTGATGCCGTCCCGCTCACGGGATCGGTCGTGGCGCCAGATGCCCAGCAGTCGGTGGCATCGGCGCACTCGAGGCCGCTCAGGTAACCGCCGCCGGGCGCCGGCTCTGTCATACTCGGCACGATCGACCAGGCTGATCCGTCCCAGTGCTCGATGAGACCCTGGTCGGCGACGGCGCCCGGAAAGATGGGAAGGAAACCCGACATCTGTGACGCCGGACCGGCGTTTCCGACGGCCCAGCAATTGCTGACCGCGGGGCACCGGACGCGGATCAGCTGGTCGAAAGCCTGACCGGTGTCAGCACCGGGGACGAGGCTCCAGCTGGACCCGTTCCACTGCTCGATGACGGCAGTCAGATTGTTCCCATTCACGTCGGTCGCATAGCCGACTGCCATGCAATTCGACGCCGATGCACAGTTCACGCTCGAGAGGATGGCGCCGACCACACCCGGACCGTCCGGGGTGGGACTCGGCACCACGGACCACGACGTGCCGTTCCACTGCTCGATGAGAGTGCCAGTTGGATTCCCGCTGCCGCTGGCGACCATGCCACCGACAGCCCAGCAGTCGGAGCCATTCACGCAGGAGGCGTCGAAGAGTCCACCGCCCTCCCCGCCCGGCAACTGCATCGGGACCAGCGTCCACGTCGTGCCGTTCCATGCCTCGAGGAGCGGGCTGGGTGACGACTGATTGCCGATGTTCAGCGTGATGCCCACAGCCCAACACTGGAGCGCGTTGGCACATGTCGACCCGAGCAAGACGTCATCCGCGCCGGTTCCCGGTACCGTGGGCAGGTACCACCCTGACGTCGCAGCCCCCGCCGTCTGCATCGACACCATCCCGGTCCCGCCGAGCAACGCCGTGACGACGAGACTGACGCTGCAGAACGCTGCGACATGGCGTCCAAGCCTGATGCGATTACATGGACGCGACTTCACGAGACCATGGTCGCACTCAGTTGGGTTTCCCGGACGGATGGGCGCCCGCATCCCTCCGATCTCCGGAATGGTGGACATGGGGATCAACAGGTCATGGACCGGTCATGCTTCCACGCAGTTTCGGCACGCCGCGCACGAGAGTGCCGGGAACTCTGGTACCGAACCCTCGCTACCGCACGGCGGCCAGGGCGGGCATGATCGACGCTGACATCGACTCCTTGGGCAGTTCTTCCGGCGCGACCGGCGTCGCCACCTCGTCGACCGTCGGCCCTATCTGGTCGGCGATCTTCTGCAGGAAGTCGAGGTCGCAGCCATAGACCTGAGCGGCGTTCGTCGACGTCATGGCGCGCACCTCGGCCTCTGGGACATCGGAGAAGAGCAGGCGCAAAGCCAGACGCGGTGAGGGAACGAGCCCTCGGTGTGCGGGTAGTCGGCGCCCCACATGAGCCGGTCGGCGCCGATCTCATGGCGCATCGCGATTTCATCGGGCCGCACCGTGGACATCCCGATCCAGCAGTTCCGTCGAAAGTACTCAGTCGCTGAGAGCTCGAGCCCCCCGACCGCTTCCCCGAACACGACCTGTCCTTGGCCGGGGATTTTGCCGAATCGGATCTCGGCGTCGAGTCGATGCAGCTCAGGTGGTACCCAGGAACAACCGGTCTCGGTGATCACGAACTTCAGGTCCGGGAACCGCTGAAACACACCACCCAGGACCAAGTGCCCGATCACCCGCCCAACCCAGAACTGGAATTCGTGGGCACCAACTGCTGCGGCAGCCGTCGCGAAGTTGGTGGTCTGCTCGGTCACAATGATCGCATGCCGGTGCACCGGGAGCTCGAGCTCACAGCTCGCCGCCCACAGCGGGTCGTATCGTGAGTCATAGAGCGCGCCAACATCGCCGGGAATCAGCACTCCCGACAAGCCCGCCTCCTTCGCCCACCGCATCTCCGCGATCGCGTCGTCGATGTCGTCGACGAACACCTGCGCCATGCCAATCCGTCGGCCCGGATGTAACCCGCAAAAATCGACCAGCCACCGATTGTGTGCCCTCACGCCCTCCCAGCGGTGCCGGTACTCCTCGGCGGTGCGTGGCGCCAGCGCGGTGATGATGCCACTCGGGTAGAAGGGTGGCACCGTGTTCGGGAAAATAACCTCGGCGGCGATCCCCTCGGTGTCCATGTGCATCACCCGCGCTGGGCTGTCCCAGCTGTATCGCGATACGAAGGACGCGCGGCCCATCAGTAAGTCAGCATCGTCGTAGTGCGTGGCTCGGTCGAGGTCCGCCCACGGGTCGTGGAAGTCAGCCGCCCAGCGGTCGAACTCTTCGTGGAACGCCGACGGCAGGTATGGCTTGTAGTCGAGCAGATCAGCACCGGCGTGCGCGTCGGTCGAGATCAGCGTGTAACGCCTCTCCTTGGGACTGTTCATTGCGTCTCCTGTTCTCTGACAACCCTCGTTACAGGTCGGGGAACCGCACACCCCCCTCGTCCACCGGACCACCGGTCACTGGCAGCTCGATGCCCGTGACATAGGAGGCTGCGGCCGAGGCGAGGTAGACAGCGGCACCACCGATGTCCTCTGGGGTGCCGATTCGGCGCATGCGGGCCTGCTCCTTGATGGCTTCACGCATCTCTGCCGGCATGTCCTTCATGACCTGTATCAATGCCTCCGTCTCGGTTGCCCCTGGGTGGATGATGTTCACCCGGATCTTCGGCCCGAGATCGGCTGCGAGGGACTTCGTCAGCTGAACCAGCGCAGCCTTTGCGGTCTCGTAGGCCAAGTGGCCCCGGTTCGCCTTGCCGATGGTGACGGAACCGATATTGATGATCGAGGCGCCAGGACGCTGAAGGAGGAACGGAACGGCTGCTTTGGTCAGAGCGTACACCGACGTCACCGTGAACCGGAACTGCTCTTCCACCATCTCGATGGTGGTGTCTTCGAAGGAGTGCCAGTGGTAGCCACCGCCCGCACAGTTGACCAGGATGTCCAGTCCGCCCAGCTCCGCCACGACCTGCTCCACCACGCGGGGGAGCTCGTCGATGTCGTTCACATCAGCCGGGCAGGCCAACGCACGGCGTCCTTGGTTTCGCAATTCGGCAGCCACTGCCTCGACGTCACCAGCGGTGCGGGCCACCAGGGCCACGTCAGCACCAGCACGGGAGAATGCCCGAGCGATCCCCTTGCCGATCCCCTTTCCACCCCCGGTGATCAGTGCAACTTTGCCTGTCAGTGACGATGATTCCATTGGTCAACTCCTATCGACTCACGGCGAACCGCACGCGATGTGCGCTGGGGCCGCCGAATCCTCTCCACAAGATACGACGCTTCCGCTCGACGGGCGCATCCGACGGGCGCATCCGACGGGCGGACGAAGCCTGACACGTTCGACATCTCCGCCTCATTCGCGGGGGACCGGCGTCCCGGCCACCAAGACAAGACGGGATGATCAAGGGCTGAGGCGCCACCGTGAACCGGTTCAGCCGGGGTGCTCCGGGCGTGGTCTTGATGAACCAGACGACCCCGGGGCCCTGCCCCACACTCGCACGTTCGGGCTGGTGGTTCTCTGGTTTGTATTCGGCCCGTGACCTCGTGGTCAACGGGACACCCTGCCTGATGATTACCTACCCACGTGCAACTTCCCGTTGGCGTCCGTGAACCATCCCTCCCAGAGGCTGAGGCACAGTCAGTGGTCGCCTGGATCCAAAGCCGCCGAGTGAACCTGCAGAGAGGATCCTCAACCCCTGCAATGGCAGGAGCGCCCTCGGGAAATGCAAGCTACCGTTGGCGGACCACGAAGATTGACGAATGTCCACGAAGGGGAGAGTGGGCTCATTTCGATTTTCACTCTCGGGATCACACAAGGGGGCTGTGCGACCGATGCAACCAAGTCGTAGGGGCTGGTGGACTAAGGGTGCGATCCTCGTCGGCGTGCTCGGATTGGTGGGAACGGCCTTCGTTCTTCCGTCGGGATCCGCCGGGGCCGCCGCGCCGAGCGGCACACCGATCAAGATCGGCTACATCCAGGAGCAGGCGGCCGGTCCCTCGTCGATCAACGAAGAACCCGTGCTCGCGGTGTGGGCCAAGTGGGTCAACGCTCACGGTGGGGTCGCCGGTCACCCGGTCCAGATCGTCTTCGACATCGACCCGAACAATGTCGCGGTCGCCGTTACCGAGGTTCAGAAGCTCATCGGCGACGGCGTGGTCGCGATCGTAGACGCAGACGCCAACGATTCCGCCTGGGCGCAGTACACCGAGAACGCCGGTGTCCCCGTCCTGCTGTCGACCAACACCCTGGCATTCGGGTCAACCGACGATGCCGTCGGAACTGCCGGGGGGCCGATCGTCCAAGCGAGTGAGGGGATGATCGCGGCGAAAAAGGCTGGTGCCACCAAGCTCGCCCTCCTGTATTGCACCGAATTCCCGCAGTGCAGTCAAGCCGTCCCATTCTATGAGTCGGTGGGCAAGAAGTACGGCGTGGACATCGTGTACAACGCAGCCGTATCGGGATCGGCGCCCAACTATGTGGCCCAGTGCGTGGCCGCCCAGGCGGCTGGGGCGACAAGCCTCTTCGTCGCCTCTACGTCGCAAACCTCCCTGCGGGTGGTGGCGGACTGTGCGAAGCAGGGATACCACCCGCACCTTTTGGAGGCTGGCGGGTCGTACCAGAAGTCCTTCGCGGGGACCCCCGGCATGAGTGGGTTGATCGCCACCACACCGAACACACCGTTCTTCGACACCAATGTTCCTGCGATCAAGCAAATGACAAGCACCTTGAACAAATACAACCCCGCGATCACGAAGTCGATCTACTACGACGACACCGCAGTGCAGAATTGGTCGGACGGAATGATCGTCCTTGCAGCGGCAAAGGCCGCCAACTGGACCCCGTCAACGCAGGTGACGCCCGCCGCGCTCCGCGACGCCCTCTTCATGCTCCACACGACTACAGCAGGGGGGCTGATGACCCCCATCACCATCACCAAGGGTCGGCCGGAGACGAACAACTGCTTCTACTCAGTGAGCATCAAGAACAACAAGTTCACGCTCCCGCATGGGTTGACCGAGGCCTGCGTTCCGTCCTCCTGACGACTGGGCCGTCATGATGAGAGCCCTCATGGAGCTTGAAGCCGAGTATCCAAACAGGTAACCCAGATCGCCAGGACCGAGGCCATTCCCACGGATAGCCTGAGTAGTGGGTGGCACTCTTAGCATCACAAGTCCAGCGAATAGTCGAACTCCGAGGTCGGCTGCAGCACGTCCCGGACCACTTAGGCGACCCCAGCCGGCACTCGGGGTGAGAACGACGAAGGAGCACAATCACAAGGGACCTGTGGAGGTTTGGGTCGATGGCGCCCAGAAGTTCGAGGCGGATGTCCACCTGACCAAACGCCAGAGCGTGGAGGAGACCCAGACGTTGGTTGGCACCGAAGCTGTGGTGGTATCGACGACGTGGGATGGTCGGTTCCACGGATTGGCCAAGGAGGACCTGCGGAGCCTACGGGCGGTCGGAGAATTCGAGCTGAGCCTGCGCGGCGATCGCAGGGGTCGAGCTGTGCTTCCCAACGGTAGGGACCTCGCCTACCTTCAGGGTCTCGGCGATCCGCCGTTCTGAACTAGGCCGCTGCCCAAGCAGTAATCGGCCCCGCAGGACTTCGACCGTACTGAGTGAGCCACTCGCCATTCGGACACCAACTCTGGCCTGCCCCCGTTTCGCCGGGCCGGGGACATATCGATCCCCCATCGGCTACCTCGCCTTGGCCAGCAGCCGGTCTGTGGCCTCGTCGGGCACGCCGTCGAAGTAGCGGTCGAGCACTGCGCCGAACGCTGGGTCGTCGGGGTCGGCTCGGTGAAACAGTGTCACCGAGGAACGGAGCTTCATGGCATCGACCGGCCCAAGGACATCGGTGGCCGAAACCCCTGATAGGGCGAGGAGCCGGGACACGGTCTCGTGCAGGCGCGGCCCCAGGACAGGGTGGGCAAGGTATGCCGCGGCCTCGTCGAGCGACGCCAGGGCGAAGAACCGCGCTCGTCTTGCTCAGGCCGAGTCCGGCCAACTGGGACAAGACGAACCACATCCAGTGGGACCGTTTGCGTCCGGCGGCCAACTCGTCGAGGGCACGGGCGAAGATGCCGTGGTCGTCCTGCGCGTCGACGAAGCGATGGAGATCGGTGACCGGCATGTACCGAGTCTGGCCGCCACGGAGTAGCGATGGCAGCCGGAGGGACGTCCCAAACAGCTCTGCCACTGTTCCGACAAGTTCGTCGCTCTGTATCCACACCAAGACTGGCCTGGACCTGGCGCCGTATGCCCTTCAACGGCGGGCATGGTGCCACTATCCGGCACCATGGGGCAGGCGAAACTCGCAGTCCGTAGTGCTCGAAGCGGGTGAAGGCTCGTCCGCCCGCTCGGTTCAGCCCAGCCGCTCGATGATGGTGGCGTTGGCCATGCCGCCGCCCTCGCACATGGTGAGCAGCCCGTAGCGGCCGCCGGTCCGCTCGAGCTCGTTCACCAGGGTGGACATCAGCTTGCCGCCTGAGGCGCCGAGTGGGTGGCCCAGGGCGATGGCCCCGCCGTTGGGGTTCACGATCTCCATGTTGGGGTGGTGCTCACGCTCCCAAGCCAGGACGACGGAGGCGAACGCCTCGTTGATCTCGACCGCGTCGATGTCGTCGAGCGTCATCTTGGCCCGCTCCAGAATGGTGGCGGTGGCCGGGATCGGCCCGGTGAGCATGGTGACCGGGTCCACTCCCGCCAGAGCGAAGGCGTGGAAGCGGGCCCGCGGGCGCAGCCCGAGGGCGTTGGCCTTCTCCTCGCTCATGATCAGCACGGCGGATGCCCCGTCGGTGATCTGGGACGAGTTCCCCGCCGTGATCTTCCCGTCCTCCTTGAAGGCGGGCTTGAGCCTGGCCAGCACCTCGACGCTCGAGTCGGGCCGGATGCCCTCGTCGGCGGAGAAGATCTCGTCGGTGTCGTTGCCCTGGTCGTCGCGCACGGGGACCGGCACGATCTCGTTCTCGAACCGCCCCTCCTCCGAGGCCCGGGCGGCCCGGTGGTGGCTGCGCGCCGAGAACTCGTCGAGTTCCTCACGGGTGATGCCCCAGTTGTCGGCGATCATCTCGGCGCCGATGCCCTGCCCGGGGAGCCCGGTCTCGCGGTAGCGCTCCATCATCCGAGGTCCGAAGGGGAGCCCGTGCTCGGGCACGACCGAGGATCCCATGGGCGCCCGGGTCATCGACTCGACACCCGCGGCCACCACGATGTCGTAGGCGCCCGCCATCACGCCCTGCGCCGCGAAGTGCATGGCCTGCTGCGACGAGCCGCACTGCCGGTCGAGGGTGGTGCCGGGCACGGACTCGGGCCAGCCGGCGGCCAGGACGGCATTGCGGCCGATGTTCACGGCCTGCTCGGACACCTGGGTGACGCAGCCCATGATGACGTCGTCAACCTGGGCCGGGTCGAGCCGGTTGCGCTCGGCGACGGCCCTCAGGACCTCGGAGGCCAGGTCGACCGGGTGCCAGTTCCGAAGCTTGCCGTTGCGCTTCCCGCCGGGGGTCCGAACGGCATCGACGATGACGGCGGTGGTCATGGTGTTCCTCCCATCAGGTGGCCGGTCCGGCCACGGGCCATGCAGTCTGGACGGCCCCGGTCGCACGCGGTTCCGAGCCGCTGCCGGCGGCAAACGCCAAGCGTCAGGGCACATGCTTGCATTTGTGGTTCCGCTAAGCAAATCGAATGACCAATTGATAGATTAGTCAACTACTTGCCAATGGTGACCGTCGGGTCATCGTCCGACGATTCTGGGAGGTCCCTTGTCGAGTCGGGTACCAGTCGAACCCCAGTACGACGCCGTTCGCTTCAAGAGCACTTCAGGCGCGCGTTTCGCCCCCATCCCGACATCGACAGCCCTCCAATTGTTCCGCCGGTTGTCGACGGGCGTGCACCGATCCATGGAGTGGGCCGATGCGTGGGGAGCCTTCGAGGATTCGAATGACCTCATCGGCGCGTGCGCCATGGTCCAGACGAGCGAGACCGCCTTCTGGGTGCACGTCGCCGTGGTGCCCGAACGTCGCCGCCTCGAAATCGCAAACGAACTCCTGACCCTTGTCGTCGAGGAGGTCACGCCGAGGGGCGCGCGAACCCTTCGGGGGTCCTATCCGTTCGATGCACCAGAGGCGCGTCAACTCGTCGACTGTCTGGAGTTCACCTCGGCCCGCCGAACGATCGGCGGCCGGGTTGACGTCGTGGTGTTCCTCCCGTCGGCGCCCAGTGCTTCCCATGAGCCTGCCCTCAGGCTCGCCGTGGAATCCGGTACCGACCGACCGACGGCACCGTAGGAGTTTCGCCATGCGGAGAACGTTGCAGCACATCGTGCGCCGACTCGGGCAGCGTCCCTCCGCGGTACCGTCGCCGACCGAGGGCTCTCCCACGACCCGCGAGATGGCGGCACGGCACCGCGGGTCGTTGCAGCTCCGCCACGTCGATGCCGGCTCGTGCAACGGATGCGAGCTCGAGATTGCGTCGTGCTTCGCTCCGACCTATGACGTCGAGCGCTTCGGAGTCCGCCTGGAAGCTTCGCCGCGTCATGCCGATGGCCTGCTGGTGACTGGTCCAGTCACGCACAACATGGCCGCACCGCTGCAAAAGACCTACGACGCGGTGCCCGAACCGCGGGTCGTCATCGCGGTTGGCGACTGTGCGCATGACGGCGGGGTCTTCCGTGGCGCCTACGGAGTGGTCGGCCCGGTCTCTGAGACCATTCCCGTCGACGTCGAGATCCGTGGTTGCCCGCCCGATCCCGAGGCGATCATTGCGGTGCTCCGTGGCGTGGCAGGGCGGTGAGCGGCCAGCTGCTCGTCACTGCGCTCCTCGTCGGCGTATTGGCATCGGTGGTCGGAGCGACCGCCCCCGCGCCTGCGCAGTGGCGCGTCCATGGGGCTCACCTTGGTCGCCTGCGTGCTCGCCTTCGTCGTCTCCGCCCGAGTGTTGTCCGGTGGGGCCACCGCCACGTTCCACACGACGCGCCTCCTACCGCTGCTCGGGTTTTCCCTCCGACTCGACCGGCTCGGTGCGCTGTTCGTGGCCGTTGCGGCGGGGGTGGGAGCGTGCACCTCGGTGTTCCGCCTCGGCTATCAGGGCCACGGGCTCTCGAGCCGCCCGGCGTCGTTCGTGCTCCCACTCTTTGTGACAATGCTGTTCGTCGTGCCCGCCGCCTCGAGTGTGGGTACCTTCCTCTTCCTTTGGGAGCTCATGGCGGCAACGTCCTTGGTGCTTGTGCTGGCCGACCACCGTCAGCGCGACGAGGTGCGGCGCGCCGCCCAGTGGTACGGCGTCATGACCCAGTTCGGCGCGCTCGTCCTGTTGCTGAGTCTGGTTCTCCTGGCCGCGCACGCCGGTGGCCAGTCCTTCGGGCTGATCGGCGCCCGGAGTGCGCACTTCGCGCCCTGGGTGCGCTCTGTCGCTTTCGTCCTAGCGGTGGTCGGGTTCGGCTCGAAGGCCGGTGCCGTGCCCTTGCACGTGTGGCTCCCGCGAGCCCACCCCGAGGCTCCCGGGCCGGTGTCGGCTTTGATGTCCGCCGCCATGGTGAACCTCGGTGTCTACGGGATCGTCCGCGTCGGGGACACGATGCTCGGGGGTGGCCCACCGTGGTGGTGGCTGCTCGTCATGGCCATTGGTGGGCTCTCCGCCCTCTTCGGATCTCTGCACTCCTCGACCTCCACCGACCTGAAGCGTCTCTTGGCCTACTCGACGACGGACAACATCGGCCTGGTTCTCCTCGGTGTGGGTGCGTCTGGGCTCTTCGCCTCGACCGGCCACCGGCCGTTGGCCGTGGTGGCATTGGTCGCTGCCCTGTTGCACGTCGTCTTCCACGCCATCTTCAAGTGCTCGTTGTTCCTCTCCGCCAGCTCGATCCAACAGGCGACCGGGCTGCGCGACCTGGACCGGCTCGGTGGCCTGATGAGGCGCCTGCCGAGGACCGGGACGGTGTTCGTCCTCGCCGCGCTCGCGCTCGCCGCCTTGCCGCCCCTGTGCGGGTTCGTCAGCGAGTGGTTGCTCCTCCAGAGCATGTTGCACGGGCTGCCCTCGGCGAGCGTGGCCGTGGAGGTGGCAATGCCGCTCGGCGTGACCGTCCTCGCCCTGACCGGCGGACTCACGGCGGTAACGGTGGTCAAGGCTGTCGGTGTCGGTCTCCTCGGGCAGCCGCGGTCAGAGGAGTGTGCAGCGGCTGAGGAGGTACCCGGCACGATGTGGGGGGCGGCCGGGTCGATGGCGCTGCTGAGCGTGGTCCTGGGCGTTGCGCCGTTCCTGGTGCTCCCCGCAGTGGTCGGCGCGGCGCGGGCCGGTCTCGGTTATGGCTCGGCGCGCCCGCTTGCGGGTGGCTGGAGCATCGGGTTGCCCGGGGCGCACGGCTTGCTGGCGCCTGGCTTGATTGCCCTGGGCCTCGCAACCGCGATGGCGGCCGCCGCCGGTCTGCGCCGGATAGGCCAGCGAGGCACCGTACGGCGCACGGAGGCGTGGGGGTGCGGTCGTCAGCTCCAGACCGCGCGGATGCAGTACACCGCCACGTCCTTCGCCGAACCGTTGGTCCGGGTGTTCGACGATGTGCTGACGCCCGCTCACGATCTCGACGTGAGCCATAGCGGGGAGTCCCGCTACTACCTCGAGTCCGCCGCGTTCCACACCGCTCTCGACGATGCGTTCGAGCGCCACGCCTATCGACCTCTCTCCGATGCGCTGAGCTGGTGGGGCAGGCTGGCACGGCGGGTGCCCAACGGGAGTGTGCACCGCTACCTCGGCTTCGGTCTGGTCGCGCTCGTCGTGGTCCTCGTGGTGGTGGCATGACCGCGCCGTGGCCCTTGTCCTCGGCCGTAGCCACGGCGGTGCTCCAGGTCCTCGGCCTGCTGTTCGGCGGGCCGCTGCTCGTGGGACTGATGCGCAAGGTCCGCTGCCGCCTGGAGGGACGCCAGGGGCCGCCGGTCGGTCAGCCTCTGCTCGACCTACGCAAGTTGCTGCGTAAGGAGCGCACACGGCCCGAAGCGGCGACCTGGGTGTTCGGGATGGCACCGCTGGTGTTCTTCGCCTCGGTCGCAGTGGCTGCGGCGATCACCCCGCTGCTCGCGACCTCCACAGCCTTGGGCTGGTCCGCCGACCTGTTCGCCATCGTGTTCCTGCTCTTGCTGGGGTCGGTGGCACTCGCTCTCGGGGCGCTCGACACTGGGACGGCCTTCGCCGGCATGGGCGCCAGCAGGGCCATCACGATCGGAGCACTGGCTGAGCCGGCGTTGCTCGTGGCGGTGCTGGCCCTCTCGATTCCCTCCCGTTCTTCCAATCTTCCCACCATCGTCACCCGGTCGCTCGAGCACCCGGCCTGGTTGGCCAGTCCCCAGCGCTTGTTGGCCGTGGTTGCTCTGGTGATTGTCATCGTGGCCGAGACCGGTCGCTTGCCGGTCGACAACCCGAACACCCACCTCGAGCTGACGATGATCCACGAGGCCATGGTGCTCGAGTACGCCGGACCGGACCTCGCACTGGTGAAGCTGGCCGGAGCCATGCGCCTGGCGTTCTTGCTCGCGCTCCTCGCCACGCTGTTCGTCCCATGGGGCATCGCGGTGGCTCCCGGACCGGCGCACCTCGCCCTCGGCCTGGTCGCGATTGTCGCCAAGGTGGGCATCCTGGGCGTCGCGCTGGCGGCCGTCGAGGTGCTGATGGCCAAGCTGCGGCTCTTCCGGGTGCCCGAGCTCCTGGCTGGCGGCTTCGTCTTGGCAGCGTTGGCCGTGATCGCGGTGGCCGTGCGGTGAGCGGTGAGTCCTATTCGGCCGCGCTGGCGCTCTTCGCCGGAGGCGTGCTGGTGTGCGCAGTGGGAGTCCTCTGGCTGTCCACGGTGCGGACCGTTGTCCATGTCGTGGCAGTGCAGGGATGGGCTCTTGGCGCCGTGGCGGCCACATTGGGCCTCCATGGTCGTGACGCCGGTCTCGTTGCGGCCGGAACCGTGGTAGTGGCCATCAAGGGCGTCGTGGTCCCCATCTTGCTCCGGCGCATCGATGCCCACGACGCCACAGCGCGGGAACAAAGACCGCTCGTGAACGTCCCGGCGTCCCTGGTGATGTCGGCTGCCCTTATCCTCCTCGCCTTTGCCTCGACCAGGGTGGTCTCGCGGGTCGTCGGTGGGACGACCGGATCGCTCGTCCCGTTGGGCTTCGCCACGCTGCTCATCGGGTTCCTTGTCCTCGTGGCGCGCCGCCGCCCCGCCTTCCAGATCGTGGGACTGTTGCTGGTCGACAACGGCATAGCGCTCGTGGCCTTCCTGATCACGGCCGGCGTCCCGTTCCTCATCGAGCTGGGCGTCAGCCTCGACGTGCTGCTCGGCGTCGTCGTGCTCATGGTGCTGGCACAACGCATGCGACACCAATTTGGCGACATCGACCTCGACGAGCTCCAGGAGCTGCACGACTGATGCTCCTCGTCCTCATCCTCATGGTGCCGATCCTTGGCGCTCTGGTCCTCGGAGCCGCCGGCTGGCGGTCCTGGGCCGCCCGGGTGGCAGTGGGCGCCAACGCAGTGGTGCTCGCTCTGGGGATTGCCTTGTCCATCGGCGTCGTCCGACATGGTGCGGCGACAAGTGGCTGGGGCGTCCTGCGGGCCGACGCGCTCAGCGCGTTCATGGTCGTCGTCATCGGAGCGATCGCTCTGCTCGCTTCGTGGTTCGGGGTCCGGACGATCGCCGAGGAACTTTCCGATGGCCGCTGTAGCCAGAGGCGCGCCACTCTCTATGGGGTCTTGGTGCAGGTCTTCGTGACCACCATGCTCCTGGCCGTCCTGGCCGCCAACCTGGGTGTGCTCTGGGTCGGGATCGAGGCGACGACCGTGGCCACCACGTTCCTGGTCGGTCACCGGGGAACGAAGGGGTCCCTCGAGGCCTCGTGGAAGTACATAGTGATCTGCTCGGTCGGGATCGCCCTCGCCTTCTTGGGCACCGTGCTCGTCTCTCTGGCCGCTCTCCACGCCGGGGGGCATTCGGCTCGGGCTCTGGACTGGACGTGGCTCATGGCCAACGCCCACCACCTCGACCCGTCCCTGATGCGGTTCGCCTTTGCGCTGATCATCCTCGGCTACGGGACCAAGGTGGGCCTGGCACCCATGCACAGCTGGTTGCCCGACGCGCACAGCCAAGCCCCCGCTGCGGTGTCCGCGCTCCTCTCTGGGGTCCTGTTGACCGTCGCCTTCTACGCCATCCTGCGGTTCAAGGCGATCTGCGACATCGCGCTCGGGCCCTCGTTCCCCCGCACGCTCCTGGTGATCGTGGCCCTCCTCTCGTTGATGGTGGCCGCCTCGCTGCTCCTGACCCAGCGGGATTACAAACGGATGCTCGCCTACAGCAGCATCGAACACATGGGCCTGATCGCGCTCGGCGCCGCAGCTGGCATTCAGCTCGCGATCGCCGCAGTGCTCCTCCACATCCTCGGCCACGGGTTGACGAAGAGTGTGCTGTTCCTCACGTCCGGGGAGATCATGGAGGTCGAGGGTACGAGTCAGATCGCCGAGACGCGGGCACTTGTGGTGCGACGTCCGGCACTGGGCGGCGTGTTCGGGGTCGGACTTCTGGCCCTGCTCGGCTTCCCCCCCTTCAGCCTCTTCGTCAGCGAGCTCGTGATGACGCGAGCCGAATTCCAAGTGGGCTTGGGTTGGGCGGCCACGCTGGCTGTGGTGGCGATGGTGGTGATCTTCATCGCCATGGCCCGTCATGCTCGCCACATGCTGTTCGGCCGAGAGGAGGTCACCGAGATGGCAGAGCGTCCTTCGGCACTCACGATGATGCCCCTCGTTTTCGGCCTGACGCTGTGCGCCATCATCGGCTTGTCCGCGTGGCCCCTCAGCGGGCTACTCCAGGCGGCGGCTCATTCGGTGGCCTTGTGAGCGCGGACAACACTCCGATTGTGGGGGTGGCGTCCGGGCATTGCCGCGTCACCCGCACTTTGGCAGCCTCCGAACTGGTCGACAGCGCCCGCGACCTTCTCGAGGACGGTCTGCGGCTCGCCCTGGTCTCGGGTCGAGACGACGGGACCCGGCTGCGTATCACGTACCTGTTCACCGGCGGGCCGCCCGACCACCGCGTCGAGCTCGAGGTCCCGCTGGATCGGGCCCACCCCAGCGTGCCGACGTTGGCCGGCGTGTCGTTCCCGGCTAGCCGCTTCGAGCGCGAGCTGCGCGATCTCCTGGGAGTCGAACCGGTCGGCCATCCCCAGCCCCGGCGCCTCGTCCTCCACCAGCACTGGCCCGAGCATTGGCACCCGTTGCGCCATGACGCGGGTGATCCGCCACCACTCGTCGACGACGCCGGTTCCTATCCGTTCGTCCCGGTCGAAGGGCCGGGGGTCTACGAGATCCCGGTCGGTCCTGTCCACGCGGGCCTGATCGAGCCGGGTCACTTCCGCTTCTGGGTGGTGGGAGAGACCATCCTCCGCATGAAGGCTCGACTCTGGTTCGTCCACAAAGGCATCGAGCGCCAGTTCGAGGGCCTGGACCGAAGTGGCGGTCTCACGCTTGCTGAACGCATCTCCGGCGACAGCGCGGTGTGCCACGGGCTCGCCTACTGCCAGGCAGTGGAGGACGCCCACGCCATCGAAGTGACCGAGAAGGCCAGTGCACTCCGTTCCGTGCTCCTCGAGATGGAGCGCCTCTACAACCATGTTGCCGATATCGGGGCACTGTGCAACGACGTCGGCTTCGGCCTGGCTCAGGCGTGGGCCCTCGACCTGCGAGAGCGTCTCCTGCGACTCAACCGCGAGGTCACCGGGCACCGACTGCTGCGAGGCGGAGTCGACATTGGCGGTGCTTCGGTCTCGCGGATGCCCTCAGGCGAGGAGCTAAGCGCAATCGCGGATCAGTTCGAGGAGATCGTCGACCTGGCTACCTCGAGGGCACTGGTCATGGATCGATTCCGCGGCGCGGCGGTGCTGGACCGAACCCACGCAACGGAGCTCGGAGTCGTCGGAGTGGCCGGTCGTGCCTCCGGGCTCCCTCTCGATGCCCGGGTTGCCCACCCCTTCGCACCTCGCACGGCAGGCTTCACGCCGGCCACGCGAGCTGCAGGCGATGTGCTGGCCCGCTTCGAGGTGCGGGTTGAGGAGGTGCGGTCCTCCCTGGCCTTGATCGCCGACTACGCGGACGTGATGGACACCTTGAGCGACGTCGGGGTGGTAGGAGACCCACGCTCGGATCGGCGCGGCACCGGCGTGGGCATCGTCGAGGGGTGGCGTGGCACCCTGCTCCATCGGGTCGAACTCGACGGCGATGGTCGTCTCGCCCGGGTCAAGGTGGTTGACCCGTCCTTCCACAACTGGCCTGCCCTCCCGGTATCCCTAGCCGACACGATCGTCCCGGACTTTCCGTTGGCCAACAAGAGCTTCAATCTTTCTTATGCCGGGAACGACCTATGAATGCGTCGCCGGTATCAACTGTTGACTTCATCAAGTCGTTAAACTTGCAGGTGTTCGGCGACGTGATGTTCGTCGACCGTTCTCGCAGGGGAGGGATGGATTCGGCATGGCGACCACAGGGAGTACCGCGAACATGACGGCCCCCATCTATCAGCTGAAGGCCGAGTTCTTCAGAACACTCGGTCACCCGGCACGGATCCGCGTTCTCGAGATCCTCCAAGGCGGGGAGCGACCAGTCAGTGAACTGATCCCTGAAGTGGGGATCGAGGCATCGCACCTTTCCCAGCAGCTCGGCGTTATGCGGCGAGCCGGGATCATCCAGGCTCGGAAGGTCGGGTCCAACGTGTACTACTCGGTCGGAGACCCCAAGTTCTTCGAGCTGCTCGATGTCGCCAAGCGGATCATCACCTCATCGCTGGCCGAGTCTCAGCTCCTTCTCGAGCAGATGGAGGCGACCGAGCTGCAATCGGATGCCGTCCCGAAGGGGCGCACCGGCTCGTCACGGAAAACGTAGGGGCTCAGCGCGATCTGGCTGTGCGGCTGAGCCGCGTCGGCACCGGGATCCCACACGGGTGTTGAATCTGCGGAGGTCGCCCAGCGACAAGCGGGCTCAATTCAGATGAGGGCTGCGAAGCGACGGACGCAGGGCTTCTGCGAGTCGTTCAGATCCCGAGCAGTAGACCCAAGCACTACATTGCCGCAGCTCGCCGGGACGGTGGGACAGTTGGCACTTGATGCGCTTGGGTAACCTCAACTTCGATGATCAGCGGTCCCGAGCCCGGCAATGTGGAACCTCGCGGCATGAAAGCACCCTTCACCAGTGATGGGAGCGGTGAGCCGGTTCCATTGACGGAAGAAGAGGCTGCCGAGATGCGTCGTGAGTCCGACGCGTGGGACGCGCGTCTTGCCGAATTTCTGACCAAAGAAGAGAGCTATTTGAATGAGCGGTTCCTAGAAGTGCTGGCGACAGGGGCGACAACCTTGCTGTCCTCGGGGGGCACATGGACCGCCACTCTTCAACGGCCCCGATGGCGGGATGGTTGGCTCATCAGCGACGGGATTCGCTCCGACGGGAGTCGATGCTTCGGCCGGACACGGATATCTCGGAGAAGCAAGGGCGATCACCTCAGACGGTCGATAACGCTTCAGCTTGGCATCGGGATGTTGACCCTGAGGGACATTGCCCCCTGACGCCGGGACGGTGGGGCAGGGCGGCGCATATGGGCGCGTGGATAACCTGACTTTCGATGGGCCGGGTCAGACAACCGAGGCGCAGTCGTCGATGAGAACGGGGAGGTCTTCGAAGGGATGAGCGTGCCATCGATTCCTGGGGTGCAGTGGGACACTGCGCTGCTCGATGCCATCGGCGGAATCCGGCGCAGCCCGCAGCAGTATGGTCAGGCACCCCACAAGCCTCTCCTCCTGTTGTTCGCCCTGGCGCGTGCTCAGATGGGCCTTCCGCGCCTTGCCTCGTTCTCCGACTATGAACAGCCGCTGAACGACCTTCTCGCCCGCCACGGAGAAGGGAATACACAAGACGCCGCTAGTCCCTTCTGGCACCTCCAGAACGACGGCCTCTGGGAGGTCGTACGGGGGGATGATGAATCGGCGGTCGTCGAATCCGGGAGCCCTTTCGGAGATCCGCCGATGGCGATCTTGCGGGAACAGAGTGTCCGTGGGGGTCTGCCTAAGGATGTTTTCGAACTCGTAAGTAGCCATCGGTACCTCTTCGCCGCTGCATGCCAACTAGTACTCGAGAGCTTTGAACAGGAGAATCAGGTTCCTGATTTGATCAAGCACTTGCACCTCGAACTGCCGGACGACGATGCGTGCGACTACAGGGAATATGCACTGAGGAGGATCGAACGAGCCACAGGCCAGTCACCAGCGATCGAGGAGGGTGGTTCTCAGACCTACATGCTGCCCTCCGGGGCGCGCTTCCATCTCCGGACCATGCGGAGGTTCGCCAGACCGAACCACTGGTACTCCTACTGGTTCGCCATCAGGAATTCGCTTTGGAAACCCGGTGAGGTTTTCGTCTTCCAATGCGGACTCGCGGGGACCCTCATCGTGCCTGCGGACGATTGGCTCGCCATCAAGGATCACATCCCACTCGCGAAGGAAGGGACCCGTAACGGGAACCGCCAGCCACAGATCTGGCGTGAGGATCGCAATTTCGAGCTCCGCGTGGCCGACGAGCCCGGGAAAGTGACCGAAGAGGGCAAGCTGGACGCTCGCACCTGGCTGGACAGATTCGAACATGTCATGACGCCCGCTTCAACGGCCTCTGGTGCACCGAAGTACTGATGGGTTAGTCGGGGCTAGAGCAACGCGAGCGAGCGTGGCAGCGGGGCACAACTCTGAACTATCCCGAGCAGGGTGCTCTGAGCTAGACGAGGCCGCCGGATACTGGCTCATGAGACCGAGCACCACTTCGCCGACTTGACGGTCATTGTCACGACCTGACTCACATCCCGGTACGCAGTCGGCTCCATGCGAGAAGCCCACGAACCTGCCCCAGATGGCCGGGTCGGTGTTTCGCTGACGCATCGCTACTCGCGCTCCGCGAGCAGAGCGAGCCGGTCGAGAGATGCCTGAAGCCTGTCGGGCGTCGTTGCCCGAGCGCGAGCAACTCGATTCTCATCCGTCAACTGAGTCCAGTCGTAGGTATGGGTGATGCGCGTTCGCAACGGTTCGATCGGCTCAAGCTCCCACCGCCAAAGGTGTCCTGGCGGCTCCTGGCCCGGTTCGGAGGGTCTCCATGCAATACGCCTGTCCTCTTCGAACTCGGTGATGTGGTTGTCTCGAACGTTCCCCTTTGTGGTCGTCATGCGGAACACATCACCGACCGCCCGGACGCGCTGCCCGCCTGCCGCCTCAGCCAGGTTGTCGTTCCCGTCCCATCGAGGCTGTTGGGCCGGGTCGGCAATCAGTTCGAAGATCCGCTTGGCGCTGGCCCCAATCTCGCGGCTGGCGCTTGCGATGTACGCGACTTCCGGGTGACTGCTCACGTTCGTATCCAAGCATGAGAAGACGGATAGGGGCGCCATACCCGCGATTTGCGGTGCAATCGTTTGCTCATGGGTTCGGACCTGGATGTGCCGGTTCTGAGCAGGTTCGAGAGTGCCCAGTTCGCCGGGACTACGAGCCAGTTCACGTACCTCGATCGTCTGACCCAGGAGGGCCGCCACTGACAGCCGTCTTGCTCAAAGTCATCCGCCCACTCGTACTCCACGACCTCACCGGGGACGAGGTCCCGATAGCCCGCTGCCCCTCGAATCATTGAGAAGGGGACCAAGCCGACGCCGGGATGCTCGGGAGCGGAGATGGCTCCCCAGCCATCCTCTGGATGCCTTAAGAGCAACTACTTTGCCGGCCTCGTAAGGGACACGGCAATCCGATTAGGTGTCTGCGTCAGATTTGACAACCCAGAGATGAAGACTGACGTTTCGTACTTTCCGGGCGGCAGCGGGGGCTGTTCGGTTCGTCCCGTGCCGCCAATCAGCACACACCTGGGCATCGGCGTCACCGAACTACCTCCTGGCTGAAGGCAGCTCTCGTACACGGTCAGGACGGTGATCGGGAAGCGGTTCTTCCCTGGTCGTAGCTCGATAGTCGGTGCACACTTGATTAGTAAGGAGTTGGGCGCATAGGAGTAGCCCTTTCCCTTCAGCCCCACCTGTAACCAGCCGTCCTCAGCACAGGCGTTGACCAGGACGCGTTTCGATGTCGTGTTGGTTAGAACAACGGTTCCCGCAATGGGCTGTCCCGCCTCGACCTTCTTGGTCACCAACGTGAGGTGAACGCTGACGGGAAATCCCTGTGAGACGCCGGTGGCACAGGAAGTCATGACGGATCCGCACAGGAATGCCGCAGTCATCGATACGACCCAACGGGTCATGCCAGGGAATGTAGCCCGTCATGCCCCTCACGCCGGGTCGGGGGCTAAGCCGCTTCTGCGGAGAACCTGGCGCTGCCCAGACTGCAACACTCACGGACATGGAACCAGCTTCAATGGCAAAACTGAAGGTGCATCGCCGGTCCCTTCGGCTCGACGGACTGGAATACACGATCCTCACGCCCCGCCCAAGCGAGGAAGCTCGATTTGCCACGAACTTCTTTCACGAGACATGGCACGTCATCACGAGTAAGAGCGGCGCAGCACTTCTTGCACGGCTCTGCTGGGCCATGGCATTTCAGCGACGGGAACGGACGATCGTTCTCGTCGATTCGCCGCTACTCGTGCCGACTCCGTTCGATGCCGATCCGCCCTCCCCCATCGCCATCGTCAACAACGACCTCGGCCCGTTCAACCGGGCAGCAATCAAGGAGCTGAGGGCACGTCTCCCACTTTCGAGACCGCGCGACGGGACCGTAACCCTGCAAACTCGTGGCCTCGACGCGGCCTTGGAGGACACGACCGATTTCCGGGACCGCAATCAAGAGACCCAGCGGGACAACGCCCATCAAGAACGACGATGGATCGACGGGTCGAACGGACTCGTTGTCCTTGCGGCGCCCGCCCCGATGCTGCGGTCCTGGGGAGTGGACTTGTCGGGTCTTGGAACATGGTCCTACGAAGGGAGAAGCTGGGAATACCTGGACTATCCCGCCAAGACCCGAGAGGTGCGGGTGTTCGACGATTTCGATTCGATACTTGTGGCTGCAGAGGAAGCGCTGGCTCGGGTGCTTCCCGGCTCGACGGGTCGGAGACTTACCGACGACGAACGTTCCCGGATCTGGGTTGAGTTGCTACCAAGGGCGGAAGAGCCTGCCCCCTAGAGCCGGAACGGAGACTCAGCTATCGAATCCCTCGTGGGGAGCCGATTCTCGCCAATGTCGGATTCCCTCCGAGACAGCAAACCCAGCGACCACCATTGCCGCAAGTGCGTCCGCCCACCACCAGCCGAGCGCATCGTTGAGGACCAAGGCCACCAAGACACTTGTGGCGAGACAGCCATCGAGGAGTGTCAACGCCGACTCTGCCAACAATGTCTCGCTCGGCACCTGAAGGGCTGTCCTTCGTTTCAGCACGGACAGGCCGAACATAATCCCCGCCGTCAGGCCCATGAAGGTGATTCCGAACAGCGTGTGTTGGGGTCGAGTCCCTAGAACGAGCCCTCGCACGCTGGCAACGCTTAGGAACATGGCCAGTATCCAAAAGGCGACCGAGATAAGACGTAACGATCGGTGGATTCTCCGGTCCCCGGGATCGACACGCCTATCGCCGAGGTTCCAAATCACGACGCTCGACGCAAAGATCTCAACCAGCGAGTCGAGCCCGAACGCGACGAGCGCCAAGGACTTGGATTGAATACCTACGGTCACTGTGACAGCGACCTCTAGGATGTTCCATACGTTGGTGACCCATTCGAGCCGGATCCCTCGCCTGCGGGGACTTTTGGTTCCGCCTTCCACCTTCCCATCAGACCACCTCTGCGACCTCCGCCCACTCAGCATCCCCTATGCCGGATAGAAGCGCCGCCCGGCTTGCCCAGTTGGAGGAGAATAGTGACATGACCGCAACCGGCCCAGCCCACGACTGGGACGACTCCTACACGGGCTCGGCGCCGCCCTGGGACATCGGCCGCCCACAGCCCGCGTTTCTCCGCCTCGCCGACGCAGGCGCTATGAACGGTGCCCTCCTAGACGCGGGCTGCGGGACCGGCGAGCACACGATCCTGGCCGCGTCCCGCGGCGCCATCGCCCTGGGCATCGACGTTTCCCCGCTCGCGATCGAGATCGCCCAACGCAAGGCCGCCGAGCGCGGGGTTAAGACCAACTTCGAGGTGCTCGACGCGCTGCACCTCGACGGGCTCGGCGACTTCTTTGACACCATCCTCGATAGCGGGCTGTTCCACGTCTTCGACGATGCCGCCCGCGCCCGATACGTCACCGCCCTCCACGCCGTCCTGCGTCCAGGGGGTCACCTTCACCTCATGTGCTTCAGCGACCGTCAGCCCGGTGACTGGGGCCCCCGGCGCGTCGCCGAAGGCGAGCTACGCGCTGCGTTCGGCTCCGGCTGGCGCATCGACTCACTCACTCCCGATCGCTTCGACATCAACCCCGGCCTCGGCACTCCTACCGCCGAAGCGTGGCTGGCCGACATTCTCCGCCTGGCGCCCCGGTGATGAGACCGAAGGTGCCGACTTCGCCGAAACCTGGGTCAGAGGAGTTGCGGGAAGGACGGGCGCCAGGCTGCGCTGCCAGAGACCTTTGCCTCCGACCGGGTCGAGGCGAATGCTCTGGGGAGCTTCGGCCACGAGCGAGGGCATGTCTTTCGCCCATTCGGCGATCACAGGGCTACTGCGAGCTTCCTCCCACTCGGATTCACTGGACCACACTTCGGTGAGATAGACGACATCGTCATCCGCGACAGACTTGCACACGATCATCAACTCGCATTCGGGATTCTCCCGTTGGCTCTCAATTGATTCAATGAACCTGCTCGCAAGTCGATCTGCGTTGCCACGGGTCGCAACGAGTTTCGTGTGCTGTGGAAACCGCTCCACTACCGTCTCCTTTCTTCGGCTGGATGACGCTCGATCAGTTTGCAAGGCGAGTTATCCCGTCACCCCAATATGCCGGGACGGTGGGACACTTCGGCACCCTGGGGCAGTCTCACCCCGCCCATGAGGTCGGGGAGGCGACCTTCACGCCGTGTATTTGCGGCGACGGCTTCACCTCTGAGTTGATCTCACGACCACGTACACCTCGGAGGAGGTGGCCACGTGATACGAAGGCATGCACGCTGGAAGGAGCATCCGTGGCGTCGTACTCTTTGAGCTCTTAGGAGCTCCGCGATCGGTACTGCCGAGCCGGATGGTCGTTCACAACGAAACTGCAGGGCCAGGGTCGGAGGGAGCAGCCTGTGAGTCTGGAAGAGCCGAAGATCAAGTGGTTAGAGGGGCGACGCCGTCCAAGTCGCCCGACAAGGAGCGAACCGTGAAGTTTGGTGTGGCCCTCATGGGGATCAATCCAAAGTTCTGGACCGAAAGCGCCCAGGCGGCCGAGGAGGTCGGCTTCGAGTCCGTGTGGTTGTCGGAGCACCTCGTCCTCCCCGTCGAGATGAGTGGTAGCCCCGAGACGGGCCACGACGAACCACCCATTCCGTCGGCGACTCCCACTTTCGACGTCTTCGTGTCGCTGGCGGCGATCGCTGCGAGGACGACCGACCTCCGGCTCGGCACGAATGTGTACAACATTGGCCTCCGTCACCCGTTTGTCACCGCGCTGGGCCGTCGCCACCCTCGACGTTCTATCGAAGGGTCGAGTCGAGCTCGGCATCGGGTCGAGTTGGCTGGCCGAGGAGTGGAAGGCGGTGGGGCTCGACTTTTCGACTCGTGGCCGACGCGTTGACGAGACGATCGAGGTGTGCCGGCGTCTGTGGAGCGAGGACGTCGTCGAGCACCACGGCGAGTTTTTCGACTTCCAACCCGTGATGTTCAACCCGAAGCCGGTGCAGCAGCCGCAACCGAGCCTGCTCATCGGCGGTGACGGTTTCGCCGCCAAACGTCGTGCCGCCACAGCGGGGGATGCCTGGATGCCGATGAATCACGCTGTTGACGACCTCGCCGGTGCGATCGAGGCAATCAACCAGGCGCGTGCAGCCGCCGGTCGTGACGGAGTTACGACGTTGACAGTCAGTGGTACACCTGAGTCGCTGGCTGATCTCGACGGCTACCGCGCCGCCGGAGTCGACCGTCTGATCGCCAGACCGTTCACGTCGTCGCGTGACGCCATCGATGGGATTCGTCGCTTCGGCGAGGAGATCATTACCCGCGTCGTTGACTGATCCGCTGATTGGACGGCACGGTGCGATGATTGTCGACTCGGGTGTGGACGCCGCCCGTCAGGTTCGGCCAGGCCTCGGGTTAGCGATAGCACCCCGATTGTGTCTGCCTTCGTCCTAGGGGTGCGAGGACGCGATCAGAACGAAGCGGACACGCGGCCACTCTGACCGACTGGGTCAGGTTCGGTGGCGTTACGAGAAATGAACGACGTCTTGAGGTGGCTCGTCGTTCAGGCGGGGGAGAACCACAACCAGGCCGGTCGAAGCGGCCTTATCAGCACCGCAGCCATAGTCTAATGAGCCATGTTCTACATCCTGATCTTCAGTCTCCTCGCGATTGTCTTGGTTGTCGGGGGCATCACATCCATGACCCGTCGACGAAGGAATCTGGAACGCGAGGAGGGACACACGACCTGCGGTGATGCCAGTCGTCGTAGTCGAAAGGCCAAGCGGGCCCAATCACAACATGGCAGACGCAAGCGCCATTAGCCGTAGGCCAAGCAACCCCGGACTGAACTGTGCGGGTATCCCGGTTCGCCGGGTGGATGCGTCAGTGGAGCTGAAGGACCGTCATGACCTTCACGCCAGCTGTTTGCCGAGAGCGAGTACAAGTCCTCGGAGCGGTGCAGGTTCCTGACCTTGAGCACGACGAGGCCCAGAGCCTGTACGTGCACGATGGTTCCCTCGCTCCGCAGCAGCGACTCAGCGTGCAACGGCCAAGACGCGGTCGCTATCTTCGGTGCTCATGGGCGGTCCGACCGGCCTGAGGTCGTGCGAGGAAGCGATTCGTGCCAGCTCGTCCATCGGCGGGAACGCCGGTTGACGGGGAACGAGGCGCGCCGTGGCCGGTGCGCCCAGATCGCGAATGAGGTCCCGAAAGCTGGTGTTGTCGTGCACCAGCAGGATCCGTGCCTCTCGGTCACCGACCACCCGAAACGTGTGTGGCACACCGCGGGGCATGGAGAGCCAGTGACCGGCTCCGACGACAAACTCGTCGTCACCACAGCACACGACCATCTCGCCATCGAGGATGTACCAGGTGTCGTCGAGGTCGTCGTGGACGTGCAGCGGGGGCGCAGCGCCGACCGGCAAGGTCATCTCGAGCACCACGGTATCCATCCCCGGCGCGCAGCGATGTTCGACGACCAACGTGTCGAGGAACCACCAAGCCTGCGCCTGCTCGCCCTTGGGGGAATCAACGACTGCTGCGGTCATACCGAACACCTCCTAGCCATAACCCTGTCGCGGTTCAGGTAGTCAGGGAGCCTTACGAAGCAAATCGTATGGTAACCTTACGATCATGTCAAGCGATTTCCGGGCCGACGTCACTATCGGACAGCGCAACCGCTACGTCGGCGCCATGTTGCGAGTCGCCTGGCAGTGGGTCCGCGATCAGATGTACGCGGGCATCGTTGCGGCGGGGTACGACGATCTGAGCGCCGCTCATGTCGGGCTCTGGCGCCATCCAGGCCTCGATGGACTACGTCCAAGCCAGCTGGCGGACCTGGCGGGGATCACGAAACAGTCGGTCAACGACCTGCTCGGGCACCTGGAACGGCACGGGTACCTCGGGCGTGTGCCCGATCCGGCCGACGGAAGGGCCCGAGTGATCCGACTCACTCCCAAGGGACGGCGGCTCGAGCAGGCAATCTACGCCGAGGCAGGGGCGGCCGAGATGCGGATCGCCGAGATCTTGGGGCAGCGACGCTTCGCTCAGCTGCACAGCTCTCTTGAGCTGCTCGCCGAGCGATTCACCGAAGCAACCGAGGACGACGAAGGACCGAGTGCGTCACACCCCGTCGAAAGTTGAGAGGGCGACCACTTCAGGGGGGAAGCCGAAGTGTCCCGTTTCGCCGGCTGATGGGCATGCGGTTGCCCTCTTCCAGCCGAGGTCAGCGGGAGAGCGTGAGATGGATGACGCCACTCGGAGAGCTGACGAAGTCCACCTTGAAACGAGACTCAAGTTCTTCCAGGCCGTCCCAAAGTCGCTCGCCGCGTCCGAGGACTATGGGCACGATCGCTACGTGCATGTAGTCGATCTGGTCGGCGGCAAGGAATTCGCGGATGGTCAGTGGGCCTCCGCCGATACGGATGTCGAGACCGCCGGCGGCCTCTTGGGCAACCTTCACTGCTTCAGCGGGAGGGACATCGATGAAGTGAAAGGTCGTTCCGCCCTTCATTTCGATCGAGGGCCTCGGGTAATGGGTGAGTACGAACACCGGGGTATGGAACGGCGGATCATCCCCCCACCAGCCCCTCCACTCATCGTCTGCCCACGGCCCGCGTTGAGGTCCGAACTTATTCCGGCCCATGATCTCGGCACCGATTTCACGATCCCAACTGCTTGCGAAGGCATCGTCAACCCCGGTACTTCCGCCCGGGTCGCCCTGCGTCTCGTGGGAGCTGCAGAACGTGCGGGTCGGAAAGAACCATTGGTGGAGGCGGTTGCCAGCATGTCCGAAAGGGGCTTCGAGACTTTGTCCCTCGCCGGTGCCGAAACCATCAAGGGACACCGAGAAGTTGTGGACGCGAACACGTGACATAAGGCTCCTCATCAGAGTGAGCGCCGGCCACGGGTGAGTGCCGGTCTCTTTTGCAGGCGGACCAATCCTCCCACTAAATGATATTTCGGCGTCACGTCATCGGTGGCGCGATCGGAAACGATCCATGACCAGCCGGAACAACTCGATCGCCCCAACCTTCGGCTGAAGTCCGTGTCATATGTGGCCTTCAGTGCCCGAGGCGTCCGGAGCCGGCAGCGAACGGGGGTACCCAAGGGGGGGCGAAGGTGCGTTCAGATCACTCGATTGAGCAAAACACGTCACGTGTCGTCAAGGTCGCCGACTTCACTACGACCGAGGCGGGGTTGGAGTAGCAGATGAGCTTCCCGTTGTTGAGGTCGGGAGAGGTGCCCGTCAGCGTATAGGTGCCCACTGGTACGTCGGAATGGAAGCCACCAGATGCAGATGCGTGCACCTTCGTGACCATGCCGGACGAGCTCGTGAAGATGACGGTCCCGTTGAGGGGCGGACTTCCGGCTCCGTAGGGACCACCGACCCGCACGAGATGACCGGTCACCGTCCCTCCAGCAGTACCACTGGAACAGGCGCTCAGGAGAAGGGGCAGGGCAGCGGCGACGACCGCCAGAGGTGCTCTCACGGCTCAACTATGACCCATCGGTCAACGGCTTCGGCGCCGGGACGTCCGGAGCAGCGCTGCGAGTTCGAACAGTGGTTCCGCTACGTGCTCCAGCGGGGCACCACCCTCAACGGCGTCTTCGGGGCCAAGATGATGTGGAACTATCTCGACGACTTCAAGCTGAGGATGGCGGAGCTCCCGGGTCTGTCGTTGAACGAGAGACCCGATGCCGTCCTCCCGGGCTGAAGATCATCTTCATCAGGCGATGCGACAAGGGTGGCGCAGGCCGTCTCGCTGTGGAAGGCCAATTCAAACCCAGCAGTGGCGCACCGAGCCCGAATCGGATTCCGAGGAAGTCGATGCCGATGAGGCACCCGATGTCGAGTATGACTGCCGGGCCATTGAGCACCTCCTCAACGAGCTTCACCGATGGGACGCTCGCTGGGAGGACTGGTTCCATGCCACGGGCCGGGAACCCGATACGGGTCTTCTACGACGAGTTCACCGTCAGCCGAGCCGCCACGATCGGCCGGGTCCTCGACGCGCTCGGCGTCGATCCTCCCGAGCCCGAAGGCAAGAAACCGCTGAAGCGCCAGGCTGACGACCTCTCGAAGGACTGGGTCGCTCGTTTCCGGGCCGACAGCGATCGCCGTCAGCGCATCTGATCGACGGACCGAAGCTCCACGCGTCACGGGCATCTTGCCCGAGGCGGTTGTTCCCGCTGCCGCCGGTTGTCTCGCCCCGATACAGGAGCCCATGACATCGGAGAGGCCGAAGTGGCGTGGTCACCGAGGCCCCGGTTCTGGCAATCGCTGAGAGCGCGTAGCGCCATCCCGAGCCGGTACAATACAGCTTCTGAACTGGTCTTTCTTTGCAGCCCCAACGGGATTCGAACCCGTGTCGCCACCTTGAGAGGGTGGTGTCCTAGGCCTCTAGACGATGGGGCCGTGCGGAAGTCGCCGTACGTGACGGCGGCCGCCGTGCTCGGGGGGAAGGACTCGAACCCTCAATAACTGGACCAGAACCAGTCGTGTTGCCGATTACACCACCCCCGAATGGGTGCGTTCAGATTAGCCGAGCCGCCTCTGGCAACCTGACGGTAGAGCGCCCGACGACCGCGGTGGATCCGGGGCGCATTGAACGGGGCGATTCCCGGTGGGATGATGCAACGCTGATCCCGGCGCCACCGGCCGGACGCGAGAGGAGCCTTATGCGCCGGTCGTCCAGAGCAGTCACCCCAGGTGGTGATGCTCGGACGCGACGTGTCGGAACGTCTCGCATCCGCGGGGCGGTGGCCGTCGGGGTAGCGGGGGCCGCACTGGCCCTGCTGGCGTCGAACCCCACGATCGCCATGGCCCAGGCACGTACGAGTCATGCCGGCGTGGTGGTCCACGCCACGCCCGACCAGGGCCTCACCGGCGGCGTGGTCGTGGCCCTCACCGGCCGTGGCCTCGGCAAACCGCCGGCCGATGGTGCACCGGTGTGGTTCGTGACCCAGTGCACGGCCGCCGTCCGGGGCCGCATGAATCCCTCCACGGACACCGATCACTGCGACATCACCAACGCGCAGGCGCTGAGGATCTCGAAGTCGGGCACCTTCGCGACGCACTTCCGGGTCACGTCGGGCATCGTGGGCGACGGCTACTGCGGCACGGCGGGCCACACGACCTGCGTCCTGGCCGTCTCGACGGTCGAGGGTCGAGGAACCGTGGTGTCCATCACCTTCGCAGTTGCCCCACACCCGGTGCCGTCCACGACCGTCACGCCGCGTGGAGCCACTCCAGGTGGTTGAACCCGATAATCCGGCCTAGTCCCACCCCCACCGTCTCCTTCATGAAGTAGGGAAGCGTCGACCAGCCCGAGATGGGTGAGGTGCGTGTGGGGGTGGGCGACGGGGACAACGAGAACACTGACGCGATGGCCATGGAGCGATCCTCGTGGAAAGGATCGGTCACGATCAGCACCTCGTGGACATGGTGCGCGGCCAGCGCCGCCTTCGCATCCGCGATGTTGTCGTAGCTGTCGTCGCCTCCGGCCTCGACGATGGCGCCCGCGGGAACGCCGTCGAGCTTCTCGAGGTATGTCGCTCCGGACTCGGACTCGGTGCACTTGTCACCCGGCTTCTTGTTCCCCGTCACCACGATCATGTGGGCCTCGCCCTGGCGGTACAGCGTGTCCGCCTCGTTGAGACGCGCCCGGAGATCGGGGGACGGGACGCAGTCGTACTGAGCCGCACCCATGACCACGATGGCACCGACCGGATGCGGGTCGTAGCGCCGCGAGGTCAGCCACACCTGCACGAAGGTGACACCGAAGTAGAGGACGATGGCCGCCAGAACCAGGACGGCGATGCGCAGAGCCCAGCGGACCGGAGCGAGCAGGATCACCCGGCCGGCACCAGACGGGCCAGGGCCACGGCCAATCGCCGGCAGGTCTCATCTCGCCCGAGGACGGCTATCGACTCGAACAGCGGAAGGCCCCGGGATCGGCCCATGACGGCGACGCGGATCGGTGCCTGCGCCTTGCCGAGCTTGCGGTCAACCGAATCGGCCAGGTTCGCCGTGGCCGCGTGGAGGGCGTCCTTGTCCCAGGGGCAGGCTCGGTAGGCGGCCAACGCATCGGACAGGATCCGCGGCGCCAGCTCGTCCCCGGCCACCGCCTTGCGCCAGCTGTCGGGATCGTCGGGCGCATCCTCGAGGAAGAGGAAATCGACCAGCTCGGGCACCTCGCCGAGAACGGACACCCGCTCCTGGGTCACGGCAGCCAGGAGGCCGAAGCGCTCGGGGTCGAACCTCCCGGGCGGCCACGACGGAAGAACGGTGGCCAGATCGCCGGTGTCGGGGTCACGCCAGGCACCCGGTGCCCACTCGCCGGCCACGGGGTCCACCCACGGTCGGGCCTGTGCAACGAATCGGTCCACCGGGAGGGCCCGGATGTAGACCCCGTTGACGTGCGACAGCTTCTTCACGTCGAAGAAGGCGGGCGAGCGCTGCACGTCTGCGAGCCGGAAACGGTCGATGAGCTCGTCGAGCGGCAGGATCTCCTCGTCCCCGGGGCTCCAACCCAACAGGGCCAAGTAGTTGCGGAACGCGTCGGGAAGATAGCCCTGCTCCCGGTACATCTCGACCGCCACGGGATCACGCCGCTTCGAGAGCTTCTTGCCCTGCTCGTTCACGAGCAGGGGCAGGTGGGCGTAGGTGGGCAACGCCAGGTCTGTCCCCTCCGCCGCGTTGAGGGCACCCCAGAGCATGATCTGACGTGGCGTGGTCGGGAGCTGGTCCTCACCCCGGATCACATGGCTGATGGCCATGGTGCGGTCGTCGACCGCGTTGGCCAGGACGAACAACGGCTTGCCGTTGCCCTTGACGCAGATGAAGTCCTCGAGAGCGCGCTGAGGGAAGTCGACCTCGCCGCGCACGAGGTCGTCGACGTGCACGGCTCCGTCGTGGGGCGTCCGGAAGCGCAGGGCCCGACCCTCCCCGCGAGCCAGCCCGAGGTCACGACAGTGGCCGTCGTATCCCGGCGTGGGGTCGCCCGCGGCGGCACGCCGGCGCGTCCGCTCGTCGATCTCCTCGCGTGCATCCGCAGGCATACAACGCACCGCTGGACCACAGAGCTTCGATGGCCGCCGCGTGCGCCTCGCCCTGCGTCGACTGGAAGTACGGACCCTCGTCGGGGGCCATGCCGAGCCAATCGAGCGCGGCGATGATGCCGGCCGTCCACTCGGGGCGGTTGCGCGCCTCGTCCGTGTCCTCGATCCGCAGCACGAAGGTGCCCCCGAGTCGGCGCACGAAGAGCCAGTTGAACAGGGCCGCCCGCGCGCTGCCCACGTGGAAGTAGCCCGTGGGGGACGGGGCGAAGCGGGCACGGGGTGGGGTGGAAGGGTCGGTCATGGGCGGGGGGCGCTTGGTGGGCGCCGTGCTCCGACGGGATTCCGTGGAACCCCGGCGAGCATACCGGCGGCCCGTCAGTCCACGAGGTCGGAGAGCTCGATCCCGGCCATCAGGCGCTCGAGAAATGGACGGTCGTGGAGGATCGGCACCTCCGAGACGAACATGCGGCCGTAGCGCTCGAAGTACATGAGCTGCTTGGCCAGCAGGAACGTGCCCCGGTCGAACTCCGACATGAGCCCGCCCGACTCGTCGGCCAGCCGGCGCAGGCGGCGCTGGGCCCGCAGTCGGCGCACGATGGACCGCACGCTGCGCTGGTGGGCCTCGATCCCCTGTGCCCGCGCCATCTGCATCTGGATGGCCTGCATGATGCCGGCCAGGCTGACCTCTCCGAAGGGCCGGGTCAGGGCCGGCTCGGCGATGGAGCGGAAGAAGGCGGGGAGCTCGTCGTCGGACATCCCCACCGCGAGTCCGATGGCGGGTCCGTAGACGTCGGTGACGTGCTTGGCCACCACGGGCCAGGCCTCCTCGTTGCCGAGCCCGGCCATCAGGAGTGCGATGAAGAATCGATGGGTCGAGGGGTCGAGGCGGCCCACGATCCCCCAGTCGATGACGCCGATGCGGCCATCGCGCAGGAGCAGCATGTTCCCGGCGTGCACGTCGCCGTGGAACGCCCCCCAGCGCACGGTGGTCACGAAGAAGGCCCGCATGACCTCCTCGACCAGCGGGGTGGGATCGAAGCCGAGCCGGGCCACCTGGGCCAGGTCGTCGATGGGCACTCCATCGAAGTACTCCATGGTGAGCACGTTGGGCCCCGAGAGCTCGGGATGCGGCAGCGGCACGGCCAGCCGGCTCAGGTCGAACTCGTCCTGCAAGCGCCGGAAGTGCGCCAGCGAGCGGGCCTCGTTGCGCAGGTCCATCTCCTCACCGACCTGCACCCGGAAGCCGTCGAGCAGCTGCAGGGTGGAACCGGCCATCTGGTCGCCGGTCTGGCGCACCAGGATCTCGAGGAGGGGTTGCATGAGGTCGAGGTCGGTAGCCACCACGTGCTCGATCCCCGGGCGCAGCACTTTCACGGCGACGTCGCGCCCGTCGTGCAGACGCGCCCGGTGCACCACGGCGATCGAGGCCGTCCCGATTGGGTGCGGGTCGAACGCCGCGAATGCCTCCCCGAGCGACATCCCGAGGTCTTCCTCCACCCGCTGACGCACCTCGGTGAAGGGCACGGGTGGTCCCGTGTCCAGACAAACCCGAAACTCGTCGGCCACCTGGTCGCCGAACATGCCCGGCGACGAGGCGATGATCTGACCGAACTTCATGAACGTCCCGCCCAGGTCCTGGAAGCTCCGGCGCAGCGGGCGAGCCAGCTGGGCCGCCGGGAGGGCGCCCTGCCGCAGGGTCCGGAGCTGGCGGAGCGCCGTCGGCGTGAAGTGGAAGCCGACCACCTTGGCGATGGTGGCGCTGCGCCGCAGCAGCTCGGAGGGTGTCGGCTCGGGAAGGTGCCGGGGGTGGATCCGCGGGACGTCGACCGTGAGCGACCGGTGCGGCAGCGGGCGGAGCGGCCGCGATGGCACCACGGGCTCACCGTCGGTCGGGTGCGCGGTCACCGGCTCAGGGTAGGCGGCGCGCCGGTACAGTACGGGCCGACCGGGCGCCACGGCGCCGTCGGCGACTGACTACGGACGACACAGGGGTGGAGGAGGCCGGGGTGGAGACGCGCACGATCGGTTCGCTCGCCGTGAGCGCGGTGGGACTGGGGTGCAACAACTTTGGCATGACCATTGGCCGGGAGGAGTCGGCCGCGGTGGTCGGGGCCGCTCTCGACGCCGGCATCACCCTGTTCGACACCGCCGACATCTACGGCGGCACCCGGAGCGAGTCGTATCTGGGTGCCGCTCTGGGCACCCGGCGCGATGAGGTCGTGGTGGCCACCAAGTTCGGCATGGCCTACAAGGACCACGAGGGCGGCGGGTCTGCCGCATACGTGCGCGCCTCGGTGGAGGACAGCCTGACCCGGCTCGGCACCGACCGCATCGACCTCTACCAGCTGCACACGCCCGATCCGAAGACGCCGATCGCCGAGACTTTGGGCGTCCTGGCCGAACTGGTCGGCGAGGGCAAGGTGCGCGAGATCGGCTGCTCCAACTTCGACGCCACCCTGCTCGCCGAGGCCGCCGTGGCCACACCGGACGGCTGGGCGGGGTTCGTCAGCGTGCAGAACCACTACAACGTCCTCGACCGATACCCCGAGCGCGACGGCGTGCTCGAGGAGTGCGACCGCACCGGGACCGCGCTCCTGCCCTTCTACCCCCTGGCCAAGGGACTGCTGACCGGCAAGTACCGCGCCGGCGAGCCGCCACCCGAGGGCACCCGCATGGCCCTGTGGGGCGACCGGGTGAAGGCGGACCTGGCCGAGGAGCGCATGGCCCGGGTCACCGCACTGGACCGGCTGGCCGCCGACCACGGCCACACCGTCCTCGAACTGGCCATCGCCTGGCTGCTCTCCCACGGCGCGGTGGCCTCGGTGATCGCCGGTGCCACCAAGCCCGAGCAGGTGCACGCGAACGTCGATGCCGGGACGTGGCGCCTCCCCGACGACGTGCTGGCCGCCGTCGACCTGGTCGCTCCGGTCGACCCGGGCCCCGCGGCCTAGCGCCGCGGGGCGGAGGCCCCCGGCCGCCCGGCCTGAGCGGCCAGCGGGGCGTGGGCACCGTCGGGTTCTGGGCGGACCGGCGCCAGGTGCACCAGGAGGTTGTAGGTCACCAGCGCGATGGCCACGTGCATGGCCACGAGGACGGCGACCGCCTTCCCCGATTGGCCCTGGTGCCAGATGTACACGTCGGGGAGCAACAGCACCAGCGTGACCACGACGGCCAGGCGGAAGAAGAGCCACCGCGGCCGTGCGCAGACCCGCGTCACCACGGGCCACGCCGCGCAGGCGATCAGGACGCCGACCACGGTCAGCTTGGAGTAGTCGGCGAATTGGAAGTGGGCGTAACCCTTGGTCGAGGGGAACATCGCGGTGCCCAGCGCCACCAGCGCCGCGTCGGCCGCTAGCGAAAAGGCGAGGGAGAGCACCGTGGCCACCGCCACTCGCCACCACGAGGGTTGGCCGTGGCGGGGGGCGAAGTCGATGGAAGCCCACTGGAGGAGCCGTTGGACCCAGGCGGGAAGGCTGTCCACGTGTTCCAGGCTACGGACTCCCGGGGGTGCCACGGGTCATCCGTAGGGTGGAATCGGCCACCCGTTCGTCATCCCTATGGATCATTCGCTCCGTTGCTGCATGACCGCCGCTTCGACCACCTGGATGTCCGGTGGCTGGATGGCCAGCGGCCCTCCGGCCACCGGCAGCTGCCAGACCATGGAGAGGAACGGGGTGGGCTGGACCACCGAGCCGGCCGGGCAGGAGGGCGGGAACCCGATGATCCGGAGCGGCATGGTGGGCGAGGCCGTTCCGGGCCCACAGACCTGGGTCCGCCGGTGCCACTGGACGAGTGCGCCGAAGGGCATGGGGATGGACGTCACCGTCGTCGGGAGGACGTACATGGCGGCGGCGAGCACCTGGCTCCCCGAGAACGTGGCCGCGTAGACCAGGCCGTCCACGTGGCGCGGGTCGAGTGTGCGGCCGGCGGCCACGTTGGCGGCCAGCACGGCCGGGTTGACGTAGTAGACGACGGGATACCTGGTTGGAGAGACCGCCACGAAGCCGGCGGCCTCCGCCTTGGCGGGAGTGGTGTAAGGCGCAACCGCAGCGGTGGTCTGCTGCACGTACTGGGCCGCCCCGATCTCCTGGGCCGCCGTGAGGCGCCGGCGCGCACCCGTCGACCGCCATCCGCACGTCTGCCGGGCCGTTCCCTCCGTCCCGGAGCAGGAGTTGGGCTTCGGCCTGGGGCAACGCGGGACCCGTGTAGTGCCAGTTGGGCTTGGTGGTGTTGAACCCCGCGGCCGCGCTGGCGTCGGCGCCATTCATGTCCATGCCGTTGGCCCCGCTCATGATCATGTAGGGCGTGTTGGCCAGATCGAGGCCGGCGATGGCCATGCCCACCTGGTGCCGGTGGCAGGTCGAGGACGTGGCCGCCTCGGTGGCCGCCGCCGTGGTGCCGCCGCCCCCCATCACCATGCCGGCCATCGCGCTCCCGGTCGATTCGGGTGATGCCGGCGGGTAGGTCCCACTGAGCGCGAGCGCGCCCATCAGCGCGACGACGCCGAGGGCGGCGGCCGCCGGGCTCCGCCGCACGATCTCGGCGGCGGGTGAGCGCCACTCCTCCCGCGACGCCAGGACGGCGGGGACCATGGAGGCGGCCAGCACAACCACCAGGGGGCCGCTGTTCGGATCGGTGTCCGAACCGGTGAACACGTTGCCGACCAGGCCCTGGGCCAGGACCCACATCACGACCGCCGCCGTGGCGCCGGCGGCGAGGAACCAACCCGGTCGCCGGGCCACCAGCGGGCCCGCCCCGATGACGAGGGAGGCAGCGGCCAGGATCCATGCCGTCTGGGTGCCCGAGGAGGAGAACAGGTTGCCCACGTCGGTGAGGAAGTGCGCGTACCAGCCGGGCTGTCCGGCGGCCATGCCCACCACGGCGCTCTGCACCGACGTCGCCGTGCGGTTGTCGGGGAGCACGAAGAGCACGGCGGCGAGGAACCAGTAGCCGGCCCACACGGCGAGCGGGGTCACGGAACGTCCGATGCCCTGTGCCGCGGCAGAGGTGGCGATGCCCACCGGACGGTCGCTCCAGTCGGCGGGGCGCCGGGGCGGGCGGGGCCACGCCATCAGCCCGAGCAGCCCGTAGAGCAGCACCGACCCGGGGGCGCCCGTGAGCGCGCTGGCCCTGCCGGTCAGGAGCATGCCCATGCCCTCACCGACCACCCAGACGCAGGCCACCCACACGAAGGAGGTCACGAGCGCGACCCGCACGGACCGGCGCACCAGCAGGCCCAGGCCGATGCCCAGCTGGAGCAGGGCGAAGAAGGTGTTCCACACCGCGATGTCCGGGGAGAGGAACCGCCCGGCGTGGGTGATGAGCTCACCCAGCACGGCCGGCTGCCCGGCAGCGTTGGGCACCACGAAGGTGGCCACGAAGCCCCGACCGAACATGAAGGGCTGGAACTGGAGCGCGGCGTCGACGATCCAGAACAGGCCGAGCACGACCTGGAGCGCCCGCTGGGAGCGAACGGCGAGGGGGAACGTGCTCATGCCCCGGTTCACGCTACCGGCGCCCCAGGAGCCCCCGGGGTCAGGCCTCGTTGACGGCGTGCACCAGCTTCTGGAGGGTGTCCTTGGCGTCACCGAAGAGCATGGTCGTCTTGGGGTCGTAGAGCAGCTCGTTGTCGATGCCGGCGAACCCCGGGCGCATGGAGCGCTTGAGGAAGACGATGTTCTCGGCCTCGTCGGCGTTGATGATCGGCATGCCGTAGATCGGGCTGCCCGGTGTGGACTTGGCAGCGGGGTTCACCGTGTCGTTGGCCCCGACGACCAGTGCCACGTCCGCCGTCGACATTTCGGAGTTGGCCTCGTCCATCTCCTTGAGCTCGTCGTAGGGGACGTTGGCCTCGGCCAGGAGCACGTTCATGTGCCCCGGCATGCGCCCGGCCACCGGGTGGATGGCGAAGAAACAGTCCACGCCCACGCGCCTTGAGGGCGTCGGCCAGCTCGCGGGCCACGTGCTGGGCCTGGGCCACGGCCAGGCCGTAGCCGGGGATGATGACGACCTTGCGGGCGTAGGCGAGCAGCACGCCGACGTCGTCGGTGGTCCCGGCTCGCACCGAACGCGAGGCGTCACCCTCCTCGCCGCCCGTCGCGGTGATGACCGATCCGAAGGCACTGAAGAGGATGTTGGGCAGCGAACGGCCCATGGCGGCGCTCATGAGGCGAGTCAGGATGATGCCCGAAGCCCCGACCAGGGTGCCGGCCACGATGAGCAGCGCGTTGTCGAGCACGAACCCCGACGCGGCCACCGCCAGGCCGGTGAAGGAGTTGAGCAGCGAGATCAGCACCGGCACGTCGGCACCACCGATGGGCAGCACGAAGATCACGCCCAGCACCAAGGAGAGCGCCAGGATGATCCAGACGTACGCGATGTTGCCCGTGACGAGGGCCAGGATGACGAAGACGGCGATGGCCACGCCGACCAGCGCGTTGATCACCTGCTGACCGGGGTAGGTGATGGGCCGACCCGTGATGAGCTCCTGGAGCTTCACGAAGGCGATGGCGCTGCCCGAGAACGAGACCGAACCGATGAGCACGCCGAGGAGCACCTCGGCGGTGACGTACACCGCCGGCTGCAAGCCGAGGTCGTGCAGCCGGAGCAGCTCGACGATCGAGATCAGGGCGGCGGCACCACCGCCGACGCCGTTGAAGATGGCCACCAGCTGGGGCATGGCGGTCATCTTCACGAAACGGGCCACGGGCACGGCGATGGCCGCCCCGAGCGCCATGGCCACGAGCGCGAGCACCAGGTTCGTCCCCGAGTGCCGCAGCGTGGGCAGCGTGAAGGTGGCGGCCACCGCCAGCACGGCGGCGGCGGCACCGAGCCAGTTGCCCTGGCGGGCGAACTTCGGTGAGCTCAGGCCCTTCAGGGCGAGGATGAACCCGATGATGGCGACCAGGTACGCCACGTCGCGCACGTCGGCCAGGGTGAAGCTGGCGGCGAGCATCAGGCGGCGCCACCCGTCGGGCCCTGGCTCACCGACGTCGGCCGCCTTGGCGGACTGGGTCCTGGCCTTGTCACCCGCCTTGGCCTTGAACATCTCGAGCATCCGATCGGTCACCACGAACCCACCCACGATGTTGAGCGTGGCCAGCAGGACGGCCAGGAAGCCGAGGGCCACCTGGGCCGTGCCGTGGGCCTCGCCCATGACGGTCAGCGCACCGACCAGCACGATGCCGTGGATGGCGTTGGACCCCGACATGAGCGGGGTGTGCAGGATGCTCGGCACCTTCGACACCACCTCGATCCCGACGAAGGCCGCCAGGACGAAGACGGTGAGGTAGCCGATGATTCCCGTGGCCGACCCTCCCACGGCCTGGGCCGAAGTCGGGACCGCCGTGGGAACGGCGTGCAAGATGGCTCCGATCACCGAGCACCTCCGGGTTCTCCCGAACCACCCGGTCGACCGAGCAGCTCGACCGCCGCGGGCGCGAACGGCGTGCCCGTCGCGCAACACACACATGCCCGCCACGATCTCGTCCTCCCAGTCGGGTGCCAGCGTGCCCTGCGGGCCCATCAGGCCCAAGACGTTGGCCACGTTGCGGGCGAAGAGGAAGCTGGCGTGCGTGGGCATGCCGGCCGGTGGGTTGGACAGGCCCACGATGTCCACGCCCTGGTGCTGCACCACCTCACCGGCCCGCGTGAGCTCGCAGTTGCCACCCTGGTCAGCCGCCATGTCGACCACGACGGCTCCCTCTGCCATGCCCTCGACCATGGAGGAGGTCACGAGCACCGGGGCCCTGCGTCCCGGGACCGCCGCCGTCGTGATGACCACGTCGGAGCGACCCACCTCCGCGGCGAGGGCGAGCGCGCTGACGCTCCAGCTCCTCGTCGCTCAGCTCGCGGGCGTAGCCGCCGGCACCCTCGGCGGAGACCCCCGTGTCGACGAAGGTGGCACCCAGGCTCTCAGCCTCCTCCTTGGCCGCGGCGCGCACGTCGTAGGCCTTGACCACTGCGCCCAGCCGCCGCGCCGTGGCGATGGCCTGCAGCCCCGCCACGCCGACCCCCATCACCAGCACCTTGGCCGGCGGGACCGTCCCGGCGGCCGTCATGAACATGGGGAAGAACTTGGCCAGATGCTCGGCTGCGATCAGGGCGGACCGGTAGCCCGACACGGTGGACTGTGAGCTCAAGGCGTCCATGGACTGGGCCCGGCTGATGCGGGGTAGCAGGTCGAAGCTGAACACCGTGGCCTTCTTGGCCGCCAGGGCGCGCACGGCGTCCTCCGACTGGGCAACGCCGAAGAAGCTCAGGACGGCGATGCCGTCGGGTAGCACCGCCGCCTCGGCGGCGGTCGGGGGGTTGACCTTGACCACCAGCCCGGCGCCGGCCAGCGCACCGGCGGCGTCGGGCGCGACGGTGGCACCGGCCTGCGAATAAGCGGTGTCACCGAAAAAGGCGGCCTGGCCGGCGCCCGACTGGACGCAGACCTCCCACCCGGCGGCGGTCAGCTTCTTGACCACCTCGGGCACGAGGGCAACCCGACCCTCACCGGGACGCGTCTCGGTGGGGACGGCCAATTTCACGGTCGCCCTGTCTAGCAGCTCGGCCCCAGGCGGGGCCTATCCGGCGAGCAGATCAGCCGACGTCAGTCGTGGTGGCGGCGTCCTGAGCAACCCGTCGCAGCAAGTTCGACACGCGCTGGTGCGTCACCCCGAACAGAGTGGCGATGCTCGGGATGCTCTGCCCCTCGGCTCGCAGCGCGACCACGAGCGAACGGCGGAGATAGCCACTGGCCTCGGACTGGCGGCGCAAGATCGTGCTCACCAGCTGGATGGTTCCGGGTGGCTCCTCGTCCCCGAGGATGGCCTTCCATTCTCGGCCGCTCTGGCGAGCGTGGCGCACCGTCGCGATGTGCTCGGACAGTTGGCGCTCCCTCTCCGCGTTCTCCCGTAGCACCGTCTCGAGCTCCGTCAACGCCTTGAGCACGTCTTCGTCAGAACCAACCCCGCCCCGGTCCTCGTTCTCCTCCGGCATCGCGATCTCCGCTCCCTCCGAGCTGCGTCCATTCTCCGACTGTCTCACGGCAGTCGTCCGGTCAAAGCCTCAGCGCCCCCCGTGCAGACACGGGCAATTGCCTTGTCGATCCGACCAGGCATTCGACCTGGCCAAGATCCCACACTTCATCCAGCGACCAGCCTAAACACCGGGCCTCCGAACATGCCGTCACACTGCCACCTTTTGCACACCTGGACCTGGGTTTCGCGCCGTCCACCGCGGCTTGCCTTGCGCTATGGGGGTGTGAGCTGCAACGAAGCCCGTCCCTGGAACCGCCGAGCGGGGCCGCCCCACTGCGATGTCCGATTTCCGCCGGAATCTCCGGGATCTCGTGTCAGGCTGGGGTCCATGGTCGAGGACCCGGAACGCTGCTACCAAGCGGCAGCGAGCAAGGATGCCCGGTTCGACGGCTGGTTCGTCTGCGCCGTGACGTCCACCGGCATTTACTGCCGACCGAGCTGCCCGGCCCGCACCCCCAAGCGCCACAACGTCCGATTCTTCGCGACGGTGGCCGCCGCTCAGCAGGCCGGCTTCCGCGCCTGCCTGCGCTGCCGGCCCGACGCCAGCCCGGGCTCGCCCGAATGGAACACCCGCGCTGACGTGGTGGCCCGGGCCATGCGGCTCATCCACGACGGCGTCGTCGACCGGGAGGGAGTCGAGGGGCTGGCCCACCGCCTGGCCTACAGCGCACGCCAGCTCAACCGCCTGATGACCGCGGAGCTCGGAACGGGCCCGCTGGCGGTGGCCCGGGCTCAGCGTGGCCAGACGGCGCGCCTGTTGCTCGAGACGACGGACCTCCCGGTCTCGCACGTGGCGTTCGCCGCCGGGTTCTCGAGCGTCCGTCAGTGCAACGAGACCATGCGCCGGATCTTCGCCGACACGCCGCGTGGCCTTCGGGCACGGGCGGCCCGGCGCTGCCCCGTCGTGCCCAGCGCACGCGCATCGGACACCCGCGGCGTCCCGACGGCCATCCGGCTCCGACTTCCGTCTCGCCAGCCCTTCGACCCGACCTCGCTCCTGCGGTTCCTCGGCCGGCGCGCCGTGCCCGGCGTCGAGTCGTGGGACGGCGTGTGCTACCGCCGCAGTCTGCGTCTCCCCCGGGGCCACGCCGTGGTGAGCCTGCGGGCTCAGCCCGACGACGGCAGCCCGGCGGCGGTGGAGTGCCGCCTCGACCTCTCCGACCTGCGCGACCTCACCGCCGCGGTCTCACGGTGCCGGCGGCTCCTCGACCTCGATGCCGATCCGGTGGCCATCGCCGAGGTGCTCGGCACCGACCCGGCCTTGCGGCGGCTCGTGTCGCGCCAGCCTGGGCGGCGTGTCCCCGGTGCCGCCGACGGCTTCGAGCTGGCTGTCCGCGCCGTCGTGGGGCAGCAGATCTCGGTCACGGGTGCCCGCACGGTCGCCGGCAAGCTGGCCCAGGCCGTGGGCGACACCATTCCCGGCGATGGAGCCGGTGGCGGAGACGCCGGGGTCGCGCTCCTCTTCCCGACTCCGGACGCGCTGATCGACTTGGCCCGGCGTCGCCCCGAGGTGTTCGCCATGCCGGCTTCGCGCCGCGGCACGCTGGTAACCGTGGCCCGCGCCGTACGCGACGGCGACCTCGAGATCGACGCCGGCAGCGATCCTCGCCGCCTCCGCTCGGCGCTCGTCGCACTCTCGGGGATCGGACCCTGGACGGCCGAATACGTGACCATGCGCGCCCTACGCGATCCCGATGCCTTCCTCCCGACAGACCTCGGTGCCCGCCGCGCCGCCGGCGCGCTCGGGCTACCCGAGGACACGGTCGGGCTCGAAGCGCACAGCGCACGCTGGCGGCCATGGCGCAGCTATGCCATGGCGCACCTGTGGGGCGACGCGTGAGGGTCGTCGCCCACGACGCCACCGCTGCGGTGACGCTCGGGCTCGACACACCGATCGGCCGCCTGCATCTCGAGAGCGACGGCCAGTCGCTGGTCGGGATCCATCTGCCACCGGGCGCCGAGATCGCCGGGCTCGCCCGCGACGGTGCGCCGGTCAGGCCGGGCGTCGCCGCGCCGGTGCTGCGCCGGGCCTCCCAACAGCTACTCGAGTACTTCGCCGGTACCCGCACCGCGTTCGACCTACCCCTGGCGCTCGGGGGCACCACGTTCCAGCGCTCGGTGTGGGACGAGCTCGGACGGATCCCCTACGGCCGGACCATCACGTACGGCGAACTGGCCCACCGGGTCGGGCGACCTCGCGGGCCGCGCGCCGTCGGGCAGGCCAACGGTCGCAATCCCATCCCCATCGTGGTGCCGTGCCACCGGGTGGTGGCGAGCGACGGGATCGGCGGCTACAGCGGCGGCCTGGCCGTCAAGCGCGCGCTGCTCGCTCTCGAGGGTGCCGAGGCGTCGCGACCCGCCCTATGACAGGCGCAGGAGGTCGAACTGACCGGTGCCGGTGTCGGAGGTGACGACCGCAGGTCCCGGGCCGAGCAGCGTCACCGCCCCGCCGACGCCGGACGGGTCGCTCAGCGTCCCGTGCGCGTCGATCCGGAACACGCACGAGACCGGGACACCCGAGGGCGACGTCGGGCACCCGGCGGCGAAACCTGCAGTCACCAGGGCCAGCGGCCCTCCGGCGGAGTCGGCGAAGGTGGTCCCCACCATGCCGGCGAAGGAGCCGACGACGGCCAGGGTGGCGGTGTCGTAGGTGGTGAACCGGTCGTCGAGGCCCTGGCCCGCCGGCTCGCTGACCCACACGGCACCGCCGGCCACCGTGTCGACGTACTGCACGCCCCCGCCGAGGGAGGTGGGGCTGTGGGTCAGCGCAGGCCCGATCCGGACCGTGCCGTCGGGGCGCACCACGGCCAGGTGGAAGTCGGACCGCTCGTAGTAGACCGAGCCGTCAGGGCCGACGGCGTCGCCCAGCCCGCGCACCACCAGTCGTGGTGCGGCCGACGAGGTGGGGGTGATCCGGTACACGCCGACCGTGTTGCCCTGGGTGACCGAGACCACGACCGACCCACCCGCCGCGGCCATGGACACCAGGTCGTCGCTCGATGTGTTGGCCGTGGCGACCGGGGGCATGGTCCACTGCCCGACCGGGTTGCCGCTCGCCCGGTCGAAGGCGAAGACGTGACCGTAGGTGGCCACGTAGAAGTTGGCGCTGTCGGCAGCCAGCGCGGCGATGCCCGTCGCCACGTGCTCGGCCACTGCGGCCGGACCGTTCCCGTCGACCACCCATGCCACGGTGGGCGAGGGGCTCGCCGGGTCCTCGGGACCGATGAACACCGCACCGTCGGGGCTCTCGGCCGCCGCCACTCGGTCAGCCGAGAAAGGGAGGGAGATCGGCGACCCCACCTGCAACGGCCCCGTCTGCGAGACCGGCGGAAGGGTCGAGGTCGGTGTCGCGGTGGTCGAGGTCGTCGAGCTCGGGGTGGTGGCGGCGTGCGCGGAAGGGCGGTGCGTCGAGGTCGGGGCGCCGGCCGGTCCCGGAGATCCGGAGCCACACGCCGCCAGCACTGTGGCCCCCAACAGTGTCCCTGTCACCAGAGCGGCGGCCGGGCCGGGCCGGCGCAGCACCGGGCGGTCGCCCGACTGCCGGCGCCGGCCACCCCTCGCGTCCATCGTCGCCAGTATGGCGTGCCGTCCTACCCGGTACGGTGCGCCCCATGGAGCTGCTCCCCCGGGCCGCCACATGAGCACGGGTCCGCCCGTTGCGCCCGACCCGGCGCCCGTGCCGCCCGACGTGGTCTGCGCCGTGCCCAGCGGCGAGATCGCCTACGGGCTCGAGCTGCCAGTCGTCTCGCGGCCCACGCCCCACGCCGCGGCCTGGGAGAGCGAAGCGGGGCCGGCCCAGCTCGCCCGCCTGGCCCGCGTGGCCGACGAGTCGGGCTTCTTCTCACTCGCCGTGGGCGACCACACGGCCGTACCGCGGCGACTGGCCGCGGCCATGGGAACGGTGTGGTTCGACGCGACGGCGACCCTGGGCTGGCTGGCCGCCGTGACCAGGCACGTGCACTTGCTCCCCCACCTCTACGTGCTCGCACAGCGCCACCCCTTGCGCGCCGCCAAGGAGCTCTCCACGATCGACGTCCTCTCGGGCGGGCGCCTCATCGTCGGGGTGGTCGAGGGGTCCCTCCCCGAGGAGTACGAGCTGTTCGCGGGGGACTACGACAACCGCGGCCTGCACACCGATGAGGCCGTGGGCGCGCTGGCCCGGTGCTTCACCGACGAGTTCCCCACCCTCCCCGGCCCCCGGTGGCCGGCGGGCGACCTGGCCCTCGGGCCGCTCCCGGCACGCCGGCCGCGCCCACCGATCTGGGTCGGCGGCTCGACGCCGCAGGCGATCCGGCGCGCTGCGGCGCTCGGGGACGGCTGGCTGGCCGGTGCGGTGCACCGGGGCGACCTGCCCGGCCACGTGGCCCGGCTGCACGAGCTGCGGGCCGAGCTACGGGGCGGGGCTCCCGTCGACGTGAGCGTCGTCGCTCCACCGCTCTACTTGCGCGAGGCGGGTCCCGGCCCGGCGCTCCCCGGCGGGGTCCTGGCCGGCGGGGCCGGCGAGCTGGCCGAGTCGCTCCGGGAGCTGGTCGCCATGGGGGCGAACCACGTGCAGCTGCGGTTCGCCGCCCGTGACCTCGAGGAGTACTGCGCCCAGGTGGCCCGCTTCGGGGTGGAGGTGGCACCGCTCCTGGGGCGCTGAACGCCTGCACGGCGCTCCCCGTAGGCTGGCTGTGATGTCGTTCTTGTCCGCCGCGTTCGGGGCGGTCGTGCTCGGTCTGGTGCTGCTGCGCCAGGCGCGTGTGGTCCCGGTGCCGAGGCTGTTCCAGCCGCGGCTGCCGGTGTTCCTCGGCATCCTGGGCCTGTTCTCCCTCTTCTCCTATACCGGCGACCATCACGTCTCGGGGGCGGCATGGACCTGGTTCCTCGGCACGCTCGCCGTCGGCGCTCTGGGTCTCGGCGCGCTGCGGGGGCTGTCGATGCGAGTCTGGACCGGCAACGGGTGGGTGTTGCGTCAAGGAACCACCGTGACGATGGCGCTGTGGCTGGCGTCGCTCATGGTGCACCTCGTCGCCGGCTCGGTGGGCAGCCAGGCGGCGTCGGGCGGCGTCACCGGTCTGCTCGGAGCCGGCTTCCTGCTCTACCTGGGCATGACCCTGGCGGTCCAGTACGGCGTGCTCCACCGCAGGGCCGAGCCCCTGTGGGTCCGGCTCGGTCCGGACGCCGGACGCCCCCTGCGGGTCAACGTGACGCAGGGGCCGGGGATCTTCTTCACGTCGTTCCGCACGGGTCCGGGAGGCCCGGCGGGTGCTTGGCCCGGCACGCCGGATCCCCACGGAGAGGTGATCGACGCCGAGGTGGTGGAAGACGAGGACGGACCATCCGAGCTACGCGGCCCCAACTGATCGTCCCTACACTCGGCCCCCGTGAGGGCGCTGCGGACCTTCAGTCAACGTCCGTACGTCGGCCCACCGGGCACGACCGAGATCTTGCTGATCCGCCACGCCGTGTCGTCGGACTCGCTCGAGGGGGCGGCGTTCGAGCTGGTGGAGGGACAAGGTGACCCCTCCCTCTCCGAGACGGGCCATCATCAGGCTGAGCTCCTGGCCCGGCGCCTGTCTCAGGAAGCCTTCGACGGGCTCTACGTCTCACCACTGCGGCGCTCCGGGGAGACCGCGGGACCGCTCTCGGCCCGCTCGGGGATGACCCCGGTCGTCGAGCCCGATCTCCGCGAGGTCTTCCTGGGGTCCTGGGAGGGTGGCGGGCTCGGCGAACGGACCGCCGCCCATCCCGGTGGACACGTGCGCGGGTACAACGACACCGCCCATCTGGGCGGCTGAGTCCGGCCGCTCGACGCCAACCTGGTACCGAGGAGCCGGCGGGGGTCAGGCCAATCGGGTCCGTCAGGAGCGAAGGCCCGGACCCTCGGTCCCCGACGGCGTGGACCGGGCCGGAGCTGTCGTGGTCGGAGCAGTGGTGGCCGGAGCAGACCCCGGCGCGCCGCCAGGGCCGGTGGCCCGGCTCGAGCTGGTCGCAGCCGCTGCGCTGGCCGCAGCCGCAGCCGCTGCGCTGGCTGCTCGCGGCACCATCGCCGGACGCGGCTCGCCGGTCACGTTGGAGCGCCGCAACTCGGCGATCTCCCCGCCCCGCCGGGTGCCCAGGGACGCCTCGATCACCTCAGTGATCTCCGATCCCACCAGCTCGTCGCGCTCGAGCAGCGCATCACGCAAGGCCTCCACCACCTCGGGGTGGGACGACACGATGGCCTTGGCGGCGTCGCACGAACCCATGAGGAGGGCATCGAGCTCGGCCCGAGCGTTCTTGTCGCCCAGCACCTTGTCCACGACGCTGCCGTCCTTGAACCCACTGCCAGCCGCGGCAACCGAGATCAAGGAGTTGCCCATGCCGCACGCACCGATCATCTGGGCTCCGATCGTCGTGGCGGCCGCCAGGTCCGACGCCGGACCGGTCGACACCTCGTCGAACCAGTGCTCCTCGGCGACCATGCCGCCCATGGCGATCTGGAGCAGGGCGTGCATCTCCTCGCTGCTCTTCGTGAATCGCTCCTCGGCATCGGAGTGCTGGAGCAGGCCGAGCGAGTCGCGACGCTTCACGATGGAGAGGACGTCGAGCTGGCGCGTCTGGCCCACGAAGTACGCCACCGCAGCATGCCCGGCCTCGTGGGTGGCCACCCGCTCGCGCTCGTCGGGGGTGTACACGGTCTCGTCGGTGATGCCGAGCTCGACCAGCATCTTTGCCTCGGTGACGTCGGACATCGTCATGGCCGGGCGACCGTGTGTCAGCGCCATGACCAGCGCCTCGTCCATCAGGCGCTCCAGGGCCGCCGGCGTGTACCCGAACGTCATCCCGGCGAGCACGTCCACGGCACCCTGCTCGTCGAGATCCTCGGTGTGGGCCTTCTTCCCGAGGTAGTAGGCGATGATGTCGGCGCGTGCCCGGCGTCCCGGGAGCCCGAAGTAGATGGTGCGGTCGAACCGGCCGGGACGGATGAGCGCCGGATCGAGGTCGTCCTTGCGATTCGTTGCCCCCACCACCAGGACGTTGGCCGGCACCACTGCCGGCTTGCGCAGCTTTCGGCCGTCGGGGAGGTAACGGTTCACCACGTCGATCCACGCCGATGCCACACGCTGGCGCCGTGTCGGCGAGTCGAACGATTGGAGCTGGACCAGCAACTCGTTGACCACACCGGTCACGCCCTCACTGGCCCCGTTGCCGAACCCCCGGCGGGACGCCCCGATGGCGTCGATCTCCTCGATGAACCCGATGGCGCCGCCTTCCCTGCGTGCGTGCTTCCGGAGTTGCTTGAAGAACGACCGGACCTTGCGATTGGTCTGCCCGTAGTACATCGACTGGAAGGCCGACGCGGAGACGAAGAGGAACGGGACGTTGGCCTCCTTGGCCATCGCCTTGGCCACAAACGTCTTGCCGGTCCCCGGCGGACCCTCGAAGAGGATGCCGCGCCTGGCCGTGCCGCCCATGGTGTCGCGGAAGGTCTTGTGAGCCAGGAAGAGGTTGACGGAACGGACCACCTCCGACTTGATGGAGTCGATCCCCACCAGGTCCTCGAGGCCGACGGTGGTCTCACCCGGGCGGACCAGGGTGTGCGGCGAGCGGCCCGCGCCGACGAAGGGGGCCAGCATGACTACTCCGAGCATCAGGACGATGATGAGGGAGGAGAACACGCTGGCCGGCCAGTGGGGCAGGTGAAGGCCCGGCACGACCCCGTGACCCGTCGCCGTGCGGATCGCGATCCAGCCCGCGATGAACGCGCAGACGCCGACGAGTCGCAGGAGGCGGGCCACGCGACGTCGCTCCCGCAAGCGGGCCACGTCGGCCGTACTCCCCAGGATCGAGTCTCCGACGATCCCCGAGACCGCCGACCCCGCCGTCGTCCCTCCGGGCTTCACGCCCCGGGACCGCCCAGGATCCGGCTCCGTGTGCGGACGCGCGGAATCCGGCACGCTCTCGGTAGGTCGGCGACCCATGACCTGACTCCGTTCATCCCCCGTGGACGATTTCCAATGCAACACTCACAGACTTCCCCGGTCCTGCGAAGTGCCGAAAGTAATAAATGCCGGTTGGTCCGAGGGTATCGCCCTCGCCTCCCAGGTCAATCCGGTCGATACCAGCCGCCCGCAGCCAGGTTGCCGCCGTCGACGTGGAGCGTCGTCCCGGTGACGAAGCGGGCCAGGTCACTGGCCAGAAAGACGATGGCGCCGGCGCCGTCGCGCGGCGTCCCCCAGTGCCCGAGCGGCGGGTTGGAGGGCATGGCGTAACTGTCGGGGGCGGGCGCGTCGCCCACCACCTCCCTCGGCCCGCTGGCCGGATCGGTCAAGCCGCCGGTCGAACGGCCGAGCCCCTCCGTCTCGAGGACATCAGGTGCCATGGCGTTGACCCGGATGTCGCGGTGGGCCAGCTCGAGAGCCAAGGTGCGCGTCAGGTTCTCCTGCGCCGCCTTCATGGCCGAGTACACGGCGTACCCGGGCGCAGCGCGGTGTGCCTCGATCGAGGTCACGTTCACGATGGATCCTCCGGCGGGAATGTGAGGCACCGTGAGGCGCACCAGCGAGGTCACCTGCGTGAAGTTGGACGCGATCAGCGCCGCCTCCCCCTTGGGTGTGACGTCGACGAAGGGGGCGAAGAACGTGCCCCCGGCGTTGTTCACCACGACATCGATCCGTCCGTGCCGCTCGACGACGGCCGCCACGAAGGCGGCCAGCGCGTCGGCGTCACGCACGTCGAGCACGCGGCGCAGCGGGTCGTCGCCCTCGCCGAGCCCCGGCGACCGATCGCACCGCGCGACGGTGGCACCGAGCTCTGCGAAGAGGACGGCCGTGGCGGCGCCGATTCCGGCTGCGGCACCGGTGACCAGCACCACCTTGCCACCGAGGCCGAGGAGACTTGCCTCGGCATCAATGGCTGAAGGTGTGGTCACGATGTGGTCATCCCTCCGTCGACGGCAAGGGCGGCGCCGGTGACCCCGGATGCGGCGGCGCCACAGAGCCACGCGATCAGGGCAGCCGGCTCCGCCGGCTCGAGCAACCTCTCGACCAGCTGCTGGGCACCGAACCGCTCGGCGGTCGGTAGGCCGAACAGCGCCGCCGACGCGTCGAGCATGTCGGTCCGGGTCGATCCGGGACAGACCGCGTTGGCGGTGACGCCCGTCCCGGCCAGGTCCGCGGCCAGGGCCCGCATCAGGCCGATCACGGCGTGCTTCGAGGCGCAGTAGGCGGCCATGCGGCGCAGCCCGAGCGTGCCCGCCGCCGATGCCACCGCGACCACACGCCCGTCTCGCGGTGCCGGTGCGTCGAGCAGCGCCGGCACGGCCGCGGCGGCCAGATTGCGCACGCCGTCGACGTTCACCCCGAACAGCACCTCCCACTGGGCGTCCGGGGTCTCCCACATGGGAGCGCCACCCCCGACCGCGCCGGCCACCGCCACCGCCGCCTGGAGGTTGCCGAAATGACGCTGTGCCTCGTCGACCACGCCGCGCATGTCCGACGCGCTGCGGACGTCGGCCACCACAGTGCGCACCGCCCCGCCGTGGCGGTCGGCGACCCTCTGGAGGTCCGCTTCCGTCGCCAGGGGGTAGTCGAGCGCCGGGTCGTCGGCACAGCTGTCCACAGCCACCACGTGCCACCCCTGATCGACCAGCGCATCGACCGTCGCCGCGCCGATGCCCCGGGCGGCCCCGGTGACGATCGCCGCCGGGCTCACGATCCCACCGAACCGGGGGCTCCCACTGGACGGACGGTGCCGGGCCACCGATCGGCGACCGCGGCGCTCAGCTCGCCGGCCAACGTCGCCAGGATGGCCCGACCCTCCTCCCGCGACGCTCCCGTCGGGTCCCCCAGCACGCCGCTGGACGATAGCGGGCGCACTCCCTCCCTGCGCAGACGTGGGAGCAGGGAGGCCAACGCCTCGGTGCAGCCGGGTTGCGCCAACTCGGTCCGCACCGCGGACGGCTCGATGGCGAGCAGCAAAGAGGTCTCGGTCCGGCCGGCGTGGGCATCACCCCCCCGTGGTGCCACGCGCCACGCCAACACGTCGTCCCCCTCCCCCGCACTCCGGCGGCTGGCTTCGACGAGTGCTTCCTCGTTGCCGCCGTGGGCGCTGACCAGGACGACACCGGCGCACCAGGCCCGGGCCGAGCGCACCAGCTCCACGAGCACGTCCACCAGCACGGAGTGGCCGAGCAGCAGCGTCCCGGGGAACCCAGCGTGCTCGCCGCTCGCCCCGTAGGCGAGCGGTGGCGCCACGAACAGGCCCTCGTAGCTCGCCGCGGCCGATGCCGCGACGGCGGCGGCGATCCGGGAGTCGGTGTCGAGCGGCAGGTGTGGACCGTGCTGCTCGAGCGAACCGAGCGGCACCAGCAGGACCGTCTGACGCCCGGCGCGCTCCACCTCGGGCCAGGTGGTGGCGCCCAGCTGCACCCGGTCAGGCGCGCGCAGGTGCGCGCAGCCGCACGGGGGTCGGCACCGGGACGGGCGTCCCGTCCGACCGGATCTTGGAGTGACCGATCAGCGCCTGGGGCCGGTCTCCCCGGGCCGCCACGGCCTCCACCGCCGCCTCGCCGTGCCCGAGCACGCACTCGGGGTCCGGGCCGTCGAGGGGCAGGCCGGTGAAGAACTTGGCCGCCATGCACCCGCCCTGACAGGCGTCGAACGATCCACACGAGGCGCAGGCCCCGGCGCTGTGGGGCTCGCGCAGGGAGGTGAACAGCTCGGACTCGCGCCACACCGAGGCGAATCCGCCGGGTCGGCGGACATTTCCTGCCAGGAACTGCCGGTCGATGACGAACGGGCAGGCGTACACGTCACCGACGGGGTCGATGAGGCAGACCACCCGGCCTGCTCCGCAGAGGTTGAGCCCCTCGAGCGGCTCGCCCAGCGGGGACAGGTGGAAGAAGGAGTCGCCGGTGAGCACGCCAGGGTGCGACCGGAGCCAGTCGTAGAGAGTCCGCTGCTGCGCTGCGGTCGGGTGCAGCGCGTCCCAGCTGTCGACGCCGCGTCCCGACGGGCGCAGGCGGGTGAGGCGGAGCTGGGCCCCATAGGAGTCGGCGATGGCGGCCAGCTCGTCGAGCTGCTCGACGTTCTGGCGGGTCACCACCACGCTGATCTTGAAGGGCCCGAACCCCGCTGCCGCCAGGTTGTCCATCGCCGTGCGGGCCGCGTGGAAGGAACCTTGACCGCGGACGGCGTCGTTGGTGGCGGCCGTGGCACCGTCGATGCTGATCTGCACGTCGAGGTAGTCCAGACCGGCCAGGCGACGGGCCCGTGCAGGGGTCACCTTCGTTCCGTTCGTCGAGAACTTGACGCCGACGCGGCGCTCGACCGCGTAGGTGATCAGGTCGAAGAAGTCCGGGCGCAGCATCGGCTCGCCACCACCGATGTTGACGTAGAAGACCTGCATCTCGACGAGCTCGTCGACGACCCGTCGCGCCTCCTCGGGCGTCAACTCAGCCGGGTCATGCCTGCCCGACGAGCTGAGACAGTGCACGCAGGCCAGATTGCAGGCGTACGTCAGCTCCCAGGTGAGGCAGATCGGCGCGTCCAGACCCTCGGTGAGTCGTTCCTTGAGCGCCGGCCTCGGAGCCAGCGTCGGCTCAGGCGACATCGAGGAGCCCCGAGGCGGCCAGCCGGGTCAGGGCCCGGCGGTACGAGGCGCGCTCCCCTTCGGGCACCATGGCCTCGACGGCCGCGCCGGCCGTCGGGTAGTCGTGCAGCGAGCGCACCAGGTCCACCAGGGGCCGCGACTTGAGGAACACCAGGCGGCGGTTGCCGTAGTGGTAGGCAAGCGCCCCGAAGGGCTCGTCACGCAATGCGACCTGGGGATGGAGGCGCCAGGCACTCTCGAACGACGACGCGGCGGCTTCTGATTCGACCTCGGTGCTCAATAGACGCCGCACATCCCGTCGATGGAGATCTCCTCCACCAAGAGCTCGTCCACGTCTTCGGCGGCCAGCTCCTCGGCCACCTCCACCGGCTCTTGAACGACTCGATCCTCACGCGACATCTCGACCTCCTGGACTCGGGCCACAGACTATCCCCGCCATCCTGCTGGCAGGATTGAGGGATGCCGGATGCCCACCACCTCGGCGTACCGTCATCCCTTCGCCCACCACCCCCGCGGGCGACCACACCGCTGCCGGCTTCCTTCAGGGTCGACGAGGATGCCTCGCTTCGGACCTTCGACGACGGAACGATCCTCCTCGGAGGCAGCCCGCTCCACCTGTTCCGCCTCACCGCGCCGGCGCGGGCCGCCATCGAGCGCTGGCGGGCGGGAGCACCGGTGGGCCCCGGCCGTCAGTCCGGGCTCCTGGCGCGCCGGCTGGTCTCCGCGGGCGCACTGTCCCCCCGGCCTCCCGGGCCGACCATGACGAGGGATGACGTCACCGTGGTCGTGCCGGTCCGCGACCGGCCAGACGAGCTGGACCGCCTGCTCGGCGCACTCGAGGGGCTCGCCTGCATCGTCGTGGACGACGCGTCGGCCGACCCCGGGGCCACCGCTGCCATCGCGGCCCGCCACGGCGCGCGGCTGGTCGCGCTGCCGGTCAACCTCGGGCCCTCCGGCGCACGCAACGCCGGATTGCAGGCCGCCGCCAGCCCACTCGTCGCGTTCGTCGACTCGGACTGTGAGCCTCGCCCCGGGTGGCTCGCTCCGCTGCTCGGCCACTTCGACGACCCGGTCGTGGCGGCGGTGGCGCCCCGGGTCGTGCCTGCCGGTGACCATGCGGGGCGCGCCTTCTCCCAGTACGAGGCCGTTCGTTCGCCGCTCGACCTCGGTCCCACCGCAGGTCAGGTGCGCCCCCGCACTCCCATCCCCTTCATCCCCAGCGCGGCGTTGATCGTCCGCTCCGACCTGGCCACCGGAGCGGCCCTCTTCGACCCGGCACTCCGGGGTGGCGAGGACGTCGACCTGGTCTGGCGACTCACGCGGGCCGGATGGGACGTGCGCTACGCCCCCACGTCGGCGGTGGACCACCACGGTGCGACCACCTTGTGGGCCTTCCTGCGGCGCCAAGCGTTCTACGGGTCCACCGCCGCTCCTTTGGCCCGGCGCCATCCCGGCAACGTGGCGCCGGCCCAATTCTCGGCCTGGTCGCTGGCGGCGTGGTTGCTGGTCTTGGCGCGGCGGCCCCAGCTGGCCCTGGCCGCCCTGCTGGCGTCGGTCGCCATCCTGGCTCGACGCCTGCAGGGGCTCGTGCGCGACCCCGTGGCGGTGGCCGCTCGCATTGCGGGAGGCGGCACCGTGCGAGCGGCGCTGCCATCCCTGTCGGGTCTCGTTCGTGTCTGGTCGCCGCTCCTCCTGGCCGGGCTCGCCTTCGGGCGCACGCGACGCGCGGCGCGGCGCTCGCCCTGGTCCTGCCCGCTCTCGAGGACTGGACAACCGGGCAGGGCGGGCTCGACCCGGCACGCTTCACCGCCCTGCACATCGCCGACGACACCGCATACGGCATCGGTGTGTGGGCCGGCTGCATCAAGGAGCGGACGGTCGAGCCACTGCTGCCACACATCTCGTGGCGCTCACGCGTCTGGTCACCCAAGGCCCTTCGCCGCGACTTGCACCCACGCGGGCCCGCAGGCTCGCCGACGGGAGCAGCACGGCGCGAGAGCGGAGCCCCCGGCGCCAGCGACCTAGAGTCTCCGCTGGAGAGACATGGCCAACAAGTGGTTTGAGACAGTGGCCGAGGCCCAGCGGCGCGCCAAGCGGCGGTTGCCCAAGTCGGTCTACGGCGCGTTGATCGCGGGGTCAGAACGCGGATTGACGGTGGAGGACAACATCGCCGCGTTCGGCGAGCTTGGGTTCGCCCCCCACGTCGCTGGGCTGGCCGACAACCGTGACCTGGCCACCAAGGTCATGGGGCAGGAGATCTCCTTCCCCGTCATCGTCTCACCGACGGGGGTGCAGGCAGTCCACCCCGACGGCGAGGTCGCCGTGGCGCGTGCCGCAGCGGCCCGTGGGACAGCCATGGGTTTGAGCTCGTTCGCCAGCATGCCCGTCGAAGCGGTCGTTGCCGCCTGCCCCCAGACGTTCTTCCAGCTGTACTGGATCGGGAGTCGGGACCAGATCCTGGCGCGGGTCGAAAGGGCACGAGCCGCTGGAGCAGTTGGCTTGATCGCCACCCTCGACTGGTCCTTCTCCCACGGGCGCGACTGGGGCAGCCCGGTCATTCCCGAGAAGCTCGACCTCCGCGCCATGCTCCGATTCGCGCCCGAAGCCCTGGCCAACCCCTCGTGGTTCCTCTCCTTCGCCCGCGCCGGCAAGCGGCCGGACCTCACGACACCCAACATGGTGGAGAAGGGCCAGAAGGGTCCGACCTTCTTCACGGCCTACGGAGAATGGATGCAGACTCCCCCACCGAGCTGGGACGACGTGGCCTGGCTGCGAGAGCAGTGGGACGGCCCATTCATGCTCAAGGGCGTCACCCGGGTGGACGACGCCAAGCGTGCACTCGACGCCGGCGTGAGTGCCATCTCGGTGTCGAACCACGGAGGGAACAACCTCGACGGGACTCCGGCGACCATCCGTGCCCTCCCCTCCGTCGTCGAGGCGGTCGGCCACGAGGTCGAGGTCCTCCTCGACGGTGGAGTTCGCCGGGGAAGCGACGTGGTCAAGGCGGTGGCACTGGGTGCACGCGCCGTGATGATCGGCCGGGCCTACCTGTGGGGGCTCGCCGCCAACGGACAGGCCGGCGTCGAGAACGTCCTGGACATCCTGCGCGGTGGCATCGAATCCGCCCTGCTCGGACTGGGCCACGCCTCGATCCACAACCTTCACCCCGACGACCTCGTGATCCCGGACGGATTCCGCCGGCACCTCGGAGGCTGAGCCGGGTCCCGGACCGAACGCGTGGCGGAACGCGTGGCGGAACGAGTGGAGGCGGACCGCGCCGAACGGGCGCGGCGTGCTCAGTGGGCGAACCCGACCACGCCGCGAACGATGGTGCCCGCCGCCTGGTCGTCATAGCCCTGCTGCACCTCCTCGAGGCCGTACTCTCTACTGATGAGCTCGTCGACCTGGAGCTGCCCCGACTCGTAGAGGTTCAAGAGGTTCGGCACCTGCACCCGAGGGCTCTGCGACCCGAAGACGGTTCCGAGGAGCGACTGGTTGAACATCGACAGGGTGAAGAGGTTCAGCTGGACCTCGTTGCGGTCGAACGGTGCGAGAGCCGTCACGACGATACGGGCGTCCTTGGAGCCGCAGGAACAGGCCGCAGCGATGAGATCCCCGGTCAGATCCCCCGGCGTGAGAACGACGACATCGGCATTGCGTCCCTGGGTGAGCTCCGCCAGCAGGAACTGTGCGTCGAGCAGTGTGGCGACCGCGTGGGTGGCACCGATGAGGCGCGCTCGCTCGAGCTTGGAGGGCACCGGATCCACGGCGACGATGTGACGGGCACCGGCGATCCGAGCCCCCTGGATCGCCCCGGAGCCGACGCCGCCGCAGCCGACCACTACGACCGTCTCTCCCGGCTTCACCTTGCCTCGCTCGACGGCGGAGCCGAACCCGGTCGAAATGCCACAGCTGATCAATGCGGCCGCTCGCAGATCGCGCCCGGGATCGAGACGGACGAGAGAGTTCTCGTGGCAGACCATCTCCTCGGCGAAGGTCCCCAACTGCGCCATCCGGTTGAGCGGCGCCCCGTCGAGGCGGTAACGGTAAGTGCCATCGCTGATCATGGGCCCGGCCAGCGTGGACAGGCCCAGGTCGCAGAGGTACTGGCGACCCGAGGCACACCAGAAGCAGGTGCCGCACGAGGGGATGAACGATGTCGCCACGTGGTCTCCCATTGCCACCTGGGTGACGTTCGGGCCCACCTCGGTCACAATCCCCGCCCCCTCGTGTCCGCCCACGATCGGGAACATGGACGCGATCCCGAGCAGTTCGAGCACGTCGGGAGAGGCGCCGAGCGCGCCGCTGCGCAGATGCTCGTCCGAGTGGCACATGCCCGCCCAGACCAGCCGCACCCGCACCTCGCGCTCGCCGGGAGGGTCGATCTCGATCTCCTCGGTCCGCCACGGCTGACCGATTCCCCTGCACACCGCCGCTCTCGTGGTCGTCATGGCGTCCTCAGTATCACCCCGCGCCACGTGACCCACAACCAGGGCACTCCCGACCGGAGCTCGTGCTCGAACCCGTCGCGCTAACGTCGCCCCCGTGCCAGCGGCCGGGTCGACCCGCGGCCTCCCGCTCGAGTTCCGGGGGCTCACCAAGAACTTCGGTCACGTGCGTGCCGTCGACGGTCTCTCCTTCACCGTCGAACCAGGTCGGGTCACCGGGTTCCTCGGTCCCAACGGCTCGGGAAAGACGACGACGCTGCGCATGCTGCTCGGCCTGGTCCATCCCACCAAAGGCACGGCCACCATCGGCGGGCGCCAATATGCCGAGCTGCCCCACCCCTCGCGCACGGTGGGCGCCGTCCTCGAGGCCACCAGCTTCCACCCGGCCCGTCGGGCCCGCACTCACCTCCGCATCGCAGCGCGGGCCGGAGGGCTGGGCGAGCAGCGCGTCGAGGAGGTCCTCGAGATGGTCGGCCTGTCCGGGGAAGCTGCACGGCCCGTCGGCGGCTTCTCCATGGGCATGCGTCAGAGGCTCGAACTGGCCACGGCCATGTTGGGCGATCCCGACGTGCTGGTGCTCGACGAGCCCTCCAACGGGCTCGATCCCCAGGGCATCGCCTGGCTACGCGACTTCATGCGCCACCTGGCCGGCGAGGGGCGCACGGTCCTCGTGTCCTCGCACCTGCTGGCGGAGATGGCGCAGACCATCGACGACGCGGTCATCGTCTCCTTCGGGCAGCTCAAGGCGCGCGGGACCCTGGAGCAGATCACCGCCGGGTTGGGCAGGCGGGTCATGCGGGCGCGCACGCCCGAGAGCGACCGCCTCTGCACCATACTGGCGGACGCCGGCATCGCCCACCGTCGGATCGCGCCGGACGAGGTGGCGATGGACGCCGTCACACCCGAGCACGTCGGGCCGATCCTGGCCGCCAACCACATCGTCCTCTACGAACTGACCCAGGAAGGCGGCGACCTCGAGTCCGTGTTTCTCTCGCTCACCGCGGGTCTCGACTTCCAGCAGGTGGGTGCCTGATGATCGACGCGATCCGCGCCGAGTTGCTCAAGATGCGCTCCATGCCCGGGGTCTGGGTCACCTTCCTCCTCACCTTTCCCCTCACGGTGCTGGGCTGTCTCGCCGTCTTCGCCGCGGCCGGGGGCGCGGCGGGGCACGCGTTGGCCTTCCCCCACGACATCCACCAGCGCAGGCAGCTCCTCGGTGCGGGCTACGGGACGATTCAGGTCCTGGCGCCCGTGATGGGCGTCCTGTGCATCACCGGTGAGTACCGGCACAAGACCATCACCACCTCCCTGCTGCTGACCCCGGCCCGGCCCAGGGTCCTCGGGGCCAAGGTGGTGGCGACGGCGTTCTGGTCCCTGTGCATCGCCGGCCTCTCGCTGGCCGCCGTGGCGGCCGTGGGGCTGCCCTGGAATGCCGCGCTCGGTGGCACCACGGCGCAGATCACCGATCAGCTGGGTGCCGTCATCCCCGGGCTCGTCGCCACGACCGTGCTGCTCGGGCTGTTCGGACTGGGGTTTGGCACGCTGGTCAAGAACCAGGTGGCGGGGATCCTCATCACCATCGGGGGGACGTTCATCCTCGAGACCCTGCTGGTGGCGCTCGCACGCGCCGTGTTCCACGTGAATCTGAACTGGCTGCCCAACGGTGCCGGAGGGGCGCTCGCCGGTGACATCGCCCGTGGATTCGGCGGCGCGCACGACGTGGCGGCACGCCTGCTGACGTGGTGGCAAGGCGGTCTGATCATGTTGGCCTGGGGCGTGGTCCCGCTCGTCATCGGGTACTTCACCACGTTTCGCCGCGACGTCACCTGAGCGGGACACCACACGGGATACCAATTTCCCGAGGGTGCCCGCGGATACCCTGGACGGCCAGGGTCTGTAGCCGGTCAGGGCCCCGGATCGCCGCCGGGAGACCCGAGGGGAGCGTGCGCCGGATGGCGCCGGACGGGAGTGTCGCATGGCGGCTCGTTTTTTCATGTCGGGGGCGGCTCGGTCCGATCCCGACCCACCTCCGGGAGCGCCGGCCGCGCCCGGGGCCGCAGCCGGGCCCGAGGACGCTCTGCAGATCTCGGGTGCCCTGATCGCCCCGTCCGACGGTCCCGAGGCGGCCCAGCCACCCGACACCGACCACGCGTTACGCCGCCTGGGCGCGGTCCGCGACCGGTTCGTCCGCAAGCTGCGCGGCACCCCGACCATCCGAATGGTCCCGAGCTCGATCCGGGTCGAGGGCCGGGTCCTCCGGTTCGCCGTCTCCGACAACCTGGGCGCGCACGGCCCGGACGGCCCGGGCTCCCCACCCCTGTGGGCCGTCAACCTCCACGGCTACTTCGCCGGTGGCGGCATGTACTGGCGGGAGAGCGCGTGGCTCGCCGAGCAGATGGGCTGGCGGGTCATCAACCCGAGCCTGCCCGGCTTCGGCGGGAGCGACCCCCTCGAGTGGCAGGACGTCTCGCTCGAGAGCCTGGCGTCCCAGGTGCTCGCCATCGTGCACAAGGTCGGCGCCGGGCCCGTCCTGCTGCTCGGCCACTCGATGGGCTGTGCCGTGGCAGTGCAATTCGCCCACGACCATCCCCGGCGCACGCTCGGGGTGATCTACCGCGACGGCGTGAGCACGCCGGCGTGGAGGAACCGCCGGGGCATCATCCCGACGCTCCTGTCCCCGCTCCTGCCGGACGTGGCACCGATGGTCGACATGCTGGCCGCCGTCGTCTCGGACCTTCCCGACCTGGCCATGGGGCGCATGTACTCGACCGTGCGCGCCGTGCTGCCCGACATGCGGCAGAACATCAGAGCCGTGGCCCAGACGCTGCCCATCGGCTCCATGCTGATGGACGTCGACCAACGCAGCCAGCTCCGGCGACTAGTGGCCCAGCAGATCCCCATCCTGCCGGAGTGGGGCTGTTTCGACCGCGTGACCCCGGGGCACACGGCTCTGGAGTTCGCCTCCGTGGCTCGGGCGCCGGTGCTGTGGGTTCCCGGTGGCCACAGCTGGATGCTCGCCCGACCCCAGGGACAGGCCGACATCCTCACCCTTGTCGCCCGGGGCCAGGAGTTCAACACCCGCGTGGAACAGCGCTGGCGACAGATGACGGGCGCCGAGACCGTGCTGCGCGCTGTCGGGTGAGCCGCACCGGGCCAGGGGCTTCATGACAGAGGCTCACCGTGGGGCGGCCCGGGACAGACTCGACCGCGCCACATGATCAGCCGGTTGCTCCAGCCGCTTCTCTCGCTCCACGGGTGGCCGGCCTACGCGCTGATCGGCGTCCTCGTGTTCGCCGAGGACGCCGTGATGCTCGGATTCGTCTTCCCGGGGGAGACCGCAGCCATCCTCGGGGGCGTGCTTGCCTCCAAGGGTGGCGTGAGCCTCGGGGGCATCCTGGCCGTCGTGGTCGTGTGCGCCATCGTGGGCGACTCGGTCGGGTACGCCATCGGGGATCGCTGGGGTCACCAGCTGCTCCGGCTCGGGCCGCTCCGCTCGCGCCAGAAGGGGATCGCCGCCGCGCTCGACCAGCTGAGCCGGCGCGGTGCCCTCGCGGTGTTCGTGGGCCGCTTCTCCGCCTTCCTGCGGGCCGTCGTCCCGGGACTCTCGGGCATGTCCAAGATGCGCTACCGCATCTTCCTGCCCGCCAACGCCCTGGGCGGCATCTGCTGGGGCTTTCTCTACGTCCTCCTCGGCTACTTCGTCGGCGAGCGCGTGGAGAAGGTGAGCGGCATCGCCTCGGACATCGTGCTGGCCCTCATCGTGCTCGTTGTCGCGGTGTTGGTGGTCCGCCATCGGCGGAATGAGAAACGCGACGTGCTCGGTCCCGCCGAATCCGGCGGCGAGCGGACCGACTCAGCCGACTGATCGGCCTGCGCCCCGGGGCTCGGCCCCGCCCTCGTGGACCCCGCCCGCCACGACCCGGGCGAACGCCGCGGCGTCCACCGACGAGCGCTGCAGGTAGGTACCGACGGGCACACCGGACACAGCGGCCCGCACGGCGGTCACCGCATTGGCCGTCCGGGTCCCGGTCACCCAGAGCGACAGGCCGGGTCGCAACGCCGCCTCGGTGGCGCACCAGCTCGCCATGAGCACGTCGGAGGAGGCGGGCTGCCCCATCGCCGCCCGCCGAGCGGCTGCCGTCACGGCGTGGCTGGCCACCGGGTCCGCCCAGTCCAGACCCACGGCATCGAGACCCCGCCGCCGGCGGGCCCCGTGCACCTCGGTCACGGCGCGCCGCGGAGCCTGGCGGCGGGTCAGTCCGCGCAGACGGGCCCAGTGCGGGCCACGTCCGGGCTCGTGCACCGTGCCGTAGGGGGAGACCGCGGCGGCGAGCCGGCGCAGGGCCGCCTCGCCGACGTGGTGCGGAGGGAAGGCGGCGTCATGCACGGCGCGACGGTCGTCGAGGTGGCGGTCGACGTCGGAGGGATCGACGCCGGCGTCGCGCAGCTGGGCCAGGTCGAGCGGCATACGGGCGAACTCGTAGACCGACGACGGGCGCACCGACATGGTCACCGCGGCGTCGGGGCGGACGGCCGCCACGGCGTCAGCGGCCAGGACGTGCGCAGTGACCAGGTTGTCCAGCACGCAGAAGGCGTCGGAGATGGCCAGGCGCCTTCCGGGCGGCAGTGCGCCCGTTACCCAGCCGCCGACCATGGCCACGTTGGGCTCACGCAGCGTGACCCAGCGCCGGCAGTGTGGCGCCAGCCGGGGCACGATCCGAGCCACGTGGTGCGCGAACACGTCGGGGGAGCCGGGACGGAGCCAGAACTCCTCGCCCTGCCACCACGGAAGCGCGAGGTGCTGCAGCGTCACGACGGGCTCGAGTCCGTGCGTCGCGCACGCCTCGAGCCGGTCCACGTAGTGATCGAGCGCCGCCTCGTCGAGGTCACCGGGGCGGGGTTCGAGCCGTGCCCACTCCACCGTCAACCCGATGGCGTCACACCCCATGGCCGCGGCGCGCTCGATGGCCGCGTCGGGACTCCCCCAGGTGCCCGCGGCTCCCTGCCCGCCACGCACCACGCGTCGGCGGGCCCCCGACCCCGACCAGGTGGTGTGCGGCTCACCGGGCCCGTCGAAGCCACCCTCGTCGCGATAGCCCGACGTCGCCACACCGAAGGAGAGAGGCTCGGTCGGGGCGGCCGCACGGCCAAGGTTCACTCGAACAGGTCCTCGAGCGCGGCTGGGCCATGGAGCGCAACCGCGACAGCCCGGCCGCCACGATGTCGATCTCGTCGCGAGCCTGGCGCACCAGCGCGCGCACCTGGGGCTCCGTCGCCTCGCCACCGGCCCGCAGAGCCGCGGCCTGCACGTCGCGGGCCGCCCCGATGACCTCGGCCACCTGGCGGCGCACACCTGCGGTCCCCGGGTCGCCGGCCGGCAGACGACGCTCCAGGCGCAGCATGCCGTCGAGCTCTGACGCCGCGCCGCGCAGGGAGTGGCAGACCGAGGGCAGCTCGGCCACGGGCGCCTCACGGGTCGACGCGTGCGCCACCGCCGCCTCGGCATCCTCGACGGCGACCCAGAGGCGCCGGCGTACCGCGGGGCGCTGCCGCGGCTCAGCTCCGCCGGCGTGGCCCACGAACCGAGGTGTGAGCGACCGGCCGAGAGCAGTGCCAGCGCGCCGAGCGCGCCTCGGACGGCGAGATGACCACGCAGGAAGCGCCAGCGGCGACGCACGTAGCCGCGGGCCACCAAGAACGCCACGGCTGCACCGATGAGGACGAGGGCTCCCGCCAGGACCAGGAACTCAATGGCATGCAGCAGGAAGCTCACGGAGCCAATTCTACGCGGGTCACCCCAAGGGGCGCGACCGCGGCGGCCGGGGGCGGCGGTACCCTGCCTCTATGCAACCGGAGGCACCGGGGCCCTCCGAGGCGCCGCCGCCCGGAGGTGGCCGTCACCCGCTGCTGCCCTCCGTCCGTGAGCACTTGCCGAGTGTGGCCTTCGGGGCCACGCTGCCGGTCGGCGCGTACTTCCTCGTCCGCGGTCACCTGAACACCGACACCGCCGCCCTCATCGTGGCCGGCTCCATCTCGGTGGCCTGGATCCTGCTCCAGTTCGTCCGGCAACGGCGCCTCGACGCGGTCGGTGGCGTGGTGCTCCTCGGCTTCGTCGTCGGGGTGGCGACCTCGACGATGCTCGGCGGCAACTCCTACATGCTCAAGGTCCGCGACGCCTTCTTCACCGCGCTGTTCGGCGTGGCGTGCATCGTCACGCTGTTCACCCACGACCGGCCCGCGCTCTTCTACGTGGGCCGGTACCTCTCCGCGGGTCGCGACCCCGACCGGCTCTCGGCCTTCGACCGCATCCACGAGCTTCCTTCGGGTCGCCGGACCATCCGGGTGCTCTCGGTGGTCTGGGGGGTCGGCCTGGTGGTCGAGGCCTCACTCCGCCTCGCCTTGGCCGACGTCCTGACGACCGGGGTGTTCCTGGCTGTCTCACCCTTCGTCACGGCGGGCACGCTCGGCGCGCTCTTCGGTTTCAGCGTCCTGTACGTCAAGCGCATGCAGCTGGAGTCGGGGTACGTCGTCGGTGCCGCCGATCCCGGCCCGGGCGGCCAAGGGCGCTCGAGCGGAAAGAGCGTCGAGGGCGGCGAGGGATTCCCGCCTCGGGACCCCGGCCACTAGCCTCGGGCGGCCGGCGCCGGGGGCTGCGCCGCTCGGTGACGGGCCGTCCGGGACTGGAGGAGCACAATGGCAGACGAGGTACTGCGGGAACGCCGCGGCCGGGTGGACATCTTGACCATCAACCGCCCCGAGGCGCGCAACGCCATCAACGGGGCCGTGAGCGCGGCCATGGCCGACCACCTCGACGCGCTGGCCGGGGATCCGGAGTGCTGGGTCGTGGTCCTCACCGGCAGCGGGGACAAGGCGTTCAGCGCGGGCATGGACCTCAAGGCCTTCGCCGCCGGCGAGGGTCCCGCCATCCTCGGTGCCGAAGGCGGCTTCGCCGGCATCGTCCGGCGCGAGTTCCCCAAACCCCTCATCGCCGCCGTCAACGGCACGGCGCTGGCCGGTGGGTTCGAGATCATGCTCTCGTGCGACATGGCCGTCGCGGCCGACCACGCCCTCTTCGGTATCCCCGAGGTGACCCGCGGGCTGATCGCCGGCGCGGGCGGGCTCATCCGCCTGCCCAAGCGGTTGCCGCTGGCCGTGGCGCTCGAGCTGGCCCTGACGGGTGAGTTCATCGATGCCGAACGGGCCCAAGCGCTCGGCTTGGTCAACAGGGTCGTCCCCGCCGGTGCCGCGCTCGACGAGGCGCTGGCGTTGGCCGAGCGGATCGCCGCCAACGCCCCGCTGGCCGTGCGCTGGACCAAGAGCGTCATGCGGCGGGCGGGCGAGCTGCCCGAGTCCGAGGGATGGGTCGTGAACGACGAGGCCGTCGGGATCACCTTCACCTCCGAGGACGCCCTCGAGGGATCGGTCGCCTTCGCCGAGAAGCGCTCGCCGAACTGGAAGGGCCGTTAGTGCTCGCTCCGGCGCTCGACACCATCCGCCTCACGCTCCACGTCCTGGCGGCCACCGTGTGGGTGGGCGGCCAGATCGTGATGCTGGGCCTGATCGGCCCCGCCCGCTCCCTCGGAGCACAAGCACCCCAGGCCCTGGCCCGGGCCTTCAGCCGCTTGGCCTGGCCCGCCTTCGCCCTGCTCGTGATCACCGGCATCTGGAACGTGTCCGCCGTTCACTACTCCTCGCAGGACGCCGCCTGGAAGGCGGTGCTGATGGCGAAGATCGCCGTCGTGGTCCTGGCCGGGGTGGGCGCCTACGTGCACCAGCGGGTGACCTCTCGGGGCCAGCTGGCCCTGTGGGGGTCCGTGTCCGGCCTGGCCAGCGTGGCTGCCCTGGTCATGGGCGTCATGCTCGCCGGCTGATCCGCCCCCGGGACGGGATCGGGCCCGAAAGGGTCTAACCTGGGGGAGTTCGGCCCCGTGGACCCTGACGAAGGAGGCCCTCATGCTCGCCGACCTCTTCGGTCCCGATTTGCTCATCGTGATCATCGTCGTCGTGGTGCTGCTCTTCGGCGGTGCCGCCATCCCCAAGCTGGCCCGCAACCTCGGCTCCGCGAAGAACCAGTTCGAGCAGGGCTTGAAGGATGGCAAGGGCGAGGCTGGCACCCCGGACGGGGAGTCCGGCCCGACGAGCGGTGCCACCGGCGCAGCCGCGGCCACCGACACTCCGGCTCCGGTCTCACCACCCCCGGACGGCACGACCCAGGCCGGCTGATCCAGCCAGGCCGGGACCGCGCCATCGGGGCCTCAATTCCAGTTTTTGGACAGGGTTCGCTAGTGTCAGCACCGTGGACTCGTCGCTGACCGGCATTGGCCCTGAAATGCCCGAAACCCCAGGTCCCGGCCGCAAGAGCCTCCGACGGCGGATCGCCGTGGTCGGCGTGGCCTTCGGGGCGCTGCTCCTGACGGGGTGCCAACTCCCCACCTTCGGGGCGTACAAGGGATCGACCTCGCAGGCCCGCTCCACCTTCCACCTCTGGCAGGGATTCTTCATCGCCGGCATCGTGGTGGGCGGGTTCGTGTTCCTCCTGATCCTGTGGACCGTCTTCCGCTATCGGCGACGCTCGGACGCCATGCCGAGGCAGAGCCAGTACCACACGCTCACCGAGATCGTCTACACCGTGGTACCGATCCTGATCGTGATCGGGCTGTTCGTCGGGACCGTGATCGTCGAGAACGAGGTCACCGCGGTCGAGCCCCACCCCTACGCGAGCATCGACGTGTACGCCTTCCAGTGGGGCTGGGAGTTCCAGTACCCCAACGGCGTGAAGGTCATCGGCCAGACCACCGCCGCCCCGACCATGGTCATCCCCACCGGGGAGACGGTCCGGGTGACCCTGCGCTCCTACGACGTGCTGCACGGTTTCTACGTGCCCGAGTTCAACTTCAGCCGTTACGCCAGTCCCGGCTACTCCACGCAGTTTGATCTCAACGTGCTGCACAACGGCGTGTACCGGGGCCAGTGCACCCAGCTGTGCGGCCTGTACCACTCGCTGATGTTCTTCAACGTCCGGTCGGTCTCCCCGTCGGACTACCAGACCTGGCTGCGGGTGACCGGTGCATTCCAACGGGCCCACCCGTCCTCGATCGGGCAGCTGCCCGCCACGGTGCACGCCAACGCCAACGGGACCGCCGGGCCCGGCTACACGGGGACGTCCGGCAACACGGGCAATTCCGGTGCCAGTCTCGGCAACTCAGGAGGTGCGATCTACGGTGACTGACGTCATCGCTCCGCCAACCAGCCACGAGGGCACTGCGCTCGAGCTGCCGCCGCAGGTCCCGGGCGAGGGCCACGGTGACCACGGGGGTGCCCACGCGGACCACGGCCCGACCGGCATCCTCAAGTGGCTGACCACCACGGACCACAAGGTCATCGGCCTGAGCTACATGATCACGGCCATCGTGATCTTCTACATCTCGGGCCTCATGGCCCTCGTCATGCGGCTGCAGCTGGCCTCGCCGCACTCGTCGCTGCTCAGCTTCGGTCAGTTCAACGCGCTGTTCACCATGCACGGCAGCCTGATGCTGTACCTCTTCGCCGGCCCCTTCGCCTTCGGTGGCCTGGCCAACTTCGTGGTACCGCTGCAGATCGGCGCCCCCGACATGGCCTTCCCGCGCCTCAACGCCCTGAGCTACTGGCTGTACCTGACCGGCTCGATCACCATGCTCATGGGCTTCCTGGTGGCCGGCGGTGCCGCCCAATTCGGTTGGGTGGCCTACCCACCGCTCTCGAGCGCCACCAGCTCGCCCGGGGCGGGACCCGACGTCTGGCTCATGGCCCTGGCGCTGACCGGGTTCTCCGCCATCTTCACCGGCGTGAACCTGTGCGCCACCATCTTCTACCTGCGCGCTCCGGGCATGACCATGTTCCGCATGCCGATCTTCACCTGGAACATGCTGGTCACCGGGATCCTGATCCTGATCGCCTTCCCGGTGCTCACCGCCGCGGTGATCATGCTCTTCTGCGACCGCCACTTCAACACACACATCTACACGGCGATCGGCTGTCATCTCCAGAGTGGGCTGCCCATGCGAAGTTGTGGCTCACCGCTGCTGTGGCAGAACCTCTTCTGGTTCTTCGGCCATCCCGAGGTCTACATCCTGGCCCTGCCCTTCTTCGGCATCGTGACCGAGATCCTGCCCGTGTTCTCACGCAAGCCGGTCTTCGGCTACAAGGGCATGGTCTTCGCCACCATGGCCATCGCCGCCCTCTCGACGGGGGTGTGGGCCCACCACATGTTCACCACCGGCGCCGTGCTGCTCCCGTTCTTCTCGTTCCTGAGCCTGCTCATCGCCGTGCCCACCGGGATCAAGTTCTTCAACTGGATCGGCACCATGTGGCACGGCCAGCTGCGTTTCACCACACCCATGTTGTTCTCGGTGGGCTTCCTCTTCGCGTTCTTGATGGGCGGGGTGACCGGCATCATGCTGGCCTCACCGCCCATCGACTTCGCGGTCCACGACACCTACTTCGTGGTGGCCCACTTCCATCAGGTCCTCTTCGGGACAGCTGTCTTCGCCGGCTTCGCCGGCCTGTACTACTGGTACCCCAAGATGTTCGGGCGGATGCTGCGCGAGAGCCTGGGCAAGTGGCACTTCTGGCTGATGTTCATCGGGTTCTGGCTCACCTTCATGCCCCAGTACGTGGTCGGTCTCCTCGGCATGCCGCGACGGGTGGCCAGCTACCCGTCCAACCTCGGGTGGCAGAGCTACAACATCGCCTCGACCGTCGGGGCGTTCATCATCGGGGCGTCGTTCGTCTTCCTGCTGGTCAACTTCTTCGTCTCGTGGCGCAAGCCGATCCCCGCCGGCAACAATCCATGGGACGCCCACACACTCGAGTGGTTCACCACGTCCCCGCCACCCCACCACAACTACACGCACCTCCCGCCGATTCGCTCGGAACGGCCCACGTGGGACTTCAACCACCCCGACGCCCTCACGCTGCCGCACGGCAAGGGGGCGCACACCAACGGCAAGGCGAAGGAGAAGGTTGAGGTAGGCGCATGAAGGTCGAGTCCCTCTTCCTGCTGTTCCTGGGCTTCTTCTTCGGGGTGGTGGGCCTGGTCTACTGGTTCTGGAGCTACGAGGACGGCGGCGGCATGATGCTGCTCGGTGCCACCCTGCTCGGCTTCCTCCCGGGCCTCTACTACTTCTTCTGGCACAAGAGGTTCCACGGCCGCAAGTACTTCTTCTGGGGTGAGGTTCCCGCACCGGGCGACCGGCCCTCGGACCGCGAGGACGCCGAACTGGCCGATGGCGCCGGCACGGTCGACTCCTTCCCCGGATCGTCCATCTGGCCGTTCGTGATGGGAATGGGCGCGTTCATGACGGTGTTGGCCCTCGTCTTCGGCATCTGGCTCATCTTCCTCGGGGTCCCGCTCATCCTGACCGCGCTCACGGGCGTCACCGCCGAGAGCCGCCGCGGGGGCACCATCTGAGCAGCGGGAGGTCTGCGCCCGGGCCTCCTCTCGGGCTGCCCACGGGTCATCGGCTCTCCGGGGCGCTGGTCGCCCTCATCGCGGTGGCCACGGGCGCCGTGGTGGCCAACTTGTACTACGCGCAGCCGGTGCTGCACCAGGTCTCCCGCTCCTTCGGCAGCGGGCCCGGCGCCACATCCTCGGTCATCACGGCCGGCCAGATCGGCTACGCGGTCGGTCTGCTCTTGATCGTCCCGCTGGGTGACCTCCACCCCCGCCGAACGCTGGTCACCATCCTCTTCGGCGTCGCCACCGTCTCGCTGGTGGGCTGTGCCCTGGCTCCGAGCCTGGGGATCTTCGCCGTCGCCTCGGTGGCCCTCGGGGCCTCCTCGGTGGCCGGTCAGGTGATGATCCCCTTCGCCGCCGACCTGGCGCCCGAGGCGCGGCGCGGCCGGGTGGTCGCCCGCATCATGACCGGCCTGCTCGCCGGGATCCTCCTGGCCAGGACGGTCTCGGGCCTCGTCGCCCAGCTGGCAGGGTGGCGGGCCATCTACTGGCTCTCGGCGGCTCTCATGGTGCTCTTTGCCGCTCTCCTGTGGCGAGCCCTGCCCCACGAGAACCCGCGCCCGCACCAGCGCTACGTCCACCTGGTGGCCTCCTCCCTGCGGATGCTCGCCGGCGAGCCCGTGCTCCGGCGACGGGCCTGGCACGGTGCCTGCGCCTTCGCCGCCTTCAGCGTGCTGTGGACCACCCTGGCCTTCCTCCTCTCGAGCAGCCCCTACCGGTACTCCAACGCGGTGATCGGCCTGTTCGGTCTGGTCGGGGCCGCCGGCATCGCGGCGGCCAACCTGGCCGGAAAGCTGGCCGACACGGCCCGGTCGACGGCCACCACCGTCGTCGCCGGGGTGTTGCTCGCCGGCTCCTTCGCCCTGCTCTGGGCCGGTCGCACCTCCCTGGCCGCCCTCATCGCCGGCATCGTGGTCCTCGACGTCGGCACGCAGGGGATGCAGATCACCAATCAGGCCGTGATCTACGCTCTCCGTCCCGACGCCCGCAGCCGGATCAACAGCGCCTACATGGTCTGCTACTTCGTGGGCGGGGCCGTCGGCTCCGTCAGCGCCGGAGCACTGTACGGCTCGCACGGCTGGGGCGGTGTGTGCCTGCTCGGCCTGGGCTTCGGCGCCCTCTCGCTGGCCCTCTCGGCGGCTGACCGGTTCCGTCCGGGGAAGGGACTGATGGTTCGGTGAGGTTCGTGGAGAAATTCGCCCGGCACGGCGATGTGCGTATCCGCTATCTCGACGCCGGGGTGCCCGGTGCGGTCGGCCACCCCACGATCTTCGTCCCCGGGGTGGTCGACACCGCCGACGAGTACACCGAGGCGCTGGTCGGGTTCTCCCATCGCCGGATCCTCGTGGTCGAGCCGCGCGGCCGCGGCGGGAGCGACGCCCCCCGCCGCGGCTACTCCGTCAAGGACCAAGCCGGGGACGTGCAGGCCGTCATCGAGTCCGAGGGCATCGAGCAGTTCCACCTCATGGCCTTCTCGCGGGGAACCACGACGGCGCTGGTGGTGGCATTCGGTGCGCCCCACCGCGTGCTCTCCGTGGCCATCGGCGATTACCTCCCGGTCGAGGTTGCCCTTCCCCCGGGGTTCGCCGAGGGGCTGTGGACCTCGAGCTGGCGTGGCCGCGCCAACGCCGATCGGGTCCAACGACACGTCCTCGAGGGTCTCGAGGCTGACTCGAGACCACGCACCTTCTGGGACGAGCTGGCCGCTCTGGGCGTTCCGGTGCTCCTCGCCATGGGTGGAGCCGGGGGCTTCGTGGACCGGTCCACCGCCGCCCGCTACCAGAGCACCGTCCCCGGGGCCGAGGTGGTGACCATCCCCGGATCGGACCACGATCTGTTCCGGCCCTCGCGGACCGCCTATCCCGACGCCGTGCTCGAGTTCGTGGCGCGCCGGCTCCCGGGAACCTGAGCCGGCCGGTTGGCTCAGCCCGCCGCTTCGATCAGCTCAACGATCTCCGCTGGACCGAGCGGCTGGTTGCGCACCTGTGCCCCCAGCGGGCGCAGTGCATCGGCCACGGCGTTGATGACGCACGGCGGAGAGCTGATGGCACCACCCTCGCCGAGGCCCTTGTGGCCACCGGGGTTCGACAGCGCCGGCGTCTCGATGTGCGCGTACTCGATGTCGGGCACCTCGGCCGCCGTCGGGAGCAGATAGTCCATGAACGTGGTGGCCAGCGGGTTGCCTTCCTCGTCGTACTTGAGGTTCTCGTAGAGCACTCCCCCGATCCCCTGCACGACTCCTCCGGCGATCTGCCCCTCGACCACGTTCGGGTTGATCATGACGCCACAGTCCTCGCTGACCACGTAGCGCAGGATGCTCACGGCTCCGGTCGCCGGGTCGATCTCCAGCAGGCACATGTGGCACGAGTTCGCCCAGGTCGTGAAGGTGCTCGGGCTGAACCGGCTCTGGGCCTCCAGACCCGGCGGGACGCCTTCGGGCAGCGATCCCGGACTGGTGTAGGCCAGGGCGGCCACCTCGGGCAGCGACATGCCTCGGGTGGGCGTTCCCGCCACCTGCACCCGTCCGTCGACCACCTCGAGGTCCTCGGGCGACGCCTCGAGCTGCTGGGCGACGATGGCCAGCATGCGCGTCTTGAGCTCGGCACAGGCCTGCCGGGCGGCCGTCATGGGGATCATGCTCCGGCTGCCGCCGGTCCCCGGACCGATCGGCGTCGCCGCGGTGTCGCCGCCTTGGATCACCCGCACGTCGTCGATGCCGATGCCCAACTCGTCCGCCACGACCTGGGCGATGGTGGTCTCGTAGCTCTGTCCGTGGCTGGCCGTGGTGGCGTACACGTCGACCCCACCGTTTCGCCCGATGCGCACCGTCGCCGCGTCTGTGCTCATCCAGCCGAACGCCATGGCGGTCGGCTCGGTGACCAGGCTGATGCCGATGCCGATCAGGCGGCCCTCGGCCCGCCAGGCCTTCTGCTGCTCGCGCAGCTCGTCGTAGCCGATGACCTCGGCAGCCTGCTCGAGCGTGTCGGCCGCGGTCATCTGGTCGTAGGGCACGCCGGTGGCCATGGTGTAGGGCAGCTCGTCGGTCTTGATGACGTTGCGTCGCCGGAACTCGAGCGGGTCCAGACCGAGACGGGCGGCCACGCAGTCCATCATCTGCTCGCGCGCGACGGACTCGTACATCCAGGGGCCCCGGTACGACCCGCGCCCCATCAGGTTGGTGTGGATGGCCTCGGCACTGGCGGCGAACGCCGGCACCCGATACGGACCCGGGAAGATCATCGTGCCCAGGATGGCGGCGGTCGACATGGCCGCCGGGTACGCCCCCATGCTCTCCACGAGGTGCGCCTTCTCGGCCAGGATTATCCCGTTCTCGTCGGTGGCCACCGTGACGGTGGCCGCATCCTCGCGGGGGTGCTCGTCGGCCATGAGGTTCTCGCGGCGATCCTGGATCCACTTGACCGGGCGGCCCAGCTTGTAGCTGGCCAGCACCACGCAGAGATCCTCGTTGCGCGGGTTCATCTTGAGGCCGAAAGAGCCGCCGACGTCGGGCATGATCACCCTCACCTGCGAGTCGTCGAGGCCGAGGGCGCGCGAGAAGTAGCTGCGGGAGCCGTGGGGCCCCTGCGTCGAGTGCCAGATGGTGAGCTCCTTGCGGAACGGGTCCCAGCTGGCCACGATGCCCCGCGTCTCCATGGGCACGGTCAGGTAGCGATGCTGGCGGAAGGTCTCGGTGACCACGACCGGTGCCGACCCGATCGCCTCCTCGAGCGTGGGGTTGTCCGGGGCCGGCATGGCCGACATGAGGTTGGACTCCGTCCCGGCATGGACCAGCGGCGCCCCCTCGGCCAGCGCCGCGGTGTAGTCCACCACGGCCTGCTCGGGCTCGATGTCGACCACGATCGCCTCGGTGGCGTCTTCCGCGATGTAGCGCGAGTCGGCCACCACCATGGCGATGGCCTCGCCGACGCACGAGACGTTGCCCTCGGCCAGGATCCGCCATGGACGCGTCGCGTGGGCCTCGTCGTCCACCAGGTGGTCCTTGACCATCGGCGCGAGGTCCTCGGCCAGGTAGACGGCGTGGACGCCGGGGGTGGCCTTGGCCTCCTCGGTGTCGATCGAGAGGATCCGGCCGCGGGCGATGTCGCTGCGGACGAAGGCCACGTGGAGCGTCCCGGGCACGACGACGTCGTCGACGTACTGGCCGTGGCCGCTCAGGAAACGGGCGTCCTCCTTGCGGGCGACCCGTTGACCGACGAAGCGGGCGCCCGGCTTTGCCGGCGCGACCGTCATGGCGTCACCCCCGCGCCACCGAAGACTCTGCCACCGAAGACTGTGCCACCGAAGACTGTGCCACCGAATGCCGTGGCGTCGATGGCCCGTTGGGCGACTGCCCTGGTCATGCGTTGCCTCCCCTCGCCGTCCCGCACGTGTGGATCACGAACCGGCCCAGCATACCGAGGCCGCCTCAGGACGGCGTGGGGGCGTCGGCTGGGCGGCGGTACTGCCCGATCGAGGCGAGAGTGCCCCCGTCGACCGGGAGGTTGATCGAGGTCACGTGCAGCGACTCGTCACAGGAGAAGAAGAGCACGGCGTAGGCCACGTCCCAGGCCGTCCCCATCCGGCCCAGCGGGGTCATCTCGCGGCCCATGTTGATCAGGTCCTGCTCGTCCTTCACGTGGCCGGCCGCCACCAGACTGGCCGTCGAGTGCTGCGTGGCCACCCACGATGGGAGGACCGAGTTGCACCGGATGCCCCAGGGGGCATAGGTCACGGCCAGCTTGTGGGTGAGCTCGTCCACCCCGGCCTTGGACAGCCCGTAGGCGAAGAACGTGCCACCGGCCGTGCGCGAGCCAGCCGAGGAGGTGTTGACGATCGTCCCTCCCCCCTGCTCTTGCATGATGGGGATGACCGCACGCGACGTGAGCCACATGGCCCGGAAGTTCACGTCCATGATCCGGCCCCAGGCCTCGACGTCGAGGTCCAGCGGGTCGGAGTCTCCCGCCTCGGTGGCCACGTTGTTGAACAGGGCGTCGATCCGGCCCATGATCCCGTGGGCCTCGTGGATCAGTCGCCCACAATCGTCCGCGTTGCCCACGTCGGCCGTGATCGCGTGGGCGGTTCCACCGATGGCCGCGATGTGCTTGACCGTCTCCTCGGCGTTCTCGGCCACCCGGTCGACCACGCACACCTCGGCGCCCTCACGGGCGAACAGCTCGGCCACGGCGCGCCCGATGCCGACGAATTGGCTCGGAACCTGACCGCCCCCGACGACGACCGCCTTCTTTCCCTCCATGCGACCCGGCACTTGACATCCTTCCCTCGGACAACACGACGCGATGCGCGGGTCACCCCGGCAGACAGACGGCGGAGCCCCGTGCGGGCAGATGATAGAGGGCCGAGCCTCAGTCGGCGATGCCGACCAGTGAGCAGGCGTTGTCCCGCAAGATGTAGCGCTGGTCCTCGGGGCTGATGCCCCCGAGATGCTCGACCAGCTGGGAGGGAAAGGCCAGGCCCTCGGAGTGCGGGAAGTCGGAACCACCGACGATCACGTCGCGGCCGACCTGCTCGATCAGGGGGACCAGGTCGTCCTCCCAGTACGGGACCACCCGGAACGAGCGCTTGAAGATCTCGCTCGGCCGCTCAGTCAGCGGCCCGTCGATCCACCGGCCGTTGCGGCCCATCCCCCGCATCTTGTCCATGCGCCGCAGGAACAACGGGATCCACTCGGCCCCGTGTTCGGCCGAGACGACCTTGAGGTCGGGGAAGCGCCCGAAGAGATTGTCGTAGATCAGGGCGGAGAACGACTCGAGCGCCGGTGTCTCGCCGTAGGCCCACATCCACTGCCAGGCCGACTGGGTGTAGAAGGTCGGGTTCTCCTCCTGGCCCCACCACTTGGACCGGCTGGCCTTGTACCCGGGCACCGCCTCGTCGATGTGGTAGCAGACCACGGCTCCCGCCTCGTTGATCCGGCTCCACATCGGATCGAAGTACGGGTCGCCGGGAGAGCGGCCGTAGGCCGGTCCGGGCACGAAGGACACGGCCTTGCAATCGTGCGCGAAGAGCCAGTCGAGCTGCTCACACGCCTTGTCGACGTCTCGCATCGACAGCACGGGCGCCACGAAGATCCGGTCGCGGCTGAAGCCCCACGTCGCCTCGAGCCAGCGCAGATAGGCCCACGACGATGCCCAGTAGAGCTCGTCGTCGGCCAGGACCGGCTCGGCGAAGAGCCCGAGCGCTCCGGAGAACATCAAGGCGCCGCCGACCTTCTGACGGGTCAGCTGCTCGCGCCGGCGCTGCGGATCCTGAAAGGCCGGATCGATCTTCATCCACTGGTACGAGCCCTGGCCGCCCTCGCCACCTTTGATGCTCTTGAGCATCTCCTTGAGGGACCCAGGGCGGTAGCACTCGTCGAATTGGAAGTCGGAAGGCACCTCCGTGCCGTCCGCCAGGATGACCCAACGGCCGTCCACCTCGGCGCCCCGCAGGGTCCGCTCCGCGTACTTTGACTCGATCCACGACGTATAGCAATCGGCCGGCTCGTAGAGGTGCTGGTCGCAGTCGAAGACCTCGTAGTCGGTGAAGGTCTGGAATTCCGTGTACTCGGCCATGGCTGCTCAGCTTGCCACGCCGAGCGCGGCGAGGTCCTCGCGGAGGAGCTCGTCGACCATCGGGAGCTTGCCTTCACCCTCGGCAGCCTTGAGGTAGCCGCCCCGGTGGGCGAAGCTCTCGATCAGCTCGGGAGCCACCATGCCTCCGCCGTTGATCTCCTCGACCGTGGGACCGATGCGCTTGGCGAATTCGGCCAGGCGGACTTCGTCGAGCCCGAAGAATCGGACGGCGTTGCCGCCCAGGATCGAGCGCACCTCGTCCTCGGGCACGCCGGCGAAGGCGTCCCGCAACCACTCCCGGGTGTGGGGCCACGTGCCCTCGGGATGCGGGAAGTCCCGGCCGAACAGGATCGACTCCAGCCCGATCTCGTGGCGCATCTCGACCTCGACCTTGTGGATGAACGAGGCGCCGGCCACCACGCTGGTGCCCCAGTACTCGCTGGGCTTGCGGCGGGCCCCGAAGCCCCGCGGGTGCGCCTCGTAGACGCCGTCGAGGTGGACCAGCGTGGCCGGGATCCAGTCGAGCCGGATCTCGGTCAGGAACAGCCGCAGCGCCGGATGGCGGTCGAAGACCCCGCCCATGATCAGCTGCCACAGGGGCTGGCGGGAGTCCACGTTGTGGCTGAGGAAGTTGTCGAAGAAGACCAGCGAGTCGTCCGAGACCGCCGACGAATGCGCCAGCATGGCCTCGGGGTCGGTGCTCCCGGCGGCGTCGGCCACGGCGTCGTAGATCCGCTGGAGGTGGGGGAACACGAAGCCCTGCCTGGTGCCGTACCCCGCGTGGACCACCAGGACGAGCCCGCGGTCCTCGCACGCCTTCCAGAAGGGCTCCCAGGACGGGTCGTAGAGCGGCGGCATGCCCGGATGACGCATGTAGCCCGGCAGGTACGTCCCGACGAATCCGTGGTCGGCCAACCAGTGGACCTCGGCCACCGCGGCGTCCATGTCGACGCACGGACCGACGGCACCGGTGAGCAGGAACCGGTCCAGCGCAAACCCGAAGTTGTCGGCGGCCCACCGGTTCCAGGCCTTGGCACCCGCCTCCCAGGCCTCGAGCGGGTACTCGCGGTTGGTGGCGTTGTGGAAGAGGTCCCCGAGCCTGGCGTCGCCGTGGAAGATCAGCTCGGCGGCGATGCCCTCACGGTCCATGTCCGCCAGGCGCAGCACGGCGTCGTGCAGCCCGTGCCAGCCCTCGCGGTGGGCCTCGACCTGCTCGGGCAGGCCCGTCGTCGACCCACTCTTGGCGGAGAGGAGCGCGATGACCGTGGGGTAGACGTGGTTGTCCTCCTCGAGTTGGGGGATGAGGTCGTGGAACTCCGGGTCGAGGTACTTCGGCCAAAGTTCCTTGGGCACGCCGGCGTGCGAATCCGAAGAGACGACGATCACTCTCTCGCTCATCTGAGCCTCCGAACCTTGGGATGCCTCCGGATCGGGACGTGCTGCCCGACCCGCCTCAGCGGCCCATACTAGCCGCTCGGCTATTCCCTGTCTAGCCGATCGGCTAGTCAGCCTCCCCTGCTCCGGAGCCCGGGTCAATTGCCCGTGGTCAATCAATTGCCCGTGGTCAATTGATAAGGCGCGCGCCCCCGTCGAGCATGAGGGTGGCGCCGGTGAGATAGCACATGTCGTCGTTCGCCAGCCCGGCGACGAAGTTCCCGATGTCGGTCACCGGATCACCGACCCTCTGCAGCGGCATCCGCTGGACCGCCGCGGCGAAGCCCTCGGGATCGCTGGCCGCGAACTCCTTGGTGCCGCCGGTAAGGCCGGCCGGGCAGATCACGTTGACCCGGATGTTGTCGGGACCCCACTCCCTGGCTGCGATGCGGGTCAGGCCGCGGACCGCCTCCTTCGTGATGACGTACGACCCGAAGCCTGGATAGCCGTCGACCGCCGTGGTCGATCCGAAGTTGACGATGGAGCCGCCGCCGTGGGCCTTCAGGTGCGGGTAGCAGGCCTGCATGCAGTAAAGGGTCCCGAGGAGCCCGCTGCGGAACGGGATCTCGAGGTTCTCGTCGGTCACCTCGAGCACCGACTGGTTGAACTCGAGCGACTGCGCGTTGTTCACCAGGATGTCGATCCCGCCGAAGGTCGACAAGGCCAGATCGACCGTGCGTTGCACGTCTTCGCGGGATCCCACGTCGGCCTGCACGATCTCCACCGTGCCACCCTTGGCACGGATCTCCTGCTGGACCCGCTCGAGCTTCCAGGAGTTGCGCCCGTTGATGACCACGCTGGCACCGTGCGCCGCCAGGGCCAGCGCGATCCCCTCACCGAGACCCTGCCCTCCCCCGGTCACGATGGCCGTCTTTCCTTCGAGCTCCATGCCGTCCCCCTGTCTCGGCAACCTGACGCACCGCGCGTCGTCGAGGGGGTGCGGCGCCACCGCGGCTCGCCAGCGCGGGGCAAACGCTACCCGTTTCGATCGTCGCCACCATGAGGCTCACCCGCTTCGGCGGCACACGCTGGGGTAGCGTGCGCCGAGCCCCGACCCGGCATCACCGCCAGCCGGGGCGACCGGGGAGGGAGAAGGCCGTGGACCAAGTCGTCGTGATCACCGGTGCAGGTTCCGAGGGTGGGCTCGGGCAGGCGATCGCCGATCTCCTGGTGGACGACGGCGATCACGTCGCCCTCCTCGATGTCGACGGCAACGGGGCCGAGCGCACGGCGGCGCAACTCGAGGGCCGACCCGGGAAGGCCAGGGGCTACCGCTGCGACGTCAGCGACCGGGAGGCCGTCCTGCAGGTGGTGAGCCGGATCGAGAGCGAGCTCGGGCCGGTCTGGGGCCTCGTCAACGGGGCGGTGGCCGTGGGGATCGGAGCGGCGGAGGACCTCGAGGAGAAGCACTGGAAGCGCGGCTTCGACGTCACGGTCGCGGGCACGCTGTGGTGCTGCCAGGCCGTGTTCCCGTCGATGAAGGCGCGCGGGGGTGGCCGCATCGTCAACTTTGGCTCCGAGGTCAGCGATTATCCGGTGCCGGGCGTGGGGCTGAGCTACATCACCTCGAAGGGGGCCATCAGGTCACTCACCCGGGGTCTGGCCATCGAATGGGGCCAGTACGGCATCACGGTCAACACCGTCTGGCCGGTGGCGGCGACTGCCGCCCAGAAGCGGTGGGCCGAGGCGGACCCGGCACACGCCCAGGCCCAGCTCGACGCCACCGCGCTGCACCGGTTCGGGGAGCCCAGGGACGACATCGCCCCCGTCGTGCAGTTCCTACTGAGCCCGGCCGCCGGCTTCGTCACGGGCGTGACGCTTCCGGCCAACGGCGGGCGTGCCATGCCCTGAACCGCTCGCAGGCAGTGTGCCCTGAACCGCCCGCAGGCGGGGTGCCCGGAAGAACCGCCGTCGGAAGTTCGCCAAGTGCGGTCGCCGTGACGACGACCACCCTCCGACAGCACCATGTTCATCGACCTGAAGCGCCCAGCCGTTGAGCGCGAATTGCGTTGCGGCGACGTCGCTCAGCGGGTGCCGGCCCGAACCGGTCGCCGGCGCCAGGTGTCGGCGCAACTCGGTGAGCAGAGGAGCACGGCCGCGCCGTCCTCGTCCCGCTCGATCAGCTCGGCCGTCTCCTCGCTGAGCGGGAGGCCGCAGATGGGGTCCCACGTATCGGGGGACCCGCTCACGTCCATCTCGAAGCTCGACGCCGGGAGCGGGTTCTCCACCCCGCGGAGCATGACGGGGATCTGGCGCACCACCCTGCCCCATCGGGGGAGGAATGGGATCACCGAGGGAGCGGCGAGGGCCTCCCCGGCGTCAGCCAGGTCGCACAGCCGCGCCGCCACGTTGACCGAGTGGCCCACGTAGTCGTCACCCTCCATGAGGATCACCTCGCCCGAGCTGACCCCCGAACGGATGGCCACGGCGGTGACGGGGCGGGCCGCCTCGCCCACCTTGTGGTGGAGCTCGAGGATGGTCTCGAGCAGCGGCCGGGTGGTGACGCACACGAGCATGACCCCGTCCCCGAGCCACTTGGCGATCCTGACGCCACGGCGGCTGCAGATGTCGCGCAGGAGGGAGCGGAAGGCGGTCAGGACCTCGACGGCGTGCTCGTCACCCTCGAGCTCGGTCATCTTGGTGAAGCCCGAAACGTCCACGAAGGCGAAGCTGCGTTCGACCCGCACCTCATGATGGTGCCATGCGCGGCACCCACCCCCCAACTCGGCGGGCTGAGCCGAGGCTCAGCGGGTGACCTGCCGCACGCCCGTCGGCGAGCTCTCGGGCACGTGGGCGGGCCCACCGTTCCCGAGCGGCTCGATATCGATCCGGCGAGGCACCGGCTCGGGCTCGAGCTCCGAATGCACGTCGTCGGGGCGGGGTGGGGTGGGGGTGGTCGAGTACTCGCCCTCGGGCGAGAAGCTGACCACGACGGCGCGCTTGCGCCTGCCGATGCCGTGCACTCCCTGCATCTCACGGCACAGCTGGTAGGTGACCAGGCCGGCGATGATCGGCACCACGATCACCGCGATGCGGAAGAACCACAGCACGGCGTTGAGTGAAACGTGGAAGAAGTTGGCGAGCACATCCGTCGAGCTGGCCGAGTGGAGCGTGAACAAGAGCGCGAACATGGCGACACCGGCCGCCGTCCTCTTGGGCCGGTTGCGCGGCCGGTCCAAGAGGTGGTGGATCTCGTTGTCTCCGGTGAATCGCCGCTCGATGGCCGGCCAGAGGAGGCAGATGGTGAAGATCAGGCCCGGGAACACCACGGCGGGCAGGAAGACCTCCAAGGGGATGGTGTGGCCCCAGGCGGCGAACTCCCACGAGGGCATGATGCGCAGCGCGCCGTCGAGCCAGCCCATGTACCAGTCGGGCTGCACGGCATAGGAGATCTTCGACGCGTCGTAGGAGCCGAACTGCCAGATGGGGTTGATCTGGGCCAAGGCACCGAGCAGCGCCGTCGCCGCCGCCACCATGAAGAGGAAGCCGGTGGTCTTGGCCATGAAGGTCGGAAACATGGGTGATCCGACCACGTTCTGCTCGGTACGGCCGCCCCCGGGGAACTGGGTGTGCTTCTGGCGCACCAAGAGGCCCAGGTGGGCCGAGATCAACCCCAGGAGGACGAGCGGGATGATCAGCACGTGGATGATGAAGAACCGCGGGATGATGATGCCGGTTCCGGGGAATTGCCCTCCCCAGAGGAACGTGACCAGGTAGCTGCCGACCAGCGGGATGGACTCGGCGATCGAGTAGCCGATGCGCAGGCCGGTGCCCGAGATCAGGTCGTCGGGCAGGGAGTAGCCGATGAAGCCCTCGAGGATGGCCAGGATCAGCATCAGAATGCCGATGGTCCAGTTGAGCTCCCGGGGCTTGCGGAACGCCCCGGTCAAGAAGATGCGGCCCATGTGCACCACGATCGAGCCGGTGAAGATGTCGGCGGCCCAGTGGTGCATCTGGCGCATCAGGAGGCCGCCGCGCACGTCGAAGGAGATGTTCACCGTCGAGCGGTAGGCCTCCGAGACCCACTGACCCCGCAACGGCGCGTAGGAGCCGTGGTAGACGACCTGCTGGGTGGACGGCACGAAGTACAGCGACAAGAAGACGCCCGTGGCCAGCAGCACCACGAACGAGTAGAGCGAGATCTCACCGAGCATGAACGACCAGTGGTCCGGGAAGATCTTGTCGAGGAAGACGCGTCCGCCCTTGGCCACGCCGAGCCGCTCGTCGAGCTCGTCGACCAGCTGGCCCACGTGCCCGTAGGGGCCCATGGCGGCCCGGGCGGTGCGCTTGGTCTTGGTGGTGGCGGCCGTGTCGCTCACGTCGTGCGCTCCCAGAAGCCGGGGCCGACGGCCTCGTGGTACGGGCTCTGGGCCACGAGGTACCCGTCGTCGTTGAACATGAGAGGCAGCTGCGGCAGCGGCCGCGGGGCAGGGCCGAACTGGGGCACTCCGCCGTTGCGGACGTTGAACATCGACTGGTGGCACGGGCAGACCAGCAGTTCGAGCTGCTGCTCGTAGAGGCCCACCGGGCACCCGAGGTGGGTGCAGAGCTTGGAGTAGGCCACATAGCCGGCCGGCGCCCAGGTCTCACGGCCCGGCACCGTGGTGACGTCCTCGTCGGAGAGCCGGATGAGCACGGTCTGGTCGACGGCCTGGCCGCTGTCGGTGATGTAGGGCTGGGACCCGGCGCTGGTCAGGACCGTCCCCTTGGGGTACACGGTCATGATGCCCCCGACCACGAGCGTCTCCCGGCGGATCGGGCGGCCGTTGGAGTCCACGAGCAGCGTGTTGCGGCGCCAGTCGGTCACCTCGAGCGAGTCGGCAGGCACCGGGCCGAGCGAACGGAGCAGGGGGAAGAGGGCCACGATGCCGAAGACGCCCGCACCGGCGGCGAAGAGCCCGCCGAGCATCTTGCGGCGCTTCACCACGACGGCAGAACGCTCCACCAGTGCGGCCGACATGGCGTCCCGCTCCTCACGACTCGAGGACAGCGAGTGCCGCTCCTCGACGAAGGGACCCTGGGGCATGAGGTACTTGCCCCAGGCGGTGAGGCCGAAGCCCAGCAGGAGCAGGCCGGCGCCGATGGTCCCCCCGAGCACCCAGGGGTTCCAGTTCTGCCAGTAGGCCGCCCCGAAGAGGGCCAGGAAGACGATGGCCAGGACGAAGACCACGGCGATGAGCTTCTCGACGCGCGCCGGGTGGCGGGCGGCGTCACCCATGTGCGGGTCGCTCAGCGCGGCGATCGGCATCGGCACCTTGGTGCGCGACGGCTGGGAGTCTGCGTGCGTCTCGTCGCTCACGCGTGCTCTCCCTTCGCGGCGTCGCCCTCCGCGTCGCCTCCCGAGCGCTCACCGATCCAGAAGCACACGAGGACCAGCCCGCCGACCCCGATGAGGAGGGCCACGAACCCCTCGGCCACCGGCCCCACCCCGCCGAGCGAGAAGCCGCCGGGGTTGGTCGGGTGCTGGAGGCGCCCGGTGACGTAAGAGACGATGTCGGCCACCTGCGCGTCGGTCAGGTTGCCCGAGAAGCGCGGCATGTTCGCCGGCCCGGTCCGGATCGCCTCGGCCACCTGCTGGGCGGTGATGTTCTTGACGTTGAGCGAAGGGGCGTTGGTCCCGTAGGCCAGCGCATCACCGGTCCCCTCGATGGTGTGGCAGGCCGCGCAGTTGAGCGAGAAGAGGCTCTGCCCCACGGACTGGTTCGGCGCCCGCCGTGTGTGGCGTGGGCACCGCCGGCACCGACGGGTCGAGCGAGTTGACCCAGGCGGCCAGTTCGAGCGCCTGGAGCGGGGTGAGCCGGGTGGCGCGGCGCTCCGCCTCGACCGCCTTGACGTCGGCGGCGGGCATGCGGCCCGTGGAGACCCAGAAGTCGACGGTGGCGGCCCCCACGCCCTGCAGGTTGGGCCCGATGGAGGCCTGGCCCTCGGGGCCCACTCCGTTGGCCTGGTTGCCGTGGCAACTCGAGCAGGCCTGGGCGAAGAGCAAACGGCCGGCGTCGATGAACGACTGCGGGGGGTTGTCGTAGGTGATGTAGCGGCTGCCGTAGGAGATCAGGTGGCCGTTGAGGCAGAACCGCGAGCTGCTGAGGAACGGGTTGCCGGCGTTGGGGGTCGAGTGGGTCACGCCCTTGGTGTTGACCGTGCCGCACGAGCGGGTGGTCACATGGGTCGGGCTCACGATCACGCTGGACGCGTCCGAGTGCCCGCTCGCCCCGGCGTCGGGAACGAACATGGCCAACGACGCCACGGCCGCCACGGCCAGCAGGCCGCCCGGGACCAGGACCTTGGAGCGCAGCAACCGGCGCGAGCCGCGGAGACGGCGGTCAGTTCGCATGGCTACTTGAGGAGGAACAGGCAACTGTAGAGACCCACCCAGACGATGTCGACGAAGTGCCAGTAGTAGGAGACGCCCTGCACGGCCGAGAGCTCGCCGGGGTCACCGCCGATGTCGCCGCGGATGCGGCCCAGCAGGAAGATCATGGCGATCAGGCCGATGAAGACGTGCAGGCCGTGCAGGCCCGACATGATGTAGAAGAGCGACCCGAACGAGTTCGTATACCACCGGGTCGGGCTGTAGAGCCACTCCCAGGCCTGGTTGCCCAGGAAGATCGTGCCCAGGACGATCGTCCAGATGATCCAGCGCCGGGCCGACTTCCGGCGGCGCCACTCGGCCTGGTACACGGCGTACTGCATGGTGAAGCTCGACGACACCAGGATCAAAGTGAAGATGCCGGCCCGTACCGTGTCCAGGCTGGTGCCCGCCGGCGGCCACGGCCCGATCGTGTTCGCCCTGATGGTGAAGAAGGCCGCGAAGAGCCCGCTGAAGAACATCAGCTCGGACCCGAGCCAGATCATGACGCCGATGGCGAGCATGGGCGGCCGGTCGTGGATGATCTTGCCCTGAGGTGCAGGGACCTCCGCCGAGACAGCCTGGGTCACAGCGCATTTTTAGCCGACCCGGATCGGGATGCGCCAACTAGGGCCCAACCGGGAGATCGGTTCGCCGACGACACGTGTGCTGCGGCGAATTCCCTGCTCAGGACAGCGCGACCGGGAGCGGATCGGCGTGGAGCACGGTGAGACGCCTGGTCGGACGCGTACACGCGACATAGAGCGTGCGCAGGCCGCGCGTCGTCGCCACCGGCGGACCCTCGTCAGCGGGCTCGTCGCCGACGGCGGCGATCCGCAAGGGTTCCACGACGATCACCGAGTCGAACTCCAACCCGTTCGTCTCGTCCGCCGGCAACACGACCAGGCCCGCGGCGAGCCCCTCGCCCGAAGGGTCGCGCGGGTCGACCGGATCGAGCCCGGCATCCCCGAGCGCGCGGGCCACCTCAGGGAGCAACACCCCCGGGGCCAGGACGGCGACCCGTCCGGGCGCCACCGCGGCCACCTCCTGGTGGGCCAGGCCGGCCAGGCGGGACCACAGCTCGGCGCGGCCCACACCGATGACCCTCGGGGGGTAGCCGGACTGGCGCACCGGCCTCGGCGGCGTGATGGCCGGCGCCGCCGCGGCCAGCACCCGGGACGCCAGCGCCACCACCTCGGCCGGAGTGCGGTAGCTGACCGTGAGCTCGACCAACCGCGGCGTGCGCTGGGGGCTGAGGTGTCGGACCACGTCGTCCCAGCTCGAGGGTGCCCACGGCCCGGTAGCCTGCGCGATGTCCCCCACCACGGTCATGGACCCCGAGAGCGACCGACGGGCCAGCATGCGCAACTGCATGGGCGAGAGGTCCTGCACCTCGTCGACCACGATGTGGCCGAAGGTGCGGATCTCCTCGTCCACCACCTGCGCCGCGCCGGGAGCGGGCACCGGTGACGCCGAGAGGCCCTGGGGCCAGAACCCGCCCTCGCCGGCGGCCCCCTCCTCGACCCTGGCCGTCCGGGGCCGGGCGGCGCGCGGCGCGGCCCGAGCAACGTGCGGGCCTCGTCGACCAGCGCGGCGTCGGCCAGCGTCCAGGGCACCACGTCGAGGGAGTCGCTGCGTGGCCGGTACAGGCTCTCGATCTCCGGCGCGTCGAGGATCCCACGCCCGGCCGCCGCCAGCAGCGGGCGGGCACCGTAGAGGTCGTGGAGGAACTCGTGGGGCGACAGACGTGGCCACATGCGGTCGAGCGCCTCGACCACCCCGGGGGCGCGCCGTAACCGCCGGGCCAGGTCGTCGCGCTCCTCCTGCTCGCCGAAGTCCTCGGTCCCTGGGGTGCGGCTGCTGCCGAAGCGGGCCCGGTAGTCGTCGGCCAGGACGCGCACCACCTGGGCCTCGACGAACCGGCGGCGGGCGTTGTGCGTCCCGGGGCGGCGTCGGGTCATGGCCACGATCTCCTCGGTGGTCCTGGCGCGAGCCGCAGCACGCCGGGACCGAAGGGGATCTCGGCGTCGTGCCGGAGCGGACGCTGGCGGGTGCGGGCGGCGCGGGCCAGCACCTTGACCATGCGCACGTCGCCCTTGAGCTTGGCGGCGGCGGGACCGTCGACGCCGCGCACGCGGACCTCGGGCACCAGACCGGCCACCGTGGACAGGCTCACGCCCGTCTCGCCGAGCGAGGGGAGCACCTGCTCGATGTAGCGCAGGAACAGCGGGTTGGGGCCGACGACGAGCACGCCCTGACGTTCGAGGGGGAAGCGGTGCGTGTAGAGGAGATAGGCGGCGCGGTGCAGCGCCACCGCCGTCTTGCCCGTGCCCGGTCCGCCCTGCACCACGAGGATGCCGGCCAGGGGCGAGCGGATGATCTCGTCCTGCTCGCGCTGGATGGTGGCCACGATGTCGCCCATGTGCCCGGTCCGGGCCTGCCCGAGCGCCGCGAGCAGCGCACCCGGGCCCCCCAGGAGCATGCCGTCGGCGAGGAGCCGCTCTCCGTCGGAACCGCCATCGCCGGCCGGGCCTTCGGCGTGGCCATCCGGGGCGGCCGACCCACTCGAAGGGTCCACGAAGTACTCGTCTTCGAGCCCGAGCACCTTGCGGCCGCGTACGGCCAGATGGCGCCGGCGGGCCAGGCCCTGCGGATCGAGGCCCGTGGCCCGGTAGAACGGCTCGGCCACCGGGGCACGCCAGTCCACCACGAGCGGCTCGTGGTCGGGGCCCGAGACCCCGAGGCGACCGATGTGGAAGGACTCGCCCAGCGGGTGGCGCCGGCCGCCGTCCGTGTCCTCTTCCGCCAGCCGGTCGATGCGCCCGAAGTAGAGCGCCTGGTCGCCGATGTCGAGCTGCTCCAGGCGGGCCAGGCTGGTGCGGACCACGATGTCGCGCTCGGTCCGCGACTGGAACGTCCCGCCGCGCCCGAGGTCGAGCACTCCCTCGAGCATCTGGCGGGCCTCGCCGCGCATGGACTCCAACCCGTCGTAGGCACGGTCGAGGAACTCCTGCTCATCGCGGAGATCGGGATGTTCCGGCACCGCTCCCCTTCCATCCCCTCTCGCCCCGGGGGGAACGGTCAAGTCTAGACGCCGGCGCGAACCGGGGGAACCGGGGTGCGCGGGCCTACGATGACCCCGACCGAAAGGACTGCGATGCTCATTTCGACCATGAACGACGTGCCCGGCTACAAGGTCACCACGGTGCTGGGCGAGGTGTTCGGGCTCACGGTCCGCTCGCGCAACGTCGGCTCCCAGTTCGGCGCCGCGTTCAAGTCGCTGGCCGGCGGTGAGCTCAAGGGCATGACCAAGAACCTCCAGCTGAGCCGCCAGGATGTCATCGACCGCATGGTCGTCGAAGCCGAGGCGCGCGGCGGCAACGCCGTACTGGCCATGCGGTTCGACACCTCGGAGATGGGCGGCAACTGGACCGAGATCTGCGCCTACGGCACCGCGGTCGTCATCGAGCCGTTGGCGTGACCCGAGCGGGAGCCTCCCGCACGGCCCGGCCGGACCTGGTGCTCGCCTGCCGGGGCGAGCCGGTGTCGCGCACCCCGGTGTGGTTCATGCGCCAGGCCGGTCGGTCGCTCCCCGAGTACCGGGCCGCACGCGGCGAGGGCTCGATCCTCGCCGCCATCGGCGACCCCGAGCTGTCGGCCGAGCTCACCCTGCAGCCCGTGCGCCGCTACGGCGTCGACGCCGCCATCTTGTTCTCCGACATCGTGGTGCCGATCCACGCCATCGGTTTCGGGGTCGACGTCGAGCCGGGACGAGGCCCCGTGGTGGCCGACGCCCTTCCGCGAGCGCGGCCGACCTCGAGCGGCTGCGTCCTTTCGAGCCCGAGGCCGACGCGCCCTACGTGACCGAGACGGTGCGCCTGGTGCGCCGGGAGCTCGAGGGCTCGGGCGTGCCGCTGATCGGCTTCGCCGGCGCGCCCTTCACCGTGGCCAGCTACCTCGTCGAGGGGGGCCCGTCGCGGACCTTCAGCCAAGGTCAAGGCGCTGATGCACGGCGATCCGGGGCTCTGGGCCTCGCTGATCGAGCGCCTGGCCGACATCGCCGTGGCCTCGCTGCGGTCCCAGGTCGCCGCCGGGGCCCAGGCCGTGCAGCTCTTCGACAGCTGGGCCGGGTCGTCTGGCGCCCGACGAGTACGCGCGCTTCGCCCTCCCCGCCGCCACGCGCGGTGCTCGCCGGCGTGCGCCGACCTCGGCGTGCCCGCCATCCTCTTCGGGGTCGGCACCGGCGAGCTGCTGGCCCTCATGGGCTCCGCCGGCGCCGACGTGGTCGGCGTCGACTGGCGGGTGCCGCTCGACGAGGCCCGGCGCCGGGTCGGCACGGGTCACGCCCTCCAGGGCAACCTCGATCCCGCCCTGTGCCTGGCACCCTGGCCCGTGGTCGAGGACGCCACGCAGGCCGTGCTGGCCGCCGCGGCCGCCGCCGGTGGCGGCCACGTCTTCAACCTGGGCCACGGCGTCCTGCCCGAGACCGACCCGGGGGTGCTCGCCGCGGTGGTCGAGCTGGTGCACGCCGGGGGCGGGCCGGGCATGAGCGTCGGCGTCCTGGTCATGGCGCACGGCACGCCGCTCGACCGGGCCGGGATCGAGCCGTTCTACACGCGTATCCGCCGCGGGCGCCCGCCCGAGCCCGAGCAGCTGGCCGAGCTCGAGCGCCGCTACGAGGCCATCGGCGGCACCTCGCCGCTGGCCGAGCGGACCGCGGCACAGGTCGAGGGGATTCGCCGCGCGCTCGAGGACGCGGCCCCGGGGCGCTACGTGGTGGCCTTCGGGGCCAAGCACACCGACCCGGCCATCGAGGACGCGGCCGCCGGACTCGTCGAGCGCTCCGTGGAGCGGGTGGTGGGGCTCGTGCTCACGCCACAGGGCTCCTCGATGGGCTCGCAGGAGTACCTCGAGCGCGCCGCCGCCGCACTGGCCGGGACGACGCGGCTCGTGCCGGTCGGCCCCTGGTACGCCGAGCCGGCGCTCGTCTCCCTCCTGGCCCGACGGGTGCGCGCCGAGCCGCGCCGGCATGCCCGGCCGCTGCCGGGTCGTGTTCACCGCGCACTCCCTGCCCGCCCGCATCACCGAGGCCGGGGACACCTACCCCGAGCAGGTGGCCGAGTCGGCGCGGCCTGGTGGCCGAGGCCGCGGGCCTCGAGAGATGGGAGGTGGCCTGGCAGAGCGCGGCCGCGCTCCCGGGAGCCCTGGCTCGGTCCCGACGTGCGCGACGTGGTGCGGGACCTGGCCCGGCGGGGCAAGGGGCCCGACCGGGTCGACGCGGTGGTGCTCTGCCCGGTCGGCTTCGTGGCCGACCACCTCGAAGTGCTCTACGACCTCGACGTCGAGGTGGCGGCGGTGGCGGCCGAGCACGGCCTGGCCTACGCACGGACGGCGTCGCTCAACGACGACCCCGCCTTCGTCGCCATGCTGGCCGGTCTGATCATGGCGGCCGACGCGGCCGAGGGGGTCCCGGACCGCGGAATGGCCGCGAGGACCGGGGAGAGAAGGACCGCCGAGCAGTGACGGCGGCCCCGAACCGGACCGTGGTGGTCATCGGCGGCGGCATCAGTGGCCTGGCCGCGGCGTGGGAGCTCACCGGGGGCGCGGCGCAACGCGCCGACGCGCCACGGGTGGTCGTGCTCGAGGCCTCGGCAGGCCTCGGTGGACCACTTCGGAGCGCCCCCTTTGCCGGCCGCACGGTCGACCTGGGTCCCGACGGCTTCCTCGGCCGGCGCCCCGAGGCGGCCCAGCTCTGTCGCGAGGTGGGGCTCGGTGACGCGCTGGTGCCCATCGTGGCCAGCGGCGCCTCGGTGTGGGCGCGGGGCCGGCTGCGCCCGCTGCCCCAGGGCCACGCCCTGGGCATCCCGACCCGCTTCTGGCCCACGGCGCGCTCGGGCGTGCTCGGCCCGCGCGGCAACCTCGGCCTGGCCCGCGACGCGCTGCTCCCCCGGCCCGACCTGCGCGGGCCGATGGGCGACCGCTCCGTCGGCCCCCTGGTGGCGCGCAAACTCGGTCGCCGGGTGGTCGACGCGTTGGTCGACCCCCTGTTCGGAGGGATCCACGCCGGGTCGGTCGACGACATGTCCGCGGCCGCCACCTTTCCGCCGCTGCTGGCCGCGGCCCAGCGTCGGGGCGGACTCATGCGTGCCCTGCGGGCTGAGGTCCCGGCGCCCGACCCCGACGGACCCCCGCTCTTCTGGGCCCTGCGGGAGGGGATGGCCTCACTGGTCGAGGCGGTCGCCGCGGCGCTCGTGGCCCGCGGCGTCGTGCTCGAGCTGTCCACCCCAGTCGAGCGAATCGAGCAGACCGGGGGGCAGTGGACGGTGTGGAGCGGGGGTCGGGAGGTGAGGGCCGACAGTGTGGTGCTGGCCATCGCGGCGCCGGCCGCCGCCACCCTCCTGGCCCGGCACGACGAAGAGGCGGCTGCCCTGCTCAACGCCATCGACTATGCCTCGGTGACCGTGGTGACCTTCCGGGTGGCCGCCGGCGATCTCCCCGAGACGCGGCACGGGACGGGGTTCGTGGTGCCGCGGCGCGGCACCGGACGCGACGACGACCCTTGGGCCGTCACCGCCTGCACCTACCTCGATCGCAAGTGGCCCCATCTGGCCCGCGAAGGCGAGGCACTGCTGCGGGCCTCGCTGGGGCGCATCGACGACCTGCGGCCCAGTGGGTGGGACGACGACCAGGCCGCGGCGCGGGCGTGGGACGAGCTCGGCACGCTCCTCGGTGTGACCGGTGCGCCCATGGAGCAGGCCGTGACGCGCCACGCCGGGGCACTGCCCCAGTACCGGGTGCACCACCTGCTGCGCACGGCGGGCGTGGAGGCGGCGGTGGCCCGCCTCGGGGGCCTGGCCGTCGCCGGCTCGGCCTACCACGGGGTGGGCATCCCGGCCTGCGTGGCCAGTGGCCGGGCCGCCGCACGCGCCGTGGCGTGAGCCCGCCGACCGGCGCACGCCGGGGCCGCGTCACCGTGGTCTCGCTGGGCGCCGGGGTCCTCCTGGCCCTCTCCCTGCCCCCCTGGGGATGGTGGCCCCTGGGCGTGGTGGGCGCCGCCGTGCTGTACCGGCGGCTCGACGGTCTGCCCACACGGGCCCGGGCATGGGCCGGCTGGGTGGCCGGCCTCGGCTGCTTCGGCATCGGCCTGGCCTGGGCCCGCACCTTCAACTGGTACGGGACTGTGGTGCTGGTGGTGGTCGAGGCTGGCTTCATGGCCGCAGCCGCGGCCGCCACGCCGCCGCGGCGCGGGCGGGGCCCGGCGTTCGTGGGCGCGTTCACCGTGGCCGAGTGGGTGCGGATGACGTGGCCCTTCGGCGGCCTCCCCCTGGGCGGCGTCTTTCTCGGCCAGGCCCATGGCCCGCTGGTCCAGCTGGCCCGGCTGGGTGGGCCGCTCCTCATGACCTCCGGCGTCTGGGCGGGAGGGGTCGCCCTGGCCACGCTGGCTGCCTGGGCCCGGTGCCGCGTCCGGGGTGTCGTCGCCTCCCCCTCGGCGGTGCCGGCGACGGTGGTGGCGCTCGGGGTGGTCCTCCTGGTCGCGGCCGGGTCCGCGGCGCCCGATGGCGGCGCACCTGTGCGCCAGATCCGGGTCGCCCTGGTCCAGGGGGGCGGGCCCCGGGGCCTGAGCAAGGAGGAGGTCGACCCGGTCACCGTATACGAGGCCCAGGTGGCGGCCACCCGGGCCGTGGTGGCGGAGGCCAGGGCTCGCCGGCACGGCCCCGACCTGGTGGTGTGGCCGGAGGACCGGTGGCCCTCGACGGTCCGTTGGCCGGCTCGCCAGAGGCGGCACAGCTGAGCCGGCTGGCCGCCGCGTTGGGTACCACCCTGGTGGTCGGGGTCACCGAGCCGGCCACGCCCACCACGTTCCGCAACGAGATCGTGGTCTGGGGGCCCAACGGCCACGTGCTGGGGACCTTCGAGAAGGTGCACCGGGTGCCGTTCGGCGAGTACGTGCCCTGGCGCTCCCTGGTGGCGCACGTGGCCGATCTCTCGGGTGTGTCCACCGATGCCGTGCCGGGCCATGCCAGCGGTCTGGTGCGCACCCCGGCCGGGGCCCTGGGCCTGCTGGTCTCCTTCGAGGTGTTCGACGCCCGGCGCAGCGACGCCTCGGTGCAGGCCGGCGCCGAGTTGCTGGCCGTGCCCACCAACACCTCCTCGTACTCGACCGCGCAGGTCCCCGGACAGGAGCTGGCGGCCGCCGTGGTGCAGGCGGTGGAGACCGGCCGTGACCTGGTGCAGGCCTCCCCGACCGGCTACAGCGCGGTGGTCACCGAACGCGGCGTCGTCATCCTGCGCAGCGTGCTGGGGCGCCGCCAGGCCCTGTTCGCCACGGTGGCCCTCCGCCGTGGTGCGACCCCCTACGACCTTTGGGGCGACGTCCCGGTGCTCGTCCTGTCGGCCGCGGCGCTGGGCGGCGGCTGGATCCGCCAGCGGCGCTACTCGTAGTAGCCCGAGTGGATGTACACGCAGGGGACGCCGGCCTCCACGAACATCGCGTGGTTGGACGGATCGTCCTCGAAGGCCAGGCGCAGGTCGAACCCGTGCACCCTGAGATCGGCCACGGTGTCGCGCTTGAACCCGGTCACCCTCCCGTAGTCGCCGTGGTCGCGCATGACCAGCAGGTCCCAACGGAGCCCGTAGCGCTGCAGCCAGGCCAACGTCTGGGGTCGCACCCGCAGCGGCCGCCCGGTCAACAGGATCACGGCGAGCGACGGGTCGAGCAGCTCGAGCAGGCGGGCGATCTCGTCGATGACCGGATCGTCTCCGCAGGCCTCGAAGAAGGCGGTCCAGTCCCGCCGGCCGCGCTCGAGGTAGTGCTGCCGGCCGGCGGCGTCGGAGAGCACGCCGTCGATGTCGAACACCACCGCCTGGCCCACGGCTTCGCCGGGCGCCACGCGCCAGGTCCAATTCTCGTGGTCCTGGTGAGCGGGAGTCCCTGGCACGAGGGCGAAGCCTAACGGCGGCGAATCCTCCTGAAGGAGGAGCCACCGGCCAGGCCGGAGGTGAGAGCATGGGACCCGGCATGGGTGCAGTCGTGGACACGGGGGTGGCCTCGCATCTCGTCCGGGTGCCCCTGGGGCGCCGGGTCGAGGTGATCAGCGACCTCCTGGTGCCCCCCGATCCCACCGACAGCTCCCGGGCCACCTGCCGCGACATCGCCCAGCGGCTCGAGGAATGGGAAGGGCCGGGCATCGTCGTCGTCTGCGGCCGCCTGGTGGCCCCCGAGTGCGCCGGCGGCGCCGGGCCGGTCGGGGCCCTGGCTGCCCACCCTGTGCTCGGCGCCGCGCTGGCCGCCTTCGCCTCGCGAGCCAACTCCAGTGTGCTCGCCGTCCTGGGTCCCGACGAGCGCGACACCGACCTCGTCGGCGCGCTCGAGCGCTGCGGCGTGATCGTGCACGCCGCGGTGGACCTGGCCTGCGAGACCGGCGCCGGCACCCGGACCGTGCTCGTGCGCTCCGGGACGTTCGCTGGTGACGTCAATCCTCCCGCCGAGATCGCCCCCCAGGAGACGACCGGCCGTGGCTGATCGGCATGGAGCGCCTCGACGATCCCCGGCTGGCCCGGCGGTTCGTGACGTCGCGACTCCTCTACCGCCGGCTGCGCCGTTACCTGTGGGCGCCGCCGCTCCTGCTCGCCGCCATTGCCCTGTTGCTCCGCGTCGACTTCGTCATCGACGGCCTCGGGCGGATCTTCCGTTCCCCGGGACAGCAGAGCGCACTGCAGCGCGCCTACGACGCCACCTGGTTCTCCCGCTTCGTCGTCACCGTGGTGATCGCCGTGGCGCTGCTGGTCGTGCTGGCCGTGGTGGTCGCCGTCACCTCGCGCGGCATCTGGCGCGCCCTCGGAGGAGAGTCCCTGCCCTCCCCTTGGGCGAGCGGCCCCTCGGGGACGCGCCCCATCGCGCACGCCCAGCTCGAGATCGCTGGCGAGGACGCCCTCGACGTGACCCGGGCCGCGGTGGCAGCGGGTGCGGCCGGGGTCATCGCCGGGGGCGCGCTCATGCCCGAGCTGTCCCACCTCGACGTCGGCTTCTTCGCCTGCCCGGGAGCGACCTCCGAGGTTGTCCACGAGCACCGCGGTCGCTTCGGACTGCCCCCGACGTTCCTCCACCACCGCCAGCAGTCGACCCTCGAGATCGAGACCGGCGCCGACCTGCACGTGCGCCTCAACCTGGCGGAGATCGACCTGCCCACGGCCACTCTCGGCGAACGGCTGGTGACCTCGGACATCGTGATCAAAGGACGGTCGCGGGCGGCCGAGGTCCACCCCGAACTGGTGGCCAGCTGGCCCGGCGGCGCGTCGTGGCCGCCGGCCCCCGAGGTGGCGGCCGACCACATTCGGGTACGCCGGATCCGGCGCCTGGCCGCGGCCTCCCTCTTCGTGGCGGGTGCCATCGACCTGCTGTCGTCGGTGACCGCACCGCTACGGACCCACCTGCACCTGATCGCCGAGTACCTGCCCGTCACCGTGGTGCAGGCGGCCGGGGCCCTCACCGCCATCGCCGGCATCGGGATGATCATGCTCTCGCGAGGGGTTCGACGCGGCCAGCGCCGCTCCTGGGTGGTCGCCGTCGCGCTCTTGAGCGCGTCGTTGGGCCTGCATCTGGTGCACGCGGCCGACGTCATCACCCTGCTGGTGTGCGCCGGCGTGCTCACGCTGCTCATCGTCGAGCGCGAGCAGTTCCGTGCCCAGGCCGAGCGAGACACGGTGCTGACCGCGCTGGCCATCTTGGCTCTGGGCGGGATCCTGGCCACCCTCGGAGGATTCGCCACCGTCGAGGTGAGCGGGCGCGTCCACCACCACCACCACCTGCCGGCCTGGCCCGACGTGCTGGCGGGTTCGGCCGAGCGGCTGGTCGGGGTGCGGTGGGTGACGTTCCCGACGGGCATCGACCGCTTCGTCTCGGTCAGCCTGCTGGCTGCCGGGATCAGCCTGATCGTGGTGGCGCTCTTCCTCCTGACCCGCCCGGTCGTCGACCGGCGCCTCTCGTCGGGCCGCGCCACGGTAGGCCGGCGTGCCGCCGAGCTCCGTGCCCGCGACATCGTCCGCCGGCACGGGACCGGCACCCTCGACTACTTCGCTCTGCGCGACGACAAGCAGTGGTTCTTCCATCGCGACTCGCTCGTCGCGTACGCCATCTTCGGGGGCGTGTGCCTGGTCTCGCCCGACCCGATCGGCCCGTTCTCCGAGCGGGCCCACGTCTGGGACGCCTTCCGCCGGCACGTCGACCGCCACGGTTGGAGCCTCGGCGTGATGGGGGCCGGCGAGGAGTGGCTCCCCACGTACCAGGCGTCGGGGATGCGCTTTCTCTACCTCGGCGACGAGGCGGTGGTCGACGTGCGCGAGTTCTCCCTCGACGGTGGCAAGATGAAGGGGCTCCGCCAAGCGGTCAACCGGGTGGCCCGCTACGGCTACACCGTCCGTTTCCTCGACCCGGCCCACCTCGAGCCGACCGACGCGGCACGCCTGGCCGAGCTCATGGCCAAGAGCCGGCGCGGCGAGCAGGAGCGCGGCTTCTCCATGATGCTCGGCCGCCTCTTCGACGCACGCGACACCGGACTCCTGCTCACGTTGGTCGAGGGCCCCGACAACGACGCCGGTGTCGATGTGTCAGTTCGTCCCGTCCCCGGCCATCGGCGGGTTCTCGCTCGACCTCATGCGTCGCGACCCGGGCGAACACCCCAACGGCCTGCTCGACTTCGCCCTGTGCTCCACCATCTCGCACCTGCGCGAGCAGGGCATGCGGGGCCTCAGCCTCAACTTCGCCGCCTTCCGTTCCATCCTCGAGGGCGACGAGACCGACGGGGTGACCCAGCGGGTGGAGCGCTGGGCGCTCAAGCGCCTGTCGGGCATCCTGCAGATCGAGACGCTCTGGCGCTTCAACGCCAAGTACGAGCCGCGGTGGCTGCCGCGCTACATCGTCTTCGACTCGGCCGAGCAGTTCGTCCCCGTGGTGGCCCAGATCCTCCGCGCCGAATCGCTGACCGAGGTCCCGGTCATCGGGCGCCTGCTCACCACGGCATCCGCCAAGCGGGCCGGTCCCGCCGTGCCCGAAGAGGTGGTGGCCGCCATGGAGCAGCGCCCCGGCGGCGAGCGGGTCGAGCCACCCGTCACCCGGAGCAGCGCCTGACAGGCCCGAGGTCCCGGGGCGCCGGATGCCAAGATGGCGGCTCGGAACTCGATCGCGAGAAGGAGCACCGCACGCCGTGACGTCGGACCAGGCCGGCAGGGCACCCGTGACGACACCCACACCGGTGGCGGCCCGACACGACCTGGCCGCCACCGCGCTGGAGCGCCGTGAAGCAGGACGCCAGTCCCGGGTGCTGGCGCCACGCGAGGTCATCGGGGAGTGGGACGAGGACGCCCGCGGGCACGACCCCATCGCCACAATCGACGCGCAGAACGGCATCCGGGTGCCCGAACTGGTTGCCCTGCGCCACCAACGCATGGCGCTGTCCCCGTGGAACTTCTACCGCGGTGCCGCCGCTGTCATGGCAGCCGATCTCGCCTCGCGTCCGCACAGTCGCCTGGAGGTCCAGCTCTGCGGTGACGCGCACATCTTGAACTTCGGGCTGTGGGCGACGCCCGAGCGCAACCTCAACTTCGACCTGCGCGATTTCGACGAGACGCTGCCCGGACCATTCGAGTGGGACGTCGCCCGCCTGGCGGCCAGCATCGTGGTGGCGGCCCGGGCCAACGCGGTCAAGCCGGCCAGGGCCGACGCCGCGGTGACGTCAGCGGTCGACGCCTACCGGGCTCGGATGCGCCACTACGCCACCCTGCCGGAGATCGACATCTGGTACGACGGCATGAAGGCCGAGGACTTCGTCGACTTCTTCGAGCCGGCCGACCGCGATGAGGTCAACGTGGTGATCGAGAAGGGGCGCAAGAAGAAGACGAGCCGGGGTGCCTTCACCAAGCTGGCCACCGAGGCGCACGGCCGCCCTCGCATCACCACCCAGCCCCCCTGCGGGTCACCATCGACGACGACGAGCAGGGCGACATCATCGACTACCTCCTCGGGAGCTATCGCGCCACGCTCCAGGAGGACCGGCGCACGCTCTTCGACCGCTTCACCCCCGTCGACGTGGTCCGCCAGGTGGTCGGGGTGGGCAGCGTGGGCATGATCGTCTATCTGGTGCTCTTCACCGGGCGCTCCGGAGCCGATCCCCTCTTCCTGCAGTGCAAGCAGGCCGGGCCCTCGGTCTACGAGTCGCACACCTACCCCAGCACCCACGCCAACCACGGCGAGCGCGTGATCGCCGGCAAGCGCATGGTGCAGAGCGCCACCGACATCTTCGTGGGGTGGGGCTCCCTCGGGGGCCGCGACTTCTACATGCGCCAGTACCGCGACATGAAGATCATCCCGACCACTGACCTCGTCGCGCCGGTGCTGGCCCGTTTCTCCACGGCGTGCGGCACCGCGCTCGCTCGCGCCCATGCACGCTCGGGGGACCCGGTGGCCATCGACGCCTACATGGGCAAGGGCGAGACCTTCACCAGAGCCATGCGCTCCTTCGCCCGCCACTACGCCGACCAGACCGAGCGCGATCATGCCCGGCTCGCCTCCGCCATCCGGCGGGGCCGAGTGGAGGGCCCCACCGAGTAGACCGGGTTGGTGGACGCCAGTCGAATCCGCTCGCTCCTGCGCCGGCCCATCGTGGTCGCGCCGATGGCCGGCGGTCCCTCCACGCCGGCGCTGGTCGCCGCGGCCGCCGACGCCGGGGCCATCGGGTTCCTGGCCGCGGGGTACAAGTCGGCCGCGGCCATGAAGGCCGAGATCGACGCCGTCCGCTCGGCGACCGCCCAGCCGTTCGGTGTCAACCTCTTCGTGCCCGGGACCCCGGCCGAACGGTTCGAGCGCGTGGCGACGTACCTGGCCTCGCTGACCGACGAAGCTCGGGAGCTCGGCGCGGGCCTGGGCGAACCGGTCTGGGACGACGACGAGTGGGGCCCCAAGCTCGACACCGTGCTGCACAGCCCCCCACCGCTGGTCAGCTTCACGTTCGGCTGCCCGGCGCCCGGGACGGTCGAGGCCCTCCGCGCCGCGGGAACGGTCGTGGCCATCACGGTGACGTCCGCCCAGGAGGCCAGGCTGGCCACGGACACCGGAGCCGACTGCCTGTGTGTCCAGGGCCCCGAGGCCGGCGCCCATCGGGGCACGTTCGCCAACCACGGGGACATCGATCCCGGACCCGATGTGCGGGCCCTCATCGACGAGGTCGCCTCGGTGACCCACCTGCCCCAGATCGCCGCCGGGGGGATCATGACCTCCTCGGACGTGGCGGCGGTGCTCCAGGCGGGCGCCGTGGCGGCGCAGTGCGGAACGGCGTTCCTGCGCACCCCCGAGTCCGGGGCCCACCCTCTCCACAAGGCGGCGCTCGCCGACCCCCAGTTCACCTCGACCGGGATCACCCGGTCGTTCAGTGGCCGCCCGGCGCGCGGATTGGTCAACCGGTTCATGCGCGAGCACGCCGATGCGCCGGCGGCGTACCCGGAGATCAACAACGCCACCAGGCCGCTGCGGTCGAGGGCGGGGGCGGTGGGCGACGTCGAGCGCATGAGCCTGTGGGCGGGCGTCGGCTTCAGGCAGGCGGGCGAGCGGCCGACGGCGCAGGTCGTCGAGCTCCTGTCACCTCGGTAGCGGGACCAGCCCCGATTTCGCGGCACCCGAGCGCCGCGATCACGCCGGCCCGGCCCCCGGTTCAGTGCGGCAGGAACAGCAGGGTGGCCTGGTGCGCGAAGTCGATCAGCGGCTGTGGCCAGACGCCGAACAGCACCGTCACGCCGGTGCACAGCGCGATGGCCAGTGTGCTGAGCACGGGCACGGGCACGGGCACCGCGTCGGGAGCGCCCGTGTCCTCGCCCGCCTCCTCCGTCGCCGCTCCGGGCCCGGTCGCCTCGTCGGCCAGCAGGATCTGCTCGTTGAGCGTGGTGACCGAACCGGCCACCGACGACGCCGTGGCCCAGGGCAGCCCGCCCTCGCCCCCGCTGTCCCCCTCGCCGGTACCGGCCGGCGAGGTCAGCTCGATCGTGCTGCCCCCCACCATGGCATCACCGGATCCCAGCGCAGCGGAGCCCGAGGTGCCGCCCTCGACCTCGCCCAACCCGCCACCGGCGTACATGAGGACCGCCACCCGCAGGTAGAAGTAGGCGGCCACCACGGCGGTGACCATGGCGATCGCCCCCAGGGGGACGTAGCCGGCGTCGATCACGGCGAACACCACCTGCACCTTGGCCCACAGCCCGGTGGTGAACGGGGCGCCGGCCTGGGCCAGCAGCAGCACGGCAAAGGCCAGCGCCAGCACCGGCTGGCGCCCCGCCAGGCCGCGGTAGCGCGCGATGTCGTGGTCGCCGTCGCCCCGGCGTCCGAGCACGGTCACCACGGCGAAGCTGCCGACCGACATGAACATGTAGGCGAACAGGTAGTAGAGCGAGGCGCTGACCCCGCGAGCCGTGCCGGCCACCACGCCGAGGAGGATGAACCCGGCATGGTTGATGGAGGAGTAGGCCAGCATGCGCTTGACGTCGCGCTGGCGCAGGGCCACGAACGCGCCCAGGACGAGCGACAGCACGGCCAACCCGTAGGCCACGGGCCGCCAGTCGCTGGTCACCACCCCGAACGAGGAGAGCAGCACCCGCAGCATGGCAGCGAAGGCGCCGGCTTTGGCCACCGCCGCCATGAACCCGGTCACCGGTGAGGGTGACCCCTGGTAGACGTCGGGCGTCCACATGTGGAACGGCACCGCCGCCACCTTGAAGGCGAAGCCGACCAGCATCAAGGAGAGGCCGGCGAGCAACAGCCCGTTGGTCAGCACGGCGTTCTTCGAGAGGAAGTCGGCGATCTGGGTCAGGTTGGTCGATCCCGTCGCCCCGTAGGTCAACGCGATGCCGTAGACGAAGATGGCCGAGGAGAAGCCGCCGAGGATGAAGTACTTGAGCGCGGCCTCTCCCGAGGCGGCCCGTCGGTAGTTGAACGAGGCCAGCACGTAGAGGGCGATGGAGAGGATCTCGAGGCCCAAGAAGACCACGATGAGGTCGTTGGCCATACCCATGATCATGGCGCCGGCAGCCGAGACCATGGCCAGCACGTGGAACTCGGCTCCCTGGATGCCCTCGCGGCGCAGGTAGCCGTCGGCCACCAGGCCGCTCAAGAGCATGGCCACGGCCACCAGCACGGTGATGAGGACGCTGAAGCCGTCCATCACCACGGCCTTGGCCACGTAGGTGTGCGCACCGTGGTTCTGCACGTCGACCCACTGCCACAGGGCCACGCCGAGCGCGCTGCCCGAGATCACCACGGTGGCGATGGTGCTGACGGTGACCCGGAGCGGTCGCCGGACCAGTGAGGCCACGGCCAGGAGGATGACGGCGCCGCCGATCATGATGATGGGCGGCAGGATGGCCAGCCAGCGCACCGGCGGGACCGAGATGGAGCCCGAGGACGAGCCCGTGGCGAGCAGGGTGGCGATCACTTGACGCCCTCCGTTCCCTTCACGGCCACCGACGGCTGGGTGGGATGGCCGGTAACGGTCTCGACGTGGGCGATCAGCTGGTTCACCGACGGGTTGATGCGGTCGAGCACCGGCTTGGGGTAGACCCCGAGGAAGACGATGAGGATGATCAGCGGCGCCATGATCACCCGCTCCAGCGTGACCAGGTCCCGGGTCTTGGCATCGGCCTCGCGAGGCTCGCCGTGGAAGACCTGCTGATAGGCCCAGAGCAGGTAGATGGCGGCCACGATCACGCCCAGGACGGCCACCACCGCCCACCAACGGTGGGTCAGGAAGGTGCCCGAGAGCACCAGGAACTCGCTCACGAAGCCGTTGAGGCCGGGGACCCCGATGGAGGCCAGCATGACCACGGTGAACACGGCCGCCATGACCGGAGCCGCCTTCTGCAGCCCGCGCAGCTCGCCGGTCTGCCAGGTGCCACGCCGCTCGTAGATGAAGCCGATCAGGATGAACAGCGCGGCGACGATGAGGCCGTGGTTGAGCATCAACAGCACGCCGCCGGCCAGTCCCTGGGTGCTCAGCGCCACGGTGCCGAGGGCGATGAACCCGATCTGGGCCAGCGAGGAGTAGGCCACCAGTCGCTTCAGGTCGCGCTGCGCACAGGCCACGACTGCGCCGTACACGATGCCGATGACGGCCAGGGTCAGGATCAGCGGGGCCAGCGTGCGGGTCGCCTGGGGGAACAGGCTCAGGTCGAAGCGGATGATCCCGTAGGTGCCCAGCTTGGCCAGCACGGCCGAGAGCATCACCGAGCCCTCCTCGGGTGCCTCGGTGTAGGCGTCGGGGGACCAGGTGTGGAAGGGGAACAGGGGCGCCTTGACGGCGAAGGCCGACGTGAAGGCCAAGAAGAGCAGCACGCCCTCGGTGCCGGTCAGGTGGGTGTGCATCAACGGCACCAGCGAGAAGGTGAGCACGTGGGTCTGGGACTGGTGGATGAAGGCCAGGGCCAGGATGCCCACCAGGAGGAAGGCCGAGCCGAGGAAGGTGTAGAGGAAGAACTTCAGCGCCGCGTAGGCCCGCCGCTGGTGGCCCCATCCGGCGATGATGAAGTACGACGGCACCAAGGTGAGCTCGAAGAAGAAGAAGAAGACCAACAGGTCGAGGGAGAGGAAGCTCCCCATCACGGCCGCCTCGAGCAGGAGGATCCAGGCGAAGTAGACCCGCGGGTTGCTCCGGTTGCGGCCGAGCACGATGGCGAGGGGGAACAACACGGCGGTGAGCAGCACCAGGAAGATCGAGATGCCGTCGACGCCGAGGAACCAGCGCACCCCCAGGCTGCTGCCCGTGTAGGTGTGGTCGGAGACCAGCTGGAATCCGCCGTCGTGGACCTTCATGGTCACCAGGGCGGCGATGGCGAAGCCCAGGGTCACCAGCGACGTGATCAGGGCCAGCGCATAGGTGAGCTCGCGGGGAAAGCGCCGGTCGAGGCCGAGCAGGCCCAGCAGGGCCGCGCCGGCCGCCGGGAGCAGGATCAGCAGGGTCAGGAAGGGGACGACGTGCATCAGCCCCACCACACCCGGCTGAGCATGAAGGCCACGATGAGGGCCATCCCGAGGGCGATGCCCAGGGCGTAGTTGCGGGCGTAGCCGGTCTGGAGACGCCGGGCCGCCGTCCCGGTGACCCGGGCCAGGTGTGCCGTGCCGTTGACGGCCCCGTCGATCACCCGGGCGTCGATCACCCAGGCGCAGAAGGTGGCCAGCCGCTGGCTCGGCCGCCCGATGACGGTGTCGTAGAAGTCGTCCCAGTACCAGACCCGCTGGAGGAACGCCGGCTCGAGCTTGGGCTGGTACACCTCGTCGACCCGCCACAGCCACCAGGCCACGAGCACACCGATCAGGGCGGCGGCCACGTCGATCAGGGCCAGGTACCACAGCGGCCCGTCACCCAGGTGGTCGTTGTAGAGATCGGACCCGAACACCGGCGCCAGGAAGTTCTGCAGGCCCCGGGTGTGCACCCAGGGCAGGTCGAGGGCCCCGGCGAAGAAGGCGAAGAAGGCGAGGACGATCAGCGGGATACGCATGATCCACGGCGACTCGTGCGGTTGGTGCAGCGCCGGCTCGCCGTGGGGGCCGGGCTCCTCGAAGCGGGGCTTGCCGCCGAAGGCCAGGATCTCCAGGCGACTCATGTAGTAGGCGGTCAGCACGGCGGTGACCACCCCGAGGACCCAGAGCACCTTGTAGTGGGCGTAGGTGTTGTCGAGCACGTCGCCCTTGGCCCAGAACCCGGCCAGTGGCGGGATGCCGGCGATGGCCAGGAAGCCGATGGTGAAGGTCACCGTGGTCCACTTCATGTACCGGCGCAGCGCGCCCATGCGCTTGAGGTCCTGCTCGTCGTGGAGGCCGTGGATCACCGAGCCCGCACCGAGGAAGAGGAGACCCTTGAAGAAGGCGTGGGCCACCATGAGGAAGATGGCTGCGATGTAGGCGCCGGTGCCCACGGCCAGGATCATGTAGCCGATCTGTGACACGGTGGAGAAGGCCAGCACCTTCTTGATGTCCTGCTGGGCACAGGCGATGGTGGCGGCCACGAAGGCGGTCACGACGCCGATGGTGGCGATCACCTCGGTGCCCGTCGAGCTCAGGTGCAAGACGGGGTTCATCCGGCAGAGGAGGTACACCCCGGCCGTGACCATGGTGGCGGCGTGGATCAGGGCCGACACCGGGGTCGGGCCCTCCATGGCGTCGGGCAACCAGTTGAACAGAGGGATCTGCGCCGACTTGCCGCTGGCGGCCAGGAACAGCAGCAGCACCACCGCCGTGGCCGTCCCGCCGCCCAGGTGGGAGAGCTGCCCGAAGATCCCACCACCCGGGCCGCTCTCGTACTGGACAGTCCCTGTCTTCTCGAAGAGCAGGAAGATGGCGAGCAGGAAGCCCACGTCACCGATCCGGTTGTAGATGAAGGCCTTCTTGCCGGCCGACGCCGCCGACTCGCGCTGGAACCAGAAGGCCACCAGCCAATAGGAGCAGACGCCCACTCCCTCCCAACCCACGAAGGTGAGCAGCAGGTTGTTGCCGAGGACCAGCAGGAGCATCGAGAACACGAAGAGGTTCAGGTAGATGAAGAACTTGGTGTAGTCGCGGTCGCCCTTCATGTACCCGATGGAGTACAGGTGGATGAAGGCGCTCACGAAGGTGACGAACATGCACATCGTCATCGACAGCGGGTCGACCAGGGTCCCCACCGGCACGGACAACCCGCCGCTCTGGAACCAGGTGAAGTAGCTGTGCGTCACCACCTGGTCGCTCGAGGGCAGGCCGAGGAGGCCGGCCAACACGATGCAGGCGACCACGAAGGAGCTGCCGACGGCCACGGTGCCCACCCAACCGGCGGCGGGGTCGCCCAGGCGCCGCCCGAAGGCGACGAGGACCAGGAAACCGGCCAGGGGGAACAGCAGCATGAGATACGCGAGATGGACCACGGGTCAGCCCTTCAACGAGTCCAGGTCGTCCGCCACGGTGGTGGCCCGGCGGCGGTAATTGGTCACGACGATGCCCAGGCCCACGACCACCTCGGCGGCGGCCACCACGAGCACGAAGAACACGATGGCCTGCCCGCCGATGTCGCCCAGCATGCGGGCGAAGGTCACGAAGGTGAGGTTGGCGGCGTTGAGCATGAGCTCGATGCACATGAACATGATCAGCACGTTGCGCCGCACCAGCAGGCCCACGGCGCCGATGGAGAACACCACGGCCGCCAGGCCGATGTACCAGGCTCCCGAGAGGCTCATGCCGGGAGCTCGCTCTCGTTGGTGTCCTCGGGCTCGGCGTGCACCGTGGGCGGCCGGCGGGCCAGCACCACCGCACCCACCACGGCGATGACCAGCAGGGCGGCCGTGGCCTCGAAGGCGAACAGGTAAGTGGTGAACAGCTGCTTGCCGAGCTGGGCCGTCTCGCCCGACGGCGAGCCCGGCCCGGCCACGCGGCCATTGATGGGGCCGACCACCTGCTTGGCACCGGTGACCCAGTGGGAGGTGGCGGCCATGGCCAGCACCCCCCCGAGCGTGACCACCGCGGCGGCCACGGCCAGCGGGCGCTGCCCCCCCAGTGGCTCGACGGTGATGTCCTCGGCCTTGTCGACCCCGAGGAACATGATCACGAAGAGGAACAGCACCACGATGGCGCCGGCGTACACGATGATCTGCACGGCGGCCAGGAAGTCGGCCTCCTGCTCGATGAAGAGGACGGCCACGCCGAACAGCGTCATGACCAGGCTCAGCGCGGCGTGCACCGGGTTGCGCGAGAGCACCACGCCGAGCGCGCCAACGAGGATCACCGCCGCCGCGGCGGCGAAGACCAAGACGTCGGGCCAGGTGGGGCGCGTCGAAGCAGCGAGCAGCACGGCGTGGAGCATGGGTCAGTCAGCCCCTTCGACGTCGCCGCCTGCACCGTCGCCGCTGCTCGGTGCCTTGGTGGCCGCCTTGGCTGCCTTGCGCGACGCCCGCGACTCCTTCAGGCGGGCACGCATCTCGTCCATCTTGCGACGGTTGCGCTCGGCCCCCTTCTTGGCCCGCCAGACCCGGCCCTGCATGCCGCGGTGGGCCAGGGGGATGTCCTCGTCGAGCAGGTGGGCCTCGAGCACCTGGCGCAGCGGCTTGGTCCCCGTCGCCGCGTCGTCACGCCGCCCGGACTGGCCGCCCTCGGGTGGGCGCACGCCGTAGCCGAGCTCGCCCGACCATTGCACCTCGCCCTCGTAGGCCGCGTTCCCGGACGGTGCGGTTGCCCGCATCCAGCCCGAGGTCATGAGGTCGTCACCCTCGCGCCAGTCCTCCCACGGCAGCTTCTTGGGCGTGCCGTCGTCGTTCACCACCAGCTCGTCCTTGGTGTAGATGGCATCGGAGCGGTTGGTGAAGGAGAACTCGAACAGCTTTGACTCGGTGATGGCCTCGGTCGGGCAGGCTTCCACGCACATGTCGCAGTGGATGCAGCGCAGGTAGTTGATCTCGTACACGAAGCCGTAGCGCTCGCCGGGCGAGACCGGATGGTCGGGGGGATTGTCGAGGCCGCGCACGTAGATGCAGTCGGCCGGGCACACACCCGCGCAGAGCTCGCACCCGATGCACTTCTCCATGCCGTCCTCGTAGCGGTTGAGGACGTGACGGCCGTGCTGGCGCGGCTGCTTGGGCTTCTTCTCCTCGGGGTACATGCGTGTGACCCGCGGCCGGGTCAGGTGCTGGAAGGTCAGCTTGAAGCCACCCAGGAAGGAGAGCTGGTCCTTCATCTCGTCGCCCACGCCCACTACGCCTCACCCCCCGTGGCCGGATCGGCCGGGAAAAGTCGGGAAGGCCGGCTCGGCCTGGTCACCCGGCCGCCGATGGCGGGGATGACCAGGTCCTCCTCGCTGCGGCCGGCCCCGAGGTGATTGGCCCGCAGCAGTAGTGCCGAGGCGGCCAGCACCACCGGCACCAGCCACAGGCCGGCCCATCCCCAGGCGACGATGGCCGCCACCAGGAGCAGCCAGCCCAAGGTGAGTGGGATCAGGCGCTTCCATCCCAGGTCCATGAGTTGGTCGTACCGCAACCGGGGCAGGGCGGCGCGGAACCACACGTAGATGAAGCAGAACGCCACCGTCTTGAGGAGGAAGTAGATGACCGGCATGTACACGCTGGCGCCGGGGATGTGGAAGATGTAGCCGTTGGGGCCGCCGAAGAACAGCGTCACCACCACGGCCGACATGGTGATGGTGTTCATGAACTCGGCCAGGAAGAACAGGCCGAACCGGATGGAGGAGTACTCGGTGTGGAACCCGCCGACCAGCTCCTGCTCCGCTTCGGTCAGGTCGAAGGGCGGGCGGGTCAGCTCGGCCGTGATGGCGATCATGAAGAAGATGAACGGCACGAACCCGAGCCGGACCAGGTTCCAGTTCCAGAACCCGTTGGACTGCGAGGCCACGATGGCCCGGGTGGAGATGGAGCCGGTGACCAGCACGACCATGACCGTGGTCATGCCGAGTGCCGCCTCGTAGGAGATCACCTGGGCCGAGGCGCGGACCGACCCGAGGAGCGGGTACTTCGAGCCCGACGACCAGCCAGCCAGCATCACCCCGTACACGGCAATGCCCGACATGGCCAGCACCAGCAGGATGCCGATGGGCGGGTCGGCCACCTGCAACTCGAAGGTGTGGCTGCCGATCGTGATCACGCCGCCCACGGGAACCACGGTGAAGATGAGCACGGCGGGGATCACCGAGAGGTAGGGCGCCAGCTTGAACACGAACGAGTCCGCCCGGTCCGGCAGCAGGTCCTCCTTGAAGACGAGCTTGGTGCCGTCGGCCAGCGTTTGCAGGAGCCCCCACGGACCGGCCCGGTTGGGACCGATCCGGCTCTGCATGTCCGAGATCACCTTGCGCTCGAACCAGATCATCATCGCCGTGGCCGTGAGCAGCGCGATGAACGCCACCAGGCACTTGACCAGGGTGATCAGCCAGACCTGCCAGTTGAGGCCGAAGTAGTACAGCGGATCGCCGTTCCCGGCGTCCGCGCTGTGGGTGAGGACCTTGGACCCGACGGACCCGGCTGATCCCGCGGCGGCGAGCACGGAGGCGATCACACCGACTCCAGTCGCACGTCGGTCACGGGCCGGCGGCTGTCGATCAAAGTGGCGGCGGCGTTGCCGGCACTCCCGGCGCCGGGCACGTTGAAGTCGACGGCCACGACGCCCCGGGGGATGCCGGCGTCGGCCTCGGCCGCCAGCACCAGCTCGCCGCGGGCCGAGCGCACCTTGACCTGGTCGCCGGTGGCGGCACCGAGCCTGTCGAGGTCGTAGGGGTTGGCCCGGACCACCAGCGCGGGCACCAACGGTGTGAGCGACGGCGAGCCGGTCACCGAGCTCCCCGCGTCGTAGAGGCGCCGGCCGGCCACCAGCCGGAGCGAGTAGCTGTCGGCGGTCGAGATGACGACGGGACCTTCCGCCGCCTTCCCCGCCCCCGACAAGAGAGCGGGCGTGGTGCCCAGGGCCACCGCGGCACTGGCCCGCCGGCTCTCGCCGCCGGTTCCGACCCGGGGCGGGGCCCCCTGGCGCTCGACCGACTCGACGCCCGGAAGGGCGATCGGGTCGATCGGCTCGACGTCGTCGCGGTGGTCGAGGCCCGCCGCCAAGGGCACCAGCACACCGTCGTGCGCCGCGTCCGAGAAGAGGACCTCCTGGGTCAGACCGGCGTAGGCGGGCGCGGTCTGCGCCAGCTCGTCGGCCAGGTCGTCCATGGTGGCCACACCCAGGTCCGTGCCGATGGCGGCAGCCAGCTCGGCGGCGATCATCCAGTCCGGCCAGGCGAAGCCGGGTGCGGTCAGCTTGGGCCCGAGACGGCTCACCCGACCCTCGATGTTCGTCGTGGTGCCAGGCCGCTCGTGTGCCACCGCGGAGGGGAGCACCACGTCGGCATGCCTGTCGATCGACTCGGATGGGTGACCGGTCACCGCCACCACGAAGCGACCCGACCCGAGCGCCGCGGCCGCCAGGGTGCGGTCGGGGAAGTCGCTCATGGGGTCGGCACCGAGCAGGACCAGCGCCCCGACGGCCGGACTGCCGGTCTCACCGGCGCCGACCGTCTCGGCCTCCCCGGCCATGGAGGCGAGGATGCCGGCCGCCGTGCGGCCGGGCGAGGTGGGGACCGAGCCCCAGACGGCAGTGAAGCGATCCCGCCCGGCTTCGAGGCTCACGCGGCCGGGCAGCAGCCCCGGCGCGAGCCCCATGTCGAGGGCGCCGAAGACGTTGCCGCGGCGCAGGGCGGGAAGGAAGGTGGCCTTGGGCAGGGCGGCAGCCAGCGTGCGCAACGCCTCGGCCGCCACCTCGCCGGCCTCGGCATAGGAGGGACGGCCGGCCACCACGACCACACCCTCGCCATCGGGGTGCGCGGCCAGGAGGGCGCGGGCCTTCTCGAGTGCCCCGGCATCGAGAGCCGAGCCCTCGGGGTGGGTGTCGAGCTGGCGGGTGGCGTCGTCGTCGCCGGTCAGCGCCCGGGCCATCAGCGGGGCATCGCCGGGGCGGATGCGCAGCGTGGCGGCGGCCAACGGGCTGAGCGCGGTCGGCGCTGGAGCGAGCTCGACCACGTTGGTACCGGCGAGCGCTGCCTCGCGCAGCCGCAGGAACAGGACCGGGAGCTCCTCGCGCAGGTCACCGCCGAGCGTCACCAGCACCGGGGCGGCACACGCCTGATCGATGGTGGCCCGGGGCAGACCCAGCACCAGGTCGGCCGGCAGCCCGTCACCGAGCTGTGCGTCGACGGAGTCGGTGCCGATGACACCCTTGGCCAGCTTGGCCCAGGCGTAGGCGGCCTCGTTTGTGAGGCGGGCGCCGCCGATGACGGCGACCGCACCGGCGCCACCCTCCTCGATGGCCTTGATGATCCCGGCGGCGGCGGCCGTCAGCGCCTCGCCCCAGCTCACCGGGACCAGCTCGCCCTCCTTGCGCACCAGCGGCTCGGTCAGGCGCCCGTGCTCGAATCGCCCCGTCTCGCGCACCTCGCCGAGGAATTGGCCCCGGGTCACCCCGAGGCTCACCACCTGCGACGCGGTGGCCGGGGCGACGTCGACCGCCTCGTCGGCCAGCTCGCTCGGCAGCGGACCGCTCTCGACCTCGTCGCCGTTGACGGCCTCGTAGGTGAAGCGGCCCTTGTCACAGAGCCAGCCGTGGTTCACGGGCTCCGAGTCGATGCCGAGGAGCCGGGTCAGCCGGTTCTGCGAGGACTGCACCGCCACGCGGCACCCGACAGAGCAAGCGGTGCACGTCGACTCGACCTGATCGAGGTCCCAGGGCCGCGCCGTGAACCGGTACGGGGTCGCCGTCAACGCGCCCACTGGGCAGATCTGCACGGTGTTGCCGGCGAAGTAGGAGGAGAACGGTTCGGTCGGGAAGTTGGCCACCTCGACCTGGTCGCCCCGGCCGGCGAAGTCGATCTGGGACTCGCCGGCCACCTCGGCGGCGAACCGGGTGCACCGGGCGCACTGGATGCACCGCTCGCGGTCGAGCAGCACCAGGTCCGAGATGGCGATCGGCTTCTCGAAGTGGCGCTTCTCCTCGACGAAGCGGCTCTCCCCCGGCCCGTAGGCCAGGGTCTGGTCCTGCAGCGGGCACTCACCGCCCTTGTCGCACACCGGACAGTCGAGTGGGTGGTTGGCCAGCAGGAATTCGAGCACGCCGTCCTGGGCCTTCTTGACCCGGTCGTTGGACGTGTCGACGACCATCCCTTCGGTGACCGGCACGAAGCAGGCCGGGGTGAGCGTGGCACCGCGGGGACCCTCCACGTCGACCAGGCACATACGGCACATGCCGACGGGATCCATGCGCGGGTGGTAGCAGAAGCGCGGGATGTAGGTCCCGGCCCTCTCGGCGGCGGCGATCAGCAGCTCGCCCTTGTGCGCCGCGACCTCGCGCCCGTCGAGTGTGAAGCTCAACTTGTCCTCGGCCTCGTTCCCGTCCTGGTCAGTCAAAGGGGCACCCCCCTTCTTTGATGTGCACCAGGAACTCGTCGCGGAACATCCGGATGCCCGAGGCGATCGAGGAGGGGATGGACGGGCCGAGCACGCAGATGGTCGTCTGCTGCGGCGGCCAGGCCACGCCCGGGGAGATGTTGTCGCACAGGTCCATGAGGAGGTCAAGATCTTCCTCGCGCCCGGCGCCGTTCTCAATTCGGTGCATGATGCGCTCGAGCCAGCCCGAGCCCTCCCGGCACGGCGTGCACTGGCCGCACGACTCGCGCGAGAAGAACTTGGTGATGCGCCAGGCGGCCCGCACCATGCAGGTGGCCGAGTCCATCACCACGACCGACCCCGAGCCGAGCATCGACCCGGCCTCGCCCACCTCGTCCTGGCCGAGCGGCAGGTCCACGTGCTCGGGACCGAACCAGGGGGCCGAGACTCCGCCGGGGATGAACGCCTTGAGGGTGTTCGAACCGCGGATCCCGCCACCGAGGGAGGGGGCGTAGATCAGGTCACGGAAGGTGGTCTTGACCATTTCGAGCTCGTAATTGCCCGGCTTGCGCACGTGGCCGGCCAAGGCGAACAGGCGCGTGCCGGTCGAACGCCCCGCCCCGAGGGCAGCGAAAGCGGCGCCCCCGTTGTTCACGATCCACGGGATGTTCGACATGGTCTCGACGTTGTTGACCACCGTGGGCTCGCCGTAGAGGCCGATGGCAGCGGGGAAGAACGGTGGCTTGATGCGCGGGAACCCCCGCTTGCCCTCGAGCGACTCGAGCAGCGCGGTCTCCTCGCCGCAGATGTACGCACCCGCACCCGGGTGCACCACCACGTCGACCGAGAAGCTCGACCCGAAGATGTCGGCACCCACCGCACCGTGCGCATAGGCCTCGTTGAGCGCCGTCTGGAGCCGCTCGAGCCCGAGGGCGAACTCCCCGCGCAGGTAGATGAAGGCCTGGGTCACCTGGAGGGCATAGGCACTGATGAGGACACCCTCGAGGATCTGGTGCGGGTCGCGCTCGATCAGCAGGTGGTCCTTGAAGGTGGCGGGCTCGGACTCGTCCCCGTTGATGACCAAGTAGGTCACCGGGTTCTTGCGCAGCATCGACCACTTGCGACCGGCGGGGAACCCCGCGCCGCCGCGGCCGAGCAGGCTGGCCGCGTCGACCTCGGCCGCCACCGCCTCGGGCGTCATGGTGAGCGCCTTGCGCAGCGCGCTCGTAGCCGCCCGTGGCCAGGTACCGCTCAATGGTGTGGGAGTCCTCGTGCCCCATGCGAGCCGTGATGATCTTGGGAGCGTCCGTCATGGCCATCAGGACCCGCCTCCGCCGGACTTCTCCCCGGCCGCGGAGTCCGCCCTCGCCTTCTCGGCGGCGCGGGCCGCCTGGGCGGCGGCCATCTGCGCCCGCTCGGTCGCCACGGTGGCCCGGTCGACCTGCAGCCCCACGCTGCGCCGGACCCGGACCAGGGTCCCGTGCGACGGCACGGTCTCGGAGAGCCCGCCCGCCCGCAGCTCCTCGACCAGGGCATCGAAGCTCTCGGGGGTCTGCGCGCCCACGTAGCGGTGGTTGACCTGCACACACGGGGTGCGGTCGCAGTCGGCCAGACACTCGGCCTCGTGCAGCGTGAACACCCCGTCGGGCGTCGTGCCCCCGGCGCGCACGCCCAACGTGCCCTCGGCGTGCTCGAGCAGCTCGAGCGCGCCACCGAGCATGCACGCGATGTTGGTGCACACGGCCACCACGTAGGCGCCCACGGGCTCGGTGTGCAACATGTCGTAGAAGGTCGCGGTCCCCCGCACCTCGGCCGGCGTCACGCCGCACAGCTCGGCGATCTCCTCCATGGCCTCTGGCCGCAACCAACCGTCCTGCTCCTGGGCCAAGTGGCACAGCGGGATGAGCGCCGAGCGCCGGTGCGGATAGAGGGCGATGAGCTCCTCGGCCCGATCCCGGATGTCGGAAGTGAGGTGGCTCATCGGTCGACCTCCCCCATGACGGGGTCGACCGACGAGATCACGGCCACCGCGTCTGCCATGAGGCCACCGCGCAGCAACAGCGGCAGGGCTTGCAGGTTCACGAAGCTGGGACCGCGGATGTGCATGCGATAGGGCTTGGAGGTGCCGTCGGAAACGATGTAGCAGCCGAGCTCGCCGCGGGGTGACTCGATGGCCACGTAGACCTCGCCCTCGGGCACCCGGAATCCCTCGGTGAAGATCTTGAAGTGGTGGATGAGCGCCTCCATGCTCTCGTCGATGCGAGCACGGGGCGGGGGCGTGACCTTGCGGTCCTGGATCCGGTAGTCGCCCGGGGGCATCATCGCGGCGATCTGGCGGATCAGCTTGATCGACTCGCGTATCTCGTTGAGTCGCACCGAGTACCGGTCGAAGTTGTCGCCGTAGGTCCCGACGATCACGTCGAAGTCGAGCTTGTCGTAGGCCAGGTACGGCATGGTGCGTCGCAGGTCCCACGGCACGCCGGTCGAGCGCAGGATCGGCCCGGTGACCGACAGCGCGAGGGCCTCCTCGGCCGAGATGTTGCCGACGGCCTCGGTGCGCTCCCGGAAGATGGGCTGCCCGGTGAGCAGTTCGTCGTACTCGTAGGTGCGGGCCAGGATGGTCTCGCAGAGGACCTCGATGTCGTCCTCCCACCCGTCGGGCAGGTCGGCGGCCACGCCGCCGGGGCGGATGTAGTTGGTGTTCATCCGCAGCCCGGTCGCCTTCTCGAAGAAGGTCAGGACCATCTCGCGCTCGCGGAAGCCGTAGATCATCATGGAGGTCGAACCGAGGTCCATGCCGTTGGTGGCCATCCACATCAGGTGCGAGGACACTCGGTTGAGCTCGGACATGAGCATGCGGATCCACACCGCCCGCGGCGGCATCTCGAGCCCGAGCAGCGCCTCGGTGGCCATCGAGAAGACCAGCTCGTTGTTGAGCGGCGAGAGGTAGTCCATGCGGGTGACGTTGGTGCACCCCTGGACGTAGGTGAGCTCCTCCCCGGTCTTCTCCATGCCCGTGTGCAGATACCCGATGATCGGCTTGGTGCGCAGCACGGTCTCGCCGTCGAGCTCGAGCATGAGGCGCAGCACACCGTGGGTCGAGGGGTGCTGGGGCCCCATGTTGATGATCATGGTCTGGTCGTCGTGCTGCTCGATGTCGATGTCGCCGGGGTCGACATAGCCACCCTCAGGCAGCCGCAGCACCGCCCCGACCTCCTGGCGGAGCTCGCCGGCGCCGGTGGCGTCGCGGGGTGCCAGCTCCTGCGCGCCCTCGGAGGTCTCCGCGATCAGGGCGCGAGCCTCCTCCTCGTGGCGGGTGACGGCCTCGTCGGCCAGCTCCTCGTCGGGCTCCAGGTCGTCACTCATCGCGGTCCCGGCGCTTCCTTGAACTGCACGGGCACGCGCCCCACCCCGTAGTCCTTGCGCAGCGGGTGCCCTTCCCAGTCCTCGGGCATGAGGATCCGGGTCATGTCGGGGTGTCCCGAGAAGACGATCCCCACCAGGTCGTAGGCCTCACGCTCCATGGCGTCGGCACCGGGGTAGACCTCGACGATCGAATCGACCACCGGCTCGTCCTCGGGCACCTGGACTCGGATGCGGACCCGCTGGCGCAAAGAGAGCGAGAGCAGGTTGACCACGACCTCGAAACGCTCCGGCGACACCCCGTCGGGGAGTGAACGGCCCGGGTGGGTCAGGTAGTCGACCGCACACAGGTCGGCGCACATCTCGAAGCCGGCGTCGCGGAATGCCGAGACCATTTCCTTGTAGGTGCCGCGGTGGGGGAAGGCCAGCTGGTCGACGAGCTGGTCGGGCAGTCGCGGGACGGCGGGCAGGACGGTGGTGTTGCTCACCGCGGTGTGGCCACCCGGACAGCGTCTGGAACGGTGGGCACCCAGCCGCCGGTGGCCTGCTCACCGACCGGGATCGACGAACCCGGGCGTCGGGTGATCTCACCGGTGCGGATCTTCTCGTGCAGCGTCAAGATGGCGTGCAGCAACGTCTCGGGCGAGGGTGGGCAGCCCGGGGCGTAGACGTCCACCGGCACGATCTGGTCGACTCCCTGGACGATGGCGTAGTTGTTGAACATCCCACCCGTGGAGGCGCACACGCCCATTGAGATGACCCACTTGGGCTCCATCATCTGGTCGTAGACCTGGCGCAGCACCGGGGCCATCTTCTGGGAGACCCGGCCGGCGACCACCATCAGGTCGGCCTGGCGCGGCGAGGCCCGGAAGACCTCCATGCCCAGACGGCTGATGTCGTAGTCGGCCGCGCCCACCGACATCATCTCGATGGCGCAGCAGGCCAGACCGAAGGTGGCGGGCCACACGCTGTTGCGCCGGGCCCACTTGACCAGGTCCTCGAGGCGACCGGTCATGAAGTTGTGCTGGAGGTCCTCGATCCCCATACCTCAGGCCGCCTCACCCGAGGTGGGGCGGGCCGCGCTCGATGCGCGTGATGGTCGACTCCGAAGTCCGGCTCGGCATGCCCGGCTGCAGCGCCTTCGGCGGCCCCCAGGTCAGGGCCCCGTTGGCGATGAGGTAGAGAAACGACACGAAGACCACGGCGGCGAACACGATGACCTCGATGAGGCCGAACGTGGCGATCTGGTGGAACACGACGGCCCAGGGATAGAGGAAGACGATCTCGATGTCGAAGATGATGAAGATCATGGAGACCAGGTAGAAACGCACGGGGAAGCGCTGCGGCGGCTCAACCTGGGGCACGATGCCGCACTCGTAGGGCGCCAACTTGGCCGCCGAAGGCTTCTTGCGCGGCGCCAGCAGCGCCGAGGACACCAGCGAGAATGCCGTGAAGCCCAGGCCGAGCAGCCCGAGGATGAGGATCGGGAGGTACTGGTCCACTGTGATCCGTTTCTACCATGCAGCCCGTTCGCCAAGCACATCCACGTCGCTGGTCAGAACCACGGGTGCCAGGCCTACGATGCTGCGGTGACGTCTCCCGACCCGACGCCAGAACCGAACCCCGCCAAGAAGGCGGCCCGAACGACCAAACGCGCTGCGAAGGCCCCGGCAAAGGCTCCGACAAGGGCCCGGGCCACCAAGGCCCCGGCGAAGAAGTCGGCGGCCGGACGTACCCCCGCCGAACATATGTACGACGCGGTCGTGATCGGTGGGGGCCCCGCAGGGTCGTCGTGCGCGTACTGGCTGGCCGACGCCGGTTGGGATGTGGTGGTCGTAGAGAAGAAGACCTTCCCCCGGGAGAAGACCTGCGGTGACGGCCTCACCCCCCGGGCCGTGCGCCAGCTGGCCGACATGGGGCTCGAAGAGTCGCTCGCCGGCTCCCACCGCTACTCGGGCCTGCGCGCCTACGGCTTCGGCCGGTGCCTCGAGATGCCGTGGCCCGAGCACCCGAACTTCCCCGGCTACGGCTACACCATCACCCGCCACGACCTCGACGGCATGGTGGCGGACCACGCCGCTCGTGCGGGAGCCACCCTCTTGCAGGGGACCGAGGTGGTCGACCCCGTGGTGGACGAGAGGGCGACGTCACTCGAGCCCCTGCCCAGCCTGACCGGGGTCACCGTGAAGGAGGGCGGCTCGGATGCGACCCGGACCATCAAGGCTCGCTATGTGGTGGTGGCAGACGGGTCGAACTCGAGGGTGGGGCGCGTGCTCGGCACGGCCCGGCGGCGGGAGCTCCCCATGGGCATGGCATTGCGCGGCTACTACCGCTCGGACCGCCACGACGACCCCTTCATCGAGTCGCACCTCGACATCAGGGACGAGGACGGCGACGTGGTTCCGGGCTACGGCTGGATCTTCCCGATGGGCGACGGCCGGGTGAACGTGGGCGTCGGCCTCCTCTCGACCGACCGCCGGTGGAAGGGGATCAACACCTCGCACCTCATGGACACCTTCGTGCAGTTCGCACCCGGATCGTGGGGTCTCGCTCCCGAGACCTGCCTCGGGCCGCCCACCGGTGGCAAGCTCCCGATGGGGCTCTCGGTCGGGCCACGGGCGGGCGGCAACGTGGTGGTGGCCGGCGATGCCGGCGGCGCCATCAACCCCTTCAACGGCGAGGGAATCGCCTATGCCTACGAAACCGGGCGTCTGGCCGCCGCGGCGGTCGGACGAGGGCTCTCGGGCGAGGGCACCTCGGCACTGGCCGACTACGACCGCCAGCTGACCGCGGCGTACGGATCCTACTACCGGGTCGCCCGGGCCTTCGTCCACCTCATCTCGAACCCAGAGGCCATGCGACTCATCGTCTCGATCGGCATGCACTCCGAGTTCGTCATGACCCAACTCCTGCGCATCATGTCCAACCTGATGCGCCCCGACGCTGCCGGACCCGCCGAGCTGGGCTACCGCGCCATGGAGTTCGTGGCGCGCTTCCTGCCCGACGACGTGGACCTGGACTCCCCGGCGGCCTGAGCCCTCGCTGAGGGGGCGTTCCGTCCGCCCGGTGCCTCGCGTGCGGGCTCACCCCCGGCGGACGGCGGGACGGTGGGGCCGGCCCGAGACGGGAGAAGTGCAAGCACCACGAGCGCGGCAGCTGCCACCACCAAGGCGGCGATGGCCAGCCCGAGGTCCATGCCCCGCACGAACCCGTGGCGGGCCGTGGCGGCCAGCGGCTCTCCGAGACGAGCCGGGAGGCGGTCGGCGACCGCCAGCGCCCCCCCGAGGGAGCCCTCGATGAACGACGCCACCTTCGGGGGCACGGGGTGACGGGCCAGGAGCGGATCGACCGCGTCGTGGAAGCGGATGTTGAGGGCCGTCCCGAGGACGGCCACTCCCAGGGCTCCCCCGATCTGCATGGAGGTGTCGCTGGTCGCCGAGCCGACCCCGGCCTCCTCCATCGGCAGCGAGCCCATGATCGACTCGGTCAGCGGGGCCATGGCCAGACCCACACCGAGACCGACCACCATGAACCAGGGCAGGGCCTGCAGGTAGGTGTCGTGGACCGTGGTTCCGGCCAGCAGCGCGGCCCCGACAGCGATCAGCACCATCCCGCAGGCCACGACCGGCTTGGTCCCGAGATGCCTGGCCAGGACGACGGAGGTGGGCGCGGCCACCAGCAGGATCAACGCCAGCGGGCCGATGGCCACCCCGGTGCGCAGCGGTGAGAAGCCGAGACTGAACTGCAGGTACTGGGTGAGGAGGAAGAACATGCCGAGCAGGGCGAACATCACCAGGGCCAGTGACGCGATGGCCACGCTGTAGCGGCGGTTGCCGAAGAATCGCAGGGGCAGCATGGGGTGGGTGCTGTGGCGTTCCCACAGGACGAAGCAGACCAGGAGGACTGCGGCACCGGCGAAGGCCCCCAGGATCAGCGGAGACGTCCAGCCCCGGTTGGGGGCCTCGATGATCGCCCACAGGAGGAGGCCGAATCCGGACATGGTCATCAGTGCGCCCAACGGGTCCGACCGCTGAGCCGACGGATTCCTCGAGTTGGGGACCAGCAGGACCGTGGCCACGAAGCCGATGACCACGATGGGCACGTTGATGAGGAACACCGAGCCCCACCAGTAACGCGACAGGAGGAAGCCACCGAGGATCGGACCGATGGCCACCCCCAGCCCGGCCGTCCCCGACCAGATTCCGATGGCCTTGGCGCGCTCGTGCGGCTCGGTGAAGGTGTTGGTCAGGATCGACAGCGTGCACGGCATGAGTGCCGCCGCCCCCACGCCCATGACCGCTCGCGCCGCGGTCAGCCGGTCAGGTGTGGCCGAGAAGGCGGCGAAGGCCGACCCCGAACCGAAGATCACCAGCCCGGCCAGGAACACCCACTTGCGCCCGAGCCGGTCGCCTGCCGCCCCCAAGGTGAGCAGCAAGCCGGCGAACACGATGGCGTAGGCGTCGACGATCCACTGGAGCTGGCTCGACGTGGCGTGGAGGTCGCGCACGATCGAGGGCAGCGCGACGTTCAAGATGGTGGTGTCGAGGCTGATGATCAGCAACGTCACGCACAGCACCGAGAGAGTGGCCCACCGCCATGCCCCGTGCGTCCTCACGCCGGTACTGCGCCCGCGCCCGTGGCGCTCGCCGTGTTGCACCAGAACCAGTATGCGGCGTGCCGGCCCGGCGAACAGGGGCGATGGTCCCTCCGAGCCGGTGGTTCAGGCGGGCAGATCGAGGGAGGCCACCTCGGCCGCGGCCTCGGCCGCGATCTCCACCACCCGCTCCAAGACCCGGTCGTCGTGGGCCATACCGGGGAAGAGGACCTCGTAGGGTCCTGGCGCCAGGGCCACGCCGCGGCGCAGCATGGCATGGAAGAACCGGGGGTACACGCCGTTGCCCGCCAGGGCCCGGGCCGCGACGTAGTCCGACGGCGCCACGACCGGGCCAGACGAACCGGGAGCGACGAACAGGCCGACCAGCGGCCCCACGGTCGGCACCACGACCCCCAGGCCGCTGGCCACCAGGGCCGACTCGAGACCCTTGGCCAGCGTTGCCGCCCGGGATTCCAGCGCGACGTAGTCCTCCGGCACGAGGTGGGCCAGCACGGCGAGGCCGGCTGCCGTGGCCAACGGGTTCCCCGAGAGGGTGCCCGCCTGGTACACCGGGCCCTCGGGGGCCAGCTCCCGCATCAGGTCCCGCCGGCCGGCGAAGGCCCCCACCGGCAACCCACCGCCGATCACCTTGCCGAAGCACCACAGGTCGGGCGTCACCGTCGACCACGCGGTGGCGCCGCCGGGGCCGAGGCGGAATCCGGTGATCACCTCGTCGAAGATCAAGAGCGCGCCCACCGCGTCGCACGCGGTGCGCAGGCCCTCGAGGAAGCCCGGCTGCGGGGCCACCAGGTTCATGTTGGCCGCCACGGGCTCGACGATCACGCAGGCCACCCGTTGGTCGAGCTCGGGGACCACGTTGTAGGGGACGACCTCGGTGTCGGCGACGGATCCGGCGGAGACCCCGGCTGAGCCGGGGAGGCCGAGCATGGCCACGCCACTGCCCCCCCCGGCGAGGAGCCCGTCGGAGTGGCCGTGGTAGCAGCCGTCGAACTTCACCACCCGGTCGCGGCCGGTGGCGCCGCGGGCCAGGCGCACCGCGCTCATGGCGGCCTCGGTGCCCGACGACACCAGTCGCACCTGCTCGCAGCCGGGCACCCGCTCGCAGATGGCCTCGGCCAGGAGCACCTCTCCCGGCGTGGGGGCGCCGAACGTCGTCCCGCTCGTCACCGCCGCGGCCACGGCCGCCGTCACCGCGGGGTGCGCGTGGCCGAGCAGCACGGCACCGTAGGACTGCACCAGATCGATGTACCGGGTCCCCTCGGCGTCCAGCACATAGGGTCCCTCGCCCGCCATCACCGTGTAGGGCACCCCGCCCACGGACGCGAACGATCGCACGGGCGAGTCGACTCCGCCGGGGATCACACGGCGTGCCCGCTCGAACCACTCGGCGTTCGTCGCCGGCCCAACCGCCTCAGCCACCCAACACCTCGGCCACCTCTGCCGCGAAGTACGTGACCACGAAGTCCGCACCGGCCCGCTTGAGCACGGTCAGCTGCTCGATCGCCACCGCCAGCCCGTCGATCCACCCCGCGGCCGCGGCCGCCATGACCATGGAGAACTCACCGCTCACGTGGTACGCGGCCAGCGGCACGTCCACCCGGCCGCGCACGGTGGCCAACACGTCGAGCGAGGTCATGGCCGGCTTCACCATGACCATGTCGGCCCCCTCGGCCAGATCGAGTGCGATCTCGGCCAGCGCCTCCCGCGCGTTGGCCGGGTCCTGCTGGTAGGCACGCCGGTCGCCACCGCCGGCGATGGCCACGTCGACGGCGTCGCGGAAGGGGCCGTAGAGGGCCGACGCGTACTTGGCCGCATAGGCCAGCACTGCCACCTGCTCGGCGCCCGCTCGGTCGAGGGCGGCGCGTATGGCGGCCACCTGGCCGTCCATCATTCCGCTCGGGGCCACCACGTCGGCCCCGGCCTCGGCCTGGGCGACGGCGATCCGCTGGTACAGCTCGAGCGTGGGGTCGTTGAGCACCTCGCCCGACGGGCCCAGCACGCCGCAGTGCCCGTGATCGGTGTACTCGTCGAGGCACAGGTCGGCCATGAGGACCAGCCCGTCTCCCACCGCCCCGCGCACCGCCCCCAGGGCGCGCTGCACGATGCCCTCGGGGTCGTAGGCCCCGCTTCCCAATGCGTCCTTGCGGGCGGGCACACCGAACAGGATGAGACCGGGCACACCCAGCGAGACCAGGCGCCGGGCTTCGAGCACCAGGGAGTCGAGGGAGTGCTGCACCTGGCCGGGCATCGACGCGATGGGGACCGGCGAGTCAAGGTCCTCGCGCACGAAGAGCGGGGCGACCAGGTCGTCGACCCCGAGGCGGGTCTCGGCGACCAGACGGCGCAGGACGGGCGTCCTGCGCAGCCGACGCAGGCGGCGGTCGGGCAACGGCACCGGACCCGGCACGGGTGCCCCCGCAGACGCAGCAGTCCGGGCCATGGGTACCAGCCTACGAGCCGTCGGCGGCCCCGACGCCGAGAACGTCGACCAGCGTGGCGGCCATGCCCTCGTCCGAGGTGTCCCGGGCCTCGACCACGCCGGGTAGGCCGGCCCGATGCGCCGCGGCCGCCGTGGTCGGGCCGATGCACACGATATGGGGCGGCAGTGGGGCCGGTCCGCCGTCGGGTCCGCGCCACTCCTGCAGGGCGCGGAGCGACGAGGGCGCGGTGAGGACCAGGGCGTCCGCATCCGACACCCGCGCCACCAACCCCGGCGACGGTGCGGGACGGGGCACCGTGCGATAGGCCTCGACGCGCCGGACCTCCCACCCCTTCGCCCCCAAACCGGCCATGACCGTCCCGGGAGCCAGGTCGGCACAGGGGAACAGGACCCGACGGGAGGCCGATCCCCCGGCCACGGGGAAGGCGTCGACCAGACCCTGCGCGCTGTGGGCCGAGGGCACGAGATCAGCCTCGATCCCGGCCCGGCGGAGCGCGGCCGCGGTGGACGGCCCAACCGCGGCGACTCGCGCCGTCCCGAGGTCCCGCGCGTCGCGCAGCGCGCCCGCGAAGCGCTCGGCCGCGTTGACCGACGTCAGCACCACCCAGGCGTGGTCGCGGACATCCGCCGCGGCGGCGCGGAGCGCGGCGCCGCCGTCGGCCGGATCGACCTGCTCGGTGAGGGAGACCTCCACCACGCCGGCACCGGCCGCCTCGAGCGCGACGACCAGTCCGCGGGCCCTCGATCCGGTGCGCGTGAGCACCACCGTGCGCCCGCCCAGGGGTCCGGTCGGGACCGCGGCGCCGAGCGCGGCGACCGGTCCCACCACGATCACGGCAGGCGGGCCGAGTACCACGTCTGCGAGTCCCGACAGCGTGGTGCGCACGGCGCGCTGGGCCGGTGTGGTCCCGTCCTGCACCACCAGCACCGAGGTGTCGGGGCGCGACCGCCCCGCACCAGCGCCTCGGCGATGGCGCGGCGCGTGGTCATACCCATCAGGATCACGAGCGTGCCGCCGGCCCGGGCCAACGCCTCCCAGTCGGGCGCGCCCGTCCCGGCATCGCCCACGCGTCCGGTCACGACGGTCACCGACGAAGCGACGCCCCGGTGGGTCACCGGGACCCCCAGTGCGGCCGGGACCGCGAACGCTGAGCTGACCCCGGGGACGACCTCCCAGGCGACCCCGGCCTTCGCCAGGGCGTCCACCTCCTCGCCACCTCGACCGAAGACGAACGGGTCACCGCCCTTCAGCCGCACCACCACACGCGCCCGATGCCCGTGCTCGACCAGCAGCCGACCGATCTCGTCCTGGCGTGCCTGCTGCCCGCCGGGATCCTTGCCGACGTCGATCAACAGCGCCTCGGCCGGAGCCAGATCGAGCACGCCCGGGCTCACCAGGCGGTCGTAGAGCACGACCTCGGCCCGGGACAACAGCTCGGCACCGCGGCGCGTCAACAGGCCCGGGTCGCCTGGGCCGGCGCCCACCAGGTACACCGTCATGGGCTGCCCGGCCCGCCGGGCGGTCGGGGAAGGTCGAAACCCTCGATCGCCGCGCCACCATCGATGAGGAGCGCTCGGCCCACCGCAGCGCCCAGGGCCTCGGGATCCCCGCCCGTCAGGGTCTGGCGGATCACGGTCCGGCCATCGGCACTGGCCAGCAGACCCGTCACCCGCAGTCGGTCGGCGTCGACCAGCTCGGCGTGGGCACCCACGGGGACCGCGCAGCTCCCGCCGAGCGCGGCCAGCACGGCGCGCTCGGCGCGCAGGGTGCGGTGGCTGCGGACGTGGTCGATGGCCTCCAGCAGCGCCGAGGTGCCCGCGTCGTCGACCCGGCACTGGAGCGCCAGCGCGCCCTGGCCGGCCTGCGGGAGGAGATCGAGCGGGTCGAAGACGTGGTCCAGCCGGTCGCGCCACCCGAGCCGCTCCATGGCGGCGACGGCCACGACCACGGCCGAGACGCTGCCCTGGTCGGCCGCGGCCACGCGGCGGCGCATGTTGCCACGCAGGCCGGTGAAGACGAGGTCCGGGCGGAGGTAGGCCAACTGGGCCCGGCGCCGCACCGAGCCGGTGGCCACCAGGCCTCCCGGAGGGAGTCCGGCCAGAGTGCAGCCCACCAGGCCATCGCGCGCGTCGGCCCGCTCGGGCACCGCGGCCAGGGTCAGGTGCGGCGGCATGGTCGAGGGCATGTCCTTGGCCGAGTGCACGGCCGCATCGGCCCGCCCCTCGGCCACCGCGGCCTCCACTGCGGTCACGAAGATGCCCTGCCCGCCGATCAGCTCGAGCGGCGTGGTGGCGTCGTGGTCCCCCGCCGTGCGCACCACGACCGTCTCGACCTCGAGCCCGGGGTGTGCGCGCCGGAGGAGCCCGGTGACCAGCTCCGCCTGATGCAGCGCCAGCGGGGAGCCACGGGTGGCCAGGCGGAGCGTCGCCACGACCAACCCGCCTACAGGTCGAAGAGCGTGCGCAGCGCCTCGACCAGCCGCTCGCCGCGGGGCGTGCCCGCCGTCTCCTTCAGCAGCACGGTGGGCTCGTGGAGCATCTTGGCCAACACCGCCCTGGTGGCCAGGTCCACCTGGTCCCACTCCTCCTGGGTCAGGTCGGCCAGCTGGGCCCGGCGGCGCTCGAGCTCGGCCACGCGCAACGACTCGAGCCGGGTGCGCAGCGAGGCGATGAGCGGCGCTGCGCCCCGCTGGCGGCTGGCCGTGCGGTAGCGCTCGACCTCGACGTCGATGATGGCGCGCGCTGCGACCGACTCATCCTGACGGTCGCCCAGGGCCCGGGCCACCGCCGCGCTGAGCACGTCCATGTCCAGGAGCCGCACGCCCGGGAGCTCGCCCACCTCGGGGTCGACGTTGCGCGGCACACCGAGATCGACCACCGAGAGCGGCCCGGTGACGCGGGCAAAGTGCTCGGGATGCAGCACATGGGACTCGGCGGCCACTGCCGAGAGCACCACGTCGGCATCGGCCAGCTCGGCCTCGACGTCGCGCAGCGGGGCCGGGCGCATCTCGAAGGTCCCCGCCGCCGCCTCACGCACCAGCTCGCGGGCCCGGGCCGGCGAGCGGTTGACCACGACCACGCGGCTCGGGGCATCGGCCGGGGGCAGGTCGACCAGGGCGCGGCACACACCGAGCCCCATCTCGCCGGCGCCCACCACCACCACGCGGGCACCGCGCAGCCCGGCGCGGTCCTCGCCCTGGGCCACCGCCACCGCGGCGTGGGCGAAGGACGTGGTGCCCGTGCTGATCCCGGTCTCGGTCCGGACCCGCTTGCCCGTCTGCAGGGCGTGGCGGAACAGCGCCGAGAGCACCGGGCCTGCCGTCCCCTCCTCCTGGGCCCGCTGGAAGGCCCGCCGGACCTGGCCCACCACCTCGGTCTCCCCGGTCACGACCGACTCGAGGCCCGAGGTGACCGAGAACAGGTGGGTCGTGACGTCGTCGTCGAAGCGGATGGTGGCATGGGCCGAGAGCTCCTCCACCGCCACCCCGGAGTGGTCGGAGAGGACGCCGTAGATCTCCTCCACGGCGTCGTGGAACCGGTCCACGACCGCGTAGACCTCGGTGCGCAGGCAGGTCGAGAGGAGCACCGCCTCTTGGATGTTGCGGTGGTGGCTGAGCGCGCTGAGCGTCTTGCGGACGTCGGCATCCGCCACGGCCGTGGCCTCGAGCAGCGGCAGCGGGGCCTGGGTGTGCTGGAGCCCTATGACGACGACGGACACTCGGTACCCTCCTGGGTCGGACCACAATTGTGCCGGTCCCACCCCCAGCCTGCCAGACGGCGGGCCCGGCCGAACCATGGGGCGACCCCGCGGGCGGTCCCTCAGCCCCTTCCGGCAGCCCGGGACGCTCCCCCCGACCCCACCTCGGCGACGGCCAGCCGCCCCGCCTGGCCCGGCCCCTCGTGGCGCTCCCGGTAGAAGGAGAGGACCTGCAGCTCGATGGAGAGGTCCACGTCGCGCAGGTGGACCGCGGGCGGGACGCTCAGCACTCTCGGGGCGAAGTTGAGCAGCGAGGTCACCCCGGCCCGCACCAGCAGGTCGGCCACGCTCTGGGCCGCCCAGCCGGGCGTGGCGATGACCCCGATGTCGGGGCGTTCGGCGGCGCGCAAAGTGGCGATCTCGTCCATGTGGCGGACCGTGATCCCTCGGACCTGCTCGCCGACCACTGCCGGGTCCACGTCGAAGAGCGCGGTGATGTGGAACCCGCGCGACGCGAAGCCGTCCGAGTTGGTCAGGGCCCGGCCCAGGTTCCCGATGCCCACGACGGCCACCGACCAGTCCTCGTCGACACCGAGCGCCCGGTCGATCTCGGCGATGAGGTACTCGGGGTCGTACCCCGAGCCGCGGGTGCCGAACGAGCCGAGCAGCGAGAGGTCCTTGCGCACCTTGGCCGCGTTGACCCGGGCCAGCTCGGCCAGCTGCTCGGAGGAGACGGTGCGCACGCCGTTGCGGGCCAGCTCGACCAGGATCCGCTCGTAGACCGGCAGCCGTTGCACCGTCGCCTCGGGGATGCGCTTGCGGTTCACCGGCCCCCCGGGTTCCTCCGTGGGGCCCTGCGCCGGGTCGTGCTGCTCCCTCACCCCGTCGGATGGTACTGAGCGAGCCCGCTCGCGCACCAGACGCGGGCGTCGGAGCCCCTCACCAGGCCAGGACGAGCAGTTCCCCGGCGGCCACGTTGAGCCAGCGGGCCGCCGACGCCTGGCCGGCCACGAGGGCCAGATGGCCGTTGGCGTCGGCCAGGAGGCCGAGCTCCCCGGGTCCGAGCTCGGCGAAGGCGTCCACGCAGCGCAGGCGCACGCCCTCGGGGACCAGGGAGGCCGGGAGCCCGCCGAGGTCCGGGCGCCCGGTCTCGACCCGGGCCGCCAGCTCGACCACGCCAGCCGCGGGCACGCCGGCCACCCGGGCGTCGGCCACGGTCGCCGCCAGCTGGACGTTGCCGAAGTGGTCGACCCAGGTGACCTCGGCGCGGAGGCAGGAGCGCCCGTCGGGCAGGCGGCCCTGCTCGACCACCCCGCCGATCAGGCGGGCCAACGAGTCCGGAGCCACCGGTTCCCCGAGGTCGGAGAGCGCTGCCCCGACGCACAGGGCGGCGGCGGCCGGGGCGAACAGGTCCCGGCCGTCGAAGGTGGCACCGTGCCCCGGGTCGGGCGCGCCGCGGTGCAGCTCCACCACACGCGACACGGGTGCCTCCCCGGCCGACTCGGCCGCGGCGACCAACAACCCGTTGTCGGGACCCACGAACCACAGCGTTCCCCCCGACGTCAGCGGGACCTCCACCGCGATGCCCCGCCGGTCGGTGCCCACACCCGGGTCGACCACGCCGAGCACCACCCCGGCGCCGAGGTGGGGCACGGCGCGCACCAGGGCGTGGCTGCCGGCGCGCACGTCGAACGGCGGGATGTGGTGGGTCAGGTCGACCACGGTGACGCCCGGCGCCCGCGCCGCGATGACGGCATGGACGACCCCGGCGAACTCGTCGCGGGTGCCGTAGTCGGAGAGGAAGAAGACGGTCCCGGCCTGCTCGCTCGACCCCGGCGGGACGGACACGGGGTTCAACGCTGCAGGTTCCGGGCGCGCTCGGTGGCGGACGCCACCGCCTCCATGAAGGCCGAGCGCACGGCGCGGGCCTCGAGCGTCCGAATACCCGCCGCCGTGGTGCCCGCCGGCGAGGTGACCATGGCCCGCAGCGCTTCGGGGTCCTGCCCCGTCTCCTTGAGCATGATGGCCGAACCCAGCACCGTCTCGATCACCAGGGTGCGGCTCACGTCACGGCTGAGCCCCATCTGGACCCCGGCCTCGATGAGTGCCTCGACTACCAGGAACAGGTAGGCGGGCCCCGATCCCGAGAGACCGGTGACGGCATCGAGCATGCGCTCGGGGAGCCGAACCACGGCGCCCACCGCGGTGAGCACGTCCTCGGCCCAGGCCAGATCGCGCGCCGTGGCGAACGAGCCGCCCGAGATGGCCGTGACCCCCGCCCCGACGAAGGCCGGAGCGTTCGGCATGGCGCGCACGACGGTAGGCTCCCCGCCGAGCGCCACCTCGAGGCGCGCCGCGGGGATGCCGGCGACCACCGAGAGGAGGCGGCTCACCCCGGTCGCCCCGAGGACGCGGCAGGCGCCCTCGGCCACGTCGGGCTTGACGGCCAGCACGGCCCCCACGGGACGCTCACCGCCAGCGGCATCGAGCAGTCCCGGCTCGGGCGCGGCGACCAGCCGCAGGCCCGGGTGCGCCTCGGCCAGCTCGCGGCGGCGTAGCTCGGAAGGCTCCACCACCGCGATCTCGGACACGTCGGCCCACCCGGCACGCACGAGACCGCCCAGCAGGGCGCTCCCCATCCTGCCGCCGCCGACGATGAGCAGGCTCGACACGCCCGCGACGATACCGACCCGGTGGCGGGCCCGCGTGCCCGATCCGCTCGGACCGTGCGCTCAGCCGCGGGCCGGGGGCCGGGGGCGCCGGCGGCGGTACCACGAGGGGTGGCCCATGGTCATGGCCGTCGGGAAGTGCTCGTCGGTGTAGAGCACCGAGGAGCCGGCGATGCGGTCCAGCTCGTCCTCGTCGACCAGGGCGGCGGGGACCCGGCCGACCAGGTACACGGCGTCCTCGGGGCCGAGCGCGAAGGCCATCCCGAAAAGGTGGGCATTGCGGCGCAACAGGTAGGCGTAGACCTCGTCCCGGTTGGCCTCGGGCTCGGGCATGAACTGGGCCTCGTGGTGCAGGGTGCGCTGCTGGAGGGTGAGCCACACGGTGATGAACTCCTTCTCCTCGCCACTGAAGCGCAGGTACCAGCGGTACGAGGCGGTGCGGTCCGTGACCTCCTGGCGCTCGGCGGCCACCAGGAAGCCGCCCTCGGCCAGCTGACGGGTCGTCCAGGCGTCGATGCAGGCCACGGCCGCGGCCATCTCCTCCTCAGCGGGGAGGTCGGCGGTGGGCACGGCGATGCGGGCGCGGGAGCGGAGCCGGCCCGCTCAACTGCACTGCACGAGCCGGCCCGCCGCCAGCTCGTCGTGCAGCTCGACCAGGGAGCGTGCCGCGGCGCGCCAGGTGTAGAGGCGGGCCCGCAGCACCGAGGCGGTGGAGAACCGCTCGGCCGCCAGGGGACCGTCGAAGACCCGCCGGACCGCCTCGGCATAGGCACCCGGGTCGTGGTCGTCGACCAGGAAGCCCGTGTGGCCGTGGTCGACCAGCGTGGTGAGCCCGCCCACCGCGGCGGCCACCACCGGGGTCCCGCACGCCGCCGCCTCGAGGGCCACCAGACCGAAGGACTCCGAGCGGCTGGGCACGATGCACACGTCCGCCGCCCGGTAGTACGACGAGAGCAGCTCGTGGGGCTGGGGGTCGACGAAGTGCACGTCGGCGCCCACGCCGCGGGCGTCGGCCACGTCGTGGAGGCTGCGCAGTGCCTTCTCGCCGTGCGGCCCGCTCGGCCCACCGACCACCACGAGCCGGTACGGCCGGCCGGTGCCGCGCAGCTCGGCCAGGGCCTCGACGGCCACGTCCGCGCACTTGAGCGGCTGGATCCGCCCCACGAAGAGGAGCAGGCGCCCGTCGAGGGGAAGCCCCAGGGCGCGGCGGGCCTGGGGGCGATGACCCGGGCCGAAGAACGCGTGGTCGACGCCCGGCGACACGATGCGGATGCGGCCGGGGTCACCCCCGTAGAGCGAGGCGATCTGCTCGGCCTCGACGCTGCACGACGCCAGCACGGCGTCGGAGCAGCCGATGATCGCCGCCTCGGCCTCGGCGCGCCGGTGGGGCATGTCGGCCTCGACCTCCTCGGGCATCGACTCGGCCTTGACCCGGTCCAGGGTGTGGAAGGTGCACACGAGCGGCAGGTCCAGCTCGTGCTTGATGGCGTGCCCCGACAATCCCGAGAGCCAGTAGTTGGCGTGTACCGAGGTGTAGGGCACCCCGCCGCCCGGGTCGGCGCCGGCCCCGGTGGCCGCGGCCATGCGCTCGAGCACGCCGGCCGTGAACTCCTCGACCACCCCGGGCAAGGACTCCTTGGGCATCTCGGCCAGGGGACCGGCGGGCACATGGTGGACGCGCAGCCCCGGCTCGACCTCGACCTCGGGGGGGAGGTCGGGGGACCAGGCCCGGGTGAACACGTCGCAGGCCACGCCCGAGCGGGCCAGGGCGGCCGCCAGCTCCCGCACGTACACGTTCATCCCTCCGCCGTCGCCGGTCCCCGGCTGGGCCAGCGGCGAGGTGTGCAGCGACAGGACGGCGAGGCGGCGCATGGCGGACCGAGCCTACTGGCGAGCGCCCCCGAGCCTCCGGGCCGCGGCCTCGGGTGGTCGTTCAGGCGGAGGCCAGGCGGTCGTCCACCTGCTCGTGCTCGTGCTCGCGCCGAAACGAGAGGTAGATGCGCACCAGGGCCTGCTTCTGCTCCTCGCTGATGGTCTGGTCGGCCAGGATGGCCCGGGTCAGGTCGGGCGAGCCGGCCGGAGCCTCGAGGATGCCGGCCTGCACGTAGAGGGTCTCGGCCGAGATCCGCAGCGCTTTGGCGATCTGCTGGAGGATCTCCGCCGAGGGCCGCCGCAGCCCACGCTCGATCTGGCTCAGGTAGGGATTGGAGACGCCGGCCAGCTCGGACAGGCGGCGCAGCGAGAGACGGGCCGTGGCACGCTGCTCACGGATGAAGGACCCCAGGTCGTACAGGCGGTCCTTGGGGTCCGTCGTCACCAGGCGAGCGTACCGCCGGGTATCGTCCACCACGACCACCTCAGCGATGACGACCACGACCGAGGAGACAGCCATGGCCGACTACAGCCTTCCTGACCTGCCCTACGACTACGCGGCGCTCGAGCCCCACGTGTCCGCGCAGATCATGGAGCTCCACCACGACAAGCACCACGCCGCCTACGTGACCGGCGCCAACCAGACGCTCGAGAAGCTGGCGGCGGCACGCGACAAGGACGACTTCGGCGCCGTCGTGGGCCTCGAGAAGACCCTGGCCTTCCACGTCTCGGGCCACGTCCTGCACTCGATCTTCTGGAAGAACCTCAGCCCCGACGGTGGCGGCGCTCCCGACGGTGCCCTCGGCGCAGCCATCAACGAGCACTTCGGCTCGTTCGACAAGTTCAAGGCCCACTTCACCCAGGCCACCTCGACCATCCAGGGATCGGGCTGGGGCGCGCTGGCCTACGAGCCGCTCGCCGGGCGCCTGATCGTGGAGCAGGTCTACGACCACCAGGGCAACGTGGGCAACGGCTCCGTGCCGCTACTCGTCTTCGACGCCTGGGAGCACGCCTTCTACCTGCAGTACAAGAACGTGAAGGCCGACTTCTTTGCCGCCCTGTGGAACGTCGTCAACTGGGTCGACGTCTCGGCGCGCCTCAAGGCCGCCCAGGGCCTGACCATCGCCGGCTGACCGCGATCCCGGGCCGGCCGCCTCTTGACGCGATCGGCCCGGGATCGCGACGTCGGCGCGAGCCCGGATCCGCGCCGGAGCGCTCAGCCGAGCACGAGATGCTGCTCGCAGAACCGGCGGAGCGGATCGCGAGCCAGGTCCTCGTCGAGGATGGGCGCACCGCAGGTCTCGCAGCTGCCGTAGGTACCCTGGCTCAGCCTCTCGAGCGCGCGGTCCACGCCGTCGAGGAGGGCCGAGGAGCGGGCCAGCTCGGACTCGTAGCGCTCCTCCACGTGACGCAGGGTAGCCCCGTAAGGTGGCGTTCGTGAACCCCGACGACCCGGTGGCGCCGCTGGTCGGCGCCCACGTGCCGGTGCCCTGCGTGGACGGCACGGATCGCCCGTACCGGGATCTCGACTGCGCGGCTTCGACACCGGCGCTGCAGTCGGTGGCGGCGCGGGTGGACGAGTTCCTCCCGTGGTACTCGAGCGTGCACCGTGGTGCGGGCTACAAGTCCCGACGCGCCACCGCGGCCTACGAGGAGGCGCGGGCCAGCGCGCACCGCTTTGCCCGCCGGGCCGCGCACGCCGACGACGTGGCGGTGATGGTCCGGAACACCACCGAGGCCATCAACCACCTCGCCTACCGACTCCGCCTCGAGCCCCACGACGTGGTCGTGACGACCGTGGTGGAGCACCATGCCAACCTGCTCCCCTGGTCACGCGTCGCCACTCGGCGCTGGATCGAGTGCGGGCCCGAGGGCATCTTCGACGTCGACGACGTCACTGGCGCCCTCGACCACGGTCCGACCCCGGCCCTCCTGGCCCTCACCGGGGCCTCGAACGTCACCGGCTGGCTCCCTCCCGTGGCAGAGATCTGCGCCGAGGCGCATGCCCGCGGCATCCCCGTGATGCTCGACGCTGCCCAGCTGGCCCCGCACCGACCGCTCCCCCCCGAGCCCGACTTCGTGGCCTTCAGCGGCCACAAGCTCTATGCCCCCTACGGTGCCGGCGCGCTCATCGGACCCCGGAGGGTGTTCGAGACCGGCGATCCCTTCCTGGCCGGCGGCGGAGCCGTCGACCTGGTCGACCTGGACGAGGTCATCTGGACCGACCCGCCCGAGCGCGAGGAGGCCGGGTCTCCCAACGTGATCGGCGCCGTGGCCTTCGGGACCGCCATGGACGAGTTGGAGCGGATCGGCTGGGAGACCGTCGTGGCCCACGAGGCCAGCCTGGCCGAGCGCCTCCACCGGGGGCTGCGGGGGATCGACGGCGTGCATATCCTCGGGCCACGCGCTGGTGACGGCGCCGACGACCGTGGCGGCCTGGCCGTGGCCGCCTTCACCCTCGAGGGCATGCATCACGCGCTCGTGGCGGCCCGGCTCAGCGCCGAGTTCGGCATCGGGGTGCGCCACGGCTGCTTCTGCGCCCACCCGTACCTCATCCGACTGCTCGGTGTGGGCCGGGACGGGGTGAACCGGGCCCGCGAGGCCGTCCGGCGGGGCGACCGCAGCGGCATCCCCGGCGCGGTGCGGGCCAGCTGCGGGCTCGGGACCTCGGCCGGGGACGTGGACGCGCTCCTCGACGCCCTGCGCATGCTGGCCGCCGGGGTACCCGCACCGGTGCCCTACGTGCAGGATGCCCTGACCGGCGACTTCTGGCCCGAGGGCGGCACGGCCGGCTGGCGCGCCGAGGATCGCCCCGCCGGCGCCGCCTGCGCGCGGGGCTGATCGCTCAGGCGGCGTAGACCGCCCTGGCCCGGAAGCGGAGGGCGGGCTCGCCCAGCTCCTCGAGGTAGTGCGCGGTCCATCCGGCCACCCGGGCCACCGCGAAGATGGTCCGCCCCGCTGTCCGGTGGCATGCCCGTGCCCCAGCTGAGCACGGCCAAGGCCAGGTCGCAGTTGGGCCGCGCCACGTCGTGGGCCGCGGCGACCTCGAGCACCTCACGCACGAGGAGGCTCCGTTCGGCGGGGAGCAGGGGCTCGACGACGGACAGGAGGACGCCGAAGCGCGGGTCCCCGTCCTCGTAGACGACATGGCCGAATCCGGGCAGGTGCCCCTGCTCGCGCAGGGCGTCGTTGAGGGCGCGGGCCGCGCCGTCACGCTCGGCCATCACCAGCAGCTCGTGCGCCTGTTGACTTGCTCCGCCGTGCAGCGGGCCGGCCAGGGTGACCAGCGCGGCGAGCAGGGCGTCGTAGACGTCGGCCCGCGTCGATGCAGCCAGGCGGACGGCCATGGTGGACGTGGCCAGCTCGTGATCGGCCAGCAGGACCAGTGCGGTATCGACCGCGGCGGTCGGCACCTGCGCCCGCTCCGCCCGGGGCAGCAGGCGCGCGCCGAGCCGTGCGGCGACGGAGCTACGAGGCTCCGCTCCGGCCGGCGGTGGCCCGACCACGGTCGCCAGGGCGCCAATGGCCCGCCGCCCCGCCCGTCGCACGGCGGCCGGCCGCGGATCGGCGCGCAGCGGGTCCGTGGCGCCACAGAGCACGAGGGCCCAGCGCATCCGGTCGAAGGCCGCCTCGAGCGGGCAGGGACCGAGCTCCGGCGCTTCCCAGCCGGCGGCCTCGATCTCTCCGTCGCCCTCCCCGGTCGACCAGAGGAGCTCCGCGACGTCCTCATAGCGCGCTTCCCCGGCGAGCTCGGTGGCGACCCGCCCCCGGTACAGCGGGCCGCGCCGGGGATCGAGCCGCGTCACACCCGTGGTGACGGTGGCCAGGCGGGTCACGGTCCGGCGCCCGCCCCGGCTGCGCGCGGCCAGGGACTCGACCTCGCCCAGGTCGAAGAGGCTTCCCCGCCGGGCCGGGTCGGGATGGGAGTCCAGCAGGCCGCGGCTCACGTAGGCGTACAGCGTGGGCACCTTCACCCCCAGTCTGCGCGCCGCTTCGTCGGTGGTCAGCATGCGGTCCATCACGTCAGGTTACATTGACTTGATCAATGTTTACAGAACCAGGGAGCGGGTCCATAGTGGGGGCATGGACCTGCAAGTGGACATGGCGGCGACCGGGCTCGAACTCCCCCCGGGGCTGGAGGGGGTGATGGTGGCCGACACCACCCTCGGCGACGTGCGCGGCGAGGAGGGCTTCTTTCACTACCGGCAGTACTCGGCCGTCGAACTGGCCGAAGTGCGATCCCTCGAGGACGTCTGGCACCTCTTGATCCGCGGCGAGCTCCCCGACGCGGCCGCCTCGGCCTCCTTCGCCCAGGAGGTCGGAGCGAGGCGTCAGCTGCCTCCCGGGCTCGCTGCCCTCCTCCCCGCCCTGGCCGGCCGCGGCGACGCCCTGTGCACCCTGCGCATCGCCGTCTCGTTGCTGGCGGCCGAGCTCGGCTGGCGGCCGCTGCACGACATCGATGGCGACGAGCTGGCCAACCAGGCCGTGCAGCTCTGCGCCGTGGTGCCCACCGTCCTGGCTGCCGCCCACCGGCTGCAGCTGGGGCTGCATCCGGTCGATCCGGACCCGGACCTCGGGCTCGCCGCCAACTACCTGTTCATGCTGACCGGTAGGCGTCCCCCGCCGCGGCACGCCAGGGCGATCGAGCAGTACATGATCCTCACCTTCGACCACGGATTCAGCGCCTCGACCTTCGTGGCCCGGATCGTGGCGTCCACCGGCGCCGACCTCGGCGCCGCCATCTGCGGCGCGCTCGGCGCGCTGTCGGGCCCGCTCCACGGTGGGGCACCGAGCCGCGCCCTCGACATGCTCGACGCGATCGGCACGCCAGACCGGGTCGAGGACTGGGTCCGCCAGGCCGTCGGGAACGGCGACCGCATCATGGGATTCGGCCACCGCGTCTACAAGACAGACGACCCGCGGTCGGTCCTGCTGGGCTCGATCAGTGAACAGCTCGGCGGGCCGCTGGCCACCTCGGCGCGGTCCATCGAGCGAAGCGTGGTCGACGTCCTGGCCGAGATCAAACCGGGACGCCGCCTCTACACCAACGTCGAGTTCTACGCCGGGGTGGTCATGGAGAGCTGTGGCATCCCGCGCCAGATGTTCACCCCCACGTTCGCCGCGGCGAGGACGATCGGATGGTGCGCCCACATCATGGAACAGGCTGCCCACAACCGGTTGATCAGGCCGAGCGCTCGCTACGTCGGGCCACGGGCGCCTCAGCCCGTACCTCCGCCGCCTCGGTGAGCGTCCGCTCTGACGGCAGCCCGTGCGCCACACGGGCTAAAACCCGACTAACCTGCTCGGGGTTATGAGCAGTGTTGCCGTCCACAGGAGCGAGCCGGGCCGAGCGGCCGGGCTCTTCAGCTTCCCCAATCCGGTCAACGAGGTCTCGGCGCGTCTCGTGGCGGCCGGCGTGGTCGTCATGTGCGTCCTCACCATCGCCTTCGACCTGCGGTGGGCGACGGCGGTGATGGCCTACGGCTTCATCGCCCGCGTCCTCACCGGACCGACACTGAGCCCCCTGGGGCAGCTGGTCACCAAGGTGGTGACCCCTCGTCTGCACCTGGCCGAACGTCCCGTGGCCGGGCCCCCGAAGCGGTTCGCCCAGGGCATCGGTGCCGCCTTCTCCCTGACTGCGTTGGTGCTCACCCTCGCCGGGGCGTGGACGGCGGCCGAGGTCGTGCTGGCGCTCTTGGCCACCGCCGCCTTCCTCGAGTCGGCGTTCGCCCTGTGCCTCGGGTGCAAGGCCTTCGCCCTGCTGGCCCGGGCCGGCGTGGTGCCCGAGGCGGTCTGCGAGCGCTGCAACGACATCTGGTCGGCCCCCATCCGGCCGCGCTGAGCCGGCGGCGCGGCCGGACCGGCTACTCCACGCCGGGGAGGGGCTTGCCCGCCACCGCCGGAACCAGTCCTCCGTCCACCACGACATCTGCTCCCGAGATGTACGAGGCGGCGTCGGAGAGGAGGAACTCGACCACGGTCGCCACCTCGTCGGGGTCACCCAGACGGGCCAGCGGAACCGCGCCGAGTATGGCGCGCATGGCCGGCTGCTGATCGAACTCCTGGCGGCCCATCGGTGTGTCCATCAGCCCCGGCGACACCGAGTTCACCCGGCCGCCCCGGGCACCCCACCGCACCGCCGCCCGCCCGACGGCCCGGATGACCCCACGCTTGGCCAAGGGGTAGGCGAACCCGCTCTCGGCGATCAGCCCGGTCGCGCGTTCGAGGAAGTCGGGAGCGAGCGGCGCGTCGAGCAACGCGTCGAGCTCGGCGGTGGCGAACGGGGCGATCATGTGCGCGCCGTTGGAGGCGAAGCACACCGCCGCCGAACCCGGCGTCACCAACTCCTCGAAGGCCAGGAGCAGTCGTTCGGTGGCGACCAGGTCCACGTCGAAGATCCGGCGGGGATCGCCCATGGTCGGAGAGATCCCCGCCGCATGCGCCAAAGAGCGAAAGGAGCCCAACGCGCGCACCCGGTCGACGGCTGCGGCCACCTGCTGGGGATCGGACACGTCACACGCCACGCCGATCGTGTCCTCGATCTCGGGGGCCTCGAGGTCCACCGCAACCAGATGATCGGCCGAACCGCGCAGCCGGTCGACGCAACGACGGCCCATGCCGCTCGCAGCCCCCGTTACCACCGCGACCGTCACGCCCCGCAGGCTACCGAGGTTGCCCGACCGGCCCGAACACACCCATTGGAGGCCCCAAGATGTGATCAAGCCGGCCCGCTGACGTGCCGATTTGCCATGGTGATGCACACGTCAGAACTCGCGACCGAAGAGGGGGCCGTCTCGCACCAGGCGCGCCTCGGTCGGCGCGCCATCGTCGCCTTCTACGCTTCGGCCGGGGTACTCCTCGCCGTCTACGGCTTCTCGCTGCTCTGGAGGCACCCCGGGCAGATCTGGCCGTTCATCGACAACTGGATAATCGACGGGGTCGAGATCGCGGCGGCCCTCGCCTGCCTGGCGCGGGGATTCTCCCGCCGGCCCGACCGCCTCCCCGCCCTGACCCTTGGCGCGGGTCTGTTGGCGTGGTCCATGGGTGACGTGCTGTGGACGCTCCTGGGCGACCCGTCGAACCCGTCGATCGCCGACGCCTTCTACCTGGCCTTCTACCCCTTGGCCTACCTGGCGCTGATGTTCTTCGTGCGCTCGCACGTCGGGCACGTGCAACCGAGTGCGTGGCTCGACGGCGCCATCGCGGGACTCGGTGCCGCCGCCGTGTGCGCTGCGTTCGCGCTCGACACCATCCTCAACGCCATCGGGGGCTCGTCCACGACGATGCTCGTCAACGCCTCCTATCCCGCCGGCGACCTGGTCCTGCTCGCCCTCGCCGTCGGTGCCCTGGTCATCGTCCCACGACGCTCCCCTCGTCTCCTCGCCTTCGCCGGAGGCTGTGCCCTGATGGCCCTCGGCGACACCATCTACCTCTTCCAGTCCTCATCCAACGACTACGCGGTGGGGACCCTGCTCGACCTCACCTGGCCGCTGGCGATGTTCGCCATGTCACTGTCGGTCTGGCTCCCCGGGGGTGAGGCCACGCGGGGAAAGCAGGCCGAACGCACCCACCGCTTCCTCGTACCCGGCATGGCCGTGGTGGCCGGCCTCCTGATCCTCGTGGTCGGCAACCTGGGCCACGTGAGCAACGTCGCCATCGTGCTGGCCTCGGTGGTCCTGTGCCTCGCCGCGCTCCGTCTGGCCATGTCGCTGCACGAGCTCCGGAAGCTGACCGAGTCACGCCAGCGGGAAGCCGTCTCCGACCAGCTCACCGGCCTCGGCAACCGGCGGCGGTTGCTCGACGAGCTCGACGAGGCCTTTGCCCGGCCCGGCAGCCGGCGGAGCGGAGAGCAGATGTTCGCGCTCCTCCTCATGGACCTGGACCACTTCAAGGAGATCAACGACTCCTTCGGTCACCCGACCGGCGACGCGCTCCTCCGGAAGATCGGCCCGCTTCTGCGCGACGCGGTTCGCCCGGACGATCTGGTCACCCGGCTGGGTGGCGACGAGTTCGCCATCCTCCTGCCCGGTGCCGACGTGCGCGTCGCCACCGCGGTGGCCGGGAGGATCACCGAATCGCTGAGCAGTGCCATCGCGGTGGACGAGGCCAGCCTCCACGTGGCCGCCAGCATCGGGATCGCGTTGGCGCCCGACGACGCGACCACACCGGCAGAGCTCCTCCGCTGCGCGGATGTCGCCATGTACCGGGCCAAGAGCGCGCACGCGGACTTCGACACCTACGAAGTGACGCTCGACGACGGGATCGACCGGCTCCTGCTGGTCGAGGAGTTGCGCGACGCCATGGCCGAGGGTGGCCTCACCCTGCACTACCAACCCGAGATCGACCTGCACACCGGCGAGGTCGTGGCAGTCGAGGCTCTCATCCGTTGGCCGCATCCACGCCTCGGCCTGATCCCACCGGATCACTTCCTCTCCCTGGCCGAGGAGGCCGGGCTGATCCGCCGGATCACCGAGTGGGTCCTTGTCGAGGCGGTGGCGGCGTGCGCCAACTGGTGGCGGGCCGGGCACCAGGCCGCGGTCGCGGTCAACATCTTGGCCACCGATCTGCTCGATGCCTCCCTCCCCGACCAGGTCGAGGCGTTGTTGGCGCGAGCGGGCCTCCCGCCCCAGGCGTTGATCCTCGAGATCACCGAGGCGATGGTCATGGCCGACCTCATGCGGGCGCGCCGGGTGATCGAGGGCCTGTCGGACCTCGGGGTCGTCGTTTCCATCGACGACTTCGGCACCGGGTTCTCCTCGCTGGCGTATCTGAGCGATCTCGCCGTGGGCGAGCTCAAGCTCGACCGGATGTTCACCGGTCGGCTGCACGCCGGCGTGCTCACGACGCGTGACGAGGCGATCGTGCACTCGGTGATCGATCTCGGGCACGCGCTGGGTCTGCGCGTCGTGGCCGAGGGGATCGAGCGGCGTGAGCTGGTGGGCTTCCTGGCCGAGCTCGGCTGCGACCGAGGCCAGGGGTTCGGGATCCAGGCGCCGCGCCCGTCGGGGGAACTGGACTTCGCCGGCCTGACGCGACGCACGGGCCTCACCAGCACCGGTCCCGCGCACTGACCGGACACCCGGCCCACTCCATCCTCTAAGGTGCCACGCGACTGTTCGCGTCCGAAGGGGAGGGGCTGGCATGGACGAGCTGAGGTTCGACGGCAGGTCCGTCATCGTGACCGGTGGGGGACGAGGATTCGGCCGTTGCCATGCGCTCCTCCTGGCATCGAGGGGAGCCCGGGTCGTGGTGGCCGACTACGGCGTCGAGGTCGACGGCTCCGGCTCGTCGCCCGAGCCGGCCGAGAAGGTGGTGGCCGAGATCACTGCAGCCGGCGGGGAAGCCGTGCCGTGCTTCGCCAACGTGGCCGAGGAGGACGGAGCAGCCAAGGTCGTCCAGACCGCACTCGACTCCTTCGGCGGTCTCGACGTCCTGGTGAACAACGCCGGCATCTGGGACGGCTACTGGTTCGACGAGCTCCCACTCGAGCAGTTCCGCCGGATGGTCGACTTCCACTACATCGGAACCGTCAACACCGCCAAGGCGGCCTGGCCCCACCTGAAGGCGGCCAAGTCAGGGTGCATCGTCAACACGGCGTCCGAGGCCGTGATCGGCAACGTTCCGAAGAACGTGGACTACGCGGCTGCCAAGGGTGCCGTCTTCTCGTTCACCAAGGCGCTGGCGCTGAACGCCCGACTGTTCGGTCTCAGGGTCAACGCGGTCGCACCGCGCGGCAACACCCGCATGTCGACCCCCGAGGTCCTCGCTCGCACCTTCGACCAGCCCGAGGAGAACTTCAAGAACGAGTTCTTCGACAAGATGAAGCCCGAGTTCGTCTCCCCGGCGGTCGCCTTCTTGGCCCACGAGTCGTGCGAGTTGAACGGCGAGGTCATCGTCTGCGGCGGCCTGCTGGCCAAGCGCCTGGCCCTCATCGAGACCAAGGGCCTCGAGTTCACCGACACCGTCACCCCCGAAGACCTGGCCGAGAACGTGGACCAGCTCATGGACCCCACCGACCCGCAGCTGATGACCATCAACCTGTGGGACTGACGTAGGCGTCCACGCGCCCATGACCTCGACGGTGGCGGCCTCGGGGCGATGACGCTCTCGGGCACCGGGATCTGGAGTGCCGGGCTCACCGCCTCGGGTGCCGACGAGGCGGCCGAGGCGGCCGCTGAACTCGAAGAGCTGGGCTACGCGTCGCTCTGGGTCCCCGCCTTCGGGGCCGACTCGTTCCAATCGGTGGAGGCGCTGCTCTCGGCGACCCGCCGGGTCGTGGTGGCCACCGGCATCCTGAGCGTCTGGGTGGGGTCGGCCGAGGACACGGCGAGACGTACGGCGACGATCCACCAGCAGTTCGGCGACCGCTTCCTGCTCGGCCTCGGCGTCAGCCATGCACCCCTGGTGGAGGCGATCGCCGACGGCACCCGCTACGAGCGTCCCCTCCGCGTCATGGAGACGTACCTCGACGCCCTCGACCGAGCCCCCGAGCCAGTGGCCGTCGACCATCGCGTCCTGGCCGCGCTCGGCCCGAAGATGCTCCAGATCGCCCGGCGCCGAGCCGCCGGCGCCTTGCCGTACAACGTCACTCCGGAGCACACCGCCGTGGCTCGCGAAGCGCTCGGGCCCTCGAAGGTGCTGGTGGCCGAGCAGGCCGTCCTCCTCAGTGACGAGGCGTCGCAGGCACGGCGGATCGGGCGGGAGTTCCTGACCCACTACCTGGGCCTGCCCAACTACGCCAACAACCTCCGACGCCTGGGGTTCACGGAGGACGACCTGGGGCACGGCGGCTCGGACCGCCTGGTCGATTCCCTCATCGCGTGGGGCGACGTGGAGGACATCGCCAGACGGGTCGCCGAACACCGCCAGGCCGGAGCAGACAGCGTCTGCATCCAGGTCGTCAGCGAGGGCGGTATCGCCGGAATGGTGGCCCTGCCGCGTCCGGCATGGCGGCGACTCGCCCCCGCGCTGACTGCTCGCTGATTCCTCGGCGACCATCGCTCGGCTGCTCGTGCGCGCCTTGCCGACCCTCCGACCAGGGCTTCTCACATGGGTCCACCTCCCCCTTGTATTTTCCGTTCTCGTTATATAACCTTTCTGTTATGTTCATGGTGGCGACCAGCGAGCAGGGTGCAGTCGGTGACGGGGGTCCCCCACAGCTCGACGCCATCTTCGCTGCGCTGGCGCATCCGGCCCGGCGGGCCATCGTGGCCAGGCTGGCCATCGGTCCGGCGTCGGCCACCGAGCTCGGTGCCCCCCTCGCCATGAGCCAGCCCGCCGTCTCGAAGAACCTCAAGGTCCTCGAGCAGGCGGGCCTGATCACGCGGGGCCGCGACGCGCAGTGGCGGCCCTGCGCCCTGCGGCCGGAGGCACTGGCCCTGGCCGACCAGTGGGTGCGCACCTTCGAGCAGACCTGGGAAGCACGACTCGACCGGTTGGGCACGTACCTCGAGCAGACCAAAGGAGACAGCAATGCATGAGCCGATCAGCACACGCGAGGTCACCCTCACCCGCGTCTACGACGCGTCCCGCGACCAGATCTGGGCCATGTGGACCGAGGCAGCACACATCAAGGAGTGGTGGGGACCCGACGGGTTCTCCGTCGGGTCGGTCGAGTCCGACCCGCGCCCGGGCGGCCTCCTCACCATCGTGATGGTCGGCCCGGGGTTCGAGGAGACGATGCAGGCGCGCTACGCCGAGGTCGAGACCGGTCAGCGCCTCGTCGTCGAATCGACCGTCTACACCCCCAGTGGGGAGCCCTTCATCGAGTCGTCGCACACGGTGGTGTTCCGACCACGAGGCGAGGGGACGGAGGTCACCGTGGAGGCGCGGGCGTCGGTGTTCGACCCGTCCGGACTGGGCGCACTCTCGGGGATGCGATCCGGATGGAAGCAGAGTCTCCAGTGCCTCGACGACGTCGTGAGCGGCGCCGTCGACCGCCAGATCACCGCTATGCGCCTGCTCGACGCACCCCCCGACGTGGTCTTCGGGCTCTGGGCCGACGTGTCCCATCTCGAGCGCTGGTGGGGGCCCGACGGATTCACCATCACCGTCGAGGAATTCGAGGCACGTCCCGGTGGGACGTGGCGGTTCACCATGCACGGACCCGACGGGAGGGACTATCCCAATCTCATCGTCTTCGACGAGATCGTGCCCGGCGAACGCCTCGTCTCCACCCACAGCAACCCGTCGGACCCGGGCGACCCGAGGTTCACGAGCGTCGTGACATTCGACGAGTTCGACGGGAAGACCGCGTTGTCGCTGCGCAACGTCTTCGAGAGCGCCGGGGCGCGTGATCTGATCGAGGAGAAGTACCACGCGCGTGAAGGCGCGACGCAGACGCTGGCCCGGCTGGGCGAGCTGGTGGAACTGGTTACGCGGTGAGGAGGCTGCCGCAATGGCGGCACTTGACGGCGGCCACCGGCAGGTCATCTGACAGGCATTGCGGACAGGTCTTGGTGTCGGGAGCCGGCCCGAAGACACTCGTCCCCCTGCGCCGCATGTAGGCGCGGTAGGGGACCACCAGCACGAAGTAGATCACGGCCATGAAGATCACGAAATAGACGATGGCCGAGATGAACGATCCCAGGGCGATCCGTTGCCCGTTGACCGTCCAGCCGATGCCGGCCGAGTTGGCGCCGCCACCCGCAGCGGCGTTCACCAATGGGGTGATGATGGCGTCGGTGAAAGACTTGATGAGCGTGCTGAAAGCCAGGGCAATCACCAGGCCGACGGCGATGACGATCAGGTCGCCCTGCATGAGGAAGTTCTTGAACCCCTTCATCACTCCCCTCTCGTGGCGTGGCGATGTCTCGTCATCCGTACGCTACCGCCCGACCGTGATCGGCGGCACGGAGAGTGGGCGTGTCAGTACGTGGCGTCCTCCACCACGGTGAGGTCCACGAACTCCGGCGGCCCATCGAAGATGTCGGCCATGGTCGCTCGCGCTTCGGCCAGGCCCTCCTGGCGCCTCGGATCCTGCTCACGGCGACGGGCTGCCTCCTCGCTCTCGAAGAGCACGAGGACGTAGACGCGGCTGGGGTCGTTCTGATCCCGCATGGCGGTGGACCGCAGCAGTCCCGATCCCGGCTGTTCGGTTGCCTGCAGCTGTTCGATGAGCGTCTCCAGGCCGGCCTCGCGGCCCGCCTTCAGTCGCGTGGAAATGAGCTGTGCCCACATGATCGTCTCCCCTCGTCAGATCGCGGCAGCATACGACCGGCATTCTCGGTGTGCGGTGCTCCGGTGCTGACCGGGCCCACCCCGTCGGAGTAGGTTTGGCCGGGTGGACAATGGCCACGGAGTTCTCGATCTCGGCATCACCGACGACGAGCTGACCGAACTGGCGCTGGCGGCCGATCCGGGTGCACCCCTCCCCGCCGACGCGGTCCCCATCGGCGTCCACCTGTCCCAGTTCGCGGCACCCCTCCCCCTCTGGTACATGCCTCCGGTCATGAGATCAGGCCGGCGGCGCTGGAGGACGCCGATCGTCGTCGCCGTGGTCGCCGCGTTCGTGTTGATCGACGTCATGGGCCTCTGCAACACCTACGGCATTCTCAGCCTGGCCTGAGCCTTCCAATCGGCTGGCCGCCGGCAGTGGGCCCGCGTGTCGTCAGTCCGGCGTCTCCGCCCGTCGCTTGTGTCCTTCCGCCTCGAGCTCCACGTATCGCTTGGCCATCTTCTCCGTGAGTGGCCCGAGCAGGCGACCGACGAGCCCCTTCTGTTCGATTGTCAGGGCGAGCCGCACGGTCCCGCCTCCGTCGGAACTGAGGGAGTGGTTCGCCACGATCGCCAGGCCGGGTCTCTTCGCCTCCCAGACGAACGAATGCCCAGGCGTGAGCTCCGTCACCGTCCACGTCATCGTGCCCATCCTGGGTTGTGTGATGCGCGCCTGGCTGCCGACCCCGAAGGCTCCGTCGTCGATCCGGGTGACCGATGTCATGGAGGTGGTCCACTCGGGCCAGTGTTCAATGTCGGTCAGTGCCGCCCACACCCGCTCTTCGGGTGCAGTGATGTCGATCACAACCTCGAAGCCCATCTCGACCTCCCGACGCCCTCCAATGGCTTAGCAAGATCGCCCGGGCTGTCGCCAGCGAGACCATCATCGGTGTGACCGCGGGCCTCTACGATCCTGAGAGTGCGCACGATCTCGATCGTCGGTGTTCCGAGTAGCGCCGGGAGCTACGCCGCCGGGCAGGAGCAAGCACCGGCCGCGCTCCGGTCGGCCGGTCTCATCGACGCCCTCGGTGAGACGGGGCTCCACGTGCACGACGAGGGCGATCTTCCCCTCCAAGTCTGGCGTCCGGATCGGGTGAACCCACGGGCACAGAACATCGGCCAAGTGACCGAGTGCATCGCGGGCCTGATCGAATGCCTTGTCCCACTGCTGGCCCGAGGGGACACGGTGCTCGTCTTGGGAGGGAACTGCACCGTTGCGCTGGGCGTGGTCGGAGCGCTCCACGGTGTGACCGTGGAGCGGATCGGACTGCTCTACCTCGACCGGGGCTACGACATGAACACCCCCGAGAGCACGACCGACGGGGCACTCGACTGGATGGGAATGGCACATGCGCTTTCCCTCCCCGGCTGCCTCGACGTGCTGGCGAATGCGCTCGGCCCGCGGCCCCTGCTTGCTGTGAACCAGGTTGCCTGGCTCGGAGTGGAGGACGGCCTCGCCACATCGTGGGAGCGGGATCAGGCCCGGCGCCTCGGCCTCCAGGTGATCTCGAGCGAAGACTTCGCGCTGAATCCGGCAGCGGCGGCATCGGCGTCCCTGGCATACCTGCCCGACGGGCCGCTGGCTGTGCACTTCGACGTCGACGTCCTGGACTTCACCGACGCACCCCTGGCAGAGAACACCGACGGCCGCAACAGTGGGCCCACCCTCGACCAGGCGGCGGTGGCGCTCGGCATCGCGGCGAGTGACCCGCGGTTTCGGGCGATGTCCATCGGAGAGCTCAACCCGACTCGCAGCGCCGGTGACCCCGACGCGATTCCCCGATTCGTCTCCACGGTGGCCCGGGTGATGTCCGGCTCCGCCGGGTGAATTCAGCGGATCACGTCCGCCAGGGTCCGACCCCGCCGATCCTCTCCGGGGTGATCCTGGTTATGCAGCCCGCCGGTGGGTCGTCCATGGGAGGAAACGCCACGTCGGGACCGAGGTACACGTGTGCCAGCTTCTGGAGCAGGGCGGGTGCACCTCCCTCCGTAATGCGAGCCCGCCCGTGGACCACCAAGTACTCCGCCAAGCCATTGGGCGCGTGTCCCCCCGTCTCCATCGAAAGGACCACCCGCGGATCGCGTCTGATGTTGGCCACCTTGCGCCACACTTCGAGGTGGCCGGCGACGATCTCGTCGTCCTCGAGGCCCACCCACACCACGGTCACCTGTGGGGTGCCGTCTGATTCCAGCGTGACCAGGTGGGCGAGGTGCCCCGAGGTCAGCGCCTTGCGCACGTCTCCGTTGAGCTCCATGCCTTTCGTTCTACCCTCGCTGGCCGCCGGATAGGACGCCGTCCATCCCGCTAGTGCAACGACAAGACGTGGTAGACGACGAACGCGGGCCAGAACACGGACTTCATGAAGGCCACGAGCACCAGCCAGAACGTCCCCGAATGTGTGTGCAGGTAGTAACAGAGAGCACCGATGAACCCGAGGAGCCAGATGCCGCCCACGCCGCCTTTCCGGGCGGCACTCGCGCTCCTTCGGGGCTTGCCGGTGTTCGTGTCGTTCATGGGACGAGCCCTCCCTTCTCCACCTGAGCGACACTGCCACGGCACGTTGGGTTGCGACGGGGTCCAACGTCACCCGGGCACACCGGCGAGCGCACAGGCGGGTAGCCCGTCCGGCCCTCACCCAGCGGGTTCGAGGTTCACGCGGCGTCGGGGGCGGTGTCGGCTCCGACCTCGCCTCCGCCCGAGATCGTGGCCAGCCGCTCGAGGTAGTGGTCCCATCCCCCGCTGTGGTCACGGACTGCGTCCTCTGGCAGACCGCGATGGACGAGACGGACCCTCGTCTTGTCACCGTCGGGGATCAGCGTGATCTCCACCTCGGTGCTGCCTGAGGGAATCGGGTGGTCGGGCTCGTCCCATCCGAACGTGAACACCACCTTGCGGTCGGGAACGACCTCGACGAACTCGCCCACACCGGGGTGCTGGCCTTGGACCAACACCCGGTACACGCCACCGACGCGAGGATCCAGTTCGGCCTGGGTACCCATCCACCGGATGTGCTGGGTGGGATCGACCAGGAACGGGAAGATGGTGGCGGGGCTGGCATCCATCACGACCTCTCGGGTCAGTTCAGCCATCAGTCGTTTCCTTTCTTTCGTTCGGCCGACTCGGCCAGGGATTGCAGACGTAGCAAGCTGCCGGTCCAGTACTCGTCGAGAAACCGGCGGAGGCGAGCCATCTCGGTCTGGTTGGCGCGGTAGAGACGCCGCGCCCCGTCGCGGCGTTCGATCACCAGTTCCGCCTCCCGCAGAACCCCCAGATGCTGGGAGATGGCCGACCGGGTGACATCGCTGAACTGGGCCGCGATCTCGGCCGCCGGCAACTCTTCACTCCAGACCAGCCGGAGGATCTCCCGTCGCCGGGGTTCGGCGAGCGCTTTGAGTGCGGCGTCCATGAACCCCAATATAAGCCCTGACTTACGTTAGTGTCAACTAACGGGCGTTCTGCCGACGACGCACGCCCGTCAGGTGGGCCGCCTGCCCGCACTCTCCGTGTGGCGGAGCTAGATGAACAGGGGATAGCCGCCACTGACCCGGAGGGTCTCACCAGTGATGAAGCCGGCATCATCGGAAGAGAGGAACAGAGCAGCAGCGACGATGTCGTCCATCGACCCCAGCCGGTGGATCAGCTGACGAACGTTGATCTGATCGTCGATGATCTGCTGAGGCATCTCCGCCATGGCGTTCTCCGTGGCCATGAAACCGGGGGAAATGGCGTTGACGCGAATGCGATCAGATGCCAGCTCTGTGGCCAGAGCGATCGTGAGGCCCCGGACGGCCAGCTTCGAGATGCCGTACGGAGACAGGGACAGGTTGGAACCGACGGAAGAGATGTTGATCACGCTGCCTCCGCCTCGTTCCCGCATCGACGGCTGACATGCAAGCGTGCAGTTGACGATCCCGACCACGTTGACATCGAGCAGCCGGCGGAACTCACTCCGTTCGAGTTTCGAGAACGGCTGGTTGTACTTCATCAGATGAAGGCCCGCGTTGTTGAAAAGGATGTCGATCCCACCGAAGTGCGTCGTCACGTCGGCGACCGCTTTGGCGACCTCAGTCTCATCTGCGACGTCACAGCGAACCGCCAATGCCTTGGCCCCACCGGCTTCGAGGTTGCGCACGGTCTGCTCCGCTTGGTCAGTGTCGATGTCCGCAATGACGACCGAGGCACCCTTGTCGGCGAAGGCTTGCCCGAACGCTCTCCCGAACCCGATGGCTCCCCCGGTGATGAAGACGACCTTGCCCTCGAATGACATGTGAGACCTCGATTTTCAGGTTGACGGACCCTCACCCTGTTGGGCGGTCCCGCTTCTCTCAGGATCTCGACACCGAAGCGGGTCGCTCGCCCAGCTCGGCGATGGCCAGGTGGAACAGCTTCTCGGCATTGGTGCGAAGCACCTTCGTTTGATCGTCGACGGAAAGGTGGCTCAGGCACTCGGCGAGCACATTCTGAGTATTCGGCCACTGGGAGTCGGGGTGCGGATAGTCCGCCTCCGCCAAGACTCGATCGACGCCGATCGTCTCGATCTGCGAGGCCCCGAATGGGTCGTACACGAGGCATACCGAAACGTTCTCGTGGAAGTACTCGCTCGGTTGGCGGGGAAGCGTGTTCCGATCCATTGCCCAGGCGAAGTGATTGGCCCAGTGGCGGTCCGCGTGCTCGAGCATGAAGGGGACCCACCCCAAATAGCTCTCCGAGAAGACGACTTGCAGCCTGGAGAACCGCTCGAAGACACCGCTCAGCAGCCAGTCCGTGAAGGCCAGCTGCGAGTTCAGCGGTGCCGCAACAGAGCCGACGATCAGCGGAGAGTCGTCGGAGGTGGTCAGCACGAAGGAAGACGACCCGAAGTGAATGCAGATCGGCAGCTCGGCGTCCTGCGCAGCAGCCCACACCGGATCCCAGTACCGGCCACGGTCATGGATCGAGGGGAAGCCGAGCCGACTGGGATTTTCCGTGAACGTGATGGCGACAGCGCCCTTGGCCGCCGTCCTCTTGATTTCCTCCACAGCCAGGGTGGGATCCCAGAACGGCAACAGGACCATGGGGAAGAGGCGACCGGGGGCGGAACCCGCCCATTCGTCGATCTGGAAGTCGTTGTACGCCCGAATGCACGCCGCCCCGAGCTCCCGGTCTTCCAACATCTGGAACCGCGTGCCTCCGAAGCCGGGGAAGGTCGGAAAGCACAGTGAAGCGGCCACGCCATCGAGATCCATGTCCTTCACCCGCTCGGACGGGTCGAAGCATCCCGGACGGATCTCGTCCCAGTGCATGGCGCGAAACGTGCGTTTCTCGAGCGGCACTCCGGCGGCCGCGGAGATGATGGACGTCGGGAGGCGCTCGCCGTCGAACTCCCAGACAACACCCTCGGATGAATCCACCGCACGAGGTCCTCGGGCCCGCAACTTGCTCGGCAGCCGAGACTCCCACAGTGACGCGGGCTCAATCAGATGATCGTCCACCGAGACGATCCACGGCAACGCCCTGTGCTCAGCCATGACCTCACCCACCCCCACGTCCTCGCCAGCTTCGATCAGATCGCAGATCTCACCGTGGTGCTCGACGGATCGCTGCTTCGATGCCAGGCCGGCCGGCGTATCCAGCCCGACCGCCTCGTGGGCTCACACCATCGTGTTGGAGAGGACGATCGTGTCGACGACTTCCGAATGTTAGAAACTCTAAGACTTAGGGTCAATGCCACCCTCCAACTGGGAGAACTCGCGGGCCAGCAGGACGAGCGCGGAAGGAGCGCCGTGGAACCACCTCGATTCGTCTTCACACACGTACATGTGTACGCCTCCGACGCCGAAGCCACGGTGTCATGGTTGACCGACGGACTGGGCGGTCAGGTGGTCGGTCAGCATCAGCACGGTGACTATCCGGTGGCCACCAAGATCCGCTTGGGCGGGCAGATCGTCCAGGTCCGGGGGAGGCGAAGGACCGAGCGCTTCGCCGAACCAGGATCGAGGAGATTCGGGCTCGATCACATCGGGCTCTCCGTGCCCGATTTCGATGCGACCATCACAGCGCTGGACGCTCGTGGAATCAAGCCCGAGACCAGCTTTGACAACGGGTTCACCGTCCCCGAAGGCGTCGCCTTCCTTCGGGGACCAGATGGATTGTTGGTCGAGATCACGTCGCTCGAGCACGAGCCCGCACCCGAGGTGGCGCCGACCGGGGATGCCTCGGGCTGACCCCCGGTGGCGTCCAGACGACCGCCTCGGAGCCCCTTGCACCGAGCAGACAGCGCTTGAGCTCTTCGAGCTTGCCGTCGTGGCCAAGCGATTGACCCGTGTATTCAACCAGAAGGTTGCACACCGTGGCCGGTCCGACTACTATTCAACCTAATGGTTGAAGAACGCATCTCCGACCTGGAGGATCACCAGCTCAACGCGGTGTTCTCGGCCCTGGCCGACCCCACCCGACGGGCCATTGTGCGCCGCTTGGCGTCCGGTGAGGCCACGGTGAGCGAGCTCGCGAGGCCGTTCACCATGAGCTTCCAGGCTGTCTCCAAGCACGTCCAGGTGCTCGAACACGCGGGCCTGGTCGGCCGGACCCGCAGGGCACAGCAGCGACCGTGCCTCCTACGGCCCGAAGCGCTCGCCCACGCCAACGGCTGGTTGGGCGACTACCGCCGACTCTGGGAGACCTCTTTCGACCGTCTCGACGATCACCTCACACATCAGGAAGGAACATCACGATGACCGACCGAGAGCCCGATATCTCCATCGTTCGCACATTCGACGCATCGCCGAAGGCTGTCTTCGAAGCCTGGACGAACCCAACCCAGTTCGGACGCTGGTTCGGCACGGAGTCCACCACTGTCGAGGACGTGGAGATGGACGTGCAGATCGGTGGCGGTTGGAGCGCCCGGATGGTCCTCGGGGATGGAACGCAGATCGTGTGGCACGGCTCGTATCTCGAATTGGACGCCCCGCATCGCCTCGTTCTCAGTCTCAGTGACCGCCCCGGCGACCAGTTCGAGCGAGTCACCGTCGATCTCAAGGAAGTTGCTGGTGGGACAGAGATGACGTTCACCCAGTCCGGTGCGCACATGCCTCCGGAGAACTACGCCCAGGCCGAGGCAGGATGGCGATCGTTCTTCGACGACCTGGCGAAGGGACTCTCCGGCTAGGTGCACTCGGTCCGGCAGCCTGGGCACTGTCGCGTCCCTTGTGGGCCCCGGGACCGCTGTCTATCGTGATGCAATGGCGAGCATACGTGTGGGGTCGATCTCGCTGGACTGCGCCGACCCCCTGCCGCTGGCAACCTTCTGGGCTGAGTTGCTCGAGTGTGACGTGGCCTTCACCAGCGATGCCTTCGCGGCGATCAAGACAGACCGACTCTGGCTCGCGGCGACCCGAGTCGAGGGCTATGTGCCGCCAACATGGCCCGAGGCCCAAACGCCGAAGCAGATCCATCTGGACCTGGCCGTCGACGATCTCGAAGAAGCCGAGCAGCGAGCGACCGCCCTCGGCGCAGTTCGGGCTGCTTCGCAGCCTGCCCCTGAGCGTTATGTCGTTCTTCTCGATCCGGCTGGACATCCGTTCTGCCTCACGACACAGATCCCCGAATAGCCATCGGATCCCCGAGCTGACCGGCGTGTCCGCCTCCCCGTCGGCCGGCCCTTCGACATGTCGATATCCTCGGGATCACTCCAGCCGAGACGGCTCTCCATGCTCGGCGTTCGGAAGGCCGCGACGCCAGTAGGCCTTGGCCGAGATCTGTTCTTTCCCAAGGCCACGCTCCGTCAAGCTTTGCTGGAGGCGTCGCATCACGCTTGCCTCTGCCGCGATGTAGGCGTGTCCGACGCCGCCAGGCAGGGCGACCTCGGCCAGCGCTCGTTGCAGCGGTGCTGCGTCACCGGGCACCGAATGACCCAGACGGTGGACCCAACCCAGTTGGGACTGCGGCCCAAGCCCGGAGTCAGGTCCCTGTTGGTCGGCAGGCGAGTCGACCTCGAGCAGCGCTACCCAGGTAGCTGCGGACGGGAGGGCTTCCATCATGGCCAGCGCTCCGGGCATGCCCGTCTCGTCCCCGATGAAGAGGTGCCAGTCGGCATCCATCCGCGGCGTCACCTTGCCGCGTGGGCCGATTCCATCGATCCGGTCACCGATTGTCGCGGCCCGGATCCAATCAGTCCCCGGCCCGGCTCCATGGAGCGACACATCAATCGTCACCGCGGGGCGCGCCGCCTCGAATGAGCGGATCGTGTACCGGCGATTCGTCACGTTCCCGTCCACCCGAGGCACCCGGAACATCACGTCTTGACCTGGCGAGTAACGAAGGCGCTCGAGACCGGGAGCGGTAAGCACCATCCTCTGCATGGTCGGGCTGAGCGGCCCAGTCTCGAGCACCTCGAGGTTCCAGAGGCTGGCGTCGGCCAATGGGCCGCCAACCCGACCAACCAACTCGAGCATTCGATCAGCTGCCATGTCGATCAGGTCTACCAGGAGATGGCCCACGCGCCGCGTGGGGACCATTGCGGCACTGCCTGTATGGTCGCTCCATCCCTTTTGCACCCCCGAGAGGAGGTCTGCGGCATGCCCCATCCCTTCAACCGGCGATGGCATGAGGAGAACCGCCTCGGCAAGGGAGCCACTCTGGATGCTCGAGTGCGATGGCATCTGGCGCATGCCCGCGCCTGCGGATGTCGACCGATCCCTGGGCCCATTCTCGAGGAAGTCGAGCGAAGACGGGCCATTGAGAAGTAGGCAGATTCTCCGGCGGAGGTCACCGAGCGCAGCATGGGAAGGCAGCAAGTCAGGACGAAGGTCCCTGACTAACTCCGCATGGGAGTCGTCACAATGAACCCATGACTGGTCGTTCGTGTGCACCCTTGGTGGGCGCACATCCCCCCGGTGGCGACACATCAACTGCAACCCTCGACTTGTACTGGATTCCGCTGGGGGCAGGTGCTCATGTGGTGCGTGCAAGCGGAAGGGCGTATGAGCGTCTGTCCGCATTCGTGCAGCATCGCTCGCCCCAGGACCTCTATCACTCGGCCCTCGTCGCGGTCGTTGATGGCGCGTCCGTCGTGATCGAAATGACCCCCATTCCCGATACTCGGGGGCGGATCGAGCGTGGAGTCGTTGCCGAAGGTCCCGTTGGGTGGAAGCCGGCGGGTCGTCTCCGGCTCTTCCGCTATGAGATCCGGCGATGGAGCGGAGGGGTCATCACCGACCTTGCCAGCGCGGTCGGCAGTCCCGTCCATCTTTCTTCCGAAGCCGACTTGGTCACCCAGGCGCTCACCCTGATGCCATCCGTTCCCACGCCAGTCTGGGGCCGCGACGAACTTCGTGCGGGCGAGATGTGGAACTCCAACTCGGTCGTCGCCTGGGTTCTGACCCAAATCGGTCTGCATGCAGCCGCTGGTCGGCCTCCGAATCATGGAAGGGCCCCTGGTTGGGATGCTGGGGCCATCGCGGCGGAGCGGCAGCTGCGCAGGCTTCCGACCACCATCCGGACCACGCTGTGAGGCGCGCCGACCACCGTGCGTTGGTCTCCTTGGAGTATTTCACCGGCGCCACCGCCGTGGCCGGTGGAGTGATGCTGGTGGCCTGGCCGGACGGTTCATTGCTACAGGCCAAGCTGTCTGCCCTCGCCGGAAGCCCCTTTGTCGACTGGCGGGTGCCCGGAATCCTGCTCGCCACCTTGGTCGGAGGGGGATTTCTGCTGACCGCAGAATGGCAGCGACGACACGTACACCATGCACGCGAGCTGTCGATCTGTGCCGGAGTGGGACTGATCGCTTTCGAGATCGCCGAGTGGGCCTGGATCGGATTCCAGCCGCTTGAGATCCTGTTCGGTGCCGTTGGGGTCGTCGTCGCAGTTCTCGCGGTTCGTCAAGGTTCGTCCTTGGACCAGCTTTCGAGGGAACGGAGAGACGGACCGAAACAGTTTCCCGGACATGTTGGGAGGCAGAATCCATGAGCACGATCAAAGATGCGGCTCGAGAGTTCCTGACCCACAAGAGGGTCGCAGTGACAGGTGTGTCGAGAAGTCCCAAGGATCACAGCAGCAATGTCGTCTACAAGCGTCTTCGCGACCGGGGTTATGAGGTCTTCGCCGTCAATCCAAATGCCGAAGAGGTGGAGGGCGACCCTTGTTACGGCGACCTCACTTCGATACCCGGCGGAGTGGAGTGGGTGGTCATCGGAACGAGACCTGAGACAGCAGAGAAGACAGTCCACGAGTGCGTCGCACTCGGCATTGATCGTGTGTGGATGCACCGCGCCTTCGGGGCTGGGAGCGTGTCACCGGAGGGCGCAGAGTTTGGTCGACAGCATGGAATCACGGTCATTCCCGGAGGCTGTCCATGCATGTTCGACCCAACCGCAGATCCCGGGCACAAGGTGATGCGAGTGATGTGCTCGATAACAGGAGCCGTCCCGCGCCACATCTGACCAGCCATTTCGACGGTGCCAATCCGCGGGGGCGTGGCGAATGGCGCTAAGAACCGGAACCCTGGGCGGCTACGTGATCGCCTTCTCGCTGACCGGCCTCTTCCTTTACGCGCTACAGCTGCTCCCGAACATCATCTGGCTCGTTGCTCCGCCAGCGAACGACGTTCTCAAACACAACAGTTCTCCGCATGCAGCGCTCAACCTGGTCGAACAGGTCTTCGGCATCGCAACGGTAGCCCTGCTCATCGTCGTGATCAGAAGACCGGGGACGCAGGGTCACAACAGCGCCTGGCTACTGCTGGGCGCAGGTGTGTTCTTGGCGGGGTACTACGCGGCCTGGGTCCTGTATTACCGGGGCAACGTCTGGTCCTGGTTGCTCGTGGTCGGCATCGCCGCCATGCCGCCCCTCTACTACTTCTTCGTGGCGAGCTGGATGAAGGATTACCTTGCGCTCGTACCATGCGTCGTGTTCGGTATCGCCCACGTGACGATCACCTGGTCGAATTACGTACATTGAGGCGCTGCAGTCTCTGCTCGGTGCCCGGGCCACGTCGGCACCGGGATAGGTTGAGCCCATGCCGATGCCGAAGCGTACAAGTGTCGACGATTTCTTCGCGCAGCTCGAGGACGGGCAGCGACCGCATCTCGAAGGACTCCGGGCGCTGAGTGTGGAAGTCGACCCGGAGGCACGAGAAGTACTCAAGTGGAACCTTCCGGTCTACGTCCGCGGGGAGAACACAAACCAGTGGATGCTCCAGAACTTCAAGCACCACTGCTCACTTCGATTTTCTCCGGAGTTCTTCGCCAGCCAGAAGTCAGCGGTAGAGGCCGCCGGCTACGAGTCCGGCGAGGGGTTCATCAAGTTGCCCTACAAGCGGGAGCTGCCGACTGAGCTCTTGAAGGCGCTCATGCGGGCAAGGGTGAGGGAGTTCGAAGCGCAGGATCCGAACTAGCGGATGGCTTCCTCGGAGCCGTTTGCCGTACCCCGGGATGGTGAGGCAGTCGGGACGACCCTGCAAAAACGTCAACAGCCCGGGAGTGCGAAGCCTGGCGGTTTGGCAGTTGCCGTGAGCAACCAGTCGTCCGATCCGGACGGCACGGGGTAGACCGCCGCCTCGGCAAGAGTGCCCGTCCTCACGCGCTTGGTCCAATGTGCCACCAGACCCTGCCCGGGACCAAAGGACTCGTCGTGTCGCAGCCACCCTTGACGAATCAGGATCGAGTTCACGGCTTCCACTACTTGTTCCTTCGCCACGGGAGTCGTGAACCTTGTGTCGACCACGACTTCGCTCCACCCGGCCCGGCCGCCAGCGTTGTCAGGGCATTTGGGCGTCCACGACGAGTCGGACCTCTGCGTGGAGACGTCCGTGGAACCGACGGGCACGGCGGTAGCCGCCGGTAGGAGCGCTCTTAGGATCCGACCACCCGGATCGCCCCCCGGGCCCGGGCCTGGCCGCGAAGACCACAAGGCCAGGCCCCACGCCAAGAGGACCAAGGCAGCTCCGGCGACGACGAACATCGGCCATCGCGGGGGTGACTGGCGCTTGGGCCACTGCGTCTCAGCTTCCATCTGCCGAAGAAACCACCATCCGAAGTATCTCACCCACCCCGCCGACTGAGGGAGCCTCCGGCGGGATGGGGCGGTCAGAACAACTCCGACCGATGTCGGGATTTGGCCGGTTAGCGCTCTCTGGCGACGCTGGAGGTCGCCAGCAGGCAAGACCGGCCAACCCGTACCCCACACTTGGCGCAATCGCGTAGACCCAGGAGGAGCGGGTGGCGGGTCACTCGTCGGTCAACACGTCCTGGAATACCGGACGCAGGACGTCCACCCACTCCTGATAGCCCCTGCTGTTCAGGTGGATGCCGTCTGGCGTGAGTTCCTTGCGGATGACACCGTAGGGGGTGGCGAGGCTTGGCCAAAGATCCACGTAGACCGCGTCTGCGTCGTTGGCGATCTCCTGGTTGTAGCGGTTCAGCTCTTTGATGCGATCGGTGAAGTAGGGCGACCGCGGAAAGACGCTGTTGACGAGCAGCGGCGCGTCAGGCGCACTCCCGCGGATGCGTCGCACGAGCTCCCGCATCTGAATGGCGATGTCCTCGATGTCCGTGGACCTGCCCAGTCCATGGAGATCGTTGGTACCGATCAGCAATGAGACCGCGAGGCGAGTCCATGGCGCGGTCCAGTTGCGCCATGACGCGCTGGATCGAATCACCATCGACTCCCCGATTGGTGGTGGCCAGCTCCGGGAACCAGCCCTCCCACATCGCTCCTTGGGTAATGCTGTCACCCAGGAAGAGGACCCGACCTGGAGCAGGAGGCAGGGCGTCGAACTGGGCGAGGCGAGACGCATTCATCCGCCGGAGATAGCGGGTCACGACGGGAGCAAGGATTGGAAGTACTCGGTCCAGATTCATGTGTGGATCCTTGTGCGACGTAGACGGGTCAGGCTGTCACCAGTGACCGCTGGCCGGATGAGACCGTAGCCTCGTCGTCAGAACGTGTGAGTGCCCAAGTCATGCCGCACGGGGCGCAGGGCCCGAGCCGAGGTGAGCCCTCGGTCCCTGCAGATCCTCCACCATCGGGAAGCCCCTCGACCCCGAGGCCTTCGGCCGCACGGTGCCGTGCCCCAGCAAGCGGGCGGCCTCGGACCAGCGACTCGGTGGGCCGCCCGGGTCTCGATCCCGGCACCTTCGGATCCGAGACTTAGCGTGCAGAGCGGTTCACGCGAATCCACTTTCCACAGTTCAAGCGAAGTACGTCGTTCAACCAAGTTCGGGACGATCTGACCGGAGCCACACTCTGGGCTACAAGTTTGGCTACAGACGCGACTCCAGGCAGGGCGACTCCAGACCGGGGGAAGCCGCATCAGAGCGAATCGAGCCAACCTCAGCCTCGGACCCCCTAGCCCCGTACGAATCCTCTTTGAGTCAAGACCCCTATTTCAGGGTCCTTGGGGCGCGACGAATTGACCGTCACGAGAGGGCGCGGATGCGTAGGCTTTCAATGGGTCCGGGGGTGACTTCGCCTAAGAGCCGGCCGTCAGGGTGCAGAGCCGACCACGCGGGCTATGAGTCGTTCCCTAATGTCCTCCCGGGCCCCTTATCGAGCGTCGAGAAGGTAGCTGCCGGTAGACAGCGTTGGAGATCTGGCGCTTGAGTGAGCGGAGCGCCTCCTTCTTGGTCTTGCCCTCGGCGAGCTTGCGCTCGAAGTAGATGCGTCCCTCGGTCCCGGGATTGAGGATCTGGGTGACGGCAACCATGTGCAGCGCGTGGTTGACCTTGCGATTGCCCCGCTGTGAGAGTCGGTGCACGATCCGCCCACCTGAGGACCACTCGACCGGAGCGGTGCCGTTGTAGGACGCGTAGGCGTCCCGGTTGACGAAGCGCCTGATGTCACCGGAGTACCCGATGACCATGGCGGCGTGAATCGAGCCGACGCCATAGATGTCGGTGATTGAGGTTTCCGAGGCCCTCACGCCAGTCGGATGCGCCGATGCGACGCCTTGATCTGGTCGTCGAGACGGCGCACGTCGTCAAGCAGCTCGAGGACGAGGTCGAAGCGCATCTGCTGCGTCGGCGACTCGGGCTGCACCTTGGCCACGAGCCCCTCGGCGTCAGACACATACATTTCCTTGGCAATTCCGCCCGGAGGCAGCTCGGCGAAGAGCGAGTGCAGCCGGCAGACGACCCGGGCCCGTTGGCATCCGAGATCGCTGTTCTGCTTGGAGAGGAGCCGCAGGACCTCGCCGTGGTCGGCCGGCTCGACCGAACGCAGGGTCGGTGCTCGCAAGGCGGCGATCGCAAGGCGGCGATCGCGATCGAGTGGGCGTCGTTGGGATCGTTCTTGTTGGAGCGCCCTGTGGCGAGCACCCGGATCCGCGATGCCAGGGTGGCGGGGACGTCGAGCACCTCTTCACCCTCGGCGACGAGTTGTTGGGCCAACAGGTAGCCCAAGCCACCGACTGACTCGATGGCCCACGTGCGCTTCTCGAAGGGCTCGGCCCAGCACAAGAGCTGTTCGACTTGGCGAGTCGTGGCCCGCACCTTGACGCTTGCGATCTGCTCCTCGTCCCGACCGATCGCCACCGCAGTGTGCGATGCCTTGTGGGGGTCGATCCCGGTCATCACTTTCATCTCTGCCTCCTTGGTCGTGGGAACCACGGGGGCACTCCTGCTTGCGGACTGTCCGTGCTCGATCCTCTTTTGAGCCACTCCGTGGCGAAGTCCGAGCGGGAGGCTGTTCGTACGCAAGCCAGTCAGCTGACGCCGGCGGCAGGCACTTTTGAGCCAGCCCGCAGGGACTTCTAGATGCTACGAATCAGTCGCAGCGCCTGGCTCCAGTCTCAAGCAGGCACATAGGGGGCAGTTCTCTGGCTCCGTCGGGCGGGGCAAGATACGACCGATGACGGCACTGATCTTCGGCAACAAGGACAGCGAATACGTCCGAGCCTCCTTTGGGGTGCGCCCCTATCTGGACTCGGAACAACCCTTTGATCGAAACCAAGTCAATGTTCAGATCGACCTGACTATCGGGCCGTCCTCAGTCGTGCGACGGGACCGCGACCACCGTCGCTCCTGCAAGGATCAGCGTTTGTGCCAGGCGATTTCCGATTCCGGCACTGGCTCCGGTCACGACCGCCGTCTTGCCCGACAAGTCGAATATTTCAAGGGCTTTGTTCACCCATTTTTCTCCCTTTCGTGCTGCCCCACGCATCGCATGGTTTGGCTGTGAAGCATTTGGGAAAATCGGAAAGTAGGTGACCAGGCCACTCGCGACTGGGCCGTCGCTGATCAGAGGAGACGAGATGGTGACTGCCACGACTGAGCCGCTCCGTCCAAAGCGCAGTGGAATCCCTTCTATGACAAAGGGGCCGACTGGTCCCGGCCGAAGGAATTTGATCGAAACATCCGATGTCAACGCTTCAGTTCCGCGTGGCGACTGAGCCAGGGTGACCAGATAACCCATGACGTCGAAGAACCAGAAGATGATGCCGCCGGCAATCATTCCACCTCGACGAGCATGTTTGTCAGTCGCCAATGCCCTAGCCACGATCCCGCGGGGTCATACTCTGTGATCGTCAACGATGGACCTTGGTTTCGAGCTGACTGCTCTGAATCTTCGTCGTGAGCACGGAACACGTCGTCGAGTTCAACCTGAGACAGGAGGAAGCGCCCGGGAGGGATGTCACCTGCCGTGACTGCCTGATCTGTCATGTCCTCGCTCCTACAGGATGGCCCCCAAGTCCGTAGCGAGGGGCCTCGGAGGGTAGCAACTAGGCAGCGGAGATGTCATCTTGCGTCCTCGCTGCCGGGTCTGTCAGACGGTTCCACCGATCAGCAGACAAATCTGATGAAACTCTTCAGCAACGCTCAGCCGGTTCCAATACCGCAGCCGTATCGTCCAGGTCATGGTCGCTGCAGGAATCGGTTTGTTGGTGGGGTTCGGCCTGTTTGTGGTCGTTATGGCCGCGGTCACACTTGCCGGAATGGCGATTCTGTACCTGACCGAGATCGCCACTCGAAAATCGCAATGCTCAGCCCTTGCGCCCGGCGAGAAATAGTCAAGACCTGTGGATGAGAATCTGACCGACTACGCGGCGACCTCCTCGTCCAGCTCCTCTGCTCGCTCGACCATCACCCCCTTCTCGAACTTCACACCAGCACGAACCAGCGCGACGAGGTGCGGTGCGTTGACGGCCCGCCAGCGGGCTTGGGCCGATTCGATCAGCTTGTAGGCCATGGCCAGCCCGGCCGCCCGTGACCCCGGTCCCTTGGTCACCTTGGTGCGCAGCCGCACGGTGGCGAAGGTGGACTCGATGGGGTTCGTGGTCTTGAGATGCACCCAGTGCTCGGCCGGGAAGGCGTAGAACGCCAGCAGCTCGTCGCGATCCTTGGTGAGTTTCTCGGTGGCCTTGGGCCATTTGGCCCCGTACTCCTTGACGAATCCGTCGAGGGCGGTCTCAGCGTGGGCCCGGTCCTCGGCGTCGCGGACCTCGCAGAGAGCGGCCCTCGCCGAGGGCTGGGCCGATTTGGGCAGGGCGTTCATGACGTTGGCCATCTTGTGCACCCAGCAGCGCTGGTGGAGGGTCTCGGGGAAGATGTCGGCGAGCGCGTCCCAGAACCCGAGCGCCCCGTCGCCGACGGCGAGCACCGGGGCTCTCATGCCGCGGCGCTTGAGTCCGCGCAGCACGTCGGCCCATGACTCGGTCGATTCGCGATGCCCGTCGGAGATGGACACGAGCTCTTTGGTCCCGTCGCTGCGCACACCGACGATGACCAGCACACACAGGCGTGCTTCTTCGAGGCGGACGTTGACGTGGATCCCATCGGCGTACACGTAGACGTAGTCGACGTCTTTGAGCGAGCGGTGGGCGAACTGGTCGCGTTCGTCGCTGCCAGTCGGTGGTCAGCCGGGTGATCACCGACGCCGAGAGCCCGGCGGCGGAGCCGAAGAACTCCTCGAGGGCGGGGACGAAGTCCCCAGAGCTCATTCCGTGCAGGTACATCAGCGGAAGCACCTCGGCCACCTTGGGAGACTTGCGGGCCCACGGCGGCAGGATCGAACTGCGGAACCGCATCCGTTCCCCCGTCTCCTCGTCGACCCGGCGGTCGTCGACACGCGGGGCACGGACCTCGATCGGCCCCGCGCCGGTGACCAGCGACCGTGGCTCGGCGTGGCCCTTGCGCACGACCAGGCGATGCCCGTGCTCATCGACCTTGTCGATGAGGCTCGAGATGTAGTCGTCGACCTCGGCTTCGAGGGCGGCAGCCAGCATCCGCCTCGCCCCCTCGGCCACCAGCTCGTCGAGCGTGCTCGACAGCTCCGCGTCCGCGGCCGCATCAACATGTACTCTCAACATCGGCGTTCCTTCCTCGCCGGCGTTCCACCGCCAGCGTTTCTCTGATTTGGTCAAAGGGGAAGGTACGCCGCGCCTCCAGTCAGGTGGTGCATCCACAGGTTTCGGTTATAACTCGCGCCCGGCGAATCGAGGGGATCTGGGTTTGGTTCGCCCCGGACCTAGGGCCACCGTCTTGGCAGACCTGCCAAGCAGGACACCGATACGTGCCGCTGACAGGCCCCCTTCCGAACGGGGGCGTTAACGCGTCAAGTGTCCCCGTCCGCGGGAAGCGGGTCGTGTGGTGCGACTACGTAAGCAGCGTGCGACTGCCATCTGGAAAGCACCGCTCGGCACGAAAGACTGCGGTCAGGTCATCGAACCCGCCGAACGCGGTGACTTCGGCGGGCCTGCGGTCTGGAAACCGGAATAGCGGTACGAATGTCTCCGCCCTCTTCTGAGGGCCGCTCCGACGGTCAATCGCTCCCGTGTTCTGGCTCGCCAACTCAAGCTTCACTCCTTCCGTTTCCAGGAGCTTGAGCGGTGACAACCAAACCACGTCCTGGGCTCCGTCCATCAGAACGTACTTGTCCAAGAGCTTCTGCATGGACGTCTGGTCCGTGAAGAAGTAGACCCTTTGATTCAGTATGTGGATCCAATCACTGACGTCGAGTCCGCTGTCCAGGATGGACTTCAGGTCCTTACGGGCGAAGAGCGGTCCTTGGTCTCTGAGGGTCACGTCTTGGCCACGGACGTGCAGCCGAACTTCCTCTCGACGAGGTTGCGAAAGCAAACGTTGGCGCTCATCGTCAGTCAGTTCGGCGTCCAAGATCAGCTGCTCGGCTGTCCGGAAGCCGGAATGGCTGATCTGCTCCCAGACGCCAGCAGCACCAACATGGCAAATCGTCTTGCAACGATTCATGAACTCTTCGGGCGTCATGCCTGAAGGATCGCACAGCTCGACTGTCCCCGTACATTGATACTTCTCTGAGGGTCCACCGCTTGATTGCTGGTCCCAAATAGCTTCGGGAGTGCTGGCGGGTTCGGTCTGACTAGGAGTCCCGTGACGTTGCAAAACGTCGTCGGCCGAGTCCCTCGAGCCGCACATTGAGAACGGCACGTCCCGTCTCAGAGGTGGGGTGATTGGTCCGGGTTGCGCGAACAACCTGGACCGCCCGTCGCTCCGATCCGGAACGGCCGTGCCACCCCTGACACCGAAGGAAGGAAGGGATGGCGATGACCATCGTAGAAGCTGCGCGCGGGATCACCGGTGGTGTCGACACCCACCGAGACGTTCATGTGGCGGCGGCCCTTGATCCGCTCGGTGGTCTGCTCGGCACCGAGAGCTTCGCCACCGGGCCGGCCGGCTACAAGGCTTTGCTGTCGTGGCTGGCCTCGTTCGGCGATGTGACCAAGATCGGCGTGGAGGGCACGGGCTCTTATGGGGCTGGATTGGGCCGCCACCTGCGCCGGGCGGGCGTCGAGGTCATCGAGGTCGATCGACCGAATCGCCAGAAGCGCCGGAGCGGTGGCAAGTCCGACCCACTCGATGCCGTCGAGGCAGCCCGGGCCGCCCTCGGGGGCCGGCCCACCGGAAGTCCGAAGTCGAGGGATGGGGCGGTCGAGGCTATCCGGGTCCTCGTCGTCGCCAAGCGCTCGGCCCGCCAGGCCCGGGTCAAGGCCATTCTCCAGATGCGCCATCTCGGCTACAGCGCTCCTGAACAGCTCCGTTGCCGCATGAAGGGCCTCAGCGTGCCGGCCCTCGTCGCCGAAGGAGCCAGACTCCGGCCGGCCCGTTCACCCGACCCGGTGACGGCAGCCACCAAGGCCTCGCTGTCGTCACTGGCCCATCGCATCGAGGCTCTCGACCGCGAGCTGGCCGAGCTCGACGAGCGGATCGAAGCGTTCCTCGTGGCCACCGTGCCCGATCTGCTCGAGCTCTTCGGCGTCGGCCCCGACACTGCGGCGGCTCTGGTGATAGCGGCGGGTGACAATCCCGGGCGTCTCCATTCAGAAGCGGCCTGGGCCCACCTGTGCGGCGTGGCTCCGGTCCCCGACGGCTCGGGCAAGACCAGCGGCCGGGTCAAGGCCCACGACGGTGGTGATCGCCAGGCCAACAGCGCGCTGTGGCGCATCGTCATGGTCCGCATCGCCCACGACCCCGACACTCGGCTCTACTTCGAGCGGCGAGTCAAGGAGGGCAAGACCAAGCACGAGGTCATCCGGATCTTGAAGCGCTACGTCGCCCGTGAGGTCTATAGCTACCTGCCTCGCGGCTAGTTCCTCGGGCTGTGGGTCTGGCCTTTCCCCGTACTGTCGCTCTTCGGAGCTGACTTGCCAGCGACTCGCCGACCCTCAACTCGGGCCCACGATCTCGAAAACGCGTGACTCAATAGGAGCTTGTCCTCACCTCGAGTGGCTGATCAATGTCGTGTCCGCTGTTTTCACTCCCGTGCCCCCAAGAGGGGCTGACAAGTGATAGGAGCTCGCCGGGTCGGTGCTACGCCCAGATGTAGTCCTCCGCGATTTGCGTCGTCCCGCCATTTCCAACGGTCACCATACGGGCGCCGTTCTCGAACTCCCCGATGACGCACGTCCATTCTCCCGACCCGAACTTGATCGGGTGGGACGTGATCTGCGGCGGCGCACCGCCCCCTTCGGAACCTCCGCAGCTGGCCGCACGAGGACCCAAGTCCAGGACGCTACGCCGTTCGCAAGAGAGCTTGTGGCCTGGAGCGCGTCGCAGCTATCGCTGGAAGGACTGCGATGAGGTTCGCGACGGTCATCACCCCAACGACGATGAGGGCGAGCACCGATATTGGCACGACGGCGACCGGCACTGCACCAAGATTATTTGCGAAGGCGAGCCATATGACCCGGCCGATCACCACACCGATCGGGACACCTATCAAGATGCCCACTAACGCCATCGTCGTGGCTTGCCAAGCTACGACCGATGCCACTTGGTGATTCACGAATCCCACCACCTTCAGGAGGCCAACCTCTTGTCGCCGCCGTGAGACACTGACCAACAGCAAGTGAAGCAGCGTTGCGGCGCCGAACACGCCCAGGACAGCCCCAAAAAGGAGCGGGAAGTTGACCGCCTCGCCAAAATTGATGAGCGAAGTCGGGGTCACGGCGAGGGCGGTGAGGGACCGGTACTCATTGAAGTAGTGGGAGATTGCCGCCTGTCCGCCGCGGACCTGCAACGACACTGGCCAACACCCCGCCGTTGGTCGACGCCGCCACTGCTTGTCGACAGGCAGCTCGTTTGGGACCCAGAGGGCACGCGGCGTCCTCATAACCGCGCAGGGTGAACACGGCGCCGGTGCCCAGGCTTACGGCGTTGCCGAGCACGGGCAACGACATCTGCGCCACGACCCGGAACGGTATCGTCCGTCTGGCGCCTGAGGCCAATGACACCGTGACCTCGACGATGGAACCGACATCGGCGCCCACTCGACGCATCGTCGTCGCACCGAGGCCAACCTCTCCTGGAGCGTTGGGAGCGTGACCGTCCACAATCGGGAAGAGGAGCTGCCCTCGGATGGCGGTGCCGGCCAGCGCTCCTACGACCACCTTGTTGATGGAAATAGCGGGAAGTGCTATCCCTTCGGTGATTCCATTGACCCCCCGGTCATTTTCGAGGCGTTTCATCAGCGTGGGATCGGGCATTCCTCCGCTGTTCGGGTTTGAGATATTGAGCTGGAATGCGTCTCCGTACAGCCTGGGGGTGCTCGTCAAATGGGAGAGGCTGGCCCCAAACACGGCCGTGCCACAGAGCGCAATCACCGCCAACACGGTGCCGAGCAGTGCACTGCCCACCGGGACATTGGTCCCGCCACTCCGTCTTTCGAGAGCGTTGCGGACACCAATCACCGTGCTCGGCGGTGCTCCGCTCGCCCATAGATAGCTAGCCACGCGGGAGGGCGAATGAGGGATAATTCGCTCGTGAGGCCCAGTGAGACGCGCTGCCCTGATGGACGGCAAGAGACCCAGACCGACCACCACAACGACGGTGGCAATCACGCCGAACGCCAGCACCGGTCCGTCAAATGTGATCCCGGTTGAGCTTTCAGCGACCCGCGCCTCGCCAAGGGGTGCAATCGGGGAGAGGGCAGCGGCGATCACTGTGGCTCCCACAGCTCCAGCCAGCCCGACGACCAGGTTCCGTACTGTGCCGAGCACAACCAACTGCCGATGCTCTCCTCCGAGGGCCACGATCGTCGGGAAGTCTTCGCTTTCAGTGATGCTCTGCCGGCCCAGTGCCTGAGCGATAACGACCAAGCCGACGAGTGCGGCGAGACCGGCGAGGAGCCACCACCCGAGAGTTTGGGGATGGATCGATGCTTCAATTGAGGCGATCTGGGTGTCCTCGTTCTGGGTGTAGGCAATTCCGCCTAAGGCGTCCACGGCAGCATCGAATCGAGGGAGATCGGCGGCGCCGCCCCGCAGGCGGACGAGGTACACATAACCCGTCGCCGTCCGCGGGACTACGGAGCGGGCGAAGGCCTGAGACGCGTAAAGGCTGTAAGAGGGTGTGCTGCCAGACGGGAAATCGAACTCGGTGGCCCCGAACCCGACTACCCGCAACGGGACCGTCGGACCGGATGGTGTCGGGGCATCGCCCGTCGGGCTGTTGAGGTCGTCCGATTGCGACGCAGAGTAGAAGGGGACTTTGATGATGGTCCCAAGACGTACTCCTTCGTCCTGGTAGAGCGTGTACGTAGCCACCACTTCATCCGGGTTCGATGGATTCGGCATACGGCCCGACACCAGATTGAAGGCGGGGGTTCTTTTGGCGGGGAGAAACACCACGCCGAAGTAAGAGGGGTTGAGCGGGTGCGTACAGGGACAGATCGGCTCGCCATTGTCTGGTCCGAGTCCCGCCGTTACCGCCTTAACCCCTGGCATTCGCGAGATCTGAGGAACGGGGTGAGTGGAGTACAGCTCGGCGTCGAAACCGTGGGCGGCCACGAATGAGGGAAAGGCGGATTGAGTGCGCCGCCCCGCTGCCGCGGCAGCCATGATCACTCCACTCACCAGGCTTATGAGGATCGCAATTGCCAACCAGGATCGCCATCGGTGGCGCAATTGTGTCTGAAACACCAGCCCGATAGCACGCAACGATCCCCTCCTCACCTGGACGTCTCTCCATTGTGAGCGGTCTTATGCAAGGTTGCCAAGGTTGCTACCTCGTAGGCGGATTGGTGGTGGTACCAAGGTGTCGTATGCGCTCAGTCGGCGCCCACACCGGCGAACCAATCAAGATGGCGATCGCCTTGAGGGAGCCCGGAGCCGACGAAATGAAGTAATCGTAGGACTCCACAGAGTGGATCGGAACAGAACCTGACCGTCGAAATCGAATGTCCCCGAACAGTGACAATGGTCTGCACCATCCACCTCTGCATTGCTGGTGGTCAATAGCTTCGGGATTGCTGGCAGGTTCGGCCGGCATCGCACATTGAAAGCGGCACGTCCCGTCTCCGAGTTGGGGTGATTGGTCCGGTTGCGACAACAACCTGGACCGCCCGTCGCTCCGATCCGGAACGGCCGTGCCATCCCTCACACCGTTGAGAGAGAAAGGGATGACCACGACCATCGTAGAAGCTGCGCGGGGTGTGACCGGTCGTGTCGACACCCACCTTGACGTCGATGTCGCCGCCGCCCTCGACCCGCTCGGTGCGCTGCTCGGCACGGAGCGCTTCGACACCGACCCTGCTGGCTACAAGGCGCTGCTCAGCTGGCTCGAGGGCTTCGGCCCCTTGACCAAGGTTGGCGTCGGAATGAGCTTCCCCCGCCTTGGCGGACACCGAACGTGAGGCGTCGAAAGACGTCTCTTGGAAGGATGTCCCTATGCCAGTGCGCTATCCAGACGAGTTCCGCCAGCGAGCGATCGAGCTGGCCCGAGCCGGTGACAAACCGGTAGCCCGCATCGCGGCCGACCTCGGCATCGCTCCCTCGTGCCTGCGGCGGTGGATGAAACAAGACGACATCGACAGAGGTCGCAGCGACGGACTCGACACTGACGAGCGGGCCGAGTTGGTGCGCCTGCGTCGTGAGCTGCGCACGGCCCAGATGGAGAACGAGATCCTCCGGCGGGCGGCCGCCTACTTCGCCAAGGAGACGCTGCCGGGCCCAAAATGATCCACACCTTCATCGCCCGGGCCTGCACGGACCTGCCCGTGTCGGCCTGCTGTCGGGTCATGAGGGTCTCGACCTCGGGCTTATATGCCTGGCGGGCCAACCCGGTGCGACCGAAAGACCTCGACGACGCGTATCTGAGCGACACCATCGTGGACATCTGGACCATGAGCCGCCGTTCCTATGGATCCCCTCGGGTCCACGCCGAGCTCAAACTCGGGCTCGACGTTCGCTGCTCGCGCAAACGCGTCGAGCGCCTGATGCGCCAGGCCGGAGTGGCCGGCATCTGAGGTTCCCCGAAATTAGTGGACACCCGACAAGCCGACCTTTGGTCGGCTGGAAGGATGTCCGATATGGGAGCTACAAGGCGGAAGTTCACGCTGGAGTTCAAGACAGAGGCCGCTCATCGCGTGATCGATACGGGCAGGACGGTGGCCGAAGTGGCCGCCGAGCTGTCGGTGGTCGGACAGCGTGTTGGCCCGATGGGTGCGCGACGAGCGTCGCCGGCTCGAGGCGGTGGCCGGATCGATCGGATGAACCGTTGAGCGCGGCGGAGCGGACCGAGCTGTTGCGGCTGCGCCGCCAGGTGGCCGAGCAGGACAAGGACCTGGCCTTCTTGGGAAAAGCTGCCGCGTACTTCGCTTCGAATCCACCAAAGCAGAGAGATTTGCGTTGATGGCCGCCGAGTGCGCGAACTTCGAGATCACCCGCATGGCCCGCCTCTTGGAGGTGTCGACGGCCGGCTACTACCGCTGGCGGGGGGCCCAGGACCGTCCAGCCGCTGCCGAGCGAGGTTCGCCGGGCCGATCTCGACGCCAAGATCATCAGCTTGCACAAGAGCTCGAACGGCACCTACGGCGCTCCGCGGATCACCCTCGACCTGCACGAGGCCGGGGAGCAGGTCAGCGCCAACACCGTGGCCGCCCGCATGGCCGAGCCTCGGGATCGTGGGGGTGAGCCCGCGATTGTTCAAGGTCACCACCAGCCCCGATCCAGCCGCCATCTACCCGGCGGACCTGGTGAACCGGCAGTTCCATCCAGAGGGCATCGACGAGCTGTGGACGTCGGACATCACCTACCTCACCGTCGGCGACGGCGAGGCCTACCTGTGCGCCATCCGCGACGAAGGATCGTCGCGGGTGCTCGGGTTCTCGGTGGATGACCACATGCGGACCGAGATCGTCCTCGACGCGCTCGAGCAATCGGCGGCAACCCGTGTTCGGGTCAGGTCAACGGAACGGTGTTCCACACCGACCGGGGCAGTCAATTCTCGGATCGACAAGGTCGTGCGAGTTCTGCGAGTAGGTCGGACTGGTTCGCTCCATGGGAGCCACGGGCAGCTGCTTTGACCATGCCAGCGCCGAGAGCTTCTGGTCGATCTTCAAGCACGAGTACTTCTACCGGCACACCTTCGCCACCATCGACGAACTCCGAGCCGGGATCGCCCGCTACATCAACTTCTACAACCACCAACGTCGTTGCGCCAAGGCTGGCAATCTCAGCCCGATTCGCTACGAGTTATCGTTGGCCCTCAAGCAACAAGCCGCATAAACACCGTGTCCACTATTTCTGGGCAACCTCAATCCACCGGCGCCGTCGCGGCGGCTGCACGAGCCGTGACCTCGATGTCCAGCCCTCCGACGACCTGGTCCAGCGGGCCTTCGATCCCGCCGAGCCGGACCGTCTCTGGGTCATGGACGTCACCGAGCACCCGACCGAGAACGGCAAGGCCTACCTGGCCGTGGTCCTCGATGCCTTCAGCCGCAGAGTGGTGGGCTGGTCGATCGCCGATGACATGCGATCCGAGCTCGTGGTCGACGCTCTCCAGATGGCCATCTGGCGACGGCGCCCACTGGCCGGCCAGACGATCGCGCCTTCGGATCACGGGTCGACCTACACGTCGTGGGCCTTCGGCCGGCGACTGCGCGGGAACGGCCTGCTCGGGTCCATGGGCTCGATCGGTGATTGTTTCGACAACTCGGTGGCCGAGAGCTTCTTTGGCACCCTCCAGCTCGAGCTACTCGACGAGCACCACTGGGAGAGCCGAGCGGCGCTAGCCCAGGCGATCTTCGAGTGGATCGAAGCCTGGTACAACCCGAGACGGCGACACAGCTACTGCCAGATGCTCAGTCCCGTGGACTACGAGGCCGCACACGCGGCATGATCAGCAACCAACAGCAACTGTCCGCTGAAGCGGGGAAGCTCAGATCGATCAAGCTCAGTCGCCTCTCCCCCGCCGACGTCAGTGGCATGCTCTCGACCCTCGAAGCGGCCGGCCACGCCCCAGAGACTCGTCGGATCGCCCGGGCCGTCCTCAGGCGAGCCCTGCGCCGAGCGGAGCAGGAGGGGATTCTGAGCCGCAACGTGGTGGCCATTGCTGACGGTGTCAAGATCCCACACCGAGAGGGGCGGACCCTGACCCCCGAGCAGGCGAAGATCTTCCTAGAGGGCTGTCGCGGGCGACCGGCTGGAAGCCGCCTACGTGGTTGCCCTGGCGCTCGGGCTCCGACGAGGCGAGCTCGTTGGGCTGTCGTGGGAAGCCGTTGAGCTGGACGGGCCGATGCCTCTGGTGCGCATCCGCCGGCAACTACGCGACATGGCGGACAGGGGGTGCTGCTTGCCGAGTTGAAGACGGCCGGGAGTCGGAGGACGCTGCACCCTTCGGCGCCCGTGGTCGACCACTTACGGGCGCACCGGAAGCGCCAGGCGCAAGAGGAGCGGACCAGCCGGATCTGGCGCAACTCGGCTCACCTCGTCTTCACGTCGACGGTCGGGACGCCACTCGACCCGGAAGCCTTCGGCCGCACGGTGCCCGGATCTGCAAGCGAGCCGGGTTGGGACACTGGAGCATCCACGAGCTGCGCCATTCGTGCGCGTCGCTGCTGCTGGCGATGGGAGTGCCGCTAGAGGTCGTCTCCGACACGCTCGGGCACGCGTCAATCCGGGTGACGATGGACGTCTATGGGCACCTGCTCGCGCCGGCCCGCATGCACGCCGCCGAAGCGATGAGCCGAGCGCTCTGGCGACCGACGAGCTGCCCGACGTCGAGCCATTGGCAACAAGATTGGCTACAGATTCGTCGTCGGAACTCGAGGACAACGCTCCGACCAGCGACTCGGTGGGCCGCCCGGGTCTCGATCCCGGCACCTTGGGATTAAAAGTCCCCTGCTCTTCCGGATGAGCTAGCGGCCCGGCTGCAAGATAACGGACTCGGGAGCCATAGGGAGACCGACAGGCCTGGGGGCCCTGCCCCGACGCCCTCGCGCCGCCGTGGATCCACGTCCCGGCTACGACGCCGACCGTAGGCTGCCCAAATGCGAACCGCACCCACGCGCTCGACAGCAGTGCTGGCGACGATCATCGCCATCCCGGTCCTGACGCTCATCCCCGTCTCCGTTGGAGTGGCGGGCGGGCTGGACACAACCACCACGGCGCCGACCACCACGACCAGCGCACCGGTCACCACGACCACGGCGGCCCCGACCACAACAACAAGCGCCCCGGTCACCACGACCACGGCTCCCACCACGACAACCACGCACGCCCGCTCCACCACAACGTCACACCCCACCAGCACGACGACCACGACGAAGCCCCCGGCGCACACCTCGAGTTCGACGCCGTGGGGCTGGATCGTTCTGGCCGTGGTCGTCGTCCTGGCCGTCATCCTCGTGGCCCTGCTCCTGGCGCGGAGCCGGCGCCAGGGGCACGTGGTCGAGTGGGAGCGCTCGGTGGGCCCGGCGGTTGCGGCAGCCGAGATCGCCCGCGACCTCGTCCTCTCCCAAACCCCCGAGGACCCGTCGGAGCGGCGGGCATCGGTGGGCGTCCAGATGGATGACGCGGCCGCCGGTCTCGAGCGCGCCGCCGCCGCTGCCCCCGACGAGGTACACGCCGGATTGTGCGCGCGCTGCGCCGAGAGCCTCCGCGGGTTGGCTTTCGCCGTGGAGGCCGATCACCTGCTGCGCTCCGGCGGTCAGAACCCGACCGGCGAGCAGCTCGCCTCGGCCGACCTGGCCCGGCGCAACCGTACCGCCGAGCTCGAGGGCGCCCTGCGCGAGCTCAAGGTGGCGCTCGTCCCGAAGAAGTAGACCACGGGCGGTGCAACGGGTCGACGCTGTCGTCGTCGGGACCGGGCCGAATGGGCTCGGCGCCGCGCTGACCCTGGCTCGGGCCGGCCTCGACGTAGAGGTCATCGAAGCTGCGGACGACCCTGGTGGGGGATGCCGAACGGCGGAGCTCACCCTTCCCGGCTTCCGGCACGACGCTTGCGCGGCCGTCCACCCGATGCTCACCGTCTCACCTGCGTTCGCAGGCATCGACTTGGATGGACGCGGCGTCCGGCTGCACGTCCCACCGGTCGCGTTCGCCCATCCGCTCGGCGGTGAGCGCGCCGCCTTCGTCGGCGGCAGTGTCGCCGACACGGCCGACCGGCTCGGCTCCGACCGACCTGCCTATCTCCGCGAGTTCGGCCGCCTGGTGGAGAACCTCGACAAGGTCCTGCCGACGGTGATGGGGCCCACGCGCTCGTTGCCACGCCATCCCGTCCCGGCAGCGGCCTTCGCCAAGCGTGGACTCCGCTCAGCAGCTCACGTGGCGCAGCGCTTCGACACCGAAGCAGGGCGCGCCGTCATCGCCGGGACGGCGGCCCATTCGACGCTCCCCCTGGATGCGCCGCTCACCGGGGCCTTTGCCATCTTCCTCACCGCACTGGGACACCACCACGGCTGGCCGGTCATCGAAGGGGGCAGCTCAGCTCTCGGTCGACGCGCTGGTTGCCGAGCTCGCCTCCGCCGGGATCCGGGTGCAGACCGGGCGCAGGGTCGACCGACTCGACTCCCTCCCTGCGGCGAGCGCCATCCTGCTCGATGTCGCACCGCGGCGGCTGGTCGAGCTCGCTGGCGACCGAATGCCCCCGCGGTCACGGCGGGCCCTGTACCGCTACCGCCACGGACCCGGGGTGTGCAAGGTGGACTGGGCGCTGAGCGGACCGGTCCCCTGGAGGGCGGACGTCTGCCGGCGGGCGGTGACGCTGCATGTGGGCGGAACCTTCGACGAGGTGGCGCGCGCCGAGGCCGAGGTCGTCGCCGGTCGGTATCCGGAGCACCCGTTCTGTCTGGTGGCCCAACCCTGCGTCGCCGACCCGAGCCGGGCGCCCGAGGGCTGGCACACCCTGTGGGCGTACTGCCACGTGCCCAATGGATCGGACGTGGACATGACCGAACGCATCGAGGCCGCAGATCGAGCGGTTCGCTCCCGGCTTCCGAGACCTGGTCCTGGCCCGCTCGGCCAGGTCCGCGGCACGAGGGGGAGGACTACAACCCCAATTTCGTCGGCGGCGACATCAACGCCGGCTCCCCGACACTGCGCCAGACGGTCTTTCGCCCCACCGTGCGGTGGAACCCCTACCGCACGGCCGTCCCAGATGTGTATCTCTGCTCGGCGGCAACGCCGCCGGGCGGCGGCGTCCACGGGATGTGCGGACTTGGCGCGGCCCGAACCGTGCTGCGGGACCTCGGCGTGACCGCGCACCCCGGTGCCCATCCGACCGCATAGCCTTTCATCCGTGGCTCCGAAGTGGCGCTGGCTGGTGCCGGCACTGGCGGCCGTCGCCGTGAGCTGTCTCATGCCGGGGTCGATGCTCTCCGGGGTCCCTTCGCTGAGCCGGACTGCCGCCATCGAGGTCGCGACGCCGATCGTGTCGGGCGGCGAGTGCGCCATCACGGCCTGCAACCGTGGTTCACCGTCGGCCTCCGCACCGGTTCCCGCCGTCGCCGCCCTCGGTGTGCTCACCACTGGGACCGTGGCCCTCCTCTGGGCCGGTCGTCGGCGGCGACCTCGCACCCTCACCGTCGTGTTGCCTACCGGCACACCGCTGCGCCTCTTCCGTCCGCCCAAGGGCTGATTGTTCACCCCGCCCAACCGGTGTCCACGCGGGCTCCGGTCTCCCGGCCGGCTCGCCACGCCGGCTGAAGGAAGTCATCGGCAGCCACGGATCATCGGGCCACGACCTGCCGACCCCGAATCGAGACAAGACGGAGAACCTCATGACGAACAACCGCAAGAACCCAGCGGCCGGCCGGCGGTACGCCGAGCGCCAGGCACAGAAGGAAGAGGCCGCCCGCCAGGCCAGGCGACAGCGGAACACCCGCTACGGAATCTTCACCATCATCCTCGTGATCTGCATCGTGGGCGTGCTGGTCATCGTCAAGGTCGCCGGCGGAGGTGGGGGTTCCTCCTCCGCCGACCAGCTGTCGCCACCGGCAGGGACACCCATCGCCCCCGCCACCTTGGCGAAGCTGTCGTCCGTGCCGATCTCGACGCTCAACAGTGCCCCTACCGACGGCATCCTGACCCAGGTCACGCCAGCCCGCGGCCAGGCACTGACCAGTGACGGGAAGCCCGAACTGCTCTACGTGGGCGCCGAGTTCTGTCCCCACTGCGCGGCCGAGCGCTGGCCGCTGTACATCGCCCTGTCCAAGTTCGGGACCTTCAGTCCCGAACCAGGCAAGATCCACTCGGCCACTCAGGACGGGAACGTGCCGACGTTCACCTTCTACGGCACCACGTACACCAGCCCCTACTTCTCCTTCGTGCCCGTCGAGGTGTACACCAACCACCCTGCGTCCGGAGGTGGCTACACGGTGCTCCAGAACCCGACCGCGTCACAGCTGAAGACCTGGACCGACGCCAACGGCGGCACATTCCCGTTCATCGACTTCGGGGGCAAGCAGCAACTCCTGTCGGCGCAGTACTCGTACGCCAGCCTTCAGGGACTCCCATTCGCGGCCGTGGCCGCCCAGGTGGGCAACAATTCGACCACGATCGGTGCCGACATCGGCGCCAGCGCCAGTCAGCTCATCAAGGCCATCTGCAGCTCGCTCTCGGGCGGGAAGCCGGCCACTGTGTGCTCACCCTGAGCCATGGACGCGCTGAGGGACGAACCGGCGGACGTCGGAACGGGCGGGGCGGGCGGGGCGGGCGGGACCGAGATGCCGCGCTGGCCGGGGTGGTTGGGCACCACGGCCAGCGCGCTCGGGCTCGCCGTCGCCGGCTACCTCACGTTCGAGCACTTCACCTCGTCGAGCAGCCTGGCCTGCTCCGACAACGGGGCCATCAACTGCCTCAAGGTAACCACGAGCTCCTACGCGTCGGTGGCCGGGGTCCCCGTGGCCGTGTTGGGACTGGCGTTCTTCGCCATCATGCTGGTGCTCCAGCTCCCCGCCATGTGGAGGCGCCCCGAACCCGCCATCCGCCTGGGTCGTCTGGCCTGGGCCGCGGTGGGTGCGGCCATGGTGCTCTACCTCCTGTACGCGGAGTTGTTCGCCATCGACGCCATCTGCCTGTGGTGCACCTCCGTGCACGTGCTCACCCTGGTGCTCTTCGGCAGCACGGTGTTCGCCACGGCGTCGTACCCAGCTGCCCGGCCGGCGGCACCCTGATCAAGCCGGCGCGTCACGCTCCAGGCGATCGGCCTGTTCGATCTCCTGGCGCGAGATGCCCAGGAGGAACAAGATGGCGTCGAGGTAGGGCACATTGAGTGCGGTGTCTGCCGCTTGCCGGACCACGGGCTTGGCGTTGAAGGCGATCCCCAGCCCGGCGGCGGCCAGCATGTCGATGTCGTTGGCACCGTCCCCCACGGCGACGGTGCGCGCCAGCGGGACCCCGGCCGCCCGGGCGAAGGCGGTCAGGGCCGCCGCCTTCCCGGCCCGGTCCACCACCGCCCCCTCCAGCTCACCGGTCAGCACGCCGGCGTCGAGCACCAGGGTGTTGGCCGCCAGGTGGTCGATCCCCAGCTCGCGCACGAGCGGCTCGATCACCTGGGTGAACCCGCCACTCACGACGGCCAGCTCGTAGCCGAGGCGCTTGAGGGTGCGCACCAGGGTCCGCGCACCCGGGGTCAGGAGGATCTCGGCGCGCACCGCGGCCAGATCCGCCTGGGTCAGCCCGGCCAGGAGCCGCACCCTCTGGCGAAGGGCTTCCTCGAAGTCGAGCTCGCCCGCCATGGCCGCTGCCGTGACCGCCGCCACCTCCTCACCGCACCCGCACCGTTCGGCCAGGAGGTCGACCACCTCCCCTTGGAGCAGCGTCGAGTCCGCGTCCATGACGATCAGGTGCTTGGCCCGCCGGTGCAGACCAGCCGGTTGCACCGCCAGGTCGACGCGGCAGCGGGCCGCCTCCTCGGCCAGCACGCGCCGGAGGCGTTCGAGGTCCGCACCCACCACGGTCAGCTCGTAGCTGTGCACCGGGTAGGCAGCCAGGCGGACGATCCGCTCGATGTTCCCTCCGCACGACGCGATACCGGCGGTCACCCCGGCCAGGGTCTCGGCGTCGATCTCGGGTGCCAAGACCGTCACCAGATGACGCTCGCCCGCCGTGGTCGGCTCGTCCTCGTGCAGTGGGTCGACGGACACCTCGACACCACACTCCGCGAGCTGCTGTTCGAGCGTCTGCCGAGTGGCCGCCGCCCGGTTCGGGCCCATGGCTGCCTCGACGCAGAGCAGCAGGCGGCCGTGCACCCTGACCTGCTCCACGTCGTCGATCGCGACCTGACAGGCGGCGAGCGCGGCGAACAGCCGGTGTGCGATGCCCGGTGCGTCCTGGCCACGCAGCGCGACCAGGTGCGGCGATGTGGCTTCCTCCGGCTGCGCCCTGTCGCCTCCCTGGCCCTGTGTCACGACGCCTCCACGTCCGTCTCGGCGACCCAGCCGCGGCCGGCGATCCAACGCCGCACCACCCGGGCCGGCACGCCCGCCACGACGGTCCGGTCCGGCACCACGCCGCGGACGACCGCGCCCGCCGCCACCACCACGTGCTCCCCGATCTGCGCGCCCGGGAGCACCACCGCATTGGCGCCGAGCCAGCTCCCCGACCCGATGCGCACCGGTGCCTCCGTGGGCCATTGGCGCCCGATCGGGGTCTCCACATCCTCGTACACGTGGTTCTGGTCGGTGATGTACACGTAGGGACCGGTCTGGATGTCATCACCAATGACGATCTCCCAGTGCCCGACGATGTGCGATCCCCGCCCGATCAGGCAGCGGCTGCCGATGGTGACGACGGGGTCGGTCGGCATCTGTTGTCCCGGAGCCATCCCGGCGGTGATCGAGGTGAAGGGACCGACGATGGTCTCGGACCCGACGTGGATCAGGTGCTCGTTGTAGAGCGCGCCCTGGGGGAAGAGGATGCACGCTCCCCGACCCATCCGGCCGAATCGACGACCACGGCGGTCGTCGGGACCGATGGCCCCCAGCTCGGCAGCACCCTCCCAGGCCGCGTGGACCAGGCGGGAGGCGGGTCGTCGCAGCGATCCGGGAAGGGAACGGGCCCAGCTCACGCCGGAATGGTAGGTGGTGCCGCCGGTGGGCCACGAAAACCGGGGCCGAAGCTCCGGATCAGGACCGTTGAGTAGAATCTCGGTCCGTGCAGCCCCATCCACCGGAGGGCGGCTCGGACCCCGCGCCGGGAGCGGAGGGCGCGCTGGAACGCCCCGTCGACCGGCGGCGGTTTCTCCAGCTCTCCGCGCTCGGCGTTGCCGGGGTGACCGGGGGACGCCTCGTCACGCGCCGCTCGAGCCGGCACGCGCCGGCGCAGTCTCGGCATGGCCACCCCCACGGCGGCAGTCCCCCCGTGGTCATCTCCACCCTCCCCAGTGGCGTGGTGGTGCCGACGGCGACCTGGTTGGTCGCCGAGAACGCCAGGCCTGGCACGCTCGACTGGATCTGCAACCACGTGCAACCCGATCACGCGCTCGAGGGGTTCGCCAGCCAGGTCAGTGCCGTCCCGGGCGACGACGTCGCGGTGTTCGTCAACACCACGGCCCGCGCCGTGCAGGTGCAGGCGTATCGGATGGGCTACTACCAGGGACTCGGGGGCCGCCTGGTGGTGAAGACGGACTTCGTTCCCGCCGCCGCCCAGCGCGCCCCGGAGGTGACGCCCGACCTGGGCACGGTGCGCTGCCCGTGGTCGCCCACGCTCACCCTGAACATCACCAAGGACTGGCTCCCGGGCTGCTACCTCCTGAAGCTGGTCGGCGACGGCGGTGAGGAGCAGTTCGTGCCCCTCACCGTGCGCGACGACACCTCGACCGCCGCCTACGTGCTGCAGAACAGCGTGACCACCTGGCAGGCCTACAACCTCTGGGGCAGTTACAGCCTGTACTACGGGCCCAGCGCTCATGGGGGGCAGAGCTTCGACAACCGCGCCCGGGTGGTCTCCTTCGACCGCCCCTACCCTCAGACCTGGGCTTCGGGTGCCGCCGACTTCGTCGGCAACGAGCTGCCACTGCTCATGCATCTCGAGAGCCTGGGCCTGGACCTCACCTACTGGACGGACGTGGACCTCCACGCCCGTCCCCACCTGCTGGCCAACCACCGCTGCCTGTTCAGCCTGGGCCACGACGAGTACTGGTCGCAGCCCATGCGCCAGGGGGCGGCCGCGGCCAGCGCAGCCGGGGTCAACCTGGCCTTCCTGGGCGCCAACGCCTGTTACCGCCAAATCCGGATGGAGCCCTCGTCAGTGGGTCCCAATCGCCTGCAGGTCTGCTACAAGGACGTCGGAGAGGATCCCCTCTCCAAGGAGCAGCCCTCGCTCGCCACGGTGGACTGGAACCAGGCGCCTCTGAACCAGCCCGAATCGACCCTGATCGGTGCCATGTACCAGTCCGTGGGAGCCAAGGCCGACATGGTGGTCACCGATGCCTCCTCGTGGTTCTACGACGGCTGCAACCTCAGTGACGGGCAGGCCTTCCCCAACGTCGTTCTCGGGGAGTACGACCGCTACGTGCCCGCGCTCCCGGGCCCTCGCAACCTCGACGTCCTGGCCCATTCGCCTGTTCCTGGGCAGTCGAACTGGTCGGATATCACCTACTACACCGCCCCGGGCACCGGAGGGGGGGTCCTGGCCAGCGGCTCGGCCAGCTTCGTCTCCATGGTCTCGACCACCGGTGCCATCCCGTCCCTGGTCATCCCCGGTCCGTTCCCCGACATCACGGATGTGATCCGCCGGGCCATGGAGAACGTGTACGGGCGCTTCGGCCTGGGCCCGGCCAGCGCCTTCGGTGCCTCGGAGGGCAACTGGACCGAGGTCTATTCGGGGGCAGCGGCCAGGGCGGGCTCGGCTGCGGGCACCCCGTCAGCCTGACATCTGCACACTTGCCACCACTTCGGGTCGGCGCCCCCCTACCATCTGACCCCAACCATGACGACCAGCAACCAGACGACTCGCCGTGCGCGCCACCCGATGAGGTGGGGCGCACTGGTGACCATCGGGCTGGCAGGGTTGGTGCTGACCGCCTGCTCCTCGGCGCCGCACCACGCCGCCGCCAAGCGCAAGGTCACCACCACGACGGCCGCGCCCCCGACCTGCCCCTTGACCGGCGTGCCGGCTCCAGGCGGCACGGTCCCCCAGCGGCCGGCCATGGCGGTCAAGATCGACAACTATCCGGCCGGGCGACCCCAGTCGGGCATCGACAAGGCGGACGTGGTGTTCGAGGAGCCCGTCGAGGGCGGGATCACCCGGTTCGCGGCGGTGTTCCAGTGTCAGAACGCGGCCCTGATCGGACCGGTCCGCTCGGCGCGCAACATCGACATCGGGATCCTGGGCCAGTTGGGGAATCCGCTGCTGGCCCACGTGGGCGGGATCAACCCGGTGCTGGCCAACATCAACGCGTCGCCGCTCGTCAACGTCGACCTGGGCGCCTCGAACTCGCTGATGATCCATCCCGCCGGCAAGGTGCCGCCCGACGCCGACTACACGTCGACCGCCCTGGTCTACGGCACGCATCCGAACATGACCACACCGCCGCAACCGATCTTCGCCTACTCGACGACACCGCCGTCGGGCGGGGCCCCGGTGGCCACGGTGAACATCAACTTCTCGGGCACCTCCAACGTGACGTGGAAGTGGAATGCCGCCGGCAACGATTTTCTGCGCTACTACAACGGAATTACCCCGGACATGCTGGCCAACGGCGTCCAGAACTCGGCCGCCAACGTGATCGTGCAATACGTCCAGATCAGCTACGGCCCCTGGCTCGAGAACTCCGAAGGCGGGCTCGAAGTCCAGGCCGACCTGTACCCCAATGCCAGCGGCAACGCGGTGATCTACCGCAACGGACAGGCCATCGCGGGCACTTGGCACCGGGGCACCCTCGGATCGCCCACCCAATACACGTATGGATTGGGGGCGCCCATCACGCTCCAACCCGGCCCGACGTGGGTGGAGCTGGTGCCCAGCACCATCTTGGCCACGACAACTCCCTAGGGGCGACCTCGGCGCACGGCGCCCAGGTGCTGCCTGAGGGAGCTACCCGTCAGCGGCGGGGCTTGCGGGCCACCACGGCCAGCAGCAGGCACTCCTCCGCCGGGGCGAACACCCCTGGATGCGCGCTGGCCTCGGCCTCGTCGAACACACCCGCGGCCACGCCCTCGCGCATGAGGTTCAGGCCCTTGCACTCGGTCACCTCGAATCCGGCCCGCTCGAGCTTCTCGACCAGCTGGCCCGGGGCGTACTCGATCTCGTGATCGTGGTTCATGGGCACCTCGGAGCGCAGCCGCCAGACCGGGCCGTTGGGGGTATCCAGGCAGAACCACCCACCCGGAGCGAGGACGCGGAAGGCCTCGCGGGCCACCGCGTCACCCTCCTCCTCGGTGACGTGCTCGATCGACTGGCCGCTGTAGACGAGGTCGAAGGATCCATCCCCGTAGCGGCTGAGATCGACCATCGAGTGGAAGGCGAACTCCACGGGCCCCAGCTCGGAGAGCACCGGCTCGCCGGCCGATCCTCCCTGGTAGATGGTGTCGCGCTCTTCGACCGGCAGGTCGACCACGACCAGCTGCTCGAAGGGATAGGGGTAGCCGAGATGGACCAGCGCACCGTCGGGTAGCCCCTGATGGGTGCCACCGAGGTCGAGGATGCGCGCCGCAGGCGGCAGCCCGGCCACGAACTGGCTGCGACTCACGTGCATGGAGAGCAGCACGTTTCCGATGGGCACGCGCCGACGGAATTCCTCGGAGTGCGCCAGCGCCTCTGCCACCCCGTGTCGCGAGAGCTCGCCGGTGGCCAACTTGGCCATGTAGTCCTCGCCACCTTCGGGGTCGGGCTCGCGGTCGAGGACGACGTTGAAGGCCAATCGCACCGACTGCTTGGGGGGCAGGAACCGGTACGGCACCGTGGGCAGGCGATCAAGCACGCCATAGGCCAGCCGCTTCCACTCTCGGGTCCGCATCACCCCATTGTTGCCCGGACGCCACGCACTCCGGACCGATGGACCACATGGCAAGGGGTGGGTCCGGAAATCTTGCTTGGCGGGGGCGGGCGGACCGCCCGGCCGATGCCTCGACTAACTGTCGAGCGCGATCGGGAGGTCGTCGGGGTTGACGACACCCTCGAGCGACTCGTCCTCGACCTCCTGGGGAGTCAGGCACTCACGGACCCGGTCGTTGATCTCGGCCATGAGCTGCGGACTCTCGGAGAGGAAGTTCTTCACGTTCTCGCGGCCCTGACCGAGCTGCTCGCCCTCGTAGGTGAACCAGGCTCCCGACTTCTTGATGAACCCGAGGTCGATCGCCACGTCGAGCAGCGATCCTTCGCGACTGATGCCCTTGCCGTACATGATGTCGAACTCGGCCTGCTTGAACGGTGCCGAGCACTTGTTCTTGACCACCTTGACCCTGGTGCGGTTCCCCACGACGTCGGTCCCGTCCTTGATGGCCTCGATCCGACGGATGTCGAGCCGAATCGACGAGTAGAACTTCAGGGCCCGACCGCCGGGGGTCGTCTCGGGCGAGCCGAACATGACGCCGATCTTCTCCCGCAACTGGTTGATGAAGATGGCGATGGTGCTCGACTTCGACAACGTCCCCGTCAGCTTGCGCAGCGCTTGGGACATGAGGCGGGCCTGGAGTCCGACGTGGGTGTCGCCCATCTCACCCTCGATCTCGGCACGCGGCGTCAGCGCGGCCACCGAGTCGATCACCAGGATGTCGAGCGCGCCGGAGCGGATCAGCATGTCGGCGATCTCGAGCGCCTGCTCCCCGGTGTCGGGCTGTGAGATCAGGAGGTCGTCGACGTTGACGCCGATGGCCCGTGCGTAGATGGGGTCCATGGCGTGCTCGGCGTCGATATAGGCGCAGATCCCTCCGTTGCGCTGGGCCTCCGCCACGGCATGCATGGCCAAGGTGGACTTACCCGAGGACTCGGGCCCGTAGATCTCCACGATGCGTCCCCGAGGGAGGCCGCCGATCCCCAAGGCCAGGTCGAGGGAGAGCGCTCCGGTCGGGATGGACTCGATGTTCATGCCGACGTTGTCGCCCATGCGCATGATCGAGCCCTTGCCGAACTGCTTCTCGATCTGCCCCAGGGCGGCGTCCAGCGCCTTGTCCCGCTCCGTCTCGGCCATCTCCCTCTCCTCCGTGTTGTTCCTACGACGTTGTTCCTACGACGTTGTCCTGCGACCTTCGTCCTGCGATCCGTTCGGCATTCTGTGCCGGTGCGGCGACCCTACGGTGGGGGTGTGACGGACGGCGCTGCCGCCCCGGTTGGCAGCATACCGAACGTGTGTTCGCAGAATGTGGACCCTGCCCGCCGCACCGATCCGGCGGAGAACGGTCCCCCCGGACCGCTCCCTGACCCCTCCCTGACTGCGGGCTCGGGTAGACGCCATGCCATGCTGTGCCTCGCGGGGCCGGGCATCCCCGAGTGAGCCCAGGAGGAGGGGAAGGTCGTGCAACGCCGGAGGCCAGCGGGCCTGGGTCGGACTGCCGGCACGCTGACCACGTGCGCCCTGGTCGTGCTGACTGGGGTGATCCTCCAGATCTGCATCCCGGTGGCGCCGGCCGGGGCGGCGACCAGTGCCACCACCCTGTATCGCGACGCCTTGGCCACGACCCGCTCGTGGACCGTCCATTACGTGTCGAGCTCGACGGCGTCGCAGAAGACCCTCGTGCTGGCCGGTGACGCCGGCCCGGCGGCGGGGAGCCAGACCGTGACCCAGGGAGCGGGCCACATCACGATCGAGGTCATCGGGGAGACCACCTACATCATGGGCAATGCCACCGGGCTCGAGAACCTGGCCGGCCTGAGCGCGGCACAGGCGGCCCAGTCGGCCGGACAGTGGATCGAATTCGCCACCAGCGACACCGCCTTCTCCTCGGTGGTGGCGGGCGTGCGCTCCGCCGACGTCGCCAAGGAGCTGGAGCTGACCGGGCCGCTCACGCTCGGGCGTGACCGGGTGATCGACGGCGTCGCGGTCGATGCGGTCAAGGGAACCCAGACCTTCGGGCACACCCGCTCAACCGTGGTGCTCTACGTGCGTGCCCGGGGGTCACACCACCCGGTGGAGGAGGACTCGTTGGGGAGCACCGGGCATACCACCTCGGCTGAGCACGTGACGTACAGCGACTGGGGTGAGCACGTTCGCCCCGAGGCCCCCCGGGCCACCTTCCGCTTCGGCTCGGTCGGCGCGACGTGACGCTCCGAGGAGCGTCTGGCTTCCCGACCCCCGCACTCGCCCCCGAGATGAGAGGATGGCGCCCCTTGCGCCCCACCCTGACCCGTTCCACTTCCTCGATCCTCGCCCTCGGCACATTGGCCGCTCTGGGCGCGCTCTCAGTCGTCCCCGCCCTGCCGGCGAGCATCGCCGGGGCGTCGACGACCACCACCGTGGCGGGGGGCGCGAGCGCGGCGAGCCTGTACCGGACCGCCGTCAAGGCCGCGACCGGGCAGAGCGTGCACTTCGTCTCGGTCGCCTCGCAGGACGGCGTGAGCATACGGGTGGTCGGCGATGCCGGGGGCAGCTCCGGTCGGCAGCAACTGGTCGTGACCAAGGGCTCGCTCTCCGAGCGTGTCACCGAAGAGGTGGTGGGGAAGATGGCGTACCTCCAGGCCAACCGTGCCGCGCTGGAGCGCGTCATCGGCCTGACCAGCGCGCAATCGGCCAAGTACGCCGGGAGCTGGCTCTCGTTCCCGGCCTCCACGCAGGGGTTGAGTCAGCTGGTCGGCGGATTGCTCGACTCGCAGATCGCGGCCGAGATCGCCATGGGCGGTCCCTACACCTACGGCGATGCCACCACGGTGAACGGTCAACGGGTGGTGGCCATCCGGGGGACACAGGACACGTCGACGGGGACCAAGGCGACCACCGTGCTCTACGTGCCCGTTTCGGGAACGCGACAGCCCGTGGAGGAGGTCACCAACCCGGGCAAGAACGGTGGCACATCCGCTGTGCACGGCACCGTCACCTTCTCGAACTGGGGCGAGACCACCAGCGTGACCCGGCCGGCGCATTCCCGCTCGCTCCTGGCTGTGGCGCGCACGTCGACCGGTTCCAGCACCTCGACGACGTCCGGGGGTTGAGGCCCGCCACCGGCTCAGGTCTTCCCTGCGGTGAGGTCGTAGACGGTCACGCCGCCGACGGTCTCGGCGGAGTAGTGGGCCTCCACCCATGAGGTGATCCGCGAGGCGACGCCGCTGCCGCTCTGGCCCCGACCCGCACCACCGCTGCCGAGTCCGCCACCACCGGCGATGAAGTAGTGGATCTTCCCCTCGGCCACGTCCTTCTCGAACTGGGCGAGACTCGGTGCCGGATCCGTCCCATTGAAGCCCCCGATGGCCATGACTGGCTCACCACTGGCCAACTGGTACCCGGCGGCGTTGTTGGAGTTCACCGTCGCCGCGGGCCAGGTGAAACGGCCTGCGTTCGCCTGCAGCAGCTTGGTGAGGGCCGGGTTCGAACGGCTGGCGTTCAGGAACCCGCCGCCGGCGCCACCACCCGCGCCACCACCCACACCACCTCCGCCCGCTCCGCCACCGGGCGCGCCCCCGCCGGCCGGGAAGCCACCGCCAGTGCCTCCGGCGAAGCCGCGTCCCGGGAAGCCACCGCCAGTGCCTCCGGCGAAGCCGCGTCCCGGGAATCCACCGCCGGGGAAGCCTCCTGCACCGGGTCCACCGCCATTGCGGAACCCTCCACCGGGAAAGCCGCCGCCGGGCCCGCCCTGGCTGGTGGCGGTCGGTGTCACCGAGGGCAGGGCTCCGTCGTGGGGGGTGGCCGCGGTGGCCACCGTGGAGAAGAGGGGTGCGGCCAGCGCGGCGCTCAGACCCAGTCCGGCCACCAGACCGACGGCCAGCTTGGGCACCGGGCGGAGGAGGGGAAGGGCCAGGATGGCGACGACCCCGAGGGCGCCGACCACAGCCACGAACGGTCGCAACGCCGGGAACCAGTTCGGTGTGCGGCCCAAGAGGACCACGCTCCACGCCGTGGTGACGGCGAGTCCTGCCGCGAGGCCGATGCGGCCGGCCCACGAGTCGCGACGCTCCCAGAGACCCATGGTGGCGATTCCGACCAGCGCGCCGAGCGGGGCGGCCAGGGCGACGGCGTAGTAGGGGTGGATGATCCCCTGGCCCAGGCTGATGACCAGGCCGGTGGTGACCAGGGAGCCGCCCCACAGCAACAGCGCGGCCCTTCTCCGGTCGGTGCGCGGGGCGCGGACGGTCACGGCCAGGAGGACGGCGCCCATCACCAGCGCACCGGGCATGACCCACGACATCATGTTCCCGAACTCGGCGTTGAAGAGCCGAGTGATGCCGGTCGGGCCCCACATGCTGCCGGTGGCGGCCGCACCCCCGACGCTGCCGGTCTCGTTCCCGGTGATCCGACCGAAGCCGTTGTAGCCGAAGATGAGGTTCAAGATGCCGTTGTCCTGGGACCCGCCGACATACGGTCGATCCGCCGCCGGAGTCAGGGCCACCGCGACCACCCACCAACCGCCGGCCACGACGACCGACGCGCCCATCACCACGACCTGCCAGACCCGGCGCCACCAACCGGTCGGTGCGGCCAGCAGGTACACGGCGGCCAGGACGGGGAGGACGATGAATGCTTGGAGCATCTTGGTGATGAACCCGAAGCCCACCAGGGCGCCCGCCAGCACGAGCCATCTCGTCCCGGCACGCTCGAGGGCACGCGTGGTGCCATAGGTGGCACCAGCGAGCAGCAGCGCCAGCATGGCGTCAGGATTGTTGTAGCGAAACATCAAGGCCGCCACCGGGGTGAGTGCCACCACGGCGGCACCGAGGAGCGCGGCCTGCGCGCTGAACCAGCGGCGCACCGACAAGTAGACGAGCCCCACGGTGGCCACGCCCATGAGGGCCTGCGGCACAAGGATGCTCCAGGCGTTGACGCCGAAGAGCCGCGCCGAGATCTCCATGGGCCACAAGAAGGCGGGTGGCTTGTCCACCGTGATGAAGTTCGAGGCGTCCGAGGACCCGAAGAAGAAGGCCTTCCAGCTCTTCGTGCCGGCCTGCACCGCCGCCGAGTAGAAGCTGTTGGCCCAACCGCTGGCCCCGAGACCCCAAAGATAGAGGACGGCGGTCGCCACCAGCAGGGCGAGGAGCGCCGGGCGCACCCACGGTGCGTCCGTCTCCTTGCCCCGCCAGAACCGACCGACCGGTCCGCGCCGCGACCCGGCTCCCTCGGCCGGTGAGGCCAGCGCGGCCCGGACCGGCGGACCCTCGGGCACGCTGACCGGCAGTGTGGGAGGAGCGTCGGGTCCTGCCGGAAGATCGAGGACGCCCACGGGCGAGCCCGGGTCGGGCGTGGGATCCGTCATGGGGACACCTCCAAGAACTCAGTGGCCGGGATGGACCCGGGGCGGAAGATCCAGGCTCGCAACACGGCGAACCGGATGACGGCGGCGAGCGCGTTGGCCACGGTCAGGGCCAGCAGCTGCACCAGGAGGACGCCGGGGGCGGCCCAGTGCGCGATCACGAGCCCGAGCGAGGTCAGGCCGAGGCTCACGAGATAGAGCCCCCCGGCGACGGCCAACAACCGGCCCCGGCGCGACAGCCCGTCGCTCGAGCGCGACAGCTCGCGGTGGACCGCGGTGTTGAACAGCGTGGCGATGGCCATGGCCACCGCATTGGCGCCGAACGCGCCGAGCAGTGGTCGCCAGGCGACGAAGAGGAACAGGTAACCGAGGGTCGACACCACGCCGACACCGGCGAAGCGGAGCAGCTGGTCGGCGGTGACCTGGTTGGATCGCATGCGCTGCAGTCCCTTGGGGCGGCGGACGAGCATGCGCCACACGCCGCGCAGGTCGTCGGTGGCAGTCGCCACGATGTCGACACGCGAGTCGGGGTCGTCGACCCAGTCCACCGGGACCTCGCCGATGCGCAGGCCCAGGCGCTCGGCCGTCACCAGCATCTCCGTGTCGAAGAACCATTCGTCGTCCTCCACCAGGGGTAGGAGCCGTTGCGCGACGTCACGGCGGAGCGCCTTGAACCCGCACTGGGCGTCGCTGAACCGCCCCCGCAACGTGAGCTTGAGCAGAAGGTTGTAGCCCCGGGAGATCAGCTCGCGCTTGGGGCCGCGCACCACGTTGGCCCCCCGGGCCAGGCGTGAGCCAATGACGACATCACGGTGACCCGACAGCAGCGGTGCCACCAACGGGAGAAGGGCCTCGAGGGAGGTCGACAGATCGACGTCCATGTAGGCCACGACGGGAGCGATGCTGGTCGACCACGCGGCGCGCAGTGCGCAGCCCCGGCCCTTGCGGGGCAGGTGCACGGCGGCCACGCCTCGCAGCCGTTCCGCCAACCCCTTTGCCACCTCGTAGGTGTCGTCGGTGCTGGCGTTGTCCACCACGGTCACGAGGGCGCGGAAGGGAAAGTGGTCGTCGAGGAACTCCCGCAATGTCGTCACCCGCTCGGCCAGCCCCGGGGCCTCGTTGTAGACGGGGACGACGATCTCGACATCGACGGGCGCCCGCCGGGGGTCGACGTCGATCTCTCGTGGGGCCAGGGTGGTCATGAAAGGCATCGTGCCGCCCTCGACTCCGTCCTCGATGGGGACCAGCTGAGCGTCGGGTGTGAAGCCCGAGGGTTGCCGGCCGGCAGGCCCTCGGCGGGTCTCAGGCGCTATGAGACAGGTTCCGGAGCTATCTCCACCGGTCCCGTTTCCGCCGGCGCGGAGGTGACCGGGAGGCGCACCGTGACGGTCATACCCTGCCCCGGTGCCGAGATGGCCGTGACCGTCCCGCCGTGCGCGGCCACGATGGCCGAGACGATGGACAGCCCCAGACCGCTGCCGCTCCCCGCGCCCCTGCCGTCGGGTCCGCGGGAGCGTGCGGGATCCACCCGGTAGAAGCGCTCGAACACACGCCGGGCCTCCTCGGCCGGCATACCCGGGCCGTCGTCGCGCACCTCGACCACCGCCTCGTCGTCGACCTGGTCGACCCGGACCGTGGTGGCCGTGCCCTCGGGCGTGTGGGCCCGCACGTTGGCCAGCAGGTTGTCGACGACCTGGCGCAGTCGGTCCTTGTCCCCCACGACCTCGACCGGGCGGGCGGCGGAGAAGCTCGCCGGCCACCGCGGGCCCACCGCCGTCGCGGTGCGCACCGCCTCGGAGACCAGTCCCACCAGCTCGACCGGTGCCTCCTCCATGGGCACGCCCTCGTCGAGCCGAGCCAGGGTCAACAGGTCGTTCACCAAGCGGTCCATGCGAGCGGTCTCGGTTCGGATCCCCGACGCGATGCGGGGCAGGTCCTCGGAGCGCTGGCCGGCGCCGCGTTCGAAGAGCTCGGCGTAGGCCGAGACGGCGGCGATCGGGGTGCGCAACTCGTGGGAGGCGTCGGCCACGAACTGCCGGAGATGTTGCTCGTTCTCCCTCAACCGCGCCTCGGAGCGGAGGCGGGCGTCGAAGGCCGCCTGGATCCGCTCGAGCATGACGTTGAGCGCCCGAGCCAGCCGGCCCACCTCGGTCGGCCGGTCGGCGCCGGGCACCCGCTGGTCGAGGTCACCCGCAGCGATCGAATCCGCGGTGCGCTCCACGTCCTCGAGCGGGCGCAGGCCCAGCCGGACGAGCCACCAGCCCGCGGCGAGGGCGAACACCAGGGCCAGGGCGGTCACCGCGAGCTCGGTGAGGAACAGCGTGTGGAGCGTGCTCGTCTGATCGGTCAGCGGCTGAGCTTCCACGAGTACGTCGTTGCCGCCCCCTGGGGCCTTGTACGCCCGCACCCGGAAAGCAGGGCCGGACGGGTCGACCGAGCTCGTCGTGAAGTAGGCGACCTGAGAACCGTCGGACTGGCTGGAGAATCCACTGATCGGGGAGGGTAGCTGCGGTCGGTACGAGTGGCTTCCCACGTAGGCCGCGCATTCATAGCCGTTGACCACCGACCCGTTCTGCTTGACGACGGCGATGTAGTAGATGCCGGAGACATTGCCGGCACCCCCTCCGTCGAAGGAACCGAAGGGCCCACCTCCGTTGCCGGCGCCCCCCCCGTCCGCCGGTGGCGTGAAGCATGCCGCCGTGCCGTCGGCATTCACCGGGAACTTGCGGAAATGCTGCGCCAGTTGCTGGTCCACCTGTTGATAGACGGTGGACCGCAGGGCCGAGTAGGTCGCGAAGTCGGCGACAACCAGGGCGACGACGGCGATCAGGCCGACCGCGACGAGCAGGCGCAGTCGGAGCGACACTCAGGCCGCTCCACTCGATGCCGAGGTCTCGGGCTCCCGCAGGGTGTAGCCGACCAGTCGGATGGTGTGGATCAGTGGCGGCCCGAACTTCTCGAGCTTCTTGCGCAGGTAGCTCACGTAGGTCTCCACCACGTTCCCGTCGCCACCGAAGTCGTAGTGCCATCGAGATGTGGATCACCAGCCGCCCGGTCGGCGGCAGGTTTTCCAGTTCGTCGAGCGTGGCGTGCCACTGTTGCAGAGTGGCGCTTTTCGCCAGCTTGTCCTCGGCGTCGCCGAGGTCAGGCAGAAGCTTGAACGAAGCTTCCTGTCCCCGCACCTGCCGGATCAGCTCGGCGCGGTTCTTCTCTTCCATCTCGCGCACCTGGCGGCGTTCGAGAATCGCGCCGTAAGGATAGGCATCGGCGCGCAGCCCGCCTGCCCGTGCCAGCACTGAACTCAGGCGCTCGCCTTCCTGAATGCCGTAGTCGCCGGGGTGCATGACTTCGCCCTTCACCGTAATCACCGACCCAATATCGTTCCAGCCCGCCAGTTGGCGGATGGTCAGCACGTCACCGTCGTGCAGGAGCATGTCGGTGTCGGGCTCGCCGGCCAGAGCGCGGGCGATGGGCACCGCAGTGTGTTCCCCCATGACCTGCGAGCCGTTTTCGACCGTGTAGCGGGTCAGGTCCGCGGCGTCGGTAAAAGCTCCGCGCTTCAGCCCGCCCGCGAGGCGCACCAGCTGCGCCGCAGTCATGTCCTCGCCCAGCGGATACTTGCCCGGCCGTGCCACTTCGCCTTCGATCTTCACCGTGGGGGGATCGACTTTTGAAAGATTGCGATGAATGAATACCCGGTCTTTGGGCTCGAGGCTGATATTGTCGGCGTCGTCCCCGGCCAGCGCGCGCTCCAGATTCACGCTGAGTACCTTCAACTTGCCTTGCGGCGTGCGGCGAAAGACTTGCGCGTCGGTGAGCATCGCATCGGGAGTCACGCCGCCCGCCAGGTACACGGCGTCGCGCAGGCGAGTCGCGCCGTTGGTCACGTGTTCGCCGGGATGGCGCACTTCGCCGCTCACGGTGACAACTGGAGGATCTTCGAAGTCGAACCGTCCAAAGATGCGCACAGTATCGAAGGGCTGGAGCGTCACATCCTGGGCATTCGGCTGGGCGTTCGGCTGGGCGTTCGGCTGGGGGTTCGGCTGGGGGTTCGGCGCCCCGACTGCGGCGGACGCGTTCGATTCCCCGTCGTGTCCCTTGCCGGCCAGGGCATCGGCGAGATTGAAGGCGATGACCTGGGGAGCGAAGTCAGGCGGCGCCAGGCGGATGATTTCAGCATGGGTCGCGGCCGGTTCCGGCAGCAGATCGGCATAAGACCGGATCAGATCCGTGATGCGCATGCCCTCCTGATAGGCGTGCTTGCCGGGATGAACCACGTGGCCGTCGAGATAAACGGTGCGCTCGCTGTAGGGCAGGATGGGCGTGATGCGAATCTTGTCCCCGTCCTGAATCTTGAAATTCTCGAGCGCCGCCGTGACTGCCTCCGCATTGTTATTTTCCGGCAGATTGCTCCCCGGCAGATCCAGACGCAGCAGGGTGCGGCCCTGGTGGGCGACCACACGTTCCACTTCGATGTGGCGCAAGGTGCCGGTGTTGAGCACGCCGCCGGCCAGCGCCAGCGCTTCGGCGAGATCATGCTCATGATTCAGTTCGTAGATCGCGGGACGGCGCACCATGCCCTCCACCGTCAGTTCCGCACCGAGGGGAGGAACCATGATCGTGTCCCCAGCGCGCAAGCGCTCCAGGCTCGAGCAGGACCCCCTGCAACAACAGTTCGTAGAGATCGATTTCCCCGACCAGCTGTGGGCCCCGGTAGTGGCGCAGGATGCGCAGCGATCCGCGCGAGGTCGGGCCGCCGGCCTGGTAGAGGGCATTCAGCGGGGTCGAGAGCGAACTCACGTCATAAGCGCCGGGCCGCAGCACATCGCCGACCACATACACGCGCACGGTGCGCAGCCGGGCCAGCGCGACATCGGCGTGCACGTCACGGAATTCGCTACGCAGCACGCTCTGCACCAACTGCTGCACATCGCCGAGACTGCGCCCATTCACTTCGATGGCTCCCGCTTCCGGCAGGGTCACGCGGCCTTCGCGGTCCACCACGCGCTGCAAGTGCTCGGAAACTCCGCCCCACAGCTCGATGCTGAGCCCATCTCCCGGACCGAGCACATAGTCCGGCCCCACCGGCAAGTCCATCGGGAGTTCGTCGAAATTGCCTGTGCCATTGCGGAAGATGGCTTCGCCAAACCGCGTGGGCACCGGGGAACGCCGCGAGATCTGGGTATAAAGATCGTAGAGCGACGGCACCTCCGCATAGGGATTCACCCGGCGACGAATCGGGGGATGGTCTTCGTTTTCTTCCGCGAATTGTCTGGGCCGCTGCCAGCGGGTGTCGGGCCGCGAGTTAAACGCGCCAGACCGGATGTCGGCAGGCGGCTGAGAGGAAGCGTAATCCGGTCCCGACGCGTTTCCGCCAACGCGTGAGGCGCTGGGAGACGACGGAACGGAAGGCGAAGAGTAGGGAGAAACTCCGGGCTCCATCGAGCCTAGGCGCTGTCCGGATGCGCCCGATTCGTCCATGCTGGCGCTCAGCAATCCCGGAATCCCTTCCGGGCTGATGCGCGGCAGCGCTCCTTCTTGTGGCGGATCCGTCGTAGGTGTCCGGATTTGCGGTCGTATCCGCCAAGCTCTGCCGCCGGCGGTAATCCGTGGGAGGCTGCTGGTCGGGTTGCGCCGGGAACCGGTTCGCCGGCTGCGTGGTCCGGTCGGGTGTAGGGAATCCGTCGTCGGAGTAGCCTTCGTTTCCGGAATCTCGCATCCTGGTTTTGTCCTGGTCCTCGGGACCCAGTTCTTCGTGTTGGGACCAGTATTTCTCCTCGTCATTGCGCCCGGCTGAAGTCGTAGAGCCACCGGCCGTCGCCGAAGCGGAAGTCCGCAGGCGCTCGATTCCATTTTTTTCTTTCTCCTGCCGCGTGGGCTTCGGACGCACATAGCCACGTGATTCGATCTGCTGGGTGGCCAGCACGCGCACGTTGTTGTCCTCCCGCAGCAACTGGAACAGCGCGGCATCGGTAACGTCGGCGGGATCGAGCAGCCGCCCCTGCTCGTAGGCTTTGCGCACCAGCGTTCGCTTTACCGAGAGCAAACCCGGTTCCTGGCGCAGAATTTCGATGATGTCTCCAGCGGAGAGCGACACCAGCGGCACCGGTCGCGTTCGTGGGGGTCGACTTCCTGTTCTTGTTCCGCAACCGGCTTTTCCCGGCCCGCCGTCCTGGCCTGCGCCGCGATCACGGGCGGAGAAAGCCGCAGGCAAGAATCGCAGTAAGCGTCCACCACAGGACAGGGGCGAATCGTGGTTGTCGCATGGGAACGTCCAGTCTGGGATTAAGATGTGACATCGATAACGTTGCCGAACTTCTCAGTTTCGTCTGCTGGCCGCGCCGGTACGCAGTTCCGCTTCCGCCACCGGCTCCACGTCGCTTTCGTCCACTTCCACGGCCACAGACGCATGATCAGGTCGAGCGAAAAGACCACGCGGCAGCGGTCTTTGCGGCGCACGATGATGCCTTCGAGGCCCTGCATGGGGCCACCGCGTACCCGCACCCGGCGCCCTACCCGCAGGTAGGGATGCGGTTCCACGCAGACGCCGCGGGAAAGCCGCTGCCGCAAGCTCTCGATTTCCGCCTCGGGCAAAACCGCAGGCTGGCCATTGAATTCACCAGGCGCACTGCGCTCGGCAGTTGCAGCACGCGCAGCCGGTCCTCGAACGCCAGCGCACAAAAACGTATCCGGGAAACAACGCCAGTTCCAGTTGCTTGCGGCGATCCTTCCAGCGGCGCACTGACCGGTAGAGCGGCAGAAAACACGAGATCGAACGCTGTTCGATTTGGTGCGCCACGCTTTTCTCGTGACGCGGGCAGGTATAGAGCGCGTACCAATTCTGCCCCGCTTTATCTCCTGTTCCACCTCCGACCACGCTCGCCGGAGCATCGTTGATCAGCTGCGTCATCTCGGTTATCAGTCCGGTTTGCAGGTTCATTGCAAGGTTCTTCGATTCCAGCGCGGGTTACAGCTCGCCCCGTCAGCTACGAAAGCCTGATGCGCTAAACTCTTTGATTTCACAGCCCTAACCACAAAATCGCCTGCGGCCCGGGGGGATTTTCTCAACTCAATTCTGTGCCGCCCCCACCAAAACCGGCCGTTCGCGCACGGCATTCAAAATTCCCGCCTCGGAACTCTCCAGCGCTTTGGTTCGGATATCGACTACTGCCCAATAAAAAATTCCCCGGTTCTGTTCCGGTGCCAAGGCTAGGATTCTCATTCCGGGATGCCGCCCCAGCAGAAACCCGCACTGGCCCAACCGCTTCTCGGGCTGGTCCATGGCAATGATCAGCACATCGGGCTGCACTTGTTCGACGATGTCGGCCAGATCGCCCTGATTCTGCACTTCACCCACAAGCTCAATGTCGGGCTGGTCGGCAATCGTAGCCATCACCAATTCCCGCATCAGGCGCGGATGATTTGCTACCAGCACTCGGACTCGTTTCACAAAGAATTCCCCAGCGCGAAGCATAGGTTGAGGACCCTGCAAGCGCAAGGTTCAAAAGCGATCTACGCAGGATTCGATGAGCCGGGTACGAAACGTACTGGGGAGAATATTTGGCGAAGTACTCAGAAGGTTCAAGGAGTACCAGAGGCTCGTACTAATGGGCGTACTAATGGCGCTCAAGGAAGCCCGCGTCCAGTTGGATGTAAGGCTCCAGCGGCGGACGGCGGAGTTGAGCACTCATTGAGCAGAGATGCCGTTCGACGGGTCAAGCGAAATGCGAAATGTCAAAATCGCTACGCTCTCGGAAAACGCAGAAGTCCTCACACCGCACGGGCGAATTGTGTCAATAATTGATCACCAAGAGGTGGATCCCCCATGTTCCGCGTTCGCGTAATTCTCTGGACGGTAGCCATGGCATATACGGGATTCATTCTGACCAACCAAGGGCTGCGAACGTTCAATCGCCTCTCAATTACAGAAGCCTTCCTCGGAGCTTTAACCGGATTTTTCCTTGCTGTCATGTTCACTCTCCGAGAGAGGCGGCGGCAAAGACCTACCTTCGTTGCGCATTCCGTTGCACAAATGTTCCCGGACTGGGGCCTGTCTCGTGAAGACCGCGACTCGCGTCCGGACTAAACGTTGATTCCAACACGCAGGCAGCGTCCGGGCTGATGGTGCTGAATCAGTTCGCATGCACCAAAGTAGGTTGACTTTTAAGCTTTTCGGACGAATTCCACTCAGCCGACTGCAGATAATGCCTTATTGTGCCGATCCTGCCGAACAACTTTCCGCCATCGCTCCGGGCCGCACCAACCTGGCTTCGCGGCTGGCTTCCAGGGTCAGGTCGCGTGCGCCGAAGCCGACGCCGATCTTCTTCAAGGAAGGCGTTGGGCGGATTGCCTCCGGCAAAAATCCAGACAAAATCGTTGGGAATTTCCTGCATGTCGCCGTTGACGTCCAGCACGACCGACTCAGGTTTGAATTCCACCGGGATCGAGTTGAACAGCACCTTGACCTTTCCCTTGCGCATGCAGTCTTCGATGCGCTTGGCGTTGCGTTCTTTGATGCGGCTGAAGCGTTCGCTCCGATAGGAGAGCGTGACCTTGTTGCCGACCTGGTTGGCCAGCCCCATGGCCGCTTCAACGGCGCTGTCGCCGCCGCCAACCACCAGGATCTTCTTGTTGACGTAGTGATCGGCTTCGATCAGGCGGTACATGACTTTGGGCAGGTCCTCGCCTTTCACGCCGAGCTTGCGCGGGCTGCCGCTCTTGCCGAGGGCCAGGATAACGGCGCGGGCGCGGTATTGGTTCTTGGCTGTGTTAACGGTGAAGATGCCGTCCTCGTCCTTCTTGATGTCTTCCACTTTCTCGCCCGGTGCGAAACTTGAAATCGACGCGGCTCGATGATCTTGTTCCAAAAGGCGAGCAGATCTTCCTTGGAAAGCTCAGTCTTCTTGAACTTCCCGTACATGGGGAATTCCACGGGGCTGGTCATCACGAGTTTCTGGCGCGGATACTTCGCGACCGTGCCGCCAATCTCGTCTTCGTCGAGGGTGAGGTAGTTGAGCTTCTTTTCGATGGCGCGCAGCGAGGCGCTGATTCCGGCGGGGCCGGCGCCCACGATCAGCACGTCGTAAACTTCGGGCCGTGGTTTGCCGGCGTCCATTAGGGCCAGCCGACTTGCGATGGTATCGACGCAGTCCGTCCCTGATTGATGGCGTTCTTGATCAGAGCCAGGCCGCCCAGTTCGCCGGCAATGAACATATTGGGGATGGTGGTCTCATACTCCGGCGTTAGAGAGGGCATATCGGCGCCCATGCTGGGGCTGGCCATCACCATGGTGATGGCGCCAACCGGACATGCGTCGGCGCAGAGGCTGTGGCCGATGCACTTGTGGCCGTTGACGATGACCGCCTTGCCCCCCATCATGGCCAGCACATCGCCTTCCGGACAAACCTGCGTGCAGGTGGCGCAGCCGATGCATTGGTCGCTGTCAATGTGCGGATGTTGAGCTTGGGGCCATCGGAGAACAGCTTGCCCTTCTCGGCAGCTTCGCTGCGCTCGCTGCTCCTCTTCCTTGAGGCTGCCCAGGTAGATACCAACAAAGAATCCGAACGCAGATGACTGCGCCGATCAGTATCGAAAGTGATCAGAGTGTCCATGCGTCACCTAGAAATATCCCAAAAAGCAATCTGCAGCCCGATTGCAGGAGCGCAAGCAGCGCGAAGGCATAACTGAAAGGCTTGTGTACAACGTGCCAGAGGTGAAAGACCTTCTTCGATCGGGAAAGAAACAGAATTCGCTTTGACAGCGCCGCTTCCTCCGGGCCGGCGATGGATCGCCTTTCCAGTTCGCGGTGCATGGTCTTGAAAATCCCGCCCAGGGTCGAGATAGACTCCGCTCCACCCGAGAGCGTGACGGCGAAGCCGGGCCACACGGAACACCCGTACCACGTCGAGCGACATCATGTATACGAACACCACCGGCGATGGGAATTCGTGTCAACTGCGGTTTGCGCAGGGAAGTGCGCAACAAGGGTGCGCAGTTCGTGCTTCCGGCGAGCAGCTTCTGCGCCGGCCAGCTGCTGCGTCAGGGTTTCCTGCAGTTCCTGCGCTCCTGTCATGTGAGAGCTCCGCAGCGTTTAGACTGCGCGGAATCTGAGCTGTAGAGATAGCGTCCGACAAAGCCGCTGAGCGACACCGCGAACATGATCCAGAAGGCCATGCCTGCGATTCCCTGAAACTTCAGGGTGGAGTGGAAGAGCGATGATGAAGGCGCCGTCAGCGCCCATCAGCACATGAATATCAAGCCAGTGCCGAGTGCTCCCGATGCTGGCCAAGCCACGGCCAATGCTTGCGGAGCGGATACAGGAAGATGCCTGCAGAACAGCGCGACCCCGAAGAATCCCAGGTACAATCCCACGGGGCCGCTGGGCCGTAAGAGATGGTGCTTGGGAGAAAACGGCCGTTCGATGGACGAGGAGTTTGTAGTAATCGAATCCGTAGAAAAAAATGGCCGCGTTCACCGCGATAGCCACGGCGTAAAGCAGGGAGAGGCGCACACGGTGGCGCCGTTCCGCGTCCGGGACGGCCCGGGAGACGGCGGCGGCAAGTGGGGCGGTAGCTGTAGCGTTTGCGCTCATTTCTTGGTGACCTGTTGCTCCGTGGTTACTGAGAATCTCTGATACTGCGTGAATTGGTGCAAGTTACGCCAGTGCTGCCTTGGCGTTTCCACTTCGACGCTGGCCTCGGTGGGAAACCAGTACACCGGCTTGGAATCGGCGAACGGAACTGGCGCGAACTCAATTCTCGAACGCATGGATTTCAAACCCACATCCTGCAACGTATCTTCGATTCCGGCATCGATTCTTGCGATCATGCCGGTTTCCGGATCGATCCACGCCATTCCGCTGAGTTCGAGCGGATATTCCCTGCCCCGCAAGGCCAGTGCGGCGACCGACCTTGTGCCGGGCACGTGCTGGAAGCTGACCTTGTTCATCACGCGGCCGTTGATCGTTTCTTCGCCGGCGAAGGTGAACCTGAAGCTGCTGGAGTACAGCGGATGAAACACCAGGAACAAGGTGGCAAAGCCATTGCTCAGCAGCATGGACCTGTTCTTCTTGTCAGTCTTGGCTACGTGGATGGGCAGGCGAGATTCCGTGAGGCTGAGGTCTCCGCCGGTGTTGCTGAAAATCACGAGGTAGTCGAAGGTGGATTCTTCCTTCAGTTCCATCTTGTCGTCTTTGCCGAGTTTCTCCTGCCGCACTCGTTCGGTGCATTTCACGTCGGAGAATTGGTCGACGAAGGCAGATACCTGGTCGCCGGTGCGCGCAAGCAGGTCGTCCAGGCGGCGCTCTTGCGGAGCTGTGATGGTGCCCCCGAAGCAAACGCCAGCCAGCGCCATCACGATGAACACGCTACGATGCAACTTCACGAGTTTTGTCCGGATTTTCATTCGCGATGTTTATTCCTCGAATCGAATCTGTAGCCAAACGAGAACATGAACTGGTCATAACTTGACTGGCCGCTGTTGAAGGTGAAATTTCCCTGGAGGTAGTAGCGCGGCCCCAGCGACTTCTCCACCGTGGCGGTGATGAAGCGGGAGCGTCCGGTGGTGGTGAGTGCGGAATTGAAATTCTGCTGCCCGGCGAGAAACTCCAGCCGCATCTCGTCGCTGAACTGCCGCGAAACAGACACGGACTCATAGGAGCCGGTGCCGAACGAACTGTTAAAGCGCGCGTAGTGGGCGTCGGCGCGAAGCTTCAGCCAGGGCAGCCTCCCGAAGGTGAGGCCATACATTTCGTTGAGCGAAGCCTTGGCGTCGCCGGTGCCGTTGCTTCGCCCCAGATTGGTGGAGATGAAAACCTGCTTCATCACTTCGACGCGCGCCGCCCGCACTGAATCCCTGGAACAGAAACTTATCAAGCAAGCCGGTGCCGACCAGAGTGGGGTCGAAGGTGGGAATGTCGCGGAAATAGTTGTAATTGAAATCCAGTTCGACGCGCGGATGGGGATTCACCCGGAAAGTGAAGAAGTTGCGGCCCAGGCCGGGACCGGGCGCAGGCGTGGCGCTGTTTCCGCGCGGACTGTCCAATTGTGCCGACTCATAGACTCCCATGTACGGCGCTTGTACGAAACCGAATCTTCAAAGAAGACGAAGGGCCGGTCGATCGCCCAATTCACCATGCTGACGCCCGCACCAGATGTGGCGCTGTAATGTAGGGCGTTGTAGTCACCGCCTTCGAAGTTGACGAACGCGCCGCCAATCACGCGGTCCGGACTGTAGTCCCAGGAGGAAGGATCGGGGGTCGAGCCGCCGAAAATCCCCAGCGTCCTGCCCTGGCGAAAGCCTTTTACCGAAATAGCCGCCATCGATGGTATCGAGGCTGGGCGCCCAGGGAAGGTAGAGCCGCCCGAATCCCGCGACCAGGCTGGAGTTCGGATTGTCGTACGTCATGTTGAGGTGGTAAGTGCGGTTGATCAAGTCCTGCAGCGTTTGCGTTCCTGTGGCCGAGCTTTTGTGAGCCGCCCGCGCCAGTAGCCGCTCAGGTTCCAGTAGGTGCCGCCGATGCGAGTAATGTCGCCGCGAAACACCATGCCCACATCGGAACTGTTCACGTTGGTCGTGCCGTGGCTGAGGGTGTAGATGTAATCAAAGCCGATGCGGCCGCGCGCGCGATTCACAGAAGGCAGAGGCGGGCGCGGAATTTCTTCGCGCGCTTCTTCATCGAGTGTGTCGCCTTCGGTGAAAGAGATCACCGCCGGATATTCCCGGGTCGCGCTCAGCGCACGCTGCTGCACCAGGGTTTCGGCATCGCCGGAAGAAAGGTAAGCGAGATCGCCGACTTTCACCGGCCGCTTGGGCGCATGGATGTCGGCCACCGAAGAGGTTTCGGCGACTCCGCCAATCTCAAGCTCGGCCACCACGCGAGGATCGGCAACGCTGGCGCTCTCGCCTTGCCGCGCGGGCAAGGCGTCATCGCGCACTTCGAGCTTCATCCCTTCTTTCAGGCCGGCGGCACTGCCGCCATCCAGGTAGGCAACGCCCTCAGCGACGTATTTCACGCTGAACACGGTGTGCAGATTGGAGTCCGTCACCGCCCACAATCAACGTTGCATTGGCATCGGTAGGGGCGGGGGCCGCCGAAAGCAGCAGGCGCCGTGGTCGATTGCCGGTTCGGCAGGAGGCTGTTTTCGTTGTTGCTCACACTAGCGCTCTCTCGCTTGCTGGAGGGGACGGACGGCGCTGCCCGAAGGAAATCCCGCCGCGGCGGCGGCGTCGTTGCCGGAAGGAGTGGTTCGCGACGGAATGATCTGTGAAGCAGTGGAAAGCAGACGTCCCGCAGAGCTCTCAGGAGTAGCGGCCCCTGAGTTAGCGCTGCTTGAACGGGCGGTGTTTACCGCAGGAGGAAGCGCCGCCACAGTAGAAGTTGTCGTTGCCCCGGGAACTGGCGCGGTCGGCGGAGGCGGACAGGTAAGGCCAGGGCGCCGAATTGTCGTTACTGCGGCATCTGAGCCGGCGCTTGCTGTTTTCGCCGGAAAATTCCGATGCGGATCCCGAGATCGCCGGGGCCATGGCTCCGCGGGAAGCTCACGCGCGCTCACCTGCGGGCTCGACCGTCAGGATGACGCGGTTGCCATCGGACTTCAGGGTGTACGGGTGTGCCTGGTCGAGGTCCAGCACGATCGCGCGCAATGGGAGGGCTGCTGCTGTGCTGCGCGGCGCGCACGCGCCGTACGCCGTTACTGTTGACCGATCTTCGTGCCGAATCGTTGCAGAGAGGTGTCCGGGGAGATCGAGCAGGATGCGGTAGGGATGCACCGCCGTATCCAGCCGAAAGCTTTCACAGGAGAACTAAGAGTGATTTCGACGCGAAGATCGCCCCGCTCGCGCGGCAGTCACGTTCTGCACGGTCGCCGGCCCGGCTGCGTTCTGCGCCGTGGCCCAGGACAACAAGAGCATCAGGGTTACAGCGTGTTTCTGAACGGCCGTCATTCTTCGTTATCACTCGCTGGCGCTCCACCTGCCGCCTGAATTCTGCTCTCCTGCCATTTCTGCGCACAGCACGCCCGGGGCCATTCGCGCTTAGCCGCCGCCCTGGCCGTTCTGGTGACACTGATAGCAGTTGATGCTGTTGTAGACGTATCCACTGACGTTGTCGTGATGGAAATTGTTCGCATTGTTTCCGCCATGGCAGCCCGTGCACTGAAACACCGAATAGTCATTCGAGTTGGTATGGCAGGTCGAGCACACGTTGTTGGCCTTGCCGTGATTGGTCGGGAACGGTGAATACTGCGAGTGGTTGAAACTCGCGTTCAACCAGTTCGTTGTGCTGTGGCAGTTCTGGCAAGTCGTGGGGAAGAACTGCGGCTGCGCCTGGTGGCCGGGGTTCGTCGTGTTGTTGTAATCCGTCTGATGGCAGCCGATACAGGTCGTCGGCAGCGTCGTGTAGTTGTTGTTGACATGGCAGTCAGTGCACTGCGCGCGGCGGAACAGTGTGCGATCCCGTCAGCGGAAACGCCGTGTTGTTGTGGTTGAAAGTCGAATCCGTCCACGTCGTCGTGTCGTGGCACAGGTCGCACTGCTGAGGGAAGCCGGCCGCGGCGTGCGCTGGATTCGTAGTGCCCTGGTAATCCGTCAGATGGCAGATCACGCAGGCGTGCTGTTGAGTGTTGTAGTTGTTGTTGACGTGGCAATCCGTGCACTGCCGCGGCGGAACCGTGTGCATTCCCGTCAGGGCAAAGCCGGTGGTGGTGTGATTGAAGTGCCGTCGGACCACTGCACGGTGTCATGGCAAGTTTCGCAGGTGGTGGGGAAGCCGGTGTGCGGCACCGGCGTGATCGCGTTGTTGTAGTCGTTCTGGTGGCAACTGACGCAGGTGGTGTTGGTCAGGTTGTAGTTGTTGTTGATGTGGCAGTCGGTGCATTGCCGCGGAGGAACCGTGTGCGACCCGGTCAGTGCGAATCCCGTACTGTTGTGATTGAACGTAGCATTGAGCCACGAACTGGTGTTGTGGCACTGGTCGCAAGTCTGCGGGAAATTGGACGTGACGTGATTGGGATTGGTCGTGCCCTGGTAATCCGACAGATGGCAGGTCACGCAGGCCGTGCTGGTGATGTTGTAGTTGTCCGTATTTCGAGTTGTGGCAGTCCGTGCACTGCCGCGGCGGCACCGTGTGCAGCCCGGTCAGCGTGAACCCCGTAGTGTCGTGATTGAACGAGGCGTTGAGCCAGCGAGATTGTGCTATGACACTGCTGGCAGGTCTGCGGGAAGTTTGCCGAGACGTGATTGGGATTGGTCGTACCCTGAAAATCTTTGGTGTGGCACGAGATGCAGGCCGTGCTGGTCAGGTTGTAGTTGTTGTTGATGTGGCAGTCCGTGCACTGGCGTGGCGGGACGGCGTGCCCGTTGGTCAGAGGGAATCCCACTGACGAGTGGTCGAAGGCAGCGTTGAACCAGTTGTCGGTGCCGTGGCACTGATTGCAGGTGGTGCCGAATTGTGCCGAAACGTGATTCGGATTCGTTGTGGCCTTGAAGTCCACCGCATGACAGGAGTAGCAGTCGGTGGACATCGTCTGGAACTTGCTGTTGGCCGCACCCTTGTGGCAGGAATCGCAGTCCACCGCGGCGTGCGCGCCAGTCAGCGGGAAGCGGTTGTTATGCTGCTGCACCTGCTGGATGGAAACATTCCATCCCCGCACCGTATGGCACTGCTCGCAATTCGCGCCGAGCTGCCGCTTGTGAATATCGGCATGGCAATCCTGGCAGCGCTGCCCCACGTTCGTGAACACCGGCTTGACGTGACACTGCGTGCAAGTCACCGACTGGTGCATGCCGCGCAAGGCGTACCGCGTCTGGTTGTGATCGAATTCTGGAATCGCCCGGATGGGCTTCCAGCCTTGCGTGGTGTGGCAGTTCTGGCAGGGAATGTTGAGATTGCCGTGCGGACTGTGAGTACTTCCGTAATCCTGCCAGGATGCGTGCGCTCCCGGAACGGCAGAGATCGCCAGCACCAATGCCACAACCAGGTTGAGCACGCCCCCAGACGCCAACATGATTCGCCTGCCCCACGTTCCTTGAAACAAAATTGTCCAGCGACAAAGGAAGAGAATTAATGACGAGTGGTGCAATTCGATGCCCACTGAGAATATCGAGTTGCATGCACTGCTCAAAGTTACGCAGGTCGGTTCTCGTAACATCGATGGACACACTTTCGGACATTGGTCGGATTCCCACCGGGTTCAGTATTACTAAGAGCGAAAGGTAAGTTCTGCGCAGTCTCCTGGCATTTTTTTCGTACCAGCCTTGAGGTTTCAAAGCTTTGCGGGGCGTTGCAAGGTTCAGCAAGCGAAAATGATGAACCTAGTGGCTATTTGACTTCTAGATATATGCCGAGGAATTGTTGAAAAAGACAACGACACGAAAGTCTTACAACTTCAAGCACCCTCTAGGGCGAGCAGACGAATACGGGTTTCTAGCTGCCCGGTTTCGAGCGAGGAACCGGATTGGTCGGCCCATGGCAGGCGGCGCATTCCCTGGGCGTCGGTTTGTAGAAGAGCACGGTCTTGCCCGCGATCAGCTTCGTCAGACTTGTGACACTCCGCGCAGCGGACGTTCTGATGCGCCCCGCGCAGAGGAAATGCAGTCCGCTGCTCGTGGTCAAAGAGTGACGGCTTCCATTTCATGCTGTTGTGGCATTCAGCGCAGCGCGTAACTCCCGCCTTCTCGAACTGCTTTCCGTGGATATCCGCATGGCAGTCCTCGCAAACGGTGGGCGCTGTTTTGAAATCCACGTTGAGCAGCTTGGTTTCAAGGTTGGGCGGTTTATGGCAATCGATGCATGCGGTCGCGCGGTGGGCTCCGACCAGGGGAAACGACGTTTTGGCGTGATCGAAGCGCGACAGTTCCTTCCACGACTTGGTGGAGTGGCACGCTTCGCATCCGGCTGCTGTGCCATCAGGCCCGCGCCTGCAGCATCCGCTCCTTGAACTGGCCCTTGTGGGGGTCGGCATGGCAACTGGTGCAACCCAGTTTCTGCCAGTGGTAGATCACCGCCGGCTTGGGCTGGAACTCCGCCGATTCCTTGTGGCAGTCGGCGCAGGGCACGGCAATGTGCCCTCCCGTAAGAACAAAATGCGTTTCCTTGTGCTCGCGCCAGAGTGAAAGTGGAAGGCTTGTAGGCCTCCAGCGTGTGGCAGCGGTCGCAAGCGTTGAGGTACGGTGCGGCTGCAAACTGTGCCGCGTGCTTGTCGGCGTGGCAATCGGTGCAGCGCTCGAACTTTATTTTGAACTGCGTGTCCTTTCCTTTAGGAACGTGACACTGCTCGCACTGCAGCCGTGCGTGCCCGCCTTGCAGCGGATAGGCGCTGGATGCGTGCTCTTTCGCGGTGAAAAGGGAGGGCTTCCATCCGTTCACGGTGTGGCACGAGGCGCATTCGCCGCCACCGGGGCGCTTCGCAAATTGTCCGTTATGCGGATCGGGCTTGTGACAATCCATGCACTGCCGGAAGGCGATGGGCTTCTTGAAATCTCCGCCGGCGTGGCACTGCGCGCAATCGACCGCGGCGTGCTTTCCTAAGAGCGGGATACTTGGTTTTGGAATGGTCAAAGCGCTCGTTCACCGCTGAAGCGAAATCTTCTTCCAGCCGCCGGTGCTGTGGCAGGCCTGGCATCCCTGGGGGAAGCTGCCGTGGTGCGGGTCGCTGTGGCAGTCGGTGCACTGGTTGAACGGAATGCCAGCGTAGCGCGGCTTGCCATCTTGGCCGGGCGTGTGGCACTTGGCGCAAGCGACCGGGGCGTGCAATCCGGTCAGAGGATAGCGCGTCTTACTGTGATCGAACTGGCCAACGTTCACTGCCTTCCAGTCCGCAGCGTTGTGGCATTGTTGACAGGTCGAGCCGAGGCGCCCGTTGTGCGGATCCTGATGACAAGTGGCACAGGCGGGAGACAGACCGAGGAAGGTGCGGCTCAGATCTTTGACCTTGATGGTAGCGCGCTCCGGCGCGCCAATGCGCGCGGGCGTATGGCAGCGATTGCACTCCAGCCCGGCGTGTTTGCCTTCCAGCGCGTAGCCCGCCTGCTTGTGATCGAAGGCCTTAACATCCCACTTGATCAGGGGAAAATCTTCGCCGTTATGATCGGAGTGACAACGCGCGCACTCCTTGCTGGACCCAAGCTGGATATTGTAGGTAGCGTGCAAGCCTCGCCGCGCCACCACTCTGCCGGCGATCTCGGTATGGCAGTCCACACAGCGGAAGGTTGGCGTTCCGCCCAGCTTGTGGCAGGTGGTGCAGTTGGCGGCTCCGCTGAGAGACTGATGCGGACGGGCAAGCGGGCCGGGGGAAATCTGCGCCTGGGCGCTGCCTCCAAGCACCAGCAGCACAACAAAGATGGCGAGGCGAAGCCCGGGAATCCCGGCCCAACGCGCTGCAGACGCGCGGGTACGGCGAGAAAACCGCTCCCACCCACAGTGATTTCTTTTTTCCAGCGTGACGTAACCTTGCACCAACGCCCCTCATCCGGCAAGATACGGGTTCGCACCCATCGTTGCCAGGCACCGAGTGTTTGCAAGTTTAAAACCGATCTGCCGCCGCAAGCTAGTAACCGGTAGTACACCTTCGAGATGGATATTGAATGACCGTGCCGGTCAAGGTGACCTGCCCCCTGCTTTCGTTCACGTAAGAATACGACAACTTTCTGCTAGCTCCCTCTCCGGTTTGAGCCGGGATGGGGGAGCGCGAGGGGCAAGGGACGGCGTTTGAGTCCCTTGCCTCTCGCTCAGCTGTGTAGAAGCCTGCTGCCTGCGCCGCCGCAAACTCTTTCGGCGTTTGGTATCCCAAACTGCTGTGCGGACGCTCCTCGTTGTACTCGATCCTCCACGCCGCGATCTTCCGCCGCGCATCGAACAGGTTCTGAAACCAGCTCACAGTCAAACACTCTTCCCGCAGCCGTCCGTGAAAACTTTCCACCCGCGCATTCTGCGTCGGCTTGCCCGGCTGAATGTGCATCAACTCGATCTGCCGTTCCACTGCACCACGCCAGAAAATGCCGGCTGGTGAACTCCGGCCCGTTGTCGCAGCGGATCGCCTCCGGCCCTCCCGCGCTCGGCGATGATCGCGTCCAACACTCGCGTCACTCTCCGGCTGGCAAAGCTCGTATCCACTTCCAGCGCCAAACACTCCCGCGTATACGCATCCACCACGCTCAGCACCCGGATCGCTCGTCCGCACTCCACCGCATCGTGCACAAAATCCAGCGCCCACTCCTGGTTCGCCGAAGTCCGCGCCAGCAGCGGCTTTCCCTCGCGCACGCAATGCTTGCGCTTCTTCCGCCGGATCACCAGTCCCGCCTCCCGATACACGCGATGCAAGCGCTTGTGGTTCACATGCTCTCCCGCGCGGCCCAACAACACCTGCAGCCGCCGATACCCGAAGCGCGGCTTCTACCGCGCCAACTCCACCAGCTGCGTCCGCAACGGCTCATCGCTGCGTGCGTCCGATAGCGATAACTCGCTACCGCCATCCCCATCAGCCCGCAAACCCGGCGCTCGCTCGCCGCATACTCGCTCCGCAGCCAGTCTGCGTCCGCCCGCTGGTCTACGAGCTCCATCCGTTTTTTGCGATCACCGCCTTCAGCATCTCTTTGTCCAGGCTCAGATCCACCACCAGCTTCTTCAGCCTCGTGTTCTCATCCCGCAACTGCTTCGCTTCCTGCGCCTCGCTCACATCCATCCCGCCGTACTTCGCTTTCCAGGCGTAGATCGTGTGCTTCGACACCCCCACTTCCCGCGCCACGTCCTCCGCCTTGCGCCCCGCCTCCAACTGTTTCAGCGCCCCGATCATCTGCGCCTCCGTGTGCTTGCTCCTCGACATGCTCCCTTCCCCTTTCCTTCGCCGAAATCATACTCAGACTTCGTGCGGAAAGCGGGGAGCAGGTCATTGACACCTCTATCGCGTTCAAGGCTTGTACAGGGCTGATGAGATGAAATGCGGGGACAGGAAGCTGTGAAAGAATCGACTTTCGGAAGCTGACGAATTCGTACGCGGAACGACTTTGCGATTAAACGCTCTACAATCGACCTTTCGCGTTCGGGTATACATTTTCGATCAGCAAAAAAAGTCTAAAAATCTGGGGAATCAGTTTTTTCACATGTCCCGACGGGCCCGTCACCATTTTTAAATATACGCGTTCGCGTGCAGGCCGCGAACTGTGCTGGCTGGCGCGCCTTTGCCGGGGCTATCACCAACCGAGGCTGCCCACCTTTGCTTCTTTTGCAAAGGTGGGCCGCGATGGCCGGGGGTGGCCCGGGCTTTTGATCTTGCGGGCATTACCGACACGGTGGGAATGGTGCACGGTCACCTGCGCTTGAGTTTTACGATCAGACGGTATTGAGTTTCTAGCTTGCATTCGAACAGTAGCGTCTCGCTGGCGAGATGGCTTTGTATTGGGGTGGCTTTGCCTGCGTACGCGGTTGTACGCTTGACGTGAAACGACGGCTTCCAACCGTAGGTGCTCCGTGCCAATCTCCTTCCGTGGTCGGCGAATGCGATTGACGATGCCAAGCAAGGCAGCGTACGCCAGATTGCCTATCACGCCTGCGCCAGCGGCTGTCGCGAAGAACAGCACCACATCATGAACACGAAAAGCCACGTGCTGCTTGCCCATCTTGGCTGGCTGGGAATCTTCATAGTCCCGGTAAAAAAGTGCGAGCAGGCCCACGTCTCACGGCCCGATAAGCGTACATCTCCATTGCAACCATGTTCAGGGAAAAACCCGGAGAGCATTCGGAAGAGCCTTCTTTCGGAATCGGTTCAAACTCAAGTTGCTTCGGCATAGACGCAGCTTACACCTGTTTCCGCGGGTAGCCCGCCCTTGATCTTCCCGGGAGCCATCACAAATGCGGGTGCCCTACCCTTGCGTTCTTTGCAAGGGTGGGAATTCCGAATGCAAACCCCTTGAGAGTTTGACTTCCCCCGCACTCTGAATCCCACGGAAAGTTTTCCACAGCCCCCTTGTGACATCTGACCTTGCGCTCGTTTTAAATTCATCCCATAATTTTCCCAGCAGTAGCAGCGCCATCTAGATGGAGAAACTCGGAGGAGTCGGGCGAGAAATCGCCCACAACTCCCTTGCTATCTAGATTTTGACATCTAAGTTCTTTGACATCTAGATTTTGCCGGGAAATTCCCGCTAAGTCGAAGATTCCAGATATTTAGGGGGGAGGGGGGGGGGGGGGTACGGTACAGACCGGGCACATCCCTGACAAAACAGACCGGGGACATTCCTGACACTATCGTAGATTTTCGAAGGCATGTAGAAGAGCGGCATGCCATGGAAAGCGAGCAGTGTGATGGAAGAGAAGGCGCGGTTTGTCTTTGAGTATGAACAGGATGAGCGGACGATGACGGAGCTGTGTGCGGGCTACGGGGTCGCGCGCGAAACCGGGTACGTGTGGCTGCGGCGATATCGGGAGCGAGGGCTGGAAGGGCTGGTGGAACTAGACCGGGCGCCGCGCAGCGGCATCCCAACCAGACGGCGGCGGAGACGGAGCGGGCGGTGGTGGAGTTGCGGCAGGCGCACATGCGCTGGGGACCGCGCAAGCTGAAGCGGGTGCTGGAGCGGGATCGGCCGCGGTCGAGCGTGGCCGGCGGCGAGCACGATCGGCGAGTTGCTGAAGCGCGAAGGGTTGGTGGTGGCGCGCAAGCAAGCGGCGGCGGACGGCGCCTTACACGCGAACCGCTGGCGCATGCCGATGGTCCCAACCGGGTGTGGTGCGCGGATTTCAAGGGCTGGTTCCGCACCGGCAGACGGCGAGCGCATCGATCCGCTGACCATCACGGACGCGCACAGCCGCTATCTGCTGCGCTGCCAGGCGGTGGAGAAGGCGGACACGGAGCGGGTGCGGGCGATCTTCGAAGCGGCGTTTCGCGAGTACGGGATGCCGCAGGCGATCCGCACCGACAACGGCGCGCCGTTTGCCTCGCGGGCGGTGCGGCGGGCTGTCGCGGCTGGCGGTGTGGTGGATGAAGCTGGGCATCGTGCCGGAGCGGATCGAGGCCGGACATCCGGAGCAGAATGGGCGGCACGAGCGCATGCATCGTACGCTGAAGCAGGAGACGGCATCGCCGGCGGCGGCGAACCGGCGAGCGCAGCAGCGGGCGTTTGACCGCTTCCGCCAGGAGTACAACGAAGTGCGGCCGCATGAAGCGCTGGGCATGCAGACTCCGGCAGCGGTGTATCAGCCGTCGTTGCGGGCGTATCCGGCGCGGCTGCCAGAGCCGGAATATGCCAGCGCGATGCTGGTGCGCGGCGTGCATCCGCATGGCCACATCCGCTGGAAAAAGCACGAGATCTTTCTCAGCGAAGTGTTGCGGGGAGAACGCATCGGCCTGCTGCCGCTCGACGAGCGCTGGTTCACGATTTACTTTATGCAGTTTCCCCTGGCTCGTTTCGACAGTCAAAAACTGCGGCTTGTGCCGCTGCCCAAGGAGGAAAGTTTCTATATCGCGGATGCAGGGGAAGGGGACGCTTCCCCTTCCCCTGCACCCCATCCCCTCACCGAGGGGGAACAAAAACTGTCAGGAATGTCCCCGGTCTAAAATGTCAGGTATGTCCCCGGCCATTCAGTACCCTGTAACCAAGTAGTAATTTCACCCACCAGCCCAAAACTCCTGCCGAAAATTTATTTTCACGTGGACCGATAACCCGCGCCGCTGGCCAGCCGTCAACCCGAGAGAACCCGCGCGGTAAAGAATCATCCGCGCATGCAGGCATTTTCTTCGCGGCGCATGCGCTGACGAACAATCCTGAACACCTCAATCAAGCTTTGATCCCTCCGAAATTTGCGCTACAGTCGAAGGCAACTCAGCTACGCGGTTGAACAGGTACCGAAGTACTCTGGGGCATTCCAACAAGTGCCGTATAATCAGCACTTAGGGCTCAGTCCGCATCGGTGTACCGGACGGGCTACGATTCCGGGGGATTTTTCTCTCAGCATGACGGAACAGAACGACAAGAGCGAGATCGAGCAGATCAAGGTCCGGCAAGCAGTTGAGCAGGCGGTGGCGCAGGCCCTGCAAGCGCAACTGCCGCAACTGCAGGCCGAGATTGTGCAGCAAGTGCTGAATGCATTGCCGGCTCCGGCGGCCGCAGCGCCCGCGGCGGCGCAAACGGACTCGGCCGCCCTGGTGCAAGCCGTATCCAATGTTCATGCGGGTTCCACGCAAAAAGAAATCTTGCGCGCACTGCTCGATGCCGGCAGCGGCTACTGCACACGCATCGCGCTCTTCGTAGTGAAGGCGGGCGCAGCGTCCGGATGGCAATCACGCGGCTTCGGTGAAGAAGACCCGGTCAAAGATTTTGCTCTCGACCTCAGCGCCGGGCCAGTAGCCCACACGTACCAGAACCGAATCGCAACTCCCGGCAACATCGCCGAGATGGGCGACCATTTCGTGGAGCAGTTCGGCCGCCCCGCCAACGAGCAGGTGCTGGTGCTGCCGCTCGCGCTTAAGGACAAAGTAGCAGCCTTGGTGTATGCCGACGGAGGCGACACCTCTAACCTGGATGCAAACGCCCTGGAGTTGCTGGTGATCGCCACCAGCGCGTGGCTGGAAGTCACTTCGCTGCGCAAGCAGGCGGCAGTAAAAGAAGAAAACGTGCCGATGGGCCGCATCGAGCCTGCGGCTGCACCCGTGCACACCGTCTCTTCGTTTTCCGATCCCTTTGCGGCCCATGCGCCCAAACACGTACCCGCCAGCATTCCCGTCGAGCCCGAACCTGCTGCGGAAGTTGTCGAAGTAGCAGCGGCACACGCCAGCGCAGGCGCAGCTCCGGCAACCGCTACCGATCCCTTGGCCGGACTTTCCCCTGAAGATGCCGACATCCATCGCAAAGCGCAACGCTTCGCGCGTCTGCTGGTGGATGAAATCAAGCTCTACAATCAGGCCAAAGTTGCGGAGGGGCGGCGTCACAAAGATTTATACGACCGCCTCAAAGAAGATATCGACAAGAGCCGTGGAACATTTCAGAAACGTTACGGCAACACGGCAGCCGCCAGCGGCGACTATTTTCATCATGAGTTGCTGCGCAGTCTGGCCGAGGACGACATCTCCATCATGGGTTCGAATTTTCGCCGCTAATTTTGCGGCAGGGTCTCTGGCAGTAGCGTGTCTCCGCGGAAAAGAAAAGTAGTGCGATCAGGTTCGAAGATTTGGTGGGTGCTCGCAACCGCGGCTTTCTGCGGCTGTTTTGGCGTTCTGCTTCCCGCAGCAGAGGCCTTGCCTCAATCTGCCTCCAGTTCGGCTCAAAGCCCTGCCGCTCCAAGCTCCTCAGAAACGCCGCCTAGGCCACCGGCTCAAGCAACTCCGAACGGCACGAAGGCCAGTGCTCCACTCAAAGCCCCAGCCAGCAAGGCCACCGCTGCCAAGAAACCTGCCGCCGGCGCCAGCAAACAGCACGCCGTCAGCGCTCATAAGCCACACACGGTTTCTCCGCGGGTGCGGCGCATGCGCCAGGCTTTTGTGGCTTCGGCCAGCCTGCGTCCCATGGCGCAACAGCTTCTGCAGGATCGTTCTCTGCCGGCTTATGCCGGAGTGGATGCCTATGCCCGCGCCCATGCCAAAGACGATGCCGGAGCGCTGGCCTGGCTGGTGCTTGGCTACGCGCACGTGCAGGATCGAGACTTTACCAAAGCGATCGATCCCCTGAACCGCGCCCAGGTTCATGCCGGGGACCTGGGCGATTATGTCGCCTACTATCTAGGAACCTCGTATGTGCAGACCGGCCGCACCGCCGAAGCTCTCGCAATTCTGGCCGACTTTGCCAAGACCCATCCCGATTCTCTTCTGGTGCGCGACGCTCAAGTCCGCTACGCCGATGCGCTGCTAATCGAAGGTCAGGCGTCGGAAGCGGCAAAATTGTTGGAGCAAATCCGCGTTCCAGTGCGCTCCGACCTGGAACTTGCTTTGGGACGGGCCTACGCCGCCTCCGGCCAGGCGGCGAAAGCCACCGAGATCTTTGCGAACATCTATTACACGATGCCAGCCAGCGCTGACGCCGATGCGGCCTATGCCGAGTTGAGAAAGCTGCCCTCCGTCCCGCCCACAGCCGTGCAGATCAAGACGCGAGCCGACACGTTGCTGACCAAGCATCGTTATTCCGAGGCGGCGGATGAATATCGCACGCTGGTCAACCTGGCCAGCCCCAACGATAAACCCGCGATGCAAATTGCGCTGGCAGATGCGCTTCATCGCGGCGGCAGGAACCGTGATGCCAAGCTCGTCCTGGCTTTGCTGGGCGGCGAGAGCGGCGAAATCAACGCGCATCGTTTGTATCTGCTGGGACAAGTGGCCTGGTCCGCCAATGACAACGAAACGTTCTATCGCACGGTCGACGAATTGCGCCGGGCAGACGCCACTAGTCCGTGGCTGGAGCAGGCCCTGCTCTCAGCGGCCAACCTGCATCTGGTTCATCACGAATACGACCTGGCGCTCGACGCATTCCGCGAGGCGCAGCAGCGTTTCCCGAGCGGCGCGCGCGCTTCCTATGTGCACTGGAAGGCCGCATGGCTTACGTTGCGGCAGGGACGCAACGACGAGGCCAAGAAGGCCTTCGAAGAACAGATTGCGCTGTATCCCTCCGGCGCGGAAACTCCCGCGGCTTTGTATTGGCGCGCCCGTCTGGCTGAAGAGGATAACCAGCCCCTCATGGCCCGCGCGTTCTACCAGAAGCTTTCGGATCGCTATCGCAATTTTTATTATGCAGAGTTGGCCCGGCAAAGGCTGAAGCATCTGCCGGCGGCAGGCGACACCACTACACAATACGCTTTGCTTGACCGCGTACCGCCGCTCGATAGCAACGGCAAGATTGCAGACTCGCAACCGCCATCGGACGAGTTGCACGTACAGAAAGCGCAGCTTCTTGCCAACGGCGGCCTGGTTGATTTTGCCGTCCACGAATTGCAGGCCGCCGCAGCGGTTGACGGTGGCACCTGGGCCCCAGCCGAAACCGCACAGCTCTACGATGAGACCGGGAACTACGCCCAAGCTATCGAACTGATGAAACATTCCGCGCCGAATTATTTCGCGCTCGACATTCCCGATCTGCCGCGGAAATACTGGGAAGCTCTGTTTCCCAAAGCCTACTGGAGCGACCTGAAGCGCTCTTCGGCGGCGAACGGGTTGGATCCCTATCTTGTAGCGTCGCTGATTCGGCAGGAGTCGGAATTCAATCCCAACGCGGTTTCGCGCGCCAACGCCGTTGGCTTGATGCAGCTGCTGCCGAAGACCGGCAAACTTGTAGCCAAAGAAGTGAAGCTGAAGCGCTACACCGCCGGCCAGTTGTACACGCCCGCCGTGAACCTGCAATTAGGTACGCGCTATTTCCGTGGCATGGTCGACAAGTTCGGCGGATCGTTTGAGTATGCGCTAGCCGCCTACAACGCGGGCTCCGATCGCGTGGAAGACTGGCTAAGCCAGGGTAAGTATCGCGATCCGCAGGAGTTCGTCGAGTCGATTCCCTTCACCGAGACGCGCGAGTACGTACAGGCTATCCTGCGCAATGCCAGCGTGTATAAGCAGCTGTACGGAACGCCGTAACAGAGAAACCTGATTGCGTTAGCGTCATCGCTGCCCTTAACACAAACGAAGCGTTGCGTAGATCGATGCCATTTTGCGTTAATCTTTATGGCGATGGACGAGCACCCCAATCATATCTTGCGTGAGACAGAAGCCAGAAACCAAGCCGTGCTCCGGCGAAGTAGTGTTGAAAGCGACCGCAAGTTCTGGACCGGCGAGCGACCTATCAGCCTCTTGCAATGGGTGGGGATACTGCTAATGTTCCTCACCGTCGGCGTGCTGGTAAGTTTCAATTACCGTGCACACGCCTTGGTGTTTGGTGCGCTTGTCCTATTTGTTGTGCTTGGAAATCGTTGGGCGCGGCGGAGGACTCATCCATCCAATAAACAGTAGAAGCTCATTTCGCTGGATATCGGGCGCTCGACTCCCGAAACAAAATCTCCAACACTAGGAATCCCGCCCCACTATCATCGTAATCCTAGAACCTAGCCTCCTATCCGAACGGATTAACAATCCGCACGCCATCGATCTCCCGGCGATCCTGCATGTCTTCCGAGAAGAGTACGGTGCAGCCGGACTGCTGGGCGGTCCGGATGACCAGCGCGTCCCAGAAGGAAAACCCGTGAAGCCGATGCAGATCGATCGCGGCCAGAATGTCCGCCAGTTCGGGTGCGGCGACGTCGAACTCTGCCAGCAGTTCAACTTTGCGGCGGGCAATGGCCGCATCCACGCCCAGTTTCCGCGTGGCGGTCACGAAATATTCCTGCAGCACTTGCATCGAAACCACGCCCGTGCCCGCGCGGCGATGCTCGGCCACCAGAGCCAGGGTGCGGCTCTGTTTTACGGGCGCAGCCTTGTCGTCGGCATAGAGCAGGACGTTGGTATCGAAGAAACTACGAGCGGGCATCGTCTTTCCGGGAGTGAATTTCGTCGCGGTTGAAGCGCCAGCCGCGAGAGTTGCCCTTGCCCGAGAGCCGCCGGAACTCCTGGATGCTGCGCTCAGGGTCGTCCACGCCGGCGAGCGTTTGCAGATAGTCGCGAATCAATTGATTGAGGCTCTTGCCGAGACTCTCCGCTTTCTTGCGGGCGCGAATCAGCAGTTGCTCATCGACGGAAAGCGTTACATTCATGGACACAGTATAAGTGCACACATAACCTGTGTCAAGCAAGCTTGCCTACGGCAGCAACCCGTAGACATCCAGCTCCGTCTGCGTCCCCACATACACTTTCGCGTTGGCCACGGTAGGCACGGAGAATTTCACCGCCCACCCTGCAGTATTCGCCGCCAACGTCGTGGTGTTGAACAGCTCACGGGAAATATTCGCCGCGTCGTGCGCCCGCAAAATGACTGGTCCGCTCTTGAACTGGTCCGCTTGCAGCACCCAGACAATTCCATTTGCATTGCCGTTCGCTGAAACCGCGGTCTCCGCTCCGGGATAGCCGTAGTTATCCCTGCCGGTCACCATCGCCGCCGGCGAAAGCAATCCGTTAAACAAGCTGAACGATTTCAACAAGTCCACCGCGCCGCCGAAGTATACGTTTCCGTTCCAGTAGGAGGGTGTACTGCGGTTGCCGCTGGCTCCCGGAGCCGGCTTGCCAACAACGCCCGGCACGAACATCGGAATATTATTCGCGGTTCCGTTGAATTGCCCCAGCTTGTCGCGATTGATGAGGTACAACGTGGCGTCCTTCCCACCCACCACCGCCAGGTGAGGAAACGCTCCCGGCTGGTCCGGAAGCAGTAGCGGGCCCCCGGATCCCAGGTCGTAATCTGAGTTGTCGAAAATCGCTTCATTGTAGGGCGTGAAGTAATCGTTCACGAGAAGGCCGCTTGAGTTATTTGCCAGCTTCAGCACGCTGTCGCCATAGTCGATGCCGCCCATGGCCGCATCAAAGGTTCCGTTTCCCACAATCGCAAAAATGTTCCCGTCTATATCGGCGGCCGGCCCCCCGCCACTGTGCCAGATTCCGCCATCGATGCCATTCGGAGTCGTGTTGAAGACCGCGACCTGCTGCAAAGATCCGTCGTCATAACCCAGCATCCATCCGTGATAAGGGACGATGTCGCCCAGCGATGCCCAGCAGGCATAGACCACTCCATCCACTAGCAGAAGAGCCGGACGTGGATCCTGCTGCTTGCCGTCGAAGTTCACGTGGCCATTGGCGGCGCCCGCGCCAGTTCCGTTCACCTGCGCCGAGACCACCACCGGGCTGCCGGCCAGTTCCAGGCCGGTGGTTAGATCGAGTGCGTGCAATCTCTGCACATAGTTGGTCTGCCCGCCCAC